>NZ_SGXF01000001.1:0-112737 GCF_004216775.1 Cuneatibacter caecimuris
ACGATGGACACCCTTGCCTTCGGCTATATCCTTCCCACTACCGGGCGGATTCCGGACTTGCACCGGTTAGAAACGTGCGCCGCCGGGCGCACACAGAAATGGCACAGCCGGATTATCTCCGGCCGCGCCATTTCTGGATACATTAATTAAGGGTTTTGTATCACGGGGAACGTAGTTTCCTATGAAATTTTTTCGTTCAGCTGGCGTCGCCAAGTCGAATTACGGTAAGCGCTGATTCCTGGAAGGTGAATCCTGTTGAGTCCGGAACCACCTGTATCGTCACCGGCGTCCCTGCAGCGCGGAAAGGAACATCAAAGGACAGCGTTGCAGTTTCATTCGTCGCGGTAAAGGTATGCCGGGCAGATGCTCCGGCTACCGGCGCACCATTTTCGTAAAGCTGGACCACCAATGTTGCCGGTATGGCTGTTCCTGTATCCACTGCTACAGTAGCATGAAACGTAGCCTGATAAATGCCGTCCTGATTGATGGTGACATCTGTCGAGCCTGCCGCATGGGTGATTGCTGTTCCCGATACCAGAGGGGTGTCGTTAAAGGCCAGCGGCGCTCCTGCTGCGCTGGGTTGGTTTGAAAGGTCTACTGTTGCCAGCACCTCCGGTACTCCGCCGCCTCCACCTGGTTCTCCGCGCGGAATATAAAAGTCAAAGATCGCGTCTTGTTCCGTTCCGGCATTGATTACCTCTGCCGGAGTACCAGGATCGGTAGTAATTACTGTCCCAACCCGGATTGTTGCCGCCGGGCCGGTCTCACCAGCCGGACCAGCTTCACCGGTAGGACCAGGTTCTCCTGTCTCTCCTGTAGGGCCGGTAGCGCCGGTCGGCCCTGTCGCTCCTGTGGCTCCTGTCAGTCCCGTTGCCCCGGTTGGACCAGTTGCTCCAACTGCGCCGCTGGCGCCGGTCGGCCCTGTCGCTCCTGTGGCTCCTGTCAGTCCCGTTGCCCCGGTTGGACCCGTAGGCCCAACCGCTCCGGTGGCTCCTCTGGGAATAATGAAATCCAGTACATGATCCGGCGATCCAGTTATATCTACTACTGCAGCTGCATCTCCAGGCTCCCCTGTTGTTGTACTTCTAATTTGAATTGTTTCTGCCGTGCCGTCTGAGCCCGTAGGGCCTGTCGCCCCTGTGGCACCTGTTGCTCCTCTCGGGCCCGTAGGTCCCACCGGACCCGTAGGCCCAGTAGCCCCCGTGGAGCCTGTCGCTCCCGTGGCTCCCGTAGGCCCTGTTGCTCCTGTGTAACCTGTCGCCCCTCTCAGCCCTGTAGGGCCAGTAGGGCCGGTTGGACCAGTTGCACCTGTTGCCCCAGGCAGCCCCTGCAAACCAGGAACACCCTGCGGCCCCTGTGGCCCGGTCGCTCCTGTGGCTCCGGCGAGTCCCTGGATTCCCTGAAGCCCTGTGGCTCCGGTCGCTCCTGTAGGACCCACCGTACCCGGAATGCCCTGTGGTCCTGTCGGCCCCGCCGGGCCGGTTGCTCCGGCAGTACCGGGTGTTCCAGTTGCACCTGTCGCTCCCGTGGCTCCTGTAGCCCCGGTGGCTCCTGTCAGTCCACGAGCACCAATAGGACCCTGCGGTCCCATCGGTCCCTGGGGGCCGGCCGGGCCTTGCGGTCCAGCCGGGCCGGGAGGGCCCTGCGGTCCAGGAGGGCAGGTTGGCGGACACGGCGGTACCGGAGGCCTGGGCGGACACGGCGGCGGGCAAGGCGGCGGCAGCGGACAGCAGTCACCCCTTCTTTCCCTTCGCTCCTCTTCATATTCTCTGTCTGTATTATTCTGGCATCTGCCATAGTTGGAATTCATATGCGGAAAATTTGGAAACATTTTACCAACTCCTTTCCATTTATCTTATGTGGACATACGTTAAATGGTGTTGAAAAACACAGGTTATTGCTTCCAGATATTTCCTTATGGGTTCAAATAAATTATCTAACTGAACAAAGAAGGCACAGGAAATAAATTCTAAAAAATCACAAAAAAGGGTTGACAAATCTGCTCCCATCCTGTATATTATCTCTTGCAGTTTGGAAAAAAACTGCTATGCGCGAGTGGCTCAGTGGTGGAGTATCGCCTTGCCAAGGCGAGGGTCGCGGGTTCGAATCCCGTCTCGCGCTTTTTTTATTGCCCAGGAAACTGCGTTCTCTATAAAACAAACCCCTCCGGGGGATCGCACTGCGGCGTAGTGAATTACATCGCTTGTGAGACACGCCGCAGGCGGGATTCTTTTTCATATAAGAAACGGGTATCTCAGCAAACCATGCCTGGTGCAGTACAGATAAAGGATTCCGCCCCTTTTTGTTATAGGCATCCGGAACTCCGGACTTTGTTCCGGATACAGGCGATAGAGAAAAACCCGGTCATTCTGCACGCAGGCTGCAAAAGAAATATAGTGTTCTTTGCTCATGTCGTGTTCCAGTGTAATATAATATTCGTCATCTGACTCCTCTGCTGTCACATCATGTCCTGTGGTATCGGAAGCAGGCAGTAATGAATCTATCTTGCGCCCGCAGCAAGAAATCGCCGCTTTTCCGGTACTTACCAGAATATTGCCGCAGGTAGGGCATACATAAAACCGCGCTCTGTCAATTTTACCAACGTCAGGGCAATTGGGGATCAACTCGCCCCTCAGCAATTTCAAAATGTCTGCGCCAAGTATTGTGGACAGATCTTCCCACAATGTAACATCGGGACAGCCTAAGCCGCATTCCCATTTTGATACTGTTTTGTTGCTGATATTGAGCTGTTCCGCAACTTGACGTTGTGTCAGCCCCTTTTCTCTCCTCAGCTGTAGAATCAGCTTACCAATCTTTGCACAATCCATTCACCTATCCTCCGGCCGTTTCTTCTTCCATGCTATAGTACCATGTGTTCACACTCTTATTTTATAGCAGTAAGTCTGTGAAATCAATCCACGGGCCGTAGACAGCAGCTGATCAGCAGTACATTTCCATCGCTTTTTCAAGCGCATATAAAAATCGTTCTCCATATTTTTTGACCTTAAAATCCCCCACTCCGGTCACTGACAGCATCTGCTCCCTGTTCCGGGGTTTTATACGGCACATGTGCGCCAGAGATTTATCAGAAAAGACAACATAGGGCGGCACGCCTTCCTCCCGTGAGATTTTCATCCGCAGTGCGCGGAGCTGTTCGAATATTTTCTGCTCTTGTTCTGTAAGGGCCGCCTCCGCCTCTGTTCTCTTTCTTCCCGCCTTTTCCTTTGCCGGTTTCGGCGCCCGTTCCTGCTCCTTTGCCAGTTTCATGACAATTTTTATTCCGCCTTCTATCACTTCCTTAGATTTTCCGGTAAGCTTTAACAGCGCATACTCATCATTTGTCACTGACAGATATTCCTGCATCTGCATATAATTTACAATCTGGCGCATTCTGAATACCGGCAGCTTTGACAGACACCCATAGTAAGGGTTCTCATCCATCCGGTACTGCCGTATCTTTGCGGTATTCGCTCCACGCAGCGTATCACAGATCACATTTACGCCGTAACGCTGCCTGCTGCTTTCCACACATCCGATTAAGGCTTTGGCTTCCTCTGTCACATCTGCTTCTTCGAACTGGCTGAGACAATTAGAACAGTTGCCGCAGTAATTACTGCCGTATTCTCCAAAATACCGTAAAATATAATCCCTCAGGCATTCATTTGTAAAACAGTAAAAAGTCATTTTTCGCAGACGCTCCCGGTCCTGCTCCATCACAATTTCCCGGGTCATCTCATCCAGATCCTGATTTTCCTGATTATGGCCGATAAAAAACTGGTTGGTGACCACGTCCTGTCCGCCGTAAAGCAGAATGCACTCCGCAGGCTCTCCGTCCCGTCCGGCCCTCCCCGCCTCCTGATAGTAGGCTTCCAGATTTTTCGGCATATTATAATGCACCACAAAGCGTACATCCGGCTTATCAATCCCCATTCCAAAAGCATTGGTCGCCACCATGATCTGCTTCCGGTCGTAGATGAAATCTTCCTGATTTTCCCGGCGTTCCCGGTCATCCAGTCCCGCGTGGTATCTGGTTACGGAAAATCCGTCAGCCAGCAGCTTCCCATATACCTCTTCCACCAGTTTTCTGGTGAGGCAATAAACCAGCCCGCTTTTCTCAGGCCGGCATTCCAGAAAATTCTTCAGCGCTCCGTACCTATCTTTTGGGCTTTGAACACCCAGAAAAAGATTCGGCCGGTCATATCCGGTAGCTACGGTTTCCGGTTCCCGCAGTTCCAGAATATCAATGATATCTTCCCGCACCGTTTTGGTGGCCGTGGCTGTAAACGCCGCTACAGCAGGACGGTTGGGTAGCTGATCCACAAAGCGTCTGATTTTCAGATAACTGGGACGAAAATCCTGCCCCCATTGTGAAACACAGTGCGCCTCATCCACCGCCAGCAGCGAAATCGAAACATTTCTGGCAAAATCCAGAAATTCATCTGTTTCCAGACGTTCCGGCGCTACGTAAATAATCTTGTACCTTCCCTCCTTCGCAAATACAAGGGCCTTCTGATACTGAGAACAGGTCAGGGAACTATTGAGAAAGGCCGCGTGCACGCCTGCCTGATTTAAAGACGTCACCTGGTCTTTCATCAGGGAAATCAGGGGAGAAATGACCAGCGCAACCCCTTCCATCATCAGCGCCGGAAGCTGATAGCAAAGAGACTTTCCCGCACCGGTAGGCAGAATTCCCAGCACATCCCGGCCGGCCAGAATACTGTCCACCAGTTTTTCCTGACCTGTCCGGAAACTATCGTATCCGAAGGTCTGTTTCAGTATCTGATATTTCATTTTTTCATCTGTCATATTCATTTTTCAATGCGCTGTACCGGAGGCCAGTCTCCGCGCGCTGTTTCCTCTCTTTTGTTTTTGCCAGAAATTCTCTTCCATTATATCAGGAAAAGACAGGTTTGACAAATTCCTTGACAACTGCACTTTCTGTGTTATACTCAGACTCAATATAATCATAAGGGGGGATTGGATGAAAACATTGGAAACAGAACGCCTGGTTCTTCGGGAATGGTCCGGAGACGACGCAGAGGGGCTGTATTTCTATGGAAAATCTTCGAAAGTAGGGCCTATGGCGGGCTGGAAGCCTCATGAAAGCAAAGAGGAGAGCGAACAGATCCTGCAGATGTTTATAAAAGAAGGAGACTGCTGGGCCATATGCCTGAAGGATTCCGGAAAAATCATCGGCTCTGCAGGGCTGCACCGGGATGCTAAGAGGGATGTTAAAAATGTACGGATGCTGGGATACGTGCTGGCGGAAGAATATTGGGGGCAGGGACTGATGCCTGAAGCCTGTATAGAGATACTTCGCTTCGCCTTTGAAGAATTGAAACTGGATCTGGTTTCTGTTTATCACTATTCTTTCAACGCCCAGTCCAGACGGGTAATTGAAAAACTGGGATTCCGGCATGAAGGGGTTCTCCGTCATGCGACAAAACGATTTGACGGAGCGGTCCTGGATGAGGTCTGCTATTCCATGACCAGGGATGAATTTCAGCAGAGCCAAAGGACGGAAAATCTTTCCTGATATTTTCAAAAAAGTTCTTGACAAATGCGGCCCTATCCTGTATATTATTTCTTGCAGCTCAGAAACAGCTGCAATGCGCGAGTGGCTCAGTGGTGGAGTATCGCCTTGCCAAGGCGAGGGTCGCGGGTTCGAATCCCGTCTCGCGCTTTTTGTTTGCCAAAATAAACTGAATTTCCTTTTAAATAAGCCATGATGAGCAGCTATACGGTTTTTTCCGGACGCTCATCATGGCTTATTCATTTACTCATACTCCGCTGGCATCGTTTAATTCAAACAGGTTTCCTTCCGGATCCCTAAAATAAGTACAGCGCATCCCCCAGTCTTCCATACGTTGAGGTTCACTCAAAAACTGTACGCCTGCTTTCTTCAGCCGCAGATAGTCTCCGTCCAGGTCAAGGGTAGGAATAACGCCCACAACAGTATCGGGCTGCCCGCCGGCAGCAGGCTGTACATAGCCCGGAAACAGCTGCATCCCTTGGCCTGAAAAAATCGCAAAGCAGGGCGGCGCATCGCTGCTGACAGCAAAAGAAGTATAAGGGCCGTTTCTATCCCCCCAGACTGGAATCAGTCCCAGCTTCTCAGTATAAAAATCATAGCATTCTCCGTAATCTTTCCGTACCAGAATACGGATTGTTGTTTCGTTAAACTTCATTTCGAAATTACTCCTTTCTGTTTTTCTTCATTCTCTTTTTCATTAACCACATTGCAGAAAGAATCGCCAGAACAATAACAGCAGTAAAGGCTCCCCTTATCTCAATGCTCAAATACCATGGAGCCGATTGATATGCGTATAAACCTGGATGAGTTTTATAGTCATAGTATTGGAAAATACTGCTGCCTATAAAAACGCCTATAAAACTCCACACCAAAATCCACATAAACGTATATAGTTTTTTCATCCCCTTGACTCCTCGTCCTCATTTTTTATAACATAGCGCAGCAGCTTTGTATTGAAAAAAAACGACATTGGTTCTCAGCCTTTCAGCCCGCGGGCCTGTCTGTCCATATCCTCAATGACAATATCATAAATTTCACCCAAAGCAGCGCAGTACTCCAGAACCCGCCACGGTTCATTTGTATGAAAATGAATCTTTACCAATTCCTCGTCTCCTACAGCCAAAAGACAATCTCCTTTAAAATGGCTGGTAAAATAATCGCTTATGAGATCTTCATCCAGATCCTCTCCTTCAATTAACAGCTGTGTGTCATATCTGAATTCTATCATGGCCCTGCCTCCTGTATCTTTTCATTAAATCAATTTACTTTTCTTCCGCAATGCTGTTCAGTAATCTTGTAACAATGCTTTCATCCATCATCCCCCTGTAACCAGACACAATGTAGCCTTCTGAGTCAATAAAGAAGGACGTGGGAATACTGGTGATCCCATAAGTCATCACAGCGCTCAGGTCCCTGTCAAAATATACTGGAAATGTGTATCCTTTTTCCTGTATATAAGATCTTCCCGCCTCTTCTGTCTCCCCCAGCAAACCGATGGCATCAACCAGGACGAACTGGACTTTGTCCTTATAGATTTCATATACCTTCTGAAAGTCTGCCATCTCGCTGCGGCAGGGAGAGCATTTGCTGGCCCAGAAATTTAAGAATATAGGTTTCCCTTTCAGGCCGGAAAGCTGCACCTCTTTGCCGTCCCAGTCTACAACTGTAATATCGCGCATCTCCACCTTTGGTTTTTCCGTGGAAGTCTCCGCTGAATCGGTCCTCCGGCTGTCTCCTGTTCCGCTTTCTTCCTCTGCGGCTGAATACTTGTCCGAAAGGTTCCGGTAAACCAGCATTCCTCCGGCCAGAAGGATCATAAATCCAACTGCCGCCAAAATCCATTTGATTGAATTCTTCATGGTATCCTCTCCTTACTTTCCTTGTTTTCCTTTATTTGGGGCTGTTGCTGCTCTTTTTATATACTGCTGAGCAGGCCAACCATCGCTCCCAGCAGGCCAGTCATCATCAGTATTCCCACAAGGATTAAAAGAGCTCCTGAAATCCTGGTGATCCATTGGTAATGTCTCTTGATCCAGCTAAACGCAGTCTGAAGTTTCTCGATCAGTATGGCGCTGATCAAAAACGGGATTCCCAGGCCCAGAGAATAGCATAAGAGAAGCAGCATCCCCTCCCATACAGATCCCTGCTGCGATGCCAGCATCAGCGCGGAACCGAGAAACGCTCCCACACAGGGCGTCCATCCAATAGAAAAAATCAGACCGAACAGCACAGAGGAAAAAAATCCTGTTTGTCTGACGCTGTCTCCCATGTGAATACCGCCCCGAAAAAGATTCCAGCGGAATACGCCCAGAAAATTCAGCCCAAACAATATCACGATCAAACCGCAGACAATATTCACCCAGAACTGATACTGCCTGAAAATAACACCTATGCTCCCGGCAAACGCCCCTAGAATAATGAATGCAGCTGAAAAGCCCAGTACAAAACCAAACGCATTTTTCAGGGTTCCCAGCTTTCCTTTCCCGCGGCCGCCTGCAAAATACATCACATAGATCGGAAGCATAGGCAGCAGGCACGGCGACACAAAGGTCACCAGACCTTCCAGAAATGTAATAAAATATGCCATTTGCATTCTCCTTTAGCTTTTTTGTAATGATACCATATCATTCCCTGTTTGTCTGTAACAATGTTACTATTATTTACCGGGCCATGGGACGCGCTGTTTTCGTTCACACTTGAATAGAACGGGCGGACAATGATGTCCGCCCGTTCCAGGCATTAAATATAAAACAGATCAATACTGCAGGATGATATAAACGCTATATTGGTACGGTCTTCATTCGCGAGTACAATCATACCGTATTCATTTCTTATGACTGTTCCCGTTGTCGGAGTTTGGGTACTTGTTATGATATTTGCATCAGTTCCGACGGGCATAAGAGAACGAATGGTTGCTTCGCAATCAGCGCAGCAGTCTGTGGGAGCGGGAACCGGCTGCGGCAGATAAACAATTGCATCATTATACACCGCATTGTTTATCTGAATCGTGTCGATACTGCATATTGATAAAAACTGTCCTAAGTTTTGAGAATTTATTACTTCAAATACTCCGGTGCGTCCGTTTTGGCCTAATATCAAAGAGCCAGGACGGCCAACGACTGCATCACCGCTCTGCAATGTGACAAATAAGTCACTATTGGGATATAGTGTAATAATTTGCTGTATGATATTTCTCATTTGCTCTTTACAGCCACAATTAGCAGAATTCGTATTGCCGGCAGGACCGGTTGCGCCTGTGGCTCCGGTAGCTCCCGGAAGACCCTGTAAGCCAGGAACCCCCTGCGGCCCCTGAGGGCCGGTGGCTCCCGTGGCTCCTGTCAAACCTCGGTCGCCAATAGGACCTTGAGCGCCCATGGGGCCCTGAGGACCTGCCGGGCCTTGTGGGCCTGCCGGGCCCGGAGGCCCCTGTGGGCCGGGAGGACAGACCGGAGGGCAAGGTCTCACCGGCGGCCTGGGCGGAAAATCGGGCACTGGACAGCAGTCGCCCGGCCATTCCCTTTGTTCCTCCTCAAATTCTCTGTCTGTATTATTCTGGCATCTGCCATAATTAGCATTCATATGCGGAAAATTCGGAAACATTTCACCAACTCCTTTCCATTTATCTTATGTGGACATACGTTAATTCGTGTCGCTGAAAAACTGTCCTTATACGCCGCTCGTTCAGAATGCTGTCACATCTATAAATCAAAGTAAACCTTAGTTATATTTGCAAAGAGACCGTTGCAGAAAGATAACTGCAGCAGTCTCTTAAATAATCATTTATTTGTACAGAGCACTATTACGTTGGCACATTGACATTTCCCATGGTTTATTCCTCATCGCTAAGATATTTTTACAATATTCAGTGACGCTCCTGTACCGGCTTGTAATGTAACCAAACCATTTACACCATAAAATTGTAATGATAATATATCACCTGCAGTTAAGGCCTGCATAAAAGTCACACTATATTCACTTGAAGATGTTGAAGAAATATTAATTGAATTCGTTATTGGCGTCCCGTTTAATGTTACTCTTGATGACATCGGCAATCCTGATGTCATTTTGATATCATAAGAAATTAAATAAGTCCCAGTTTGAGCAACTGTAAATTCTGAATCTGTAGTATCCGCTGTAAAGCCATTCATATAGGGTTGAACTGGCAGAGAAATATTCGTCCCATCTGTTGTTACAGAAAAGGTACTGGATGATATATTAAGTGCTGACATTGCGGCAGAGGCTTCTGATATTCCTGTTGGGCCCGTCGGGCCGGTGACTCCTGTAGATCCGGTGGCTCCTCTCTGGCCAGTAGGTCCGGTGGCTCCCGTGGCGCCTGTCATACCACGTTGGCCGATAGGGCCTTGAGCGCCCATGGGGCCCTGAGGACCGGGAGGGCCCTGTGGACCGGGAGGACAGGCCGGAGGGCAAGGTCCCACCGGCGGCCTGGGCGGACAGGGCGGCGGACAGCAGCCACCCATCCTTTCCCTTCTTTCCTCCTCATATTCCCCGCCTGTATTATTCTCGCATCTCCCATAGCTGGATTTCATATGCGGAAAATTTGGAAACATTTTACCAACTCCTTTCCATTTATCTTATGTGGACATACGTTAATTCGTGTCGCTGAAATACCTGTCATTGTACAGCACCCATTCGGAATCCGGCCGGAATTTTTTTGCAAGGCAGTGATATCCATAGGCTCTTTTCCTGCTTCCCATATGGTCGTAACAGACACAAAGCTGGATTGCAGGAAGAAAGCCGCGGCAGTCCTCTCTGATAAATGCTCCCGACTGCAGGCTTCTGGTATCGCGCAGCGCCTGCTGATACCAGGCTGCGGCGTTTTTCCATTGTTTCTGCTTCATCCACAGGCGTCCTATTTCGCAGCATATCTCTGCCCGGGGTGCAGACCACAAAAAGCTGCGAACCAGTTCTCCCATAGCTTCTGTTTCATTGCCCAGCGCTTCCTGGCAGGCCGCAGCCTGCAAACAGGATTCAATTTTATTTTCCAGCCAGGCTCCCGGCATCTCCTGAAAATGGTGAAGGACTTCCAAAGCTCTGCTGTAATTCTGATGATCATACAGCTCTCTGCCATAATAAAACCACTCCCTGGGTTCCTGCAGCCCGCCTTCCTTCCGCATGTTTTCATAAATCCTGAGGTTTCTGTCAGGATCTCCTTTTTTCACTTTTTGGTGAAGAACCTCCATATCCGTATATTGTATTGTTCCTGCAAGAGGAATCGCCTCATGAACCTTCCCTTTCCACCAGAAACCGCTATGATTTTTAAGCAGCCTTTCCCGGTAATAGGATAAAGAAGGGCGTCCTTTTTCATCAACTCCGGTCAGATATTTCATCATGACCACATCCGCCCTGTCCTCCTGGTTTTTCCAGATTTTCAGTTTTTCCAGATTCTCCTGGGTCATCACATCGTCCGCATCCAGCCACATGCAGTAATCCATGGACGCCTTTGAAAATGCAAAATTTCTTGCTGCCGCAAAATCATCATTCCACGGAAAAGAATACACCTGATCCGCATAACCTGCGGCAATTACTTTTGTACTGTCCTTTGAACCGGTATCCGCAATGATAATCTCTTCCACAAAAGGCCTCACCGGCCTCAGACAGCGTTCCAGCACTTCTTCCTCATCCTTTACAATCATACATAAACTAATCGTCTTCAAAGTCTTTCTCCATTGCTCTTTTCTGTAATATATGTTAGACTTTCCTCATAAGAAACGGAGGATTTTATGAGCAATCAGAGAACTGTAAAAGATTTTCAGTATATTTCCAACATCAAAGATCAGGAAGCGCTTCGCAAAAGCTTTTTTGATCTGGCCCGGTCCACTTTCGGCCTCTCGTTCCTGCCCTGGTACCATGAAGGTGGATGGGGAACGGATTACATTCCTCATGTTCTGGCCGACGGGCAGACGGTTGCCGCAAATGTTTCTGTAAACAAAATGACTTTCCTTCACCGCGGGAAGCGGCGGCAATGGATTCAGCTGGGAACTGTGATGACTCACCCTGATTACCGTGGAAATGGGCTGGGCCGTTTTCTGATGGAGAAAATCCTGTCAGAATATAAAAACAGCGAAGCAGTCTATCTCTTCGCCAATGACACAGTTTTAGATTATTACCCCAAATTCGGTTTTCAGCCTTCCAGAGAATTCCACTGTACCTTCCCTTTGCCGGAATTGCCCGTCCCTCTGGCCTCTGTGCGGAAGCTGGATATTTCTGACCAGAGGGACAGGGCTATGCTGCTGGACTATTATCAGAAAGGAAATCCGTATTCAGTCTTTTCCATGACAGAAAACCAGGGCCTGCTGCTGTTTCACTGCCTTAATTTCCTGCGGGATTCCATCTACTATTCCGCAGCTTACGACATGATTGTCCTGGCAGAATTTGAGGGGCGCACCATAGTCTGCCACGACCTGTACGGACCCGGCTCTGCTGTCCCGTTGAATCAGGTTTTGTGCACAGTTTCCATGGGCCGCTCGGAGACGGCAGCGCTCTGCTTCATGCCGGAAAATACTGCAGGTATGGACTGTGTTCCCTGGAGGGAAGAAGATACCACCCTATTTTTCCTGGACACCGGCCGCCAGCCCTTTGACAGGGAGCAGCTGTTGTTTCCCACCGTCAGCCACGCGTGAAGCAATGAGGTTTCGTAAAAGAATTTCAAAAAAAGGTTGACAAATATTGTCTCATCCTGTATATTATTTCTTGCAGTTAAAAAACAGCTGCAATGCGCGAGTGGCTCAGTGGTGGAGTATCGCCTTGCCAAGGCGAGGGTCGCGGGTTCGAATCCCGTCTCGCGCTTTTTTCTTGTCAAAAATATAATGTTTTATAAGGCACTTGTCATTATGGCAGGTGCTGTTTTTATGCTCTGTGTTCAAATATGGAAAGCATAGAATCCCCGTCTCCTGCTGTAGCTTGCAGGAAACTAAATGTACGGGGATTATTCACTCATCCTCTGCTTCTGCCAGTTCATGCGCCGTTCCTTTTCCTTCCCGAAATACCTGGACGGATTTTTTTGCATAGGCCATATTGGTTTCTGAAAAAATGGATGAATGGCCTGTGTGATTTCAAACGTAATTCGGTTTTCACGTAAAATGATACTGAAGCCTGCCAGGATGTGCTTTGTTTTACGGCTCAGGAGAAATCAAACGCAGCGCCGTACTGTCAGCGCTGCGTCTGATAAAAATCATTCTACTTTACTGAAATATTTCTGTCCGGAAGCCAACTACAGCCCCCAGTTCTTTCAGCTCTTTTGTATAATCGCCGTAAACCACAGCCAGATGGTGTCCGAAGCAGCCGTTTGCCAGAGCTTGGCGGAATTCCCGGACGCCTCCTTCCACATCGTAATACACGGCCGGGCTGCATCCTCTCTCACGGAAGTCGCACCCCAGCACCTTCCCCCGCGCCGCAATCAGCGCGTCTCCATCCCTGTTGAACCGGGCAAAAGTCACTGTCTTTTCCTCATGGTCCCACATGTCAACCTGAATCTTGGTTCCCCAGCCTTCCGCCGTAAAGTGTCCTAACAGGTATTTCATGGGCTCTTCCTGAAAACCGTCCATTCTCAGCCCCGGAACAGAATGGTGAATTTCCAGCACATCCCGGTCAAATTCTACGGCAGGCGCTCCATATCCTGACAATTTCAGCCAGGACGCATTTCCCTGCCCTTTTGGTACCAGAACGGGATTCCCCATAAAAGTGGATTTTCCTGTCAGGTACATCAGGATCATTGTGGCGATAAGCACGTTCACATCCTCTTCACAGGCGGAGGGAATCCTGTCATCTTTGTTCAGGCTGTGGGCAAGGCAAGGAGTACATTTATTTTTCATGGGGAGCCTGGAAGCGCACAGCTCCTTGCACGAAGTGGTAAACGCATTGCATCCGTACTTTTCCATCAGCCGGCGCACTGCATAGTAATATTTCAGGTCCTGGCAGATCCATTCTTTCCGGATGCTGCTGTCCTGAGCCTGGTCCAGCAGCGATTCCGCCCGGGCTTCCATTTCCTCTGTCACATCCATCTGGTCCATCACGTCAAACACGGCCCGGAAGGTCAGCCTGCTGTTGCGGATGCCGTACCGGCCGGCTAGCCCCAAAAGGTCCGGACAGCTGGTATTTACGCTGGCTGGAATCTGTTCTGTAGCGGACAGAATCAGCATTTTTGTATTGGCCAGTGCTTTTTTCACTCTCAAATAATGCAGCAGTTTGTTATATTCCCGATAATCATGGGCCATATAAGCTTCCAGGCCGATATTTTTATAAAATCCAACCAGGTCTATGGGAGTGGGGCCCAGATCCAGCATCGAAACTGCTTTCCCAAACCGTTCGATTCCAGGCACACGGTATGTAATCAAAAACAGGTCCGTCTGATATACATCCTTTTCCAGCTTTTCAAACTCTGATTCCGGCACTGTAAAGCTTTCGTCATACTCCAGGTAAACCGGTTCCAGAATATTCACCTCCGGGCTGATGTGCTTCTTCAGTTCCTCGCACCAGATCTCAAACTGTTCCAAACCTGTGCGGCGTTCATACCTGGGGTCCAGTTCCTCCACCGTCCCCGTCCGGCAGGGGCCTTCCCAGATATCCGTGTGCACCATGTTGCTGAACACTGGTTTCAGGTTCACCCTCACATCCATCGCATGTCTCATCATAATCCTCCTTTTTATCAACTGGCTCTGAACAGGTTTTCGTAGTACCTGCGCAGGCCGTTTTCTCTGATCTCCCTGTAAATTACTTCTTCACTGATCTCCTCCAAAAATTCCGGCGGATTCTCCCTGATTTCCCGGATCTCCCTTTCTTCGTACAGCTCCTGAAAAATGCTCAGCACGCCCAGCACCAGGACAGAATCGCTGTCATACCGGATGCTGATCCGCCCATTTTCCCAATTCACCTTCTGCCATATGGCAGTCTGGCAGCCTGGAATCCGGTAGTCTTCTCTCCTAAGTTCCCGGTTTCCTGGATTGCTTAACCCCAGAGACAGCAGAAAGCTGCATTGGGCGAAGCAGTCTTCCAGGCGCTTCAGCCGTGCCTTCCATCTGGCCTGAACAACTGATATTTCTTCAGCTTTTTCCTGTATCATGCAAAATCTCCTTCAGCCCGGCACAAAGAAAATCAATATCCTGCCTGGTATTGTACAGCGCCAGCGAAACCCGGCAGGCTCCCCGCGCGTCAAGCCTTCTCATATATGGATGGGCGCAGTGCGCGCCGCTTCTTACCGCAATATTCTTCATAGCGAGCATCATCCCGATATCGTAGGAGGATAACCTGTCTGATACAAAAGACAGGACTGGTCCTGTCAGGCCTTCCGGTCCCAGAATTCTGATCCCGTTCAGCTTTTCCAGGGATTCCCGCAGGTATCCGGCCAGCTGATTTTCATAGGCACGGACTTCCTTCCTCCCCAATTTTCCCAGATACTGCACCGCCGTTTCCAGCCCCAATGATGCCGCTACATCAGGCGTACCTGCTTCAAACTTTTCCGGAACAGATTTGTACAGGACGTTTTCTGTTCCAGCCTCTTCCACCATGCCGCCGCCGAAAAACACCGGCTCCATCTCATCCAGAAATTTTCTTTTCCCATAAAGCACTCCGCTCCCCATGGGGCCGTACACCTTGTGGCCGGAAAAACAGAGGAAATCATAATCCAGCTCCTTTGCCGGCAGTTCTGTGTGCGCTGCTGCCTGGGCCGCGTCCACAAACACCGCAGCTTTTCGTCTGTGCGCCGCTTCAATAATCGCAGGCAGGTCGGGACATACCCCTGTGACATTAGACATGGCTGTAACCGCCACCAGCCGGGTTCTCTCATCGATGAGCTCCGTCACCCGGCGGGCGGGCAGGCCTCCGTCCTCTTGCGCCCTGGCAATCCGCAGGCTGCACTGCCGCATTCTGCACTGCTCCAGCCAGGGAAGCAGGTTGGAATGGTGTTCCAGCTCGGTAACCACGATGTTGTCCCCGGGACGCAGATATCTTCTGCAGAATCCGGCCGCCGCCAGATTGCAGGCTTCTGTGGCTCCTCTGACAAAAATCACTGAGCCCCCGCTCTCCGCTTCCAAAAAATTTTCCATACTTTTTCTGGCTATGCGGTACGAATCTGTGGATTGCCTGCTGAGGCGGTAACCACCCCGGTATACATTGGCGTTTTCTTCCTGGTAATACCGCATCAGCCTGTCAGTCACACATGCGGGTTTTTGAGAGGTGGCCGCATTGTCCAAATAAACAAGATTCCCACTTAAAATCGGGAAATCATCTCTTACCCCCAGCAGCTTCTGCATAACTCTCCTCCGACATTTTCTTCATCACCGCGTCCGCCAGCTGTTCCAGCGTGGAGATCTTCACTGCCTGGGCGTCTTCCAGGCGGATGCCCAGCTCATTTTCTACAAACATGATGAACAAATTTTTCATCTGCACCACCAGGCTGGTCTGATGGCAGTCATGGGACCGGATCTGGCTCTGCAGCTCTGTATTTGTGATCTTCCCTGCCTCAGCCATTTTCAGCTTCACACTATAAATGGCAAGATTTTTCAGATCCGTATCCGGTATGTCTTCCATCCCGAATTTCAGGCATACGCACCTTCCCAGGCGTTCCAATATCTGGCTCTGATCCAAATCTGTTTTTTTCTGATCCTTCAGATCCTGTAAAATAGCCCTGGCCTCCCGCTCCTTATCAAAAAAATCCTTCATCCCTTCATCCTCTTTATGCAGATTACTCTTTCTTTTTCTCTTCCTATCTTGTATTATAAAAGAAAACCTTTGAATTTTTTTTGCGTTTCCTTCACATTTTTTTGCTGTTCCTGGGAAAGGCAGATTATCCGGAAAGGAGTTTACATGAAAAAGGAATACCGGCTGTATACAGAGATTCTGCGCAATGATTTTCTTGCCAGGCACAATATCAGCGAACGTCCTTCCAATCATCATTTTCATATCCATCCCCAGCTGGAAATACTTCTGCCCTGCTCCGACGGGCTGAAATGCCAGTTAGAGCATCAGACCGTTTCTGTGCCAAAGCATCATCTTTTTCTGCTCAACCACAGCGACCTGCACCGGTTTTATATGGATGAGCCGGGCAGGTACGACCGTTACGTCTTCTATTTTTCGCCGGAAATCATTACTGAGTTTTCATCTCCTTCGGCAAATCTTTTGGACTGTTTTTATCTCCGCAGAGGCAGCTGCCCCAACCTCCTTCCCCTGCCGGAAGAACAGCTGCCGGAATTCCTTTTTTTGGCAGACCGCATGGTATATTATGACACTGTATCCCCTGCAGAGGTTTACGGAGCCGAAATATACAAGAAAATCTATCTGATCCAGTTTCTCCTCAAAGTGAACCGCCAATATCTGGACTACCATCAGATCGGCCCGCTCACATCTGGCGAGCGGGCCGGAAAAGAACTTGTTTATCAGGTGCTGGACTATATCCATCTCCACTATCAGGATACGCTGACCATGGATCAACTCTCTGCCAGGTTCCTGATTTCCAAGACAGGCCTGCACAATGCGTTCCGCATGGTGACAGGGGATTCCCCGGGCAATTATATCCTCCACTTCCGCCTCTCAAAAGCCAAGGAGCTGCTTCTACAGGGCTGTTCTGTAGAACTGGCGGGACAGCTGTGCGGATTCGGCAATCTCTCCCATTTCAGCAGAATTTTCAAACGGAACTGCGGCAAGGCTCCGAAACAGTTTCAGCTTCAGGCACGGACGGCTGTTTCAAAAACAGTTCAATGACTGGGACCAGGGATTTTGGTTTCACCGGCGGCAGGTACAGGATCAGTTCATCCCGGCGTATTTCCGCGTCGGACTGAGCGAAATGTTCCATAACTCCTTCTGTAAACAGCACTTCGCTTCCGTCTTCCAGGAACTGTGCATACTCCACTTGTCCGGCAAATCCCCTGAGAGTCAGATGCTGAAAGGGATAGGCGAACAGGTGCACATAAAGTCTTCTGCCATCCCCGCTCTGCGTCAGACGGCAGTCCGGGGGCGCCTTAAACTCCGGCTCCGCCATGGTGCACCCATAAATCGACCTGCTGTGATACTTCATCCACTCCCTGAAAACGCCCAGCGCTTCTTCCGCCCTCCGGTCCAGATACCCTCTGGAGGTGGGCCCCACATTCATCAGCAGATTTCCTCCAAGAGCCACTGTATTCACCAGCATCCGTATCAGCATTTCCGGTGATTTCCAGGTCATTTCATCCCTGTAATAACCCCAGGACCCGGAAAAAGTCTGACATGCTTCCCAGGTCACCAGTTCGCCGGTTTCCTGATGCCGGACCCAGGACTGGGGCTGATACTGCTCCGGCGTCCACAGGTCCTGCTCGATCTCTGTCCTGTTGTCAATGATGATTCCAGGCTGCAGCTCCCTGGCCAAAGCGATCAGTTTCTCCGCCTCCCAGTCTTCCTTCCCTTTCCCTTTCTGCCAGGGCTTCTCGCCTGGCTGTCCTGAATAGGAATAATCAAACCAGAGAATATCAATTTTCCCATAGCCAGTCAGCAGTTCCCTCACCTGATTCCGCATATATTCCGCGTACTTACGCATATCCCTGCCCTGATTCATTGCTTCGGCATTTTCATCATCTCTTCTGGGATGGATCATGTCTATGGTAAAATCCGGATGGTGCCAGTCGATCAGGGAATAGTAAAACCCCACCCGCAGGCCCTGGGCACGGAATGCATCCACAAACTCCCGGACCAGATCCCGGCCCGCCGGGGTATTCGTGCATTTATAATCTGTGTACCTGCTGTCAAACATACAAAAACCTTCATGGTGTTTTGCGGTAAAAACAGCATACTTCATTCCCGCTGCTTTTGCCTGTCTTGCCCATTCCCCCGGATCATACAGATCCGGATCAAAATGGCTGAAGTACTGATCATAATGTTCTTCTGTAATCTTCTCCCTGCTTTTGATCCATTCGTGCCGGGCCGGCATAGAGTACAGCCCCCAGTGAATAAACATGCCAAAACGGTCGTGAACAAACCATTCTGTATTTCCCGGCGTCTTTTTTACAGCGTAGCTGGTCATTATATTTCCTCCTTTCCGGCATTTTTTCTTCTATATATCTTGCCGGATTCATTTTATTTCTGTATACTGAACATAGCACTTTATAAACTGCAGTTCCATGAAAAAATAGTGCAGAAATATGGAGAAATCAATATGAATATTGTTACCAATGACAAACTTCTGAAGTTTATGAACAGGCTCAGCATCAAAATTTCTGACAGCGGATATGCTTTACTGGATGACTCCTGGAACCAGCAGTCCGTCTGCTCTCCCTTTTCCAGGCTGTATTATATTGCAGGCGGGGAAGGCTATGTATCCTGCAGCGGACGTAAATTACAGCTGCTTCCCGGCAACTGCTATCTGCTTCCGGCAGGTCTGCGGATTGACTATCACTGCTCCTGTTATCTGGAAAAACTGTACTTCCACGTGAATCTGTCTTTTCCCAATGGACTGGATATCTTCCGTCATACCGAAGAACCTCTCCGGCTGCCGGTAAACAGCCGAAAAACCCACAGGCTGCTTCAGCTATATAAAAAGAACCAGCTTCCTGACGCTCTGGAGCTTCAGACTCTTCTTACAATGGATTTGATCCGCTTTCTCCGGCTGCTTCCGGAAGAAATGCTTTGGGAAAAAAGATATTCCCAGCCGCTGTGCACTGTTTTCCAGCTGGCTCAAGATCCTGTTTCAGCCGCCACCACAGTTCACAGCCTTGCTGACGCGCTGAATATCTCAGAAAGCAGCCTGAACAGAAAATTCCGCAGGGAAATGGGGATTTCCCCGGGCGCGTATCTGGACCAACTCCTGCTCAGGGAATCCAGCCGCCTTCTTCTGGAAACAGATCTGACCATCTCTGAAATAGCGGAACAGCTCCAGTTTGGAGACCAGTTCTATTTTTCAAGATACTTCCGGCAGCACCTGGGAGAACCGCCGTCCTGGTATCGGAAACGCCTGAAATCCATTCCGTAATGTGTTATTTACTTTTTTTGTGTAAAATGTTATGATAGTCTCAGTTGAAGTCACAAAAATCAGGGAGGTCCCCCATGTATACAAAAACTTATTCTTTTCAATCATCAACACCTGTGCTTTATAGCCCGGGCGCCGAATACGGTTTTGTCACAGAGGCGGTGCGCGCTTCTCATCCGGATCTGCAGATTCCGGAGATCAACGCTGCTTTTGAAGTGCCCTACTGGTACCTGGGCCGTGAGCTGACATCTCTGTCTTCAGACGCTTCAGGCTGCCGCGCAGTCAGCGAACTGCCGGTCCCGCTGATTTTCAAGGCAGCGGTTCCCCGCTCCGGCAATTATCAGGTAACCGTAACCATCGCTCCGGGGCCGGAAATTTCCCGGCTGATCCTGTTTACCGGACGCCGCCGTCTGGTATGGATAGGTACCTTACAGGAAGAGGAAACCTTTTCACATTCCTTTACGGTCAATGTCAGCGATATTATCCCACGCGGGACGGAAACCCGCAGGGAGGACCGCAGTATCAATCTGGCGATATGCGGTTCCTGCCCCAGGATTTCCGAAGTGAAAATCCAGGAAATCCATGTGCCCACTCTTTATATCGCCGGCGATTCCACCGTCACGGACCAGACAGGGGAATATCCCTATCATCCGGAGCAATGCTATTGCGGCTGGGGGCAGGCTCTGCCCCTGTACCTGAAGGAGGGCGCGGCGCTGTCAAACCACGCCCATTCCGGCCTGACCACAGAAAGCTTCCGGGAAGAAGGGCATCACGCTATCGTTATGGAGGCCATACGGCCCGGGGATTTTTTCTTCATGCAGTTCGGGCATAATGATCAGAAGCTTCCTCATCTGAAACCCCGGGAAGGTTATCGGGACAATCTGCTCCGGTACATAGAAGAAGTCCGGGCAAAAGGGGCCTGGCCTGTTCTTGTCACTCCCCTGGCCCGCAATTCCTGGAAAGGAAACGACGGCACCTATAATGACCTGCTGGCCGCCCAGGCCCAGGTATGTCTGGAACTAGGCCGGGAATGCCATGTACCGGTTCTGGACCTGCACCAGAAGAGCATGGATTTTATTATGAAAAACGGGCTGGAAAATGCGAAACGGTATTTTTATCCCGGGGACTATACTCATACCAATGATTACGGAGGGGTGCGCATGGCCGGGTTTGTGGCGGAAGAATGCCGAAATATGCTGACAGAAGCGCCCTACAGCTATCTGCGGGAGTATTTCAGGGAGCCTGACTTCACGTTTGAACCGCCTCTGCAGGTCTTTCCTTCCCAACCGCCGGAAGGATTTGAGGATAACAGAGAAAAACAAACCGGCCCCTCGCTTCCCGGAGAAATTGACAGGCCGGAGGATCCGCTTCTGCGGGCCGAAGCGCTGGATCTGATCATCCAGGCAGTCCACTTTTTCCCCACCAATGTGTACAATGATATGTACCGGGATGTGGTAGGCCACGAATGGTATGCCGGCAGCGTGGAATGCGCCTTCCAGAACGGCATGATCGACAGACATCTTGTGGAAGAGGATTGTTTCCGCCCCGCCGCGCCCGCCACTCTGGAGGAATTTCTCAGCATTGCGCTCAATGGCCTGAAAAGCCGGGTCACTCTGCCTGATACCGCCGGCATGGCCACTTATCCAGGCGGGTCCGGGTGGGCGCAGCAGTTTCTGAAGGCTGCTCTGCGCATGGAGATGATTTCCGGTCAGGAGAGGCCGGACCGTATGCTGACCCGGCAGGAGGCAAATGAAATCGCCCTGAAGATTTCCGCAATCGTAGGATAACGCCCTTCTGCGTCAATGGCTGAGGAAGAGGCAAAGCTCTTCTTCCGGCATGGGCCGGGCATAAAAATATCCCTGGATATAGTCTACTCTGGATTCAGCAATTTCCTGCTGCTCTTCCTGGGTCTCCACCCCTTCTGCCACAACCGAAAGCCCATTGATGGATGCCATATTCACAATGGATTTCAAAAGCGCGCACTGCTTGGGGTTACTCAGAATTTGCCGTGTCAGAGACCGGTCTATTTTGATGATATCCACAGGGAGGTTGGACAGATAATTGAGGCTGCTGTACCCTACCCCGAAGTCATCCAGCGCAATTCGTACGCCGGCCTTTCTCAGCTTTTCCAGGGCCTGAGCTGCCTGATCGATGGATTGGATCAGGACACTCTCTGTGATCTCCAGCGTAACAACCCCCGGATCAATGCCGGCAGAGCAAATCAGCTTCAGCAGGTGATCCGCACTGTTCCCTACCAAAAGCTGCTGTACAGAAAGATTAATGCCGATGCGGCGGAGTCCTGATTTCCTGCCGCATCTGTACATAAACATGCACGCCTGCAGAAGCACATAATCCCCCAACTCCTCAGCAATGCCGTTTCGTTCCGCAAGAGAAATCACCTGACCGGCAGAAAAATATCCTCCCCTTCCGTCAGGCAGACGTACTAATGCCTCGGCGGCACTGTACTGGTTTTCTGACAGCAGCATGATGGGCTGGTACCAGACTTCCAATGACTTCTGACGAATAGCCTTCTTCAGCCGGCGCAGGATATCGGCCTCTGTCCGGATCATCTCATCCAGCCGGCCGTTATAGACGGCTATTGCCTGATCCGCTTCTTTGGCAAAACGCAGCGCCGATTGGATGTGGTCCAGAAGGGCGCCCGGCGTTTTACCGTGTTCCGGATACATACATACCGCAATACGGACTTTCAGCGAAAATGAGAGGTTCCCTACCGTAACCGGTTCATCGAACATACTTTGCAGACGTCCGGCAAAGGACGCCTCTGGCTCATTTGAGAGAGAAACACCCAAAAATACATCCCCGTTGATGCGGTACAGATATGAACCAAAGGGTCGCGAAAGCCTCCGCAGGGCCTCATGCAGAATCTCGTCTCCGATATCCGCGCTGAACAGCTCATTATACTGGCTGAATGAACAGATATCCACGCAATAAAGAGCAAAGCGCCTTTTTTTATCATACTCAATCAGCATATTTGTGTCCCGGAGAAACTTTGGCCTGTTGCCAGCCGCAAAAACCGGGTCGGAGTATGCCAGCTGTTCCACTTGTTTCCGGTAGCGGTTAAAAGTTTTGGACAGCTCCATCATCTCAAGGTCTGTATATTCATCAAAAGTCACATCGCTCTTGCCCTCGATCAGCTGTCTGCATTTTTCAGTCAGCATTCTGACAGGGGATTCCTTTGACATACGGTCATAATAGGCTTGTATTAATTGGGAGACCAGTTCCGCCGCTCCGATTTCTTCCTGCTCACAGCAAATATATTGATGGCGGGCCATCAGAAATTTCTTTTCACCGTTGATCCGTACCTGAAGCATCAGCTCCAGGGACAGACCCCTGGCAAAGCCATCGCAGCTTTGTTCATTCATTTCCTCTCTCAGAGCTACGATATAGCTGCCCTCATCCAGCCTTCCGGCGAGGAAAGGGCTGTGGATATACTCATTCAGCCGTATCGGAATACTCTGCAGATACTGTTCTTCCTTAGCCGGGCCGATCAATCGGGCGGCCTGCGCATATCCTTCAATAGAAAAAAAGAACAGTATAACAGGTGAAGCCCCGCTTTGTAACCAGCCGTCCAGAGCCTGCGTAAATCCCTTTCTATTATAAAATCCCGTGACCTGGTCTACATTGTCTACCTTGCTCAATATGCGTTTTTGACGGATCATCCTGCGCAAGAGAAAAATAAAGGCCGTCAGGAAAACCTGTAATAAAACGCACAGCAAGACCATCCGCAAGCGCTGCCCGCCGCTAAGCCACCCCGATACAGGCTGAATGCTGAGCGTCCACTGTGTGGGAAGATGAAACACGGTCTTCTGCGCCTGAGAAAAATCCATCTCCTCGTCAGAGCTCGCCACAACTTCTTTGTTTCCATTCTGCGGCTCCACCCGCCAGAGCTCATAGTCATATCCCTGAGTATACAGATCTTCCAACCCCAACTGTTTCAGGACATAGTCCCGGTCCAGCGCTACAGCTACCTGCCCCAGGTATACGTCTTCTTTGACAATAGGCTGTAAAAACAGAAATACCTCCTGTCCTTCTGGTCCGTTTTCCAGGACGACAGGACCTTCTACCACAAGATTTTTTACCACTTTTGACATTGTGTAGATATAAGAAAAATCGCTCAGGTCCCGCCCAGCCAAATCTCCAAACCTCTCTTCGGGAAGAATATGCGTCAAGGTATCCCCTTCGAACAGGCAGACCATGATGACCTCTGCCCGCTGAAGCAGCGATTCGGATGCGGACGCAAGCCATTCCGGAACCTCCGCCTCCAAAGACATTGACGCATAAACTGTTTGCGCCAGGGAGGATGCCTCATTGACAGTACCCTGCATCTGTAAAAGAATTTTTTCTCTGTAATAGTACAGAATATTTTCAGCTTCCCTCTGCCGTATACCTACGGCAGCCTTCCGAATCCAAAATACGGAACCCACGGCAACAAAGAATACTGAAAATATGATGATAAAGCAGGATAATCTTCGCCAAACCTGATTTCTCATGCACACCTCATTTCTGTTGAATATAGTAATAGCCTTTCCCATTTTTCTTTACGTAGTAAAGCGCCTCATCAGCCTCTGCAATCATTTGTTCCAGTTCTGTGCCCGGCCGGTAAACAGCCACCCCGATACTGCATTGGACGGGAATACTCTGTCCGCCAGACTGAATACTCGTCTGCAGCCGCAGCACCAGCTCGTCCAAAACGCTGCGCAGCTCTTTTTCATCATCCAGTTCGGTCAGCAGCATGACAAATTCATCCCCGCCGTACCGTCCCACTGCTCCCTGGTATTTTTTCTCATACTCTCTCAGAATGTATCCGATACTTTTCAGCGCTATATCACCGCTGGCATGGCCGCAGCTGTCATTCAGATATTTCAAATTATCCATATCCACAAAGCACAAAGCCTGTATCATCTGAGGATCAGCCTTTTTCAGCAGGACATCCGCCTGACTTAAAAACACTGAACGGGTGACCACACCGGTAAGGCTGTCTGTCAGACCGTCGCTGGTGAGACGCAGAACCTCCTGAAAATCAGCTGTCTCCGGACGCTCATCCCTGTAAATCCTGTTTTCCAGTTCCTCCACCGAATGAACCAGTATATCTACTGTCTTCATCTGGCCGGCGATATATCGTCTCACTAATCCTAAAAATGCTATGCAAAATAAGACTGAAAGCCCAACTACCAGGAGCAAAGCAGGGAGCGTCTCTTCATATGCAGTCCAGAAACTGACTGAACATAAAATATCCCATCCCGTATTCTCTACCCGCTGATAGGCAGTATAATACAGGTTTCCATTGCGCAAGCTCCAAAAAGCGCCTGGACGGGCTGCCAAAAGCTGTTCTTCCAGATAATCCGCCGTAACGCCGAACAAAACGCTGTCATTTATAACCTCTGTAATAGAATCCCCATAAGGAAATCCCGCTGTAGAGGACATGATCTGCCCCTGCGTACCGATCAGCGTAATTTCCGAACCGCCGGTTCCCACCGATTGTCTCAGGATTTCCACGATTTCATCAAAATAAATCGCGCAGAATAAGCACCCTGTGATTTTTCCTCCACCCAGCAGCGGTACCGCCACCGTATAATTTAGAGTCGCTCCGTCAGCACCTGCCGCAAAGCTATCCGTCACCTGGCGTTTGCCGGTTGAAAACAGCTTCTGCATATAGTCCCGGCTTGCCAGACTGGCAGGTTCAGAGCCGTCGGAATAGACATAAATATCAGAATCCACATAACAGATCATCATGTAACCAAAGTAGGGACTCATTTGATCCAGTTTTTTCACCTTTTCGATGGGAGGAATGTCTGGGTCGTAATATTCCGAAAGACCAGCCAGTGATTCCAGCAGACTGACGGCGCCACGGACTCTCTGGGAGATCCGGGCATGGCCGGCAACCAGCGAAGTTTCGGCATCTGTCTTCATCCTGCCGGCCGAGAGAACGCCGCCGCCAATAAAGACAGTAATCATGATCAGCAGGCAAAACAGGATTGTATAGCGAGTAATGACAGCAAAAGAGATATCCCATTTGCCTTCTTTTTTTTGAAGATTTTTTTTCATATGAACGGCTCGTTTTCCTTCCTGTTATTCTTTAATGCCACAATGCCCTTCCATCATATACCTGCATCGCTGCATCCAAATACCCTAGTTTCTCGCACTCCGTGATTACCAGGCTGCGAATCTGATCATACACCTCCGCAGCTGTCTTCGCAAACATACTGGCATTGCCGCTGAGCAATATACTCACAGCTTTAATACATTGCTGATAAATCTCACTGTTCTGTGGATTAATGTCCGGACTCACCAGTTTTGGAATGCCTCTTCCAATGCTGAAGTTCCGGGCAAGTATCTCATAGATCGATCTCAGCGCGTCATACCGGATATGCTCTGTAATAAAATCCAGCAGGGTGCGGGGGATTAACTGATGCTCACAGGCCTGCTCCCTCTGCCGCAAAATGGACGCTTGAAGACGCTCTGCTTCCTGAGAAGATACAGAAGCCCCCGCATGGGCGGCCACCCTTTCTGCTGTCAGGGACAGCAGATCCAAACTGTCCAGATAGCGCCGTACATGACAGGCTATGGATTCCGGAGTAATATGGACGGACTTCAGCCCCGCCAGATCCATCATCACTGATATCCCGCGCCGGGGCGCTGCTGTTACAACTCCCCAATCCTGCAGCATCCGCACTGCTTTTACAGAAGTATCCCGGCTGACGCCATAATATTCCTGAAGTTGGGCATGGGTGGGCAGGCGGTCGCCAGGTTGATAACGGCCGATAGCAATCAGGCCCAACAGGTCCAGGCAAACCGTGGAATACCTCTCCTGCGTCAGGCTGAGCTGCTGTCCCGCTCCTCCTGCCTCCGCCAGCATAGGGCAGGGCGAACGCAGCTGGTGGAACTGGCATTCCCCTGCCTGTTCCGCAATCATCCGATATTGCGAGAAAATCGCATCCAATACCTCCTGTTCCGGCGCATTGCCGCTTTTTACAGCCCGAAACAGAGCTTTGATATGGGTAAGGTACCGCACCCGTTCTTCCGGCGTTCCCGCCGGCGGCTCTTTTCCCCGAAAGCCCAGGCTGTCCACTGCGCGCAGGGTCAGCTCATTCTCATTGCGGGCGATAAAAAATCGTCCCAGACGGCTGGAAAGCCGCCAGAATTCTTCTGGCCGGTTTGGATCCATTTTACTGAGAATCATTTCCGGCGTCCGCCAGTCAGTACCTTCACAGAGCTGTAATCCATGTAAATAGACAGGATAACAGAGCAAATCAGCGGTCTGCATCAGATCATTCACCAGGGCGCTGTCCGCCTTTCTCATATTTTGCAGCGCACGCCCCGCCGGAGAGGGAAAGGATGATATTACCGCCGGCCGTTTCCTGGGCGTAATTTCTAAAAAGCCATCCTGCTCCAGAAGCTCCAATGCATGCCGGACGGTTCGTTCGGAAGTCCCGAGTTCCCTGCACAAAGCCCCTCTCCCGGGCAGCTTCGAACCTACCGGCAGAATACCGCTCTCAATCTTGTTTTTCAGCTGCCGGTAGGCCCGTTCATATTGGATTATGTCGTTTTTCATCCTATTCCACCGATCCACTTCTTTATTTTATACAGGCCGTCTTAATCCATATTACTGCGGCCCTTCTCCAACGCTTCATTACAGCTTCTGTCAATGGCTGCAGCCACCTCCTCCGGCGGCTTTACCCCCATCAGCAGATCATTGATATTCCGGTAAAATACATCCCTCACCCCCTGCCAGTTGATGCTTCCGCGTATATTGTCAACGACAGCAGCTGTGTTCTCTCCATAGGCCTTCAGCATCCAAATTTCGTCCTGATACCTTTTGATCACGGATTTGCTGACCGGAAGCGTGCCTAACGTATATTTCATGGTTTCTTCATCCGTGCAGAGAAAACGAAGAAAATCCTTGGCAGCCTGGATCTTGTTCTGGTCTCCATTATCGAATATACAAAAGCCGTTGGAACTGCTTGTACAATACCCCGCACCGGACAAGTCGGGAAAATTGGCGGCAAATACATCCACTCCCTTGTTTCTGGCATCCCAAAGATTGGTCAGATTCCCCACGCATATAGCCAGCTGCCCATTATAAAACAGGTTTACACACTCTAAAAGTTCCAAGTTTTCTGCGCCTTTCGGAGTGATCCCTTTCGCATCCATCTCTTTGATCCATGTTAAAGCCCGGATTCCCTCCGGCGTATTGACTGCAAAATTTCCGTTTTTGTCATACAGCGGACAGCCGTAGGCCCGAAGCAGAGTCATGATATGGCTGTCTCCCTGATTGTTCGCCGCGTACATCATAAATGCAAAAGTATTTTCAGCAGTCAGGGATTCCTCCAGCCTCTGGCAGACCAGATTAAATTCTTCCGTGCTCCAGTGGGCGATTGACTCCTCTTCCGGTATGAATTCTGAAAGCCCGGCGTTTTCCATCATAGTCCGATTGACCATCAATGTATTTTGCAGCTGATGAAACGGCAGAGTATAAACCTGTCCGTCAATGGAATTCTGGTTCCAAATAGATTCGTCGATATCAGAACGCAGGCTCTCATCAATCATGTCGTCCAGGGGGACCAGCCATCCCCGCTTCACATACAGCGGCACATTCCACGAACCGGCAAAAAAGATATCGGCCGCATCCGGAGTACCGTATTTGTCTGCCAGCTGCGTCTGCTCATCCAGATAATCATAACGGCTGATCAGAAAATCCACATCGTACCGGTCATACTGCGCCTGAAAGCGTTCTGCCGCCTTCACGAGCATATCATAGACCTCTGCCTCGCCTGTGCCTGGAATATTCCCCAAACCAATGGGCGGAGTTTTCACTGTCAACGTCACTTTTTCCGGCTCTTCAATCTTTTGCGTCTCACAGCCGGCCGCCACAAAGCAAAGCGATGCCGCAAGCAGAACACAGAGCAATCCCTTTTTCCTCATAATAGTCCCTCCCGATCTTTAATGATCTCAACTTTTTTGAACAGCAGCTTGATATCCAGAGGTTTTGTCAGCACATCATCCATATCCGCAGCCAGCGCTTTTTCAATATCCTCACGAAAGGCATTGGCCGTCATGGCAATAATCGGGACATTCCCGGCATCCG
Source organism: Cuneatibacter caecimuris (assembly GCF_004216775.1). Classification (GTDB taxonomy): domain Bacteria; phylum Bacillota; class Clostridia; order Lachnospirales; family Lachnospiraceae; genus Cuneatibacter; species Cuneatibacter caecimuris. The sequence continues at coordinate 28,588 of NZ_SGXF01000001.1, forward strand.
GCCGGGGCAGCGCGCGGATGCGCCGGGTGGCCTCATATCCGTCCATCACAGGCATCTGAATATCCATCAAGATCAAATCAAAATATCCAGGAGAGCTGGCTTCAAAGGCAGACAGTGCCTCTTGCCCATCCCGCGCTTCCGTCAGCTTGCAGCCCTGCTCCTCCAGAATGGATACAACGATCATCCTGTTAATGTCATTGTCCTCTGCAGCCAGAATATGTTTGCCCTCCAGGCCCCGGTCCTCCCTCTGCATATCACTTGACACGGCTGTATTTCCGGATTGTTCCGCCTGCAGAAAAGGAATAGAAAATGTAAATACCGTCCCTTTTTCCGGCTGGCTTTCCACAGATATAGACCCTCCCATCTTCTCTACTAAAGTTTTACTCAGCGTGGTTCCCAGCCCGTTCCGTTCTGTGAGGAAGCGCGTCTTTCCTGCTCAAAGGGTTTCCAGATATGCTGCAAAAAATCCTGGCTCATGCCGCAACCTGTATCGGCCACCTGAAAAACAGTGTTGGCCACGCCGCCGGTCAGTTCCTGCCTCACTGTAAGGGATATTTCTCCCCCTTCAGGGGTGAATTTTACTGCGTTTCCCAGCAAGTTTGTTAAGATCTGCTTGATCCGCAGGGCGTCCCCCTGCACAAGAGGCGCTTCCAGGCCTTGAACGTCAATGCGGAAATGCAGCCCTTTATTCTCCACCTGATTTTCCAAGAGGGTATGTACTTCTTCGATCAATCGTTTCAAATCCATTTCTTTTGGATAGATCTCCAGCTGACCGCTCTCAATTTTGGACATATCCAGAACATCTGTTATTACATTTTGCAAAAATGCCGCAGACACCTCCGCCTTTTTCAGATATTCGTTCAGTTTTAGAGGATCGTCCAGACTCTGGCGCATCAGATACTGCAGCCCGACAATACCGTTAAGAGGCGTGCGGATTTCATGGCTCATATTCGCCAAAAACGTAGATTTTGCCTGCTCGGAAGCCCGGGCAACCTTTGCCGCATTGGTGGTGTGGTAGAGAAAAGATGCAGCAAACAGAATCAATACGCCCAGCACAAAGAAAAAAGGGAGCGAACGGAAGATCAGCGTTTTCACCTGGTCTTCCGTCACTTTCGTGGAAACCTGTACCACCAGATACCACTCGTTCCCCGCATGATGATTCAAAGACTGAAACAGGGTATAAAAAGCGCCGTTATCCAGGCTGTATTCTACGAACAGGCTTTCCCCCTGTTCCACCGCCTGAAGGCAGGATTCCAGAGAACCGTTGTTTCTGAATTGCGCGTGTTCCAGCGGAGTCAGGAAATTGTTGTCCGGCGTGCTGTATTGCCGGCTTGCCGTAATAATATCGCCGGACTTCTGCATCACTACTGCAATTCCTTGTCCGTCAAAGCTCTCCAGCCGCATCTGGTCCGCAATCTCCGCAATGGGAACCAGCCCCACCGCACCGCTGATTTCTTTTTCTCCGGCAGAAACCGGCGTTGTCAGCCGCACGCCATAAACAAGAAACTCACCCCATTTTTCCCGGCTGTCTTCATCATACCGAATGACAAAATTGCCGTCCGTCCGCTCAAACTCTTCCGCCCAGGGCATATCCGAAAACTGGGACTTTAGGTAAGAACTGCTGTATACTTCCCCGTCTGCCGTAATCAAATAAAGCGTATCAAAAGAAGTGGTTCTGGCCTCTACTCCCAAATTATAAATGACTTCTTCAAACCGGCTGTCTCTGGACGCATCGATTCTGTCCAGAATCACCCGGAGATACTCAGTTTTGCTGTCCATCTGATTGACGATATTCAAATGATCATGATCTGCAATCTGCTCCATAAAGGAAAAAGTAGTGGAATAAACCGCCTGTTCAATGCTTTGATAATACAGCCAGTAGCCACTGCCAAGAACTCCAAAAGAAATAAGCAGAATCAGCGCCCATACCCACCAACGGCGCCCACTTTTTTTCATGGCTTTGCGCATCTTTCCCTCCCCTTTTCCAATTTCTCTTGCAGTGCAGACAATCTTCCGGCATCTGCGAAACTGGGTACATATACAGTCCATTAAGATCATTATAACATCTGACCTGTTATATTACAAGCTCAGAGGAAATTATTTTCAGCCTTACGCCGCAGTGCAATCCCCCGGAGGGTTTTATTGCATAGGGAACGCAATTTCCTATGCAATAAAACCTGCTAAGAAAAGCCAATAGTTTTCCAGCAGGTTTTCAATTTTTTTATTGTCTTTTAAATTTGTGTCATCAACACACTGTACTTTTACCTTTCGCAGCATCAATTCCTACGCTGATCACAATAACCTCCTGATTCAAAATTTATAATATCAGCAATTGTTAAACAACCCACACTTATTACGATTCAGTTTAGTTCGTTACACGAAAGCTCCATAGAATATCAACCTGCCTAAGCGAATGTATATAATAAGTGGTTGGCTGACGGTTTTATTAACGGATGTGATAATCCAAAAAAGCCTTGCCATACCAACTGCTTTCCTCATTATACAAATTAAGTGTAGATGTTGGAGTAATTACTCTCTAACAACTACACTTTTATGGTACTAAAAAGGCCCACAGGACAATTCAGAATAGTCTGCAGGCCAACCAAGTTGAACTTTTTCAGATTTCCAGAATCTCTTTTACAGTAGCTTTCATTTCCTCCACGCCGCAGGTACGGTCGTGGAGCACAGGCGCGGTGCGGATGCTTTCCACTGCCTGGGGCACCGGCACACCGGACAGCGCCGACAGCTCGTCCACCAGAGCGAAGTCCTCTCCACCCGCATTTTCCGGCGCGATAGCCTCCATCACGCTCCTGGTAAATTTGTAAGGGCTGGCCGTGGAAGCGATTACGGTTTTGGTGTGGTCGCCGGTTTCCGCCGCATACTTATCATAGACGCAGGAAGCCACCGCCGTATGGGGGTCCAGCACATAGCCTTCCTCCCGGAATACTCTGGCGATCTGTTCCTTCACTTCTTCTTCAGAAGCATAGTTTCCATAAAAATCTTCCAGATTCCTGCGCAGCTCTTCGGTCACCTGATAACTGCCGGTCTGGTTCAGCTTCCTCATCCTGGCCGCGTTGTCCTCCGCGTCCTGGCCTCCGGCCAGATAGAGCAGGCGTTCCAGATTGCTGGAAATCAGAATATCCATGGAAGGCGAAGTTGTCAGGATGAAGTCCCGGTTCCTGTCATAACAGCCCGTACGGAAGAAATCATAAAGAACTTTATTTTCATTGGACGCGCAGATCAGCTTCGCGATGGGAAGGCCCAGGCGCTTTGCGTAATACGCGGCCAGAATATTGCCGAAATTGCCGGTAGGCACCACCACATTCATGGGTTCTCCCTCTTTCAGCTGCCCGGCTGCCCTCAGGCGGGTATAGGCGTAAACATAGTACACCACCTGGGGCACCAGGCGGCCGATATTGATAGAATTGGCGGAAGAAAACTGGAATCCGGCCGCAGCCAGCTCCCCGGCCAGCGCCTGATCTCCGAAAAGCTTCTTCACACCAGTCTGGGCGTCGTCAAAATTGCCGCGGATTCCCACCACATATGTATTATTCCCCTTCTGGGTCACCATCTGGCGCTCCTGCACGGGGCTGACGCCGTCTTTTGGATAGAACACAATGATCCTGGTGCCCGGCACATCTGCAAAACCAGCCATGGCCGCTTTTCCCGTATCCCCGGAGGTGGCGGTGAGAATCACGATTTCATGTTCCGCATGGTTTTTCTTCGCAGCCGTCACCATGAGATGGGGCAGAATGGAGAGTGCCATATCTTTAAAGGCAATGGTGGCGCCGTGGAACAACTCCAGATAAAACGCGCCGTGCTTTTCCACAAGAGGCGCGATCTGCGGGGTATCGAATTTTTCATCATACGCCCCTGCGATGCAGGCCTTCAATTCTTCTTCCGTATAATCTGTGAGAAACAGCTTCATCACCTCATAGGCCAGCTCCTGATAGCTCAGGCCCTGCAGTTCTTCCAGGCTCTTGTCCAGCCTGGGCAGCTGATCCGGTACAAAAAGCCCCCCGTCTGATGCAAGTCCTTTTAAAACTGCCTGGGACGCGGTGTATGCCGTCCTGTCTCCTCTGGTACTTCTGTATGTCAAATCCATGTGGTCCCTCCGTCATCGTTTTTAAAACAGCCGAAGCAGATGCTCTCCGCTCCGGCTGTATGAAATTCATCCTTCTGCTCAGTCCTCTTTGATCTTAACGATCACTTTCTTCACCATAGCCGGCTTGCCGTTCATGGCCTTGGGCTTATGTCCGTCCTGAGGATTGAAAATGCAGTAATACCCGGCAGGCGTCGCCATATCGATTCCGCGCACATCATCGGTATAGAATGTCACGTCCTTATCGGGGTTGTACTCTGTCTTCACCGTCAGGTCCTTCTTGGGCGCGTAGGTCATCACCTCGCTGCCGGAAATCACATACTGAATGTCGGTATAGTGCTCATGGGTTTCAAACTTGCAGTCCTCCCATGCTTTAGTCTCATATTCCGTCACATTCACATATACTTCTTTGCCATCCACCTCATATTTGCCGGGCTCAATGGCTTCCAGATCGGTCTTCTGCAGGAAATCCACCGCAGTCTCATAATTCTTTCCCAGACCTCTGTAAAAATCCAGATTTTCTTTAGAATCATAAATCATTTCCGCTCACCTCGCTGTTAAATTAGCCTTTGCGGCTTTGCAACAAGCATAGCACAAACTGATCGCAAGTTCAACTGTTTTTCTCTTGCGCCGCCGGATTTCCGACCCATTCCATGGCTTCCAGATAAACGCTTCCGGCAAACATCCTCTTGTTTCCCCCGGATTCTGCTTTTTGATACTTCCGGATCTGAGTCTCCAGACGGACCTGTTTCTGAAATCAATGCTCCCTAGTTAAAAAGACCTATAACAGTGCTGGACGACGGATATAATTTTTCTATTTTATTTAACGCACAATCCACATTTTCTATTGAACTCATATTACCATCATGTCTATGTGTCTCCAAGAAGGCCAGAACAGTCCCCTCCTCAAATTCCCAGGTCCTATATGATACATTATGATAGGGAAGTTCCATGTCCGCATCAATTTTCCCCACGGGTAAATAGTAAATTAGACATTCGTATCTGTTAATGTACTGACCTCCATCCAGACTCAGCGGAATCATGCCGGAAGCTTCCTCTAACTGCTTTTCACTTATCAACGGTGAAAGAACCGGCGCTCTAAAAAATGAAGGCTTTGTCAGTTCCAAAATGGTGTATTTCGTTTTTGTCTGATCCAAGGCGAAATAGCATTGCTTATCTAATGATTTCATTGCGTCTGTCTCAATTTCTTTCAGGCGTACAAAATTTTTGTAATCAGACTTTCTAAGGACATGTGATGAAGATGTAAAATAGAAAAACGCTGCAAAACCAAAAAGTATAACACATGCAGCTGCAATAATAATCTTTTTCATTGCTCATTCCTCCCTAGATATCTTTTTCTTTTTTTCTGGTATTTATTTTCCAGACTGAAACTATCTGGTACTTTCTCCCACCATTAGATTTACTTTCAAAGTATGTTATCTTTCATTTTATATCGCTCTCCTGCCTCTGCCATATATCAACAAAATTTTAATATATATTTTCTATTTCTATGTAAAACACTGAAGAGCTGCCCTTTCACGACTTTTAATCGCAAAACAACAGCCCCAAATTAAAATAGTTTCTTTTTGCTTTTCACTCTCATTCATCCGATAACACAGAACAAAATTTTATCAGTGTATATTTCATCTTTGTTTAATTTATAACTGTTTTTATACCAATATAGCCAAATGCTCCGGCATCCCCATCACAAGATAACCGCGCAGTAAATATAGGGGTTCTTGTTCCAGCAACAATAAAGTCTTGTGCACCTGCACTAATAAATGCAGCAGTATTTGAGTGCACATTACTCGTTACATAAACTATTGCATAATTTCCAGACCGTCTATTAACTGCAGTCATTTTTGCCCTATAACCCCCTGCATAATAATTCACACTACCTGAAACGCTCATCCTATGAACTCCTGCCAGATTATCCTGTTCAAGATCTACAGCCATCTTATCAACCGCTGCCATCGAAACAACTGATGTCGAGATCACTATAACTAACGATAAAACCACTGCTCCAATTCTTTTTTTCCACATCATTATATCCCCCTCTTTCTTTTCTGTTTTTTAACCAACTATTTCACAGACAGTCTAATATAATCTCCGTTAGACTCACATCCAACGTAACTCATTTTGCTCTTTTATCTCTGTCAAATACTCATAAAATTCTATTTGGATATATGGCACCCACAAACAAAAATGACTATTCTATCCTTGTAACTCTTTATATCCCCGAATCTCTCCGGTTAATATATTTATATAAAAATTCATTACACTTTTATCCTTTTCATTCTGGAGCGTAATTTTCCAGCAAGGAGTGAAGCGTCCACTAAATATTGTTTCAAATTCGTCTTCATCTGAGGGATCACTGCAATATGTGAAATCTATACTCTTCACCTGGAATGATGATCCTTCTGTCAGCACCTCTGATAATTTTCCCAACACTTCCGTCAGCGGCAGCACTGCCGTAATTGGCTCCCCTCTTTCTTCCACCTTACATACTCTGTCACATTCTGTAGTACAGTCCAGCCTGTCTTTTTCTATCATCATTGCCTCAGAAAACCATACTTTCATCTCTGGTACTTCAAAATTTTCCAATTCTGCCCAAGCAGAATTTCTCTGGTTAAATGCATCAAATGGAATCCCATTATAAATGCGGCGCGCATATAGACGATAAGCCTTGTTTTTTTCTGTAATTTGACTAACCTGTACACCACAGACCTGGAAAGTAAGGTCAGAATTGGGATTTTCCAGGTAATAATTTTCATTAATTTCCTGGTTAAAGGTTTCAATTGCCTCATCAATGCTGACTTCTCCATCCAACAGTTGTACGGTGACCTTCGGTATCTCATGATTCCTAAGATCATAATACTCCCCTTCGTAGGGATGAACTTCTGGATGTGCAACAATCTCATCATCCAAACCCGCAATTACCCCTCTATTCGTCCAAGTATACAATTTTATTCTCAAAAACTGCATTTCCCGGCCATTATCCTCTGGGATATACATGATGCTAAATGCATCATCATAATTTTCTTCTCCACTTTCTAATTTTTTCTTGGCAGTAGGAAGTGGGATATTTTTGCCATCTGGTAAGATAATTATAACATTTTCTTCTGTAATATCTTGGAATTGACTAAAAAATTTCTTGGCCTCCTCTGCATACTCCAGAATACTCTGTTCATCTCTCTCATAAATTAACTGAATCGAAGAAAAACTATCCGCTTCCGGAAATTGTACAAACGAAAGATCACCGGATAAATTAGAATAACCTCCGTCACGCAGGGCATCCAGTGCTTTTGCTATATCTTCTCTTGCATCCTTCACAGATACCAGATTCCCTGTCTTTTGTTCTTCTGTTTCGCCACTGGTGAAAGTTGTTTCCTGCACTGAGGATATCCCAGTATCGCTTTCCTGTGCGGTAGTTCCAGGCTCAACTTTGTTTCCGCACCCCATAATTCCCAGGCATAAAATTATAACTGCATAATATTCTAATCGTTTTCGCACAATATACCTTCTTTCATTCATCCACACATATAATATTAGTAGAAAGGGATATTGTAAAATTAAGTATTTTCTACAATATCCCCTCCTTAAGATTAACTTACAACTGCTTTTATACCAACATAACCAAATGCACCGGCATCTCTATCCGCAGAAAGCCGTGCAGTAAACGTTGGCATATTTGCTCCAGTAGAAGCAAAGTCTTGTATACCTGCCCCAGTAAATGTGCCCGTGTTAGAGTGCAGGTTACTGGTCACATAAACAATTGCATAATTTCCGGATCTTTTGTTCACCGCAGTCATCCTTGCTCTATAACCATTTGAATAATAGTTCACCATTTGTGTAATGCTAGTTCTATAAACCCCAGCCAAAGTATCCCGTTCCAAATCTGCAGCAAACTTATCAACCGCCGCCATAGCCGCAACTGATGTCGACATCACTACAATTAATGTTAAAACCACTGCTACTATTCTTTTTTTCCACATAATTCTTTTCACATCTTTATTCAGATGTATCTCCTTTCTTTTTAATCAATAGACGTTTACAAAATTCATACTCTACCAAAATACTGTTTCTTTGCTTAGAGTTAATTGATACTCCTCATAAGACTCAAAGAAGTACTGTGGATATATGGATAGCCACGATCTGATTATATATTTTCAACAATCGTTCTTACTTTAAAATCTGCAAAGTCTATACCTTCACTACGATTTCTGAAAAGTTATCCACATTAACTGTCATGAATTTCGCAATCACCTATTTTTAACCGACTGTACAACTGCTATATTTCTGCTATACCTTTTCCATTGGACTCACCCCAATCATTTATGTACAAAATAACCAGCTCCAGGCATTAAACCCTAATAACTGGATTGCTGCCTTATGTAAGTAAAACAATCCTCTACTCCGCCTTCAGCTTCCCCTTCTCCATCCGAAATACCACATCGCACAGCCGCCGGATATCCTCCGTCATATGAGAGGCCAGAATCACCAGCTTCCCCGGCTGCCTCCAGGACTCCAGCAGCTTTCTGATATCTTCCACTCCGTCCACATCCAACCCGTTCATCGGCTCATCCAGAATCAGGATATCAGGGTTCTCCATCACCGCCTGCGCGATCCCCAGGCGCTGCCTCATTCCAAGGCTGTACTTGCTCACGGACTTTTTCATATCCGGGTTCAGGCCCACCTTCTCTATGGCTTCCCGCACCTCCTCCTTCCCGATCTTTCCCCGGAGCCCCGCCAGGAGCATCAGATTCTTCATTCCGCTGTAATAAGGGATAAATCCCGGCACCTCGATAATCACTCCCAGGTTATCCGGAAAATCCATGTCCTTTCCCAGCTTCTTTCCTTCCACCCAGATCTCTCCTGACGTCGGACGGATGTACCCGCAGATACATTTCATCAGCATGGTTTTTCCTGAGCCGTTCCGCCCAATCAGCCCATAGATTTTTCCGCTCTCAAATTCCGCATTGATATCTTCCAATATCGTATCTTCCCCGATTTTCAAGGACAACTCTTTTATACTTATCTTCACATTGCCTACCATACCTTCTCCTTTCACCCAACTCCAGCTTTTATTCAATTTCGGTAATGCTCAGGAAATTGTACCTGCGCACCAGCCAAATATTCCACAGGCTCAAAAGCAGGATCGGCACGGCAAAATACAAATATGAGCACCAGAACGGGCATAATGGCTCACGCAACAATGCCGTATAATGAAGCCACACATTCGTATGCGCCATGGGGAATATCCACATCAGTTTCCCCTCCAGCAAAGAAAAGGCAGTCCCGATTCCCACCAGAAAAATCACTGCAAAAATCCCTACCCCTTTCTTCTTCTGCAGCCAGAACCAGAGCAGAATCAGCGCAAAAAGCATTAAGTACAGTACCTGCATCAAATACGTTTGCAGCACCGCGGGCAGCGGCTGTACCTGATTATACAGCCTGGCTGTAATCAGCTGCGCCGCAAAGCTTCCGGACTTTTCCGGGAAATTCAGATAATACTGGCGTACCGTCAGGCTCCATTCCATGCCCCATTGAGATTGAAAAAGAGCCGGAAGCGTTGTTCCCAGAAAAATCACTGCAATATAGGAGCCCATTGCCATCAGCACAAAAAGCATCTGTCCCCACATCCAGGAGGTTCTTCCGATTCGATGGATAAAAAACACCGTATTCCCATCTGTCCGCGGAAAATCACTGATCAGCGTGATAAACACCAGCGGGATCAGCAGCATCAGCAGCGGCGAATTCGCTACGGCTATAAACGGCTCCAGCACATTCAGCTTTTCCCCCATTTCCACCGCCATTTCCATTAAAGGCGACACTGCTGTCTGATAGAAAAAGATCAGCAAAACAGCAACCAAAATCATCCTCGGGTCCGTTACCCATTTGATATACTCTGTCCGGGCCGTTGCCCAGACGGCATGGCGTTTATGCTCCACAGTCCAGCCTCCTCCCCATCAATATACAGTAAAGAACCGCTGTAACAAGCAAACCAACCAGAATCCACAGCCATTTCCCCACCGTTGGCATGGTAGCTGCGCTGCACAGAGAATTGCTGGCCCAGCTGTCTATCTTCATCATCATCTCTTGATCCCATGCTATACGATAGAAGTTATATATTTTTTTCCAGATCGTATCATAGAAGAATAATAAAATCATAGGAAAACAGAGAACCAGATATTTATTGCGGAGAAATCCCACAAACAGGATGGCCGGGAGGGAGAAAAATGCCCCATAGAAAAACATGTCCAGCCCAAAGGACAAGAGCAGTCCCACATCCCCCAGAATAGAATAGAACCAAGCCAGGGAATTATTTGCAAACACAACCATATCAAATAATTCCGGTTCTAACATCTGCTGCATTTCTCCCGGATGCGGGAACACTGCCAGCACCGGAACGGCCGCCAGAATATAGCCAAACATCACTGCCAGCCCGCCGCATAACCAAACTGCCAGCACATGCCCCAGGTAATGCTGGTACCTGCCGCTGCGGTGAATGGAATATCTGGACATCCCGCTTTTCAGCTCATCCAGCAAAAACGGGATTCCCGGAAACGCGGCAACCACAGGCAAAAACATGGCGAGATAAGCCGACTGTCCTACGGTCCGTATTGCGCTCAGGTTCAGCACTTCAAAAGACTGCAACTGTGTTCCCCATTCCCCTCTGATCAGAAACAGCACCTGTAATGCGGAATATCGCCGCCCTTCTCCGTCTGTCACCAAAGTCGCAGTCAGGAACAGGAATGCCGAGGCAATGACTGCCATCCACATTCCATAGCTGCTGAAAATTGCTTTCATACTTTGTTTTAGCGCTTTGCATGTCTTCATAAACATCACTCCCCCCAATGATATAGTTTTTATTGCTAACGTTCTTGCCCGTTCTGTATATTCCCCGTCTCTGGATCAATATAAAAATTGCCAAACTCCTAAAGTAAAAATATTTGTCCATCCCCGGCAGAATATAAATATACTATATAATCTCACCTCTAAACCCGTTCACGTTTGTTGGTTATAGCATACTACATAATACTATAAATGTCAATATTTTATATTATTTTTATATTATTTCCATTATTTTTATGCATTTCGTCATTTCTTTGTGTTTTTTGACACGATTCGACTGTATTCGACTTTTCTCAATCCTCCCTTATATGCTAATATTACATCGCTATAAAACGCGCTTTCAGGATATAAAAAAATCAGTTCCCCTAAACAATGTAGTGCCAACTCACCCCAACATCTCTCAGAGGCAATCAAGTTCCCTGCCGCATTCATAAATAAGGCTTTCTCTATAACAGATCATATCCCACAATTTTATAGCAATTTCAAATCACCTGAAGCAAAAATATTAAAGAATATATTAGAATGAACTTAATAATAAGTAAAAAATGATTTTCTTAGAGAAATGATATGATTTAAATCAAAAACAGAGCAGCCGCCCGCCCCAATACGCCCGGGCGGCTGGCTGCTCCTGCTCTGTCCTATTATTCTGTTTTACTTCTTCCCATTAATATAACTAATCAGCCCTTCGGCAGCGATGATCTTCTGCATAAACGGCGGAAAGGCCTGCCCCTGGAACTGGGCGCCTTTTGTACGGTTATAGATCATCCCGCTGTCAAAATCGATCTCCACCTCATCCCCGGCTTCAATGCCTTTGGCAGCCTCGGGGCATTCAATGATGGGCAGCCCGATATTGATGGAATTGCGGTAAAAGATCCGGGCAAAGGTCTCCGCGATCACGCAGCTGACCCCTGCCGCCTTAATGGCGATGGGCGCGTGCTCTCTGGAAGAGCCGCAGCCGAAATTTTTCTCCGCCACGATAATATCTCCCGGCTGCACCCGGTCAATAAAAGTCCGGTCAATATCCTCCATGCAGTGCTTCGCCAGCTCTGCGGGATCAGAGGAATTCAGGTATCTCGCCGGAATGATCACATCCGTATCCACATTGTCTCCGAATTTAAATACATGTCCTTTTGCCTGCATTTCCCTGTCCTCCTAACATCCTATTTCTGACGGCTCTGAAATTTTTCCGGTCACCGCGCTGGCCGCAGCCACTGCGGGGCTGGCCAGATACACTTCAGAATCCACATGGCCCATGCGCCCCACGAAATTCCGGTTTGTAGTAGAGACGCACCGTTCTCCTGCCGCAAGAATCCCCATATAACCTCCAAGACAGGGGCCGCAGGTGGGCGTGCTCACCACTGCCCCGGCCTCGATAAAGGTCTTTAACAGCCCTTCTTCCATAGCCTGCAGATAAATCTTCTGGGTAGCGGGAATCACAATACAGCGCACGCCCTTTTTCACCTTCCTGCCCTTCAGGATTTCAGCGGCAACCCGCATATCCTCAATCCGGCCGTTGGTGCAGGAACCGATCACCACCTGATCAATTTTTACCTCTCCAGCCTCTGCCACTGTTTTCGTATTTTCCGGCAGATGAGGAAACGCCACGGTGGGTTCCAGCTCTGACAGGTCGATCACAAAAGTTTCGTCATATTCCGCGTCCGGGTCTGCCTCATAAATCTGATAAGGGCGGGCGGAATGTTCCTTCATGTACTGCTCTGCAGCCCGGTCCACAGGGAAAATCCCGTTTTTACCGCCGGCCTCGATGGCCATATTAGCGATGGTAAATCTGTCGTCCATAGAGAGGTTCGCGACGCCGTCCCCTGTGAACTCCATGGATTTATACAGCGCCCCGTCCACGCCGATCATGCCAATAATATGTAAAATCACGTCTTTGCCGCTGATCCATTTCTTCGGCCTGCCTGTCAGCTCAAACTTAATCGCGGAAGGCACCTTGAACCAGGCTTTTCCTGTAGCCATCCCGGCGGCCATATCCGTGGAACCCACCCCGGTGGAAAACGCCCCCAGCGCTCCGTAGGTACAGGTGTGGGAATCCGCCCCGATCACCACATCTCCGGCCACCACCAAGCCTTTTTCCGGCAGCAGCGCGTGTTCGATGCCCATTTCACCCACGTCAAAGAAATTCGTCACCTCATTTTTGCAGGCGAACTCCCGCACGCACTTGCAGTGTTCCGCGGATTTAATATCCTTATTCGGCACAAAATGATCCAGCACCAGAGCGATTTTATCCTTATCAAACACCTCTTTTTTATTCAGCTTCTCCATCTCGTGGATGGCCACCGGAGAAGTGATGTCGTTGCCCAGAACCAGGTTCAGATCCGCTTCGATCAGCTGTCCGGCCTTCACCTCAGACAGTCCGGCTGCAGCGGCCAGGATCTTCTGCGTCATTGTCATTCCCATGCGATTATTCCTCCAGAATTTTCATAGTGTTTACATGATACCATACAATGTGCTATAATTGAAATACATATAAAGAATAGATTGCATAACTCATAGTTATAAGGAGGCAAGATGGAACAAAACTTATCCCTGTACCGTATTTTTTATACCGTGGCCGGAGCCGGGAATATCTCCAAGGCTGCCAGAGAGCTGTATATCAGCCAGCCGGCCATCAGCAAAGCCATCGGAAAACTGGAGGACAGCCTTTCCACCACCCTGTTCCTGCGCAATTCCAGAGGCGTCACCCTGACGCCGGAGGGCAGGATTCTCTATGAGCATGTGAGCGCTGCCTTTGAAACCCTCAGCCGGGGAGAGGAAGAGCTGCTGCGCATCCAGGAGCTGGGGATCGGCCATATCCGCCTGGGGGTCTCCACCACTCTCTGCAAATATATCCTTCTGCCTCATCTGAAGGATTTTATCGCTGAGAATCCTCATATTAAAATCACCGTGGAAAACCAGGCCAGCGCCCAGACGCTCTCCATGCTGGAACAGCAGCAAATCGACATCGGCCTCATCGCCCGGCCAAAAAATCTGAAAAATATCCGCTTCCATTCTGTGGTGGAGATTCAGGACACCTTTGTCTGCACCCCTTCCTATCTGGAAAACCTCCGGCTGCGGGAAGGCAGCGACGCCAGCCTGTTTGAATCCGGCACTGTCATGCTCCTGAATCAGAACAACATGACCCGCCAGCATATCGACCGTTATCTCACGGAACAGCAGATCGAGATTCCGCACCCTATGGAAATTTCCACCATGGACCTGCTGATCGAGTTCGCCAGAATCGGGCTGGGGATCGGCTGCTGTATCAGGGAATGCGTGCAGCAGGATCTGGACGCCGGACATCTGGTGGAAATCCCTGTTCCGGGCCTGATTCCCAAACGGCTCATCGGCCTGGCCCTGCCCGCTTCTCCCGCGCCTTTACAGGCCACGGAAAAATTCCTGGAATTCATGAAAGCTTCCGCGGCCCTTCAGCGCTGATATTCCCTCCTCATCCGGGCAGGCGTGCCGCCGTATTGTTCCCGGAACATTTTCATGAACAGTTTGTAATTGCCAAACCCATGAGCTTCCAGCAAAGTCATGATATTCTCTGAAGAATCAAACAATTCTTCACAGACCCGGGAAAAGCGCACTTCATTTACATAGTCCATAAAAGAAACACCCATGGATTTTCGGAAAAAGCGGCAGAAATATTCTTTATTCAGGGCCACCTGGGCAGCCGCTTCTTCCAGCCTGATCTTCTCCCTGTAGTGAAGGTTCACAAACTCCATGACCTTTTTCAGCCTCTGTCTCTCCGGATTCGCCTTCTGCTCTTCTTCCTTCCGGGCATACAGGCGCAGCCCGCTGTTCAGGAGATATAGAAAACGATACAGCAGCATGTGAAATTCCAGCAGGTAATCCTGTTTTCTCTGTTCATATACAGAGCACATCCTGTGGATCAGCAGGCCGGCCTCTTTGCATATTTCTGAAGGGGCGCAGTCTTCACCTGGGCTGCGCCCCTCCGCCGCCTCAACTTCGGAAGCAAACTGCAGACCGGTTTCATCAGGAAATAATGGCTTTAAAAATTGGTCCGGAATCTGAAGCACCTCCGTCACAGTCCCCTGTCCGGTGAAGGTAGCGTGTATCTTTTCCGAAGAGATCAGCAGAAAATCTCCCTGTTTCAGCTGTTTTCTCTCCTGATCCACATCCACATACATCCATCCCCGCTCCACCCGGACCACTTCCAGGCTGTCATGCCAATGAGCCGGCACCGGCCTTCCCACCGGCACGGTATAGCGGAAGCATCTGACCGGAATATCCTTTTCTGTTTTTATCACTTCATAGGTATAGTTTCCCGTCTTTACCACCTCTTCTCCCTGCATTATGCTGATGGCAGATAATTTTCACCCAATTTTCTCGGCCTATACAAGTTCATTTTAATTGTTCCGCGTCAAAAAGTCAATATTGTCCCAATCTAAGTCAGGATTGATATTGTTTTGTCCCCGGCTGAGCTGTATACTGAAAACAGAATACAACAGGAGGTTTTTTATCTATGGTAAACGTAAAAGAACTGGTTTCTCAAATGACGCTGGAAGAAAAAGCCGGCCTCTGTTCCGGTGCGGATTTCTGGCACACGAAGGCAGTGGAGCGGCTGGGAATTCCCGCATCCATGGTATCCGACGGCCCTCACGGACTGCGCAAGCAGGATACGGAAGGCGACCATCTGGGAATCAACGACAGCATTAAAGCTGTATGTTTCCCTGCCGGCTGCGGCACCGCCGCCAGCTTCAACAGGAAACTGCTGCAGGATATGGGCGCAGCTCTGGGGCAGGAATGTCAGGCGGAAGGGGTCAGCGTTATCCTGGGCCCCGCGGTGAATATTAAGCGTTCTCCCCTTTGCGGCCGCAATTTTGAGTATTATTCAGAAGATCCTTATCTGGCCGGTGAAATGGCAGGCGCCCTGATCCACGGAATCCAGAGCCAGAATGTGGGCACCAGCATCAAGCATTTCCTGGCCAACAACCAGGAACACCGCCGGATGTCCTCATCTTCCCAGATTGACGAACGGACGCTGCGGGAAATTTATCTGGCGGCTTTTGAAGGAGCAGTGAAAAAGGAAAAGCCCTGGACTGTGATGTGTTCCTATAACCGCATCAACGGCACGTATGCCGCGGAAAATAAAACCTATCTCACCGATGTGCTGCGGGGAGAATGGGGATTTGACGGATATGTGGTCAGCGACTGGGGCGCGGTCAACCGCCGCGTGGAAGATCTGGAAGCAGGGCTGGATCTGGAAATGCCGGCTTCCGGCGGCATGAACGACCGGCTGATCGTGAAGGCCGTTCAGGATGGCCGTCTGAAAGAAGAAGTCCTGGATACCGCAGTGGAACGCATTCTGAATATTGTATATCGTTATGAAGAGCATCGGGACAATACCGCTGTGTTTGACCGGGATGCAGACCATGAGAAAGCGCGCCGCACTGCGGAAGAAACCATTGTGCTGCTGAAAAACGACGGCGTCCTTCCCCTGGATAAAACAGCTAAGGTGGCTTATATCGGGAAATACGCCAGGGCGCCCAGATATCAGGGCGGCGGCAGTTCCCATATCAACAGCCATAAGGTCACGTCTGCTCTGGAAGCAGCTGCAGGCATCCCCGGAATTACCTTTGCAGAGGGTTTCCGGGATGATATCGACCAGACCGATGAAAAACTGCTGGCAGAAGCGGTGGAGGCTGCCAGAAACGCAGATGCTGCCGTGATCTTCGCCGGGCTTCCGGATTCCTTTGAATCAGAGGGCTTTGACCGCAGCCATATGCGCATGCCGGACTGCCAGAATGAGCTGGTTTCCGCCGTTGCGGCCGCCCAGCCCAATACTGTGGTGGTGCTGCACAACGGTTCTCCTGTGGAAATGCCCTGGATCGGAGAGGTTAAAGGCGTGCTGGAAGCGTACCTGAGCGGGCAGGCCGTGGGAGCCGCAGAGACGGATATTCTATTCGGGAATGTGAACCCTTCCGCCAAGCTTCCGGAAACCTTCCCCAGAAAGCTGGAGGACAACCCGTCTTATCTGTATTATCTGGGAGAGGGAGATGTGGTGGAATACAGAGAAGGCGTGTTTGTAGGCTACCGCTACTATGATAAGAAAAAAATGGATGTGCTGTTTCCTTTCGGGCACGGTCTGTCCTATACCAGCTTTGCATATTCCAACCTGAAACTCAGCGCGGACAGCATCCGGGATACGGATACCCTGACAGTTACTGCCGATATCACCAACACTGGCAGCCGGGCCGGTAAAGAGGCGGTACAGCTTTATGTCTCCGCTCCGGACAGCAGCGTCATCCGCCCCGAGCAAGAGCTGCGGGCCTTTGATAAGGTGGAACTGCAGCCCGGAGAGACAAAAACCGTAGCTTTTACTCTGGAAAAGCGGGCTTTTGCCTATTGGGATACACGGATTCACGACTGGTATGCGGAAACCGGAAACTATGAGATCCGTATCGGAGCATCCTCCAGAGATATCCGTCTCACCGGCGCCGTACATGTGTCCCCCTCGGCTGCGATCCCTGTACATTATACCCCTGACACCATCTTCGGAGATCTCATGAGCAACCCTAAAGCCATGGAAATCCTGAAGCCAATGATGTCCATGCCGGGGCTGGGCGGCGGTTCAGAAGACAGCAGCGAGACTGCGTCATCAGCAATTTCCGGCGAAATGCACGCTGCGATGATGCGGTATATGCCTCTGCGCGGGCTGGTCAGTTTCAGCGGCGGGCAGCTTTCCTTTGAGGATATAGAAAAACTGGTGGAAAAGCTGAATCGGCTGAATTAAAAAAAAACTGTAAAAAAGTGCCGGCAGAGCTGAGGATGATTCAGCTCTGCCGGTTCTCAATAATTGGAGCATTTTCTCCATTATGTCCGGTACTTTTTATAAGCGAAATATGTATAGACCAGCGAGACAACCCCATCCGCGACTACAATTCCCAGCATGATTAAAATAGAGGCGATTCCTCCCACCAGGAAGGATTCCACTATAATCAGCACTCCGGATATCATCATGGAAATTCCGCCGAAACGGTTGCTGGCAGCCCAGGTCCTGTCATTTTCCATACTCCAGACCGTCCTGAAACCCACTGCACTGTTTCTTTTTGTTTTGGGCATAAAATTCCCAAGAACCACCAGCAGAAGCCCGGTCATCACTCCCAGCACCATATTGGTATCCACGGTTATCACATTGCTGAGGCTTTCCGCTCCTGACCACGCTGTGTATAAAAATACACAATGCATCACATTAAATAAAGCTGTCGTGGCGATCGCAACAATGTACAGCACATTCATATTGCTCTTCGCCTCCTGGCGTTCTTTCTCTTCTCCTGCCCGGAGAGATTTTTTACGGTAATACCGGATAAACGCATACCAGAAAAGCGTCATCAGCAGAATCAATGCCGGAAAAATGAAATTTTCATATTTAGAACCCCACCGGTCTACTTCACCCTGCAGATTATAATGCATCGGTACAGAGTCCGGCATGAAATGCATCACTGCAGCAGCAATCACGGCTGGCAGAACTGTCAGTGCCCACAAGATCTTACTCTTCATCACATTTTCCTCCAAATTGGCTCAGCCATAAAATCAGTTCATCAAACAGCGTTGCGCTCAGTTCGTAATAAATAAAATTCTTCTGCCGGTACTCCATCACCAGATCTGCTTTTTTAAGTATGTTCAAATGATAGGAACAGGCTGCCGGAGAAATTCCAGAACGTTCAGCGATCTCTCCGGCTGTCAGCCTGCCCCCCTTCAACATCATCAGCACATCTCTTCTGATCGGGTCCGACAGCGCCTTAATTGTATCCGGCACCCCCATCTCCATCACCTATTTCAAATTTTCTTTAAATAGATGATACCACTTTTTTAATAATAATGCAAGTATATTTTATTCCTGCGGGCACATCACCACGATTTTCTGAGGAGTGGTTTGAGGGGGAATGCTGCGGGTTGTTACAGTATAGTAGACCAGCAGATAAGAATTTTCCGGGCTGCATCGAAAACGCTGTCCATTGGCAGTCACAATCATCGTAAGAGGGCTTAGGTTCAGGCGGAGCATATTGTCTTCAGCCACTAGATTTTCATCAAAATAGCTCAGCATCACATTCTGGTCCTTCCGGAGAGCAGTAACCAGCTCCGCCCTGTACTGCGGAGGCTCGATTAAAGGCACGGGCAGGGTACTGTCATAAAAGGCGGCAATCCGCATCCCTCTGCGCAGTCTGACATTGTCAATGATCTGTGTTTCTCCTGTTACGATAAAATTAACCGTATCTGAATCATCTGTGGCTACTGTCACCATCCAGCTGCAGCAGGAATTTCCCATGCTGATCTCACGGATTACTCCGGTCACCATTAGATAGGTATCATATTCCATAGAAAAACCTCTTTTTTCTTTATCATATGTGGACGGGTAAGAAATGGTTCTTAATCCAATTAAGCAGGCGGCTTCGGGTTCCTATAAAATTGAAAATGCCGCAGACCAAAATAACCGGTCCGGCGGCATTTTCATTATGTACATTATGATTCAATCCATCAGTTATCCAGCAGCTTTCCTTCGTTGTTCCAGCTGTACAGTTTACGAAGCTCTTCGCCTACCTTTTCCGCAGGATGCTCTGCCTGCATCTTCCTCATCGCGCCAAAATGCATGCAGCCGGTCTGGTTCTCATTGATCCAGTCGCGGGCGAATGTGCCGTCCTGGATATCAGACAGGATCTGCTTCATCGCCTTCTTAGTTTCATCCGTCACAACCTTGGGACCCGTGATGTAATCGCCGTATTCCGCTGTATTGGAAATAGAATACCGCATGCCAGCGAAACCGCTCTGGAAAATCAGATCCACAATCAGCTTCATCTCATGAATACACTCAAAATAAGCGTTTTCAGGGGCATATCCAGCTTCCACCAGAGTTTCAAAGCCCGCTTTCATCAGCGCGCATACGCCGCCGCACAGCACAGCCTGCTCACCGAACAGATCCGTCTCTGTCTCCACGCGGAAGGTGGTCTCCAGAACGCCTGCTCTCGCTCCGCCCAGAGCCAGCGCATATGCCAGCGCCATATCCTTAGCTCTGCCCGTATAATCCTGTTCCACAGCCACCAGACAGGGAGTTCCTCTTCCCACCTGATACTCGCTCCTCACGGTATGTCCGGGCGCCTTGGGCGCAATCATGGTCACATCCACATTCTTCGGAGGCTTGATCACGCCGAAATGGATAGCAAAACCATGAGCAAACATCAGCATATTGCCCTCTTCCAGATTCGGCTCAATGGACTCCTTATAAAGCTGACCCTGCTTCTCATCATTGATCAGGATCATGATGATATCCGCTCTCTTAGCCGCTTCCGCAGCAGTATATACTTCAAAGCCTCTCTCTTCCGCCTTCTTCCAGGATCTGCTCCCCTCATACAGGCCGATGATGACCTTGCATCCGGAATCCCTCAGGTTCTGAGCATGGGCATGGCCCTGGCTCCCGTAGCCGATCACAGCGATAGTTTTGCCTTCCAGCAATGCCATGTTACAATCTTCCTGATAATAAATCTTTGCTGCCATAATTCATATCCTCCAATGTCTCTTTATTGTAATTGCAGAAAAAATCTTCTGCCACTGCAAGCTTCATTATGCTTCATCCAGACAGCCTCTGCCCAGCCCGGTAATTCCCGTGCGGGCCAGCTCCCTGATCCTGAACTGCTCCAACAGCTTGGTAAATGCCTCCAGCTTCTGCTCATTACCGGTCAGCTCCACCATCATGGAATGCTCCGATACGTCCACAATCTTTGCCCGAAAAATATCTGCCACGGAAATCACCTGCTGGCGGTCCTGAGCCTCAACCATCACTTTAACCAGAATCAGCTCCCTGCAGACGGACATATTAGCCGGCAGCACCTTGATTTCTTTCACATCAATCAGTTTCAGCAGCTGCTTCTCAATCTGCTCCAGTACCTCAGGCTCTCCGCTGGCAACTACTGTCATCCTGGAAAAAGCCGGATTTTCCGTTTCACCCACAGTAAGACTGTCGATATTGTACCCCCGCCGGCTGAACAGGCCTGCCACACGGCTCAAAACACCAGCCTGATTGTCTACCAGCAGAGAAAAAACACATTTACCCATCTTCACTCCACCTTTTTCTTCATTTTCCTAATCATAGCAATGAAAGTACGGTTTGTCAATGTCTTTCACCTAAACGGGACATATCGAAATCATGCCCTTGTTATAACCGGAAGTTATAGCAGGGGCATTTTCTTTCTCTGTTATTCCATTCTATTTTTTCCCTTGGTCAGAATACTGGGCATTCTGTTCTCCCCTGCGGTAACGGGCAACCTCTTCATAAGAATCCGCCAGAGTTTTTTCCGTGTGCAGGTCATCCGCATGCTCCATTCCTGTATTCATTAAAAATGTAGTGCCTTTTTTGAACACAGCCTTCAGAAGAATGGGGGTGACAACGGTTGTGATGATTACCACAATTACCACCGGTCCCAGGAAATTAGCTCCCAGCATCCCCAACGCCTGGCCTTTGTTCGCGACAATCAGGGCCACTTCGCCTCTGGATATCATGCCGACTCCGATGCGGGCGCACTGATAATTCTTATAGCCGCACATTTTCGCCCCCAGGCCGCAGCCGATCACCTTCGTCAGCACTGCCACAACGGTGAGGATCACGGCAAACCAGATGATTGCTGCGCTCATATTGGGCAGGGAAACCTTCAGACCGATGCTGGCAAAGAAAATTGGCGACAACAGCAAATAAGACAGTGTATCAAACTTGGATGCCACAAACTTCGTGCGCTGAGTTGCGGAAATAATCAGGCCCGCAATAAACGCGCCGGTAATATCCGCGACTCCAAACCATTCCTCCGCGCAGTAGGACATCAGCAGACAGAAGACAAAGGCAAATATTGCATGGCGGTGCAGCCCCTTCTCCGTGCCCGCAAACCATTTTTTGTAGACCTTGTAAAAAACAACGCCCAGCACAAGAGCCAGCACAAAGAACAGAAGAATCTTCAGAAGAACTGCCACAATGTTTACGGAGGGGTCAGCAAAGCTGGTCACAATGGTCAGCCCGATGATACCCAGGATATCATCAATGATGGCGGCTCCCAAAATAGCATTGCCTGAATGGGTTTTCAGCTTGCCCATTTCTTTCAAAGTTTCCACCGTGATGCTCACAGATGTAGCAGTCAGAATCACGCCCACAAAAATATTTTGCAGGAACGGGCCCACGGAAGCGTCCGCAGTGTCGATCATTCCCGGCTGGTTAAAGAAATATGCCACGGCAAAGCCGCCGGCCAGCGGCACCAGCACCCCGATTAACGCGATGACAAAGGATGCTTTTCCGCATTTTTTCAGCTCTCCGATGTCTGTTTCAATCCCCGCGCAGAACATCAGCACAATCACGCCGATCTCTGACATTTTCTCAATAAAAGTAGTGTTCTGAATTATGCCCAGCATTGCCGGCCCCAGAATCAGGCCGGCCAGCAGCGCGCCCACCACCTGGGGCATATGTACCCTTCTGGTCAGCAGCCCCAAAGCCTTGGTACTCAGCAGGATCAGGGCAAGATCCAGTAAATAACGATAAGTTTCCATTTTTTCAGTCCTCCATGATGTCGAATAATATACCTCCACAACCTGACTTAGTATACTCCTTTCCTATTAAAAAAGCAAGTTAAAAAGAAGGAGAAAAACTGCCGTTTTTTTTCCGGATAACAGCTGCATATCAAGCTGGAACCTGGTATAATTACTGTAGGAGGAAAAACATATGGGATTGTTTCAAAGAAAGAACACTGAACTGGAAAGTCTGCTCACAGAACTTCAGATGAACCTGGAAAACAACTATAAGGATTTGGCTATTCAGGCGCGGGGGGATGCGGAAGCCTGTTTTTCCCGCCTGGTATCCGAAGGGAAGCTTAATCCAAAAATGCAGGCCCGCTACCGGGCCTGCCTGGACACTTATGCGAAATGTATGGAGCATTATGACCATACGGATATCTCTAAATTTCTGAAAGAGCGGCTATAGCTTCTGCCAAAGGCTTTTTCAGTTTCTTTCTAGTAATTTCTACCAGCTCCAGCCTTGTCATATCCACAACGGACGTCTGGACCGGATCTGCCTGTACCAGTCTGCGCAGCTGCGCCAGCAGCTGCTTTTTATAATCCCCGGAACGCATATTGATAAAATCCGCCATAATTATTCCGGACAGATTGCGCAGGCGCAGCTGTCTGGCCACTTCTGCAGCCGCCTCCTGGTTGATTTTCCAGAAAGTCTCGTCGCTGGTGCGCTTCCCCTGGATTGCTTTTCCTGTGTTTACATCGATTACAGTCATCGCTTCCGTAGGCTGGATCACCAGATAAGCTCCTGATTTCAGCCAGACTCTTTCCTGCAGTGCTTCAGATACAGCGCTGTCCAGTCCGTAACAGGCAGCCAGGGACAGGCTGCCGTCCTGATAAAGCCGGAGGGAAGGCAGCAATTCAGGGGCCCACTCTTCAAAAAATCCTTTCAATTGCTGATAAATCTCCGGATCGTCTGTCACGGTTTCTTCCAAATCATAAGTATCGCGGACGGAAACCATCCATTCTGCCGGCGGGTCATAGAGCAGGCTGTAACAGCTCCTGGCCGGCGCTGCGCGCAGCAGGGAATCCAGCTTCTGCCGCAGCCTTCTGCCCTCTTCCAATATATCCTGGGAAGCCGCCCCATAGGCGTTAGTCCTCAAAATCAGGCCGCAATCCTCTGTGAGCAGTTCCCGCAGCTCTGTTTCCATCCGCCCTTTCCACTCCTCATCCCGGATTTTGGACGAGCAGCGCAGCCCCGGGCTTTTCCAGGTAAGCACCACATATCTTCCGTTCATTGTCAGCTTCTGTGTCACCATAGGCGCTTTGGTTTTCACCGCCTCCGCGCATATCTGGACCACCAACTCATCTCCGGCTTTTACAGCCCTCTCCCCGGCAGAATGGGCTGCCAGATCATAATAGGCCGCCTGGCTGCCTCCCAATTCCAGAAAAGCAGCATTAATATTTTTTACAATATTTTTTACCTTGGCTGTTCGGATCTGATTCAGCCGCGCCCCTTCCGGCTGGTCTGAAACACATTCCAGCTCCAGAAAATGTCCTTCCTGCCAGAGCCCGTTCATCAGCCCCCGCTGCCGCCTCACAAGAATCCGCTTACAGCTCATGGCCCAGGTCCTCCAACGCAACCAGTTTCCGCTGCTCCTCACCTGTATCAGCGTATACTTCCAGCCTGTGCACCATCCAGTCAAATTGGCCGGCCTCCAGGCCCAGAAAACGGTAAAACGCCTCCATCACCAGTTCCGGCTTCAAGTTTGCCGCGCTGCCTGTGGCAACCTGCATGAAAATTCCTTCCTGCCGCAGCTCCAGACGGTAAATCATCGGCCGTATATCCTGTTCTGTCTCACTTTTTTTAGTCTTTTTGAGAATTATAATCTGTTCCTGCGCAAAAAATTCTTCCAGCGCTTTCCCGAAATCTCTGATCTCCGGCTCATGGCCGGGGCGAAAAGAAACCAGATAATCAGCCGCCGCTACCAGGGACATGGCATTTTTCGCATCATCAGGAAGCTGCCGGAAACTTTTTACCGGAATTTCCTCTGCCCCCGCCTGATTCATCCTTCGCACCATTTCCTCTGAAGAACCCGCGCTGTTCACCTCAATATCCAGATATTCTCCGTCACTGGTGAGCCCCACGCCCAACGGAGCTGCAAAGGACATCACCTGGTGGGGGCTGAAGCCCGCGGTATAGCAGATATCCACCTCAGCCCGGCGCATGACCTTTTGAAAATACCGCATCACATCCAGATGCCCGATAAATTTCATATCGCCGTATTTGCCGAATTTAATTCTGATTTTCAATGCAGACACCTCCTCCAAAGCTCATGGCGCCGCATCCGGAACACCGCATCCGGCAGTTGGGCGTTGTCTTTCCTTCCAGGGCATTTCTCCATTCCCTCTTCAAAAATTCCTTCGTCACTCCCACATCGATAAAGTCCCAGGGGAACAGCTCGTCCGGCTCCCGCTCTCTTGTGGTGTAAAATTCGATGGAAATCCCGCATTCTTCGAAGGCTTCCAGCCATTTCTCATTATTAAACTGCTCTCCCCAGGCGTCATAGATGCAGCCCTTCTCATAGGCCCTGCGGATCACCTTCCCTACGCGCCGGTCTCCTCTGGCCAGAACACCCTCCAGCACAGTGACATCCGCCTCATGCCAGGTATAGCGCATGCTTTTCCAGTTTCTCTGCTCCTTAAACTTGGCGTTGACAATTCTCGCCCGGTTCAGAAATTCTTCCCTGGTGCACATGGGCGCCCATTGGAAGGGTGTAAAGGGTTTTGGTACAAAGAAAGAGGAGCTGGCTGTTACCTGAACTTTTCCGTTCCGTTTTTCTTTTGGCATTTCGTAATATTTTTTTGCGATCTCATTGGAAAGGACCGCGATTCCTTCCATGTCCTCCACCGTTTCCGTAGGCTGCCCCAGCATGAAATACAGCTTCACCCTGTTCCAGCCTCCCTCAAAGGCCATAGCTGCGCCATTTAAAATCACATCCTCTGTCAGACCTTTATTGATCACATCCCGCAGCCTCTGAGTTCCGGCCTCTGGCGCGAAAGTCAGGCTGCTCTTGCGCACATCCTGCACCTTACTCATCACATCCAGAGAAAATGCGTCAATTCGCAGGGACGGAAGGGAGATATTAATTCCCTTTCCATGGAATTCCTCAATGAGGAAATTCACCAGCTCCTCCAAGCAGCTGTAATCGCTGGAACTGAGGGAGCTTAAAGAAATTTCATCCTGGCCGGTGCTTTTCAGCATTTCTTTCGCCTGGTTCTTCAGAAATTCCAGGCTGCGCTCCCGCACAGGGCGGTACACCATGCCTGCCTGACAGAACCGGCAGCCGCGGATACAACCACGCTGGATTTCCAGCACTACCCGGTCCTGCGTCACTCTGATAAACGGCACCAGCGGTTTTTTCGGGTAGTAGGTGTCGCTCATTTCCAATACAATCTCCTTGCGCACCTTTTCCGGCGCGTGAGGATTCACCGGCCGAAAAGCAGCCAGAGTCCCGTCCTCATGATACTCCGGCTCGTAAAATGCAGGTACATAAATTCCGGGCACTTGTGCCGCCAGCTCCAGAAAATCCAGACGGCTGCCGCCGTTTTTCTTATTTTCCAGGTAGAGATCCAGCAGGCGGCGATACTGCGTTTCCCCTTCCCCCATATAAAACAGATCAAAAAATTCCGCAATTGGCTCCGGATTGTAGGCGCAGGGGCCTCCTCCGATCACAATGGGATCCTCTTCCCCGCGCTCTGCCGCTTCCAGCGGTATGCCGCTCAAATCCAGCACCTGGAGAATATTTGTATAACACATCTCATACTGAAGGGTGATAGCCAGAAAATCAAAGCTTTTCACCGGTTCCTGGGATTCCACCGCAAACAGCGGGATTTTCTCCCGGCGCATCACCGCGTCCAGATCCACCCAGGGGGAATAAACCCTGTCGCAGCAGGTGTCTTCCCATTGGTTGAACATGTCATACAGGATCTGAATTCCCAGATGGGACATGCCGATTTCATAGACGTCAGGAAAGCACATGGCAACCGATACAGCGGCCTCAGACTTATCCTTTGCCGCGGCGTTGATCTCATTTCCTAAATACCTGGCCGGTTTTTCCACACTCAGCAGAATTTCATCGCTTAACGCTAGTTTTCTCATATTTTTTCCTTATTTTTTGTGTGCGCTAACACAGTATTTAAATTGTTTCACATTCAGCAGCCATTTCATATTCATACCTTACATTTCCCGCAGTGAAATGACCGCCGCCTGAATTCCTCTGTTTTCCCCCATAATCCGGTGGGAATAAAACAGATGCGGATTGCACCTGGTACAGACGTCCGTAACCGCCAGATGCTCCGGCAGAATTCCCGCCTGAAGCAGAACGCCTCTGTTCGCCTGCCATAAGTCCAGCTGCCAGCGCCCTCTGCTGTTCTTTTTCAGATATTCCTGCGGAAAATACTCCGCTACTTCCTCTCCTACCTCGTAGCAGTCCTGGCAGATTGAAGGGCCAATGCAGGCCAGCACATCTTCTGGCCTGGTGCCATAGGCCTGATTCATGGCCTCCAGCGTCCTGGCGCCCATGGCCGCGGCAGTTCCCTTCCATCCTGAGTGGGAAACGGCAGCCGCTCTGTGCACCGGGTCCAGAAAATAGAGGGGGACGCAGTCCGCGTAAAAGGTCACCAGCACAATTCCGGGAATATCCGTCATCAGCCCGTCCACATTGTCATAATCCCGCTGCCTGAACAGCCCTTTGCCGCAGTCCTCCACCGCAACCTTTCTGACAACAGTGGTATGGGTCTGCCGGGAAAGCACAGTCTTTTTTAAATCTACGCCTATTGCTTCGCACAGTCTCCTGTAGTTTTCTCTTACGTTTTCAGGGCTGTCCGCTTTTGACGGGGACAGATTCATGCTTTCATAGCAGCCTGTGCTCACTCCGCCCAGACGGGTGCTGAAACAATGATTCACCATTCCGGTTTGATCCAGAAGCGGAAACTGAAAATAAGGCACACCTCCGCCATATTTTAAAACAATTTCTTTCTGGTCGCTTCCTCTTCGGTTAATCCAGTTCAATTCCTCCAACATTTTTTTCCTCCTGATCCATTCGGAGACAAAATGAGCCTGTTCTTTTCCAGAGATTATTATATTTGAAATTCAAAAGCATTTTCCACGTGGCAGATGCCGCCGCTGCCGTCGATGGCTATCACATCAAATCTACATGGAACGTCTTCTGCATAACCATGGCTGGCATAAAAATAAAGAGCGGCCCTGCTGAGCCTCCTCTGTTTTCTTCTGTCCACCGCTTCCAGCGGGCTTCCGCAGTTCTCTGTACTTCTGAACTTTATTTCACAGAATATCCAGGCAACATCTTTTTCTGCCAATATGTCAATCTCGCCATATGGAGTCCTGTAATTCCTTTTTACAATTCTGTAACCTTTTGACAATAGATATCCGGCTGCAATCTCTTCATACTTATCTCCTATTCTCCGCTTATTCACCCATTTTCCCTCTTTACCCTGTGCAGCAGCAGAACCTGTCAGTCAGGCCTACACATATTCATACAAAATGTCCGATAAAGCTGTTTCGGTGGATCGGGCATGGCCCGTATGTTTTCAGCGCTTCAATGTGGGAAGCGCAGCCATATCCTTTGTGGCTGGCAAATCCATATTCCGGATAAATTTTATCGTATTCCCGCATCATCCTGTCACGGGTCACTTTTGCAATTATACTGGCCGCCGCGATGGACAGGCTTCTGGCATCTCCTTTGATAATCGGCACTTGTTTCATTGACAGTCCCGGAATGCGGACAGCGTCATTGAGCAGCACTTCCGGCACAGGGGTCAGCTGGGATACCGCCTGGCGCATTGCCTCATAAGTGGCCTGCAGAATGTTGATCTCATCGATAACCCCCGGCCCCTGGATTCCCACCCCCACCGACACCGCAGTTTTCATGATTTCCTCATAAAGCTGTTCCCGTCTTGATTCCGAAAGCTGCTTGGAATCATTTACATATAAAAGCCGGCAATCCTCAGGCAGAATCACTGCAGCCGCAACCACCGGTCCGGCCAGCGGCCCTCTGCCTGCCTCATCAATCCCGCAGGCTGCTTTTCCGGCGCAGCGGCGTTCGAATTCCTGCATCTTCCAGAGCCGTTCCAGTTCTGCCTCCAGAGCCTTTCTCTTTCTGTCAGCAGAAGCAACCAGCTTCTGTACGCCGGCCCGGGAGTCCTCCCGATAAATTTCTGCCCACTGCCCCAGCTCCGCTTCGGGACAATTCCTGTATTCTTCTGTAATTTCACTGATTTTTTTCATCTGTTCTGCCAGCGCTCCTGACGTTTTATTCAATGCCTCCGAACCGGTTCAGCGGCCAGATTCTGATCAGGATTTTCCCTATAATCTGATCTTTCTTTACGTTTCCCACATCCAGATCCCGGCTGTCTGAGCTGTTGTTCCTGTTATCGCCCAACACAAAATATTCATCCTCTCCCAATACCACCGGTTCTGACGCGCGTTTGGGATTAATGATAACCTCTTTTCCGTAGGGGTCCTCCAGTCTCTCACCATTGATATAGACAATTCCTTCCTTAATCTGAACCACTTCTCCCGGCAAGCCTATGATTCTCTTGATATAATGCGTGTCCGCCCGGAACTCATAATCAAATACAATTACATCAAAACGTTCCGGATCATGAAAGTGATAGGACAGTTTATTTATCAGCAGGCTTTCCCCATCCGCCAGGGTATCGTTCATGGAAGGTCCGATCACTTCCGTCCTCTGCACCACATAGATCACCACCAGAAGCGAGACTGCTACCACTGCCGCCAGATAACAGATCCCGCCTAAAATCTCCCGCAGGACAGGAAATTTCTTTTGATTCTCTCTTTCCAGCTCCAGCAGAATATCTTTATTGTTCATGTGCGTTATCCCCTCCAGGTTTTTCCAGAGTGATCCTGCCCAGCCGGCCGCCCCGGAAATCTTCCAGCAGCATGGCGGCTGCCCTGGAGCAGTCCGGCTCGTTCCCTTTTTTCACACAAGCCCTGTTTCTGGCAACTTCCTCCAGAATCTCAAAATTTTCCCCGGACTCCTCCACCTGATACCTGGCGTTTAATATACCGGGATATTCTTCTCTGAGATATCCGATCAATTCTGCCGCAAGTTCTTCTCCCTGCAAAATATCATCCTTAATAGAGCCGATCCAGGCCAGCCTGAGCCCGACCTGCTGATCTTCGAACTTTGGCCAGAGAATTCCCGGCGTATCCAGGAGTTCTACATTCTTATTCAGTTTGATCCACTGATTTCCTTTTGTCACCCCCGGCTTATTTCCTGTTTTGGCCGCAGCCCTGCCTGCAAAAGAATTAATAAAAGTAGACTTTCCCACATTAGGGATCCCTGCAACCATAGCGCGGACCGGCCGGTTCAGGATTCCTCTGCGCCGATCCCGTTCTCTTTTTTCCCGGCAGGCAGTTTCAATCGCGGCCTGCACTGTTTTCATCCCGGATTTCTGCCGGGCGTCCAGCCGCACAACCTCGTAGCCTTTC
Organism: Cuneatibacter caecimuris; assembly: GCF_004216775.1. Classification (GTDB taxonomy): domain Bacteria; phylum Bacillota; class Clostridia; order Lachnospirales; family Lachnospiraceae; genus Cuneatibacter; species Cuneatibacter caecimuris. The sequence continues at coordinate 58,587 of NZ_SGXF01000001.1, forward strand.
GCCCTGAAATATGCTTCCCAGGCAGCATTCATCTTCTCGTCTGCCAGGTCTGCCTTATTCAATAAAATCATGCGCGCTTTGTTTCTGCCAAGAGAATCGATGTCCGGATTCCTGCTGGATACCGGAATCCTGGCGTCAACCAGTTCGATCACCAGGTCTACCAGCTTAATGCTTTCTTCCATCGCTCTTCTGGCCTTTGTCATATGGCCCGGATACCATTGAAAATTCATTTTATTCCTCTACTTTCTTCACATTACAGTTATTTATAAAAATTCCAGATCTGCCAGCCCGCCAATGCGAAACCATACCTTGCCTAAAATCTGGTCTCTGCTCACAAAACCTACCTGTCTGGAACGGCTGTCTTCACTGCTCCCGGTATTATCGCCCAGCAAAAAATAATGCCCTGCCGGAATTTCCAGCTCTGATGCCGCCTCTCCCGGCACCATCACCTCTCCAATTGTCCCCCTGGTATCCAGAACAGTTCCATTAATATAAATTCTTCCATCCGCAATCTGCAACCGTTCACCCGGAAGGCCGACGATCCGCTTCACGGTCTGGCGCCCGTCCGTAAGCTGTACTACCGCTAAATCAAATCTGGAGGGTTTTAAAAAATTATAACATATCTGATCCACCAGCACAATATCTCCGTCATGGAGCACCGGTTCCATAGATTTTCCTTCAATTCGAATCTCCCTGCCCAGTGTCAGCGCCAGAAACAGCGCCATCACCGCCACTGCTGCCAGGTCTGCAGCCCATTGCAGTACCCGAAGAAACAGTCTGTCTTCCGTTACATATAAGTTCATCTGGTGTATTTTCTCCTTCAATATGCGAAATGAGAAGTCCGCATGGGAATCTCTCCGGGGAGCAATTTTCTTCCCTGGAAGCAAGTCCCTGCACCGCAGTGCGATCCCCCGGAGGGTTTTGTTTCATAGAACGAACTTTCCTATGAAATAAAAACTGCTGCCGTTCGGCCGCGCACCTGATAGTGCGGAAGCCGGAAACGGCAGCAGCCTCTCTCCGTCATGAATTATTTGACTAATTCTTTTACCTTTGCAGCCTTACCAACTCTGTCACGCAGATAGAACAGTTTCGCACGTCTTACCTTACCCTTGCGAACTACTTCAATGCGTTCCACAGCAGGGGAATGCACCGGCCAGGTCTTTTCCACACCAACGCCGTTGGAATTCTTGCGGACTGTGAAAGTCTCGCGGACTCCGCCGTTCTGTCTCTTAATCACGGTGCCTTCAAATACCTGTACTCTCTCTCTGTTGCCTTCCTTGATCTTCGCGGACACTCTGACAGTATCGCCTACGTTGAAGGAATCAACCGTCTCTTTCAGCTGAGCCGCTTCAATGTTTTTAATAATTTCGTTCATCATGAACCTCCTTCAAAATCAGATGTTCTTAAATACACTCTGTACCAGAGGACCATCCGTCATAACACAACGCATTATATTTTAGCATAATTTTTCTGCCAGTGCAAGTCCTTTTCTGCAGTTTTCAAGACAAAATTACCGATTCATTCATCCGCTGCTCCGATGGGAATTCAGTTATCTTTTTTTATGAACCCTCCGGCGCCGATCCTGCACGAAGACTCCTGCCATACTTGCCGCTGCAATTGCCAGGACAAGCACCCATGCAATCGGATTTGAATGATCTCCTGTATCTGCAGAAGAATCTGTACTGCTGGAGCTTTCAATTTCCTCCGCGCTGGTCGCCTCTGTACTGCTGGTTTCTTCGGTACTAATCTCTTCAGTACTGGTCTCCTCTGTACTGGTCTCTTCGGTACTCGTCTCTTCAGTACTGGTCTCCTCTGTACTCGTCTCCTCTGTACTCGTCTCTTCAGTACTCGTCTCCTCTGTACTGGTTTCCTCTGTACTCGTCTCTTCGGTACTGGTCTCCTCTGTACTGGTTTCTTCTGTACTGGTCTCTTCAGTACTGGTTTCTTCTGTACTGGTTTCTTCTGTACTGGTCTCTTCTGTACTGGTTTCTTCTGTACTGGTCTCTTCTGTACTGGTTTCTTCTGTACTGGTCTCTTCTGTACTGGTCTCTTCTGTACTGGTCTCTTCTGTACTGGTCTCCTCTGTACTGGTTTCTTCGGTACTGGTTTCCACTTCATTAATAGTAAATTCAACGGAAACAATAATGCCGCCAATTTCACCACTGGCTGTATAACTGCCAGCTTCTACAGGAAGTCCGGGGATTCCCAAACCGTCCTTTACATAAGAAATCTGTAAATCAGGCAGGGCATTTGCCACCCAGCTATCGCTGTAGGCAACCGCGGCTTCTTTAGCAATACCATCATACTCTGTATCAACAGGCGCTTTAAGCTCCGCGGTCCCAAGGATTTCTCCGCATCCAGAGCAGTACGCTTCTATAACAGTGCTTCCTTCCGCTCCTTTACGGTATTCAGGCGTATGCACATGGGCCTGCAGCTCGATGGCTCCGATCCCGGGTGCGTCCAGATTAATTGGATTGCCCATAATATCTTCAGTCAACCGCATATTTTCAATCACAATCCCCTTTTCAGACACCAGTTCCCTGGCCTGAGGCGTAAATTCTGCCGCATGGCCCCGCAGATTTTTCAGAGGGTCTGCTTTCAATTCCTCTACTTCTGCCAAAGTTCTGACATCCGCCAGGCCCGTACTATGCGACTGGTAAGCGCCTGGATTTACAAGCTGCGGGTCTCCATAATAATTGCCCGGCCAACTGTTCTCATTTATTCCGAACAGGCCTTCATATGCAAACAGATTATTTTTGATTGTGGAGCCTGCTGCTATACCCGATGCTTTGGAGAAGTTTGCGCTTCTCACGCCTTCTTTCACATCCACAATGTTATTCAGGAATGTCACGTATTCCGGGGACCCTGTCGTACTGCGGCTGGAGAAGAGATAAACGTTATTTTTTACAATATAGAACGTATTGTTATAAACCGTCGGAGCTCCCGCAGACGTGCCGTTGTTGCTGTGGTCCTGGAAAATCTCCTGTCCGTTTCCAGTCGCGTCGTTAGCAGAGACATTATAACGGTAAACCGTATCCCTCTGGCTTCCCATCAACAGAAGCGCGCCGCCCTGATTGTCATGGCTGTAATTATACTGGAATGTTGAATTATAGCAGAAATTATCCGCGTCAAAAGCCTGACCGTCTGACTGTCCGTAAACCGTTCCGTATACCTCGTTATACTGGAACAGAACATCAGTGGCATAATGTGTCCACACAGCCGCATAATACACGCTGTTTAGCGGCACAGATGCAGCCCCGTTGACTACATTCTTTTCCACCACTGCATTGCTGGATGCCTCTCCCAGCACAATTCCATCGCCCAGAGTATCTTCAATGTAGTTATTGTTGATTGAGATATTCCGGCAGGTACGGTTATAAGCGTTTGGATTGCTGGTATTATAAGCGCCCTCCACCTTCGTTCGGATTCCTTCATGCATGGTGCGGTAAACTGTATTATACTGCAGCTTCACACCGTCAAATCCTGACTGATTATTTGTATTTGCAACCACCTGGTTTCCATCCGGGGTGCGGAATTCGGCCAGGGCGATGATACCGCCGGACATCTTCGCACTGGTGTTGCTCACACTGTCTGTGGTATTGGATACCACATCATGGACATAACAGTTTTCTACAGTCAGATCTTTCATCAATTCATTCTGATCATAGGTAAAAAGATATATTCCCGCACGCACATAGGGCTCTGTATAACTCTGACCAAATGCCTGACCCGCTCCATAGTTTGTAACCTCAAAATTACTGATTTTCCAGTATTGCTGGTTCACAAGCATAATAGCCGCGCTGTAACAGCTATAGGTCGTTCCGCCTCCGTTAATGACAGGCCTTCCGTCCTGGTCCAGGTTCCCATAAGAACTGAGCAGGATGGGGCGTTTTTCATCTCCGCTGCCCATGGGACGCAGATAACCATTCCAAATATCCCCGGCTTTAAACAGGATCTTATCCCCCGGCAGGAAATTCACTGTATTAACTTTATTCAGAGACTTCCAGGGGGTATCAATGCTCAGGCCATCATTCCCATCGTCTCCCAGGCTGCTGCTGACATAATAGGTAGTTCCGGCATAATCATCGCCAAGACGCACCGTCACTTCCGCTGTCACAGTGATCGCAGGGTTGTTCAGCAGGATTCCTGTCACCGTAAATTTACCAATGCTGCCATAACTGGTGGGATCTACAGGATTCCAGGCAACCGCTTCCTGTCCGCTGGTTCCATCTTTGTAATGAGCCGTCACCGTCTGGGGCAGCGCCGGAGCAGTTCCTACCACTGTTGTCACCGCAGTATTTTCAGCGGACTGAATATAAGGCGATTCTTTAGCCGTTAAAGATGGTTTCTGCACATTCTCTCTGGTGCTGGTTGCGGAAAAGATATCATGCTGATTGTTTGCAGCCCTGGTAGGAACCACAAAAGCGAAGGATATTTCTGTCTTTCCCTGCTCCAGCGCCTTCTGTACCGCATCAGTCACATCCACTTCATATACATAGCTGGGATTGTTCAGCTGGACTGTTCTGATCCGGTCTGCAGCTGAAACTGTAGCCGCCAGGGTATCCGCTGTCTGAGACAGCACGGCGTTCAGCTCATTCCAGGTGAGTCCGCTTCTGGTCCATGCTTCCTTTTCAAAAGTGTAGATATTGAAGGAGCTGAAATGTTCCCCAGGATTATTCGCTTCTCCGTCATGTGTCTGAAAATACAGTAAATACTGATCCATTCCTTCGGTGGTCAGAGCGGACAAATCAAACTTCATGGCTACCCGCCTGGTATAGGCCTGGTCGACGCCGTCCGTATATTTCAGTCTCAAACGGTCCTTCATCACTGCGCTGGACTCTGCAGCCAACATCTGTGCGCCGGTCTGTGCGGCTTTTCCGCCTCCGGCCACATATGTATCTTCAGACGCGACCACAGTGCTCTCTTTGCCGGTCTGATCAGAAACCACAATCACATGAAGCGCAGCCTTCAGCGTTGATCCCTCTACGGTTCCGCTCACATTATAAGTCCCTGTGGCTGTCAGGTCTACCTGATTCAATTCCTCCTGATTCCAGACAACCGCCACATCCCTGTTGCTCCCGTCGGACATCAGCGCTTTTACTGTGGACGGAGGATTGAGAACTCCGCCTGTCTGCACTGTACAGGAAGCATCTTCCAGAGACTGAATTACAGGGATTTCCGGGCTTTCGGAACCGGCAGTAAGCTTCAGCCCCGGCCTCTGCGCAGCATTCTCCGCCGCGGTCGAATAAAGATTGATCCCATTGTTTTCCGCTTTGGTGGGAATATAGATACAGAAAGTAATGGATTCTTCTCCGTTTGCCAGAGCGGCCTTCACAATATCTGTTACATCTGTCTCCAGCCTGCCGCCTGCGCTCATGCCGCCGTCTGCCGGAATCGCCACCTTATCTGCGGGTTCCTGCCATACGTCAAAAGACTCCCAGGCAATGGTATCCATATCTGCTTTTACACTTCCCACATAATACGGCTGCGAATTGCTGTAATTATTATCGAGATCTTTCACAGTCAGCTGAAGCAGCGCTTTTTCTGCCATTTCCTCTGTCACTCCGGACAAATCAAACGCGACATAGGCGCGCCGTTTGTAGGTATCTGTGGTATCTTTCACATCATTCGCATATTTAACTCTCAAATACCCCTGCATTTCCGCCATTCCGGTGGCGTTTTTCCCTAATGTAGCCATGTTTCCCTGCGTATAGCCACTTTTTACAGCTGTCAGGGTCACCTCACTGCCCCCCGCTGGTCCCTCCGCATGAACATCCATACCGCTAAAGCATACTGAAAATACCATAATAAGGATCATCCACCATGCGGCGCTTCTTTGTTTCCATCCCCGTTTTCTGTACATCTGTTCCTACTCCTTCCTGATTAAAATGATCTATCGTGAAAAGCGGACGACAGACGCGTCCTCCACCGCCTGATTGATAAAATCATCATAGGCGATGTTGATCATATCTGCCTCCACCTTATCTCTGGAATCTTCAAACCTTCCGCCGTCTTTCACCAGCTGCCTCACCCGGAACACACAGGGAACCCCTGCAAAATCGCCTGAAACAATATCACCTTCAGCGCGCTCATAAAGCTCCGTCAGGACAGCCTGTGTCAGCAGGTCATCTCTTCCCACAGCTTCGGTGCTGATTTCTTGTTCCAGAAAAACAGTAAGCCCTGTCCCGTCTTCCTGTTCCTTTTTTACCAGTTCTTCCGCATTCCCTCCGGCCTCCAGGTCTGCGGCTATTTTTTGCAGCTGCTGTTCCTGATATACTCTCTCTTCTTCTGTTGCAGTAGATATGTAGTAAAACAGATCCACTTCCGCTTTCAGGCTTCCTCTCAAAGTGATGGCGCTGTGATCCATTGTTTCATAATGTTCCCGCAGCTCTTCTTCAGTAAATACAAATTCTTTTTCCGCCAATTCTTTTTTCAGACTGGCCTCCATATCCGTATATAGATAGGAAAAAAGATTCTGCATGTTCCAGCTGCTCATACCGTACCCGCTCACTCCGCTTCCTGCGGTGTTTATTTCCTCCAGCCTCTGCTTCATGGCATCATAACTCTCTGTTACCGGAATTCCCCGTTCTTTGGCCGCCGACAAGATCACCGCATAGCGGACAATTTCCTTTTCTGCCAGCTGATTCATATACTGCCTGGCTGTAAGACCCTGCTGATTCGGCGTATCCCATCCGCTCTCAGCTCCGGAGACGTCGATTCCATATTCCGCCCAGAAATCCGCGCTGGCCTGCGCCTTATAAAGAGAACAGAAAAAATCATATTCTTCCTCTCCTACCAGATAGTCGTTCACCTGGAGCACCGGCTGCCCCGCATTTTGCGAATTGCCTTTCCCTCCGCACCCGGTAACGGCTGCGGCTGCAATAAGCGCCAGAATTGCCCCCTGTCTGTAAATTTTCATTATTTTTTCACCTTCATCCTTCTGTTTGAGATAATATGTCATATTGAGGGCGAAACTTAGCATCGTAACATTTGTAATATCATTATAATCCTTTTAGGCAAACTGTAAAGGGGAATCATTCATTCCCCGGTCTTTTTTACAAATATAAAAAGCCAAAACAAAAAAGAGTGCAGGCTTTTAAGCGATTTGCCCCCACTCTTTTGTGTAAATATCAAGAATCACCCCTGTTTTTCCAGCCATTTCCACTCTTCTTCTGTCAGTTCTGCTTTTTCCAGCAGATCCGGCCGCGCATTTCTCGTTCTCAGCAGAGACTGCTGCCTTCGCCATTTCTCAATATTGCCATGATGGCCGCTGAGCAGCACCTCCGGCACCTTTCTGCCCATAAACTCCTCCGGTCGGGTGTACTGGGGATATTCCAAAAGATTATCGTGAAAAGATTCAAATTCCGCTGATACGTCGTTGTTCAGGACCCCAGGCACCAGCCGGGAAATACAGTCGATCATTACCATGGCTGGCAGCTCCCCACCGGTGAGCACATAGTCTCCCAGAGATACATAATCTGTTACAGTCATTTCGAGCACCCGTTCATCAATCCCCTCATAATGGCCGCAAAGAAAAACCAGATCCTCTTCCTCTGCCAGCTCCCGGGCCATCTGCTGGTCAAAAGTCCTGCCCTGGGGCGTCAGATAGATCAGCCGCGGCCTTTTGCCCAGCTTATCCGTTAAAGCCTGGTATGCTCCGTAAACAGGCTCCGCCTGCATCACCATTCCCGCGCCTCCCCCATAAGGGTAATCGTCCACCTTCATATGTTTATTGGTAGAATAGTCCCTGATATTGATTGCTTCAATAGAGAGCAGCCCCTTTTCCTCTGCTCTTCCGATGATGCTGGTGCGCAGCCCGGAGAGCACCATTTCAGGAAACAGCGTCAGCACGTGATAATTCATCATTCCCTCAGTCCTTTCAGCAAATGCACCACCATGACGCCGGCTTCCAGATCCACGCCGCGGCGGCATTCATCAATAGCTGGGATCAGCAGTTCCCCGCCGTTTTCTGTCTCCACTACATAGACATCGTTGGCTCCGGTCTGAAGCACATCCTTCATCCTGCCCAGCACCTCTCCCTCTTCTGTGCGTACTTCCAGATCCAACAAGTCAGCAATGAAATATTCGCCTTCTTCCAGCGGGACCGCCTGATCCCTGGTCACCAGAACTGATACCTGCCTCAGCTGCTGTACATCTTCTATTTTATCAAGCCCTTTGAACTTCACAATCACCATCTGCTTGAAAAATCGAACCGACTCCACCTCGTGGCAAATACGGTCTTTTCCTTTTTCCAGATAAACGGTTTTCAGTTTTTTAAAACGGGCCGGATCGTCTGTCGTGGGAAATACCTTGACTTCCCCATTTAACCCATGGGTAGAGGTAATCACTCCTACCCGCAGCATATCTACCATAAATCGCTCCTTTTGTCCGCCTCGCGGGACGAAAAATGCCGCCCCAGCCCGCATTCCTGCAGACTGACGCGGCATCCATGTACCTGTTACCGGATTTCTACAATGACCTTTTTGTCTTCTCTGGAAGACGCGGCCTTGACCACAGAGCGGATTGCCTTTGCAATCCTGCCCTGTTTGCCGATTACCTTCCCCATATCCGAGGACGCCACCTTCAGCTCCAGCACAATGGCTTTGTCATTCTCTGTCTCAGTAACCACCACTTCATCAGGAAACTCGACCAGTGATTTTGCAATCACCTCTACCAATTCCTTCATTCCTGCTCACCTCCATGGTGTGACAAATTATTTTTCGATACCGGCAATCTTCAGCAGCTTCGCAACTGTTTCTGTAGGCTGCGCGCCTGTGTTCAGCCACTTCTTGGCGTTTTCTTCATCGATTTTTACAACGCTGGGATTCTGGTTGGGATCGTAGTATCCGATCTCTTCGATGAATTTACCGTCTCTGGGAGATCTGGAGTCAGCTACCACTACTCTGTAAAAAGGCGCCTTCTTCTGTCCCATTCTCTTCAGTCTGATCTTTACTGCCATGATTCTTTACCTCCAAAGTAAATATATAATTATTTTTATGTTAAAAGGGAAGCCTGAACTTTCCTTTTTTACCGCCTTTACCGCCCATCATGCCGGGCAGCTGCTTCATCATCTTGCGGGACTGCTCGAATCCCTTCATGAGCCTGTTCACATCCGCGATGTCCACACCCGCCCCTTTAGCTATCCTCTGTTTTCTGGAAGGATTGATGAGCTCGGGATTGGACCGTTCTTTTGCTGTCATGGATTGAATGATAGCTTCTGTTTTCTTCATCTGGGCTTCACTGTCTGACAGATCCGGCATGCCTTTTTTGTTCAGATTCATGCCTCCCATATTTCCAGGAAGCATCTTTAAAATCTCTCCAAGCCCGCCCATTTTCTTCATCTGCTGCATCTGGTCCAGGTAATCGTTGAAATCGAACTGGGCCTTCTTCAGCTTCTGTTCCAGCTCCCTGGCCTTCTGCTCATCCACATTGGCCTGCGCCTTTTCAATCAAGCTCATCACATCGCCCATGCCCAGGATACGCGACGCCATCCTGTCAGGGTAGAACTGTTCCAGGTCGGAAAGCTTTTCCCCCATGCCCACATAGAGGATAGGTTTGCCGGTCACCGCACGGATGGACAATGCCGCTCCGCCTCTGGTATCGCCGTCCAGCTTGGTCAGGATCACGCCGTCCACGCCCACCTTCTCATCGAAGGTTCTGGACACGTTCACCGCCTCCTGGCCGGTCATGGCGTCCACCACCAGGATTGTCTGGGACACCTCCGCGGCTTCTCTGACCTCCACCAGCTCATCCATCATGGCTTCATCTATCTGCAGCCGCCCCGCCGTATCCAGAATCAGCACATTCTGGCCGTTCTTCCTGGCATGGGCCATGGCTGCCTTCGCGATATCCGCAGGCTTGTGGTTCTCTCCCATGGAGAAAACCTCCACCCCCTGTTTTTCACCGTTCACCTGCAGCTGTTTGATGGCTGCCGGCCGGTAAATATCGCAGGCTGCCAGCAGTGGTTTGCGCCCCGCCGCCTTCAGCTTGCCCGCAATCTTGGCCGCCGTTGTGGTCTTACCGGCGCCCTGGAGGCCCACCATCATTAGTACGGTCAGCTCTCCCGCAGGTTTCAGCGCAATTTCCGTGGTCTCGGAACCCATGAGCTTGACCATCTCTTCATTGACGATCTTCACCACCATCTGGCCCGGAGTCAGGCTGTTGAGCACATCCTGTCCCACAGCCCGTTCCTGCACAGAGGAAACGAACTGCTTCACCACTTTGAAATTGACGTCGGCTTCCAAAAGAGCCATCTTCACTTCCTTCAGAGCAGCCTTTACATCTGCCTCGGTCAGCCTTCCTTTGCCCCTCAGATTCCGGAACACATTCTGCAATTTATCCGCTAAGCTCTCAAAAGCCATAAAAACCTCCGTTATAACTCTTCCAGCAGCAGGGAAGCCCATTGTCTGACTTCTTCCAGCGCCTTTTCCGGACTGTCCGCAGCCTCTGACCGCCGCAGAATCAGCTCCGCCAGCTCCCGCAGCTTCTGGTTCTTTTCCATCAGATGCAGCTTGCTCTCCATCTCTTCCAGAATGCGGTCGCACCGCTTCACCATCTCATGTACTCCCTGGCGGCTGATGCCGTGGGCTTCAGCGATCTCACTGGGGGACAGGTCATTGAACACCACGTCCTCGTAGATCCTCCGCTGATGCTCTGTCAGCAGTTCTCCATAAAAATCATAGAGCAGGCTTTGCTTTACGATCCTTTCCATGATTCATCACCTGTTGCATCATACACCATCCGCAGGGCATTGTCAAGCTTTTTTCTTGACGCTATGAATTTTTATTTAGGTTATATCCTTCTTTCCAGCTGTTCGTACAATACTTTCCCAAAACCTTTGGCGCTGTACAGCTTTCTGGCTTTTTCATTGTCTTCCCGCAGTTCCAGCCTCAGCTGTACGACCTGCTCCTGAAACAGCTCCGCCATCCTGTCCAGAAAACTGCCGCCAATCCCTTTTCCCCTGTATCCTTCTTCCAGATAAAGCTCCTGTATCCAGAGCACCTGCCCGCCTGCTTCATTGGAATAGGTAAAGCCTACCAGGCTGTATCCCACAATTCCGCCGTCTTCTTCCATCAAATACAGGCGGATAAAAGGCGAACCTGACGCCGCCGTATCAAAGGTGTGCTCCATATAGCTCCTGGGGATGGGCTTTTCCACCGCTTCCGAGTGGTAAAACGCCTCCATCATGTCCAGAAGGCATTCTCTGTCCTGTTCCTCAACCTCACGAATTTCCATGCTGCCGCCTCGACCTCACTTTCTGATTTATTTCATCCGTTCCTTCCCGGGAAAAACACTCCGGTAGAAAAAAAGAATCCCGCTCGCGGGATTCCCCCCTGCGGCGTGTCGCTTTAGCAGCGTAACTCCTTACGCCGCAGTGCGATCCCCCGGGGGGTTTTCTTGCATAGGCCTATGCAAGAACATATGAGCCTCCGGAGACGCCAGCCAGCTTCGCTGATCCCCTGGTTTTCATATGTTCTCACTACCGGCCCGGATTTTCGTCCGCTGCAGCCATGCCGGCGCATGCCGCTGTATTTCGGATATCTTTAGTATTTCTCCTGACGCTTTTATTTATTCGCCAGCATAGCTTTCCCAGTCTTCATAAGGGAATATTTTGTATGGACTGATGGAAGATAATTGTTCCCGGTATTTTTCTGGGATTTTGTAGGGAATAAAATTTAAGTATATTTTATCCCCGGCGATTACAAAATTCCAGGTGCTGTGCTTTCCGTACAGATATAAATTGCCCGGAACTCCGTTCAATCCAAAATCAGGCAGACATGGGGCTGCAGAAATTTCCTTCAATACCGAGATTACAGAACCCATCTCCGCTTCTGTCATTTCACGAGTCACACCCTTTTCTCCTGCCGGAAGGTATATCTCTCCGCGAATCACCTGGTCCGCTCCATACCATTGAAAACGGTAAAAGACAAGGAGCTTGCATATGGCCAGGAACAGCAGAAGGAACATCAATATTTTCAGCGCTGTCTTTCGTATCTTATCTTTTTTCACCTGTCATCCCCCCCAATGTCTCTTTTGAAATAAGATTAACTTTAGCTTTTGAAAAGCTTTGTTCCTTATATAATTTATTATAATAGATTTTTATCAAAAAACAACTTTTACCTCTTAATTCAACAGTTCTTGCCACATCCCTCCGTTTATAGTATAATATACCGTAATTCGTTTAACCGGAGGAGGAAAAACATATGCAATCTTCAAAAGTCTATTTTACAACTTTCAAGGCCACTTATCGGGAGAATCTGCTGCAGAAGCTGCGCCGCCTGATCGATACGGCCGGTTTAGGCTCTATTGACATGGAAAATAAATTCGCGGCCATCAAAATTCATTTCGGAGAACCCGGAAACCTGGCCTATCTCCGTCCCAACTACGCAAAGGTGGTGGCGGACTATGTGAAGGAGCACGGCGGAAAGCCTTTTCTCACTGACTGCAACACGCTTTATGTGGGCCGCCGCAAAAATGGTCTGGACCATTTGGATTCGGCCTACGAAAACGGTTTCAGCCCTTTTTCTACCGGATGCCACTGCGTCATCGCGGACGGCCTCAAGGGAACCGACGAAGCTCTGGTGCCTGTGGAGGGCGGGGAATACATAAAAGAAGCCAAGATCGGCAGGGCCGTCATGGATGCGGACATCTTTATTTCCCTGACCCACTTTAAAGGCCATGAGGCCACTGGCTTTGGCGGCACCCTGAAAAACATCGGCATGGGCTGCGGTTCCAGGGCAGGTAAAATGGAGATGCACAGCGCCGGAAAACCATATGTGGAGCAGGATCTCTGTATCGGATGCGGCGCCTGCCAGAAAAACTGCGCGCATTCCGCGATCACGATCACAGACAGGAAAGCTTCCACAGATCACAGCAAGTGCGTAGGCTGCGGCCGCTGTATCGGCGTATGCCCTGTGGACGCCATGCAGCCCGCCAGCGATGAGACTAACGATATCCTGAACAAAAAAATCGCCGAATACACAAAAGCAGTGGTGGACGGCCGCCCCTGTTTCCACATCAGCCTGGTGCTGGATGTATCCCCCAACTGCGACTGCCATTCAGAAAATGATATTCCGATCATTCCGGATGTGGGAATGTTTGCATCCTTTGATCCCATCGCCCTGGATATGGCTTGTGCCGACGCCTGCAACAAAATGCCGGTGATCTCGGGAAGCGTCCTGGAAGATCAGATCCACCACCACGCCTGCGACAGCCAGGATCATTTTGTCATGACCCATCCTGACACCAACTGGACTTCTGCCATTGAACACGGCGTAAAGCTGGGGCTGGGTAACAAAGAATACGAATTAATTACGATCTGAGGAGACAGTATGGAATACCTGGACCTGCTGGATGAATACGGTCAGCCCACCGGGAAAACAAAAGAGAGAACACTGGTACACCGGGACGGGGATCTGCACCGCACCGCTCATGTCTGGATCGCCCGCCGGGACCCCGGAACAAACAGCATACAGCTTCTGATGCAGAAGCGCAGTGACCGCAAGGATTCTTATCCCGGGTGTTATGACATTTCATCTGCCGGGCACGTTCCGGCCGGGGAGGGATTTACAGAATCTGCCCTCCGGGAACTGAAAGAGGAGCTGGGGATTTCCGCCCTGCCGGAGCAGCTCCGCTTTCTCTTCTATCATAAAGGATACGCCCAGGCAGAATTTTACGGAAAAACATTTATCAATAATGAGTACAGCGCAGTTTATCTCTATACGGGTCCAGTAGAGGCCTCTTCTCTCTTTTTGCAGGAGGAAGAGGTATCGGAAGTGCGCTGGATGGATTACGAAACAGTGCTGGAACAGGTCATGCAGCGCAACGGGAAGTTCTGTATCTTTGTGGACGAGCTGGCGGAAATGGATCAGTATCTTTCTCAGTATCTTTGAGGTTGAAATATGTCGCAGGGAGGCGGCAGAAGAAACTCCGGAGGGTCCATGCCAAATATTTGGCTATACCCTCCTACGTTTTTTCTGCCGCCTCCCTGCTTGGGCATTTCTCTTCCGCTCAGACGCGGCGTCTTGTTTTTTTCTTGTTTTTGCCTCTCTTCTGGCTTCAGGTGAGCAGGGTCTTTCTCAGTTGGCGTTTCACTTGGCTCTGACACAGCAGGTATTGTCTTCTGATAGCAGGCCGCTGAACTCGTAGCTCCTATCTTCTTTCTCAATCACTTTCAATGTTCCTACTACAATCAGCCCCACTTTTATTTTGGAGAGGAACCTGTACCAGCCATTTAGATATTATCCGGATTGCTGCCTTCAGGCCGAACCTCGCACAGTATGCAATACTGCTTTTATAGCGAAGGATGTTGTAAATTCAGTATTTTCTTCTATTGAAACGAGAAAAAATCTCATGATTCAGGAATATCATAACAAGACAAGCATAAATTGTAGTGGAAAGTTGAAAACGGACAAACAGATCGTGTCAATCACGAGGAAAGGATGGAAATTATGTTTTACTCTATGGAAAGTCAGAAAACAGGCTTTTGTACATTGGCTGAAGCTCTGAAACAAATGGGAATTTCCTATGAGAAAAACCCGCCTCCCCAGACAGATGAACCGATAATCATCCCTGCAGAGTCGCTGCAGGAAACAGATGCAGAACAATTACTCACGGAACGAACAATCATTATAACCGATCCTCTGCCGGAAGATATTCAATCTTTTTGTAAAAATACTCCCGCGGCTGTCTGGCCGCATGATGCGCAGGCTGATTTCATTGCTGTGCGTTTCGACAATCAGGGGAATTTTTACACATTTGTACAGTTACACAAGGATACTGAGGAAATTGATTCTCAGTATGCATCAGCGCTGATTCAATGGCTGCATGGCGAATTTGACGCTGGCGCAGTGCTGAACGATAACCAGACTTTCTCCCACCTGGACCTGGTACGGCTGGCCCGTGCTTATGTGACAACTTTTAATTTTGATCTGTTTGGAAAATCAATGATCCTCAATTTGTATGCTGTCAGCTGCCACGTCTTTTCCAAATCCGGCTCTCCGGACAGTGATCTGGGCGACGACTTTTTCTACCTGCATGAAACCTGCCATTTTGACGGAGGGAAATCCAATGATGGGTATAGTTATGAAAAATATTGGGAGCCCCTGCGCGCATATCTGTACGGAGGGAAATACTGGGTGGGCGCCGGAGAGGTGTGCAGACATTATATTCATGAATATCTGGTTTCCAACACGCTGGATACGGATTTCCCAAACGCGGCCTTTCTGCATTGCGCGCCCGTGGCTGCAAATGACCAGCAGCAGATCACAGTAAGCACGGGTTTTGATATCAGCGGAAGCATTTCCGCGAAGCTGGCAGGCCAGGGAAATGAGCTGGGAGCAGAGCTGGGCATGGGAGGAAACTTCAGCCAGTCAGAGACAATGAATGTCAGAGATTGTACGGTATCCACTGAAACGAGCCGGCAGGGACATAAAATCGCATGGCATTATGTCTTTCGCCACGCAAGGCAAAATAAGCAGGCAGGACGCTGGCAGTTTCTGCTTGACCCGGCCGCTCTCTCCCATACGTTGGCGCAATTTGAACAGCACTGGATTTGGAAGCTCCCCACGAACCAGCGCGCCGGAAAATCCCATTTATCTTTTACTGTAGACTGCAGCGGACATTTGATTTCTACTATCTCGAGAAATTCCGGAAGCATTTCCGAACAGGATATTTATGGCCCTTGGAAAAATCAAGCGCTGCGCGTCCAGATAGAATGGCCCTCGCTGCTTGCTTCAGATGCAAGACAAGTGGAAATGAGCCGGGAGGGAGGCGAAAAACAGATCCGTCTCGGCTGCGAAGGCGCATGGATTTCTTCAGTAAACGCTGACTGGCTGAGCTGCACTCCCCCACAGGGCGGAAGAGGTGAGGATACTTCCCTGTTCCTGCTGGCTGCGGAAAATACCACTGGCCAGACAAGACAGGCACGGTTGACCGTCAAGCGTCTGGCAGGCTCAGAAGTACAAACCGTGCTTGTCACACAGTATGCAAAATAAAGAGCAAATAAAGGGCGTTGTGCGTATCTCCCGGAAGGGGGTGCTGCATAGGTAACTGCGTTTCCTATGCAGCACCCCCTTCCCGCGGCGGAAATATGCTGATCTCCAAAAGTCTTTACAGGCTGGTATTCACAATCTTGGGACGGTACCCCTCTTTTTCCAGCTCACAGACGATCTGTTGTTTATGGTCATTGCCGTAGGCCTCCAAGGTGATGCGGAGCTCCACCGCAGCATTCCGGTTAATGCTGACGAACTGATTGTGCTCCAGCTTAATCACATTTCCCTTGGCTTGGGCGATCACGCCAGCCACTTTCTGCAGCTCGCCCGGCTTATCCGGCAGCAGCACGGAAACGGTGAAAATCCGGCCGCGCTGGATCAGCCCATGCTGCACTACTGAGGACATGGTAATCACATCCATATTTCCGCCGCTGAGGATAGAAACAATCTTTTTATTATGAACTTTCATCTGGTGGAGCGCCGCCACGGTGAGCAGGCCGGAATTCTCCACCACCATCTTGTGATTCTCAATCATGTCCAGAAATGCCACGATCAGGTCCTTATCTTCCACTGTGATAATTTCATCCACATTGCTCTGAATATAAGGCAGCAGCTTGTCTCCGGGAGTTTTCACTGCTGTGCCGTCTGCGATGGTGTCCACTGAAGGAAGAGTGACCACATGCCCCGCTTCCAGGGAGGCCTGCATACAGCTGGCTCCCGCCGGTTCCACGCCGATCACGCGGATCTTGGGATTTAAAAGCTTAGCCAGAGTAGAAACGCCTGTGCACAGCCCGCCGCCGCCGATGGGACAGAGGATATAGTCCACCGTGGGCAGCTCTTTTATGATTTCCATTGCAATGCTCCCCTGTCCCGTCGCCACATCCAGGTCGTTGAAGGGATGGATCATGGTATACCCATGCTCCTCCGCCAGCCTGCAGGCGCAGTCATAGGCCTCATCGTACACGTCTCCGGAAAGCACCACTTCCGCGCCATAGCTCTTGGTACGGTTCACCTTGATCAGCGGGGTTGTTGTGGGCATCACGATCACAGCTTTGCAACCGAAAGCTTTCGCCGCATAGGCAACGCCCTGGGCATGGTTTCCCGCGGAAGCAGTGATCAGGCCCCGGCTCCGTTCTTCCTCTGTCAGCGTGGAAATCTTATAGTAAGCGCCCCTAAGCTTATAAGCGCCGGTGTACTGCATATTTTCCGGTTTAAAATAGACCTTGTTTCCCGTCTGGGAACTGAAATATTCGCTGTATACCAGTTTCGTTTCATTCGTCACTTTTGTGACCGTCTCATAAGCCTCTTCAAATTTCTCCAGTGTCAATTCCTCTGTCATCCCTTAGTCCTCCTGTTTCTGTCCCGCACCAAACAGGGCATTTACAAACTCATCCGCATTAAATTTCTGTAAATCATCTATTTTCTCGCCGATCCCGATATACTTCACCGGAATTCCCAGCTCCGACTGAATCGCCACCGCGATGCCGCCTTTCGCTGTGCCGTCCATCTTGGTCAGAATGATGCCGGTGATATCCGCCACCTCCTGAAACTGGCGGGCCTGGGCAAGAGCATTCTGCCCTGTGGTTCCGTCCAGAACCACCAGAGTCTCTTTATAGGCTTCCGGATATTCTTTTTCTATGATCCTGTTGATCTTGCGCAGCTCCTCCATCAGGTTTTTCTTATTGTGGAGGCGGCCCGCGGTATCGCAGATCAGCACGTCTGTCTTTCTGGCCTTTGCAGCCTGTACTGCATCATATATCACCGCCGCCGGATCGGAACCTTCCTTCTGGGCGATGATCCCTACCCCCGAACGATTGGCCCACTCTGTCAGCTGTTCGATCGCCGCGGCCCGGAACGTATCCGCAGCCGCCAGCAGAACGCTCCTGCCCATCTCCTTCATCTGGCCGGCCAGCTTCCCGATGGATGTGGTCTTCCCCACGCCATTGACGCCGATCACCAGCACCACAGAAGTGCGGTTTTCAAACTGATAGGCATTCTCTCCCAGATCCATCTGGCTGCGGATGCTGTCGATCAGCAGCTGTTTGCAGGCCGAGGGGTCTTTGATATGCTCTTCCTTCACTCTGGCCCGCAGGTCTTCAATGATCTTTTCAGTGGTATGAATACCCAGATCTCCCATGATCAGCGTTTCTTCTATTTCCTCATAAAAATCTTCATCAATGGAGGAAAATCCGCTGAAAATAGAATCAATGCCAGATACAATAGATTCTCTTGTCTTACTCAGCCCCTTAACCAGCCGGCTGAAAAATCCTTTTTTTTCGCCCATCTCTATACTCCCTTTCAAACTCTCAAACTCATTATGCGGTCAGCTCTCTGTCGATCAGATTCACGCTGACCAGCGTGGACACGCCCTTTTCCTGCATGGTGATGCCATACAGGCGGTCTGCGGCCACCATCGTCCCGCGCCGGTGGGTGATGACAATAAACTGTGTGTTTTTCGTCAGCTTATGCAGGTACTGGGCAAAGCGCCCTACGTTGGAATCATCCAGCGCCGCCTCAATTTCATCCAGCAGACAGAAGGGAGAAGGTTTCAGGTTCTGGATCGCGAACAGGAGAGCAATGGCCGTCAGGGCTTTTTCTCCTCCGGAGAGCTGCATCATGTTCTGCAGCTTCTTTCCCGGCGGCTGGGAAATAATACGGATGCCCGCCTCGATCACATCTTCTTCTCCGGTCAGCTCCAGCGTTCCCCGGCCTCCGCCGAACAGTTCCCTGAACACCCGGTCAAACTCTGTGCGGATCTCCATGAATTTTTCATTGAATTGATTCCTCATTCCGGTATCCAGCTCTTCTATGATCTGTTTTAGATTCGCTTCCGCCTGGGTCAGGTCTTCGTACTGTCCTTTCATGAAAGTATACCGTTCCAGCACTTCCCGGTAATCATCAATGGCATTGACATTCACAGTCCCCAGGTTTTTGATTTTCCCTTTCAGTTCTGCCGCCTGCCTGCGAAGCTCGTTCAGACCGCCGTCTTTCATGGCGCCCTGGTCCGCCGCTTCGGAAGGCATCATTTCATACTGTTCCCACAAATAGTTCACCAGGCCGTCCAGATGTTCCTCCAGCTTTTCTTTCTGGGTCTGCAGACGGTAACTTTCTTTTTCCAGAGCGCCGCTCTGCGCCGACAGCTCTTCTCTGGCGTTAAAATATTCTTTTTGTTTGGCCGACCGGTTTTCCCGCGCGGCGGCAATTTCTGCCAGCCGGTCATTCAGCGCTGCAATCTTCTCATCCGTCACACGGATTTCTTCTTTTAAGCATCCGATCTGCTGCTGTTTTTCCAGAACAGCCGTATCTCCCTGGCCTTCGCTTGCCAGCAGAGTTTCCTGTTCCAGCTCCAGATTTTTCTTTTCTTGCCTGATCCGTTCGGCATTTTCCCGGACAAAAGCTGCCTGCTGCGCCAATTTTGATCCTGCCATCTGGGCTTCTGTCAGTTCTGCCGCAAGCCGGTCCCTGCCGGTTTTTTCTTCTTCCAGTTTCTGATTATAATCCTGTACTGCCGATTCAGATTGTCCGTTCTGCCGTTCAATCTCTGTCATTTCCCCGGAAATCGCCTCTTTCTGGAAACGGATGTCCTTCACCTGTTCTTCCAGCTGGCGCATTTCCCGGGCTGAGTCTTCTCTGGCTTCCAGTATTGTTCTCACCGCGGCTTCTGCCTGACGTTTTTTCAATCCCCAGGTATTGGCCTTCAGGGCGGCCTCCTGCTGCTTTTTCTGTTCTTCTTCCAGCTGCTGTTTATCCTTTTCCACAGCAGCTTCCAGCTCCACCAGCTCTTTGAGCAGGCTGTCATATTGGGCCAGCGCTTTTTCTGCTGAAGCTTCCAGTTCTTCAATTTCCCTGCGCCGTCCCAGCAGATTGCTGGTGTTTTTAAAGGCTCCGCCGGTCATGGAACCGCCCGCGTTAAGCAGTTCCCCGTCCAGGGTAACAATCCGCAGAGTGTAGCGGTATTTCCTGGCCAGTGCCAGAGCATGGTCGATATGATCAGCCACTACCACCCGCCCCAGCAGATACTGAATCAGGTTCTGATACACCGGCTCCGCTTGCACCAGGTCGCAGGCCAGGCCGATGACCCCCGCTTCCTTCAGCACGCCGGCCTCTTTCAGTTTGCCTCTGTTTTGAATGCCGTCCAGCGGCAAAAACGTCGCTCTGCCAAAACGATTTTTCTTCAGATATTCAATAAGGTGCTTGGCCGTCTGTTCGGAGTCTGTCACAACATTCTGGATGCTGCCTCCCAGGGCCGTTTCCACCGCCACTTCATATTCTTTCTCCACATGAATCAGATCCGCCACCACGCCGTGAATCCCGCTGACCCGGTCCCTGGCCTCCATCACCCTGCGGATGCTGTTCCCATACCCTTCATAGCGCTCGGCCAGATTTTTCAGAGAATCCGCTTTGCTCTTCAGCGCATGAAATTCCTGCTGCCTTTCATTCAGATATTTCGTCTTTCTGTGATGTTCTTCTGTCCCACGGGAAATCCGCTCCTGCAATGTACGGCAGTTCTCCCGGCGAACATCCAGTTCTTTCAGACACCTCTCCAGCTCTCCGGAAAACTGGGATTCTTCCGCCAAAGCCGATTCCTCTTCCGCTTTGCTCTTGATCAGCTTCTGGCCCACCTCCGCCCGGCGGACCAGCGCCTGTTCCAGCATGGTCTCATAGCGCTGCCCTTTTGCGGCAATACCGGATTTTTCATTCAGAAGCTCAATAATCCGCCCCTTGCTCCCGGCAATGGCTTCCTCATATTCTCTGATCCTGCTCTCCGCGCCTTCCAGTGCAGTTTTGGCCGCGCTGATTTTCTCTTCGCTCTCCCGGCAGCTGCGCTCTGTTTCTCTGCGTCTTTGTTCCAGCTGTTCTTCTTCTCCCTGCCGGGCTTCCAGCCGGCTGCGGATCGCCTGAATCCGCCCTGTGATGTGCTCCTGATTCATCCGCTCCGTATTGATCTGTTCCAGCAGAACATTGATCCTGCCTTCCAGACTGCTCTTCCCCACGGTAGATTCCTGCAGAGCGTTTCTGGCGCTCTCGCTGCTGCAGTTCAGCTCTTCCAGCTCAGCTTCCAGAGAAGCATATTCTGTGCGGAGTTTTTCCTGAGCTGCGGCTGTCTCCCTGATCTGCCCGTCAGTGACCGCAATCTTTCCCTCCAGTTCCTTCAGCTGGTTTTCTGTCTGCTCCCTGTCCTTCAGAAACAGGCTGATATCATACAATTTCAGCTCTTCCCGGAGCTGCAGATATTTTCTCGCCGCTTCCGCCTGGCGTTCCAGCGGGCCCACCTGCTTTTCCAGTTCAAACAGGATATCGCTGACCCGCACCAGATTGGCCTGCTCATCCTCCAATTTCTTCAGGGTCATGACTTTGCGCCGCTTGAATTTCACGATTCCGGCAGCTTCGTCAAACAACTCCCGCCGGTCTTCCGGCTTTCCGCTGAGAATTTTGTCAATCTGTCCCTGCCCGATGATGGAATAGCCTTCCTTGCCGATCCCTGTATCATAAAACAGCTCGTTGATATCCCGCAGACGGCAGGCTGCGCCGTTGAGCAGATATTCGCTCTCTCCTGAACGGTAGACCCGGCGGGAGACGGTTACTTCTTCATAATCCACGTTCAGCTGGCGGTCGGAATTATCCAGGGTAATGGCCACATATGCATAGCTCTGGGGTTTTCGCACCTCTGTGCCGGAAAAAATCACATCCTGCATATTGGACCCGCGCAGCTGCTTTGCGCTCTGTTCCCCCAGCACCCAGCGCACTGCGTCCGCCACATTGCTCTTGCCGGAGCCATTGGGGCCCACAATGCCCGTGATCCCATTATGGAATTCAAATTTGATTTTATTGGCAAAAGATTTGAAGCCCTGTACCTCGATACTTTTTAAATACATCTTCCGCTCCTCATTTTCTGCCTGCCCGCAAATGCAGGATCGCCTGATAAGCCGCCATCTGCTGCGCCGCTTTTTTGGTCCTGCCTTTCCCCCGGCCCAATTCTCTTCCTTCTACCGTGACACAGGCCAGAAATTGTTTGTCATGATCCGGGCCCACTTCATCCAGGATTTCATAGACCAGGCACTCCTGGCTGTCTTCCTTCTGTACCATCTCCTGCAAGATAGTTTTGCTATCGTAAAAAAGCTGTTTATTTTCCAGATCGTTCAATATGTATTTTAAAATAAACTCTTTTGCGCTAGCAAAACCACCGTCCAGATAAATGGCTCCGATCAGCGCCTCCATAGCGTCCGAAGTGATGGAATCACGGTTTCTTCCGCCGGTGGCGTCCTCTCCTTTCCCCAGATAGAGATATTCCCCCAAACTGATATCCCGGGCGCAGTACGCTAAAGAAGGCTCGCAGACCAGGCTGGCCCGGAGCTTTGTCATTTCCCCCTCCGGCTTGTCCGGATACCTATGAAATAAAAAATCACTGGAAACAAGTTCCAGCACCGCATCGCCCAGAAATTCCAGCCGTTCATTATTCTGAAGCCGTTCCTGATGATGTTCATTATTATAGGAACTGTGGGTCAGCGCCAGCCGCAGCAGCCCGCTGTCCCGGAAATGGTACTGCACCGTTTCCTGCAGCTGTTCCATTGATCGCATTTTCTTCCTCCTGTCTGTCATTCAAGTCTGTTTTATGCCGGGAGATGCCTCTCCTTATTGTAAAGGAAGGCCGCCGCGGCCGGCCTTACGGCCCGGCTGCGGCAGCCCCGTTTCTCTGCCTTCCGACGCTGTTATTTCAGAGCAGACTTGATCTGCTCCACCGCATCGCCAACTGTAACGATATGTTCGGCGGCTTCGTTGGGGATCTCCACATCGAATTCTTCTTCAATTCCCATGATGATCTGGAAAATATCCAGGGAATCCGCGCCCAGGTCATCCACAAATGTGGTCTCCATTGTGATCTCCTCAGCGTCTACGTTCAGTACCTCCGCGATAATACTCTGCAGCTTTTCAAATTCCATCAAAATCATCCGTCCTTTCTTGTTATAATCTATGCTATACTATTCTCTTATTTAGAATCTGCAACCTCCGGATTCAGGCTGGCCCTGATTTTTCCCGGAATATCCTGCTCTTGAAACGCAATGCACTGAATAATAGCATTCGTCACTTCCTTGGCTTTGGAACTGCCGTGGGCCTTCACCACCAGGCCGTTCAGCCCCAGCATCGGCGCGCCGCCGTGTTCGCTGGCATCAAATTTCTTCAATACCTTTTTCAATGCTGGTTTTACGAGAAGCGCTCCCATTTTGCCTCTGAATGAAGAAAGCATACCCTTCTTAATTTCATTCACCAGCGTGGCTCCCACGCCCTCATACAGCTTCAGAATCACATTGCCCACAAATGCTTCGCAGACAATCACATCCGCCTGCCCATGCGGGATCTCCCTGGCCTCTATACTGCCGATAAAATTAATGTCCCTGCATTCCTTCAATAGAGGAAACGTCTCCTTTACCAGAGCATTCCCTTTCTCTTCTTCCGCACCGATGTTGACAATCGCCACTCTGGGATTCTTTACACCCATCGCATGCTCCATATAGATTGAGCCCATCTTGGCAAACTGCACCAGATGATCCGGCCTGGCGTCCACATTAGCTCCGCAGTCCACCAGCAGCGACACGCCCTTTTCCGTAGGCAGAAGCGGCGCCAGCGGCGGCCTCTTCACACCCTTCACTTTTCCTGCGATCAGCTGGCCGCCCACCAGAACAGCCCCCGTACTCCCGCAGGAAACAAACGCGTCAGCCTGTTTTTTCTTCACCAGATTCAGCGCCACCACAACAGACGAATCCTTTTTGGAACGAATCGCATTCACCGGCGGTTCCTCTGTAGCGATCACCTCAGAAGCAGGAACCACATCCAAACGGCCCTTATCATAAGTATACTCCACCAGTTCCCGATTAATCACCTCCGGAAGCCCGACCAAAGCCACTTTAACATCCTGCCTGGCATTCAGCGCATTCACAGCGCCCTTCACAATCTCCGACGGGGCATTATCCCCGCCCATCGCATCCACTGCAACAGTAATCATAACTTCAGCTCCCATTCATATCCGGCAAACATTCCCAAATCCGGAATTTGCCTATCCCTACTATACAAGATAACAAATTACAGGTCAACCTTTTTTTTCAGCAAGGCTACAAGCAGCGCGGAACCTTAAAACAGAACGCCGGCCGGGGTGCTCGCACACCGGCCGGCATTCTGTTTTAAGGTTCCATGGGGCGCCAGCCCCAAAGCCATGGAAGCTGCGCTTCCATGGCCCGCGCTGCGGCCAGCGACTCCCCCGCCATCCCCCAAACGCGCAGCGCCTCCGGCGCAGCACGTAAAAAAAGCAAGTGCACCGCCCCTCATACACCATCACTCCCCAAATCATCCCACACACAGGAAAAAAGGCCTTCCTTACGGAAAGCCCTGCTCAGTTCAGATCTTTACTTCTCGTTAGAGATAATCTCTCTCTTGTTGTAAGACCCGCAAGCCTTGCATACTCTGTGAGGCATCATCAGTGCACCGCACTTGCTGCACTTCACTAAATTAGGAGCACTCATTTTCCAATTAGCTCTGCGGCTGTCTCTTCTCGCTCTGGAAGAACGGTTCTTAGGACAGATAGACATGGGTTACACCTCCTTAAAATTATTGAAGATATCACGGATTGCTGCCATACGCGGATCCGGCGACCTGTCGTCGCAGGCGCAGGGACCCTCATTCAGGTTCTTGCCGCACCGTTTGCAGATCCCCTTACAGTCAGGACTGCAGAGAACTTTCATCGGCAGGTTCACGATAAGCTCACCATTGACCAGCTTGTCTACATCAAGGTAATATCCACTGTAAAAATAGGCTTCATCTGACTCCTCCGCCGCATCCTGGTTTCCGTCCAGTTCTTTTTCCACCGGAAGTACAAAAGGGACCTCAACAGAAGTCAGGCAGCGGTCACACGGAACCAGCAGGTAAAGACGGATTTCACCGGTCACTTCCAAACAACGGTTTCCGGTATGCGTCACCATAAGATGAACCGGTTCTTTCTTCACCAGAGGAAACTCTCCCTCCCAGCAGGAAAAAACCTCCATCTCCACAGGGACGTCATACTCCCTGACCATGCCGTCAGCGGCAAACAATTCAGATAAATTAATCTGCATACTATCCTCCAAAATCTGGTTTCAAATACACACCTGAATTATTATACATGTGCTTTTTTCGTTTGTCAACGGGTTTTTCATGTTTCTTTGATTTTTACTGATTTCCGATTCAAAATCACAAAATATCCCACGCAGAGCGCAATCTGAACCACAGACGAACAAGGCGTAGCCAGCCCCACCCGAAACAAAGACACCGGCTGCATCCGGCTCATCAGCAGCGATACAGGAATCCTCACGCCAAAAGCCCCTATAATCCCCTGCGCCATCACAAACATAGTTTTTCCACAGCCATTAAAATAACCGATCATGCAGAACATCACAGACACCAGCAGGCAGTCGATGGCATAAGCCTTCAGATATTCCGCAGACGCGCCGACCACTGCCGGATCCCTGGCAAACAGCCCCGACAGCAGATCTCCGTGAAAGAATGAAAACCATGCCATCGCCACCCCCACCAGCAAAGACAGCCCGATCCCGCAAAACAAGGCTTTCCTGGCCCTCTGCTCTTTGCCGGCTCCGATATTTTGAGCCACAAAAGCGGACATGGACTGATTAAACGCCGAAGGCACCAGCATAATAAAACCGCAGAGTTTCTCTGCCACACCCACCCCTGCCGACGGAATCACGCCCAAAGAATTCACAATCGCAGTAATCGCCAGGAAGGAAACACTCACCAGCAAATCCTGAAACGCGATGGGCAGGCCCAGCCGGAATACATTTCCCATCCGCTTTCTGTCAAATGCAATATCCTTTTTTGCAAACGCAAAAGGGAGCTTCTTCTTCCGGATAATAAACACAGAAATAATCACACTGAGGGCCTGGGCACAGACCGTGGCGACAGCAGCTCCCGCCGCGGCCATCCCAAAAACTCCCACCAGCAAAAAATCCCCTGCAATATTAAACACACAGGCAATCGCCACCGTAATCAGAGGCATCCTGGAGTCCCCGATCCCGCGGAAAATACTGCCCAGCAGATTATATGCCACAATGAATAAAGAGCCGGCCGAGCAGATCCTCACATAGCTTACAGTTGCGTCAAAAGCTTCCTCCGGCGTCCTCATGATCCGCGCCACCGGTACCGCAAACAATTCCATCAGCACGGTAATGGCAATGCCGATGATCAGGAAAAGGGTAATGCTGGCTCCAATAATTTTCCCGGCTTCTTCCGGCTTCCCTTCTCCCAGCTTTCTGCCCAGCAAAACCGTGGTCCCCACAGCGATTCCCACCACAAAGGAAGTGATCAGCTGCATGAGCCAGCTCCCTGTAGATACTGCCGAAACATCTGCCGCAGAAGCAAACTGCCCCACCACCAGCATGTCCACCGCTCCGTACATGGTCTGCAAAAACAAGGCAGCCAGCACCGGCAGCGCAAACTTAACCAGGGATTTCATAATATTTCCCTGAGTAAAATTCTGTGTTTCCTTCATGATCTCTTTTCCTTTCCCACCAGCGTATTTTTCTCCGGCGGCCCTGCGGTCAGGCCAGCCCCATCGCTTATTCAAAAGCGCACTGAACACCCCCCCCGGAGAGTTTTGTTGCATAGGGAACGCAGTTTCCTGTGAAATAACAGTCCGCTACCTATGCAACAAAAAACCGGATAAAAAGCAGGCATTTCAGCCAGCATCTTATCCGGTCGCCATTTCATGAGAATGGTCCACCCTCCGATGAACAGCAGTTATTATAAAACAGTTTTTCTGCTCTGTCAACCTAATCTGATGTTTCATTCCGGGAAGCTTCTCCGGCCAGCTTCTCTATCTGCCTTCTGGCCTCCTCAGGCAAGGTATCCAGCAGAAAATTTCTCCTTCCGGGCCCCTGCTTTTCTTCATAAATCTGCCTGATTTCCAGAGCGGCCCGCTCCACCTCTTCCTGAAATTCCCTGGCGGACAGCAGCCGGCAGCCCTGGCTGCGGATGATGATCTGTTCCAGGCCGTCGGAGGTGGCGACTGTCACATCATATTTCATCCCGTTTTCGTGGGCAAATTTCTCTATATACTGATCCGCGGTCTCTGCTTCCCTGGTATAAACCACTTGGATATTATGATAATCCATGGCCTCTGTCCGGTGCCCCTGCATCCGGTAAGCGTCAAACACCGCGATCAGCCGGCATTTCCTGACAGCCTGATAATTGCAGAGTATATCCAGCAGTTTTCCTCTCGCGCCGTCAATATTCGCCTCCGCCAGGGACCGAAGCTCCTCCCAGGCAAAGATAATATTATATCCGTCCACCAGAAGATATTTTTCCCGGATCGCAGCAGGCTTTGGCTGGCGCTGTCCGGCAGGAGCTGAAATCACTGTCCGGCGGGAGCCTGCACGCTTTCTTCCGGGCGCTTTTCCATGGCTGTTGGCATAATAGGTCCGCGCCAGGATAGCGTCTATTTCTTCCACGCCCAGCCATGGCTCCCCTTCTCCTGATCCGGTACTTTCCGCCGCATTGCCTGCGGCGGAGTTTTTCAGGCAGGAGAAAGGGCTTTCCACATGCATGTGCTCTTTTACCTTGTCCCAGCTGACAGGATATCCTGCTCCATGGGAACAGAAAACTGAACCGGTGGGATTTTCCAAATCCCTTTCCGGATCGTACCCTGCGGCCTCTATAACCTCCTGTGCGTTATGGCAGGGCCCATACCCTGCAGGCACGCATACCAGCCTGCCGGTACCCCGCGTATAAGCCGTGACTTCCTTCTGGTAATCCCGGGCGGAGGCCACAGGCACTTTTCCCTTTAACACGGCAATATCCTCTGACAGCTCCGGCGGAAGACATTCCCCGGACATTTTCTCCATATCCGTCATTGCTCGCCCCACCATCTGCGCGGGAATCTCCAGCCGGAATTCATAATAAGGTTCCAGCAGTACAGTGCCGGCCTCCCGCAGCCCCTGGCGCACCGCCCGGTAAGTGGCCTGCCGGAAATCTCCGCCTTCCGTGTGCTTCAGGTGCGCACGCCCCGCTGCCAGCGTGATTCTCATATCTGTAACCGGCGCGCCGATCAGCACCCCGGGATGTTCCTTTTCCGCCAGATGGGTCAAAACCAGACGCTGCCAGTTCCTGTCCAGAGAATCCTCGCTGCAGGCAGAAGCGAATTCCAGGCCGCTCCCCCGCTCCAGAGGCTCCAGCAGCAAATGGACTTCCGCATAGTGGCGCAGCGGCTCAAAATGCCCCACACCTTCCACGGTCCTGGCAACCGTTTCTTTATATACAATATTGCCGGCTCCGAACTCCACCTCTGTTTCAAAGCGTTCCAGTATCAGACTTTTCAGAATTTCAATCTGCACCTCTCCCATGACCTGCGCATGGATTTCCTTGAGCTGCTCATTCCAGACAATGTGCAGTTCCGGCTCCTCTTCCTCCAGCTGCCGCAGCTTTGGCAGCATCGCTGCAGGTTCACAGCCCTCCGGCAGGCAGATCTGATACGTCAGCACCGGTTCCAGCACCGGCAGCCCGGCCGTTTCCTCTGCGCCGAAGCCCTGGCCCGGCCTGGTGTCCCCCGGGCCGGTGACAGCGCAGACTGTTCCGGCAGCCGCTTCATTCACAGTCTCATATTTCTCGCCGGAATAGATGCGGATCTGATTGACCTTTTCATCCCCCAACTGCATCCTGGCCTTTAAAACGCCTCCGGTCACTTTCAGGTAGGTAAGCCGGTTCCCCTGCACGTCTCTGGCTACTTTAAAGACCCTGGCTCCGAATTCTTCAGGATAAGAAACCGGCCTGGTCCAAAAATCCAGAGCCTTCAAAAATTCCTCCACACCCTCCAGCCGCAGAGCCGAACCAAAACAGCAGGGAAACATTTTCCGGCTGAAAATCATTTCCCTGATTTTCTCATCTGATACTCTCCCTGTCTCCAGATACTGCTCCAGCGCAGCCTCACCGCACATGGCTGCAGCTTCCTGGAACGCCTCCTGATCAGAAACTCCGAAGTCCGCGCAGGCTCCGTCCAGCCTCTCCTGCAGCTCTTGCAGCAGTTTTTCTCTGCTGCATCCCGGCTGGTCCATTTTATTAATAAAGAGAAAAACAGGAATCTCATATTCTTTCAGCAGCCTCCACAGGGTCAGCGTATGTCCCTGGACGCCGTCCGAACCGCTGATGACCAGCACTGCATAATCCAGCGCCTGCAGCGTGCGCTCCATTTCCGCAGAAAAATCCACATGTCCGGGAGTATCCAGCAGCGTGAACCGCGTGCTGCCAAATTTGAAAACAGCCTGTTTGGAAAAAATGGTGATTCCTCTGGCGCGTTCCAGCGCGTCTGTATCCAGAAAAGCGTCCCCGTTATCCACCCTGCCCAGTTTCCGGATTCCGCCGCTTAAGTACAGCATGGCCTCTGATAAAGTAGTTTTTCCGGCATCCACATGGGCCAGAATCCCAATGACTGTTTTTTTCATCCGCTCCAACTTTCCATAACGCAAATCTGACGGGCGCGCTGCCCGTCAGACCGGTATTCTGTTCTGTTTAATCTGTCATTCCTGTGCCTGGCACTGTACTGCGGTAATAGCAACCACGCCCACAATATCCTCTGCCGAGCAGCCGCGGGACAAGTCGTTGACCGGCTTTGCAATACCCTGGGTCACAGGACCGTAAGCCTCTGCCTTAGCCAGTCTCTGAACCAGCTTATAGCCGATATTGCCGGCATCCAGATCAGGGAATACCAGAACATTAGCCTTGCCGGCAACCTCGCTGCCGGGCGCCTTGGAAGCGCCTACGCTGGGAACGATGGCCGCATCCAGCTGCAGCTCTCCGTCCAGTTTCAGGCCGGGATTGTTCTGCTTCGCGATCTCTGTGGCGGCTACAACCTTATCCACATCCGCATGCTTCGCGCTTCCCTTTGTGGAATGAGACAACATCGCCACGATAGGCTCTTTCTGAACCAGCAGCTCAAAGGATTCCGCGGAAGAAACAGCGATCGCCGCCAGCTTTTCCGGATCGGGATTCTGCTCCAGGCCGGCGTCCGCAAAAATAAACGCGCCGTCCGCGCCGTATTCGCAGTCTGGCACTACCATCAGGAAGAAGGCGCTCACCAGCTTCACGCCGGGCTTCGTCTTCAGGATCTGCAGGCAGGGACGAAGGGTGTTGGCTGTGGAGTGGCAGGCGCCGGAAACCAGTCCGTCCGCGTCTCCGCATTTCACCATCATCACACCGTAGTATGTATAATCTGTCATCAGAATTTCTTTTGCCTTTTCAGGGGTCATGCCCTTTGCCTGGCGAAGCTCTACCAGCTTGTCAATGTATTCTCCTGTTTTTTCATAAGTGGCAGGGTCTACAACAACAGCCTTGGAAAAATCCAGGCCTGCGCCGTTCTTTTCAATCTCTTCAGGGCTGCCGATAATGATCAGATCCGCCAGATCTTCCTTCTGAATCTGTGCGGCAGCTTCGAAAATTCTTCTGTCCATGGACTCCGGCAGAATAATTTTCTTTCTGTCCGCTTTTGCTCTCTCTTTGATAACGTCAATAAATCCCATGATTTTTGACTCCTTTCCTGTATTGATTCTCAGCCATCCAGCCCCGGATGCCCGTACTATTATCATTATATAACACATTCTTTAAACAGACAAGGCTGTACTGGAAAAAAAACATTTCCGGCGCTGTTATACTCCTGAATGCCTTTCTCCACAGGCAATATACACAGCAGCGTGAAAAGAACGGCGCCGGAAAATGCCGCAATCCGTACCAGTGGTATCCTGCGGAAGCACAGCAGCAGCGCGGAAATAAAAACGATTGCCAGCCAGAGCAAGAAAACGCTCACCAGCACTCTTTTCACCGTAAGTCCATAGACCGTGATATACAGCCCCATTTTAGACGCCGCCATAACGATCAGCAGCAAGGTGGCCGCGCAGACCAGCGCTGCGGCTGCTTGAAAAGCTTTTCCTTCGCATACCCCTTTCTTTGCAGCCAGATTGATGGCCAGAAGAACGGCTCCATTCACCAGCACAGTCTGACACAGCTCAAAAAAGCCTGTACGAGCGTATTCTGCGTAGGAAAACCCTTCCGGCAGATTTCCGAAAAACGCACCGAACATATACCCGGCCTGCAGAAGCAGAAAAACGATGTATACCGCTGTCAGAACTGCCAGCACCAATATCACGGAAATTGCCGGAGCAAACCGGAATTGATCGCGAATTTCTGTCAAACTTTTCTGGGTCATGTTTTCCGCACGCCTTCCGCTGACGCAGCCGTATACCAAACCGTACAGGAACATCCCGGTAAACAGGGCCAGGACCAGCTGCATCAGCGCTGTCCCGGAAAATACTGTGCTCCAGAAATGACTCCAGCCGTTTGTGAGCCAGCCGCTCATCCCGGAAATTACAGTTTTGAATGAGGAATCCGCTTTGGAAAGCAGCGGAATCACCACACAGAGGCAGGCCAACGCCGCCAGGATGCCGCCGCACACAGCCGCTGCTTTTTTCAGCGGAAATTCTTTCTTTCCCCTGATCCTGCCTGCCCCGGCTTTCACCCCGGCGCACCAGACGGCAGGCAGGCGCAGAAAATTCCCCCAGGGGATGATAAACCCAGCGTTCAGCACATCAAACAGCACCCAGTGAGACGTCCTGTTTTCCAGAAGGCGGCCTGACGCGGAAACGGTCCAGTAGATTCCCACTCCATGAATTGCGAGGACCTGCAGCGCTCCCATCAGGATATGGTCCCCAAAGATTACCAGGGAAAGACTCTGGGCAATCAGAACTGCCAGCCAAAACCAGCTTTCCGCCGCAGGTTTTTTCTTTTTCATTGCCAAATAGCCCAGGACGGCGCCTGTATAGAACAGCGAAAACCAGAACAGCCCGGCCGGTCCCTCCGTCGCAGCACTTTCCGGAATCAGGCGGTGAAACAGAATTAAATCCCAGTAAAGCCATGCTGCTGCAAAAAAGATAACCGCAAACACCGCGTCCATTCCTGACAGCGGATATTTTTTACTCATTATTCTTTCCGGGGCCAGTTCTTCCTCCTCATGGTCAGCCTGCCCTTCCATCATTTCAGCTGTTTCTTCTTTCAATTTTGCTTCTTCCATGTCAGTTACCTCCTGCATTTTAGAAATATTATCTCATATCTCTAAAGAAGGATAACACATTACATTTCAAATGTCAATTAATAATTATCGAATTGCAATATATATTTTTCGCATTCCGGCATTTATATGTTGAGTAAAGTTTTGTATCGGCAAACAGGGGCTTTCCCGTCCCGGTCATTCTTTTTTTCTGTCCTCAAAATGCGGTCACTTTTCCTTTTTTCACATAAGATAATAGAAAAGAGTTCCCGCTCATTTCATTATCTCAAACTGTAAGGAGGAATACATATGTTTCGATTTTTCTGGTCCCGCAGCGCTTCTGTATGGACGGCATGCCTCTATGTTTTTCTGGGCGCAATGCTGCTGATATTTCCGGGCATCACCGGCACTGTTTTCTGCTGGTTCCTGGCAGGGGGCAGCCTGATCTATGCCGCCGGCCGCCTTTTTTATTATGTCAGCTGCAGAAAAAAAGGCTGTTCTTCTCTGAAAGACCTGATCCTGGGCTTCTCGTTTTTTGGTTTTACCCTGTTCTGCTGCTTTTTCCCACTGACTGTCCTTTCCATCCTGCCCATGGTGCTGGGCATCATTCTTTTGCTGGACGGCGTTGGAAAGCTGCCGCTTCTCATCGCGGCGCTGCAGGACAGAAGCCCCCTGACAGCGGCGCTGGCCATTTCTGTTCTGGTTCCCATGTTTCTGGGATTTCTGATCGCTGCGAATCCTTTTGACACCGCCAAGACTGTGATCATGTTTTTTGGCACTGCTCTGGTGGCGGACGGCGTCTGCGATCTGGGAACTGCAATTTATGCGCGTAGGATGCCGCGGAATTTTTAAATCATATTTTTGTGACCAATGGGGGGAGTCGCGAAGAGGCGGCAGAGAAAACTCCGGAGGCTCCATGCCTTACGGCAAATAGCCTCCTCCGTTTTGTCTGCCGCCTCCCTGCCAAAGGGCTTCCGGCCGCCATGAGTTAGCTAAATTCCCTGCAGCATATTATTTTTCCAAGACGTAGGAAATCAGCCCGGAAACTTGCTGTTTCCACGCCTTTGTGATTGTGGTATAATGAAATGCACAAAAATGAAATGGTGGATTTTGCAAAAGGGAATAAATTATGAAAATGCCAAGCGAAAATATTGATCATGCCATGTTCGCTCCATGCGGAATGAACTGTAAGGTTTGTTACAAACATTGTTACCATAAAAAGCCATGTGCGGGATGTTTGAACGGCGATATGGGAAAGCCTGAGCATTGCCGAAAATGCAGGATAAAGGACTGCATAAAAGAAAAAGAGCTGTCTTACTGTTTTGAATGTTCCGTTTTTCCATGTAAGCTTATAAAAAATCTGGAAAAAAGCTATATCCAAAGGTATCGGACAAGTCTTCTGGAAAATAGTGGATTTGTTCAGGAACATGGTTTGGAATTATTCATGGAAATGCAGAAAGAAAAATATACTTGTCCAAAATGCGCCGGTATTATCTCTATCCATGATAGAGAATGCAGCGAATGCCAGGAAAAAATGGACGAAATGATGGACTTGCTGAAAAATCCCAACCGCAGCAGGGATACAGACAAATATAGCTGAAAGCGAGGTAAACCATGATAGAAAGACCTTCTTTAGACAAACATTTAGACAGCAGAACATTTCGTGATTTTTACTATTTAAAAGAGGAATTAGTGGACTTTTGCAGGAAAAACGGCCTGCCTGTTTCTGGCGGGAAAATAGAAATAGCAGAGAGGATTGCATATTTTCTGGATACTGGAAAAGTTATGCCCGCAAAAACAGGAAAGAGAACCGCCGCAGAAATATCAGAAATCACTGAAGATGCAAAGATTGAAGCTGACTTTGTTTGTTCGGAAAGGCATAGAGCATTTTTTAAGGAACATATCGGGAAAGCTTTTTCGTTTAATGTGGCTTTTCAAAAGTGGCTAAAGGCTAATGCCGGAAAAACTTATAGAGAAGCAATTACCGCCTATGATCAAATCCTTGAGGATAAGAAAAAGGGAAAAACAGTTATTGATAAGCAGTTTGAGTATAATACCTATATCCGGGATTTTTTTGCAAATAATCCGGGTAAAACTTTGGAAGAGGCAATTAAGTGTTGGAATTACAAAAAGCGATTGCCGGGACACAACCATTATGAGCCGTTAGATCTTGCAGCTTTGGAGTCGTAGAGAGGCGGCAGAGAAAACTCCGGAGGCTCGATGCCTTACGGCTAATAGCCTCCTCCGTTTTCTCTGCCGCAACTGATGTGGGAAGACGTGTTATTTTTTTCTCAGGCAGAATATTCTGTTGACCTGCTCTGCTTCCGGGATCCACATCTCGGCGTAAGATTCTGCGGAAAACCAATGTTTCAGGTATTCCTGCCAGGCTTCTGTGCTCCTGTTCCAGAGGATCAGGCCGTCGTCCAGCAGGTCTTCTCTTATTTTTCTGATTCCCCATTCTGTAATCTGTTCCTCTGCCAGAAAGGGGTTTAGCTTCACCATGAGCTTTCCGCCGGGGCGCAGAAGGCGGTTGACTTCATTCAGGACGGTTTCTGCGTCTTCGGGATACAAATTATCAAGAATATTGGACAAAATAACGCTGTCCACAGAGGAATCCGGCTCCCCGGACAAGGCCTCTGAGCTGCCTTCAAGAAAGCGATAGTTTCCTGCAGGCATTTTTTCTGCGCGCAGGCGCGCCAGGCGTATCCCTTCTTCCGCTAAGTCTATGCCAAGATGCTCTTTTGTTCCCCTCAATGCGCAGTGAAAAAGCATGCTTCCGTTTCCGCAGCCAAAATCCAGGATTTTTTCCGCCCCCATGCACAGCCAGTCTAAAGCTTCATCCAGCTCTTTCCAGCCTGTGTTTGTGGTCGCAGGTACCTGGACCTCCTGCTGTAATTCTCTGTATATATTATTTTCAGTGGTTATGGCCTTTAAGTATTTTTCTTCCATCGCCTCTCCTGTCCTGTTTCAGTCCCCGGACGTTCTGGTCACTGTAATTTTTCCATCCTGAAGGGCTGCTTTTGCCTGATACAGCAGTTTTCCGGCTGTGTCATAAACTAAGGTCACCGCCCCCGATCCTTCTTTCAGACCATAGGCTCTTAATTCTGCCTGGCCGTAATCATATACAGCTCCTTTTTCACCGCTTCCTACAGGCAGCAGGGTGCCCGGACGCACGTAGAGGGGCAGGCTGAGATAGCCGTACTGTTTCTTCAGCCACCTTCCTCCCTGGATCTCTTCTCCTGTCAGAAAATCTGTCCACAACCCCTCCGGCAGGTAAAATTGGGCAGTTCCGTCTTCAGAGAATACAGGAGCGACCAGCAGGGAATCCCCCAGCATATATTGCCGGTCCAGATACGCGCAGGCAGGATCTTCCGGAAATTCCAGCGCCATGCTGCGCAGCATGGGCAGTCCTTTTTCACAGCACTGTACGGATTGGCTGTACAGGTAGGGCATCAGGCTGTGCTTCAGCTTAGTGAAAAATCTCAGCACATCCACCGCCTCTTCGTCATAAGCCCAGGGCACCCGGTAGGAGGAGCTTCCGTGCAGCCTGGAATGGCTGGAAAGCAGTCCGAAGGCCACCCACCGCTTATAGACGTCCGGAGTCGCGGTCTGCTCAAAGCCTCCGATGTCGTGGCTCCAGAAGGAAAACCCGCTCATGCCCAGAGACAGCCCGCCCCGCAGCGTCTCCGCCATGGAGGGGAAATCTGACCAGCAGTCTCCGCCCCAGTGCACCGGGAACTGCTGGCCGCCGGCAGTGGCGGAACGGGCGAACAGGACCGCTTCCCCTTTTCCTCTTTTTTTCTCCAATACTTCAAATACAGTTTTATTATAGAGATACGTATAATAGTTGTGCATTCTTTCCGGGTCTGATCCATCATAATACACTGCGTCGGTGGGGATGCGCTCACCGAAATCTGTTTTAAAGCAGTCCACGCCCATATCCAGCAGGTTTTCCAGCTTCTGCCCATACCACTCTCTGGCTTCCGGGTTGGTGAAGTCCACCAACGCCATGCCTGGCTGCCACATATCCCACTGCCACACGCTGCCGTCAGGACGTTTCAGGAAGTACCCGTTCCTTCTTCCCTCTTCAAACAGAATGGACTCCTGACCCACATAGCTGTTGATCCAGACACAGATTTTCAGGCCTTTTTCATGCAGCCTGGCCAGCATTCCCGCAGGGTCCGGGAAAACCCGCTCATCCCAGGTAAAATCGCACCAGCAGAATTCCTTCATCCAGAAGCAGTCAAAATGGAACACGCTGAGGGGAATGTCTCTCCGGAACATCTCGTCCACAAAATGGCTGACTGTCTTTTCGTCATAATCTGTGGTAAAGGAGGTGGACAGCCACAATCCGAAGGTCCAGGCCGGAGGCAGGGCTGCTTTACCGGTAAACCGGGTATACCGTCCCAGAGCTTCTTTCATGGTGGGTCCGGCAATCATATAGTAAGCCAGAGATTCACCCCGGGCGGAAAAACTCACCTGGGTTACGATCTCAGAACCCACTTCAAAACTGATTCTTCCTGGATGGTCCACGAACACGCCGTATCCGCGGCTGGAAAGGTAAAATGGTATATTTTTATAAGCCTGTTCTGTAGAGGTTCCTCCGTCCTCATTCCAGATTTCTACGGACTGGCCGTTTTTAACAAAAGGAGTAAACCGCTCTCCCAGCCCGTAAATCAGCTCTCCCACAGAAAGAGACAGGCCCTGCCTCATCCAGGCGTTCTCTGTGCCTGGATCGTAGTAAAGCCCCGCCCAGTTTTCTTTGATATAGGCCAGCCCGCTTTCGGATGCCAGAAACTGATCGCCCTCATAATAGCGCATCTCACAGTCGGCCCGGCTGATTTCCAGGCGCAGGGAACCGCTGCGCACCGTTAATTTTTGTTCTGATTCTTCAACTTCAGGCAGAAACCCCTCCTGCGCATTTACTTGAAATACAGGCTGTTTTTCTGCCGCGCCCGCATAATGAAGCGCTTCCATTTTCAGAATCCCTTCGGCAGGAGCGGTGACACGCAGCGTCAGATTCACCCCGCCCAGAGTGTCCCCACGTTCCTCTACCCGCCCGGCAGGCGCGCAGATTTCCAGCCCATTGCTTACTTTCCTTACAAACCATACTTTTTTAGGGGAAAATACAGCTGTCCCCCGCTGATTCAGCCAATGTCCATTATGAAACTTCATCTTTCCCTCCTCTGGCCCTCTTTTTTCTTCAGTCTACCACAGCACAGTCTGTTTTACCAGCAGTTTTTGCGCTCCTCTTATTGCGCAAGAGGGCCTTATGTGATACACTGAACACAGTAGTTTATTAATGATCAAAGGCAGGTATTTCTAATGAAAACAGTAGGAATTATCGCGGAATATAATCCGTTTCACAACGGACACGCTTATCATATGGAACAGGCAAAAAAAATGACAGGAGCAGATACCTGTGTCGTTGTCATGAGCGGAGATTTTGTGCAGAGAGGCGCTCCTGCCGTTCTGGACAAATATGTGAGGGCAGAGACGGCTCTGCGTTGCGGCGCGGATCTCGTTCTGGAACTGCCGGCCTGTTTTTCCTGCGGCAGCGCGGAATATTTTGCCCAGGGCGCGGTTTCTGTTCTGAACCGGCTGGGCGTTGTAGACGCTCTGTGCTTCGGCAGCGAATCCGCTGATCTGACCACCCTTCAGGCCCTTGCCCGGATTCTTTCCAGAGAGCCGGAAGCCTTTACTGACAGCCTTCAGAAAAGTCTCCGTGAAGGGAAAAATTTTGCCGCGGCCCGCAGCGACGCACTGATCGCCTGTATGATGCAGGAGCAGATTCATTTGAGCGCGATTCAGAATATTTATATTCTGACTGACGCCATGTCCTCTCCCAACAATATTTTGGGCATAGAATACCTGAAAGCCCTGCTGACGCAGAACAGCTCCATAAAGCCCTATGTGCTTAAGCGCGCGGGCCAGGAATACCACAGTAAGGAAATTGAAGGGCATATGAACTCAGCCTCGGCTCTGCGGAGCCTTCTGGAAACCACCCGGGAACTGTCAATCCTTAAGGAATCCGTTCCTCCGGAAGTATACCGGCTCCTGGAACAGGAATATGGCAAAATTTACCCTGTGTCTTCAGAGGATTTTTCTCTGATGCTCAACTACTGTCTTCTTTCCGAATCTGATCCCTCCCGGTTCGGAGACATGACCCCTGATATGGCTGCCCGTATCTTCAATGAGCGGGGCGCGTTCCGCAGTTTTTCCGGCTGGACAGATTTACTGAATACAAAACAATATACCAGAACCCGGGTCAGCCGCTCACTCATGCAGTGCCTGCTGAAAATCACCCGCAGAGACCTGGCGGAATACAAAGCTTCCGGGTATACCGGTTATGCCCGGATTCTGGGCTTTAAAAAAGAACGGACTGATCTTCTCCGCGCCATTAAGGAACAGGGACGTATCCCGCTCATCAGCAAAATGGCGGATGCAAAAGAATTTCTTCAGCCAATCTGGCAGCGGCAGCTGGAGCAGGACGTCCATGCTGCTGATCTATACCGTCTGGCAGTATATACCCGTTTTGGGACAGAGCTGCCCAATGAATATCGGCGGCAGCTTGTTATTTTAAACAGGAATATGGAAACAGAGACAGAAGGGGATGACGGACTTGGCAAAAAAGACATATGAACCGCCCGCTAAGACGAATGCCATGCGGCTGCTGGAACAGGCAGGCGTTCCCTATGAAACGATTGAATACTCGGTGGATGAGTCTGACCTTTCCGGCAGCCATGTAGCGGAAGTCACGGGGCTTCCTCCAGAGCAGCTGTTCAAAACGCTGGTGGCCCGGGGGGAACGGCTGGGCATACTGGTATTCTGCATCCCTGTTCCGGAAGAATTGAACCTGAAAAAAGCGGCTGCGCTGGCCGGGGACAAAAGGGTGGAGCTGATTCATGTAAAGGAACTTCAGGACCTTACCGGATATATGCGGGGAGGATGTTCTCCTGTTGGGATGAAGAAAAACTATCCTGTATTTTTCGATGAAACAGTTATATTGTTTGACCGTGTCTATATCAGCGCCGGATGCCGCGGACGGCAGATCATCGCAGCTCCGGAGGATCTGATCCGTTTTCTGGGAGCCCGGACCGCTGATTTGACACTTTGAAAACACCGATTCCCCGAAAGGTTTTGTTGCATAGGGAGCGTAGTTTCCCATGCAATGAAAAACGCGGGTCTCCTATGGTACAGCTGCCATAGGAGACCCGCATTTTTATAATCGTAACATTATCATTGTTCCGGCGCGTCCGCGCTGAAATCCGTCTCGTTGTTCTGCTGTGCAGTGGTCGTTACCGGCGCCTCGGTAGGGGCTGCCGTTGCGGACGGTTTCGTTTCCGGCGGTTCTGTCGGAGCCGGCGTTTCGGCCGCAGTAGAAGTCTCTGCCGGTGCTGTAGTGGGCGCCTCGGTAGCCGGAGGTTCAGTAGCCGGGTTCGTGGGCGGTTCTTGTGTGCCGGGCTCCGGAGTAGGAGCCACAGTGGTATGAGGTACAACAGGAGCGGTGTTTTCAGGCTTGATCACAATTGGCTCCGTAGGGGACAAGGTCTCGTCCGGAATATTTACAACAGGCCCGGGTTTTGTAATGGGGAACATCTCTTCCGGGGCTTCTTTCCCGCAAAGCTGCCAGTAGGCGTATCTCCGCAGCAGCTGCACCCAGGTCTGATAGGCGTTGGCATTCTGATGAATATAGAAATCTGATGTATATCCAGAATACAGATACCCGCTCTCATCTGAAAGATACGGCGCCATATTGATGAAGCCGACCTTGTTCTTTGCGCAGAATTCTGAAACCTGGCGGTTCAGCTCTTTCACATTGTTATTGTTCAGCGTTGCGCTCTCTCTGCCCCGGAAAACCCAGGAACAGCTGATGATATATATCTGGACCTCTGGATTAATCTGGCGCAGTCTTTCAATCACTTTCCCATAATTCTCCACAATCTGCGGGACCGTATTCATATTCAAGTCATTCAGTCCAAAAGACAGCACAATTTTTTCCGGCCGGATGAGGGATACAGCGTCAAATATCGTCATCTGCGTCCCGTTGTACTCCGGATGGCGCTTGCAGTCTTCCAGCGGCAGAAGCGCTTCCTGCAGGCTGTAGCCTACGGACGCCACCACTTCGGGACCGCTCAGGCAGTCAGAATTCAGCGCTTCCAGATACCTGCCGAACCCGACGATAATTGAGTCCCCAATGAATAAGGTATTATCATAAAACTCCTCTACCTCTTCCGCTGTGGGCTCATGATCGTCTGCGCCGGAGGGCCTGTAGCCCTGGTTTAACCCGGCTTCCAGACCTCCGGTGGCAGCAGTGGGGTCAGGACCTCCGCTGAAAATCAGATTTCTGGTCAGAGAAAGCACTGCGGCAATCACGATCACCACCATCAATCCCAACCCCGTATACATGAAGATCAGTTTATTCCGCTGTTTTTTCCAGCGGGTACTTCTGTTTTTCCTGTTTCCCTGCTGTTTATCCATGTTTCCTTCTTTCTCAGTTCTTAAAGCTGTGTATGGGCGCCGGAATGCGTCCTCCCCGGGTGACAAATGCCTCGCAGGATCTGGTGTTCACCGGCATCACGGGAGCATAGCCCAGCAATCCGCCAAATTCAACTGTATCTCCCACGCTCTTTCCCACAGCGGGAATGACGCGGACAGCTGTAGTTTTCTGGTTCACCATGCCGATGGCGGCTTCATCTGCAATGATCCCGGATATCGTGGATGCAGTAGTATCCCCCGGAATCGCGATCATATCCAGGCCCACGGAACATACGCAGGTCATTGCTTCCAGCTTCTCCAGCGTCAGGCAGCCGCAGGCAGCCGCGTCGATCATATGCTGGTCCTCGCTGACCGGGATGAAAGCCCCGCTCAATCCGCCCACATAGGAGGAAGCCATCACTCCTCCCTTTTTCACCTGATCGTTCAGCAGCGCCAGCGCTGCGGTGGTGCCGGGCGCTCCTACCTGTTCCAGGCCGATTTCTTCCAGAATCTGCCCCACGCTGTCCCCTACCGCAGGGGTAGGAGCCAGAGACAGGTCGATGATCCCGAAGGGCACACCCAGCCGGCGGCTGGCTTCCTGGGCCACCAACTGGCCCACGCGGGTGATTTTAAAAGCAGTTTTCTTAATTGTTTCACACAGCACTTCAAAATTCGCGCCGCGCACCTGTTCCAGTGCGCATTTTACCACGCCCGGGCCGCTGACGCCCACATTGATCACAGCGTCTCCTTCTGTCACGCCATGAAAAGCGCCCGCCATAAACGGGTTGTCGTCAGGCGCGTTGCAGAATACCACCAGCTTTGCACAGCCCATGGAATCATTCTCTCTGGTGGCCTCCGCGGTGGCTTTGATCATCTCTCCCATCAGACGGACGGCATCCATATCAATACCTGTTTTCGTGGAACCCACATTAACAGAGCTGCAAACCCGCTCCGTCTCGGAAAGGGCCTGGGGGATGGAACGAATCAGCAGTTCTTCTGCAGGCGTCATCCCTTTGCTCACCAGCGCGGAATAACCGCCGATAAAATTCACGCCCACTTCA
The DNA here is from genome assembly GCF_004216775.1 of Cuneatibacter caecimuris. Taxonomy (GTDB): domain Bacteria; phylum Bacillota; class Clostridia; order Lachnospirales; family Lachnospiraceae; genus Cuneatibacter; species Cuneatibacter caecimuris. The sequence continues at coordinate 100,187 of NZ_SGXF01000001.1, forward strand.
TGAGCCGCGCGGTCCAGGGTTCTGGCAATTGTCACATAGTCCTGGCTGCTCTTGCAGGCGCAGCCGCCCACCAGCGCGATGGGCGTTACAGAGATGCGCTTGTTAACAATAGGAATGCCATATTCCCGCTCAATCGCCTGCCCAGTGGAAACCAGCTCCTTCGCATATGTGGTGATTTTCCTGTAGATATTTTCATTCAGCTTATCCAGGTCTCTGTCGCAGCAGTCCAGCAGGCTGATTCCCATGGTAATGGTGCGGACATCCAGCTGTTCCTGCTCAATCATCTGGTTTGTCTCATTGACTTCAAATATGTTCAGCATGATATTTCTCCTTTGCGGGTCAGATGCGGTGCATTTTCGTAAAAATTTCTTCCTTCTGGCAGCGGATGCGCACGCCGATCTCATCTCCCAGGGCTTCCAGATCGTCCACTACAGTTCCGAAATCTTTCTCCGTACTGCTGTAGTCCACGATCATCATCATGTTGAAATACTCCTGGATTATTGTCTGCGATATGTCAAGAATATTAATTTTACTTTCTGCCAGGTATGTACATACCCTCGCAATGATTCCCACTGTGTCCATACCTACTACTGTAATAATCGCCTTGCTCATAGCTTCTCCTTCTCCCGGGTTTATAATAGAATCGTTTCAGACGGCATATCCCGCCTTGCAACGCGGATATCAAAATCGCCGGCCTGATAGGGGTTGTCCCCCATGGTGATTTCCAGGCGCACAGTTTCATACGCCAGTTCTTCATAGTTGTTTTCTTTGCTCAGATGGCCCAGCAGCACCTGTTTCAATCCGTCGTGGAGCAGCTCTGTCAGAAGCTGGCCTGACCGTTCATTGGACAGGTGGCCCAGATCTCCAAGAATGCGGCGCTTCAGCGAATAGGGATAGCTGCCGCTTTCCAGCATGCGGATATCATGGTTGGCTTCAATCAGGATTCCGTCCAGATTCTTCAGATGGTCCACCGTATAATCTGTATAATGCCCCAGATCAGTGATCACCGCCGCGGATTTTTTTCTGCCGTCCTCCTCTGTTTCCACCCGATAGGCTACCGGGTCGGCCGCATCATGGTAATTCTGAAAGGGAATCACCTCTAACCCTCCCAGCTTCAGCGAACAGTCCGCCTCCAGGGGATGGTACAATTCCGGATCTATCTCTCCCTTTTTATCAGATTCCCTGATTCTCTCCAGCGTCCTTTCCGTTCCATAAACCGGCACGCCATAGCGCTTGCAAAGGATTTTCAGCCCGCAGATATGGTCGGAATGTTCATGAGTGATAAAAATTCCGTCCAGCTCCGAAGCCTTCACGTCCAGACTTTCCACACCCTGCTCAATTCTCCTGCAGGAAATCCCCGCGTCGATCAGGATATGTGTCCTGTCTGTCCCGATATAAGTGCAGTTCCCGCTGCTCCCGCTGGCCAGGCTGACAAATCTCATCCTGTTTCCTCCTTCGTATCCGTTCTGTGATACACCTGTACATTATAAGTTCATCCGGCCGGAATTGTCAAGAATTTTACGCATTTCGCAGGACACCTGGCTCCTGGTATCCGAAAGGGCCCCGCTGTTATCGATCATAACGGAACAGATCCGCCGGTATTCTTCCTCTTCCATCTGGCTGTTGATCACTTGTTCTGCCTTTGTTCTGGTATAGCCTCTGTTTTCCATCACCCGGCGGATCCTGGTCTCAGGAGAAGCATAAATATACCACAGAGTATCGCAGCAGCCTTCAAGCCCTCCCTCTGCCAGAAGGGCGGATTCCACCGCGATGCAGGAGGGTACCCCCCTGTTATTTAACAGTTTTTCCGCCCTCGCCTCCGCGATCTCTTCTTCAATCTCCTGCCGCACCAGAGGGTGGACGATGCTGTTGATCTTCCGGCGTTTTTCCTCGTCCCCGAAAATCTCCCGGGCCAGTTTCTGCCGGTCTATCTTTCCGTCCGCTCCGGCAAACTCCCTGCCAAATTCGCTCAGAATTTTTTCATAGGTAGCGCCGCCGGGCTCCATCAGCCTGCGGCCCACCTCGTCCGCCAGGATCACGCGGGCGCCGAAATCCTGCTCCATGATCCTGAGCACTTCTGATTTTCCGGCGCCCATTCCTCCTGTAACTCCGATCACTTTCATCCTGTCATCCTCTGTCATTTCGTCTCATACCAGCTGTTGCCTACTTTGCAGTCCACCTCCAGAGGAACCTGCAGGGCCGCGGCTTCCCGCATTTCCCGTTCCAGAATCTCTCTGGCAGCTTCCTGCTCTTCCACAGGCACTTCCAGAAGCAGTTCGTCATGAACCTGGAGCACGATTCTGGAGGACAGCCCGGCTTTTTCCAGCGCCCGGTCCACCCGAATCATGGCGATCTTCATCACATCCGCAGCAGTTCCCTGAATGGGAGAATTCATCGCCACCCTTTCCCCGAAAGACCGCTGCATGAAATTGGAGGAATCCAGCTCCGGCACAGGCCTTCTGCGGCCGAACAGGGTGACCGCATAGCCTTTCTCTTTCGCGTCCGCTACCAGCTGATCCAGAAAATACTTCACGCCGGGATAGGTGGCAAAATACTGCTCGATATATTCAGTAGCTTCTTTTCTGCTGATGCTCAGGTCTTCACTTAATCCAAAAGCGCTGATCCCATAGACAATGCCAAAATTTACTGCCTTTGCGTTCCGCCGCTGCAAAGACGTCACTTCTTCCAGAGGCACATGAAATACCTGGGACGCAGTGACTGCGTGGATATCCCTGGCCTCCCGGTAAGCTTCGATCAGGCTGCTGTCCCCTGACATGGACGCCAAAATCCGCAGCTCGATCTGGGAATAATCCGCATCCATCAGCACGGACCCTTCTCTGGGCACAAAAACTCTCCTGATTTCCCTGCCCAGTTCCATGCGGACCGGGATATTCTGCAGGTTTGGTTCCGTGCTGCTGATCCTTCCGGTTGCGGTAATTGTCTGGTTAAAGGTTCCGTGAATTCTCCCGTCTTCTCCGATGAACTGTACCAGCCCATCGGAATAAGTGGACTTCAGTTTCGTCAGCTGCCTGTATTCCAGAATCTTTTTTACTACAGGATAATCCGGAGCCAGCTTATCCAGAACATCCGCTGAAGTGGAATAGCCTGTCTTTGTCTTTTTTCCAAAGGGCAGCTTCATCTGACCGAAAAGCACCTCGCCCAGCTGTTTGGGAGAATTAATGTTGAATTTCGCTCCGGTCATCTCATAGATTTCTTCTTCCAGACGGCTTATGCCTCCTGACAGCCTTTCGCTCAGCTCCTCCAGCAGTTCTCTTCTGGTGGCGATCCCCACGTCCTCCATCCTGGCCAGGCTGTAGATCAGGGGCAGTTCCACCGTTTTATAAAGCGCCTCCATTTCCTGTTCGCGCAGCTGCGCCAGAGCGGCGGGTCCTGCCAGAAAAGCCGTTTCCGCCATTCTCCCCGCGCATTCCGAAAACAGCTCTGGCTCCAGATCCAGCGCTTCCGTAAATCCTCCTTTGCCCAACAGGTCTGTTTCCGAAGGAATCACCTCCTCCAACAGCTGTTTGGCAACTTGCTGGCAGCTGTAACCGGATTGCAGCGGATTCAGCAGGTAGGCCGCAACGCCCACATCCATCAGATTCTGTTTCTCTCTGCAGCCATAGAGTTCGGGAACCAGATGCAGCAATCCCTTTAAATCCGGCACAAATCCCTGCTTGACCCCGCAAAGGGTTTCTTTTACCCAACATGCAAGCTGTTCGGGGCTGACCATCCCCTCCGCCGGGATGGTATAAGCCTCCCTGGCTTTCCAGCACAGCGCGGCTGCCAGAACTCGGCCCTTTTCCGCTATCAGGTGCAGCCCCAAAGACTCTTGCTTTCCGGCCTGCCGGAAAATCCGGTCCGCTTCACCGAAATCTCTGATCAGATTCCACTTTCCGGCCTGTTCCTTTTTCTGCTCCTCCGTCTGGTAGTGCAGGGACGCAAATTCCAGCTCATCCAGCACTTCCTGCACTTTTCGGGGGTCCAGCGACACTTCCAGATCCCCAAGACTCTGTTCCAGCGGGATATCGCATTTGATGGTGGCCAGCTCTTCGCTGAGAAAAGCAGCCTTCTTTCCCACCAGTTCTGTATCGCTTTCCTTTTTCAGATAGGACAGGGGTGATCTCTTAAGCCCCAGATGTTCTTTCCAGTATTCTTTCAGTTCCTTCTCCCCCGCCGCGTCCAGACCGTCTATCGCCGCATAAAGTGCTTCCACCGTCCCATATTCCTGAATCAGCTTTACAGCAGCCACCGGCCCCACGCCGGACACACCCTTAATATTATCGGAAGCGTCCCCCTGCAGCCCCTTCAGGGAATTGATATGGCAGGGTTTCACGCCAAATTCCTGTTCCACCAGTTCCGGTGTAAAACAAAATGCCCGCTCCGGAACATTTACAGTCTTCTTGTCAATATGATATTTTGAAAACAGGGCGTCTGTCTTTTCTGCAGTGCTGTGCATCAGCCAGAGATTTGTCCGCTCTGTCACCAGTTGGAGATAATCATTATCCTTTGTCAGTATCCTCACAGGAACCTGACCTTCAAACTTTTTCGACAGGGTGCCGCAGAAATCATCCGCTTCGTACCGTTCATCCATCAGCTGGACCACCGGCAGGCGGCCCAGCACTTTCTGGCACAAATCGAACTGCTGGCGCAGCGGCTCCAGCAGTTCGCTCCGGTTGGCTTTATAATCCGCGTATTTTTCCCTCCGGAAGGTATCCCGGCTCAGATCCCAGGCCACCGCCAGATATCTGGGCTTCTGTTCCTGCAGGATTTTAAACAATGTCCTCAGAAAACCAAAAACAGCGTTGGTATACACTCCCGTAGAGGTCATCATAATCTTGTGATAGTATTTCTCCTTCTCTTCCACTGTTTTCGCAAACAGAATCTCCCTGGGGAGATTGCCGTAAAACTGTGTGGACAGCAGGCTGGAGCCGTCTATCAGCAGCAAAAAATCTTCCATATTCTTCTCCTGTTTTCTATTGTTTTCCAGGGTGTGTTTAAAAAGTTCTTTCACGCCCTAGGGCAGCAGCCAGATGCGCAGCTGCAGCAGGAATATCACTCCCGCGGCCAGGTAGGACAGCGTCAGCAGGGAATACCGGAAAAAAGTATTGGTGCGCTGCTGCTGTACTTCCGTTTCCAGGTCTTCCAGCTCCTGCTCCAGGCGGTTTTTCAGGTCCATGTTATTCAGCCTGTCGTCCCGAAGGCCGTTCAACCCTACTTCTACCATATAATAAATATCCAGTTCTTCATAACAGTCCCGGCAGCTTCTGATATGGCTGACAAAATCTTCCTTTTTGTCAGCCGGAAGCTGGCCGTACATATAATCCCGAATCAGCTTCTGCGCCTCTCTGCATTCCATGGTATTCCTCCTCACCAGGGTAGTTTTCCCTCCCTGAACATACGAATCATTTCATTGGTCAGGCTGGAGGTGTCGTCGTCCGGCACAATGTCCTCTCTGGAAAACCACTCCCCCACCGCCAGTTCATCCTCCTGCAGGCAGATTTCGTCAGAGCCCTTTAATTCCGCAAAAAAGCCTAAAAGCAGCGTGTCAGAAAAAGACCAGGGCTGGCTTTTATAATAATGCAGGTCCCCCAGCTCCAGGCCCACCTCTTCCCGCACCTCCCGGCGCACGGTATCTTCAATGGATTCTCCGATCTCCGCAAATCCAGCCACCAGCGCATGTTTTTTATAAGTCCGTCCCACGTATTTTGTCAGCAGAAGCCTGTCTCCGTCCGTCACCCCCACAATTACCGCAGGGGATATCTTCGGATATTCCATCTGTCCGCAGGACGGGCACTTCAGCATCCGCTCTTTTGCGTCCTGTTCCAGTTCCCTGCCGCAACAGCCGCAGAACCTGTGCTGCCCATACCAGCGGTTCAGCTGCAATCCGGTGATTCCGGCAAATGCCAGATATCTGGGTTCCGCCATCCGCAGCGTCTCCTGGGAAACCATACAGTATCCCTCTCCCGGAGGCAGCTCCAAATCCCCCGCAAGGAAATATTCTCTCCCGTCTATAGAAAACAGATAGGTCAGCTGTTCTTTCAGTCTCTGGTTGTTCTGGACCAGCTGCCCGAAAACAGGAAAAGAAATCATCTCCCCGCTCCGGCGCACCAGCACTTCTCTTTCCTGATACCAGAGCACAAAGCTGTCTTCCGACGGCTCCGATTTCCGGTAGGCATTGTCATAAATATGTTCTCCAATATCCTGTATCATAATACGATTTTTTCTCCTGTAACTGATTCCTGCCGCGCCATGCCCACTATCATACCATAAAAATGCGGACTTGAAAACCACTGTTCCGGTCAATGCTGGTGCTTGATGAGCCCGCAGGCCTTAGAGATCTCCATCACCGGCAGCGGAACCAGTATCAGCGCTACTCCCAGAAGGTACAGCTGCCAGGGCAGACGCACCAGCTCAAAAATTGACGACAGGGGTGTAAACAGAACGATAGCCACCAAAACTACTGACAGCAGGGCCGCCCAATTCAGCTTGTGGTTTCCAAATATACCTGTCTTAAAAAGAGAATGTTCGGAACGCATATTATAGACCTGTACAATCTGGCACAAGGACAGTACCATAAAAGCCAGCGTCCGGCCGGCCGCCACATCCCCTGTCATCCGTTCCGCCGCAAAAAATCCGGTCAGCGTCAGCACGGCAAACATGACTCCCTGCAGAAAAATGCGCAGCCCCAGACCATGGGCAAAAATCCCTTCGTTTCTGGGCTTCGGTCGCTGATCCATCACATCCGGTTCCACCGCTTCCATGCCCAGGGCCACCGCAGGCAGGCTGTCCGTCACCAGGTTGATCCAAAGAAGCTGCATGGACAGCAGGATAGATTTATGCCAAAGCAGCATAGCAGTAAACACAGACAAGATTTCTCCCACATTTGTTCCCAGGAGAAATCCCACCACTTTTCTGATATTGGCATAGATTCCCCGGCCCTGCCGGACAGCCTCCACAATCGTTGCGAAATTATCGTCGGTGAGAGTCATGTCCGCCGCTCCTTTTGCCACATCCGTGCCGGTCACGCCCATAGCGCAGCCGATATCCGCCGCTTTTAAAGCCGGGGCGTCGTTCACGCCGTCTCCTGTCATGGACACCACCTGCCCCTTGCGCTGCCATGCTTTCACAATCCGGATTTTATTCTCAGGGGACACTCTGGCATACACGGAAATCTGCTCCACCCGCTCATCCAGCTCTTCTTCTGACATCTCGTCCAGCTGTGCGCCCGTCACAGCCAGGCCGCCCGGTTTTAGAATCCCCAGCTCTCCGGCAATTGCAGAGGCCGTTGCCACATGATCTCCTGTGATCATCACAGGGCGGATTCCTGCCCTGCGGCAGACCTCCACAGCCTTTTTCGCTTCCGGCCTGGGCGGATCAATCATACCCACCAGCCCCAGGAAATTCAGATCCTGCTCCAGTTCTCCTGCATCCGGCTGATCCGGCAATTCTTTTATTTCCTTCCACGCCACTGCCAGTACCCGCAGGGCTGCCATGCTCATCTGCCCGCAGATTTTTTCCGCCAGCCGCAGATTTCCTTCTCTGCACCGCCCGGCCAGAATATCAAAAGCTCCTTTTACAATCACAATATATCTTCCGCCCATCTTATGTACTGTGGACATCAGTTTCCTGTCAGAATCAAAAGGGATCTCCGCAAGTCTTGGAGCCTCCCGGAAGAGCGCGCTTTTCTCCATACCGTTTTTGGCCGCCGCCAGCACAATGGCAGTCTCAGTAGGGTCTCCGATATGGCGGATCTCCTCTCCCTCCATCTCCACAGTGCCGTCGCAGCACAGAGCGGCATACTTCAGCAGCTGCCTGATCTGTTCTGTATTTTTCCTGCCGATCTTTTCCGGTTCTTTCATCCCTTCGGCAAATGCCTGTACCAGCGTCATCCGGTTCTGCGTCAGGGTTCCGGTTTTATCCGAACAGATCACAGATGCGCTCCCCAGCGTTTCCACAGCCGGCAGGCTTCTGATAATTGCATTTTGTTTTACCATCCTCTGCACTCCAATGGACAGCACAATGGTCACAATGGCTGGAAGACCTTCCGGAATAGCTGAAACCGCGAGGGACACTGCTGTCATAAAGATCTCCATCACCGGAATCCCATTATACAGGCCCACCGCGAAAACCACCGCGCAGGCAGCCAAAGCGATCACGCCCAGATATTTTCCCAGCTTGGCCAGTTTCTGCTGCAGCGGCGTCTCATCGTCTTTCTCTCTTTCCAGCAGATCCGCAATACGGCCCATTTCCGTAGACATTCCGGTTGCAGTGACTGCCGCCAGAGCCGTCCCGTTTGTAATGCTGCAGCCGGAAAACAGCATATTATCACGATCCCCCAGAGGCGCTTTCTCACGGATCTGCGCCTCTGCGTCCTTATCCGCAGGCACAGACTCTCCTGTCAGCGCAGATTCTTCGCTTTTCAGCCCCGCGCTTTTCAGCAGCCTGGCGTCTGCGGGCACAAAGTCCCCGGCTTCCAGCCGGATCAAATCTCCGGGCACCAGTTCAGAGGCTTCAACCATCCTCTCCTTTCCCTGCCGGATGACTCTGGCATGGGGCGCGGACATTTTCTGCAAAGCCTCCAGGGCTTTTTCCGCCCTGCTCTCCTGCAGCATCCCGATCACCGCATTCATCACAACAATAGCCAGAATCAGCACAGGTTCAAAAAATTCCTGAAGCTCCCCTTCCATACAGGCAGTGACGAATGATACTGCCGCCGCCCCGAGAAGAATCAGAATCATCACGTCCTTAAACTGTGCCAGAAAGCGCTGGAGATTGGTCTTTTTCTTCTTCTCTCTCAGCTTGTTTTCCCCATACTGCTCTTTCCTCTCAGACACCTGTTTTTCGGTCAGGCCGCTCTCCATATCAGTCTGCAGCGCCCTTGCGGCTTCCTCCGGCCTCATATTATAGAAATCCATCGTCCGCTCCTTCCGCGGGTACCGCCCTCACCCGCTGTTTTATGAATTATTTCTATTATAATCTTTTTCCTTTGCAAATTCAACGGAGAATGGGCAAGAAAACCGGGAAGCCGGAAGGAGACTGCAGAACAAACTCCGGAGGCCCGATGCCTGACGGCTATAGCCTCCGGAGTTTGTTCTGCAGTCTCTTAGCCAAGGGCTTCCGGAAATGTTTTAGGTTAGGAAGCTTACCTCAATTTAAAAATCACCATTGTTAGTGTTCCCTCTGTAGCCCGGACGGGGCTGTTAAAGGTCAGGGTGAAAACAGTCCTCGCCGGCACTTCAATGAGGAATGAAACCGAACCTGCCGCGCTGGTACGTCCGCTGCCGGTCATGAAATATATGCCATATTCCAGATGAGGGCTTCCATTGTAATAGGGGCTCACCTGCATAAATCCTGAGGCGGCAAGCAGCGCCGATACCTGATAGGAAATAGCATAGATTCCTGGTTCCAATGCAATGCGGGCCGGATCTGAGAGGGTAATATTTCCGGTGGGATCTGCGATGCCTGTTCCCATGGGGATCAGAGTCCCATCCGGAAAATATCCGCCATAATTTACAAATGAAGCGAAAATGAGATCCGGAACTGTTCCTTCCGGGCCTGTTGGGCCCGCAGGGCCGGTGGCGGCAATTATTTATCCGCTGTCCTTTTGTCCAAAGAGCCCTCTGTTGCCCTGGCTATCCGCAGCAGTTCATCCTCAAATTTGAATTTAATTGTAATTTTATAAGCTCCATGTACATAAATCACATCAATTAGAGAAAGCAACACAGAACGGCTCAGTTCTTTTATATTTCCATATTGCAAAAGACTTTCAAACAGCGGGTTTTCTTCTGATACTTGCTTTCTGCAATTATCAGCTTCCTCTCTGATTTTTTCTGCGGCTGCCTTCAGTTGATCCATTTTCGTTTCGCAGCGTTCTCTCATACGTCTGTATTCCTTTTCTGAAACCTCGCCAAATTTCCAGTCTTCATAAAGGCAGTCAAATACGTTCTGCATCCGTTCCAATTCCCGCTCCTTATCCAAGAACAGCTTTTCCAGGCGATTTATACTGTCCTTTGCATCCGAATTTTTTCCGGCCTCTTCTATGACCGTTTCCAAAGATTCCACCTGTTTCATCTGTCCCTGTATCGCTCCAAGCACCGCCCGCTCCAGTCTGTCCTCCCGGATGGACTTCACCTGGCAGGCTGCCGGACCTTTATTTTTTCTAGTTTCACACTTATAATAAATATGGTTTTTTACATGGGAACGGTGCATCGCCCTCCCGCAGCATCCGCATTTTAAAAGCCCGGCAAATTTATGGACCGTACCGCGGCTGTCAGAGGCGCGGGTCTTTCTTTCAAACAGAGCGCAAAGAGCAGTATAGTCCTCCTGAGTAAACGTAGCCTCATGCATATTTTCCACTACAAACCAGCTGCTTTCGGGCACGGTAATTCTATCGTGAATTTTGTAGCTCATTACTCTTTGCCTGCCCTGCACCATGTGACCGAGATTCATCTGGGTGAGCAGCACATTTTTCACCGTGGCCGCACACCAGAGCCCCTGGCCGCCCCGCGCATGCGGGTTGCAGTATTTCCATCCCTTCATCTGCTTATACCTGGCCGGATTTGGCACTCCCATGGCATTGAGCCGCCTGGCCACTGCGCCAAGGCTCAATCCTTCATGAAGCAGCCAATCTTTCATCTGCAGCTTGACCGGCACAGTGTCGGGATCAAGAATCAAATGGTTTTTATCTTCTGGGTCCTTCAAAAATCCATAAGGAGGAAACGCACCGATAAATTTCCCTTTAGAACGTTTATCATCAAAGGTTCTTCTCACTGACCGCGAGGTCGCCGCCGCAAAACGGTCATTTAATAAACCATACATCGGCACATCCAGATTATAAATTGCTTCAGAATCCATATAGGTATCTACAAAAGAATCCATTGTAGAAATAAAGCGCACGTTTCTGGAAGGAAAAAATTCTTCCAGGTAATAACCTTGATCTGAATAATTGCGGAAAGCGCGGGAAAGAGTTTTCACCACCACACAGTTTGCTTCTCCCCGCTCAATTGTCCCGACCATGCGCATAAAACCCTCACGCTCATCGTCCGTTCCAGTCAGACCGTCATCCTCAAAATATCCGGCGATCTCATAGCTGCCAGGTTCAAAATAATCCTCAATCCACGACCTGAGAATACTTTTCTGGTTCATAATACTCTCGCTCTGCGGCTGGCTTTCCGGTCCGCCTTTCCGAGAAATATTTCTTTCGTCTTCTCTGGAAAGACGCACGTAAACACAGATTCTCCATTTCTGCAAATCCATACTGATACGCAGATCCTCCGGAGCTGCTCCGGAACTCTGGAAACCCTGTCTGCTGATTCGCGCCATAGTCTGCCTCCTTTTTATTTCCATAGAACACATGCGCTCCAAAAAATCCAGAAATCAGAGACTATCTATATTGGCCTTCTTTCCTAATGATGCTGCAAAACAGGAAACCAAAGCCTCACGAAATGTTCTTCCAGATTCAGCAAAGCATACATTGACTGAGATTTCTCCGCATTTGAAGGCATAAGGATTTCCGATCTGGCGCAGATATTCTTCTGCGCGCCAGGCAGCAGGCATAGCCTGATCCATATTCACCGCTTCAATATCTACCCTCTCCGACACAAACGCCGCTTTATCTTTCAGTTGGAAAAGCTGATCTCTTGTCACAGATATTCACCTTCTGCTCAGACTTGATCCAAATCTATGCAGATGCAGAAAAATAGATGCCCTACGGACAAAAATTTCGGTAAATCTCTGCCGGTTCGTCCAAATTTATTGAAGCAAAACCTGGACATTCACATATTTTAATATTAAAGTCTTTTTTAAATTGAGGAGAAAAAACTATGAATTGTTTTGGGAATAACGGCAATAATTATGGCCGCTGTTATAACTGTTCCTGCAACTCAAATGAATCTTCCGCTGCTGTGCAGGGACCTCAGGGACCGCAGGGGCTTCCCGGTGCAACTGGGCCTCAGGGACAGCGCGGTGAACGCGGGCCGATGGGCCCCCAAGGTATCAAGGGGGATCCTGGGTGTCCTGGACTTCAGGGGCCCAGAGGATCAGCCGGACCAGCCGGGCCAAGAGGACTTCAGGGAATACGCGGAGACGCAGGCCCCAAAGGCGATCCTGGCCCCATGGGAATCCAGGGCATTCAGGGAAATCCCGGACCGATAGGGCCTCAGGGCGATCGGGGACCTGTAGGCCCCAAAGGTGATCCTGGCCCCGCAGGCCCTCAGGGACCAAAAGGAGATCGCGGCGAACCAGGAGAACGAGGGCTTGCCGGAGAGCAGGGACCTCAGGGCGAGCAGGGGCCTCCCGGTGCAACTGCGCCTCAGGGGCCGCAGGGCGATATGGGATGTCCGGGACCCCAGGGCGAACAGGGACCTCTGGGACCTGAAGGACCTAAGGGTGAAAAAGGTGACACTGGTTTCGATGGGCCTGCAGGACCTCAAGGTGAAAAGGGGGATACCGGCGCCGATGGCGCCACTGGGCCTACCGGTCTGCAAGGAGAAAAGGGCGTCACTGGGGCCGATGGTCCCACTGGGCCCACCGGGCCTACCGGTCTGCAGGAA
>NZ_SGXF01000001.1:112827-1334533 GCF_004216775.1 Cuneatibacter caecimuris
CAGGCAGGGGGAAAAGGGCGGCACTGGAGCCGACGGCCCCACCGGACCTACCGGGCCCCAGGGTGATAAAGGCGACACTGGCGCCGATGGGGCCACTGGGCCTACCGGCCTGCAAGGCGAAAGGGGCGTCACTGGGGCTGATGGTCCCACTGGGCCCACCGGGCCTACCGGTCTGCAGGGGGAAAAGGGCGGCACTGGAGCCGACGGCCCCACCGGACCTACCGGGCCCCAGGGTGATAAAGGCGACACTGGCGCCGATGGGGCCACTGGACCTACCGGTCTGCAAGGCGAAAGGGGCGTCACTGGGGCTGATGGTCCCACTGGGCCCACCGGGCCCACCGGTTTGCAGGGGGAAAAGGGCGGCACTGGAGCCGACGGCCCCACCGGACCTACCGGGCCCCAGGGTGATAAAGGCGACACTGGAGCCGATGGGGCCACTGGGCCTACCGGCCTGCAAGGCGAAAGGGGCGTCACTGGACCTGCAGGCCCCACCGGACCTACCGGGCCCACCGGGCCTCAGGGTATAGCAGGCCAGACCGGTCCCGCCCCTGATATTGCAGTAGCGGAGAATACTCCAACCAGCTACAAGATCAGCTTTCAAAGTGGCAGTCAGAATTTAACCAGTCCCAACCTATATGTATCCCCAATCACTTATCATTCTGACTTATCTAAGTTGAACAGCTTTATTGATATTCCGTTGGAAAACCTGATTCTCTCTGTGCAGAATATATCCACATCTGCAGTAAAAATTACGATTCGCCCAAAGGATACCACAGTTCCTGTGCTGTGCGATATACGCAGAACAAGCATTTATGGACTTGGGACCATTGAAGTTCAGAAACTTGATAACACTCAGATTACTTCCCGCGTTTCACTGGATGATGTTCTGTACAGTGATTCTCAGGAAGAACACTGGATGAAAATTCGCCAGCAGAATCCGGCTACCAGTCTCTGGGCCTTATGTGAGGTACACACGTTTGTATCAAAAAACGGCGCCCGGACTTCTGTATGGGTCAACTGGCTCGAATATAATGTTTCCTATCCTGTTCCTCAGTAAGCCCCGGGGAATCAACAATTTCAGTTTTTAATGGGGGAGCGGATGAATAATTGAAGCGGTGGCTCCTGTGGGGCCTGCAACACCGCGAATCCCCTGTTCCCCTTGCATTCCCTGGATTCCCTGGACCCCCTGGGGTCCGGAAGGACCAGTCGGGCCTACAGGACCAGTGGGGCCCGCAGGGCCGGTGGGACCTCTCATACCAGTGACTCCGGCAGCACCTGCAGGACCCTGAGCGCCAGCCGGTCCTGCAGGACCGGTGGGGCCTCTCTCCCCAGGCACTCCCTGAGAACCGGTGGGGCCAGTAGGACCTGATGGTCCGGCCGGCCCCGTGGGACCTCTCATACCAGTGACTCCGGCAGCACCTGCAGGACCCTGAGCGCCAGTCGGGCCTGCAGGACCGGTAGGGCCAGTAGGGCCGGTGGGGCCGGTGGGGCCGGTAATTCCTCCCTGACAGGGAGGCGCCGGAGGCGGGCAGGGAGGCGGGGCGCAGCAGCTGCACTTTCTTCCTCCGCACCCGCAGCAGTTTCCGTATTCTCCATTATAACAATCAAACATCAACATCAACTCCTGTTCTTATTACTGGCAAATCTTTTGCCTCTGTTTCATTTTATGACAACAGAAGGCAAGCTGTGCTCCTGTTACAGTCATAAAACACGAAGCGCATTGCCGCACCTGCAGCTCTATTGATTGCAGGCAGATGCTGTAAAGGCCCGCGATGAAAAACCGCAGGCCTTTTCTGTTCCGGCTATTCCGGGTGAGACGATCCATGGAAATATACCGGTGATTTTATACCGGTGCAAAGCCGAAATAGCTTAGCAGGCCATTGTAAATTCCCCAGGCAAATCCCCTCTGATCGTCCCGCAATTTTTGCGCGTCAGAAGCATTGCTCAAATATCCCAGTTCCACCAGCACAGCCGGCATGGCAGTCCTGCGCAGAACATAAAGGGAAGGATTCAGACGCACGCCGTTGTCCCTGGTGCCCACGCGCTCCACAATGCCTTCCAGAATATGCTGAGCCAGCCAGTAGGATTGTGAATTCTCTCTGTAAACATAGACTTCGCTGCCGTTGATGGCAGGATTTGTATTGGAATTGCAGTGGATGCTGATAAAATAGTCTGCCGGCCAGGTATTAGCCATATTGACGCGGGCCTGCAGGCTGGTGGCATTGCTGGTTCCAAGTACTGCATCCGGGGAGGTTCTTGAAACACGCGCAACAAACCTGTAATCATCGTTGAGCAGGCTTGCCAGATAGATCCCTACATTATAGGTGACGTCCTGTTCCCGCAGGCCGTTTCCTTCCGCTCCAGTATTTGGCCCGCTTGGATTATGGCCCTGATCAATAAAAATCCGAATTGCCAAAACTCCGCCTCCTGATCGATTTTACTTTATCTTATTCCATCAGGTTTCCGGTAGTGCCTTATCAGCCCCATGGAAATAAAATTTAAAAACCGGCGCACACTATTCCCAGCAGGAATTAAATCAGAGGAGGTTCGGAATGAATGATTTTTCAGCGTATATAAAACAGCTTACCGACGAACGGCAGCGGGTTCGCACGGAAGAGGTATTAGATTGGGTCAGCAGCCATTTTTCAAATCTGGAACCAAGAATTGCATGGAATCAGCCCATGTTCACGGATCACGGCACATTTATTATAGGCTTCAGTGCATCCCGCAATCATCTGTCTGTTTCTCCGGAGCAGGCGGGAATGGCACAATTTCAAGAAAAAATTGCAAAAGCCGGGTACGGCCAGAGCAAAATGCTTTTTCGAATCAGGTGGGATGAACCAGTAAATTATACTCTGCTGGAACAAATAATCCGCTTTAATTGTATGGATAAAGCGGAATGCACGACTTTTTGGAGAAAATAGAAAGGACATCCGTTTTATAGCACAAGTCCATTCATAATAGACTTTTGCTGAATAAAGAGATTCACATTAAGATGTTTCTACAATAACATTCATCAGCCCAGCATCAAAGGCTGTTTCGTCATGATTTATCGCAATCAGTGAAGACATTGAAGGTCTTTTAAGCTGCTTATAATCATTTTGAAACTTTTCAATAGCGAGGTTTGTATATTCATAAATTCCATCCAAATGTTCTATCCATATTTCACCGCCGTTGAAAAAAGTTTTTGTATATAGTTTATTTACCCCTGCAAATCCCTTAGCTTTTTGCACATTATCCTCCTTTCAAAAACCTCTGCATGTTCCCTGCCAATTTTATTAAAACTCGAAGCAATAAGCAGATGCTTAATCACTAACCAGCCATGTTTTTGATTTTTCCATAAAGGAATTTGACTACAACACAGAGGTGGAACTTGTCAATCTTATTGCAGGCACAGTAGCAAATACCACGCCAGCAGGAACCCCACAAAATCATAATAACCAGCTGTCACAAAGTAAAAAATAAGTAACTGCTGATTTGATTTGCTAATAGTATTGAATAGCTGTATAATATCCCTATAAATTAGAATTTGCAAGGGAGAATGTTTGTTGATGGCACAAGTAAATCTGAAAGAAGCATATGTTAAATACCTTAATAGTTTAAATAGTGGATGCAATGATGAGATTGAAAAAACAAAATATAGCCTACTATTGGAAGCTTCTAACTTTCTTGAAGTAATTGCTAATTATGTTACATTATATAAATTTGGATTGAAATATGATTTTGGTAAAAGTATTATCCCCAGAGGAACTAAGTTATACCGTATTAGATGTTATGAAGATAATACCGATTTTTCAAATCCAAATCAATGGAAAGCACCGCCACATAAACCACAAAATAGAGCAAATATTAAAGGACAGGAGGCACTATATTTAGGAAGCACAGAAACAATTTGTTTATTAGAAGCTCATATAAAAAAAGATGATAAATATGCATTGGGAATTTATGAAGCCACAGCGAATATCGAAGTTGGAGGTTATCTGGCATATCATACAAACAACATGCTTCAAAACTTGGCTGGAATGATTTTAAATGCTTTTTTGATAGCACCATCGCGTAGTTCAAGAAATGAAGAGTTATTTTCTTATTTAGATTCTCATTATGGTTTATTAGCATTAGATGATTTAGCGGACATAAATGAGGTAATTGAAAATAGTGCATTAGAACTCCCTATGAAATTTGGAGTATTAAATCAACTTGATAAATATTACAATCTCACAAATCAATTATGCAATATTCTTTCAGAAGATACTCCTGATGGCATAAGGTATAGTTCATGTTATCTTCCTATGGAAACTGTGGGTATAGAGTGTTCCGATTTTAATATTGTTTTGTATAGTGGAGGAATTTCTAAGGTTAAGCTAATTGACTATAAAATCAAAACCAATGTAAATGATTTTGATTATACAGATTTGCTAAAAATTATTTTAAACGGTTAATGACAGTTAAATTCCAGTTTTTCTATAACTTCATATTAAATACCACAAGCAGTTAGTCTATATGACTGATTGCTTTTTTCATGCCAAGTAAGGAAAATTTATAGTATTTTACAAATATAAAAGAAAGCGTATCAGAGCCAGCGGCAAGTCTATTGTAGCGACTGGTATCTGTGTACTGGTCGCTTTTCTGTATTACCTCTTCTGCTATGGCTATTACAAACAGCTCATACACCGCTAAAAGTTGGCACGTATTATTTTAGATAATGGCTGGTATGAAGTAGTGACAACACAGGGAAACAGCTCTTTCACTGACCTGCAATCCAGTAAGTCAAAAGGGATCAAGACCTACTCTTGCAGTTGGAAGATAAGCTGGAAAGCGGTCTGTATTGTGAGCTGACCGACAAGCTATTGTATGACGGCTGCGTGGAATATACCCTGCTCTATGACATGATAGCAAACCGCATTTCCATAGCGGAAGTACAGGCAGAAAACTGGGGCTTGCGGTTGATGAAAAATCTTGTCTGGGAGTATGACGCTCTCCCCCATGCCCTTATCTGTGAGGAACTGGTGGCGGTCAGACGTATTCTATCTTGACTATCATTGAAGCCATATTGCGTACTAATGCTGTCCTGTATATCCTTGACCCGAAGAACGCCGGCCTTACGGACTTGGGAACGGTCATGGATAAGGTTTTCTTTGAAAACCTTGTTTTGATTTCTTTTGTGAGAAAGAATATCACTGGCATGCTTCCCCGCCTGAGGCGTTTCGCACCAGCGACGTAATTCCTTACGCCGCAGTGCGATTCTCCGTAGGTTTATTTAACTTGTCACCCGATGAAGAGTATTTTTCAATTATATGAGTATTTAGATCAGTCCTCAGCGGGAAACACCCATTTTCTCAAATTTAATTTTTTAGACAACAAACAAGCCTGCAAATGCAGGCTTGTTTGCTGAACATATTTTGTATTGACTTATTATGATGCCGATGGCCGGACTCGAACCGGCACGGTGTTACCCGCTTGATTTTGAGTCAAGTGCGTCTGCCAATTCCGCCACATCGGCTCCTCAAACAACGGTAGTTATTTTAGCATATTTTCCGGCCGAACGCAAGCATAATTTTTTATTTTTTCAATACAGCCTGTTTATTCTGTCTCATAAGGCCAGGTATTGATCCCACCAAATTCATATATTTCTGTATAGCCCAGTTCGGCCAAAGCCTTTGACGCAGCTTTGCTGCGGTTTCCGCTGCGGCAGTATACCAGTACAACCGAATCCTTTTCCGGAATCACGGTAGCAGCGCTGGTTTCATCAATGGTTCCCACCGGCAGCAGCACGGCTCCCGGAATGTGGCCGCTGTCATATTCGTCCTTCTCCCGGACGTCCAGAATAACCACATCCTGCTGTTCCATCATCTGTTTCGCCTTTTCCTGCGTGATTTGCTGATATCCGCTCTGTTTCACAGTATTTCCTCCGCATCCGCTGCATAATAATAAAACCGCCATAAAACCACATAATAAACGCTTCATCTGAATCACTCTCCCTCATCCGCAGTAATTGCAATTTTGATCACACCGTCCAGCTTATTTTCAAAAATACGATAGGCCTCTTCAATCTGGCGCAGCGGGTAAGTATGGGTGATCAAAGGTGTGGTATCAATTTTTCCAGACTCGATCAGTCTGAGGATTTCATCACATCTGCAGCCGTCCACGCCTCCGGTTTTAAAAATCAGATTCTTTCCGTACATCTCAGGAAGAGGAAGCGCCTGCGCTTCTTCATAGAGCGCAACAACAGTTACAACCGCATTGGGGCGCGCGCATTCCCATGCCATTTTAAAAGTGTCCTTTCCTCCGGCCACTTCCAGCACTGCGTCCGCTCCATTGTGGCAGCTGTGTTCTTTTACAAATTCCAGGACATTTTCAGGACCAACGGTCAGGACTTCCGGATAATTTTTCCGGACAAATTGGAGCCTCTGTTCATCCTTGTCACAGACAATAATCCGCTTCGGCTCCATCAGTCTCACGCACTGCAGCGTGCAGATACCAGTGGGCCCTGCTCCGATCACCAGCACTGTATCACTGTTCCTGATTTCGGAAATCTGTGCCGCCCAATAGCCTGTCGCCAGCACATCTCCTACGAACAGCGCCTGTTCATCGGTGACTGAATCTGGAATCTTGTTGAGCCCCTGGTCCGCATAAGGCACCCGGACATACTCAGCCTGTCCGCCGTCGATACGGCAGCCCAAAGCCCAGCCTCCATTTTCGTCCGTACAATTATTGACCCAGCCATTTTTGCAGAAAAAGCACTGGCCGCAGAATGTCTCTACGTTCACTGTCACCCGGTCTCCGGGCTTCACAGAGGCCACAGCAGCCCCCACCGCTTCCACCACTCCAACCATCTCGTGCCCCACTGTAATCCCCGGAACAGCTTTCGGCACGCTCCCATGCTTAATGTGCAGGTCGCTGGTGCAGATGCTCCCCAGCGTGACCCGGACGATCGCATCTCTGTCATTTTGCAGAACAGGCTTCGGTTTCTCCACCAGCTGAAATTTTCCCTTTTCGATATAAGTACAGGCAAGCATATTATATCCTCTCTTCCACAAAATATCCGTTCCGCCTGAAGGCGCCAGTTTTATAAGCAATCCGGCTTTTAGGCCGTAAGTCACTGGATTTATTTAAATTATACATCAACCGGCAACCTTAGGCAAGAATGGTTTCCGATCAAAAAAAGAATATAAAAATTTGTCTGCATATGGTACAATACAAATAAAAATGATTCTAAAGAAGGAGCCGCTTATGAGAACAGTTGATGTGATCTATTCACCCATTTGTGAGTCCACTGGCGCAATGATTGGAAAATTAAAACATTGGCTGGAAGGGACGGACGTTCAGATAAATATCATCCCGTATCATCTCCGCCCGCAGGAAATGAGTATCGGCCGTAGAATCGATGAAAATTGTTTTATAGATGTATATTATTGCAATAAAAAAATTGATACGGTTCCTTTAAACAGAAGCCGGATTTATGATGCGCTTAATATCGAAAAGGATTTTGAAGAACCAGAGGAAGAAAAAAGCATTGGGAAGGGTCTGGAGAAAGAGCAGTTCAGAACTAAGCTTTATTCAGGTGAAATTCAATTCCTGCCTATTACGCGAGAAAACTGCCTCACAGAAATGTCCATGTGTTTGTGCAATTATCCTTTTGGAAATCCTCCTGAACGGTATCATAGAGAATGTATTGGACTGAAATCCCAGGTGTTTTCAGAAGTCTGGAAAACAGAAGAAACTGCAGGTATTTTTGCGCAATATAATGGAAAAGTGATTGGATTATTGGAAGTGCTGCCAAGAGAAATTTTACAGAAATACGGTTTTATGACAGGAACTATTGGAAATGATGAGGACTGTTTATCTGTCGGCTGTTATGAAGTGGGTTACGGAATTCCAAGAGCCGAAATGATTGATGAATTAATGTGTCATCTGGAAAAAATATATGGCTTATTCCATCGCAAAGTGATTGAAGGGATCGGGATATATGAATGGAGCGAAGGCTTCAATCCGTACTGGGTTTATGAAAAATATGGATTTCATAAAGTGGAACAGCTATCCGGCAGTGTGATCGTGATGTCCAAAAAAATCCCTTAATCAGCGATGGGCGTTTAAATATTAAAATCAGCGTTTTAATTGAATTAAAGAAAATATACAACTGCACTTATGATGATTTTTTTGATGGTTTAGATGTTTCATTTTAATAACAAATTTCTATAAAAAAATCAGAAAATAAAATTGAATTTTTCATAAACTTCTGGTACAATCATATTCAGAAAATTTTAAGGAGGACGATATGAAAGACCTAAAACCTCGCGACTATCTGCTGAGCGTTCAGCACTTATTCGCCATGTTCGGCGCCACCATTCTGGTGCCGCTGCTCACAGGTATGAATCCATCTCTGGCACTGGTATCCGCCGGTCTGGGCACTCTTGTATTTCATGTTTGTACGAAATTCAAGGTGCCCGTATTTTTGGGCTCATCCTTTGCTTTTCTGACAGCTCTCAGCGCTGTGATCCGCACCATTCCTTCGGCCGACGGTTCCATGCTGGTGGATCCTTCCAGAATCCCTCTGGCTCAGGGAGGAATCATTTTTGCCGGCCTGCTGTACCTGCTTTTTGCGCTGATCGCAAAGCTGGTAGGAGCCGAAAAAATCCGCCGCTTCTTCCCTCCGGTGGTGACCGGGCCTGTGATCGTGGTAATCGGGATCAATCTGGCGGGCACTGCCATTGGCGACGCCTCCGGGCAGATTTCTTTTTCCGGCGGAATGACCGGAGAGTTGGCTTTGAATCTGGGCATCGCGGCATTCACTCTGGCGGTTGTGATTATTTGTTCTATGTTTGCCAAGGGATTCTTCAAATTGGTTCCCATTCTCATCGGCATCGCGGCAGGTTATCTTCTCTGTGTCATTCTCAATGCCTGCGGCGTATTCCAGATGAATTTCCAGCCTATTGCGGATGCCGCCTGGGTGAATATTCCTTTTGTAACACAGGATTCCAACGGCGTCACCTTTATGAGCCTGCCGAAGTTTGATCTGGGCGTCATTTTATCCATCGCCCCTATCGCGCTGGTTACATTTATGGAACATATCGGTGACATCACAACCAACGGCGCCGTGGTCGGCAAGGATTTTCTGAAAGATCCAGGCCTGCACCGCACTCTGTTGGGCGACGGCCTGGCAACCTGTCTGGCCGGCCTGCTGGGAGGGCCTCCCAATACAACATATTCTGAGAATACCGGCGTTCTGGCAACTACGAAAAACTATAATCCGCTTCTGCTGCGCCTCACCGCGGTAATTGCTATTATCCTGGGCTTTGTGGGTAAATTCGGCGCTATTCTTCAGACCATTCCGGATCCGGTTAAAGGCGGCGTAGAAATCATGCTGTTCGGCATGATCGCAGCAGTGGGAATCCGCTCTCTGGCAGAAGCCAATCTGGACTTCACCCACAGCCGGAACCTGACCATTGTGGGTCTCATCCTGGTTCTCGGCCTGGGAATCAGCAACATGGGCGGCATTCAGCTGCAGCTGGGACCTGTGTCACTGAATCTCTCCGGACTGTTTATCGCCGTAATCGTAGGCGTTATCATGAATATGATTCTGCCGGACAGAAATGACGCTGCCCCCGAACAAAACGGAAGGAGAAAATAAAAATGTACCCTGAAAATGTCACTGTAATCAATCATCCGCTGGTCCAGCATAAAATCTCCATGCTTCGGGATATCCATACCGGTACAAATGAATTCCGCCGGCTGACAGAGGAAATCGCCATGCTCATGGGCTATGAAGCGCTCCGCGATCTTCCTCTGGAAGACGTGGAGATCACAACCCCCCTGGAAACCTGCATGACGCCCATGATTGCCGGAAAAAAGCTGGCTGTCGTCCCGATTCTCCGGGCCGGCCTGGGCATGGTCAGCGGGATCCTGGCTCTGACACCCAGCGCCAAGGTGGGACATATCGGCCTGTTCCGCGATCCTGAGACACATGAGCCTCATGAGTATTATTGTAAATTGCCGGATCCCATCGATCTGCGCACCATCGTAGTGACTGATCCCATGCTGGCTACCGGCGGCTCAGCGGTGGCTGCTGTAGATTTTATCAAACAGCACGGAGGAAAGACAATTAAATTTATGTCCATTATTGCCGCTCCGGAAGGCCTGGAGCGCCTGTCAAAAGCGCATTCTGACATACAGATCTACTGCGGTCATGTGGATCGGCAACTGAATGAAAACGCATATATCTGCCCTGGGCTTGGGGATGCAGGGGACAGAATCTTTGGTACGAAATAATGGCGCAGGCCGGGGAAATGATTTATTTTTCCCGGCCTGCTTTTTTACAAGAAACGCATTGCTGTGCTGTCATTTCCAAAATTCTTCTGTTATTTTCTGTTTATCTTGAAAAAGAATCCCCCTCACCGGACTCTCACGCAGAAACTCTGCTGCTTCAGCGGCCATATTTCCAAGAACCTTCTATTGACAAATTGAATATTATGTATAAACACGCTTTGCATTGCATGCATCTGTGGGACAACTGTATGTTCCACGGGTACTTTTTTATAAGAACTCTTTCTCAGGAGGATTCTTCTATGACCCGATTAACGGCAAAACGATCAGATGTGAACGAAGCCCTCGTCATCCGAAAGCTGTCTTTGGTCAGTGTATTCGGCAATGTAATACTGTCCGGATTTAAGTTTTTCGCCGGAATCGCCGGCAATTCCCATGCCATGATTTCAGATTCCATTCACTCTTTTTCAGATGTGCTCACCACGCTCATTGCATGGATCGGTGTAAAACTTTCTAAAAAAGAATCAGATTCTGCACACCCCTATGGCCATGAACGCCTGGAATGTGTTGCTTCCCTGATCCTGGGCATTGTTTTAATGGCTACGGGCTTGGGTATCGGTAAGTCTGGGCTTGAAAATATATTGATCCAAAGCAATGAAAGCGCCGTCATCCCGGGCGCAATTGCGCTTTGTGCAGCACTTGTGTCAATCACCGGAAAAGAAGCCATGTTCTGGTATACCCGCTATTATGCAAAGCTGATCAACTCCAGCGCTTTTATGGCCGACGCATGGCATCACCGGTCAGACGCTTTTTCCTCCATCGGGTCTTTAATCGGCGTAGCTGGCGCTATGATGGGATTTCCGGTAATGGACTCTGTGGCAAGTGTAGTGATCTGTTTGTTTATTTTAAAAGTGTCCTATGATATTTTGAAAGATGCGATTGTGAAACTGCTGGATACTTCCTGCGGAGAAGATTATGAAAAAAGACTGAGAGAGTATGTATCCGCTCAGAACGGCGTGATTTGCGTGGATATGCTCCGCTCCAGAATGTTCGGGAATAAAATCTATGTAGATTTAGAGATTCAGGTGGATGGGAGTAAATGTTTGAGAGAAGCTCATGAAGTCGCTGAACAGGTGCATTCCAATGTAGAACGTCAATTCCCTGACGTGAAACACATCATGGTTCATGTGAATCCTGCGAATGATATATAAAAGGAGGCGATATGAAAAGGCCAGGCACTTCATAAAGAGCGCCCGGCCCGCATAGAATAAAGAGTCCGGCGAGCCGGACTCTCGCGCCGAAGCGGGGCCGCTTTCACGGCCATATTTCCTTAACGCGTAGTGCGCATCCCCCGGAGGGTTTTGTTGCATAGGGAAAGCAGTTTCCTATGGAATAAGAATCCCGCTCGCGGGATTCCCCGCCTGCGGCGTGTCGCTTATGCTTTATTACAGCCCCTGGACCATCCCGGCCATATCCTCCAGCCAGGAACCAGAATATTCTTCAATTCTGCCTTCATCACAGAGTTTTGCCAGTTCCGGATCAATGGGAAGCTTTGCTACATTGGCAATCCCGTAGCGCGCTGCGATTTCATCCATATGGCTTTCTCCAAAAATAGCATGGCGCTTGTGGCAGTCCGGACATTCAAAATAAGACATGTTCTCCACCAGGCCCAGCACCGGCACATTCATCATTTCCGCCATCTTCACCGCTTTTTCCACAATCATGGACACCAGCTCCTGAGGGGAGGCCACCACAAGTATTCCGGCCACCGGCAGGGACTGGAACACCGTCAAAGGCACATCTCCCGTTCCGGGCGGCATATCCACAAACATATAATCCACATTGTTCCAGATCACTTCTGACCAGAACTGCTTCACTGTATTGGCTATAATGGGACCTCTCCAGATCACAGGGTCAGTTTCATCCCCCAGCAGCAGGTTGACGGACATCATCTGAATTCCCGTTCTGGTTTTCGCCGGAATAATACCTTCCTCACTGCCCATCGCCCGGCCATGGATTCCAAAGGTTTTTGGAATGGACGGTCCTGTGATATCCGCGTCCAGCACTGCGGTTTCATACCCTTTTCGTCTCATAGCCACTGCCATCATGGATGTTACAAGAGATTTTCCCACTCCCCCTTTTCCGCTGACTACCGCAATCACCTTGCGGACTTCTGCCTGGGGATGCAGGGCCTCCTTCATGTTCTGCGGGGCTGTGCGCTCCTTACAGTCGCTTCCGCAGCTGCTGCAGTTATGGCTGCATGTTTCACTCATTTCACTTTCCTCCTCACACTCCGGCCGGATACCCGGCCGGCGATATTACCAGTATTTTTAATTCAGTTCATAAAGAGCTGTATATTTGTTTTTCAAATAGTCCACATAATAATCGGGATTAAACTCTTCCCCGGTCAGATCCTTCAGCAGCCTGCGGGTCTTGCGGGACGCCCCGTACTGATGGATATGCTCTTTCAGATATTCCCGGATCGGTTTCAGATTTCCTTCTTTCAGCAGCTGTTCCACCTCCAGATCTTTTTCCATCTGGGCATAGATCTGAGAAGCAAACGCATTTCCCAAAGCATAAGAAGGAAAATACCCGAACCCGCCGAAGGACCAGTGCACATCCTGCAGAATCCCTTCTGTATCCGTCTCCGGGCGGATTCCCAGATATTCTTCATACAAGCTGTTCCACATCTCAGGAAGGTCTTCCACAGAACATTCTTCTATCATTTTCTTTTCCATCTCATATCTGACCATAATGTGAAGACAGTAAGTCAGTTCGTCCGCCTCTGTACGGATCAGGTCCGGATGCACGCGATTGATGATCCTGATAAAATCCTCAAGGGGAAGGTTCTCCAGCTGTTCCGGAAAGGTTTCCTGAAGTTTTCCGTAAATCGGCTCCCAGAATGCCCTGCTCCGTCCGATGACATTCTCAAACATCCTGGACTGGGACTCATGCATACCGCAGGATGCGCCGCCCTGCACGGGAGTCATTGTCACCTCGTCAGAGTTGCCCCCTTCATACAGCGCATGTCCCGTCTCATGGATCACAGAGAAGATGGCGCTTTCCAGATTATCTGGGTAATAGTGGTTCGTAATCCGCACATCTTCATTGTGGAGACTGTCGGTAAAAGGATGCTCGCTCTCCCCCAGTACGCCTTTTGTAAAGTCAAATCCCAGGTATTCCGCCAGAAATCTGCTGAATTCCTTTTGCTTTTCAATATCATATTCCTGGAACACTGCAGAACTGTCTATCATGTCCAGCTTTTTCCTGACTTCCTTGAGCAGAGGCACAATCTCCTTGCGCATCCGGTCAAAAAAGCGGTCCAGTTCCTTCATTGTAAAGCCTTCTTCGTAATCCTCCAGCAGCACATCGTAAAGCCTCTGCCCGTCTTTTGCCCGGTATCCTGCAAATTTTCTCTGATAACTGATCAGGTCTTTTAAAACCGGGGCAAACAGGCTGTAGTCATTCTGCTTTTTCGCTTTTGCCCATACTGTCCCTGCTTTGGCCGTCAGTTCCGAATATGCCTGGTACTCTTCCGGCGGAATCACATCCATGTCGTGGATATCCTTGCGCACTTTTTCGGCTATCGCCTGCTGGACCTCTGTCAGGCCCTCTCCGCCTTCCAGTGCTTTTGCCGCCTCTTTGATTTCCGGTGAGGTCATCACCTTCATATACTCCATGGACAGCTGGCCCATATAGACGGATGTTTTTTCTACGGCTCCTTCCGGCGCCAGGGTTTCGTTGTCCCAGCTGAATATGGTGGAAGCAGCCTGCAGCGCCTGCGCGCGCTTCAGCTGTTCCTCCAGCTTTTCATAATTCTGATTCATGTTCTACCTCCTTATTTTACTGCAGCAGGGCCGCGTCCATCACGGCCTTGGCTATGGGGGCCGCTACCCGGCCCCCGGAACCTCCCTGCTCCACAATTACGCTGACCACAATTTTCGGATTATCTGCAGGTGCAAATCCCACAAAAAGAGCATGGGTATTCTCGCTGCTGTCATATTGGGCGGAACCGGTCTTGCCCGCTACCTGATACTGGTCGGAGCCGCCGACCGATCCGGTGCCTTCGTTAATGACTCCCACCATCAGCTCTGTCATCAGCTCCGCTTCCTCAGGCGTCATCACTTTGCTCAGGGACTGGGGCATATTTTTCTCCTGGATCTTTCCGTTGGCGCCCTCCACCCGGTCGATCAGGTACGGCTTCATAATCGTCCCGCCATTGGCTACGGAAGCCGCCATCAGCGCATTGACCAGCGGCGTGGTCTGTGTCTTTCCCTGGCCGATGACAGACTGAAGCATCTGCCAGGTATCGGTATTCTGGTCAATCGGAAAACTGGTAGCGCTTTGGGGAAGAGCCATATCCAGCCTGCTGTTATAGCCCACCGCATCGCACAGGCTGCGCATGGCATCTTTATCCAGGCTCTCCGCCATATTGGCAAAAGCCCCGTTGCAGCTTTTTGCCAGGGCGCTGCGCACCGTCATATGGCCGTGCACCGCATTTTCAGAACACCGGATGGTATAGTCTCCATATTCAAAAGCGCCGTCGCATTCATAGGTATAATCTTCCCAGTCATCCGGATGCTCCCGGATATACTCTAAAGCTGTTAGAATTTTAAACGTGGAGCCCGGCGGATACAGACCCTGGGTCACCCGGTTGAGCAGACAGGTTTCTGTGCTGCCCTCTCCCACCAGCCTGTCCCAGATCTCATTGATCTGGTTCGGGTCATAATCCGGCTTTGAAACCATGGCCAGAATCTTTCCTGTTCCCGGCTCCATAGCCACAACCGCCCCGGAATAATCTCCCAGCGCATCATAGGCAGCCTGTTGGATCCGGGCGTCCAATGTGGTCACCACTGTATCCCCCTGCCCTTTCTGATGGGTAACGTCATTGACCAGCCCTTTTAGGATTCCGCTGTGAGAGGATAATAATTCAAAATTCATGGCAGCTTCTATGCCGGAACCGCCTTTGGAATGATATCCCACTGCCTGGGCGAAGGTCCTGCCGTAAGGGTAGACCCGCAGCACAGAATCATCCTCCTGCACCTGGGAGGTCGCCAGGAGGTTCCCGTTCTTATCCGTGATGTCGCCCCGGATCACTTTGCCCGCCATTGCGGCAATCCTGGTGTTATAGGGATTGTTGATCACCTGATCCGCCTGAACAGACAAGAAATATCCATAATAACACATCAGTCCGGCAAAAATCAGTCCAAAGGTGACAGCCATCACTTTAATTTCTCTGTTTTGTTTCTTTCTGGCCTGCTTTTTCTCCTGTCTTTCTGCTTCTGCCGCTCCCCGCTGTTCCTGCCGCGGCCCTGTTCCCCCGGAGTTTCCTCTCTTTTCGTTTTCTTTCAATTTCCTCATCCTCATTCCGCTTCAGGATATAAATTCCCTGCAGCACTGCAATCATCAAAAAGGTACTGAGTATCGAACTGCCTCCGTAACTGACAAATGGCAGCGTTACGCCGGTAAGGGGAATCCATTTTGTCACGCCTCCCACCGTCAGCAGGACCTGTATGCCGTACAGCGCTGCAAAGCCCACTGCGATCAGTTTGTAAAATGATTCCCCTACCTTGGTTGCCATTCTGAAAATGTACAGGATCAGGCTCAGGCATACCAGGATCAGGCATACGCCGAACAGTCCGCCGAACTCTTCCGAAATCGCCGCAAATATATAATCTTTGCTGACCACCGGAATTTTCGTCGGCATTCCCTGGTACAGGCCGGAACCCAGCCAGCCGCCGGAACCAATGGCAAACAGTCCCTGGGTGATCTGGTATCCGCCGTCCTTGTCAATCAGCGAC
The DNA here is from genome assembly GCF_004216775.1 of Cuneatibacter caecimuris. Taxonomy (GTDB): domain Bacteria; phylum Bacillota; class Clostridia; order Lachnospirales; family Lachnospiraceae; genus Cuneatibacter; species Cuneatibacter caecimuris. The sequence goes on from NZ_SGXF01000001.1 coordinate 128,889, forward strand.
CATGGATCCTGCCAGGCCGCTACCCTGACCCGCACATGGGAAAACAGAAAATAGGCGGCTACCGCAGCGGCAGAGCCGCAGCCCAGCCCGGCGAAAAGGTACAGCGGCTGGTGCGTAGCCACATACAGGATCACGAGATAAGTCAGAAAATAAATCAGGGCGCTTCCCAGGTCGTTGGAAACTACCAGGATAATCACATGGCTCCCCGCCACAGCAGTGGCGAAACAGACTCGCTTAAAATCTGTTTTTACCTGAAGCAGCATGGCTGTTAGGATAACAAAAGTCAGCTTCACAAATTCCGAGGGCTGCAGGGTAAACACTTTGAAGTCAAAGGACAGATTCGCGCCATAGGTGGTTTTGCCTAGCAGCGCCACCAAAACCAGCATCAGCAGGCCTCCCACGCCCAGGATTTCCGCCGTCCGCTTTTTAATCCTCAGTTTTTCAATGAATTTTGGCACAAACAGCGTCACCGCAGCAGCTCCGCAGACCAGCACAAACTGCTTTACCGCCCTGTTTCCCAGCGCGGTGGTTATATCCAGAAGCTGGTCCGCGTCAGAAAGCCTGGTGAGCACTGCAAACCCTACAGCCAGCAGCATGGTGGTATGGTTCAGGAAAAGGCGGCTGGACCGGGGATAAAGCCGCCGGTACACCACATGGTACAAAACAAAAAACAGCAGCTGCAGGCCGTAAAATACCAGTACGCCGGTATTTTTCGTATTGATAAAAATGGTCGCATACGCAGTCAGATGAAACATCAGCGTCAGCGCCAGCATCTTATGGTACTTCCAGCTGAGCTGGCTTTGAGTCTTCAGATGGATCACTGTCAGGCTGTCCCAGGCGTAAAGGGCCATCAGGAACAGCATGATATATTTTGTTACTACAGTAAATATTGTTGCCACATTATCACCTTAATTATTCCACGCCGCGCTTCCAATGCCCGCGGGTGAATTCTCCTTCCGGAACCGGCCTGCCTCCGGCCGCAGCCGTCTGCGCCTGCTCCAATATCAATGACGTCTCTTCCCTGCCCTCTGTGGTGAATATCAGACGAAAGCTTTCGCATCCCAGTTTCCCGGCCTCTTCCGCCTGGTCCAGCAGCCATAGCGGCGCTGTATTGTAAATCGTATTATAACAATACCTGCAATGGCTTTTAACAGGAAAATTCTTTTGCATCCTGTCCTTCAGCCAGAGCGTCCCCTCATGTCCGGCGCACCCTTTTACTGTTTTCTGGATGCAGCCTGCCGTCACCATCATGGGCAGTCTGCCATACAAGATCATCTCGCTGCCTTTCATGCCCCGCTGCTTCAGTTCTCTGGAAGTCAGCTCTGCAGGAGCCGTATCCTTCTGATATCCCCACTCCCGGAGCACCTCTCTGGACAGACTGTTCCAGCTGTATATCATGTGGTCCGCCATGAAATCATCCGCAATCCGCAGCCCCCTCATCGCTTCCCCGGCCTCCGCGCAGGCGGCCAGAACTCCGTCAAATCCTGCGTTTCTATATTCTTCCCGATATTTTTGAAAATAAGTTTCAGCCTCAGGTCGGTATATCTGCGGCGTCAGCAGCCAGCAGGACTTGCCTGCGGCATGTACAGCGCCTGCCAGCTCTCCGATACGATCCGGCCCGCAGATCATGGAATCCAGATAAATCCTGGAAATCAGCTGGCTTTCCAGCGCAGCAGCCAGCTGTTCTTCTGTCTCAGCGGAAGCTGACCAGGCGAGATCAGGCCGCTCCTGAAACAGCTCCCATTCTTCTCTCCGCCGGACCTGGACATCCGGCATTCCAGGCAATCCGGACTGTTTTGCCGCCGTATCACCCCTCAGATCTCTTCTGGCTTTTTCTAAAATAGCTTTTTCCAGCTCTTCAAAAGCAATTCTTCGCAGCTCATTGAGCTTTCCCATGGGCAAAAAGCAGTTTCCCTTCAGACAGACCTCCAGATTCTTCCAGTAAAAAACCTCATTCCCTGTTTTTTCCAGCTGCCTCCGCACAACTTCCTGGGATAGCGGTTGTTTCTGCGCCGCCTGTACCTCCGCTCCTTCTGAGACCCGGGATATTGTGCCGTTTTGTATTTCCAGCCTGGCAGGCTTCCCTGCTTCCAGAACTGCTCTGCCGCACACCGGTTCCCGCAGCGGCCGGTCCAGATATTCTTTGCGGAGAGAAGAATAGAGCGCTTCCTGGCTCTCCCGGTTGTCCGGCTCTTCCAGGGATATCATCTCTCTTCCATTATGATGCCTGTAATACCCTTCAGTATACCCCCGGCGGTGAAACAAACGAAACAGCTCCTGCTGGTCCCTCTCATCCACAAAATATCCTTCCGGACCTTTTTCTTCCAGAAGATCCAGATATTTTCTATAGATCCGCACCACTCCCGCCGTGTATTCCGGCCGTTTCATCCGCCCTTCAATTTTCAGGGAATAAACGCCGGCTTCAGCAATTTCCGGCAGCAGTTCCAGCGTGTTCAGATCCTTCATGCTGAGCAGATAGGGCTGCTCTCTGCTGCTCCCTTTCGTCTGATAAGGTAACCTGCAGGGCTGGGCGCACCGTCCCCGGTTTCCGCTCCGGCCTCCCACAAGGCTGCTGAACAGGCACTGTCCAGAATAGCAGTAACACAGCGCGCCGTGCACAAAGCTTTCAATTTCAGCTCCTGTAGCATCATACAGCCTGCGGATCTCCTGCAAAGACAGTTCTCTGGCTGTTACAATTCTGCTCACTCCCATTTTCATCAGAAGACGGGCTTCCTCCGGCCCCGTGACGGTCATCTGGGTGCTGGCGTGCAGGTCCAGGCCCGGAAAGGCCTGCGTTATCATCTTCAGCGCTCCCAGATCCTGCACAATCACTGCGTCCAGCCCGTGAACCGCATAGGGCGTCAGATAAGAAACGAGCTCTTCACACAGCTCTGTTTCTTTCATCAGTGTATTCACTGTCAGATAGATTTTCCTGCCATGCAGATGTGCGTAGTCTATGGCGCTCAGAAGCATGTCTTCTTCCGGATTATCCGCGTAAGCCCGGGCCCCGAACCTGCTGCCGCCGATATATACAGCGTCCGCGCCCGCATTTACCGCCGCCACCAGACTTTCGTAGGAGCCAGCCGGAGCCAGCAATTCCAGTTTTCTCATACCTTACCTCACAAAACAGAAGCAGGGGCTGCGGTCAGCGGCCCCCTTCGTTATTTTTTTCTGGTTCTTTTCCATCAGCGGAAGGCATATACTGCTTCTTCTGCATATTATTATTGTACTGCCCTCCCTGACGCCTGGAATGGTTACGGGACTGTTTCTGCTGCCTGTTTTCTGTCCTGGCTGCTGTTTGCTGTTCCTGCCGGTCCTGCAGATACTCTGTCTGTTCCGCAGCCACGGCAGAGGATTGCTCCGCCGCTCGCTGGAGCTGTTCCAGCTTCATCTGGGCAGTCACAAGATCGTGCTTGATCTGGTACAGCTCTCTTTCCTGTTCATTCAGCTTTCTGCTGGCGTCCTCCGCCACCTTTCTGGCTTTAAAGTAATCGTCTGCCAGATTCAGATAGATCTGAATGGTCCGCAGATCTGCAGGAAGGCGCATAAAACCGTTCTGCTGCTTCAGTTCTCCGATCCTGGCGTTCAGGTAGGAGGCTACCCGCTGCAGGTATCCTTCTTCCTCATAGCCGCCCATCGTATATATTTTCCCGTCAATCAGAACTTCCGTATAATTCTTCGTCTCCATATCCGTTTCTCCCTGCCCCCGCCGGGCATCCTATTTTCCCAAAAGGGATCATGTTATCGGAGATAACATGATATCATTATAAACGAAAGCAGCATAAACCACAAGGTTTAATTATGAATTTCCAGTCCCAGGTGGTGATAGGCGTTTTCCGTAGCAATACGGCCCCTGGGCGTACGCTGCAGGAGACCGTTCTGGATCAGGTAGGGTTCATAAACCTCTTCCAGGGTTCCCACATCCTCTCCCAGCGCTGCGGCCAGGGTTTCCAGGCCTACCGGCCCGCCGGAAAATTTATTAACAATAGTTTCCAGGATCTTCCGGTCCCCGTTGTCCAGGCCCAGGCGGTCGACTTCCAGAAGATCCAGAGCAAACTCCGCCACGTCTTTTGTAATCACACCCTCATATTTCACCTGAGCAAAATCCCTGACCCGTTTCAGCAGCCGGTTAGCCAGGCGGGGCGTTCCCCTGGAACGTCTGGCCATTTCCAACGCCCCCTCCGCTTCCAGCTCCACGCCCAGAACTTCCGCGGAGCGCATCAGAATTGTGGTAAGGTCTTTCGTATTGTAAAATTCCAGATGGTTTACCACGCCAAACCGGTCCCGCAGAGGCGCAGTAAGAAGCCCGGCCCTGGTAGTGGCTCCCACCAAGGTAAACTGAGGCAGGTCCAGACGAATGGAACGGGCCGCTGCGCCTTTGCCTATTACAATATCAATGGCAAAATCCTCCATGGCCGGATATAAAACCTCTTCCACCTGACGGTTTAGGCGGTGGATTTCGTCCACAAATAAAACATCTCCCGACTGCAGGTTATTCAGTATGGCCGCCATTTCTCCCGGCTTTTCAATCGCCGGGCCGGAGGTGATCTTCAGGTTTGTGCCCATCTCATTGGCGATAATCCCCGCCAGCGTGGTCTTTCCCAGGCCGGGCGGGCCGTACAGAAGCACGTGGTCCAATGCTTCCCCTCTGTTTTTCGCTGCTTCAATATAGACCTTCAGGTTGCTTTTCACCTTTTGCTGGCCGATATATTCTGAAAACAGTTTTGGCCGCAGGCCGCCTTCTATTTTCTGATCCTCTTCCACATATTCTGTGGTAATAATACGTCTGTTTTCCATAACCCGTCCTTAAAAGCTCATTTGTTTTAATGCGGCCTTCAGCAGGCTCTCCACATCCATTTCTGCTCCGCCGTCCACCTGGCGGACAGCCCGCAGCGCTTCTGAATTGGCGTATCCCAGAGCTGTCAGGGCCAGGACCGCTTCCTGAACTGCATCCGTGGACGCTGCCGCTGCGGTCTGATGGGACAGCTTCTTTTCAAATGCGTCTTCCAGCTTCAGTTTGTCTTTTAACTCGAGAATCACTTTCTGGGCTGTTTTATGCCCGATTCCCGGCGCTTTGGATATTGCTTTCGCATCGTCTGAGAGCACTGCGAAACGCAGGTCGTCCGGCGTCATCACTGACAGCACGCCCAGCGCTCCTTTTGGGCCGATCCCGCTGACGCTGATCAGCATTTTGAATATTTCCAGGTCATCTCTGGTATAGAAGCCGAACAGTGATACACCGTCTTCTTTTACCTGCAGGTATGTATACAGCTTGATTTTGCTTCCTATGGGCGGCAGCGACTGAAACAGCGCTCCAGGCACATAAATCTGCCAGCCGGTCCCCTGATTCTCTATCAGAACGGAGTCTTGCAGGACTTCCGTCAGTTCTCCTTTGATATATCCGATCATTGTTTTTCCTTTTTGTTTGTGCGGGTTCAACGTGAATTTCAGGCGTTACGTTTTTGCACTGCTCATTGTTTTCGTGAACATTATATCATATCTGCTTCGCTGATATGGTGCACTTCGTGCTGGTATGCGCACTTCGCTGGCGCTCCGGCGCGTATAATGTCTGACGACATTATACCATATCTGCTTCGCTGATATGGCGCACTTTGTGCTGGTATGCGCATTTCGCTGGCGCTCCGGCGCGTATAATGTCTGACGACATTATACCATATCCGCTTCGCTGATATGGTGCACTTCGTGCTGGTATGCGCACTTCGCTGGCGCTCCGGCGCGTATAATGTCTGACGACATTATACCATATCTGCTTCGCTGATATGGCGCACTTTGTGCTGGTATGCGCATTTCGCTGGCGCTCCGGCGCGTATAATGTCTGACGACATTATACCATACACCCCAGATTTTGGCAAGGTAATCGTATGCTTGTTCTATTCCGGGCATTTCAGGGTGTTCAGAGCGCAGGCTGCCAGGAATGCGGCTCCCGGCGCCAGAACGGCTTCGTCCAGGTCGAACGCTTCGTGATGGAGGGAGTTTGTGGTGTCCGGTTTCGCGGGATTTCCGGAACCCAGGTAGGCATATGCACCGGGTAGCCTGAACAAGTATTCCGCAAAATTATCTCCCCCCAGGGACAGCGGCCGGTCCGCAATCACGTTCTTTTCTCCAAAGATTTGATTTGCTGCTGTTCGGGCTTCTTCACAGGCTTTGGCATGGCAGATCAGAGGGGGGGCAATTTCTGTCCAGGTTACTTCCGCCCTTCCTCCATAAAGCTCTGCAGTCCGCTTAATCGTTTCATCTGTCATTTTCTTCACGCTTCTGCGGCTTTCCTGGGATATGGTGCGGACAGTCCCTTCCAGCCGCGCTCCTGAAGCTACTGCATTATATGTGCTGCCTGCCGTCATTTTTCCCACTCCGATGATAACCGGATCCGTTGGGGATGTACGCCTTGTCACGATCCCCTGCAGAGCCACCACAGCCTGGCAAGCCATATAAAGGGCGTCAGCCCCCATTTGCGGGACTGATACATGAGCAGCTTTTCCTGTGATATCCGCGCAGAACTGATCTACTGCAGCATTATTCAGCCCTTCCTTAATCCCAATGGTTCCCGCCCGCAGCTCCGGGGCCATATGGAGTCCGAATATCCTTTTTGTCCCGTCCAGCACACCGGAGCGCAGAAAATCCTCTGCTCCCAGACCCGTTTCTTCTCCTGGCTGGAACAGCAGCAGAACCTGGCCGCCGAACTCTCTGCGGTTCTCCTGAAGCACCTTTGCCGCTCCCAGCAGGCAGGCGGTATGCCCGTCATGGCCGCAGGCGTGCATGACTCCCGGATTATTCGAACCATAGGCGCGGCCCTCTTTTTCCTCCACCGGCAGAGCGTCCGTGTCCGCCCGCAGCGCAACTTTTCTTTCTCCTTTTCCTTCTCCGCAGATCACTCCTAAAACGCCTGTTTCTCCTATCCTGCAGGACTCAATTCCCAGCCGTTCCAGTTCCGCCTTAATTTTTCCGGCAGTCCTGTACTCCCGGCCGCTCAGTTCCGGGTCCTGATGGAATTCTCTCCTCCACTGAATCAAATACTCCTGTTCCTGTTTCATACAGCTATAAATATCCATGCTCCGCCCATCCTTCTGCTGATTTTGTCACATCGTACCACTTTTTTTCCGATCGGTCAATAAATATGATTGACAAATCCCTTGGAATCAGGTACATTTACTCTATCAGTTAAACGCATTAATGCTTTAATTTGTTAAACTACACCAAGGGGGTACTTTTATCATGTTTCTGAAACTCTTAATGCTGGTTGTATTTTTTGCAGCTATGACAGGGATCGGCCTGTACTGCCGCAGGCATACCGCAGATGTTTCCGGCTTTGTTCTCGGCGGCAGGTCCGTGGGGCCCTGGCTGACTGCGTTTGCCTATGGAACATCCTATTTTTCCGCTGTTATTTTTGTGGGTTACGCCGGGCAGTTTGGCTGGAAATTCGGCGTTGCTTCCACCTGGATCGGCCTGGGCAACGCGCTGATCGGCTCCCTTCTGGCCTGGGTGATTCTGGGACGGCGTACCAGGATCATGACTCAGCATCTGGAGAGCGCCACTATGCCGGAGTTCTTTGGCAGCCGTTTCGACAGCAAAGCTCTGAAAATCACGGCTTCTGCCATTGTATTTGTTTTTTTGATCCCCTATACTGCCTCTCTGTATAACGGACTTTCCCGCCTGTTTGGGATGGCCTTCCACATTGATTATACTGTCTGCATTCTGGTCATGGCTGTCCTCACTGGAATATACGTGGTTGCAGGGGGATACATGGCCACTGCGATCAATGATTTTATACAGGGAATCATCATGCTCTTTGGCATTGTAATTGTGATTGCGGCTGTCCTGGGCAGCAACGGCGGATTTATGGAAGCACTGAACCAGCTGGCGCAGGTGGAGGATACAGCGGTTTCCGCCCAGCCGGGAGTGTTTGCCTCCTTCTTCGGTCCGGACCCCATAGGTCTGCTGGGCGTAGTTCTGCTCACCTCCCTGGGCACCTGGGGCCTCCCTCAGATGGTGCAGAAATTTTATGCGATCAAAAGCGAACGCTCGATCCATAAAGGCACCGTGATTTCCACAGTATTTGCCCTGATCGTTTCCGGCGGGTGCTATTTTCTGGGCGGCTTCGGCAGGCTTTATGCCGGGCAGATCGATATTGGAGCCGAAGGATACGACGCTGTCATTCCGGCCATGCTTTCCGGCCTTCCGGAAATCCTCATCGGCCTGGTGGTCATTCTGGTGCTGTCCGCCTCCATGTCCACACTTTCTTCTCTGGTTATGGCCTCCAGTTCCACCCTCACTCTGGATTTTCTGAAAGAGACTGTGATGAAAAAGATGGACGAAAAAAAACAGATCCTGATGATCCGCCTGCTGATTGTCTGCTTTATCGCAATTTCCGCCGTGCTGGCCATCATTCAATATAAGGCCAATATCACTTTTATCGCCCAGCTGATGGGAATCTCCTGGGGCGCGCTGGCCGGATCGTTCCTGGCTCCTTTTCTCTACGGCCTGTACTGGAAGCGGATATCCAGAGTTTCTGTCTGGTTCAGCTTTCTCTACGGTTCGGGGCTGATGATTGCAAACATGCTCTTCAGGAATGCTTTTCCTGCATTTTTGCAGTCCCCCATCAACGCAGGGGCCTTTGCCATGCTCACCGGTCTGGTTCTGGTTCCAATCATCAGCCTTTTTACAAAAGCGCCGGACCGGGAAATTGTGGAAAGCGCCTTCTCCTGCTACAATAAGTTGACTGAGGTCCCTCAGTCCGTAGCTCTGGCAGAGGAACCGGAAAGTCCTGCCAAAAAGTAACTTTCACTTACTGTAAAGAGGCACAGGAACTAAAATCCTGTGCCTCTTAAATATCTTTACAATTTATTTTACCAGCGCAACTGTCTCTCTGGCGATTGCCAGTTCTTCATTGGTGGGAATCAGAATTGCCAGCGCTTTTGAATCATCCGTGGAGATAATTCTCTCTACGCCGCGGCAGTTATTCTTTTCATCATCAATCTTAATACCCAGGAAAGCAAGGTGCTCCCCTACCAGCTTGCGGATCACGGAATCGTTTTCACCGATGCCGGCCGTAAACACGACAGCGTCCACTCCGCCCATTGCGGCAGCGTATGCGCCCACATATTTCGCTACGCGGTAGGAAAATACTTCCTGTGTGGTTCTGGCCTGCTCATTTCCTTCATTTGCCGCGTTTTCCAGATCGCGGAAATCGCTGCCGATGCCGGACAGCCCTTCCACGCCGGACTTCTTATTCAACACATTCATCACCTCAGACAGGGTCAGATTTTCCTTCTGAGCGATAAATTCAATGATCGCGGGATCAATATCTCCGCTTCTGGTTCCCATCACAAGGCCTTCCAGAGGAGTCAGGCCCATGGAGGTATCGATGGATTTGCCGTCCTTCACCGCGCATACGGACGCGCCGTTGCCCAGATGGCAGACTACAATCCTGGTACCCTCTGCTTTGCCGCCCAGCAGCTCAATGGCTCTCTTGGATACAAAGCTGTGGCTGGTCCCATGGAAACCGTAGCGTCTCACGCCATATTTTGTATAATATTCATAAGGCAGACCGTAGAGATAAGCCTTTTTGGGCATTGTCTGGTGGAAAGCAGTGTCGAATACGCCTACCATAGGCACGCCGGGCATCAGCTCTTTGCAGGCATTAATGCCGATCAGGTTTGCGGGGTTATGAAGAGGCGCCAGGTCGTTGCATTCCTCAATGGCTTTCAGCACCTCGTCTGTCAGAAGTGTGGAACAGGCAAATTTTTCTCCCCCATGCACTACGCGGTGCCCCACTGCGCCGATCTCATCCAGGGAAGAAATCACGCCGTTCTCCTTGTCTGTCAGCTCCTTGAGCACCAGGCTGACAGCTGCTGTATGGGTGGGCATCGCTGCGTCAATTACCACTTTATCCTTGCCTTCCGGCTTATGGGTCAGACGGCCGTCGATCCCGATACGCTCACACAAACCTTTTGCCAGAACTTCCTCTGTCTCTGAGTCAATCAGCTGATACTTCAAAGAAGAACTACCGCAGTTAATCACTAAAACTTTCATTATTATACCTCCTGTGTCTCTCCGGGGGACAAACCCCGCTTTGATTTTATTTTACTCTGATTTCCAATCTCTGTAAAGTCTTTATTTGAACATTTTGCACAAAAACTCATACAATCCTGTTTTTAGAAAACTCACATCCACAATAATTCTGCCGGTAAAGCCCGTATTCCGCGGAAAGCTGAATGGACCGCTGGTATCCTCCGCGCTTTTTAAAATCAGAGAAGAGGTAGGGCGTGCCGTAAATTTCTGCCAGCTCTTTTCCAATTTCATTCAGCCTGGCAGCGTTCTTCATAGGGCTGATTGACAGGGTTGTGGTAAAATAGTCGAAGCCTCCTGCGGAGGCCGCCTGTGCCGCAGCTTCCAGACGCAGCCTGTAGCAGCCGAAACACCGGGCCCCGCCTTCCGGGATCTCCTCCAGCCCCTTTGCCATCGCGTAAAACGCCTCCGGCTCATAATTTCCTTCCAGGAAACCGGCCGGACGGGCCAGGGGCATTTCACGGATCAGCCGCTGCTGCTCCGCCGCCCGTTTGCGGTACTCCTCTTCCTCTGTGATATTGGGATTGTAATAAAATATGGTGATATCAAAATATGAGGACAGATATTCCAGCACATAGCTGCTGCAGGGCGCGCAGCAGCTATGCAGCAGCAGCCTGGGAATCTTTCCCTCTGCCGCCAGCATGTCCAATTCCTGTTCCATCTTTTTCTGGTAATTGATTTTCTGTTCCATGCGCCCTCACTTTCCTGAACTTCCAGACAAAACGGGAGGACTGCTCCTGCAGCCCTCCTCATGTTATGTACGGGATTATAAAAAATCTCTGATTCTCTTGCTGCGGACGGGATTCCTCAGCTTGCGCAGCGCCTTGGCCTCAATCTGCCTGATCCGTTCCCGGGTGACATTGAACTCCCTGCCCACCTCTTCCAGCGTACGGGGATGGCCGTCCTCCAGCCCGAACCGAAGCACGATCACCTGCTTCTCCCGGTCCTTCAGATCCTGCAGCAGCGTATCAATGTGCTCCCTCAGCATTACGGATTCCACATTGCCTTCCGGCGTTACCGCATTGTTATCCGCCACAAAGTCTCCCAGATTGGAATCGTCTTCCTCACCGATAGGCGTCTCCAGCGAAGCGGGCTCCCTGGCGATCTGCATGATCTCCATCACCTTGTCTTCGCTCATCTCAAGCGCCTCCGCCAGTTCCCCTACCGAAGGCTCATATCCCAGCTCCAGCGTCAGCTTTCGCTGCATCTTTGACATCTTGTTAATCGTCTCCACCATATGCACCGGAACACGGATCGTTCTGGCCTGATCCGCCAGCGCTCTGGTGACAGACTGCCTGATCCACCAGGTTGCATAGGTGCTCAGCTTATAACCTTTTGTATAATCGAATTTCTCAACTCCCTTGATCAGCCCGAGATTTCCTTCCTGAACCAAATCCAGAAAGCTCATGCCGCGCCCTGTGTAGCGCTTTGCAATGCTGACCACCAGCCGGAGGTTCGCTTCGATCAGACGGTCCTTTGCTGCCACATCCCCTTCGGATTTCAGTTTTGCAAGACGAAGTTCTTCTTCTGCTGATAACAGCGGGACCGTGCCGATCTCCTTCAGGTACATCCGCACAGGGTCTTCCGTGCCGATGCCTTCCAGCAAATCAATGGCATCCAGGTCAATCTCTTCTTCCTCTTCCTCATCTGCAAAATCCAGAATCTCTTTATCCAGCAGCATGCTCTCGTCAGGTGTCATCTCGTCCCCCAGCACGCGGAGAACATCTATTTTCTTGTCCTCAAGATACTGATAGACATACTCCCATTCTTCCGGAGTCAATGACACGCCCACAAAGAAATCATTGATGTCATTCAAATCCAGTGTCCGGTTCTTGCTAACGCCGATTTCGACTAATTTACCAAGACTTTCCTTTAATGTTTCCTTCTCCACTGAACGTCATCCTTTCTTTGCCATCATCCGACATGTACCTGCACAGACTATAATATTATCATATTCTTCGTCAAATGTAAAGTAGTTCCGACATTTTTAGCTATTTTTCTCCTACCATAATCTGGAAAGCGCCGGGGATATTTTCTATTTCCACATCTTTCAGATTTCCGCCGAATTCTCCGTCCAGCACCCATTTCACAGGCTTCTCCGCTTCTACTTTCAGATGGCCGGTCTGGAAATGATAAAAATATGGGGAATCCAGCTTCCGCATGGTCAGAGCCGTGAGCAGCGCAGGCATTTCCAAAGGGTTTTGAGGGTCCTTCACCAGGGTCACCTCGAAAAGGCCGTCATCCAGCTGGACGTTATCCCCTGTCAGCCCTTTAAATCCCGCCACTGAGGTGGCGTTGCTCACCATCCCGTACAGAAAATCGTCTTCTATCACCAGCTCCCCGGAAATCACTTTCATGTGATGGGGCTTAATGGAATCCAGCCGCTTTGCCCCCTCCAGAATATATGCCGGATGCCCCAGAACATTTTTCGTCTGCTGTGGAGTGGTATAAGAAACTTCTGTAAAGGCGCCGAAGGCCGCCACATAGACAAAATGCTGCATGCCAAATTTACCGATATCACAAAGAAACTCCCGGCCTCCCGCCACAATCCTGGCAGCTTCCTGCATGTTTTTAGGCAGCTTCAGGGTAGAAGCAAAATCATTTGTGGACCCGGAAGGGATATAGCCAAGTACAGGCCTTTTTTGGCATTTCATCAGGCCGCACAGCACTTCGTTCAGCGTGCCGTCCCCGCCGCTCAATACCACCATATCATAGGCCTCCGCCTGATCCGCGGTAATTTCGCTGGCCTGGCCCGGATACTGGGTGACCTGGACCGTCACTTCATACCCCACCTTGCAGAACGTATCCAGGATGCCCAGCAGCTGGTTCTTAATCTGAGCCTTTCCGGAATGCGGGTTCACAATCATCAGCATTTTCTTCCCCATAAGCACCTCTTTCTCTGTTACTCCTCCTCTTTCTCCACAACCCCTTCCGGATACCTGCAGCTGACCCCGGCCGCAGTGAAAATCTGTTTCCACCGCTCTTCTGGTTCTTTATCTGTGACCACCGCCGTCAGGTCTTTGAGGCTGCCGATCTGTGTAAAAGATATTTTATCGAATTTTGTGCTGTCTATGGCCAGCACCTTTTGGAAAGCCGACTCCAGCATGCACTTCTTTGTCTGGGCGTGCATTTCGTTGGATTCTGAAAATCCTCTGATTTCATCAATCCCCTTGCAGGATATCACAGCCATATCCACATGGAAGGACGCCAGCATCCGCTCCGCCTGAGGGCCCACCAAAGCCAGAGAACCTTCCCGCAGTGAACCGCCGGTGGAAAAAATCCGCCAGCCCACCACATCCGCCAGTTCCACCAGGATCTCCACTGAATTTGTGATCAGCGTAATATTTTTTTTATTTTTAATGCTTCTCGCCACAAAGACCGCAGTAGAGCTGGCATCCAACATAATATGATCCCCGTCGTGAATTTGTTCCGCCAACAGCTCGGCTATTTTTTGTTTTGCGGCAATATTGGCGTTTTTCCTGATCGTGAAGGGCAGGTCAACATTATTATTTTCATTGATCACCGCACCGCCGTAGGTCTTTATCGCAAATCCGTCCTTTTCCAGCCTGTCCAGATCCCGGCGTATGGTTTCTTCGGAAACGCCATAGTGCTGGCTCAGTTCGCTGACTACCACACGCCCGTCCCTCTGCAGGGATTCCAGAATCATATTTCTTCTCTCTATTGCAAGCATGGTACTCTCCTTTTCAGCTATCCTAGCATATAATTCCTGTTTTGTCAAAACTCTGTCGTAGTGCGCATCCTCCCGGAGGATTTTGTTTCATAGGGAGCGCGGTTTCCTATGAAATGAAAAAACAGCCCCAGACAGCGCGCCGCCGCTTTCCACCTGTTCCCTAACACCGGAACAGGCCGACAGAGACGTCTGCTGACTGGGGCGGCCCCTCAGATCAAACAATTTTATTGCAGATTTTTTTATCAGGATGGGCGATCACTGAGGAATCCAGATACATCCCGCTCTCTTCAATGGTCTGCTTGGCTGCCTGGATCGCCGCGTCCACCGCCGCGATTTCCCCGGTGAGCATCACATAGGACTTTCCGCACATTCCACGGGCCACACGGACTTCGATCAGATCAACAATCGCTGTTTTCGCCGCCACATCCGCAGCCACAATGATGGAAGGAGCAGAATACGTTTCCATAATTCCCAGGGCGTTCAGCTCGCCGATATGGGTGGCCCCATAAATTGCCGGAAGAATGCTTTCGTGAGGGTTGCCCAACACAAAACTGTCAATCAGGAAACGCTCATACTGCACTCTGGCCCGGTCCACGCTGGCTTTCACCGCGCTCAGGTCTCCCGTAATCAATACAATATATTTACCAGGACATACAACAGAAGCCTCTACAATATCGATATCTGCAGTTTTCGCCATGGCGTCGGCCGCTTCCACGCCAGCCGAAACCGTCTTATATTCTACCATGCCGATCGCTCTACTCATTGTGCACGTCCTTTCTGATTCGCATTTATTATTATGTAGGAATCCGTCACATCAGTCACACTTCCCGAAATAGAAGCATGAACCGGAAGGCTCAGTCCTTTCCCCGGCTCCGCCACCATCTGCCCGGCTTCCACCATATCCCCTGCTTTTACCACAGGACAGGCAGGCGCGCCGATATGCTGCCGCATCAGGAGCTTCACATGATCCGCATGCACCGGCTCATTTTTCAGCGGAGCAGGCACGTTATAGTGGGTCAGGCACATCCTCTTCATCAGCCTCTCCACCGGAACCCTTCGCAGCTGCCGGTGTTCTGTCACCGCTCCGGCTTCCCTCTTCTCCGGACGGATTCCCGCAGCCCTCAGGCCGCTCTTATATTCTGTCAGCAGCGCCGCGGGAGCCAGTCCCTGGGGGCAGGAATACATGGAGCAAAGGCCGCAGGAAGAACAATACAGGGTATCCAGGAAAATCCCCGGGTCCTGAACGTCCTTACAGGTGGCCGCCCGCATGAACAGATGCGGATGGCTGGGATGGCCCAGCAGATATCTTGGGCAGAGATCTGTACACATCTGGCACTGGCAGCAGGAAGCCGCGGCCCGCATCAGCTCAATTTTTGTATTCCCTTTTTTCCGCTGTATCACATAGTGGTCTGACGGCAGCACAATGATGGCGTTGGAAGTTTTGGTGATCAGATCATTTTCTGATACCAGATTTCCCATCATCGGCCCGCCCATGATATAGGCAGGATCTTTGCAGGTCGCCCCGCCTGCCAGCTGCACCACGTCGCCGACAGTAACTCCCAGCGGCACCCGGACTGTCACAGGATGGTTCACCTCAGCTACCACGCTGACCAGCTTATCTGTCACAGGAACATCCTGTTTCAGGGCCTGGGCCAGGTTATAAACTGTTTCCACATTGAATACAGCCACTCCGATATCGATGGGCAGACCTCCGGGCTGAACCACCTTGCCGGTGGACTCATAAATCAGAACCACTTCGTCTCCCGCCGGATATACCTCCCGCAGAAGCTTCAGCCGCATATCAGGATAGGCCCCGATCTCGGATTCCACCGCTGCCACTGTTTTGGCATAGGAACGTTTCACCGCCACAATAGATTCCTCTGCGCCCACAGCCTCCTCCAGCACATGGAAAGCGTGAAGAATCTCCGCAGTTTTCTCTCTGAGCAGCTGGCGGTGCAGCTTCAGCAGCGGCTCGCACTCCGCGCAGTTCATGATAATTGTCTTCACCCTGGAGTCCAGCTTGGCATAAGTGGGAAAACCCGCGCCGCCCGCGCCGCAGATACCGTGCTGCTGCAGGATTGCACTCAATTCTTTCATTTCCATAGCCGCTTACTCCAGTCCTGTTCCGTCATCAATAATTCCCACAATCGCGGCGTCCACCGGCGCGTCGGGAACGCCGCAGCCGATCCTGGCCGCGCTGCCCTGGGCGATCAGCACATACTCGCCGATGCCTGCGCCGATATTGTCGATTGCCACAATCCGCGTACCGTTATGAAAACTGGGGACAGGTTCCACAATCATAAATTTATTGCCGATCAAATTGTCATTCTTTCTGGTGGAGACAACGCTCCCCGTCACTTTTCCAATTATCATTTATCCTTCCTCCAGCCGCCGGTACTTCAGTTCCGGAGAATGCTCACCGTCTGGCCAGTGGCGATCTTCGCCGCATTGGCCTCGTCTGTATCGATATGCATCTCCAGGGTGAAACTATCATCCACGCGGATTTTTACATGATTGAAGATTGTTCCGCGCTCATTATCCGCTTTCACGGATACAATGTCTCCGTCGTGCACCCCTGCCGCCAGTGCGTCTGCAGGAGACATGTGGATATGGCGCTGGGCGATGATGCAGCCCTCCTCCAGATACACCACGCCTCTGGGGCCCACCACTGCCACAGGCGCGCTGCCTGCCAGCTTGCCAGACTCCCGGATCGGCGCTTTCACGCCCAGTTTAATGGCGTCTGTGGCGGAAATTTCCACCTGGGACTGTTTTCTCACAGGGCCCAGCACCCGTACATTCTCTATTGCGCGAAGCTTCAGGCCGACAATAGTCACTGTCTCGTTGGAGGCAAACTGCCCGCCCATCAGCTCTTTTTTCTTTGTTAATTGATAACCCTTTCCGAATAACTGCTCCACATGTTCCTGGGTCAGATGAACATGCCTGGCGGAAACGCCGATCGGAACTACATAGCCGTCGCTCTGCTTTTTCTGAGACTCGATGGCTTCCAGGACCATCCTGGTAATCAATGCGATATTCTGATTGTCTTCCACTCGTTTCACCCGCTTTTCTTAAGATTCCCACGCCGCGCCTGAGGCCTTTTAGGGCTCAGGGCCCGGAAGCGCCCCGTCGGGACGCCTCCGCTAAGCTGATCTTTTTCATTATTTCAGTTCAGGCAGAATCTTCTCCACATCGTTATGAGGACGAGGAATTACATGAGTCGCTACCAGCTCGCCCAGTCTGCTCGCGTTAGAAGCGCCTGCTTCCACGGCAGCCTTTACAGCGCCCACGTCGCCGCGGACCATTACGCTTACCAGACCGGAACCGATCTTCTCTGTGCCGATCAGAGTTACATTTGCTGCTTTCAGCATGGAATCTGCTGCTTCAATCGCTGCTACCAGACCTCTGGTTTCCACCATTCCCAATGCTTCCTGTGCCATAATTTTCTCCTCCTTCTGAGTGACCTTAAGTTCGTTATTTTTAACTTCAGCAGCTGTATTTTCAGCTGTTGCTTTTGCTTTGGATACTCTTGACCTCGGCGCTTTCGCCGGAGCCTTTATCTCTTTTTCTTCCATTGGTATCACCGCCTATTTCTTCAACCGGCTGGCGCTGAGCTGCACCATTTTGACAGTTTCCTCGTGAGGGCTGGCAATGACCGTATAGGCCACCGGCTTTTTGATGGCTTTTTCCACCGCGGTTTCCACCGCCTGGGTAACAGACGAGACATCACCCTGTACCACCAGTGTTACCAGACGGCCGCCCAGCTTCCGCTCCCAGGTCACAAGCTCCACCTGGGCTGTCTTGCACATCAGATCCAGCGCGTCAATCGCCGCGGTCACACCGCTGATCTCTATAAAACCATACGCATTACCCATTGCGCTTCGCTCCATTCACGTTTATTAGATGGTAGGCAGGATCTTCTCCACATCGTTGTGGGGGCGGGGAATCACATGAACCGCTACCAGCTCGCCCAGTCTGCTGGCTGCTGCGGAGCCTGCTTCTGTCGCAGCCTTCACAGCTCCCACATCTCCGCGGACCATAACAGTTACCAGACCGGAACCGATCTTTTCTGTACCCACCAGAGTCACCTCTGCGGACTTAATCATTGCATCGGCAGCCTCGATTGCTGCTGTCAGACCTCTTGTTTCTACCATTCCCAATGCCTGCTGTGACATAATATTATCCTCCATAAAATGTTTTTAGTTTTTATCCAAGCCGTTCAGACGGAGCATTTTTTCTGTGTCCTCTGTGGGGCTTGCAATTTCATGAACTGCTACGATGCCGGATATTTTCCTGGCCGCCTCGGCTCCCGCGTCCAGAGCCGCGCGCACGTCGGACACGCTTCCCCGGAATTTTACAGTTACCAGAAGGGGCACCGGAAGGGAATCCGCGTTGGCC
Organism: Cuneatibacter caecimuris; assembly: GCF_004216775.1. Lineage (GTDB taxonomy): Bacteria > Bacillota > Clostridia > Lachnospirales > Lachnospiraceae > Cuneatibacter > Cuneatibacter caecimuris. The sequence goes on from NZ_SGXF01000001.1 coordinate 147,061, forward strand.
GGCTTATTCCGGTCGAAGGGTTCCATCCGCACATTGGCCGCTTTGCATCCTGCGTCGCCCGCAGCAAACGCAGCCACCAGCCCAAATACTTCCAAAAAGCCTACTGCTTCTGCCATTGCACAATCTCCTCGCCGTGATTACTGGTTGATGATGGCAATCTTCAGGCCTTCCATTGCCAGATTGGTCTTGTGCGCCTCATTGATCTGGTCCAGCGGGAAGGTATGGGTGATCAGCTTATCCATGGGAAGGCCGATCCCCTTCGCCCTCTTCAGGAAATCGAAGGTCGTGGCATAATCTCTCAGGGTATATACCCAGGAACCCACTGTGGTGATTTCCTTGGAGCAGATATCAAAATGAGGGTTGATCGTAGCGTCGCCGCCGTTGATAAAAAAGCCCAGCTCGCAAAGTCCGCCGCCGTTGCGGATAAATTTGTAGATATTGGCGTGGGCCACCGGAGAACCGGTGCACTGGAATGCAAAATCAGCCAGATGGCCGCCGAAGCTGGCCTCCACAGCGCCTGCCAGCGCTTCAATCCCTTTATGTTCCTTAAAGTTCACTGTCTGAGTCGCGCCCATCATCCTGGCAAAATCCAGCCGTTTCTGTTCGCCGTCCACTGCGGTGATATTCTCGATGCCCATAGTCCTAAGCACCGCGATACAGATCAGGCCGATGGGGCCGCAGCCCTGTACCGCCACTCGGCTGTTGAACCGGAGAATGCCCGTAGTCTTGGCCCGCTCCACTGCGTGAATCAGAACCGCGCAGGGCTCGATCAGGATTCTGGAATACAGGTCCAGATCACTGACGTTGAAAATCGTGGAACCTTTGCGGATCAGGATGTAATCGGAAAACCATCCGTTCAGGTGGATGTCGTCATCCGGCAGAAGGCCGTAAACATCAGCGCCTCCCACATTCTGCTTGTTCAGGTCAAACATGGTGATATCCGGATTATCCTTGAAAATCATACAGGAAACCACCTTATCGCCAACCTTCAGCGGTTTGCCGGCGCTGTCTGCTTTTACATCCTTGCCCATCTTCACGATCTCGCCGGTGCCTTCATGGCCCAGCACTACGGGAATCAGGCTGAACGGGTCGCGCTTGAATTCATGGGCGTCGGTGCCGCAGACGCCGCAGCCTTCTACTTTTACCAGAATGTCCCCGTCCCCTACTTCCGGGATGGGATACTCTTTAATATCGTAATGCTCCAGGGCTGTCAGCATGGCCACGCGGGCTGTCTTGGGCACCGCTGTGTTCCCGGACGCCTGAGGAGCCGCAGCCTTGTCTCCGGTCATTCCGGCCAGAACCTGCTTTACGATCTCTTCAATATTTACATTGTTCATATCCATTGTCTTTCCTCCATTACCGGATGCACAGGCTGTCTGACATCACGCAGCGTCTTCTCTTGGTGAAGGTGCTGGCGCTGGTCAGGCCCTCTCCGGTACGGCTGGCGATGGTGAAGGTACAGAAGCCTTCTCCGCCAAAGCCCAGCGCCGCATAAGACGGCGCGTTCTTCACCAGGATCGCGGTGTCGATTGCCTTTGCATATTTTGTGATGTGGTCGATATTCTTGGAATGGATGTGGGCGGAATGGCGGTTGCCGTGTTCCAGCCATACGGCCTGCTCCACAGCGTCGTCAAAATCCTTTGCTCTCACCACGCCCAGAATGGGCATCATCAGTTCCTCGGAAATCAGCGGATGTTCCTTGGCTCCTTCAAACACGATACAACGGATGTTGGAAGAAACATTTACGCCGATCATCCCCAGCAGCGTCCTGGCGTCCCGGCCCACGCATTTGCGGTTCAGGCCTTTGGCCGTCAGCACGGTGGCCGTCAGTTTGTCCTGCTCCTCTTTGGAAGCCAGATAGCAGCCCTGTTCTGTTGTCATATAATACATCAGCTCATCGGCCACGCTGTCCACTGCCACGATCTCTTTTTCCGCGATGCAGGGAAGGTTGTTGTCAAATGTACAGCCGTTCACAATGTCCTGAGCGGCTTTGCGGATATCCGCCGTCTCGTCCACCAGTGCGGGAGGATTGCCGGCGCCGGCGCCGATGCCTCTCTTTCCGGAGGAGAGCACTGCTGTCACAACGCCCGGCCCGCCGGTAGCTGCGATCAGGGGAATATCCTTATGTTTCATCATGATATTGCTGGAATCCAAAGTGGGCTTCACCAGGGATACCGCGATATTTTCCGGGCCGCCTGCTTCTACGGAAGCCTCATTTACCAGGGATACCGCAAAATTAGAGGTCTTAATCGCCGCGGGATGGGGATTGAACACCACCGTGTTGCCGCCGGCAATCATGCCGATGCTGTTGCACAGGATGGTTTCGCTGGGGTTGGTGCAGGGGGTAATGGCGCCGATCACGCCGAAGGGGCCCATCTCAATCAGGGTCAGGCCTCTGTCCCCGGACCAGGCTGTGGTAGTGATATCCTCCGTACCGGGAGTCTTCTCCGCCAGCAGCTGATGCTTTAAAATTTTATGGGGCACATTGCCCATGCCGGTCTCTTCCACGCCCATGCGGGCCAGAGTCTCGGCATTTTCCATTGTTTTTTTACGGATGTTGGAGATAATCTTTTCTCTCTGATCCATGGACATGCGTTTCAGCACAGCCTGCGCTTTCTTCGCCGCCGCGATGGCTTCATTCATATCAGTGAAGATACCCGTCTGCTTTGCGGAAGTATTTCCTGAAAGCTGCATTTTAGCCATCACTTCTTTTACAATGTCCTGAACCAGCTGTTCGTTTACAGCCATTTCAATGCCTCCTCGCTTCTGCTTTCCGGGGGACAATTACAGTCCCAGCTGCTCCATAACCTTCTTTGTGATGGAAGCGACCAGATCAGCATTTTCAGAAGCTCCTGCATGGCTGCAGTTTCCGCCGCAGTTGTGGCAGCTGGGCTTGCCGGCCTTGGTGTTGGGGCAGAGATCAGCGGGATGCTTGCCCTTCAGGCCGAACTGTCTGCGGATCTCGTACAGTCTCTGAACCTGCTCTTCAGACAGCTCCTTGGGGCCGCCCAGAAGCTTTGCCTGGTACAGCAGCTGCGCGTAGAACTCAGTGGATTCCATCTTGAAGTATGCGTTCAGCAGGCTGTCGGAGAAGGTCAGCGCGCCGTGGTTTGCCAGCAGAACGGAATCGAAATGCTGTACATATTTGGAAACTGCATCCGGAATTTCTTCTGTGGAAGGTGTGCCGTACTCAGCGATGGGCACGCAGCCCAGAGCGATCACCGCTTCCGGCATGATAGGCTGTGTCAGCGGAATGCCTGCGATGGCAAAGCTGGTAGCGTACATGGGATGAGCATGTACCACAGCATTTACATCGGGACGCTCTCTGTATACTCTCATATGCATCTTAATCTCGGAAGAAGGGCGGAAGCTGCCGTTTGCCTGCAGCACCTTTCCGTTCTCGTCCACCTTGCAGATGTACTCAGGCGTCATGAAGCCCTTGCTCACGCCGGTGGGGGTGCACAGGAATTCGTGGTCGTTCAGCTTTACGGAAATATTGCCGTCGTTAGCCGCAACCATGCCTTTGTTGTAAATTCTTTTGCCGATGTCACAAATCTCTTTTTTGATTTCGTACTCGTTCATTACTGATCCTCCTGATTAGATGTGAAATAATGGATGTCACATGACTGTTTTTATTATAGTGCAATACCATCAGAAAGTCAATGGCTTTCTGTTGTTTCTAGAGTGTTTTTCGGAAATTTTCCGCTAGTTTTTGTTGTTTGATGTTGTTTCTTGTGTGGCTTCCTGAGTTTTCTCGGCTTCCCAGGGCATTTCATCCCCTTCTTCCCGCAGATAATCCAGAATCTCAGCCACGCCCTCTCCTGTTTTGGAATTCACATGGAAAATCTTTTTGCAGCCGGTGAGCCTAAGCCACCGGTCAGCCCGCTCCACATCAGCGCCGGGATCGTCGATCTTTGTCACAATCCCCACCACCTCCCGGTTCACCATGCAGGTGATGTTGGGGGGATACAGGGAGTAGGGTTCCGTGGCGGACATCAAAAGCCCCACCACGTCCGCCTCATAGGAATACAGCGCCAGAGCGTATCCCAGGTTTTTGGTCTGGGCGTATTCTCCGGGCGTATCAATGATCACATCAAAGTAGTTCACATACTGGGTTTTATGATAGCGGATCTTCTCGCCTTTTAGCGCCTGGGTCAGCGTGGTCTTGCCTGCTTCGCTCCTGCCCATGAGTACAATCTTTTTCATGGCTTATGTCCTTGTCACTTCACAGACTGTAAAGTGAAGGGTCTCCTGAGCGTATGCACAGACGGCGCGCACCGCGGCGTCCACTTCGGATACCGTGCCGGTGAAAATCAGCGTGCCGCTGAACCGGTCCACAAAGCTGAGGTCCACGCCGGCAGCCTTTACCGCGATATCCGCGCCGATGATCGCCGTCTCCGCCGGGCTCATGGTGATGATGCCGATGGCGGATTTGCTGTAATCGACGGAAGGGTCCAGCCCCAGCTTCTGATACAGAATTCCGTCCGGCGCTGCGATAATATGGGCCAGGGTGATCTGTTTGCCCGGCACCAGCTCCTGTACGATCCGCATCTTGTCACCGGTGGCGGTCATATCCTGAAAATCCATTCGCTCATCCTCCTATCTGGCATTCCACGCCTCCGGCGGCCGATCTGGCCGCATCCAGCAGCCGTTCCATCTGTTCGTTTCCCGGCGGCAGGATCTCTTTCATGGAATATTCTCTCCCCAGTCCCTCATATTTGTCCTGCCCCAAACGATGGTAAGGCAGAAGATGCAGGCGTTTTACATTCTTCAGGGCCGCGGTATACCGCGCAATGGCCCTGATCTCTTCCGGCGTATCATTAAAGGTGGGGATCACCGGAACCCGGATGGACAGCTCCGTCAGCCCGCTGTCCGCGATCTTTTTCGCGTTTTCCAGCATCAGCTCGTTGGAGCTTCCGGTAAATTCTTTATGCTTGGCGGGATTCATATGCTTGATGTCCAGCAGATACTGGTCCAGCCAGGGTAAAATCTTCGCAATCACTTCATATTTGGCGCAGCCCATGCTCTCCAGCGCGGTGGTAAGCCCCCGCAGCTTGGCGGTCCGCAGAAGCGCCAGCGCGAAATCCGGCTGGCACAGGCTCTCGCCGCCGGAAAGGGTCAGGCCGCCGCCGGTCCGCCGGTAATAGGGCCGGTCCTTTTCCACGGTTTCCATCACCTCCGCCACCGTCACGTCCTGACCGATGGTCTTCGGCTTGCCCTGCACTGTCATGGTCTCGATTTCATAGCGCTGGGACTCCGGATTGCAGCACCAGCGGCACCGCAGCACGCAGCCTTTCAGGAACACGATGGTTCGGATGCCGTTCCCGTCATGGATGGAATACCGCTGGATATCGAAGATCCTCCCCCTTGTCTGTAAATCCTTTTCCATTTGCTCGTTCAAGGGGTTCCTCCTCATTCCCGCCGGGTCAATAGCCCTGCTGGGTGGTTCTGTTAATGATGTCATCCTGCAGCGATCTGGACAGGGTGGTGAACAGCGCGCTGTAACCGGCCACGCGCACCACAAGATGTTTATAATTCTCAGGGTGCTGCTGGGCGTCGATCAAAGTTTCCCGGCTCACCACATTGAACTGCATGTGCATGCCTTTCTGGTCGAAGAAACTGCGGATCAAGTTCACAAAGTTATCCAGCCCCCTTCTGCCGCTGAGGGCGCTGGGATGGAATTTCTGATTGAACAGGGTGCCGTTGGAAGCAATGATGTGATCCAGCTTCGCCACGGAATTCGCCGTCGCCGTAGGTCCATGGACGTCTCTTCCTGACGCTGGCCCCACGCCGTCCGCAATAGGCTGCCCCGCCAGCCGTCCGTCGGGAGTGGCTCCTGTCTGGGCCCCCAGGGGCACGTTCGCGGACACCGGGTACAGGCCCGCCTGATACTGGCCGCCCCGGGGATTCCTGTAGTTCTGCATAGGGCGGGTATAGAGATAGGCCACTTCTCTCGCAAACTCATCCACTTCCGGAAGGTCGTTGCCGTACTTGTCCACTCCGTCGATCAGCTCCAGAATCTCCTCAAAACGTTTCTTGTCTTTCTCCGGGATACCTGCCCCGATCACTGCCGCAAGAATCTGAGCGATCTGGCCGCTGTTCACCGGCTGTCCCTTGGCCTGCATCTCTTTTACAATATTCACAGTCACCTGTTCTGCAAATTCCGGCGTAATGCTCTTGCCAAAATTCATCAGCATGGCTTTTTTCATCTCTGCCATAGTAACCTTTTTCTCATCGAAAACCAGCTTCTTGATGGCGTAAAGCGCGTCTGTCATGTTGGCGATTCCAAAACCCTGGGGTCCGGTAAAGTTATAAACCGCTCCGCCTTCCTCCACAGCCAGGCCTCTGCCGATGCAGTCCTCCACCATACAGGATTCCCAGGGCAGCGGACACAGAAGGGAATGCGCCCTGTCAATGGCGTTATCCGAATTGACCAGCAGGCTGATGAAATATTCCATCTGCGCCTTGTAAGCGTCCCACACCTGCTGGAAGGAAGTCATATTCTCCACTTCCCCGGTGCGCGGCCCCACCTGCTCGCCGTTTTCCATACCATTGAAGAATACCATCTCCAAGGGGCGGCACATGTTGAAGAACGCAGCGTCATGCCAGCCGTCTGTCCTGCCCGGAACCTGGGGCTCCACGCACCCGATGATGGAATAATTCCTGGACTCCTGCAAAGAAGCGCCCCGGCTCATCAGCGCAGGAATAATCACTTCGTCATTATAATAGGCAGGAAGGCCTACGCCGGTCCTGGTCAGTTCCGCAGCCTTTACCAGAAATTCATGGGGCGTGCCGTTCCAGACACGGACGGACAGGGAAGGCTGGGGCAGCTGCACGTGCATGGAAGCCTGCAGGCACATGAAGGAAAGATCATTTGTCGCGTCCTCTCCGTTCTCATCCTGGCCTCCCGCGATCAGGTTCTGGAACAGTCCGTATCCCGCAAAACCTTCCGCGGAAGCGGCGTCTCTCACCTTGTTCAGGTCGTTGAGCTTCACCCAGATGCAGTCGATCAGTTCCTGGGCAAATTCAGGCGTAATCCGTCCGTTCTCCAGATCCGCTTTATAATAAGGGTACATCCACTGGTCAAAACGTCCCGGGGATATGGAATGGCCGCTGGACTCCAGCTGCAGCAGATACTGCACGAACCACATGCTCTGGCAGGCTTCGAAGAAGCTGGTGGCTCCCCTGGCGGGTACACGGCGGCAGTTCTTCGCAATCTGTTCCAGTTCGGCTCTGCGCGCCGGGTCGGAACAGGCCGCCGCTTCCTTCTCCGCCAGATCCGCATAACGGCCTGCATAGCGGATCACTGCTTCGCAGCTGCGGATCACAGCATCATAAAAATGAGTCCTTCTGTCATAATCCGCATCGCCGAAGCCGCACTTCGCCCTGGCTTCTTTTACTTCCTCAATAATCCCTTCAAAACCAACTGCCAGCACCTTGTCATACTGCACGTTGATATGCCCGATTCCATTATAATAATAGTTTCCGGTAGTAAATATATTGTGCTTGATGGCCAGCAGAGTCTCCGGCGCCATCAGAGATGTGGCCAGTTCGCTGGTGGTTCTGCCCTTCCAGTAGGGGTTCACTTCCCGAAGCTTCGCCTTCGTCTCTTCTGAAATATAGAAGGGATCGGCCGCCCTGGTCTCCAGGGTATCCAGTTCCGCGTTCAGCCACTCCCAGGAAAATTCCGGGAACGTCTGGCAGCCTCTGGGCGCGACAGTGGGGCTTCCCACAATCAGCTCATCTGGCCGGATGACCATGGGGATGTTGTCCAGAATATGTACGAACGCCTTGGACCTGCGGTCCATGATGGGCTGTCCCTCTGTTTCGCGGTAAGATTCTGTAATCAGCACCGCGCGGGAAGCCTCCACCTCCGGCATCTTCGCGTACATGGCCTCGATCAGCCGCGAAATCCTGGCAGGCTTGGGGACATCATAAATCTGATATCTTTCCATGTAGACACCTCTCCTTATTTTGATGAAGATATTATACCTGATTTTACTCACAATGTCAATACATCCCACAGAATAATCCAGGTTGATTTTTCGCAAAAGCCACATAAAACCACATCATTACACATTTTTTATAAATTCTTTTTGTAATACTGAATTGCATTAAAGCTGGCAGAAAGCGCCTCTTCTTGACACCACGTTCAATCTGTTTTATAGTATTTCATAATATCAGATCCATTTTCCCGGATTTTTGAAAAGAGGCGTCTTTTATGTATACAGATTATCATACACACACCATTGCCAGCGGGCACGGCACCAGGGATACCATCGACCGGCTGGCCCGGGCCGCCGCGGCAAAAGGAATCCAGATTCTGGGGATTTCCGACCACGCTCCGGCTATGCCGGGAGCGGCTTCCATATCCTATTTCAGAAACCTACGCTACAGCGCCAGGGAACGTTACGGCGTGCGGCTTTGTTTTGGAGCCGAGCTCAATGTACTGGACTTCTCAGGCAAAGTTGATCTCCCTGAAGATATCCTGCGCACCCTGGACTATGCTGTCATCAGCCTGCATCCCCAGTGCTTCCGTTCCGGCACTGCGGAGCAGAATACCACTGCTCTGATCCGGGCCATGGCAGCCCCTCATGTGCGCATTATCGGACACCCTGACGACGAAAAATACCCTCTGGATTATGACGTCCTCGTGATGGCGGCAAAAAAAGCCGGAGTTCTGCCGGAACTAAATAATTCTTCCTTGTCCCCTCACGGTTATCGCGGCGATTCCCGCCGCTATGACATACTTTTACTGGAAGCCTGCGCCCGCCACAATGTCCCCATTATCCTGGGCAGCGACAGCCACGGTGCTAAGCATGTAGGGGATTTCACATGGTGCCGCAGGCTGCTTGAGGAAACAGCTTTTCCGGCGGAGCTGGTTCGGGATATTTTATAACGGAAATTTTATGACTGGAGAAATGAAATGAGCAGAACAATGAATCCGATAAAAATGATGAAGCTGAAAAACGGCTGGGAACAGTTTAAGAAAAGGCATCCGAAATTCCCTCCCTTCCTTCAGGCCGCAGCCGCCAACGGACTCCAGGAGGGCTCTGTACTGGAAATGACCATCACCCTTCCCGACGGGCGCAGCATGACTGCTAATCTGAAGGTACAGAAAGAAGATTTGGAATTGCTGCAGGAACTGAAGGATTTGCAGGCTTCCCGCTGAGGCCGTGGCGGGGTCTATGGCCGAATCTGCGTGTGGCTGCATCAAATTTCAGCTCTTTACCGAAAAGTTATGACGGAGGATTTTACAAATGAAGATCATTGGCATCGCCGGAGGCACAGGTTCCGGCAAATCCACCTTTACCAACAGGCTCAAGGCCGCATTTGGCAGCCGGATCGCCGTGCTCTATCACGATAATTACTACCGCTCCCAGGACAGCGTGCCTCCTGAAGAAAGAAAAAAAGTCAATTATGACCACCCGGACGCGCTGGAAACAGACCGGCTGGTCCGGGATCTCCGGGAATTAAAAGCCGGAAACCCCATCGACTCTCCGGTTTACGATTTCAGCACGCATAACCGCAGCAGACGCACCATCCACATAGAACCCAGGGAAATTATTCTGGTGGAAGGAATTCTGGTACTGTCCGATCCCCTGTTGAGAGATATGCTGGATGTTAAAATTTTTGTGGAGGCAGACGCGGACGAGCGCATCCTCCGCCGGGTCATCCGGGACGTGAAAGAAAGAGGCCGGGATCTGGAAGGGATTGTGGACCAGTATCTGTCTACCGTCAAGCCCATGCACTACCTTTATGTGGAGCCCACCCGTTCCCTGGCTGATCTGGTGATCAACAGCGGGATGAATGAGGTGGCTTTTGAAGTGATGAAAAGCAAAATTGAGAAGTGGCTGGAAGACAGGTAGCCCCCTGCAGGAGCTGCGCAAACAATGTTGTTCCGCATTGTGTCTGAAAAAACACGCCCGGGAAATACCGCTTCTGTTGAAGCATCGGCATTTCCCGGGCGTCATTTATATTTTTATATTTTTCTTTCAAATTGGATTAGCTGCGGCTTTCTCAGCTTCCTTGATAAAAAAGTTCCGTCAGGCATTCGTCATCTGTTCCAGCTTTTCCCGCGCAAGAACCAGCTGCAGCGTGGAAGGATTCAGCAAAAAACCTACCGCCTCCTGGTTCAGGAACTCATTCAGCTTCGCAAAAGGAACCGCGCCAAGACGCATTTTTTCTTTCTTACCATTGTAGAACTTCCGGAATTCCCCCATATCTGTGAACAGAGGCTGGTATACTTCACCGTTTTTGCCTTTCAGGCAGGGAATCCTAACATTTTGCGCCAGCTTCTTGGGATCAGTTTCACCCTCGTCCCCTGTGGTCTCCACTGCAATGATATAGCGGCTCCGCTCCAGGTTCACCATCATCTCTTCTTCCATCTCCTGCAGCCGCTTTCTGGTCAGCTCATCCGCATCCGCAGGATTCCTCTTGCGGAGTTCCTGCATAAAATACACGGCTGTCAGCTGAAGCTGGGGATTTACCAGCGGAAGCTTGCCCGCATTGAGTTTTTCAATATCCGGCTTTTCATGAATCTCTTCCAGTTCCACTCTCACCGGGCCGCTCTCCCCTTCATGGATCATCACCGCGTTCACGCCCTGGGTATACAGGCTCATCCAAAAGCCGGGAATCTGCGCTTTTTCCACCCGGACAGTCTGCATGGGCGTCTGCAGCTCTTCTATCTGTTCTTTTACAAACGCTTTTACCGTTTCCTCGCTGTCAAAAAGATGTACCTGATCGTCAAACGTATCCTTGTCGCATTCCACGTAAGGCATACGTGTGAACGGTGAAAAGGGTACAAAAAACTGCTCCAGGTTTTTAATCCGCTTTACGGTAAATATGTTCTGTTTATTCTGTGCTGACATTCCAAATCTCCCTCTGCGCCCGGCAAAAGCCCCGGACTCTTATGTTTGTGCTTTTTGTATTATAGCATAGAATTTGAGGGAGGGGAAGCAGGAAAATTTGAAGGCATGCGGGAATTCTGCGGCTTCCTGTCCGGCAGAACCGCGATCAGGCTGATTTATCTATCATTCTATTTTTCTGGTCCTGCGCTGCTGAATCTCCATCTGTATGGCATTTTTCTCCGGCACTCTGATTATGCCGAATCTCCAGAAAATCGGATAGATATAAGAAATTCCCCTGATATCCCCAAGAGCCTTTGGCCTCTCCAGCTCCCCGCGGATCTCCTGCGCGTTCCGAAAGGCCAGCATCACACTGCTCCATGCCAGGCTCTTGCTGTTTTCCCGCCGGTCGATCCACAATTCCTTTGTCAGCCGGCCGCTGCGTCCTGCCTTTAACGTATATTTAAATGGAAGCCCTGACAAAGTACGAAATGGATAGCTCTGAAAGGCTACCACTGAATTCCACAGGTTTTCTTCAGTCATATCTTCTTTTAATGCTTTCAGCCTCCGTTTTCTCTCCCGGTACTTCCTGATTCTCTCTGCTGTCTCACTGGTTTCCGCTCCCTTATATGCCGCTTTGACATATGGAAGGTAGGAATGAATTGACGCTCTGGAAAGTCCGGTCTCATCCATTAGCTCCTGTATGGATTTTCCTGACTGAAACAGGCGGTTCACCTTATCTGATACAGCGGATTCGTAAACTCCTGCTGTGATCAGGAGCTTGCGTACCTTTAATGGGTTCAGGTCAAACTGATCGGATATTTCCTGGAGAGAGGGGTGGTCTCCTTCCGGGGTGAGATCCTGATAGGATTCGGATACTGCTTCCAGAAGTTCCTGCATGATTCCTTGTTTGGTATGGGATGTGAGTTTGTTTAATTCAGACATGGGTTTGCTTCCTTTAGGGTCTGGTGATGGGATGGTTTTTGTTTCAATCTATATGGAGTAAGTTACCATCCATAGCTTCTCCAATCGTAATTTTTTTGTCTACAGAAAAGTATAATACTCTTTTAGTGTGCGCCGTACCGCACCTTTACAGCACTTAGCAGCAAACATAAAGGAATCATTGCAAGGACACAACATACAAATTTAGCTGAATCCAATAAACCATTAGAAATGTCAATAAAACGCTTAACCATCAGAAATAACTTTGCCAGGAACATTAAAACAATCGCATGACTGCACATAATCGTTAACGAATTTCTCCCATACCAAGACAGAACCTTTTCTAATGCAGGTATCCTGCAAATTATCTGACAAAGAAGAATTACAAAATAGCTCCCACTTACTGCACCTATGAGAAAGAATACTGGATTTCCATAGTCACTACTGTTGACCGAAACAAGAGTGTTATGACAAAACGAAGCAACGTTGATTGCCAGTAATACGCACACTGAGGCCATCTGTTTCAAAATAGGAAGACATGCCATGTGGTCGACAATTTGCTTTGAATAATATCCAATCAGCATAAAAGGGACCAATGTAATGCCAATATCTGCCCGAAAGGGGTAAAAGAATCCATATTTCCTTCGCAAATTTGCCAGACACAGTCCAACAGCAAAACATAATAGTGCAGCCATACTTTGAATATATGTACTCGATTTTCTCTCAAAAGATATCATCATTATCCAGTCAAATACACATTTACAGACAAAGAATGCGACTAAAAACCACAGTGGATAGTTCCACATACTTGTCCCAATCAAGAAACTAAATATTCTCTGTACAATTTGTGCGATATCCAACCCATCTTTTGTTAAAAGCAAGCTCATTTCTATGCAGAGGCCAATCCCCCCCCCATATAATAAGGGATTAATGTTTTCCTTACATTTTCTAACAATGCCTTTGGCTTAGTATAGCACAAACCACTGCATATAAAAAACATAGGCATAAAAAATGTGCATTGCCACGATACGATAATGTTTTCACCAGTCATTGCATGACCAAATATAACCAAAATAATTCCAATTCCTTTTGCCATATCTATAAATGGTTTACGTTGATTACTGCTCATTTAAAATATTCCTCTCTCAAGGAGATTTCTTTTACATAGCTACAATAAAACCGTCGAAAAATCTCTATGCCAGCAGATAGACAGATACAAATCGCACACAGGAAGATCCTAAGATTCTTATATGCTATAAGAGCTAAATACAATCGGAAAGAGCGTAGAGCAATTCATTAATACTTTATGAATACACGCGTTTTTCCTGTTTCAATAAAGATATAAGAATGGGATAATTCTTTCAAACACCGCGCCAGAATAAAAAATTTGCTAAAAGGCTTCGCTATCGTGTTCAGCATCAGTCCTGCTGTTTAGTTAAATGTGCTTCGAGAATATCTGCAATTCTCTCACAAGCTCGGCCGTCTCCATACGGATTTGCCGCGTGCGCCATAGCCTGGTAGGCACCCTCGTCAGTCAGCAATTCGGTAAAATTCCGGTAAATAACCTCTTCCTCTGTACCCACCAACTTCAAAGTACCCGCGGCGATACCCTCAGGGCGTTCTGTCGTGTCGCGCATGACTAGAACAGGCTTTCCAAGACTGGGGGCTTCTTCCTGGATTCCGCCGGAATCCGTGAGAATCAGATGGCTGCGCGCCTGGAAATTATGGAAATCCAGCACATCCAACGGCTCAATAATATGGATTCGTTCATCATCACCCAGAATAGAATTCGCGGTCTCGCGAACTACAGGATTCATATGGATCGGATAAATAGCTTTGACATCTGGCTGCTCGTCCATGACACGGCGAATTGCCCGAAACATGTTCTTCATCGGTTCACCAAGATTTTCACGACGATGTGCTGTAATCAGGATCAGGCGACTCCCTGCAGCCCACTCTAACTCAGGGTGCGTGTACTCCGAGCAGACCGTGGTCTTCAGCGCATCAATTGCGGTGTTGCCTGTGACATAGATCGTCTCAGGCCTCTTGCCTTCCCTGAGAAGATTATTTCTTGAGAGCTCGGTGGGTGCAAAATTGAATTGGCTAATAATTCCGACTGCCTGACGGTTAAATTCTTCCGGGTAAGGAGAATAAATATTGTATGTGCGAAGCCCAGCTTCAACATGACCAACCGGAATCTGCAGATAGAAACAAGCAAGAGCCGTCACAAAAGTCGTGGAGGTATCTCCATGCACAAGAACAACATCAGGCTTCACCTTTTCCAGGATATCCTTGATACGCTCCAGAATATTGACCGTAACATCGAACAACGTCTGCTTGTCCTTCATGATCGACAAATCATAATCCGGAACAACATGAAACGCCTCCAAAACCTGATCCAGCATCTGTCGGTGCTGACCGGTCACGCATACGATTGTCTCAATGGTTTTTCGCCCCTTCAGTTCATTCACCAGCGGACACATTTTTATTGCTTCGGGCCGCGTACCAAAAACCAGCATCACTTTTTTCATGTTCATCCCTCACCCAATCTCTTTTTCTTTAATTATTTTACGTTCCATTGTCTGATACTCTTTCATGAAAATTTTGTTTTGTCGTTTCAATTCATCATATCTTTTTTCATCGCGATATTTAATGACTCTAGCCGGGTTTCCCCCGACAACAGCAAAGGCTGGAACATCTTTAGTAACTACAGCACCCGCAGCGACTATGGCTCCTTCACCTATTGTAATACCCGGTAGAATGAGAACATGTGATGCAATCCATACATTCTCTTCAATCGAGACAGAAGATACTAATACCTTTTCATCAAAGGGAAGCATATTCAGTTCTATACCATCGTAGTAATGATTTGCAGTTCGTATGTCCACTGTGTCAGCAAGAATCGTCCCACTTTTGATAGTCACTTTTCCCTGTGCATAGATCTTTGTTCCTTCTCCAATGTAAACATTGTCGCCCAGGAATATATTGTCAGGGTGCCCGAAAACACAGTCCGGCATTATTACGCAGTTTTCACCCATGTTTTTTATTGGAGTAACTCCCCCCCCCAGACTCGTTAGTTTACATATAAGCCGTTTTATCATACAAAATCTCCTTTATAATCTTCGCTGGATTGCCCGCGACAACGCAATGGCCATTGGGAAAACTCTTTGTTACAACGCTTCCGGCGCCCACAACTGTCCCATCACCTAACGTAACCCCCGGTAAAATTGTGGAATTCATTCCAATCCAGCAATTCTGTCCGATATTTACATCTTTTCCAGGCATATGTTTTTTCAAATCCTGTACATCATGATTAGCAGTTATTATACCGACATTGGCCGCTATAAAAGTCCCTTTTCCAATTCGAATATAAGCATCAGATGCTGCCTGGAAATAACATCCGCCTTTTTGGAAATTTTCCAGATCATCGATATCGAATATAAAATTTTCCCAATTCATGAATTGAGAACGAAATGAAACAGGGAAAGGAATATGTCTTTGGTATCCAATAATCTTCTGAATAAAAAAATTCTCCATTACCCAGCGCCATCCATTCGTATATTTATAGCTGCTGAATTCTTTGCCCTTTAGATACTGGTGATCATAAAAGATATATCCGATACATTGAGCTCCGATTTTTTTCAAAAAACTAAATCCTGCCCGCATGTATTGCTTAATACTGTATTTTCGTAAATCCTTCATCGCTTTACCTCATTCATATGTGACACTGTTAAGCTGCCTCCAATTGGTCAGCAAATCCTTTTTGTTGATCCATACATAAAGGATCATCCAAATAATTCCCAGTCCGATAGAAGTCACAATTGAAATCTGACGGCTTATTCCAGAGAAAACTCCATACCGGACCGCTGAGAAAACACCCCCCAGCAGAGCTGTCTCTGCAATATACATCCCGATTTTTTTCCATGGCATAATCCTGGAAAAAGGAACATGAATGATCCGGCTGGAAAAACCAAGCTGAACTACTGCCATAATTGATGTGACCACAAGACTGGAAACAGCCGGGCCAATAAAACCAATGACAAAGCAGAAAGCGATATTACCTGCAAAGTTCAAAGTCAGGGTAAGCAGAGAACTATAAAAAACAAATTTTGTTTTTCCAGTGGCATTTAGAATAATCCCCCAGTAAATTGCCCTGAATAACAAAATCACCGCATAGATTCTGAAAACCATGACACCACCGGAAGTCACATATTTCTCGGAATAAAACAGGGACATTATATCAGGTGCAAATACGATAAAACCGCCGACAATGAGAGACATAAAACAGAACGAAAGATTCGCGGCATAGCCCCACATCTCAACTGCCTTCTCATTCTTTCCGCGGCCAAGCAACCTAACAAATTTCGGCAGCAGAACCGCAGTCAAAGAGGTGGCCAGGATCGTCACAGGCAGTTCTTTCGCAGCATTAGCAAAGATCGCATATTCTTCTGTTGTAAAAAATTTTCCAATCACGAGCTTATCCAGCTCCGCATTCAGTGTGCCAACAACCGAAGCAAGTCCCATTGGAACAGAAAATGCAAAGACCTCTTTTATTATTCTTTTTGAAAGCAAGGGCCTGATAGCTCCCACCAGCTTATTAATCCAGCCTAAAGCAAATAAAGCAAAGCCCATCATCACTGCCATATACAACGCCATGTACTGCTGGAAAGACATCCCTACCGCCTTCGTAAACAGCAGAACCAACAATGTCGAAATAGCATAAAAAACGTTAAATATAATCAACCGGTTAGCCTTGCCGTAGACGACACATGTATTTCCCAAGCTGTTAATCATCAGGGAGGACCATGGATAAATCGCAAAAACATACGCGAATGCTGTAATTGCCGGATTATTAAAGTAGCGGATAATCATCGGAACTGCACAAAAAAGGCACAGCGCAATTGCTGCCATCAAAATGGTACTTAAGGTCATATAAATGGACATAAACCTCTTCTTTTCCTCTTCTGTTTCAGCTTTTGCCAGGAAATAGTTTATGCTATTCGGCAGGCCTAACATTAAAATAGTTGAAACAAGGTCTGTCACCATTATGATCTGAGAATAAGTACCAAATTCCTCCAGCGTTCTAAATCTCGCCAGAAGCATTGATGTAGCCAATCCAATTAATGATACTGCAACTCTCGAAACTGTCAAATATATTGCGTCACCGCCAACTGATGATTTTCTACCGAATAGCTTCATGTCTTCTCCATTCTACCCAGGGAATCTGATTTTACAGTTTAAAGACTCCGTCTAAATTGCAGATATTGCGTGTATCCAGCACAACCTTATTTTTCAACTCGACCATATGCTCCCTGATTTCGCTATGGGCAACCATAATAACCACCATATCAACGGCATCCAGAAATGTGTCCAGATCATGGAACTGATTTGCCACAACATCCTTCGTAATAAGCGGATCGTAAACCTTTAAACCGGTAGCCAGATGGCGTTCCTGGCTCTCCAGCAGTTGGAGTGTGGGAGATTCCCTCATATCATCCACATTTTCCTTATAAGTCAAACCATACAGGCCAACTCGTCCGATCTCCTTCAGACCCTTTTCCTTCATAATTTCGTAAATGCGGTTCAAAACGAAATCAGGCATACCGTCATTGGTTCTCATAGACTCGTCAATCACCTTTGCCAGAGAGGGATAGTCACCAACCAGAAACCAGGGATCCACACTGATGCAGTGTCCGCCAACACCAGGACCGGGCTGCAGAATATTGACTCTGGGGTGCATATTGCAAATACGGATGATTTCATATACATCCATATTGTCGTGACGGCATATTTTTGCCAATTCATTTGCAAAAGCGATATTTACTGCACGGAAGGTGTTTTCAACGACTTTCGTCATTTCCGCAGTACGAATATCTGTTACAACGATTTCTCCCTGACAGAAAGATGCGTACAATGCTTTCACCTTTTCTCCAATTTCTTTGTTATCCGCCCCAATCGTCCGGTTATTATGCAGCAGCTCATAGACCATGTTTCCGGGAATGATTCTCTCAGGGGCATGGACCAGATGGATATCCTCACCAATCGTAAAACCGTTTGCTTCAATCACAGGACGGACATACTTGTCGATGGTTCCCGGAGAAATGGTAGACTCAATCACGACAGTTGCGCCCTTAGGGCAAACAGCCATAACGCTTTTGACCGCCGAAATAACATAGCAGGCATCTACTTTTTTGCTGAACTTGTCATAGGGTGTCGGAACAGAGACAATGTAAGTATCCGTCACCTGATACTCTGTACTGAACTTAATACCTGCATTTAAAGCGGCCTGAAACAGTTCATCAATGCCGTCCTCTTTGAAGGTCGTATATCCAGCCCTCAGTGTGTCAACAAGTTCCTTATTGTAATCTGTACCGATAACCTCCACTCCGTGAGACGCCATCATAAGAGCCGTAGGAAGGCCAATATAGCCCAAACCAATTACATTAATCATTTTACTTACCTCACATTCGTTTTAAATACTCAATGCTAATTGCTTCATAGCTGAATTTATCCACATCACTATCACAGTGCGCCTCGCGATTAAATAACCCAAGCACATATTCTTTCAGCAGAGAAAGGTCCTCAGTCGCAGCTGCTTCACAGGCACAGCCCGCCTTCGATGCATTGATTAGCTGAGCAACCTCACTGTTCACAACATCACCAGTTACAAGCGCGATGATCGGAACATTTCTGATCGCCATATATTCAAATAGCTTTCCGGGAACAACCCCTTGATATGCTTTTTCATTCCAGGTCAGAAGAAGCAGCGCGTCAGCCTCCTTCTGCATGGCAATAGATTCCTCTCTTGAAACAAAACCGTGATCAACTGCCGCATTCTCTAAACCATATGCCTTAAGCTGTGTGATCAACTCCGGAAAGTCGGGACCTGCATACTCAAACGTAAATCCATCTGCAGGAATCTTTTCTTCCATGATTAATTCTTTCAAAACGCCAGCCAGCATATCAACGCAGCGTTTTCCGTGATACAGAGTTCCAGTATATACAAAATTCAGCTTTGTCTTATCGAAATCTACATGGATACCGCTCTGAGCAGCATCATCCGGATCAAAACCATTGGTTATGATATCAATAGGTTTATCGCAACTAGGATCCGCTTGACGGATACCATCTGCAATTCCCTTAGAAACACAGACAACCCGATCGGCAGCATTCAGGATATTTTTAAGACATTTCAAATCATAGTCAGCTTCCTGCTTTCTATTCCTAAATCCAGGGTTATACAAAGGATCCCGAAAATCAGCAATCAACTGCTTGCAGTATCCGTTTTTTCTCAGCCATATACCCATTAGGAAAGCTCCATAGGTGGGATACGTAGCAATCACGGTATCAAACTGGGGCAGTTTCTTTTCCAGGAAAGTCTTCTTTAATCCCATAAACATGCAGATATCTTCCTGCTTCGCAATGTTGAAATAAAACTGCCAGCCAAGATAGCCTTTCAGCCGCGCTTTTAGGCTAGGCTTAGCATTCTGAACTGCACTTACCTGTTTAGGCATCGCGTTTGCCTGATTGGTAAGCCGGGCTTGTCCTGATCTTCTGCGATGGTCCAGATAACCCTTGATTTTGGTCCATCTTTTTACTTCTGGAGCGTAAATTTCAGTTATCTGAGGATCCGGGCACGGCGTCAGATAATTTTTAGTCCAGGTATCCTGCTGGCTAGATGTCAATACCGTCACATCGCAGCATTTTCGTGCAAAATACTTTGCCAATTTAATAGCCCTGACTGAGGCCATTGCATTTTTATGTTTGTAGTAATAAGACAGAATCAGTATTTTCTTCATTGTATTTTAAACGCTACCTCTTTCTTTCCTCTAAAAAGTAATATATGATTTTATCACCTCATACAATTTCTCACCAGTAAATCTAGTTTACTATGTATTTTTGTATATGCTGTATTCGGACTACGTTCAAACAGCAATAATAAATTATTGGGGGGATTATCACTTTTCTCCCTCATCCATCTTCTTCAGCTTACGATACAGCGGCGCACACAACCAGCCAAGCATCATTTCAATTGCGTGACCATTGCGCGGATACTCTGCTTTTCGTCCTGATTGCATTAAAAATGCTTGCGATATAATTGCGTTTTTTATCCGATTCGGTAAATCCCCGCTGCGCAGCATCCTGCGGTAATAACAAAAAGAAGTGCCCATTGGGTTATTCAGAAGCAATCGGCGGTAGTTGGATGTCAAGCCATCCGGAAGATATTCGCAATAATAGAGCACGTCCTTAGATAATCGCATTGGTCCATAAGCATCCAAATCCGCATATAGACTGTCCTCAGGAACAAACTTTTCCCCATCAAACTCTGCAAAGGGGTGTTCTTTCATCAAGGATGTTTTAAAAAAAAGTACGGTATCGCCTGTAAAACCATACTTTTCCTGAAGGCCCATCATCGTGCATTCCTCAAGCGCATCTGGCCAATCAGCACAAATCGGTTCATGTTTTTCAAAATCCCCCCGCTTTGCCAAGATACCGATATGATTCTGTTTGTCACAATTCGACCAGATCTGTTTTGCATTATCAACGGCATCAGGACTCAATGCATCATCTGAATCTACGCATACGCTCAGTTCGCCCAAAGCCTCCTGGATTCCCTTATTATGTGCCCGCTGCTTTCCACCGTTTTCCTGATAAAAGTAACGTATCGAAATCATATTTTCCTGCTGAAGTGTTCGAATCAGCTCTTCCGTGTTGTCCGTTGATCCATCGTTTACAATAATCCACTCAAAATCTTGATTTATTTGTGCCACTAAGGATGCATACAGCCGCTCCAGTGTATATGCCCGGTTGTATGATGGCGTAATAATGCTCAAGAACATTCTTGTTCCTCCTCGTCCTTCTGATACAGCTTCCTTCCTTCACACATCCATTTCCAGGCACTTACAATAGGCACATCACGGAAAATAGATCGCTTTTTCAGCAAAATAAACGCAATAGAAAACAAAGCAAATGCTTTCCGGTAAATCCTGTAAAAACATGCCCCTCGCTTTACAAAGTAATCCTCATTAAATCCCTGCTGCCATTTCATCCGCCCAGGAGGATCCGGACGTAAATAACAAATTGTTTCCGGAACGTACCAAATTGTCAGTCCTGCACGAAGCGCATCCGCCAAAAAGGCATTCTCCTCACAGGCACCATATTTCGCGCCCAATCCCAGCAATGGACAGAAAAATATATCAGCATCCGAGATCGGCTTAGTTCGGAACGTCAGTTCCACAGAAGCAACCTTACTGATTGTGAAAATGTTCAGCTTTCTGGCAGTTTTAAACTGCCGGCGGGTATTCTGTGTCAGACTTTCTGTAAAAGAAAACGCAATAATATCAGCATCAGGATGTTCCTGATAAGCCTTCTGGATTTTATCAAGATATCCATCCAGATAGATCAGATCATCATCACCCAAAATGGCAATATCTCCTGCTGCATTTTTCAGAAGCATGTTTCTGCTATTAGAAAGCCCCCGTTCCTCTGTTGAAATCATGCGCAGCCGCTTTCCATCAGATGTTACCTGTTCGTCTGTCCGTTCAATATTAGTCTGATTCACAACAAGAACATCTTCCACACACTTTATCTCCTGTAGAAAAGCTGCGTCCGCTTGGTGCATCGTGGATATCAAATGTTCAATTTTCATACTTACCTTCCATTTATGCGCATTGCTTCGTGATACACATCCAACAGCGTTACTGCGGATAGGTTAATGTTAAACTGTGTTTTTTCTACAATCTCTGTAGCTGCAATTCTTCCGCAGCGAGGCTTTTCCGCTAAAGCATGAATGTATTCTGCCCAGCGCTCCACATTATCAAGAGGCAAAAATTCTGCTGTTTCAAGAATATTTAAGTCTGCAGAGATTGTATCTGCAAACAGGCAGCACAAGCCATTAGCTTGAGCCTCAACTGCCGCCAGGCTTAATGCCTCATGCAAACTGGGCATAATAAAAAGATCCATTGCAGAAAGATATTGGCTTACGTTTTTCTGCATGCCTGTCATAATTACAGAATCTTCCATTCCTTTTTCCAGGATCTCATTCCTAATTTGAGGGGTTAAGCTCCCTTCTCCCACAATAATCAGCTTGATCTTCACATTCGGATACATTTTCACATACTGCTCAAACATGTGTACCGCAAACAGCGGGTTTTTTACAGGCTCAAGGCGACCGACATATCCCAAAAGAACGGTATCTTCCTCAATAGACAATTGTGATCTTATCCGTTTTCTGTTTTCCGCAGAAAATGCAAATTGTTTTAGATCAACTGCATTGGGTATAATCCGAAAATCCGGTGCGCTCCACAGCCACTCTCCAGCTTCTTGACTGCAGGCAAGACGGATGCATGGTATCTTTCTCAATTTATGAACGTTCATCCTGTGAAGAACAGAGCGAAAAGCACCTACGGCGTTTACAGTATGCGCATGAACAACTGGTATAATCCCAGCTCTGTTTGCGGCTAAAACTGTCAGAATATTGGCTGCTGTCTGAATATTGATATGCACTGCATCGTACTGCTCTTCTTTCAAAAGCTTTGTCAGCCGAGATATAAAACGCAGCGGATTCCTTTTATAATTTGGCAGCGTCAAAATTTTTCCGCCTAGTGATTTTATTCTGTCATCTCCGGCAATTCCCGCGCCATAGATATCCGCATAATCAAACAGAACTCCATACTCACTGAGTTTTGTAAAATAATTGAGTGAAAAACTTTCGATTCCACCCATAATACTGGACAGCCCGATTTGTAAGACTTTCATCTTCCGAATTCCTTTCATTTGTTAATTTATACCCAAAAGTATCTTCCTCACCCCCGGAATCTTGGAGATGCAGAAAGAGACCACCACAGATATCCCATACACAGCAGCACATTTTACCTCGCAAATGAAAAGACTGTTAGCCCCTGAGAATCCCGCATACTCAAATGCCGTCATCACCAGCATATGAATATAGAAAACGCCTATTGAAATATTAGATAAACATGTTATCAGGTAACCATGGCGAAAGGTTCTGTTTTGAAAAAACGCAAATGCTCCAATTGAGGCTAATACAACACCCGGTGTTAGATAATTTTTGTAAAAATAACCCTGAAAATTAATTCCCGAAAAGGCATACTCACTCCACACAAGAATGCCTGTGATAGCACAGCCGCAAACAAACAGCCGGATTGCATTTCTCTTTGTAATTTCTGAACCATATTTTTTCAAATAATATCCCAAAAGAAAATATCCTAAATAGCCCTCACACATGACCAAATCAACATGACTGGATAATCTAAACGAAGGAAAGAAATGTTCCAGCATAGGTTGTAATACAGAAAAAAGCAGCCACACGCCAAGTACGTACTGATAAACTCTTCGGCTTATATGATGTACAAGGGTTGTTAAAACCGGCAAAAGTAAATAAATGGCCAGCAAGGTGTACATAAACCAGAACTGGTAGTAGGCCGGCTCATACAGAAGAGAGGTAAATGCGAAACTATTTAAGGGAATCTTTTTCAGAATGATTCTGAAAAAAACGTATATAAAACTCCACACCAAAAACGGTATACCCTGTTTTGTAAATCGCTTCCTCATATTCTTCAACGGAAACGAACTCTCGGACTCCAGCAACAGCGCACCAGAAATCATCAAAAAGCATGGTACAGACACAAGGCAAAATGCGTCAATCCACATAGCAATAATATTGGATGATTCATTATTACCAGCTATAAATGCAACATTACCATGAATGACTACAACCATAAAAATCGCGATTACACGAAGATAATCATATCCAATCACTCGCTTCTGGTCTCTCATTTTGCTTTCACCTCTTATGAAATCTGTATAAATAGTAGGCTCGAATCGCAAATGCCTGTCTGTATTTTATCAACAGTGAGATCGCCTTCACCTTCCTATCCAGCGCGTCAAAATTTGCAAAGGCAGAAATTACCCCATCATCATTCAGGATATCTTTCAGCTCGTTTTTTTTGTCCTTTTCTGTTCTGCCTTCTGCCGCCCGGCAAGCATTTCCAACGCATTCACGAAAATAGCACCTGGAAGTAACTGTAAGCCGCCTTACCAGTTCTTCTCTACCAGAAAACTTTTGAATAATCTCAGAAAGGTAATTAATCAGCCTTTTCCGCTCTTCAAACATCCCTTTCTTATACACAAAAAAGGAATTCATAATAGACTCGGTATTACATTGATAATAATAGAAACCCTTGTCACATATGACCGCCTTCCCAGCTTTTTCCAGATACCGGAGTGTAAATACCAAATCCTCCGCAAAGTGAATATCCTCTGGAAAACGGACAGCATGATCTTTAATCTTATCCGCTTTAAACAAACATCTTACAACACTTCCCCACAAAGGGACATTTGCATCATTATCCGTTGTGTTTCCCACTAAAGCAGCAACCAATATCTGCCCAATCTCTTCCAATTGAAATATAGTCCTATCCGGCCAGGGAAATCCAAATTTCCGCTGATCTCTCTCACTGTAGATATCACAGAAAACGATATCCGCGGTCTGCTGCTCCATATATGCAACCATTGTCTGATACATATTCGGATCGATCAAATCGTCGGAATCACAGAATCCGATATATTCTCCTGTTGCATACGTTATGCCAATATTTCTGGCAGCACTGGGACCGCCATTCTCCACTCTGTAATAATGAAAGCGATTATCCTGCTCTGTCCGCGCCCTGCAGATTTGAGCAGACCGGTCAACAGAACCATCATCAATTAAAATCACTTCTAATTCCGGATATGTCTGTGCTGCAACGGAGTCCAGCGTTTCCTCCAGAAACTTTTCGGAATTAAATACAGGAATAATAACACTAACTCGTTTCATTTTAAATCCCTTCCAGCGGATCATCCCAGCAATGTCCGGCATCAATACACCAATATCCGCGCTTAGACAAACGATAAACCAACACCTTTCCTGCAGGCCCAGCTGAAATCGTCAGCATAACATCTTCCGGTGTCCAGTGATTCTCTTCTACTGCCTTTATTACGCGCGCTTCCAACTCATTTAGTTCCTCAAACGCATTCTTAGAAGGGCACTGGATAAACGTTACATTTTTATTGTATGTACTTGCAAAATACTTTGCATATGCCCAAGAGTTATGAATAAATATCACATTGCTGGGGCATGCCTCGTTTTTCCAAATTTGCGAATAGATTTTCTTATTGTTGCTCTGGAAGAGAAACGAATCACCATATGGAATATCATGACGAAAACTCTTTTTAAAGTCATATCTGGATTCAGCCCAACTTGATACATAGACCCGCTTTTTCATGAGCTTAAACCCGTTAACACTCAAAAACTTTTTTGGCACCGCAAGCAGATATAAACAGTGTTTGTTATCCGCTTCGTATTCATTCTTTATCTTTTCGAAAACTTCCTGAAGCTCGGGAGACCACCTCTGGTAATGGATATCTTTTTGGCGGTAGATTCCAAATTCACCATCCCCGAAGCGAATCAGGCATCTTCTTTTTAAAATTTCATTAATAGTTTCCTCTGCATTCAAAAAAAATCCATCGATGCCAGAAAAAGATAAAATGAAAGATTTTAAAACAGAAAACCATATTTTTATTCTTTTTCGATAGTTCATAGACTCCTCCTGATGAGTCATTAAAGCATAGTCTCTTGCAATTTTATGTTTTTAATATGTTACTTCGCCATCATGAGAAACTAATGACACCGAATAAACTCCCTCTATTTTATATAAATCAGTCACAATAGAGTTCGCCTCATGTACAGAGCATTCAATTACTATATTATAAGAATTTTGATTTACAGTTCTTGATTTAATCTTATATTTTTTAAGGTTGGATTTTATAAAATCCAGTATTGTATTTTCAACATCAAATGTATCAGCATTAATCACCAAAATCTGAGGGTGCGCAAAATCCTTGATTCGTGAAAGCAGGACAATAACTACTGTCAGCAAGATTGAAAGCAACACCGCAAACTGTGCTAAACCTGCCCCACATATAATACCGATTGCAATTGCCCAAAAAAGATATACCAAATCCATAGGATCTTTAATTGCTGTTCTGAAGCGTACAATAGACAATGCGCCAACCATACCTAATGAAATAACAATACTGGATTGAATTGTAAAAATAATAGTTGCTGTAATCAACGAAGTTGCTACGAGAGAGATGTTAAAATTCAGAGAATAAAATACCTTCTTTGAAGTTAACCTATAAATCATAAATACATACAATGAAATAATACATGTAATTGCTAATGTAAACACCACATATGTGGTAGTAATGTCGGATGCTTGATATCCATCCAGAAACGTTGTTTTAAAAATGTCTCCAAAATTCATTTTTTATTTCCTCCCTGTCTTACTTTGATCATATACATAATAGTTACAATGAAAAATAACAAGCCAAAACATATTTCTGGAGCTAATCGCTCCCCATATTGCAGCAACAGTTTAATTTTTGAATGTCCAACTGACGACCACATCGCATACAGAGTAAGGTTTTCAAATATTGGCGTATTAAAATCATAAATTTCTCCATTAGCGTCGGTCCAGCCTACAAAAGAGTACCCCTCTCTGGTATATTCTGGGAGCATCTCTTCTGAAATTTTTCCACCCGGCTGAATATAGATGTATACATTATTCTCCCATTCGCTTAAAACTTTAACTGTTACATATTTATCCTCTGACAACCACTGGTCATCCAGAAAATTTACTCTTTCATTGATCCAATTCCTGATATCTTGACAGCTATCAGCAAAGCTTTCTCTAGTCCACCGGATCATATCCATAGCAGCAGAGGCATTAATTCTATTTTGAAATTCAGTCAGACGATCATCTAATAATGTCTCAACAGAAGGCTTCAAACGGGTAGCGTAATACTTCTTCACAAGGTTATCAAAATCTTCATGTTGCAGTAATTTTTCATACAAATCTGTACTGAATGCTGTCCCATTAAGTTTTGTAATCTGCTGAGAATTTCCAAGAAAAGCTCCTTCATAATCCCATCCTGGACCCGCTTTTAAAATATCATTAGCATCTTTAAAATAATATGCACTTGATCTTCCTGCATCATTAAAAGCAAGGAACTCTTCCAAAACATACTTTAACGCAAAACTATCAATATCAATATAATCAGTATAATATTTTCCTTTGTTATTATAACCGCTTTCACTGCTCACGGCCTGATAGAACTCTTCCATATAGTTTTTAATATACTCAGCCTCACCAATACTTGCATTTTGAGGTGATTTTATAACATAATGATCTCCTGATGATAAGATAAAACCACTTTTTTCTTCTGCATAATATTCTGCCACATCCCTCTCTAAAAGATAGCCCCCCGTGATATCCTCCGGTTCATTTTTCCAGAGAACTGCTTTCAATGTCTCAGATTTATTAATGAACTGCTCCAATTTATTTGCTTTCTGTCCAGGATTAGTCAGCTCATTAACTCTTTCAAGATCTTTTATATTAATACCATTTTCTCCAACAGAAATCTTTTCACACAAAAGATAATTTCCTGCATATTCTCCGTTAAAATACAAATCTACAAAAGCCGAATCCGTTGTGTTCTGCCTTCCAATTTCTTTTTCAAGCCAAAAAGAAATATAGTTAGATAAATAATTACTTCTGGCATTTGCAATTAATACCCACTCACACGATTTTTTCAATCCAAGCAAATTAGTTGGGTTTGATAGTGAAAATTTATATCCTTTTTTTATACAGCCTGTCCAAGAAGTATTTCCTCTCCCACTTAGTTTTTCTATTTTTCCATTAAATAGCTCCTCTGGGTTAGATGATAGAACACTAATAGCTCCTTTTTCAGAATTTCCTTTCTTTTGATTTATGTAGTCCATTTTACCGCTATCAGTTTCAATGAATAAAGCGGGGATATTCCTTGATTGCATAAAAATAACATCAATTTCTTTCAGATTTTCTTTTTTGTGATTTATAGATGCTGTATATGAAAAATTCAGTTCAATATCATTCACACTAACTCTCTGCTTATCTTCCAGCCCAACAATTCGAAACGAGTTTGATTCTGTTTCCAAAATTTCGAAGCTTGTTGTTTCTGCCGGGAGAAAAAAATAATATCTGCCATCTTTCTCATTATACCATCCATTTACTGTTTTAGAATCTTCTGCAGGATTAATCAAAATTTTCAGCTTAATCGCTGCCTTATCTTCATATGATTGAATATGAATAAAGCACGTAACGGCGACAAAGAATACAAGAAAAGCAAGAATTAGAATATACAAAAAAATATTTGGATTTATCTTGTTTTGTTTCATATATGATTCATCCTCTGCTCAAAAAATACTTACATAAATAAAATTTAGAAAAAGTTGTTCTTTGCCCGGTATCAGTATAAATTAATTCTTCTATGTAATCGGGCAAAAATTCATCGTACTTCACTTCTAGTATTAGCATATCCGGCATTAAAATAGGCCTCTTAGCCATTTTACTTGAAAAAAAATTGCTGAATTCCATGGAACCAGAAATATTCATATCAAATGTAATTCTAACATTTCCTAAACTATAAGTATACGGAATTCTGTCATATTCAGTTATTACATCCGGATGCAATAATCGACATTGTCTTTGTAATTCGAATTTTTTTAACAAAGGAGGTAATGTACTAAAATTCTGCAATGGCTTTCCACAAATTACGGTGTCCACTTGTTCTTTCGTCATTCTGCACTGCAGTTTTTGAGTCATTAGATTTTGTTTTCTTTTTAATTCCAGTCGGATAAATTCGCTTTTACCATTATATATACGAATTCTGAACTTTTCGCGAGGATCAGTACCATTAACATTCTCATAAAAACATGTATGCTCATAATCATCAAAATAAAGGCTTCTTATATTATATGAATCACCAAGCAAATGTCTATCTTTTTGCAAAACCCCCTGGATAGCACTTTCAATAGAAATTTTTTGCGCTCTGCTAATAATAAACTTATTTTCATGTCTAAAACCTTCTTGTCTAATGCTCATTTATTTTTTATCCTCTTAATCCAAATTTCGAAGTAACTTCACAGGGTTATCTTTATCCATGTTTTAATAAAAAATTTCCATATATAGAAAAATAAATCCATACATGCACTGTCTCTGATACTATTTTTTTAATCCTAATGAATGTTATCTGTCTTTATTCCTTCGTAGCTGCACATTATATACCATTTTCATCAAATTATCACTAAGCCATTTAACTGCAGCCGAGTTTATCAAGATTAGAATTAAAGAAACTAATATCATTAAAAGATATCCTCCGCCAGAACTAACACCAGGAATATATTTGTACACTGCAAGCAAAATA
Organism: Cuneatibacter caecimuris; assembly: GCF_004216775.1. GTDB lineage: Bacteria > Bacillota > Clostridia > Lachnospirales > Lachnospiraceae > Cuneatibacter > Cuneatibacter caecimuris. The sequence continues at coordinate 176,157 of NZ_SGXF01000001.1, forward strand.
AACTGATGAGTTAAATATACCTCATAAGACAAATCAGATAAAAAATTTATAATGTGTCTTTCGCCCATTTTCTTTAATCCCTTATACAGCAAACTGAATACTAACATACCCAATAAACATCTTGAAAGATTAACAAATACTGCATCATATAGCCCATAGATACTCATTTCTGATATATTTATCTTCTCAAGAAGTATTCTCATTGCAATCAAAATACTTGTGGGGAGCCATAATTTCTTAATCGCTCCATTATACCAGTCCACTTTTTCATCAGTATATCTAAAAAACACATATGCGATACAGAACAAGCTTATATTTATCCCATATGCTGGATATCCAACAATTAAGAAAAAGCTTAATAGCGTAAAACACAAAATCAGAATAAATATAGCCTTTTTAATTAAAAACAATTCAACTGTTTTCTTAAGTAACCAGTCCAGTATGGGTACTAACAGATAGCAAATTAAAAGAACAGAAATGTACCAAAAATGACCTAATCCCAATACCCCTTCCGTGCTAAAACCAGCGCCTCCTATTAAATAAACAGCTACCGCTTTAAAAGAAACCGGATATCTTATAGCAAATAGCGCTAACACAATAAACAAAAGATATATCCACATGGGAAGCATAATCCGCAGCAATCTTTTTTTATAAAATTCCATTGCAGAGGAAACGCTTGAAAATGTTTTTCTGCTCATTAGATAGGCACTTAATACAAGAAATATCTGAACGCCATTATTTAGCCAGAAAGCCGCTGAATAAAATCCAATTATTTGAAAAAAATGGCATGTAAAAATCAAGAACATTGCTATTATTCTGATGTAATCAAGCCCAACATCTTTTTCCATATCTTTCACCTCGATTGAAACAATATGTCTCGAAGTTTATCTTTCATTCTTACCCATTTATCTCCAAACAAAGCTTTAAATAATTTGGAAACAAGCATCGCTGGTTTTGCTATCATTTTCCACCATAAAGAAGCTTCTCTTTTCTTGGCTGCTTCACTTTTCCAGGAACCAGCAAAGTAATGAATTGTTACTGTATCTCTCATATAATCCTTATCATTTAATTTCTTGTGATCCGGACAAAATATATTTTGTGGATAAAAAGCAACGCCCGAAATAACCTGAAATTCTCCATTAGGTTTGAATCCTCGTGAAGTCAATAACCCAGTAATTATTTCTACATTTGTAGTCATATTATAAGAGCCATCTTCTTTCGCAAATCTGGCATCGTTATAATAATGCAAAAGTTCACCGATTAATGGCTGTCCTGCTTCTGAAGCTATTATACCGGTTGGAATCTTCGTCTTACTTTCAAATCCCGAGAATGCAGCGTGGTTCAAAAATTGATCCAGATTCTTCAATATCATTACATCTGTATCCATGTATATTCCACCAACTGTATAGATGGCAAACAACCGTACATAATCAGTAACAAACGCATATTTTCCTGCCTCATATGCTTGTTTTACATACATATTTGAGTTGATATCAAACGTCTCTTCATTCCATTCAACTATCTTATAATCTGGACAAATCCTATGCCAACTTTCTATGCACTTTTCCGCCAACTCAGGTTTTGGGTTTCTGCCAAACCAACAATAGTGTATAATTTTGGGTATCACAATATTCCTCCATCCATTACAGACTTTTTTTCTTTAAAATCCTGCCTTTAGTTTTCATTATCACTCCCCCATTGTTAACATAAAAGTGGTGATACATATACTGTTGTACTATTAACCCCATAATTATCAATGGTAAAAAACTACATGATTCTGGTCCAAATAGATAAACATCCGCGCCGTTGATTATAATATGCCCTATTAAAATGATATCGCACCCAAATACAATTTTATTACCATCTTTAGCTTCTTCATATCCCATTTCAAATACCAAAATCAATAAAATATAAATGAGAATGGTTCCAAAATATCCCCAAGAAAATACACATTGATAAAACAAGTTATGCCCCAAGTGCTGGCATACGCCTTCACCAAATACCTTTGTAAAAAGATCTAATTCAGCAATTTTTTGACTTATCTCTGCAAGGAAATCTGCACGTCCCTCCATCGCCCAGGCCTTTGTGGAAAAGCTTTGAGTATAATTATTCAAGAGATTACTTATAGTAGGGTTAGATAGCCCCCATTCCATAAAATGTAAAGCAAATACAGTGTACCCAAGTGAAACTAAATAGATTATACGATACACTATTTTTTTCAATATAATTCTTCTAGGGATAATTAATAAGATAAGACAAATAACAATTACTATAGCAGCGTTCCTGCTGCCTGTCTGCAATAGCATAAAAAAGCTAACCGTTAAAAATAGTGTCGGCAATATTTTTATCTCTGATATTTCAAACCAGATAAAAGAAATTGACAATCCCATAAATGCTAAAAAAGAAAAAGTATTTGAATTTATTTTTCCCAAAAATCCTGTTTGAATCTGAGTAAATACTATAACCAGAGAAAGTAAACTCGCAGCAATACTACCTTTTTTTATATCGGTTACATCTACATTTAATGTAGAAAAAGCAAATGGGAAAAGTAAAGATGTATTTATCATTATCATACTTTTAAGATTAAACCTAAATATAACCCCGGTTACAAATGAAATTATAAGTAATAACGTACATATTCTTCTGCAATTAATTTCAATTTCCGAAAAACGTCTAAAGAAAATACCAAATGAAAATACTGTTGCAATCAGGGATATAAAAACGTATATATAATAATTACTTGAATAAGACCATGTTATACCAAAACTAAGTAGAGTTCCCCATATTAAAAGTTTAACAACTTTAGCATTTCTAGTATCTATTACCATTTAATATTTACCATCTATTCCCTTCAGTCATTGTTGGCAAGAAATGATATTATCAAAATTTCCTTCAACACATTTTCATGCATTCTTACCATATTTTTATTTTAATCCTAATATTTCCTGAACTCCCTTAAGTATTTCTCCGTAAGTTTTGCTTCTTTCAAATTTCTCCGCCCCCATCTTTCGTGCATTTTGGCTCATTACAACAGTCAGCTTCTTGTCATTTACAAAAGAATCAATTGCTTTTGCAACCTGCTCAACAGAACCTGCATCGCAATTGATGCCACAATTATAATACTTCAAAAGGTTCCTGTATTCTTCACATTCTTGAGTATTTATAACTGGAAGTCCAGCAATCGCATAGTCTGCATGTTTATTTATAATACTTTGTGCCGCTCCTTTAGCGATCGGATTCACAGCAATATCGCATTGGCTCAGCTGCTTACACATTTGTCCATACGGTAATTTTCCGGTAAAAGTGTAGGCAATCCCCATTTCAGCCGCTTTTTGCTTATACTTTTCTTCCAGAGGGCCGCTTCCAATTACCATGAGGCGAATATTGCGAGCCCCACGATCTGCAAGCAGCTTCATCGCTTCTATTACAATTGTCAAGTCATAGCTGTGGCCAAGCGTACCGCAATAACCAACCCAAAATTCATCATCCGGTTTAGTATACTTTGAAGCATAATTGCTCACATCATTATCATAAAAAAAGCGTTCTGTTCCGAGATAGACCACAATAGGATTGTCACATTTCGTATTCACAGATTTAGCTCTTTGAGCATAGGTCTGGGAAACAGCAACAATCTGATCCGCTGAACCATACACTCTTTCTATTCTCCTTTTCATCATTCCTGTTGCCAGACGATACAGGCTCTCATTTTTCAGGATCAATCTGTACGCCTCAGGCCAAAGATCCTGAACATCAATCACAAACGGAATATTGTGTTTTGCTGCATACTCTGAAGCAACCTCAGACAAATTAATTGAGGGAATCGCACAATACAATATATCTGGACAATCACATTGCCTTAGATATTTTCGCAAATTCTGTGCTATTTTATGATGGCTGATAAAAAGCCTTTTGAGCGAGATGTTTTTGTGATAAGATGGCTCAAAAATCAGTGTCGTCCTGTATGTTCGCCTTTCATTCTTCTCTTCTATCCGCTGCATCTTGTCTCTATGCGAAAAGGATGAAGTCACAAGTTCTACTTCAAAGCCATGATCCGCTAAAAAGCTTGCCAAATAATTAAATCTGTTGTTTGAATTTTCCTGTCCATAGTCACAGAAATGCGCAATTATCATAACTTTTTTCTTATCTGACACTTTTAACCTCAACCTTGCATTTTACTGACAGGACAACCTATATATGTTCCCTGCTCAACAATATTTTTTATAACTACTGCTCCTGCACCAATCATACAATCCGGACAGATTGAAACATTATTAATAATGGTTGCTCCAGCACCAATCCAGGTTCCATTACCCACAGAGACAGTTCCACATAAATGACTGCCCACTGCTATATGAACATAATTTCCTACTTTGCAATCATGATCCACAGACGAGCAGGTGTTGATGATGCAGCCTCTTCCAATCCTTGCTCCCGGATTAATTACTGCACCAGCCATGACTACCGTTCCTTCACCTATCATTGTATCTTCTGCAATAACTGCATCAGGATGAATGAGTGTAACCAGTTTTCCATCCGGAATGGATTCCTGTATCCGCTTCCTGACTCCCGAATTGCCAATTCCAACAATTACATCAGCATCTATTTGTCCGGTTTCTGTACATTTTCCTATGACCGGATAACCTCCACATTCACGGATGCTTTCATCATCATCGAAAAAAACAATTTCACTATAGCCAATTTTTCTTGCAATATCTGCAATTACCTTTCCATGACCACTTGCACCGATAATGGCTAATAGTCTCATCTCTATACCCTCGCATTATCTTTTGTTTCAGGTGTATCTGTTCCTATGAATTCCTCCATGGTTTCGGAGGTTTCCGAATTAATACCTTCTCGTTTCAATACAGTCCAGATGGTTCTGAAAATGATCTTCCAATCTTCGAGGAATGTAATGTGATCTACATACTCCACATCCAAATCAAATTTTTCTTCCCAGCTAATGGAGTTTCTTCCATTCACCTGTGCAAGCCCGGTAAATCCTGGTCTTACTTCATGCCGTCTTGCCTGATGCTCGTTGTAAAGAGGAAGATATTTTACCAAGAGCGGCCGGGGTCCGCATACCGCCATCCGTCCGGACAAGATGGCCCCAAGTTCCGGCAGTTCATCCAGCGACGTAGAACGAAGCAGTTTGCCAAAAGGTGTAAGACGCTGTTCATCCGGCAGCAATTCTCCATCTTCATCTCTCTCATTGGTCATTGTTCGGAACTTGTACAACTTGAATATCTCTCCATGTAATCCTGGTCTTACCTGAGTAAACAGAACAGGCGAACCAATCTTAATCTTTACCAGAATCGCAAGCACCAGCATGACAGGACATAAAACGATACATGCAAGCAATGCGCACAGAAAATCCTGCGGACGCTTTATATACTTTTCATAGAATCCTTTTTTATGTTCCATATCCATACCCTTTACATGAAACAACTCCGAATAATCCCAATAACCTGATTCTGCTCCGCAGCAGTCATTTTGTTATCACTCGGCAAACACAAACCTCTCTGGAAAATATCCATACCTACATCCACGCAGCCGCCGTCAAGATGCGCCGTGGTTTTTCTCCTGCCATTACCTTCTCTTGTGATAAATGGATTCATGCGGAAGATCGGCTGAACATGCATAGGCTTCCAAATCGGACGACCTTCCGCATTGTACTTCGCCAACGCTTCCAGTATTTCCGTCGGGCAGCTCTTGCCAGGTTCACTGATATAGAGCGATTCCTGTTCTCCGCGAACCTGCCTGCACATGGCATCCTTATCAATAGTCATACAGCTCAGCCAAAAGTTGGGTTCACTGTTCTTCTCATCATAAGGATTCATCTGCACCGGCAAATCTTTCAAGCCTTCCTTGTAGCGCATATAGATTGCTTTCTTCTGTGCAACATGCTCCTCCAGATACGGAATCTGTCCGCGCACAACACCGGCAATTACATTGCTCATACGGTAGTTGTAGCCCAGTTCCTCATGCTGATACCACGGAGCAGCTTCCCGGCTCTGGGTTGACCACTTGCGCACCTTTTCGGCATCTGCCTTGGAGTCGGTCAAGAACATTCCGCCTGAGGAACCCGTGATGATCTTGTTTCCATTGAAGCTGATACAGCCGTAATTACTGAAGCTTCCAGTTTGTTTTCCTTTATAGGTAGCGCCCAGGGATTCTGCAGCGTCCTCTACGATGACAGCTCCGTGAGCGGTTGCTATCGACCTGATTTCATCAATCTTTCCCGGTGTGCCGTACAGGTGCGCTACTACAATTACCTTGACCTCCGGATATACTTCAAACGCTTTATCCAAGGCCACCGGATCCATATTCCATGTGTCACGCTCTGAGTCAATAAAAACGGGAATACCTCCCTCATAAACAACAGGGTTCACCGTAGCGCCGAACGTAACATCGGAACAGAAAATTCTCTGTTGTCTCAGCGCTCCTTTTCCAATTTCATGCTGACCATACATGACTTCGCCGGCAAGCTTCACGGCAAGGTGGAGAGACGCCGTTCCTGCCGATAATGCGACTGCATAACGGACACCTACCTTTCCAGCAATCAATCTCTCTACTTCATTAATATTCTCTCCTACCGTCGACATCCAATTTGTTTCATAAGCCTCAGTGACATATTTCAGTTCATCACCGTGCATGGTGGGCGAAGACAGCCAAATTTTATTTTCAAATCTTCTAAAATTCTTGTCAGAATTAAACATCTTTCGTTCCCCTTTTTACTGCGCCTATATACCTACGCATGCCTTTTTTAATACATCTATTCCACTGTTGCTGCGGCCTCTCTAAATAATTCCGCAAACATCCCCCGCCTCTCCGCCAAATCATCTTCAGAACTATGATAAGTAGTCACAACAGACGCCACAATCGTCTTAATCTCAGAGCTATTCCCATAGCAGGCCTCCGCCAGCATTTCCAGCTGCCCTAAAAACTCTTCCACATCAAAAGGAATGGGTTTCCCGATATGAATCAGTTCATTCTCAGTCTTCTGCATTCCCTCTTCCGCCATCAGCTTCTCTTCGTAGAGCTTTTCACCGGGGCGCAGCCCAGTATATTCAATTTTAACATCCACATCCGGCTTATACCCGGACAATCTGATCAGGTTTCTGGCCAAAGCGTCGATCTTCACCGGCGCTCCCATATCCAGCACAAAGATTTCCCCGCCCCGGGCCTTAGTTCCGGCCTGCAGAACCAGGCTGACCGCTTCAGGAATGGTCATGAAATACCGGATGATGTCGGGATGAGTTACAGTGACCGGCCCTCCCTCTTCGATCTGCTTTTTGAACAGCGGGATAACAGACCCGTTGCTGCCCAGCACATTTCCAAAACGTACGGCCACAAATTCCGTCCCTGACCCTGCTTTTTTCTGCATGAAATCAGGGATTTTTACCAGCGCGTCTTCCGGGTCCTCGGCAAACAGCCGGTTGGCTCCTCCCGTACAAGTATGGCCTTTGAGGGGTGGCAACAGGTCTGTCCTGCCGCTTTTGCTGACCGCATCCATGCTCTGAATCACCATCTCGCACAGCCTCTTGCTGGCTCCCATGATGTTGGTCGGATTCACCGCCTTGTCTGTGCTGATCAGCACAAAGCGTTCGCTCCCGTTTTGGAGGGCTGCGTAGGCGGTTTTATAGGTTCCGATCACATTGTTTTTAATCGCCTCGTTCGGGCTGTTCTCCATCAGCGGCACATGTTTGTGGGCCGCCGCATGGTATACGATATGCGGCTTATAGGTCTCAAATATCCAGTTCACTCTGCGGCTGTCCCGGACAGAACCGATCAGTACGGAAAGCTTTAAATCAGGATACTTTCTCCGAAGCTCCTGCTCAATTTCATATGCGTTATTTTCATAAATATCAAAAATAATCAGATGTTCCGGCTCATGGCCTGCGATCTGACGGCACAGCTCGCTGCCGATGGATCCCCCTCCGCCTGTTACCAGAATGGTTTTTCCTTTTATGTAAGCAAAGATTTCATCCAGATTTACTTTGATGGGTTCCCGTCCAAGCAAATCCTCCACCGCCACATCTTTCATCTTGGAGAGGGACACCTCTCCGCTCACCAGCTGATATACTCCGGGCAGAATCTTTAACCGGCAGCTGGTCTCTTTGCAGATATCCAGAATATCCCGTTTTTCTTCTGCGGTTGCACTGGGTATGGCGATCAGTATCAGGTTAATATTATATTTTTCCACGTTTAACAGGATATCGTTTCTGCCGCCCACTACAGGAACGCCTTCGATAAACCGGCCCCACTTATTGGGATTATCATCAATAATGCAGCAGACCTGGCTCTGGCTTTCTTTGGCCCGAAGCAGATCCTTCAGGATCAGCTGGCCTGCGGCCCCGGCGCCAATCAGCATCACTTTATCTTTTACCTGAGTGTTTTTTTCTCTTCTTCCTCTTTCCAGAAGTATGAAACGATAGGAAAAACGGATGCCAATGGTGAATATGAACTGAAGCATCATGCCGAACAGGTAATAAGATACCGGCATTCTGCCGAAGAGCACTGTGATGAAAACGGTATGAAACAGACCTGTAATGGCAGTGGCAAGAGTAACTCGCAGCAGCTCACTGTACCCTGCGAATCTCCAGATACTGTTGTAGAGCCGCATTCTCCAGAATACCAGAGCGCTGAAAACGGTGTAGATCGGGACAAACTTCACATAGGAGAGCAGGACTTCCCGGGGAATCCGTGAAAACACACAGTCAAAGCGGACCCACAGCACCAGCAGGTATGACAGGTTGATGGTGATGATGTCATACAGCAGCAGATACAGCGCGACGATCTGCCAGTGTTCCATCCTTTTCCGTTTATTCAGTCCTTTTTTCTCCCTTTGCATACTCAAACTCTCCTCCGATTGTATCACTTCAGTAATGACCCGTTGCGCAGGCTTCGCCACTCCGGCTTCATTCATCCGAATTCTCAGTCTGTACGCTGTCATCACCCTTCCGCCGGCTGCGCCCCTGCGACATGCCGGTTTCCACGCTCTTTTCTTCTGCAATCCCGGTCTGCAATACAGGCCTGCTTCCAGACTGATGGTAATTGCTGAATTTTCCTATTTTTCAACTCTTTAAAATATTATCCTGCGGGATTTCCTATGTTAGCCTCTGTTTCTTCTATCTATATATAAGGTATTTATTTATCCAGATATCCTTCTTTGGCATATCCTATAAAATTATATCACGTTTCAGGATGATTGCAAGTCGGAAATTAAATCGCTAATTTAACCTGCTTGATTTTTTTTCTTCAAGTTATAAAATTTATCCAAACCGTTTTAATGTAAACTCAAAATATTAAATTCAGACTTTGATTATTTCTGTTTTCCCTCATAGCATGGTCAATGTAACACTTTTACCATGCAGGCAATTAATATATATACTTTTTCATGATAATGTCAAATATTTCAGGAAATATTATTTTTTCAGAAATATTTTGAATTAGCGCAACAAAATATTATTCTTTTTAAATATATACCCAATCGCTGTCAGCTTCAAACCAGCAGCATTCTGAAATTTCATTCTGCTCAAATACTTTCAGCATACAGGCAAAATCTTCCGCCAGGTTTTGGCTTTCCAGCTCGCTGCGGGGAATCCAGAATACCTCTCCTTCTGAAGAGCTCCGCAGTTCTCCGGTGAACGCATCCGCCAGAAACAGAAATACCAGATAGCGCCCGCCTCCTTTTTCTAAATAAAACTCTTTAATGCCGCAGAGGCGCGGTTTCTTTATCGTCAGACCGGTTTCTTCTCTCACCTCCCGGATCACAGAAAGCGCCACCGGCTCGTTCTTTTCCACATGGCCTCCGGGAAAACAGATCCCGGGCCAGACTGGATCTGTACGCTGCTGAACCAGGACCTGATCCCCCCGACGGATCATGCACATATTGGTGAGGGTAACGTTTTCGCACCTTCCCATTTTAGTCCTGTGCTCCAAACATTTGCACAAACAGCCATTTTCCATACTCTGTTTTGAAAATATTATGGTATGTATTTTTTATTGCTTCAGAAGAATACTGGCTTTCATAAATGTTTACCAGAAAATCCGCTTCCACCAATATCTGATAATCCATCCCGTCTATCTGGCTGTAGGTATGGTGATGCCCTACCAGGAAGCTGACCCGCTCAGCCTGCTCGAATGAAAATCCCGTCTCATGCAGCAGCTCTTTTGCCAGAGGCGCCCCCTCTTTTTCCTGCAGCGGGCCTGCATGGCTTCCGAATTTCTCCAGGGCAGGTTTAATTCCGATATCGTGGACCAATGCGGCTGCCTCCAGGGTTTCCAGCTCTTCTCCGGACATTCCCTCCCGTTCTCCGATCATTTTTGCGTATGCATGCACTTTAATAAAATGCTGAATGCGTTTGGCCGCGCCCTGGTCAAATTCTATCATTCGGTCCAACAAATTATCTATTATATTCATTATCTTCCCTCCCGTTTTGTTTTTGCGCTGCTGCTGTTATCAATATACTGCATTTTCCTGCACTATATCAATTATAATTTATTCTGTCGTATTTTGTAAAGCAATTTATGTAATCTTACTATTCAAAATGAAAGACGGCCTCGGGGAAGCATCCCAAAAGCCGTCTCTCCTCAGCGCTGTTCTTTTTACTTCCGGTTCACTGCCTCCACAAACCGCAGGAACCCATCCTTCCCTTCCGGCGTGCGCTTATAAACGCCCGCGTCTTCCAGCACTTCCGCGAAGACTTTACCGATCTCCTCCCGGATGATTTCAGGCAGGTTCTCTTCATTCACCGGGCCGCGCTGTCTCAGGAATCCTTCCGCCCAGTCCGCATGCTTGGCCGTAGCCTCTGAAGCCCGCAGGTCGCGCCCTGCCAGAATGGCCTCCTGCAGCTCTTCCATCTCGGTTTTCAGCCGCGCAGGCAGCACCGCCAGGCCCATCACTTCGATCAGGCCGATATTCTCTTTCTTAATATGGTGCAGCTTAGCATGAGGGTGATAAACTCCCATGGGGTGCTCTTCTGTGGTGATATTATTCCGCAGCACCAGATCCAGCTCATACAGTTCCCCGTTTTTCCGGGCAATAGGCGTAATGGTGTTGTGGGGCTCCCCGTCGGTCTCTGCCAGCACAAAGGCATCTTCGTCCGTATAACCTCTCCAGACGTTCAGGATTTTCTCTCCCAGATCAATGAGGCGTTTTTCGTCCCTGCATCTGGTGCGCAGGACGGACATGGGCCATTTTACGATACCTGCTTCCACATCTTCAAAGCCTGTGAACTGCACCGGGGTCTCCACAGGCGCTTTTGCCATGGCGAAGGTATAGTGGCCTCCCTGGAAATGGTCATGGGTCAGGATGGAGCCTCCCACAATAGGCAGGTCCGCGTTGGAACCCAGGAAATAGTGGGGGAACTGCCTGACAAAATCAAACAGCTTGCAGAAAGCAGCCCTGTCGATTTTCATGGGGATATGCTGCCCGTTGAACACGATGCAGTGCTCGTTATAGTAAACATAAGGGGAATACTGGAAGCCCCACTGCTGTCCGTTGACAGTGATTGGGATGATCCGGTGGTTTTCTCTGGCGGGATGGTTGACTCTCCCCGCATACCCTTCGTTTTCCCTGCACAGCAGGCATTTCGGGTAGCCGCTCTGTTTGGCCAGTTTTGCGGCGGCGATGGCTTTGGGATCTTTTTCCGGTTTGGACAGGTTGATGGTGATATCCAGATCTCCGTATTCCGTGGGCGTTACCCATTTCTGGTCGCGGCAGACGCGGTAACGGCGGATGTAGTCGGAATCCTGGCTGAATTTGTAATATGCGTCGGTAGCTGTCTCCGGGGATGTTTCATAGTCCTTCCAGAATTTTCCGATCACCTGGGCGGGCCTGGGCATCAGGCAGTCCATAAGCCTGGTGTCAAACAGGTCCCGGTACACCACGCTGTCTTCCAGAACGCCGCGGCTCACAGCGTCGTCCAGCAGAGCTTTCAGGATTTCTTCCAGAGGGCGCACCGGCCCTTCCGCAAGTCTTACCTCTTCTTCCGGTATTTCATAATTTTCCAGACCCAGGGCGTCCAGCAGTCTGTTTGTCGTATAAATTTCGTCCTCTGGCGCGGTCAGACCTGTTTCCAGGCCGTAGCGAACCAGCTGTCTGATCCAAGTGCTTACCATATTCCCCTCCTCAATCCAGCTTTCTTGCGCCGTCGCCGATGCTCACCACGTAGAAATCAGCGGCATAGCCGATTTTTTCCAGGTACTTTTTGCCCACTTCTTCCGTAAAGGCTTCCACTGCGCTGTCTTCCACAATGCTCACGGTGCATCCGCCAAAGCCTGCTCCGGTCATTCTGGACCCGATCACGCCAGGCTGTTCCCAGGCGGCCTCTACCAGAGTATCCAGCTCAATTCCCGTCACCTCGTAATCATCCCGCAGGGAAACGTGGGATTCGTTCATCAGCTTGCCGAACAGCGCGATATCGTTGGCCTTGAGGGCCTCCACCGCGCGGATGGTGCGCTGATTCTCGTATACCGCATGTTTTGCCCTCTGGCGGTTCACGGGATCGGAAATGGTATCTTTTACTTCCTCAAACTGTTCTTCTGTCAGATCCCCCAGATTGTTGATGTTCACCACTGTTTTCAGTTCCGCCAGGGCTTTTTCGCACTGGCAGCGGCGCTCGTTGTATTTGGAATCCGCAAGGCCCCGCTTCTTATTGCTGCAGGCAATCACGATCTTGGCGTTTTCCAGCTTCAGGGGCGCATATGTATAAGAGAGGTCCGCGGTATCCAGGAAAATGGCATGGTCTTTTTTACCCATGGCGATGGAAAACTGGTCCATGATTCCGCAGTTCACGCCGTTGAACTGGTTTTCCGCCATCTGTGTGAACAGGCTCACCTGCACCATATCCACGTCAAACCCAAAAATCTCCTTCAGGATGACAGCCGTAACCACCTCGATGGAAGCGGAGGAGGAAAGTCCTGATCCGTTGGGGATATTTCCGAAGTACAGGATATCCAGGCCGCTGGTAATATGATAACCTTTCTGTTCGAATACCCACATCACTCCCTTGGGATAATTGGTCCAGCCGTCCCCGCTTTCATAGACAAAGTTTTCAGCCGGTACGGAAACCACGCCCCTCTGGGGGAAGTTTTCGGAATAGAAATTCATCATGCCTGTGCTGTTTTTTCTGGCCAGGGCATAGGTCCCGATGGTCAGCGCGCAGGGAAATACATGCCCTCCGTTATAATCGGTATGTTCCCCGATCAGGTTCACCCGGCCGGGCGCAAAGAAATATTCCGCACCCTGGCTTTCCCCATACACTTCCGCAAACTTTTCGAGTAAACGTTCTTTCATTTTTCCTTCTCCTTTATTCATATATTATTTTCATTACAATGTTCTGCCTGTGGTCTCCGAAGCTTTCGCCGAACAGATTCAGGCCGCCCTGGTGTTTTGCGTCCTCCCGGATTCCCAGGCGGACTGTTATATAGGGCGCGTTCTCCAGCTGAAACTGGCCGATCCCCCGGGAAGTGGTTTTCCTGCCGTCCACATAGCAGCCCTTTTCTGTGATCCTCCAGGTCTTCAGCTTCCCGTACTGCGTATTCTTATCCGGCCACCAGTCCGGATTCAGCCGTCCCCTCCTGCCGCCGTAATCGCTGGGGCAGGTCCAGGTTCCCACCTCCAGCCCGTTGACCCACATCGTGATGTCCGAAGGCCAATCCAGGTTGTATTCATGGTCTTCGCTGCACACTTCGGCGGAGATTTCCAGCGCCTTTACCTGTGCATCTTCCAGACGCCGGTTGGGAAAGCGGTATTCCAGATAACCGCCGCCCAGCCAGATCAGCTGCGCGTCCACCCGCTCCGGTTCAAAAAAGCATCTGGGTTCGTCCTCCTCGCCAATAGGGCCTCTGACTCCCACCAGCCCGCAGGTGGGCTCTACGGAATAATCCACAAAATGTCCCACCGGCATGGAGATTTCTTCCTGCCTGCAGGGCCCGGTTTCTCTGGTCTCCATCTTCATCTGCAGGCTGCCCGCGGAAAGCGTGCAAAGTTTCATAGAACCTCTGGTTCCCGGCAGCAGCTCCGTGCGGATCAGCCCCGCCTCTTCCAACACCTTCACATGCATGGCCGCGGAAGACTGGGGCAGCTCCAGCTGTTCCGCCAGTTCGTTCACATTGCCCGGCCCACGGCAGAGAAGCCGCAGCATCCTGATGCGCACCTCTGAGGACAGCGCCTTGCCCACGGCGGCCATCTGCCTGGCATCGTCCAGATTCAGATCCAATGCCTGTTCCATCGCTCACCTCCTTATTTCAACAATATTTTTGTTTTATAACATTTTTACTGATTTAAACATAACACAGATTTCACTGGTTGTAAAGCACTTTTCAGTTTTTCTTGCTTTATCCGGCAGCCAACCTTATAATGGTCATACCACGGGGCCAGGCAGATCATTTATCCTTATGAAAATGAGGGCGCGGCCATCGGCCGGATCGGAGGTATGAATATGAAATTGCGGAGCAGTGAATCTATCATTTAAATCTCAAATAGAAAGGATAAATATGATGATTCAATATCAGGAATTTACCAGTGAAATGCTGGAAGAAATAAAAGAAATTTACCGCCAGGAGGGCTGGAACGCCTATCTGAACGACGACGGGGCTCTGAAAAGAGCTTTTGACCAATCGCTCTGGCTGTTCGGTGCCTTTGAAGGCAGCCGACTGGTGGGATTTGTCAGATGTGTTGGGGACGGAGAACATATCCTGATGGTACAGGATCTGATCGTAGAGCGTTCCCATCAGAAGCAGGGTATCGGGAGCCGTCTTTTCCGGACAGCGTGGGAACGGTATCAGAACGTTCGCTCATTCCTGGTGGTCACGGATATGGAAGATCCGGTGGACAACCATTTTTATCAGAGCTTTTGCATGAAACCGATTTCTGCTAACGGCATGATATGCTATATGCGGTAAAAAACAGGCGGAACTGCCGCACTAAGATTTTTTAGTGCGCAGTTCCTTCTTATTTCATGCTGCCATGAAAAATATATAAACATTTTTCAAACTATGGAGCGAAGAATAACATGATAAAAGCAGTAATCTTTGATATTGGGGAAACATTAATCAAATATAATAAACCATTAAATTGGTCTGTTCTATACAGGCCTGCTTTTGAAAATATGGTGAAGGAATGCAGGTTGACTTTTACGGAAGCAGATTATAAGAACGCAATTCAAGCATTAACCATGTACAATACACGGACTTATCCAAGAGAATACGAGGTCAAATCAGATGACATTTTTATTGATATATTAAGTAAGATTACGTGTACAATTCCAGACATTAATAAGGCCAAACATGTATTTTATTCTTTTTTTCGGAATGAAGTAAGTGAATATCCTGAGGCAGAAGACGTTTTAAGGGAATTAAAGGAGAAGGCCAAAAAGGTATGCACATTATCCGATGTTGCTTATGGAATGGATAATAAATATGTGTTAGAAGATATAAAAGGATTATTAAAATATATTGATTTTCCGTTCACATCTATTGATATCGGTTTTCGTAAGCCAAATCCAACAGGGATATTTGTATTGGCTGAACAAATGCTAATTCGTTTGGATGAGATTTTATTTGTAGGTGATGAAGAGAAAGATATAAAATGTGCAAAAAATGCGAGGGTAAAATCAGTGTTGATCAACAGAAGCAGTGCCAGAAAGTGCTATGGACAGGATTATGAAATCAAATCATTAAAAGAGATCATGATGCTTGTATAAAAAGAGACTATTAAAAAAAGTCTGTAATTAAGAATCTTCTATGATAACGAAGGGCATAAGGCTTGAATTTCAGGCTTTCTGCCCTTGCTTTATATATAGAGTGTGTGAAACTTTATTTCATAGTCTCAATCAATCACATTTTACTTATGAATGACTTTCCGCATACCAGAACCACAAAATTCATGTGGAATTATTTTAAATCCCATTTTTTCATAAAATGCTTCTTTTCCTTTTACTGCAATCAACTGTATACTGGAACGTCCGCCGATTGGTGTAGCATTTTCAACATATTCAATTATCATATTGACAATTTTATTGCCGACACCCTGTTTCTGATAATCCGGGTGTACCACAATATCGGCTATCAAATAGTACACTCCATCACCTATCAATCTCCCCATTCCGATAGTGTGATTATCATCAACTGCTGTTACCGTGTATATACTATTGTCAAGAGCTTTTTGTGCCTGCTCTTTTAAATAAGGCAGCCACTCAACACTTTCCCTTAGCTTACAATAGTCCTCATAGTGCAACGCATTTTCTTTATATTCCATGTGCTTTACCTCTAATATTTAATTTTCTAAACACTTTCCTAAGTCAATAAAATCTTCATTATGTAAAAGTATTACGCTGCATGTCAGGCAGGATAATCTTCTGAAGCATATACATATTTTCAAAAAACTGTAATAGATTGTTACAAATAAGAAAAAGGACTTTTTTATGGTAATCACACCAGGAATCAAGGACTTGCCATATACTATTGTAAAAGGAAGAAAATTCTTTGAGCTGACAGCAGAGGAAATTTTGTGGGAGCTTGTGGACGGAATTGTCATCAAAGCTTGGGGCTATAACGGTTCCACTCCCGGCCCTACGATTCATGTTTTTCCCGGAGATAAAGTGACCATACGGGTCATCAATCATCTGCCCCACCGCACCAGCGTCCACTGGCACGGCCTGGAGGTGCCCAACCTCATGGACGGGGTGCCTCCTCTGGAGCCTTCTCCCTATATTTATCCGGGAGAATATTTTGATTACTCCTTTACGATCTGCAATCCTCCCGGCACTTACATGTATCATTCCCATGTAGAGGTTCCCATCCAGGATAACGCGGGCCTGTTCGGCGGGCTCATCGTAGAAAATCCATGCAGGACGTGTGATACTCCTGATAAAGATTATCTTTGCATTCTTCAGGAATGGGCGGTCAACGCGCTGCCCTGGGGAGATCTCACGCCGGGCACATATCCGCTTAACTTTGTAAAGCCGATGTTCAATTTCTTTACCATCAACGGAAAAAGCTATCCCCAGACACTGCCTCTGCAGGTGGACTGCGGCGATAAGGTGAAAATACGTTTCGGGAATATCCAGATGCACCACCACCCCATCCATCTCCACGGGCACCAGTTCCGGGTAACCGGCGCGGACGGCTTTCCCATCCAGCCGGCAGCTCAGATCTGCAAAAATACAATTCTTGTGGCCTCGGGTGAAACCTGGGACGTGGAATTCGTGGCCAACAATCCGGGCGTATGGCCCATGCACTGCCATATGCCGCACCACGTGACCAACAATGGCGTCCCCACGCTGGGCGGAATGTTTACCACGGTGAACTATACGGATATGAATCCTAACGTGCCGGAATACTAAAGCTCGCTCCCTCATTTGCAGCCCTATCATCGGCAGCGCTGTAAGGACTGTAAATGAAGGGAGGCCTCTAAGTCCCCAGCAGCTCCCGATGCAGGGCGGCTTTTTATGTTTCCTGTTCGCTTCCTGACGCAGCCGATCGAATTATCTTAAAGTATTCCTGCAACAGGGCCTCTTCTTTTTTTCTTCCTCGGTCAAGCCGCAAAAATGCCCTTTCGCGTCAAAATACATATCCTTTTCTGATGCTTCCTCATGATTTTTAAGTTTCAGCAACTGCAAAATCTCTTCTTTGTCACAGCCTTTCTCCTTTTCCTCAAGCTTCTCAAGCAATGCCCGGGCAAAAGCGGCTCCTCCGCTCAGACCTTCTTAGCGTCAAAAGATGCCGCCACACAATTCCTGGCGTCTTCCAGCTTCTCAAACACCCCGTCCTTCAGCATCTGCACCATCAGATTGCCCAGCGCGGTTCCTTCCACCGGCCCGGCATAAACCTCTTTGCCGGTATATTCTTTCGTCTTCTGGTTCAGATAGCCGTCCTGGCAGCCGCCGCCGACGATATGAAGGCGTGTAAAGGTGCGGCCGGTCAGTTCCTCAATCTCAGAAATCGTATCCGCATAACATTTTGCCAGGCTGTTGTAAATCACCACCAAAAGTTCCCCTGTAGTGGCGGGCACCTGCTGCCCGGTCCTTGCGCAGTAATCCTTCACGGCCTGGGTCATGCTCTTCGGGGCCAGGAAGGTCTGGTCGTTCACATCCACCATGGAAGGAAAACCGTCCGCTTCTTTTGCCAGGGCGATCAGTTCCGGGAATCCATACTGATGCTCTCCCTGGTTCAGTTCCCGGCGGACGCTCTGGAGCATCCACAGTCCCATAATGTTTTTCAGGAAACGGAAACGGTGGTCATAGCCGCCTTCATTGGTAAAGTTAAATTTCCTGGCAGCCTCAGAACAGTCCGCCTCTTTTCTTTCAATTCCCATCAGGGACCAGGTGCCGGAACTTAAGAATACAAAATCGTCGTCATTTGCCGGAACTGCCAGCACCGCGGAACCCGTATCATGGGTGGCAGGCAGCATCACTTCCAGGTCAAATCCCACCTGTTCCCGGATTTCAGGCCGCAGATTCCCCACCTTTGTGCCCGGCATACAGAGTTCTCCGAAGATGCCGGAAGGGATGCCCAGCCGCTCCATCAGCTCTCTGTCCCAGCCGCAGGTCTTTGCGTTCACCAGCTGGCCTGTGGTCGCGTTGGTGTATTCGTTTTTCTTGACTCCTGTCAGCAGGAAATTGAAATATTCAGGAACCATCAGGAAAGACCTGGCCTGCTCCAGATATTCGGGGTGCTGTTCCTGTAAGGCAGTGAGCTGATAGATGGTGTTGATCAGCGCCTTCTGGATGCCGGTGCGGCTGTACAGCTCCTCTTCGGAAATTTTCCCAAAAACCACATCGTCCATGCCTTCTGTGCGGCTGTCACGGTAGGCGTAGAAATCGCCGATGACCTGATCCTTTTCATCCAGCAGCACGTAGTCCACGCCCCAGGTGTCGATTCCCATAGTCACAGGGATCTTTCCCAGTTCCTTACAGGCCTTCAGCCCGTTTACAATCTCTTCAAACAGCCGGTCATGCTCCCAGCAGAGGTGGCCGTCCTTCATCACATTTCCATTGACAAAACGGTACACTTCTTCCAGCACAATTTTGCCGTCTTCCATGTGCCCAAGGATATGGCGGCCGCTGGACGCACCGATATCAACTGCTAAATAGTACTTCATCATTACATCCTCCGTCTTATATGATACATTTATAATAACTGCTTTCCTGCAGAATAGCAAGATCTGGGTTTATCTTTTTTCACTTTCCCGATCCATTTGGCGTAAGTCCGCAGCGCGCTGGGCACGGAATACCGTTCCCTGACCTCTGATTCAGAAGCCCAGAAAGGAGCCTCAGGCAGAACTTCGCCAAGTTCCGGCCTGATATGGTCCGCAGATTCCGGAACCACCGCGTAACCGGTCATCCGCCATTCTATATGGGTAAAAATATGCTTTGCCTCCCCCAGCGGATTGACGCTCACCGGAACTCCCAGAATGGCCTGCCACTGCTCTTTTGTGTCTTTGTCAGTCATTTTTCCGGCTTTCCAGGGAAACTCATACAAACTGGCCAGCAGTCCCTTTTCCGGTCGTTTCTGCACCAGTACCGCCCCGTCCCATTCCACCAGAAATATGGTTTTTTCTTCAATCTTTCTAGGTTTCTTAGGCGCTTTCACAGGAATCTCTTCTGTCAGGTTCTGCCTCTTTGCCAAACACAGGCCGGAAACCGGGCAGGAATCACAGCAGGGCGCGCCGTTAGGCAGGCATACGGTTGCTCCCAGTTCCATCAGCGCCTGATTCAGGTCCCCAGGCTGGCCGCAGTTCTCCAGAACTGGCCGCAGCTCCTGCTCCATGGCTTTTTTGGTGGAGGCTTCGCCGATATCCGCCCGGCTGGCTGTAATTCTGGAAATTACCCGCAGCACATTTCCGTCCACCGCCGGTTCCGGAAGTCCAAAGGCAATGGAAGCGATGGCTCCCGCCGTATAGCTGCCGATGCCGGGCAGCTTCTGCAGGCCCGCGGCAGATCCGGGCAGCTCTCCACCCCAGTTTTCCAACACTTGTTCCGCCGCTTTTTTCATGTTCCGCACTCTGGAGTAGTATCCCAGCCCTTCCCACAGCTTCAGCAGCTCCTCTTCCTGCGCTTCCGCCAGCTCCCGAATTCCGGGCAGACGTTCCATGAACCTGGAATAGTAGGGCTTTACCGCCTCCACCCTGGTCTGCTGCAGCATGATTTCCGATACCCAGACATGATAGGGCGTGGGGTCGGTCCGCCAGGGCAGAACCCTGGCGGAGGCGCGGAACCAGTGAAGCAGCGGTCCTGCTATTTTCCTCAGCCGTTCCTCCCGGGAAAAAGGACGGGCTGCGTCCTCATAGACCTGCAGCCCGCCATATAGATTTTCTGTACATCCTTCTTCCTTCATTTTACCTCCGGATTATCTGGACAGAGGCCTGGTATTTTCTTTCAGCCAGGCTCGTTCTTCCTCGTTCAGGCGGCCTTGGAGCTTTTCGTATACCATTGCGTGATAATCATTGAGCATCTTCAGTTCTCTGTCCGACAGGTACTGCACATCTACCGCATCCAAGTCAATGGGGCAATATGTGATGTTTTCAAATTCCATGAACTGGCCATACTCATTCTTCTCCGCCTTCCTGCAGACCAGCTCATTTTCCGTACGGATTCCATGGCTGCCTTCAATGTATACGCCAGGCTCGTCTGTGGTCACCATGCCTTCCTCCAGCGGCGCGCTGTCATTGCGCTCCGGCACGATTTTCCAGCGGAAGCCGTTGGGCGATTCATGGACATTTAACAGGTATCCGATCCCATGGCCTGTGCCGCATTTATAATCCAGCCCCATTTCCCACAGGGGCCCCCGGCTCAGGATATCCAGATTCATGCCGCAGCAGCCATACAGGAATCTGGCGTTGGCCAGGGTCAGCATGGAACGCAGCACTGTGGTAAAATGCAGCTTCCACTCCTGGGGAACCGGCCCCAGCACAATGGTTCTGGTAATGTCTGTGGAGCCTTCATAGTAATGCCCGCCTGAATCCACCAGCAGGAAGCCTTCCGGCTTCAGCACTGAGTTGGACTCAGGGGTAGCGCTGTAGTGCATCATGGCGGCATTGGCATTATAAGCGCTGATGGTATTGAAACTCAGGCCCAGGTTCCCCTCCTGCTCCCTTCTGCAGGCTTCCAGATAGTCGGATGCGCTGATCTCCGTAATCTCTTTTTTGCCGATATTGGATTTCAGCCAATACAGGAATTTCACCATAGCCACGCCGTCCTTGATATGCGCCCGGCGAAGGTTTTCCAGTTCCACAGGATTTTTTATTGCTTTCATCAGCAGCGTAGGATTGGGCTTGCTGATGATTTCCGTTCCCTCCGGCAGGCTGCTGCAGATAGCTGTGTTTACTTTTGCTCCGTCCAGCAGCACCTTTTTTGCTTTCAGGTCTTTGACAAAACCGTAAATCCCGTCATAAGGCATCAGCGTGACATCATTGCCTTCCAGATAGGCCCGGACTTTTTCAGACAGGGTTGCCGGATTGATGAAAAGGAACAGCTTTTCAGGCGTCAGCACCACATAGGAAAGCACGATGGGAAAGTTAGGAATATCTCCACCCCTGATGTTCAGCAGCCAGGCGATATCGTCCAAGGAGGTGAGGATATGGGCCTGCGCGCCTTCCTCTTCCATGGCTTTGCGCACCTCATCCACTTTATCTTCCATGGATTTTCCGCTGTAACGCTCTTCCAGAATAAATACTGGTTCGGCAGGAAGGGAAGGACGGTCTGTCCATATTCTGCCCACCAGGTCCTCTGCCACAGACAGTTTTCCGCCATGGCTGTTTACCGCCTTCTCCAGCTTCAGACCCAGGTTTCTGTTCACCACACGGCCGTCAAATCCCAGACAGCCGCCTTCCGGCAGCTGATCCTGGATGAACTCCTCCACCGTGGGCACCCCTTCCTCTCCCATGCGGTAAAGCGTTACGCCGCTTCCTTCCAGCTGGGCGGCCGCCTGGATAAAATAACGTCCGTCCGTCCAGAGCCCTGCTTCTGTCATGGTTACAACTGCCACTCCGGCGGAACCGGTAAAGCCGGTCATATAGCGCCTGGCTTTAAAGTGGTCTCCCACATATTCGGATTCGTGGAAATCGGATGTGGGAATCAGGTACACGTCCACGCCGCTCTCTTTCATCAGGTCCCTCAGGGCCTGCAGTCTTTCTGGTATTGTATTCATTCTCTTAACCTCCTGTTTGATGATCTGTATGTTATGATACCCGGTATGGGTCGGGTTTTCCTGTGAGCTCAGCCGCGCAGGCGGCGATGGAATGCTCCACCATATCACTCACAGCCTGGTCTGTAAAAAACGCGGTATGGGGCGTCATCAGCACGTTTGGCATAGCGCTCAGGATGGACATCTGGTGATGGCATACCGGCCGGTATTTGTAATCATTATAATAGATCGCCTGCTCATTTTCCACCACGTCCAGGCCGGCAGCTCCCACTTTGCCTGTCTCCAGAGCTTCGATCAAAGCATCCGTGTCGATCAGGGAACCTCTGGCTGTATTCACCAGCACCACGCCGTCTTTCATCTGCGCCAGGCTCTCCCGGTTCACCATATGGAAGGATTCCTCCGTGGCGGGAGCGTGAAAAGTGATGACGTCGCTCCGGGCAAACAAGTCTTCCAGCGTGACATATTCCGCGATCTGTTTCAGCTCTTCTCTGGGATACAGATCGGAGGCGATCAGCCTGCAGCCGAATCCGGAAAGATGCCGCAGTACGGCGGCGCCGATTTTACCGGTCCCCACCACGCCTACTGTCAGCTGCTGGAGTTCTCTGCCCCTGATTTCTTCCAGGCCGAAATCCTGTCCGATATAGCGGTTCAGGATGGGTTTCATTTTCCGCAGCAGCATCAGGATCATCATGATCGCGTAGTCCGCCACAGTGTTCGGCGTATAAGGGGCATTGGTCACCGGGATGTTCAGTTCTCCGGCTTTTTTCAGGTCAATGTGCTCGTAGCCGATGGTCCTGGTGGAAATGCACCGAACCCCGCAGGCATGCCAGGCTTCGATGACTTTTGCTGTCACCGGGGTGGTGATGATGCTGACACAGTCGCAGGGTATTTTTCCCGCGTTTTCTTCAGTGGGCGGATCTGAAGACATCTCCACTTCTATATGATATTTTTCTCCGAATGCTTTGAAAAACGCGCGCTCGTCTTCTCGCACGCTGTAGGCAAGCATTTTCATGATGGTCAGGCCTTCTTTCTTCTTTGGGTTTATTTTGTATTATTATTCTATCGATCACTTCCAGATTATAGACAACCACAGGGAGAAAAGTTTCCTATCCCGCCGCTCCTATCTAGTCACTTCCTTCCAGTCTCATCAGACAGCCCCGCAGCTCCGCCACAGCCTGCCCGCCCAGCACGCCCAGCGCCAGCAGGTTCGGTATTGCCATAAAGCCGTTGAATATGTCGGACACCAGCCAGACCAGTTCCAGCCTGGATACGCATCCCAACACAATAAAACAGCAGAATACGATCTGGTACACTCCCACCGCTTTCTCACCAAAAAGATAAGCCACCGCCCGTTCCCCGTAAAAGGACCAGCCCAGCAGCGTGGAAAAACCGAACATGGTCATGGCAACCGCAATAAAAATACTTCCTGCCCCGCCGAACACGGAGGAAAACGCCTGGCCCGTGAGGGCCGCCCCATTTGCCAGCGCATCCAGAGTGCCGGATGCCATAGCATTTAAGTAGATGGTTTGATTATACACGCCGGAGCAGAGAATTGTCAACGCAGTAATCGTACAGACTACAATGGTGTCCAGAAACACTTCGCAGATTCCCCACATCCCCTGTACGGCAGGTTCCTTCACATCTGAGGTAGCGTGGACCATCACCGAGCTGCCCAGGCCCGCCTCATTGGAAAATACGCCTCTGGAAATCCCCACCTGCATAGCCCGGCGCATGCCGTAGCCCGCCGCTCCGCCAAGGCCCGCTTTCCAGGAAAAGGCTTCCCGGAAAATCGCGCCCACAGCCTCCGGCAGCGCCTGAAAATGAAAAGCGATCACAGCCAGCGCGCCGAGAAGGTAGCATACCGTCATGCCCGGCACCAGTTTATCTGTAATTCCTGCAATCCGTTTAATCCCTCCTACAATCACCACACAGACAAGGACTCCCGTCACAAGTCCTGTCGCCAGCTGCGGAACCCCCATCCCTGCGTAAAGAGCTTCAGCCATAGAGTTCGCCTGCGCCATGTTGCCTATCCCAAAAGACGCCAGGACGCAGAAAGCGGAAAACAGTACGGCCAGCCATCTGCAGTGCAGGCCCTTTTCTATGTAGATCATCGCCCCGCCCACCCAGCTGCCGGATTTATCCTTATATCTGTAGCGTATTCCCAGAGTTTTTTCCGCAAAGTTTGTCATCATCCCCAGGAAAGCCGAAATCCACATCCAGAACACAGCGCCCGGCCCCCCGGCAACAATGGCGGTAGCTACGCCAGCAATATTTCCGGTTCCTCCTGTGGCCGCCAGCGCGGTGCACAAAGACTGGAACTGGGAAATCGCATGATTTTCTCCTGTTTTACGCACTTCTTTGTGTTTTACAAAAGCCAGCAGCGTTTGGCCAAGCCAGGTTTTCAGCCCCGTGAGCTGAAAAAAGCCTGTGCGGACCGTAAAATAAACGCCAGCTGCCAGAAACACAAATAACATAGGCGGCCCCCAGAGAATCTCCCGGATTCTCTCACAGACCGCCTCAAACACTGCCAGATAATTCTCCATAGTCCCTCCCCGGTTTTATTTTTACCGGAAGGACACGTTAATAAAAACCACCTCACTGTCCGTACCGATCCTCATGTTCGGTCCCCACAGCCCAATTCCGGAGGTCACCACAGAATGCATGTTATCCTTTTTCAGATAACCGCAGGCATTTTCCCAGAACAGATCAATGGTCAGATTTCCGGGAAACATCTGCCCGTCATGGGTATGGCCGGAAAGGTCCATATCCACCCCTGCGTCTGCCAGCTCCTGCAGTTCTCTGGGTTCGTGGTCGATCACAATCACCGGTTTGGAAAGGTCCAGTCCTTCCGTCAGTTCCTGGGGAGTCTTGCGCACTTCCGCCTTCCGTCCGGGCTTTGCATAATCCAGACGCCCGGCCAGATAAAGAGAATTGTTCACGCAGACCACCTCATCCTGCAGCAGATGAATTCCGGCCTTCTCCAGGAATTCTTCCATTCTGGGATCGCTCATTTTCCGTTCTTTTTTCGATACAGTAAATCCCCCCAGGATGGATTCCGCCACATCATGGTTTCCCCAGCATGCATAAACACCATATGTGCTGCGGATGCTTTTTAGAACCTGGATAATCCTCTCCGGATCGGGAACCGCCTCATATTCATTGTCAAACATATCTCCTGCCACACAGACCAGATCCACGTCCGCCGCGTTGATTTTCTCCACCATCCTCCGCATCTGCCCCTCGCCGATGTTGTAGCCCAGATGCCAGTCAGCCACCAGCGCGATTTTCAGATTTTTTCCCAGATCGCAGGTTTTATCTATGGATACCTCATAAGTAGTTTCTTTAATGTTTTTTACGTGCTGCGTGCCCAGGACAGTAACGATAATCAAAGCTGCCATCAGCACGGTTCCGGTAATATTCAGCGTTTTTCTGGAGCTGAAAAATTCTTCTTTCAGCACACGGGTGCGCTTCAGCGCCAGCCGCAGAACATCAGCGATGAAAATCGCCATCAGCATGTACATCTGGCAGCCCAGCCAGTAATTGCTCAGCAGCTTTGTAAATCGCTTCAGCGGCGTTCCTGAAGGGAGGAAAAACGCGATCAGCATGGAGCCGGCTAAAATTACATAAACTGTAATAAATATGGCGGGAAATACTCTGGTGGAAAAATCTCTGGTCATGGACCTCAGCCAGGCCATGCAGCGCCAGAGAACATAAGCGTTGAGAAGTATATACAGAGGGATTACAATCAACAGGGCCATTATCTTTCTCCTTATCTATTATCATATGTACCGGCGGCAGGGGCTGAATACAATATTCCCCGCTTCCTCCAGAAACTTACAAAAATAGCTACACACATTATAGCACATTTTTTCTGTCAGTAAACTTGAAACTGATATAGGAGCATTATAATTGATCTGTATGAAATTGAAGTTTATAATTTTATTAATTATTTCTTTAAGTTTACATTTTACGCAAGTAACGTTTTAGCAAAAAGTAAATCCATATGGCTGATAAAGCAAATGCAGGTATCATATAAATCAATATATTCTCGCAAGCTGCCTTCCCTATCCAAAAAGAAGGAAAAAGAAGCAGGGCATATTGTAAATTATCTTTGATAAAAAACGGAATAACCGCGCCAAGAATCATCAGCGTGGACAGCTTTGTTACCGCCATACCCTCCAGCTTGTTTGACGAAAGCGTTAAAATTAACAGCGCCACGATCATCCCCTGCTGGGTTCCGCCTGCTGCAAATAGCAGAATGGCAGCAGGGGAAAGAGCTGTCAGCTTAAAAACAGGCAGCAGGATAACGGTTATAAGAAATGCAGCGACAGCAGGTACGCCAAACCGGGCAGATAGATAGCCTTTTTTTCCTAAAGGCGTAACGAACAGATACGCCGCTGTCTTTTCATCGGCTTCTTCCAGTGAAATCATTGCCGGAACAAAGCAAAACACAACAGGCGTCAGCATAGCAAAGAATATGTCAATCAGCGCATAGCAGGGAGAGATAATTGCCGATATTTGAAACCAGTCCGTTAAAGCAGCCTCTGCAGCAGGTATGGCAAACCGGAACAGTAGCCCTGCAAGAATTGGCACGAGACAGGCGGCAAATAACATCATGTCCCGCTTCATATATGCCAGCATTTGAAAAAAACTTAACCGAACCGCTCTCATATCTTCACACCTCCCGTACTGCCCCACATTTTCAAAACACTATATTTTGAAAGTACTAACAGAACTGCCATAAATACTGCTACAGTTAAAAGCCCAATTGAGGACGGAGCATATCCTGCAACCATTTCCATACAAACATTGACAGGATAATACCGAAGCCAATCCGGGGTGATTTTAAATAGGTGCAATATTGCAGGGACAAAACAAACAATCTCTATGGGTACAGTCCATAAAATAAACTGGTTCAGGCTGGTTATTTTCGTTGCAGCCATAATGCCTAAAAGCGTAAATATTGCGCTGGATATAACCGTACCAAACAGTACAATATGTAGATTATTTACACTTGCAGTTAACGCCAGTATCGCAGCAACAACAAGTGAAATAACAGACAATGAACTTACTTTAGCAATGATGTATTCCATCGGGCGGACTGGAGAGACTGCAAATGCGCAGGGCGTATGCTGGCTTTTTTCCAAGAGCACAATCGCTCCCATAAAAAACAGGCCCATTGCCGCCGGATCTGAGAAAATCAGAATAGCTGCGGTTTTTTCCTTCCAGCTTTCTGGAATGGCCAAAAGAGCAATCACATAAATTCCTGTAAAAACAGCATACAAAAAGTAAAATCCATATTTTCTCTGAAAGCGTATATCCCATAAAAATAAACTTCCTGATCTCATAATAGTGTTCTCCCTGTAATATCCATAAAAATGTCGTTTAGGGTTGGCTCGCTGCTGTGGATGGATAGCAGACGGTTTTCCGCAATCAGCTTTTTTAATTGTTCATCAGCGGATAAGCATTCAAGAGGGCAGCTCGCTCTATGTTCCTCATTTTCGGCCCATGTATAAGTTACGGTTGCCGCGCCTCTTGACATAATCAGATTATGCGGGCTGTCCAGAGCACATATTTTACCATTGGCAATAAACGCTACTCTGTCGCAGAGCTCAGCTGCATCCTGCATATTATGTGTGGTCAGAAGAATTGTTTTCCCTTTCGCCTTTTCCGCTAAAATCATATCTTTCATGATACGTCTGTTCGTGGGGTCAAGTCCGCTTGTGGGTTCATCAAGACAGAGCAAAAGAGGGTCGTGCAGCAATGCTTTTATAAAATTCAAACGTGCTTGCATTCCTTTTGAATATTCACATACACGCTTATCCGCGTCATGCTCCAGTCCTACCAGCTCTAAAAGCTCCTCAATTGAACGCGGCTTTTTTTCATACAGTGATGAAAAAAACTGCAGATTTTCCTTAGCAGTCAATTTCTCATACAAGGTTGAAAATTCAAAATCCACTCCTATATCTTCATAAAAACGCTTTGTGCGTTTTTTACACTCAATGCCGTTTACCATAGCCGAGCCTTGATATGTGGTCAGCATCCCTGTCAGCACTTTTTGCAGCGTGCTTTTGCCCGCCCCGGACGGCCCTAAAAATCCAAAGATTTCACCTGCCGAAACAGAAAAACTCATATCAGAAATAAAAGGCTGTTTGGTATAGCTGAATGAAAGATTGCTGATTTGTATCATATGTTCCTCCTTTATACTATATGACCAATCTGTTTATAATAGTCAATTAACAGCTTATTTTTAGTCCGGCTGGCTGCCGGACTTTTTAAACCACCTGAGATACAATCCCATAAATCAAAGCGCGCAGCGCCTCATCATACTGTTCTTCACCAATTTCCGCTTTGTGCAGCGTTGCATAATAGATTGCATGAAACGCAGCACTGATTACCTTGATATCTACTTCTTTTTTTACAGGGAGGACGGAGAACATCTTTTCAATCATATCCGTATCATCCTGCAAATGTTCCTCTACTGTCTCCCGGGGCAGCTTACGCACAAGCAATTCCACTTCGCCTAAGTCAAGCAGCCTGAGAACCAGCATTTTCTCTGTCATTTTATAGAACCGGAAAATGACGTCCGTTAATTTTTCTGCTGAAAACTCTGTACCGGCAATTCCGGAAATGGCCTGATACAGCTCACGGCTGACGATTTCATGCTGTTCCTGAATAACCTCAAACAAAAGCAATTCCTTTGATTTATAAAAAAGATAAAACGTTCCTTTGGGAATATTGACCCGCTTCACGATTTCATCCACAGTGGTGCGGCGAACGCCGTATTGGGCAAGACATTTTGCTGCTTCTTCCTTCAATCGCTTCCTAATATATTCCCGTTCCTGATCTGAATAGCTTTTTGGCACTATAAAACCTCCTGTTTGACTGGTTTTGCCTGTATAGTCATTATATTTAAGTTACAGCACTCTGTCAATAGATTTCCGGAAATTCACGTCCGATTTTCATCTAAATAAAGAGTCCGGCGGGCCGGACTCTTTATTTTTGCATAGGAAACTGCGTTCCCTATGCAACAAAACCCTCCGGGGGATCGCACTGCGGCGTAAGGAATTACGTCGCTAAAGCGACACGCCGCAGGCGGAGAATCCCGCCAGCGGGATTCTTTTTCATACCTGATTCCTTGTTCCTGAAATAGTATTTCCTCAATACCGTCCTTCCAGCTCCTTCAAAAACAATTCCTCGCATTCCTCCATCGGGAATGCAAATACATCTTCATGTTCCGCCAGCCACTGATCAATTTCCCTCAGTTTTTTTTCCGAGTCAGGCGAATCCTCCAGCATTCCCAGATGTTTTCTCACAACTGCAAGAAGCCCCCGTAGCCCC
This sequence comes from Cuneatibacter caecimuris, assembly GCF_004216775.1. Lineage (GTDB taxonomy): Bacteria > Bacillota > Clostridia > Lachnospirales > Lachnospiraceae > Cuneatibacter > Cuneatibacter caecimuris. The sequence goes on from NZ_SGXF01000001.1 coordinate 205,650, forward strand.
ATGTCTGCGTCACTTTCTCTGTCTGATCCAAGATCCTGTAAAGAGCTGAGGTTCTGTCCTAATAATGTGTCATAAATATCCGCAGCTCTGAGACTTACACGGGCGTCGCACTGACCGTCCTCATAATCCAGGGTAAATTGAATTACATTCCGAAGCGAATTCCTGCAGTTCTGATAGCTGTTTTGTACAGAACTTTCCATTTTGAACTCTAAATTCTTTAGTTTGTAATTTTGCGCATATATGACAATGGCAAATGCGGCACAGACACAGGCCAGAACAATCACTGCATATTTTTTCCAATGGATTTTTTTCATGCAAGGCCCCTCATTTATCTAAAAACCGGCTGATTCTCTAAAAGTGAAGAAACTCACAGCTTACTTATTTCATTTTAATATTACCTTACAAAAATGTCAAACAACTTATTCTGATTTTATCACCAGATCCGGATTTTCAGAAAAATGCTTCAGCATCACGATCGGTTCTGTTGCGGAAGGGTTGGAAACCACAACACCTCCTCTGGCAGCTTTTTCCGTCACAAAATATTCATCATGGGTCAGCGCACCGTAGCGGATCAGCGCAGGGGATTCCAGCTCCCATTCGCCCAGCCGGCCGTGGCCCTCAATACAGATCAGCCCGTAAGCAGCGCTGTCTCTAATCGTAACAGTCCTGCCCGGCAGCACAGTCAGCCGCTTCGCACAGACCTGGGCGCAGCGGTAACAGATCCATTCTTCTATGTACCCTTCCGCCAGCATCTCTTCCAGCGGTTTTACCGGCAGAGGGCGCATAAAATGTTTCCGGTGGAAGTCAGGGTCCACATTCTGGTCCCAGTCGATCACATCCAGCAGATACTCATAATTGCCCAACTCTTCTTCCGGCGCGTTTTTCCAGAGCAGGTCTTCCCCCACCACCTGGCCGTTCATCAGGACAGACTGGTACATGGCGTAAACATCCGAGGCGAACTGCGGCTCATAGGTGCATAGGCTGCCCGGCGCGTGCATCACTCCCGGAGGCACATCCCACCCCGTATCCGGCTGCAGTTTATACGCCCTGGACAGCTCCAGGATATGGTTATCCCCTTTGGGGAAAGCGCGCAGGGATGCCAGAACTTCCTCTTTTGAGGTTTCAGGATTAAATCCGAAGAACGTAAAAGGAAATTCCCCGCCGTGATTGTTCAGCTGAGAGGGGAAGAAGTACATCTCCGGCTTTCCGGCTGCTCCCACTCTGGCCGCGTGGACGTCCCGGTGGTGGATGTGATGGGGAAGAGGCCCCGCGTTGTCAAAAAACTTGGAAAACATGGCCCAGCCGTGGTACTTATTCCACAGAGCTTCTCCGATCACCTCAGCGCCCAGCAGATCCACCACTTCTTTCAGAAGAACACGGTCTTTTCCGTCCTCTCCCGCCACGACATAACTCATTCCCTCGTCCTCAGGGGTTCCCGGCCCATTCTCCGCCCAGGTTGTGGATGCGAACCACCGTTCGTCGATTCCTCCCCTGGTTCCCAGCACAAAATAATCATCCGGGTGCAGCTTCAGCCTCCTGCCCGGCCTGCAGAAAGACCTGGCCACCCAGGCAGGCGCCAGCCGCAGAATTCCTTTTCCTTCTGTTAAAGCCCGTTCCGCCAGCATTTTTTTCTCCATCTGTTTTACCTTTCCTTCCTATAGCGAACGTTTTTTATGTGTTGCGCTTATTATAATGCCACAGCGAACGTTTGTCAACAGAACGGGAATCTCTTTCATTAAAACATGCCTTATTGAATGCGGATAATTTTTTACCAGCCCAGCAGCTCCCATTCACTGCCCGCGGCGGGATCTGTGGACTTCCTGACGATGAGCCCGCAGGGAATCTGAATCTGCGCGGCAGCTACCCCCTCCCTCATCTCCAACAGAAGCCGCACAGCCTCCTTCCCCATCTGAAAGGTAGGAACATTAATTGTGGACAGCGCCGGAGATACCATAGTGGACACGCTCAGATTGTCAATTCCGATTACAGCCACATCCTCCGGAATTCTCTTCCCAGCAGAAAGAACCGCCTTCATGGCTCCTATGGCCATCTGGTCATTGGCGGCAAACACCGCAGTAAAACTTTTTCCGTGCTGCAAAAGCCGCTTCATAGCAAGATATCCGCTGTTTGGGCTGAAATCTCCTGCATCAGCCAGGTCTGCATCCGGCTCCACACCCTGGCCCAGCAGCGCATCATAATATCCTCTTGTCCTCTCCCTGGAAGCAATATTTCCCGGGATTCCTCCGATATGGGCTATGTCCCGGTGACCCTGGCTGATCAAATGGCTCACCGCCTGATAAGCGTTGCCGTAGTGGTCCACAAAAACCGAACCAAAAGATTCTTCCTTTGACCGGCGTTCCAGAAATACCACAGGAATTCCTGAATCCCCATATTTTTCCTTCAGAAATGCCGCATATGCCTCTTCCTGGTTCTCCGGACAACTGGAGTCTATGATCACGCCGCACAGTTCCTGTTTTTTGATCATTCCTATAAACTGCTTTTCTTTTTCATATTGAAATTCTGAATCACAAACCATCAGCGCGTATCCCTGTCCGGACAGCGCTTCTTCTATTCCCCGCAGCAGGTTGGAAAAAAATGTGCTGGAAATGGACGGCAGGATCACGGCGATAGTCTTTTCCGCCCTTTTTCTGGGTTTCAATACATATCCGGTTTTTCTCGCCGCTTCCAGCACTTTTTCACGAATTTCAGGGCTGACATATTTATCGCTTTCGCTTAAAACAATAGAAACTGTAGACAGAGAAACTCCCGCGACTCTGGCCACTTCCCGCATTCCAGCCATAATTTCCTCCTTCACCATAATAAAGAGTCCGGCTCGCCGGACTCTCGCGCCGGAGCGCGATCGCTTCAGCGGCCATATTTCCTTAGCGCGTAGTGCGCATCCCCCGGAGGGTTTTGTTACATAGGGAACGCAGTTTCCTATGCAATAATAAAGAGTCCGGCACACCGGACTCTCGCGCCGGAGCGCGGCCGTTTCAGCGGCCATATTTCCTTAGCGCGTAGTGCGCATCCCCCGGAGGGTTTTGTTACATAGGGAACGCAGTTTCCTATGTAACGAAAAACCCCTGATCGCTCAAAGGGGGTTCTGCAAATGTACTCCGAAACAATATGAATCTATTATAGCATATATAAATCAAGAAAACAAGTTAAATAAAGATTGTATGCCGGTGCTGCGTATGCTATAATCAATTTCTATTCTTACTTATAAAGGAGGAGGTTTTCTATGGATATTGCATTTAGAACTGAATCAGGAAAGTTTAATTACAGGGCGTGCGCCGTAATCATTCACGAGGATAAAATTCTTGCCATGCATGATGAGCGTTCTCCCTATTATTATTTACCCGGCGGCAGAGTGCAGTTCGGCGAAACAGCAGAGTCCGCTGTCCTGCGAGAACTTCGGGAAGAACTGCAGATTGATGCGGAAATCCTCCGCCCTCTCTGGATGAATCAGAGCTTTTTTACAGAGGACGTTTCCCAGGAGACGTTTCACGAAATATGCGTTTACTTTCTGATCGATATTTCAGAAACAGACATTCTTTCCAAAGGCAGTAAATTTATTTTATATGAAGATAACCACTTCCACGAGTTTCATTGGCTGGCATTTAGCCAATTACAAGATGAATATTTATACCCTGCTTTTATCAAAGAAAATGTATCCCGTCTTCCAGAAGAATTTACGCTCCGGTCAGAATGGGAATAACGAAAAAAGCAATTTCAGACAGGCCAACCCCCGGTACATAATTTTGCTATTGTGTGTAAATTATTTGTCTTCTTGGGAGTTTGGCCTGTTTTTACTTTGTTTTTTCTGCTAAAATCAGTGCAGTGAATATAAATTCATGCCATATAGCAAGGAGGAAGTTATGGATAAGAAAAAATTTGTTCAGGACCTGGTGTCCAAAATGACTCTGGAACAAAAAGTAGGTCAGTGTTTCGTGATCGGGTATGTAGGTTCCCTCATCACGCCGGAAATCATCAACCGGGTAAAGAAATATTATCCCGCAGGAATCCGGGCAGGCCTGATGTGGAGAATCCGCACTGTAAAACACGACCCCAACGGAACGAATACGGACTACGCCCATCGGCTGCTGAGGCCTTTTTCCGGCACCATGAAGGATTTCCTGCCGGATATCCCTGTACCGCATTTTACGAATGAAGAATTCTGCGAATATGTCAACACCATTAAGCAGGCGGCCCTGGACAGCGATCTGGGAATCCCGCTGCATTTTACCTTCGACTTTGAGGGTGATGTGAGCGCGGACTATTACCGCGGCGGGATTAAATATTTCCCCAGCTGCATGGGCCTGGCGCACAGCAATGATCCTGAAATGGCACATGATGTGGCCTGGTCGGTGGGCCGCCAGCTGGCTCCCCTGGGATTTGACTGGATTCACTCTCCTGTTCTGGACGTCAATACCAATCCCAGGAATCCTGAGATCGGAACAAGAAGCTACGGTGAAGATCCGGAAGAAGTCATTACATATGCAAAGGAAGCTCTGCGCGGGTTTAAAGACGCCGGGATCATCGCAACCGGAAAGCATTTCCCCGGCCGCGGCCCTTCCGCAGCGGACGCCCATCACGGCCTTCCGGTGATCGACGAGTCCAGAGAAGAGCTAATGCGCCACCTGGAGCCTTACAGGGCGCTGATCAAGGAAGGCCTGCCTGCCATTATGACGGCTCATACTGCTTATCCTGCTCTGGACCCCTCCGGCCTGCCCGCCACCCTGTCCAAGCCGATCCTCACCGATCTGCTGAAAGGTGAACTGGGATTTGAAGGCGTTGTAACCACAGATGAAATCACCATGGGCGGCATTATCCAGAAATTTGACGTGCCGGAAGCATGCGTCCGCGCCATCGACGCCGGCTGCGACCTGGTGCTTCTGCGCGATGAAGGCGGTCTGATTAATGATGTAATCCCCGGCGTAATTCAAGCAGTCCGCGAAGGCCGTCTGTCTGAGGACCGGGTAAACGACGCTGTCACAAGAACGCTCAGCGTAAAATATGACTATGGTTTCTTTGAGCAGCCTCAGATCAAAGATCCCAAAAAGGCCAGCGAAGGAATCAACGACGCTAAGGTTGCAGAAATTGCTGTGAAAGCCGCTAAGAATGCAATCAATGTAATCAGAGACGAAAACAATGTCCTGCCTGTTTCCAAGGACAAGAAGGTGATGTTCATCTATCAGGTAAATCCTCTGCATGAGCGCACCAATACCCAGACCTGCCATCCTGCAATGCCCTGGATGAAGCTTCTGGAACACTCTGACAATGTGTACGCGGTGGAAACTACCATGAAGTACTCTCCGGAGGACAGAAAACGTGTTTATGAGAGAATTCATGAAGCGGACGTGATCATTATCACCAATTATTTTGACCGCCGCAGCCCGGAAAGCGGCAACAACTTTGTGCAGGAGCTGCACCAGAAGACAGATAAGCCGATCATTGTTATGACTAACTCTCCTTATCCGTTTACTGTACAGCCGGAATATAAAACCGTTGTCTGCACTTACAGTTCTTCCGTGGAGAGCGCGGAAGCTTTTGCTGATACGATTTTTGGGGAATAACTAGAACCCCTGCGCTGTGCCAGCAGCGTGGATGCCGCAGAGAGGCGGCAGAGAAAACTACGGAAGCTCGATGCCTTACGGCTATAGCTTCCTGCGTTTTTTCTGCCGCCTCTCTGCTTAGGTTTCTTCCTGCCGCAGGTGGTTTATCCAAAGGGCTTGCCGATCCGGCAAATACTGTAAATTACATATTCAGCCTGTATGTGCCATTTTCCTGCCTCTCATAAACATTTAGCTCTTCCAGTCTGGTCAATATCTTTTCTATATCACTGTTCTGGCACTTACAAACGCTCTCTTTGCGAAAATGGCAGGGCAGATCATTATTGACGCATTCTCCCCCATTAGCTTTAAACAGATCCAGGCTGACAGTCTGCTCTCTGGCGCACAAGCTCTCCCTCACAACGCAGGTTTCGCCTTTTTCCGGCGACAGCTTCACAATTCCACGCATATCCGTACCGGCAATCTGCAGTCCGGCAGCGAAAGCTCCTTTTGTTACCGCGATATCCAGCAGCAATGCCAGCAGGTTTAATGCAGATATTTTGATATTAATATAGTACAGCCCGGAATCGGCCAGAAGATTCTGAGCGTCCCCGCTCTCATGGCTCTCAATTAAGTTCCTTCCCCTAAACGGAAGACTATCTGACAGCAGAAGACTGAATATCCTCAGAGAATCCTGTTTGCTGGTTCCCAGCACAGATGATAGCTTCTCTACAACATCAGCCTTATAGCCCGTCATTTTTAAGTATTCCAACATCTGTCTTGCCTCCTGTCAATTTTGTGAACGCTATGGTAAAGTACATACTGATCAGAATCCAGGCAGAACCCATAAATACAAAAAATTCCTCTATGGAATATTGATAAGTTTTAGCGATCATTCTCATGGATATATCTTCTCGTATCATCGCAGGCGGATGTGTATTCATCCAGAACTTATCTGGATGAATTCTATATTCTTCTGCCTTCAGTAAGGCAAAATACAGGCCGCAGGCGATAAATACTTGCTTCATTTCCCCGGCCTTTGAGCAGCCTTTCAGTACCGCCATACAGGAAAGATAGTCTGCAGCGATTTCCTCCACCCAGCTTTTAATGACTCCTTTCTTCCTGGCAAGAAGCTTTTTTAAAGCGGCCATTCTAGGATCACCCTTCTCTTTCTCCAGATATTCCCTTAATTCCTCCTCTGCATGGCCAAAAAGTCTTTGCTTCTCTGTATCCTTGATCCTGCTCAGATGCCAATGAGACATTTCATGATGAAAAATCAATTTCAGCCCATTCTTTGCATAATTATAGTTGTCTGATCCAAATAATTCAAAGGGCGGGACCCAAGACAGGCGAATTCCCCCTTCTCTGACTTCACATTCATATTTAATCCACTTATCCAGCAGCTTTTTCAGCTCTTTCCCCGGTTCATCGCTATTACACTCTGCAAGAATACTCTGTGCGATCTCATCCGGCCGCATCACATCTCTCTTGCTCAATTTATTAGCAATATTTCTGAATGATGCAAGCTCCCAAAATATGAACTGTGTGTAAAGAGAAAGATTTACAGTATCTTTGTCCAGGCTGACATATGCCTGGTTATGTGGTTCCAGCCTTATGTTATATGTAATCTTCTCAAGCTCTTTTTGAACCGGCAAAAATTCCTCTTTATAGCATTCCTCCGGATAAGAGCCCTGCTCACAAAAAATGCCGGCAAAAAAACTTTTCAATGTATGAATACACTGTTCTGTAAATTCCTCATCATCCGAGCAAAATTGCCCAACAAAATGAATATGCTTCATAATATTATAGGAATCTTTTCCATTCATAAAATACCCCCTGCCCTGTGCATTCCTTTCTGTATCCAGATAAAGCAGCGCCGTTTAAGCATCTAATTTATAATGTAATCCATTAGTAATACTTTTTCAACAACTTCTTTTCGACATTTTTACAACTTCTGTATTAATCGTTTCACCTTCATGGAACTACCTGATTAAACTGACACTTTTACGATAGGAATTTAGGAATTGTATTTTAAAATTTCGAATTAAGTTAGAAAGGAACTTCGATACCGATACATTTTTCTGTTTCAATACAACAAAAACCCTTGAAAAATCAAGGGTTTTCTCCAAGCTGACGAGCGGATTCGAACCGCCGACCTCTTCATTACCAATGTGATTTTTCCGGTTTTTCAGCCTTTTATAAAGTGCAGGAATCCCTTATTTTAAGCGGTTTTTTGATTCATCTGTTCTTTGTCTTTTTGTCGTTTTGGTCAACATTTTCTAAATTTGTTGACCAAATGTTGACCAAATTTTAAGCACACCCCAGCCAGTCCCGGCCCAATCCTTTTACTGCTCTCTTTCCTCTCAGCAGGCGAAGCCCCCGCAGGTACATCTCACGCACCCGCTGCATGGATACCCCCAGCATGGCCCCGATCTGCGCCAGCGCAATTCCTTCTGACCTCAGCCTCACCACGTTCTGAAGCTCATCCGGCAGCTCATTCACGGCTGACCACAGCCAGGCAGCCAGCTCCTCACTGGCATACCGCTCAAGCGCCTCCTCTATCCCGTTTTCCGCGCTGGCCTGCAATTCCCCCAGGCTGGCCCCTTCCTCCTCTCCTGTGCCTGCAGGAGCGTCCAGGGACACCACATAGCCGTCATAGGCCTGCTTCTCCATCTTCCTGACCTTTTCCACGCTGACGCCCAAATAACGGCTGTATTCCCCTTCTGTGGGCTTCCTGCCGTAGGAGGCTTCCATATACCGGGACAGCTGCTCATGCTCATAATACAGCCGCTGCTCTGCTGCCGGTATCCTGATCGCCTGGCCGCAGGTGTTCCGATACCTGGAAAGCTCGCGTTCTATCACTGTCACGGCATAACTTATAAATCCGGCCCCGGCATCCGGGACGTATCCAAAGGCAGCCTTGTGCAGCCCTATATAGGCCTGCTGCATCAGATCGTCCATTTCCAGGCCATAGCTGTACTTCCGGCATACTTTCCAGATCATACCGCGGTTCTGCTCATACAGGGCCGCCAGAGCTTCCCGGACATTCGTTCCGGCCTGCACCTGAGCCGCCAGCGCTTCATTGGTCATGTTCCACTGTCCTTTCTATTCGTTTGTTTTGGTAGCGTTCGCTATGCGCGCGTAACGATGTCCGGATAGCATTCACAAAAGTCAGGTTTTGTTAGGTTTTACAAATGCCTCTGCTTTGTCTCTCCATGCCGTCAGCTATGGCCCTCAGGTTCCGAATGCGCCGCGGGTCATCCATGTTCAGCACTGCCCGGATCAGCACGCGCTTATCCCATTCCGGTTCCGAAACCTCCATATATTCCTTCTCATCCATTGTCCGGCGCATCAGCTCCGATATCTGAAGAATCTCGTTCAAGATAATGTTATTCTTGATCTTCCCCGCGCTCTCTGTGATCTGCTGTCTTATCTCGGTTCTTTTCATCCCCGTCTATCCCCTCTCTGCTTCCTTCTCGCGCGTTCTTCTCTAATGCCCTGCACACGTCCCAGATTATAAAACATTGATGCGGCAAACATAGCGCTGCCGGGACGGTCCAGGTGGTATAATTCTGTAACAGCGGAGAAAAGGAGCTGTCCTCCTGCCTCTGGAAGTGCAAAGGGCTGATATCCTGCAATCTTAATTTCTTTCTGTATGTCCATTTCCTCTTGACCTTTCCGCCAGAGCCGTGCTAATATGTAATTGTGTATAGGCAGCGGCTCCGGCTGTTGTGGCCCTTATCAGAGTTGCTGCTCTGGTGAGGGCTTTTTGTTATACGATGGAGAACCGGCGGCTTTCCGTCTGCTTCAAGTACTGGCTGTACAGTCTGGAATGCTCTTCCCTGAACGCCCGGCTATCGAATCGGTTTGAAAGTACCCTCGTGAATCTCACCAGGAAGTCACCGGCCTTCTGTTCTTCCAGCCCCTTCTCCTCCATATCCTGCTGAATATCAGCTTTCAGAGCGTCAATCTGGCTCTCAATCTCCTTTTTCTGCTCCTCCAGCTCTTTGAGCTTCTTCACTCTGTTCAGTATCATTCTATCTGTCATGGCTTCTCCTTTCCTGGCCTGGAATCATCAGCCCCGGCAGGCTTTAAGCATCTAGCGGCTTCTGCGGCTTCCCAATCTCCCTTATCCTGCTACCCGGTGTTATGTGGTACTCTTGTTTTCCCTTTCGGTACTTCCGTCCACCTTCGCTGAGTTCCTTGACCTTGTAACTATAGTATAGCATAGCGCACTATGGATTTCAATGGACATATTGCCCAAACTTAGCGCACTAATTTTGTGTATTTTATCTATAGCGCTCTATGGATATTTGTGTTATACTATGGCTATAATGCAAGAGGTGTCTTTACTCTAAAGCACCCCTCTACTGGAAAGGAGATATCCAATGAGCAAATACAATGAAAAAAGTAAAGAGTACACCATGCAATACATGAAAGAGAATCTTGAGGAAATACGTTTTCGTGTAAAAAAGGGTGAAAAAGACAAATATAAAATCGCCGCTGAAAACGCTGGCGTGAGTATGGCGAAATTCTTCACAACTGCGGCCAATGAAAAAATAGAACGAGATGCTTTAGAGTCACCCACCCAGGACTAACGCAACACCCGCCCAGACGCACCAGAAGCCCCGTATAGCCATTTTATCATATGGCTTAATATTTCCACTTTTGCTCAAAAGTGAGCCAAAGTCGGGCTGCCGCTGCAGGTAATGAAGCATTCTGTGGAATAAGTCCCGTCGCGGCAGCGGCAGCGACTCAATTCACAAAACGACGAAGCATGGTGGTGATGCGTACCAGGGACAAGAGACCAGGGCCCGGAGCGTTCAGATAAGAAAACGAACGTTCCAATAGATACGGAGCGCTCCAAGCGTCTTATGGTCGGCCTGCGGGACATTAAAAGGCGCTGGAACGGCTACGGCCACATTTCATGACCTTAGCTATTCCCGCGCCCTGCTTAAGGCTTCCGGCTGCCGAAATATAACGGCCGGGGTACTACTCTATTCAGCATAAGTATATCACTCGAGCAGCCGGGTTGAAACCCTTATTTTCCTCTCCTGCTTCCCCCGGGCTTCTCTCTAGCTTCTTTCGCCGCTTCATCCACCACAATAGAAAGCATCCACTTCAAAGCTTTATATTTTCTTCTGGCTTTCCCCGAAGCGATCCCGCCCTTCCTTCCCATTTCCCGCAGCTCCTCCCGGCTTCGTTCGCTGTTCGGTATGATCGGCACGAATGCTTTCCCTCCCTTCTATGTACGCCTTCCGGTATCGTCCTTCCCGGTTCCCTGACACCTTACAGGATTTAATCATCGGGGCCAGGAGCCGCCTAACGGCTTCCAGCTCCTCCGGCCTTTCATAAGATACCCTAATCTTCATCATCCCAGGATTCCTCCTCATCCATCAGCAGAAGCTCCGCCGTATCCATGTCACAGCCCTCCTCATCCATGATCTCAAATAGTCTCAGTTCTCTTTCTTCCATGTTTTACCTCCATCAGCAGAGCTTACTAAAAATTTAGTAAGCATTTCTCAGCCAGGGCTTCATTTTTTTTTAGGCCTCCGAAACCTTAGCATATATTAGCATTTACCTTGACAAATCTTAACATCAAGCCTTTCCACGCAAAATTCTCATTTCTAAGATTTTAGGTGTTTAGAGGTGGGGCGTCGGTGTCCGGAATTGTTTCTATTTTTGTACAACTCCCCCGGGGGATATGGGGCCGAAATTCCGGTGCCTTACTTGAAACGCCGTTTCTTATTTTTCTTTAACTTACTGGCCTGAAATATCTTTGATTGTGTTTCAACCCGTTTCTTTTTAGGCTCTGCTATCCCATCATCAATGAACCGGAAACCATAATTCGGATTACTCATGATTTTCACCTCGCTTCTCTTATTCGTTTCGTTTTGTTTTCTCTTGACCTCTTAGCCGGAACCGTGCTATTATGTAAGGGTGGACGGCTCCGGCTATGGTTCCCTCTGAATGTTGCAGCATACAGAGGGCTTTTTATTATTGGTTGTAGGTTTCAATAGCGCCGGTCACATCAGCTTTGATGTACTGGACGCCGGGGCCTGTCCTCACACACCCGGACAACTTCTCAAGACTATCTGCGATCCGATCCAGGCGTTCGCATGCCATCATCAGGACAATGGCATTTTCAGACATATTCTTCAGGTTTACCTGCGGTGCTTCCGGCAGCTCAAGCAGCTCCTGGAGCATTTTTACGTATTCAGCTCTCACGAATTACTCCCCCTTCCATTTCATATCTGACAAAATTACTACACATGTTTACTATGGTATTATCAATGCCTTCATCACTGGAAAAGGTGAGGGCGTAAACACATCCGTCGTCAGACAGCGCGAACAGAACCACCTTGAGTCTAAATATTGAACCGTCCTCTTCCCTAAACACGGCGTACATATCAGCGTTGCACGGCATGAGCTGTACATAATTCATTTTTGTTCCTCCTTTTTCTCTTAATCAAGTGGTGGTAGTGAGGTGTAAAAGGTGCAAAAGCAAAACTATACCGCTCTTATATACATACACACATATCGTATCTCGATATATTTAACCCTCACATTAATGATATTAAAAAAAGTTGCACCTTTTGCACCTAAACAGCATTTTTCCCATCTGACTGGGCATTTTCCAGGTGCAAAAACGGTGTTTGTTTTGCTCCTAAAGGTGTAAAATCCGTCTCTTTTGGTGCAATTCCCTTGAAACATCTTACACCCTGGAAAGGACTTTCTGTTATCCCTTTTCCTCTGAGGTTCGCATAGAAGCCCTTCTTTCCTAAGCACAATACCTCTTCATCCATGCAGTAAGTCATATACATTCTATAAAGCGCCGCTCTCTCAATCCGCCCTTTAGAATCCCTCTCTAAACAATCGTCAATAAAAGCTGTCACGTTGTCGGAATCCCTGTGGAACTCATGCACCAGAACTTTGCTGTTCGGGCTGTCTATCTCTCCGCCCTTTTCATACATTCTGTGCAGCGCCGCCATACATTCCCGGATAAAACCCGGCATGCTGTACTTCAACCCCTTTTTCAGGTCTGGAATGTATGGGCCTTTCTTCATGATCTCTATTGCCAGCATCCGGCGGTAAAATGCTTCCGACTTCTCATCAAGGCTGTGCGGCATCGCATTAGCTGAGAAGATCAGCTTTGCATTGCTGCGGAAAGAAAATATCCTTCCCCCCTTGTACTCGCCCTTTACCAGATCTTCTCCGGTGATCCGCTTAATAGCGTCCACCTGCTCAAGCGCCTTTTTCGGCAGGTCTGCGCAGGCATTCAACAGCTTCCCCAGCAACACCGCTGAGTTGAACCGCTCGTTTAAATCCTGTAGGGTAAGGCTGCTTATGTTTTTCTCGCCTACGGCATCCGTCAGCATGTTTATAGCTGTGGACTTCCCCGAACCCGGCAGGCCTAACAGCATCATGAATTTCTGTAGCCGGGTGTCTGTTGTCATGCAGTAGCCCGCATACTGGAAGAACATTTCCCGGTCCTGATCGTCTGGAATGATCCCTCGAAAGAACTGATCGGCTACCGTCCCGGCGTATTCCGCATTTTCTTCAAAAGCGTGTGGAATCTGATTTATTGAGAAATACTCCGGCTTGTGCGGGGTCATTCTCTGTAAAACAGGGTCATACATCCCATTTTTAAAATTGACCCAGTGGCACGGATAGCAGTTCACCTCCTCATTCTCTTTGGTTAAATGGTGATCCGCCATAATCAAGTTATACACCCGGTTGATCCGGCTTATTGTGATTAAATCATCATCAATCAGGGCTTTAATATAGCCCTTCAGGATTTTCCCTTCCTCATCCCGCCGGTACACTCCGTGCCGGTACAGGTACGGCTGTCCGTTTAATACGAACATCTTGAGCGCTTGAGTGGTTATGTACTCCGCAATTTTGTTATCCAGGATTTCATACGGCCCATTCTTACCAATCTTCAGGAAATCCCGCAAATCTATTCCGTTCTCTTCTGCTTTGTCCATTCCTGCTCATCACCTTCTTTCTTTCCTGTTCTTCTTCAAGTCGTTTTCTATACCATGCGCCCACCTCCAGCATTGTTTGACGGGTTTTATCATCATACTTCTGGCACCACCCCTCATATTTTTCAAAGAGGAGATCATACAACGCTTCACAGATAAATTTCACTTCTTCAAAATACTGTGGATCGTATAGAGAAAACCCATACAATTTCATGCAAAACGCTTCATCAACCACCGTTTCCCGATTGATCGAATCCCGAAAGGATTCTTTTAAGGTCATGCCGTCACCTGCTCTCCGTTCAGGAAGTCAATCAATTTCCCCATGTTCACCAGGTATTTGCTTCCCGCCCTCACAAATACAATTTTCTGCTGTAGGCACAGTTTGCGGATATAATCATAGGATAATCCGGTTTCTGCCGCTGCCTGCCTGATCGTTATCATTCTCGGAATCACTTCCATGTCCTTTCCTCCTTACTCCAAAATGTCTGTGACTTCCACGCCTAGCGCCTTTGCAAGCTTACCGGCAAGCTCTTCTGAACACTTCAAACCGTTACGCACGTTGTTGATCGTTACCCGGGATACACCACAGATTTCCGCAACCTGTTTCTGTGTCATTTCCTTTTTTGCCAGCTCATACACCAGCTTTGCTCCGTTGATTCTCATTCACTTTCACCTCCTTTATTTTATATACTATACCAACTCTTTAAATAAATCAAGTATTATTTTTATCAAATCTATTTTTATTGATTATTTACTTTTTAATTGAATTATGATAAGATATGATGTAAGATACAAGCATGAATAGAAAGGATGGTGCACTTATGGGAGATTTCGCTATTTTAGCAAAAAGGATAAAGGAATTAAGAACGTCTTTGAATTTGACTCAAAAGCAATTTGCCGAAATTGTCGGCTGCACTTCTGCCACGCTCTCAGCTTATGAGAACGGGGCAAAAAGCCCATCATTAGAAATCGTGAAGGGCATTGCGGAAAAGTGTGGAGTTTCTATAGACTGGCTGTGTGGATTGAGTGATGAGAAGAATAGTCACAAAAACATAGAAACCTATTCAGATGTGTTGGAATTGTTATTTGAAATCAGCGAGGTTTTGCCGTTTGATCTGCCGGATGATTATACAGGCAATGTCATTCATTTCAAATCATTCGTGTTCAGACGCTATCTTGAGGATCTCCGCAAATATCAGGATTTATTGCATACTAAAATGATTGACGATGATATATTTCAAGCATGTATAGAAAAATTATTAAGAGAAAGCAATCGTAAAATAGATTCAAGTGACGCACAAGGAGGATTCATGATAAATATGGATGAATTACCTTTTAAGTGAATAGCCGTCGAAGTTTCGACTGTGGACAGGGGAATATTTCCCTAACCAGCTGAATCTTCACCCCGTTGAAGCCGCACAAATTTGAGCGCCTTCTAACAGTGTACAAATTTGTACGCCTTCTATTTCGGATGCCAAAGATATTGACTACCGAAAAGACTTTTGCTCAAAAATGAGCAAAACCCCAGAAAGGAGGAATCCACATGGCAAACATCACCAAACGCGGGAATACCTACCGCGTGCGGGTACTAAAGGGACGGGACAGCGGCGGCCGGCAGCTCTTTGAGAGCGCCACCTTCACCCCCGATCCAAACAAAACAGAGAAGCAGAACCAGAAAGCCCTTGATCTGTTCGTGATAGAGTTTGAGCAGAAGGTGAAAAACGGGAAATACCTGGACGGGGAAAAGATCAGCTTCCGGGAATTTGCAGAAATCTGGCTGAAAGAGCACGCCGCCGGACACCTGGCGCCAGGTACATTCAATTCTTACAGTGACCTGCTGGAAAGGCATATCCTTCCAACAATAGGCCCCATGAAGCTGTCCAAGATACAGCCCCGGACGCTGAATAGCCTATACAGGAAGCTGCTGGAGAAGCAGAGGGGGAATAAGAGCACGGGGACGCTTTCGGCTGCCACGGTCAAGCGCTGCCATGCAGTTATCAGCAGCATATACAGCACCGCCATGAAATGGAATGTATGCACAGAGAACCCCTGTGAGCGCACAGAACCGCCCAGGCAGGCCCGGAATACAGAGGATATAAAATACTTCACCTTAGAGGAAACAGAGCGTTTCCTGGCCATTCTTGACAAACCTATGGTCTGCCCCAGGAAAGCCCATGACCGGACAGACGACACCGGCAAGCCCTATCACGTGGGTGAATATGTGGAGCTACAGCCCATCCCCCAGCAATTAAAGCTGTTCTTCTATATGGCTCTGTTCCTGGGATGCCGGCGTGGGGAGCTGATCGCCCTGCAATGGCGGGACATAGACCTTGATAGGCAGTCCGTCTCCATCAATAAAAGCACAAGCTATTCCGGCGGCAGCCAGGTCATCACAAAAAGACCGAAGAACCGGACTTCCCGCCGGGAAATCTCCGTGCCGTCCTTCCTGGTGGATATGCTGAGAGCGTGGAGAAAAGAGCAGATGCGGCTTGCCCTCTCCCTGGGGACTGCCTGGGAAGGGAAGCGCCGGAAAGAGGAATTTGACCAGAACTTTCTATTTATCCAGTGGGACGGGAAGCAGATGCACCCCAGCACGCCATACCACGCCTTTCAGAAGATCATCCGCCGGTATAATGCCGCTCTGCCTGCAGGAGAGACGCCGCTGCCGGTCATTCCCCTTCATGGACTGCGGCACACCTCAGCCACAATGCTGATTAGTCAGAATGTGGACGTGCGTACAGTCTCCGGCCGGTTAGGACACTCCCAGGCATCCACCACAATGAATATTTACGCCCATAGTCTCAAGAAGATGGATGAGGTGGCAGCGGAAACACTGGAAAACCTGCTGATTAAAAAGAATTGTTGACCAAATGTTGACCAAACACGAAAAAAGCACCCTTTTGCAGGTGCTTTTTCTATGCCTTGTAATAGGCGAAAACCCTGATTCTATAAGGGTTTTTCACTAAGCTGACGAGCGGATTCGAACCGCCGACCTCTTCATTACCAATGAAGTGCGCTACCGCCTGTGCCACGTCAGCATGTTGGGCGCTCAGCGCCTCAACGCTCTCTAATTTACCATATCACATAGGACTTGTCAAGCAGTTTTTTACAAATTATGCGTTTATTTTTCATTTTATATTCAGGCGCTGGCGGACGATCTCATAAGCCAGCACGCCGGCTGCTACGGAGGCGTTCAGAGAGTCAATATTGCCGTTCATGGGGATGGATGCAGCCATATCGCATTTCTCTTTAACCAGCCTGCTGACGCCGCTGCCTTCGTTTCCGATGACCAGCCCGATGGGCCCGGTGAGGTTCAGTCGGTACATGGATTCTCCCACCATATCCGCGCATACGAACCAGAGGCCTTCTTTTTTCAGTTCTTCCATCGTCACGGCCAGATTCGTCACATGGGCTACCGGCGTATAATGGAGCGCCCCTGCGGATGTTCTGGCGACAGTGGAGGTGAGACCCACAGCCCGCCTCTTAGGAATTATCACTCCATGGGCCCCCGCCAGATTGGCGGTTCTGATGATTGCCCCCAGATTATGAGGGTCTTCAATTCCATCCAGGATGAAAATAAAAGGAGGTTCTCCTTTTTCCCTGGCCGCGTCCAGAATATCTTCCACCTCTGCATAGGAATAGGCTGCCGCAAAAGCGATCACGCCCTGATGGTTTCCTGTCTCAGACATCTGGTTCAGACGCTCTTTGGCAACGTACTGAATCAGTGTGTCGCCTTTTCTTGCTTCCCGGACGATCGTCCTCACCGGCCCGTCCTGGCAGCCGTCCTGCACGAAAAGCTTGTCTATGGTTTTTCCCGCGCGGAATGCCTCCAGCACAGCGTTCCTGCCTTCAATTGTGGTTTCTTCATAGCTCATGAAATTTTCCTCGTCCTTCTTCACTCCGGACTGCTGAGATTCCCTTCTGCAGCAGTTCCAGGATACGTTCTTCCCTGCCATTTAAATAAAGCCAGCCCAGCAATGCTTCAAACCCGGTGGCTTTGCTGTATTCCGAGAGGGTGGCATGCTTTGCGGGAGTCGCTGATTTGGCGTTGCGGCCCCGCCTGTAAACCTGCTGTTCTTCTTCCGACAGCCCGTCCATCAGAAGCTGTATCATTTTAGCCTGTGTAGGCGCTTTCGCCCAACCGCTCCCCGCTGCATTCAATTTATTCACCTGCCTGTTACCCTGGCTCATCACCATTATGCGCACAGACAGTTCATAAACACAGTCGCCCAGGTATGCCAGGGCCAATGGGGAATATTCTCCCGCTTCCATCCCGGGCAGCCCCAGGGCTGCCCGTATCTCATCTGCTCTCATATTTTCACCCTGCTTCAGACACGCTTCCAGGTTACGCCCTGTCTTGTGTCTTCCAGCTGGATTCCCTGTTCCAGAAGCTGGGCTCTGATCTCATCCGCCCTGGCAAAATTCTTTTGCTTGCGGGCCATCTGCCGCTCTGCGATCAGGGCTTCTACTTCCTCGTCCAGCAATTCTTCCTGCTTCTCTGTTATCAGGCCCAGCACATCGCAGAGATTTTGTAAGGTTTTTCTTACTTCCCTTACATATGCTCTGGTGCTGTTTTCATCTGCATTGCTGTTGGCATATTTCACCAGCTCAAAAACTGCTGAAATTGCGTCCGCAGTATTAAAATCGTCGTCCATCGCAGCTTCAAATTTTTTGCGGAAGCTTTCTGCTTCATGCAGATTCTCCTGCTCCGAACAAGTCTCTGCCTCTCCCTGTGCCGTCTCTTCCAGTTTCCTGAGCCGCTCTGCAGCTGTAACAATCCGGTCCAGGCCGTTCTTGGCGGATTCCATCAGCGCCGCGCTGAAATTCAGCGGGCTTCTGTAGTGGGCGCTGAGCATAAAGAACCGCAGGACCTGCAGGTCGTACTTCTCTGAAATTTCACGCACCGTAAAAAAGTTACCCAGAGATTTACTCATCTTCCGGTTGTCAATATTCAGAAAAGCATTGTGCATCCAATATGTGGCAAAGGGTTTGCCATTGGCCGCCTCGCTCTGGGCAATTTCATTTTCATGGTGAGGGAAGATCAGGTCTTCGCCTCCGGCGTGGATGTCAATGGAATCCCCCAGATAATGTTTTGACATCACGGAACATTCAATATGCCAGCCGGGCCTCCCCTGGCTCCAGGGGGACTCCCAATAGGGCTCGCCGTCTTTCTTAGGCTTCCACAGAACAAAATCCAACGGATCCTCTTTTTCCTCGCTGCCTGTCACCAGCAGGGTGCGGTTTCCCGACTGCAAGTCATCCAGGTTTTTATGGGACAGCTTTCCGTAATCCGCAAAGCGCCGGGTACGGTAGTATACTGTGCCGTTCTTATTATAAGCGTATCCCTTATCGATGAGCACGGCGATCATTTTCAGCATCCCGCCGATCTCCTCTGTTGCCAGAGGATGGGTGGTGGCAGGCAGCACATTCATATCCGCCATATCCTTCTTACATTCTGCAATATAACGCTTTGCTACCGCGTCCGCCTCAATTCCCTCTTCAATGGATTTTGCAATGATTTTGTCATCCACATCCGTAAAATTGGAAACGTAATTCACTTCAAAGCCCTTGTATTCCAGATAGCGCCTGACTGTATCGAACACGATCATGGGGCGGGCGTTGCCGATGTGGATAAAATTATAGACCGTGGGGCCGCACACATACATGCTGACCTTTCCGGGTACCAGCGGTACAAATTCTTCCTTTCTCTTGCTCAGTGTATTATAGATCTTCATGTTTTCCTCCATCACCATTCTTTTTCGATTGCTTTTCTCAGTTCTTCCACCTGGCGCTTGAGCATCTCATTTTCTATTTGAAGCTGGTTAATGCTGTCCAGAACAGGGTCCGGCAGGTGTACCTGGTCCATCTCACTGCGGGGGATTTTTACATTATCCCGTTTTACGATTCTGCCCGGAACTCCCACCACTGTGGAATTAGGCGGAACCGGCTTGAGCACCACTGATCCGGCCCCGATCTTGGAATTGGAGCCGATGGTAAAAGACCCCAGCACTTTTGCCCCTGCGCTGATCATCACGTTGTCTTCCACCGTGGGGTGCCGTTTCCCTTTCTCTTTTCCCGTGCCTCCCAGAGTCACTCCCTGGAACAGCGTCACATTATCTCCGATCACAGCTGTTTCTCCGATAATCACACCGCTGCCATGATCGATAAACAATCCTTCGCCGATTTCTGCGCCGGGATGAATTTCAATCCCCGTTTTGCGCACCATCTTCTGGGACAGCCACCGCGCCCAGAAATAATGCTTTTTTAAATACCAGCGATGGGCCAGCCTGTAGGCCAGAATCGCCTTAAAACTGGGATACAGGATCACCTCCATAGTGCTCTTAATCGCCGGATCCCGTTCCCGTATGACAGCCGCTTCTTTTTTAATATAGCGGATCAATCCCATTCCTCATCTCTCCTCCCAGCGGCGCAGCTCCGCCGCAGTGCAATCCCCCGGAGGGTTTTGTTTCACAGGGAACGCAGTTTCCTATGAAAAAACAGAAAGCCCTCCACCCCAAAGAGGCGAAGGACCGCGGTTCCACTCTTAATTCAGGGCATATGCCCTCTTTACACAGATAACGGCTGCTTCTACCGTACCAGGCTACTCCTGCTTTCACCTGGTCAGCTCCCGGACGCACTTCTCATACCCGCTGCCGGTTCTGCTCTCAGCCGGTGACAGATCCTCTCTGAGGCGCTCTGATATGATACTCTTTCCGTTCTTCGCTTTTTGCTTACCATATAGTCTATGCAAAATACCACGTTTTGTCAAGTCTTTTCTTGAAGCAGCGCAATCGCCTGGGCCGCCATCCCTTCCCCGCGCCCGGTAAATCCCATTCCCTCCTCTGTGGTGGCTTTTACACATACCTGGTCTTTTCTGATCCCCAGGGTTTCCGCTATATTTTCTTCCATCTGCTCCCGATAAGGCGCCAGCTTAGGCTTCTGCGCGATTACAGTGGCATCAATATTCCCCACCGCATATCCGCTCTCCTCCAATAGCTTCCCCACATGGGCCAGCAGTCTCAGGCTGGAAATCCCCGCATAGGCAGGTTCCGTATCCGGAAAATGCTTTCCGATATCCCCCAGCGCCGCCGCTCCTAAAAGCGCGTCCATCACCGCGTGAAGAAGCACATCCGCATCTGAATGCCCCAGAAGCCCTCTTTCATAAGGGATCTTTACTCCCCCCAGGACCAGGTCCCGGCCTTCTGTCAATTTATGCACATCATATCCCATTCCGATTCTCATGGTTTCTCCCCTTTCATACTTCTGCTCTATACAATGAATCTCAATTTCTTCTTCTGGCAAGTCACCGCAAAATCCTGCTGATGCCCGCAGGACTCCCCATCTGCGTGGACAGCCAGAGGACGGTCCATATGAACGCGTGCTTCTCTGCATCTGTAAAAATGTACGCCGCGGAAGATACCGTGGCGGCCGAACTTG
Source organism: Cuneatibacter caecimuris (assembly GCF_004216775.1). Classification (GTDB taxonomy): domain Bacteria; phylum Bacillota; class Clostridia; order Lachnospirales; family Lachnospiraceae; genus Cuneatibacter; species Cuneatibacter caecimuris. The sequence continues at coordinate 226,624 of NZ_SGXF01000001.1, forward strand.
GCGGACAGCACCGCCGGCACCATCTTCAGTTTGCTCATATTCTCCATCACGCACAGTTCCAGCAGCCCGTCTTCCGGGTCCGCCTTGGGCCCGAACATGAATCCCCCGCCTTCATATTTCAAATTATGGGCGGATAAAAAGAGCATATTCTTCAATTTGATTTTTCTGGCGCCGTCCAGCACCAGTGTCCCCTGGGCCGGTTTCGCCAGAGCCCATTGCTTCAGGCCGATCACAAAATATGCCAGCTTCCCCATATGTACTTTATTCAGAAAACGCTTGGCCGCGGAATCCAGCAGATTATGGCAGATCGCCGCGTCCCAGCCGATTCCGGCGCTGACGGCAAACCGCCTGTAAGCCGCCGGATACAGCCCTGTGGCGGCTATCCCATAATCCACAACCCTGTAATGCTTCGGGTGCAGAATCCGTTCCAGCATTTTCATGGGATTGCTCTCCAGCTTCATCCCTCTGGCAAAATCATTGCCGGAACCGCACTGAATATAGCCTATTGTCACAGGCTGTTTCAATGTCAGTCCCTGGATCACCTCGTTCAGCGTCCCATCCCCTCCCAGAACCGCAATGATACACGGTTTCCGGCCTTCTTCCCCTCTGCAGCCGGTCAGCTGCCTGGCAAAGCCTTCCGCATCGCCTGGGGCAGACGTCATATGCAGACCATATTCCACGCCCTGTTCCTTCAGTTTCTGTTCCACCTGGTTCCATATTTTTCTTCCCCGGCCGCACCGGGAATTGGGATTCACGATAAATTCCAGCATCTCGGCCACCTCTGCTTTTGTATTTATCTTATTTTAACACATTTTTTATCAAAAATCATTATGGAACACTTGTTTTTTTCTTTTCTCTCAATCATCTGCTGAGCCTTTTCCTGAATAAGGCCAAAGAAATAAAATAGAACGCCGCCACTAACCCAATACACCAAATCATAGCGATAAGAAATGTACCTGTGTCTATCGGATTGCCCAACAGCGCATTTCTCATTGTGTCAATAATCGGCGTCATAGGCTGGTATTCAGCGAATATTCCCAATACTTTTGGCATAGTTTCTGTTGGTACAAACCCGGAACTTAAATAAGGCAAAATAACTGCCAGGGCGGACAGAGAGCTGGCCCCCTCCGCGCTGTTCGCCGCCACCCCTACGATCACAGACAGCCAGGACAATGCTAAAATAACTGCAATCAGTAAAATAAAAACGACACACCAGCCTGTCAGGCTGGCGGCGGGCCGGAATCCTACCAGCATTGCTGTAATCAAGACCACTGCTGAGGTTAAAAGACTCCGTACGGCGGCCTCCAAAACATGCCCGTTTAATATAGAAACTCTGCGAATGGGCAGGGTGCTGAATCTGTTGATGATTCCGCTGGTCACGTCTCTGTTCATTAAAATAGCTGTGGTAGTAGAGCACTGGCCGATACACTGAAGCAAAATGCCTGGAACGATGTAATTTACATAGGAAGTACCGCCTACATGGATTAAATTCCCAAACAAAAAAACAAACAGCAGCATCATCAGGGCCGGAAGCATCACGCTTGTCAGAAAGGTATCCGGGTTTCTTTTAGAAAGCAATATACAGCGTTTTGCGATCGTTACTGTATCATTATAACGTTTAGAATCATTTCTCATTGAACTTACCCTCTCTTTCAGAAATCATGGTTAAAAATACGTCTTCTAAATCTGGCGCCAGCTGTGAAAACTCCCGGATTTTGACCTGATTTTCATAAAGCCCGTGAAAAATCAGCGCCAGTGTATCCGCTTTTCCATCTGTATAAACAGTAAGCTGATGCTCTTCTGAAACAGAAGCGGTCTTATAATGTTTCAGAATCTGCTTTGCATTTTCCAGACTTTCTGCATCTTCAAATATGAATTTTACAGCCCCGTCAAGAAGATAGGCTTTCAGCTCCTCCGCCGTACCCTCAGCGATAATTTCTCCCCGGTCCAGTATTGCGATAATATCCGCCAGCTGTTCGGCCTCTTCCAGATACTGGGTAGTCAAAAAAATTGTGACCCCGGAACGTTTTAATTCTCTGATCAATTCCCACATACTGTGCCTGCTCTGGGGATCCAGCCCAGTTGTCGGTTCATCCAGGAAAATCAATTTGGGATTCCCTACCAGGCTCATGGCAATGTCCAGTTTTCGTTTCATCCCGCCTGAATAGGTGGAAACGGCCTGATTGGCCGCGCCAGACAATTCAAAATAATTCAGCAGTTCCAGGGCTCTCTTTTCCGGTTCGGCCAAATGGCGCAGCCTGCCCATAATCACCAGATTTTCTTTTCCCGTCAGAGCGTCGTCCACAGCAGAAAACTGGCCGGTCAGACTGATTACCTCACGCACTTTTTCAGGCGATTTTAACACATCGTGTCCTTCAATCAGAACTTCTCCCCCATCTGCCTTGATCTGACCGGTCAGGATCCGGATGGTCGTTGTTTTCCCCGCGCCATTAGAACCCAAAAGAGCATACACGGTTTTTCCCGGCACGGAAAAATTCACCTGGCTCAGCACTTTTTTATTCCCATAGCTTTTCTTTAGGGATGATACGCAAATTGACATATTTTGTTTTAACATATTATTTCTCCTTTTTATATACGTACTGAATGAATGTATCATGGGATAATAGAAGCAGGCTTACTCCATTGTTAATATTCTTATTCATGAGAAGTCTGCTTACTCTGACCCAGCGCAATGCCGCTTTACAACTATATATCCCATTGCGGCGTGCGTCCGGATTTTAATTATTCAACTCTGAAAAATAAGGCAGTGACAGAAGCATATCTCTCAGCTCCTGATCATACATCGGCAGCCCCATTTTTGAAAACATTTCAAATATAAATGCCAGCCTCCGCTCTATTTCTTGAGGAGAAGCCGGGAAAACAGAAGGGATCATCCATATGTCCAGCAGGACTAACAGCTCTGACAGCTCTTTTGCATACTCAGTATGAATAGAGCCGTCTTTTTGCCCTTCCTCAATGAGTTCCTGCCAATAGGGGCATAACAAGCGGCGGTTGGTTTCGATCATCCTTGCCAGGACATGGGGGTTTTTCAGAAGCGGCACAGCCTGCCTTGTGATCTCCACCTGGGCTTTATCGGATTGATTTAATATAATTGCCATTTTCATTTTTTGTAATCCTGTTAAATCTGTACGCTTTTTTACCGCCTCAAATGGGTTATTATCGCGAAACATCTTTTCCCCTAAGGCGTCCATAATTTCATCTTTTGATTTGAAATGATGATAAATTGCTCCTTTCGTCAGGCCGCCCAATTCATCCACAATATCTTGTATCGTCGTGTTGTCATATCCTTTTTCGAGAAACAGCCTTTGAGATACTTCCAATATTTTCTCTACAGTCACCTCTGGATATTTGTTTCTTGCCATATCTGCCTCCAGTATACATTCATTCCGTATGTATGAAGCATAAGGCACTGCATGGAATTTGTCAATGTTTTTTTGCATTCAGAAGGTCCTGTGGTTCCTCATCACAAACGCCGGCCAGAAAAAACTCTGGCCGGCGTTCACCGCTTTTTACAGCAATATCAAAGATCAATTATTCTTTTTTCTTTTTCTCGCCGCGATCTCCATGGCTGCTGCTGAGCCGATTACCGCCATCAGCGCAATCACCGTCACAAGGACAAACCATCTGGCGCCCGTGGCATCTCCTGTACCCGGTGTTGAAGAAACCAGCGCCTCTATCGCTTCATTCAAAGCTTTCGTGGCAGCGTCCACCTCTTTCTGCGTCTTGGCTGTCATCGCCTTCTTCGCTGCTTCTAAAGCAGCTTTCATCTTTGCATAGCTCTCAGATGTATAATCTGATGCTTTCAGCGCTTCTGCTCTTCCGATTGCTTTCTCCAGCCCTGCGGTGTCGATTTTTATTTCGGCATCTGAACTGCTGCTTTCGGATTCGCCGGGTTCTGTGGCATCCGAGCTGCTCTCGGATTCGCTGGGCTCTGTGGCATCTGAACTGCTCTCCGTTTCATTGGGCTCCGTTGCGTCCGTGCTGCTCTCCGTTTCACTGGGTTCTGTCGCGTCCGTGCTGCTCTCCGTTTCACTGGGTTCTGTCGCGTCCGTGCCGCTCTCAGTTTCACTGGGTTCTGTGGCGTCCGTGCTGCTCTCGGATTCACTGGGCTCTGTCACATCTGTGCTGCTCTCGGATTCACTGGGCTCTGTCACGTCCGTACTGCTCTCGGATTCACTGGGCTCTGTTTCCTCTGTGCTGCTCTCCGGTTCGGTCTCAGCAGGCGCCAGCGCGTCGATCAGGTCATTCAGTTCTTGAGCCATCTGCGTTACTTCATCCTGGCTTCCGTTTTCCAGCAGGCCCTTTGCTTTTTCCAGAGCCTTCTACACCAGAGCATAGCTTTCCGCCGTCCACTCTTCCGGATTCAGAGCCTCTGCTCTTGCTATCGCTGCCTCCAGAGCAGCTGTATCCACTTCTTCCTGTCCCATGGTGCGGATCACCATAGAGCACAGGCGGCTGTTGGAACCGGTGGTCTCAAAGCTGATTTTTCCATCGGTTACTGTCACTTCGTAGATTCCGACTGTATATTCATTCTTGGAATTCCTTATGCTGACCTCAACTGTTCCGTTCAAAGTACCTTTCACTGTACTGGAACCGGTATTCGTGCCGCCTATCATTTCCACCTGATATTTTCCATTGGGCACATCTGCCACAAAGGTCTGGCCGTCTGTCAGTGCAAAGTCTGTGTATACCAGCTTGGGCACTGTGCCGTCGCCAAAGGTGTATTCCTCAGTCCGTCCCTGAATCTTGGCGCTGCCGTCCAGGAAACCATAACCCTTTTCTTTGGTATAGGTAACGCCCAGCTTATCGGCTGTATTAGTTCCGCCCTTCTTGTTGACAGTAATGCCGGTCCATCCGTCTGCCACCCGCTTGCTGTCAATACCAAAGTCGAACTTATAAACTGACTTGTAGTCCACTCGTACTGTAATCTGAACCGGATAATCTCCGTACTCTTCCAGAATTCCGTTTACCGTATAGGTTCCTGCTTTATCCAGGTCCACCGGGGAGTTTTCCACATCCCATTTCACTGCTGTTTTTACCCCTGTTTCCAGAGCTGTATTCACAGTCACCTGGGCCGGCAGTTTCGCGGCATAATCTTCTCCCTGTTCTACTGCCACAGGATTGATGACGCCTACTTCTTTTACATAATCTTTCAGGATTTCCACCTGCATTTCAGGCTGTTCCGCAAGGCCTTCTACCGTACCCTTTACTGTGTAAACGGCAGGAGCCTCAATCTCCACCTGCGTCAGATCCCAAACTACTGTTTTCTTTTCAGAAGTCTTATTGGCATAAAGCACTTCAACCTCTGTTGGCAGCAGCTTCTGGATCTCCTCTACAGCAGTTCCGATTGTCACCTGCACCTTTTTAACAGGCGTAAAGCTTTCCACATAGTTTTCGATTACAGTCAGCTTCAGAGCCACCGGCCCGTAACCTGCCACATAGGCGGTGATATCATAAGTCCCAACCTGGTTGAGGTCTGCTTTAGACAGATCCCAGGTAACGTCAACCTCTTTCTGTCCGTTTTCAACCTTTACGGTATCTCCTAATGTTTCAAGGACTTTTTCCACAGCAATGCCTCTTGCAAATTCAGGCACTGTGAATTCCGGTTTTTCTGTAATCTCTTCTGCTGTGGACAAAGTAACTGGTCTGGACATATAAGAAGTCTTACCGTCCACAACTGCCGCTACTTTATAGGAATATGTTCCTGCTTCCAGTCCGGTATCCGTATAGGAATAAGCTGTGGGCGCCGGATCTGCCTTACGGCTGATTTCCAGGCCGCTGAAATAAAGGAAACCATTCTGGGCAGTTTTACTGCTGGTATTCGTGATATTCAGAACGCCGTCAGTCACCTCTACCTCTGCGGTAAGAGCGGTTTCAGTATTTTTCACTGAGTTTCCGAGGCGGATATCCTCCAATGCCGTTCCTTCCACTGCAAACTGATTGTACTGGCTTCCGGATCCGTTCATGGTATGAACTGTTACGGTATAAGTGCCGTTGGGAACTTTTACTGCAAATTCCGCAGGAGTCTCGTCTCCGGCGCTAACGAAAAACAGCACGCAGTCATTATACATGTCTTTCAGCTCTCCGGTATCCGCGCTGTATTTCTTGTCTGCCGGAGACAGCTTCAGAGATGCTTCTGTAAATCCGTAGGTTCCGCTGGTTTCAAAGCTTTCGCTCTCCGCGTTGATCTTGGTCCAGCCTTCCTGCGTCTTCTGGGAACCAAAGTCAAAACGATATTCTACAGCTTCCTGATCACCGTTGCCAGCGTCTACTGTACCGATTTTCGTATAAATGCCGTCCGCTCCCGCCCGGTATACTTCATATCCGGTCACCTCATGCCCGTTGACGCCGTCATTGGCAGGTGTGAAGGAGAAGCTTACGGAATTGGGTGTGGATTTGCCATGTTCTGCGGTCAGCTGGGCTGTCACCAGGCCTTCTGATACCAGGTAATCTGTATGGGCGGGCTGGTTATAGCCTACGTTCTGCCATGCCACTGCTTCACGGTAAGCCCGGTTTTCCAGGGCGCAGGGCACTACATAATCTGTCTGGATGGTTGTGGAGTAAATTCGGATCCTGCTGTCATCCGCGCTGCTGCGGCAGATGATCTCATCTCTCCAGTCGCCCAGGATATCCGCTGCCAGGCCGGGATTTCCTTTTGTTCCATTGCTGCTGAAAATCGCTTTGGAATTCAGCAAGTCTACTTCTTTGTTATTTTCGTAATCCCATTTTGAGATCACTACAGATACCGGCGTCTCAGTCTTCTGAATGTATTCATGATCCAGCATCTCGCAGAGCAGGTCGCCGTCCCAGTAAATGGTGAAGTTGGACGCCGGAGATACCTTTTCTGACAATGTCACCAGATTACTCAGTGTGGATGCAGTGCTGTAAACGCCGCCGTTTCTGGAATTCCAGGAAGGCTCGGAGCCCACATAGGATGGAGGCGCGATGGCCCAGAATTCTGCTCCCGGCGCGGTGGGGTCAATATCTCCCGCTACGCCTCGTCCGGTGTCTTTGCCCACGGCATAGCCCATCAGGATTTCTCCTGTTTCTGCATCATGGATTTCCACGTCATACTTTACAATATCTTCATGAACCTGCATCACTTCCAGGCCCGGGTTCCAGGGAACCCAGTCGGAAACATGCATCGCGTCTCCGTGCTTCAAACCTGTGGTATATTTTACCGTCAGGTCATGCTCCAGGGTCAGAGAACCGTAAATGATTTCGTCTCTTCCGTCATTGTCCACGTCCGCTACTGCCAGGTTGTGGTTGCCCTGGCCGGCGTACTGTTTTCCGGCCTTGTCGGAGTCAAACTTACTTCCCACCTGAATCTGGTCGCCCACACCGTCTCCGTCTGTATCCACCAGGTTATAAGCCGTCAGGCAGGTTCTGGTATAGTAGCCGCGGCAGAATACCGCGCTGGGAGTGCGCCCGTTCAAATAGGCCACACAGGCCAGGAAACGGTCCACACGGCCGCCATAGTTATCTCCCCAGCTGCTCACTGTTCCCCGTCCGGGGTCATAATCCACTGTATCGATTTCAGAACCGTCGTCACAGTTGTACATGGTGAAATACTCAGGCCCCGCCAGCACATAGCCGGGTCGGCCAGGGTTATTGTGCACGTCACGGTAATCATGCTTCGCTTCGCCACCCAGCGTATCCGTAGGCAGCTCTGTATCCTTTACCGCTCCCACATGGCTGGAATAAGTCAGCGTCTGGTCCGTTCCGTCGGCGCTGGTGTACATGGTCGTGCCGTCAGCTGTTTTTACTGCCAGCTCCGCCTTGCCGTCCCCGTCGAAATCCCATACCAGGAACTGGGTATAGTGAGCGCCGGACCTCAGGTTTACGCCCATGTTCAGGCGCCATTTCAGAGAAACCGCTCCTGTAGAAAAATTCACATCATAAGCGTCAATAAATGTAGTTCCTGTATAACCTTCTTTGGAATTATCCTGCGCATTGGTAGGATACCACTTCACAAACAGTTCCAGCTGGCCGTCTCCGTCCAGGTCGCCCACGGACATATCATTGGCGGTATAGCTGCAGGTAGTTCCGTCAGGCATGGTCTGGTTGGCAGGCTGATACAGCTCCAGCTCCAGATATTTATTCCTCCAAACCTGGGTGTCTGGAGCTTTCAAACCTCTTGCAGAGTCGGTAGAGCCTACCACTTTATACATGTCATCCGCTGTTCCCGCTTCATCCACCAGGTTCGTTACAGATATATTTTCTGCGATAGCCTGGCCGTTGCGGTATACCGTATAAGTCGTGGCTCCTTCTCCTTCAAAACTTCTCCAGCTCAGGTATACGCCGCTGGTATAGGCATTTCCGTCTTTGTCAGTGGCTGTTACCACGGTTTCTCCGCCATTATCTCCTGCCAGATTGATGGCAACCAGCGCGCGGTCGGCCAAAACTTCCGCCGGAGCCGCTACCAGTGCTCCCTCTGTTACCGGAGTCTGGCAGGCCTCGGAAAGCTCTCCTGATCCGCCTGCATTGACAGCCAGCACCTTATAATACCAGTGCATATTCACAGTGGCTTCCGGATCCGTATCGGTCCATCCGTTTGTTCCGCTGTCCCCTACCTTAACATATTCCTTAAATCCTTTTTGTCCTTCCGCACGGTCGGAACGGTAAATCTCATAGCGGAACGCGGTATCCACTGCGTCCCAGGTCAGCTGGACATTGCCGTTCTCCGCTTTCACGCATTTCACATTCTGAGGGATGCCGGGAAGTTCCATTTCCGTATCCAGCATGACGATCTCGATCACATTGCTTCTAACGGATTCAGTTCCCCCTGCAGTCACCGCAGTCATATAATACTCATACACGCCTCCGGCAGGTGCAGTCATGGAACGGCAGTCCAGATCGCTGACAGCATATTCCTCTGCGGTAAAGCTCTTTACAAGAGTGAAGTCCGCATCCGCCCAGCTCTTGCGGTATACGTTCCAGGCTACCGTGTCGGCAGGATCCAGATCTTTGTTCCAGCCGATCAGGAAGGAGGCCGTATCACCGGAAATGCTCTTTTCTGAATAGCTGAAGCCCTGGGGCGCCAGCAGCACAGGGGTGATCTCCAGGCCGTTCAGATATCCGTTTGCTCCTCCAATCACCAGATTCATCTGGCCGTCTGTAATTTCCACTGTGGAAGAAACTGAACCAAGATCCAGCTTCACAGAAATTGCTCCCGCGCTCTTACCCTCAATGGTATATTCGGATTTTGTGGTGGATGTCCCGGACAACAGATCGCCGGCGTACATGGTGACTTCATACTGGCCGTTGGGGAGGTCTACCAGGAATTCTCCCGCTCCGAGAGTAAAGTCATCCGCCATGGCGCTGGAAGCCGGATTGCCGTTGCCGCTGCGGTAGCGGTCCTTTTCGGGAACACTGGCGCTGTCCTTCCAGCCAAAACCACTTTCTTTACTGTACAGGGATTTCCTGGTGACCTTTGTCCATCCGTCCATTACAGGGGATGAATCCAGCCCGAAATCATATTTGTACTTTGCTGATTTTGTAGTTACGCTCACCTTCTCAGATATCGGCCCAAGGCCCTTATCATTATATCCGCGCACCGCATAGACATAGGTTTTTCCACCGTTGCATTTATTATCCTGGAAACGAGGATTTGCGCTGACCGAATACTTTTCTGCCTGGCTGAAATCTACGGAATCAACTGTCTGTCCATCAGCCAGCTCTGCACGGTACACATAATATCTTTCTGCCCCTGCCGCACTGTCCCACTTCAGGGAAACGCTGGTGGAACCGGCTGTGATCACCTGAAGCCCCGTCACCGCCTCCGGTTCTGTAGCAGAAAGGTTCAGGTCCACATAGCCCTGCAGCTTACTTAACGCAGCCTGTCTGTCTGCGGAGAAGCTGCTCAGATCCATCTCCTGGATCCCCCTGGCCACGCACTGGGAGAACTTATACGCTCCAAAATACTGGAGATGCGTATCATCTGTATACCCGCCGGCATAAACACTCTCAGGATAATCTCCTGCGGTCACATGGAGGAACAGGGATTCCGCACCGGAAATGCCGAATTCATTGCACAGCTCGATGGATGCCTTGCTCAGGTCCACCAGAGGGATATTCTGTTCTGCCGCAATCTTGCGCATGATATCCCCATATGCTTTGAAGTTTTCCTGGAAACTGTCCAGTGTCCCGTCGCCGTTTGTCTTATAGCTGTAGCGGGCTACCGGTGTTACCAGCACAGGAGTCGCTCCCCTCTGGGCCGCCCCGTCTATATAGTACTGGATCCATTTTCCAAAATCTTCAGGAGCCACGTAGCGCTCCGGGCGGGTTCCGGTTGAATCATTATGCCCCCACTGCAGCAGCACATAATCCCCGGGTTTAATATCTTCCAGCAAATCATCCAGCTTGCCTTCCTGAATGAAAGATCTGGAGCTGCGGCCGCCGATGGCCCGGTTCTCAATCACCACATTGGCTGTCTCATAAGTATGGGACTGGCTGTAGTTGCAGTCGTCACAGGAAGAGTCCTGTACGAATTCGCCGAAGAACTTGCAAAGGGTCTCGCCCCAGCCTGTCTGCGGTTCATATTTTTTCTCATAAGTCTGTACTGTGGAATCGGAAGCCAGGAAAATCGTGGGCTTTTCCGCCGCTGGTTTCTGCGCGGCTTTTTCCAGTTTCACACTGCTCACATACACTGATTTCAGCGCCGCATCCTCTTCTGACAGGGACGTGCTCTCTGCCAGAAACTTCAGATTCAGGACTCCGTCCACCAAACAGGCGCGGAATTCCACTTCCTTGCTCTGTCCTGCAGGTACGGACACGCCGGTGAGTTTTGTAATATCTTCCGCCTCCAGATAGGCGGAGTAATCTGCCCCTGTGGGGTTTACCAGGCTGACCGTCACCTGATAGTCTCCGTTTTCCAATTTTACATCCAGAGTGGATGTGTTTTCATATGTAAGTGAAAAATCTTTATTATCCGGTGTTTTTCCTTTTTCAGCCCACACCTTGCTGCTGATCTGCAGATAATCCGCAGAGTCTGTCACATACTCTGATCCGGGTTTGATTTCTTCCGCTCTGGGGCTGTATACATTACCGGACCACCCCTTTGCAGGTTCCGGATAGGAAACATCGCTGAAACCTATTCCTTTTTCCTCTGAGTAGACATCTGCTTTATCCACGTCTCCATTGGTCCCGAACCGGATCTCGCCCTGGCGGTCTCCGGACAATGTGGTGGAATCCGCTGACGGTGTTTTCTCCGGAACAGCTAAAGCCTGTCCCTCTGTTTCACCGGCGGAACTCTCCGTCGTGCTGTTGTCTTTTTCAGTACTCTCTGTCCCAGCCTCTGCCGTTGTCTGTCCGTCATGATCCGCTGTACTTTCTTCAGCGGACTGCTCCGGCGCTTCTGCCTGGGTCTCTGCTAATGCAGAAACGCTCTGCAGATTGCCCAAAACCATGGACGCACTCAGCGCGACAGCTACAGCTGCTGAGGCTGTTCTTTTCAACCCTCTCGCTTTCGCTCTCTTTCTCATCGAGCAATTCCCTCCTTATGATGATCTATAAATTCACAGCATGTACTGTAAATTCCTGAACAAAAGATTTCCCGCGGCCTGAAAAACGCCATTTTCCAGGCTGAAGCATATCTGTGTATAAACACATATGAAAGAAAAATATTTCATGTGTTTTTCTACTATTTCATGTAAAAAATCCGTTCCGTGCTTTTATTCAAAAAGAATACTGCACAATTCATATAGGCAGTATTATAATCTATTGTGCATTTTTTGTAAAGGACTTTTTGGATTTTTTTACTGTTTGATGTATTATTTTACTTTTCATAAGGTTTTTATTTCTATGCTAATTTTTACATGCAGTTTTTTACCGGTAAATATTACACTATGTTAAATTATTTTTGTCGTAATATGTCATATTGCTCTGCCGCATATCTTTACCTGCTTCTAAAAAATCCGCGCATTATTGTTCATTTCGCTCCGGCATACCGTCCACAAAACGAGAGGCATAATCTGACAAAAAAATCTTAAAAAAGGTATTGACAAGTTTTTATTTTTAAGGTATACTAGCGAAGCAGTCTTGACAAAGACAGCAAAATATGGCGGAATAGCTCAGTTGGCTAGAGCACACGGTTCATACCCGTGGTGTCGAGAGTTCAAATCTCCCTTCCGCTATTATGTTTGCCCCGAAAGCCTGGCAGTTGGGTTTTCGGGGTTTTTGTTTTATTAAGCATATGATGGAGGCACAAGGAACATATTTCATAGGCACACGATTCGTGAAACCAAAAAGACAGGCCACCAATCAGCCTGCCCTTTTTTTCTCTATCCTTCCAACAAAACTCATTCTGTATAATGCGGAAACCGCTCTTCAAGCTCCTGGAAAACCAGGTTTGAAACCTCCTCTGTATTTCGGATCCACGCATCTATTCCCTGCATTATCTCAGCTCTTTCTTCTGTAAATCCTTCGCTGGCCATACGTTTCATATATCCGCTCAAATACGTCGATACATCATAGAATTCCCTGCAGCGGTTTACATCCTTTCCAAATTCCTCTAATACTCCTTTATGATGCAGCAGCCCCCACTGATATACTTCCGCCTTTCCAAGATATTCTTGTGCCAACCCGGTTTCCTCTCTCTCATAGGCTGCAGCAGCATTCTGAATACAAGTTCTCCAGTTATCGTACTCACTTTGAATCCCTGCTGATTCACGCCCCAGGAAGTGATTCAATTTAAAAGTCTGTATAGCTAAACAAACCCCCATGCCGAAACAAATCGCGGCTAAACCTGCTGCCAGAAGCTGCATTGCTTTTAATCCTTTTTCTCCTCCCATACTATTTTACCCCCTATTATTATAATCTGATTATAAATCCAGATGATATCAATGTCAAATACTGTCCAGCCTGTCCTTGTCATATTCTCCCTTCCATGTTATAATAATGCGGAAAATCTGATCTGACAGGAGGTACCTTTTGAAGCTGAAAAACTGGGTGAAATCCCATTTATTTCTTTCCATGGCAATATTTATGGCTGTCTACCTGATATGGTGGGGCATTCTGGAAATTTTCCAATTTCCAGAATATCATATGATCTACTCCCCTCTGGACGACCTGATTCCCTTTAATGAATATTTCATTATCCCCTATGTATTATGGTTTCCCCTGTTCCCCGGGGTATTCCTGTATCTCTATTTTACTGATAAGGAAGAATGCTGGAAATATCTGCTGCTGCTGGCAGGCGGAATGACTGTCTTTTTGCTCATCAGCACCTTTTATCCAAATGGGCAGGCTTTGAGGCCGCAGATTGACGCGGATAAAAACATCTTTACCGGATTTCTTTCTCTGATCTGGGCGGCGGATACCCCCACTAATGTTTTTCCCAGCATTCACGTTTATAACGCCGTGGCAGCGCAGATCGCCGTATTCAGAAGCCCTGCTTTGAAACGCCGCCCATGGATTCAGTATGGTCTGCTGGTCATTGTCATTCTGATCTGCCTGGCCACGGTTTTCCTGAAACAGCATTCTGTTCTGGACGGGATCGCCGCCCTGGTTCTGGCTGCAATGTTCTGGCTCCTGATCTATTTCCTTCCGGGAAAACTTCGCAAGAAAACTATATCAAAATCTGGCTGACGTAAAATCCCCTCAGTTTTGGAGACATTTCCAGAAACTGAGGGGATTACTGCTGCCGTTCTTTACAGAGCGCACTCCCTGCGCTTTTATCAGGTTAATAAGTAATTTGGCCGGGTAAAAATGTTTTCTCAGGATTCCGGAAAATAAGTCCTGTAAACCTCAAAGAACCGCTTCTCTGACCGTTCCTGGGATTCCTGCAATTGTGCATTTTCCCAGGAAGATGTATTCACTGCCACCGATTTGTCCTTCAGGTATTCCCTGCATTCTTCCTGCCAGGCTGACCTCACTCTGGCTTCCCGGATTTTTTCACGGTTGGAAGCAGTCAGCGCTTCTTCATAGCTGTTCAGCACTTTGATGATTTCAAATCCATTTTCCGTTTCCACCGCTTCGCCTACTTCCCCGCTTTCCAGACTGAAAGCCATTTTTTCAAAGGCCTCTTCTGTCTCCCCTCTGGCGATGACATATCTCGTCCTGCTGTCCTGGTTATACTGCGCCGCCAGGCTGTCGAAATCTTCTCCGCCACGGATCTGCTCTAAGAGCCGTTCCGCAACTCCCCGGGCAATCTCCCGCCCCGCCTGGTCTCCCGGGTCAGCCCGGAGGAGGATGTGGGAAATGCTGATCACCCGGGCTTCCTCCTGGCTGACCTCCTGATTCATGTGGGCTGTGAGCGCTTCCTGCATCAATTCAGCCTTTCTGTACTGTCTCATCAAATTGACAGCATCCTCTTCAGAAGCGCCTGACATCTCTTTTTCAGGTCCGGTCATCTGCAGGTAATACGCTTTTCCAGCATCGGCTGCAGCCTTTTCTGCCTCCGGGGAAAATTCTGCGGGCTTTTTTTCTTCCCAGAGCAGGTTCAGCGTCTTCAGAAAAATCAGTTCATCCAGAACATATTGGTTTTTCAGATATTCTTCAAAGGTTTCTCCGGACTGGGTTTTCTGCTTCCAGAACTCAGAGGCGCCGGACTGGGAATACTCCTTTTCCATCCCGTACTGATATTCCATCAGCAGGATTTTTGCCTCCGGCATTGGAAATTCATTTCCACTGACTGTAAAAAGGGCTTCCCGGCCCGGCTTCCATTCCACTGCCATGCGGACTCCGCATCCGCACAAGCTTAAAGCTATGCATAGGCACATCAGGGCCGCCGCTGCACTCCTGAACCATTTCATTGAATGATCACCTTCCTGACCGCTTCTTCCAGGTCCTCCGCTGTCCCTTCCCTGCCCTGGACCTTCAGGCTGTCCAGCAGGTCTGCCAGTGCGGTAAGAACTTTCAGGACGCCGCCGTTTCGATTGGAATCACAGATATACCTGGCCGCCGCCTGGGTTTCCGGCCGGGCATTGGCCACAGCAAAGCTGTACTTCGCTCGGCCCAGCATCTCGATATCATTGATCTGATCTCCAAAAACCATAGTCTCTTCCGGACTGATTTCCAGAGAATCCTGTATTACTTTCAGCGCTTCGCCCTTGCTCACTGACAGGTTCATGAAATCCAGCCAGACGGCCCCTGCTTCCGCCACTTTCAGCCTGTCCTTCCACCTCTCCTTCATAAAACCCGCCGCCTGCATCACGTCTCCGTCATAATAAATGGAGAGTTTTATAAAATCATCCTCTACCTGCAGCAGATCCGGCACCTGCCTGATTTCATTGTGGTATCCGTTGATGAGCAGGTCCAGCAGCCCCGGGTCCTCCGTCTCCACATATTCGTAATCCTTTCCCCCCAGCATGATCTCGCAGCCGGGAATCTCCCGCACCTGCCGGATCAGTTCATGAATGATCTCCGGATCAATCAGGGTGGAATAAAGTTCTCTCCCTCTGCACCCGATATACGCCCCGTTTTCTGAGATCAGAAAAATGCGGTCCAGCACCGGAGCAAACAGCTTTGAAATGCTGGGATGCTGCCGCCCGCTGGCGGCCGCAAACTGTATCCCGTGGTCTTTCAGCCTGAGGATCACCTCAAAAATACCCGGGTCGATTCCGTCGCTGCCGTCCTCCACCAGCGTTCCGTCAATATCTGAAGCGATCAGCTTCACCATTCCAGAATCCCTCCTGTTTTTTTCAGTTCCTGATAAAGGGCATGCAGAGGCAGCCCCACTACATTATAATAATCCCCGGAAATCCCGGAAATATAAGGCGCGAAGCGGCCCTGTATCCCATATGCCCCGGCCTTATCCAACGGCTCGCCTGTAGCGGCATAAGACTGGATCTCCTTTTCAGATAACATGGCCACATGAACCTCGGTAGTCTCTGAAAAGCACCTGGTTTCCTGTATTTTTCCCTCATTGGCCCTCACCAGAGCCACGCCGGTGCAGACCTGATGCGCCCTTCCGGACAGTTCCCGCAGCATGCGGCAGGCTCCCTCAAAGCCGCCGGGTTTTCCCAGGATTTTTTCTTCCAGAACCACTACTGTATCCGCTCCGATCACCAGCACCTCTTCTTCCGTCCGGCGGCATAGCTCCTCCGCCACAGCTTCCGCTTTCTGTACCGCCAGCTCTTTCACCGCCTCCGCAGGAGAGCTGCAGGTGATTTTCTCATCCACCTTGCTTACCTGAACGGAAAAATCCAGGCCCAGCCGTTCCAGCAGCTCTTTCCTGCGGGGTGAAGCAGAAGCCAGCACCAGCTTCATTTTCTTTTTTTCCATCATTTTCCCTCTGTTATAAGCCTCAAAATGTTTTCTTCATAGACCAGGGCCACGTAACCCTGGGACAGGGTAATTTTCTCATGGCTGGCGGTCAGAAGGGGATGGTCTTTTTCCAGGGATTCATATTCCTTCTTCTCCAAAAGGAAAAAATATTCTTCCTGTCCCGGCTGATCTTCAAACCACTGCAGGTTGGACTGGTAAGTGATCGGCTTCAGCCCATCCTCCGTCAGATCCACGCCCCTGGCCTTGATACGGCTGTCCGATACTACGGTCAGGCCGTTGGCGTTCCAGAAGGTTGCAAAGCCATAATCCAGCCCCTGTTCTTCCAGCTCCGCCGACAGCTGATACAGCCCCTGTTCCTTTTTTTCCTGAACATTGATGCCCAGAATATCCGACGCGCTGAGCATAGTCATCAGAACCAGCGGAGCCAGGGCCAGCAGGGCCAGGCGTTTTCCCGTTGCTCTCTGGGAAAGCCACCTGCCAAATGCCACAGACAAAATCACAGAGCTGGCAACCAGCGGGCTCAGCCGCCAATTTGACGCAGACAGCTTGCCGGCGATATATCCCACCATCAAAAGGGCAGTCATCATCCAGTGAAACAAAATCAGAATCCGCAGCTTCCTGTCTTCGATTTTCCGATAACAGATTGCTGCTGCCGCCGGCGCGGCGATCAGCGTCACTGCGCCCAAAAGACGCAGAAGAATCATGATACCGCCCGGGGAGGCCAGAGTTACACCACCCTTTATTTCAATGCCCAGCAGGGTAAACCAATGTTCCGGAAATTTCATGGCATTTTCCAGCCACTTGTTCACTGCCGAAAAACCGGAATATCCATTCTGGTAGCCGGCCACCATATCTCCCTTTAAAACAAATCCCAGAAGGACGCCTCCGGCAATTCCAGCCATGATTACAGCCGCCGCTTTCCAGGTGTTCTCCTGTCCCGCTTTGGACAGATTTCCCCGAATATCAAAAAAACGTTCTCCCAGCACAGCGCCCAAAAAAGGGACCAGAAACAGCGTCAGAATTTCCATCTGGTCCGTGCCCGTCAGCAGGCACCATAAAAACAGCAGCCCCAGCGTCAGCAGTTTTCCTTTTTGGGAACCATTTTCGCTCTTGTCCATCCATCGGGCAAAAAGCCCCAGGCCCACCAGTGCGAACAATGTTCCCAAACTATAATAAAGGATATGCTCCCAGTAGATTTCCCGCAGCTTCGCGCTGGAAGACAGTACCATCAGAAGAATGCCTGCAAAACCAGCGCTCCAGCCTGTGCTCCAGCCCATTTGCCGGGCAAAAAACAGCGCGGCGGCCAGAAACAGCAGGAAGAACAGAAACATCCCCGCTACCTGGGCCTGGACCGTAACGCCAAAAATCCCGATTAACGGCCACATCAGCAGGTTCCCGCCAAAGGGCAGAAGCGCCGCATAGCCAAAATCAGGATTGAACAGTTTTCCGCTGTCCCAGGAGGCCTGCCCCCACAGCAGAGTATCCACTGTATCTGAGGTAATAAAACCTCCGGACAAAAACAGGATATAATATGCCGCCAGGGCGCAGGCAGCCGCTCCCAGCAGGACAGCGGCCAGACCTGAAACGCCCAGCTCTAAAATCTTATTGCTGATCTTTTTCTTCATGATATGACTTCTCCGTATTCACATTCCAGATATTGGACTTGTCCTTCCGTCCTTCCAGAATATTTTTTACAGCCTCAAAAGAAGTGGCCATGGAATGGTCCATGTTATTATAACGGTGCTGGCCGTTGCGTCCGATACAATACAGATTGTTAAACCCGCTCAGCCAGGAAATCAGCTCGGGCATTCTGTCATAGGTGTCAAAGTATGCGGGATACGCTTTTTTCACCCGCTCCATATGGGCGTCTTCCACCAGGGCGGCGCTCTCCAGAACCCCCATTTTAACCAGCTCCTCAGAGGCAAATTCCACCCATTTCTGCTGATCCATCTTCCAGTATTCATCACCTTCGTGGCAGAAATATTCCAGGCCGATCCACACCTGACGCTCCGGATCAGGCAGCATATAAGGAGACCAGTTGTTGAAAATCTGTATCCTGCCCAGTTTGACGCCCACGTCCTGTACATAAATCCAGCAGTCCGGCACGATGTTTCCCAGGGTTTTTATCTTAGTTTCGTTTTTCAGGTTCAGCCTGTCCACCAGCAGGCCCACGGTCACAAAATCCCGGTACGGCAGCCCCTCTGCGATTTCCGCCTGGGCCGCGGGCACCTGTTCCATTCCCGCTACCAGGTCCTTCACCGGCATGGATGAGAGAAACACATCTCCTTCCAGCCGTTCTTCCTTTCCCTCTCTCAGGTAAGTAACTGCTGTGATGCGGTCTCCTTCAGAATGAATCTTCTGCACGCTGCAGTGCATCCAGATCTGGCCCCCAAGGCGCTTCACTTCCGCAGCTGCAGTCTCCCACAGCTGGCCGGGGCCGAACTTAGGATAATAAAATTCTTCAATCAGAGAAGTTTCCACTTCTTTCTCTTTTTTTCCGCCAGGGCGCATTTTAGAGAGCATGTCCTTCAGTACTGCCTTGACAGAAAGCCCCTTCACCCGCTGGGAACCCCAATCCGCTGATATTTCACTGGGATGCCTTCCCCACAGCTTTTCAGTATATCCTTCAAAGAACATGGAGTACAGCACTTTGCCGAAACGGTTTACATAAAAATTCTCCAGGGAAGTCTCCTCCCGCTTATGCAGCATGCTTCCAAAATAGCTGAATCCCGCGCGCAGGGTCGTCAGGAATCCCATATTTTTCAGGGTGTCCCATTTCAGGGAAACAGGATAGTCAAAGAAATGCTTTTTGTAGTAAATCCGGGAGACCCGGTTGCGCAGCAGCATCACCCGGTCTGTTTTCTCCGGATCAGGCCCTCCCGGTACAATCCGGGATTCCCTTCCCAGGATTTTGTCATCCTTTGGCAGGGCGCCCTGCAGCGGCATCATTTCCCGCCACCAGTTCATCACCCGCTCATCCTTCGAAAAGAACCGGTGCCCGCCGATATCCATCCGTTTTCCCCGATACTGCACCGTCCGGGAGATACCGCCGATTTCACCGCTCTCCTCCAGTATAATCACTTCATATTGTTTTCCGCTGCGCAGCAGTTCCAGCGCAGCAGTCAGGCCGGCTGGGCCGGCCCCTATAATTACTGCTCGATTCATTTGTCGTTCTCCTCATCACCAGTCTCTTCTTCTGTCAGACCCTGCATATATTCATCCATAGCGTCAGCCACCATCTTGGAATAGGCCACCGCTTCCACCACTGTTTTGGCTCCCCGGACCACATCTCCGGAGGCAAATACTCCGGGACGGTCTGTTACGCCGCTGTTATCCGTGATCACCAGCCCCCGCTGGTTCGTATGCAGGCCGCTGGTCTGCTGCAGGATCAGCCGGGATGGCCCCTGGCTCACGGAAATAATTACAGAGTCAGCCGGGTACAGTCTTCTGCCCCCGATTCTTTCTACAATCTGCTCGTGCTCGTCGCAGCGCACTTCCTGGAAATATACGCCTTCATCCGTGATCTCCACCGGGGCCATATTGTACTCAAATTCCACGCCGTCGATCATGGCATATTCCGCCTCAATTTTGCTGGCCGCAAAGGTCTCTGTCCTGGAGAAAACAGTCACATACCGGGAACCGTGCCTGATCGCCGTGCGCGCCACATCCATCGCCGCGTTGCCCGCGCCGATAATGATCACCCGGTCTCCCAGCTCATACACGTCAGGATTCACCAGATAGTGAATGGCGTAGTGCACATGCCCCAGAGTTTCTCCCTTGATATGCAGCGTATTGGGCCACCAGACGCCTGTCCCGATGGAAACCGCCTTGTATCCGTCCCGGAACAGGTCCTCCACGCTGATAACTTTGCCAATGGCCGTGTTGGGCCGGACTTTGATTCCCAGAGATACCAGGTGGTGATAATATTTGTCCAACAGGCTCTTGGGCAGCCGGAATTCCGGTATTCCGTAGCGCAGCACGCCTCCGATCTTATCCTTGGATTCAAATATGGTGATATCGTATCCCCTCTGCGCCAGAATCATCGCAATGGTCAGTCCCGCCGGCCCGGAACCGATCACGGCGGCTTTCATGCCCTTTTTCTCTCCCTGGCGGAACCTCATTTTGTCAAAATAATTATCAGAAATATAGTTTTCAATATTGCTGATATGCACAGGGCTTCCTTTTGCGTTCAGAACGCAATGGCCTTCACACTGGTTTTCATGATTGCAGATCAGGGAACACACTACTGACAGCGGATTGTTGCGGAATACCATCTCTCCGGCTCTGGTAATATCCCCCTCCAGAAATGACTGGATCATTTTCGGTACCGGAGTGTGAATGGGGCACCCCTCCATACAACGCGGTTTTTTGCAGTTCAGGCAGCGCTTTGCTTCCTGGATTACGTTAAATGCCATGCCCTTTCCCCCTTGATTTGTTTCGTTAATATTATTTTATCAGTATACCGCATTTGATCTGATATTTCAAGTTACGGGGGAAATGTTCAGAAAAGGTTCACATTTGGTATATGTTTGGGGTGAGGAGGATGTCACATGTTACTTTTTGAAAATTTGTTTCGCTATATACGGGGAGTCTCGGGGAGAGGGCGGAGGAAACTCCGGAGGTTCCATGCCTCACGGCTATAACCTCCTCCGTTTTCTCCGCCCTCTCTCTGCTGGGTGTTTTCTGGCTGCAGTGATGCAAATGCCTGTGATTTTACCAGGCTGCAGTCTCCTGTTCATTCTTGAAATACGCTGGACATTTCAGGGTATTGGTCCAATATTTTATTTCCGAAACTTTTGCCCATATCTGCTGATCTGTCGTCATAGGCATAGGATATGGATACCAGCGTCCCGGCTTCTCCTGTCTGCCAGGTAACTTCCGCTCCTTCTGGGACTTCCATATCCTGCCGGATATTGCGCTCTCCCGGAAGGAAGTACAGAAATGCTCGGCGGGATTCCCTGTTTTCTGTCTCATAATACAATGGGATTGGCGGTGTTTCCGGTGAGACTGTTTTTCCGCTGTCTCTGAGATCTTTCAACAGGACATATTCGCTCATTACCCCGGAGGTCCAGCTGGGCCGGGCGTAATTTATGATCGTGATTTCCCTGCCGTCAGAAACCAGATACCAGCAGTTCGCCTTTGTTCCGCTGGTATCCAGCTGGATTTCCTGCCAGGTTGTGTAGCCTATTTGCCCGATCATTTTTTCGATGGATGTATTGTAGCGTTGGTTGAGCACTGTGATCATTGACCAGATGATACCGCACAGGACTATTAGAGACACTATGGCTGCAAAAATATAATACATCTTTTTTTCTTTCATCTCAATCCCCCCGCTATTTACAAATATATACTTTCAGCCGCACACATTATTTTTACTATAATTATACTCTTTTCATCTACTATGATCAATATGTTTTCTTGCAATGTCCTGCATGTTTGATTTTTTTCTAAATACGGGGAATCGCGGAAGAGGGCAGAGGAAACTCCGGAAGTTCCATGCCTGACGGCTATAACCACCTCCGTTTTCTCTGCCCTCTCTCTGCTGGGTGTTTTCTTGTTAATTCCTCCTGTTGATAATAGCAGCAATATATTTTTGCAGAAATAGAATGCCTGTCTCTATTAATGAGGTTCTTATTCCACAATATAAGATGCCTATTATAGTTGGCGGTAAAATCTGTGCGCTCCTCAGCAACAAACCGCCGGTAATCATATAAGCCATGATTAGGTAACTCTTTCGGTCAAAGAATCGATAAAGAGGGACTTTCTTATCTGTGATCCCTATTATGCGGGCATTATGTTTTGCATATGATCTCCCTAAACTGCCCGCTTTTTTATTTTGAGCAGCAAAAGAACAATACAGATGCCCATCAGTATGTGACCAATCCCCGCGATCCCGGAAATAGAAGCGTCCAGCCCTTTGCTCAGCTCTGTATCCCATACCTGCGTCAGCCCTCTCATAAGAAAGCCAAGGCCAGTGATATTCAGGCCAAGTTGGTAAGCGATCAGGAGCTTACCAGTCTTCTGGTCGGAAAAGGAAAAGGCTTTTTCGGCCAGCATTAGTATGAGAAAAAAGAACATTCCCAACAGGAAGTAATGTGTATGTATGACGGATAGATTTGTCTGTCCGGTGAAGTGGCTGAACTTGGTAAATTCTCTATAGAATACGCCAAATATCATGGCGATGACCGCATAAACCACAGCTATATTCACGTATCGTTTGGTCATTATGATTTCTCCCTTCAATGTTCTTTTTCTTGTACCTGCGATTGCCTAAATAACTTCCATCCCATTAAGACAATCCAAACGTAGGCTATTGTTTTCGGAATCATAAGTGCGCCGACAGCCGGGGCTGTCCCGCTGAACAAAACAACCGGCAGATAAAATCCAAACGAAAGAGCGACAGCCAGAGGCATGAACCGGAATACATGGTCGTTCGCCTTTTTGGCCTCCTGTGCAAAAATGACAATGATGATAATTCCCATGACGGCGAAAGGTATATTGCGCAGCACTCCGAACATAAGGGGCTGCCGGTACGCGAGCCACTGGTTCTGCGGAAGCAGGCAAAAAGCGATACGCAGTACGGACAATACCCACATTGCCGCCGTAAGGCTTTTCCTGCCCTTAATTTGATAGCGGTCACGCCAAATGTAGTAGAGAATAAGATAAAAGATTGTCATGGTGACGGAAGTAATGAATTTTCCAATACCCAGCGCCGCTGCATTGGCTTCCATGCCGGTTGTCCAAAGTGCATAGCAACGGGGAACAAGATGGAAAGAATCTCCTGCGCCGAGCAGCGCGGCCATGAGACCGGCCTTTTTAACCAACGGATTCTTTCCCTTTACCAGCATAGTCAGCCCTGCGATCAGCGCAAAGCTAAGATATAAGATATCAAAAATGGTTTCGGCAATTGCCTGTGGCATAAAAATCCCTCCTTTTATTTAATAAATGGTTCGTTTAATCATCATGATAAAAAAAGTAATATCAGGCTCGCATGCTTTTAATAACATCACCATGTTCATCATAATAAAGCGCGCGAATTGTTTTTTGGTAAATGTTTCATTCCAAATGTCTTTACGAACCGCAGCGTCTTGCTCCATACACTGTATTAAAGCATCCTCCAGTTCCGTTTGCATGGATGTCATGCGAACCTGGCCTGCCGCTTCTACATTCCCAAGACTATTCATGAGCTTTCCGGCGGATTGGTCTATTCGCTCCTTAAGAAAAGAGAATATATCTTGCAGTTGACTGCAAAAGGAATCAGCAGTAATTTTCGTTTTCATTTCAAGCAAGATCTGTTTCCAATATTCTTCTGTCAGGGCAAGTAGAATCTCGTCCTTATTTGAAAAGTAATTGTAGACGGTTCCACTTGCAATACCGGCTTTGTTGGCAATGGAACGGATATTGACAGCCTCTATGCCCTCTGTGTCTGCAACGGTTCGTGCCAAACTTAGCAGCGTAGCGCGCAGAGTATCATCTTTTTTTCTCATTACACCCCTCCCTTCCCGATTTTTATAATGAACAAGTTCATTTATATTATATGCGCTGGACAGTGCTTTGTCAATCATTTTTGAACACGTTCATAAATAATACATACAAGAACCATCCCCGAAGAATTTAAACCTGCCGCTTTTGAACAAAATGTTCAGAAGCACGCGGAGCTGGCTTATCTTTAGGCCGTAGCTCACTTACACCAACAAAACGCCGCCCATTGATTCCAATGGCGGCGTTTTGTCGCAGGCTGGTCCCTGTATTTTCAGTTGTTTTACTATACTCTTGTCAAAAATCTTTATTGCAAAAGAATATTACTTGAAAAGGTATTATACTTTCAAATAACCGGAACCTCACTCCGGCCGTACCCCCGGCTCTTCATAAGGCCGTATCAAATACTCCGCGCCAATAGATTCTGCCAGCCGTCTGCACTGCTCTTCCTCTTCTTCGGTGAGGGTGGTGGCTACGGTGGTCAGCCGCACTTCCAGGCCGTTCTGCGCGCATTCTTTCGCAAAATGTACCAGGGAGAACCAGGATTTTTCCCCGAACCTGCTCCTGGTCAGTTCCTGAAAGCGTTTGGGGTCAGGGGTGTTCAGGCTGATGGATACCCGGTCCACAGCGTCCTTTAAGAGCGGCGCGCAGGGGCGGTCCCAGATCAGGTCCGCCAGCCCGATGGTATTCATTCTGATGGGGATGGCGGAATATTTCTTTACTTTCTTTGCGATCTCTGTCAGGTCCATGAAGCGCTCCGCAGGCTCTCCGAAACCGCAGAACACCAGCTCTTTATAATCTGACAGATCGTAGGCGCCCAGCGCCTTCATCACCTGTTCCACCGACGGCTCTTCTTTCAGCCAGAGGGAATCCGCGCTTCCCAGCCCGTCAAAATACTGCCGCTCGCAGAACACACAGGCGCAGGGGCATCTGTTGGTGAGGTTGATATAGAGATTTTGATGATATTGGTATACGATTTGATCCATATTTTTTCAGAACCTTCCTACCGGCACATACAGCCCGCCTTTTTTCAGCGTGGGCAGCAGCGCGTTATAGAGCAGCACGGACAGAATCAGGGAAACGACTGCATTGATGGCTGTTCCCAGAATATCGATTTTCATCAGCGCGTCCGCCAGCGTCAGGTCCAGCTTTAAAAAGTATGCTTTATAGAAAAAACGAACCAGCGGGTCAGCGATCACGTTGAAAATCAGTCCGGCCGCGGAGGCTGCTGCGCTGATCCCCCAAATCTGCCGGCTGGATTTGTTATCACACATCCTGAATATCGTATGGGCTACCAGCGCGGTGACAAGACCGATCCCCAGCTTCAGCACAAAGGTGGGCAGCGCGGAATCCACATACCCGCCCAAAAGATCTGCCAGCGTCAGGCCCACTGCTCCCGCAAGGCCTCCATACACGCCTCCCAGCAGCAGCGCGGCCAATGTGACAAAGCAGTTGCCGAAATGGATCGTCAGCTTTCCCGGGCCCATGGGAATCACAATCTTCAGATACACGAAACAGATATAAGCGATAGCCGCCAGCAGCGCCGCCTGTACCAGCCTTACAATATTAGGGTTTACATTTACTTTGGAACCTGAACTCATTTTTATGTCCCTCCTCTTTTTGTTTGCATTATCATAGCACAGAGGTGGTCATATAAAAATATCCAATTTTTGTTTTTTATCACATACCAATTTTAATTCAGATCAGTCCCGGGACTGGACGCAGATCAAAATCCCGCTGCGAAAAGCCACTGTGGCCCGGTCCTCCTGGAATTCATTGCTGATTCCGATATTCTGGCCCTTTTTCATCAAATAATTGTTCAGGGGGTATTTAAAACCGGTGAGCGTCACTCCTTCCACGGTCTCGGTGAGAGGAAGGAAGGAGACGTATTTTCCAAAGGCTTCCTCTTTTACCAGCTCTGCGGTTTGGTCCAGCAGAAAAATTTTGTTATGGCTGTCCACCATCCGGCAGGGAACTCCGGCCTGCAGCGGCAGCAGCAGGTTGTACAGGTTCCCCAGCACATGGTCCAGCCTGGTGCCCGTTCCTCCGGCCAGAGTGATATCCTCTGATCCCAGGCGCAGAGCCATAGTCATCGCCAGTTCTGTGTCTGTCTCATCTTTTTCCGGCCGGTGCTGTTCCACTGCCAGGCCCGGACAGGACTTATAGCTGTCCACCACCGCCCTGTCCGCGGAATCAAAATCCCCCACCAGATAATTCAGCGGGATTCCCAGCCGTTTGGCCGCCTCGGCGCCGTGATCAGCCGCAATCACACAGTCAAATGAATTCTGCCTGCAATAATCCTCCAAAAAGGCGTCGCACACAGCGCCGCCTGAAATGATCAATGTCTTCACGGTTCAAACCTCCGGAACACTTCCAGAAAACCTTCTGTATTCTCCCGTATATTCCCGTTCACAATAGCGGTTCCTCCCACGATCACATTGGCTCCCGCCTCCAGGACCACCGGAAGAGTGGTATCTTTCTTGATTCCTCCGTCCACTTCAATATCCACATACAGCCCCCGGCGAAGGATTTCCCGGCGCAGAACGCGGATCTTCTCCGTACAGGATTCCAGATAAGCCTGCCCGCCGAATCCCGGTTCCACGGTCATCACCAAGACCAGTTCCACCTGGTCCAAAATAGGAAAAATATCTTCTACAGGCGTGGCGGGCTTTACGGAAACTCCGGCTTTTGCCCCACAGGCATGGATTTTTTCTATAGTTTTCTTTAAATCGGTGCATGCTTCTGCATGGACGGTAATCAGGTCTGCACCCGCCTCCCTGAATTCCTCCACGTAGCGTTCCGGCTCCAGGATCATCAGATGCACGTCGAACATCAGGCCGGAAACCCTGCGGATGGAACGGATCACCGGCAGACCGATGGAAATGCTGGGTACAAAGCTGCCGTCCATCACATCCAGATGGAGCATCTGCGCCCCTGCTTCTTCAATTTCTCTGAGCTGAGCCCCCAGATTTGCAAAATCCGACGTCAAAATGGAAGGTGACAATTTTATCATTTCGGATATCTCCTTTTCTCTTTCAATTCCTGATATAAAAGCACATAATTCTCATACCGCGTCCTGGAAATCTTTCCTTCTTCCAGGGCTGTTTTCACCCCGCAGTCCCGCTCCCCCACATGGGCGCAGCCGGTGAACCGGCACTGCCCGGCCAAAGGCCTGAACTCCGGAAAATAGTCCTGCAGTTCTCCTGGATCAATGTCTTCCAGATAGATGGAGCTGAACCCCGGCGTGTCCATCAAATAGCTGTCCGGGCCGATCTGGAAGAATTCAGAATGACGGGTAGTGTGGCGGCCGCGTTTAATTTTCTGGCTGACCTCCCCGGTTTCCATACGGGCGTCCGGCTTCACCTCATTGAGCAGAGAGGATTTGCCCACTCCGGAAGGGCCTGCCATCACCGTGGTTTTTCCCGTCAGCAGGCTTCTGATCTCTTCCATTCCCTGCTGCTGGCGGACGCTGAGGATATGCACGGGGTAATCCCCTGCTTCGTATCCCTGCTTCAGCAAATCCAGTTCCCCGCCTTCCAGCAGGTCTGCTTTGTTGAAGCAGATCGTCACCGGCACCTGCTGCTGTTCCATCAGGATCAGGAACCGGTCCAGCAGATTCAGGTTGGGTTTCGGGTCCGCCGCGGCGAACAGCACCAGAGCCTGGTCCACATTCGCCACTGCCGGACGGATCAGCCGGTTTTTCCTGGGCAGAATTTCCACCAGGTTCCCGGTTTTCTCCTGTTCATCCAGCACTTCAATCTTCACGTCGTCCCCTACCAGAGGCTTTTTCCCCTCTTTGCGGAAAATGCCCCTGGCCCGGCATTCATAAATTTCGCCTTCTCCCGTATTCACATAATAGAATCCGCCGATTCCTTTTATGATCTTTCCCTGCATATTTTCTGTGCTAACTCCTCTGTGATCTGGCTGGGGCTACTGCGCCCCGCTCCTTTTATTTTACTGCTGAAAAAGAATCCCGCTCGCGGGATTCTCCGCCTGCGGCGTGTCGCTTTAGCGACGTAATTCCTTACGCCGCAGTGCGATCCCCCGGAGGGTTTTGTTGCATAGGGAACGCAGTTTCCTATGCAATAAACAAAGAGTCCGGCTCTCCGGACTCTCGCGCCGGAGCGCGGTCGTTTTGGCGGCCATATTTCCTCAGCACGCAGTGCACATCCCCGGAGGGCTTTGTTTCATAGGACAGACTTCCTATGAAACAAAGCGGGCGTCTGAGACGCGGGAATGTTCATCGCTCCATCAGATTCCCGCAGTCCATACACCCGCTGTCTTCCACAGGACCTATGTGCGGCCCTGGTCATTTGATTCGTTATCCGGCGTTATCTCCGCTATTGGTGCTGGGAGGTCTGTTAATATAAAACTTCACTACACTTCCCTCCGGTAATTTTGTTCCAGGCGGGACATCCTGAGCATAACACTGTCCTTCTTCTACAGAGCTGTCCGTTCCATATTCGAATACAGGAATCAGATTCAGCGCCGTCATATTCCCTCTGATGTAACCCTCAACCATCGTCCTCATATCAGGTATCTCATGATACACCACTTCCTTACCCAAACTAATCACAATAGTCACCACGGTTCCCTCTTCCACCTCAGTATCCGCCGAAGGGCTCTGGCTGATCACCCGGCCGGCATCCACAGAGTCGTTGTGTTCCGTAGTCACGTTCACTTTCAGTTTGGCGTCTTCCAGCGTTTTCTTGGCCTCAGCCTCCGTGCTGTTCACCACACTGGGAATCCTCACCATCTCAGTCTGTTTCCCCTTGCTGATGACGATGCCCACTCTGGTGCCGGCTTCCACCTTTGTGCCGGATACAATATCCTGGCTGATCACATGGCCGGCCTCTACGTTGGGGCTGTAATCCTCTTTTACCTCGCCCAGGGAGAGCTTTCTCTCCGCCAGCCTGCTGGCCGCTTCCGCCTGAGTCAGCTTAAACAGATCGGGCACTTCCACCTCTTCGGCTTCTTCGCCCAGGCTGATATACACG
The DNA here is from genome assembly GCF_004216775.1 of Cuneatibacter caecimuris. Taxonomy (GTDB): domain Bacteria; phylum Bacillota; class Clostridia; order Lachnospirales; family Lachnospiraceae; genus Cuneatibacter; species Cuneatibacter caecimuris. The sequence continues at coordinate 255,348 of NZ_SGXF01000001.1, forward strand.
GTCACTGTATCCCCTGTCTTCAGATCCTGATCCTTGGAGGGGTTGGTTCTGGTCACCCGGCCCGCCTCCTGGTCTGCGCTGTATTCTGTCTCCTGCTTAATGTTCAGGTTGAGATTCAGGCTTCTCAGCTCCGCCATGGCCTGTTCTTCGGTCTTGCCCACCACATCAGGCATTTTAGACTCTTCCTTGCCTTTGCTGATCCATACGGTCACCGTAGTCTGTTTATCCAGGATCTCGCCTTCCTCATACTGCTGGCGGCAGACGTAATTCTTTTCATATTCATCACTGTACTCATACTGATAGCTGGCCTTCAGGAAGCTGGACGCCATGATGCTGTCCACATCATTGACGGACGCGCCGATCAGATTGGGCATTCTGGTCTGGGTGGACGCCAGCGTGGTTCCTTCGATAGCTGATTCTGTTGCGGAGGTTTCCGTTTCTTTTCCCCCGCCTCCCGGGAATATATTAAACGCCCGGGCGATCACATACAGCGCCAAAACTACAATAACCACTGCCACCGTAATTCCCGCTCCCAGGATGACCTTGTCAAAACGGCTGTCCTTCAGATCTTCGTCATCATCAAAATCTTCGTCATACCTGCCGTCATCATACTCTTCTTCATCGTCATATTCCATCTGGTCGTCGTCGTAATCCTCTGCATCCTCGTAGCCGTCAGGCACTTCGCCCTCTGCGCTTCCCGTCTGCTGCCCGCCTTCAGAAGCAAATGCCTGCCCAGAAGAATCAGCATCCTCCTGCTCCCCTTCCCGGATAGCAGAAAGCGTTCCTACGCCGATCATCTGCGTATTGCTCATATCTTCCTTGGGAGCCGCTTTTACAAAATCCTGATCCGGCATCATCAGAGCCTTCCTCAGATCAGCGATCAGCTCCACCGCAGTGGTATACCGGCGCTCCGGCTTCTTCTGCGTGCATTTCAGGATGATTTTTTCCAGGCTCACCGGAATAGTAGGGTTGAGCTGCCTGGGGGGCACCATTTCATTCTGGATGTGCGCCAGGGCCACCGCCACAGTGTTGTCCCCGTCAAAAGGCACCTGGCCTGTCAGCATCTCATAGAGCGCGATACCCAGGGAATAAATGTCGCTGCGCTCATCACAGTACCCTCCCCTTGCCTGCTCCGGCGAAGTATAGTGAACGGAACCCATGGTTCCGGAAGAGGAATTGATGGTGTCTCCGGAGGCCGCATGAGCAATGCCAAAATCAGTCACTTTCACTTTTCCGTCTTTGGAAATTATAATGTTCTGAGGCTTGATATCCCGGTGGATGATATGCTGCTGATGCGCCGCGTTCATCCCCTGAGCCACCTGAATGGTGATCCCGATGGATTCCCGGATGTCCAGCTTTCCTTTCTTAGCGATATATTCCTTCAGAGTAATGCCTTCCACCAGCTCCATGACGATATAGTGCATATCGCCCTCATCCCCCACATCATAGACATTCACAATATTGGGATGGGTCAGTCCGGCCGCCGCCTGGGCTTCCACCCGGAATCTGGACACAAAGCTTTTGTCCCGGCAGTATTCAGGCTTCAGAACCTTGACCGCCACAAGACGGTTCAGCTTATGGCAGCGCGCCTTATAGACGTCCGCCATTCCTCCTGTCCCGATTTTTTCCAGTATTTCGTATCTGTCTCCTAGAAACATTCCGATCTGCAACATGTGTTCACCTCTTATATTCCTGCTGACGCAAGGATGACTGTGATATTATCCCTGCCGCCGTTTTGATTGGCCGCGTCTACCAGCGCCTGGGCTTTCTCTTCCAGCTCCAGAGGGCCGTTGACGATTCTCCTGATTTGTTCATCGGATACCATATTAGTCAATCCGTCCGTGCACAGCAGCAGGATATCTCCCGGCTGCACTTCCACTTCAAAAAAATCCGGCACTGCTTTTGAATCCACACCGATCACTCTGGTGATAAATTTCTTCTGACTCTCATATTCCGGAGACCCTCTTTTGATCTCTCCCCGGGCCACCGCCTCTTCCACATAAGAATGGTCTCTTGTAATCTGGCGTATCCCTTCATTGATCACATAAAGGCGGCTGTCCCCGATATTCGCCACATATAAAATATCCTCAATCACCGTGGCAGCCACCAGGGTCGTACCCATTCCCCGCAGCGCCATATCCTCCAGGGATCGCTTCAGGACCTGAGAATTCGCCCTGACCACAGCGTCCCGTATCACGCCGAAGGGGACTGCAGAAGAGCCGGATGCAACTGCCTCCACAAATGTCTCCACTGCATACTGGGATGCAAAATCACCGGCCTGGTGCCCGCCCATCCCGTCCGCTACGACAAGCAGATTGGGCAGCTTACCCACCGGCAGCGTGGAACAATAGGCAAAGTCCTCATTGACCCGCCGCATCACGCCGGTATCAGTCCTTGTACAGGCTATCATAAGTTCTGCTCCTTTATGTCTCCTGCTCCATATAATGCTTTCTTAACTGGCCGCAGGCACCATTGATGTCCCGGCCCATTTCTCTTCTTATAGTAACATTAATTCCGTTTTTTTCAAGGTTTTTTTTGAAATTCTCGATATTTTGCCGCTCTGACTGCTTAAAATCCCGCTCTTTTATGGGATTCACGGGGATCAGGTTTACATGCCCCTGGAATCCCTTCAGGAGCCCGGACAGCTCGTCCGCATCCTGCCTCCTGTCGTTCACGCCGTTCACCAGGCTGTATTCAAAGGTCAGCCTGCGCCCTGTTTTTTCAAAATAAAATTTGCAGGCAGCCAGCACTTCTTTCAGCGGGTAACGGTTGGCAATTGGCATCAGCGTCTTTCTCACCTCGTCGTTGGAAGCATGGAGTGACAGCGCCAGCGTAACCGCCAGCCCTTCCCCTGCCAGCCGCTGTATTTGAGGAACCAGCCCGCAGGTGGACAGCGTGATATTCCTCTGGCTGATATTCAGCCCCTCAGGCGATGACAGCAGGCGCATGAACCGGACTACATTCTCATAGTTGTCCAGGGGCTCTCCGGAACCCATGATCACCACATTGGAAACCCTCTCTCCCGTATCCGCCTGAATCCGGTAAACTTGCTCCAAAATCTCCGAAGCCCGCAGATTCCTGGCCAGCCCGTCCAGAGTGGAGGCACAGAACCGGCATCCCATCCTGCAGCCCGCCTGGGAAGAAACGCACACAGAATTCCCGTGATGATAGCGCATCAGCACGCTCTCAATCACATTTCCGTCCTCTAGCTGGAACAAGTATTTTCTGGTCCCGTCAATTTTGGAAGCCAGCACCTGTACCGGTTTCAGCACGGTCAGCCGGCACCTGCTTTTCAGCTGCTGCCGGAAGGCTGCGGACAAGTTGGTCATGCTGTCATAATCCGCCGCCAGCTTCTGGTGCATCCACTGGTAGAGCTGCCCGGCCCGGAATTTCTTTTCTCCCATCTCCAGCACTGCCTCTTCCAGCTCCCCAAGGGTACAGGACTTGATGTCTGTCAGTTCCGTCATATTTCCTCTCTTTCCAGCTCCGCAATGTAAAACCCGTCGCAGCCGTCCACGCCCGGCAGATACTGCCTGTCTCTTACCAGGCGGAAGGGGAACCGGCCGCAGATCCAGGCTGCCTGTTCCTCATTCTCCTGCCTGTTGATGGTGCAGGTGCTGTAGATCATCCTCCCGCCGGGCTTTACATACTGCCAAATCGTTTCCAGGATCTCTCTCTGCAGAAGAACCAGGCTCTCCTGTTTTTCTTCATTCATCCGGTACTTGATGTCCGGCTTTCCGCCTAAAATTCCAAGGCCTGAGCAAGGCAGGTCCGCAAGCAGCACATCTGCCTGTCCCGCCAGGCTGCCGTCAAATTCCCTGGCGTCCCAGCAGCTGATATGTACGTTTTCAAATCCGCAGCGCAGCACATTTTCCCGTATCAGCGCGCATTTCTCCTCCGATACATCCCGGCTCTCCACCAGACCGCTTCCCCTCATCTGATCCGCCAGGTGCAACGTCTTTCCGCCGGGGGCCGCGCATACATCCACGCAGAAGCTGCCGGGTTTTGGCGCGGCGGCCAGGCCAGCCAGCACAGAGCTTTTATCCTGCACCACAAACCAGCCTCTGCTAAAAGCAGACAGCTTTTCGATATTTCCCATATTCTGCAGCCAGAGAACCTGGGGCAGCTCGGTATCTGCCTCCGCCTTTACGCCCTCCTGCTCCAGTAACGCCTTCACCTCCTCAGGGGAAGCCAGGCTCAGATTGCAGCGGACGCACAGCCCTCTGGCGCTTTTTTCATAAAAGCCTTCTAACATTTTCTGCAATATTTCTGTCGGATATTGTTTTCTCCACTGTTCCAGCAGCCATGGGGGCATGGAATAGCGCAGAGACCAGTCCTCCTGCTCCGGCAGATTGGGCAGCTCTGCTGATATTTTTCTCAGCACGCCGTTTACAAATCCTGTCAGGCCGGCAAAATGTCTTTTTTTTGCAAGTTTCACCGCTTCGTTGCAGACCGCGGAAGCCGGAACTCTCATATATTTCAGCTGATAAACGGAAATCCGCAGCAGACTGCGGATAAAGGGCTTCAGCTTCTTCACAGGGACGCTGGAATACTGTCCGATCATCCAGTCCAGCTCAATGGCCCGCTCCACAGTCCCCTGCACCAGGCGGGTCAAAAATGCTCTGTCCTGCCGGGAAAGGTATCCGTACTTTGCCAAAACCTGACGCAAAAGCAGGTGGCTGTAGGCGCCGCGCTCCAGTATTTCCAGTACGGCGTCCGCCGCCACCGCTCTGACGTTCACGCTGTTATCTGCCGTCACGGTTCCGACCTCCGAACAGGATCAGCAGCCGGAGAAGCTGCAGGATTCCTGCTGCCGCGCCCGCAACATAGGTCAGGGCCGCCGCTCCCAACACCCGCTTCACATCCTTCACTTCTTCCTGGTATAAAATCCCGTTATCCGCCAAAAGAGCCGCTGCTCTTCCGGAAGCGTTGAATTCCACCGGCAGCGTCACCAGCTGAAACAGAACCACTGCGGAAAACAGGATGATGCCGATCATGATCAGCGTCTGGTTCCAGCTCAGAAGAATACCTGCAATAATCAGCGGCCAGCTGAGCATGGACCCGAAATTAGCTACAGGCACCAGAGCGCTGCGCAGGGTCAGGGGGACATAGGCCCTCTGGTGCTGCACCGCATGGCCGCATTCATGGGCGGCCACACCCACTGCCGCCACAGAAGCCGAATCATAGACGCTGTCAGAAAGGCGGAGCACTTTATTTTTGGAATCATAGTGGTCGGTCAGTTTTCCGTTGACTCTTTCGATCCGCACATCCGTGATCCCCTGGGACATCAAAATCCGGCGGGCAGCCTCCGCTCCCGTCATCCCGGTTCTGGACCGGACGCCGGAATACTTGCGGAACACGCTGTTCACCCTGGCCGAAGCCAGCAGAGACAGCACCGCCCCCGCAATGATCAGCCAATAAGTCGGGTCCCAAAACATGTAAAATGGTGAATAGTAATATGCTGTAATCATATTCTCACTCCTCAGCCTAATTGTTCCCCTGCAGACATGGGGAATCCTCTCAGAAACTCGCCCGCGCTCATGCGGCGTTTGCCCTCCATCTGCACCTGCAGCACTTCCAGAGCTCCCTCACCTGTCTGAACAGTAAAGGACTCCTTTCCTGCCTGGAGCACTGTGCCGCAGCTCTTCCCTTCTTCTCCCGGGACCACTGCCGCTTTCCAGATTTTCAGGGATTTTCCTCCCCGGAAGGTAAAAGCGCTGGGCCAGGGATTCAGCCCTCTGACCATACGCTCGATCTCGGCAGCGGATTTTTTCCAGTCGATAAGCCCCATTTTTTTATGAAGCATACCATAGTAGGAAGATTCTGCCTCATTCTGAGCCACATGCCTTAGGATGCCCTGCTCCGCCTTTCTTAATACCTGGAGAAGCAGCGGACCGCCCAAAACAGCCAGCTTATCATGCAGGCTTCCGCCGGTCTCGCAGGGATCGATGACAATTTCCGCCTGTGCCAGGATATCTCCCGTATCTATGCCTTCATCCATCTGCTGGATGGTAACGCCGGTTTTTTTCTCCCCCTCCAGAATCACCTGCTGGATGGGAGCCGCGCCGCGGAATTTCGGCAGCAAAGAGGCGTGGATATTAAAGCAGCCGTACTTGGGCAGTTCCAGCACCTCTTTTCGCAGGATCTGTCCGAAAGCCACCACCACGATAGCATCCGGCTTCCATGCTGCGATCTGGTCCAGCGCCCCCGGATCTCTGAGCCTGACAGGCTGAAAAACCGGGATCTTGGCCATCACAGCGGCTTTTTTCACCGGTGTCATCTGAACATTGTTTCCTCTTCCCCTGGGTTTATCCGGCTGGGTCACCACGCCTACCACCTGATGCTCGCTGGCGATCAGCGTTTCCAGGGCCGGTACGGAAAAGTCCGGCGTTCCCATAAAAACGATTCTCATGATTCCTCATCCTCCGCGACTGTGCTGTATAGATCGCCTTCTACCTTATCCACATACATGCGCCCCTCCAGATGGTCGCACTCGTGGCAGATCGCTCTCGCAAGCAGTTCTTCGCCCTCCAGCACAAATTCCTTCATGTCCAGGTCGTATGCCTTCACCTTTGCATAATTGGGGCGGGTTACGATTCCCGCCTTTCCGGGCAGGCTCAGGCATCCTTCTCCCCCGGTCTGCTCACCGGAAGTCTCCAGGATTTCCGGATTGATCAGCACATAGGGGTGTTCTCCGTCCGTATCGATTACAACAATCCGCTTCAGCACCCCTACCTGAGGAGCCGCCAGTCCGGCGCCGTCCGCAGCATACATCGTATCAAACATATCCTCTACCAGCATTTTGATCCTGGGCGTCACTTCTTTGACCTCTTTACAGGTTTTCGTCAAAACAGGATCCCCCATGATTCTTATTTTTCTGATTGCCATTTTTCATTCTCCTTATCTCATCCTCAGCTGAAGTCAAACTGCAGCTGCACTTTCGAAGCGCCGGGAAAATCTTTCATATACGCTTCCGCCCGGTCCTTCGCAGCTATCAGTGTACTATATTTTGCCGCTTTTGCATAGACCAGTTTCCGATAAATATCTCTTACTTTCAAAACCGGCGCGTCCGCGGGTCCCGTCACCTGTCCTTCTGTCCCGCAGCTGTCAGAAATTGCATTCGCCAGGCCGCGGGCCGCTTCTTCCGCCGCTTCTTCTGACGCAGAAGAGATCTGCAGCGCCATCAGGCAGCCTGCGGGAGGGTATTTCAACAGGTTCCTGTACAAAATCTCCCGATGATAGAACTCTTCATAATCCTGGGCCGCCGCTGCCTGAACCGCATAGTGCTCCGGCATATAGGTCTGAATCACCACTTCTCCCGGAATGCCCCGCCGTCCGGCTCTTCCCGCAGCCTGTGTCAGCAGCTGAAAAGTCACCTCAGAGGAACGGTAATCCCCGGCATGCAGGGAGAGATCCGCGGCCAGTATTCCCACCAGCGTCACCCCGGGGAAATCGTGGCCTTTCACAATCATCTGCGTGCCGATGAGGATATCCGCCTCTCCTCTTCCGAAGGCCTCCAGAATTGCCTGATGGCCTCCTTTTCCCGCTGTTGTGTCATAATCCATCCTGAGCACCCGTGCGCCGGGAAATTCCCGGCCCACCAAAGCCTCCACCTTCTGAGTTCCCAGACCAAACCCTGCGATATAAGGAGATCCGCAGGAAGGGCAGGCTTTCGGCAGCGGGACGGAGTAGCCGCAATAGTGGCAGACCAGCCTGCCGTTTCTGTGCGCAGTAAGGGACACATCGCAGTGAGGGCATTTCATCGGCTTCCCGCAGGAACGGCAGGATACAAAACCAGCGTAACCCCTTCTGTTCAGAAACAGCATCATCTGCTGCCCATTTCCCAGGCAGGATTCCATTTTCTTCCGGAGCTCCCTACTAAAAACAGACTGATTCCCTGCTTCCAGCTCTTTCCTCAGATCCACCACTGACACCTGAGGCAGAACACTGTCTGCAGAGGCTCTTTTTTTCAGGCGGAACAGCCGGAATCTGCCTGCCAGCGCCTGGTAATAGCTTTCCACCGACGGGGTGGCGGAGCCCAGAACCACCAGCCCCCCGCAGAGTTCCGCCCGGGCGATGGCAGTTTCTCTGGCATGATATCTGGGCATATTTTCACTCTTATAGGTATGCTCATGCTCCTCGTCGATGATGATCAACCCCAGGCGGCCAAAGGGCGTAAAGAGGGCTGACCTGGGGCCAACCATCACATCCAGCTCTCCTTTTCTGGCTCTTTCAAACTGGTCGTATCTCTCCCCGGCGCTCATCCGGGAATTCACAAAAGAAACCCTGTCTCCAAATCTTCCGCAGAACCGCTGTACCGTCTGAAAGGTGAGGGCGATCTCCGGAATCAGAACAATGGCCTGTCTTCCGGCTGATATCGTCCTGGAAATCAGCTCCATATAGACTTCTGTTTTACCGCTTCCTGTCACGCCAAAGATCAGCGCCGGCCTCCGGTCCTTCCTTCCAATCTCACCGGTCAGTTGGTTCACGATGAACTGCTGAGCCTCGTTAAGCCTCACCGGCGGGGTTTCCAGCCCCGTGCCGGCTGCCGGGTTCCGGTAAGACTGCCGCCCTTCGATCCTTATTTGCCCCGCTTCCTCCATGGGCCTGAGCGCAGCCATCGTCAGCTTCAGCCGTCCGGCCACTTCCGCCCAGGGCAGCCTGGGATTTTCTTTCAGGGCTTCCAGCAGGCGCAGTCTGGCCGTCTGGTGTTTTTTTATGCACAAAGACCTGGCAGCACCCAGCTCTTCCTGGTTCAGGCACAGCCGCACCCATCTCTCTTCTTTTTCCTTCACCCTGTCCTTAACAGGCATAACTGTTTTCAGGGCCTGGATCATGGTGGAACCATAGTGTTCTTTTATCCACCCTGCCAGAGCGATCAGCTCTGACTCCACCGCCAGGCCGCCGCCTGCGATTTCCCCGATCTCTTTCATCCTGCCGGGTTCGTATTCCGCCCGGTCCGTCAGCTCGGTTACATAACCTTCAATCATTCTGTTCCCGCCGCCAAAAGGAATTCTGACCCGGCTCCCGGGCTGCAGCCGGTCCTTCAGCCGCTCCGGGATCCGGTACTGGAACGTCCTGTCCAGCCGTTCATGGGAAATATCCACAATCACATTGGCAAATTCAGGCATCAGCCCGCTCCCCTCTCCGTATCATCCTGCCATCCCTGGCAGACATCCACCCATTCCCGGCTCCCGGAAGCCTCTTCCAGCTCGGAAACCGTCAGCCTCACCGCGCTGTTGCTGCTTCCGCAGGCAGGATAGACCACATCAAACCGCTTCAGGGACTGATCCAGGTACACTTCCACATCCTCAGGCACGCCAAAGGGGCAAACCCCACCCACCGCATGACCGATCAGTCTCTCAGCTTCCTCCGGTCTGAGCATCTTCGCCTTGCAGCCAAAGGTTTCTTTATATTTATGATTCTCGATTTTGGCATCTCCGGCCGTCACAATCAAAACCGGCCCAGTCTTTCCCGCAAAGGACAGCGTCTTTGCAATCCTGGCCGGACTGCACCCCAGCGCTGCCGCCGCCAGCTCCACCGTGGCGCTGGACGCCTCAAACTCCATCACCCGGCTTTCCAGGCCTTTCTGAGCCAGATATTGTTTCGCCCGTTCCAAAGACATCTTTTTCACTCTCCATTTCATCCAGAACACTTATTTAAAACAACTTTATCATACCACGGTTCGGGTGGAATTGTCAAAATATGAAAAGGAATCCCCCCGGAGGGGTTTGTTGCATAGGGAACGTTCCTATGCAATGAAAAAGCAGCGGCTGTCCTGACGCCAGAAATTATTCTGACGCCGGGCATCCGCTGCCGGTCCGGTTTTTCCCGGTTATAATCTAAGCATAATAGTCTCAGCGCCTGCTTACAGTGTATCTCCGCTATCCCCTCCAGTCTCCTGGTCTCCTTTCTGACCGCCGTCCCTGCCGGGGAATCCCCCGCCCTCCGGACGTCCTGTTCCTTCGGGGCGCTCCATCCCCGCCGGCTTAGTCATGCCTTCCGGCAGGCTCATGTCCTCCGGCGGCTCCATTCCATCCGGCATACTCATATCCTCCGGCGGTTCCATGCCTTCCGGCAGGCTCATCCCTTCCGGAACCTCTCCATTTTGAGGAAATCCGCCTCTGCCTCCCTGGCCGCGTCCGCCGAATCCCCCCATTCCGCCTGTCTGCACTGCAGAACCATCCTCAGAAACTGCTGTCACCCCAGACTCTGCAGTGATTTCACAACATTTTTCTTCGTCGATATACAAATCATAAACATTTCCCTCTTCCAGCCCCGGAGCGCTGAGCACAATGCTCCTGCTCTGTTTTCCACTGGTAAAGGAAATCACTTCTTCTCCACTTGCAGTGCGAAGGGCCGTCTCTGTCCCCGCCGCTTTTATGCTGTTGTAATATATCACAATGCTATTCTGGAGGGAACTGCTGTCCGGAGCCTGCAGCATTCCGGAAGACCCGGAAGCAGCCAGCAACCCGCCGCTGATCTGAAAGCTGCCGTCAAAATCCAGCGCTCCGTCTCCATCGCTCTCGGGCCCGTCAATGAAAACCTGCCCTCCCGTCATCACGATATCGCCGTTGCTGTCCAGCCCGTCTCCGTCCGCATCCACATATATGCTGCCTCCGGTGATCCTGATTTCATGATCTGTCCCCCCTTTAAACCGGTCCAGCCCCGGGCGGCCTCCGCTGCCGCTGCTGTCCCCTCCCGCCGCATTGATTCCGTCGTCAGAGGATTTCAGGGAAATTTCCCCTCCGCTGATTCGGACATTAGCGCCTTCCAGGCCTTCATAGCTGTCCGTGATCTCGATAACGCCTCCTGTGATCTCCAGATTTCCGTCCGCATGGACGCCGTCATCCCCTGTTTTCAGGGCATAGGTTCCTCCTTCAATCAACGCGGCTCCGTTTGTATGAATTGCATCATCTGTACAGTCCATCTGGAACGTCCCTCCTGCCAGATACAGCCCTGTCCCTGATTTCAGCCCTTTGCTGCTGGAAGAATCTTCTTCCAGATCTCCGGCTGCAGTGATCTCCAGGTTTCCGCCGTTCACCCGCAGCCCGCTTTCCGCCTGGATTCCGTCGCCTGACGCTGTGATCTTCAGATTCCCGCCGTCGATCACGATCCACCCCTGCTCCGCATCCTGGTCGTAGTTGGCCTTCAGCCCGTCTTCTCCGGAGGCCACAGTCAGATCTCCTCCGGAAACAGAGATAGAATCCCTTCCCTTAATCCCTTCCTTCCGGGCGTTCACCTGAATGCTGCCGCCGGTAATGGTCAGGTCATCTTTTGTGGATATTCCTTTTTCTCCCCCGCTCTCCACAGTCAGGGAGCCCTTTCCCGTAATGGTCAGATCGTCCTTGGCAAAAAGCGCGGCCTCAGGTTCTTCGCTGTCTTCCTCTTCATATTGGTAAATCTCGGCTCCCTTCAGGATGTTTTCAGTCCCCTCCTGAAGAATCACCACAGTTTTATCAGCCTGTTTTGCGTAAATTGCCGCATTTGCGCTACCGGAAATCTCCGCGCCGTCCAGAATCACCCGGACCAGATCCTCTTTTCCTGCTTCCACCCGCAGCTGGCCATCTTCCAGCGTCCCGGCGACCCGGTAATTCCCTGCTCCCGTAATGGTGACAATCCCGTCTTTTACGGTAACCGCTCCCCCCTCTACAGAAGCGGTATCTCCCTCCAGCCGGATCTCCGCCGTTACGGAACCATCCCAGTTCTCCGCAAAATCCTCTTCCGAATATTTCCCGGCCAGTTCCAGGGCGGTATTCAATTCCGCATCGCCGCTGCCGGCTGAATCAGATGTCTCTGGCTGGCTCTCTGCCGCTGTCTGCGTTTTTCCCGCAGTCTCCGCCGTCTTGTCTGTTCCGGCGCTTCCGTCTGCCTCCTGATCTCCGCAGCCGGCCGCCAGCAGAAGGGCCGCGCACAGCGCTGCAGCCGCCCTCCTTCCATATAGATCCAATCTCTTCATCTCCACCAGTCTCCTTACAGTTCTTCCCTGTTCAAATCTGTTTTGGAACAGGATACATTCAGATTTCCATTTCGGACGCGGATTTCATCCATCATCTGTTTTACAGAAATGCCCTTTTTCAATTCCACCCGGTACTGCAGCTCATAAAGGCTTCCCATATTGGAAGTTTTCACCCTCTCCAGCTCATTTTCCGTCAGGTAAAAATCAAAAATGTCGTCAAACAGCCCTTCATAATCCAGGTCTTCCGGAATCATTATTTTCAGTTCCCGGGCCATCCCGCTGCCGTTTCCAAAGGGCAGGGCCTGCAGCAGGACCATCGCCGCGCCGATCAGCGCCAGGAACATCACGGCAAATCCCAGATAGCCCATTCCTGTGGCAAGGCCGATGGCCATGGCAAAGAAAATGGAGCTGATTTCTTTTGCGCTTCCCGGCACTGACCGGAACCGGATCAGGCTGAACGCCCCCACCACTGCCACGCCGGCCCCAAGGTTTCCATTTACAAGCATGATCACCACTTGTACCATAGCAGGAAGCAGCGCCAATGTCACCACAAAATTTTTCCTGTATGTGTTTTTATACATATAAATGCCCGCCCCGCAAATCCCCAAAAGCAATGAAAACACGGTGCATAAAATCATCGCCCAGGGAGACGCGCTCCCCGCGGCGGCTGTATCCATCACGCTGTTAAATACCAGATCAAGCACAGTTCTTTCCTCCGTTTTTTACCCGCGGCGAAGCTGCCGCTGTTTTTTTTATTTCTTTCTTCTGATTTTTCAAGAATTTCTGATAGCAGGTTCCGTACTTAGAGAAAGATACCTGTCTGATCTCCAGCTCTTCCAGCAGCCGCACCATCCACAGGGGTATGGCGCCCGGAATCTTCACTTCCATCAGGCACAAACCCGACGGCAGGATTTCTTTTCCAGACCCTCCCGCCGACAAATCCAGCTGTTCCGTGCGGTACCGGATCTGCCTGTCTATGGTCAGGCGGAAGTTTGGGTCTTCTATCCCAGAAAAGGCCTGCCGTTCATATCCGATAAATACTTTCAGTTCCGGATGATACTTTTCCAGGAACCACTGAATTTCTTTCATAATCTGCTTTGAGACAAAACCTTCCAGCATTGGCGGTTTTCCATCCTCTATCAGCGCCATAGCCTCTTTCTGTGTCATGCTGATTCTTCTTTTATATACCACGCTTTTGTATTTTTTCTTTAATTCCAGAAATACCTGGCTCTCCGCTCCTGGTGTCCCATAGCTGCGCAGCCGCAGTTTTTCCTTATATACCGGCTTTTCCAAAGACTTTCTGATGATTTCATACTGGTCCGTATCAAAATACAGGTTTTCTATTCTGTAGTTTCCGAATCTGTCCCCTTCCATTTTGTTTTGCAGGCGTTTTAACAGTTCCCGGCAAACCGCTTCTTCCATCAGATATTTTTTCTCATATCGCCGGAATATTTCCTGATAGCTTTTCATGGAATCCCTCCTTCCGCCTGCTATCATAATTCCCGTTTCTGAAATTAACCTGAAAAACCGGTTTCAGACTAATTTCAGGCTTCTGCCATAAAATTGACACAGAGCCTGCAGGAGGTTTCTTTCTTTTGCGGAGAAAGCTTGCATAGCCGCTCAGGTTTGTTTATACTGAAACAAGAACTGTTTGAGGAAATTCCCAGGGAAGGTGAAACAATGCAGATATTAATTGTAGAAGACGAGATCCGTCTGGCGGAAGCGCTGGGTCAGATTATGGAGGAGCAGGGGTATCAGGTGGACATGGTTTATGACGGAGAGGACGGGCTGAACTGTGCTCTCACCGGACAGTATGACGTGATCGTGCTGGATGTCATGCTTCCGGGAAAAAACGGTTTTCAAATCGTCCGGCTGCTGCGCCAGGCACATATCAAAACTCCCGTGCTGCTTCTGACGGCCCGGGACGAAACTGTAGATAAGGTAACGGGCCTGGACTGCGGCGCGGACGACTATATGACAAAGCCTTTTGTGCCCGATGAGCTGCTGGCCAGGATACGCGCTCTGTCCCGGCGGCAGGGAGACGTGGTTCTGGATGAAATGACATTTGCCGACCTGTCCCTGGAACTCTCCACCCACAGCCTTTCCTGCAGAGGGAAATCTGTCCATCTGGGATATAAAGAATATGAAGTGTTGAAACTGTTTTTCTGCAACCCCCGCATGGTGCTGTCCAAAGAGCTTCTTCTCACCAAAATCTGGGGCTGCGATTCCGAAGCGGCGGACAATAATGTGGAGGCCTATATTTCCTTCCTTCGTAAAAAGCTGTTTTTCCTGGGCTCTTCCGTGGAAATCAGCACGGTTCGGAAAGTGGGCTACCGGCTGGAGGTGTCTGAACCATGATCCGGAAACTGCGCAGGAAATTTATTCTGATCAATATGTCTCTGGTTTTACTGGTGCTGTGCATCGTGTTCGGCGTTCTGCTGCTCTCCACTTACCGCAACCAGCAGCGGGAGGTGCAGGATACCCTGCGCCAGGCGCTGATTCTGTCAGACAAGCTGGAGTCTTTTCCCCATCTGAAAGAGGATTCCGGTTCGGGAGCAAACGGCGGATTCCAGGGCGGAGCGTTCACAGAACCGGAAGAACCGGGACCGGAGGGCATGAGAAAAAAAATATTCCTTCCCGCTTTTTGCGCGGAAGTTGACCAGAACGGCCTGGTTGCAGAAATATATTCCAGTTTTATGGAGGTCAGCGATGAAACTGCCCAGGCCGCGGTGACCGCCGCGCTGTCCGCAGACAAACCAGAGGGCAAACTGTCCGGTCTGGACCTGCAATATCTGATCGACGACAAACTCCGGGACAGCGGCGCCCGGCTCATCGCTTTTGCAGATCTGAGCAGCAGCCATTCCGCTATGCAGCGCCTGCTGCTGAATTCCGTGCTGGTGGGCTGCGGCGGCCTGGCGGGATTTTTCCTCATCAGCCTGCTGCTCTCCCGGGTGGCCGTGAAGCCGGTGGAACGAGCCTGGCAGCAGCAAAGGCAGTTTGTAGCGGACGCTTCTCATGAGCTGAAAACTCCCATAACAGTTATTCTGGCCAATTCCAGAATCTTGCTTTCCCACCCCGGCTCTACCATCGCGAGCCAGGAGAAGTGGATCCGGTATATCCAGGAAGAAAGCCAGAGAATGAAAGAGCTGGTGGAAGATATGCTGTTCCTGGCAAAATCCGATGCTTCTGCGGCCGAAATCCCCAAATCCAGAATCTCTCTCAGCGACCTGGTCTGGAACTGCCTTCTCCCCTTTGAGTCCGTGGCCTTTGAGCATCGTCTGGAACTGAAAGAAGAAATCGCCCCAGGGCTGTGCGTTCTGGGCAATGAGCCGCAGCTCAAGCAGCTGGTCATGATTTTGCTGGACAATGCCTGTAAATATACTGATTCGGAAGGTTTCATCCTGCTGAGCCTTTCCGCCTCTCAGGACAAAGCGCGCCTGTGCGTCAGAAATTCCGGAGAATCCATTCCCGCGGAGGAACTCTCCCATCTGTTCGAACGGTTCTACCGGGTGGACCAGGCACGTTCCAGGGAAATGGGCGGCTACGGGCTGGGCCTTTCCATCGCCCGGAGCATTGTGGAACATCACAGAGGAAAAATCTGGGCGGAAAGCAGCAAAGAAAAGGGCACCGCTTTTTATGTGGAAATAAAGCTGGCGCCATAAATAAGACTATGTTAAAATATTTACATCTATGTATTGGTACTCAATAAAGGAGGAGCCCAATGGCCGGACATTCCAGCTGTGGTTACTGCGTCAACTATGTGTATGACGAAGATTATGAATGCTACACCTGTCTTGTGAACCTGGACGAGGATGAAATGGCCCGGTTCGTACGGGGCAGCTTTGAAGGCTGCCCCTATTTCCGCATGGATGACGAATACAAAGTGGTAAGGAAACAGATGTGAACCGCTATGCGTCCGATCCGGCGAACAGCAGCCAGTTCGCCCGGAAGGGGCGCATCAGGTTCCAGTATCCCACCCCCATCAGACCCTTTTCCTGCGCCAGCTGCAGTTTCGCTTCTAAACTGCGCACGTCTTCAAACCACACTTCATGGAGAATCCCGTCTTTCCGGTAGGTAAAAAAAGGGCTTTGGGCAATTTCATCAAATTGTATTACCGCCCCGTTTTCAGCGGCGATTCTCACGGCTTCCACATTCCCGATCACTGTGGCCGCAGTTGTTCCCCTCACATAGGGCAAAGGCCAGTCATAACCATAGTTTGGGATTCCCATCAGGATTTTTTCCGCCGGAATCTCCGTCAGGGCGTATTCCACCACCCGGCGCACCATGTTTAACGGCGCCACCGCCATAGGCGGCCCGTAGGTATACCCCCATTCATAAGTCATCAGAAACACATGATCCGCGGCCTGCCCCAGCAGCCGGTAGTCCATGCCTTCGTACAGCAGGCCCGCCTGATCCGCCGAAGTCTTGGGGGCCAGCGCTACAGATACCTGCCAGCCATTTTCATTCATTACTTCCCGGAGGTTTTCCACAAAGGCAGCATATCCTGCCCGGTCTTCCGGCAGAATATATTCAAAATCCACATCCACGCCGGCGTATCCCATGACTCTCACGGTATCTTCCAGCTGGCGGATCAGGTTTTCCTGTACATCCACATCTTCCACAACCCGGTTCACCAGGTAATTATTGAACCTTCCGTCCGCGCCGAAAGGCGTGAGCACCAGCATGGGGCGGACTCCCGCGGACCAGGCCAGTTCGATCAGGGGCAGATCGCTGACCCTGGGAGGGATCAGATCGCCCTGCGGCGTGAATCCATAGGAAAAAATCAGCAGTTCATCCAGATAAGAGAGGGATTCCAGAAGAATATCCCGCTGGACAAAAGGGTATACATATCCCGTCACATACAGGCCGCTGTATTCCGAGCTTTCTCCCGGCCCCCGGATGAGCAGCGCCTGGCCGGGCACCAGGTGGGATTGTCCGTACAGCTGGTTGTCATACTGGATCTGCGCCGGCTCCACGCCGGTCTCCCTGGCAATAGAATAGACCGTATCTCCGGCCCTGACTACATAAATCATTCATACCTGCCTTACAGCGCCGGGAGCAGTGAAGTTCTGTCCCGGCGCCGGTCAAAGGTTTTCATCTTATTATATTCAATTCCGGGGTGAGGAAACACTCCTGCTCCACTCCCCATCCGCTGCTTTTCATCTCTTCAATCAGTTCCTGCAGAACAGGTTCCTGAAAATGATCCAGTTTCTTCAGCACGGAATCTGACAGCGGCCCGCCATAGCCCAGGTTTCTGCTCCTGGCCAGCAGATCCCTGTCCATATAAAGGGGCTGCAGCCCGGGAAAAATTTTGGTGCGGATGTATTGAAAAATGCGGACTCCGCCATAATCCAGGTCTCCCCAATGGTAATAGGAAGTTTCCGGGCCCAGGCACCTCAGCAGCTTTCGCAAAAATTCCGCTTCTCTGGGTGAAAAATAGCCGTGGGAAAAGATATACAGCGTATCTTCCCTGTATTCCGCAGCTTCAAAGTTAGCCTGATTTTCTATGCTGATCACCTGCGGAATCTGCTGAGGCAGCGGTTTTCCCAGTTTCAGCGTCATGCTGTTTAAAGTCACGCCGCAGAAAAACTTTTCCGTGCTGATCTGTTCTCCATTCAGCTCAAATAAAATCCTTCCCTTCAAATACAGCTGCTGGCCGTATTCCAGAATTCCAATCTGCTCCAGAGCTTCCGTATCGCTCATGGCGTCTTCGATCAGCGCGCTGTGCCTTCTGGCTGCCGTCAGGATCTCTCTTTGCCAATCCCGCTCAAAGGCTTTGGAGTCCCGCAAACATCTTGCGCTGAACAGCCGCTTATATTCCGGTTCTTCCAGCCCGTCCAGCGCGTCCGCACAGCACAGAAATTCTTCTCTTTCCAATACAGCAGGTATTGTCCCCCGATCCAGCTGTTCCATCAAGTGATTTTCCCAGGCGGCAATCCAGCTCTTTTTCCTGCTTCCCCGCCGTTTTTCCAGCTCATTCCTCAGAACAGCAATTTTTTCCCAGGGCGGCGTTTTCCCCGCCCTGCGGTACAGTTCGGAAAGATTTTCCAGACGAAAATGAACGATCTCCGCATCGGTATGATCCACGTCGTACCACTTTACCCGGATCAGTCCTTCGGCTTCCAGCGCTTCGGCCTGGGCCACAAATGCGGAACGGCCTCCCACAGCATTCAGATCCTTCTGCTCTACCTTCCAGTGCTTTTCCCCCGACAGACGGCCTTTCCGCCCGGCAGGGGTATCCACCTTATTGAGCATCCATGATATCATTTTCATTGATCAGCTCTCCAAACTCCTCTTTTTCAAACTCCTGAATGGATATGTGTTTCTTATTGGGGTTGGCGAATACAAAGGTTTTGTCCACGCTTTCCAGATAATTCTGGATTTTGTCGTTAGTGGCGCTGATGATGGCCTGGAACCCAAATCCGCGGATCAGCTTCATGCAGCTGGCCACCTTTTCCGCATCCATTTTGGAAAAGGCTTCATCCAGCACCACCAGCCGGATGGAAGGGTCTCTTCTGCGCCTGGCGGAAAGGTCGATATGGTAAGCCTGGGCGAAACTGGCCAAAAGGGCCACATAAAGGGGGTTCTGCCCTTCTCCGCCGGAATTTTTCTTAAGCATCTTGCTCAGCGGGATTTTCACAGTCTCCTCTCCTTCTATGATCTGCTCCATGTCAAAAGAAAGATAAGTCCGGTAATCCGCATATTTTACCATATTCCGCTTCGCTTCCTCCAATTCTTCGGCAGTAGCGTTGTCCGGCGGTATAAAGCAGCTGATCAGTTCCTGGATCAGCTCTCCATAGTGATTTTCATGGGTCATTGCAAACAGGTTCATCTGGTGGTCCACCGAAGGCCGCAGGCTGGCGGGATTAATCTCCAGATCCTCGGCCATAAACATGTCGAAATACTTCCCGTCCGGCCCTTTGTTCTTTCCGAACTTGAACCTGTACTTGTCTTTTCCGAAATCCAGCCTGTCAATGATCTGATTCAGCTGCCGCTTCCGCTCCATGGCTTCTTTGATGGCGCTGCGGATCTTGTACACAAAATCCTGCTTAAACAGCTCCACCGCTTCCCTGGCCTGTTCATCAGCCTTCTGATATAAGGTTTCCAGGTCTGTATACCGCAGCCGTTCCAGCAGCTGGTCATAATCCTGATTTTCCGAGCTCTCCGGGTCAAAGCTGCGGTTTGGATGCTGCCTGAGGTACTCAAACCGAAGGCCGCGCAGGCCTGACCAGGCGTTCTCCAGCTCTCCCGCTGCCTGGGTTTCTTTTCCCTGGAAATACTGCCGCAGGCTGTCGTACTGCAGGCTGCCCCGCTGCTTCTTCTCCTTCAGGTATGCCTGTACCTTCTCTTCCAGCTCCGGCCTTCTTGTAAACAGCCGCTCCTGTTCCGCCAGCTGCCCGCTCAGTTCCAGATGCTGCTGCCGGAACAGGCCGGCACGATTCTCGATTCCGGCAGAAAGACGCATCAGTTCGTCCCGTTCTTCTTTGTATCTGCTACATTTTTCCTCTGCCGCATCCCGTTCCTGTTCCCAGGCCGATACATCCTGCCGCTGCAGCTCTTCCAGCTTTTTCAGCAGCTTTTTCTGCTCCTTCTGCTTCTCCGGCAGCCGCCGGATATCCTCTGCCCAGCCCAGATATTCTTCCGCCGGCCTGGAAAGGCCTTCCAGAGCTAAAACCTGCGCGCACTCCTCCTGCTGTTTCTTCAGAGGTTCCAGTTTTTCTTCCAGAAGCCGCTTTTCCTTTTCCATCTGCCGGATTCTGCGGCGGCGGCCTTCCTTCCCAATGTAAGCGAACCTGGTGTACTGCTTTGGATTGATCCGCTGCAGCTTATATCCCTGGTACAGCAGGCAGCCGCTGGTAATTCCCACAGCCTGCTCCCTCAATTCGTCCACATCGGCACATTTTATCACATTCCCCATCAGGAAGTCCAGATAAGCCCGGACATGGGGCTGGCGGCAGTCCACCTCCTCCGCCAGCGCGCCCTTCTTCACCCGGTGCTCCCTGGCCATTACCTTTTCTGTATCCAGCACGGCGGCGGAATAATATTTGTTCTGGTCCAGTTCTTCGTATACCGCCATGGCCTGGCGGACATAGGCCGGCTCTACGATCAGCAGAAGCTTATTGCTGCCCATGTAGCCTTCCACGGCGTTGCGCCAGGTATCGTCCGGGATTTCCAGCAGATCCGCCAGGATTTCCACCTGTACCGGCCTTCCGGTTTGGGCCTGCAGCCGCCGACGGATCAGCTGTCTGGCTTCCTCCAGCTCTTTTGGGTAGGCTTTTCCTCCCTGTCTGAGGCTGGCGGCCTCCTTCTCAATCTCTAAAACTTGTCTGGACAGTTGGCGCACATCGGAATCCAGCTCCTTTTTCAGGGCGGCGGCATCCTTCTGAAGCTCCACGATCCCTTTCTGAAGCCTGTCCAGTTCCTCCGGCTGAATGGCCTCTCTGCGGAACCTGCCGATATCCCAAAGCACCGGATTAGGGGTCACATCCTGTTCTTCCCATTGACCCAGGGCCGCCGCCGTCTGCTGCCACTTTCCCCGGCTGGCGCTCAGCCTCTCCACCATTTCGTTGACGCCTGCCAGCTGCGCCTGCAGCTCTTCATAGCCGGAAGCCGCGATCTGCCTGTCCAGCTCCCTCCTCCGGGCTTCCAGGTCAGAAATCTTCTGCTCTAAAGTTTTCTTCCTGTCCCCGGCCGCCTCCAGATCCTTTCCGCAGGCTTCTATTTTGTCCTGCAGCCCGGATACCCGCTCCCGCTGTCCCGCCAGGTCCATATACTGCCGGAAATAACCGGCCTCTTCTTTCTGCGCCTTTCTGGCCATCGCCTGGCCGTAGGCCTCTCCGATCTTTTCCAGTTCCCTGATCTCCCCACAGGTATCTCCGATTTTTCTGCGCATCCTGCCGTACTGCATGACACTTTCCTGCATGTCCTCTATCCGGATATCTTCTTCCATGCAGATGTATTCTTTTACAAATTCTTCCAACCGGATTTTCATGCGAAAAGGGATGGCCCGGCGGAACAGCTGGGGGAAGCGCTTCTCATTCAGCCCGCCCAGATATTCATCGTAAAGAACTCTGCGGAACCGCTCATTGCTGGGCCCCAAAAAATATTGATTCTTCTCGAAACCATGCTGCAGCTCTTCGCGGATTTCTTCCGTGGTCATGGCCCGGCCGTTTTTCCGGTAAGCGTTTTCCAGAAGAGGGCCGTCATGCTCAAAAAACAGCCGGCTGTTCACGGAATTGGACGCTGTATCCACATCAAAGGCCACGCCGATGGACTGGCAGCTGCCTGTGTCCGTGCGGCGCAGCTCCATTACGATGGTGGTGGAAAAATTACGGTTTCTCACATACTCGTATTCATTGTCCTCGCCGATATTCACCATACCCCTGAGATATTCGATCAAACTGCGGTCCGAATCATCCGCGGCAGCCTTGTTAAAGAAGCCGCGCCCGTCGGAATCCGCATAGAGCAGAATCTGCAGGGCATCGATCACGGTGGATTTCCCGCTCCCGGAATGCCCGGTAAAAAAGTTAATCCCCTCCCGGAAGCTCAGGATCTTCCGGTCTATGTAATGCCAGTTGTTCAGGCACAGCCTGGACAGTGCTTTAAATCTCTGCTGCTCCATGATCTTCTATTCCTTCCTCTTCCGTCTCTGTTTCCTGTATGCTGGATTCTCTTTCTAATTCCATCTCCTTCTGCCCGGGATCGGGCTGCTGTGCTCTGAAACTGTCCAGCAGCGCCCGCACATCATCCCCCAAAAGGACCAGGTGAATAGAAGGGTAGATCAGCAGACGGGTCCGGCTGTCCATTTCTTCCATCACATCCAATGGCTCCACCAGCTGGAACCGCTTCAGGAAAGCGATGGACCGGCGTACATCCGACCAGGGCAGCTGCCGTTCGATGAGACCGAATCCCCCCAGCTTTTCATTCATATCCCCCAGAGTGGTGAACACCTGGCTGGAATTAGATACCGACGCCATTTGTTCGTCATAGATCACCTTCAAAATCAGCAGATACAGCGTTGCTGTTCTTGTCATCTTATCACCGACCAGACTCTCTCCCTGGAGATAAATGATCCCGTCCTGCACATTTTCCCGCAGTGATACGCCCATAATCTCAAAATAATCCTGTAAAAATTCCAGGTGCTGGCTGCAGATCCTGTAATCTCTGTTAAAGGTCATCCTGGAAGATCTCCTGTCGTACTTCCGTTCCAGGACAAAAGTCTGCCGGTACAAGAGCTGCACCGCCCGTCTCAAGTCTTCCCGTTCTTCCTGCATCAGCCGGCTGTAATATTCAATCATAAATCTTCCTCAACCTTTCTCCGAACGGCGCGCTTTACAAAAGTCAGTTTCGGATAGACATAACCATTCTGTCTGATCCTGCCTTCTTCCTCTTCCGGTACCGTAAAAGGGCTGTCCCTGCGCATGGCGTCGTCATAAGCCAGAATCAGTTTTTCAAAAGCTTCCTCATCCTGTACGGTATCCTGATCCACTCTGTAACAGCCATTCTCCATCCTGCTCAGGACAAACTCCTGAATCTCTCTTCTGCTGTAACGGTTCTGTATCTTATTCAGCCTGAGGACTTCTCTCCGTTCCAGTTCCCGCACCTCTTCATCCGGTTTCAGAGAACCGGCAAAGTCAGCCCTGGGCTTTCTTCTTTTATACAGGGACTCCCCGGAAAGCACCTGAATATCAGACAGGTTCATCCTCAGGGCCGTCTGCCTGATCCTCTGCTCTGTCTCGTCTCCTTCTGCAATCCGGTTCAGCAGCTGCACCATCAGCCCCAGCATATCCCGGTCCTCATTGAGCAGATAATTCAGCCTGGTCACTGTGGCCCGCACATATTTTGTGTGCTCCTGGTCCATAAAGAAGATCCGTCTCTCGATATCCCGGAATCCCCGGCTGATCTCTTCTGTTTTATCCAGCACCAGTCGTCCTGCCAGAAACTGATGGTCTTTTTCCTCGCCGTCCGGCCCGTCTTCCAGAAGCAGCAGCCTCCGGTTTTCCTCGTCCTCAATTTCCTTCAGCCATTTCCTGATTTCCATTTTATACAGATAAAAATTATCAGAAGTTTTCAAAATATGGTATTTTTTCCGCACAACCTCTTCCACATAGACATTCAAATGCTCCTTGAGCAAATCGCCATAAGAATCCTGGTCCAGCAGGCTGGCGAAAAAGCGGTCCATATTGTGCAGCATATTCTGCAGCGCCCGGTTCAGTTCCCGGGTGTTCACCACCGCGGACTGCAGCAGGCTGATATCCCTGCGGCTGTCATTCCGGTAGGAAAACAAAATTGCATAAATGCTCTGGATATACACATCCGCATCCTGCCCCTGTTCCTGTTCCAGCTTTTCAAAAGCTTCTATCATCACTGCTGCGTATTCCGGGATCACCACGTTGGTGATCCCCTGGGCATAGTCCTCCAGCTTTTTCAGCCATCCGTTTTTTACCAGCCATTTCAGGACCTGGGTGGACGGAGGTTCCAGGGAATCCTCCCAGTCCGCCTCTTCTTCCCGGAGCATGGCAATGCGCCGCCCGCTGAAATAATTGCTGAGCACCTGGATGCAGACTTCCCAGCTCAGGAAATAATTATTATATTGATATTCTTCATTAATTCTCAGCAGCGCTTCGATATAGATTTCCCGGTTGCCGGACCGGAATAATCTCCAGAAGCTCTCTGGGATCTCCTGTTTACGCTTCATAAGTCTCCCCTAGCTTGTGCCAGCCGTATTTCCATGTCAAAAATTGCCGAATATATTCCTGTTACAAATTATACCTAATATTCCTGATAAACTCAAGCGGCATTGAAAAAAATTATTTTTTTGCTATTGACAAAACATGTATCACATGCTATACTATCAAAGTATTTTAGATAAGATTTAGATTTCACATATTTTTGTAAATCATTATCTCTATCTTTGATAATGGGTTACAAAAATATGTGATTTTTAGTTTTACCGTAAATATACAAAAAATAAAAAACAGGAGGTATCTTTCATGAATAAAGGTACAGTAAAGTGGTTCAACTCTCAGAAAGGCTTTGGTTTCATCACCAATGCTGCAACAGGCGAGGATGTATTCGTACATTTCTCCGGCATCGCTTCCGATGGTTTCAAGTCTCTGGAAGACGGTCAGGAAGTTGTTTTTGACATCGCTGAAGGAAACAAGGGCCTGCAGGCTGTTAACGTAACTCTGGCTTAATTTGCTGAGACACATAACAGAATGAAGAAAAAAAAGCTGTTTGGCGGCGGAGTATATCTCCTCCCCCAAACAGCTTTTTTGGTATACGAAATCACTCTGGTAATTTCATTTCATCAACCATTTTTACAAAACCATATTTTTCATACAGAAGCCGCCCCATGTCAGTGGCTTCTAAAGAAATATATGTAATTCCCCTGTCCTTAATATCTTTGACAAGCAGATCCAGGGTTTTATAGGCGACTCCTCTCCTTCTGTATTGGGGAGCCGTATACATATTCATTATATACGCACGGTTTCCACTGGGATTATGATACGTCGGCATGACCTGATAAAAACTGACGCCGCCAGCCCCGGCAAAATGTTTTTCATCAAAGACTAAATAAGCAATGTGCGTCCCGTTTTCAAGCGCCTTTTGATAATAAATATAGGATTGCTTCTCTACCTCACTCATATCCGCGTCACGAGGCAGTTTGTTTGCCGCCCTCAGCACTTCCACCCTTGTAGTTGTCAATACTTCTATGTCCTCAAGAGTTGCCTTTTTATATGTTAACCCCATACTGTGCCTGCCTTTATTCTTCTATTTTATTATTTCCCTCAGAAAGCATCATAACGTCAGGTCAGCTACCATAATATATTCTTCTTCATTCTCATGAAAAATAGCAAATCCGGCCTTCTCATATATTTTTACTGCGTAATTATCTTTTTGAACAGATAAAGACACTTTTGAATATCCAGTTGATTTCAGATTCCGGAGAAGGGTTTTTAATAATGCGGTTCCTATCCCTAAGCCTCTGTATTCTTTGTACAAGGATATTGCAAGAGACGGCGTATTATCATCTATGTGACCGTAATCATTTATCATGCGAACCCATGCAGCGCCCACAATTTGTTCATCTACCACCGCGGCAAAAGCTCTGTCACGCTCTGAATTCCCAAAACCGGCAACATATACTTGCAGTTCCGGCAAATTAGTGATGGACTTTGGCGGCGGTTCTGCGCCTTTGGGAATGAAAATTGCTTCATACAAAAAATCATTCAGCAATGGAAATTCTTCTCTTTTCATCGCCCGGATTAAATATTCCATAAGCGCTCCTAACTATTGAAAAAATGGCGCAGACCATTTTTTACTGCCCGCGCCATTTTCTAATGCGGTCAGATACTCAAAATTTCTTACCGCAGTATTGATTTGTTAGATTTTCTCTCCTGTTATTTTTGTACAATATTTATATCTACTTGAAAATGTTGATTTTACGCTGTTTTTCGCTATCTCTCTTCTAATTTACTCCATTTTTACTCCAATTTTAAGCCAATATTTTCAGTTCGGCTACTTCTTCTTTTTTCTTTTCTTTTGAAACGTGCGTGTATAAGTCGGTTGTCATTGCCAATGAGGAGTGACCTAAGAGTTTCTGCACTACCTGTTGGTCTACTCCATTTTCATAGCACCTTGTAGCGTATGTATGTCGCAGAGTGTGACAGGTAAACAGTTCAAATATCTTCGGCTCTCTCTTTTCTTCCTTTGCCAGTTCAATCTCTATTACATTGATTTTCGCTACATAGTCTTTGATTGCACTATTGACGTTATAATAGTAAACTGGCGAACCGTCTGAACAGGTAAATACCAAATTTTGAAATTCTTTGTGCTGTTTCCATATCGAGCGTTTCCACATCTTCTGTTCTGTCTGCTTTATCTTCTGATTTTGCAAAATCTCATACACTTCATCTGTCATAGGAATTACACGATTACTGGATATAGTTTTTGCGGTCGTATAGAAAAACTTTGAACCCTCAACAGGACTAGAAGCCTTTGAATAATGGATTGTCTTATTGATTATAATTTCTCTTTTTTCAAAATCACAATCTTCCCATTTTAGTCCAAGCACTTCTCCAATTCGACAACCTGTTGTCACAGCAAATTTCAGAACATTGATGTGTATATAAGAAGAAGCAAATGCAAAGAATTTCTCCTGTTCTTCTCTTGTTAATACACGTCTTTCTTTTTTCACTTCTTTTGGCATTTCCACACCGATACAGGGATTTTTTCTAATGTATTCACTCAATACCGCTTTATCAAACATATCGCTTAACATAAATCTGATATTTGATACCGTTCCATGTGCAAGACCACTATCTATCAAGTCATTCAAAAACTTCTGAACGTGATATGTTTTAATGTCCTGCAAATACATCTTTCCGATAGAGTTCTTCACTCTTGCGTTATAGTAACTATGGTTTTTATATATCGTAGTCATTTTAACTGTTTTCTTCTTATACAACTCCGTCCACGTTACATACCATGCGTTTAAAGTGATACTTTCGCCATTGCCATTCAAACCATGTTCATCTTCATAAACCGCTTCTCGCAACTTCCGTTTCAATTCATTCAGTTTGAAATCATAAAGCGTTTTACGTTTTCCTGTTTTGCTTGTAAATCTTGCAATATAGCGTCCGTCTGCTCTCTGTGAAATTCCCTTACCGAGTTCTTTGCCCTTTAAATCTTTACCCATACCAACTTTCCTTTCTTCTACTGAAAGAAATATGGTAAAGTAAATATTTCAATTTTCATTATATCCACACCCCATTTTCTTTTCAAGCCCTTTTACATTGATATTCCAGCCATTCATCAAGTAATTTCTTATTTGCATACAACCGATTACCAATGCGTACTGTAAATCTATTTTTCGGATTGTTCAACAGTTCTCTTGCCTTTGTTTTCCCAATCCCCATATACTCACAAAATTCATTTATATTTAGTAATGCTTTCTCGATACGATTACCCCCTTTCCTCTAATTTTCTTGCTTTTATGTAATCATCATACAACTGCTTCTGTGTGATATTCATTTCTCCATTTGCTACGAGATTACCGATATAATCTCTCTGCTCTATCTTCCCAACCTCTGCAAACAGCTTCAAAGACGGGGCAACATACTTTTCCAGCCACTCCCATACCTTTTGCAGACTTTTCTTCTGTGGTTGCATGGTAAGTTTCACCTTGCCTATATCTTTCATCAGTTCCGCCCACGCTTGATAGGTTGGATAAAGCCTTTTTCGTGTTGTCATGCTGTCTGTCGGCTTTTCTAAAAATCGTATTTTGCTGTTCAACACTTCCATTGCCAGTCCTGCCACATCTCTATATCTCAATAATTCCTGTACTACACTTACCGCCATTTCCTGCCGAAATCTCAACTCATATCTATTCCAATTTTCATCTAATTCTGTTCCATACTTTTTATTCTGTTCATATCCCTTTTCATAAAATACCAATCTCAAATTACTGGCTGAACTGCCGAGATAAAGACTTCCACCTTTACTCTGAAACACTTCCTCTTTCAATTCTCCCGAGTCGTGAAAATCTATCTCCCGTAACTTTGAAGAAAGCAATCCCTCTTTTGTCCGTACAATCAAATCAGGAATACTCAAATACGGTTTTCTGTCGTCTATCGCCAAATCAATCCGAGGAAAATTGATGTGATACTGACAAACTCTGTTTAAGAAATCAAACCATGTTTCCTCATTGAGTTGTAAAAAATTCTCATAGTTGCGACAGCCTTTCCCACTCATCAAAATCTGAAAGCCTTGATACTGTGCGTTTCCTGTCGGCTTTAGCACCTTGATATTATCGAAGATTGCCACAACCTCATGTCCTGCAATCCCCTTTTCATAGCCCGTTACGGTCATAAGTTCCAAAGGTATTCTCAGTACATCTTCTATAACTGCTTCTAACGGAACTTCCTTAACGGTTATCTGACACCAGTCTATCAAGGCACTTAATTCTTCTTTCTGTCGTATTACTCCCCTGTTAGTGTAGGGGAGTTCTGGAAGAAAACTTCCGCTTCTTTCTTCCAAGTTTATCAAACCTCCTTATCTGCAATGGCGTTGCCATTGCCCTGCCCTCAACCTGCCGTTTGGTACGTCAGAACGAGGGCAGGAACTTTGACCGCCTACATATTTTTGTTTGGAACAGGGCGGATACCCTTACAGGTAATCTTCTCCACTAATACAGGGAAGTTTCCTCTCTGCACATAAGGGGCATATACTGGTTCTTCCAGTTCCACCACAGCATAAGGCTCAATCTTTGGATGTTCCGTTGCTTCCAAGCGAATATCCACGCTGTTCCCAAGTTTCATGCTTCCAAGATGAAGTTTTAAGGCTTCCACTTCCTCTGTTTTCTTCTTACTGTCTTTATCATAACGGTAACAGTTATCCGCACCCATGAAACGAAGTTCTCCAAAGGCTTCTTTTACCTGTTCTTTTGTCAATATAATCTGCATACACATTCCTTTCTCCCCGTTGAACCGATAGGACAGTTTCTCATATTTTCATTCTCTTATTACGACGTCGTTTTTAGTTCAGTTATTTCTGAACTTAATTGTATATTAGCACAGACATATTCGTTTTGCAATATAAAGTTTAGTTTTTTGTGAACTTTTTGTTTTCTTTTTTCTGAACTTGTGGTATAGTGTCCTTAGACGATAAGATATGAAAAGTTATAACAGGATATGGAAAGAGAGGGTTTTCAGATGAATACAATCGCAGAACGGATTAAATTTGCCATGAAAGCAAAAAATAAAAAACAGGTAGATATAGTCAAAGATACTGGTATCAGCAAAGGAGCGTTCAGTTCCTATCTTTCGGGACAGTACAATCCGAAAGCAGATAAACTGGAACTGATTGCTGACTCCTTAGACGTAGATTTGCGTTGGCTTTACGGGGAAAATGTGCCTATGGAAAATAATCAAAGAAATAATACTGCCCTGCAATACGTCTTTTACAACAACTCCTGCTCCGAGTATCTTCTTGATGATTTAGATGATATGTATATCGCAATGAAAACACAGTATTCCGCCCTCATTCCACGCTTTTATGTTCTTGTCAACCGAAGCGGAAACGAAGTACACATACTGCCATTATTTTTAAGAGAAGATAGTTCCGAGTTCTACGAATGTCCGTCTGATTTTTTCCATGCAGACAAGCACAGCGTTTTCACAAGAGATTTTGACAGTATCAGCGTGGAACTTTCAACTGCCACCGTCTATTATTATGGAATTGATAGAAAGACTTATGAGCCGAAAATTACCATGCTGTCCTACTCACAGGCTAACGACTGCTTTTATATCGACAACGGAATACAGGACGATCACATCAAGGCATTTGAAAAGGAACTGGTAAAAGAAGCACTTTACTTAAAGCATAACGCCCAGTAACAGACAAGAGGACTTGCAAGGTTTCTGACCTTTCAAGTCCTCTGCTGTATCATGGTACTGTTGGCTGTGTCCGTTCTGTCAAGGACTGCCCTACGGCGTATCGGCTTCGCCTTGTTCCTTGACCTCACTACATTTCTCTCAACTTTTTAGAAACTATGAAATTACAAAGAAATGCTACCGCTACAATAATAAAGCAAATGATTGTACACCATACAGGTACTCTCATATCTAATTGCACTCGTAACAAAATCGTGATTGCTAAAAATACAGCTCCCACAATTTGTATAAAGTCTAATATCTTTTTTTGAAGTGTCTGTAAATGCTTTTTCTCTTTTATTCTTTCAGATTTCCATATTCCATAATTTACTTGCATATCATTTACATCTTCATCTGATATAAGTTCGTCCATACTTACATCTAGTTCTAATGCCAGTTTTTTTGCCGTAATCAAATCCGGACATCTTGAACCATTTTCCCAACGACAAACTGTCTGCCTTGAAACATATAACTTATCTGCAAGTTGTTGCTGAGTGAGATTTTTTTCTTCTCTGAATTTTTTGATGTTATCATTTAATGCCATACTCCATACCTCTCTTTCATTCACATCATATAACGATAGAACCCAAAATAAAAGTACCAGTATGTATTTCCTTTGTTTCCATTTTGGTAACATCTGTTTATTCTAAGTTTTCTACACCATAATACCGATATATCGCTGAACCAATGTATTTTGTAACACCTTTTCCGTACTGTTTATCTGTGTCTTCTTCCAACTGAGAATGATTCAAATAATCTTTAGCCATTTCTAATAATAATACTCTTGCATTATCCATTTTAAAAAGATTTTTACAACTTTCCCCCAATCTTTTTACTGCTTTCATTGACATATCTTCATCTGAACTTTCCATTGCACAAGCAAACTGTTTATAAATCAAGTCCATCTCATTTTTTTGCTCTGTAACTTCTTCTCTAGTTCCTGTTGACTTCAGACTTGCTTCTACTGCTTTTTCTTTACTTCCATATATCTTAATTAAATGCTCACATGCCTTTTCATCTTTAAAGCCTTCCGCAACAGATTCTTTAAACTTCTCAATATCTCCATAATGCTCGATAATTATTTTCTTGTCTTCTTCACTCATAATTTTTAAAGAATGTTGTATTATTTTTTGAATATCATCTTTATTAAATGTTTCAAAACTCATCTTGTCCTCTCCTTTCAACACATCAGAAATCAATTCGATAATACCATTCAAACGATTCCGTTTCATTTCTAGCATCATTTTCTGTGTTTCAAGAATCTTACGATTATCACTTTCAGAATTCTTCATAATTGCTTTTATTTCTGACAATGGAACTTCCAGTTCTCGAAAAAACATAATCTGACGTAATTTTTTCAATGAGCTTTCATCATATAAACGGTATCCTGCTTCTGTTACTTTAGCAGGTTTTAACAAATCAATTTCATCATAATATCGTAATGTTCTTATGCTAATTCCAGTCAATTCTGATACTTCTTTAACTGTTTTCATAAGTCCTCCTTTCCCTTTCAGCGTAAACCGTTACGTTACTAGAGAGTCAAGATGTTTTTTCTATTTTATCACAAATTCAATAAAACCGCCCTTAATTTTACAAATGAGAAATGACGCAAATAATGTTTCCACTACCTACGCCATTTCTCATTACATCTTTGAAATATTTACTCCATTTTCTTTCAATCTTTACTCCAAATTTACTCCATTCTAAAAATCTGTTACGATATTTTGCGGTATTCTACGATACCTTTTCTTTGAAGAAAAATGTCTGCAAACCTTGATTTTAAGCGAACTTTTCAATATTTCCAAGCACTTTATTCTGTTGTGAGATTTTCTCTCAAATTATTTCTGCACAATATTAATAATTCTTCCGGGCACATAGATTTCCTTTACGATATTCCCGGTCAGGCGCTCCGCCACCGCTTCTTTTCCGGCTGCAATGGCTTCCTCTTTGCCGATATCCTTTGGCAGTTTCACCACAGCCCGGGTCTTTCCGTTAATCTGAACGGCGATTTCCACCACAGACTCCACCGTCTTGGCTTCGTCATACTCCGGCCAGGAGGCCTGGTACAGCCTTCCTTCAAAGCCCATATCCTGCCACATCTCTTCTGTGATGTGGGGAGCCACCGGGTTCAGCAGGATCAGGAACGTCCTCAGTTCCCCTTTGGTCACACGCCCCACGTGGTAAAATTCATTGATCAGCGCCATCATAGCCGCAATTGCCGTATTATATTTCAGGGCTTCAAAATCCGAGGAAACTTTCTTGATGGTCTGATGCATCCTGGTCTCCATCTCTTTAGAATACCCTTCTCCATCTGTTACCATATCCTGAAGCTTCCATACCCGGTCCAGGAACCGGCGGCAGCCTTTTACGCCTTCCTGCGACCAGGACGCGCTGAGTTCAAACGCGCCGATGAACATCTCATAAGTGCGGAGGGTATCGGCCCCGAATTCTTCTACAATATCATCAGGGTTAACCACATTTCCTCTGGATTTGCTCATCTTCTCCCCGTTTTCTCCCAGGATCATTCCATGAGAGGTGCGCTTCTGATATGGTTCCGGGCAGGGAACCACGCCCTGATCGTACAGGAACTTATGCCAGAAACGGGAATACAGCAGATGCAGAGTGGTATGCTCCATGCCTCCGTTATACCAGTCCACCGGGAGCCAGTATTTCATGGCCTCTTTCGACGCCAGGGCTTCCTCATTGTGGGGATCCGTATACCGCAGATAATACCAGGAAGATCCGGCCCACTGGGGCATGGTATCTGTCTCTCTCTTCGCAGGCCCTCCGCAGCAGGGGCAAGTGGTATTCACCCAGTCCGTCATGGCCGCCAGCGGAGATTCTCCGTTATCTGTGGGCATATAGCTCTCCACCTCCGGCAGCTCCAGAGGAAGCTGGCCTTCCGGCAAAGGCACATAACCGCATTTGTCACACTGTACCACCGGGATGGGCTCGCCCCAATAGCGCTGTCTGGAAAACACCCAGTCCCGCAGCTTGTAATTCTTCTTGGGCGTGCCGACTTTCTTTTCCTCCAGCCACTGGAGAATCGCCTTCTTTGCGTCAGCCACTTCCATGCCGTCCAGGAATCCGGAGTTCACCAGCTTCCCTGTGGCCACATCGGTGAAGGCAGCGTTCTGCACATCCCCTCCTGCCACCACCTCCACAATCGGCAGACCGAATTTCTTCGCAAACTCCCAGTCTCTTTCATCATGGGCGGGTACTGCCATGATGGCGCCCGTGCCATAGCTCATCAGCACATAGTCGGAAATCCAGATCGGGATTTCCTGCCCGTTTACAGGATTGATCCCCCGCAGGCCTTTGATCTCCACGCCGGTCTTTTCTTTTGCCAGCTCAGCCCTTTCAAAATCGGATTTTCTGGCCGCCTGTTCCCGGTATGCCGCAATCTCTTCCCAGTTCTGTATTTCATCCTGATACTTGTCAATATAGGGATGTTCCGGGGACAGCACCATATACGTGACGCCGAACAGCGTATCCGGCCGGGTGGTGTAGATGCGCAGCTTCTCCGGCTTATCTTTCAGCGAGAAGTCCACTTCCGCGCCCTGGGAACGGCCAATCCAGTTCTTCTGGGAAACCTTGACTTTCTCAATATAATCCAGGCCTTCCAGGCCGTCGATCAGTTTATCCGCATATTCTGTGATCTTCAGCATCCATTGGCTCTTGACCTTGCGGACCACCGGCGCGCCGCAGCGCTCGCACACTCCGTTTACCACTTCTTCATTGGCCAGGCCCACTTTGCAGGAGGTGCACCAGTTGATGGGCATCTCCGATTTATAAGCCAGCCCTGCGTTGAACAGTTTCAGGAAAATCCACTGGGTCCAGTGATAATAGTTGGGGTCCGTGGTATTGATTTCCCTGTCCCAGTCAAAGGAATATCCCAGGGACTGGAGCTGCTCCTTAAAATGCTTTACGTTGTTTTCTGTAACAATCTTCGGATGGATATGGTTTTTAATGGCGTAATTTTCCGTAGGCAGGCCAAAAGCGTCCCAGCCCATGGGGTACAGCACATTATAGCCCTGCATCCTCCGTTTTCTTGCAACGATATCCAGCGCCGTATAGGGCCTGGGATGGCCTACATGCAGCCCCTGTCCGGAAGGATAGGGGAATTCCACCAGCGCGTAATACTTTGGTTTGGAATAATCGTCCGTGGCGGCAAACGCTTCTTCCTCCTGCCAGACCTGCTGCCACTTTTTCTCGATCTCCTTCGGAGAATAGTTTTTAATCATTTCATCCACCTCTCTGTACTATAAAACCCCTTTCGTCTCTGTTATTATAGAGACGAAAGGGGTTGTTCGCGGTACCACTCTATTTCACGCAGCAATGCGTGCACTCATGTTTCGATAACGGGAAAACCGCCTCTCCCTACTGTTATTTCAGGAAAGGAACTCCGGGGCCAGATTCAGCTGTTTCCTGTACTGCCTCACACCAAACGGCAGCTCTCTGATACATTCTGCGGCTTACTATTCCCCTTCAGCGTTGTTCACACCTTTTCGGCTGATATGCGACTATTTTAACACATCAAGTTGTTTTGTCAACCCCAAACTTGCAATTCCGTCTTTTCAGGACCGGACACTTCCCCAAAATCCACCCGGACCCCCGGAATCATGAGGCCGCCTCCTGCGGAACCGGCTATCGTTGCTCCGGCCGCTGCACTCTGCATCTCTTTTTCCGCCGCTGGCTGTGTGATCCCATTTCCGGTATTGGGGTGGAAGTGAGAATAAACAATATCGCTGCAGAACAGAGCTATCAAAATAACGCACAGGGCTGTCTGCACTTTTTTGGGAATTTTTTTGAACTTTTCATCCAGCGCCGGGCCGATCACATAGATCGCGGCGCAGCCTCCGATTCCGAACACCAGCAGCCCTTCCGCGCAGATCCTGCCGTGGAGGTTCAGAAAATATCCGGTATAATCCCACCATTTCACGCCTTTTGTCACTTCAAGATACCATCCCGTGCCATATTCCACCACTCCGCACAGCAATACCGTCAGGCCAAAAGTCACCAGCGGGTGTTTCGCATACCGGCGCAGAAGCAGAATCACCAGGCATCCGCCCGAACCATAAATGGGCAGCCATGGGCCGAACATGGTCCCCCGGTTCACAAACTCACCCGCCTGAACCATATGAAGACCCACTTCCCACAGCCATCCCACTATAGAAAAAGTGAAGAAAAGCAGAATTATAGAACGCAGGCTGTATGGCCTGTCATAATGGGCTTCCATCCATTCCCTGCGCTTTTCTTCAGGGATTTTGAACAGCTGCACCGGGTATTCCAGCATGCGCAGTTCAGGGTCGATTTTTTCTGAAGGAATTTCCTCCGGGATCACAGCAGGCTCTTCAAACAAATACCTGTCGTCCAGCATTTCCCAACAGGGGCATTTCTCACGGATCACCTGTTCCCGCTGCCGCTGATACAGCTGGGCCCTTACTGAGTTTTTATAAGGCACGATATAGAACAGATCCAGCAGACCGAAAGTAAAGGCATTGAGAATATCCCACCCGATAAAGGACAGATCCAGCAGGAACATCCGCCATTTATGTCCGCTGGTCATCCTCTTGGACAGCGCCATGGCGGACTTCCAGTCAATATCCGGGTTCTCCGCCACAATATAGGGGATCATGTAATAGGTATAGTACTTGATGGGTCCGCCTACAATGGTGAGCATCCAAAGCAGCAGGAAAAATCCCCGCATAAACATTGCCGCAGCCACTTTAAACGCCCGGTTCACCCGGTAAATAAACAGCATTCTGGGCACCGGAGCGTGCTCATAGGTGACAGTCTCCATAAAAAAGCGGTTTTTACCCACCACCAGCACATTCCCCACAAAGCACCAGTAAATAAAGCGGATCAGCAATCCCAGCAGTATGATGAATATGGCCGCCACAGAATCGTGAAACAAAAACTGGTTGATCACATTTAAGATTCCAAACAGGAAAGAGCCTGCCTGGCCTATCCCATTGACAATCCCGGCCAGCACGCCCTGAGTGGCGCTGACTCCGGCGCTCTGATATTCTTCATACCCCAGCTGCTTTAAAATATCCACTACAACTTCTGAATTCGTTTTCTGGTGCAGGCCGGTTCCCGCCTCCTGTTCCGCCTCAATCTCCGGCCGCGCTCCCACATAGGCCCGAACCAGGGAAAGCATCTGATTGGCCTCTCCTGCAAACAGGGCAACCAGTAAACACAGCGCCACCATGCGCCAATAGTTGTGTTTCAGCATTGCACGAGCATCTTTTTTCAGGTCTTTTCTGAACCACATCGCTCTTGTTTCCTCCACTTTCAGAGTTTCCCCCTGTATTTTCGGTTATTGTATCATAAAAGACCTTAAAAAGGAAGCACTATTCTCTGCGCTTTATTCAACCGGGCGTCCTTCTGGCTCTTTAATTCCAAAACAACTGAGCAGTATCAGATCCATTATCAGCCTATTTAAAGGGCGCTGATCCTCACAACATGAACCAGCGCCCTCTCTACAGACATTTCCAGCAGAGGGTACAAGCAGCCCCTCAAGCCACATCTATTTAGTTTTCTTTATTTCTCTCCGCCACTTCCTTGGCCTGCACATCTCCCGGAGCCTGCTCGTAACGGGCAAATTCATAGGAGAAATCCCCAATGCCGCCGGTCATGGAACGCAGGTCTGTGGAGTAGCCGTACAGCTCTGACGCGGGAACATCCGCAGTGATGACCTGCTTTCCCCCAGGAATGTGATCCATGCCCAGAACGCGGCCGCGGCGCTTATTCAGATCGCCCATGATATCGCCGGCATACTGGTTCGGCACTGTCACCTGCAGGGTGTTGATGGGTTCCAGCAGAACCGGCCCGGCCTCCATAAAGCCTTTCTTGAAGGCCAGGATCGTGGCCATCTTGAAAGCCATTTCCGAAGAGTCCACAGGATGATAGGAGCCGTCCACCAGAGTGGCCTTCAGGCCCACCACCGGGTAACCGGCCAGCGGCCCCTTCACAACGCATTCCTGAACCCCCTTTTCCACAGCGGGGAAATAGTTGCGGGGAACAGCGCCGCCCACCACTCTCTCTTCAAATACATAAGCCTTCTCCAGATCGCCGGAGGGCTCAAATTCCATCACTACATCGCCGTACTGCCCGTGGCCGCCAGACTGCTTCTTATGCTTGCCCTGTACGGATACCTTCTTGCGCAGGGTTTCGCGGAAAGCGAATTTGGGCTTTGTCAGTTCGATTTCCACCTTATAGCGGTTCATCAGCTTGCAGACCACAACTTCCAGCTGCTGGTCGCCGATCCCGTACAGCAGAGTCTGATGATTTTCCGCATCGTTCACTGCCTTCAGCGTCAAATCCTCGTCCATCAGCTTCGCCAGAGCGCCGGCAATCTTGTCTTCGTCGCCTTTGTTTTTCGCGGTATAAGCCTTATATGTAAAAGGTACGGACACCTTCGGCGCCTCATAGACCACTGTGGCTCCCTTGAGCGCAACAGTGTCCCCGGTGGTCAGCGTGTTCATCTTGGTCAGCGCGCCGATATCGCCGGCATGCAGCTCCGGAACCTCAATGGCTTCCTTTCCCCGAAGCACATACAGCCTGGCCGCTTTTTCCTCTTCTTCCTTATTCACATTATAAATCGCTGTATCAGGCTTCAGCACCCCTGTCACCATTTTAATCAGGGAATATTTGCCGATAAAGGGGTCCACAATCGTCTTAAACACTTTGGCGCTCACATGCTTTGTGCAGTCATAATCCAGACGCAGCAGTTCGCCGTTGCTGAGATCATTGGCGTTGATCTTGCATTGCTTCGGGGAGGGGAAATATTTCTGAATCGCCAGCAGCAGCGCGTTCATGCCCTGGGCGTTCAGGCCGGTACCGCAGAGAACGGGCACCACGGAGCCGTCGATCACATGCTCCCGGAGGGCGCTGGAAATCTCGTCATAGGTAAATTCTTCTCCGGCAAAATATCGTTCCATGAATTCTTCACTGGTCTCCGCCACTGCCTCGATTAGGGATTCGCGGCTCATGCTCAGATGCTTATCCAGATAATCCGGGATTTCGCCCTCCACATAATCGCTGCCTTCTGTAAAACGGCGTCCTTCCATTTTCACCACATTAACAAAACCCACAAATTTGCCATCCTCACGGATCGGCACATGGAAAGGCGCAATCTTGCGGCCGAATTTCTCATTCAGGGTCACGTTCACCTGGCGGAAGCTGGCATTATCGTCGTCCATGCCTGTCACAAAGATCATTCTGGGCAGGTTGTATTTCTCACACAGCTCCCAGGCCTTCTCCGTTCCCACTTCCACGCCGGATTTTCCGTTCACCACGATAATCGCGGCGTCGGCCACGTTCAGCGCCTCCTCCACCTCTCCGACAAAATCATAATATCCGGGGGTATCCAGCAGGTTCACTTTGATATCGTCATATTCCACCGGGACCAGGCTGGTGGAAATAGAGAATTGGCGTTTCTGTTCTTCTTTGTCATAATCGCTGATTGTATTTCCGTCCGTCACTCTGCCCTGACGCTTTACTGCGCCGGTGACATATGCCATGGCTTCTACCAGGGTGGTCTTGCCGGAGCCGCCATGGCCCAGAATCACTACGTTGCGGATCTTGTCGCTTTCATACACGTTCATCATTCATTCCTCCAATACTCTCGTTTTTTGTCATCCCAAAGTGCCTGGATCAATTATAGATATATTCTACTAAATTTTTTCAAAAATTTCAAGTCTATCATGCAAATTTAACAAGTTTTTTCTAAATTGTTTCTGTCTCTTTTGTTTTGCACTTTAAACCGTTACAGTTTAAAGCAATATAGTGTTGACAATTAGGGAAAATTAAGCTAAACTAATGCTGATTCGACATCATTGAAATACAGAAGGAATGAGGAAATAGATATGATTATTGTAATGAAGCCCGGCGCCAGCCGCCAGGAAATCCAGAACGTGATGCAAACCGTGGAGGGATGCGGCCTGCAGACCCATCTTTCAGAGGGCCAGGAAGTCACCATTATAGGTGTCATCGGTGATAAAACGCGGCTCTCCGCTTCGAACCTGGAAATCGCCTCCGGCGTGGACAAAGTGGTCCCTGTCACGGAAACCTACAAGCTTTCCAATAAGAAATTTCACCCGCAGCCCTCTTCTGTTCAGGCAGGAAACGCGCTGATCGGCCCTGATACACTGACTGTCATGGCAGGCCCCTGCGCCATTGAAAATGAAAAGCAGCTTCTGGACACCGCCTTTGCGGTAAAAAAAGCCGGGGCAACCGTTCTCCGGGGAGGCGCATATAAACCCCGCACCTCCCCCTACTCCTTCCAGGGTCTGGAAGAAGAAGGGCTGCGCTACATGAAAGAGGCCAGAGAAGCCACAGGCCTTTCAGTGGTCTGCGAGGTCACCAGCCTGAAAGCCATAGAATCCGCGGTAAAATACGTGGATATTCTCCAGATCGGCGCCAGGAACATGCAGAATTTTGAGCTGCTGAAGGAAGCCGGAAAAGCGGGGCTTCCCGTCTTGCTGAAACGCGGGCTGGCCGCCACCATCGACGAATGGCTCAACGCGGCGGAGTATATCCTGGCCCAGGGCAATCCTGACGTGGTGCTCTGTGAACGGGGAATCCGCACTTATGAAACCGCCACCAGAAACACGCTGGACCTCAGCGCTGTTCCGGTACTGCGTTCCAAGAGCCATCTGCCGGTGATCGTGGACCCCAGCCATGCCACCGGCGTCCGGGCCTACGTGGAACCGCTGGCAAAGGCAGCCGTGGCTGCCGGCGCCGACGGGCTGATGATTGAAGTTCATCCTGATCCTGCCTGCGCCCTGTCCGACGGCCCCCAGTCCCTGACATTTGAACAATTTGAAACTCTCTGCGGCAGGCTCCGCCCCTACGCGCAGCTGGAAGGAAGGAAATTCTGATGTCTGAAATCATTGGTTTTATCGGCTTCGGCCTGATCGGCGGCTCCATCGCCAAGGGCCTGAAAAAAGTCCACCCTGACTGGAAAATGCTGGCCTGCTCCCGCACTGCCGGCAAACTGGAAGCAGCCCGGGCGGACGGAGTCCTGGATGAGATCGTCACTTCCCCAAAAGAACTGGCAGGATGTGATTTTATCTTTCTCTGCACCCCTGTTTCCTGCATCCCAGGATACCTGGCGAAGCTGAAAGATGTGGTGAAGCCAGGCTGCATCCTCACCGACGTGGGAAGTACAAAATCAAACGTCCACCATGCAGTTCTGGCCCAGGGGCTTTCCCACTGCTTTATCGGCGGCCATCCCATGGCCGGCTCCGAACAGACCGGGTATGAAAACGCCACGGATCACCTTGTGGAAAATGCTTATTACGTGCTGACCCCCACACCCCAGTCCTCCCCGGCGGATCTGAAGAAACTCACCGCTCTGGTGCTGGATCTCCATGGAATCCCTCTGGTGCTGGACCCGGAGGAGCACGACAGCGTGGTGGCGGCAGTCAGCCATCTCCCCCACCTGATCGCCGCCGGGCTGGTGAACCTGGTCGCCCGTTCCGATTCCTCCCGCCAGACCATGAAAACCGTGGCTGCCGGAGGTTTTAAGGATATCACAAGAATCGCTTCTTCTTCCCCGGAAATGTGGCAGCAGATCTGCATGGAAAACAGAGAAAATATCATGAAAATACTGCGGGACTATATCGCTGACATGGAAGGGATTTATCATGAGCTGGAAAACAGCGACGCAGCCGGACTGTTCCGTCTCTTTGAAGAATCCGGGGAATACCGCAGTTCCATCAGCGACCGTTCCGCCGGGCCTCTGAAAAAGGAATACGCGGTTTACTGCGATATCGTGGATGAAGCCGGCGCCATCGCCACCATTGCCACCATCCTGTCCGTCCATCAAATCAGCATCAAGAATATCGGCATTGTGCATAACAGGGAATTTGAACAGGGGGCGCTCAAAATCGTTTTTTATGATGAAGATTCTGCTTCCAGAGCAGCGGAAACCCTGGACAGCTGCCATTATCATATCACCGTACGTTAGGAGGATCTATGAAAATTCATCCCGCCGCCCGCCTGCAGGGCAGCCTGCAGATTCCGGGCGATAAATCTATTTCCCACCGGAGCGTCATGTTCGGCGCGATCGCTCAGGGCACTACAGAAGTGACCCATTTTCTTCAGGGCGCCGACTGCCTCTCCACCATCTCCTGCTTCCGGAAGCTGGGGATTGAAATTGAAAATACCTCTGACCGGGTTCTGGTCCACGGCAAAGGGCTCCGCGGCCTTACAGCCCCTTCGGAAATCCTGGACTGCGGCAATTCCGGGACCACCACCCGCCTGATTTCCGGCATCCTGGCAGGGCAGCCTTTTGATACGGTGCTCACCGGAGACGAATCCATCCGGCGCCGTCCCATGAAACGCATCATGGAGCCGCTTTCCGCCATGGGCGCCAAAATTCTGAGCCAGCGGGACAACGGCTGCGCGCCGCTGCTGATCCGGGGCTCTTCCCTCCGGGGAATCCATTATCATTCCAAAGTCGCCTCCGCCCAGGTAAAATCAGCAATTTTGCTGGCAGGGCTGTATGCGGATTCTCCCACCGCAGTGACGGAACCCAGTCTTTCCAGAAACCATACGGAGCTTATGCTCAAGGGGTTTGGGGCTCAGGCTGCATCCTGCGGGTCCACCGCTTTCATCGCTCCTGCAAAGGAGCTCCATGCCTGTAAAATTGAGGTGCCGGGGGATATCTCTTCCGCGGCTTATTTTATCGCCGCCGGGTTATTGGCTCAGGGCTCCGGCATTTTAATCCGCAATGTAGGTATCAATCCCACCCGGGACGGTCTGATCCGGGCCTGTCAGGCCATGGGGGGAAAAATCCGCCTGGAAAATCTCCGGGAGACAGGCGGCGAGCCTGCCGCGGACCTGTTTGTGGAGCAAAGCGCTCTCCATGGGATTACGTTGGAGGGAGATATCATCCCAGCTATGATTGATGAGCTGCCTGTGGCTGCTCTTCTGGCCTGCTTCGCAGAAGGCGAAACCGTGATCCGGGACGCCGCGGAACTGAAGGTGAAGGAATCCAACCGGATCGCGATTATGACGGAAAATCTGCGGGCAATGGGCGCGGATGTGACGGAAACCGAGGATGGAATGATTATCCGCGGCGGCAGGCCTCTGCATGATGCGGAAATCGACAGCCAAATGGATCACAGGATCGCTATGACTTTTGCCGTGGCGGGATTGTTCGCCGAAGGGGGAGTGGAGATCCGGGGAGCGGAATGCGTGGGGATTTCTTATCCTGGGTTTTTTGAGGATTTAGAGGGGCTGCGGAGATGAAATGAGATGGCGGCGCGAAGGGGAGTCGCGGAGAGGAGGAAGAGAAAACTCCGGAGGCTCGATGCCTTACGGCAAATAGCCTCCTCCGTTTTGTCTTCCTCCTCTCTGCTGAGGTTCTCTCTGGCTTCTGCTGGTTGATGGGGGGATTTCTTCTCCGGGTATGGGAGTAATGTTATGAAAGTCGATCGTTTGTATGGGATTACTGTATTTTTAATGAATCATGGGAGGACCTCGGCAAGAAGTTTGGCGAAGCATTTTGAGGTGTCTGTCCGCACGATTCAAAGGGATATTGATTCGTTATGCTCTGCCGGCATTCCTGTTGCTGCAATTACTGGAATGAATGGCGGCTATGAATTGACAAAAAGATTTACTTTAAATAATCAGATTATTTCTCAAAAGGATTATTCTTATATTCTTACTGCTTTGCATGGGCTCTCTTCTGCTACCAATAATCCGGATATTTCAAATCTGTATGAAAAGATCATTTCGCTGATTGATGAAAATAATGCGGGTATGATACTTGATTTTTCTGTTTTGCAGGAGGGAAACAGCAAATTTCTGCCGCTTCTTCAATTCGCTGCATTCCATAGAAAGGCAGTCAGATTTTCTTATAGCAACAGCCGGAATGAGAGACGGATTCATCTGGTGGAACCGGTTGCTGTGATTTACAGGTGGTATGCTTGGTATTTACTGGCTTATTCTATTGTTAAAGATGATTACTTAACATACAAACTTCTTAGGATGGAAGATCTGGAAATTACAGAAGATGCTTTTTCAAAAGAACATGGTTCCCCTCAAACGATACTTGCGAACCACGATAAAAATAATATGGTAACACACACTAAAGTAATTGTGAAATGTAATCCTGATTTCATCACAAAATCTTATGAATATCTCAATGGAAAGGTACTCAAATATCTTGACAGCAATACTGTGCTTATGGAATTGTCTGTTGTTGAGAATGAACAGCTATGGCTTGGCACTCTGTTGTCATTTGGAGATAATGTCGAAGTTCTGTTTCCCCAGCACATTAAAGAGAGGCTGATCTCCTGCGCCCAAAAAGTAATTTCTTTGTATCAGAAACTATGACATAATGTTGTCGTTGTTCTTCTGATACAATAAATGAAAAAGCAGGAGGTGCTCGTATGTCAATCCACAATGTTTATGAAGAGTGTCCGGTTTATGAAACCACATCTTTTACCCTTCGGTTAGTCAAATTAGAGGACGCCCGATCTCTGTTAGCATGTTATTCTGATAAAAAGGCTGTATTAAAAATGAATGCAGACAGTTGTACCAGTGATTTTTATTACACAACCATTGAAGAAATGGAAGCCTGCATTAATTTTTGGCTTAAGGAATATCAGGAACACAAGTACGTCAGATTTTCTATAATTTCTAAAACACCAGATATCCCAATTGGCACTATTGAGATATTCGGCGGAAAATATGGAGTTTTGAGAATTGATATTGCAGAGGCTTATGACAAAGAACAATATATAGAAGAATTCATAAAACTTGCTGTCCTGCATTTCATCAGGGATTTTGAAATTGGAAGCCTAAAAATCAAAGCTTCCAACGTTCCTGAAAGAATACCTTTATTAGAAAAATATGGTTTCGTCCCATCATCTTCATTCCGTCCTCAGTTGGGATATTATGAAAGGCCGATCATAAAAGCTTTTG
Source organism: Cuneatibacter caecimuris (assembly GCF_004216775.1). Classification (GTDB taxonomy): domain Bacteria; phylum Bacillota; class Clostridia; order Lachnospirales; family Lachnospiraceae; genus Cuneatibacter; species Cuneatibacter caecimuris. Next base: position 298,686 of record NZ_SGXF01000001.1, read on the forward strand.
ATGCAGACAAAGGGATCGCTTTTTGCGGTCTGGCATGCTGCGTTTGCAGTGAGAATAAAAATTGTGATGGCTGCACAAAAGATAGTTGTCAGGACAGAGGGAACTGTAAAAACTACAATTGCTGTAAATCAAAAAATTTGCACGGCTGTTGGGAATGCGGCGATTTTCCATGTAACAGCCCAATGTTAAATAAACTGCGCGTCAAGACTTTTTCAGACTATATATTCAAAAACGGGTTGAATCCTTTGATCTGCGCTCTGAAAAATAACGAGGAGCACGGGGTTCTCTATCATTACAGCGGGCAGCTTACCGGCGATTATGATTTATTTCACAGCGAAGAAGAACTCATCCAATTTATTAACCGTGGATTGTAACGTAATCCCCAACATACCTGTCTGCTGCTCCACCTCCCCAAACAGGAGGCCCGACAAAGAGGCGGTAGAGAAGACTACGGAGGTTATAGCCGTCAGGCATCGAACCTCCGTAGTCTTCTCTGCCGTCTCCTTCCAATTCAAAATTTTTCCGGAATACATGTGACGCAGCCGCAGGCTGTGTCGTGTATTAGGATGAAAGGAATCCTTACCACAGGCGAAAGGAGGATAGAGATGGATGACCAACAGATTGTTGATTTGTACTGGGCGCGCGCGAAAAACGCCATATCAGAAACCGCATACAAGTATGGCAGGTATTGTCATTATATTGCGTACAACATCTTGCGCAACAATGAGGACAGCGAGGAGTGTGTCAATGATACCTACTTAAAGGCCTGGGATATTATCCCGCCGCAACGGCCAGACAAACTGTCCACATTTCTCGGAAAAATCACACGTAATTTTGCACTGGACAGATACAAATATTATAGAAGGGAAAAACGCGGCGGCGGCCAAATGCCGCTTGTAATTGATGAACTTGCGGAGTGTGTTTCCGCAGCAGATAACACCAATCATATCATTGACGATATGGTGCTTGTGGATTGCATAAACCGTTTTCTTACTGCTCTGCCTGCGGAAACACGAAAAATCTTCATGCGCCGTTATTGGTATTTTAGTCCAATCAAAGAGATTGCAAATGATTTTTCAATCAGCGAAAGCAATGTGAAAATGACCTTGTCCCGCGCAAGAAATAAGCTAAAACAATTATTGGAGAAAGAAGGGTTTGAGCTATGAAACAGGAGAAGATTTTAAATATTCTCGGGCAAGTGGACGAAAAATATATTGAAGAGGCTGCACCGGAAGAACTTGTCATGAACCCCCCAGCTGTCATTTATCCGTTTAGGGGGAAAGGTAAGATTAAAACTGCATTGATTGCTGCTGTGATTATAATACTCTCCTGCACTGCCGTTGCAGCAGCGGCATATCTATACCAGGTGTATATTACCAACCGCGACACAGTATTGCCTTCCTATCAAATAACCGCAGAACTTAATATACAAACAGTTTCTTCGGACGCATTGAAAGAATTATCGCAGCCGCCTTATCAAATCTATAAAGCAAGTTATGCCGGAGTGGAGGACTACCTTGATATAGATTTACTGATTAGCGACCGGCTTGAAAGTATGGTACTTGGTGATGGTGTTGATATTCAAGGTTCCTATACCAAGGGTGAACGGCCCATTACTTCTATCACACTGCGCAGCAGGCATGATACCGGGGCTGCCATGTCCGGTTATATAGATATGTTCGTATATATGTCTATTGGAACAAAGAAACCTTATGAGCAAATTACAGAAATCAATAACCCGGAATTGCGGGAGAAAGATGCAATCCTTTCCGAATATGTGAGTGAAGTAAACGGGATTCATGCGAAGTTTGCCGTTTACGAAACGATTGGATATGCAAGCGCGTATTTTGTTGACAATGGAATTCTTTATAGCATTTCCGTCAGCGGCTTTGCTGAGGAAGATCACATCGACCTTGCTGAATATCTTAAAGGGCTGATTGACACCTTTGGATAATATGGTACGTTTCTTTTCCGGCGCCAGGCCGTGGCGGTTTCCCCAGTATTTGCGCAGTTTATGCAGCGCAGAGGCTGGAAAAACGGCGGCTGTTGTGGCAGACGAATACAAACAATGCAGGGGAAAATACTCCGGCAGCGGACTTTGATTCCCCCGCTGCCCTCCACCTAGGCCAGGAGATCCCTCCGGCAAAGAGGCGGCAGAAAAGACTCTGGAGGTTATAGCCGTCAGGCATCGAACCTCCGGAGCCTTCTCTGCCGCCTCTCCGCGACTCCTCCAATCAATCATTTCGTCCTAAATATAAACCATTCCTCCCCAATCGCTACCATGACCATTTCCCCCGAAGCATCGGTAAATGCATTGCCAATACACCCAAAGTTTGAGCAGGCGTCCTTTTCAGGAATTTCATTTTCTCCTACGGAAGAAAGAATCATTCCCCTGACCACCCCGCTGTCTCCCATGGGGCCTGTCTCCGCGGTTCCATAATACAATCTGCCGTCGATCCGCAAAACACGTTTTTCTGGCTCCACCCAAGTGTCCTGCGCAGACTGATTCCGTTCTGCCAGCTTGATTTCTGTGGCCAGATCCTGCAGCTCTGTCTGCATTTGTTCCAATTCCTGATATCTGCTTTCTGCCACAGCAGCTTTTTCCTGCAGCTCTCTGTTGTCTCTTTTTAAACTGTTCAGCTGATACAGGCTGACAGCCTGTAAAATCACCAATACCGCAAAAAGACCTGCTGCTAAATATTTTTTCATTTGTTTCATACTCTGTCCCCTTTTTAATTGACTGGTTACCACTTTTTACTTCCTGACTTTTCCAGAACCAGGCCCTGGAAGAAGCTGCCGGAAAAACAGCGGGTTACAGCTGGGCGTCCAGCTTTCCCTGTTTAGAGTCCGGCATAATCTGCATGAACTCAATCCTGTTTCCGTCCGGATCATGCGTCCAGCACTGCCAGTTTCCGTCGCTGCCTTTTTTCGCAGGGGTATCCAAGGGAAGCCCTTTCTCCTTCATCAGAGCTTCTGCAGACCAGATGTCGTCTGTCAGCAGGCAGAGATGGCTGTAGGAGCCCTGCCTGTTCTCTCCTTCCCGGTCATAGAACAACTCTATGAACTGTCCCTTCGTCACCTGGATATACCGGATCCAGGGCTTTCCGGTTTCAGGGTCCCTGGTTTCAAAGGCGTCCTGAAAGCCCAGCTTCCCGCAGTAAAAATCCAGCGCCTTTTCCATATCCTCTACGTCAAAAGCCACATGTCCGATTCCTGTAATCATCGTTATCCCTCCTCTTAATCATTCTAAATACAGCATAGCATATAATAATTTTTTGTCCAGCTTATGTAATTTATTTCCTGTCACGCAGGCCGTTTTCTAAATATTTTTACAACCGCTGCTGTAACGGCCTTCAGCACAATCCCACCCACTGCAAATACCAGCAGGGACATCAGAAACAGAAGGATGAAACTTCCCTGGCCAAAGGTTTTTCCTACCAGCAACGTGAATAAAAAGGTATAAAACATATGGTGAAGCAGGAACCATTCGTAGCTGTACCTGGACAGCCAGGCAAATACTCCGGATATCCGAAAGCTGCTGACCAGCGTTCCCGCCCAGCCTAAAAACAGATACCAGCCGGCGCCCATCAGCGCGGACCTCACCACCTCTGCCTCACCCCAGAAATCCGGCAGGAACATCAGCGCCAATGCCGCGGCAAGCCCGCAGGCCCCGGCTTTCCAGTTGATCTCCGGCATATATCGGATCAGATACATCCCCAGCATAAACTCCGGAACCCGCATCAAAAATACATGGTCTGTCTGCAGGGCAAAGGGCCGGAACGCCAGCAGAAGCGCCCAGACTGCCAATGCAGCTGCCGCAGTGAAGGCCGGGGCTTTGTCCACTGCTTTTTTCAGCCAGGGAAACAGAAGATACAGCAGAAGGATACAACCGATAAACCATTCTCCTGTCAGATAAAAATTCGGAACCAGCTCATATAAATAACCGTCCATTCCGATGGCTGTCAGCAGAAGCGTCCACAGAGGAATGCCTTCATAATGGCTGCGCATCAGCAAAAGAGTTGCCAGCGTCCCGGCCAGCCATACCAGCCAGTAAGACGGAAAAATCGCCAGAAACCGTTTTTTCAGATAACGGGCCATTGTCTGTTCTTTTCTGGCGGAAAGCATCAGCGCAGCTCCGGATAATATAAAAAACAGCGATACTCCCAGCGTGCCACCGTTCACCTGATGATAGTTCAAAAACAGCACAGGCCGGCAGGAAAAATCCTGAACCCGGCTCATAGCTTCTATATTAAAATGGTAGGTTACAATCAGCAGCATAGCCAGGGCCCGGATAAAATCCATGTAAAAAACCCGGCGGTTTTCGCCCGATATACCTGTCTTCAATGCAGTCATTCTCCCCTCTGATTTTTATATCCGTCACATCAGCGGCGCTAAAATTCTGAGACACCTGCCAAATATCTTTTTCATGACCGGCAGTTTTCGGCAGTCTTCCACAGTCACCTGATGACATTTCGCCAGAGTCTCCTGAAAATCAGCTTCTATATCCCGGACCGCCTCCACCTGGTACATATAGGCCGCGCATTCAAAATGAAGATACAGGCTGCGGAAATCCAGATTGATGGTTCCTACCACCGCCCTGCAGTCATCCGAAACAAAGACCTTGGCGTGAACAAAACCAGGCGTGTATTCGTAAATCTTTACGCCGGCCCGCAAAAGCTCCGGATAATAGGTTTTCGCCAGAATAAAGGCATAGGGTTTATCCGGGATCCCCGGCATGATGATGATCACTTCTTTGCCGCTGCGCGCCGCATGGGTCAGAGCATTTGTCATCTCCGCATCCAAAATCAGATAGGGAGTCATGATATGCACATAGCGCGTGGCATGATAGAGCATGTCCATGTACACCTGCTCTCCCACGGTTTCCCGGTCCAGAGGACTGTCCCCATAGGGCATCACATAGCCGGGGCTTTCTGCTGCCGGTGACTGGGGGGTACAAAAATCCCGGTACAGCTCGTCTTCCATCTTCTCAATTCCCCACATCTGCAGGAACATCATGGTGAACGCGGTGACAGCTTCTCCTTCCACCATCACCGCCACATCTTTCCAGTATCCGAAGCGCTCCTTGAGATTGATATATTCATCAGCCAGATTAATGCCTCCTGTAAAAGCAACCTCCCCGTCCACCACCAGCACCTTCCGGTGGTCTCTGTTATTCTGGCTGGTGGACAGCGCCGGACGCACCGGCGAGAACACGCGGCATGTAATTCCCCTTCGTTCCAGCTCTTTTGGAAAGTTCCAGGGCACCAGGGCAATGGAACACATACCGTCGTACATGAACCGCACGTCCACCCCTTCTTTTACTTTTCGTTCCAGAATATCCAGCACGGTATTGAGCATCACGCCCTCTTCGATAATGAAGTATTCCAGAAAAATGAACTTCTTCGCCTTTTCCAGACGGGGAATCATTTCCGCAAATTTCTCCTCCCCGCAGGAAAAATATTTGACGCTGGAATTCCGGTATACAGGATATCCTCCGCATTTCGCCATATAACGCGCCAAAGCCGCTTCATATACATCCTCTTTCTCCAGAGCTTCCAGCACCTCAGGCTGCTGCTGCAGATACAGCCTGGTCTTCCCGATCAGTTTTCTGTGCCGGTCATAGATGATCCTGGTGCCGATCTGCAGATGCAGAAACACATACAACAGGGCGCCGAATACCGGGATCACGAGAATCGGAATGATCCAGGACAGCGTAAAAGCAGGATTGTCGGGACGGTTCATCACATAAATAATTACCACTACGCTTACTATAATCGAAAGCCAGTAATAGTAACCGATGTATTCGCTGAAATACAGCAGCACCCCAGCCAGTATCACTACCTGCAGAATAAGGAGCAGGATAATCACCGCTGACCGTCCGAACACCAATCCGAATAATTTTTTCTTTCCTTGCCTGAGCATCTTGTCTTTTTCCATGGTACTCCTTATCTTTTCCACCGGGAAGGCTTTCGCGGGCAGCGGCTGCTTCTCGCCAGGGCTCTCAGTTCCACGTAACAGCCGCAGGCCAGGCAAGTCCCCGCGGAAAGTTTTTCACAGCCGAGGCAGGCTTTCAGCCTTTCCTGATAGATGTCTTCCTCCGCCCGGGCAGAGGGATCTGCTCCTTTTATGAACCTCTCCACATATTTCTGATAATCTTCCGGCGAGGCTTCTTTCAGCAGGCATCTCCTGCAAAATCTGTTCTTTTCCATTGATGCAGGGCGCTCAGCCGTTTTCTTCCAGAGACACGGTCAGATGCACCACGCTGCAGGCAGGCAGTGCAAAACGCACGCCCTTTTCCCCTGCGGCAGCTTCTGTATACGCTTCTGTTTTCACCGCATCCGGCCGCTCAAATGTATTGTAATCACCTGTATTTCCCCTGAGAATTCTTCCCTCCGCCGCCGAAACTTTTCGTCCGGCCGGGCAGAGCAGGATTTCCTGTCCCTGATCCGCGGAAAGGTTCGCAATCGTCACCTGAAGTCTTCCGTCCTCATCCATGGAGACGGACTCATGAAGCTGCGGCACCTGCGCCGTATCCGTCCCAATGGTTTCATTTTCCACATAGCTGCGCACCAGCTGTCCGCCCTGATGAGCCTTATATAAATCAAAAACATGATAGGTAGGCGTTTTTACCATGCGCTCCCCTTCTGTGAGAAGCACGGCCTGCAGCACATTGACCATCTGGGCGATGTTGGCCATCTTCACCCGGCTGCAGTGCTTATTGAAAATATTCAGGGTTACTGCCGCAATCATGGCGTCCCGCATGGTGTTCTGCTGGTACAGGAATCCCGGATTCGTACCCGGCTCCACCTGATGCCAGGCGCCCCATTCATCCACAATCAGCCCCACTCTCTTCTCCGGATCATACCTGTCCATGATTTCTGAGTGCCTGGTCACCAGCTCTTCCATGTACAGTGTTTTCTTCAGCGTCTGATAATATTCCGCCAGATCAAATCCTGTGGCCGCCGTCTTGTTTTCCCATTCATAGGGATAAGTATAATAATGCAGGGAGAGGCCGTCCATAAATTTCCCAGCCATTTTCATCAAAGTGTCTGTCCACTCATAATCATCCCCATTCGGCCCGCAGGCAATCCGGTAAATCCGGTGTTCTTCAGAATAATCCCTCACATAAGTCTGGTATCTGCGGTATTCATTGGCATAGTATTCCGGCAGCATGTTGCCGCCGCAGCCCCAGTTTTCGTTGCCTACGCCGAAATAATCTACCTGCCAGGGTTCTTCCCGGCCGTTTTTCCTGCGCAGGTCCGCCATGGGCGAAGTCCCTTCAAATGTCATGTATTCCACCCATTCGCTCATCTCCCGCACGGTTCCGCTGCCCAGGTTGCCGTTGATATAAGGCTTGCACCCCAGCTGCCGGCAGAGCTCCATGAATTCATGGGTCCCGAAACTGTTGTCCTCCACCACACCGCCCCAATGTGTATTGATCATCTTTTTTCTGCCGGATTTCTCCCCGATTCCGTCCATCCAGTGATACTCGTCCGCAAAGCAGCCGCCCGGCCAGCGGAGCACCGGCACGCGGATCGCCCTCAGCGCTTCCACCACATCGGTCCTCAGGCCGTTGATATTGGGGATTTCTGAATCCTCTCCCACAAATATCCCCTCATAAATGCAACGTCCCAGGTGCTCTGAAAAATGCCCCTGGATTTCCGGACTGATCCGTCCAAGTTTTTCATCTGGGTTCACATATAATTTTTTCACGATTCCGCTCCTTTTTATATTGAAAAATTTATTATTTATGTTACACTCTTCTTTACGATAAAGCGTATCGCACTTTCAGAAAACTGTCAATCTTTTTTCTTGCGGCGCGCGGACATGGAGGAATTTTTTACTGATGAAATTTACATGGAAACATACGCTGTATGCCAGCTATACCGGGTATATCACACAGGCAATTGTTAACAATCTTGCTCCTCTTCTATTCCTCATTTTTCAGAAGCAGTATGACATCGGCGCGGCGCAGCTGGGTCTGCTGGTGGGGTTTAACTTTACGGTACAGATGCTGGTGGATTTTCTGGCGGCCAAATACGCGTCCCGGCTGGGATACCGGCCGTTAATTGTGGCTGCTCATATCTTCTGCGGAGCCGGGCTGGTCTGTCTTGGGATACTCCCCGGGCTGTCTCAGACTGTTTTTCACAGCGCCTTCCCGGGACTCCTGTTTTCGGTATTTCTCTATGCCTTAGGCGGCGGCCTGATCGAAGTTCTGATCAGTCCTATCGTGGAAGCGCTGCCGGGAGAGGAGAAAGAAGCCGCCATGAGCATGCTTCATTCCTTTTACTGCTGGGGGCATATGTTCGTGGTTCTGATATCCACCCTGTTTTTCCAGGCTTTTACCACAGCCGCCTGGATGTGGCTGCCTCTTCTTTGGGCCGCGGTCCCCTTCTGCAACGCCCTGGTCTTCCGGAAGGTGCCTCTGCGCACTTTGGAGGAAGCCAATGAGTCCGCCCCTGCGGGGCTTAAATCCCTGTTTTCTCTCAAGTTGATCCCTTTGTTCTTTCTTCTGATGATCTGTTCCGGAGCAGCGGAGCAGGCCATGTCCCAGTGGGCTTCCTACTTCGCGGAATCCAGTCTGGGAATCAGCAAAACTCTGGGAGATTTGATGGGGCCCTGTATGTTCGCTCTGTTCATGGGGCTGTCCAGGCTGTACTACGGGAAGAAAGGCAGTCAGCTGAGACTCGGCCGTTTTATTCTGCTCAGCTGCGCTCTCTGTGCCGGAGGTTATCTTCTGGCCGCGCTGTCGCCATGGCCCATACTGGCTCTGGCCGGATGCGCCCTCTGCGGCTTTTCTGTGGGCATCTTTTGGCCAGGCACCTTCAGTCTGGCCGCCAGGCACTGTCCGGCTGGGGGAACCGCTATGTTCGCGCTGCTGGCTCTGGCGGGAGATATCGGCTGCGCCGCAGGTCCCGCCGCCGCTGGTTTCCTGGCTTCTTCTACCGGGTCAATGACGCCGGGCCTGCTGTTCTCCATCCTCTTTCCGCTTCTGATTGCCATCGGAATTTTCAGGCTGATCAGGAGCCCACACCTCAGCTGAAAGGAAGATATATTTATGGATATTTCTCTTTACTGCAGTGAATCCGGGGCCGGTTTCCCCCTGATCCTGCTCCACGGAAACGGAGAAGACCACACCTATTTCCGGGAACAGGCTCTGTACTTTTCGAAATATTACCGGGTAATCGCTCTGGATACCAGAGGTCATGGACAGAGTCCCCGGGGAACAGCCCCCTTTTCACTGACTCAGTTCGCCGCTGACCTGAAAGAATTCATGGACCAAAAACAGATTTCCCGCGCTCACCTTCTGGGCTTCAGCGATGGGGCCAATATCGCGCTGCTGTTCGCCCTCAATTTTCCCGAACGGGTGGAAAAGCTGATCCTGAACGGCGGTAATCTGAATCCCCGCGGCGTTAAGCTGCACATCCAGCTGCCGATCCTGCTGGGCTGGGCCTGTACCCGGCTGTTCCGGCACATCTCTCCCCAGGCATTGGCGAATTATGAGATGATGAACCTGATGGTCACACAGCCTCATTTGAGCGGAGTGCAGCTTTCTGTGCTAACCGCGCCCGTACTGGTGATTGCAGGGGATAAAGATATGATTCGGGAAACCCACACCAGACTCATCGCAGATTCCCTGCCAAACAGCCGGCTCTGTATCCTCAGGGGAGACCATTTTATCGCGGCAAAAAACAGCCGGGAATTTAACCGGGCTGTGGCAGGTTTTCTGAATGAAACCTCTGAAAATGATGGAAAATAGAAAACAGGAAAGGAGTAAAGTATGGAAAATCAAACATTTCAGATTGAACGCAACAGGATCGTGCTGTATTCCTCTGAAGGCAGGCTTTTAGCGGAAATCACATTCCCTGAGCAGCCGGACGGCACGGTCAGCATCAACCACACTTTTGTAGATGATTCTCTCAGGGGCAAGGGAATCGCAGGACAGCTGGTCCAAAAAACCGCCGAGCTGCTCCGGTCGGATGGCCGTAAAGCCTGTCCCACCTGTTCCTACGCCGTGAAATGGTTTGAAAAAAATCCTGGCTACAATGATATTTTACTGTGATGTAATAATCAAAAATTCCGGCAGCGCTGCAGAATTCCATACAGCGCGCCGGAATTTTTCATCAACTATCCAGTTCAAACAGGGCCTTTTCATAATCCCGGACATAAAACCGGATATTTTTTCTCCCCCGGGAAACCACAGCATGACCTTCCGCTTCCAGTTTTTCTTTCTGTGCCGCTGTCCCGCCAGGATACTTCGGGTTCAGCTCCCCCTCCGCCTTCAGCACTCTCCAATAGGGAGTTTCATCATTTTTTCTCTGATAGCTGGCCCAGGCGGCAATGGAAACAAATATCCCCGCAGTGATGGGGTCTGTAAAATCCGCGTCGTTCTTTCGGGCAAAATAAGCTCTGATCTCTCCCACCGTCACCAGTTTCCCATAAGGAACCCTTTTCATCACTTGATCATACGCCAGCGGCGGCGCAAAGAACATTTTCTCCCCGCCATATTTACGGATTGACGCCTCATCTGTCACAATTTGTATTTTGGGCATTCCGGTATCCTTGTGCAGCATTGCGTTAAAATCTTTTTTATCCTCGTTTGCCATATCCAGCACCTCCTGGCTACAGCATAACCTATTTCCATACGCCATGCAATGAGACGGTTTCAATAATTTTATTTTTTAGATCTTAAGTCCGCAACATATATTAAAACTTCCGTAAATCAATTTATTATAATCTAAACTGGAAAGGAGGTGCTGTAATGGTCAATAAAGTTGAAATTATCAAGACTGCGATTGATTACATAGAAAATAATCTCTCGGAAAAAATAAGCTTATCCACTATAGCGACAGCAGTTGGTTATTCAAAATATCATCTGCATAGAATATTTGTTGAAACTGTGGGATTGTCCATACATAACTATGTCCAGAGAAGACAGCTAACGGAGTCAGCTAAGCTTCTTGTTTTTTCTGATAAATCCATTCTGGAGATTTCTCTCATTGCCGGTTATCAAAGCCAGCAGGCTTTTACAAATATTTTTAAACAGATGTATAAGAAAACACCTAATGAATACAGATTGTGCGAGGTATTTTATCCATTACAGCTTAGATTTGATTTGGAACATACAGTTACAGAAGAATTATTACAACAGGAAATGCAGGCTGAGATCAGATTCGCAAAGCTAACAGATATTCCCGCATGGCTGTCGTTAGTTGATTTGGTAATAGATGGCTTTCCTAATTTAAACTCAGCTGATTACTTAAGAGAACTGAAGAAAAGTATTGCTGAGCAAAGGGCATTAATTTTAGAAAAAAACAAAATTGCCCTGGCAGTCATGTCTATCAACTACCATTCAGGGAGTATTGATTTCTTTGGTGTACACCCTTTATATCGCCAGTGCGGAATAGCAAACTTATTTTTAAACAAGGTGATGAACGAACTTTTAACTGATAAGGATATCTCAATCACAACCTTTCGTGAAGGCGATAAAGCAGATACAGGGTATCGAAAATTCTACAAGGAGTTGGGATTTTCTGAAGCAGAATTATTAGTGGAGTTTGGTTATCCCACACAGAAATTCATTTTTTCTCCAAAAACGGGAGGTAATATCAATGAATAAAAATCCACTGGCAAAAGATTTTAAAATTGGTTCTCTGCTGAAATTTGCCTTGCCCACAATTATCATGATGTTGTTTATGGGATTTTATACGATTATTGATATTGTTTTTGTATCACGTTTTGTCAATACTAATGCTTTATCCGCAATTAATATTGTATGTCCTGTTATTAATCTCATTGTGGGCTTGAGCACAATGGCAGCAACTGGCGGCAGTGCGATTGTTGCCAGAAAAATGGGGTCCGGAGAATCTGAAAGGGCAAAACAGGATTTTTCATTTCTATTTCTATTTACTCTGCTTCTGGGAGTAATCATTTCTGTTTTGGGGACAGTTTTTATTGATACAATCATATATGCTCTAGGGGCAGATGATGTTTTGTATCCATATTGCAAAGACTATTTGAAAATTATTTTATTGTTCGCACCGGCAAGCATGCTGCAGGTACTATTTCAAAATTTGTTTGTGACTGCAGGAAAGCCTGCTTTAGGATTAATATTCTCAGTATTGGCTGGCGTAATGAATATTGTGTTTGATTATATCTTTATGGTTCCGCTTGATATGGGAATTACAGGCGCAGGATTAGGTACCGGGATAGGATATATGATACCTGCCGCTGCCGGCCTTATCATTTTCAGCAAAAAAACAGGCACATTAACTTTTGTGAAACCAGTTATAGATTTTAAAATGCTTTGTGAAAGCTGCCTGAACGGTTCATCGGAAATGGTAAGCCAGATTTCAACAGCCGTCACTACTTTTTTCTTCAATCTTACGATGATGAAGTTGTCAGGCATAAACGGCGTCGCTTCAATTACTATTATGATATATACGCAATTCCTGCTCACCACATTATTTATTGGTTTCTCACTGGGCGTAGCTCCTGTTATCAGTTTTAACTTTGGAGCAAAGAACTGTTACAGATTAAAAAAAATATATAAAATATGTGTCTCCTTCATTCTCATAAGTTCACTGCTCATTTTTGCCCTGTCTTTGCTGGGCGCCAATAATTTGGTGCAGCTGTTTACAGGAAGGAATGAAGAAGTATACGAAATTACAAAAAGGGGGTTTCTGATATTTGCATTTAGCTTTCTTTTCTCAGGCTTCAATATATTTTCATCAGCAATTTTCACAGCGCTGTCCAATGGGAAAATATCTGCATTGATTTCGTTTTTAAGGACATTTGGATTCATCATGCCAGGTCTGATGATCTTACCGAATTTCATTGGAACAGCCGGTGTATGGCTGGCTGTGCCTCTTGCAGAAGTATTAACATTGTGTGTATCACTTTATATGAATTGCAGGCTATGGGTGTCCTGGAAATAAAAACGGCTTCCGGAAAATTTATTCCCCGGAAGCCGGCGTATCTTACAAATTATTTGTACAGCGGTCCATATGTCTGGCAGGCGCGGAAATCCGCTCCTTCCGCATCCATTCCGAACGCATTCCAGGCAGCAGGGCGGAAGATTTTTTCTTCCGGCACGTTATGCATGCATACAGGGATGCGCAGCATGGAGCACATGGTGATCAGATCCGCTCCGATATGTCCATAGGAAATCGCGCCGTGATTCGCTCCCCAGTGATTCATCACTTCATAAGCATCCCGGAAAGCGCCTGTGCCTGTGCATCTGGGTGCAAACCAGGTGCAGGGCCATGTATAGTCAGTTCTCTTCCAGAGTTTATCGGAAACCTCTTCCGGCAGGTTGATGGTCCAGCCTTCCGCGATCTGCAGCACAGGTCCCAGGCCCTTCACCAGATTCAGTCGGATCATGGTAGCCGGCATTTCAGCGGTGGTGAGGAATCTGGAGGAGTAACCGCCTCCGCGGAAATATCCTCTGTCAGCAGGGTTCCAGGTAGTAGCGTTCAAAATAGCTTCCTGATCTTCTTCGGTCACATCATACCAGGGCTTCATCACGCCATTTCCGTTTTCATCCTTAGCTTCGCCGCAGGCGTCCAGGCAGGCTGCGCCGGAATTGATCAGATGGATGAACCCATTTGCTTCCTTTGCCTTTCCTTCGATCTCATAGCCGGTGGCGCGCTTCACAGCTTCGCCGCTCCAGTAGGTGCGGACATCCGCGAAGATCTGCGCCCGGTTGGTGAGCAGCTTCATGAACATCATGCCCAGGCCGTTGAGCACATCATTCTCCGTGGCCAGCACGTAAGGCTCTCTGGCCCCGTTCCAGTCAAAGGAAGTGTTCAGCATCGCTTCCGCAAAGTCGCAGTTGGGATAGAAATCCGTCCACTGTCTCTGACCCTGGAATCCTGCGGCCAATGCATTATGGCCGACTTTTTCTTCCTCACAGCCTTCGGGCAAAGAGGGATTGCCGTTCATCAGGTCTTTGATAATGACCATCATCTTTACCACAAACTCCCAGTCTGCATCCTTTTCTTCTCTGGACTTCTGAATAAATTCGGGGTTCTTGTCAAAGCCTTCTTTACATTTTTCCTTCGTCCAGGCCAGAGCTCTTTCAAATTCTGCGTGATCATAAATCCCTTCTGTCATGCGGCGGATGATCTCTACCTCATCCACAGATTCCACGCGCATTCCCAGATATTCTTCGATAAATGCGGGATCGATAATGGAACCGCCGATTCCCATACAGATGGAACCGATCTGCAGATAGCTCTTGCCTCTCATGGAAGCCGCCGCTACAGCCGCTCTTCCGAATCTCAGCAGTTTTTCTTCCACATCCGCGGGGATGCTGGTATCGTCCGCTTCCTGCACATCATGGCCGTAAATTCCGAAAGCCGGAAGACCCTTCTGCGCATGGGTAGCCAGTACGCTGGCCAGATATACCGCGCCGGGGCGCTCCGTTCCGTTAAATCCCCAAACGCCTTTGATGGTCATGGGGTCCATATCCATTGTTTCCGCTCCATAGCACCAGCAGGGAGTCACAGTCAGCGTGATGCTGACCCCTTCCTTCTGGAACTTTGACGCGCAGGCTGCGCTCTCCGCCACTCTGCCGATGGTGGTATCTGCAATCACCACTTTCACCGGTTCTCCATTGGAATACTTCAGGTTATCAGTAAATAATTTCGCTGCGGATTTTGCCATATTCATTGTCTGTTCTTCCAGGGATTCCCTTACCTGGAGCGCGCCTCTGCGCCCGTCAATGGTAGGGCGGATTCCGATTACCGGATAATCCCCGATCAATCTGCTTGCTGCCATATCTTATTCCTCCTGTTTGTCTGTTCGGAGCGCTCACAGGCTCCGGGCCACTTTGCCTTCTACGGACAGTTTAGCACCAATTTCCCGACAGATCTTGTGTTTTTGTGGCAAATAATAGAACGATATTCAGCTCTGATATCCTCCCTCTCTGTTCCCGTTCCACAGGCGGGTGTACAGCTCCGCGTCCGTCGCCTCCCGGTAAGGGTTGAGAAAAAATATGCCTAGAATTCCCATAGTAAATATATTGAGGACTACCCACCCAAAGAAAGACAGATCCAGCACAAATACATCCCACTTATTTCCGAACATCATATCCCGGCTGGCCGCAAAAACTTCCTGGCGGGACATCTCAGGATGAAACGCCAGCAAATAGGGGACCATTCTGTACTGATAAGATTTTATGATGCCAGGTATCATGAACAGAAAAGACCAGAGAACAATATAGAGATCTCTAAGCAGCAGCGTGCCCACTACCCTGCCATAATTTCCATTCCGAAACCCGGACAGCAGCTCTCCCGCCCGCGGCTGGCTTACCTGATTCTTAACAAAAAATCCCTTGCCCCCTACCTCAAAAATATTCCAGACAAAAATGCGCAGGATCAGGGAAACAATACCCGACACAAACAGCATGCCAAATGCTATTATGACAAAAATGTAAAGGAATTTCACGGGATCTGAAGTCATATCTTCTACATCAATATTGAATACATTATGATGGTTTTCGTTTCTCACCTCAATCCGGCTTTTGACGTTAAGGCCGTTGATCAGCAGCATCATAACCAGATTAACCAGAACGCAGCTCCAATAATTCTTGTATAATACTGTTTTAGCCCTGGATTTTAGTTCTGCTCTGTTCCACATATTCATCCCCCATATTATCATTATTTTATTGTTTTCTAAATTGTACAAAACGGCTATTGTGATATAACAATAGCCGTTCTGCATATAAACTTATTCAATTATTATCTCTGTACGCGTCCGGAACCGTCGCCGCCCACCAGGCCGTCAACATCCGCTCTGTTAACCAGGTTGAAGTCCCCGGGAATGGTATGCTTCAGAGCAGAGGCCGCCACGCCGTATTCCAGAGCGTCTTTCCAGTTCTTGCCGTCCAGGAAGCCGCAGATCACGCCGCCCGCAAAGGAGTCGCCGCCGCCTACGCGGTCCACGATGGGGCTGATATCATATTTTCTGGAATGATAGAATTCCTTATCATCGCGGGAGTAAATACATGCAGACCAGCCGTTGTGGGATGCGGAATAGGACTCGCGCAGGGAGGAAATCACATACTTGAAGTTGAATTTCTCCACCATCTGCTGGAAAATGTCCACATAACCCTGCAGCTCCAGATTGCCGGAAGTCACGTCAGTGTTGCCGGGCTTGAAGCCCAGAACCTTCTCCGCGTCCTCTTCATTGCCGATGCATACGTCCACATACTGCATCAGGTTGGACATCACCTTCTGAGCCTTTTCGGAAGACCACAGTTTCTTACGGAAGTTCAGGTCCACAGAAACCGTAACGCCGTGCGCCTTGGCAGCTTTGCAGGCAGCCTCGGTCAGCACTGCAGCCGCGTCGGATACGGCAGGAGTGATGCCTGTAAAGTGGAACCAGTCAGCGCCTTCAAAAATAGCGTCAAAATCAAAATCCTCGGCAACAGCAGTTGCGATGGAAGAATTTGCTCTGTCGTACACTACGTTGGACGCTCTCATGGACGCGCCTGTCTCCAGGAAGTAAATGCCCAGACGTTCTCCGCCCTTCGCGATATGCTTTGTATCCACGCCGTATTTTCTCAGTGCAGCCACCGCGCACTCACCGATGGGGTTCTTGGGAACCTTGGTCACGAACGCCGCATCGTGTCCGTAATTTGCCAGAGACACCGCTACGTTTGCCTCGCCGCCGCCGTAATTTACATCAAACTCGTCAGCCTGAATAAACTTCTCATTGCCAGGGGTGGACAGTCTCAGCATGATCTCACCCATAGTAATTACTCTTGCCATGATATTTTCTCTCCTTGCATGAATAAAATTAGTATAAATTATTTATTGCGTGCCGCCGCAACTGCCGCCACAAATTCCTGCGCCTTTGCAGTTACTGCTGCATAATCGCCCTTCTTAGCGCCGGCAGTCAGGTTGGAGCCTGTTCCTACCGCGCATGCGCCGGCCTTCAGCCACTTGTCCACATTGTCCACGTCTACGCCGCCGGAGGGCATGAACTCGCCCTGGGGCAGGGGGCCTCTGAAGGAGCTGATCGCAGCCGGTCCAACGATGTTGCCAGGGAATACCTTAATGATGTCGCAGCCCAGTTCCAGAGCGGTGATCGCCTCTGTGGGAGTCATTACGCCCGGCAGCATAGGAACTCTGTAGCGGTTGCAGAGCTTCACAGTCTCGGGATTCAGTCCAGGGCTAACCACATACTGTGCGCCGGCCAGAATAACTGCTCTTGCTGTTTCAGGATCCAGAACAGTGCCCGCGCCGATCACAACATCGGGGTTGCTTCTGTACTTGTCGCACATTGCCTTGATAATATCCACTGCGCCGGGTACGGTCATAGTGATCTCAATGAAATTAATGCCGCCTGCGATGATGGCGTCAATCACCTTTTCACCCTGCTCCTTGCTCTCCGCGCGGACAACGGCAACCAGGCAGTCTTCTTTCATTTTTGTGATAACCTGTTCTTTTTTCATTTTTCTCTCCTTCTTTCTTATCCAGCTGATGGCTGGTCATACTCTGTTTTTATTGTAATGGTTCCGCTGAGAAATGTCAATGTTCTGCCGCAATAATTTTACAGCAGCCTGCAGATCTTCTGCAGCTGTTCAGACATGCTGGGCTGTTACGATTTTTTACAGAGTAACCCCCTGCTTGAAGATTGCCATATCATGAAAGCCCGCCTGTTCTGACTTCACCTTCCTGCCGGAAGCCACTTCCAGAACAAAATCAAACAGGGCCTGGGCCATTTCCGCTTTGGTCTTATCCTCCACCATGCGACCGGCGTTAAAATCAATCCAGTTTTCCTTCTGTCCCGCCAGCCTGCTGTTGCTGGAAATTTTCACTGTTGGGACAGGGGAAGCGAAAGGCGTCCCCCTTCCGGTCGTGAACAGCACGATCTGCGCGCCGGAAATCGCCAGCGCGGTGGAGGCCACCAGATCATTGCCCGGAGCGCTCAGCAGGTTGAGCCCTCTATTCACCACAGGGCTTCCGTACTCCAGCACGCCCCGCACCAGTGCGCTGCCGGACTTCTGAGTGCAGCCCAGGGATTTGTCCTCAAGAGTGGTGATCCCGCCATTTTTATTCCCGGGCGACGGGTTCTCATAGATAGTCTGGTCATGACGTTTGAAATAATTTTTAAAATTGTTGATCAGGGCTACTGTCTTGTCAAAAAGTTCCTGGTCAGCGCAGCGCTCCATCAGCAGCGTTTCCGCGCCGAACATCTCCGGCACCTCCGTCAGGATGGTTGTCCCTCCTCTTGCAATCAGCATATCCGAAAAGGCTCCCACCGTGGGGTTTGCCGTTATCCCGGAAAGTCCGTCGGAGCCGCCGCATTTCATGCCGATAACCAGTTCCGACGCATCGCAGGATTCCCTGGAAAATTCTGACGCATAATCCGCCAGCTCTTCCAGCAGCTCCATGCCGGCGCCCATCTCATCTTCCACATCCTGGCACTGCAGGAACTTCACCCGCTTCTCATCGTAATCTCCTATATATTCCTTCAGCACGCCGATGTTGCTGTTCTCACAGCCCAGCCCCAGCACCAGCACGCCGCCGGCATTGGGATGGTTGACCAGGGCAGCCAGCAGCTTTCTGGTGTTCTCCTGGTCCTCCCCCATCTGAGAGCATCCGTAGGGGTGGGGAAATGCGACCACTTCCTCCACGGTTCCGCCCACATACTTCTGCGCCTGTCTTTCCAGCGCCTTGGCAATCGAATTCACGCATCCCACTGTTGGGATGATCCAGATTTCATTGCGCACGCCCACTCTGCCTTTTTCTCTTCTGAATCCCTGAAAATAAACGTGTTCTGCAGGCTCCGGCTCAGCGCCTTTAGGATCGTATGTATATTCTAACAGGTCTCCCAGCCCGGTTTTCACATTGTGCACATGCACCCATGCGCCTTCCTCAATATTTTTTTTGGCGTAACCGATGCGGAATCCATATTTAATCACTTCTTTGCCCGCGGCAATGGGCTTCAGTGCAAACTTATGCCCCTGAGGGATATTCTCAGCCGCCGTCACGGCGATGCCGTCCACATCCAGCTCCCTTCCTTTTTCTATAGGCTTCAAAGCAACCGCCACATTATCATTTTCATGAATCCTGATAAAGTCCTGCATAATCTCCTCCATGATGGTAAAGCGCTTCCGCGCCGGAATGTAAGTGCTTACATTCATCTTAGCCGCCTTTCAGAAAAAAGTCAATAAAAACTTTTGAAAGCACTTGCCTTTTTTTCAGAATCAGATATAATAGAACTGAGGATGTAAGCGCTTACAGGCAGATACAGGCGTGAAGCTGCGGAAAATCCTGATTTCACTTGAGCGAACAGATGAGGTGGGACATGAATATCTATGATGTATCCAAGCAGGCGGGCGTTTCCATCGCCACTGTTTCAAGGGTAATCAACGGCAACCCGAACGTCAGCGACCGGACCCGCAAGAAGGTTCTGGCCGTTATGGAAGAATTGGGTTATACCCCTAATGTTTTTGCCCGGGGACTGGGCCTGAATACGATGAAAACCATCGGCATCATGTGTTCCGATGCTTCTGACCTCTATCTGGCCAACGCCATTTCCTATCTGGAACGGGAGCTGCGCGCCAATGAATACGACGCAATCCTGTGCTGCACCGGCTATAATCTGGAGAACAAGAAAAAATACCTGGAATTACTGCTCTCCAAGCGCGTGGACGGCGTGATCATGGCTGGTTCCAAATTTATTGAATCCACCCGGGAAGATAACGAATACATCCTGAACGCCGCCAGACAGGTGCCTGTGATGCTGGTTAACGGCCGTCTGGAAGGGAAAAATATATACAGCATCCTCTGTGATGATTATACCGCCGTATACCAGGCCGTCACAAAACTGATCAGAAGCGGCCGCCGCCGTATTCTGTATCTCTATACCAGCGTCTCCTACAGCGGGAACAACAAGCGCCGGGGATACCAGAATGCCAGCATGGACGCAGGGTTAGGCAATCTGGAAAATATGATTTATCAATGCCCAAAAGACATAGCCTATTCCAGAGATCTGCTGTCCGACCTTTACAGGCAGGGCCTGAAATTTGACGCAGTCATGACTTCAGATGACACGCTGGCGGTAGGCGCGCTGAAATTTGCCGCTTCCGCAGGGCTGAAAGTCCCGGAAGACCTGAGCATCATCGGGTACAACAATTCCCTGCTCTCCCGGGCTTCAGAACCGGAGCTCACTTCTGTGGACACCAAGATCGAAGCGCTGTGCACCACTACCATCAGTACTCTCATGAGCGTTTTTAACGGCGGAAAAAATGTGCCCAACTGGATCACAATTTCCGCAGAGTTAATTAAACGATACACAACAGATTTTTAAATTTCAAAACAGGAGGATTTTCATTATGAAACAGTTTATGGACAAGGATTTTCTGTTATCCACCGAGACTGCGCAGGCTCTTTATCATGATATTGCCGCCAAGATGCCGGTTCTGGATTATCACTGCCATATCAATCCAAAAGAAATCGCGGAAGACAGGAAATTCGAGAACATCACACAGGTTTGGCTGGGCGGGGACCATTACAAATGGCGCCAGATGCGTTCCAACGGCGTGGATGAATACTATATCACCGGGGATGCTCCTGACAGAGAGAAGTTCCAGAAATGGGCGGAAACCCTGGAAAAGGCTATCGGCAATCCGCTGTATCACTGGAGCCATCTGGAGCTGCAGCGCTATTTCGGTTACACAGGATATCTGAGCGGTGAAACTGCTGAAGAAGTATGGAATCTCTGCAATGCCAAACTGCAGGAAGATTCCATGAGCGTGCGCAACCTGATCCGCCAGTCCAATGTAACGCTGATCTGCACCACCGACGACCCTGTTGACTCTCTGGAGTGGCATAAGAAGATCGCAGAGGATGAAACCTTTGACGTCCAGGTGCTTCCGGCGTGGAGGCCTGACAAGGCGATGAATATTGAAAAGCCTGATTATGCTGATTATCTTGCTAAACTGTCTGAGGTAAGCGGTATTGAAGTCAACAGCTTTGCTTCCCTGAAGGCTGCCCTGCGCGCCCGTATGGATTTCTTCCAGAGCATGGGCTGCAAGGTTTCCGACCACGCGCTGGAATATGTGATGTATGTGCCTGCTTCTGAAGAGGAAATCGAAGCCATTATGGCCAAGAGGCTTTCCGGACAGGCTGTAACAAAAGAGGAAGAGCTGAAATTCAAGACTGCCTTCATGCTGTATGTCAGCGAGCAGTATTTTGATCTGGGCTGGGCTATGCAGCTGCATTACGGCTGCAAGCGCGATAATAACACTTTTAAATTCGAAAAGCTGGGAGCGGACACCGGGTTCGACTGCATCAACAACTACGCGCCTTCCTCACAGATGGCCGACCTGCTCAACGCCATGAACGCGAAGGATAAGATGCCCAAGACCATCCTCTATTCCCTGAAC
Source organism: Cuneatibacter caecimuris (assembly GCF_004216775.1). Classification (GTDB taxonomy): domain Bacteria; phylum Bacillota; class Clostridia; order Lachnospirales; family Lachnospiraceae; genus Cuneatibacter; species Cuneatibacter caecimuris. Next base: position 320,089 of record NZ_SGXF01000001.1, read on the forward strand.
CCCAACGACAATGCTTCCATCGGCACCATCATCGGCTGTTTCCAGGATGCCTCCATGGTGGGCAAGATTCAGCAGGGTTCCGCATGGTGGTTTAATGACCACAAGACGGGAATGACAGAACAGATGATTTCTCTGGCAAATCTTGGCCTGCTGGGCAACTTCATCGGTATGCTCACAGACTCAAGAAGCTTCCTGTCCTATACGCGTCATGAGTACTTCAGAAGAATCATGTGCGAACTGATCGGCGGCTGGGTGGAAAACGGCGAATATCCTAATGATAAGGTTGCTCTGACGAATATTGTGGAGGGCATTTGCTACAATAATGCTGTTCGGTATTTCGGGTTTGAGCTGTGATATAGGAGAGGCAGAGGGCAGGAAATTTTCCTGGCCCTCTGTTTTTTTATTGCATAGGAAACTGCGTTCCCTATGCAACAAAACCCTCCGGGGGATCGCACTGCGGCGTAAGGAATCACGTCGCTAAAGCGACACGCCGCAGGCGGAGATTCCCGCGAGCGGGATTCTTTTTCATATTATGGGAAACGTGGCTGGAGAGTCGCTAAGAGGCGGAAGAGAAAACTCCGGAGGCTCGATGCCTTACGGCAAATAGCCTCCTCCGTTTTTTCTTCCGCCTCTCTGCCGCAGTTTTTTCTGGCTGGGGCTCCTCAGGGAATTAGGCTGGGGGATGCTCAGTCAAATAGGACTTTCCAGTCTTTTGTGCGGGATGCCTGAAAGCACATTCTGACCTGGTCTGGTGTGTTTTTTTCTTCTGCCAGGGGAGGCAGTTCTTCTTCGCTGAAATATCTGCTTTCGGTTGTCTCTATGTTTTCTGTAAATTCGCCGCCGATCAGGGAACACAGGACAAATATCTTGCAGACGCCGTATGCATATAAGGGCAGATTGTGTTTGGAGCGGTCCTGTACGGCGATAATTCCGTCGGCTGAAACGTCCAGACCCGACTCTTCTTTCACTTCTTTTACGGTGTTTTCTTTTACAGAGACGTTCACGTCCACCCATCCGCCGGGCAAGGCCCATCTTCCGTCGTTCTCTCTGACCAGCAGAATTTTGTCTTCCTGGAATACTGCGGCTCTTGTGTCAAGCTTCGGCGTTTGGTAGCCGGTTTCGCCGCAGAACAGATCCCGGACTTTTTCCGGGGATATTTCTGTTTTGTGGGCGATCATTTCAGCTGATATTTCTCTGAGGCGCTGATAACGTTCCAGGTCAAATTTGTCTCTGCCATAAGTAAGGCCTGCCTGGGCGATGCTCTGCAGTTCTACGGCCCACTGAAGCCATTTTTCATTTTTATCCATTTGCACCACCCGCATTTTATGAGGATGAATTTGAAGAAGCTGCCGCTGCTGCACAGGCGCTGGCCGTCGCTGCGCACACTGCTGCCTGCTGGGCGGCGATTAGAGAAAGGGCGCTGTTGATGGCGGCTGTCCGCAGTGATGCTCCGCCCTCTTCTGCGTATTCTCCTGATACTAACATCCCTGCGTACATCAGCCTCTGTTTGGATCCCACTCCGAAAGCGCCGAAGCCTTTCTGATCCTGCAGATACAGGTCTGCTTCTTCAATTTCTGATACCAGCGCCCTCTGGTCTGTCTCCAGCAGCCCTAACGCGCCGAGAGCCGGCAGCTCATAGCTGGTTCCGTAACGAAGCCCTCTTTCTTTCAGGGCCTCGAACAGCTCCACGGTCCTGCGGCATTTGCTCTCCGGCAGCTCTTCCCCCAACGCCAGCACATGGCTCAGGGACTGCACTGCGTTGCCGGAAAAGAAGCTGGGTTTCAGGATTTCAAAGCATTTTTCAGCTTCTTTTACTCCGCGTTCTGCGCCTTTTTCCGACATCGCCAGAAGCGCCGCAAAAGCGCAGTCCTCTCTGGAAGTCAAAAAACGGTGATCTTCTTTCATCAGCTCATATGCGCGCCTGGTTTTTTTCACGGCCGCTTCAAAACTCTCTGGTTCCGAATGTTCGGCAATCAGCAAAGCCGTTACAGCCAGATATTCAGAAGAAAAAAATTCTCTTCTGAGAAGCTCATAAATTTTCAGGCCGTTTTCCAGTTTCTGCTGCGGGCTTTCGCAGGCTGCCAGCAAAGAAATTACCGCAAGCCGCACTGTACCGCGAAAATTAGAAAAAGCGCTTGCCTTATCCCGGAGCATTTCTCTGCACCGCAGCATTTTATCCAAATCTGCTTCCTGCCCTTTTTCCGTGAAAATTATCGCGCTTAAGGGATACATATAAGCGCTCTCCCACCTAAACTGTTTTTTCACTGCCAGTCTGTTTCGGATAAACATTTCACAGCGTTTCTGCAATGATTCCTTCATCTTGCTCCTCTCCGCCGCTTTTCTGGAACTGCAGATGCTTTTCAAAAGCGATTCTCGGCGCTCCGTCCCGGCGCAGATGGATCACACCTCTGCGGCCATAGCCCTGCTTTTCCAGAAAGCGCTGCATGGATCTGTTGTCCTCATGAGTATCTATTCTGACCCAGGCCACTCTTTTTCCGGCAGCTTGCTCCTCCAGACCTTGAAAAATCCTTCCGGCCAGCCCGCAGCCCTTGCATTCGTTGTCCACAGCCACCCTGTGGATTGCGGCAAACGGTTCCGCACTGCTCCAGCTTCCGCCCTCAATCACATCATAGTCCGGTTCGCCGTCACAGGTTAGGATCGCCGTCCCCACGATCCTTCCTTCTGTTTCCAGCACATGGCTGTACCCCTTTATCACATCATCCCGGACCACAAACTCTTCCGGATACCCGTCCTGCCACTGATCGATCCCCTCCTGTTTAAAATAATCCTGCGCCTGATGATACAGGCGCAGGATCGCAGGAATATCTTCTTCTCGGGACCGCCGCAGGGTATATTCAGCGGGCCGCAATGACTTCCACCTCTACCAGAGCCCCCTTGGGCAGCTCTTTCACTGCCACGCAGGAGCGGGCGGGGCAGCCGGTAAAATATTTTGCGTATACTTCATTAAAAGCGGCAAAGTCTTCCATATTGGCCAGGAAGCAGGTAGTCTTTACAGCATTTTCATAGCTGAGGCAGGATTCTGCGAGCACAGCGCCCAGATTTTTCATCACCTGTTCCGCCTGCTCTTCAATCGTGTCTCCCACAATTGTTCCGGAAGCAGGGTCCAGAGGAATCTGCCCGGAAGTGAATACGAAGTCCTGAATGCGGATCGCCTGGGAATAGGGGCCGATTGCCGCAGGAGCCTTGGTCGTGCTGATTTTTTCCATGATTGGCACCTCCATTAATACCGTTCTGTTTTATATGTTCCGGACGCATTCCGGTACATGGAGCGGATGGTAGAATAGCTGGCCACGGCCATCAGCACATAACCGATGAGCAGATCCCTGTAGAAAGCAATGCTCACTTCTGAATCTTCCAGGAAATCAGGAATAGACCGGAAAGCATCCGCAAATGTGATATTATATTCTGTGCTGAATACATCATAAATTTCCTTGGCCAGACAGAGCTGGTGCGCAAAAAACAGCATTACCACCGCAAGGACAACGGATATAATCATTCCCTTCAGGTCGATCTTGCCGCCCAGCATTTCATATCCCTTCAGAGCGCATACAGCGGCCACCAGTCCTGCAATGCCGGCGATATAGCCCAGCTGGTAGATCCCAAACCACAATACGCAGCCGATCAGGGAGCCCAGGAAAGCGCCTACCAGGCCTGTCACCAGATTTCCCTTGCGCGCCTTTTTCGCCTGGTGATTCTGTTCCAGATGAGCGGTCTTCTGCTCATAACAGGTATCACAGAGCATTGCAAATCTGCCGTTAATGCTGGACAGCCTGGGCGGAAAATCTGTTTCCCCACAGCAGCCGCAGCAGGGCCGGTATCCCTGCATCGGAAGGTACGCCGTCATCCTGTCCAGAACTGCTCTGATTTCCTGCGCAAATTTCCCGATCAGGGGACCGCTGAACACAAATTCATTCTCCTGATATACCGCTTCCGTCACTTTGGCATATGTACTTTTTATCTCTGCCAGCAGGTCATTGCGCTGATTAATGGAATCAGATTCCGAAGTGGCAGCTACCGCCACCCGGTACTTTCTGCTGTTCGGGTCCAGGCTTACGGCCACGGGATACCCGGCCACAGTTCCCTGCAGCACATTTTTCGGATTTTCCGTCAGGTTATCCCTTCCGGCAATCTGCTCTTTCCATTGTTTTTTCATACCTTCACTTCCTCCATCTGTAATTTATTCGTCCCAGTTATGATAAACGTTCTGCACGTCATCATCATCATCCAGCAGGTCCAGAATCCTGTTGATATTGCGCAGGTCCTGTTCCTCCGTCAGTTCCACCCAGGTCTGCGGAATCATTGTCACATCCGCCTGGGCCATAGCGATATTTTCCTTTTCCAGCGCTTCCCTCACCGCGCTGAAATCCTCGGGCGCCGTGATGATTTCATAGCTGTCCTCTTCCTCGGAAAAATCTTCCGCACCAGCGTCCAGCGCTGTCATCATCAGATCATCCGCCGCCAGGCCGCAGTCTTCTTTGGCGACAATAATCTGCCCTTTTTTGTCAAACATAAAAGACACGCATCCGGGGGTTCCCACGTTTCCGCCGCCTTTTGTAAATGCGTTGCGTACATTGGAGGCTGTGCGGTTTTTATTATCCGTCAGCGTCTCCACGATAATGGCTGTGCCGTTGGGCCCGTAGCCTTCGTAAACCATCACTTCATAATTTGCAGCATTTGCGTCTCCTGCCGCTTTTTTAATGCTCCTGTCAATGGTATCGTTGGGCATGTTATTGGATTTGGCCTTTGCAATCACATCCCTCAGTTTGCTGTTGTTCGCCGGATCTGCTCCGCCCTCTTTTACAGCTACCGCAATCTCACGGCCGATTCTGGTAAAGATCTTTCCCTTTGCAGAATCGTTCTTTTCTTTCTTATGTTTAATATTAGCGAATTTGGAATGTCCTGACATACTGCTGCTCCTTTTCTTGCGTTTTTCTTACCAACGTTTTATTTTAGCATCTCTTTTTCAATCTTGCAAGGGACTATTCTCTTCTTTTTCTGTCTCCCTGATAATTTTGATGGTCTGAATCATATTGTTTTCCACCTGAAGCACCTGAAACCGATATCCTCCGTAAACAATTTCAGGCTGCTCTCCTTCCTGAGGGATCCGGTCCAGCTGAGCCACCAGAAATCCGTTCAGCGTTTCGATCTCTTCTTCATCAAAACGGACGCCAGCCGCCTCTTCCACTTCTTCCAGCTCCGCGCTGCCCTCCGCGGTCCAGGCCCCCGGTCCGTCGGGACGGATATGTATCTCGTCCACATCATACTCGTCCATAATGCTTCCCACGATTTCTTCCAGGATATCCTCCATAGTGATGATGCCTGCTGTCTGCCCGTATTCATCCACCACGATCACCATCTGGGTTTTCTTAGACTGCATGCTCTTAAACAGATTGCTGATATTTCTGGTCTCAGGAATAAAATCCGCCTCCCGCAGCAGTCCGGGAACCTCTGCCAGCTCTTTCTGGCGGTTTTCCTGTTTTTCCATGGCGATCACCGCATCCTTCAGGTGCAGCACGCCGATAATGTCATCTATATCTTCATGAAAAACCGGGAATCTGGAATTATTCTCTGTCAGAATCACCTTTACTGCTTCCTCCAGCTTCATATGCCCGTCCAAAGCCTTCACACTGGTCCTGTGCGTCATGATATCTGAAGCCTCTTTATCGTCCAGCTCAAAAATATTCGTGATCATCTCCGCTTCGCTGGCCTGGAGCACACCTTTTTCATGCCCTTCATTTACCATGGACATGATCTCTTCTTCCGTCACTTTTCCGGTATCTTCATCGGGATCGATTCCAAACAGGCGCAGCACAACCCGTCCCAGCGCTCTGACCGCCCACGCAGCGGGATAAAAAAACCATGCCAGGAAGGCAGCCGGCCCCTGGACGGCAGAAGCCCAGCTCTCAGGATTCCTGGACGCCAGTTTCTTAGGCAGATAAAATCCCAGCAGAAGCAGCAGCAGAAGCAAAAGCACCACAGCCCCGCAGGCCACCAATGCTTCCTGCCAGAAGGAAGGCTGCGCGCCCCAAAGCTTCCGTCCCCAACTGACCGCTGTCCGCAGCAGATACGCGCCGGCAGCCAGTCCGCAGCTTGTCAGAGCGGCATGCACTGCAATCTGAAACAGCTCGGATTTTCCCAGCAGATTCAGAAGCTTCTTCGCTTTTTCTTCCCCTTCCTGGGCTCTGCGTTCCAATTCCCCTTCGTTCAGCGCTTCTCTGGCGCTTATAAAACCGTACAGCACAATTTCAGCCAAAATTAATACCGCAAAAACTGCTATGGCGCCTATCGCATGGTCCCCGTCCATCTTCTCTCTATAACTCCCTTTCTCTGCATATCATTGTAATACGTTTTTTGCATTCATAAATATGCCGGAGCAGCTTCCCGCTCCGGCCCTATCAACAATATAGCATTTTCCCACAGGTTCGTCAAGATACCTCTTATGTATCTTCCATATCCAGGCTGATCCTGAGCGCTCGTTCCACCTGCCTCAGCTTCGGCCCCTCCAGGTGGCACACCTTTTCCCGGAGTCGCTGCTTGTCAATTGTGCGCAGCTGCTCCAGCAGCACCACTGAATCACGGACAATCTCACAGCTTCTGGAATCCAGTTCCACATGTGTAGGCAGCTTTGCCTTATTCATCTTTGAGGTAATTGCCGCACAGATCACTGTCGGGCTGTGCCGGTTTCCAATATCATTCTGCAGAATCAGCACCGGACGGATTCCGCCCTGCTCCGACCCGATTACCGGGCGAAGGTCTGCATAGAATATATCTCCTCGTCTGATCACCACGAATCTCACACTCCATTACATCTTAGTAGCTGTAGTATTGCCCGTTCTCCGTGATGTATTCAATATTCAGATAAAATCCGTATATTCGTCTGTTCCGTAGTCCTTTGCCCCCACCTGTTCGCCGCCGCGAAGATAGACTCTGGGAATCCGTTTCCCCAGCCCACAGACAAATTCATAATTAAACCTGCCGCAAATTGCAGCCAAATCTTCTACTGAAACTTTTTCTTTCCCGTCCCTGCCCACCAGGGTTACCAGATCCTGCTCCTGCACGCCGGGAACCTCCGTCACATCCACCATCAGCTGATCCATGCAGACCCGGCCGATAATGGGCGCCCTGCGCCCCCGGATCAGAACCCACCCCCTGTTGGACAGCCCTCTGGGATACCCGTCCCCGTACCCTACCGGGACGGTAGCGATTACAGTTCTGCCCGCTGTAGTATAAGTCCATCCATAGCTGACTGTGGTGCCGGCCGGGACCTCTTTTACAAAGATGATCCGGCTGTACAGGGACAAGGCCGGCCGGAATTTCATTTCCTCCTCATTCACCTCTTCGGAAGGATAGAGGCCGTACATGGTAATTCCTGCCCTGGCCATGGAAAAACCCACCCCCTGCAGCATGACGATGCCTGCGCTGTTGGAACAGTGCAGCATGGGAATAGAAATTCCTGCCTGCAAAAGGGCTTCTTTCATCCTGCAAAACCTTTCGGTCTGCAGCTTTGCAGAGGTTGGATCTTTCTCGTCCGCCCTGGCAAAGTGGGTGAACATCCCTTCTGTTTCCAGACCTTCCATCCCGGAAATCTCCTGGATTTCCTCCACAGAAGCGCTCAGGGCTTCCTCATCCTGCATGAGAAAACCAAGACGTCCCATTCCTGTGTCCACCGCAATATGAATTTTCAGCTTTTGGGGTTCCGGCTCCCCTTTTTCCAAACAATCCGCCCTGAATTTTTTCCATTCTCCGGAAAGCCTTCTGGCCAGGGGCAGGGAGAACACAGTTGGACGGATCTCTTCTCTGACCAAATCCTCCAGGCGCGCTTCCTCAGTATATCCTAACATAAGGACCGGCTTAGCAATCCCATGATGGCGCAGATTCATAGCCTCCTGGAAAGTGGCCACCGCAAATCCCCATACCATATCCTCTACTTCCTTCGCCACAGGGACCGCTCCATGGCCATAGCCGTCAGTCTTCACCACCGCGCACAGCTTCATCCCTTCTTTTAAGTTATCCTGCATTGCCTGCATATTGCTCCGCACGGCATCCAGGTCAATTTCCGCCCAAACCCGGCTGTATTGCTTCATATTTTTTCCTCTTTCCGTATCAGATCTGCTTTTCTGCTATTCCCTAAAACCAAAGCCTGCTCAGGCACTCTGACAGATCCATGGCCGTCATTCCCTGACAGCCGTGCTCCCTCACCCATAGATCTCCGGCCAGGCCGTGGACATAGGCGCCATACTCCGCCGCACTGCGTGCCGGAACACCTCTGGCCAGCAGTCCGGCAATGACCCCGCAGAGCACGTCTCCGCTTCCGGCTTTGGCCATGGCGCTGTTTCCGGAGGTATTTACAAAAACAGGCCCTTCAGCCTCTGATACCACAGTTCTGGAATCTTTTCCCACCACTACCGCTCCATACTTCTCCGCACAGTCCCGCACTGCTCCGGGAAAATCTTCTTTTAATTTCTCAACGCTTCTTCCCAGCAGCCGGGACAGTTCCCCCGGGTGGGGCGTCAGAATCAGGTTTCCGGAGCCTTTTATTCTCCACTGGGGATTTTCAGACAACAGGTTCAGCGCGTCGGCATCAGCCGCCACGGGCTTTTCCGGATGCTTCATTCCATATTCCAGAACTTGCCTGACTTCCTCCCCGGCTTCCTCTGACCGGCCCAGCCCCGGCCCCAGCACAATCACCGTCGCCCATTCCAGGGCTTCAGCAATCCGCTCTTTCCGGTTCCTTTCCAGGGTGGTCATCACTGCCTCCGGAACCAGCTGCTGCAGGATCATCCGGTTCTCCTCTTCTGTCACCAGCCGCACCAGACCGGCCCCGGCCCGGTAGGCGCTGAGGCCGCACAGCGCCGCTGCTCCGGCCATGTTTTTACAGCCTGCAAACACTGCTGTTTTCCCAAAGCTGCCCTTGTTGCTGTCCGCTTCCCGCTGGGGCAGCCCATCCAGATCCTCGGTTACGAACGTATATGCCAGCTCTTCAGAGAGCGTTCCCGGCACAGGCGCAAACCCGATCTCCGCCACAGTCAGTTTTCCGCAGCAGCCCGCTCCGGGATATAATATCTGGCCCAGTTTCCGGAAACCAAAGGTGACCGTCTCTGCCGCATTTACCGCGCAGCCCAGAACTTTTCCCGTATCCGCGGAAACACCGGAAGGAATATCCACAGACACCACCTGTCCGTCCGCCTGGTTGACAGCTTCAATCATCCTGGCATAGGTCCCTTTCACGTTCCGGGACAGGCCCACGCCGAACACTGCGTCGATCAGAATCTGCGCGCCCCTGATTTTATCATATGCGTCTCCTGCCGCTCTGTGCACCGGAATCTCCAAATTGACGAGAATCTCCCGCTGCAGCCTGCACTCCCTGGTCTCATGTTCTTCACTGCCCGCCAAAATGGCTTCCGCCGGACAGCCGGCCTGGGACAGCAGCCGGACAGCAGCCAGGCCGTCCGCCCCATTATTCCCGCTGCCGCAGACCGCTACAATCCGTCCGCCCGGCTTCCAGCGCCGCAGCACTGCGTCCCGCACTGCCAGCGCCGCCCGTTCCATCAGCACCAGAGAGGGGATTTTCATTTCCTGTATAGAATACCTGTCAATTTCCTGCATCTGTTTCCCGCTGCACAGCAGTTCCATCTTTTCTCCCTTCACCGGGGCTCTCCCCGTACCGTGAATGATAAAATTGCCTGCCGGGGATTTAACCCGGCAGGCATCTATGTCATGTTTTCCGGTTGTTTCCGTACACAGCCCACCGGCATAATCAGTCCCAGTTCGTCATCCCGCCCTGTTTCCCCGGTTTCGGTCTGCCGGGATGGTCCATCTGATAGCACAGCTTATAGGAAAGCCGCATAAGGCTCTCGGATAAATGGACATTTTCCACCACTACCTCAGGAGGCAGATTCAAATCCGTATGGGCAAAATTCCATATTGCCTTAATTCCGCTGGCCACCAGATTGTCCGCTACCAGCATTGCCTGGCTCTTGGGGATTGTCAGCGCAGCCATCTGGATATCGTTTTCTTTGATAAACGAATCCAGGCACTCCATAGAAAGCACAGGAATCCCGCGAAAATCCTTTCCGATCAGCCGGGGATCCACATCGAACATCGCTTTTATAATAAATCCGCGCCGCTCAAAATTCGCGTAGTTTGCTATTGCCTGGCCCAAATTCCCGGCGCCGATAATGATCAGGGTATGCTGCCTGTCGATTCCCAGAATCCGCGCGATTTCCTGATAGAGATATTTTACATTATACCCGTACCCCTGCTGGCCAAATCCGCCAAAATTATTCAGGTCCTGGCGGATTTGGGAAGCGGTCACCTTCATCCTGATGCTCAGCTCGTTAGAAGAAATACGTTCCACTCCACTCTCCATCAACTCCCCCAAATACCGGTAGTACCGGGGCAGACGCCTGATCACTGCTTTGGATATTACTTTTTCTTCTGATTTTTCGGCCACTGCTTTTTCCTTCCCTTTCCGTCTGTTGTGAGGTCTCGTCACTTTTCGTCCATTATACCAGCCTGTCAAAAGTGTGTCAATCCTGGTATCCCCTTGTTTATGAAGTATTGTCTGGACAAATTTTCTTTTTTTGTGTATGATGACTGGTAGTACCGGCATTATTTGCCGGCTGTTTTAAAGGAGTGATGAAAATGATTTTAGCTTGTAACGGGATATGTAAGGCTTTTGCGGATGAAGTGGTTCTGGAAAATGCCTCTTTTCATATAGAAGAACGGGAAAAGGCGGCTATCGTAGGCGTAAATGGAGCCGGGAAGTCCACTCTGCTGAAAATTATCGTGGGGCAGCTGGCGCCGGATTCAGGACAGGTAACTCTGGCCAGGGGCGCTTCCCTGGGCTATCTGGCCCAGCACCAGGACCTGGACACAGACCATACTGTATATGAAGCGCTTCTCTCTGTGAAGCGCGGCCTGCTGGAACTGGAGGACAGCCTTCGCGGCCTGGAGCAGTCTATGAAACATGTTTCCGGCAGCGAACTGGAGGAACAGATGGAGCTGTACGCCCGGCTCAGTCACGAATTTGAGCTGCAAAACGGATATGCGCTGAGAAGCGAACTCACCGGCGTCCTGAAAGGGCTGGGGTTTGCCGAAACAGATTTTGAACGCCCCGTCAGCCAGCTCTCCGGAGGCCAGAAAACCAGGGTATCTCTTGGCAAGCTTCTGTTGTCAAAACCGGATGTGATCCTTCTGGACGAGCCCACCAACCATCTGGATCTGAATTCCATCGCCTGGCTGGAAACATTTTTGCAAAACTACCCCGGAAGCGTGGTTGTGGTGGCCCATGACCGCTATTTTCTGGACCGTGTAGTGACAAAGGTGATTGAGATCGACCGGCATCAGACTGCAGTATTTTCCGGAAACTATTCCGCCTACGCAGAAAAAAAGGCCCAGCGCATGGCCGCCCTGGAACAGCAATATCTGAACCAGCAGCGGGAAATCAAACACCAGGAAGCGGTGATCGAAAAGCTTCGGTCCTTCAACCGGGAGAAATCCATTAAGCGGGCGGAAAGCCGGGAAAAAATGCTGGCCAAAATACAGGTTATGGACAAGCCCCGGACGGATGACGCCGTGATGCACATACAGCTGGAACCTTCCGTCACCAGCGGTAATGATGTTCTCACCATCCGCGGCCTGTCCAAATCCTTCGGCTCCCTCCGGCTTTTTTCTGATGTGGACGCGGAGGTCAAACGCGGGGAACGGGTGGCGGTGATCGGCAGCAACGGCACCGGAAAAACCACCCTCCTGAAGATTATCAACGGCCTGGTACCCCCTGATACCGGCTCTCTTACCCTGGGTTCCAAGGTCCATGTGGGCTACTATGATCAGGAGCATCAGGTGCTCCACATGGAAAAAACGCTGTTTGAGGAATTGTCAGATGCTTATCCCCAGATGACAAATACAGAAATCCGCAATATTCTGGCTGCTTTCCTGTTCACCGGGGACGATGTGTTCAAACGGATCTCTGACCTCAGCGGCGGGGAGCGGGGTCGGGTTTCCCTTGCAAAGCTCATGCTTTCGGAAGCAAATTTCCTAATCCTGGATGAGCCTACCAACCACCTGGACCTGATGTCCAAGGAAATCCTGGAACAGGCGCTGAACAGGTATACCGGCACTGTACTATATGTCTCCCATGACCGTTATTTCATCAATAAAACGGCTACCAGAATCCTGGAACTCACCGGAGGCACGTTTATTAACTACATCGGAAATTACGATTATTACCTGGAAAAAAAGGATATCCTCACCCGGGCGGCCCTGGGTTCCCGGCAGTCTGAGAATTACCAGCCCACTGACCATTCTGCGTCGGGGGTGTCGGACTGGAAACAGCAGAAAGAAGAACAGGCCCGGCTGCGCAAACGGCAGAACGACCTGCGGCGCACAGAAGAGGCGATCCTCCGCCTGGAGGAACGGGACGGGGAAATCGACGATGCGCTTACAAAAGAGGAAGTCTACAGCGATCCTGCCAAACTCATGGAGCTGAACCAGGAAAAAACAGAATTGCAAAGCCAGCTGTCACGGCTGTATGAGCAGTGGGAAGCGCTGGTGGAATAAACAGGAGGTTTGAAATGAAAATCGGTATTCTGGGCGCCGGCGGTATCGCCCGCACCATGGCGCGCACATTAAACGAAATGAAAGATGTAAAGCTGTATGCTGTCGCTTCCCGTTCCCAGGAGAAAGCGTACCAGTTTGCCGCAGAGTTTCAGGCGGTCAAAGCATACGGCTCTTATGAAGCTATGCTCCAGGACAAAGAAGTTGAGCTGGTTTATATTGCCACGCCCCATTCTCATCACTATACCCATATGAAGCTGTGTCTGAAATATGGGAAACATGTGCTCTGTGAGAAATCCTTTACCCAGAACGCCGCGCAGGCGCAGGAAGTCCTGAAACTGGCCGAACAAAAGGGGCTGCTGTGCACAGAAGCTATCTGGCCCAGATATATGCCCATGGCCCGCGTCATCCGTCAGATTCTGGAAAGCGGCGAAATCGGCGCGCCCGCCGCTCTGTCCGCCAATCTCGGCTATCCCATCTTCGGCGTGGAACGCATCCGCCGCCCTGAACTGGCGGGCGGAGCGCTTCTGGATATCGGCGTCTATGTGCTGACATTCGCCTCCCTTTTCTTTGGCGATGATATTTCCCGGATCGATTCTTCCGTAGTGATGGCTGATACCGGGGTGGACAGCCAGGAGAGCATTACCCTCACCTACAGAGACGGCCGTATAGCCACGCTTTACTGTACCGCCCAGGCGCTGACAGACCGTCAGGGGGTTATCAGCGGCTCCGAGGGGTTCCTGGTGGTGGAAAATATTAATAATTTTCAGAAAGCTGATATTTACGATCATAACCGCAGACTGATCAGGACTGTTCCCTGCCCGCCTCAGATTACAGGCTATGAATATGAAGTTGCTTCCGCCGTCAAAGCGATTCAGGAAGGAAAAACCGAGTGCCCTGAAATGCCCCATAGTGAGACTCTTTTTATTATGCGGCTGATGGACAGCCTCAGGGATCAGTGGGGCATGAAGTATCCCAACGAATAGCAGACAGATTCTGATGATAAAATTATAAAAAGGAGATGCTGCAGTCTCAGGTCCGGCGGCCGGCCGCCCCTGTCAAATTGCAGCATCTCCTTTTTACCCGATCAGGCAAGTCATCCCCGAAAACCGCTGGAATCCATACTCCCAATCGTCTGCTTTCATCTTCATAAGGTAATCAGCAAGCATTGAAATCATATATCCATTTTCAATCCGTCCTGCCGGAACATATCCGAATATGTTTTGCAGCAGCTTATCATTACCAGACTCCAGCATTCTTCTCTTTACCGTCCTGATGTCTCTCTCCACGCACGAAACACTGGTATGGTAAATTTCAGCCACACCGGAATAGACCTTTTTGCTCATAAATTCTAAAACCTGCTCGTCTTCCACTGCCAGCATTACAGCTGCTGAAACATAGTAATATCCTTTATAAGTTGCGTTTACGCCCAGTCGCCGCAGAAGCTCTTTCACATCACCCTCGTCCACCACCATAAGTCTCCTCCGCCCAAGGAACAGGTGCACGATACATTCCTATATTTTATACTCTACCAGAATCCGGAGAAATACGCAAGGATTTCTGCATATATTATTATTCGTATTTTATTCGCCATGCTTTTCCTTCAGCGCGGCTACATTGGCATCTACTGTTTTTTTATCCAGAGGGTACCAAAACCACAATACCAAAATCACCAGTATAAAACCCGCCGCCGGTACAATTGCGGCTATATTATAAATCCCGTTGACTACTTCCGGGTCAAAGGCGGTGGCCGCCGTATAGCCGATCATAGTCAGCAGCCCGCCTGTAAGGCCTGAAGAGGCAGCCTGTCCCAGCTTCCGGGAAAAAGAATACACTGCATAAACAGTCCCGTCTTCCCGGACGCCATTTTTCAGCTCCGAATAATCAATTACATCTGTAATCAGCGCCCAGCTCACCATCGTATAAATTCCCAGACCCAGATAGACCAGCAGGGTAAAGCCCACATATACCCATACATTGGAAGGCCTCACAAACAGGATCAGAAGGAATCCCACAACGGCGATGGCGCTGCCTGCAATGCTCAATTCTTTTTTCCCGTATTTAACAACCAGAGGTTTTGTGATCGCCGCGCAGAAAAAGGTCACTGCCATCATCAAAATCGTGCTGGCAGCCTGGGCCTTTGTATCCCCATAATAATTCGGGAACACATAATTTGCCATGGATTGGAGGGACAGCTGGGCCAACAGGATCAATATAGAAATAGCAATAATGGAAAGCAGCGCCTGATTGGTAAAAATGCTTTTCAGCATCCCCCCCAGGGAGAATCCATTTGATTTTCCGTTTTTCTCCGGCTTTACCCGCTCTGTCGTCATAAAATAACACAGCAAATAACACCCCACCGCCAACAGGGAAAAGATCCCGGCAATGATGGTAAACCTTCCGCCATTGAGGATTTCTCTTCCTTCTACAGTATCGTATGCCAGAATCGGCACGCCTGACCCGATCACAACACCTGCCAAAGTAGCGCCTATACTTCTGAAGGTAGAAAGGCTCTGCCTGTCTCCAGGCTCCGCTGAAACAGCCGATGCCATGGAACCATATGGGATATTGATAGATGTGTAAAAGACAGATCCCCAGAGGATATAGGTGATAAAGAGCCAGGCCACCTTAAAAGTCATGCTCATACCGGCAAACGAACTCTGATAGATCAAAAAAGAGGCGATTGCCACTGGCCCGCACATCCTCAGAATCCACGGCTTGAACTTGCCGGCGGCAGTCATTTTTCCAGTATCGCAGATGCGCCCCATCGCCACATCCGTAAACGCATCCAGAAATCTTGAAACCATCATGGCGATTCCAACAATGCCCGCCGAGACGCCCATGACATCCGTATAAAACTTCAGCAGAAAGCTGGATGAAAGAATAAAGGTAAAATCATTGCCAAAGTCCCCGAACATGTAACCAAGTTTATCCCGCATCCCAAACGGCCTGACGGAATCAGACAGGTGTTTTTCTTTTCCCATTGCGATCAGCTCCTTCTTCATTATTGCAGCATACCGTACAATCTCCAACTAGTATGCCCAATCTTTCAGAAGTTACGCTTCCGCGATCTCTTTTATTTTTTGCAGATATTGGCCGAACTTCGGTTCATTTCTGATAAAATCAAAGGATTCGTCCTGTTCCAGCAAAGGTCCCAGCAATTTCAGCATATTTTTACGCTCGTCCGGCTGGTCTGCTGTCAAATTCTGATAAAGAAAGGATTCTCTGGTTTTGGTTTCGGTAAGTTCACGGATCATTTGATCCACAGCCTCCAGCACCCCATCCCTGTCCTTGAAATCCGCTGCCATCTCCAGACGGGCATTCGCCTTCAGATAACTGCTCAATTCCAGCTTATCCACCAAATCATCCAGGATGCCGCAGAGATACTGGGCCTCCTGCTTATTTCCTTCTCTGCATTTTAATGTCATCATCTGCATAATGTTGGTTACAGCCGTTCCTGCGCTCTGGTACAGCATTCCCTCATAGAGAGCGCAGGCTTTTTCATATTCCCCTCTTGCCTTACAGATATTTGCCTGCAGAATCCTTCTGTCCAGGCTAAGGGGCGGGATCTTCTCCGCCAGCGCTTCCGCTTTGACGTAATCCCCCGCGCTTATGGCCTTATTGCACACGATCCCCACAGCCGTACCTGCCAGAACCGGTTCACCGCTCTCTGCAACTGCTTCAAACCAGGCTGTGATCTGCTTTTCATATTTTTCTGTTCCCAGGTTTTCCTGCAAAGGCAGATAAAAATTCATCATCTGAGCAACTGCAAACATCAGCGTCACACAGTTCGGATATTCCCGCACCATGTTTTTATACTTTTCAAATGCTGCCTCATATCCGCACTTTTCTATTTCGCCCGGCATTTCCTGTAAAACACGCTTTATCTCTAAGTCCGTAAGATTTCCATGAAAGGAAAGCAGCGTATCCACATCTGTTTTTAAAAACCGGGCAAGAGGGGCAAGCAGCAAAATATCCGGGAAATTTTGACCCTTCTCCCACTTGTTAACTGCTGTCGCCGACACACCCAGAAAATCGGCTATTTCTTCCTGGGTCAGTTTCTGTTCTTTTCTAAACTTCCTGATTACCTCGCCAATCTGCATCATTTCTTCTCCATTCGTTATATTACAGAGATCTCCGTATCTTTATCTTATCAGAACCATGGAGAAGCTTCAACTGAGCATGAATCATGTTTCAGGGTGCAAAAAATAACCACTATTTAACTTCGGTGAAAAGATAAATATCTAGTCCCCTGAAACGTTAAATTTCCTGTATCTCCTTCCGCAAGCATTCCGTATTCCGAACCTCCAACGGAAAATTCCATTCTGTCTCCGCTCTCAACTTCAAATGTTACATAGTGCATTGCAGAAGTAGCCGTATGATATCCTTGCGCGCCTGAGCCATCACCCGCATTAGCATAGGTATGGTGTGAGATGTCGGTTCGTTTGGACACAATTCTTGCTGTTACAGTTAAACGCGGCGAGTGATTATTTTTATTCCAAGTAGTTATGCCTCTCACTAATGTTACTATAAAAATTCCAATAACCAGTACGAATGCAATAAAAAATATTGATCCAAATCCTGTTCCCATTTCAGCACCTCATAATATTGAAAGTTGATTGCATAAAATCATATTATGATTTTGTAACTTTATATCTTAAGCGAATATACGAATCATTCAGAGTTTCACACTTTTCCAGCTGTAATACCCCTAATAAATTTAAATCTTCAATAGATGTTATAGAATCCCCGTCAATAAGCGTTGAAGTATCCTTGCCCCCAATTAATACGGGCGCTACAACAAGATCGATATAGTCAATCATTTTATTTCTGAGAAACAATCCGTTTAATGTGCCGCCTGATTGGATTGTAATCCGCTCACACCTATAATCTTCATTTAACTCTTTGAATGCACCCTCCAGATCTAAGGTATCTTGTTTAATAATATGCAAATTTTCATCTGTAATAGAAAAGGCCGGATGCTCCGGATTTTGTGTAATCAGCACAAACCGCTTTGACCATGCACAAAAATAACGGACTCCATGTTCTGTTAAATGATGGTTGTCTAAGATTACAAAAGATACTGGTGATTTCGATGGAAATTCTTTTTTATTGACTCCGATTTTTTCCTGGACCCTGCCCGTGTTAAATGACCATAAATCAGTCTTTCGTTCTAATTCATAATACTGATATAATCCTTCTTTTACGCCGGGAATCCCTGGAAAATCTTTATCCACATCTAATTCGTCTGATGCTCCTGTACTGATTTTCCCGTCCACTGACATTAACATAAATAATGTTGTGATTGGTCTGTTCATAATCTCCTGCCTCCATGTGACGCAAATACTGCTATATTCAGTGGTGTGTCTCCATAACTATATCACATTTCAAATCAAAAAGCACTATTCATAACCTCTTTGATTTTTGTGTGGCATTTTATAAAATTGTCCTTTATAATAAACCTACATTATTTATATATGGAGGATTTTATTATGCCAACGAAGCTTGCGGCAGGCAGCCCCACCTTTAACCGGGCCTTGGCCCGCCTTGCTATCCCTATTGTTCTGCAAAATCTGGTTACCACAGCAGTAAGTTCCGCAGACGTTATCATGCTTGGTTTTGTTAGTCAGGATGCCTTGGCGGCAGGTTCTCTGGCCAGTCAGATTATGTTTATTTTAAATCTTGTATACTCGGGGATTTCCTCAGGAGTTGTCATGCTGGCGGCACAGTATTGGGGCAAACGGGACACGCTCACCATCGAACGTATTATGGGGATTGGAATGCGGCTTTCCATTCTGGTTTCCACAGCTTTTTTTATCCTGGCCTGCTTTTTCCCTTCTCTTTTAATGGGAATTTTTACGAATGAGGAATCTCTTATTGCCACAGGAATCCCTTACCTGCGGGCGGTAAGTTTTTCTTACTTATTTATGAGTATTTCACAGGTGTACTTATGTACCATGCGCGCCATTGAACGAGTGGTGTTTGCCACAGTTGCCAATGGTTCCGCACTTGTTTTGAACATTTTATTAAATGCTGTATTTATTTTCGGGCTTTTTGGAGCTCCAAAGCTGGGTATTATGGGAGTCGCCCTGGCAACCAGTATCTCCAGGGGGATAGAACTGCTCATCTGTCTCATCGACAATGCAAGATTTCAAACAATACGTTTTCGTATAAAGACACTCTGGGAGCGCAATAAACTTCTGTTTTCAGATTTTCTGAAATACTCTCTCCCTGCTTTTGGCAATGAAGTCGTATGGGGCGTTGCTTTTTCCATGTACTCTGTCATTATGGGACACCTGGGCAGCGATATAGTAGCAGCCAACGCTGTAGTTGTAGTAGCCCGCAATCTGGGTACGGTAGCCTGCTTCGGCATTGCCAATGCAGGAGCTATTCTCCTTGGAAATTCCATTGGCGCCGGCCATACAGAAACTGTAAAAGCAGATGCCTCCCGTTTCTGCAGAATCACTTTTATCAGCAGTATCGTGGGCGGCATATTGATTTTTCTTCTGAAACCACTGTTCCTGAACATGGCAGATTTAACTCAGACAGCTCAAAGCTACTTAAATACCATGCTTTTTATAAATATGTACTATATACTGGGACAGGCGGTGAATACAGCGGTAATCTGCGGTGTGTTCCGCTCCGGCGGCGACTCCAGATGGGGCTTTATCTGCGATACCATCGACATGTGGGTCTATGCTGTTCCCCTCGGTTTCATCGCGGCTTTTATTTTAAAGCTGCCTCCCATGTGGGTCTACTTCCTGATCTGTACCGACGAATTTGTAAAAATACCCTTTGTCTATAAACACTACAAAAGCTATAAATGGCTGAAAAACATTACCCGGGATTTTTAACCCCGGGTATCTTCTTTTATCATAGACATGCTGATTTTATAACTGTTCCAGTAATTTCTCCAGAAATTTTCGAGCTGTTTTTGTATGTATTTGATACCTTTTCCAAATGATATGCGGCGTTGTTTCCAACAACGGACGAATCGGGCGAAAACAGAGATTGCTGTCCTCATTCAAATTGATCAGCCCGTCGAAGCTAATGGCATAACCAAGACCCTCTTCTGCCAAGAGAGATGCGTTAAAAAACAAGGTATAGGTCGCTGCTATTTTCAGTCTTGATATGTCTGAAGTGATTTTAGATAATATCTGCCAGTTATCCCGTTCTTCCTGAGCGGAAACAATCAGGGGCTGATCCATTAGGTCTTCCGGCGTTATAAAATCCTTTTGAGCGAGAGGCGAGTCCTTACGCATAAATACACCGTATGTGTCTTTGAATGGAGCTTTTATGCATTCATATTTTAAGTGGTCCACCTCACCGTATATTACGCCGAAATCAATGAGCCCTTTATCCAACTGTTCCATAACAAAAACTGAATTTCCGCTTGATATATGAAAACGGACATCTGGGTAGTTCTGTTTCAATTCAAAGGCTGCTTTGGCAAGAATACGATT
The DNA here is from genome assembly GCF_004216775.1 of Cuneatibacter caecimuris. Classification (GTDB taxonomy): domain Bacteria; phylum Bacillota; class Clostridia; order Lachnospirales; family Lachnospiraceae; genus Cuneatibacter; species Cuneatibacter caecimuris. Next base: position 340,131 of record NZ_SGXF01000001.1, read on the forward strand.
TCCGGCAGATTCACCAGCGCCAATATAAATATTTCCCGCTATGGTTTCATCAGAGGAACTGACTTCTTCCTCTGCTTTTTTCATTAAATCCACGATTTCTTCGGCACGCTTGCGTAAAAGCATACCTTCGTCTGTTAGCGTTATTTTCCGGTTGCCGCGGATAAAGAGCTGTTTTCCTAATTCTTCCTCTAAATCCTTTAGCTGGCGGGAAAGTGTCGGCTGTGAAAGGTGCAGATATTCTGCTGCTCCGGAAATACTTTCTTCTCTTGCAGCGGCTAAAAAATACTGAAGCACACGAAATTCCATAATATATCTCCTTATTTAACAGTATTGTACCGCTTTTTCATATGCCCGTCAAGCATATGAGTATATTTGGTATAAGTATTTGCTATTGTATTTTGCAGCTGATATAATTAAGAAGTGATTTCTATCTAAAAATATTTTCTGTCCTTCCTGCAGCCCTGTTAGTCACAATAATCTTGGCAGGGTGCAGCAGTATCGGAGAACGGGCAGAGAGTGGCGACGGACATTATTCCCGTATAGAATAGAGGAAAACAATGAACATATATGAATCTTCCGAATCCATTATTCAAAATTTGAAGGACGCGGGCTGTGACTGTGAAACCATTGAAAGATTTATGACAAACCTTCAGAATGGAAACGAAGCCAATGGATTGAAACAGCTTGCCCTACATAGAAAAAACCTCCTTGCATCACTGCACAAGGACCAAAAATGTATTGATTGCCTGGATTACCTTGTGTATCAAATGAAAAAGGCAAATAACAAACAAGAGCCCAGAAAGGAAAAGTATTTATGAAAACCATAACAAACAAAACCTTTGATGAAGAAAGAGCCCTTTATGCGGAACGAGATATTCTAGTAAAGGATTGTTCCTTTGACGGCCCTGCCGATGGGGAAAGTGCTTTTAAGGAGGGCAGAGATGTGGCGGTCGATCACTGCTTTTTCAACCTCCGTTATCCATTCTGGCACGATGCAGGGCTGAAGATTGAGCATTCGGAAATGACCGGGCTATGCAGGGCCGCTCTTTGGTATTCCAAAAATGTAGAGATTATTAATACCAAACTTCACGGCATTAAGGCTCTGCGTGAATGTGCAAATATAAAAATGCGTGGCTGCGATATCATTTCCCCGGAGTTTGGCTGGTCGGTGAGGGGAATTGAAATGGAGGACTGCACTGCCGAAAGCGAATATTTTATGATGCGTGCAGAGCGCCTGACCTTCCGTGATGTCCGTATGAAAGGTAAATACTCCTTTCAGTACATCACTGATTCAGTTTTCGAAAACTGTGTGTTCGATACCAAAGACGCTTTTTGGCACGCAAAGAATATCACAGTGAGAAACAGCACTGTAAAGGGTGAATATCTCGCATGGTACAGTGAAAACATCACCTTTGAAAACTGCAAAATTATAGGGACACAGCCACTTTGCTACTGCAAAAACTTGAAATTAATTCACTGCGAAATGGTGGACACCGACCTTTCCTTTGAGCGTTCCGATGTGGAAGCTACACTCACCGCGCCCATCGTCAGCATTAAAAACCCCATGTCCGGGCATATCTATGTGCCGGAGGCCGGTGAGATCATTATGGATATTGATGAGGCAAAGGGTGAAATTATTATAGGTCAAAAGGAAGGCGGCAAACAATGAAAAAAGGTAATATAAAATGAAATTTAAATTCTGGCAGCTCCTTTCCTGTATCACAATCACAATACTTCTTTTGTCGGGGTGTATAAACGGACAAAACAGCGGCGGTTCTATCAGCCATTTGGGTTCTGAAACAGAAATTGATAATTCTGCATCAAGCATTTCTATGTCTGAGACGAATTCAAAGCAAAGCAAACCGCCAGTTGAATCCTCCAGTCCTGTGACGCAGCCGGCTAAAAATTCCGCCTTGGAGGAACATACAGTGAAAAAGATAATCCTGCAAATCGGAAACACCAACTTTACTGCAACTTTAGAAAATAACGCTGCTGTAAACGCTTTTGAAGAAATGCTGCGTGAAGCTCCCATCTCTATTAAAATGAGTGATTATTCCGGTTTTGAAAAGGTCGGCTTACTCGGAGCAAGCCTGCCGGCCAGCAATGAACAAACTACAACGCAGCCAGGCGATATCGTTTTATATGGCGGGAATCAAATCGTCATTTTTTACGGTTCTAATTCGTGGAGCTACACAAGGCTTGGAAAAATCGAAGATATATCCGGGTTGAAAGATGCTCTTGGCAGCGGCGAAGTGACGGTTACTTTTAGAATTAAATAATTTATATATAAAGAGTCCGGCGAGCCAGACTCTTGCGCCGAAGCGCGGTCGCTTCAGCGGCCATATTTCCTTAGAGCGCAGTGTGATCCCCCGGAGGGTTTTGTTTCATAGGGAACGCAGTTTCCTATGAAACAAAAGGCCTGAAGCATGATTATTCCATGCTTCAGGCCTAAAATAACTCTGTTTACATCCTCAACAAAAACAATGTTATGCCATCTGTTTTGCAACTTCCTCAGCAAAGTTCTCTTCTTTCTTCTCCAGGCCTTCTCCGGTCTCGAAACGAACGAATTCTTTCAGTTTAATGGAAGCGCCTGCTTCTTTGGCAACTGATTCCACATACTTGCCAACGGTCATGTCCCCGTCTTTTACATATGCCTGATCTACCAGACAGAACTCTTTCAGTTCTTTATTCAGGCGGCCGATGATCATCTTGTCAATGATATTCTCGGGCTTTCCGGTGTTCTCATTCATAGCCTGAGCTTTCAGGATTTCTCTCTCATGCTCAATGAACTCTTCCGGTACGGACTCTCTGTCCAGATACATGGGCTTCAGCGCAGCGATCTGCATTGCCACATTTTTCAGGCAGTCCTTGACTGCATCGTTGACTACAGAAGTCTCTGCATGCAGCAGAACGCCGATACGGCCGCCGCCATGGATATAGGATACCACGCAGCCGTCTGCAGCATCAATATTTACAAATCTTCTGATTGTCATCTTCTCACCGATCACGGCGATTTCGCTGGACAGCTTCTCTGCAACAGTCAGGGCAGGATCTTTTACCCACTGCTCTGCCATAAACGCGTCCATGTCATCCTGATTGGAAGAAGCGATTGCCTGCTCCGCAACTTCTCCAACGTATGCCTGGAAAGTAGCGTTCTTTGCTACAAAGTCTGTCTCGCTGTTCACTTCAACAATAGTTGCCTTCTTGTCATCCTGAACAAGAGCGGTCACAACGCCTTCTGCTGCGATTCTGCCGGCTTTCTTCGCCGCTGCAGCCAGGCCCTTCTCTCTCAGGAACTCAACTGCTTTATCCATATCGCCGTCTGTAGCTGCCAGAGCTTTCTTACAGTCCATCATGCCGGCGCCGGTCATTTCTCTTAACTCTTTTACCATTCCTGCTGTAATTGCTGCCATTTTTTATTCCTCCGTCTATGCAATGAATTATACTTCTGCGGCTGCTGACACTTCTGCTGCTTCCTCGAAAGTAGCGTCTGCATATTCAGCTGTATCCTCTGCTTCACCCTGATTTGCTTCTACAACAGCGTCTGCCATCTTGGAAACGATCAGTTTTACCGCTCTGATTGCATCATCATTGCCCGGGATCACATAATCCAGCTCTTCAGGATCGCAGTTGGTGTCAGCGATGCCGATCAGCGGAATACCCAGTGTATGTGCTTCCTGTACGCAGATTCTTTCCTTCTTGGGATCTACAACAAAGATTGCGTCAGGCAGTTTCTTCATATTCTTAATGCCGCCCAGATTCTTCTCCAGTTTATCCCACTCTTTTCTGAGCTGGATTACTTCCTTCTTGGGCAGAACATCAAAGGTTCCGTCTTCAGCCATGGTCTCGATTGCTCTCAGACGGGCAACTCTGCTCTGGATGGTCTTGAAGTTGGTCAGCATGCCGCCCAGCCATCTCTGGTTTACATAGTACATGCCGCACCTCTCTGCCTCGGTCTGAATCGCGTCCTGAGCCTGCTTCTTTGTACCCACAAACAGGATAGTCCCGCCATTTGCAGCGATATCTGCAACAGCCTTGTAAGCATCGTCTACCATGCCCACAGACTTCTGCAGGTCGATGATGTAGATGCCGTTTCTCTCGGTATAGATGTAGGGAGCCATCTTAGGGTTCCATCTTCTAGTCTGATGCCCGAAATGAACACCTGCTTCCAGTAACTGCTTCATTGAAATTACGCTCATGTTTCTTCTCCTTTTTGGTTGAATTCTTCCGCACACTTCTTACCCCAAGGGACCGGCTGCTGCCGGCACCGTCCCGGGCCATCCACATGCGTGACTATTTTGCCTATAGCATTATATCATGTCTGCTAAATAAAATCAAGGTTTTTTTGAAAAATCACCTGTATCTCCTTATAAACTGCAGTCAAACTCCGGAATAAAACTTTCTGATGCTGTTTCTCCCTCCTGAATAAAACCATTCTCCACGCCCAGGTCCAAGGCATAGTCCACCAGAGCGCCATACTCTCTGGCCGTCACTTTCCGGTCCAGCTCCTTCCATGGTTTCACATGCGGCAGGGGTGTGTACTGGTTCATCATGCTGATGTAAACAGAATCCCCATAAGTTTTGTACAGATATTCCACAATTTTCCGGGCTTCCTTCAGCTTCCCCGGAAGCAGCAAGTGCCGGACAATTACCCCGCGCAGCATCCTGCCTCTTTGATCAAATTCCGGCTTTCCTGCCTGTCGGACCATTTCCTGCAGCGCAGCCCTGGCTCTTTCGGGATAATCAGGGGCGGAGGAATACTTTAGGGCTGTGCAGGAATCCCAATATTTAAAATCCGGCAGCCAGACATCCACCAGCCCCTCCAGTTCCCGCAGGATTTCCGGCCTCTCGTAGCCGCTGGTATTATAAACAACTGGTATAGTCAGTCCCAGTTGTTTCGCATCAATCAGACTTTTCATAATTTGCGGTAAAAAATGTGTGGGTGTCACGAGGTTAATGTTATTTGCCCCTTCCCCCTGAAGCCGCAGAAAAATTTCTGTCAGCTGTTCAGAAGAAATTTCCCTGCCGGTCTTTCCCGCGGCAATCACTGCATTCTGACAATACACACAGCGAAGCGTGCAGCCTGTAAAAAAGATGGTCCCCGAACCTTCCTCTCCTGAAAGGCAGGGCTCCTCCCAGTAATGCAGCGCCGCTCTGGCCGCCGTAACCTTGTCTCCCATACCACAGAAACCAGTCTGCCCCGCAGCCCGGTTCACCCGGCACATTCTGGGACACAGCATGCAGCATTTCATATTCTGATCCAGTAGATTTTCCGGCATCTCGATCCTCCTGCTGTAATGTTTTGTTTTTTGTTCCCTCTTCAGAGCAATTTACCGCCGCCACGGTATATGCCGTATGGAATAGGAAATGCCGCAGTATTCCCGGCAAAAGGTATCGCCCCGCGGGCCATGCTTCTGCCTGAAATACTGCGGCACTCATTTCTGACCGCAGTCTCTGTTACTTTCATCTGAGGCTTCAGAGAAAACGTCACTGAAAATCCTCGCTGAACTTTGTTTCTTTCAGCTTACGGATCTCGTCAAACACCACATCATTCAGAACCTTGATATAGGTTCCTTTCATGCCGGAAGAACGGGATTCAATGACCCCCGCGCTCTCAAATTTCCGAAGAGCGTTAACGATTACCGACCGGGTAATCCCCACTCTGTCAGCGATCTTGCTGGCAACCAGAATACCCTCGTTGCCTTTCAGCTCATCAAAAATATGCACAATTGCTTCCAATTCAGAAAAACTCAGGGTGCTGACAGCAGAACGCACAACCTGCTGGCGGCGTGCCTCTTCAGCATTTTCCTCATTTACGGAACGAAGCATCTCCAGCCCTACCACAACAGCGCCGTATTCGCTGAGAATAATATCGTCAATATTATATACGCCCTCTGATTTGTAGAGGAACAGGGTGCCCAGGCGTTCGCTGGCAATCTCAATGGGAGTCACCACTGCCTGACATTTGTCCACACATTCACCCTCAAACCCCAGGGTTGCCAGATTCACATTTTCTTTTGTTGACAAAACGCTGAGCAGGCGTTCATTCAGCATACGGTCTACAAAACCGCCCACTTTATCCTGCAGCAGCTCAGTCAACGGTTCCACGTCGCCGCACATCCCGATTCCGAGAATCTTGCCTTTTTTGCTGATCACCAGGATATTGGACTCCATAATTTCAGCCAGCACTTCGCACATATCTGAAAATATAACTTTATTTGTGCTGTTATTATGAAGCAGTTTGTTAATCTTCCTGGTCTTATCCAGTAATTGTACGCCCATATCCATCCTCCTTATGTTATATTTTGCCGCATCCGATCTAAATTATCACGACTTTATTTTAACACAACTAAGGACTGAATACAAGTTGATTTTTCCGTTAATTCCGGTTTTTTTTGCACATTCATCAGTTTTTTGGGATATTCTGACGGTGTCCGCAGTTTTCGTCTGAACAAACCAGCTGGTTGCCCTTTTCCAACATATATTTTCCACACACTTCACATTTTATGTTGGACGGTTTCTGCCAGGACATGAAGTCGCAGTCCGGCGCAGCTTCACACCCGTAATATTTTCTCCCTTTTTTGGTCTTGCGGACCACCACTTCTTTTCCGCATTTAGGGCAGGTAATCCCCGTCCTCTCCAGATAGGGTTTTGTATTTTTACATTCCGGGAAACCCGGGCAGGCCAGAAATTTTCCATGGGGCCCGTATTTGATCACCATATTCCTGCCACACAGCTCACAGATCTCGTCTGTTACTTCATCTGCGATCTGAACATGCTCCAGATCCTTCTCTGCCTGGATCACCGCCTCGTCCAGATCCGGATAAAAATTGCTGACTATCGTTTTCCAGTCAATTTTTCCTTCCTCTACTTTATCCAAAAGAGATTCCAGATTTGCTGTGAAGGTTACGTCCACAATTGTGGGGAAAGCCTTCTGCATCATACCATTGACTACCTCCCCCAACTCTGTAACATAGAGGTTTTTATTTTCCTTTGTCACATAACGGCGGGCCAGGATTGTGGTGATGGTAGGCGCATATGTGGAAGGCCTGCCGATCCCCTGTTCCTCCAGGGCTTTAACCAGCGAAGCTTCCGTATAGTGAGCAGGAGGCTGCGTAAAATGCTGCTCAGGATCGAAAGACTCTCTTTCCAGAACAGCTCCCTTTTCCAGCCCCCGCACCGCCTGCTGATTATCCTGAGGCGTGTCTTCCTCCTGGTATACTGAAAGAAAGCCGTCAAACATCAGCTTAGAAGCCGCTGCAGTAAAACGATGTATGCCTGCGTCAATTTTAGCCTGCTGCGTCTCATAACGGGCATTCTCCATCCTGCTGGCAGTGAAGCGCTTCCAGATCAGCTGATACAGACGGAACTGATCCCTGCTGAGGGACTCCTTCAGCACTGTGGGAGTCAGCTTGATATCCGTTGGGCGGATCGCCTCATGGGCATCCTGGATTTTATTTTTTCCCGAAGCAGCACTATGCAGATCCGTAACATACTGCTCCCCATAAGTATCCTTGATAAATGCTCTGGCAGCTGCATCCGCCTCTTCAGAAATGCGTGTGGAGTCAGTACGGAGATAAGTGATCACACCAACCGTGCCGTTTCCTTTGATATCAATTCCTTCATAGAGCTGCTGCGCCAGGCGCATCGTCTTCTGAGTGGAAAAATTCAGAACTTTTGAAGCCTCCTGCTGCAGCGTACTGGTGGTAAAGGGCAGCGGGGCTTTGCGCACGCGTTCCCCTCTCTTCAGCTCTGCAACACGGAACGTCTCCTGTTCCAGCTCCTTCAGAATGCTGTCTGCCTGTTCTTTACTGCGCACCTGGATTTTCTGGTCGCCCTCGCCGTAATATTTGGCAGTCACGGCCTTTTTCTCTCCCGGCACGCGGAGCACTGCGTCCAGAGACCAGTATTCCTCAGGAATAAAAGCATTGATTTCAGCTTCCCGGTCGCAGATCATCCGCAGAGCCACAGACTGTACCCGGCCTGCAGAAAGCCCTCTTTTCACTTTTTCCCAGAGCAGCGGGCTGATCCTGTATCCCACCATTCGGTCCAGCACTCTTCTGGCCTGCTGGGCGTCCACCAGGTTCTGGTCAATCGCCCTGGGCGTTTTTATAGATGCTTTCACAGCGTTTTTCGTGATCTCATTGAAGCTGATCCTGTGGATATCCTTATCTTCCAGTTTCAAAATGTTGGCCAGATGCCAGGAAATAGCCTCTCCTTCCCGGTCCGGGTCGGTTGCCAGAAAAATCTTATCCGCTTTTTTAGCCTCTTTGCGCAGTTTGGCAAGAATATCGCCTTTTCCTCTTATTGTAATATATTTTGGTTCAAAATCATGTTCTATATCTATTCCCATCCGGCTCTTGGGCAGATCTCTCACATGCCCGTTGGACGCCAGTACCTCATAGTTGGAACCCAGAAATTTCTTAATCGTTTTCACCTTGGCAGGTGACTCCACAATAACCAGATACTTTGCCATGCTTCCTCCTGCAGGCCTCTTCTCACGGCCTCTCAGCTATGCTTTTACATAATAGTTTTTCAGCGGCTGTGCAATCAGGCCCAGAAATTCCAGCCTCAAAATCGTCTCCATTGCCTGCCCCGCCGGCAAACCAGTTTCCTGCAAAATTCTCTCTAAGTGCTTTGGTTCTGAATCCAAACAACTATACAACATTTCATCCTGCTTTTCAAGACCAATTTTTTTCTTTTCCGTTTTTTTACAAATATTGTTATTTTGTATTTGAAAGAAATCCTGTATATCTTCCGGCCCTAAAATTGGCGGCGCTCCCGCTCTGATCAGGCGGTTGCAGCCCTCGCTCAGCACGTCTCCTACCCTCCCGGGAAGCGCAAAGACCTCCCGGCCCTGTTCCAGCGCATAATTGGCTGTAATCAGTGAACCGCTTTTCTTTCTGGCCTCTATAATCACTATGCAGTCCGCCATCCCGCTGATAATCCTGTTCCTCATAGGAAAATTTTCCGCTCTTCCCCGGGTTCCCGGCGAGTATTCGGATATCAATCCTCCTTTATTTTTTATTTTTTCGTAAATATCCCTGCTTCCTGCAGGATAGCAGAGATCCACTCCGGTCCCTAAAACCGCCCAGGTCTCTTTTCCGGCCTTCAGCGCGCCTGTATGTGCTGCGGAATCAATTCCTGAAGCCATTCCGCTTATAATTTGTATCCCGGCTTCAGCCAGTTTTTTGCTGAGTTCCAAAGCCGTCTGCTTTCCATATAAAGAGCAGGCTCTGGCTCCCACCACCGCGGCTGTGGGAATTCCCTGTGCCGGAAGGGTTCCCAGCACATACAGAGCAGCAGGGCGTCCATAGATTTCTTTCAGCCTGTCCGGATATTCTGCGGAAATCACAGGCACCAGACGGATTCCCCCTGCCTTCATCCGTCCATACTCTTCTTCTCTTCTGCCCCACTCTGCCTTGCTCCTGTCCCATCGCTCAGCCAGCGCGGGCCCGACCCAGGAAAATGCTTCCCGCAGCTCATCCCCTTCTATATAAAACAGTTTCTCTGCGCTTCCGTACCGTTTCAAAACAAGTTTGAGCCGCACTGCTCCCCATTCTTCTATATTACAGAGCCAATGCCAATATGCGTTCATATTCTCCCTCCCCAAACAGAAGACTGTGCCAAACGGTAGCTCACTGCCTCGCAAAGATGCCTGCTTCGGATCCGTTCTTCTCCTTCCAGATCCGCAATGGTCCGGGCCACCTTCAACAGCTTTCCGTATGCCCTGGCGCTCAAATCCATCTGTTCATACAATTTTTCTGCCAATTTCTTTTCTTCCTTCTCCAGGCTGCAAAAACGGGCCAGTTCCCTGCTATCCAGCTGGCTGTTAAACAAAATCCCTATTTCATCTTTGTACCTTCTCTTCTGTACCTGCCGGCATCTTTCCACTCTCTTCCTGATCTCCCCGGAAGATTCATTCTTTTTCCAGGCTGTCATCTCATGAAATTCCGGTTTCCGCACTTCCAGACAGAGGTCCATCCTGTCCAGAAACGGCCTGCTGACCCGCCGCAGGTAATGGCGCACTTCCTCATCTCTGCAGCTGCACTTTTCTCTGTCCGGATAAAACCCGCAGGGGCAGGGGTTCATCGAGGCTGCAACCATGGCGCGGGCAGGAAAACAATAGCAGTCGTGAACTCTGGAAATCACTACTTTTCCATCCTCCATAGGCTGCCGCAAAGCTTCCAGAACTTCTCCACGGAATTCGGTCAATTCATCCAGAAAAAGCACGCCCCTGTGGGCCAGGGAAATTTCTCCCGGCTTCGGAATCCTGCCTCCTCCGGTCATTGCCTGTCTTGTCAGTGAATAATGGGGGGCCCGGAACGGCCTGCTGTTCATCAAAGGGCTTTTTTCTGAAAGAAGACCTGCTGCGCTGTAAATTCTTGTAATCTCCAGGCTCTCCTCTCTGGAAAGCGCCGGAAGTATTCCTGGAATCCTCCTGGCTGTCATGGATTTCCCTGCGCCCGGGGGCCCGATGTACAAAATATTGTGCATTCCGGCAGCTGCGATTTCTGTTGCCCTGCGCATCAGCAGCTGCCCGTTGACATCTGAAAAATCCGGACTCTCAGGGCGCCTCTCTTCTGTCTGAACAATAGCTTTCTCTGCATCCTCCGGGAGGGCCGGCCAGCCGCCCTCCAGCATTGAGAGCAGTTCCTTCAGAGACCTCACCCCTGTCACCCTTATGCCCTCCAGCAAACCTGCTTCCGCCGCATTGGCCTCCGGCACCACGCACCTGCAAACTCCGGCGTTTCTAGCCGCCCATACCAGCGGAAGAATCCCCGCCACCGGACGAACTCCGCCGTCCAGCCCCAGTTCCCCGGCCATCATTACGCCATTCAGACGCTCCTGGCTGCAGAATCCTAAAGAGGATAAAACCGCGGCTGCTACGGGCAGGTCAAAATAATTTCCTGACTTACGGACATTTGCCGGCGACAGATTCACCGTGATCCTCATTGCCGGAAGACGTATTCCTGCATTGCGCAGCGCAGCCCTCACCCGTTCCTTTGCTTCCCTCACCTCCGAGGCCAGAAAGCCAACCATTTCAAAATATGGCAGCCCCGGCCCGGCGTCTGCTTCCACACGAACCAGACAGCCGTCAATCCCACGCAGGACGCCGCTGTAAACATAACCCCACAAAAAAATCCCCCCTTATTATTTTTATACCGTCGCAGTAAATGAATTGGCAGAGAATTTGCCGGATACGGACAAAGCATGCCCGCAGAGATCCGGACAGGCGCAGGACTGCGCCCTCCGGACAGAACATATTACAGAAAAATATGATTAAAAATATTATACCAAAGAAAAATTATTTGTCAAACTCTGCTGCAGGCAAATCTCCGGAAAAGGCCTCAGCCGCCTGCATCAGCGCGGATTCTGCCTGGACTCCCAGCGCATTGCAAAGAAACGCGGCTGCCAGGAGCATGTTCCCGGCAGCCTGTTCCAGGGCTTCCTTTCCGGCCGGAACTGTTTTTTCCTCCTCATACAGCCCACGAAGCCCCTCCAAAGTTCGTTCCATCTGTTCAAAAGGATTCTCCTGTCTCCCATACCCGTATTTCTTCAAAATTTTCTGGGCCCGGAGCAGCGCCGGAAAAGCTCTGGGCACCTGATCCTGTATTCTGGCCGGAATTTCTTTTCCGTTCTTCTCCTGTTCCTTAATGTCTTCCCAGGCCTGCACAAGCTGCCCGTCGCCGCCAAAAACATGAGGGTGGCGGCGGATCATTTTTTCGCTGATCCCCTGCACCACATCCTCCATGGCAAACAGCCCTTCTTCCTGTGCAATCCGGGCATGGAGAACCACCTGCAGCAGCAAGTCGCCCAGCTCCTCGCACAAATTATCTCCTTCTCCGTCCTCCTCCAAAAGCCGGATACCCTCCAGCACTTCATAGCATTCTTCCACCAGGCAGGTTTTCAGGCTCCCATGGGTCTGCGCTCTGTCCCAGGGACAGCCGTCTTCCGCCCTCAGCCTGGCCACAATCCTCAGAAAATCCTCATATCTGTATTTTTCCACGGTCAATCCTCCGGCCTGCATTCTATTATTATTTTACCATCCATATCTTTTATGGCAAACATTCCATGATCCCAGATCATATAGCTCCGGGGGAAGCCTCCTTTTGGCATTGTAACAGAGCCGGGATTCAAATATAAAATTCCTTCTCTGCGCTCTGCTGCCGGAATGTGGGTATGCCCGTTCACCAGAATATCCCCGGCCTTCAGAGGAGGGAGAGCCTCCGTATTCCAATGATGCCCATGGGTTAAAAATAACGTATGCTTTCCCTCCGCCAGCAGCGCGTAATCCGCCATCACAGGAAATTCCAGCACCATCTGGTCTACCTCTGAATCACAATTCCCCCTTACGCAGAGCAATTCTTCTTTCATTCCATTTAATATCTCCGCCACTCCTTTGGGGCGGTATCCTTCCGGAAGCTCATTGCGAGCCCCGTGGTACAGAAGATCACCCAGCAGGATCAGCCTGTCCGCCTGTTCCTCTCTGTAAATCTCCGCCATCCTCCGGCAGCAGGTCTCCGACCCGTGAATGTCCGATGCAAACATCAATTTCATCTTTTCTCTCCTTTTTCCTACGGGAATTCCAGGCTTCTCTCTGGAACTCTGTCATCGTTCCCCGGTAGCGCAGAGGAAGGTGGCCGCGCTGGCACAGAGGATTCTTCCGCTCTTCTATTGCAATGGTTTCAAAGAAGGTCTGCCACAGATCCTCATAGCCGTCTTCTCCTGCCCTGTCCCGCAGCCGTCCTGCCTCTTTTTCGCCCATACGCGCCAGGAACCACCCTTTTCCGCCCTCATGCACAGCAGCCTGCCCGTGATTCTTCTCATAAATAATCCAGTTTTCGTCCGGAAGCCTGTCGGCAAAATGCGGCGCCGTCAGCGTCAGCTGATAATTCTTTGGCTCTGTTTCTGCAAACAGAACATTTCCCGGCAGCTGGCGGAACCGGATGAACTGCAGCAGCAGATGGGTCTCGTTTCCCACATTTCTGCAGATCTCGAAAACCCGCATCACAGCCGGGTCCTGGTACATCTGAACAATGCCCGGCCCTGCGGCGAAGGCCCGCACCAGATACCGGTACATGCAGTCAGCCTTATCCGGCGCACAGCTCATGGCTGTTTTATATAGATTGACGTAAATATCTTCTGAAAGCTTCCTGCGCACGGATGACGCTACCTTTTCCGCTTTCGCAGGGTCTGTCTCCACCTCCGTATATTCCGCAAACAGCTCCAGCGTCTGGGTCCGGCGCACCTGTACACGCACGTTGGCATGTCCCAGGCCGCTGGCCCAGGCGTCATAGATTCCGCAGAGTATCCCTTCAAACCGGTCTTCGCACACATAGATCCTCATCCCCCACCTCACATCTGCCCGGTGACCACAGAAAAGCGGTCTTCCATGCTGGGCGGCACATTCATATGGAAATCATCAAACAAAGAGAGCTGCCGGAAACTGTCCTGGTGGGAAATCTCCCAGTTGGCCTTCCTGTCTCCCCAGGTGAGGCAGGACGTGATGGTGTCCTCTGTGAGCTTACCTGAATATTCCATCTTTCCGCTGCAGGTAATGAAATAGACCGCCCGCTTCAGCACCACGCCAATTTTTTTCAAATCCGCAAACTCCAGCCGGGCGCTGCGCCTTGCCTGCACAATCCGCCCTGCGGAACGCACGCCGATTCCCGGCACCCGGACCAGCAGCTCATAGGGAGCCCTGTTGATTTCAACCGGAAACTGTTCCATATGCCTCAGCGCCCAATCACATTTCGGGTCCAGCAGCACATTGAAATTGGGGCGGCTCTCATCCAGCAGTTCTGAAGCCTGAAAGCCGTAATACCTCAGCAGCCAGTCCGCCTGATAAAGCCGGTGCTCCCGCAGAAGAGGGGGGCCGCCCGGCAATGCAGGAAGAAGAGGATCTTCATTGATTGGAATATAGGCGGAATAGAACACCCGCTTCAGCTCGTAACGGTGGTACAGCGCCTCGGCTACAGAAAGCACCTGATAATCATTCTCCGGGGTAGCCCCGATGATCATCTGAGTGCTCTGCCCGGCAGGAACAAACCGCCGCCCGATCTCAGACACATGCATCCTGGCTGCGGGCTTCCTCTGGCTCCACAGAGGCTGGGCATTTTCTTTCTTCCATGACAGCAGCTCATCCTGCTGTTCTCCTGCCGCTTTCTGAATCCCCGCTCCAGTAACAGAAGCCCGCGCCTTTCCCTCTTCCAGAAAACCAGCCGTATGCTCCTGTAGCAGAGGAATCTCCCGGTCCTGACGGATTCCGTTTTGAATCTGCCGCATCGGAGTCAGTATGGTCTTGCGCGTCTTATGGGGGGCCAGGCTGCGCAGCCCGTCTCCCGTGGGCAGCTCCAGGTTGACGCTCATCCTGTCCGTCAGCATGCCCACCGCCTCGATCAGACGGGGATCCGCCCCCGGAATCGCCTTCACATGAATATATCCGGCAAAGCGGTATTCTCTCCTCAGCTTCCACAGGGCCTGATACATCTGCTCCATGGTGTGATTCGGAGATTTCATCACCCCTGAACTCAAAAAAAGGCCTTCTATATAATTCCGCCTGTAAAATTCCATGGTCAGCGTACAGATCTCCTCCGGAGAGAAGGCCGCACGGACCACGTCGTTGGAGGCTCTGTTCAAACAATACTTGCAGTCAAAGACACATTCATTCGTCATCAGAATCTTCAGCAGGGAAATACAGCGCCCATCGGCCGCAAAACTGTGGCACAGCCCGCAGGCTGACGAATTCCCTGTCATTCCGCTCTGTCCCCTGCGGTCTACGCCGCTGGAGGTACAGGCCGCGTCATATTTGGCGGCATCGGACAAAATTCTTAATTTTTCCTGAAGCGTCAGGTTCTCCTGAATCAGCATACTATCACCTCGAATACTTGTTCTCATTCTATTATACATGCATTCGGGTATATTTGCAAGTATTTTCGAACATGTGTTTCAAGACCGCTGTTCAGTTTTTCAGCGCTGCTTCTAACAGCCGGACAGCCTCTTCATGGGATTTCACGTGTATTCCACGAATGCCCAGCTTTTCCGCAGCCTGCACATTCGCCTCCGTATCGTCAAGAAATACCGTTTCTTCAGGCCTGATCCCAAACCTTTTCAACATGTTACGGTAAATTGCTTCGTCTGGTTTCAGCAGATTCTCCCGATAAGAAATTACCATATCCTCGGCCTGGCGGATAAAGGAAAAATGTTCCAGCGCCCAGGCAAAGCCTCTTTCTCCATAGTTTGACAGCAGATAGACATGATAACCTCTTTCCCGCAGCTGCTTCAGCCAGGCCTCTGAAAAAGGATATTCCTCTACCAGCTGTTCAATCCCCTCCCGGAATACTTTCCGTATTGCTTTTTCTTCCTGGGGCGCCAGTTCCGCACATTTCTGGCAGATCTCCTCTTCCGTCCAAATTCCTCTGTCCATTTCTTTCCAATAAGGTCCTTCAAATACGGCCCCAGCCACAGTCTCTCTCTGGTTTTCCGTCAACCCCAGGGAATCCAGGTATTTTTTGTAGTGAAACCCGGCCAGCACATTGCCGATATCAAATATAATATTCCTGATCATCTTTTGTCCTCCTGGCCCCTATTATATAGAAGCCAGGCTGAAATTTCAAGGCTGCTTCTGCTCTGGTTTCTCAAACGCCTCCCGGAGCTTCTGCAGCGCTCCTTTTTCGATCCTGCTCACATAGGAACGGGAGATCCCTAATTTCTCAGCAATCTCCCGCTGTGTATATTCCTTCGTTCCAAACAAACCATAGCGCATCTGCACCACTGTTTTTTCTTTCTCTTTCAGGCAGCTCTGAAACAAATCGTACAGCCGGACCACATCCTGTTTCAGCGCCACCACATCCGCCACTTCCCGCTCTCCGGTCTCAATGACGTCAATCAGGCTGATCTCATTGCCTTCCTTATCCGTCCCGATAGGTTCCTGAAGGCTGACCTCCCGGTTATATTTTTTTTCCGAGCGCAGCAGCATCAGGATTTCATTTGCTATCCTCACATAAGCTTTTTTTGTGGCTTTCCAGAATATGCTGCACCTGGCTCCACTCCCTCCCGCTGACGGCCGGAGCATGCAGGCCCGGGGCCACAATCCACTCTGTCACAGGCAGTTCCCGGTGAGAACATCCCTTCTTCTGCTCCGTCCTGTTATAGGCCATCACGCCTCCCGATCCATCGTAAAGCCCGGCATCCCCGGTAATCCCTGCGCCTTTTTGGCTGAAATATTCCCAGGCATCCCGGTCAGCGGCGCAGTATACTGGATTTTTCAGTATTTCCCGGATGCTGAATCTGGTAAACTTCTTTCCCTGGCGGGTTTTCACCCCTTCCAGCGCTTCCTCCGCACCTTTCAGAGAACCATTTCTCAAAAATACCTGAAAAAGGCGCCTGACATGGCCCAGTTCTTCAGGGACTTCCTCAAGGCAGTAAGCCTGGCGCACCCTTCCGTCTTCCTCCCTGCGAATACAGGAAGATCTGTATCCATAAGCCGTTCTGCCCCCCAGCCATCTGCCGGTTTTGGCAAGTTCCATCATGTTGTCCCTGATCCGCTCCGCAATGGTCTCCCGTTCCAGCTGGGAAAACACAGAAGCAATGTACATCATGGCACGCCCCATGGGAGATCCTGTGTCAAACTGTTCACGTACCGACACAAAGCCGATTCCCCACTGCTCCAGCCTTCTGATCAGGCCGGCAAAATCCCCTATATTCCTGCTCACGCGGTCCAGGCGGTAACAGACGACAGACTGAATCCCGCCTTTCTCTGCCATTTCTATCATCTTTCGGAACTGCGGGCGGTCCAGGCTGCCCCCGGAAAAACCCTCATCCTCAAATACCTGGGCGCGCTGCGCCTCTTCTTTTCCATATCTGCTTTCAATATACTGGCGGCAGACTGTCACCTGGTTCTCAATGCTCTCCCCTTTTCCCGTAAATCTGGACTTTCTGGAATAAATTGCAAAGCACATATTTGTCTCCCGCTGGTTGGTCCCAGTATTTTATGCAAATTGTACTTTGTCCCATTCGTTTCCCTTGCCTGTTTGTATGAATTGTGATATGCTAAACAAAAAGAGGAGGGTTGTAATGAAAAAATGGGTGAAAATTATTTTAGGGGTTTTCGGCGGTCTTCTGGGCCTTCTGCTGGCGGCAGCGGGCGGATATATCGCTTATATGCAGGCCAATTACTACCGGATTGAAGACGAAACACTGCTGGAGACCGAGAATAACCGTCAGGAAAAAGCGGACAGCAGCAGAACTTTTACCATCGCTACCTACAATATCGGCTTCGGCGCTTATGAGCCTGATTATACTTTCTTCATGGATACAGGAAAGATGAAAGACGGGACGCCCACCCAGGGAAAGCATTCCCGGGCGCTGAGCGAAGAAAACTGCAGGCGCAATACAGAAGGAAGCATCGCGCTTTTACAGTCTCTGAACTGTGATTTTTATTTTGTGCAGGAAGCGGATGAAAAAGCCACCCGCAGCTATTCCATTGATCAGGTGAATATGATCAGGAACGCCATGACCAGCTATGGGTCTGTTTTTACCAATGCTTTCCACACCCCTTATCTGATGTATCCGCTGACGGAACCCCATGGCAGCGTGGAAAGCGGCCTGGTCACGTTAAGCCGCTATCAGATCGGGGCCAATACCCGCTACCAGCTGCCTGTGAGCACTGCATTTATTACAAAATTTACTGATCTGGACCGTTGCTTTACAGCCTCCCGGCTGGAGCTGGAAAACGGCCGCAGCCTTGTCCTCGTCAACCTCCACCTGTCAGCCTATGATGAAGGCGGCACAATCCGGCAGCAGCAGATGGAACGCCTGCGCAGCTTCCTGGCTGAAGAATATGAAAAAGGCAATTATGTGATCGCCGGAGGCGATTTCAACCACGATATCGCCGGCACCATCAGCCAGTTCCCATCTGAACAGGAAATTCCGGAATGGGTTTACCAGCTGTCGGACAAAGACCTTCCCAGCGGGTTTTCCTTCGTCATCCCCGATAATGCTTCAGAAGTGCCCAGCTGCCGGGGAGCCGACGTCCCCTATAAAAAGGGCGTGGACTACACAGTCACGGTGGACGGATTTCTGGTCTCCGCCAACATCACAGCTTCCAGCCGGGTGATTGAAAATGAATTTGCCTACTCCGACCACCAGCCTGTGGTGATGACCTTTACGCTGAAGGAGAACTGAAGCTTTCTTTACCATTCGATTTCTTCAATCGGTACAGGGGTGTCATTGACTTTTTCCGCGATCACTTTGCCGCTCTTAAACCGGATCAGCTTATCCGCCATGGGCGCAAGGGCCGAGTTGTGGGTGATGATCAGCACTGTAATATCATCTTTTCTGCAAGTATCCTGGAGAATCTGCAGAATCTGCTTTCCCGTGCTGTAATCCAGAGCTCCCGTAGGTTCGTCGCACAGCAGCAGTTTGGGTTTTTTGGCCACAGCTCTTGCAATGGCCACCCGCTGCTGCTCGCCTCCGGAGAGCTGGGCGGGGAAATTGTTCATGCGTTCGCCCAGTCCGACCTTTCTCAGCACCTCTGCCGCATCCATGGAATCCTGGCAGATCTGCGCCGCCAGCTCCACGTTCTCCAGTGCAGTGAGATTTGGCACCAGGTTATAAAACTGAAATACAAATCCTATATCATTTCTGCGGTATTTCGTCAGCTCCCGGTTATTGCACCCTGCCAGATCCTTGCCGTCCACCAGGACGCTTCCTCTGGTAGGGCTGTCCATACCGCCCAGAATGTTCAGCGCAGTGGTTTTGCCCGCCCCGGAGGAGCCCAGAATCACTGCCAGCTGCCCTTCCTCCACGGTAAAGCTGGCCTGGTCCAACGCTTTAATCAGCCCCTCCCCGCTGCCGTATTCCTTGCAGACATTATTAAATTCCACATATGCCATTCCTTATGCTCCTTTCAAGTTCTGACTGTTCTTATTATCCCAACGCTTCATATAAACAAAATAGTAGGGCACCTCAGCTGCCAGCATGCACAGCCAGCCGATGAGACTTGCCCAGGCCACTGCCGGAATTCCCATGGAGGGAACCAGCAGATACACAAAAACCACCCGCACGGATATCTGGATCAGCGTGGAAACCAGGGTGATCGTCATATTTCCCATACCGCGGAAAAATCCCTGTATCCCATTGGTAAAGGCCGGAAGAAGGTAGAAAAACGCCATCAGCGTCAAGTAATCCACACCGATGCGGATGGCCTCACTTTCCTCCACAAACAGGTTCATGATCGGTGTTTTCAAAAGAAGGATCGCAGTGCAGATAAGCACCCAATATCCCGCTTCTACCCGCAGCCCGTAGGGCAGGCCCTTTTTCATCCTCTCTCCCTGCTTTGCGCCCCTGTTCTGGGATACGAAGGTCATCATTCCGCTGGAGATGCTCTGCTCCGGGGTAAAGGCGAAATCGTCCACCCGGCTCACTGCATTGAACACCGCCATGGCAGTGATTCCCAGGGAATTGATGCTGCGCTGGATCAGCAATTTGCCAATCGGCTGGCAGGACTGCTGCAGCGCGGTGACAGAGCCATGCTGCAGCGTCAATTTCAACATCTGACGGTCCACTTTCAGTTCGGACCGCTTCAGCCGCAGCATCGGCATATTTCTATTCACATACCAGAGGCACAGCCCGGCGGATACCCCTTCCGCAATCACGGTAGCCAGCCCGGCGCCCAGCACACCCATATGAAACCCGGCCACAAAGAGCAGGTCCAGGCAGGCATTCAGAACAGAGGCAAAAGCCAGAAATTTCACAGGGGTCTTGGAATCCCCCACGCTGCGCATCACCGCCGCATAGGCGTTATAAAAAAATGTAAAAGGCATACCCAGAAAAATAATCCGCAGATACAGTACAGAAATGCTGAAAATCCCTTCCGGAACGTCCATCATTTTCAAAATCCATCCGGAAAAGAACAGGCCCAGAACCGCGATCAGCACAGAAAAAACACTGCCCAGCAATAACGTGGTGGAAATTTCCCGCTTCAGCTTCTCCATATCCTTGGCGCCAAAAAATTCGCTCATCAGCACAGAAGCGCCGATACAGATTCCGGTAATCCCCAGAATCACAATATTCATCACCGGGTTTCCGGTGCCCACTGCCGCCAGGGCGTCTTCTCCGCCAAACTTGCCTACCACAATGGAATCCACCGCATTATACATCAGCTGGAACAGATTTCCCAACACCAGTGGTATTGAAAATGATACCAAATGCCTGGTGATGCTTCCTCTGGTCATATCCCGCACCATCTCTGAATTTCCTCTTTTCTCGTTTATTTTTCATCCAGTATAGCATAATTGAGCGGTAATTGGTACCCTGAAAAACATTTTGTGAGGATAGCATTATCAATACATTTTGCGGCATAAGTTGCCAGACGGCTTCCCTTATCCATATCAAATGTATTGACAGCTTTGATCAGTCCGATGGTGCCGATGGAAAGCAGATCATCCATATCTCTGTCTGTAAACCCATATTTTTTCACCACATGCGCCACCAGGCGCATATTCCGCTCAATTAGAATATCGCGGGCCTCCTTGCTGCCTGCCCGGAACGCCTGCAGACATTGTTTCTCCTCTGTGGCCGATAACGGTTTTTGAAATGTTTTCAAAGAAAGCCTTCCCGCGTCGTTTTTTTACAGTCTATGCTGTGCGGACAGTTCGCGTGCTTTTCCCGGCCAAAAGGGTACAGAAAAAGAAGAGCGGGAAAGCCCCTCCGCGCGTTTCCGGCGCAGGCAGCTATCTCACTCTTCTTTTCTCATCAGGATCAGATCAGATTTCCGGGAAATTTGGGAATACCCTCAAACCCTTCCTTTAAATCTTCATCGGTGGGGATGTAATCTGTCATTTTCCCATCATGGAATTTTTCATAGGCATACATGTCAAAATACCCGGTTCCCGTAAGTCCGAATACAATGGTCTTTTCTTCCCCTGTTTCTTTGCATTTCAGGGCTTCGTCTATGGCCACGCGGATGGCATGGCTGCTCTCCGGCGCAGGCAGAATACCCTCTACTCTGGCGAACTGCTCCGCTGCCTCGAACACAGAGGTCTGTTCCACGGAAACCGCTTCCATCAGCCCGTCGTGATACAGCTGGGAAAGGATAGAACTCATGCCGTGGTAGCGGAGCCCGCCTGCATGATTGGGGGAGGGGATAAAGTTGCTGCCCAGGGTATACATCTTCGCCAGGGGGCAAACCATACCGGTATCGCAGAAATCATATACGAACTTCCCGCGGGTCAGGCTGGGGCAGGATGCGGGTTCCACGGCGATGAAGCGGTAATCCTTTTCCCCCCGCAGTTTCTCCCCCATAAACGGGGAAATCAGTCCGCCCAGGTTGGAACCGCCGCCGGCGCAGCCGATAATAATATCCGGAGTGATATTGTATTTATCAAGGGCGGTTTTTGTCTCCAGACCGATCACTGTCTGATGCAGCAGCACCTGATTCAGCACGCTGCCCAACACATAACGGTATCCTTCCTGGGACTGAGCGGCTTCCACAGCTTCAGAAATCGCGCAGCCAAGGCTTCCGCCTGTGCCGGGATGAGCGGCCAGAATCTTCCTGCCCACCGCCGTAGTCTCTGAAGGGGAAGGCGTCACTGACGCGCCGTATACACGCATCACTTCACGGCGGAAAGGCTTCTGCTCATAGGAGACTTTCACCATATATACCTGGCAGTCCAGATCAAAATAAGAACAGGCCATGGACAGCGCAGTCCCCCACTGGCCGGCTCCGGTCTCTGTGGTCACGCCTTTCAGCCCCTGCTGCTTCGCATAATATGCCTGGGCAATCGCGGAATTCAGCTTATGGCTGCCGGAGGTGTTATTTCCCTCAAATTTGTAATAAATCTTCGCAGGAGTCTGTAATTTTTCCTCCAGGCAATATGCCCTTACCAGAGGAGACGGGCGGTACATCCTGTAGAAGTTCTGGATTTCATCAGGAATATCAATATATGCCGTATCATTATCCAGCTCCTGTTTGATCAGCTCGTCACAGAAAACCGGCCTCAAATCATCATAACCCATCGGCTCCATGGTTCCCGGATTCAGCAGCGGAGCCGGCTTGTTCTTCATATCAGCGCGCACATTGTACCACTTTTTCGGCATCTCGCTTTCTTCCAGATAAATTTTGTAGGGGATTTCATGTTTTGTTTCGTTCATAATGCCTCTAACTCCTTTCTGTTCTGTCCGGGACTTTTCCGGAGGATTTCGTTAAATAGGAAACGCAGTTTCTTATGAAAATCAGAATCCCGCCCGCGGGATTCCCCGCCTGCGGCGTGTCGCTTTAGCGACGTGATTCTTTACGCCGCAGTGCGATCCCCCGGAGGGTTTTGTTTCATAGGAAACGCAGTTTCAGTTTCCTATGAAACAAAAAACGCCCTTGTCCCTGAAATAGTTACTGCAGGGACAAGAGCAATCCAATACGCTCCTGCGGTGCCACCCGGCTTAGTGCAATCGCACTCTCTCATGGCATACACATGATATGCCGGCTTTGTTAACGGAGTGCCTCTCCGGCTCGCCTACTGAATCTTCAGCTCGCCCTCAGGAGCCCATTCTCTCTCATCTTCCATACTGCCTCTCAGCCTCCGGCAGCTCTCTGTAATGGCGCAATCAGAGATACTCACTCTCCCTCATCGGTTTATTTGTTTCTTTATAGCACAGATTTTTTTCTGTGTCAACCGCTTTTTCTAATGCTTCCAAATTCTCATCGTGCATTCACCTGGGCAGCGCCTGGTAAAATCAGGAAATCCGCTTATTCATCCACGCTGTAGTTAGGCGCTTCCTTCGTGATATGAATATCGTGGGGATGGCTTTCTTTCAGGGATGCGGCGGAAATCTTCACAAACTTCCCGGTCTCCTTCAGTGTCTCAATATCCTGTGCTCCACAGTATCCCATACCGGAACGCAGGCCGCCCATCAGCTGGAACACCGTATCTTCCACAGTGCCTTTATATGCCACGCGGCCTTCCACGCCTTCCGGTACAAGTTTCTTGGCGTCAGACTGGAAATAGCGGTCCTTAGAACCGTTTTCCATAGCAGCAATAGAGCCCATGCCGCGATATACCTTATATTTTCTTCCCTGATACAGTTCAAAGGTTCCCGGGCTTTCATCACAGCCGGCAAAGATGCTGCCCATCATGCAGACGTTGGCGCCCGCTGCGATAGCCTTGGTCAAATCTCCGGAATACTTGATCCCGCCGTCCGCGATAATCGGAATACCATAGGGTTTCGCAGCCTCATAGCAGTTCATCACCGCAGTCACCTGAGGCACGCCGATACCGGCCACCACGCGGGTGGTGCAGATTGACCCGGGGCCGATTCCCACCTTTACCGCATCCGCTCCTGCTTCAATTAAAGCCAGCGTTGCCTCGGCAGTGGCAACATTGCCGGCAACTACCTGCAGATCCGGATATGCGTCTTTTACCATGCGCACTGTTTTCAGAATATTAGCTGAATGGCCGTGAGCGGAATCGATGACAATGCAATCCACCTTTGCTTTCACCAGCGCTTCCACGCGGGTCATGATATTGTTGGTAATCCCTACAGCGGCGCCGCACAGCAGACGGCCCTGGGAATCCTTGGCTGCCATGGGATATTTAATTGCTTTCTCAATATCCTTGATGGTGATCAGGCCCTTCAGGTTAAAATCATCGTCTACAATAGGAAGCTTCTCCACCCTGGCTTTTGCAAGAATCTTCTTGGCTCCCTCCAGGGTAATGCCTTCTTTGGCGGTCACAAGCCCTTCGGAAGTCATGCATTCCTTGATCTTTCTGGAGAAATCCTCTTCAAACTTCAGATCTCGGTTTGTGATGATGCCCACCAGCTTCCGGCCCTCTGTGATCGGCACGCCGGAAATGCGGAACTTCGACATCAGATTGTTAGCGTCCTCAAGGGTATGTTCCGGGGACAGGAAAAACGGATCCGTAATTACTCCGTTTTCTGAACGTTTTACCTTGTCCACCTCATCTGCCTGCGCCTCCACCGACATATTCTTGTGAATGATCCCGATACCGCCCTGCCTGGCCATTGCGATAGCCATCTGATACTCTGTAACCGTATCCATCCCGGCGCTCATCATCGGAATATTCAGTTCAATCTTTTTCGTCAGGTGCGTCTGCAGGCTAACCTGATTTGGTATCACTTCCGAATATGCAGGCACCAGCAGCACATCGTCAAAGGTAATACCGTCGCCAATAATCTGACCCATGATTTATCCTCTCTTTCTCTGATCTGTAATATGGTTATTAATTCAAGACTATAACAAAAAAGTGTCCGCCTGTCAAATACAATTTTACCCTGATTTTGAGACTTTTATTGGATAACTTTTCTGGGCGCGCAGCGGCGCATCACTTCCAATATATGTTCATTCGGTTCAAAAATAAACAGCGTGTTGTTTCCGGATTCAGAATATGCGATCCCATAGCGCTTGTTCGTTGCGATGCCGGAAGAAACATCTACTTTTTTATAATTCTGATTGTTTTTGTAAGTATCCAGATCGTGTCCGTCCCAGGGCGCAACCAGCTCCATATTGCTGATCTCCAGACGGTGCATGCGCTTCCTCTTGCTCTGGTTCATAATCTTATCAATGTCCAGCTCGTTTGTTACAAACACATACTCATATTCCACCTTAAATGTCCGCATCAGAAAATAGCTGCCCACAAAAACCAGAGCGGTTACGATGATTCCCCAGGATGTGGTCAGCGCCAGCATCAGCCCGATCAGGCATGCCAGCACGATCAGCGGAATCTCCAGATAAACATAACCGGGCGTCTTGCGTTTCACCAGCCACTCTGCATAAATATCCTGATTCATACTTAGAATCCTCCTGCTGTATCAATATTTGTTTTTATTATACCTGCTCTGCCCTTTTTTTGAAACCCCCTTTTTCATAAATTTTCTATAACCTGATAGGAATTTTCCATCATATACAACAGCCCCATCCATAGCAGCCCGGAAATCCGGGCCGCTATAGATGGGGCTGTATCACTGCTTCTTTATTACATCATTCCGCCCATTCCGCCGCCTGCGGGCATCGCGGGCTCATCCTTTTTAATGGTGGCCACAACGGACTCTGTGGTCAGAAGTGTGGACGCAACGCTGGTAGCGTTCTGCAGCGCGCTTCTGGTCACCTTGGCAGGATCCAGGATGCCTTCTGCAACCATATCCACATATTCTTCTTTGTACGCGTCAAAGCCTACGCCTACTTCGGACTCTTTCACCTTATTGATGATCACGGAGCCTTCCAGGCCTGCATTGGCAGCAATGTGGTACAGAGGGGATTCCAGGGCTTTCAGGATGATCTGAGCGCCGGTCTTTTCATCACCTTCCAGGGCGGCAGCCATCTTAGCAACTCTCTTGGACGCATGGATATATGCGGAGCCGCCGCCTGCGATAATACCTTCTTCCACAGCGGCGCGGGTAGCGTTCAGAGCATCCTCCATGCGCAGCTTTGCTTCCTTCATCTCAGTCTCTGTAGCCGCGCCCACACGGATCACAGCAACGCCGCCTGCCAGCTTCGCCAGGCGCTCCTGCAGCTTTTCCCTGTCAAAATCAGAAGTCGTCTCTTCGATCTGATTGCGGATCTGAGCCACCCTTGCGGAGATTTCCGCCTTATCGCCTTCACCGTCCACAATGATGGTGTTCTCCTTCTGAACCTTTACGGATTTCGCGCGGCCCAGCTGCTGCATGGTGGTATCTTTCAGTTCCAGGCCCAGTTCTTCAGAAATCACAGTGCCCCCTGTCAGGATCGCGATATCCTTGAGCATCTCTTTTCTTCTGTCGCCGTAGCCGGGTGCCTTTACGCCCACTACAGAGAAAGTGCCTCTCAGCTTATTCACAATCAGGGTAGTCAGCGCTTCGCCCTCAATATCCTCAGCAATGATCAGCAGTCTTGCGCCGGACTGAACAATCTGTTCCAGTACAGGAAGAATTTCCTGAATATTGCTAATTTTCTTGTCTGTAATCAGGATATAGGGATCATCCAGAACTGCTTCCATCTTATCCATGTCGGTCGCCATGTATGCGGAGATATAACCTCTGTCAAACTGCATACCTTCTACCAGGTCCAGTTCTGTCTTCATGGTCTTGGATTCTTCAATGGTGATTACACCGTCATTGGACACCTTTTCCATAGCATCCGCAACCATCTGGCCTACTTCATCATCCCCTGCGGAGATAGAAGCAACCTTAGCGATCTGCTCTTTGCCGGTAACCTTGCTGCTCATCTCTTCAATCGCCGCAACAGCCTCATCCGTAGCCTTTCTCATGCCCTTCCTCAGCACGATGGGGTTCGCTCCTGCCGCCAGATTTTTGATCCCTTCATGAATCATCGCCTGGGCCAGAACTGTAGCGGTTGTGGTGCCGTCGCCTGCCACGTCATTTGTCTTTGTGGCAACTTCTTTTACCAGCTGCGCGCCCATATTCTCATAGGGATCTTCCAGTTCGATCTCCTTTGCGATCGTCACGCCGTCGTTGGTGATCAGCGGAGCCCCGAAAGATTTATCCAGAACCACGTTGCGCCCTTTCGGTCCCAAGGTTACGCGGACTGTGTCCGCCAGCTTATTTACACCAGCTTCCAGCGCGGCCCTTGCGTCAGCGCCGTATTTAATTTCCTTAGCCATGTTCCATGTCCTCCTTATTAGTCCTGTATTATTCCACTACTGCCAGAATATCGTTCTGTTTCACAATAATGTATTCTGTTCCGTCCAGCTTCACTTCTGTTCCTGCGTATTTGGAATAGATCACCTTCTGGCCTGCTGTCACCTGCATGGTAACCTCTTTACCATCCACCACTCCGCCAGGGCCTACTGCGATAACCTCTGCCTGCTGCGGTTTCTCCTGTGCGCTGCCCGGCAGAACGATGCCGGATTTTGTGGTCTCTTCTGCTACAAGCTGTCTCAGGACAACCCTATCGCCTAATGGTACTAACTTCATGATATATTCCTCCTTCTGTTGTTATTAGCACTCATTTCAATCGAGTGCTAATCAATCTATGCTATATACTAGCCAATTTATTTCCAAATTGCAACAGGGAAGAGAGTCAATAACCTCTTAATTTTTCTATAATACCTGCTGAATTCTTGTTTTTTCTTTTGTTTTCTTGATTTTTCTTTCTCGGTAAATTTTATTTTTTGTTTATATTTTCTCCTTATTTTGATTTTAGCCCTTTTCTTTTTCTTTTATCCGTATTACAATAAGACTGATCGACAATCAGAAAGGGGTTATTGATATGGCCAAAAAATCAGGAACCTGGCTGGCAGTCCTGCTGGGTATCGGAAGCGCCGTTGCCGCCGGAGTAGCGGCCAGCATCGCGATTACAAAAAAGCATCAGAAAGAAGACGCTGCCGCGGAAGCGGAATTTACAGATACAGCGGACTCCGCAGAGCCGGCAGAACCAGTTCAGAAAATTTCCGGTGAAGACAGAAACTATGTTTCTATACCGCATCCTGAAGTTTCTGAAGATGGGGAGGATCTTCCCGGAGAAGAGAAGGAAATCGCACCCACAGAATGTGAGGATGCTCCTGTGGAAGATGCGCCGTCAGAGGAAAAACCTGTTACGAAGGAAGAGCTGGAATAGAGGTCCGCTGAAAAGGGAGTCGCTAAGAGGCGGCAGAGAAAACTCCGGAGACTCAATGCCTTACGGCTATAGTCACCGGACTTTTCTCTGCCGCCTCTCTCTTTTTTAGTTGTTTTCTTTTTCCCGCACTTCTTCCAGGATTCCGTTGGTCTTCACAATGCCTCTTGGAATCGCGTCTTTGGAATTTTTCCAGGGATCGTTCTGATGACGGTAATCGAATTTGTCCGCAAACCATTCCAGATCGTCGGCAAGGCGCTGCATGTTATCCAGATACAGTCTGGTGGTTTCTTCCATGAACTCTGTCAGTTCGTTTTCTTTTAAATGCCTGGGCGCTTCTTTTACCAGCAGCCCGTAATGCTCTGTACAAAAGCCTTTGCATTCCTGGTATTTCTTACGGAACTCTGGCTCTGTTTTCCACAGAAAAACGATTGTGGGGATATATCTGTAAAATGTGTTTTCAATTCTGTCGCAGATAAAGCAGGAATGGTTTAGTGTATCGATATATTCCGCTACCGGCCCGGGCTGCCCTTTTTTAAACATTTTTGCGGCTTTTGACGGGGTTTCCGCCAGCTTTCTGATCTCCCGGTTGGTGCGGTCTATGTGGGTTTTCATAATCAACGCCAGGCCCAGGCGGTTTTTCTGCAGGTTCAGCATCCGCATGTGCTCTCTGCAAAATCCAACCCGGTCAGTCTCCATGCGCACGTCGTCCTCCATATAGCTGGGCCCCAGTGTGTATTCCACTGCATTATTTTCCAGCACCTGTCTCATCGCGCACACTGGGCATTCACAATCTGTGTCAAAGGCGTCGTTGACTGGTATGGTATACAATTTTTCTTTCATATAGATCCTCCTCTTTCTCAATTGCCCCTGAACACACGGCCCCAGGCACAAGCCAGAAGCTCCGCGCCCTCTCTGATTTCCTGCTGGCTGAGATTTGCATATCCCAGCAGCACTGTGCTGGGCTGATGGCTATGGATTTCATAGCCGGAAAGCCCGTAAACCCTGACGCCCTCCTGCTCCGCGGCGCCGATCAGCTCCTGTTCCGAGACAAAGGGCAGCTCCGGGCGTTCCTGCAGAAGCAAATGCAGGCCCGCGTGTTCTCCCCGGAGCACGAACCATTTTTCCAGGGGTTTCAGGGACTGCAGCAAAATTTCATGCTTGTTCCGGTACAGCGCTCTGGCCTTGTTCAGATGGCGTTCAAAATACCCCTCGCTGAGAAAGCGCGCCAGGATCGCCTGATCCACCCTGCTCACCGTGCTGGCATAAAACCCGCATTTTTCCCGGTATACCTCCGCCAGCTGTTCCGGCAGGACCATATAGCTGACCCGGATCGCCGGGGCTATGCTTCTGGAAAAAGTGCCCAAATAGATCACCCGGTCCGCTGCATCCACACCCTGCAGCGACGGGATAGGCTTTCCTTTGTAACGGAATTCGCTGTCATAGTCGTCTTCAATCACAAACCGCCCTTCTGCGCTGCCCGCCCAGGCCAGAAGCTCCATCCGCCGCTTGATAGGCATCACAATGCCTGTGGGATATTGGTGAGAGGGCATCACATAGACGATCTGCGCCTCTGTCCGGTTCAGCAGATCTGTCCGCATCCCCCAGGCGTCCATTTCCACCGGCTCCATCCGGCAGCCCATGCCTGAAAGAATCCTCCAGGCCTGTTTATAGGTAGGGTTTTCCATGGCCACCGTCACGCTGCCCAGAATCTGGTGAAGCAGCATCAGAAGATATTCATTGCCCGCTCCGATCACCACTCTGTCTTCTGAACAATTTACTCCTCTGGCAGCATGGAGGTAGCCGCAGATCGCCCGGCGAAGGGCCGGTTCTCCCTGGGACATGCCGTTGCCGAACAGCTCGCTGTTCTCACCGCCCAGCACTTCCCGGCTCAGCCGCCCCCAGGTTCTCCGGGGGAAGGTGGACACATCAATTCCCCGGGGAGAGAAATCCACTTTCATTGTTTTCTCTGCTTCCAGAGTTTTTCGCCTGCTGTCCGCCGGAGCCGCCGGTATGCGCAGCTGCCCTTCCAGGCCCGTCACAAAATATCCGCTGCCCCTTCGGCTTTCTATATATCCTTCGCTGGCCAGCTGTTCGTAAGCCATGTTCACTGTGCTCCGGCTCACCTGCAGGTGTTCTGCCAGATGTCTGGAAGAAGGCAGCCTGTCAGCTGCCTTCATCGCCCCTGTCTGAATTTCAGACTTCAGATATTCATAAATCTGCTCGTACAGCGGCCTGCCGCCCTGCAGCGGAATCGTCAGTTCCTGCATGGCTATCCCTCCGACTGTTCTTTATTTCGGCAGCTTAAAGCTGCTTTTCAAGGATACAATCCTGTTCCAGATCTGGCGTTCCGGCGAGGAATCTTTGCAGTCCACGCAGAAGTACCCATTGCGCACAAACTGGAAGCTGTCATAAGGCATGGCCTTTGCCAGCTCAGGCTCCAGGTAGCATTCTTCCAGCACCTGAAGCGAATTAGGGTTCAGATTCAGCGTACCGTCCTCATTAAGCTTGCCTTTTTCTTCATCCACAATGTTCTCATACAGCCGCACCTCTGCCTTCACCGCCGTAGGAACCGCAACCCAATGGATCGTTCCTTTCACCTTCCTGCCGTCGGGACTGTTGCCCCCTCGGCTGGCAGGGTCATAGGTTGCGTGTACCTCCGTCACATTTCCGGCTTCATCTTTCACGCATCCGGTACAAGTCACAAAATACGCGTTCATCAGACGCACTTCATTCCCGGGGAACATGCGGAAATACTTCCTGGGAGGTTCCTCCATAAAATCTTCCCGTTCAATATACAGTTCCTTTGCAAAAGGAATTTTCCTCCTGCCCAGTTCAGGATTTTCCGTATTATTATCTGCTTCCAGGTACTCCACTTCCCCTTCCGGATAATTATCGATGATCAGCTTCACCGGATTCAGCACCGCCATCATCCTGGCCCGCTTCAGCTTCAGATCCTCCCGGATGCAGTACTCCAGCATCGCGTAGTCCACCGAAGAATTGGCCTTAGACACGCCGCAGAGCTCCATGAACATTTTGAGAGATTCCGGCGTAAAACCTCTGCGGCGCAGGGCAGTCAGGGATACCAGGCGGGGATCATCCCACCCGTCCACAATTCCGTCTTCCACCAGCTTGCGGATATACCGCTTGCCCGTCACCACATTGGTCAGATACAATTTGGCAAATTCGATCTGCCTGGGCGGATTTTCAAATTCACATTCCCGAACCACCCAATCGTATAATGGCCTGTGGTCTTCAAATTCCAGGGTACAGATCGAATGGGTGATATGTTCCAGAGCGTCTTCAATTGGATGGGCAAAATCATACATGGGATAGATACACCATTTATCGCCCGTATTGTGGTGAGTCATGCGGGCAACCCGGTATATCACTGGATCGCGCATATTGATATTAGGCGATGCCATGTCAATCTTGGCGCGGAGCACCTTTTCTCCGTCCCCATACATGCCATTTTTCATATTTTCGAACAGTTCCAGGTTTTCCTCCACCGAGCGGTTTCTGTATGGGCTTTCTTTCCCTGGCTCTGTCAATGTCCCGCGATACTCCCTGATTTCCTCCGCGCTCAGATCGCAGACAAACGCTTTACCTTTGCGGATCAGCTTTAAAGCGCACTCATACATCTGCTCAAAGTAATCGGAAGCAAAAAACAGCCTGTCCTCCCAGTTCACTCCCAGCCATTTGATATCTTCTTTGATGGACTCCACAAACTCTGTTTTCTCTTTCGTCGGATTGGTATCGTCAAAACGCAGGTTGAATTTGCCGCCATATTTCTGCGCCAGCCCGTAATTCAGCAGGATGGATTTGGCGTGCCCGATATGCAGATAACCGTTTGGCTCCGGGGGAAACCTGGTCTGGACATGGTCGTATACGCCCTCCTCCAGATCCTTGTCTATCATCAGTTCAATAAAATTTTTAGAGACTGCCTCTTTTTCCATTGGTTCTCCTCCATTTCCCCTTTTCATATTATTCTATCATACCACATATCTTTTATTCGTCAATAAAAAAGAATCCTTTTCAAGGCCAAAAAACGTTTTCTGCAGGCTTGTATTTTCCTGGGACTTCCTTTATAATAGCAGTATAAAAAATACGCAGCCTGATGCGTTAAGATGGAGGTATCTATGCAAGTGACAAATGAAATGCTGATGCAGAAAATTGATCTTGTGGTGAATAAGCTGATGAATCTGGGAGGAGCGGACTATTCCAAAGACAAACTGGCGTCCACGGAATCCACAAAGGCAGGGGACATCGCTCGGGATTTTGGCATTCAGGAATGGGACTGGCCTCAGGGCGTGGGACTGTACGGGCTGCAGAAGCTGGGCGCATACCTGGGGGACAACCGCTACGACCAGTTTCTGGACGAGTGGTATCAGAGCAATATTAAAATCGGCCTGCCGTCTAAAAATGTCAACACCACAGCACCTTTTCTGACCCTCTGCAACATCCTGGACCGGATGGACAATCCGGAATACGAGCAGATGTGCCTGGACCGGGCGGAATGGCTGATGAGCGGCCTGCCCAAAACCAGAGAAAACGGCTTCCAGCATGTGACCAGCGCCATCGGCGACCGGAACGGTGTGATCCTCAATGAGGGGCAGCTCTGGGCGGACACTCTGTTTATGACTGTTTTGTTTCTGAACAAAATGGGACACAAGTACCACCGCCAGGACTGGATCGATGAAGCGGTCCATCAGTTCCTGGTTCATATTAAATATCTCTATGACAAGCAGTCCCGCCTGTTCTACCACGGATGGAGCTTTGAACGCAACGACAATTTCGGCGGAATCTTCTGGTGCCGCGGAAATTCCTGGTTCACCTTTGGCGTCATTGATTTCCTGGAATCCTTTGACGGGGATCTGGACAGGGGCACGGAAAAATTCCTGGTGGACACATTTAAAGCGCAGGTAACCGCACTGAAGGAACTGCAGCTGCAAAACGGCCTTTGGCCCACCGTGCTCACCGACCCGGAAAGCTACGGAGAAGTTTCCGGCACCGCAGCCATTGCCACCGGCATCCTGAAAGGGATTAAGATGGGAATTCTGGACGAATCCTTCCAGGAGTGCGCGGACAGAGCCATCGCCGCTGTCTGCGAAAACGTGGCGGAAGACGGCACGGTCCTGAATGTTTCCGCAGGCACCGGCATGGGAATGGACGCGGACCATTACCGCAATATCATCCTCGCGCCCATGGCCTACGGACAATCCCTGTCGCTTGTAGCCTTGTGCACCGCGCTGAAATAAAACGGTTTAAAACATTTATTAATAAAATGGAGGGAGTCCCCCTCCATTTTTTACTCCTATTTTCTGAACTCCAGCCTCTCCCTGCGCAAAAATTATTCCTATGCTCCGCCCTTTCCAGTCTCTGAAGAGCTGCCGCAATTTCCTGTCAGATAAAACACCGCCAGCTGTGTTCTGTCTCTCAGCCCCAGTTTTTCTAAAACTGTGCTGATATAATTACGTACCGTTCCTTCGCTCAGATAGAGCTTCTCCGCAATCTCCCGGTTGTTCAGCCCTTCTGCCACCAGCTCCACGATCTCCAGTTCCCTCTTCCCCAGATCAAATTGTCCTCTCTCCATTTTAAGGACCTCTTTATCTCCGGCTCCCGCCATCAGCTGCGGCAGCTTCATCACAATTCCGCTGCCGAAAACACTCTGCCCGGACATCACTGCTTTTAGAGCAGGAGCAATGCTTTCCACTTCTTCTTTAATCAGATATCCTTTTGCCCCTGACCGCAGCGCCCGGACAATATATTCATCATCGGAAAAGGTGGTCAGATACAGGATTTTTGCTTCAGGATCCTGCTTCAGAATCCGCTCGCCCGCCTCAAGGCCTCCGATACCAGGCATCTGGATATCCATAATCAAAATGTCCGGCCTGTGCCGCTGATACAGCGCCTCGGCTTCTTCCCCGCTGCACCCCACCGCGGCCACGCAGATGGACGGATCAGCCTGCAGAATCGTCTGCAAAGATCTGCATATGAACAGATCATCGTCAATGATCACCAGCTTCATCTCTTCCCCTCCTTCGGTATGGTCACAAAAATGCGGAAACCCGAATCCCGGATAATTCTGAATACCCCATGGAAAACGCTGACTCTTTCCCTCATGTTTTCCAGGCCGATGCCCTCCGGGCTCTCTGTTTCCCATACTGAACCATTATCTTCTATCACAAGCTGATAAAATGCAGGATGCTCCACCACGGTTACTGCTGCTCTGTCCGCATCGCTGTGCCTGGCAATGTTGGATAAAGCTTCTTTTACAATTCCCAGAATACACAGCCGCACCTCCCGGGGCGGGCTGCCTCCGTCATAGCTGAGTTTTACTGGGCAAAAAGTAAATTCCCGGGCCAGACTGCGCAGCTCCATCCCTAAATCCGCGGCGTCATCGTGCAGGTCGTGAACGCTGTTCCGCACATTGTTCATGGCATCCGTCAGCGTATCCCTGACCGCCTCCAGCTGCTCCCCGATCTCCGGCTCTCCCTGGTGCACCACTTCCATAGCCTTCACCTGCAGGATACATCTGGTCAGCAGATGGCCCACATTATCGTGTATTTCTCTGGCAATCCTGTTGCGTTCTGACAGCATGGCCAGCCGTACTTCGTAGTCCTGCTTCTCCCTGAGTTCCCGGGTCTTTTGTTCCAGCCTCATGGACCGTTCTCTTGCTGCATCCTGCATATTCCTGTATTCCCCCCGCATGGAGTCAAAAGAAGCTCTTCGATACTGCATCAGAGCCGCCAGGCTCCCCAGCAGGAGCACGATCCAAATATCATCCGCCGCTCCCGACGCCAGGCCTGCGGCAGCAGGAACCGCCCAGCACCATTTAAACGCCGGTCTTTCCTCATCCAGGCAGATATAAATCATCGCCGGCAAAAACAGCAGCAGTTCCGCCCGGAAGATTCCGGCAGCCGCATAGGCCAGGCAGATCCAGGAAGAAATCCAAACGCTTTCCCTGCCGCCCGTTTTCCTGCCGTCAATGGAAAAATATGTCGCCAGCATAGCCGCGCAGACTGCTGTGAGCATGGCCGCTACAATTTCTGTTCCCAGCCCGGTAGTAAAATATGCTCCCACCAGGCACAGCAGCAGGATTGCTGCCTGATCCAATAATCGCTGCAATGAATTTTCCTCCCTGTATTATTTTCTTCCGTCATTATACCATATCCGCTTCGCTGATATGGCGCACTTCGTGCTGATATGCGCACTTCGCTGGCGCTTCGGCGCGTATAATGTCTGATGACATTATACCATACCGCCATCCAACTTTC
This sequence comes from Cuneatibacter caecimuris, assembly GCF_004216775.1. Classification (GTDB taxonomy): domain Bacteria; phylum Bacillota; class Clostridia; order Lachnospirales; family Lachnospiraceae; genus Cuneatibacter; species Cuneatibacter caecimuris. The sequence goes on from NZ_SGXF01000001.1 coordinate 374,979, forward strand.
ATGCTTAATCTCGAGCGGTAAACAGATTGTGACAAATGTCACTGCCTGTTGTGACGCTGCTCACTGTTCCTCGCTGCTGTTTTCCGCTATAATGATCTCAGAAAACAATATCGGGAGGGATAAAATGATACAGGTAAAAAATCTGGTGAAACGATATGGAAATCTTCTGGCGCTGGACCATTTCAGCCTGGACGTGCTGGACGGGGAAATCTTCGGACTGCTGGGGCCTAACGGCAGCGGAAAGACCACTGCCATTAACTGCATGCTGTCGCTGCTGACTTATGATAAGGGGGAAATCAGTCTCTTCGGCAGGCCGATGTCTCCCACCAATTATCAGAACAAACAGGAAATCGGTGTGGTTATGCAGAATGTGGCCGTATTCAATGAACTGACTGTGTATGAAAATATCGATTACTTCTGCGGTCTCTATGTTCCAGAAAAGCGCCGCCGCAGAGAGCTGGTAGAACAGGCTCTGGATTTTGCCGGGCTTCAGGAATACCGGAAATTTCTTCCGGGCAAGCTCAGCGGCGGGCTGCTGCGCCGTCTGAATATCGCCTGCGGCGTGGCCCATCAGCCGAAACTGATCTTTTTCGACGAACCCACTGTAGCGGTAGACCCCCAAAGCCGTAACAGCATTTTGGAGGGCATACGCAAATTAAATCAGGACGGCGCTACGATTGTATACACATCGCATTATATGGAAGAGGTAGAACAGCTTTGTTCCCGTATCATGATCATGGATCATGGGAAAGAGCTGAACACCGGCGCGCCGGCAGAATTAAAATCCATGATCCGCGGCGGAGAAAAAGTCACTGTGGAGCTTCCCACTCTTCCTCCTGCGGTACTGGAAAATATCCGGGAGCTGGAAGATGTGGAACGGGCGGATTATAATGGTTTATCGCTGAAGGCGGCCTGCAGGACAGGGGGCCACGGCCTGATCCAGATTCTGGATCTGCTTCGGAAAAATCATCTGGGCTTTGGGCGGGTTTTCTCTGAGCCGCCCACGCTGAACGACGTATTTTTGGAAATCACCGGCAGAGAGCTGCGGGATTGAGGAGGTGCACAATGTTTTGGAACATCTACAGCAAACGCCTGATCAGCACACTGCGGGATAAAAGCACCCTGGTCTGGACCTGGGTATTTCCGCTGGTCATGGCAACCCTGTTCTATTTTGCTTTTACTTCGCTGGACAGCGTAGATCAGTTTCACACGATTCCTGCTGCCGTAGTAGCAGAGGGCGGTGAGCAGGAAGCCCAGGCTTTCCGGCAGGTGCTGGAATCTGTATCAGAACAGGGAGAAGACCAGCTTTTTTCTCTTCAGACCACAGCTTCACGCGAGGAAGCAGAACAGCTGCTGGACCAGGGTAAAATCGATGGTTTTTTTATGACAGATAATCAGGAGCCTACTTTATTTGTTAAAAAGAACGGGTTGAACCAGACGATCATGAAGGCCTTTCTGGATCAGTATCTGCAGGATCAGGAAGCGGTTATTACTATCATTCATGAATCCCCGGAACAGGCCGGAAAACTGCAAACCCTGTTTTCCAGAGAATCCTTTACAAAAGAAATTTCTCTGGCCGAAAATCCTCCCACCAATAAAATCAACTACTTTTATGCGCTTATTGCCATGGTATGCCTGTACGGGAGTTTTCAGGGATTAACCAGCGTCAGCTGTCTGCAGGCTAATCTGTCGCCCCTGGGAGCCAGGCGCTGCCTCTCGCCGGTCAGCCGCTTTGTGATGGTTTCGGCGGACCTGCTGGCAGGCGTCACCGCCCACATGCTCAGCCTTTTAGTGCTGCTGGCCTACCTCATTTTGGTGCTGAACGTAAATTTCGGCGGCAAGACCGCCCTGATTCTTCTGACCAGTCTGGCAGGCTGCGTCACCGGGGTTTCCTTCGGCGCGCTGGTTTCTGTCTGCACAAAGATGAAGGAAGCGGCAAAAACTGCTGTGCTGGTTTCTGTCTCCCTGGCCTGCTGTTTCCTGGCCGGCCTGATGGTGTCAGGGATCAATTACACTGTTGCCAAAAACGCGCCGGTGCTCGCCTGGATCAATCCCGCCGCCCGGATCACAGACGCCTTTTACTGCCTTTACTATTACGATACCTATGACCAGTATTTTCTGAACATCCTCGTCCTGCTGCTGATGGCGGCTGTGATGACAGGACTGACAGCTATTTTTCTCAGGAGGCAGCAGTATGAAAGTATTTAAAGCTTGTTTTAAAATCACCCGGCGTCATATTATTTCACTGCTGATTTATTTTTCAGCGTTCACCCTGCTGGCTGTTCTGCTTTCCTTTTCCATGAAGCCCGCAGATAATACGGATTTTGAAAAAACCAGGCCCACATATTCTTTGATCAGCAGGGACGGGGAAACACCTGCTGTGCTGGGGCTCCGCGCTTTTCTGGATACTGTGGGAGACCGGGTGGAACTGGAGGATGACAAGAAGGCTCTGCAGGACGCTACATTTTTTCATGCCAGCGATTATATTCTGATCCTTCCTCAGGGTTTTTCAGAATCTCTTCTTACCGATTCTCCCCTGGAAGCAGAAACTGTCACCACTCCGGATTCTGCCGGCGGCTACTATATGGACATTCAGGTCAACCAGTATCTCCGGCTCTTCCAGGCTTTTCATCTGGCAGCTCCGGAAAGTAACCTCACAGAGCTGGCTGCAAAAACCAGTGATGCCGTCTCTGCAGAAGCACAGGTGGAAACCGTGTCCTTTGGAAAACAGCAGCCGGTGCCGGAACAGGCGGCTATGTATTTTCAGGTTCTCCCCTATATCCTGCTGGTTCTGATTATCTCCTGCGTCAGCACGATAATGATGCCTTTCCAGCGGCCCGACCTGCGGATGAGAAATATGTGCAGCCCTCTGCCCGCCCTGAAGATCAATCTCCAGCTGATTTTGTTCGGCGCGGCGGTCAGTTTCCTCGCCTGGCTGGTTCTGATACTGACCGGATTTGGGCTGTATGGAAGTTCTCTTGCCGGCATTGATTTCCGCAGCCTGCTCCTGCTCTTTGGAAACAGCCTGGCGCTCACTGCGGTCTGCCTTTCCATTGCCATGCTCACGGGGAGCTTTATTAAAACTTCCAGCTCTCAGAATGCTGTGGCCAATATCTTTTCTCTGGCCTGCAGTTTCCTGGGCGGCGTATTTGTTCCACTGGAAATGCTGGGGGAGGGCGTGCTGCGTGTGGCCCGCCTGGTGCCTACCTATTGGTACAGCATGGCGCTGAAAAAAATCTGCGCTCTCACTTCTTACAGTCCTGAAACGCTGGAACCGATTTGGAAGGATATGCTGGTACAGGTTGGTTTTGCGGCGGCTTTCTTCTGTATCTCGCTGGTGATTTATAAGGTGAAAAATACTTCGGAGAAGTCGTTTAGCAGGGTTCAGACGGAGTTGAATGCTTAGGGGGGAGGAGTCGCGAAGAGGCGGAAGATAAAACGGAGGCAGCTCCATGCCTTACGGCTATAGCTGCCTCCGTTTTATCTTCCGCCTCTCTGCCGGGATTCTTCCGGGCCCGGGTGGAGGGGAGCTGTGCACTGGTTGTTTTAGTGCACAGCTCTTTTGCTTATCTGGTGATTTTATTCATTAACTCTTTTGTTTCCTGGTCATAGTCCATGGATACCACTACTGCTGCGTTCAGGTATTGGCCGTCCTCAGATACTGCTGCAAAATCCTCTGTCAAAAAGAATGTATAAAAACGGCCCTCTATATTGGCAGCTCCTCTGGACCAGGCGTCCCCCTTTTCATATTGAAATTCCACAATGGGATAGTCATAGGAACCCTCGTTGACATAGAGCAGCTGGACAATAAGTGCCTGTCCGTCGGGATTCATGCTCTAATCCCAGCTGTTTTTTATTGTTTTATAGATTTCCTGATACTCCTGATCTGTTTTGGCAAATTCTTTTTTGGACTCGCCGGTATCCCATATGATTTTATCCGGCTCGTCCAGGGTTCTGGGTTCTGGCTTTTCCTTTTTCCCGGCGCATCCGCATAGGATCACGGCCGCCGTGAGGATTAGGATTATTGTTTTTTTCATACTCTCCCCTCCTCTTTTTTCAGTCTTTACCGGCTACGGAAAGCTCCTGAACCCGCACGTCCGGGCTTCCGAATCTGGTTCTTCCTCTGGGCATTCCCAGTTTGAGGGTATCCCCAAGGTCTGTGATATTTTTCAGCAGGTCGAAGAAGTTGCCGGCAATGGTGAAGTTTTTCACTGCCCTGGCTTTGCGGCCGTTTTCAATGAGAAAACCTTCGCTCTGAATGGAGAAGTCGCCTGTTACGGAGTTGGCACCAGCGTGAAGCCCGGTGACTCCTGTCACATAAATTCCCTGGCCTGCTTCGGCGAACAGCTCTTCTCCTGTTTTACCGCCTGGTTCCAGATAAAAGGTATAGGGCTGGACGCTTATATTGGATGCATAGCCGGCGCGGCCTGCGTTGCCTGTATTCGCCGTACCGGCCTTCCAGGCCGTGCCGCGGTTATGGAGCAGGGTCTGCAGCCTGCCGTGTTCCACAACGTGCTTTTTGCGGGCGGGAACACCTTCGCTGTCAAAGCTGCAGGGCATTACGCTGTGCCCTGAAAGTGGATCATCGGTGATGGTCACGATTTCAGAAGCGATCTGCTGACCTTCTTTTCCGGCCAGCAGCGTCATGCCTTTTTGGGCAGCTTCGCCGCTGAATATTTCAAAATACGCCTGGAGCAGGGCGCCGAAGGTTTCTCCTTCGATGATTACAGGATATTTTCCGGAAACCACTTCCCCGGATGACATCTTCGCCCCACATTTTTCTACAGCCTCTGCAGCCAGTTTTTTCATGTCTATGTCCGCAAAGTTTCCAAGGCAATAGGCAAAGTCGTCATCCATCTTCCCCTCTTCCTCCATCACGGACATGGCAAGGGTGATGCCATAATGATAATATTCCTGCACATCCAGACCATTGGTATTGAAAATTGCCCTGCTTCCGGATTCCTCACCAAGGCTGGATCTGATCCCGTCGGTTATGCGCCGGTCGGAGGACTTCATCTCTTTCTGCAGCTGCTGCCCGTTCCTGATCATTTCCGGAAGGGAACTGCTCCACTCCTGCGCCCTCTCAGCTGTAGACAGCCCGGCTTTTGGAGTATAAAAGTGTCCTTCCGGCTCTTCTAAACCATACGCAGCATTCTCTTTGGCTCTGATAAATAATTCCTCCAGGTGTTCCTGTTCAAACAGCTGGGTAGAAGCGTAGCCGCATCTTCCATTTTCCAGCACCCGCAGGCACAGGCCGGATCTCTGGCTGCTGTCCAGATGCTTCACGCTCTCTCCCTGCATTTCGATCTCAGCGGAATCTGATGCAGTATAATATAATTCGTATTCTTTCACGCCTGCCGCTGCCGCTGCTTCTGCGCACATTTTCTTGATTTCTGAAAATTTCTGTCCCATCTCTGCCGCCTCCTATCTTCCGCCTACTGTAATCCGGGATACCCGTACCAGGGGCTGGCCCACATTGGTGGGGATACTGCCGCTGGAAGCGCCGCACATGCCCTGGCCCATCTCCAAATTTTTACCCACCATATCAATATTCTGCAGGATTTCACTGCCTGTGCCGATAAGGCTGGCGCCGCGCAGAGGCTCGCAGATTTTTCCGTTTCTGATCCGGTAGCCTTCCCGGACCGCAAAATTGAAGGCCCCTGTCACAGGATTTACTGAGCCGCCGCCCATTTCCCTGCAGTATAAACCGTCCTCAATGGATGCAATAATTTCTTTATTATCGTCATTCCCCTCTGCAATATATGTATTGGTCATTCTGGAAGTTGTGGGGAAGGTATAGCTCTGCCTCCGGCTGCTGGCTGTGGAATCCAGCCCCATGCGCCTGCCGTTCAGCTTATCCACAAGATAGGATTTCAGAATTCCGTTTTCAATGAGCACATTTTTCCGGGCCGGCGTACCCTCGTCGTCTATATTAATGGAGCCCCAGGCGTTGGGGATGGTACCGTCGTCTATCGCGGTGACCTTCTCATTTGCGATCTTCTGTCCCAGCTTTCCGCCGAACTGGGACAGCCCGGCGGCTACACTCTCCGCCTCCAGTGAATGGCCGCAAGCCTCGTGGAAAATTACTCCGCCGAATCCGTTCTCAATGGCCACGGTCATCTGGCCGGCCGGACAATATCCTGCGTGAAGCATGGTCACTGCCTGACGCGCAGCCTTCCGGCCCACCTGACCGGGAGATATTTCCTCAAACATCTCCAGCCCGGACCTGCGTCCGGGACTGCAGCTCCCCAGCTGATTTTCTCCGCCGGCGCTGGCCACCGCGTTCACCACCAGCCTGGTTCTGATCTGGCGGTCCTGGGTGAAAAGCCCCTCGCTGTTAGCCACTAAAATGCGATGGTCAAAATCCAGCAATTCCGCAGAGACCTGGGAAATCTCCTGGCTGTCAGCCTTCGCAGCTTCGTAGGCCTCCCGCACCAGGTCCAGCTTATCGGAAATACGGGCGCCCGCAGGCACAACTCTGATGGGATGGATATCTCCCGGGATCTGTTCTCTCAGGTGAATTTCCACAGGAGCTTTCCCCTGGCCCAGTACCTCCGCCGCCCGTGCTGCGCACGACAGCAGGCCTGATAAAGACAAGTCCGAAGTGCTGGCGCTGACGCAGCGCAGGCCGTCGAATACCCGCACTGAAGCGCCGGAAACCATATTGTCATACAGCTTATCCACTTGATGATTCACATAAGACAGCTGATTTTCTTTTGTGTGCTCCACATAAATTTCAGCAAAATCCCCTCCGCAGGACAGGGCCCTGGCGAGCACCTGTTCTGCCTCATATTTTGGTATCATCATAAATCCTCCTCAATTTTTTCTATTTCTTCCAGCCAAAGCCTGGCAGACGCATCGCTGGGCATCCGCAGATCCCCTCTTGGGGACAGAGCCGCAGAGCCTACTTTTGGCCCGTCGGGCAGACAGGAACGTTTAAACTGCTGGGAGAAGAATCTTCTGTAGAAGGTCTTCATCCACTTTATAATAGTTCCGCTGTCATAGGTTCCGTCAAAAGCGTGGCAGGCCATGTGATAAATTTTTTCCGGGTGGTAGCCAAACCGCAGCACATAATATAAGAAAAAATCATGGAGTTCATAAGGCCCCACCAGCTCTTCCGTTTTTTGAGATATTTTTCCGTCCTCCGGCGGCAGCAGTTCAGGGCTCACGGGCGTATCCAGAATATCCAGCAGAATATCCGAAAGCCTTTTATCCCCGCAGGTATCGGCATAATACCGTACCAGATGCCGGACCAGCGTCTTGGGAACGGATGCGTTGACCCCGTACATGGACATATGGTCTCCGTTATAAGTCGCCCAGCCCAGAGCCAGCTCTGACATATCTCCGGTACCGATCACCAGGCCCCCGCACTGGTTGGCCAGATCCATCAGCACCTGCGTCCGTTCTCTGGCCTGTGCGTTTTCATAGGTCACATCGTGTGTGGAAAGATCCTGTCCGATGTCGGCAAAATGCTGGGTCACAGAAGCTTTGATATCCACTTCTTTCAGCGTGGCCCCAAGCCTTCTGGTGAGTTCGCAGGCATTTTGATAAGTGCGGTCCGTGGTGCCGAAGCAGGGCATGGTCACAGAAAGAATTCCATCCCTGGGCAGCCCCAGGCCGTCAAAAGCCCGAACAGCCACCAGCAGGGCAAGGGTGGAGTCCAGCCCGCCGGAAATCCCCACCACCGCGTGGCTGCTGCCGGTATGTTTGAGCCGTTTGCGAAGGCCCGCGGCCTGAATGGACAGGATTTCCTCACAGCGTTTGCTGCGGTCCGTCTTATCATCCGGCACAAAAGGGTTTTTTTCGATTTTACGCATAAGAGAAGCGGGACGCTTGCCGGAAGCGAATGTAATGATCCGGTATAGGTTTCTTTTTTCCTGAGAAGTTATGATCAGCCGCCGCCGTTCGCTCCTGATCCGGTCCAGATCCAGATCGCAGCAAAACACGCCCGTCTCAAAACGTTTGGAACTGCACAAAAGCGTGCCGTTTTCCGCGATCAGGTTGTGGCCGCCGAAAACCAGATCCTGGGTGGACTCCCCTTCTCCTGCTCCGGCATAGAGATAGCCGCATACCAGCCGCGCGGACTGGCCGCACACCAGATCTCTGCGGTATTCTGCCTTGCCGATGGTTTCGTTGCTGGCCGACAGGTTGCAGATCACTGTCGCCCCAGCCATAGCATGGCTGATGCTGGGGGGACATGGGACCCACAGGTCCTCACAGACTTCCGCCGCCACTGAAAATCCAGGGATATTTTCATCTTCCAGCAGCACCTTGCTGCCAAACCAGGTATCCCAGACCCGGCCTCCTTCTCCCTCCAGTGTCACCGGCACAGCCGCTTCAGGCCCGGGAGAAAAATATCTTTTTTCATAAAACTCACTGTAGTTCGGAATATGGCTTTTGGGAATCAGGGCCAGAATCCGCCCTTTCCACACAGCGGCCGCCACATTATAGAGCTGTCCGCAGTATTCCCAGGGAAGCCCCACCAAAGCTAAAATTTCCTTACTTTCCGTGATCTCTGCCAGTGAAAGCAGCGCGGCCCGCGCCTCATCCACCAGCGTGCTCTGCAAGAACAGATCCTGACAGGTATAACCGGTCAGACAGAGTTCCGGAAAAACAACCAGCTGAGCACCCTGTCCTTCCGCTTCTTCCAGTCCGGAGATCACCTGTTCCAGATTATGTTTTACATCTCCCACCACAATTTCAGGCGTGGCAGCAGCCACGCGGATATAATTTCCCTTCATGGTATCCTCCTGTATCCGGCATTACGCCTGTCCGGCCGGCCGGTTCTCTTCATATCCCAAAATATTTTTTTACGAACCAGGCCACTCCGTCCTCTTCATTGGACCGGGTAATCACATCGGCTGCTTTTTTGGCCTCTGGCACGCCATTTTCCATGGCGGCGGAAAAGCCGGCAAATTCCAGCATGCTGATGTCATTGTATCCGTCCCCACAGGCCGCCAGATCCTTCTGGTCCAAACCCAGATGGCGCAGAAGCCGCTGCAGAGACCGGGCTTTATCAATTCCCCTGGCCATGACTTCCAGAAAAAAGGGGGCGGAACGGTATACGCTGAAATTCTCTCCCAGCGCTTCCCGCACCTCTCCTTCCACAGAAGCCAGGTAACCGCCGTCTCCCACCAGCAGGAATTTTACAGGCGGGAAGTACACGGCTTCCTCCAAATGGACCACCTGCCTCACCGGCAGCTTGTTAATCCGGGATTCTTCCAGAACATAGGGATTCTTTGGAAACTCCGTGATGATCTGGCCGTCCTCATAGGTCAGAGCGGGAATGTGATACCGCTCCGAGACTTCAAAAATTTTGGAGAGCTCGTCCTGTGGCAGAGAGCGCTCAAAAATAATGTCCTGGCTGGCGCATTCGATCACCTTCGCGCCGTTAAACGCCAGGATAAAGCCGCCGTAACGCTCCATCTCCAGCTGTTTTGCCAGCGGCATGATGCCGTATGTAGGGCGTCCGGAAGCCAGCGCCAGGCGCAGGCCTTTTCGCTGGGCTTCCATCAGCGTTTCATAAGTTTCCTGTGTTATTTTTTTCTCTTCATTTGTCAGGGTGCCGTCCAAATCCAGCACCAGAAGCTTGTAATTCATCTCCGGCTCCTCATCCGTTTACTTTATAAGCATGCGCGCCGCCCTGCTTACGTGGACATTTTACCATATTTTACGGTTAATTTCTATCAGGAAATGAATTTTCCTGCGGCAAAGGGAGAGAATTCAAGGCGGATAAAGTACCCCTGCTCATGGCGGCACACCGGGCAGGCTTTGGGCGCTTCTTTTCCATAATAGACATACCCGCAGTTCAGACAGATCCATCCTGTCTCCACATCTGATACAAACAGCTTACCCTGCTCCATCCATTCCGCAAATTTCGCGAAACGCTCACTGTGAATTTTTTCAATACCTGCGATCTGTTCAAAGGAAGCGGCCACGGACTTAAAGCCTTCTTCCCTGGCAATTTTGGCAAAGCTGGAATATACCACGTCGTGTTCTTCCATTTCATTGTGTTCCGCCGCCCGGAGCAGCTTGGACACATCCTTATAGATATCCACCGGATATCCGCCGTCCACAATGATTGTTTCTCCTGCCAGATCCTTCAGATGATCATAAAATATTTCCGCGTGCTCTTTTTCCTGGTCAGCGGTATAGGTAAATACCATCTGCACCACCGGAAGTTTCTGCTCTTTTGCCTGGGAGGCCGCGATGGTATAGCGGTTGCGCGCCTGGCTCTCTCCTGCAAATGCGCGCATCAGATTTTTAGCTGTTTCACTGTTTTCAAATGCTGTCATTAAAAAAACCTCCATTCACTTATTCAGCCTTAGTGTATGGAGGTTTGTAGAAATTATTCAATTATTTCCCAGAAATTGTCTGCTCCTTTTTCACAACAGGAATCCATACTTCGTACTGGGCGTTGGCCGGGTCCGGATTCAGATATACTTCTATGTCCGGGGCGTTGGCATATTCATATCCTGAAGCAGGAAGCCATTCTGTCACGATTCTCTGCTCCAGCTCCTGAATGGAAAGATTGTTCCCTGATCGGAGAAACACCGCCCAGGTACATGCAGGCACCTGGTATTCCTGAAATTCCTCAGACGGCTGCGTGCTTGCCACTGCAATGAAATACGTCCACTCCTCTTTGTCGTTGCAGACGCTGACTCCCAAAAGCCCTTTGGGGAAACCATCCATCAGCGCCGCCAGTTTAGGCAGGGTTCCATCCATGGCCGCTTTTCCCCACATTTCAGGCACCACGGCAAAATTCTCTTCGATCTCGCTGCGCATCGGCTGAGAAATCCCCACAATCCGAAACGCCTCTTTTTCCACAATATGATAGTTCATTTCACCCATCCCTTTCACTATAAGTTTGAAGCTGACGGGCGGATAGGACTTGACCGGAGCGCCTTGTTTTCTCGCCGCAGAGGGCGAAATACCGTGGACGCTCTGAAATGCCCTGTTAAAGGCAGTGGGTGAGGAATAGCCGTAGCGCAGGGCGATATCCACAATTTTTTCTTGGCTGTTCTGCAGGTCCACGGCAGCCAAGGACATCCTTCTGCGCCGGATATATTCTGAAAGCGGAACTCCGGCCATATAGCCGAACATTCTCTGGAAATGATAGGTGGAACAGCAGGCTGTCCTGGCCGCCAGTCCGTAATCAATTTCTCCATTCAGATTTTCCTCAATATAATTTACCGCACTGTTCAGGTATTCTGTCCATTCCATTCCTTCATCTCCTTTTTTCACTCATTATAGTTGTTTTTTACATCTCGCGCCTCTCTTTCCCTGCACAATAAAGAGAGGTTTGGTTTGCCTGCGCCTACCTGCGGTAATACTTCGCCTGGGCGTTCCACAGCGCGGCGTACATCCCTTCCGTCTCTCCGATCAGCCGGGCATGGCTGCCGCGCTGCACCAGGCTGCCCTGATCGAAAACCAGAATGTCCTGGCAGAACCGGCAGCTGCTCATCCGGTGGGAAATATAGACGCTGGTTTTGTCTTTCACCATGTCGTCAAACCTGGAATAGATTTCATATTCGCTGACCGGGTCCAGCGCTGCGGTGGGTTCATCCAGGATTACGAAAGGCGCGTCCTTATACAGAGCCCTGGCGATGGCCAGCTTCTGGGCCTCGCCTCCTGATATGGATTCCCCTCCTTCTTCCTCAAAATACAGCGGCGTATCCAGCTGTTTTGACATCCTTTTCACCTTCTCCTCCGCGCCGGCGCAGCGCAGGGCTTTCCATACCCTGTCTTGATCCGGGTCCTGTGAACAGGCTATATTTTCGCCCACAGCAAAAGCAAACAACGCAAAATCCTGAAATACCGCAGCAAATAAGTTCATGTATTCCTGATAATCATACTTGCGTATATCAATGCCGTTTAAGGTAATGCTGCCCTCCGACACATCATAAAACCGGCAGAGCAGTTTGATAAAAGTGGTCTTTCCCGCGCCGTTCTGTCCCACCACGGCAAATTTTTTCTTCATATCCAGTTTTACGGAAACATGCCTCAGGACCCATTCCTCTGTGCCGGGATACCGGAAGCTCACATCGTGAAATTCGATTTCATACAGATTGTCCAGCCGCTTTTCCACGGGCAGCGAGCCGGTGTCCAGCACACTTTTCTTCTCCAGATAATTTGTGTAATAGGCCAGATAGGAGGTATACAGGCGTATTTTATCATTGGATTCTATCACATTTTTCATAGCTTCGTTCATCTGCTGCACCGCTCCGGCGTATTTCGCCAGGCCGCCGACGCTGACGGCTCCGGCAAAGGCTTTCAGCGCCACCAGCAGATAGGAAAAAACCAAAACCAGACTGTTGGCCGCACCTGAGCTGATTTTAGATAGGTCCTCAAATCGCCAGCGTTTCCGCAGAAAGCCTTCATTTTTCAGGCTCAGCTTCTCCCATTCCTGAAATACCAGTTCTTTCATATGGTACATCCGCAGAGTCTTGGCGATCTGCTCATCATAGAACAGCTGATCCCGGAAATATCCCATTTCCTGGGACAGGCTCATGGTCTTCTGAAAAATTTCCAGGCTGTGGTCATTTACGTAAGCCGCAAATTTGCCGTAAAATACTGCCATTGCTGTCAGCAGGAGGAACATTGCCAGAAAAGAGCCTGGTACAGAAAGCAGAATCCCTGCTAACCCGTCGCCTTTTGCTCCATGCAGGCAAAAATCAACCAGAAGTCCCATAGAAATCCCTACGGAAAACAGGTTTCGCAGCAAAGTGGAATATTCTATCAGAAAATTGCCAAAACCTCCGTGCTTGGCTACATTATAGTCTGCCGCAGAGAATTCTTCAAGGCTCTTTTTATCTGCAAAGGTCTGGTAATCCAGGGATATGGATTTCAGACAGACATGAGCGTTGCACTGCCGGTTAATTTCCATGCTGATGGCTTCGCTCTCTTTCCTCAGCCAGTCCAGCACCACGCCAAAGGCCAGCTGAAGCCCCAGCATCCCGCCTGCCAGCCACAAGCTTTGTTCCCATTCTCCCGCCACCAGCGCGTCCACAATCCCGGCTCCGAACAGAATTCCGATAAACGGCCATCCTGATTCCGCCGCAGCCCAGAGCATGAATACCGGAACAGCGGAATGGTTCAGCTGATGGATCATTTTCAGCAGCTTATATCCCTTCCGGTGAATCTCCAACAGTTTCTTCATCCCTCTCCTCCTTCTGATAATAGTGAGCCTGTATCTGATACATCCTGGCGTATTTCCCGTTCAGGGCCATCAGCTCCTCATGCGTTCCTTCTTCTGCGATTCTGCCGTTTTCCAGAAACAGAATGCGGTCGCAGAATCTGGTGCTGCTGAGCCTGTGGGAAATGAATACAGATATTTTATTTCTGCACATCCCGGCGTATTTTTCATACAGCTGGTTTTCTGCGATTGGATCCAGCGCAGCGGTAGGTTCGTCCAGAATCAGCAGGGGCGCGTCTTTATAAAGAGCCCGCGCAAGCAGAAGGCGCTGAAGCTGACCCCCTGACAATTCCACACCTTCCCGGTCCAGAACTTTTGTCATTGATGTTCCCATTCCTTTGGGCAGGCTGTTTATTTTATCCCACAGATCCACCTGTTTCAGACATTCTTCCGTTTTTTCCCTGTCGCAGCTGTTCCGGGCCTTCAGCTCCGGAAAAGCCCATTCAAAAATTCTGCCCATCTGGGTATCTGTCTGTCCGCTTTCTTCCTCGTCTGCAAAGGAACAGGAGATATTCTCCGCCACTGAAAAGGGAAACAGCTGAGAATCCTGAAACAGCACGGAGACCTGTTCCCTGTAATGCTCCTGGTCGATTTCTTTCAAATCCTGTCCGTTGACCAGTATCTTTCCTTCCTCCGGATGGTAAAGTCCGCACAGTAATTTTACCAGGGTGGTCTTCCCTGCTCCGTTTTCTCCCACCAGCGCCACTTTTTCATTTTCTCTCAATTCCAGGCTGAAATGTTCAAACAATTTCTGGTCCCCGTAGGAGAATCCTACATCCTCCAGCCTGATATTCCTGCAGGGTTCCGAAACATCAGCCGTTCCTGTTTCTTCCTTCGTCTCCTGTTCCAGATAGACGCGGTAAGTAGATACCAGATAACTCTTCTGTTTCAGTTCCGCATAGCTGTCGATGATCTTCTGCATCCAGACTCCGAAAGCAGCCACAATTCCCACATAGATCACAAAGTCAGACACGCTAATCCTGCCTCCGGCCATTTCCGCAATCAGAAACCCATAGGACAGTCCGTCCCGGATCAGGGAACTGGCCCGGATGCCCAGTTCTCCATAAAAAACATGATTCTGCACATCCCGATAGCAGGAAGAGGCTTCCTGTGTATTCTGGGAAAACAGCTGCCGAAACCACCCGCCCAGCCGGTACATCCGGATATCCTTTGCTTTTGCCAGATCAATGCTCTCCCTTTTCAGATACCAGAATTTATTCTGGTTTTTCCAGAAGAGCTTAAGGTGGTCGTAACCATAGTCCGCGGCCTTCAGCCTGAGCAGGCAGTTTACGGCAGACGTGACGAACAGCACGGCCAGGAGCCACCATTTCACTCCCGCCACCATCAGCCCATAGAGCAGAAAACCGCCTGCATTTACCAGCAGCTGCTGCCCATACTGAAACATGGCCTGGATCCCCTGAAACTTGCCCATGGGATCCATATCGTGCACCGCGTCATAAATCTCGTAACGGTCCTCCCTCATTTGGGGATCTTCCAATTCCGCCATCCCGCACAGCAGCAGCCTCTGATAGATTTTCCCTGTATACAGAGATTCCCGCAGGATCTCCGTGACATGTGTATATTTCTGATGCATTACATCCTTCGCCAGATTCATACAGAAAACCGCGCCGGTCAATGCCGCCACCGTAAACAGCAATTCGGCCGGCTCTCTGTTCTGCACAAGCATACCGGTTATCAGGCCCGGAAGCAGCACCAAAACAAAGGGAATCAGGATCTGCAGCACAATATCCGCCGCCAGATACAGGTAATACCGGTATCCGGCGCAGCGCATATCCTTCAGCACCATAAAAAGGTTGGACCAGATGCCATATTTCTTCTTTGCTCCTTCATCCATCATATTTCACATCCTTTCCTGTTCTGCCTACAATATAGCAGATCTGAAAGAGAAAAAACGTCCGGGTACGTAAAAAGCAATTCTGCGTACGCGAACGTGAAAAAGAAGTCCGTTTGCGGATTACTCCGCCTGCCTTTTTATTCTCCGCTTTCTTCCAGAGGCAGCATAACCTCGCTGGCGAACACTCCCGGCTCATTTTTCAAATTCAGATACCCGCCGTATCTGTCTACCGCCAGCTTCACCCGTTTCATTCCGTGGCCATGTTCTCCTCTCTTGCTGCTGATATAGTTCTTTTCATTAAAATCCAGCTCTTCTTTGGCTGCGTTGACCACCGACAAATAAAACTGGCGCCGGACCACCGCGCAGTAAATTCGGATAAAACGCCTGTTTTCTGCTATCTGCCCGCAGCTTTCAATGGCATTGTCCAGCAGATTGCCTGCGATCACGCAGAGATCCGTGTCCCCGATGCTGAGGCGCTCCGGAAGCACAGCCTTGCAGTCCACTGCAATATTCTTTTCCTTTGCCAGCGTCAGTTTGGAATTCAGCACTGCATCCATCATCACATTACCGCTTTTCACTAATTGGTCCACGGAATCCAGGTCATCTTCCAGTTCATTTAAGTAGGTTTTTGCTTCTTCTGTCTGCCCCAGCTGCAGCCATGCTTTCAAAGTCTGGATATGATTATGGTAATCATGCCTCCATCCGCGCATATTTAAATACACAGCTTTCACTTCTTCATAATGATGCAGCATCACCTGTTCCTGAAATTCTGCGGTGCTCTTACGGAAAGATGCGGAATAGGAGCTGTAAATATACTCCGCCTGCCCCAGCGCCAGACACAGGGCAGCAGAAGCCTGCCAGCCGAAGCCTGCCAGCGCGAAATATCCTGCGGCTGCCGTCAGCCCCAAAACTGTGACAAACAAAACCCCTGTTTTCTGTCCCCGGGTAAATGCAGCAAGTAAATACAGCAATCCGGCAAAAACAATAAAAGCTATTTCGGCCTGCTTATCCGGCCCCACAGCCCATCCGGCTACACAGGAAATCAGCAGAGCCGCCCCGGCAGCCAGGCAATACCTGATCCTGGGATAAGAACCATCGCTGTAAAACACCAGAAAAAAATCCAGCGTAACCCAGCCTGCGGCCAGCCCGGCCGGCCATGCTTCCAGGTAGCAGGCGGACGCCCATTCTGCAGCCAGCAGCCCGCCCAGGAATATTCTCTTTTTCCATCCTCTGTCCAGCGCAAAAAACCATTCTATGCAAAGCCACTGCAGCGCTGTCATCAGGCCGCCCCAAATCCATTCCATCCTATACGCTCCCAAAATGATACGTGATAAACCGGCTGCTGATTTCGCGGTACCTGCCTCTGGGCACAGGCAAACGGTCTCCGTTTACCATCTGTACCTCCTCCGGCGTCAGCCTGTCCACCGCCTCCAGGTTCAGCAGGTAGCTCCTGCCCATCCGGCAGAAACGGCTGCCGGACAGTTCCTGTTCCATATCCTTCATGTTCATTTTTACCCGGTATACTTTATCCTGGCAGTGAATTTCCAAATAGTGGTCGTCGCTTTCCACATACAGCACCTTGCGGCGGTCCAGACGGCAGACCTCCCGCCCCACCTGCAAAAGCCATGGCTCTTCCTGCTGCATGGCCAGCTCCCGTGCTTTCTCCAGACAGGCAAAAAGCTGCTCTTTTTTTACCGGCTTCAGCAGATAATTTACCGCATTGACATTGAATCCCTCATAAATATAGTCCACTGCCGCTGTTACAAAGAGGATTTCCGTTTTTTCATCCCTTTTTCTGATCCTTTTCGCCAGCTGCACACCATCTATCCCATCCATCTGAATATCCAGAAGCAAAATATCAGGCACATTCTCATCCAGTTCAAACAACACCTGGTTTCCGGACGAAAATGAACGCACAGCAGTATTCCCCGCGCTGCAGAAAAATTCCCGGACATATCCTTCCAGAAGGGCCCGCTGGGCCGGCTCGTCCTCACAAATCCATACCTGCATCCTTTCCTCCTTTTTCCGCATCCTCACATCACACCAAAAAGATGATAAAAGCCGCGCATTCCCCAGGCATTTAGCCCAAAGAAATACACGGCAGTTTTTACATTCAATCCACAGCAATCAGTCCTGCAGCAGTTTTTCCACGCTCACCAGCTTTACGCACAGCACGAAAAGTTCTGCAGCCATCGCCAGTTCTTCCTGCGTAGGATAAGTAGGAGCAATGCGGATGTTTCTGTCCTGAGGGTCTTTATGATATGGGAACGTGGCTCCCGCACCGGTCATCGTGACACCGGCCTCTTTTGCCTTTGCAATGATCTTCTTCGCGCAGCCCTCCATGGAGTCAAAGGAAATAAAATAACCTCCCCTGGGCTTTGTCCAGGAACCGATCCCCAGACCTCCCAGCTCCCGCTCCAAGACTTCCCAGACAGCCTCAAACTTCGGGCGGATTTTTTCTGCATGGCGCTGCATGTGGGCCTTCATCCCATCAATATCCCCAAAGAACTTCACATGGCGCAGCTGGTTCATCTTGTCGTGGCCGATGGTCTGGATCGCCAGCTGGGCTGTGATATCCTCAATATTGGCTGCCGACGCGGCCAGGGCTGCAATTCCGGAACCGGGAAAGGTTACCTTGGAGGTAGAGCAGAATTCAAACACCATATCCGGATTCCCTGCTTCTTCGCAGGCCGCCAGAATATCTTCCAGTTTATCCCCGCCTTCTTCATAGAGATCGTGAATCGCATAGGCGTTATCCCAGTAAATCCTGAAATCGGCCGCTGCCGGACGGAGATTCGCGAAACGCTTTACCGTTTCGGAAGAATAGGTATATCCCTGAGGGTTGGAATACTTGGGCACGCACCAGATTCCTTTCACCGCGCTGTCATGGCTGACCAGATCTTCCACCATATCCATATCGGGCCCGTTCTCTGTCATGGGGACAGGGATCATTTCGATTCCGAAAAATTCAGTGATCGCGAAGTGTCTGTCATATCCGGGCACAGGACAGAGGAACTTCACCTTATCCAGCCTGCCCCAGGGGGTATTTCCCATCACGCCTCTGACCATAGAGCGGCAGACAGTATCATACATCACATTCAGGCTGGAATTGCCATATACAATTACATGCTCCGGCGTGGTGCCGATCATGTCCGCCATCAGGCGGCGGGCCTCCGGTATACCAGTCAGAGCGCCGTAATTACGGCAGTCAATCCCGCTTTCACACTTAAAATCAGATACCTGCCGGAACACGCTGGTCATCGGCAGCGCCAGATCCAGCTGATCCGCGGCCGGCTTCCCTCTGGACATATCCAGCTTCAGCCCTTTTGCCTTCCAATCCTGATACTGCGCGTTCAGCGTTTCCTGTAACTGTAACAGTTCCTCTCTGCTCATGTTCTGGTATGCAGACATATGATAACCTCCTGTAAGCAGCCGGACGCCTGACGGCATCCGGCTTTTTTGTTAGACTGTGTGCTATTCTATCTCATTTCCCAGGAGATTGCAAATGCTTTTTTCGTAAAAACTGCAAAACCAACAAAAATCAATAAAATTTCCGGCAAGTCCCCCGGAGATTCCGAATTATTTCTTCTCATTCTGTATTACACGGGCATCGAATCCCTTCTTCTTCAAAGCTTTGACCAGCTTTCCGAAGTCCTTGCAGACAATCCGCATATATACTTCCTGAAGCCCCATCACATCTGTATCCCGCTGGATGATATTGCGGATATCCCCGCCGTTTTTGGCGATCACTTCTGTAATCTTTGCCAGCGTTCCTTTGAAATTATAGGTATAAATGGTCAGTTCATCCCCTCTGTGCCCGAACAGCTTCTGATATTCCTTGAACACCGCCTGATGCGTGATGATACCCAACAGCTCCTGTTTTTTGTCTGTTACAGGGATAAACCGGATTTTAGAGGTGATAAAGATAGACGCCGCGTCTTCAATGGCCGTGTCCGCACCGATGGTCATGACCTCAGTACGGATCATGTCCTGAACCTTCTTCTGCAGGAATTCTTCTTTCGTGCCCTGGTATTCCCGGAAATACACTTCATAGACAAACTGTTTTGACAGCACGCCGATAAATTTCTTTCCATCCACCACCGGCAGGGAAAGCAGGTGGTTGCTGTCGATCACATGAAGCGCGTGCTCCAGCGAATCCTCAACGGACAGACACTGCAGCTGGGCAAAAGGTACCATAATCGCTTTTACTAACATAGTTTTTCCTCCTGTGAAATAATGATATTCCGCTTATTGGCTGCACACCTCTCTGGGCACCAGCCAAAAACACTCGTAGGGTCCCAGGACAGCGGGCTGGTCCGGCTGCACCACTGCTCCCTGCAGCAGGTCCCTCAGGCTGCCGTACTTGATAAACGGCTGCATACAGCCGCTTCCCACAGTTTGGGGCTGATCTGTAAAGTTTGCCAGCGCCAGCATATGAATCCCTCTGGCGAACCCCAGCACCCCGCCGTTCCAAGTCTGCAGAACACTGCCCGGGCAGTCCGGCCCGAACAGTCCGCTGCAGCGGCGCACCTGTTTCATCTTGTCAAATTCTTCCTGGAGCCACGCCTTCTGCCATTCCTTCAGGCCAGAAGGCTGTTTTCTGCCGGTAAATGCCATGGAGCCGTTCATAGCCGCGGCTGTTTTATACAGAAGCAGCTCCCGCTTCAGCGCCAGCTCCAGCTCATAGGTATTTCCCGCACGCAGAGCTTTCTTCACTCCGCACAGTTCTGATACGCTACCCTGGACAGCCGGAACGCCGCTGCCAACATCCACGCTTTTTCCTTCCGCAAAACTGCCCGGATATTCCCCTGTATAAAACTGCATCAGAAACTCGATATGGCGCTGTGGGTCATAGCCTGCCGCCCGGGTCTCGCCCTGGTTCAGCACGCTCCACCTCAAAGGCTGCTTTTTTCCCACCGCGTTGGCATATCCTTCCGGCCTCTCTTTTCCGGTCCTCCGAAGCATTCCGGCCAGCTGTGCCACATTTCTGGCCGCCAGGCTGTTGTACAGCAGCGGCATCAATTCCGGATTTTCCTGTAATTTTTGTTCTGGCATAGATTTTTCCCCTTTTAATATGCCTGGTCCGCCAGAGGATTCCTGCGGATCAAACGCTTTTATGATATTTTCAGTATATCAAAATTTTTATGAAAATACAAGAAGGAAGTCAGCCTGCGGACCTCACCTCGCAGCTGTTACCTGCATATCCTATAATAATGAATTGCGCGGGGTATCTGTGATGAAAACAGCCATTTACTGCCGGCTGTCAGTGGAGGATGCAGGGCTGGAACCAGGAAACGCCAGTGAAAGTATCCTCAACCAACAGCTTCTGCTTCTGGATTATGCCCGAAAACATGGCCTGGAAGTCTTTGCAATTTATGTAGATGAAGATTATTCCGGCATGGACGACCGCCGGCCCGCCTTCTGCAGAATGATTGAAGACGCTTCCATCGGCAGATTCCAGATCATACTCTGTAAAACCCAGTCCCGGTTCACCAGGAATATGGCTACAGCGGAAAAGTATCTCCATGGATTGTTTCCTTTATGGGGAGTCCGCTTCATCGGCGTGGTGGACGGAGTGGATACCAGCCTATCCGCCAATAAAAAAGCCAGGCAGATCAACAGCCTGATCAATGAGTGGTACTGTGAAGATCTGTCTGAAAATATCCGCTCCATTCTGCGAAAAAAGATGGAAGCCGGGCAGTTTATTGGGTCTTTTGCCTGCTACGGATATCTGAAAGATCCTTCGGACCGGCACAAACTGATCCCTGATCCAGCCGCCGCGTCGGTGGTGCGCCAGATCTACCGGCTGTATCTGGATGGCTTTGGGATCGGCACCATCTGCCATCTTCTGGAGGCAACCCGCACGCCTTCCCCCTCCGCGTACAAAAAACAGCAGGGTCTGGCTTACCGGCCTGTTTCAGAGGGCGAAAGCCCTTTTCACTGGCATCCCAGTACAGTGAAAAGGATTCTTAAAAATCCTGTATACACAGGCGCTCTTGTTCAGGGAAAGCAGAGGAAGCTGAATTACAAAAGCCAATATGTTCTTTCCGTCCCGCAGGAGCAGTGGATTGTGGTGCCGGACTGCCATCCGGCGGTTATAGATGAGGAAATGTTCCTGCAGGTCCAGGAACGTTTTGCCAAGCGGAGGAAACGCTGAACATAACAATGAGGACTGGATTTCATATGTAAACAGAATCCAGTCCTCATGCTCATTTTGTTATCTTAATTGTGATGCCGCTATTCGGAAATTACCTTTCAGCCTAAAATCTTCTTCAGCGCATGGAAGGCCGTGGTATAAGACCACACGCCGTCTGAGCTCTCTCTGGCGTCAACATGCTGTTCCAGGCTCTTCAGCGCCGCGAATTCCGCCAGGTGGGGTTCCAGGCTCAGGAATCCCGCATAACCGGCAGCGTCCAGCTTCGCAAGGATTTCAGCCACATGGCCGTCTCCTTCGCCCGCGGGAACTACCTGCGCGTCATCCCATCTGGCATCTTTGATGTGCACATATTCCACATAATCCTTCAGCAGATCATAAGCTTCCAGGGTGTCCTGGCGGCACTGAACGAAATTAGCGAAGTCATAGGTACATCTGAAATTTTGGCAGTAAAGCTTTTCAAATATTTCGCGGCAGCGGGAAGCCACGTCGCCGTAAATACCCTTCTCATTCTCATGAAGCAGCACAACATCCTGCTCTTTCGCGTATTCCACAAAGCGGGCCAGGCGGTTCATCACTTCATCCCTGTATTTTTCTGGATCTTCATCCTCGGGCATAAAAAAGCTGAACATGCGGATATATTTTGTTTCAAAAACCTTCGCCAGCTCCACTACATGCTTGAAGGTCTCAAAGTGAGGCTCAAAATCATCTGTGATCTGAATTTTTCCAACAGGAGAACCCACTGCGGAAACCGCGATGCCGTTTTCCTTAAACAGCTTCATAATCTCCTGTGCTTCCTGGATGGTATAATCCGCCACGCCTTTGTCATTGGCGCTGCGAAATTCCACATACTTCACGCCCAGTTCATTGAGCAGGGCGATCTGCTTATGGATATCGGTATCAATTTCATCGGCAAAGCCGGAAATGCGAATCTTGTCTAACATGTTTTTCCTCCTGATTATACGGTTGTCTCCCCTGCTCCTCTGGCGGACTCATAGACCGCCAGCATCAGGCGGATCGTTTCATCCAAAGTGCGCAGGTTCAGCCAGAATTCTTTTCCTTCTTTCAGGCAGCCATAAAAGTCCCGGATGCAGGCATCGTGGCCGCTGCCCCAGTAGCTCTTGCCGTAGCCCATCACCACCGGCAGCTTCATCTCTTCTTTTGTTCCGTCCGGATAGTAAATCACAGCATCAGGATCTTCCATGCGGATTGTCATATTCTCACAATCCAGCTCAATCAATGGCTTGGGATTGCTGCTGTAGGCTGTGGTGGCATAAAAGCATCCCACTGCTCCGCCTTCAAAACGGATGTAAGCCTCCATCATATCCTCCACCTCAATCACGTTTTTCAGATGGTGATTTCCCGCTGAAGCTTCCACAGTCACAGGAGTTCCGGCTAAATAGGCCATCAGATCCAGGGTATGTACTGACTGATTGATCAGCGCGCCGCCGCCTTCCTTATCCAGTGTGCCTCTCCAGCCGCTGTCTTGGTAGTATTCCACTCCGCGGCTCCAGGTCACTACGCCCCGGACTCCCAGGATTTTACCGGGCTTTCCGCTGCGGACCAGGTCTTTAACCGCCTGCGTACAGGGATTGTACCTGTTCTGGAAACAGATCCCCAGCTTTGCCTCGGAACTCTCTTCCGCCGCCTGCAGCTGCTTCAGCTGTTCTCTGCTGATCGCAGGGGGCTTCTCCATAAAAACGTTCACACCGGCATTCAGCGCCTGTATCGCCACCGGCACATGGAGATAGTGGGGCAGGCAGATGTGCAGCACATCAATCTGCTCCTTCTCCAGCATTTCATCTATGGAAGCATAGGCGTTGCCGCCGTACTCCTTTGCAAATTCCTGCGCCCGTTCCGGCCTGATATCCGCAAAAGCTGTAAGCTCCGCGTCCTTCATCCCGGCCAGGCAGCGGGCATGCACGGCTGCGATTATGCCGCAGCCTGCAATAGCTGCCTTCATGTTCCTGCCCTCCGTCTGTCGGATTTTATTTTCCCTGTACAAAGGTTACTTCTTCTACTTCTTTTTTCTGGGAAGTGGCGCGCAGCGCGGTCAGCTTCTCCAGATACAGATCCTCATCAATGGGAAGTTCCACCGGATGTCCCAGCCAGCTTGACAGATGCATGGCGTTGGAAAGAGTCAGGCCGTTGATGCCTTCGTACCCCTCTGCGGTCAGGGGAGTACCGTGCAGGATTCTGCCTGCAAAGGCTTTCAGAACACCCATATGCTGCTCGTTCTGCCCGTCTGTCTCCACTTCCACCATCTCTTCGCACTCAGGCTTCTCAAAACCCTGCTTGGAAGCAAAACGGTGTTCTTTTTCGCTGGTTTTCAGCTTCCACAGCATCACCTTGTCATTTTCGCATACCAGTTTCCCGCGGTCCAGCGTGATCTCCAGGCGGTTGGTTCCGGGAGCGTCGGCGGTTGTGGTGACAAACACGCCCGTTGCGCCGTTGGGGAACTCCAGATATGCTGTCACATCGTCTTCTACCTCAATATCATGCCACTTGCCGTTATGGCAGAAAGCGCGCACTTTAGAAGGCATGCCGCAGATCCACTGCAGCAGGTCCAGGTTATGAGGACACTGGTTCAGCAGCACGCCGCCGCCCTCTCCGTCCCAGGTCGCTCTCCAGCCGCCGGAATTATAGTAGGTCTGTGTGCGGTACCAGTCCGTGATGATCCAGTTCACACGTTTGATCTCACCCAGCTCCCCGCTCTGAACCAGCTCATGCATCTTGCGGTAAACACAGTTTGTCCTCTGATTGAACATCATAGCGAATACTTTATCATATTTCTTCGCCTCTTCGTTCATCTCACGCACCTGCTTGGTGTATACGCCCGCAGGCTTCTCGCACATCACATGAAGCCCATGCTGCAGCGCCTGCATCACGTACTTGGGATGGTCGTAGTGAGGCACTGCCACCAGAACTGCGTCGCACGCGCCGGATTCGATCAGCTCTTCGCCTGTCTCGTAAATTTTCACAGTTTCCGGAAGGTTTTCCTTTGCCCACTGTCTTCTGTTTTCTTTTAAATCTGCTACTGCTGTCAGCTCAATTTCGGGAACTTTGCCCTCCACCAAATTCTGGCTGTGGCCGCTGCCCATATTACCGACGCCGATAATGCCTAATCTTACCTTATCCATCTTATTTCTCCTTTCAGCGGGCAAAGCCCGCCCCAACATTTACTGATTTTAGTTTACATGATCCCAGTTAAAATTGCCATTGCAAATGATAGGTATTATATTGCAAATATAGCGGTCATGGAGTACAATAGAACCATTGGACTTTTTATCTTACAGGAGGGGATATTATGACACGTTGGGCGCATATCGCTGCGGAACAGATTCGTTTTGACTACTCGGAAACCGAGGTCAGCAACGAGGAATACAGTCTGCACTGCCACAACTTCTATGAGCTGTATTATTTCATCAACGGAGATGTGGATTATCTGGTGGAGGGCAGACATTACCACCCCACCCCTCACAGCCTGCTGCTTCTGGCCCCTAACATCTTTCACGGGGTACGGATTAACAGCGAAGCCCCTTACAGGCGTTATTCCTTTCATTTTCATCCGGATTGTCTTTCAGCAGAGCGCCGCGCCCCTCTTCTGTCCCTCTTTCCGGGCCCGGAAGACGCCGGCCGGCTGATTTACTTTGAACATCTGGATGAGCAGCAGGTCCCTGCTTTTTTTGACGCCCTGGCCCAATGCTCCCATGAACCGGAGGATACAAAAAACGCGCTTCTGCCCATACTGGCAGAAGCGCTTCTCTCCAAACTGCTGATGGTGTGCCGGACCGACTCCCATTATCTGTCCGCGCCCGCTTCCTCCAGCACTGTGGGAAACATCCTCACCTATCTGAATGAGCATCTGGCCATGCCAATCAGCCTGGATGAAATTTCCCAGAAATTCTATATCAGCAAGCACCATTTAAACAAAGTATTCCGCAGCGCCACAGGCACTACCGTCGGCGATTACCTGCTCCATAAAAGGGTTGCCCACGCCCAGATGATGCTGCTGGCGGGCCATAGCGCCGCAGATGCCTCTTCCGCTTCAGGTTTTTCGGATTATTCCGCTTTTTTCCGGGCGTATAAACGCATCACCGGCCATTCTCCTGTGCAGGACCGGGGCGGCGCTCCTTTTCAGCAGAGCTCCGGCAGCAGAATGCAGGTGATCGCCGCGCCGGGAACAGAACTGCTCTGACAGAGATCAGCTCAAAAGATGTTTTTATAAGTAGGAACAGATCAGCTCCATCTGCCCTTCCAGTTCCAGGCTGCCGAAACCGGCAGGAACCAGGAAATTTGTTCCTTTTTTCACAGGCAGGCCGGCGGCAAGGCCTTCTCCCTCCACCAGGGTCACATTGACAAAGGGCTTTTCCCAGTTCACAGCCATCTTTCCTTCCACGCAGACCCGCTCCACGCTGTACTTCGGACAGCATACAAGAAGTTCCCGGGTTCCTCCCGCTGCAGGAATACGGCGCCGGCAGCCCCTGGTGTCCTTTTCATCAAACGGAACGCGGATTACCTCCAGGCTCTGCCGCACATGGAGCTGTCTCGGTTTTCCGTTTTCCAGCCTTCCATAATCGTATACCCGGTATGTGATATCGCTGCTCTGCTGTGTCTCCAGGATCACTGTGCCCTTGCGGATGGCATGGAGGCACCCCGGCTCTATCTGGAAAAAATCACCCTTTTGTATGGGAATGACCCGGAGGAAATCATCCCAACGCTCCTGAAGAATCATTTCACGCAGCTCTTTATCGGACTTGGCATGGTGGCCGATCACAATATCCGCCCCATCGGGACAGTCCAGCACATACCAGCACTCTGTTTTCCCCAGGGAACCTTGTTCATGGACTGCCGCATACCTGTCGTCCGGGTGCACCTGAATGCTCAGATCCCGGCTGGCGTCTATGATCTTCACCAGCAGCGGGAACCTGTCTCCATCCGTATCTCCGAAGAGTTCCCTGTGCTCCGCCCACAGTCCCGACAGAGCAGCCCCGTCATATCTGCCTCCTGCCACCCGGCAGTCTCCATGGGGGTGGGCGCTGATTGCCCAGCATTCTCCAGTGTTCGCTCCGGGAAGTTCATAGCCAAATTCTTTCAGCCTCTCCCCGCCCCAGATCATCTCTTTTAACACCGGCTCCAGAAAAATCAGCTCCTGACTCATTTCCGTTCCAGCTCCATGACAGCCAGTTTCAGACAGCCCATCACGCCCTGATTGTCATTGAGGGCGGGCAGCACAATATAGCTGTCCAGGTCCTGAAGTTCTCTGGTATTCAGATACCCTCCCAGGTGCTTCGCAGTCTCTCTGCGCACCAGCGGCAGCAAGTGTTCCTGGTGCATTACCCCGCCGCCCAGCACAATCCGTTTTGGTGACAGGGTCACGATAAAGTCTGCAAGAGCCTGGCCGATATAGTAGGCTTCCATCTCCCAAACCTCCTGCCGTTCTGTCAGTTCATAGGCTTTCTTCCCCCATCTGGCCTCAATGGCAGGACCTGCGGCCAGTCCCTCCAGACAGCTGTCGTGAAATGGGCAGTTGCACCTGAACTCATCACCGGGATACCGCTTCAGTATCACATGGCCGCCCTCACAGTGCAGCATGCCATGGAGCAGCCGTCCTTCCAGCATGACCCCAACGCCCACGCCGGTTCCGATGGTGATATAGATACTGGAATCCACGTCTTTTGCAGCTCCCCAGGTCGTCTCTCCCAGACAGGAACCGTTCACATCCGTATCAAACCCCACTGGGATGTTCAGCGCCCTGGCAAAGGTCCCCCGGAAATCAAAATTCTGCCAGGCCAGCTTGGGCGTGGTAGTGATATAGCCATATGTACCGGAATCCCGGTTCAAATCCACCGGGCCAAAGCTGGCGATCCCCAGCGCGTCCAAATCCTTACCCTGAAAAAAATCCAGAAGTTTCGGCACTGTTTCCTCCGGGGTAGTGGTGGGGATAGAAACCCTCTCAAAAATTTTACCCGTTTCATTGCCCACTGCGCAGACCATCTTCGTCCCGCCGCCTTCAAGCGCTCCGATTCTCATTTCTTTCCTCCCTGAATTACAGCTCTCTTCCGTATACCTGTATCTGCGTCAGCGCCGGGAACGGAGAAGGGTCTTCCGCCTTCTTCATATCCCGCATTTTCATCCAGCTGATTTTTTTCGGTTCCATCGGAAAACGGTGGGGCGCAATGCTCTTTTCCATCTGCACTGTCTTCTCAGTTCCATCAGAAAATTCAAAAGTCGCCTCCACCCACCAGTTATCGTGAGGGAAATCCGCTCTGGTCCAGAGAACAATCTCATCGATCTCTACTTCCCTGCCGAAATCCAGCCTGATCTCTGCGTCGTCCCTGCGGTTGATTCCCCAGGACTCGTAAGGCCATTCCCCGTGAGACAGGTTTTCCAGCACCCCGTCAATGGCATTTCTGGCAGCAAATACAGACTCTCCCCTGGTTTCCACATTGGCGCTGGCATGGGGGAAGCATCCTCTGTCCCCGTGCTGATCCAGCACGTTCAGCGCCAGATTCCTGCGGCCTTCCAGCTCTCTTTGTTCCGCCGGCTGCGCCGTGAGCAGATGGCGTTCTCCCATAAATACTCTGGGGGAGTAGCTGACCCGCTTTTCTCCGAAGGGAATATCAAACACCCATCTGGATTCTGTCAGATACACCACACCCTCTCCCAGGCAGTCGTCCACCTGAATCTGATAGAACATCCCGGTCCGTTCTGTTGTAAAAACAATCTGGTCCCCTTCTTCATAGGCCTCTTCAAATACCAGAGATACGCGATTCCCTCCCGTACTCTCCGCTTTCACCCGGCCGTCTGCGGCCAGTACCTGAAATTTCATTTCTGACATTTTTCTTCCTCCTCTTTTTCCCAATTCAGACTGTCTCCTGTATGATAAACATCCGGCTGTCTTCCGGCATGTCCGTCTGCAGTTCAAGAACCCCTGCCCGATTAGCCCGCCTTGGTCCTGTCTCCGTGTTTCCCGCATGTTCCATCCGCACCTGGAAACCGACGTGAGGCGTAAGCCCGGTGAGGGTAAATTTTACAGTTCTCTGTTCTCCCGCCGGATTCTCAAAGCGCGCCTGAATTCTGCCGTCCGGCAGCTTCTCCACCAGACAGTCCGGCCCGTCCTTCATCACCGCCCCGTCCGCGCAAAGCAGGACGTTTTCCACAACAGTAATTTCTCTCATATGCTTTACTGCCCCTTTTTCTTTCCTTATGATCGTTTTTATCATATCACATGTTGATTCTGTAGGGTAGACATTTCCCATAAAATTTTTATAAGTTTCTTTCTTAATAAACAATCCCACAAAGATCCATACTGTGGTGGTACGGAAAGGCAGAAGAGAACACTTTTATAATCTTTTCATCCGCAGCAATTCTTCCTTAGCCTCCCTGCTCACCCTCAAAGACTCCCGGATCTTCTGTATAGCCTTATTCTGCGTCCAGACGTCCAGCTGATTCTGGCCCAGAAAAGCCCGGGTCTGGCCAGGAAACTTCACATAACAGACAGATACCGCCCATGCCAGCCCCATTCTCGCATAATAAGCGCTGCATTTCACCTGACTGAACAGTTGGAGCATCTGAACAATATAGCGGTCCGTCACATAATAATTTATCAGCGCCACAATACCAAAACGCTGCTCATATTCCCGCTCTGAACCCAGCCATTTTATCACCCAGTCCCAGCACGGTTCCTGTGTCTCTCCAATGAATTTCAAGGTACTGGTACAGTAGTCACAGACTGCCCAGCTGCCGATCTCAGGCACAAATTTATCTAAGTGGTCCAGCCTGGTTTTCAGCTCCATTTTTGCATAGCCGATCACCATGCCCTGAACCATCCGTTCTTCCTGAAAAAGCTCCTGCCCCGCCAGCGCCTCTGCTTCCTGAAGATAAGACTCCGCATCGTGCCTGGCCGCCATCCTGGCTGTTTTCCGGACCTCAGGTACCCTGGTCCCGAAAGTCGGCGCTGTTCGGGGAATTAAACGGTCATTAAATTCTTTATAAGATGGGTCTGCCATTTCCTGCAGTCGTTCCCTCACTTCTTTTACCGTCATATTTCCTCCAAAAAAAGCTGCTTCAGATCATCCAGCCTGCGAATCTCC
This sequence comes from Cuneatibacter caecimuris, assembly GCF_004216775.1. Taxonomy (GTDB): domain Bacteria; phylum Bacillota; class Clostridia; order Lachnospirales; family Lachnospiraceae; genus Cuneatibacter; species Cuneatibacter caecimuris. The sequence continues at coordinate 404,279 of NZ_SGXF01000001.1, forward strand.
CAGTCACAGCATCCTTCGAAAGGCCGCTCCTTCCCCCGCGGATTATACCAGCAGGTCCTCAAACCAGCCTGCTTCCCGCCCTTCATATCAGAAGTAAGAGAATCTCCCACAAGAAGCGTCTGCCTTTTATCAAACTCAGGAATGCCAGCACTGCAATACGCAAAAAACTCGGGAGCAGGTTTGGGCCATCCGATTTCCTCTGACGCAAACACCCCCTGGAAATACCTGTTCAGGCCCGCATCCTTCATACGTTTATTCTGCATGTCCTGAAAACCGTTAGTTACCACATATTGTCTGCAGCCACGCGCTTCCAGCCATTTCAAAATATCTGCTGCACCTTCCACGGGAATATGCTGCAGGGACAGCTTTTCTCTGTATGTTTCTTCCAGCCTTTCCGGCTCCGCCTGCAGTCCGGAATTCTTTAAAAACAGAGGAAATCTCAGGTTCCAGATATCCGGCCTGCTGATTTCCCCCCGTTCCAGTTTCCTCCACAGTCCCTCGCTGGCTTCCCGGTACATTTGATATCTTTTCTCAGAAAAGGCAATTCCCTGTTCCTCCAGGGCGGACCGCAGCGCGTTTCTCGCTCCTGCCTCAAAGTCAAGCAGCGTGTCGTCCACATCCCACAGCACTGTTTTAATCATAGATACTGCTCCAGATCCCGTTTATCGTTGGAATACAGGAACGCATCCTGAGGGCGGATCACGCCCTGATGCACCCATTGTACCAGATCTTTATTCAGGGTATGCATGCCAAAGGCGCTTCCGGCCTGCATGACTGAATTCATCTGATAGCACTTGTTTTCCCGGATCAGGTTCAGGGCCGCGTCCGTGCCGGTGAGCACTTCAGTGGCCGCCACTCTCCCTCTTCCGTCCGCAGTGGGAATCAGGCACTGGGTCACCACGCCCTTCAAAATACCGGATAGCTGGGTTCTGATCTGATTCTGAGTCTCCCCGGGGCAGGCGTCTATAATTCTGTCAATCGTCTGGGCAGCGCCTGTGGTATGCAGGGTGGACAGCACCAAGTGACCTGTTTCCGCAGCCGTTACAGCGGCGGAAATCGTCTCGTAGTCCCGCATTTCCCCCACCAGAATCACGTCCGGATCTTCCCGTAGCACGGACCGCAGGGCGGACGCGAAGGATTCCGTATCCTCGCCCACCTCCCTCTGGTGGATGATGGAACGTTTCCTGGTAAAAACATACTCGATGGGGTCTTCAATGGTCACAATATGGCAGGCCCTGGACTCGTTGATCTGATTTACCATTGCCGCCAGCGTGGTGGATTTACCGGAACCGGTGGGGCCGGTGATCAGTACCAATCCTCTTGGCTCCCCAGCCAGCTGGTCCAGAATTTTGGGAAGTTTCAATTCCTGCAGACTTGGTATTTTATTGTTCAGAAGACGTATCGTGGCCGCCAGCTTCTTCTGCTGCCGGAACACGTTGACTCTCTGGCGGTTCCCGTCGGTGGTCTGGATGGCAAAATCCACATCCTTCCCTTCCTCCAGCTGTTTCCTCTGCTTCTCTGTCAGCGCTTCCAGGATCGCGCCGCGGATCTCTCCGTCCGACAGCAAAAGCTCGTCCTCTTTCAGCGCTCCGTTAATTCTGTAATACAGCGGCATTCCCTCCGAAATATGAATGTCGGAACAATTTTTTGTCCTGGCATCCAGAATCAGCTGTTCAATATTCATGTTCCCTCCTAGGAATAGTACGCAATTTTCACAAGTTCATCCACTGTCGTCTCGCCCTTTTCCACCAGCTCCAGCCCGCGGGCAGCCAGCGGTTTCATTCCCTGTTCCTTTTCTGCATAAGCAGCGATCTCTTCCACAGAGGCGCTTCCGGATATCATTTTTCTGATTTCCCCATCCACGCAGATAATCTCATGCACTGCCACCCTGCCCCGGTAGCCGGTATGGTTACAGCGGGCGCAGCCTTTGGCGCGGCGCACCAGAGACGGCGCCCTGTCTCCAAGGAAAAGCCGTTCTTCCAGCGAAGGCGCTTCCAGCACGGAACACTCCGGGCATACGCGGCGCATCAGGCGCTGCGCTACCACGCCCACCAGCGAACTGGCGATCATATAAGGCTCCATCCCCATATCTACCAGACGGACGATGGAAGCCGCAGCATTATTGGTATGCAGGGTGGAAAGCACCAGATGCCCGGTGATCGCGGCGCGGATGGAAATTGCCGCGGTCTCTGCATCTCTGGTCTCTCCCACCATGATCACATCCGGGTCCTGGCGCAGCAGCGCCCGGAGTCCCACATCAAAAGTAAGCCCTGCCATCTGATTTGTCTGCATCTGGTTGATCCTGGGAATGTTTTTTTCCACAGGGTCTTCAATGGTGGATACATTGATCTGTTTTCTGGACATTTCTTCCAGAATCATGTACAGAGTGGTGGATTTACCCGAACCGGTAGGCCCGGTGATATAGATAATACCGTTGGGAGATTTCAGAATTTTCCTGAACTTCTCATAGTCCTCAGGGATCATGCCGTAAGAGCCCACATTCTCAATCACTGCATTGCCGGCCAGCAGACGGAGAACCGCCTTTTCACCAAATACAGTGGGGATTACAGAAACACGGATATTGACCATTTCTTCCCCGACCCTGGTGCGGAAATGACCGTCCTGGGGAACTCTGCGCTCTGCAATATCCAGATTGGACAGTATTTTGATTCTGGCAATCAACGAAGCGTGCAGCCCCTTCTGCAGCGTCACATAATCCACGATCACGCCGTCTATACGCATGCGCACAATGGTTTTATCCTCAAATGGCTCGATATGGATATCACTGGCCGTGGTAGTGTAGGCACGCTGCACCAGCATATTCAGCAGGTTGATGATGGGCGTATCCCCGTCCCCTTCTTCCAGCTCAATCTCCTCTACCTCATTTTCCTGGCTCACGTTGGCGCGCTTTGCCGCGTCCCTGGCTGCCACCTCGGAATAATAAAAATGCAGGGCCTTTTCCAGAGGCGCTTTTTCACAGAGCAGGATTTCCAGCTCCTGCCCCACTGTCTGGCGCACATCTTCGATTCCATAAAAATTCAGCGGATCATTCAGCGCCACCATCAGTCCGTGCTCCGTCTGTTCCAGCGCCAGTATACCATATTTTTTAGCCAGCTGCTCCGGAATTTTTTCCACAGCCTGCACATCCACACTCACAGCCTGCAGCTCGATCTGCCTCAAATTCAGGCGCTGGGCCAGAGCCGTGAGCATTTGTTTTTCCGTGATGAAGCCCAGCTCGATCAAAATCCCCCCGAGCCTCTTCCCACGGTTTTCCTTTTGATAGCTCAGCGCCTGGCTCAGCTGTTCTTCATTGATATATCCATATTCCTTTAATACTTCGCCAATGGGAATATTTTTACTGATCATATCCTACCTTCTTCCTGCTCAGCGGTCTGCGCTCATATATAAATCCAGATTGAGCTGAACCAGATAATCTCCCGGCTGCAGGTCAACGCCGCCGATGGAGCGGCTGCTTTCCAGCTTTTCAAGACTGAAGCCCGAAACACGGATGGCCGGATAATCCCTGTTCAGCACATCCAGAAGGGCCTGCACCTTTTCATAGCCTCCCCCTGCCTTCAGAGAAACTGCAGCTTTATAAATATTCATCATACTGTTTGCGCCGTCTCCGGAAGCGTTTTCCGCCTGTCCGGCCATCTCAGCCCCATACTCAGAAAGAGGATAAGGGACGCATACAGCCTCTTCTTCCGGAATCGTGATGGACATGTCCACTGCCTGCAGCCCGGCTTCCAGAACAATGCCTGATATCTCTTTATCCACTGCCGAACTTCCCATACGAGGGTAAAAATCCTGAAGTTCTTCTGCCAGATCCTTGTTTATTCTCTCTGAAGCGGCCTTCAGCGAATCATACAAAGATAATTTCTGTTCCATTTCCCACTGCTGATTTTCCAGTTCCATCTTCCGGTCATCCAGCTCTGCTCCCCTCTGGATAAGAGGCATCACCGCCAGGAAAACCATACCGGCTAAAATTACAGCGCAGGCCAGAAATGACAGAAGTTTTTTATCCCGTTCTGTGATCTTCATCTCCATGACTATTCCTCCTGTCTGCCTGCGCTGCTGTTGAGCTGGCAGGAAATGTTCAGAGAATACGTCGCCTCTTTCTCAGAAAAAGTGTATCCTTTATAATCCACCCGGGCAAAAAGCCCGGTTTCTTCCAGCGCGTATACAAAGGTGTTGATCTCCTCGACGGATGCGGTGGACGCCTTCATCCGAAGGGTCCCTGTGGATGCTTCATAGCTCTGCACCTCAACCTGCGCGATTCCGGCAGCGCACGCCTGAATCCTGGATTCCACCCAGGAATCCATCAGAGGATAAGAATCTATCATCTTTCTGGCCGACGACAGACCGTTCAGCACATTTTGTCTGTATGCCAGATCAATTTCCAGCTGATCTGCTTCCAGGACCCTGGCCACATTCAGTGGATTATTTACATAATCTTCAATTTCCCGGTTTTGCGCTGATTTTATCACATTGACCGCAAACAGCGCCGCAGAAGCCAGGATCCCCGCGCCCAGAATTACGGCGGGTGGCAGAACCAACTTCATCAGCCTGCCCCGCTTCTTTCTGGCCTCAGGGTCATCCTGATAGGCTTTCAGCAAATTCAGCTCTTTTCCGCCTGTCAGCATGCCGCCCAGCGGATAGATAAAGTCAGAGGCCTCCGCTCCTGCTCTTCCCTTTAGCGCGCCGGCAACGGAAAGGCGTTCCACCCTCTGCTCCATGCCGTACGTCCTGACCTGCTCCCTGATCTGGCTGTAATCTTCTTCCGATACTCCGCAGATCCAGACCTGCTCCAGCCTGTTCTCTTTATTCTGCGCCAGATAAAACTGAACAGTAGAGCTGATATTGCGCACCACGTCCATGGCGAAGCTCTCAGTTCCCGGCGTGGAAAAAATACGTTTCTCCGCCGAATAAACGTATTCTCCTTCTGCCAGCAGTATTGTCTGCAGGCTGTATCCGTCCATGATCTGAATCAGCCCCGTACTGTCTCTCATTTCAGGCAGGGCTTCCAGAACCTTCAGCGCAGCGTTCAGCCCGCTGTCCACAGAAGACAGGGTCACATGGATGGAGCGGAAAAGCTGTACAAATCCGTCTACAAAAGACCTGTCCGCAGCCACTGCAAATAGTTCCTGCAATTTTCCTTTTGCCCGCAGCTTCCTGTAATCATAGACTGTGTCCGCAGCCTGCCTGGCTCCGTCCGCAAATTCCAGGACTACATTCTGCAGGGTGCGGCGTACGCCCAAATCAGGCATACTCAATTTTTTGGTTGCCAGATTGGAGCTGTTGACTACCAGTGATACGTCTTTCACCGGCAGCTTATTTTCTTTCCAGAACCTTGCCAGCAAATCCCTTAATTCCTCTTCATTGGTGATCACCCCATTGATCAGGACTCCTTCCGGGATATCCATGGAGCACATGGACTGCACGGATGCCTTTCCCCTTCCGGGATCTCCTGCCACAGCGTATATCGTACCGTTGGAAAGATAGATTGAAGCTTTCATTTTCCTTCCTCCTAGCTAATTAAGTGCAGAACTTTCAATGGCGTCATAGGAGCCGTAAATCGGCATGATTACTGCGATCACCACAATGCCCACCAAAATTGCCATCACAACAATCATCGCAGGCTCCAAAAAGGTCACCATACGGTTAATTGCCATTTCAGATTCATAGTCCAGGGTATCCGCGGTGGAGTCCAGCATGGAATCCAAACTGCCCGTCTCTTCTCCCACCAGAATGGAGGAGGAAAGTTTGGTAATAAATCCGTCGATTCCCCTCAGCGCTTCAGAAAGAGTAGCTCCTCCCCGGACTTTTGCCACTGCCTCGTCGAACTGAGATTCAATATAACTGTTCCCCACCGTCCGGCAGCCCACCTGGAGCGCCTGAACGATGGGCAGACCCGCGGAGTACAGGGAACTCAGCGTGCGGGCAAAACGGGCCGTATACACCACCTTCAGCAGCTTACCCACCAGAGGCAGGTGCACTTTTATTTTATCTTTTTTCAGGCAAACCGCCGGAATCCTCAGCAGAGCTCTGAACAAAACCACCGCAGCCGCCAAAACGACCAGGATCAGCAGCCAGTGGTTGACCAGCAGGTCTTTAAACGCCATGACTCCCTTTGTCAGAGCCGGAAGCTCCTCCATCTGTGAAAACAGATCCTCAAACTGGGGTATCACAAACGTAAAAATAATCAGCACAACCACAACAATCAACCCCAGCAAGATACAGGGATATGTCATGGCGCTGACAAGTTTTGAATGCATTCTGTATTCTTTATCATAATGAGATGCCATACGAATAGAAGCTTTATCCAGGCTGCCGCTGGCCTCAGCCGAACGGAACATATGGATCAGCAGGGGCGGGAAAGCCTTACCCTGCTCCTCCATTGCCTCAGACAGAGGAGTCCCCTGCCGTACCCGGCGCAGCACATCTTCGTAGATTTTTCTGTAAACCGGTTTGGTCGTCTCTTCCTGGGAGACCATGGCAAGAGCGCGGACCAGGGAAACACCCGCTCCCAGCAGGGTGCCCAGGGACCGGCAGAATTCTGCCAGCACTTTAGCCTTGATTTTCCTGCTGCTCCCTTCTTTTTCCGCCGGGGAAGCAGTTTTCAGATAGAGCCCGCCGCTGCGGAGCCTGGTATATAATTCAGCTTCATCGCCCGCTTCCATCACGCCCTTTACAGCTTTTCCGCTGCCGTCCACCGCACGATACTTATACTTTGCCATCTTTCCTCCCTCAGTTCAACGCGAGCAGCCCCAGATACCAATCCAGCAGCGGGGTTCCCCAAAAATAAGCCAGAAACATCCCGGCGCACAAAAACGGGCCAAAAGCAAAATGCTCTTTTCTCCCTTTTTTTCCAGCCGCCAGGAGATAAATTCCATAAAATCCCCCTGTCACAACCGCCAGAAACAGCGCCACCAGACTCAGCTTCCAGCCAAGGAACAGCCCGCAGGCCGCCATCATCTTAATATCTCCGCCGCCAAAAGCCCCTGGGATCAATAATGTCAGAAGCAGAAGCGGCACACTGACAGAAAATACTCCGATCAGTCTCTCTGCAAGCGGCAGAGACGGTCCTGTTAAAATGCCCGCCAGGCCGATGAGCGCCAAAGCAGCCACAAAACCGTCAGGTATCTCCATGGTCTGCGCGTCCAAAAGCGCGACTTCGAATAATATGCTGAAAAACAGCCAAATTACAGCTGTCTGAATATTCCACCCTAATATATATCCCGCCAAAGCAGCGCTCACGCCGCCAACCAGTTCTGTCAACAGGCTGTCAGCAGGAATTCTGTCCCCGCAGTACCGGCATCTCCCCCGCAGCAGCAGGTAGCTGAACACCGGGACGAGATCCTTTCCCGTCAATTCTCTTTTGCAGGCCGGGCAGATACTTCTGCCGCGGATAAAATCCATTTTTCTGGGCAGCCGGAAACGCACCACATTCAAAAAAGAATAGATGCTGGCTCCCAGTAAAAAAACAATAACTGTGATCAATACCTGTAATACCAGTTCCATCAATACTCCAATATAGCGGCAGGACCCCAAACAGAACCGCCCGGGCCACAGAGGCCTCAGCCGCCGCTTATTTTGTCGATCCTGTAAATCTGGAAAGACAGCTCCTCCGCATAGCGTTCCGCCCCGCCGTCCTTTTCCTTTACAAGAACCATATAGCCATTTTCCACATAAAGAAGGCTTTCCGGCGCTCCGTGCGACCTGTCCCACGACAGCAGATAAAAATCTCCCCTGCAGCCTGTAAGCCTTCTGATTTCCTGTTCTGCAGTTTCTGAAAAACCGCTGTCACGGCTCTCGTCCAGCAGCTCTGCGCCGCCGCCGTAAGATTCCAGCTTCAGCAGCCTGGCTGCGGTGCGCACATTTTTGGCCTCCCGTAGCATCCGCCTGCTCTCCATTTGCCGTGTATAATATGTGGCAGCGGCTACCGCCGCTGCCACGATCAATACAGCTATCATCAGACCTGCTGCCAGCCTTTTCCAGAACGCAGAATCCAGCTTTCTGCCGGATGATGCTCTGTTGTTCAAAATTTCACCTCAGCTTTTCTTCAGCTGTTACGGAGTTGCTGTCGCCTTTTGGGTAGTCCAGGTTTTACCATCGTATGTTGCTGTTATCCCTGATTCGGTATACTCTACCTTGGTTACTTTCGATTTTGCAATGGTTACTTTTGCACTCCAGGTACCGTCTACTCCAGCTAAACTAACAATCTCACCTTCGGTACCTGCGGTAATTGTATTATTCAATGTAAGTTCACCGTCTGCAATCGCTGTTGACGCATACTTCTCAGACGCAATAGTCTGCGCTGCCATATAGACAGTTCTGCCGTTAATCACGACCTGTTTCTCCTTCGCCTTGTCAATCCATCCCAGCAGCGCAGGCACCAGAATGGCGGCCAGTATTGCCAGAATTACCAGAACCACGATCAGTTCCACCAGTGTAAAACCCTTTTTGTCTTTCCTGACTTTCTTTAACATATCTTATCCTCCTCGTCCTTTAGCAGGCTCTGACCTGCCATGGCACTATTATACAATATTTATATTTTGTTATCAACTATTATTTTGTTTTTGACTGAAAATTTCAACTTATTTCATCACGGCTCAGGGCAGCGCGCTCTGGGTCAGGAACCTGGCTCTGTTTCAATATCGTTTTGGGACAGGTTATAACATTCTATGATCCTGACTGAAAGGAAGTCATACCCTGTCAGCTGATTTTTCAATTCCATCTCCACTTCCACCAGGTTCTCCTGCTTCCAGGTGAATTTCAGCCGCTCCACCCGGTTGTTCATATACATTTCCTCTCCATAGTACCAGTCCACCGCCTGGCTGATCACCACCTCGTTTTCCTTTACCTCCTGATAGTCAAACTGGAGCAATCCGTCTTTGATGTAAATCTGAATGGGAATCCCATGTTTTTCCACAAAGCTGATCCTGCTGGCGTCAGCGGAAATCAGGCAGGGCACCCCGCTGTCATAGGGCGCGTTTACCGCAGCTGACAGTTCGCTGACCATATGCTCCATCAATGTATCTGCAACAGTCTGCGCGTGGGACAGGTTCTGCACCCGGTGAAAGACCCGCATAGCGGCTCCCAGCATCATTACGGCTGCGGTCATGAACACCGCGGTAAGTGCGAAAACTACAATCAGTTCCACCAGTGTATAACCTTTCCTGTTTTTTTTCTTCTGTCTCATCCTGCCCTCCTTTCCTGTTTCTGCGGCATGAACCGGGTTTTTCCTATGGCTGCCCGTCTCACTTGAAATGATAGATGATAAAATCATCAATTTTGCTCCGGTAAACGTTGCCTTCCACATAGAACCCGTTGCCCATGGGATCTGAGAAGTATATTTTACCGTCTGCCAGCAGCGGAGTTTCTTCCGGGCTGCTGAGGTAATACTGTTCCATGGCGTTGTCTGTTCTGGCCCGCAGCTGCTCCGCCTCATTTGTCAGAGTTGCGGCAGTATACATGGCAGTAGTGAACATGGAAACTGCAATCATCAGGATCGCAAAAGCGACAATTACAGAAACCAGTGAGGACCCTCTGTTTAGCCGTTTCTTTTTTCCCCGCATCACTCCCTCACCTCCCGGTTCCAGGTCCATGCTCCGTCCATATCACTGCAGGTCAGCGCGTATGTGGTCTGCACCCTGAAAATTTCTTTTCCCCTGGCGGCCTGTACTGTCAGGATCAGACTGATACCCTCGTAGGCGTTCTCCGGATGGGTGCTGTCCGCCATGTCTTTGATCAGCTGCTCTAAGGCCGCCCGGTCTGCTTTCCAGTACATTTCCGCGGTCACCTCATACCCTTCCATGAAAGCCCCCAGAGTTTTGCTGCCGTCGGAAACCACCAGCTTTCTCACATAACGGGACACATCGCTTCCGGTGGACTCGTCATAACAGGTCCAGTTCCCGCTGGGAATCTGTTCCCGCAAATATGCCTGGATCATCGGAAGGCTTCCTTCTTTCTGTATCATGTCTTCTTCCAGCAGTTTGCTGAAGGATACTGCCGCGGTACGGCAGCGCTCACTGACTGCCGCCCGCCTGGCCGCCCCTGTCATGGTGGAGGCGGCCAGCAGCAGGGAAACGGCCAGAGCCAGCAGCACCGCAAAAATGCAAAGTACCACTACCATAGCGTCTCCCCTGGTTTTTCTGCCTTCTCCGAAGGTATTCTGCCACCGCTTCATTCCGTACCTCCGTTCAGTTTTGCCGGCAGTTCTTCTTTCTTCACTTTCCATATCTGGTACTTCTCATCTTTTAGTTCTTCCAAAATCAAAGCATCCTGTTCCAACAACCGGAAATCCCAGTCTGTTTTACCATCTTCGTCGATCCTGCGATGCCACTGATTTCTCAGGGAGGACATATACGCTTCCTGGGTTCCCGTCAGGGCCTGCAGCGTGGCGCTGCCGGTATAGGCCATGCCGCTGTCGTCCGCATCCATTCCCGGCTCGCCCCAGCTCAGGATATCGGGCAGGATCAGCAGGTAACGGATATTTCCTTCTTTATCTTCCAGTTTTCTGAGGCGCACCTGGCTGCAGTCCAGCGTGAAGGTCTCTCCGGCGTCCAGACGTCCGTCAAAGTGATAGCCAAAGCCTTCAAAAGAAACTTCCCAGACTCTGGTACCGTCCTTCAGATCTTCCAGCGCTTCAAAATCCTTCTGGACGTCTTCCCACTTCTTTTCCTCTTCATTCCACTGAGGGCCGGTCACTTTGTCTGTTTCTGTGTCCACTGTCAGCTTGTAGTCTCCTCCACTCTGCTCGTATCCATCTTCGTCCCCATAATCCAGGGCAGTGAGCCAGGCGACGTACTCCTTCACTTTTTCATCCGCCGTCCAGATTAACGCCTGCCTGTAAATTTCCAGCTCAGCTTCTCCCGGAGTGCCGTCCTGTCTGGTGACTTCAGCCGTCAGTTCTTCCTCAAACGCTTCCGCTTCCCAATCAGGATCTGCCATTCTGATCTTTGGCAGGCGGAACTGCGCGTAATCGGACCAGTGAGAACCAATCTGGCTGCTGGAGGACGCCCTCAGACGCACCACCAGCCAGCTTCCCGCCCAGTCGCTGCTCAGCCCCCGGAAATACCTCAGGGCCTTAGAAAGGGTGTTTCCTGTCATGGAGGACAGTGTAATCTCCTCCAACAGCTCTCCGGAAGGCTCTCCGTCCGCCAGCGGGCTGTCGTAAATACCTCCCTCCAGAACGTAGGTTCCTCTTTCTATATTATCTGATGCAAGCTGCAGTTTGAACCCATCCTTTTCAAATTCATCAATGGCCAGCACGGTCTCTTCAGTCAGTTCCGTCCCATCAGACGCCGTAAAGCTAAGCCAGCCCGTCTGGGGCTGCGGCAGCCTCTGAGGAATTGTCAGCTTATAAGCTCCGCCCGGCGCGGAAGTGACGTACACTGTATCCTGATGGATCTCTTTTGCCACGGCCAGCACAGATATTTCCACCTTCGCCCCGGAATCAAAAACATCATCATCCAGGGAAATCTTCAGTACAGCCGTATGCCTGCCCTCTTCCAGGAGCTTTTCTGCTTCTTCCCCTCTGAGTTTGCCCAGTATCAGATCCTCATCTCCGGCTTTTACATGGATCTCATAATGATCCAAATCCCTGCGCTGCAGTTCGTCTTCGATCAGGGACCAGGTCACGTTGTAATTCAGCTGGTTCAGATCCCCGTCGTGCACCACCCTCGGCTGAGGGATAGAATCCAGCTGCAGGTAGAAACGATAGGGATTCTCCTCATTATCAGAGGAAAGTCCCAGACGGTACGTGGTGCCGTCAGAATTTAAGGTTCCTCTCCTGGTCACCCTCAGCACCACCTCTTTATAATTCCAGCCGCTGTTTCCTACAGAAATGGATCTTTCTGCTGTGTTTTTCAGCTCCGCCAGCTGAACCTCTGTGCCATCGAGAGTAAATCCTGTGAGCACTGCGTCATATCTGGCCGAACTGTCCGCTCCCTCCTGATCCCAGCGGAAGAGATAAGATCCTTCCTCTGTTCCGTATGTCTCATCCAGCACCGGCGCAGGCAGACGGGCAGGCAAAGAGACATTCTGTACCTTTCTCTGATTCCCATAGCTGCTTTCCGCCAGAATCGCCGCATAGCGCAGGGAATAGGAACCGTCTCCTGCTTTCTCCACCACATATCCCGGCTTCAGCGCAGTCCTGTTCCCGTCTGTCCAGATTTCTGCATACCCCCGTACTTCTTCTGCTGTTAATCCCGCGGCAAAAGGTTCCATCTGCCCGTAGTAGCACATATTTGCCTGATCCGACCAGATATAGGCCTGAACCACTGCGCTGGTCTTCCCTTCCCGCACCATCTGCTCCAGCATATCCTGAGGCAGGTCAGAAACCTGCATAACAGCGCTGCTTCCTGCAAACACCTTGGCAATTCCTGAAGCAGCAGAAACGGAAATTCCCAGCTCCTCATCCGGAAGCAGCACATCCGCTCTGTAATACAGCTGTCCTTTCGCATTGGAAATATTGACCCGGAATCCCAGGTCAGACAGCGTCGTTCCGGTAAATCCTTTCAGCGCAATTCCCGCAGCAGAAGCCTGGCCAGCCAGTTTGCAGGGAAGACCCTGGTAGCCTTCTGTGCTGGACTTTCTGGTTCTATTATTCTCCGTCCTGGAGGCATAGAAGGAAATATAAGAAATATTGCTGGCCGTCCCGGTTCCCGAAACCCTGGTTTTTTCTTTGTCTCCTGCCTCTCCTGCCTGAAAAGTTTTGGAATTCCCCCCGAAGCGTACCGTAATCTCCGTATCCGGCTGGTAATCCCCGGCATTTTCCAGAATGCAGGAATATTGATCCCCGCTTTCCAGCTCCAGGTGGATTTTGGGAACCGGCAGCGGTTCCTGAATCAGAACCGGACATCCCGCGCACTGCCCCCATTCAGACACATAGACTCCGCTGGCCGAGCGCACTTCAATCACCATATATTTACCGATCCACTCTTCCCGAACGGGAATTTGAGCGCTTTGCGCCGTACCCGGAACCCGCACAGTTTCCTGGGCAAACAGATTCTGCATCTGTTCATCCTCATAGACAGCAGCCTGCACTTCATAATTCTGCACTGCCACATTTCCGTCAGGAGCTTCCCAGCTTACCTGATAGACACTGCCAGTTTCCGAATAGGTTACATTACTGGGAACCGGCATCACATCATGCCCATAATACTCGTCATAATATGCCTGTAATTCAGGATCTATTTTATCATAAAGCTCCTTCCCGGAATTCTTCAGCGGATCGGCGGAAAGATGGGAAATTACTATGTCCTTATTTTTATTCAGCGCGATGTAGTGGTCTCCTTCCGGCTCTGTCCTCAGCTGCTTGTTGCCCATCGAATACGGCCAGGAACTGCTTTTAAAGTAATATGTGCCTGTATCCTGATTCACCTTACCTGTAGGATCGGAAATATTATCTCCCTGCATCACGAAACAGCATTCTGATTTCACGGTACCGGAACCCCTGCTGCCCACCAGTCCCGCGGGCATTGTACCGGAGGCGGACTTCCCATAGACGCGGCATCTGGTGATATAAGTCGTAGTAGCGCCTCCTTCGTGAGAGCCTATGATTCCGCCTGCCTCTGAGCTTTTTCCCATATTTCCTACTGACACGCAGTCTGTAATCCAGATGGTATTTGTACCTGAGGTATGGCTGTTTCTCCCCAGAATTCCGCCGGACTTGGAACCAGCCGTCACCACGCCGAAATTCAGGCAGCCTTCTATTTCAAAAATGTCTCCGGCCTGATACTGATACATCATGGCGATAATTCCGCCTGCAATATTGCCGCTGCTGGTCACCTTCCCATAATTCGCGCAGTTGAGGAACTTGCCTCCCCTGTATTTCCACTGGCCCAAAATGCCGCCGGCGCGCTCCGGCGCCCAGACTTCACCATAATTAATGCAGTTTTCAATTACCCAGCCGGAGGACGTGGCATTTTCAATACGGCCCACAATCCCTCCCGCAGAGTTGGTTGTGGTTTTCTTAACGGAAGCATAGTTGGACAAATCTTTCATTCCTTTTTCACTGATGCTGTAACCCGCGATGCCTCCGACAGCCCCGTCCGTGGTTCCCGCAGAGGTCACGGTCCAGTTTCCGCTGTTGGCACTGTGTTCCAGATATCCCTTTTGGCCCACATATCCCGCCAGCCCTCCCGCCTGGCCGTCTGAGGTGACAGATACCGCCACTTTATAAGCGGAATCCTGCCGAACTCCTGACCGGTCATAGTGGAAATTACGAACCGTGCCGGCCAGGAAACCGGCGGCTCCTCCGGTATAACCATATCTGGCAGTAATTTCCGTGTCCTTTTCCGTCCCCAAGAAACAACCGTCCACCGCTCCAGCCAGCTCATTCCTGCCGGCGATTCCTCCCACACAGGCAGGATTGCCGGACAGACCGGTGACCGTTACGTTTCCTGAAACGCTGCAGCCGGAAATCGTCCCGCTGTTCGTTCCGGCAGCGCCGCCTGCACCGTATTCCTGCCCCTGCGCTCCTGCTGTCACAGAACAAACCAATTGTAAATTCTCCATCAGGCCCAGATTGGCTCCCGCAGCGCCGCCCAGATTAGCAGGGGAGGCTCCTGCCGAAACCGCTGCATAAATCTCCCCGCCTGAAATGGTGCCTTCTTTCCGGTTCAGTCCGGCCGCGCCGCCGGCCCAGCTGCCATCCTGGCCAGAAACCACTTGCACGCTGTTATTTTTTGTTCCCGCCGTACAGCCGGATATTGTTCCCCCGTTCAGTCCTGCCACTCCTCCCGCGTAGAGCTGAGCAGTCACTGATACGCCTTCACCTGTAACACAGTCTCTTAAAATCCCAGTGTTTTCCGCTGTGATCCCGCCGCTGACAAGGTTTTTGGAAAAAGCCGCATTCCTAACCGTACATTCAAAGACCCTGCCCCGATTCACTGCCGCGATTCCGCCGCTGTATCCATTGGGAGCGGCAGGAGCGGATTCCACCGAGCAGCCACGGATTACCACAGTATCATAGCAATATGGCAAAACGCCTCCGGCGTCCTTCTGTTTTGACAGGACGCTACCGCTGAAACTGCAGGATGTAATTTCTGCCGCGGCAGTTTCCGAAACCGAGCCAATCAGCCCTCCGGCCGCGCCATATTCGGCAGTTACCGTCATTTTTCCGGAAAGCTCAGAGGCTGCGGCAGTCTGCCCGGGCTGCGCATCCAGCGCTCCGGCAATACCTCCAACCTGGTCGCCTCCATATACCTCTGAACCTGGAGCAAGTTCCAGCCGGTTCAGTTCTCCTTGGCTGCAGCCGACAACTCCGCCCACCTTAACGGCGCTTCCCGCGATCACGCGGACCTGAAGGCCGCTGCAGTCGCGAATGCTGCCGGAATCCCCCTGGTATCCCGCCAGGCCGCCTATGTAGCTGTTATATCCATAAACAGCGCCACTGCCGGAACATTTTTCAATCATTCCATAATTTTCCGCTGTGAATCCCCCTGTTACTGCGGAGCCTGTTACGGTTTCATCCAGGGTGCAGTTTGCTATTTTCCCTTCGTTTCTGCCGGCCAGGCCGCCCAGATAATTGCTTTGAGGCGTGCCCATCTGCCGCACCGTGCAGTTCTGAATGACCCCGAGGTTTTTCTCCGTGATTCCCCCTGTATATGTTCCTTCGCTGTCCAGCACCGCAGTATCAGAATTGCTGCAGCCGTCCACTGTGGTATTTTTTTCAACCATGCCGATAATGCCGCCGGCATAGGAATAATTCACCGCCTGCCCCAGACAGGTTTGCTCTGTTGAATCAACTGTGCCGGATGCGGAAACGGCAGTCCTGTTTTCCACGTTCTGTATGACCAGCCTGCTGTTTTCCGCATTATAACCTATCAGACCGCCTACATATGTCTTGCCTGAAACAAGTTTCAGCTCATTTTTCGTTTTCTCAGCTCCACCCACAGTCAAAGTAAATCCGCCGGCCGCCGCCCTTCCGGCCTCCACTGCCTCATCACTGCCGGCCGCCGATAAAATCAGCCGGGACATCGCATACAAGTCTTCTGTCTCTGCCGCAATAAGGTTATACCCGATAAATCCACCTGCAAAACTCCCGGCAGCTTCCACGGTACCCAGGAAATTATCTGTGGACAGCAGGATCTGACCGTCTTCTTTCAAACCCAGAAGGTTCAGCCCGATCAGGCCTCCTACATAGTCCTCACCGCGCACCAGATTTGCTTTCGCCTGTATTTCGGTGTGAACAAATCCAGCGGAACAGTTCAGACCGATCAGGCCTCCCACTCCCCGCGTTCCTTGGATATAACCGCCTTCCAGCGTACAATTTTCAAGTTTTCCCTCTGTATCATTAAAGCCGATCAGGCCTCCCACCTGATCCGCTCCGGACACCAGCACATTATCAGATGCGCTTCCTGCATCTGTCCGCAGTACCGTACCGTTATTATATCCCGCCACTCCTCCTATCATGGAGCCGGTGTTCCACCCCTCCAATTGTTTGAACAATTCTTCTGCTGCCACAGAAGTAGTATCCACATCCGTACTGCAGTCCACAATTCTCCCGGCGTTGAATCCTGTAATTCCTCCCGCGCAGGCTTCTGTGGCTGCGACCATCCCATAATTTTCAAAGTTTTTCAGTTCGGCGTCCAGGCCGTCTGAAAGCGCCAGGCCCTCGGAAGAAAGGACAGCCTGCGCCCCGGTAATGCCTCCCGCATACCGCGCTGCCAGCACCACCGCATAATTTTTCTGCACGCTGTCAGCGCCTAAAACAGCGCTGCCGCCTTCGCCGGCAAAATATCCGGCCATGCCTCCCACAAAGCTTTCACCTGAGATATAGCCGCCCAGAGTAGTGCAGCTCTCCACGCTTCCTGACCGGAGGTATCCCACCAGTCCGCCGATATAGGTTCCCTTCAGCTGATCCGGACTTTCCGGCATCTCTGCCGATCCACTGGATTCGCAGCCGTCCAGAACCAGCGCGTCTCCCCAGCCGGCAATTCCTCCGCCGTACAGTTCCGCTTCAATGCTTCCCGCATGATACGAGTCCTCGATACGGGCATTTACCGTACGGCCCAGAATCCCGCCCACATAGTTTTTACCGGATACCGCTGCTTCTGAACTCAGGCCGGAATATTCCAGAACATTCCCCGAATCAGGCCTTCTCTCATCGCTGCCGGCAATCCCTCCCACATAATCTTTCCCCGCAATTTTTCCTCCGGTAACGGTGATCTGGTTCAAGCCGCCCAGATTCTCGCCGCATAAAGTCCCCACATAATCGGAACCCTCTGCTGAGACAGATACGTCCTGCAAAATCAGGCTGTTTATGCTTCCCAGGTTTCTTCGGAAAATTCCGACGCCCTCTTCTCCGCTGTCCCCCCTGAGAACCATTGCCTCAATCGAGCAGTTTTTCTTTCCAATGTAACTGCTCCCGGTTTCCAGAGAGCTGATGGGCGGAAAGGCGGCGCCTTGTGTTTTTTCCTGCCTGTCATAAACCAGGCCCGCCTCAGTCACGCCATCCGTGCCGCCCCATGCAAAAGAAGCGGTCTGCAGATACTGTTTCGCTTCTCCCGGCTGTTCCAGGAATCTGATGTTAAATAGATGTCTTGCATATCTGATTTCATAATTGCTGCCTGATCTGGCCGCCACCTGACCGTCTTCAAGATTAGATGCTTTCCATGAACTGGCTTTATATCCTGAGCCGGAGGCCTGAACTTTGGCATAAAGCTTTTGATCCAGACTCACCCCAAACCTCTGTATGCTGTATGTATTCAAATAATCATCTGGCGCTGAAGCTGTCCCCAATATCTCAGCCGCTTCCAGATCCATAGCATCCAATATCAGGCAGATTTGATAATCAGAGTCCACATAGCCGTCAAACCTGCAGTCTATTTCCCGGCTGCCGCCATCTTCCTGGTAGATCGTTACCCGGGTCGTCAACCCCCTAACCGCAGCGTCCTCGGCCAGCAGACGGGAAGCGTCATCCTGATTGAGCAAAAAAGACATCAGCAGCTTATTATCTTCATTAAAAATATTGACTCCATAAGTGAACTCCCCTGTCCTGTACTGAAAAGTCCCGCTCATTTTCCAGGTCAGCATCAGAGTCTCTCCATTGATCAGGCGAACCGTATTCACCGCTGGTTTCCCATAGGATACGGGAGCACGCTCTGACAGATCAGAAGAATAGTATCCCAGGATAATATCCTTTCGCACGGATTCCACACGGTTGGAAAGCGCGACCCCCATCACGCCGCCGCTGCCGTCCTTTGTGCTCTCATCAAAAGACTGGGCGCGGTCGCTGTAGCACACAGAATACACTACGCCGTCCGCAGGGTCAAATTCCACACGGATCGCCGCGTTAAATATGGATTTGTCGTACACATAATCCTGAAGCAGCTGGTACAGCTGGCTGTCTTTCAAATTCTCCTGGTCTTTCTGAACTTCCAGGCAGTACAGACGCCCGGAATAATCTCCGGCGATTTCATTCCCTACCAGATTTTCCGGGACAGATACTGTTTTCCGCAAATCTTCCAGTTTCCCGCTGACCTTGTAATGAGTCAGCGCAGACTGCGCCGCCGTAAACAGCGACTTCGCATATTCATTATTCCTTTTAAACGCAGAATATTTCTGCCAGCTCAGAAGCCCCGCCACTGAGGCAGAAAGCAGAATCACCAGAATCACCAGGACCACAATCAATTCCACTGTTGTAAAACCGCTGCTGCGCGTACGTTTATTTTTCATCATGAATTCTTCTCCCTGATCCGCCAGTCTGCGCCCCTGAAGGCTCCCTCCCTGTTCCGGCAGCAGGAAGCATCAGCCCGCAGGAGTCTTGACCTCTACCCAATCCCATGAGGCTCCCGGCTTCTCTCCTATATTATTCCGCGACGCCACATATGCCTTTCCCGCGGCTTCATCATAGTAAAAATCACCCTTGTTATTTTTCCCCGGCTCCAGTGTGGCGGCTGTGAATACCGTTACAGCATTGAAATCATGTATCTTCAGGAAATTTGCCGGTGGGACATTGGACTGAATTATTGTACAGTTTTCCGGATTCTTCACATATTCCCGGGTTATTTCCGCTGTCGTCACCGCAATAATCAAAGAATTATTCCTATCAATATACATATCTCCACGCTGTATTGTCTTACTCCATGCTGCCTCTGTCAGATATCTCACCAGCTCTTCCCAACTGCCTGCCACCGCTTCCACTTCATGCTTCGGGCCCTCCTCTTCCGTCTCGGACTCCGGAGGATTTTCTTCTGTGTCCGGAATGATCGGAGGCTCTGTTTCCGGTACAGACGGCAGCACAGGCTTTGACACCTGGCTTTCGCCGCTCACCACCTGTTCTGTTCCCTGAAAACTATCCCCATGGATGCTGCACCGGACACCCCAGTCCCCGTCTCCATCCAGGACTGCGGAATAAATTCCGCCGGAGGGGCAGGCTATCCTGTCTCTCCACTCGTCAATCACTGTTTCCAAAAGGCGTTCAGGGTCAGCAATCTTTTCTGTACTCCAATGCATCAAAAAAGCTTTCCTGTTTACGCCGCACTCCTTTTCTTTGCTGCTGTCAATATATCCCAGAAGAGCCGGCGTCATTATAGCTGCCAGGATCGCAAGAATCACCAGGATCACAATCAGCTCCACCAGTGTAAAGCCATTGCTGTTTTTCATTTTGTCTGTCATTATTCACCTGCATATGTGCTGTCATCAATTGTTAATTACCGTTGAAAGCGCTCGCTTAGGCTGATACCGATTGGAGAATTCCAGTTTTGCTGCCTTTGAGTACTGCTTAACAAATTGCAGTTTAGATTCTGAGTATCCGTTCGGCGCCCCATTGGAAATGCGCTGTATTCTGCCTTGTTCAATATTGCTTAATATTTCTTTCTTTAGCGCTCCATATTCAGCAGCCACATCAGGATGAGCCATCAGATAGTCTCTGAAATATAATTCATCCCAATTCCCCAAATATCTGATATGCAGATGATACACCTTTTCCGCATCCCCATCAACAGAATAGCCTTTGCCCAACAATAACTTCATAGGATCTTCGAAACGCAGAAAAATCTCTTCACCATATCCCAGGGATTTCAACTGTTTTGTTAACTTTGTGACATTACAGCAGCCGTCAATTTCCATTAGAATATCTATGGTGGGTTTTGCAGTTAAACCCTCCACGGCGCTGCTTCCAATATGATTCAGCCTTACCACATATTCCGAATCCACAGTATTTAATATGCTTTGTATTTCTTCCTGGTACCAATCTTTATAGTCCGGATTATATTCTTTTAAAATTATTGGAAATGTTTTCTTAAATTCATCTGCCGATAATTCAGACACTCTTTTCTTCACTCTATATCCTCTCTTCCGCCGTTACCGTAATAAGGCGGCTCTCTTCAATAGCTAAATTATATCACAGCATCCCCAACTCTTCCACCTCATTCTTCAAATTGAGAATCCTATTTAAAATGATACTTGATAATTCCCTGATCTATATTAGAAAATGCCTGCTTATTCTGAAGAAAGCTTTTTTGCATTATTCTGTTATTTTTCATTATATTCTCCGCCATAAGGGAAGTCAACTCTTTGGCTTTTTTAGAACAACTAAAAAACATTTTTGACAGCAGTTCCAGGATATGTTATATTAGATGTAGAAATATTGGGAAGGGAGAATGAATATGTCCGGCAGAAAAGAAAGTCAGAAAAAGGGCTTTACACTGGTGGAACTAATTGTGGTTTTGGTGATTCTGGCCATTCTGGCCGCAATCCTTGTTCCCGCCCTATTGAGATATATCGATAAGGCAAAAAGCGCGGAAGCCGTCCTGTCCTGCCGCCAGCTGGTCAATTCTTCCCAGGCTGTGGCAACAGCGCTCTATGCAAAATATCCGGTCAATGAGGTGGGCGAAGCCATCAACAGCGCGGATCAAAAAGACGAGGTGAAAAAGCTGGCGGACGTGCCCGGCAGCCTTGTAGGCGATATCTTTATCGATACCGGCAAAGTATCCCGCCTCATCTACAGGCATTCAGACAACACTGTGGTGGTATATGATGTCACGCAAAATCCAGTGTATCAGATTGATCCGGAGGCCACTTCTTCTATTTCTGCTGTGGAGCAGGCAATCCGTAACGGAAATCAGGACGCTTCCGATCTGCATGCCAATGGAAACCGTTATCCCGGAAGAGAGTCTGTGATCGCGGAAATGGTTAAAAACGGCGGGCTTCTGGCGGTGGACAGCTACCAGAAACGGGGAACCGTTTATCAGAATGATTCAGATCAGCTCTACTGGAGGCCGTATTATATAGATATCACAAATCCCCAGTCATTCCTTTTTGCCAATACCGGCAATACTGGTCATGCCAAATGGGAGGCCAAGCTGGTGTACTATAATGGAAGCATCTATCAGAGCACGAAAAAAGACGCCAATGGGAATTATATTGGCATCAGTATTGCCAGTGTCTCAAATACTAAGAACGGCGGTATTTCAGATATTTCTCAGCTGCCGGATTGGCTGACCGCTAATGGATTTGTGAAGGTGAAATAGGAATGCTCCTTTATGTGATAAAAAGCCTTCAAGTTTTCCCTTGAAGGCTTTTTATCACATAATTGTTATATTCTACAGCTCATTAAATGTATATTTTTTCAGAATCTTTCTAAACACAATGCAGATAACCGCACCTGCTGCTCCTAGTACAAACATCATGACAGCGGCCCCGGAACCTTTGCCGGATCCAAATAAAAAAACCAGCAATCCACTGCTCCCCTGATCTGCCATGACTGGTTCCCAAATCTGATCTACAAGCACACCTCCCAGGAAAAATCCAATGGGTATTGTGAAAAACTGCAGCGTGTTCCGGCAGGAATACACCCGGCCCTGCATTTCTAAAGGAATCGTAGTCCTCAGAATCACATCCAGATTCGCATTCATAATCGGGACCACCAGCCAGCCAAGGATCTGCCCCAGACACCAAAGCACAGGTATCCTGGTAAATGCCAGGAGGAAATTCTCAATTGTAAGCGAAAACAGCATAGTGCCGGTGATCACCCCGATCCTGTTCTTCGGTTTCGGAAGCGCCGTGACAATCAGACTACCGATTAATGTAGCGATTCCCGCACAGGAAGTGACAATTCCCAATACTGTTTCCCCGCCCTTTGGTCTTGGCAGCACATAGGCCGGCAGCGTTGCATCAAATGCGGAAGCCACCAGGTTTACACTTGATAAAAATAAAATCAAGCTCAAAATCAACGGGTTTTTCTTTAAGTAACGAAGGCCAGCTTTTGATGCGGCTAAAAGAGGTTCTTTCCCGGATTCTCCCTTTCTGGCGCTTGCCCCAGCAGCTCCCGGGATCTTCACAAAGAAAAACAAGGACAAAAATGCAAGGGTAAATGTAGATAAATCCACTAAAATAATAATGTCCATACCTGCTGCCGCAAACAAAGCCGTAGCCAGTACCGGATGCATAATTGTCACAACAGACTGAGACAGGGACCGCAGCCCACTGGTTCTCTGGTACTCTTCTCTGGGTATGATCAGCGTCATAGCCACATCTGAGGCAGGCTGCTGAACTGTGTTCATCAGACCGCTGACTGCATTCAGCACATATAAATGTACAGGGCACAGCAAGTCCATTTTCAGCAGCACCAACACTGTTACCGTTGTGCAGGCTGCGAAGGTATCGCTGAAAAGCATAATTTTCTTTTTATCCCATCTATCGCTCAACGCACCAGCAAAGATGCTCATGAGCACATATGGCGCGTAAGAACAGATTGATAAAAATGCCATCTGCAGAGCAGAACCTGTTTTCTGATAAAGCCACAGGGTCAATGCAAAATTGGTCATTGCACTCCCCAGCTGTGACAGAGATTGCGTGCTCCATAGTACAAAAAATGTTTTTAATTTATGTTTTTTCATTTTAACTTTGCTCCTTTGATTTTTATAAATTTTCATCAAGGTGCAAAGTCCGAGGACGAATTCATTCCTCCATGCAATGTCCTCAACCTTTGCACGGAGCTTCTGCAATCATCAATATCATCTTTTGTTCCTCCTTTTAGACTGTTATTTATTCATCCCGGCATCAAAATCAATAATACTCAATAGCCGGGTGACTTTAGATGGAACCGGCAGTTCTCGCCGGCAATACGGGATTTTAGCATTTGTAAATCAAAAATACATACGTTTTGTTAACTCATAGTACAGCAAAGCCAGTGCATTGTCAATATAATGAACTGGTTTTACAAAACTGTCTCATATATCTTTCATTGAATTTGAGCTTTCAATAAAATATGTGGAATTTTGTTTTAACACCCTATGTCCTCCTTGTACCAAGGCCACTACAAATTTTTTCTCTTTGTTAAAAAAGGGCAGTTTCCTGTCCTTTAATCACCATGATGCCCCGGCAAAAGATAATGAAAACTACCTTATTCTCTACCACATAAAAAACTTGAAATTTTTCATCTACACGTCGGCTTTAAAACCCAGCCAAGTTGCCTTTCAATGGCTCTGGCTTTACTATCCTATCCAACAGATTCCGGCATATTTGTTTTACACGCTAATTTATTCGTTTCTGCATCTTTTTGTCCTGTCCCTGCCTATGCAGATAATCTTCCCATGCATCAAAATCCTACTGTGTCACCCTTATCTGCAGTATTATTTCTCTATCAATTTATGCTCGGCTGCATTCAGCCTTCCTACTTTGTAGTCCTCTATTTTTTCTCCAGATACTTTATATTTCATTCGAAATAAAATGGGTATGCGGATTATTCAATGGGTATACGCCGCTTTCTGGCAACTATTTAATAAGAAATTGGCAGCCGCTTACATACTCAAACCAATATCATCTGATGTCTGCTCTGCCCTACGCTCCATCATCAACGGGTTAACTAATCTGTGCCATAATTTCACTCCCTTCTTTATAACTCTATTATTCTATATCGAGCAGCAAAATACTTGCATTTTCTTTGACAAATGTTTTTCATGATTTAATGTTCCTGTTTATTCGTATTTATGGGTAAATAACTAATTTATATGAAGTGTTAAACTTTCTTACCATATCATCAAAATTTTTCAACACCATCTACGTTACCTACAGGCTCTGTAAATCATTTATTCTATCTAAATTCTTCTCATAAAAGGCGGCAACTTCTGAGGCTCATAGGTTTGCAAATAAGTCAATTCAAATCCATTTTTTTCTCATAGCATGACGGGGACCGGATCAGATACTGTTATCATATAAGGACATATCAATTCTTACCCTCCTCGCGAAGGATAATCTGTGTGGTTTTAAGTCTGCGATCACGTAAAAACAATACCCAAGACCTGCTTACGCGCTTATTTTACTTTTGCCATGCTTACTTTTTCCTTATATCGTAGTGAGTTCTCAGAACGCTTTTGCTCAATCCCATCTTTTGAACCAAGGACATAATATATTCCCGGGATTCAGGATCATATTCTGCATTTTCCATGCTGTGTTCAGCCAAATACATCACCAAACCGTTTGCAGTTTTTACTTTTTTCAGTTTCTCATCCATCTGATAACCTCCGAATACACTTGTATAAACTGCAGTCCTTCTCCCAGCGTAATTCAGTTTTCTCAAAAAATCGACAATAACCTTCACTTACTATCCATATCCTTCTCGCGAAGGGTGACGTTGTCATGCTAAAAAGCATCACCGCTGATAGCATATTTCAATCCACACCCTTCTCGCGAAGGGTGACCGATTTCTTCTGGCTTTGTCAGCAGTATCATCTATTTCAATCCACACCCTTCTCGCAAAGGGTGACAGCAAACATGCTCACATTTTTCATATCATTCCCCCAAAAACTTAACAATATCACTAATCAATTCTATCTCTCCATAAAGTATCCCTTCAATACTCCCCTGAAAAAGTGAATTTACCACATCCTCCCGGTGCGAATCCCCCAGGGATTTTATGGGCGCTTCCGGTTCGCACCTGAAAAATCCCTCGTAACGGTTTCCATTTTGTAACCTCTTACATCTTATTTCACAGAACTCAGTACACCTTAATTTCCCCGGATTTCCCCTTTACCAGGCTCACCGCCTTTACAAGACGTCCGCAAAGGTCCGTCACCAACCGCATATCTGCCGGAGCCTCAAACACTTTTCTGCCGTCCACATACCCGGCGGTGCCCTTACCGTGGTTCTCTATACGGAATACGCGGTCTCCCCATATCTGTTCATATATGCTCTCACTTCCGCCAACCGTTCCCCAGTAAATCTCCTCCCTTTCTATGTGAACGCCAAACATTCTGGAAACGTATTCCAGAACAGACAGCATGGCAGGCCCATACGCATCCTGTTCCCCTTCTAAAGATACTGCAGAAGGCTTGCCCGTGAAAGGATCATACTGCTGAACAAAAACACATTTTTCACCGATTGCATGAAAAAGCTTTCTTCCCAGCTGAGGAATCAGCGCTTCATAGCCGTAATTCTCCAGCGCCCTGATGGCCCTCTGATAAGTCAGCGCTTCCGCCTGGCCGCTCCAGTTATTTGTCGTCACATTACGGAACAGCGGATCATTTACCGCCACAGAGGGTAACGGCATGGGTGTCCAGAATTCTTCCGGATTCAGCAGATGTTCCCGGACAAAGCGCCTTGCCATATGGGGTGTAAAACAGTTCCAATACATCGCTCTGAGGTTATTGTGGATCATTGTGGGCATCATCTTATGATTTTTGTCCCTGTCAAAACAAGCGCCTCTTTTTTCATCCCAGAGATAGCTGATCACCTTTGCCCGCACTGCTTCGGCCAGTTTCCTCCAGCTGCGCTCCAGCTCTGCTTTTCCAAGAATGCGGCTGATCTCCGCCAGGGTTTCCCGGGCAGAATAGGAAAACGACATAATATCAATAGAAGCGATAGGAACCCACTGGCAGCCCTGAGGCGGAAATTCCTCCTCCCAGGCATCCGGCGCATCGCCGTATCGCATAGCGTGATCCTCCCCGGTATCATATTTACACCAGGTCTCCAGACAGCCATCCCCATCTGAGTCTCTGACGCGCCAGAGATATGCGTCGAATTTCTCCAGGGTTTGATACAGAAGATCCAGATAATCCTTATCCTTTCCGGCCAGATAATACATATTTAAGGCGTGAGCGGGAAAGCAAAAGCCCTGGAATTTATTGAACTGCGGCGTCACTTTTCCGGCGATCAGGGCGATGCTCCCAGGCATCCGCCCGTCCTCCCTCTGACATTCCATAAACAAAACCTGGTTATTCAGCCCTGCCTCTATATTTCTCTTAGCATACATCTCCCCGCCCATAGGCTGTGTTTCCAGCCAAATCTTTTCATAACCTCCGCCTTCAATCAGCACTGTTCTCCCGGAAAAATTTTTCAGATTCTGTAAGCACTTCTTTTCCGCCGTATCCACCAGCTTCTGTACCAGCCTGTCCGAGGTCTCAAAGTTCACACTTGTCTCTATCGGCATAGCCTGATCCCTCCTTCTGCATCTGTTCTTTTCTTAGCAGCTCCGCATATTCATCTTCCGGCATCGGCCGGTAAAACACATAGCCCTGAATATAATCACAGCCCATCTGCTTCAGATATTCCACCTGCTTCATGTTTTCAATACCCTCTGCCACCGTGCGGATCTGGAATTTATGCACTAAGTCGATAATTCCATGGACCACCTCCATGTCCCTCTCTTCATCATCTCCGTTATCAAAGAAAAAGCTGTCTATCTTGAGCACGTCCACAGACAATGTTTTCAGAAGGCTCAAGGAGGAATATCCTTTCCCAAAATCGTCTATTGCGCAGGAAAAACCTGCCTGTTTCAGTTCCTGCACCGTTTTCAAAAGCAGCTCTTCATTATCAAACACAATGGACTCAGTAAATTCAACCTCCAGCAGATCCGCGGGGACATCATATTTTTTCCTGATCTCCACATATTTCGAAATGAAATCCTGATCATAGAACTGCAGTCTGGAAACGTTAACAGAAACCGGAACCGCTTCCAGTCCTTCTTCCATCAGCTGACGCTGAAGCCGGCAGACTTCTTCATAGACATATCTGTCCAACTGGCCGATCATGAATTTCTGCTCAAAAACCGGGATGAATTTATCAGGAGGGATCACCGTACCATCCTTCATTCTCCACCGCACCAGAGCTTCCGCCCCCGCTGCCCTGCCAGATTCCGGATTGACCTTTGGCTGATAATACACTACAAACTCATGATTCTTCAATGCATCCGCCATCTTGCTCTCTATGCCTTTTTCCTCCCAAAGCCCCTTCCGGATGCTGTCATTATAAAACACATAATTAGGGTTGGAACCATTTTTCACTGTCTTTCTGGCAAAATTTGCACGATCCAGCAGGCCTTCAATCTTCAAATCTTCCAGCACATCCTCCACGCAGCAAATGCCGCAGCAGGAGGAAATGGACTGCCTCCCGTCAGATTCCCGCATAAACTCAGTGATTGTATCATCCGCCTGGCGCTGTCTTCTGACGATTTCTTCCCGCCTGTTATAGCGCAAAAGAAGGACAAACTGATCCGCAAATATTCTGCCGCAGATTTCCTGGTCCTGCAGCCCTTTCAGCAGCACACAGCCATACTCCTTAAGGATCCTGTCCCCATACGTATAGCCAAACACGTCATTCATATATTTAAAATCAGAAAAATCCGTATAAACAACTGCATATTGATTCCCCGGATACATATCCAGCAGCCTCTGGGCTTCTCTTTTAAAATCCTCCGCCTGATAAGCGCCGGTCAAAGGATCCCTCCTTGTCAGCTCGTTCAAAGCTTTATTGGTCTTTTCCAACAGCAGCATCTTCTTTGAAGCCGCCCAAAAAATAAAGATCCAGGTGGCCAGCATGATCCCAAGCATAACGATGCAGAGAATCAGCAGCGTGCGAAAACGGCCGGCAGCATAGTTGTCCGCGGCAAAAACCGTATTATTGGCCTGTTCAAAATAATCCTCGCTCAACAGCAGCAGTCTCTCTTCCTCTATCTGTCCGGACCGGTACTGGTAGATGGAGTCTTTAAGATCACCCCACATTTCATTCAGTCTGACCAGATTGTCCTGATAGTCCTGGTCTCGGGGCAGCAGAAGGTCATAGGGGCCGGCCTTTCCGTTCAGCTCTTCCAATATTCCGTCCAGATATACCACCAAATGATCTGATTTCCATCCGTTCATCTCCAGCTTTACCAGGCGCTGTGTGCCTCCCCGGACAATTCCTACATAATTGATCAGCTTCCCGTAAGACTGCGCCTGCAGAATTGTATGTATCATCAGCGTCCCCAACAGCAGCAGCAAAATAAACAGGCTGACCAGGCCGCCTTTCAAGATCTTCTTCATCTGTGCCCTCATCATTCGCCGTAAAGCCATCTTCCGGCCAACAGCACATTTCTATATATTATATAAAATTATTTTATCTCATTTAATAGTAAAATGCAAGATGCATAATTATCAAACACAATGCGCTGCCGCGGATTGGGAAAATTGCCTTTCCTTTCAGCAGCAGCGCAGATCAATTTTATAATAATTCGCTGTCCGCCCTGGCCTTCAGCCGTGCCCAGCGCCGGTCCACTTCCTCCTGGATGCTATCCGTCACCTGCCTGTAGTCCTCCTCTGCCAGATGTCTGGTCCGCCCCATCATCCGAAACCACTCTGAAACTGGTATTTTTTTATTCCGTGCTTCCGGATCATAGTTCAGCGTGGTCACGCCGTTCTCAATCTCAAACAGGGGAAAGTAGCAGCTGTCCACCGCCGCGCCGATCACTCTGCGCTCTGTATTGGGTTTGTCGCCCCAGTTCAGCGGACAGGCTGAAAGTGCTTTGATATAGGCAGTCCCATATTTTGAGGCGTACTGCCCTGCCTTTGCTGCTTTTTTCAGAAAATCTGCAGGATTGGATTCCGCCACTGTAGCCACATAAGGAATATTGGATGCTGCCATAATCATGGGCATATCTTTATGAAAAAAGGTCTTTCCGTACTGTTCTTTTCCCAGGTGGGAGGTAGAGCTTTTCGCCCCCTTGGGCGTGGAGTAGGACAGCTGATAGCCAGTATTCATATAGCCGCCGTTGTCATATTCAAAAATAATCAGTTTGTCATTGCGAAGGGCTGTTCCAAGAGCTGAGCCCATCCCGATATCCATTCCGCCGTCCCCGCTGACCATAACGAAGGTAATTTCTTCATCAGGTATTTCTCCCCGCCTTCGTTTCTGGTGAAACGCCTCCGCCACGCCTGCCAGCGTTGCTGCCCCGTTCTGAAAGAGATTATGAAGATACGGAACCTTAAACGCAGTTTTCGGATAAGAGGTGGTCACGACCATGCCGCAGCCGGTCTGGAACAGGAGCACCACATTTCCCTGGATTCCCTTAAGCAGCAGGTTCACATTCACCGGAATTCCGCAGCCAGGACATGCTCCATGGCCAGGAGCAAGCCGCTTTGGCATGGCTGTGCTGTCACTGACTCTGCCGCCGCTCACTTTTATCCTGCCGGTCTCTTCGTCCCTATCACATTGAATATATCCGGGGGTTGCGTCTTCCTCCGTAATGGGGTTAAAGTACTGGGTGATCTCCAGGTCTTTCTGGCCCGGATAAATTCCCATATAGTCAAAGGTCTTAGAACCGGAGTCCAGACAGGCTTCAAACATCTCCAATGCATCTTTCACATAAAAATCCCTGCCGCCCAGGCCGTAGATACGGGTTAATATTTTCGCGCAGCATCCCCTGCTCTGCAGCGCTGCCTTCAGCTCCAGGGTCATATTTCCCCCGCCCGCGCCATAGCTGTCCTGCCGGTCCCCCACCAGTATTGTCTCCGCCCCTTTGCAGAGATCGTACAATTCCTCCGCAGGAAACGGCCTCAGCGCGTGCAGCGTTACCACCCCTGCCCGGATTCCGTTTTCCCGCATCCTGTCCGCTGCAATTTTAGCGGTCTGGAAGGAAGATCCCAGCAAAAACAGCAGGACCTGGGCTTCCTCACAACGGTAGCCTTCAGCCAGCTGATACTCCCTGCCGGAAATCTCCCCATATTCTCTGAAAACAGCCGGAATCTTTTCCCGCGCTGCTTCCATCGCGAGATGGAGCTGGTACTTATTGTTCAGAATGTCCGGTTCATTCATATAGGACCCGATGGACACCGGATTTTCCAAGTCCAGAACAGAATAATCCGCATCATAACTGCCGATAAAGTTCTGAACCGTCTGATCATTTTCAAATACCTGGCAGTTCTTTTTCTGATGGCTGGTAAAAAATCCGTCGAAGGCCACAATTACGGGCAGGCGCACCCCTTCCGCAATTTTCAGGGCGCAGAGGTTCATATCATAGACTGCCTGAGGGGTGTCTGCAAATAAAATGATCCAGCCGGTATTCAGCGTGTACATCACATCGCTGTGATCACCCTTGATGGACAGCGGCCCGGATACCGTACGGCAGGCCAGGTTCAGAACCATGGGAAATCTGGTCCCTGACTGCACCGGAAATTCTTCCAGCGCATAGAGCAGGCCGTTGGCGCTGGTGGCATTGAATACTCTGGCTCCTGCTGCAGAAGCTCCATAGCAGATCCCTGCCGCGCTGTGTTCCCCTTCCGCCGCGATCAGCGAGATGTCATGCTCCCCTTCCGCCTTCATCAGATCCAGAAATTCCGCAATCTGCGTGGAAGGCGTAATGGGATAGTAACCCATTACATGATAATTGATCTGCCGGGCAGCATAGGCAGCCAGCTCATTTCCGCTTTCAAACAACAGTTTCTGTTTCTCCATCAAACCAGCCCTCCATCAATTCTCCGCTCTTCCAGATAGGATTCTCCTGTCACCCAGGGATTTGCTCCGGCATCCTCGTATTCCATCTTGTCCACGATCAGATCCTTATTCCTCACGAACCATTCCTTTTCCGGATGCTCCCGTTCCTCTCCCTGGACCAGCGCATTAACCGGGCAGACATCCACACAGCGCAGACATCCCTTGCAGTGATAATAATCCAGCCCCGTATTCACCATGGCTTCCTTTCCTTTATAGATTCCTTTTCGGAACTGGAATACCATATCCGGGCATGTGGAATCGCAGAGCCCGCAGTTGATGCACCTGTCCTGAATGAACAGAGGGATATAGCCTTCTCTGGAAGGGGAGAGGTCATTAGAAACCGTGCTGCCGAAGCGGGGATTGACGCCGCCCAAAGGTGCGTTTTCATAGCCCCACTGATTTTGCGGCTCTTGATACGGTATCTTTTCATATTTTCCGTCCGGCTGAAAATCCGCCTCTTTTGCGGTTTCATAACCCCTCTTCACACCTTCCAGATTCCGCTCCAGCAAAGCCGGATATTTTTTACCCACAGTATCTTTCACCATCCGGTAAACCTGCTCCAACGGGATAAAACCTGACGCCTTTGCAATCGCGCCCAGCATTACCATATTGATTCTGCTTTTACTTTCCATCGCAATCTTCAGCGCATCCACCGCGTAAATTTTTCCTCCGTACAGCTTCAGCCTGTCCCGCACCTGCTCCGGACTGTCCGGGGAATTGACCACGACCTTTGTGCTTTCCTCCGCTCCGGCTGTGATGGAAAATTTCCCCGCCAGCGCTTCGTGAAAAATCCCCAGTATATGAGGCCTTTCTATGGGGCTGCTGATTCTGATCTCCTGTTCCGGCGGGCACCAGCGGATAAAAGCCTTGACCGGGCTCCCTCTTTTTTCAGATCCATAGC
Source organism: Cuneatibacter caecimuris (assembly GCF_004216775.1). Taxonomy (GTDB): domain Bacteria; phylum Bacillota; class Clostridia; order Lachnospirales; family Lachnospiraceae; genus Cuneatibacter; species Cuneatibacter caecimuris. The sequence continues at coordinate 435,879 of NZ_SGXF01000001.1, forward strand.
TGGAAAAGCTGGCGGCATTCAGCCCCAGATAAGTGGCGCCCAGCTCTCCTAAAAGCTTTCCGCACAGATTGGCGCCCAGCCCGCCGATGCTTTCCAGCCTGATTTCATAATAGCCTTCTTCATTTACACAGGGAAGTTCTGTTTTTCTTTCCATGTTCTCCCTCCAGGTAATATTTGACACAATCCAGTGTTTTTCAGGTTTATTATCTGCCTGCCTGTAAAAATTATGCAGAAAACTGGTACCAAAACAAGCTGGGAAAATATGATAAATTAAGGTGGTTTTTTCTTTGAAATGCTGAAAGGAAGTGTTTTTATGCAGCCACATTTGCTGGCTTCACTGATATTTGCTTTGTCTTCAAATGCCGACAGCCTGGTAGCAGGCATGGCTTACGGAATAAAAAAAATCCGGATTCTCTGGCTTTCCAATCTTCTGGTAGGCCTGATTTGTTTTTCAGGAACACTGGTATCCATGATTTTCGGCAGGAGCATTCTGCTGGCCGTCCCGGAAGGTTTTGCCGGATTTCTGGGCGGGGCCATCATTATTTTTATCGGCGCCTTTGGCCTGATCCGGTTATTGATACACCGGAACGGTGATGAAGTGGAGGAAGAATCCCTCCCTTCCCTCCGGATTCGGGAAACCCTCCTGCTGGGAGCAGCCCTGGCAGTCAACAATGTGGGGCTGGGCATCGGCGCCAGCATGTCCGGCCTCCCGGTGATCTCCACAGCATTCTGTTCCCTTTTTGCCAGCCTGGTTCTCCTGTATCTGGGCAACCTGCTGGGGCGTTCCCGGCTGGCAAGCCTGGTGGGGAAATACGCCGAACCGCTGGCAGATATACTGATGATCGGCCTCGGTCTGTTTGAAATTTTGTTCTGAAAACAGTAGACCTCCCGCCCGCTTTATGCTAAACTTTTCTGAACCGGATTGTTTATATCCAATGCGGAAAAGGTAGGATAAAACTGGCAGGAGGTCCGTCCCATGGATCATACAGACATAAAGATCCGGGCTGTTTCAGTCCTGGACGCAGAAGATTTGCTTCGCATTTATGCCCCATATGTTATAAAGACCGCGGTCACCTTTGAGTATGAGGCGCCCTCAGTGCAGGAATTCGCAAACCGCATCAGCCGGACGCTGGAAAAATATCCGTATATTGCCGCCTGCTGCGGAAAGGAAATCGTCGGATATGCCTATGCAGGGCCTTTCCAGCAGCGGCCCGCCTATGACTGGACTGCGGAAACCTCGATTTATGTTGATGAATCCCAAAAAGGGATGGGCATCGGAAAAAAATTATACCAGGCCCTGGAAAAGATTCTCTCCGCCCAGAACATCCTGAATGTCTGCGCCTGCATCGCTTATCCGCCAGCAGAGGATGAATTTCTCACCAAAAGCAGCGCAGCGTTCCATTTCCATATGGGCTACCGCTTTGTAGGGGAATTCCATCAATGCGGTTACAAATTCGGGCGCTGGTATAACATGGTCTGGATGGAAAAACATATCGGCCCCCATCCGGAACACCAGCCCCCGGTAATCGCATTTGATAAGATAAGGAATGATATCCCATGGCAGAACTAATGATAAAAAATTTTGATTTATCCCAGACCGCCTCGTCCGGACAGTGCTTCCGCATGCTGCCTGCCACAGAAACAGGCGTATACACAGCAGTCAGCGGCTGCAGATTTCTGAAGCTTGCCCAGATAGGCCAGTGTTTTCATTTCTTCTGTCCAGATGATGATATGCCTTTCTGGAATAATTATTTTGACCTGGATACAGATTATACCGCCTTCATTGATTCCATTGATCCCAAAGACGCCTACCTCCTTGCAGCGGCTGATTTTGGCAGCGGAATCCGCATACTTCGTCAGGACCCCTGGGAGATGATCATCACATTTATCATTTCCCAGCAAAAAACCATTCCGGCGATCCGCAGCCTTATAGAAACATTATGCCGCAGATACGGCTCGCCGCTGGCACAGGAGAACCAGCCTGAAAGCGCGGGATTTTTCTCTTTTCCTTCCCCGGAGCAGCTGAATCTCGCTTCTCTGGATGATCTGCTGGAACTGAAACTGGGTTACAGAGCCAAATATATTAAAAGCATCTGTACGGACGCCTGTTCCGGAAAGCTGAATCTGCAGTATCTGCACACTCTGAATCATACGGAAGCTATGGAATACCTGATGCAGTTTTCCGGCATTGGGGAAAAAGTAGCCAGCTGCATCTGTCTGTATGGGCTTCACCACATCAGCGCTTTTCCTGTGGATACCTGGATCAAAAAAATACTGCTGCGGGAATATGCTCCCGGCTGCAGGGCTGCAAAAAAAGTACCCGCCGCCAGATTCTATGAAACCCTGGTCCGGGAGTGTTTCTCCCGCTATCAGGGTTACGCAGGGGTGATGCAGCAGTACATGTTTTTTTATGAACGCAGCCGTTCCTCCCGGAAATAGTCCCAAAATTATTTCCGGACAGGCGGACGCATCCTGAGCAGGATCAGGTCTTCGGTATTCTTCATCATCTCCTCCGAGTCCACCGGGATCATCAGCCACCGGGAACCATTGAACAGCCTGGTGGCCTGGTACAATTCCCGGATTCTGGGGTGAAAAGACGCCATCTGCAGCTCCGCCGCCTCTGCCTCTTTCCTTCCCACGCATACCAGACAGGTGAAGGAGCCTTTTTCCGGGTACAGCGTGCACAGCGCCCTGCCGCTCTTTTTATACTTCACATTCCACCCCGGCGCTTCGGAACATCTGCTGTATTCTACCGCGGGCTGAACCCCGTAGGTCTTTTCCACAAAACCGCACAGCCCGTCCCACCAGGGGCTTTCCACATAAGAACTGATTGCGCTGAAATCCGGCTTCAGGTCTGCTGTATACTGTTCACTCCAATTCATTTTTTACCTCTCTTCTGCGCCGCCACAATCAGCATCATGGGACGTCTCATCTCGTCCCGCATCCCCGGAAGGTGCATCATCTGTTCCGGCGGCTGCGGCTCCACAACATTCTTCAGGTCAAATCCATTTAAGAGCAATGTATTTAAATAAGTAGTAAGGGTCCTGTGGTACTTCACCACATGTTCTCCCAAAAAAACCGCGTCCCGTTCTCCTTCATAATAATAGTTGTCTACCAGAAAATGCAGAATCCCGCCCTGGTCGTCATAAAACCAGTCCTGAGTCCCATATGCGGTAAAAACAGGGTGTTCCACAGAAAAAACAAACCATCCTCCCGGCGTTATCCAACTGCTGATTTTCTCTGCCAGCCCTTTAAAATCCCTTATATAGTGAAACGCCAGCGAACTGAGCACAATATCAAAGGAGCTTTCCGGAAAATCCAGATCCTCCATTGCAGCCCTGAGGTAAGTGACATTCTGACAGCTGTTTTTCTCTGCAGCGGCCTCCAGCATCTTTTCAGAGAGATCAACGCCCTGCACCTCTTCTGCTCCGTTCTCAGCAGCATATCTGCAATGCCATCCATAACCGCATCCCAGATCCAGAACCCGCTTTCCGGCAAAATCAGGCAGGACCTTCTGCAGTTCCGACCATTCCCCCGCGCCTTCCAGCCCCTGCCTGGAACGGGCCATCTGCCCGTATTTTTGGAAAAATGCCTCATCATCATATTTATTTTGCTTCATCCCGAAACCCTCCTGTCATCATGCTAGCCGTTTCTGCCAGCCAGCGGCGGAGGAAATCATACAGACCCCCCGATTTCTTCCACCGCCATTATCACTTCTCTGATCTGCGCCTCTGTGATCCCATCCTCATGAAATCCTCCGCAGCACACTGTCACCGCGTTCTTCTTTCTGCAGACTGTCTCCGCCAGAAAACGGCAGAGACGTTCATCCTTATGCCCCGTCACATTGAGCACAGAAGAAGTAACGCTGAGGCTGCCGTCTCCTGTCAGGGAAGGGCGCGGAACTGCAAGCACCGTGCAGCCAATATGCGGACTGTGGCCGCCGGACAATAAAACGGCCCAATCACCGCCCAGCCTTTCCAGGCGGACCGTCAGCCTGGAAAAAGACAATTCTCTTTCAAAAATCATATCCCCTGCCATCTTCGATACCCCTCTGCCTCTATTCCGAAATGCTCCAGCAGCTTTGCCGCGATATGGTCTGTCATCTCCTCTATGGTCTTGGGCTTATGGTAAAATGTCATCATCGGCGGGACAATATGCACGCCCGGAATCATGGACAGTTCCTGCATGTTGCGCAGATGGATGGGACTCAGAGGCGTTTCCCTGACAGCCAGCACCAACGTGCGCTGCTCTTTCATGGTCACATCCGCTGCCCGCTGGATCAGATTCTCCCCATAGCCGGAATGAATTCCGGCCAGGGTTTTCATGCTGCAGGGCACAATTAACATACCTTTTGTAGGAAAGGTGCCGCTGGCCGGACCCGCCCCGGTCTGATCTTCCTGCAGCACCTTATCCGCCAGAGGATAGATCTCCTCCGCGCGCAGGCCAGTCTCCTGCTCCAGGGTCAGCCTGGCGCTGCGGCTCATCACCAGGCAGGACTCATACTTACCATTCTGCCTGATCAGCTCCAGGCACCTTACCAGGATGGGCATGCCGCTGGCTCCGGTGGCGCCTACAATAATTTTCTGTTTATCCAAAGCATATCTCCTCAGTTCATCCAACGTTCCGGATCAGTTTCCATGAAACGCGCCCGACGGAATCTGTCTTTCAGTGCAAAGGGGACGGTGCAGTCAAACACCGTCTTGCAGGCTATGCCTCTGTCCCTGATTGAAGCGGAATAAACCGGGTCATTGGACGGGTCCAGAGGATGGCAGCGGACACCGGGTATGGTTATAATATCCTGATCTCCCTGGAACCTGGTATTCATGGCCCAAAGCACATCATTCATATCAAAGCAATCCACATCCTCGTCCACCAGAAAGATATGTTTTAATTCACTGAAAGCAGAAAATGCCAGCAGCGCCGCCTGTCTCTGCCTCCCTTCATCACTGGCGGACAGCTTTTGAAACTGCAGCACAGCCATATATTTTCCGCCTCCCGCGGAAGCGCAGTACACGTTTTTCAGCCTCCCTGGCATGGCCTTTTCCACCATCCCATATATGCTGGCTTCCGTGGGGATTCCCGCCATGGACACATGCTCCTCACTGGGGCCGATGCACGTCTGCATAATGGGATTTTCCCGGTGGGTGACTGCTTTTACTTTGATCAGACGGCATTGGTCGCTAGCCGGCCCGGTGTAGCCGGGAAACTCCGGCATTGCATAGCCTGTATGGCTGTTCTGATCCTCTTTTACCCGGACGCCGGGCAGGATTTCACCTTCAATCACATATTCTGCATTGGCGATGGCCCGCTCGTTTACAGTCAGACATTGGCACAGTTCAACCGGTTCTCCCCGCAGCGCTCCGGCTACAGCCAGCTCATCATAACCCAAAGGCGTTGTAGGAGGCTCAAAGCAGGAACCGATCTCAATCGCCGGGTCCACGCCGATGCTGATGGAAATGGGAAGCGTCCGCCCCAGTTCCTCTGCCCGTTCTGCCATAGCGCCGATATGCCTGGCTCCCGGAGTAAAGAAAATTGACAATTCATCTTTCCCCTGTATGCAGAGCCTGTGGATAGTCACATCGGAAAGCCCTGTATCCGGATGAGTGGCATAGCACATCCCCAATGTAATATAAGGCCCTGCGTCATCCGGCGTATTGGTGGGCGCAGGCACCAGTTTATTCAGGTCAAAATCCGCATCTTCGGCCCTGTGCACCACCTGCTGGCAAAGGGCAGCTCCCTGGGTCAGCACCGGAGGCACCGGCTTGTCCACGCTCCTGTACAGCTTTTTGCCCAGCTCCTCCGGCGCGCAGTCCAGAAGCGCTGCCACTCTCTTCCTGCTGGCCAGCAGTCCGATCATCACTCTGGCGCCGGGATGCCCCTTCACATGATTAAATATCATGGCCGGGCCCTCTTTTGTCGGCCGCATCACTGTTCCGCCTGCGCCGACATAGCGGTAAACGCCTGAAAGCTCTGCCCTGGGGTCCACCTCCACATCCGTCCGGGTCAGCTGTCCCGGCATCTCCTCCAGCCGCTTTATCGCAGAACGCAGATCATTAATTTTTTCTGACATCTCTCATTTCTCCTCCTGACAGCGCTTATTCACGCCGAAAAACTGATTCTTCTATTTTATCATAAATTCTGATAAACACAAGCCTCAGCCGGAAGACTATTCTGTCAGAACTCTTTCCGGCCGGCTTCCCAGCCGGCTCAATATTTCATTGGAAATAGTGCCTGCATCCGCCGCCATCTCTGCGGCAGTGATTTCTTCGCTGCCGGAGCTTCCGATCAGCACTGCCTCGTCTCCTGCCGCTGCTCCGGGCGCACAGGAGACATCAATTAGCAGCTGGTCCATACACACTCTCCCAACCACCGGCGCTCTTACGCCTCTCACCAGCACTGCGCCTTTCCCTGACAGGCTGCGGGGAATTCCGTCCCCATAGCCAATGGAAACAGCCGCAATCCGCATTTCCTCCGGAGCCGTATATGCCAGGCCATAGCCCGCGGGCTCTCCCGGATGCAGATGCTTTACGCACTCTAATCTGGATTTCAGCGACAGTACAGGCCGCAAATCCGGCTGCACAGCCGTACGGTCCTCCGGGGAGCTAAACGTCCCGTAAAGAGCAATTCCCACCCTGGCATAATCAAATTGCAGATCCGGATAATTCAGCAAACCGTAGCTTCCCTGCAGATGTGTCTCAAAATGATGGATTCCATTGCTTCTGAGTGTTTGGATTACACCGCAGAATCTTTGAATCTGCCTGCAGGTAAATGCCTTTTCGGCTTCTGTACGCCCGTCCGCCGCACAGAGGTGGGAAAACACCCCTGTAATTTCCAAATGGTCCAGACTCCATATCTTTAAAATATTTTCTATATCTTCACTGCGTTCACCCAATCGCCGCATTCCTGTATCAATTCCCACATGGACCTTCACTGGTTTTCCATACCGGCTGAGCCGGCAGGCATACGGGAAATCTACTACAGTCTGGGTAAGCCGGTTCCTGCACAGTTCCGGGAACAGCTCCGGGTGGGTGTACCCCAAGACCAGAATCTGTCCGGAAAACCCTGCGCGGCGCAGCTGAATCCCTTCTTCCGCCGAAGCCACGCAGCAGTCCCTGATGCCCAGATTCTGCAGCAGCAGTCCGATCTGCACCGCTCCATGCCCATAGGCGTTTGCTTTCAGCGCAGGCATCAGCCTGCACCGGGCAGGAAGAATCTTTTGAATTTCTTCCACATTATGTGCCAGCCTGTTCCGGCTCAGTTCAATCCATGCCCTTCCTTTTTCATACATACTATTTTCCTCTTTTCCCAAAAAATCTGCAGGATCCATGCTCCGGACAGTGACAGCAGACACACAGTCAAATACTGGATCAGCGTATTTTCCACCAACAGCCAGGCAAGGCCCGCAGCTTTCGCCAGGCCCCGCAGCAGGATCAGCGCCATGGGATGAATGAGATAGACCAGCATGGACCCGTTTCGCAGCCAGCCAGGCGCTTTCTGTTTCGACTCAAGCAATATCTGATAGAAAAAATACAGAAACGGGACCAGGAACAGGTACATGCTGTTATGCCGCTGAATTCCCAGATAATAAGTCAGCAGGCCTTCTATCAGCATCAAAAGTAAAGAAATCGCCGCCCCTGCCCTGCAACATATCTTTGAACAGCGGAACTCCGGCACGGCCGCCGCAACACCCATAAACAAAAACAAAGGGGCATAGAATATTCCATTTCTCGTATAGCTGCTGACTGTAAAAATTCCTTCATATACCGTTTTCAGGGCAGGGATTTTTTCTGCAAGTCCGTAATAACTGTCTCCCAACAGCCCCACTATATAAGCGGCTCCGCAATATATAACAGCTCCTTTTATTGATTTCCGGAGAAGCAGCAGGAGCAGAACGCTGCCTGCGGCCACAGCCGGAAAATACCAGAGATGGTAAAACGTGCCGTCAAAGAAAATATTTTTCAGGAATTCTCCCGCCCCAGAAGGAAAATTTCCAGCATAGATGCTGACAGGAAGATAACAAAGAGAGGCCGCCAGGTACAGCAGCAAACTTTTCCGCAGGAACCGGCGCAGGCGGGCTTTCTGACGGAACCCGCTGAAAACACAGGGCGCCAGGACAAAATATCCTGTTGTCATCAGAAAAAAGGGGACAGCGATCCTTCCCAGGCAGCAGCTGAATAAATAATCCGCCGGTTTACTCCAGCAGGTGAACGGACCGGTATGAATGGCAACCACAAGAAACGCGGCTGCCAGACGGAAGTTATCAATTCCTCCATAATTTTCTACATCTGAAGCGGCTTTTTGTCCATGAATTTCCATCATGGTCATCATTCCATTTCCAGCAGGCGGCTTACGCTCTCTTCCAAAGACAGCCCGGCCGCTTCCAGCATATTGGGAAAGCGGCTGTGCGCGGTAAAACCGGGGATGGTATTCACCTCATTAAAGTAAATCTCTCCTGATTGTGTTAAAAACATGTCCACCCGCGCAAAGCACCGGCAGCCCAGCAGGCGGTAGAGCCGCAGGGCCGTGCGTTTGATCTCCTCTGCTTTTTTTGCCGGAATCCGCGCCGGGACATGGATCCTGGAAGATTTCAGCGTATATTTCTCCGTATAATCAAAGAAACCGTCGGACAGTTCTATCTCATCAACCGCGCCGGTAAACAGAGTATCCGTACCCAGAACCGCGCAGCCCACTTCAAAGCCCTCGATCATCTCTTCCAGCATTACAGCCGAATCATGGCGGAAAGCATTTTCTATCGCCTGATGCAGGCCCATTTCCTCTGAAACCTTTGCGATCCCAAAAGAGGATCCGGAACGCACCGGCTTCACAAACAGCGGATAGCCCAGCATTCCTGCTGCTTCCATGGCTCTTTGCAGGCTGTATCCTTTTTTCAGCGTCACCGACCTGGCAGTTCTGATCCCTTCAGCTGCCGCAATGCGGTGGGCCGCTTCCTTGTCCATGCAGAGAGCTGAAGAGAGCAGCCCGCAGCCGATCACCGGTATTCCCGCCAGTTCCAGGACCCCCTGTACAGTCCCGTCCTCTCCATTTTTTCCATGCAGCACAGGAAAGGCCGCATCCAGGGATAGAATATTAACTCTGCCCTTTTCCATACAGCACAGGCCATGCAGAGATTTATCTGTACATGGATATACCGGCAGGCACACTCCTTTCTGCTTCCAGCAGTCCTCCGAAATCCATTCCGTTTCTCCCTGATACCAGTACCATTGTCCTGTTTCCCTGTCTATTCCGATCAGAAACAGATCATATTGTTCTGTATTTATGCATTGGATCACTGAAGCGGCGGATTGCAGAGAGACGCCATACTCAGTTGAATTGCCTCCAAAAAGCACTGCAATTTTCCTTCCCATTATTTTGCTTCCTCCCTTCATTTCATAGCAGCCCTTTCCCAGAAAAGGAAAATGGACAGCCTCTGTTTGATATTCTACTAAACAGAGGCTGTCCGCGCTTTAATATTCTGTTGTGAAATTCCTAAGAAACAGCTAAGGAATTTTAAATCTTCATTGTACCTGGCCCGCCGGAAGGGTCACTTGAAAGGTTGTGATCCCTTCTCTGCTCTCTGCCGTAATCGTTCCTCCGTGGAGAGTCACAATTTCTTTTGCAATCGCCAGACCCAGGCCTGCGCCTCCTGTATTGGTGGCCCTGGCTTCATCCAGCCGGAAGAACTTATCAAAAATTGCGTTCAGCTTCTGTTCCGGAATCGTTTTTCCCGCATTGCTGAATGAGATCCCTATGTCCTGGCCGGCACTTTCTGCCCGCACCACAATGGCGGTGTCCGGCTCGCTGTATGCAATGGCGTTTTTCAAAATATTATTAAATACCCTGGCAAGTTTAGCCGGGTCTCCCCATAATTTCAAATCCTCCGCAGACTCCAGCACCACCTCGTTGCCATGATCCTGCAGAAGGGGGTAAAATTCATCTGTCATCTGTACCAGCATATAATACAGATCAATCTGTTCTTTTTCCAAATCAATCTGCTGGAGATTATATCTGGTAATATCAAAAAACTCGTTGATGAGCTTTTCCAGACGCAGGGCCTTGTCCAGCGTAATTTTCATGTACTTTGTTTTTTGGGCCGCAGGCATGTCCGGCGCTTCATCCATTAGGCTCAGATATCCGATGACAGATGTGAGGGGCGTCTTCAGGTCGTGAGCCAGATAAGCGATCAAGTCATTTTTCCTGGCTGTCTCTTCTTTCATAATCTGCTCGTGGCGCTGCATGGTGGACTTCACTTCCGCCAGCTCCGCAGACAATTCAGCATACTCTTTTGGAAATACCTCCGCAGCTTCGGTCTCACCTGACATATAGCGGTGCACCATACCGCTGGCGGCAGTTATTGTCTTTTTCATTCTGGCTTTCGAAGAAACAAAAGAGGCGGTAAATACAATCAGCAGCCAGGCAACAATATTTACGCACAATACCGTCAGCAAAAGGATTTTTACCTTATACCAGGCCGGTTCCCGGACGATAATCTTCGTTCCCTGTCCGCTGTAGTCAGGATTATGGGTGACCATAAAATACTTATCAAACCAGTCCAGAAACGAACCATTCCAGACATAATCAAACAGATAGTAGAGGCCAAAGCATAATGCGATGCCCAGCGCGCAGGCGGCAATCACCCGGGCTGCTTTTATCAGATGTTTGACATTAATTTTCAATTTTGTATCCGCACCCCCAGACAGTCTTGATATATTTGGGCTCTTCAAATGAATCTCCCATTTTTTCTCTCAGATGGCGGATATGTACTGTAATGGTATTGTTGCTTTTGCTGAAATATTCGTCTCCCCAGATCTGATGGAACAGCTCTTCGGAACTGACCACCCTGCCTTTCTGCTGGCAAAGAATCGTGAGGATGGAAAATTCAGTGGGAGTCAGGTTCAGCGGCTTTTCATTCAGCGTACATTCATGGGTTCTGATATCCAGGGTCAGTCCCGCGTGGACGATCACATCCTCCTCTGTACCAGCTCCCGTATTGTACCTTTTATATCGCCTCAGCTGCGCCTTCACTCTCGCCACCAGCTCCAACGGCAGAAAAGGTTTTGTGATATAATCGTCAGCCCCCAGCATCAGCCCGGTTATTTTATCCACTTCTTCTCCCTTTGCAGTCAGCATGATTACGGGATAGCAGTACTGTTCCCGGATTTTCTGGCAGAGCTGGAGGCCGCTCATTCCCGGCAGCATCACGTCCAGCAGCGCCAGATCCAGTTTCTCATTCTGAATACATTCCAAAGCCGCAGCAGCGCTGTAGCATTTATATACGATAAAATTCTCATTTTCAAGATAAAGGGCTACCAAGTCCGCAATTTCCTGTTCATCATCTACGATCATGATTTTATCTGGCATAATATTCGCTCCTTTCTTAACTGAGTCTATTTTATCGCATAAAACTTTAAGAAATGTAGCGTTTTCACTAAGATTTTATTAAGATTTCACTATATTGCCGTCTGAATCTATCTCCACAATGAGATGCCCCTTCTTGCCGTGATTCTTAATCTGATACATCGCATCGTCCGCCGCCTGCACCACCTGTTCCGGTCCGGCGGGACAGGCGCCATGCTGTGAAAAATCCACTATAACAGCTCCGATACAGCAGGTAACCGGTACCTGGGCACCATTGCCCCGGATTACAAACCGCTTCCGGGCCTCCTCTTCCAGACGGGTCAGATGCTGGTCCAGCTCCTGGACAACCTCCCTGTCCTCCACTACAGCAAGGAATTCATCGCCTCCCACACGGCCGACAGTACCTCCTGTCTTCCTGGCCAGAAGGGAAGAAAAAAACATCAGCACCTGGTCTCCCACACTATGGCCATATTGGGTGTTAAAGGCTTTAAAATCGTCAATATCCACAAACATCACAGCCATTGTCCCGCCATTTTGACGGCAGTCTTTGATGGTTTTTGCAAATATTGGCTGATTCTCTCTTTATTCATAACCTTTGTCAGCGCATCCTGCCCTGCTTTCTCCTGCAGAAATCTCTGCCGCTGGGTTTTGTACAGATCCTCTGTTTCAATAAAATTAATCAGCTCATTGATCTCCTCCGCCAAAATTCCCAGCTCATCCATCCGCTCAACTTCCACCCGGAGGGAATAATCCTGTTTCTTCTGAATCGCCTTAAGCGTGCCGGAAATCTTCTGGACCGGACGCACGATTCGCTTTGAAGCAAACCATCCGATCCACAGGGCCAATGCCGCGCACAACAATGACAGGATACCGGCCAGCGCTACATAAATAATACGTTCCGCCCGGTAGGTATCCATATTCACTGTCAGTAAAATGCGCCATTCCGTATACTCTGCATCAGAATAGTATGTAATATAATTCGTTCCTCCCACCCGGTATTGGAAACTGCCCTGTGGATTTTTCTCAAAATCTATGGCACTGTATTTCCGGTTATAATCCTCCCTGTCTTTCGCCTCAGTAACAAAATCTTCCCGCGCCTCGTCAGATGTTCCCGCGCTGATGATCTGCCCGTTCCCGTCCAGCAGATAAAACGTAGATTCATTCCACAATTTTGCGCGCTCCCGCATCTCGCCGTAAAAATCCAGATTCAACTCTCCCACAGCGTATCCCAGCAGTACGCCGTATTCTTCTATCCGGGCGATCTCCACAATGGTTTTCTCCCCGCGGCTGTTTTTCAGGACATCAGATATATAAAACTGCCTGTCTCCCATATCTTCTATCACTGATCCGATGCCATTTTCCGCGAACTCCCTGTGATCCGCATCGCTGGAAGCCACAACACGATTTTCCCGGTCAATTAAAGCAATCTCTTTAATATTATCAGTCAGGTTCACATATGACAGCAGTATGTTATCCAGATACCTGACGCCATCTTCTCCCAGACCGCCTTTCATTGCCTCTCTGGACACATCCATCGTTCCCATCAGAGTCAAATACTCCTTCTGCTGCTCACAAAAACTGCTCATTTCAGTGATCTGAGCGTCTGCAACCACTCGGAGGCTTTCCGTAATCACACGTTCCAGCCTGCCGGAATAAATCTGTATAATCACCACACTAAACAGCAAAAAGGGGAGCACCACCAGCGTAAACACTACCCGGTACAAAGAGCCGCGAATTTTCATCTAATTTTATCCTCCAGAGAATACAGCCTTTTTTGTATTCTGCATCTAACTTAACACAAAAACACAATAACTTCAAGGCTTCTATTCCGGCGCCTTTCTCTGAAGTCCCCCGACAGCCATTTCATTAATATATATCCGCCTTCAGCTCATGAAAATATACTGCTGCCAGAACAATCAATCCAATGAATACTCCGGCCGCCGCTGTCCCAAACGTATTCCAGGGCGCTCTGGTGATTTCAGTATATCCAATCATCAATATACCGCCAAAAACTGCAGAAAATACAATAAGTCCACGAGGCCTCCTTTCCTAGTACTTATCTTGATGATTCAGCCTCCTGAAAACCTTTTCAGTAGTAATTCGTTTCAGGCAGGAAAAGTTTCGCTAAAACAAAAAAATTAAAGCAGCTGTGTATTTTGAAAAACTTCTGCATAGCATTGATGGAAATTACATACTGATGTGAGAAACGACCTGAAAAGGGCATTGATGAACAAGCAAGCAGTTTTTCTATCGTGTATAATTAGTATATCATGAGAATTGGAGGTTTTACTATGTATGCATGGGAAGCTATACAAAAAGTGTTGGATTACATCGAAGAAAATTTGGCGCAAGACCATTCGCCCGAAGAACTGTCAAAGGTTGCGGCCCTTTCGCCCTTTTACTTTCAGCGGTTGTTTGCCCGCCTTGTGAAACGCCCGGTAAACGCGTATACTAAAATGCGCAGGTTGGCAAGGGCATGTGAAGCGCTGGAAGATAAGAGCAGGCGCATACTGGATATTGCCCTCGATTATGGATTTAACAGCCACGGACATTTTACAAAATCATTTAAACGTGCGTTCGGAATGACGCCGGAGGAATACCGGAATAATCCTGTTCATCTTAATCGGATTATGAAGCCTGATTTATTGCTTGGCTATACAATGATTGACGAAAATGTGCCACTTATAACGGACAGCATTGTTATAGAAATCACCCGCCGAAAACTAGACATGCCGGAAACATATATCGGGGTCTCCAACAAAGTTTCCGTTGAGCAGGCGAGCTTTGGGGAATCCACCGGAATAAGCGGGCCGGGACAGATTTGGGAAGATTTTCACGGGCGAAAGAACTGCCTTACTTGTTTTTTGCCAAACGGCGCAGAATTAGGTGCGTCAATGATGAGCAAAGAAAACGACGGGACATTTATTTACTTTGCAGGTGCCGCTGCAAACAGCAACGCGCCTGTTCCAAATGGATTAACAATTTGGGAATTACCTGCCGGAGAATACGCCGTATGCCAGTTTGAAGCCGAAAGCTTCGCGGAACTTCGGGCTTCTGCCATTGATAAGGCATTAAAGTATCTTCTTGAAACATGGCTTCCAGGACATCATCTTCAAATTCAGCCCTTTTCTGCAGAAAAGTATACCAGCGTAACCGCTTCCCCTGCAAGCATGGAAATATGGGTTTTACTCATATCAGCAACTGAGTAAGAAAGCAGATGATTAGGAGCTAGTGATTCGTCAAACCTATATTTCCATTCTGGCCTTACCTGCTGTTCAAGGCAAAAGTTTTACATAAATCTCTTTTTCCGTGTCAAACGCAAAGCCGCAGGACAGCAGCAAACCGCAGGACGCCTTGTTTTCCGGCTCTGGCTGCACCACAATTCTTTTGGCGTCAGAATGGAGGGAAATCCTGTCTATCAAGTCCGCCACAACCAATTTGCCAAAGCCTTTACGGAGGAAGCCGGCTTCCCCAATCATGTAGTCAATGCTGTAAGAGCCGCCCAACGCAGTGTAGCCTCCCCAAAGCTCATCGCTGTCATCGCAGGCGTAATACTGGCAAAAGCCGATGGGCTGTCCTTCATGCTCCACAATGAAGTGGTGAATCCAACAAAATGCTCCGTCCTGCTCCTCGACTTCGTCAATCCAGTCCAGCGGGTCGTGGTACCACTTGGCAACGTGCGGCGTATACAGCCATTTCTTGAAAACGGGCAAATCCGTCTGTTCCATTTTTCTAAGTCTGATCATTATCTTTATTCAATTCCTTTCTACTGACATGTAACTCTTACATAGGCTTTAGGTTTTCATTCAACCGGTAAGCCATCCATGGGATTCTCTTTTCCCGGCCGGCGTCTGTCTTTGCGTCAAAATATGCCCGCGTGTAAGTTTTCTTTACTGATGATGACATTGCCTGAAAATTTGCATAATCGGGCTCGTACTCTTTTAGCAGCGCCGAAAAAAAACGATCTGTTCTCCTGTCACTGCCGGAATTTTTGGGGCGTCCCATTGTCCGTTTTTTCGGGCCTCCCCTACCTTCTCCCTGCCCCATTTGGTCATAAGGCCTTGCTCTTCCAGTGTAAACAGCGTTTTGCCATCCACATTTGTTTCAATGAAGTTTATGATTTCTTTACGATACATTCTTCTTTCTTCTATAAATGTGCCTTATCCGCTAAAGGCATTCAAAACAGCCGTTTCCCGTCTGAAATATCAATACCAAGCTCCTTCGCCCTGCCGGTCTGCTGATAAGGATTAATTTTTTCCACGACGCCGTCATACCGGAAAAGGGAGCCGGTGTTCTTGAACCAGAAGGTCACCCCCGCCTCCACGCACTGCTCACGGATGTTCAACACCCACTCGTAATCGCACTCACGGGCAGCCCGCCCCGTTTCGCCGCCGGCCGTCACATGGCCCACCCCATGCAGATATGGAGTGAGGTCGATGGCCTCCAAAAGGGGGGCGCAGGCGATGAACCTCCGCTTTATCGGATAGGATAAAAACAGAGGAAGGCGGGTATCCGCCAGCGCCTGGGTCTCCACCGTGCAGCCGATGTTCACATTGTCATAGCCCTCTCCCCAGTCGGCGGGAAGGGACACGGGAAACCGGTCGATCCGCTTGGTCAGGATCAGAAAATCAATGTCCGTCCGCTCCCGGATCATGGCCCAGACCTCTTTCCGCCACTCGTCGGCCTCGGGCAGGAAAAAGTCGGTGGCAAAGCAGGTGGCGAGGATCTTATCCCCCTTGATGTTGTATTCGCCCTTTTTATTTCTCCGGATGGGCCAGTCAAATTTATCCGTTTTCGTAATCGTATTCTGGCCATGGCGTTTTGCATACGGCCCATAAAAATAACAGTTTGCGCAGCCGCCGCTGATTGGATAACAGCCTGTCCACGGTTCCCAGTTCATAGATAACCTCCTTGATGTTCTGTTTAGATAGGAAACAGGGCCGATCCAATTTGACGCCGGGCCGGCCCCCTGGTTTTATTTCTTCTTCTTCGGCTTTGGCGCAGGCAGCTCGTCACAGGTGGCCCGGATGAACCGCGCCATTTTTTCCCGGTCATCCACGCTGTCGATGATAAAATGGGGCTTGGCGCCGGTATAGGGCGCAGCCTCCTGGCAGTCCGGATACAGGGCCGAGCCCGCTTCGGTTTTTTTTACAAAAAACTGGTTGTCGCAAATCACGCCGACCACTTTGCCGTCGCAATAAACGCCGTATTCCCCGAACATTTTCTTATAGGCGATGCTCCCGGCGCCGCCGATCTGATCGCAGACATATTCCACAAAGTCCAGATTTGAAGCCAAAGAAATCACCTCCCTTCGCCCAGCATCTGCATTGTTCAATACACCTGCCGCCGTCGCCCTGCTTTTCGTCATACGCGAACTGGCCCAGCAGGGCGCAGGGAAATTCCCCGCGCTGCCCGCAGTGCTCTTGCCCCTTTTCCTCGCAGCAGGCCTTGTATCCCATTTGTTCCCTGTATCCCCACGCACCGCACAGGATACCGCATCTTGATTCGATCATAACAAAAACCTCCGTTTTTCCCTTCCAGAAAATTATAGAATAAATTTCTGTTTTGGTATTGTATAAATCCGACATGCTTTGCATCCTATTTCTCTGCTGTCATTCTTTAGGCCTGACTACAATGCCGTCGTTATTCTCCGGGTCTTTCAGGTTATAAGTAAAGTCATCTGACGAAGGATCAGAGCCGGCCGGTTCATCCGTGCTGTCCGCCTTGCCGGTTATACCGGCTTCCGCACCGCTGTTACCCTTCGGTTCCTGATCGCCGCTTTCTTTTTGACCGGTGCAGCCGGTAAACAGGATAACGCAGGACAGCATACAGGCTAAAATGATTGTTATCTTCTTCATTTGATTTCCCTCTCCTTTAATTGCCCCCGTTTGATCTCCAGAATCACGTCCGCCTGATTTGCCACCTGGCCGGAGTGCGTCACCACCACAACGCATTTCCCCAACGCATGGGCGCTCTCCTTCAAAACAGCAGTAATTTCCTCCGCGGTATCCGCATCCAGATTCCCGGTGGGCTCGTCCGCCAGAATGACCGGGGCATCGGAAGACAGCGCCCGCGCGATGGCCACCCGCTGCTGCTGGCCGCCGGACAGCTTCAGCACATTCCGGGTGATCTCGTCCCTGGCCAGTCCCAGCCGCTCCAGGACAGGCCCGGCATCCAGCTTGGCGGTGAGCTGTGCATTTTCCATGGGCGTCATATAATCGATCAGGTTGTAGCTCTGGAAAATCAGGGAGATATGGTGTCTGCGGTGGTACTCCAGGCCCTTTGTCCTGATATTCTCACCGTCGAACAGGACGCTGCCCTGAGTTGGCGTATCAAGTCCGCCCAAGAGGGCCAGCAGCGTAGTCTTTCCGGACCCGGACGGGCCGAGAACCGCATACAGCTTCCCCTTTTCCAGCTCCGCATTGACATCAGCCAAAACCACTTTGCCTTTTTCATAGGAGTAGCAAACATTTTTGAGTTCCAATATTGACATGATATCCCCTCCTTCAGCTCATTTTCGACAGGATTTCCCGTGGCTTCAAACGCATGACAGTGACAGACGACGTGCTCACGGCCACAATGATGATGATGAGTCCAATCAGGTATAGCCGGGCAAAATTATCAGGCCCCACGGACACCTGGATGCCGTCCTCCGCGGGCAATGGTTCCTGAATCAGATGATCCGCGCCCACATCCACTGCGGCGGCGCCGGCAGTAATATCCCCCTCATCCTCCGGCGCAGTCTGTATACTCTGCTCCAGCAGGTGATTGCCAATCTGTCCCGCCACGGCGTTGCTGGTGAAATAGGAAAAACCAAATGCCAGCACGGCAATCAGCAGCACCTCGATCAAATACTGGCCGATAATGGCAAATTTTTTAATCCCTACGGACAGGAACACGCCCGTCTCATGAATGCGGGTCTTTGTCCAGAGGGTCAGGATCAGAGCCAGAATGACGGCGCTGACAACGATGATCACTACCAGCAGGGTAATGACAAGTTCATTCAGCGTAGCCAGCGGCGCGGCAGCTTTTTCATAGGTTCCGTTATCCGCCTGGATGGTAAAAGCAGTCCAGTCGATGCCGGGCAGAGCCTTCACCTCAGACACCACCCGCGCCATATCCTGCGGGTCGTCAATGGTGACGTTGATCGCGGAAAAACCGTAGTTGATCTCACCGCCGTCCATTGCTACCGACGTTTGCAGATCCACAAAAACCCTGTTTTGAATTTTGTCGTAGGTTGTAACGGTCTCTCCAAACTGCTCCACTGCATTTGGGGTAAACAGCCCGATGATCTGTACCCTTATCTCCTGCCCGGTAAAGGCTTGATCCTCTAAGCTGTAACTGTGCGTGGTGATATAGTCCCCAACCTGCAGGCCGCTCTTTTCCGCCAGATCCTGACTGATAATCGCCGCATTGCTGTCGCCGTCGGAAATGTGCCGTCCCTCCGCCAGCGTCAGCGTCCCGGTGGTGAAAAGTTCGTCTTCCTCCGTACTGCAGACGCCCAACACCTTCGTGTGGCTTTTATACTTTGCGTCGGCGGCCACGGTTCCGGGAAACAGGGAAAACTCCGCAAAGGGAACCAGATTCGCCTGCCTTGCGCTGCAATGTTTCACGCCTGGCACAGCCTTGATTGCGCCCAGGTTATCCGGCGTCAACTGCACGGTGGAATACTGGATAAAACTTGTGGATGATTTTCCGGTTTTCCCGCCGGTTTCCTCTTTGACGTTTTCTTTGACCACATGCGGACTGTTTTCCCAATCCACATGAATGTCAAACTTACCGCCCAAGCTCTGCCGCAGGTCAAGCTGCGCGGCCTCTGACGCTTTCCAAATAGAAAGCCCGGTCAGTACAAAGGTCGCCATTACCAGCAGGATAACAAACAACAGGACGCTTTTGCCTCTTTTTCTCGTGACGTATAAAAACGCCCGCTTAACAAATCCCATATGATACACCTCCATTTTGTTCGTAGGAAAAGAATAACACACCAATATGGAGGCAATATGAAACGAATATGGAATGGGCAAGGAAAAGCAAAAAGTCCGGCTTGCCGGACTCCCGCGCCGGAGCGCAGCCGCTTCAGCAGCCATCTTCCTTAGCGCGCAGTGCGATCCTCCGGTGGGCTTGATCGCTTTATCACAAAGCGCATCCCAGGCGGCTCCTCCAT
Organism: Cuneatibacter caecimuris; assembly: GCF_004216775.1. Lineage (GTDB taxonomy): Bacteria > Bacillota > Clostridia > Lachnospirales > Lachnospiraceae > Cuneatibacter > Cuneatibacter caecimuris. The sequence goes on from NZ_SGXF01000001.1 coordinate 455,398, forward strand.
AGGCTGAAAGGAGTAGGACAATCCCATGGCTCCCAGGAGCATATCCACAATGTACAGGCCCAGGCCGTTTCCGCCGTCCTCACGGTTCCGGGCGTAATCAGGCCGGTAAAAGGGCTCAAAAAGATGCTGCAGGGCGTCTGCCGGAATCGGTGTACATTCATTCTCAATGACCAGAGCAGGCCCGTCAAAATAGATGGAAACCGTCTTGCCCGGATCGGTGCAGGCGACGGCGTTGGCAAGAATGTTGGACACCGCTTTGCTGAACTGCCTGGGCGGCAGACAGGCGTAGAAGCAGCCTGACAAATCTATATGGAAAACGACGCCCCGGGCTTCTGCGATCTGCTGATACGGCTCACATAACGCAGGCAGCAGCCCGGACAGGTCAATTTGAACCGGCGCTTCATTCTTCTGCGGGCTGCCCGCCCTGGACGCATCCAGAATTTCCCGGATCATGCCCGACAGCTGCTCCGTCATTTGTTTGCACTCCGGCAGATAAGCCTCAACATCCCGATATTTCCCGATGCCCAGGATCATGTTCTCCAGCGTGGCGTTCAAAGCGGTCAGGGGGGTTTTCAATTCGTGGGACGCTGCCCGCATAAAATCTACCTTGGACTGTTCCATCTCCCGCACGCGCTGTTTTTCGATTTCAAGGGTTTCAATGGTGGCCAGCAGGTTTTGGAATAAGCCATTGATATTGCCTGCCAATACTCCGATTTCGTCTTGGGCATGTACCTTGCATACAGCGGCCTTATCCATCTGCGCCATCCGCTCGGTCACGGCGGAAATCTGCTTTACGGGAACAGTGATCTGCCTGGAGAACAGCAGGGAGCAGAGAACAGAGACCATAACACAGCACAGAAGCGAAATTGGAAGCACCTTTTGGATCATCTGCGATATATAGGGCGTCAGATTGAACTTGCCGGTGACCAGCAAATCACTGCTGCCGGGGCCGGGCGATATGTCTAATGGTACCTGGGGCGTGAGAAAATACAGCAGCCCGTGGGCTACCAGCACGATAAAAAGCATCAGTCCCAGGGTATAGAAAAATGTTTTCGGGTAGATTTTCAGATGTTTCATTGGCCCACCTCAAATTTATATCCAATCCCTTTCACCGTAACCAGACAGTCAAGGCGCAGCTTCTTGCGCAGGTTTTTCACATAAGTGTCCACGGTCCGGTCGATGATTGGATTGTCGTCGCCCCACAGCTCGTCCAGAATTTGATTTCTGGTCAGAACGAGTCCCTTATGCTCCACAAAAAGGCGCAGCAAATTGATCTCCCGGGGCGTCAAATCGATTTTTCCCTCCCGGTCCCTTGCCGTATAGCCGGAGAAGTCCACGGTAACCTCACCGAACGTGATCGTGTCCTGCACTACGCTCTGCCCGCTTCGCCGAAGCAGCGCCGTAATCCGTTTTCCCAGCAAAACCATGGAGAAGGGCTTGGTAATATAATCGTCCGCCTGCTCGTCGAAGCTCTGTATCTGGGTATATTCATCCTCTATGGCAGTGAGCATGAGGACAGGGGCAGAGCTGCTGCGCCGGATCTCATGCAGCACGGCCAGTCCGGTCATTTTAGGGAGCATGATGTCCAGAACCACCAGGTCAGGCTTCTTCTCCTGAAAGTGCCGGACCGCCTCCGCTCCGTCATAGACCGGGATGGCCTCATGCCCGGCTGACTTCATATATTCACAGATAGCTTCGTTGGTTTTAGAATCGTCCTCTACAATCAATAGCGTTGCCATGTAAATCACCTCCTGTCTTAGTATACCATCTCTATGTGGAATGAGTATGAAATTAATATATTCTGTAAAAAGTCCTCTGGGAATGAAGGTATAACTTAGTCAAAAAACCGCTGAAGTTTCACGGCCTCAGCGATTTTTTTGATGAAAAACTTATTTACAGCCTATTTGAAGGGTTAAACAGATCGTTATTTATTGATGGATTGGATAATGGATAACATTTCTCTGGCTGTTTGCGAACCGTCAGGGGTAATGCCGACATAAATATCACCGTAGGAAATGTGGAAGGTCCCGTCCACCATGCTCTGCTCAAGTGTGCTTTCAGATATGTCCGCAGTATCATGGATTTCTCTATGGGTTCCCGGTTCATAGTTCATCACAAAAACAGCAAAGCTTTTCCCCGTTGTTTTCCCAACAGCAGCTTCCCCCACATCGTTAAAGGTTGGAATCGGAATTGTTCCGCTAAGATATGTCACTCGCAGCATATAGTATTTTGTTCCATTTTTCATTGTTGTTTCGTATACGCTGGCGTTGCCAAACGTATATCCATCCGGCAGTTGAGTCGGAAGATATGAGCCTAAATCTGTCATAGCATATGCCGCAGTTTGGTCGACCTCTTTCATGGTTGCATTTTCAACATCCTGTATCTTCTCGGATGCCGGATAAACGGCAAGAGACGAGATGATAGGATCTACTGTCTCTGAGACACTGCCGCCAGGCTGTACGCCAGGGCCGGCGCCAGGTCTGGATGGGGCATTCAAACTCTGGTACATGACAGCGCCGCCAACCAGCAAACACAAGCAGGCCGCCATGGCGCCCCATTTAATCCAAGCAGGTTTCCTGGCTCTCTTTTTGTACTGGAAAATCTCTTCAATATATTTGTTGTCCATTTCGTTCATAGCTTCGGAAAATTTTTTTGAGTTCATACATATACCCCTCTTTCAGTTAAATACTCCATCAGTTTTTGACGGATACGGGTCAGGCGGACGGTGATATTTTTCTCAGTTAGTCCCACAAACCCGGCTATATCTCTACAGCTATCGGCAAACCAATAGCGCCGCATGAAAATGACACGGTTTTCTTTGGTCATAGTATCAAGAAAGCTTTCAATGATACGGGCTAATTCTTTGGCCTCGATCTCACATTCTACTGTCTTCGGGTCTGTGGTACAGGCTTCTATTTCCTCCATGGCAATGGTATAGGTACTGTTTCGTTTGGCTGCTGCTGTCCTGTAATAAATTTTCAATGAAATATTCCGGACGATTTTACAGATATAGGTGAGCAAGGGGCTTGGCCTGGCTGGAGGAATTGTGTTCCATGCCCCTAAGTAAGCATCATTGACACATTCCTCCGCATCCTGCCTGCTGTTCACAATGTTGTACGAGAGCTTATGGCAAAATTGGCCGTACTTGATATCCAGCTCTTGTATAGCCTGTTCTGAACGCTCGAAAAATAAATCAATAATCTTTTCATCTTCCATCAATCATACCACCTCCTTTCCCTCTTCACTTATATACTACGGATTTATTGCCGATTACTACATTAAGTTCTAAACTTTACTGATCTTTGCTTGAAAAAAACGGCAACTGTATCAAATAAGATGCAGCTGCCGCTTTTGGTTCCCTTACAACATTAACACGATTTAATTCTTAAATATTCCCCAATTTCCTACCCCTTGAGTAACACACCGCCGGGTTCTATATTATCAGCATTGCATCTACGCGCCACGCTTAATCCCAGTAAAATGACGTACTGCGAACTATAGCTTTCCTTTAATAATTATACGTTTTTGTGACATGAATAGCAACCATCCCTTTACTGGATTACAGTACGTGAGTTTTCGTTCACCACTCTGTTTTCCGGATACTTATGAGGTTAGCTGCCATAGCCTGCTAATGGTGACTCTTATTGGAGGCCGTAGTGAAAGACCTGTAGATGATGTGCCGAGAAGGAGGACGATTGCACTGCTATACAAAATACAACAAAAAATATGCAAATAAGTATAAGAAATAGTGCCAGTCGTCCTACGCCTCATGCTCTGCCTCTCAACGCCACTTTCGCTGTGTGATTTCATTTTTCAGAAACAATTTATTTTTAGGCGTGGCTTTTATGGGGTGAAGCTTGTTGCGGCGGATTAAGTCTTCAATATTTTGCCTTGAACACTCAAGCAGTTCAGCCGCTTCCGCAGTGTTCACAATCCGGTTCTTGACGAAGCTGCGAAAATCATCCAGAGAAAGCGGTACCACCTCACCATTTTCATACAGCTGATCATCCGCCAGATTCAGATTATCCCCCCAGCAGACGCCATAACCACCGGCTTGTACCGATACGGTGTTGTACAGTGCATCATTTACAAGCAGCGGCGAAAAAGCAGCCTCCTTTTTAAGAAGTTCCTGCACATCACACTTTCTGACAACCCCGTTCCGAAAGAAAACCAGCAGGTGTTTGTCTGTAAGAGGAACCACATCCTCCACCTTCTTCTGAAAACGGTCAATCAGTATGATGGGCATGTCACTCTCTGCCATCGGTACAAGATAATAGTCGTCTTGAGCGCAGCGTCCCATGCCCAGCATCAAAAGCTCGTATTCGTCGTACTCACTCAGTCCATTGTCACGCAGTATCTGACCGAGATTTTGCCGATCCGAGGGAACAATGCGCTGCTGTACCCAAAGCTTGCTCCAGTAAGCGTTCACGGTCCGTTCGCCGCGCTTGGCAAAGGAAGACAGCAGCAGCGGCGTTTCCCATGGATCAGCGTCTTCCGGCAGTTCAATATAAAAACGTTTTTCCCCTTCATAATAAATCAGATAAGCTAAATCCACACTCTGCGGATCAAGTTCGTCCCTGATTGCAAAAATCTTCATAGCGCTTCCACCTCTTCCAGAGCATCTCCCATATTTTATCCCGCCATACCTGCGGCATCGTTTCTTCCAGGCCGTCAAACAGCTTCTCCCGGTCCGTCTCACAAAGCGGATTAAGCTTTGGCACCTGCCCGGCAGGAATCAGTTTTAAGTTCTCCCAGGCAGAGCGCGAACCGACAAAGCACTGCACCGGCTTATCCTCCAGCGCTTGAACTTTTTCCACATCCTTTACATCAAGACAATTGAACAATAGCGACAGTCCATGATCAAAAAGCGGAGCCAGCCGCAGCGTCTTTTTTCTGGAATTGCGCAGCACCTCAATGTTTGCTCCGTGCCGGTCCCGATTAAGTATCAGGAAATCTGTCGCAAGCATCTGCCAAATATAGTCCGCCCACCCGTTTCGTATGCAGAACGCAAGCGGACTCTCGTCTTTCAAACGCTCCGCCTGATAGAAAGCGTCCAACGCCAGCTTGCTCTCACCCGGCTGCTTAAAATCTCTGGAAGCGCACAGCCAGGTTGTGTGGGTACTTCCATCGACCAAGACATCGGCGTGAATCAATTGATAGGATAAATGCTCAATACCAAGAATCGTCAAAAACCGGTCGACAATTACTTCGTTGACGCATTCATGCCCTACAATTCCTTTAACTGCATCATAATTAGAGAGCTTATAATATGTCTTTTCACCACCCAAATCCGAGTATGCTTTCAAAAAAGAACCAGCTGTACCGGAAGAATTTCGTATCTTAGACCAGGACAACCATGTCAAATCCTGTTTTTCATAAACAATCTGTTTCCGCATTCTGCACCTTACCTTCTTTCTTCATAATATTATACCCGTTTTACTTGTCATATGTCAAGTGTTTGAAATTGGTTTAATTGCGACAGTCCAATATGCTTTTGATGACGCTACTTTTGCATTGAGTGACATGACTCAATGCAATGCGCAGGTTCTTTCCGATAATTGAAATAACTTTTCTTTAGCAATATCTGATCAACAGTTAGTATTATAAAAAACCCAGGCTAATTTTAAAATGCGGCAACTGTATCCTATAGGACCCAGCTGCCGTTTACTAATAATTACTTATTAAGCTTGTATGAATATACGGGAAGCAGTGTAAAAAATGCTTTTTTAAAGGCCATTTTCACAAACAATCTTTTGGTCTATTTCATCCTAATAGAATGGTCTCGGTTATCTTTCCCCAGAGTTCTATTTGGTGACTTTCAAATGAAAAAATTAACAATATTATATCTGAAATATCTCCCAATTTCCTCCCGCTTTAATAACATATCGTCGGGTTTCATACAATCAGCATCGCATCCCCAAAACTAAAAAACCTGTACCTCTCCTCAACCGCTTCCCGATATGCCTCCAGAATATGCTCCCTGCCTGCCAGAGCAGATACCAGCATCAGCAAAGTGGACTGGGGCAGGTGAAAATTAGTAATCAGCGCGTCGATGCATTTGAACCGGTAACCCGGGTAAATAAAAATCTCAGTCCAGCCGCTGCAGGCTTTCAGCAGGCCGGTAGCAGGGTCAGCCGCAGCTTCCAGGGTACGGCAGCTGGTGGTGCCCACGGCGATGACGCGCCCGCCTGAGGCCTTTGTTTCATTGATAATTTCTGCCGCATCTTCTTCAATCCGGTAAAATTCCGAATGCATGTGATGGTCCTGAACATGCTCTGCTTTCACCGGGCGAAAGGTCCCCAGGCCTACATGCAGGCAGACTCTGGCGATTTTAACTCCTTTTTTTACAATCTCATCCAGCAGCGCTTCTGTAAAATGCAGACCAGCCGTAGGAGCTGCTGCAGATCCCTCGTGTTTCGCGTAAACTGTCTGATAGCGGTTTTTGTCCTTCAGCTCATGGGTGATATAGGGCGGCAGGGGCATCTGCCCCAGTTCATCCAGTATTTCTTCAAAAATACCTTCATATTCGAACCGAACCAGACGGTTCCCTTCTTCCACCACTTCCATCACTTCTGCCTTCAGTTTTCCATCCCCAAAAGACAGTCTGGCCCCGGGACGAAGTTTTTTTCCGGGCCGGACCAGCGTTTCCCATACATGATCTTCTTTCCGTTTCAGCAGCAGGACTTCCACATGTGCTCCTGTATCTTCTTTTACGCCGAAAAGCCGAGCCGGAATCACTTTGGTGTCATTAATGACCAGGCAGTCGCCGGGCTCCAGCATGTCCACAATTTCATGAAAAATATGATGGGAGGTTCCGCCTGTTTTTTTATCCAGCACCAGAAGTCTGGAAGCATCCCGTTTCTCAATGGGGTCCTGGGCGATCAGCTCCTGGGGAAGTTCATAATCAAAATCTTTTACGTCCATTTTTATCCTCTCTTTCAGCAAAAACATTTCCAATATTTCATCAGGAATCGCTCCCAGCCGTTCATCCGGCGCAGTTCCTGCCGGCAGATCTTTTCATACAGAGCAGCCGATTTCTGTACCTGTCCGGCAGTCGCCTCTTTGCTGCTGAACCGGACCTGCTGAAGCATTTCCAAATAATCTTCATATTCCCCTGCTTTCAAATACCCATATTTCTGCACTGCTTCCCCGTCCTCTGTTTTATCTGTCAGCGGCGCGCCCATCCAGGCAGTCAGTTTTTTCATCTGGCCGTAGCTGTACAGCACTGCCTTCCGCCTGTCCTTCTGCATCATCTTTTTCCTGCGCCTGTCCACTGTTGTTTTTCTGCGCAGCGCCACGGCTCCTGCCAGAAGCAGAATTCCGCCGGCAGCAGCCCCTGCGGCAGCCAACAGCTTTCCTGCGTTACCCGCGGGACTTTTCCCATTGCTGCCATGCCCTTCTGCACCTGCTTCACTGATCTCCCCGGAACTGGTTTCTGTGCTCAGGGAGTGGGGCAGCGTTCTGCTTGCCGTTTCCGTCCCCCGCGATTCTTCTTCAGAGGATGGCGCCGTACTTTCCAAGACGGCGGGAAGCGTTTCATTTTCCTGTGGTCCGGCATAACCCGGCGTCATTTCCACTGGAATCCAGCCAATTCCTTTGCAAAAGATTTCCACCCAGGCATGGGCGTCGGAATCCTTTACTGAAATATTTTCTGTTCCTCCTGCTGTTCCCGTGAGATAGCCCTCCGCAAATCTGGCCGGTATTCCCAACATGCGAAACAGCACCACGCCCGCAGAAGCGAAATGAACACAGTAACCTTTTTTCTGCGTGAACAAAAAATATTCTACAAAATCTTCTCCTCCCGGCGTCCTGCCCGGGCTGAGAGAATACACAGCCTCCTGGGCCAGCGTTCTCCGCACAAAGGAAATACATTCCTGCATGGACTGAAAATCTCCGGCAGTAAGCCCCTCCATCATTTCCCTGGTCTGCTCCAGGCCTTTCTCCGGCAGAGCGGTATAAATCTCCATCACTCTTCTTTCATATTCTTCAGAGTCCTCCATAGATATTTTCCCGCTTTTTTTCACTACGGCCTCAGCCTGCGCGGCCATAGTCTCCTCTGATCCGCCGAAAACAACAGACATGGGAATAGTTGGATAATACTCCAGAACGCCGTTTCCGCCTTCCCAGTACAGATCCTGAACAGGGCTCAGGCCGCCTGACTCCTCCGGAAGCACGCCTTCCGGTACATAGGTGTAAGAACTGTCTCCTCCTGTCACTGTTACGTAAGCCTGAACCGGATCTTTCCCGGAGGCAGAAAGCGCACCAGCCAACACGTTCCCCTGCTCCACTGCTTCCCGGCAAAGCAGGCCCAGACGGCCGTTGTACGCCTCAGGCAGCGTTTCCGCCTCCCGGCGCGGCAGCTCTTCCCAGCCCGATCCAGTATAAACGCTTCCGGCATAACCTTTCAGGTACAGCGGACCCATGGGAGAATTTGATGACTTTATATGCACCAGCAGGTGTTCTTCTCCGGTATAGACCAGTGTATCAGCCCGTCCTGTTTTTCCTCCGCTCATACCGCCGGTGAGAGTCAGAGACCAGGGGAGCCAGGAAGGACCGGCTTCCGCCATCAGCCGGTTCAGATCCAACCCTGCCATCCAGTCCTGAATGGAGAACCTGGCGCTTCTCTTTTGTTCCCCAAAGTTTTCCTGAAGCCGGGGCGCGGTAACAGACGCCAGCAGAACGCCGATACAAACCCAGGCCAGGCCGCACCAAAGTCCAGCACGCCTCTGTACCAGCAGCTCCACCTGCTTTTCCGGCCTTGATACCATGATTCTTTTTTTCTTTCCGGCTGATTTTTTTCTTTTTTCCAGTCCCTGCAATGTCCCGGCGCAGAGCAAAGCCGGTATCAGGGCCATTCCGGACCATACGTCCGGCATCAGTCCCAACACCATGGGAACGCCGGGATTCAGCAGCAGCACAGGCAAAATGTACCGCATTTTTATTTGTTTTACAGTTCCTGCAGCCATCAGAAAAGCAACCGGAAACATGATAAACAGCAAGGCAACAGATACTTCCCATCCCCCCGCTCCTTCCGGCTGGAACAGAGGGACATACCGCTTAAAGTAAGAATTATAGCGCAGTAAAACACAGTCCGCAATTTCCTGAATCCCTGCTGCAGCCATTCTGCGCAGCAGCAACAATAACAGCAGATATGCCGCCCATATTCCCGCTGTCAACAGCTTTTTATACTTTGAAGAAGAAAGCACCGCTCCCAGAGCCAGGGTTTCCGCAAAAAGCCCTCCAAAAACCACCGGTCCCAGCACCGGAACCTTCAGCGGAATGCAAATCCCAAAAACAGCAGAAAGCATCAAAACGTATAAGATCAGCCAGCGGAACTCCAGCAGCTCTGTCTGGTATTTTGCAATGCCAGCCGGCCTCTGCCTCCCGGATCTTTTATTTTCCTGAATGCGGACTTCAGGCCGGAACCTGATCCCGCGCTCCATATCAGTCTTTTTCATATTCAAACCTCCAGATACAGCTCTTTCAGACAATCCTCTGTCCTGGAAAGCTGTATCCAGCGCCATTCCACCTGCCGTCCGGATTCCCGGGAGGGACCCTGCGCAGATATGGGTGATACTTCAAGCACTGTTCTGGCGCCCGGATAGGGCAGGCATTCCAGAATTCTCACAGCTTCGCCATCGGGCCTCCCGGTGATCAGATAGATATGGTGGAACTGTTTTCGGATCATGCCGTTTTCCAGCGCCCTCACAAGAGGCGGGAACTGATATGTGAAATTCTGGCGGATTACCTGCTCCCCCCACACATAGGTATCCTCTTCTCCCCTGACCGTCCGCTCTTCCATTTGATTCTCCACCTCCGAAGGCCAGCAGATCTGATGAGGGCACTTTTCTGCTGTCAGCCCGGCAGAAAGGGACATAACAGTACGCACAATACCATCAAATTCCTCTGGAGACATCCCCTTTCCCGGCATATCCGCAAGGAGAAGAACCGGACAGTCCACTGGTCTGGAAAAATCCTTTACCAGGAGTTCTTCCCCTCTGGCGCTCAGTTTCCAATGGACTTGCTGAAGCCTGTCTCCCGGCATGTACTCGTGCACATCGAATACTTCCGCCGGATCATTTCCCGGCCTGTTAGGATCATATTCCTGTGCGTCTCCCTGAAACAGAGACGCAGCCCGGCTGATTCCCATCTGTACCGGCAGAGCTGGAGGAAGTACCGCCAGTTCTGCCTCTCCCTTTCTGATGTGTTTTGAAAACACAAACAGCCGGATAAAATCAGAACAGCAGATTCTGGCTGCGGAAAGCTTCAGCACCCCACAATAGCTGCAGGAAAAAACAGTTTCAGCGCGCACGCTGCCCCTGGGCGGTATCTGCACAGGAATCTTTTTTTTACAGAATACTTTTCCCTCTGAACCCCTGATTTTCAGCAGCACCCAGCCTGAAACTACAGGAAATACAGAATCATTTTCTAAATACAGGCTCAGTTTTATTTCCTGCCCTGTCTCCGCTTCCTGTCCGGACAGCGCTGCCTCAGCCCTGACAAATGGTACGGTCAATACAAGCTGAATCAGACTAACCACCGGCGCAAGCAGCGCGCTTCCCGCAAACACCCATACCACAGGATCGTCATATAAAAAGAGTACTGCTGCCAGGACGGGCAGCAGCAATAAAAAATATCCGAAGTTTTTTCTCATTCCCGCCCCCTTTTCAGGCTTCTTCCCCGGTGGGCTCGGGAACAGACTCCAGAATCTGCTTCAGCAGCTGCCCGGCTGTCAGATGAGCCGCTCTGGCCCTGGCGTTTGGCACGAGCCGGTGCCCCACTGTCTCATAGAAGCAAAACTGAACATCTTCCGGAATACAGTAATCCCGGCCCTGCATGTATGCCCTGGCGGCCGTCATTCTGGCCAGGGACAGCGCGCCTCTGGGGCTGGCTCCCGCCTGGAGCATCGGATGCTCTCTGGTAGCCTGCACCAGCGCTGCCACATACTTATAAATTAAATCATGAAGGAATACCTGCTCAGCCTCCTGCTGCATCTGAACCAGGCCTTCGGCTGTTACAGCAGGAATTACTTCTTCTAAGGGATTTCCGTCTTTTCTTTCCTTCATAATCCTGATTTCCTGCTCCATGGACGGGTATCCAAGGCTGAGCCGGATCATAAAACGGTCCAGCTGGGACTCGGGAAGCAGCTGGGTCCCTGCGGAGCCCACTGGGTTTTGGGTGGCCAGCACGATAAAGGGCTTGTCCAGCTGTCTTGTGCGTCCGTCCACAGTCACATTGCCTTCCTCCATCACTTCCAGCAGCGCTGACTGGGTTTTGGGGGATGTCCTGTTTATTTCATCCGCCAGAAACAGATTGCACATCACCGCTCCAGGGTGGAATTTGAATTGCCCGGTTTCTTTCTGATAGACAGAAAATCCCGTCACGTCCGCCGGCAGCACATCCGGGGTGAACTGTATTCTGTTATATTTCAGTGACATTGCCCGGGAAAAGGCCAGAGCCAGGGTTGTTTTTCCCACTCCGGGAATGTCTTCCAGAAGTATATGGCCGCCTGCAAGAATTGCGCAGAGAACTTTCTCAATACATTCTCTTTTCCCCACAACTGCTTTTTCAATTTCTTTTATGATTTTTCCGCAAGTTTCGTTATATTTTTTTGCCATTTCCTGTCCCCCCGTTGTTTTTGGCTTTATTGCAGGGTTTCTTGGGATTTCTGCTCCGCAGTGCTGCTCGACTCCGCTTCGCTTCGTCTCGCTCACGGGCTTCGCCCTATGAAAACGTAACGCCTGGTATTTTCTTTTGTGCGTTGCGGCGTTTCTTGGGATTTCTGCTCCGCAGTGCCGCTCGACTCCCCTTCGCTTTGTCTCGCTCACGGGCTTTGCCCTATGAAAACGCAACGCCTAAGATTTTCTTTTGTGCGTATGCGGCGTTTCTTGGGATTTCTGCTCCGCAGTGCTGCTCGACTCCGCTTCGCTTCGTCTCGCTCACGGGCTTCGCCCTATGAAAACGTAACGCCTAAAATTTTCTTTTGTGCGAGCGCTACGTTTCTTGGGATTGCTGCTCCGCAGTGCCGCTCGACTCCGCTTCGCTTCGTCTCGCTCACGGGCTTCGCCCTATGAAAACGTAACGCCTAAAATTTTCTTTTGTGCGAGCACAACGAAAATTTTAGGCGTTACGTTTTCGCACTGCTCATTGCCTTCGTGGACATTATACCACAGTATTCCTGGAAATTGAACTAGTTTATCTCTGGGTTGGTTATTTTTCGGATTTGGGTCCTTTTTATGGTTATTGCTGCCAGGATTTGTTTTGCTGTTTCTTTTTCTTTTTTCAGGCAGCATATCCTGATTTTTTTTAGCTGTTCGGTGAGGCCTTTGATTTTCAGGGTTTTGGCTTCTTCCTCTATTTGGGCTGCCAGGTTTGTGGCTGTCTGCCATTTCCCGGTGGATATTGCCTGGCCTAACCGCATGAAATCGAAACTGGAGATGAATTTTTTTAGTTCTTCTGCGTATTTTTCTTCTCCAAGTTCTTTGATGTCTATGGCGCTGCAAATGCCGGCTGCTTCCAGCTTATCTGTGATTTTTTTCTGCATCGTGAGTCTCCGTAGGCTATATTGCTGAAACGGGGCTGCCGCAGTGTTTTTCAACAAGCGGCAGCCCCGTCCCTGCGGTTCTGTTTATTTTTCGTCCATCAGATGGCATGCAATCTGATGATCATTTCCATAATCCTTAAATTCCGGAACCTTTTCCTTGCAGATCGGTTTTGCGTAAGGACATCTGGTGTGGAATTTGCATCCTGAAGGCGGGTTTGCCGGGGAAGGAATATCTCCTTCCAGAATAATACGCTTCATCTTCACATCCGGGTCAGGAATCGGCACCGCGGACAGAAGGGCCTTTGTATAGGGATGCTGGGGATTCTTGAACAGCTCTTTTTTAGGAGCCATCTCCACCAGATTGCCCAGGTACATCACCCCTACCACATCTGAAATATATTCCACCACTGATAAGTCGTGGGAAATGAACAGGTAAGACAGGTTTCTCTTTTCCTGCAGATCCCGCATCAGGTTGATTACCTGGGCCTGGATGGAAACGTCCAGAGCCGAAACAGGCTCGTCCGCCACGATCAGGCTGGGATTCAGCGCCAGAGCGCGGGCAATACAGATACGCTGTCTCTGCCCGCCGGAAAACTCATGGGGATAACGGTCGATATAATAAGTCCGCAGCCCGCAGTCTTCCATAATATTCAGGACATAATCCCTGTAATCCGCCTTGCTGACGATATTATGCTCCTTCACCGCTTCGCCGATGATCTCCCCCACAGGCATCCTGGGGTCCAAAGACGAATAAGGGTCCTGGAAAATCATCTGCACGTGGGGACGCATTTCTTTCAGCTCACGTTTTTTCATTTTAAAGATATCTTTCCCATTCAGGATCGCTTCTCCTGAAGTGGGTTCTGTCAGGCGAAGCAGCGTACGGCCGATCGTTGTCTTGCCGCAGCCGGATTCTCCTACAAGGCCGAAGGTTTTACCGCGGCCGATATTGAATGATACGCCGTCCACAGACTTCACATGACCGACAGTGTGCTGGAATACGCCGGCTTTGATAGGATAATGCTTCACCATGTTCCGGACTTCCAGAATATTATCAGTTGCCATCAGCCTCTCCTCCTTCCTGTACAGCCTCATTGCACCGGTAGCAGGCTACCTTATGCGTTTCAGACAGATCGATCATGGGAGGATATTCTCCGCCGCAGATCTTCTCTACTCCCTTCTCGCAGCGGTTCTTAAAATAACAGTGAGAAGGCATGTTGATCGGGTTGGGCACGTTTCCGGGAATGGAATACAGCCTTCCGATCTCTTCGTTTAATACCGGGCGGGACTTCATCAGGCCTACCGTATATGGATGAGCGGGATTATGGAATATATCCTGGGCAGTACCTTGTTCCACCACACGGCCCGCGTACATAACCACCACATAATCCGCCATCTCCGCAACCACTCCCAGGTCATGGGTAATCAGCATGATGGAAGCGTTGATCTTGTCCTTCAGATTGCGCAGCAAATCCAGAATCTGCGCCTGAATTGTTACATCAAGAGCAGTAGTCGGCTCGTCCGCGATAATCAGCCGGGGATTGCAGGCCAGCGCCATGGCGATCACCACACGCTGTTTCATGCCGCCGGAAAGCTCATGGGGATAGCTGTCCGAAATGCCGTCCCGGACAATTCCCACCAGCCTCAAAAGCTCGATCACCCGTTCTTCCATATCCTTTTTATCCATATCCGGATTGTGCAGCTTCAGAATCTCGCTGAGCTGGTCTCCGATGGTGAACACCGGATTCAGGCTGGTCATGGGCTCCTGGAAAATCATGGAAATTTCGTTTCCGCGGATCTTCTGCATAAGTTTTACAGGCACCTTCGCGATGTCCACAGGCTGTTCATCCCTGTTGTAACGGATTTCTCCGCCGGAAATCTGCCCCTGAGGCCCCTGCAGGAGGCGCATCAGCGAGAGGCTGGTCACAGACTTGCCGCAGCCTGATTCTCCCACAATACCAATAGTTTTTCCCATGGGAATTTCAAAGGTCACGCCGTCCACTGCCTTTACAGTGCCCTGGTCAGTATAAAAATAAGTCTTTAAATTATCAAATTCCACAATGTTCTGAGGATTGCGCATTTCTGTCACATATTCAGACTCGGGAACATTATTTCTCTTTTTCTCCTGGTTGAACTTTTTATACATCTTTTTGTTCAACGCTTTGATTTCTTTCATTTTGGCCCTTTTGGCCTGTTTTTCATTTCTCTCTGCCACAGTCCTCACCTACCTTTTCATCTTCGGATCGAACGCGTCACGGAGACCGTCACCGATAAAGTTAAATGCCAGCACAATGAGCAGCAGCATAATTCCCGGCGGGATCCAGAGGTTCAGATAGTTCTTGAGGATCACCGACTGGTTAACCGCCTGGATCATGGTACCCAGGGACGCGAAAGGTGTGGAAATACCCACGCCCAGATAGCTCAGGGTGGACTCGGTCAAAATAAAGCTGCCCAGGTCCATACTAGCCATGACAATGATCACCGGCATTGCGTTTGGAATCAGATGCTTGAAAATCTTGCGCCGTACGGAAATTCCGCCGGCTTCCGCTGCCTGCATATAGTCCATCTCACGGATGGTCAGCACCTGCCCGCGCACCATACGGGCCACGCCGGACCAGTTGAAAAAGCCCATGATCATCATCAGCCAGTAAATCTTCTGCTCCGGCAGAATGCCGAAAGCCACCATCATGGTGGAAACCAAAAGCATCAGCGGCACAAAAGGAATACAGTAGAATATCTCTACTAGACGCATGATAATCATGTCCACTTTGCCGCCATAATATCCGGCGATACCGCCAAGGGTGATGCCCAGCAGCATCTCGATAATGGTTACCACGATACTGAACATCAGGGAAATCCGGCAGCCGTACATCAGACGCGTAAAGGTATCCATGCCGTTGGCGTCCGTGCCCAGCCAGAACTGGCTGTCCATCTCGCCTTTAACATAGACGCCCACATTAGCTATATCCTTCAGCTTTTCCGGCTCCTTTGTGCCGCTGAAGATCTCTCCGGTAGAATCATTTTTATAGAATATCTCTGACTCCCCGTGAGGAGAAATCATCGGTCCGATCACAGCGAATAACACCACTGCGATAATAATACCCAATCCTAAAATTGCCAGCTTGTTGCGGAAAAACCGCTTGATTACCAGCTGCCCGGGGGTATAAACCACCTGGCTCTTCTCGTGTTCAATTACTTCCTGTTCATTGATGGATTGAATCTCTGCCATGTAGTATACCTCCTTCCTTAATTGTATCTGACGCGGGGATCCACCACAGCGTACAGAACATCAGATATCAATGTGCCCAGAATCGTCAGGACAGCCAGGAACATCATATAGGCCATCAAAAACGGAATATCATTGGTATGCACCGCGTCAATGGCTGCCTTACCGATGCCGTCAATGGAGAAAATACTCTCCGTAATGATCGCGCCGGAAAACAGTCCCGGAATGCTGCCGCCGATAAAGGTTACAATAGGGATCAAAGTGTTGCGGAATGCATGTTTATAAATAACTTTGTGTTCACTCAAACCTTTTGCACGGGCGGTGCGCACATAATCCGCGTTAAGCACTTCCAGCATATTGGTACGCACATAACGCAGCCAGCTTCCCACGCCCAGAATTACGAATACCACGATAGGCAGGATGAAATGCATGCCCATATCCGCAATATGAGCCAGGCCTGTAAAATTCTGTTTTGCCGTCACCATTCCGGACAAAGGCAGCCAGCCCAGGCCGATGGAGAAAACCCTCCGCAGCACAGCAGCGAAGAAAAATGAAGGCAGCGACAGGCCCGCAAGGGCGCAGAACACAATCGCATAGTCCGTTTTGGAGTATTGCTTCCGGGCAGCGATAATACCCAGAGGGATCGCGATGATCAGCTCAATGACGAACGCGATAGCAGACAGGGTAAAGGATACCCAAAGTTTACTGGAAAATAACACCTCTGTCACCGGCTTACGGTAAGTAAAAGATGTGCCGAAGTCGCCGTGAAGCGCGTCGCCCAGCCAGTTTACATAACCTTCCAAAATGCCGGTATTCAGGCCATAGGCTTCCTTCAGCGCTTCCTTCTGCTCGGATGTAATTTTGGGATTTCCGGCAGTCAGCTGATCCACGAAATCGCTGGGCATGATTCTCAGCATCCCGTAAATCAGAAAGGATACGCCCAACAGTACCAGTACACTGATGAGGATACGCCGAATAATGTACTGTCTCATACATTGTCCTCCTTATTCTTTCGTCCCGGCAGCGCCGGGCATTACAGCGTTTAGCTGCACTGCTTATCAGGTATCTGCATACTTGATAAGCAGTACAGCCAAAACAAACTTCATATCAGCGGAATGAGGCTGCCTTGCGGCAGCCTCATCGCCGGTATTCTCTGTCAGCCTGTTTTGCCGCAGATTAGTGATTCAGTTCAACCTTTTCCAGCTCATTCAGATAGCTATAGAATGTGGATGTCTCAGGAATACTGTCCATGTTTACAGCGTCGCTGTACAGGAGCATATCAGATCTCTGATATACAGGCATATAGGTAGCCCAGCTCATGATCATATCCAGCTCTTTAGCAACCAGCTCTTTTCTCTTTTCCAGATCCAGAGTATTTACAACTTCTTCCATCAGAGCGTCAATTTCAGGATCCTGTACCCAGGTTCTATTGGAACCGCCTGCCTTAGTATACTCGCTGCCAAAGATCTGGCGCAGGTCGCAGTCGGTGGAGTTGCCCCATGCCATTACCCACATATCCAGAGAATCTCCGTCCACAGCGTCAGACAGCAGATTGAAATCCATATCCTGGATATTCAGCACTGCGCCCAGCTTATCCATATCTTCCTTCATCTGAGTCAGAACAGGAGTGGAGGGATGTGTTGCTGCAGAACCGATACCTACATTGATGGTCAGCTGCTTGCCGTCCTTCATCAGCTTGCCGTCTACAGTTTCATAGCCAGCTTCCTTGAAGCATTCCACAGCCTTATCAGGATCATAGCCCCAGTATTCTTCTGCATCAGTAGGATACTCAGCCAGTACAGGACACATCGGGCGCTCGATCACATGAGCTACGTCGCCGTAGTAAGTCTTGATCGCCTGATTACGGGTCATCAGATGCATCAGGCCCTCGCGAACCTTCTGATCCGGAACATTCTTCGCGCTGATTGCGATATAGCCATAGCCTGCAAAAGGCACCAGACTGTAATTAGCGCCTAAAGCATCCAGCTCTTCTACGATCTCTTTAGAAGCGGAAGGATCAGTAATATCAATTTCTCCGTTCAGCACGGAATCCTTCTTCTGCTCTTCGTCAACTACCTGGAATTTCAGGTATTCCACCTTCGGGCAGCCGCCCCAGTAATTTTCATTTCTCTTAAAGGTTACTACGTTGTTCTCAAAGCTCTCAAAAATGAAGGGGCCGGAACCAATAGGAGTATCGTTCAGTTTCTTCACTCCGGACAGATCGCCCTTTACATAATCCTTACCATAGATGTGCTCAGGAACTACAGAATTCAGGCCCAGGTTTCTGGCAGCGCTGATATCAACGCCTTCAACCTTAACCACGCAAGTCAGGTCATCCACTCTGGTGATTCCGGAAATATCTTTTACATCAACGCCATCTTCCAGATTGCCCTTGATGAACTCATCCAGATACTGCTGGTTGAAGTATGCTGTAGCAGCATCCACATAGCCATCGCGGTAATTCTGGAATTCGCAGTCTACCAACATATCCAGCATAGCGTCCGCATCATTCTCAATACCTGTGGGATCAAAGCCCTCTCCCTTCAGATAATCTGCCCAAGTCATTCCTTCGCCATCCAGATCACCGGGCAGTTCACCGTCCCACCAGCCGTCCAGGTTGGACTCTTTCAGGAAAGCCTTGAACTTCGCCTCATCCTCAATGTCGGCAGCAGCCTTTTCGCCGGCCTCTTTTACCTTGCCTTCGTAGTCAGGCGTATCATAGAAATATTCATTCATGCCAACAATCTTTACAGCGTTGCGGAAGGTAGCGATGCCGTCATAAGTGGGATCGCAGTATACCTTATATGTAAAGATTACGTCATCAATGGTCATAGGCTCACCGTCGGAGAACTTAATGCCGTCCTTCAGCTTGATGGTGTAGTTTACATAGGTCTTGCCGTCCTCTTCCACCTCTTCCTGAGTAACCTCACCCAGGTTGGGAACCATCTCATTGTTCGCGTCCAGTTCACAGATGGACTCGATGGCAGCGCCGATAACATTAGCGTCGTAGTTGGAATTGTAGAAGAAAGGAGTGAACACTCCGTTCAGCTCTGTGGAGCCAACAACCAGGGTATCCCCTGCGCCTACCTTCTCGTCTCCTCCGGGAGCAGTTGTTGTGGGTTCATCCCCGCTGGGACCCGGAGCTGCTGTTGTGCCCTTGTCGTCGCTTCCACAGGCAGCCAGGGACAGAACCATAGCGCCGGAAAGGCCTAAAGCCAGCAATTTTTTCATGCTTTTTTTCATAATTTTCCTCCTTATTATGAATTCGTGCATTACCTATCGCAATGCGGTGTTTAAAGCATACCACAAAAATTTCACCATGTCAAAACTTTTTCTTTTGATCCTTTTTCCGGCACGCCAATTTTTTTACCAAAAACAACCAGAATTTATAAAAACTGCCCGGTTTTTCGGACAGTTTTTAATAAAATTTTTTCTTTTTTTGGTTAAAGTGACAAAAATCTCTTGTTTTCTTCCCGGGAAGTTTCCCTACTTTTCTACAGGTCCCTTATCCAGAGCCTTTTCCTGCAATTCCCTTTTCTTCCGGGTCATCAGGCCCCCGATCCTGCCGGATTCCTTGGCCGACAGACATCTCCACCCCCCAGCCACCACCTTATCGAATACGCCGATCTCCTGCGCGATTTCCAGCTTCAGCTGCTCCTGGGGAGTCAGGTTCCTCAGGTCTATAGGTTTGTTTTTCTTTTTCGGCATCCTCACCGCTCCTTTCAGAACTCAGTCTGAAAAAAGCATTCCCAATAATTTTCCATCTTATACCATTTCTTGCAGCAGATCTGCGTTCTGCAAAATTACTGATTTGGATTGGATGGAATAATAATTGCGGCGACAAAGTACGCCAGTATTCCGGTCCCGGTGCATCCGAACAGGGCCCAGACCAGCCTGATCAGGGTGGGGTCAATGTTAAAATATTCTGCAACCCCTCCGCACACGCCCAGCAGCATGGCGTTCTTTTTAGATCTGTACAATTTTCTTGGTTCCATATTTCCTTCTCCCTTCGTCTGATTATTTATTTTTCATCAAAAGAAATACTGATAGAGCCCATTCCGCACTCCGCTTTCAGCTCTTTGCTGCCCTTCTTCACTTTCTGCTTTTCTTCTTTCCCGAAACCGCCCCATTTCAGGGAGCCCAGCTCCACGCTGCCCATCCCGCACTCAATGCTGTAGCTGTAATCATCTTCTTTTCCATGGATTTCGCCTTCTATACTGCCCATTCCGCACTCCGCTTTCAGGCTTTTCTCCACATCAGCGCTGCCGAAACTGATTTTTCCCATTCCACAGCTCAGATCCACAATACGGCCGGTCAGACGATCTGCTTTCACCTCTCCGGCGCCGGCTTCCAGCTCAATCTCTCCTGCATTCAGTGTATCCAATTCCAGTTTTCCCATTCCTACGCTGATATCCGCAGAATCCAGGACTGTTCCCTTAGGCAGAGTGATGACTACAGTGCTCTCTTCCTCCAGAGGACCGACTCCAATCCAATCCATCCAATAGTAATCCGCATCTATCTTCCATATTCCATTCTTAACTTTGCTGGTAAAATTAGACGGGAGCCTGTTGCCGCGGATTGAGAAAGCATCTCCTTCTTCAATTTTCACGCTGCTAAGCCCCAGATCAAAGTCCAGGCTCCTTACATCCGTATAGGTCTCTTCAATATCAATTTCTCCGGAAAACCTGACTTCCCTGCTCTGCTTTATTCCTCCAAGGGCAATGCCTGTGACCATCAGAACGATTCCCGCAGCAGCAAAAATCAAAGCAATGATCCCAAAAACTTTCGTACTTTTTTTCATACTCCTGCACCTCTTCTCCTGTTTCTTCTAAATATAAAGCGGAACAGATTCCCAATGCCCTGGAAACAGAGAGGCAGCAGGCTGCCGAACACCAGCCTGCACAGCAGGATTCCTCCCAGCCCAAACGCCATTGCCAGAAAACCGCTTCCTACCAGGAGCAATCCCGCTCCTGGAGCCATAAAGGTCCTGACCGCGCCCACCGCCAGGGCGGCGATACCTCCTGCCAGGCAGCCAAAAGTCCCGGCCACAAGCCCGATGCCCAAGGCCAGAATACAGCAGACCAGGCCGATCAGCACTCCGATTACTCCGATCAGAAGACCTCCCCAGACAGGAAAAGAAAACACGGCCAGTATGATCAGAAGAGCCGTCATGCCAGTGCTTCTTCCGCCTGCAGATTCCTCTGTCCTGCCGCCCTCCCCGCTGTCCGCGCGGGAGGCGTTCTCTTGATATATTTTGTCAGCCTTTTCCATCTCTGTATAATGGCCTACCTGATTTCTGCGTTCCTCAAACCTGGCGTCCCGGTAACCCTGTTCGGTATACTCTCCAAAGTCCCCCGGTTCCTTTTGGTTCATCCGAATCACGCAGGCTACCTGTTCCGGGCTTCCCAGCTCTGAAATCACTTCCTCCTCACGTTCCGGTCCGGCCTCTTCAAAATAGTCCTCATAATACCGGAGCGCCTCATTCCGCTCTTCCTCCGGCAGATCGCCCAGCAGCCAGGCCAGCCGTTCCATATAACTCATTCTGTCCATACTCAGACCTCCGCGAACATACTAGATATTTTTTCACTGTACTGCCGCCATTCTGAAGCATATAGATGCAGCTGCGCATCGCCTCTGGGCGTCACTCTGTAATACCGCCTGTTCCTCCCATTGTATTCCTGGTCGTAAGTCTCCAGGCAGCCTTCTGACAACAGCCTGCGCAGCACCGGATAAAGTGTTGACTCCGATACCTCCAGGGCCCGCCGCACATCCTGCGTGATCTTATACCCATAAGAGCCATCTGCCGCCCTGGACACAGCTGCCAGTACCACCGCGTCCAGCAATGCTGTTCCTGTGTGAAATACCATGCCGCGTCCTCCTTCCTGTCTCCATGTTTTCTATTCATTGGCATAATATTATACGCCATATAATATTGTTTCTGTGTATATTATATGGCGTATAATATTATTTGTCAAGCACATTTATGACTTTTTCTTCCGGACTGTGAATTTTTTCTCTGTAGTCAGAGGAACACTCCATTTTTTTCAGGCGTTCCACTACGGAATAGTCATCCCAGCAGTGCATGGGGATCACGATTTCCGTATTCACATGTTTCATAAAGTAATCCATTCCCCAGTAAAACCGCTCTCCCTGCCGTGGGTCCAGCGAGACCATCGCCGCCTGAAAGGAATAACCGGAAAGCAAAGAAATCTCCTCCTGAAATCTTCCTGTCATATCCCTGTATTCTCCCTCCGTTTCCTCATCCTTCCAGGTCCACCAGTTCAGGTCCCCCGCATGATAAATCCACGTTCCCTCCATGCAGACCGCATATGCCACGACTGCGTCTGTAGACCGGAATGTGTCCACTTCCAGCCCTTCCAGGCTGTAATGCTGCCTGGAGCCTGCCCGGGTGATCCGGTCCAGCCAATCCGGTCCGATCCCGTACTGTTTCAGTTTTCCCGGAGACAGGCTGATGTCCTTTGACAGCACATACCTGACCCAGGGGTTCCCCTCCCCGATCCGGAAAATTTCCGGATTAAAGTGGTCATGATGAGCATGACTGGAAAAGATGTACAGCGGCTTTTCCTTCTCCAGCTGCGGCAGATCTCCCTTCCAGTAATCAAAGAGGCAGTTCAGCTCTTTTCCTTCCGCCAGAAATCCACTGTGTTCTATATAAGTTATTTTCATCTTTCATCCTTTCACCGCTTTTCCCAGGGAAAAGGAGTACAGGTATTTTTCCTTTACCTGCTGTCCTCTGGCCATGGAAAGCGCCTGGGCATAATAATCCAGCTGCGTCTGATACCTGCTGAGCAGAATTGATTCGCCTGATTTTAAAGGAACCCGGTCTGTTTTATAGTCTACGATCACCAGCCCGTCCTCTTCTTCCAGCCACACGTCGATCACACCCTGCACCATCACAAGGCCGTCCTCTGTTTGGGCTTCCGGGCTGATCTGGGCAGCAGGGACGCCGATCACAAACTGTTCTTCCCGGTGCAGCTTCCCTTGTTTTGCCGCAAGGACCATCCTTGCGCAGAGCGGGCTGTCCGCAAATTTCTGAATCTGCTCCGGGCTGACCATATTCCGTTCCTCCTCTGTGATGCTTCCGGTGCCCACAAGCCGTTCCAATTCCTCTCTGACCCAATCCGGATGTATCCGAACCTGCTCCAGATCCAGCAGTTCCAGCACATGATGCCAGGCTATTCCACGTCTGGCCGCGTGCTCCGCAGACGCGGCTTTTTCCCGCCGGCCGCTGCCTCTGTCCCCTTCCGTAATCCGCGGAATCAAAGAGAAAATTTCTTCTTGTTCCACGGCCTGTCGTTTCAGTTCAGAAACGGACATTGTAACCGGAATTTTCCCGGACTGTTCCCAGGAATACCGGCAGCCGAACTGGCTTTCTGCAGCCAAAACCAGTTCTCTGACACGTTCCGCCTCCTGCTGCCCTGCGGGCGCTCTTCCTTCCCTGAAATCCGCCGCCTTCTTTTCCCTGCGTTTCTGCTCTTCTGCCGCGATTCCCTGCATATCTGCAATCTCCAAATCAAAGGATGACGGATCTCCATATAGGGCTCCCCCGGCTTCTCCCGGCAGCTCCAGCCGTTCCAGCACGGGAGCAAAATCCCGGTGCCTGTAAAGGGCAGGAATCAGCCAGTCTAAATAACATCTGGCTCCTGCCAGTTCAGGATATGACAGCCGGATTCCCGACCGGTCTGTCCCTGCAGCCCGTTTCCTCATTTTATGGCCGGCATCTCTCTCCCCTCCGGTCAGAATCAGATATTCTTTCGCTCTGGTCAGCGCCACATACAAAACCCGCAGTTCCTCACCCAGACTTTCCGTCAGCAATTTTTTCTGAAATACCCGTTTTACCAGAGTAGTCCTGCGGGTTCTGAGCCGCCCGTCTATCAGATCCAGGCCAATGCCCAGATCCGGATGAAACACCACCCGCTGCCTGGCGTCCTGCTGGTTGAACTGCTTTCCCAGCCCTGCCGCAATCACCACCGGGAACTCCAGGCCTTTGCTTTTATGAATGCTCATCAGACGCACTGTATTCTCCTGGCCTTCCAGCACCGGCGCTTCTCCATAGTCAACCTCATATTTTTGCAGCCGCTCCACATAGCGGATGAAATGGAATACTCCCCTGTAACTGGTTTTTTCATAATTTTCTGCCCGGACTTCCAGCATTTCCAGATTCGCCCGCCTCCTGCTTCCCATGGGCATGGCAGATACAATCCGCTGGTAGCCCGTTTCTTCCAGCACCAGCTGCAGCAGTTCATGAAGAGGCAGGCAGGCCGCTTTTTCCCGGAATCTGTCCAGCAATACCAGAAACCCGGAAAGTTTTGATGAAAGTAAGTTCTCTTTTCCCTGCTCCGAATATAGTTTGACTGCTCCGTAAAATCCCATTCCCTGCCGTACATTCCTGTAATCTTCCGGCATAGAACGGAAATAAGCGCTGATTTCTGCCAGATCCGCTGAGCTGCAGCCCACAAAGGGCGCTTTCAGCACTGCGGCCAGTGGAATATCCTGCATGGGGTTATCGATCAGGCGCAGCAGGTTCAGAGCCATCTGCACCTCCGGCGCGTCAAAAAATCCCTGCTGTGATTCCGCGTATGCCGGGATTCCCTCTCCCCCCAGCACATCCACAAAGGTCTCGGCCCACCCTGACACAGTTCTGAGAAGCACTACGATATCTCCGTAACGTGCTCTTCTGTAGCGGCCTTCTTCTTTATCCCAGATCCACTTTCCGGTCTGCTCATCCGTCAATCTGAGAATTTCTTCTGCCACAAGTCTGGCTTCCCATTCCCGGATGTCACCTTCCTGTTCCGGATCAGAATCCCATTGTTCCTCTGCTTTTTCGCCGGTTCTATCTTGTTCTCTGGCGGGAGCATCCAACAGCCGCATTTCTACGCGGCAGTCTTCTTCTCCCTTTTCTTCCGGCAGCGTTTCAAACTGCGCGCCTGGATACAATGCCGCTTCTTCCGTATAGGCCACCCCTCCCAGCACCGGCTGCATCATCTGGTAAAAAAGAAAGTTTACCCCTTCCAGCACCTCTTTCCGGCTCCGGAAATTGCGGCGCAGCTCCACCTTTTGATAAAGGCTGTCTTCCTCGCTGTATCCTTCATATTTTTCCATAAACAGCTCCGGCCTGGCCAGACGGAATTTATAAATGCTTTGCTTTACATCCCCCACCATGAATACATTCGGCCTGCCCCGGCGCTCTCTGGATATACTGTTCAGCAGCGCCTCCTGAACCTGGTTGCTGTCCTGGTATTCATCAATCATGATTTCTTCAAAATAACGGCTGTACTCCTCAGCCGCCGGGGTAGGCAAATCCCCCTCATCTCTGTGATCCACCAGCACCTGAAGGGCCAGGTGTTCCAAATCGCTGAAATCCAGCAGGTTTTTTCTGCGCTTCCGGGCAATGTACTGCTCCGAAAAACCAGAGGTCAGCCGGCAGAGTTCCTGAACCGCTCCCGAACACCCGGCAAGCTGCTCAATCACCTCTTCGGCGGAAAGTGAAAAATATTTTTCCCTCAGGTCTTTATAACCTTTTCGAACAGAATCTCTCAGAGAAGAAACTGTTTCCGCCAGCTTCTCGTCAAAAATATCTGTTTTCTTTTTTCTGGGCTTTACCTCAAAAATCTTATTTTCCATGGCGCGCTGCAGCGTCTGGTAAGAATCCGGCAGGAGCAGTGCATTCAGCCGTTCCCGTTCCAGAGAAAATTTCTCCAGGTACAGCGCCGGACCATTCTCACCGCCGCAGATCTGCAGTATCCTGTCGTATACCTGAACATATCCTCTAAGCAGTTCTCTGGTATTCTCCAGGAGAAATTTTATCCAGGGCTCCTGCTCTAACCCCGCCGCGTCAGCCGCCTGATAGGCTTTCCCGCACCTCTCAATCCATTCCAGAGGCCATGGATAGCTCTGGGACAGCTCATAGAAATCCAGGATCAGGCTGCTCAGGGCGCCGTCCCCTTTTACGGAACTGTAACAGTCCGCAAATTCCTGAAATTCCTCTGCAGCTATTTCATACTGTTCTTCCAGATATTCCTCCAGAACATCAGCCTTCAGCAGGGCCAGTTCTCCTTCATCCGCCACGCGGAAAGAAGGATCCAGCCCGATTTCCTGAAAATGGTTCCGCAGCACGTACATACAAAAGCTGTCTATAGTGGTGATCTGAGCCGTATGTTCCGCCAGCAGCTTCTGGCGGGCCAGACGGCTGTCCTCCGGATGTTCAGCTGCCTTCTGTTCCAGCGCGGCAGCGATCCGTTCCCGCATTTCCGCGGCAGCAGCCTTTGTAAATGTCACCACCAGCAGGCGGTCAATGTCCACCGGATTCTTTTTATCACAGACCATAGAAAGGATGCGCTCCACCAGCACCGCAGTTTTTCCGCTTCCCGCCGCTGCCGCCACAAGGATATTCCGATTTCTGAGATCAATAATTTTCTGTTGTTCCCTGGTCCACTGCACCATCCCTGTCTCCTCCTTTCCGTTCCAGAATATTCCACAGTTCTTCCAGCCCGATAGCCGGAAGCTTCCTCGGCCTGCAGCCTTCCAGCTGCCGGTCAAAACCGCAGACCGCCCCGTAGGGGCAGTACTCGCAGGGCATGCGGCCCGCCAGCTCATAGGGGCTGGCGGGGATCTCCCCTGCAGCCATATGGCTTCCAAGCTCCTTTACTTTATCCACCGCATATCCTCTGAGAAGCTCCAGCTGTTTTCTCCCGGCAGCCCTGGAACGGGTGGAGGCCGTACCATCCTCTCTGCGTTCCAGCCGGCTGATCACTCTTGAATTTTTTCCTGGAGTATGATCCAGCATATCCAGCACCCGGGGATCGCTGTTAGCCAGCCCGTCCATCCGCAGCTCCTTCAGCACCGCCTCCCGCAGCTGCTTCTCATCCTCATGCCCTGTAGCCTCTATGACGGGATCTTGAATCCGGTAGTAGAATACGCCCGCAGGAACCACCTCTTTATCCGGATATTTCCGTTTCACCATCTCCACCGCAGCCTGCAGATAGACCATCAGCTGAAGCTGCAGGCCATGATAAATCCTCGCAGGCTCAAACCCGGTCATCCCTGATTTATAGTCAATAATCTTCACATAGATTCTGTCTCCGTCAAAAGCCAGGTCCACCCGGTCTATCCTGCCCTGCAGCTCCATGCGCATTCCCCCGTCCAGGACAAAAGACAGCCCCGGAAGCCTGTCCTCCGGCCGGAAGCTTAATTCACTGCCCCCGGGGATAAAACTGCCGCACTTTAACTGCTCCTGCAGCGCCCACACAGTTTCGTCCGCCACCCGCCTCAGGCGGCCTTCCAGGTAAGCGTTTCTGGCCGAGCTGCGCAGAATTGTATTTCCATACCGTTCCGCAACGGCGGAAACGCTCTGATCCACCAGAAATGTCCGCTGCTTTTCATCCAGCTCTTTCCAGTCCAATCCGGCCCTCCGCATATTTACAAAAAACTCTTCCAGGGAGGCATGGAATATATTGCCCAGATCCACCGCCTCCAGCTGGTACTGCATCCTCGGCAGCAGCTTCAGGCCCGCCTGCAGAAAATGGCTGTAGGGACATCCCGCAAACTGCTCCAGACTGGTAATGCTGCTCACCGGCACATCTCCATAGAGGCGCAGAACCACATTTGCCGGAAGGCTTTCCGGGCGGAAAACGCAGCTGGAAGCTCTCTGCAGCTGCTCTACAGCCTCTGCAAATTCCTTTTGCCCTGAAAACCACTGGTAAAGCGCTTTCCACTGGAGGGACGCATCCCCCCGCACGGCGTCGGAAAACCCCGCTGCCAGGTCGTCCAGACCATCTGCAGGCACTGTGAAACAGTTTTCTTGCCCTACGCTGTCCGGGATCGCAAAATTTTTCTTCAGTTGTTTCAGAAATCCTGCCTGCATGCTGCCTCTCCCTGCTCCGTCCGCCTGGCTGCAGGACAGAAAGAGATGCTCGGAAGGCCGTCCCAGCATCAGATACAGGTAAAATTGCTGCTGCAGGCTGCTCTCCCTTCCGGTGGGCGCCAGCTCCACCCCTTGTTCTTTCAGAAACTCACGCTCCAGATCAGAAAGCAGCCCTCCCCGCATTTCCCTGGGAGGCATGCAGCCTTCATTACAGCCCAGCACAAACAAGGCGCGGATTCCGCCCAGGCGGGTCCGCCGCAGATCCCCTACCACCAGCCTGTCCAGAGCAGCCGGAATCAGGCCCACCTGAATTTCAGAAAAACCAGCTTCCAGAATCTCGGAAAAAACCTGCAGCGTCATCCGCTCGTTCCCCATCAAGGTTTCAAACTGCCCAAACAGCTCCATCACCTTATCGTAACTTTGCGCGTATTCTTTCTCCCGCTCCAGATCTCCTTCCGCCTCCAGCTGCCGGCGCAGCGCTTCAATACGCTGTTCCGCTCCGGTTTCTTCTAAAAACCGGCGCAGCAAAAACAGCCTCTGGCTTACGGTCTGTTCTTTTTCTTCCTTCAGCGCACTGCATAGAGGAAAAATCAGTTCCACTGCCCTCTGCCGTGTGGCGTTTACCTGCTCTAATTCTTCCCGGGACAAGCGTTTTCCTCTGTAAGCCCATTCTTCCTGCCAGCGGCCTGCTCCCCGCACCCCTGTTTCCAGCACATAATTTTCCAGCAGGCTGATTTCTTCCACGTCCAGCCCGATTAATACATTTTTCAGCAGGCGAAACATGGAATCATAAGTAAAGTTCTGCTGAATTGCTTCCAGCAGGCATCGCAGCATATCCACCAGCGGGTGGCCCAAAAGACTTTTTTTCTGGTCTATAAAATATGGCAGGCCCGCCCTGCCAAAATAATGGACAATCGGCCCGGAATACCGGGACAAGTCTCCTGCAATCACAGCAATCTCTCTGTACCGGTACCCCTCGCTGCGCACCAGGCGCAAGATCTCCCTCAGCGCAAAGCGCACCTCCCCGTCCGCTCCCGGAGCAGAAGAAATACGGACAGCCTGGCAGCTGCCTTCATATCCTGCGCCCGGCATTCCCAGGCTCCTTCCCAGATAAAACAATTCAGGCGCTTTTTCGTAGCGCTTTGGCAGACCGCTCAGCCTGATCTCCCGATCCACCGGAATATCCTGGCGCATCGCCAGGTCCTCCAGCTTCCGCTTCATTTCCCGGCTCATGTAGAAAAGGCTGGATTCCGGCAAGGCCGGATCGATAGTCACGGACACCCGTACCTGAGCCGCCAGGCGCAGGAGGCTTTCCACCAGCTGATACTGCACTGGCGTAAATCCTGTGAATTCATCCAGGACTACAATGCTGTCCCGCAGAAATTCCGCCCTGTCGATGTGCCTGCACAGAACCTGAAGCAGTTCCTCCGCGGTTACGTAGTCTTTTTCCATGGCTTCCTGGAATGCCTGGAAAACCACGGACAGATCGCGAAATTTTGCCTGGAGCAGTTCTCCTGCCCCGGTCAGATCCACCTTGTCCGGTTCCACCCCGTACTGGCGGAATTCTGAAAGAACTGATTTCAGCTCTCCGATAAAACCGCTGCGGGACAGGGAACTGCCAAAAACAGCCAGATCTTTTTTTCGTCGGCCTGCCGATTTTCTCAGGATCATGGATTTTCCTGTATCATCCAGGATTTTGGGCGCTGCAATATTTAATTTTTCAAAGACCCGATAGGCCAGCCGGTTGAAGCTCAGCACTTCGATCTGCATCAGCGCATGGCGCGGGTGCAGATCCACCAGTGTATGCTGAATCTGTAAAGAGGCCTGCTCGGGCACGATTACGATATAATGCCGCCGGGGATGATCCAGGGATTCCCGGATCACGTCTGCGTATAGTTTATAGGATTTTCCGGAGCCGCAGCTTCCGGTGATAAATTGCAGTGACATTGTTCTGGGGCCGCCTCCTTTTTCTTTTGTGCCGGCACAACTTCTTTCGTTACTTTCTGCTCCGCAGTGACGGTCAATCCCGTTTCGCTCCATCTCCCTCACGGGCTTTCCCCCTATGAAAAAGCAGCAATAAATTTTTTCTTTTGTGCAAGCACAACGAAAAAATTTATTGCTGCTTTTTCGCACTGCTCATTGCTTTCATGAACAGTATACCACAAAAAGCTGTTTTTTTGCAATGGGCTTAGTCTGCGGCGAGGGTGGTGGTTTCCTGGACTTTGGCTTTGTTCAGGGCTGCGTCTATGGCTTTTAACAGGACCTGCGCCGTGTATTTCATATCGTCGGAATAGGTTACGCCTTCCAGTGTCTGTTTCTGCACAATCTGCGTATTCAGACTGGATAGTGCTGTGGGCATTAGTGGATACATTGCGGACACTGCTTCGTCCAGATTGACAAATCCTACAGAGTTAATATGATCCGCATCTACTGATACCTGAACGTCCAGGGTCTGGTTTCCCAGTTTTATGGAAGAGGTATATACACCTGCTATGTATTTGGAAGCATTTTCCGCAGGCTGGTCTTTATCCTTTCCTTTCCCCAGGAACATCCATACCAGCAGCAGGATCAGCAGAATGCCCAGCACCACGAATACTGCCGTATAAATCAGCTCCTTCATTTTAAATACCATGATTTTTGTTTTCCCGCTCATAACCCGCTCCTTTTCACACTTTGTATATCCTATGCAGGCTTTCCCCCCCTTATGCTTGCTGAAAATACCTATTATGTGAAAAATCAGACAGTCAGAGAGAAATACGGCAAAGAGGCGGCATCTCTCAATTCAAATTTTACAGGTCTATTCCCAGTTCCCTGCAATTTTCCTGGATTACTTCTACCAGCTCATCGTCAGAAATCACAGTCACCCGGCCGTCTTCGTATTCCTGATCCACCCATTCCTTCACCTTTCCTACCAGAGGGTTGCTCTTGTCCAGCTTCTGCTCCTCCGGAAGCCTGTAATAGGTGTTGATCCAGTGGGCGATTCCGGCCAGGCCGGAGGTATTGGAAACCGCCACGAGCACGGGACGGTTCAGGAATTTTGAGGTATCAAAAATATTATATATCTCTTCATTTTTCAGCAGGCCGTCCGCATGGATGCCCGCCCGCGTCACGTTGAAATTTTTCCCTACAAAGGGAGTCCGCTCAGGAATATGCTCTCCCAGCTCTTTTTCGTAATATTCCGCCAGTTCCGTGATCACCGTGGTATCCATTCCGTCCAGACTTCCCCGGAGCTGAGCATATTCGAAAGCCATGGCTTCCAGCGGAGTATTGCCAGTGCGTTCTCCGATGCCGAACAGGGAACAGTTCACGCCGCTGCAGCCATAGAGCCATGCTGTTGTAGAATTGCTGACTGCTTTATAAAAGTCATTGTGCCCATGCCATTCCAGCTGCTCCGAAGGCACGCCCGCATGAGTGGTCAGGCCATAAATAATGCCCTGTACGGAGCGGGGATTTACAGCGCCGGAAAAGTTCACTCCATAGCCCATGGTATCGCATGCCCGGACTTTAATGGGAATCTTGTACTGGTCCTGCAGGCGCATCAGCTCCACACAGAAAGGAATGACAAAGCCGAAAATATCAGAGCGGGTGATGTCTTCCAGATGGCACCTGGGACTGATCCCGTATTCCAGGCATTCCCGTATCACATGTAAATAATGAAACATCGCCTGCTGGCGCGTCATTTTCATTTTATAAAAAATATGGTAATCAGAACAGGATACCAGAATCCCGGTTTCTTTCAGGCCGATATCTTTAACCAGCTGAAAATCTTTGTTGCTGGCTCTGATCCAGCTGGTCACCTCGGGAAACTCATAGCCTCTCTCCAGGCATTGATAAACAGCGTCCCGGTCTTTCTTTGTATACAGAAAGAATTCGCTCTGGCGGATAATTCCATTTGGACCGCCCAGCCGGTGCAGATAATCATAAATCGTCACAATCTGTTCCGTGGTATAAGGCGCTCTGGACTGCTGCCCGTCACGAAATGTGGTATCTGTAATCCAGATTTTGTCCGGCATATTGTGGGGTACCACCCGGTTATTAAACGCAATTTTGGGAATTTCATCATAAGGGAACAGATTTCTGTATGTATTGGGGCTCTCCACGTCCACCAAATGGTAAATATGTTCTTCCAGCTCCAGCAGATTGGTGTGTTGATTCTTTATAATCGGACGATTATCATTAGCCATTTGCGTTCCTCCTGTTTTATCACATTAGAACTTTCCAACGCGAAAGTAACTTCTATTGTAGCTTCTTTCTCCATCTGCGTCAAGCTGTTCCGAAATTTTCGCTGTTTTCCTGTTTATATTTTATATGCACGAAAATATTTTCTGTTTTATTCACAGTTATTGATATTATTTTCTTTTTCCAGTCTGTCAGTCAGTTCGCTGGCGGTCAATCTACCAGCAGTTCATCCACAGTGACAAACCGATATCCCCTGGCCTGCAGCGCGTCAATTACCTGAAAAGCAGCTTCTACTGATGTATCATAGACGTCATGCAAAAGAATAATCTGATTGTTCTTCACGTTCATCAGGATATGATTCACCACTGTGGCGGTGTTCTGTACCTTCCAGTCCAGCGGGTCCACATCCCACAAGACTTCTGTCATATCCAGCCTGTCTGTCAAATGATTGTTCCAGCAGCCAAAAGGCGGCCGGATATATTCCATGCGCTCACCGGTCAGGTCCTCCAGCAGCGTGTTGGTCTTTACCACCTCTTCCATGGCCCCTGTAACGCTGCATTTGCTCAGCTGCACATGGCTGTATGTATGGTTGCCAATTAAATGGCCTTCTTCCGCCATACGCTGTACCAGCTCCGGATATTTTTCCGCGCTTTTGCCAATCAGAAAAAAAGTGGCCTTGACTCCTCTTTCCTTCAGGCCGTCCAAAAGCCTGGAAGTGTAGGCCGGGTGGGGGCCGTCGTCAAAGGTCAGGGCCACTGTCAGTTCTTCACTGTCTGTTTCTGCAGAAGCAGGGCGTTCTCTTCCCTGCCAGAAATAAAATACCGCTGTCAGCAGAACAACTGCCGCCGCGCTCAATGCCAGCCACCTGTTCAGCCTCTCCATGCCGCATCCCTCCTCCATTTTCCTGTGGGGATGCCGCCGCATCTCCTGCCATTAGCCTATGCAGGGGCAGGCGCTTATATCACTGTTTTACGGCCCTGTAGCCGGTGCTGCGGTCTACCAGGCTGCGCATGGGCCGCCCTTCCAGGAAGGCCGCCAGATTTTCCGCAGCGATCCCCACAATCCGTTCATGGGTCTCCTGTAAATGATACAGCCCGGAAATATGCGGAGTGATCACCACATTAGGAGCTTTCCAGAGGCGGTGTCCAGGCGGGAGAGGCTCCGGATCTGTCACATCCAGGCCTGCTCCGGCAATCCTTCCCTGCTCCAGCGCGTCACAGAGCGCCTCTGTATCCACAGCCGTTCCACGGCCAACATTGATCAGCACCGCGCTCTTCTTCATACAGGCCAGACGATTTGTGTCCATCAGCCGGTAAGTCTCTTTTGTCCCGGGCAGGCTCAGCGCTACCACATCAGCCCGCTTCAGGCAGTCTTCCAGACCGTCCATCTGCCGCAGTTCATCGACGTAATCCGGCTTCTCTGCCTTTGTCCGGCGTATCCCGATCACATAGCTGCCCAAAGCTTTCATTCTGGACGCAAATTCGCTGCCAATATCTCCCAGCCCGATGACCAGCGTGACGGACCCGAATATAGAAGTCACCTTCCCCTCGTCCT
Organism: Cuneatibacter caecimuris; assembly: GCF_004216775.1. Classification (GTDB taxonomy): domain Bacteria; phylum Bacillota; class Clostridia; order Lachnospirales; family Lachnospiraceae; genus Cuneatibacter; species Cuneatibacter caecimuris. Next base: position 488,782 of record NZ_SGXF01000001.1, read on the forward strand.
TCCAGCATTCCGCCAACTGATTTTGGTGATACAAATAGAGTTTTTTCTTCAGTTCCAGCACCATACCCAGCATGTGCTCTGAAATCGCCAGCCCGTATGCTCCGGTAGCATTGGTGAGCAGGGTTCCTTCCGGCAGGACGCCGGGTTCCAGATAGCCGTCTGTTCCTGCGCTGTTCAGCTGCATCCAGCGCAGCCTGTCCGTTCCCGCGATCTTCTGCGGTTTCACATTGCCTATAATAATATCCACGCTTTGTGCCAGCTCTTCCGTCACCTGGGCAGACGGGCAGAAAATAAACTCAGCTTTTTGCGCTGCTTCCTTCAGAAGGGCCTTATGCCGCTCCTCTACAGGCATCGCAACTAGAATTCTCATACTTGCCTCCCTACAGCAAATAGCTGTTCAGGTCCCTCCGCCTTTTTGCACGGTTTTCTTCCTCACGCTTAAGGGCAGCTTCCTGATCCTCTTTTTCTTTCTGTTTCCTGGCTGCTTCTCTGGCAGCCGCCGCTATGTTAAGCTGTTCTTCCGTTTCCTGAGCTTCGCTGCTCTTTGGCACAGTCTTTACAGCTGTTTTCGGCCCCGCCTTTTCTGTCTGTCTTTTCTTTTTCACAGCGCGGTCCGGCTCCGCCGCCTGCATGGCTCCGCCCTGCAGTGTGGAAAGGCCTCCCGGTTCACCCGGATTCCTGTCCGCATTCACCATACGCACGCTGCCGTCATCCATTTCCACAAAGATAATCTTCGCCCCGGTATCCAGACCCAGATAATTCCGGATCCTTTTTGGAACTGTTACCTGCCCTTTGGTGGTCACTGTTGCAATTTCCATGGCTTCCTCCTCCGTTGTTTTTACTTCCTTACTTTTCTTACTACATACTATATTAGCTCAGACCGGCCGGAAATGCAAGCCTTCTACAAGAGAAATTCACACATCACCTGATTGCTCAGATCTATGCCCTGTTCCGTCAGACGCAGGCGCCTTCCGCGCACTTCCAGTAATCCCATCTGCACAAAACGTCTTTCCACTCCTCCGTACACTTCACCGAAGGGCCGCTTGAAGCGTTCTTCAAACTCCTTCCTGTCTATTCCTTCCGAAAGCCGCAGCCCCAGAAAGCAGAATTCTTCCATCAGGGATTTTTCCGTCAGCTCTTCGGTTACTGTTCTCACCAGGGCGAGATTTTCAGAATTTTTCAGGTACGCTTCCCAGTCTGCAGTATTTGAAAAACGCCGCCCCTCAAAACAGGAAGAAGCCCCCAGTCCAAAGCCCAGGTAAGGAATTCCTGTCCAATAGCAGAGGTTATGAAGGCATTCTTTTCCCGGCAGCGCATAGTTTGAAATTTCATATCGCCGGTAGCCTGCTTCCCCCAGCAGCTGTGCGGTACGGCGGTACATCTTCCGATCCTCTTCCTCTCCGGGCAGCAGCAGTTCCCCGCTGCTTCCGGGTCCGTACATTTTGTAAAAAGGCGTTCCCTCTTCCACAATCAGACTATAAGCGGAAATGTGTTCCGGCTTCAGAGCCGCCGTTTCCTCCAGCGTCTCTTCCCAGCTGCCGCAGGTCTGTCCCGGCAGAGCGGATATCAGGTCCACATTGATATTGTCAAATCCTGCTTCCCGGGCCAGATAAAAGCTCTCAAAAAAATCTTCCCTGGTATGGATTCTGCCCAGCAGCCTCAGCTCGTCATTTTTCATGGACTGAAGCCCCAGGCTGAGCCTGTTGACTCCTGCAGCCCGGTACCGGGACAGTTTCTCCGCTGTCAGTGTCCCGGGGTTGGCCTCCATGGTGATCTCCGCATCTTCCGCTACATGAAACGCTTGGCGCAGGGATTCAAGAATCTTTCCGATCTGTTCTCCCGGCAGAACAGAGGGGGTCCCTCCGCCGAAGAACACAGTCTTCGCCCGGTACGGACCCCCTTCTTTCCTGCCGCTGGCAGCAATTTCCTGTAAAAGCGCTGTCAGATATTCCGTTCTTTCCTGTTCTCCCGCAGGGCCTGACAAGAAATCACAGTAAGCACATTTTCTGATGCAAAATGGGATATGAATATAAATTCCGATATCTGTTTTTTTATTTGTCATCTAATTTCAGTACGCTCATAAAGGCTTTCTGCGGGATCTCCACATTTCCCACCTGGCGCATCCGCTTCTTGCCTTCTTTTTGTTTCTCCAACAGTTTCCGTTTCCGGCTGATATCGCCGCCATAACATTTCGCAAGCACGTCTTTGCGCAGGGCCTTGACCGTCTCCCTGGCAATGATCTTGCTGCCGATTGCCGCCTGAATGGGAATTTCAAACAGCTGGCGGGGAATTTCTTCCTTCAGCTTTTCACACATCTTCCTGCCCCGTTCATAGGCGCTGTCCGCAAATACGATGAAGGACAGTGCATCCACCTCTTCCCGGTTCACCAGGATATCCAGTTTCACAAGCTCAGATCTCACATAGCCTTTCATCTCATAATCAAAGGAAGCATAGCCTTTGGAACGGGACTTCAGGGCGTCAAAAAAATCATAGATAATCTCATTCAGGGGAAGCTCATACTTCAGCAGCGCCCTTGTGGTTTCCATATATTCCATTCCCAGGTATACGCCGCGCCGTTCCTGGCAGAGGTCCATGATGGGCCCGATAAACTCTGTGGTGACCATGATTTCAGCAGAGACAAAGGGTTCTTCCATATACTCAATGACGGAAGGGTCGGGCATATTAGAGGGGTTAGTCAGCTCCACCATAGAGCCGTCCGTTTTATACACATAATAAACTACGCCAGGCGCAGTGGTCACCAGATCCAGATTATATTCCCGCTCCAGACGTTCCTGTATGATTTCCAGATGGAGAAGCCCCAGGAATCCGCACCGGAAACCAAACCCCAGCGCTACGGAAGTCTCCGGCTCATACTGCAGGGACGCGTCGTTGAGCTGCAGCTTTTCCAGAGCATCCCGCAGGTCTCCGTATTTTGAACCGTCCGCCGGATACAGGCCGCAGTATACCATGGGCTGAACCTTCTTATAGCCTGGCAGCGCCTCCCCCGCCGGATTCCCGGCATCCGTCACCGTATCGCCCACCTGGGTATCCTTTACATTCTTAATGCTGGCTGTAATATAGCCCACCATTCCGGCGCTCAGTTCGTCACAGGGTATAAATTGTCCCGCGCCGAAATACCCTACTTCCACCGTATCATATTCAGCCCCGCTGGCCATCATCCTGATCCTGGTCCCCCTGCGCACCGTTCCTTCTTTTATGCGGCAGAACACAATCACGCCCCGGTACGCGTCATACACAGAATCAAAAATCAGCGCCTGCAGCGGAGCCTCCGGGTCCCCTGAAGGAGATGGAATTTTCTCCACAATCTGTTCCAGCACTTCTTCAATATTCACTCCGTTTTTGGCAGAAATCAAAGGAGCGTCCTGAGCCTCAATCCCGATCACATCTTCAATCTCACTTTTCACCCTCTCCGGGTCAGCGCTGGGCAGGTCTATTTTATTGATGACCGGAAAAACGTCCAGATCATGATCCAGAGCCATGTATACATTCGCCAGAGTCTGCGCCTCGATTCCCTGGGCGGCGTCCACCACCAGGACCGCTCCGTCGCAGGCCGCAAGGCTCCTGGATACCTCATAGTTAAAGTCCACATGTCCCGGAGTGTCGATCAGATTGAAAATATATTCCTCTCCGTCCCTGGCCGTATAGATCACTCGGACAGCCTGGGATTTGATGGTGATGCCGCGCTCCCGCTCCAAATCCATGTTGTCCAGGATCTGATCCTGCATTTCTCTGCTGGTAAGAGTGCCTGTTTTTTCTATAATTCGATCCGCCAGCGTTGACTTTCCATGGTCAATGTGGGCGATGATACAAAAATTCCGAATTTTCTTCTGGTCAGCTGCCATGGTACTTCCTCCTTGTCTGGCGCCATTGTACCAGAAATCAGGAATTTCCACAAGGGTTTATTTTCCCACAACCTGGTCGATAATTCTGGCCAGAGGTTCCGCAGCATTCATGGCTTCTTCCACTGTATTCGTCTGCGCGCCCACTTCAATGAGCGCGGACACCGGCCCCAGATGCTGGTTATACCGCATGGGCCTGGCGTAAATAAATCTGGGCCAATCCTCCTTTACCGCACGGGCTTCCAGCATCAGTTGGAAGGAGAAAGCCAGGTTCTGTTCCCGGTAGGGATGAATCAGGTCGGGGATATCCCCGCTCTCATTGCGGCATAATCCGTTAAAAAACATCAGCCGGGCAGTCTGTTTTCCGTCCACCTCCGTCACCAGGCGCAGGTCCTCCCGCACACCGTCCCGGTGCAGGTCGATGACCAGCTCTATGGATGGATATTCCGCCAGTATTTTCTGCAGTTCAGGAAGGGCTTTGCTGTAAGCCGGGTCCCGGTCCAGTTTCCCGTCTGTCATATCGTATATTCCTGTATGGTGAAGTACGTTGTATCCATATGTATCATGAAGAATGGAGGCCAGCTTATCCCCCACTCCCACAATGGTCTGGGAAGTATCTCCCGGAACCGAATCTGCAAAAGCTTCCTGGGAATGGGTGTGATAAATCAGAATTTGAGGCTGTGAGCCGCTGCCTTTTATCCTCAGATCTTTTTTCAGAAATACTTCCGGATTGATTACAGAACTGTCTATGGGAATGCCGCTCTGAACTACATACAGCTGAGGCAGAACATAGTTCAGATCCATAGCCTTATCCAGGCTGATCCCGCACCCGGCCAAAGCCTGCTCCATGCGCAGGTTAATTCCTGTCTGCGAAGAAATGATAGAAGGCAGTCCTGAAGCCGCTGCATCCGTTGGCGTTTCTGACGGCTGCGGGGCAGGATTTTCCTGTGTAGGCACAGGACTGCTCTCCGGCGGAGCAGCGCTCTGGCTTTCTGACTGCGTCTCAGAAGGTTCCGGAATTGTGGGCGGGCTCTGTTCCCGGGCCTGTACGAACAATTCTTCTTCCTGGTGCATGGCAGCAAGTTCCCTGTATTCTTCATATGCCGGGTCCTTTGGATTTTCCACTTCTTGGGCGCTTCCCGGAGCTATGATCCCAAAAACCGGCAGCCAGAACTGCAGCAGAAGGACCGCCAGGCCCTTTTCCATTTTCTTCAGCCACTTCACAATACCGCTCTCCTCTCCATAACCTGTATAGACATGATTATGAATGAGCGCATAAAAATATGACAGCCTGGCCGCATTTTCTCTGTCCTATCCCGCCGCCCCCAGCACGGCCCGGTTAATTCCTTCAGCCAGAAGTTCTGACAGTTCCCCAACAAGCACGTCCATATCCTTCGGCATGACAAACATAGCGCTTAAGCGGGGTTCCAAAAGTTCCCGCACCAGCCGGTACTTCTCCGCAGGCGCAAATTCCCGTATATTTTTCCCCAGCTGCCTGGTAGATTTGTTCTGCTCCAGCATCTGCGTCAGAGCATCCAATGTATCACAGGCAATGGTTGCTGTGCCCACCACAGTCGGCACGCCCACGGCAATCACCGGCACGCCCATGCTTCCTTGGGTGATGCCGTCCCGGTGGTTGCCCACTCCGGAACCCGGATGGATTCCCGTATCGCTGAGCTGTATCGTTGTTCCCAGCCTGCTGGCGCTTCGCGCTGCCAGCGCGTCAATTACAATCAGCGCGTCCGGCTGTACTTCCCGGATCACACCGCGGATCATCTCAGCGGATTCCATGCCGGTCTGGCCCATCACCCCCGGCACCATGCCGCAAAGCGCCGTGCCTGCATCTGATTCTGCCAGATGTCTGGTAATCCACAGGTGCTGGATCGTTCTGGGGCCAAGGGCGTCTGCAGTCAGCCCCTGATTGCCAAGGCCCACAGCCAGCACATTTTTACACCCTGAAGGAAGCAGCTCCCTGACGTACTCTGCCAGAATCTTTCCGCAGCGTTCTGCATGAACAGAATCCCCATCAGAAAAATATGGAGATTCCAGTGTCAGGTAAGTGCCGATGGGTTTCTGCATGGCTTGGGAACCTTCCCTCGTTTCGATCACCACTCTGGTCACCTTCATTTTCGTGTCGCGCAGTACTTCTTCCTCCAGCACTACGCCGGGAATCTCACCGCCGTCTCCCGGGAAGCTTTCTTTTACTTCTACCGCCAGGTCAGTATATGTTTCATATTGCTGCTGTTCCATGGATACGCTCCTTTCTCTTAATCAGTATTTTTCCCAATTTTCTTCGTATTATGTATTGACAATGCTGAAAGAATAGACTATGATAACAAGGTATGTTTACATGAACGCCCGTGTCTCGTTTATGTAAAGGCTTTTTTGCAGGCGGAAGCTCTCTCCTTCCGGTTGCGTTTGAATAATCTACTAATATTATTTGGAGGTGTACCACATTGGCTAACATTAAGTCTGCTAAGAAGAGAGTTTTAGTAATCGCTACCAAAACTGCAAGAAACAAGTCCATCAAGTCTGCTGTTAAGACTGCTGTTAAGAAGGTTGACGCTGCTGTTGCTGCCGGAGATAAGGCTGCCGCACAGACCGCGCTGGCGAACGCAATTTCCACAATGGATAAGGCTGCATCCAAGGGCGTATATCATAAGAATACAGCATCCCGCAAGATCAGCCGCATGACCAAGGCTGTGAACGCACTGGCATAAATATTGACTATATAGCTTGAGTAAAGCCGCACATCATGAAATGTGCGGCTTTTTGTTGTCCGGAAACTGCGTTCCCTATGCAACAAAACCCTCCGGGGAATCACACTGCGGCGTAAGGAATCACGTCGCTAAAGCGACACGCCGCAGGCGGGGAATCCCGCGAGCGAGATTCTTTTTCATATATTTCAATATTCTCAGCAATTATCCCGGATCACCCGGCAGGGATTCCCAAAAGCTATTTTGTCGGAAGGAATATCCTTCGTCACCACGCTTCCGGCCCCGATCACCACATTATCCCCAATGGTAACGCCGGGGAGAATCACCGCCCCTCCGCCAATCCATACATTCCTGCCAATCATCACCGGAGCCGTCCTGGTCCGGCAGAATTCAAAGCTTTCATCTCCACCCCCTCCGCCGAAACGGTCCGCAGCGTTTGTGGGATGGAACGCTGTATAAATCTGCACATTCGGCGCAATCAACGCATGGTCTCCAATCACAATTTTATTGTCATCCAGAAATGTACAGTTCATATTCACTTCGCAGTGATTTCCAAAAAAGATATTGTTTCCGTAATCCGCGTAAAACGGCGGTGTAATCCACAAATTTCTGCCTCTTCCGCCCAAAAGTTCATCCAGGATCCTGTCTTTCTTTTCCAGATCCTCCGATTCCGTCATATTATATTCTCTGATCAGGTCTTTCGCCCTGTGCCACCGGGCAAGCAGCTCCCGGTCGCCGCAGTCATATAATTCTCCGGCCAGCATTTTTTCTCTCTCTGTCACCGCCGCCCCTCTTTCTTCTCAGACCGCATGTTTTTTCAGATACTGATACCACTTCTGATAATAAGATTTGAGGAAATGTACGCCATCACTGCTGGCATCCGCCGGAAGCACGCCGTCAGCTGTCAGGGCTTCATTGATATTCACAAAACACACGCCCTGTTCCTGCGCCATTTTCAAAAATATCTCATTAAAGTGGTTGATCTTGTCATTATTCACATAGTCGCCCTTCGCGGAACGCTCGGCAGTCACATTTACCACGCTCTGGACATATATTATGGCTTCTGGCATGGTGGACTGGATCAGGTCAATCAGCTGGTTATAATACTGCAGGACTTCCCAGTCTTCATACCCTGTTTCATTGATTCCAAACCCAATGTATACCTTGCCAAAGCTTTTATCAGCCTGCAGCGCTTCCTGAAGCGTTACCTTTGTTTCAGAAGACGCGCCCTCAGGCCTGTTTTTCAGCGCTGTTTGAGGAATAAAGGGTTTTGTCATGGCTGTTTTGGCAGCAGCCCCTGTATCCGTGTAGAAAGTAGCCCCCATGATTCCCGAATGCATCTGGAATCCAATGGTTCTGGAATCCCCGATAAACAGTGCATCCTTAAAATAGTCGTCTCCTGCCTCAGGTGTCTGGGACAGCGGATATGTAATCCTGGACGGATCAAAGGCCTGCCCGGCAGTTGACTCTGGCGCCGCCGACTCAGAGCCTCCCGGGTTTTCCCCGGATGCGGATTCACCGGCGTTTCCGCTTCCGGAATAATTTTCTGTGTTTTCTGCAGTCTTGGATGATTCTTCCCCGTCTTTCCCGGAGCGGTTTCTCAGATACAGGCCGCCTGCCACAGCTGCAAGAATCAACACGACAATGACCAATATCAGAATCAGTTTATTATCCGGCTCCAACCCTCTTCTTCCGCGCCTGCGGCGCACCGGCCTGTTCATCCCATATTCCATTCTATTTTACTCCAATCTCTTTTCGTCTTGCAATGCGGACGATCAGCAGTTCTACCGCCAATTTTTCTGCCATCGCCCCGCTCTTTACCGATTCTTCTGTTTCCACACAAAGATTCAGGCAGCCGCGCAATTCTTCTTTTTCAAATGATCGTGCCTGCCCTATTAATTTGCCCGCAATAAATGGACGCAGCTTCATAGCTGAGGCGATCCCATCTCTGTTCTGCCCGGCCATCATCAGATCCTTCACTGTCAGCAGCTGGTTCATCTGGCGGGCCAGCAGGAACAGAATACGCATAGATGGCTCCTTCAAGGCCAAAAGATCGTAGTACAGTTCCAGCGCCTGCCGTTCTCTTCCCGCGGCCACAGCTTCCAGCATCTCGAAGATCCGTCCCGCTGTCTGCTGGGTGCAGATTTCCTCCACATCCTGAGCCGTAATCCCCTCTTTTCCTTCTGTAAAAGAGATCAGCTTATCCAGCTCGCTGCGAATCTGCTCCATATCTTCTCCTGACCGCTGCAGAAATAGCTCCATGGCCTGACCTGTGATCTGCCGCTTTTCCCGGCCTAAAAGCTGAAGAACCCACCGCCGCAGCTCAGATTCCTTCTGCCTTCCCAGTTCCGCCGCATACCCAAGAGAAGCCACTTTTTTATATAGCCTCCCCCGCTTATCCACTTCCTGTTCCGAAAACAGAAGAACCGTGCTCTCCGGCAGCTGTTCCATATAATCCGCCCATTCCTGGGCCTGAACCTTGAACAGCCCGGTATCCTCCAGGATGATCAGCCGCCTTTCTGCCAGAAAGGGCAGGGTTTCCGCCAGGTCCCGAACCTGCGCAAAATCCACGCCCTTCCCCCCAAAACTGCTGCAGTTCATCTCATCTCCGCCGGCAATGGCATCCCGAAGCCGGTTTCTGTAGCTGCGCCTTAAAAATGCCTCTTCACCGTACAGCAAATAGATATGATGAAAATTTTTATCCCGGATGTCCCGGTTCAATGTCTGCATGCCGTGAAAACTCCTATGTTATAATGCTGCTTTAATTTTTTCAATCATCTCGCCATACTCTTCCTCGCTCAGATATTTCTGATCAGGATTCATGGCGAACACTCCGCCCCACTCAGCCTGTCCATTATACTTGGGCACCAGATGGAAATGCAGATGGCAGCCGGTATCCCCATATGCCCCATAATTCACCTTATCCGGATGGAATGCCTTGTGCAGGGCTTCCGCCACACGATTGATCTCCTCGAAATACCGGGCGCGCTCTTCCGGAGCCAGCGCTGTCATTTCACTGACATGCTTTTTATGGGCCACGATTACTCTGCCGGGATGGCTCTGTTCTTTAAACAGGTACAGCTTGGACTCCTCAAATTCACAGATTTTGATGCCGAACTTGGCGACCAGTTCTCCCTCCATACAATATGCGCAATTTTGATCTGTCATAACATCCTCCTCTGATTTCTCATCAATTTATCTGCTTTACAGTATAACAGTTTTTCTTTCTGAATGCAATCAGGATTATTGCCATTTCTTCACTCCCCCAGATACCCTTCCGGCGGGGCGTTTTTGCCCGGAACAATCCTCACCATCCCCGACTGAAGAGTCTGAAAGATCCGTATTCCCCGTCCCTCCAGCCTTTTGATCAGTTCCCGGTGAGGATGGCCGTAAGAATTTCCCTCTCCTGCCGAGATCACCGCATATTGAGGATCCGCCAGTTCCAGAAATTTAACGCTGGTAGAAAAACGGGAGCCATGATGGGCAACTTTCAGCACATTGCAGGACAGATCCGCGCCGGACCGCAGCAGCGCGTCTTCCCCAGCCTGATCCAAATCCCCTGTCAGCAGAATACGGAAATCTCCTGATATGATCTTCAGCACAGTAGAATAGGAATTTGTTTCCGTCCAGGAGAATCTGTCAGGCGGGTGAAGACAGCGGATCTCCGTTTCACCGCCCTTCCAGCAGTCTCCGGCTTTCAGCAGCCGCACAGGTACCCCGGACCGTTTCGCGGCCTCCTCCAGCTGCCGGTAATTCTCATCGGGATGCAGAATGTCCGGAAGCACCAGTTCTCCTATGGGAAATCCTTCTTCCATCAGCTGCCGCAGGCCGCTGATGTGATCTTCATCCCCATGGCTCACCACCGCACAGTCGATCCGGCTGACTCCCTGGCTCTGCAGGTAGGGCACAAGACACTCTTCCCCCAGATTTTTCCGGCTGCTGCTTCCCCCGTCGATCATAAATACCGTTCCCTCTCCCGTGTAAAGCATCAGCCCGTCCCCCTGCCCAACATCCAGAATATCCAGATGCGCCCAGGACGCAGAATCCGCCCTCAGCCAAAACAATCCCGCGGCCAATAAAACCACTGCCGCCGGAACAGCAATCCTTGCGCCCGGGATTTTCCGGCCGCATCTTTGCGGCCCGCTTTTCCTGACGGCAGTCCTCAAAGCGCAACAGATCAAAGAAAGAACCACATAATACACAATAATCTTCCACAGTTCCGGGATTCCAGGAACCTGAACCGCTCCCGGCAGTTCTCCCGCCGCAAGACAGAGCCGCTGGTAAAAACCAAACACCCACCTTCCGGCTCCCAGCAAAAAGCTCCCTGCTGCATTTGTAACCAGCCCCCAGAATATCCCCGCAAACCCGGAAAGGAATACCACGGTCATCAACGGAATTACAGCCAGATTCAGCAGCAGGCCATAGGGCGGCCAGATAAAAAAATGGCTGCACAGCGCCGGCAGTGTCCCCAGCTGTACAGATATGGACAGCAGCAGCGCATCTTTCACTCCTATAAAAATCTTACCAGTTCTTCCGCCGGGCAGCCTGTCCCAGTTTCGCAGAGCCAAAAAGATCGTTCCGGCCGAAAGCACAGACAGAAAGGACAGCTGAAAACCGCTCTGGAACAACTGCAGAGGTTCCTGCCACAGAATGCCCAGCGCTGCCGCACTGAGAGCCGTCTGGGTATCGTATGTCCTCCCAAGGCAGCCGGACAGCAGCTGGACCCCATACATCGAAGCAGCCCGGACAGCCGAAACGCTTCCCCCGGTCATCCATCCGTATGCGGCCACAAACAGAAAACCTGACGCCCCTGCGCTCCAGTATCCTGCTCCGGCTTTCCTGAGCAAGGCCCAGACCCCGGCCCCGGCCAGGGAAATATGCAGTCCGGATATGGCCAGAATATGGGCGATCCCATTTTGCTGATACAGGCTGCGCACCTCCTGATCCTGCCCGGATTTATCTCCCAGGAGCATGGAGCAGAACAGCGCCCCGTCCTCCTCTCCGGCCATCTCCTTCAGGCTGCCTGACAGCCGCTCCCGCAGATGCAGCAGAAAAGCGCTGGCCACATTTTTTTGCCCGGATTTTCCTTCCAGCTTTCCTTCCCTCAAAAAGCAAAGAATCCGCTGGGCTCTGTAATAAGCCCTGAAATCAAATTCTCCCGGATTCCTCGCGCTCCTGGGAAGCTGCAGTTTTCCTCTGATCCGTACCCGCTCCCCGGGCTCCGCGGCTGTATCCCAGCCGCAATCAGCCAGAATCCTCCCATCTCCGGACAGCTCAAAATCTTTCCCTTCCATCCTGACAAAGCAATGATCCAGGATGAGCTGGCGCCCGCCATTGCTGTTCCTGACAGCGGCAACCCTGCCTTCAACCAAACCCGCGCAGCCTCGTGTCATCTTTTCCAGTTCAGATTCCAGTTCCGTCACTCTGTCTGCATCCGACAATAATAAAAAGCCTGACACAAAACTGAACCCTGCGCAAGCCAAAAAGACAGCCGTCCAGATGAAAAAGCGTTTCTTTTCAACAACACCGGCAGCTGCCCGCAACCCTGTTCCTGCCATTGCCGCGCCTCCCGCACAGAGCCAAATCAACCCGGCCTGCTGCGGATACCGCGCACACAGCTCTCCAAGCACAAATGCAGCGGCGCACCAAAGCAATGGTCTTTCTATATGTTTTCCCCCTATTCAGTCTTCACTCTGCTCAAATCCCTCTCCAGAGGTTTTTCCAGCGAAACCTCCTTCAGCATCAGCCCGGAGTTCCCTTCCACTGATATCTGCACCTTATTGATTCCCGGCAGCTCTGTCAGGGAATTTACTATGGAATACACAGTGACCGCCCCCGTCAGGTCAGGGGCTTCTTCAATAAACTCACTGCTCAGGTTCACATAGCATATGCTGTCTTTTGTAGATACATTTAAAATTTTTAAATCCTGCGGCATGACCGGATGAAGGCTGCTGCCCTCTGACGGTCCCGCAATCAGTTCTTCCACTACCTGCCGTTCCATGGAAATTGTCCCATAATACTGGATTTCTCTCTCTTCTTTTTCCAGCTGCTTATCATCCGCACCTGCAAAATACAGGTTCAGCACAGTCGTTTTAATATCTTTCCAGGTGCTGTCCACAAAACTGTCGGCAGACATATTTCCCACGACTTCCTGGTCGTTCCCAGTCAAAGGCTGATTTTCCACCCGGAAAGATACCCTGTCAATTCCCGGAATCTGTACCACTGTTTTCACGATTGCAGCCCGGCAGAGCACTTCTTCCTGCGCTTTCATTCTGGAATACTCCCCGCTGAAATTCAGCACAGCAGCGTGATCGGCAGCTTTCACCTGTACGCTCAGCAGGCGGACTGTATCAGGTATTGCCGGGACATATTCACTGACATTGCGGGAAACCCGCATCTGGTTCACTGCTTCTGCCAGCTGATTTTCAACGCCTTCTCCTCCAAGCTGATATGCCTGACGCACCAGGGAAGCCCCCGATATATCCAGATAATAGATATAGCACTGCCCTTCCGGCAGTGTTTCCTCTGCAGCCCCATCCTGCCCGCAGCCTGACAAAAACAGCAGGCAGAACAGGAAGCACCATAACCATTTTCTCATCCTTCTCATACCTCTCATGCAATATATGACAGAGGGATTCTCATCATAAAGGTGCTGCCCTCTCCCGCCCTGCTGTACATCTTAATGGCGCCATGGTGGAGGTTGATTACATTCTGTGTAATCGCCAGGCCAAGGCCTGTCCCTCCTGTTTCTCTGGACCGGGCCTTATCCACCCGGTAAAAACGTTCGAAAATATGTTGTGCCGCATCCTCCGGGATTCCCACTCCTGAATCAGCCACCTTCACAAAGAAGTATTTATGATCCGCATTCAGGGAAACATGAACCCATCCGTCATCTTTGTTGTATTTAATCGCATTCTCCACCAGATTCGTAATGGCCAGCGACAGCTTCACTTCATCTACCTCGGCCGTGATGGGGCGGAAACTTTCAAGAACCAGTTCAATGTTCCGTTTCTCTGCAATGGGGCGGAGCCGCTTGAGGATCCCTTCCACCAGCTCATTGATATTCACCTGGTCCAGATTCATCTCCGTAGCCGCCTTGTCCAGCTTAACCAAAGCAAGAAGATCGCTGATGATCTTGCTCTCCCGGTCGATTTCCTCTGATATATCTGCCATAAACTCCCGGTAAATTTCTGCCGGGACATTTTCCTGGGTCAGCAGAGAATCCGCCAGCACCCGCATAGAGGTGATCGGGGTCTTCAGCTCATGGGATACGTTGGAAACAAACTCCTGCCTGGAAGTATCCAGAGCTCTCAGCCGTCCGAGCACTGCCTGAAAACTGTCTGTAATCCCGCGGAGCTCCACATATCCGGCGTTTTCTATCACGATGTCGGATTCCCCTTCTCTGGCTTTTTCAACAGAAACCCGCACCCGTTTAAAAGGCCGCATCATCACCCAGGAAATCAGAAAGGCCACTGTCATCATCACCGCAGCGCAGAGCCACAGCAGAATATTGGCCTTGTGGCGCACAGAAAGCATCACTACTTCAATATTATTTACGGAAGCGCCTACGATCATCACTCCAGCTACATGGCTGTTCTGAGATCCCGCCAGCGGCATAGTAAATTCTATGTATTTTTTCTCACTGTTATAAAAGCTGTAGCGCTGCCCCTTAAAAGACTTCATTACAGCTTCTGATATATTGTATTTTCCCTCGTCCACAGACCGGGTATCCAGAACCACCCTGTACTGTGCGTCTATCAATTGGATACGCCCGTCGTACATCTCTGCGGCCTGTTCCAGCCTGCCGGCAATATCACTGTTTTTATCCGGCACATCCAGATAGCCGCTGGACAGGATCTGGTTCATATAGCCCAGGCTCAAACTCTGCATTTCGCTCATTCTCTGGCGGATCTGGGTGTCCTCATAGGAGGCCAGAAGAATTTCTTTGCAGATCACCAGCGGAAGCATGCCGAACACCATAATCAGAAAAATCAGGCTGAGGTGCAGGCTCTTATATTTTCTTAACTTTGTCCTAATTTTTAAAATAATAACCCACTCCCCACTTCGTATGAACATATTTAGGCTCGCTGGGACTGCTCTCAATTTTTTCTCTCAGCCGCCGCACGTGGACGTCCACGGTCCTCACGTCTCCGGGATATTCATATCCCCAGACGATATTCAGCAGATTATCCCTGCTGTACACCTTGCCAGGATTGTTTACCAGCAGCTCCAGAAGGTCAAATTCCTTGGCCGTCAGATTGATCTCACGGCCTTCAATAAAGCAGCGCCTGCCTTCACAGTCCAGCATCAGGTCTCCTGACTCGATCACGGCGGACTTCTCTTCCTTGGCATGTCCTTTCTGGCTTCTGCGCATGATGGCTTTGATCCTGGCTTTTACCTCCAGGATATTGAAAGGTTTCGTGATATAGTCATCCGCCCCGTATTCCAGGCCCAGGATCTTATCCATATCATCCCCGCGGGCTGTCAGCATAATGATGGGCATGTTGGAAAACTCCCTGATCTGCTGGCACACCTGAAATCCATCCATCTTGGGCAGCATAATATCCAGCAACACCACATCATATTCCGTTTTCCGGGCCAGCTCAAGGGCCTCTTCCCCGTCATACGCACAGTCCACCTGCATCTGGTCCTGCTCCAGACTGAAGCGGATGCCTTTTACAATCATCTTTTCGTCATCTACCACTAAAACCCTAGCCATCTGTTTCCCCTCTGTCACACCTTGATCAGGTGTTTGATCTTTTCATAAGATGCTTCCTTAATACCGGAAACATTCGTAATATCTTCAATTCGCTGAAAGGGACCATGGGTGGCGCGGTAATCCAGCACCGCCTGCGCCCTGGTCTCTCCGATCCCCGGAAGCGTCATCAGCTCTGCCAGAGACGCCCGGTTTATATCCACCAGTCCGTCGGCTGCCGGACCTTCCGCAAGTTCCGTCATCACCGCATCCGTGATGCCCTGCGCAGCTTCCTCTTCTGTCGGAATCCTGATCCTCTGGCCATCTTCCAGCACCTGAGCCAGATTTACGGCATCAGCAGCGGCATCTTCACGCAGGCCGCCGGCCAGCTCCACGGCTTCATAGAGCCGGGAACCGGAAGCCATCCCGTATACGGCAGGATTTCTGACTGCGCCGCACAGATAGATAAAGATCTGCGCGTCTGAAACGCCTGAGAAAGTATCCTCCGGTTCACTGCCCGCAGCAGAACTGACATTATTCTGTTCGGAACTCTCCCGCTGCGCAAAGCCGCCTGTTTCCCAATCCGGCGCGTTGTCCTCTGTTTCTCCGGAACCCAGAAGAGTGCCCAGGCTATACAAAATTGCCAGCAGAATCAGAGATCCTCCCAGAATCAACGGTTTTCCATATTTTTTCCACATATGCACCTGCACTTTCTGCCGGCACAATGCCCTTTCAGCCCGATACTACTATTCTACATGAACCTGACCGGGCTTGCAAGCTCTTTTTCAATCCCATTTAAACAGTGCGATTCCGCCCACAGCCAGCAGCATTCCGAACAGCTTGCGCCATTCGAATCCGGCTTTCTCCACGCCAAAGAGACCGAACAATTCTATCAGATATGCCACCAGTACCTGAGCTGTGACGATCAGCAGCGCCGCTTTTGCAGGGCCCAGGCTGTTCATGCTCATAATCACTGTAATTGTGATAAAGGCTCCGATCACACCGCCCAGCAGCATGTACCATGGATGCACAGAAAACAGAGACGACACGCTCTCCCTGCCGGTAATCAGCCACGCCGCCAGGCAGACGACAAAAGCCGTGATCTGTACAAACCCGGCCGCAACCCAGATACTGCTCTGCTTTGTCACCTCCGTATTGAACACACCCTGTACGCTCATCAAAGCCCCGGACAACAGTGCCAGCAATAATCCCACCATAAAAATTTCCTCCTGTTATTTGGTTTGATAATATTAATTATTATCCTGCCACAATCCGGGTTATTTATACATTTTTGTACTTTCCTCCCTTGACCGGAAATCCTTTATCGTGATACCATATTTTTATATCATGCGGCACAATTGCTTTTTAGATAAGGAGGTTTTCGATGAAATCACTGACAGATTGTTACGAATTAAACAATGGGGTGAAGATCCCCTGTATCGGTTTTGGCACTTGGCAGGCTCCTGACGGCCAGACTGCATATGAGGCTGTAAAGGCTGCTCTGGGCGCAGGCTACCGCCATATTGATACTGCTGCCGCCTATGGAAATGAAGAAAGCGTGGGAAAGGCGATTGCAGGCAGCGGCATAGACCGGAAAGAGCTCTTTGTCACCAGTAAGCTCTGGAATGAAATGCACGGATATGAGAATACGCTGAAAGGGTTTGACAAGACGCTGAAGGATCTGGGCCTGGATTATCTGGACCTTTATCTCATCCACTGGCCAAATCCCATAAAATACCGGGAACATTGGCAGGAAACGAACGCAGGCACCTGGAAAGCATTTGAAGAGCTGTACCGGGCCGGGCTCATCCGTGCCATTGGAGTAAGTAACTTCCTTCCTCACCACCTGGAAGAAATCTCTAAAACTGCTGAAGTGGCGCCCATGGTCAACCAGATCCGTCTGTGTCCCGGAGAAACCCAGCCCGAAGTTGTGAAATACTGCCGCAGCCACAATATGCTGCTGGAAGCATACAGTCCAATGGGTACCGGCCGTATCTTTGAAGTCCCCGAAATGAAAACTCTTGCAGAGAAATACGGCAGATCCATCGCTCAGATCTGTATCCGCTGGTCCCTGCAGATGGGATATCTCCCTCTTCCCAAGTCCGTCACTCCAGCCAGAATTCAGGAAAACACACAGGTCTTTGATTTTGAACTTTCTCCTGAAGATGTGTCTTTGATCGCAGGCCTCACCGAATGCTGCGGCCCCACAAGAGACCCGGACACCGCGCCCTTTTAAGTTGACAGCAACAAACCCTCCGGAGGATCGCACTGCTGCGTAAGGAATTGCGCCGCACCTGCGATACACCGCAGACAGGCAACTTTTCTCCAGGCTGGGGAATCCCCCCGGCAAAGAGGCGGCAGATAAAACGGAGGTGGCTATAGCCGTAAGGCATGGAGCCACCGGAGTTTTATCTGCCGCCTCTTCGCGATTCCCCCATTTTAATTTCTCTGAAAACGCCTCAATCCAGACAATTTTCCAGCTTCCGGATCATCTCATCCACATGCTCTTTTTCAACAATCAGCGGAGGAACAAACCGCAGAACATTTCCGGAAGCGCTGATCACAATCAGGCCCTGGTCCTGCGCCTTGCTGCAAACCTCTCCCACAGGCGTGCTTTCCACAAATTCCAGGCCCTGCAGCAGGCCCATCCCCCTGTGATCTTTAATACAGCTGTGCCGCTCTTTCAGTCCCTCTAACTGCTGGTACAGGTATTCTCCCACCTCTTTTGCGTGTTCCGGCAGCTTCCGTTCTTCAAACAAGTCCAGCACCTTTCCGGCAGCGGCGCACACCAGAGGGTTTCCCCCATAAGTGGTGCCGTGGTCTCCCGGAACCAGGGCGGCCGCAAACTCCTTACACAGGAAAGCCCCCACAGGCAGGCCGTTGCCCAGGGCTTTCGCCACCGTCAGCACATCCGGCTCCACGCCATAGTGCTGATAGCAGAACATCTTCCCCGTCCGCCCCATGCCGCACTGGATCTCATCAAATATCAGGAGAATATCCTTTTCATCACAGATCCTGCGCAAACCTTTTAAAAAGCCCTCTTCCGCCGGATAAATCCCGCCTTCTCCCTGGAACGTCTCCAGGATGACGGCGCAGGTCTTGTCTGTCACCAGATCTTTCACACTGTCCAGGTCATTGTATTCCGCAAATTTCACCCCGCCGATCAAAGGCTTGAACGGATCCTGATAAGCGGCTTTTCCGGTTACAGACAGCGCCCCCATGCTTCGGCCGTGAAAAGAATGGTTCATGGCTATGATCTCATGGTCCGTGCAGCCGTCTTTATTGTAGGCATATTTCCTGGCCAGCTTAATCGCGCCTTCAATGGCTTCCGTCCCGCTGTTGGTGAAAAATACCCGGTCCATGCCGGTCAGCCTGTTCAATTTCTCCGCCGTCTCAGCGGCAGGTTCATTATAGAACAAGTTGGAAGTGTGCACCAGTTTATCCGCCTGGGCTTTGACCGCATTGTCAAAGTCAGGATTGTGATACCCCAAAGCAAACACCGCAATTCCGGCCGCAAAATCCAGATACTGCTTGCCGTCGCAGTCATACAGATAAACGCCCTCCCCCCGGTCCAGCACCACAGGAAAACGGTTATAGGTATGCAGCAGGTTCGCCTCTGCTTTCTCTATGATTTCAGTTTTCTTCATGGAAATACCTCTCTCCTTCATCATGCAGAATCGCGGTCCCGATTCCTTTATCTGTAAAGATCTCCAACAGCAGGCAGTGTGCGATCCGTCCGTCCATGATATGTACTCTGGACACTCCGTGGAGGATGGCGTCCAGGCAGTTCTGCAGCTTTGGCAGCATCCCTCCGCCTACCTGGCCGCTGGCCAGAAGTTCTTTCATCTGTTCCACCGTCAGTTCTGAAATCAGGGAACTCTTATCCGCAGGGTCCCGGTATACCCCTTCCACATCAGTCAGAAACGCCAGCTTCTCCGCTTTCACCGCTCTGGCGATCGCGCAGGCCGCATCGTCCGCATTGATGTTATAGCTGTGGTATGTGCTGTCAAACCCAACCGGGCATATAATAGGAAGAAAGTCTTTCTCCAGAAGGTCATAAAGAATCTTGGGGTCCACTGTCTGGATTTCTCCCACATAACCGATATCTTCACCGCCGGACAGCTTTTTTCCCACTCGCAGCAGCATGCCGTCCTTGCCGGAAATCCCAACCGCCTTCACGCCCAGCTCCTGGGCCATGGCAACCAGGGACTTGTTCACCCGGTTCAGCACCATTTCTGCGATTTCCATGGTTTCTTCATCCGTAACCCGCAGACCGTTCACAAATTTGGGCTCCTTGCCCACTTTTCCAACCCAACGGCTGATGGCTTTTCCGCCGCCGTGGACAATAATGGGTTTGAATCCCACCAGCTTCAGCAGCACCACGTCCTGAATTACATGGCGCTGCAGCTCCTCGTCCGCCATGGCGCTTCCGCCGTATTTTACCACCACGATTTTGCGGTTAAACCGCTGTATATAAGGCAGGGCCTCTATGAGGGTCGCCGCCTTTTCCATGATTTTCTGATCCATTTTCCCTCTCCCGTCAGCTTCTGTAGTCTCCGTTAATTCTCACATAGTCATAGGTCAAATCACATCCCCAGGCCGTGGCGCTTTCTTCTCCCTGTTTCATGTCGCAGACCGCCCGGACTTCTTCCTGTGAAAGGATCTCCGTAGCCTTTTCCTCACTGTAGCCTGTATCCACGCCGTTTTCCACAATCTTCAGCCTCCCGGCGCTGCTCTCAAACCAGATATCCACCTGGCCGGGATCAAAATCCACGCCGGAATATCCCAGCGCGCACAGGATTCTTCCCCAGTTGGCGTCATGACCGAAAACAGCAGCCTTCGTCAGGCTGGAGCAGATCACCGACTTGGACAGAATTCTGGCGTCGGATTTCGTCCTGGCCCCAGTCACTGTCACTTCAAACAGGCAGGTGCATCCTTCCCCGTCTCCGGCAATTTTTTTGGAAAGCTCCACCATCACCTCATGAAGGGCTGCGCAAAAGTTTTCATAGCCCGGTCCGGGAGCCGTAATCTCCGGATTTTCCGCCATCCCGTTGGCCATCAGCAGCACGCTGTCATTGGTAGAAGTGTCTCCATCCACAGAAATCATATTGAATGTATCTTCCACATCGCCGCTCAGCGCCTTCTGCAGCATTTCATGGGAAATTGCCGCGTCCGTGGTCACAAAGCAGAGCATGGTTGCCATATTGGGATGGATCATCCCGGAACCCTTGCACATGCCGCCCACAGTCACTGTTCTGCCGCCGATTTCCGTTTCCACGGCCACTTCCTTAGACCGCGTATCCGTGGTCATAATTGCCTCCGCGGCCAGTCTGGAATGCTCCCGGTCTTCCCCCAGAGCCTGCGCCAGAAGTCCGATCCCGGCTGTAATTTTATCCATGGGAAGCTGCTTCCCGATCACACCGGTGGATGCCACCAGCACCGCCTGTGTGGGCAGATCCAGCTGTCTGCCTGCTTCGGATGCCATGGCCACACAGCAGCCATACCCTTCCTCCCCGGTACAGGCATTGGCTATTCCGCTGTTCACCACCACTGCCTGCACATAATCCGAAGTATCCACTGCCAGTTTATCCCACTTGACAGGCGCAGCCTTCACCACATTGGTGGTAAATACGCCGGCCCCCCGGCAGGGAACCTGGCTGTAAATCATCGCCATGTCCTTTTTATCTGAATTTTTAATTCCGGCGTTCAATCCTGCCGCCAGAAACCCTTTCGGCGCAGTCACGCCTCCTTCAATACGCTTCATCTTTTCCGCCTCCTTACGGGAACATTGGCACCTGGTTCAGGCCGGTTTCCTCCGGCAGCCCAAACATCAGGTTCATATTCTGCACTGCCTGCCCTGCGGCTCCTTTTACCAGATTATCAATCGCTCCCATCATAATAATCCGCCCGGTCCGGGAATCAATTTTAAAATTGATATCCACATAGTTGCTTCCTTCCACCCATCTGGTTTCCGGAGGGACATCCTTTTCCAGCAGCCGGATAAAGGTCTCATTCTTATAATATTTCTCATAAGCTCCGCGCACCTCTTGTTCAGAAACGCTTTTCCTTAAGGCCGCGTACGCCGTCACCAGGATTCCCCTGTTCATGGGAACCAGATGAGGCGTAAAATTCAGCTTCACCTCACATCCGCCGGCATACCCCAGCTGCTCCTCGATCTCCGGCGTGTGCCGGTGGGTCGCCACCCCATACGCTTTTATGTTCTCATTCACTTCACAATACAGGTTTGCCACCTTGGCTCCGCGTCCGGCTCCGGAAGTCCCGGATTTCGCATCAATAATGATGCTGTCCGGGTCGATCAGCCCCTCTTTCACCAGAGGATAGATGGTCAGTATCGAACAGGTGGTATAGCATCCCGGGTTCGCCACAAGACGGGCTTTCTTCACATCTTCCCGGTTGATTTCACAGAGGCCGTAGACTGCCTCAGAAATAAATCCAGGGCTTTTGTGGGAAATCTTATACCATTCCTCATAAACCTTTACATCTTTGATCCGGAAATCCGCGCTCAGATCAATGATCTTTGCCTGTTCCAGCAGTTTCTCCGACATCATGGAAGCACAGAAACCCTGCGGCGTAGCAGTAAAGATCACATCAGCCTGCTTTGCAAGTTCTTCCATATTATCATCCAAACAAACCGCATCCACCAAACGGAACATGTTCCGGTACACAGAAGCGTACCTCTCATCTATATAGCTCCTGGAGCCGTACCACACAATTTCCGTTTCCGGATGCTGAAGCAGCAGCCGGACCAGTTCATTGCCGGCATATCCGGTGGAACCAATAATTCCTGCTTTTATCATTCTTTCTCTCCCTTTCACCGCCCTGTCAGGCTGCTTTTGTACTTCTTACAATATACTCCTGAGATTCCGGAATGTAAAGTGGTTTTACTCCTCCTTCAGGATTTCATAATTATACATTATTATTGTATATTATGCAATACATTTTTAATTTTTTCCTGAAAAACTATTGCATTTCCTTTTTTGATGTTGTATAGTAATGCAAGAACATACAGGTATAATTTGAATTCATAGGAAAGAATAGAAGGAGAAAAAACATGAAAGAGAAAGTAATTCTTGCGTACTCCGGCGGCCTGGACACCACCGCCATCATCCCCTGGCTGAAAGAAAATTACGACTATGACGTGGTCTGCTGCTGCATCAACGTGGGACAGGGCAACGAACTGGACGGCCTGGAAGAGCGGGCAAAGCTTTCCGGAGCAGAAAAGCTCTACGTCATGAACGTGGTGGACGAATTCTGCGATGAGTACGTGGTTCCCTGCGTACAGGCTAACGCAGTGTATGAAAATGCATATTTATTAGGAACCTCCATGGCCCGCCCCCTGATCGCGAAAATCCTGGTAGATGTGGCAAGAAAAGAAGGGGCAGTAGCCATCTGCCACGGCGCAACCGGAAAAGGCAACGACCAGGTCCGTTTCGAGCTGGGCATCAAAGCCCTGGCTCCTGACCTGAAGATCATCGCCCCCTGGAGATGCAATGAGACCTGGGGCATGAGCTCCCGGGAAGAAGAAATCGCCTATTGCAAAGCCCACGGCATCGACCTTCCCTTCTCCGCCGACAACAGCTACAGCCGCGACCGGAACCTGTGGCATATCAGCCATGAAGGCCTGGAGCTGGAAGATCCTGCTCAGAAACCCAACTATGACCACCTGCTGGTCCTGGGCGTGACCCCGGAAAAAGCCCCTGAAGAAGGCGAGCACATCTCCATTTCCTTTGAAAAAGGCGTTCCCGTGGCATTAAACGGCGTCAAAATGAAGGTTTCCGAAATCATCACAAAGCTCAATGAACTGGGCGGAAAAAACGGCGTGGGCATCATAGACATTGTGGAAAACCGCGTAGTCGGCATGAAATCCCGCGGAGTATATGAAACCCCCGGAGGAACCATCCTGATGGCCGCCCATCAGCAGCTGGAAGAACTGGTTCTGGACCGCGATATGATGGCATTCAAGAAAATTATAGGAGAAAAATTCTCCGACCTGGTATACGAAGGAAAATGGTTTACTCCTCTGCGCGAATCCCTGCAGGCTTTCATTGAAAAGTCCCAGGAATACGTGACCGGCGAGACCAAAATGAAGCTCTACAAAGGCAACATCATCAAAGAAGGCACCACAGCGCCTTATTCCTTATACAACGAAAGCATCGCCTCCTTCACCACCGGCGACCTGTACGACCACCACGACGCAGAAGGCTTTATCAATCTGTTCGGACTGTCCCTGAAAGTTAGGGCCATGAAAAAAGCCGAAGTGGAAAAATAAAACAGAAACCCCTTCACATATTTTTGAACGAAAAAAAGGTGCTGTGCTTGCACAATTAATCCATCATGAAAGTACAGCACCTTTTTCCAGCCAAGCCCGGAAATCCCCAGGCAAAGAGGCGGCAGATAAAACTCCGGCAGCTATAACCGTAAGGCATGGAGCCGCCGGAGTTTTATCTGCCGCCTCTTCGCGACTCCCCCTATTTCAGCCACCCCCTTCTTTCAGCCTCCTTCATTAATTCCGGCTGGATTTCCGGATAAGTCCACTGCTCCGGAAGACCGTCTGTCAAAATAATCTTCTCAATTTCACTGTGCAGCTCCGTCTCAAAGGATTTTACTTCCGCAAAATAGAGCATCCCAAAAGATTCCTGTCCGTCAAAATTGTCCGCCGCTGTCACAGAATACACACATATCCGCCTGATTGTAAACTCCAGCGCCCCTGTCTCTTCCCGCAGCTCTCTTGATGCGGTTTCATCAATCCTTTCCCCCGGTTCCCGGTGCCCTCCGGGAATCTCCAGCGTCTCCCTCTCCCTGTGCTTGCAGAATACGTTCTTTCCGCCATGCTTTGTGATGATCACCGCAAATTTTAAAAGACTGTCCTCTGCTTCATCATAAAATTTTACTATTTTCATCTTTTCCTCCTCTTAAGACTCGCCCACGCTACAGCTCCGCCGGCAAATACAAGACATGCGGCAGCTGCAGCCAGCCATATAACAATCGGCCGTTTCTGTTCTTCTGTCCCTTCCTCCTGCGTTGCCGTATCCCTCTCTTCTTTTTCTGTCTGTACAGGCGGAAGCCCAGTTTCTGTTATAGGCGCAGTCTGGGCAGCAGTATCTGAAGCTGTCTCTGCTGAAAAAGTAGTTTCCGGCACAGCTTCTGTCTCTTCCACCGCCTCCAAGAGCTGCCCCTCCGGCGTCAATCCGGTGCAGAGCCGGTATACCAGCCTGCTGTAAGCTGCCAAATGTTCCTCCGCCCTGCCCGGAAACAGAGATCTGATTTTTTCCAATTCGTCCCAGGGGCTGTGCATGATCTGTCCGCCCTCCACCCGGGAATCAGCAGTCTGCACACGGTGGGGCTTGTCGTTTCCGTCCTGATCGCTGTACAGGCTGGCCTCCAGATAAATATAGGGAATCCCCCTGTAGGCAAAGAACATCTGATCCGACCCCTGAACCCTGGTTCCCGCTGGGATTCCGCCGATTCCCGGATGGGTGGTCATCCCTAACCCATATTCTTCGGAGATTTCAAGGGCAAGCTTCTGCAGCCAGATTCCGGATACGGAACCGTCCTCCTGAGGAATGCCTCCGTGGACATATCTCCGGTCTCCCGCTGCGATGCTGTCCACATTGATCACACAGAGAATCCGTTCCTGTTCTTCCGCTGTCATCTGTTCCACATAGGCCTTAGACCCGATCATCCCGGCCTCTTCCCCGGACCAGTAAATAATCCGTACGGAGCAGGGAATGGATTTCCCCGCCAGCCGTTTTGCAGTTTCCAGTACCAAGCTGACTCCGCTGCCGTTATCATCCGCTCCGTGTGTGGCAAAATCAGAATCATAGTGGGCGCATAAAAGGATTTCCTTTTCACTGTTTCCTGTTTTCAGGGAAATCAGGTTCTGTCCCGCAGCCCCGTCCGGCATGGTAAACGGCTGGCGCTCCACCCGGTAGCCAAAGCTGTTCATCTGCCCTTCCAGCCAGTCCGCACAGGCATCCGCGCTGGCGGTTCCAGTCTCTCTTCCGGGGAAATCCTGATCCAGCATTTCCAGCATTCCAGCTGCAATATTACCGAAATTTTTAATGTTGTCTTCTTCCGCGGCAGCAGAAACAGCTGCGAAATAGCAGATTATGGCGGCCATGAATGCCGCCGTAAGTCTTTTTATTTTGTTTATTCTTTTTAGACGCATATATTTTCCCTGCCTGTTCGTTTTCTGTCTCAATAATTGCAGCTGGTTTTATTATATCTGGATAAGGGGAATTCTGCAAGGGGAGGCTGGAAGCTGATAGTTCGTAATTTTTGCATTTTCAGGAAAAAGAAAAAGAGCTGCGCGCTTTGTGGTTTGGCGCGGCAGCTCCTTTTCCAGTAAGTTTCATTAATCCATTTTTTATTAATTTGTTTCCCTGCTAATATCAGCCCTTCAGGCCGGAGGTTGCGATACCGTCTACAATATACTTCTGCAGACAGATAAACAGGATGATTACCGGCAGCAGGGACAGCGTACACATGGCGAACATGGCGCCCCAGTCGGAAACTGAGGTGGGATCGGCAAACTGCTTCACTGCGATGGAAACTGTATACAGCCTGGGCTCTGTCAAGTACAGCAAGGAACCCATATAGTCGTCCCATTTCCAGTAGAACGCGAAGATCGCGCAGGTAATCATCGCCGGCTTCAGCAGCGGCATGATAATTCTGGAAAAAATGGTAAACAGGGAACAGCCGTCGATCTTGGCCGCTTCATCCAGCTCACGGGGCAGTCCGGAAATGAACTGCATGCACATGAAGATGAAAAACGGTTTGCCGAAGAATTCCGGAACAATTACCGGCAGGAAGGAGTTGGTCCATCCGATACTTCCGAACATGATGTACTGCGGAATCATCAGCACCTGCGCGGGCAGCATCAGGGTCATCATCATGATCGCAAACCAAAGCCCCTTCAGCTTAAAATGCAGCCGGGAGAAACCATATGCTACAACAACGGAAGAAAATACACCGCCAATGGTGGACAAAATCGTGATGAAAAAAGAGTTGCGGAAAAATACGCTGAAAGACGTCCCGGCAAAACCGGCCCAACCATTTACGTAGTTCTCAAATACAAATTTGCTGGGGATCAGCTGGTTCACCGTGGTCAGTACATCGCCTGATTCCTTGAAGGAGCTGAACGCCATCCAGATAATCGGATAGATCATAATCAATCCGATCCCGCATACGATCACATGATAGACTGCAGTACCGATTTTATGCTTTGTCGACATTTTCATGCTGCCTTCACCCCTTTCTTCTTTTTCTTCTTGGGTTTGTCCCCATCGTCCGCCTCAGAGAATACCCAGGATTTGGACGTGATGAAAATAATGGCAGTAAAGAAGCCTACGATTGCCAGCAGAATCCACGCCTGCGCGGCAGCGTATCCAAACTTATTATACTTAAAAGAAGAATTATACAGGTACAGCACATACATCAAAGTCCTGTTGTTCGGTCCGCCCTGGGTGATGATCTGCGCCTGGGTGAATACCATAAAACCGTTGATGATCTGCATCACCAGGTTGAACAGAATGACCGGACTCAGCATAGGCAGCGTGATCTTGAAGAAACATCTCATTTTGCCGGCGCCGTCCATGGTGGCCGCTTCATAATATGTGGTGGGAATCTGTTTCAGCCCGGACAGGAAAATCAGCATGGAAGATCCGAACTGCCATACATACAAAATCACGATGGTCCAGAATGCCCAGTGAATATCTCCGATATAGGAGATCGTACTTTCAATTCCAAATAAACCAAGAATACCGTTGATCACGCCGTCCTGGCTCCAGATTGTACGCCACAGAACGGATACGGCAACGCTGCCGCCGATGATGGAAGGCAGATAATAGGCTGCGCGGTAAAATGCGATCATTTTACTCTTGCGATTGAGGATCATAGCAACAAACAACGCAAAAATCAGACGAAGGGGCACGGAAATCAGCGCAAAGGAGAACGTCACCTTCAAAGCCTGATAAAAAAGCCTGTCCTTTGTGAACAGATTAATGAAATTCTGAAGTCCTGCCCATTCAGGGGGGCTCAAAAGATCATACTTTGCAAACGCGAAATAAATAGATAACAGAATCGGAATCAGCATGAACAGCATGAAGCCCAGCAGCCAGGGGCCGATGAAAATATATCCCGCAAGTCCTTCGTTATCATACCAATGGCGCTTAATCCTGATATCCTTTTGTTTCGCCGGCTTAGTTTCAGCACTCATATAATACCTCCTAGTTTCCAATCCTATCAGAAGAAATGCGGAGGCGAACCCCCGCATTTCCCGCAATCAGTTCATGCATTAACCGAAGATCAGGGCCGCATCATTTTCAAATGTTTCCCATGCCTCGTCAGGAGTCGTCTCGCCGTACAGAACGGAGTGATAGCCGTCCTTGAATGCGTTGATTACTTCTGCTGCAACCTTCGGTTCAGGATTGTCAATCGCTCTGCAGTACTCGCCAACGCTGGAGATGAAGTCAAATGTATATGCCTGTTTCGGATCAACGGAAGACTTCAGGGCGTCACGTACGGACTGGCTTACCGGAACGCCGCGCTCTGCCAGCAGGATCTTGTTGGCATCCACATCTGTTACGAAATAGCTGATCACCTTGGCAGCCTCTTCAGGGTACTTGGAATCCTTGGTGATAGAGAAGAACTGGGAAGGCTTCAGATAGTTGCCCTTCTCTGTCGCGCCGTCAATCTTAGGCATCAGAACCAGATCCAGTTCATTATCGGGAGCGTTCTTTTCCAGGATGCCCTGATAATCTACATAGAAGTTGGAATAGGTCCATGCGCTTGCAGATTTGCCCTTCACAATGTCGCCGTCCTCGTTCGCCTTCCAGGTAACCTGCACAGCAGGGTCAACCAGCGCGCCGGAATCCACCATTTCCTTGATATCTGCCAGACACTTCTTATAAGCGTCGATGGTCTTATCCGTGAATCCGAAACCGGTTCCGTCTTCGTTGTACAGCGTCTCGCCAAAGCTGCGGGAGATGTACTCGATCAGCCACTTGGGATCCGAGATGAACGGGATATCGGAATGAACGCCGGTCTTTTCATAGATGGTCTTCACGGAAGATACCCACTCGTCCCAGGTCCAGTCGTTGGTAGGCATATCAACGCCTGCCTGCTCATATACAGTCTTGTTATAAATCACGCACAGAACGTTGGTTCCCAGAGACATTCCGTACAGTCCCTTGCCGTAAATGTTGCCGGAACTCAGGATGCTCTCATCGACCTTATCCAGTTCCATTACATCCTTGTACTGGTTCATGTCAACCAGCAGCCCCTTGTCCACGTAAGGCCCTATGTACGCGTAGTCCTGCTGCATAATATCCGGCAGGGCGTTGTTGGTGGTGAAACCGGACATTGTGGTCCAGTAATCGTCCCACTGATAGAACTGATAATCAAATTCGATATTGTTCTTCTCTCCGTAAGCATTCAGAACTTCCATGGTTCTGTCTGTTCTGGTCTGGCTGCCCCACCAGGAAACACGCATCTTGATCTTATCGCCGGATGCTGCGCTCTTCGTGGTCTCCGCCTCGCCGCCGCTCTTTGTAGTGGCTGCCTCTGTGGTCTTGTCTCCGCCCTGAGGCGCTGCGGTGGTGGTATCGGACGGTGTGCTTCCGCATGCCATCATGGATACAGCCATTGCTGCCGCTACAGATACGGACAGCGCTTTTTTGAATCTTCTCATAAAACTCTCCTCCTTTATATTTGAAAATCTTGGATTATTTTATCTAATCCCGGATTTCCAGAATTGTGCACTGGATATTATGCACATAACTCTTATGTCCTGTATTATATTACATTGTGCATATTTTGTAAAGTCCTTTTTTGAATTTTTTTCCGAAATGGTGTATTTTTTTATTTTCCATGTAGAAACACTTGCCGATTTCTCATTCCTACTTTATAATATAGATTATAAGTTCGTAAACGAAAATAAAACACAAAAGGAGAAAAAAATACTATGAAGATTAATTTTGACCGCCAGCATCTGCTGGATGTGCTGGACAGTGTATCCACTAAAACCATGACCATGGATCTTACCTGGGACTGGCCCTGCGGCGTAGCTTACTATGGCATCACAAAGGCCTATGAAGCCACCGGAAAACAGGAATATATCGACTGGCTGGCAGGCTGGACAGATGAATATATTGCTCTGGGGCTGCCCGGATGGAACGTAAACGCCTGCGCCATGGGACATATGCTGATCACGCTCTACGAAGTGACCGGCCAGGAAAAGTACTGGGACATTGTAATGGAGAAGGTGGATTACCTGCGCACCCGTGCGCTCCGCTTCGGTGACAGTGTGCTGCAGCACACCGTTTCATCCAAAAATGATTTTCCTGAACAGTGCTGGGCGGATACTCTTTTTATGGCCGCCTATTTTCTGCTGCGGGTAGGCGTGAAGCTAAAAGACGAGGATATCATCAACGACGCATTAAAACAGTATTACTGGCATATCAAATATCTTCAGGAGCCTGCCAGCGGCCTGTGGTTCCATGGATACAGCAACGTCCAGAAAAGCCATATGTCCGGCATCCATTGGGGCCGCGCCAATGCCTGGGGCGCCTACACCATGTCCAGAGTGAAGAAGCTGCTGAGCGACTGGTACCTGTATCCCGCCTGTATGGATATTGAATGTTCTCTACGGGACCAGCTGGCCAGCGTCAAGCTGCTTCAGACAGAAAACGGCCTGTGGCGTACCGTGCTGGATGATCCGCAGTCTTATGAAGAAGTCTCTGCTTCCTGCGGTATTGCCGCTGCCATGATTAACAACGGCAACCCTCTGCATACAAAATATGTGCAGAAGGCTCTGTCCGGAGTGCTGGATAATATTACCGAGGATGGACGGGTGCTGAATGTTTCCGGAGGAACAGCTGTAATGAAAGATCTGGAAGGCTACCGCAATGTGCCCAGAAGCTGGACGCAGGGGTGGGGCCAGGGTCTGGCGCTGGCTTTCCTGGCAGCGCTGCTGATGCAGCCTGAGAATTAATATGGAACATGTTTTCCATGAAATACCACCGGTTTGGGATAATGCCTCCAGGATTTTGATCCTGGGGTCTTTCCCTTCCGTAAAATCAAGAGAAGAGAACTTTTTCTACGGCCATCCCCAGAACCGTTTCTGGAAGACGCTTTCAGCCGTTTTAGGGGAGGCCCTTCCATCCACAGTGTCTGATAAGAAAGAATTGCTGCTGCGCCGCCATATCGCTTTATGGGATGTAATCGCCTCCTGCCGTATTGAAGGTTCCAGCGACAATTCTATCCGGGATGTGGCGCCCAATGACCTGAACCGCATTCTCAAGGCCGCGCCCATCCGGCAGATTTTTACAAATGGTTCCACCGCCTCCAGGCTATACAACCGTTACTGCAGCCCTGTCACAGGAAGAGAAGCCCTCCGTCTCCCCTCTACCAGCCCAGCGAATGCAGGCTGGTCCGCAGAACGGCTGGCCTGGGCCTGGCGCGCGATACTGGACCCACTGGGAAACTCCTTCCCCTGAGTCAGCCATTCTGATGGAATCATCCTGAACTATGCCAGGGAAAAGGAACTTTCCTAAAAAAAACTCTTCCGGAAAATGACTGCACACAGCAGACAGATTCCAGAAGAGTTTTTTATTTGCCCGGTCTCAATCAATTCCGTTCTTCTTTACTTCAGGAAGGCCGTACCCTTTTTCCGCCTCTTTTGCCGCCTTCCCCATCCAGATATTCACAAACAGATTAATGACGCCCTGAACCACCAGGCAGATCCCGATCAAACGCACCCTCCAGGGTTCCTCTTTTGAGAAAGGGTCCCAGATCAGCAAAAGCCCCATGGCCAGCAATACGCCCGCCATCCCCAGGGCCCAGGCCCAGGGATTTTTCCTCAGCCGGTACAAGTCAATAGCATTCTGCAGCTTCATCAGCGCGTCCAAAAGCATATATACCCCCAGAGCCAGCGGCATCGCGTTCATCAGAAACTCCGGCGCAAAAATAATAAATGCGCCGAGAAGAACCGCAGACAGGCCAATCACCAGATCCATCCTGCCAAAATCCACTGTTTTTGCAGTACAATACCGGAACAGTCTGGGAAATCCCCAGAAAATAAGGATTCCTGCCAGAGCGTAAGCTACGATTCTCAGAGAGGTTTCCGGCAAGATCAGCAGCACCAGACCCAGGGCCACATAAACAATAGACACAACGATATAATATTTCTGATAATTCTCCGTCATCTTCGTTACCTCCCCCCCTCACTCCTGCCCTGACTGCAGATAAGTATTCACATCCTGCTTCAGCTGTTCCCAGGCTTCCGGATGATCCACATAGTACAGCGGGCACTTTTTCTGTGTTACATCAAAATGGCGCAGCAGATCGTTTCCTGTCAGCCCGTACTGCCTGCACAGCCAGGCGGTCAGCCGTATCAGTCCGTTATAAGTTTTCTCATTAAACTTTCCTTCCGCGTCCGGGTGGCATACTTCAATGGAAATCGTATCCACGTTTCTCCATTTTGTCGCATAAGCCACCTCGTTCAGCGGCACACACTGGACTACTTCCCCTTCCAGCCCCACCACAAAATGTGAGCTGGCCGAAGTGCCCGTATTATTTTTCAGCTGTTCAAAATAGTCTCTGTTCGCCTGAGCTGTAGTGTTGGGATTCCCCACGTAGTGAATCACAATATTTTTAATTTCCGGAAGCGCAGTCCCCGGCCGGGAATACGGATTGGGAGTCAGATAATCCACCTTCGCCCATGGAGGGCCGTCAGTCAATTTATTTTGGGGTTCCTCTTCCGTCTCCGCCGGTGTTTCTTCTCCGGAAGCATCCACAGAGGCGGCAGCCGACGCATTCACCGGCAGCGTCACCACCTCCGCAGTGCTTCCCGCATCCGGGTGTTTTTCTTTTCCTCTGGACACCAATGAACCAACGGTACTGCTGATCAGCACCACCAGGCCAACCGCGGCGGCAGCCATTACCAACATCAAACCATATCCTATAAACCTGCGGCGCTTTTCCCGCTTTCGCCGTTCCTCCCGCAGCCTGCGCAGTTCCCTGCGCCGTTCTTCTGTCAGCTTGTCCTGCGGGGCGTTTTTGCGAAAAGCCTCTTCTCTTTCTTTTTGATTCATAATTCACCTGCATTCTATCATTCCTCCGGCGGGCCGGATTCCATTTGATTCCATACGGCGGCCGGATAAAGGGCCGATGTATGGAGTATAACACATTTTATATTGTTTGTCACAGAATCCCCAGATTTTTTTCCTATAAACTTCTTTTGGGCAGATTTTTGTCATTTACATTTTGGCCTGTCTATAATACAATAGGAGATGTTTGGAGGAAAACCAATGAAAACGATTGATCTTGTAGTTCCATGTTATAATGAAGAAGATGTACTGAGGATTTTCTATCAGGAAACCGACAAAGTAGTGAGGCAGATATCAGGCTACTCCTTCCGCTATCTCTTGGTGGACGACGGCAGCCGGGACAAGACCCTGTCTGTGATAAAGGAACTGGCGGCCTCCCACCCTGAGGTGAAATATCTGTCCTTTTCCAGGAATTTCGGCAAAGAGGCGGCCATGTATGCCGGGCTCTGCCATGCGGATGCGGATTATGTGGTGGTAATGGACGCGGATCTCCAGCATCCTCCGGCTATGATCCCTGATATGATTGCAGGTGTGGAGGAAGGTTTTGACTGTGTGGCGGCGCGCCGCAGCAGCCGTAAGGGGGAATCCCGGATACGGAGTTTTTTTTCACGGCAGTTTTATAAATTGAGCAACCGGATGAGCGACGTCAAAATGGCATATGGGGCGGTGGATTTCCGTATGATGAGCCGGCGGATGGTTCAGGCGATTCTGAAGCTGTCAGAAGTACAGCGTTTTTCAAAGGGAATATTTATGTGGGTTGGTTTTGAAACCAAGTGGCTGCCTTATGAAAATGTGGAGAGGGCCGGGGGCGCCACAAAGTGGAGTTTCTGGGGATTGTTTAAATATGCAATTGACGGTATCACCTCTTTTTCGGTGGCTCCTCTGCGCATGGTTTCCGCTCTGGGCCTCATTATTTCCCTGATCGCCTTTGTTTATATTGTGATTACGCTGATTCAGACCCTGATTTTCGGCATCGCTGTGCCCGGATATGTGACCACGCTGTCAGCCGTGCTGTTCCTGGGAGGAATTATTGAATTTTCTGTAGGCATTCTGGGCGAATACATCTCCAGAATTTATATGGAGACAAAGAACCGGCCCATTTATATTCTGAAACAGACTAACCTGGAGGAGGAACGTACAGATGAAGGAAAAAATCTGTAATCTGCGGTTAATCCGCTGGATACAGAACTGGAAAATTACGAAAAAGCTTCTGGAATATCCCTTTTTTCAGAAGCTTCTTACCTATGAAATCATCACCTATATCATCTGCGGTGTGCTGACCACCATTGTAAATTATGTCAGCTATTTTGTTTTCCGGGCTATGGATCTCAGCGTGCTGGTATCCAATATCCTGGCCTGGGTCACTGCAGTGATTTTTGCGTTCTGGGTGAACAAAGTATTTGTGTTCCTCAGCACCAGCTGGTCTCTGCAGACATTATATAAAGAACTGATCCCTTTTCTCACAGCCCGTGCTCTGTCTCTGGCCTTCGATACAGGTTTCATGGTGGTGGCCGTGGATGTATGCCATTTCCACGAAGGGATCTCCAAACTGGCGTCCAACGTATTTGTAATGATAATGAATTACTTTGCCAGCAAATTAATTTTCAAACCAAAAAAAGAAAGTACAGGAGGTAAGGCATGAAACAAACAGAACGGAGCGGACGGAGGTTTTCTTTTCGCCGTGTCAACTGGAAGGAGGCTGCGCCCTTTCTCTGCGCGTTCCTGATCCCAATCCTGATCATGATCGGGATTTTTATTGAACGGGGAATTTTCCCTTTCGGGGACAGAAGTTTTCTGCGCACGGATATGTATCATCAGTATGCCCCCTTTTTCAATGAATTTAAATCCAAGCTGTCAGACCATACCAGTCTGCTTTACACCTTTCAGATCGGCGGCGGCATCAATTTCACAGCTCTGTATGCCTATTATCTGGCAAGCCCCCTGAACTGGCTGCTGATCCTCTGCCCCCAGGGTCTGGTCATTGAATTTATGACCTATATGATCGTTCTGAAGATCGGCCTCTGCGGCCTGACCTTCGCTTATTATCTCAGCAGGCGCCAGAAAACGAAAAATATCAGTATAGCGTTTTTTGGCATTTTCTATGCTCTGTCCGGTTATCTGGCAGCCTACAGCTGGAACATTATGTGGCTGGACTGCATTCTTCTTTTCCCGCTGATCATGCTGGGGCTTGACAGGCTGATCGAGGAGGACAAGCCATTTCTGTACTGCATCACTCTGGGGCTCTCCATCCTCTCCAACTATTATATTTCTATCATGATCTGCATTTCCCTGGTACTGCTGTTCGTGGCGAAAATCGTGCTGCTGCCTCCCAGGCAGAGAAAGATGGTTACGCTGGAAGACGGAACCCAGGCAGAACGGCTGGTGCACACCAATTATTTGCGGAAACTTTTGTCCTTCGGCCTGTATTCCCTGCTGGCCGGCGGCCTGGCGGCCTGCGTGCTGCTCCCGGAGATCTGTGCCCTGCAGCTCACTGCATCCGGCAATTTTTCCTTCCCCAGCACCTTCACCTCCTACTTCTCTGTGTTTGATATGATCGCCCGCCATATGGTGAATGTGGAAGTGCATCTGGGACTGGACCACTGGCCCAATATATATTGCGGCGTGGCAGTGCTTTTCCTGATCCCTCTGTATATCATGAACAAAAAGTACAGTTGGAAAGAAAAGGCCGTATTTTTTGTGCTGATCCTGTTTTTCTATCTCAGCTTCAGCCTGAATGTGCTGAACTTTATCTGGCACGGGTTCCACTATCCCAATTCCCTGCCCTGCCGCCAGTCTTTTGTATACATCTTCCTGGTGCTGCTCATGGCTTACCGTGGCCTGGAGGGCATCCGGGAGCGGAGCCTGAAGCAGATTGTGGGAGCGGTATGGATCGCTCTGGGCTTCATTTTCCTGGCGGAAAAACTGATCACCCAGGATGACTTCAAATGGCATGTTTATTATCTCAGCGCCATCTTAGTCGCAATATACGGCCTTCTGGCCTATCTGTGGCGGAGAGGTTCCCTGCAGAAAGCCACGCTGATCATCCTGTGCATGACCCTGGTGGCAGTGGAAGCTGCTGTCAACACCAGCGTAACCAGCGTGACTACCGTTAGCCGCAGCGGCTATCTTCAGTATGACCAGTCTGTGGAGGAACTGATGGAAATCGCCTACAGCGAACAGGGCGACAACTTCTTCCGCGTAGCAAAACAGGACCGCCGCACCAAGAACGATGGTGCCTGGATGGGCTATCCTTCCATTTCCCTGTTTTCCTCCGTGGCCCAGGCCGGTATGACCACTTACTTTAAAAAGCTTGGCCTGGAAGGTTCCACCAATTCCTACAGCTACAGCGGCGCCACTCCTTTTATGTGGTCCCTGTTTGCCGTAGATTACGTTCTTTCCAACACAGAACTGGATACAGACGACAGTTTCCTGAAATTCGTGGATTCCAGAGGCTCTCTGACGGAGAAGAATTCCGCCACGGTCTATCTGTATGAAAACCAGTATCCTTTGTCCGTAGGTTTTATGGTTCCCGGGAATCTGAATGAGCTCTGGACCGGTTCCAGCAGCATTCCCCAGGAAAACCAGAATGAATTGATTCAGGCGATCACCGGTGTTTCCAATGTGTTTATGCCTGTTTCCAACGTGACCAGCCAGGGTAAAACCAGCTATATCACTCCTGATGTGGACGGCAGGGTATTTATTTATACTCAGAATTCAGCAAAAAAGATTTCTGTCAGCCATGACGGCTTCAGCAAGGATTATAATGATATAGACCGCGGTTTTCTGGCGGACGCGGGTTTCTGCAAAGCCGGGGAAATGATCACGCTTACGAATAAAGATGAAAATGCCACATCTGTCAGCGCGTCCGCTTATGTGCTCAATGAAGACGCCTATGCAAGAGCTTATGAAAAGCTGGCGGACAATCAGCTGAAGGTTACGGAATACCGGGACGGCTATGTGGCAGGGCAAGTTACCGCAGAAGGCACCGATACCATGCTGCTGACCAGCATCCCCTATGAGAAAGACTGCTGGACCGCCAAGGTTGACGGCGTGGAAGTGCCGGTGGAAACTTTTGCTGATATGATGATCAGCCTGCCGCTCACTCCTGGCACCCATACCATCGAACTGATTTACTACCCGAACGGCCTGAATATCGGCCTGGTGATCACCGGCGTCAGCCTGCTTCTGCTGTTCGCGCTCTATGCCCTCCGCAGGCTTCTGGATAACTACCGCAAGGATCATCCCAGAATCTGGCATGATGAGGAGGATACTGAGGAAGGCAGCCAGGAAAACCTTGATTCAGCCGGCGATACCAGCGCCGCTCCCCTTCCGGCTTCCTCCGGCCCTGAACCAGAAACTGTACCGGAAGAATTGCCGGAGGATTCCGGCGCAGTCTTCATGATTGAAAATGAGGCAGATACTGCTATGGAAGAAGAGCAGGATACTGCTCCGGAACAGGAATACACCATTGAGAAAGACAATCCCTCTCCTTTCTTTCCCGATGAGGAAGACAGCGATGTGGTGATTGAAACTCTGGTATTAGATGAGGATGACCAAACAGATAAACAGGAAGGAGAAATCTGAAGATGAAACTATGGGGCGGACGTTTTACCAAAGAAACTGACCAGCTGGTGCAGGACTTCAACGCTTCTATCTCCTTTGACCAGCGGTTCTGGCGGCAGGATATTGAGGGCAGTATCGCTCATGTGACTATGCTGGCAAAGCAGGGAATTCTATCCCGGGAAGACCGGGACGCCATCATAGGCGGCCTGACCGGCATCAGAGATGATCTGGAATCCGGCTCGCTGGAAATAGATGAGAGCTTTGAAGATATCCACAGCTTTGTGGAAGCCACGCTTACAGAGCGGATCGGAGAAGCAGGAAAAAGGCTTCATACCGGCCGAAGCAGGAACGATCAGGTGGCTCTGGACATGAAGCTGTACGCCAGGGAGGAAATCCGGCTGCTGGACGGCCTTCTGAAAAATCTTCTGCAGGCGCTGTATCATATTATGGAAGAAAACCTGGACACCTGCATGCCCGGTTTCACGCATCTGCAGAAGGCCCAGCCCATCACCCTGGCCCACCATATAGGAGCATATTTTGAAATGTTCCGGCGGGACAGAAGCCGCCTGCAGGATATTGCCCGCAGAATGAATACCTGCCCTCTGGGGGCAGGGGCGCTGGCGGGCACCACCTATCCTCTGGACAGGGAATACACTGCTGCTCTGCTGGGATTTGACGGTCCCACCCAAAACAGCATGGATTCTGTGGCAGACAGGGACTATCTGATCGAGCTTCTGTCCGCTCTGTCCACAGTCATGATGCACCTCAGCCGTTTTTCCGAGGAAATCATCCTCTGGAATTCCAATGAATACCGTTTTGTTGAGTTGGATGATGCGTACAGCACCGGCAGCAGCATCATGCCCCAGAAAAAGAACCCTGATATCGCAGAACTGGTCAGAGGCAAAACCGGCAGGGTCTATGGCGCTCTCGTCTCCCTGCTCACCACCATGAAGGGAATCCCTCTGGCTTATAATAAGGATATGCAGGAGGATAAAGAAATGGCCTTTGACGCCATTGATACCACAAAAGGCTGCATCCAGCTGTTTACCGGAATGATCGCCACTACCCGCTTCAATCGGGCAGTAATGGAATCCAGCGCCAAAAAAGGATTTACAAATGCTACTGACGCGGCGGATTATCTGGTAAACAGGGGCGTTCCTTTC
Source organism: Cuneatibacter caecimuris (assembly GCF_004216775.1). Classification (GTDB taxonomy): domain Bacteria; phylum Bacillota; class Clostridia; order Lachnospirales; family Lachnospiraceae; genus Cuneatibacter; species Cuneatibacter caecimuris. The sequence continues at coordinate 526,909 of NZ_SGXF01000001.1, forward strand.
CGGGATGCCCATGGAATCATCGGGAACCTGGTCCTGACCTGTATTGAAAAGGGCTGCGCCCTGGACGATCTGTCTCTGGAAGAATTTCAGGCAGCCAGTTCTGTATTTGAGAAAGATATTTATGAAGCGATCAGTATGAAAACCTGCGTGGAAAAACGTGTTACCGACGGGGCCCCGGGACCGGAAGCTATGCGCCGGGTTCTTGAAAAGTATCTGGAATATCTGAAAGATTAAACAATCCCCCGAAGGAGGATCGTCATGAGAAGAAAAGACAGAGAAATGGACCGCGCCTTTGCGGAAGAAGTGGCTGACACCTGTGATTTTGCGGTAATATCCATGACCGGCGAAGACGGCGCGCCTTACAGCGTGCCGGTTTCCGCTGTCAGGGACGGAGCTGCTCTCTACTTCCATTCCGCCATGAAAGGCAGGAAAACCGACTGCCTGCACCATCATCCCCGGGTACACATCTGCTGCGTGCGCGGCGTCCGCCCCCATACCTGCCAGTTCACTACTTCCTATGAATCTGCCATGATCGCCGGTTCCGCACAGGAGGTTACTGATCTGTCGGAAAAGCGGGCCGCCCTGAAGCTTTTGTGCCAACGCTACTGTCCCGGCAATATGGACGCCTTTGAAAATGAATTTGCTGTTTCGTCCTCCCGTACGGCTGTCTGGAAAATTAAAATTGAGGAGATTTCCGGAAAATGCAGAAAGTAGACTTTATGGGACAGGAACATTGCCTGAGCGCAGGCGGCGTTCCTGTTTATCTTTATTCCAATCCCTGCCTGCACAGCTTCTGTCTGGCTCTGTACATCAAGGGCGGCGCTCTGTATGAGAGGCCGGAAGAAAATGGAATTACACATTTCTGGGAACATATGGTGTTCCGTAAGCTGAATCATCTGCTGGACAATACCTTATACCAGCGTCTGGACCGGATGGGGCTGGATTTTACCGGATGTACCTATCGTGAATTTGTACAGCTGAAAATCACCGGCTCCCCTGTCTTTCTGGAGGAAGCCATCCGCCTGATGCTGCTGGTCTTCTCTCCCTTAGCCCTTCCGGCCTCGCTTTTGGACACGGAACGCCGGAGAGTAAAAGCAGAAATCCGGGAAGAAGATGAACGGCGGTCATTGGAATATTTCAGCAATCAAATCGTATGGGCCGGGTCTCCTGTAGCCCAGAGCATTGCAGGAACCCCTTCCGTACTGAACAGGACCACTCTGAAGCGCTTGTCCGCCTTTCAGGAACAGCTGCTGACAACGGACAATCTTTTTTTCTATGTAACCGGCTGTGCAGATCAGGATTCCCTTGCTCCGCTTCTGGCAGGGCTTGAGGCACTTTCTCTGCCTCACGGCAAATCCAGGCTGAATCTGGCTCCAGTTCCTGCGGAAATGTATTCCAGAAAGCCTTCCGTCCATATCAAACACAGCCAATACTGTTTTGTCAGGGTTTCCTTTGATGTAGATGCTGACGGCTGCTCCAACGCAATGCTGGATCTTCTGTATGATGTGCTGTTTTCCGGGGAATCCTGTCTTTTGTTTCAGGAACTCTCCGAAAAAACAGGGCTGATTTACAGTTATGACGCCCGCTTTGAACGCTTCTGCAACGTGGGAAGCCTGTATTTCCAGTATGAAGTTTCTCAGCGGAACCTCCTGGAATCTGTCCGCCAGCTCTCCGGCCTGCTGAACCGCCTCCGGTCAGGGCTGACAGACGGACTGGACCGGGTGCGCGCTCCTTATACTTATAATGCGGGGATGCTGCTGGACGACGTAGAGGACCTGAACTGGAGTATGGCTTATGAATGCCATATCCTGCAGGAATCCTATCGGAGCATTCCTGAACGCCGGAAAGCTTATGAAGCTGTCACTGTTTCGGACATGGAGGGGCTGCTGAAGAAGCTGATCAGGCCGGAAAATATGGTGGTGGCACTGAAGGGGAGTTCTGCAAGGCTGGAGAAGATGCGGGCGGAATTAGAGGAATTGATTATTTGGGGGATGCAATGAAGGAGAGTCGCGGGGAGGCGGCAGAAGAAACGCAGGAGGGTCCATGCCAATTCTTGGCTATACCCTCCTGCGTTTTTTCTGCCGCCTCCCTGCCTGGGCTTTTTCTGGATTCTGTCTTTTATAGAAAATCTTCCCGTACGGGGGTGAAAATGTCCAGCAGCACAGAGTCTTCCAGGGCGACCACGCCGTGCTCTATATCAGGGGCCATGTAATAAGTATCTCCTGTGCGCACTATTTTCTTTTCCTGGCCTGCTTCCTCCACTTCAAAGGAGCCGCTGACCACATAGCCGATCTGCTCATGGGGATGGGAATGGAGGGCCCCCACCGCCCCTTTTGCGAATTTCAGCTCGCAGGCCATTAAATTTTTGCTGTAGGACAGCACTTTCCTGGTAACGCCGCCTCCCAGATCCTTCGTTTCTGTCTCCTGATTTACTGTTATCATTGCTCCTCCTTCTCCCGGCTTTCCTGCCGGATATGCACGTCCAGCTGATTATAAGGTATTTCAATGCCGGCCTCGTCAAAGGCCAGTTTCACTTCTTCCATCATGCTCCAGTATTCCGGCCAGTAATCCTCTGTCCTGACCCAGACTCTTCCCAGCAGAGTGACGCAGCTCTCGTCCAGGGAATTTACTACTACCATTTTTTCCTGGTCCTGCAGCACTTTTTCCCGCTCTGTCATGATCTGGTACATGATTTCTTTGGCTTTTTTCAGATCCGCTCCATAGCTGATGCCCACTTTAATCACGATTCTCCGGTTTTCCTGAGCGGCTACATTAGTGATCGTACCGTTGGCCAGATCCCCGTTGGGCACCGTCACCTGTTTGTTGTCCACTGTGGACAGCTTCGTATAAAACAAGCCGATCATGGTCACGGTTCCTTCCACGCCTGACTTGTCCACAATATAATCTCCCACCGCGAAGGGCTTCAGCACCAGAATCAGAACGCCTCCAGCGAAATTTGCCAGACTTCCCTGCACCGCCAGGCCAACTGCCAGCCCTGCGGAGCCCAGCAGCGCGATAATAGAAGCAGTGTTGACTCCCAGCAGGCTGATGATCTGAAAAATCAGCAGCGCGTACAGCACCCAGCGCACCAGCATTTCCATGAATTTGCGGACGCTGATTTCCGTACCTCTTTTATCAAAGTATTTCTGAAGCAGTTTCATAGCCCAGGCAATCAGCCGTTTCCCCACAAACCAAAATAGAATGGCAAGGAATACATGCCAGGCGAATTTTCCCAGAGCGGGCAGCTGGCTTTCCACAGCTTTCCACAAGGCGCTCACATTCTGTTTCAGTTCCTCTGCGGCCTGGGTTTCCCCGGCTTCAACAGCCAGCCAAAACATCCTATCCACAAACTCCCTCCTATCGGCTCACCGCGAACTGGCTCTGGTACAGGTCCGCATAAAAGCCCCCTTTTGCCAGCAGCTCTTCATGAGTACCCTGCTCAATGATATGTCCTGCATCCATGACCAGAATACAGTCAGATTCCTGAATCGTTGACAGACGGTGGGCCACCACAAAGCTGGTGCGCCCTTCCATCAGCTTTTCAAAAGCCTTCTGTACACGGATCTCCGTCAGCGTATCAATATTACTGGTGGCTTCATCCAGGATCAGCATGGGCGGCCGTGTCAGCATCACCCGGGCGATGCACAGAAGCTGCTTCTGTCCTGCGGAAAGATTTCCTCCGTCCTCCGTGATCATGGTCTCATATCCCTCCGGAAGGCGCTTGATAAAATTATGGGCATAGGCGGCCTTTGCAGCAGCAACCATCTCTTCTTCCGTGGCGTCCTCCCGGCCATATTTGATATTATCCCGGACTGTCCCGCGAAACAGCCAGGTTTCCTGCAGCACCATTCCGTACATGCTGCGCAGGGTTTTCCGCTTCATCTCCCGGACGTCCACTCCATTCAGCCGGATGGCTCCCCGGTCCACATCATAAAACCGCATCAGCAAATTGATAATTGTAGTTTTACCACAGCCGGTGGGCCCTACTACCGCCACCCTTTCTCCGGCGCGGATATTCAAATTCAGATTCTCGATCAGCGGTCTTTCCGGCACATAGGAAAACGCAACATTTTCTATATCAACTGTGCCGTCGCAGCGCACCTGTTCCGCCAGACCGTAGTCTGAAGGCTCCGTCTCCTGGTCGATCACAGAAAATACCCGGCGCGCCGCAGCCAGCGCTGCCTGCAGCTCTGTGATCACTCCGGAAATTTCATTAAATGGTTTCGTGTACTGGTTGGCATAAATCAGAAAACTGTTAAGCTGCCCCACATTCAGGTTCCCCCGGACTGCGCTGACAGCGCCGATAATTCCTACTGCCGCATAAACCACCCCATTTACAAAACGCGTGCAGGGATTGGTCAGGGACGAGTAAAACTGCGCCATCACACCCACCTGGTTCAGCTGCTCGTTCATAGCGCTGAACTTTTCCACAGCCCTGTCCTCATAGCAGAAAGTTTTCACCACTTTCTGATTTCCCAGCATCTCCTCCACAAATCCCGTCAGTTCTCCGCGGATGGCGGACTGCTCTTTAAATTTGCTGTAGGTCCTCCTGGAAATAAAAGACGCCACAAAGAAGGACAGCGGAGTCAGCACCACCACCACCAAAGCAATGGTCACATTAATGCTCAGCATGAACAAAAGGGTTCCCAGGATGGTGACCACTCCGGTGAACAGCTGGGTAAATCCCTGCAGCAGCCCGTCCGAAATCCGGTCCACATCATCCACCATGGCCTGGATCAGGTCTCCATGAGAGTTGCTGTCAATATATTTTAGCGGCACCTTCTGCAGTTTTCCAAAAGCCTGCAGGCGGAGATCCCGGATGCTGTAGAATGACAGCTTGTTGGTGCAGTAGGTCATCAGCCACTGAAACAGCGAACTCACCAGAATCGCCGCGCCCATCCAGGCCAGCACCGGAAGGATCGCCGCAAAATCCACATCTCCCGGCCCCACTACATAATTGATGGCGTCGCCGATCAGGACCGGGATCAGAAGGGACATTCCAACTCCGATCAGGGCGCTGGCCACTGCCATAATCCAATATCTGCGGTAAGGCTTTGTCAGGGACAGAAGCCTGCCCATCACTTCAGATGATGTACTTTTACTGTCGTTCAGTCCCATCACTTGACCTCCTCTCCGCTGCTTTCCTGAGATTCACAAATTTCCCTGTATTCCTTACAATCCTTTAGCAGCTCTTCATGCGTACCTTTACCCACAATTTTTCCGTCGTCCAGAACCAGAATCTGATCTGCATGGCGAATGGAACTTGTCCGCTGGGAAACGATGACTACCGTCATATCCCGGCACTCGTCTTTCAGCGCCTGGCGCAGTCTGGCGTCTGTAGCGTAATCCAGGGCGCTGGAAGAATCGTCCAGAATCAGAATTTTCGGCTGTGCAGCCAGCGCTCTGGCTATCGTCAGCCGCTGTTTCTGGCCTCCGGAAAAGTTTTTGGCTCCCTGCAGGACCAACGTATCATAGCCTTTGTTCTGCTGCCTGATAAAATCCTGGGCCTGAGCTGTCTTTGCCGCCCACTCCAGCACCTCCTGAGGCGCGTCTTCATTCCCCCAGCGCAGGTTATCCCGTATGGTCCCGTAAAACAGCACTGCCTTCTGGGGCACAATGCCGATCTGCCGGCGCAGCGCTTTGAAAGAATAATCCTGAACCGGAATCCCATCCACCAGCACCTGCCCTTTTGTAGCTTCATAAAAACGGGGAATCAGGTTCACGAGAGTTGTCTTGCCGGACCCGGTGCCGCCGATAATTCCCAGCGTCTCGCCGGGCCTGACAGAAAACACAGCATCAGAAAGAGCATCCTTGCTGCTGTCCTTTTCCCCTCCCGGATAAGCAAAAGAAACATGATCAAATTCTATTCTGGGGGCTCCGGGCACTGGGCGGATCTGTCCCGGCTGCAGCTCACCCTCTTTCATTCCTGGCCGGATATCAAAAATTTCATTGATCCTGGCCGCAGATGCGCTGGCTTTCGTAAATATCACTACAAGATTTGCCACAACCACCAGGGCAAGGGAAATCTGCGTCATATAATTGACCATGGCATAGACCTCTCCCTGGGTCATCGCACCGTCCAGCACCCGGTATCCGCCAAAATAAATAATCAACAGAATCGCTGTATTCATGATCAGGAAAGTGGCGGGATTGAGCACTGCGCTGAGTTTTCCCACCCGCACCACCAGGTCAGTCAGCTCCTGGTTGGCCTCTTCAAACCGTTCTTCTTCTTTCTGCTGCTTTGCAAATGCCCGGACTACCCGGACGCCGGAGAGGTTTTCCCGGGTAATCAGGGAAATCCTGTCCAGGCGTTTCTGCCGCACACGGTAAAAGGGAATAGACCGGCTCATGACTGCATAGAGCACCAGGGCCACCAGCGGGGCCACGGCCAGAAAAATCAGTGACAGCTTCAAATCCAGCATCATGGACATGATAATGGCGCCTACCACCAGAAACGGCGCCCGCACCACCAGACGGATGAGCATAGCCACCGCCAGCTGTATCTGGTTTACATCATTGGTGACTCTGGTAATCATGGAATTGGTCCCTATCTTATCCAGCTCTCCATGGGACAGTTGATTGAGATGGCGGAACAGATCGTCCCGCAGCATTGTGCCCACGCCCTGGGACGCTTTGGCCGCACTGTACTGACAGATCAGCGCAAAGCAAAGACCCATCAGCCCAAGCGCCACCATCAGACCGCCCATGCGCAGAATATATCCCGTATCCTGATTTCTGATTCCCACATCTATAATCCGTGCCATCACCAGGGGCACAATGAGTTCAAATACTGCCTCTCCCAGTTTAAACGCAGGCCCAATCACAACCTGCTTTTTAAAATATTTCAAATATCTTGCCAATCGTATCATCGCAGTGCCGTTTCTCCTGTTCTTTCTTATTCAGCCTGTCTCTGCTGCTTTCTGTAATCCGCCAGCAGCAGATCCACCATACGCCCATAGCTCTTCGTACCGTCCGTCTGGCCGTTGGCTTTCAGGAAAGTGTCAGCTCCTTTATCATAAGCCTCTGCCACAGGGCCGTCAAATTGAGCCCACCATTTCCCGGCTGCTCCCCACTCCGCCTTTACCTCTTCCCGAAGGGATTCCCGGATCTCCCAATAGGCTTCTTCATTTTCCGGATACAGCGCATTGGTGGCGTATACAAAGGCCATCATGCTGCCGCTATAGCGGAACGCCGCATTTTCAGATCCCATGCAGGCCAGGTAAGCAATATAATTTGCTTCATCCTCCCGCATGAATCCCCTCAGATGTGAAAGTTCATGGCACATGGTGGAAGGCTTTTCATAATCCGGCATATCCCGGTTATAGTTTGCCTCAATGGTAAATGCAGAATACACTCCAGCCAGCTTTTGATAAGATAATGCTGCTGATGTCAGGATTTTCTTGGGCCTGGGATAATAGCCGTCCAGGGCCGGGAACTGCTCTCCCAGCTTTTTCATGGCCTCCCTCGCCTCCTGCTCCGCATCAAAATCCAGCACGCAGAACCCCTTTGCGTCCCGCTGCAAATCAGCGGCCGCTTCATTGACTTCCGCCAAAAGCCTCCGGCACAGCCCTTCCAGATCTTCAGCGGTGCTCTCTTCCACCGTCAGGTCGCTGACCTTTGAAAATTCATCCCGGTAGTAATTGATGCCGCAGGTCAGCGTTTCCACCGCCAAAAGCGACAGCGCGGCCAGCAGTAGCCCCCAGGCCCCGTTCGCCAGCGCCCTGCCGATGGAAGTCTTTCTTTTCACCAGCCGCACAACGCTGCGCACCAGAAGAAAAACCAGAAGCAGAACGCCGCCGTACAGGGCCAGCTCAATCAGAGAGGTGGGAACCAGGTTGGAAATCCTGGCCGCAGACTCCACAAACCATGGATAAACCGTAACCGCATACCACTCCCCAAACCAGTCTGTCTTCCTGGCCAGCAGGTTTCCTGCCAGTATCACTGCCAGCAGGATTCCGGCTGCAATCATTTGTTTTCTGTATCGCTTCATCTGCCCGTCTCCTTCTGTTATCTTTTTCTCAGTATGATCATATAAGTAACACAGAAAATTGTCCCTACCAGCAGCAGCGCGCAGCACGCGGCTGTCAGAACGATCACGATATCCGCCAGAACCTCCTGGTTCTCTGCAGCGGTCACCGGAACGTTTCCCGTCTCCGGCGGCAGCCCTTCCTCTCCGGCAGTCTCTCCTTCCTCTGCCGCACCGGATGCCGGGATACTTCCGTCTCCGCCGGCTGCGGCAGTTTCAGAATTTGCCGGGCTCTGTGCCTGCGTCGCCTGAGCGGCGGTTTCCTCCGCCAGCAGCTGATATCCATAATCCAGAAGTTTAGCGGTATCATTATAAAATTCTTCTTCCTCAGCCTGCATGATCACCACGATCAGCCGGACTCCGCCCCTTTCTGCTTCTGTAATCAGAGTGCGGCCTCCTTCATCTGTCAGGCCGGTTTTTCCAGCGATCACGCCTTCGCAGGCAATATCTCCGTGAACCATCCTGTGCCCCATCTCCATCGTTCTTTCCGGAGACAGGTTCGTCGCTGCCGCCTGGTATTCCCGGGTAGTATCAATCTTACGGAAAGTGTCATTTTTCATGGCCTCCCGGAAAATCAGCCCCATATCATAAGGCGTACTGTAATGCTCAGCTTCAAAAAGCCCATGGGCATTAACAAAATTGCTGCCTGACGCGCCGATCTGTTCCGCCCGTTCATTCATCAGAGCCGCAAACGCCTCTGTGGAACCTGACACATACTCCGCCAGGGCATTGGCGCATTCATTCCCGGAATTCAGAATCAGCCCGTACAGCACATCCTCCAGCGGCATCTGCTCCCCCTCCCGCCCCCTGGGTTCCATGGTGGAGCTGGGCTCAGCCAGATCTGTGACTGCGGTATGGGAAAAAGTCACCGGGGCCTCCAGATTTTCCGCGTGTTCCAGAACCACCAGCGCCGTCAGCACCTTTGTGGTGCTGGCAGGATAGAATCTGGCGTTCTCCTGCTCCCCCGTGATCATTCTGCCCGTATCCGCGTCCAGGATCACATATCCCTGGGCGCTGACCTCAGGAGCTACCGCGGCCCAGGTTGGAACCGCAGGCCCGGCGGCCAGCCCGGCAGCTGCCAGCACAGCGCAGAATACAGCCCTGATTTTCCATGATTTTCTTCTCATATGCCCTCCTCATTTACAAGGCAAAACTTCTTATCCATGATATCACGATTTTGCCCTGATTTCAATGAAAAAGAAGTCCGTTTGCGGCGCGCCGGAAGGATTATGGCATAGAGAACGCGGTTTCCCATACTAAAATAAAAAAACCTTGTCAGCGCAGGTAATTTAACGTTATAATAACAGAGTATTTTTACCCATGGCATCAGACAGATGAAAGGAGGACCTCTTCATGGCAGGTTCTACATTCGGCACATATTTCAAAATAACAACCTGGGGAGAATCTCACGGCGCCGGTATCGGCGTGGTGATTGACGGCTGCCCCGCAGGGCTTCCCCTTGCGGAATCTGATATCCAAAAGGACCTGGACCGGAGGCGTCCGGGACAGAGCCGGTTTACCACCCAGCGCGCGGAGGGAGACCAAGTGGAAATCCTCTCCGGTATTTTTGAGGGACTGACCACAGGGACGCCCATTTCCCTGCTGGTCCGCAATCAGGACCACAGATCTGCAGACTACAGTGAAATTTCTTCTTATTACAGGCCGGGGCATGCAGATTTCGGTTATGATGCAAAGTATGGATTCCGGGATTACAGAGGCGGCGGACGTTCTTCCGGCAGGGAGACCATAGGCCGTGTCGCCGCAGGCGCTGTGGCACGGAAACTGCTTGTTTCTCTGGGCATAAGAGTTCTGGCGTACACTGTTTCCATCGGTCCTGTATCCATCGACTTTTCAAGATTTGAAGAAGCTCAGATCGAGCAAAACCCTCTTCGCATGCCAGACAGCGCAGCAGCCGAGGCTGCTCAGGAATTTCTCCGGGAACAGATGGCGAAATGCGACTCCGCAGGAGGAATCATCGAATGCCGCATTGACGGAGTACCTGCCGGTCTTGGCGCGCCTGCTTTTGAAAAACTGGACGCCAATCTGGCAAAAGCATTGATGTCCGTAGGCGCAGTCAAAGGTGTGGAAATCGGCGATGGATTTGCTGCCGCAGCTTCTTCAGGATCCATAAACAATGACCCATTCCGCCTCACAGACGGAAAAATCTCCAAAGAGACCAACCATTCGGGAGGAATCCTTGGCGGTATCAGCGACGGCAGCAGAATACTGCTCCGCGCAGCCGTAAAACCTACTCCCTCTATTTCCTCTCCCCAGAAAACCGTCTCCAAAAACGGGGAGCCTGTGGAAATTCAAATTAAAGGCCGCCACGACCCGGTAATCGTGCCCAGAGCCGTCCCAGTCATTGAGGCCATGGCCGCCCTTGTCCTGACCGACGCGCTTTTCGAAAATATGACTTCCCGCCTGGACGGGATCAGGAAATTTTATGGTTTTAACACGGTTCAATAAATTTTGTGAAGATTTATGTCTTGTCATCTGGTATGAAATACTATATAATAGAATTGTTTCACGAAAGAATGCGATTATCACCTGGAAGAGGATAACATGGACCGTACAATATTACGTGATATCTTTCATCACCTTTCCGAGATGGATTATATCAAACCTGATGACATTCCTGCCATCGCGCTGTACATGGATCAGGTTACAACATTTATGGACGCTCATCTGGCTCATGCAAAACGCTATGAGGATGACAAAATTCTGACAAAAACCATGATAAACAATTATGCAAAGAACGATTTGCTGCCGCCGCCGGAGAAAAAGAAATATTCCAGGGAGCACATGCTTCTTCTGCTTTTTATCTATTATTATAAAGGTTTTTTATCCATCAGCGATATCCAGACTCTGCTCAAACCTCTGGAGGACCGTTACTTCACGGCGAAAGACGGCATTGACCTGGAAACAATCTATTCAGAAGTGTTTTCTCTGGAAAAAGACGCTATGGACCAGCTGATGAAGGATGTCTTTTCCAAATTTCAGGCAGCCGGAAAAACGTTTCAGGACGCTTTGCCGGAAGAGCAGGAGATGCTGCAGACTTTTTCTTTTATCTGCGCGCTTGGATTTGACGTTTACCTGAAAAAGCAGATGATTGAGCGCCTGATCGACCAGATGCGCAAAGGCGGTCCGGATTTTCCGAATAAGGACCAGAAAAAGAAATAAAATATGTTTCATAACCGGCCGTCTCCAGACAGGCCGGTTTTTATGTTTTTTTCATCAGGCCGTGTATTTTTTTCTCTGCTTTTTCCCGTCCATTGACTGTACCCTTTAAATCGGGTATATTGTAATTATAAAAGGAGGATTACTTATGGGATATTTTGACTATGACAAACAGCATGATTATCTGATCTGCATCGACAGCGACGGCTGCGCTATGGACACCATGAATATCAAACATGAGCGCTGCTTCGGACCGGAATGGATCACCACTTATGGCCTGGAGGAAATCCAAGAGGAAGCTCTGCAGCTTTGGCTGGATATCAATCTGTTTTCTGCTACCCGCGGCATCAACCGTTTTAAGGCGCTGGCCATGGCTTTGCAGGAAGTGGCAGAAATGGGTTACCCTGCTGAAGGGCTGGAAGAATTTGTCCGCTGGACTCATGAAGCGCCCGAACTATCCAATCCCGCTCTTCTGGCAGAATGCCAGCGCAATGATTGCCCCTGTATGGAGCTGGCCCTTCTCTGGAGCATCCGCACAAACCGGTCCATCCGCAAGCTCCCTCAGGCGCTGCCCTATCCCCATGTGAAAGAAACCATGGACGAGCTGTGCAAGAACGCGGATCTGACTGCAGTATCTTCTGCCAATGGCCAGGCTGTAGAGGAGGAATGGAGCTTTCATCATCTGAAAGAGGATACCAGAGTGCTGCTTTCCCAGGAGGCAGGCTCCAAAGCCTTCTGCATCGGACAACTTCTGAAAAAGGATTATGATCCGAAAAAAACCCTGATGGTGGGCGACGCTCCCGGCGATTATGCTGCCGCTCAGAAAAACGGCGTCAGGTTTTATCCAATCCTGGCAAATAAGGAAGCGGAGAGCTGGCAGCGACTGCTGGATGAGGCTGCTCCGAAGCTCTTTCACGGCACTTTTGATGATGAATACCAGGCTCAGCTTGTAAAGGCTTTTGAAGAAAACCTGGGAATCGGCTGAATCAGCAAAAAATGCGCATACTGCAGGGCGCTTTGGCAAAAGTAATTTTCCCGCCAAAGCGCCCTGTTTTTCTGCCGCCAGAATCCAAAACTTTTAAAGGAAGTATGCGTTGCTCCAGGCATACTGCCCCCGGGCATCCCTGCATTCCACACGCACATACCCTTCCCGGCCGTCAAGAGGAAACTCCGCGCCCTCTAGCTTATCTCCCGCTGCCGCCGCGCATCTGCATTCTCTGCCCTGCTGTTTCAGATAGATCCTGCTCACTGGAGATGTTTTTACCACGATTTTTCCGTCCTTTACCTCCAGCGCCTGTATTTCCGGCCCCATAGAGGAATAAAAACATCCTTCTTTTAAGGCCTTAATGATCCCCTGATACGAAAATTCTTCTGCCTGGATCATAATAAAACCGCCAAAGGAATCATTGAGCGGATGCCCCAGGGAAAAGCAATCATGGTTATCATCCGCAGCAACGCAGAACAGCTTCTGCCCGGCCCGGAGCATCTCGTCATAAGCCTGGGCATGGCTGCCATACATTCCTTCCTGATCACAGTTATAATTATAAACCTCCATCGCCCAGAAACCTTCCAGGCCCCGGTAATCTTCCATGGTCTGCAGAGACCAGTAGGGATGGTTATAGCAGGCCAGAAACCCCCGGAGCCTCATTTTCTCCACAAACTTGTTCAGCCCCTCCACGTCTCCATAAATACATCCGGGCAGGCAGGTATTCTGTTTCTCTTCCGTTTTGTCCCAGGGAGCGCAGTCATAGAGGTTTACATGATAGGTTCTGGCGCGGTTCCCCCAGGGCTGTTCATCCACCTGGAATTCATACGCCGCCAGCGCTAAAAATTCCTCGTCGTCCAGCTCCCTGTGCCAGCTGTATTTGCAGTGGTCCGTAAAGGCCACAACAGAATATCCTCTGTTCTTATATTCCTTCTTTGTCTCTTCCGGCGTCAGATTCCCGTCAGATTCAGTGGTATGGCAGTGCAGATTGGCTTTGTAAAACCTTTCTCCTGCTTTCAGAAATACGCAGTCCTTCATTAAGATGTCCTCCCGATTTTTCCGGCTGGCCGGAATGATTCCTGATTATTATAGCAGGTTATATCTGATAATCAAGTATGCCGGTCTTTTATTTTTTCAAGCCTTGACGGCCGTGCGTCTCTTCTCTATAATGAAGGTATCTCAAAGGAGGGAATACCCATGACATTGAAAAAAGCCGGCCTGCTGACCATTCTGGCTTCCGGCGCAACTTCCTGCCTGATTTATCTGGGCAGTAAAGTCCGTCACGGAAAACGCCATCTTCTGCGCAGCCTGAAAGCGCTCCGCCCTGTGAGCGACCAGGTTCGTCAGGTAAGGCGCGATACAGAGACAGGCGATTATGTACTAACCCTTGCAAAGGACCGGGACTTCCGCATCCTGCAGCTCACTGACCTGCATATCGCAGGCAGCTGGTTCACCCACCTGGCAGACCGCAGGGCCGTTCAGGCAGTATCCCGCCTGGCGCACCAGACCAAGCCGGATTTCATCATCATCACCGGAGATCTGACTTATGCCACGCTTCAGTCTTTAAACACCAATAACCTGGGGGCCATGCGCGCTGTCCGCCGTATGATGCGCAAGCTGCATATTCCCTGGGCTTTTACCTATGGGAATCATGATGTGGATACCCTGACCACAGCCGGTTACCGGAAACTGGACTCCTCCTTCCGGCGCACCGACGGGGTGCTGCACCGCCCTCCCATTCCCGGAGTATCAGGTTTCGGAAACCAGGTCATACAGGTCCGGAATGCGGACGGCAGCCTCAATACCGCCCTGGTTCTTATGGATTCCCATTCCTATATCTGGAACGGGCTGAACCGGGAATATGATAAAATCCGGGACAGCCAGGTTGACTGGTATGAAAAAAAGATCCGGGATCTGAGTTCCCGGGAAGGACGTACTATTCCCTCTCTGATGTTTCTCCATATCCCGCCCGCTATTTACCGGGAGGGCTGGGACCGCTATATGTCCGGCGATCCCGGCGTTTCCCATCATTTTGGAAAGCGCAGGGAAAGCATCTGCTGCCCGGAACATGACGGGAAACTATGGGAAAGCATTCAGAGCCTTGGAAGCACCCGGGGGATTTTCTGCGGCCACGACCATCTCAATGATTTCTCCATCACCTGCGACGGAGTCAGGCTGACATACGGCAGATCCATTGATTATCTGGCCTACAGCCCCCACCATCATTCAGAGTACCGCGGCGGAACCCTGATCTCCTTAAAATCAGACGGCTCCTTTTCCGTTTTCCCTGTTCCGCTGCCCAGGCGCAGCGTCGGTCTGGGAGAACGGTTCCGTTAAAATAACTTCTTCTTTTTCCAGAAAATAATGCTGGCCGCCACAATCAGTACGCTGACTGCGATCACTGCCGTATACCCCAAAGGAGAATGTAATTCCGGCATATGTTCAAAATTCATTCCGTACCAGCCTGTAATCAAAGTCAGCGGAAAAAAGGTGGTGGTCAGCACCGTCAGCAGCTGCATGGTCTTATTCATCCGCCTGTCGGCCTGTCCCTGATAGAGCTCTCTCACTTCAATACAATATTCGATCTGCTGCATGGCCAGATCCTCCAGCCTGCCGGCCCGGTCTCCCAGCAGATGGAAATCGCTGTGCTCATCCTCCGTAAAAAACCCGCCCTCATCGTCCTCCAATTCCCGGGCCATCTCTTCCATCTGTCTGTAATACCGCCTCAGGACCATCAGTTCCTTCCGCACCCGCAGCATATAAGTGAGAAAATCTTTTCCCACCTCTTTCAGAATAGATTCCTCCATACCTCCCAGTACTTCTTCATAATGATCCAGCAATTTTCCATGATCCTGCGTCAGTTCCTGCAGCAGTTCAAAAAAGAATCTTCCCTTCGTCTGATTTTTCCGGAGCCCCGCAATTTTTTCCGCCGCACTGCAGACCGCTTCTGAATCTGTCACCAGCACAATGCCATCCTGATTCACATAAAAAACAGCGCAGTGCTTTCCGCCCAGCAGGCGCCGCCGGTCCGGAGCCGCAATGGTTCCCGCAAGACAGTTTCTGTGCGTTTCTGCCTTGCAGTTTCTGATCTCTGGATACCATGGAACAGAGGATGCCTCCGGCAGCCTTCCCCGGCCCTGGAACTTTTTCCATTCTTCTCCATTCAGTACCGCCGCAATTTCAGATTCCCCCGCATCTTCAGGCTTTTCCACATGCTCCATCCCATCTGACAATCTATAAAACAGCGCCATTTTTCCTCCTACTATTTCGCCGGAACAATTTCAATCCAGTATCCGTCAGGGTCCTGAATAAAATAGATCCCCATCCCAGGATTCTCATAGCAGATGCAGCCCATCTCCTCATGTTTCTGATGCGCCTCTTCCATGTTATCCACAGCCATCGCCAAATGGACCTCATTATCCCCCAGTTCATAGCGATCCTTCCCCCAGTCCCTCAGCCATGTGAGCTCCAGCTGAAAACCAGTGGCTCCGTCCTCCAGATACACCAGAATAAAGCTGCCGTCCCCCGCCTCTTTCCTGCGCGCCTCAATTAAACCCAGAGCTTCCTGGTAAAATTTCAAAGACCGCTTCAAATCCATTACATTGTAATTATAGTGCGCAAATTGAAAATTCATATCCATACCTGCCTTTCCCACAAATTTTTCTGCTAAACTGAGTGTAACATCTCCTGTTTCAGAAAGCAACTGCTACCAGCCATGCACCGATTATCTCCTCTGCAATATTATGTATTATGCAAAAATCCTATGGAGGTTTCTGAGTTAATGAAAAAAACAATTTCACTGTTTTGCTGTGCAGCCCTGCTTCTCACCACCTGTTTGCTGGCTTTCGCCGGGTGCGGAAAGAAAGATGGAGAAGAGCTTACAAAGGTCACTCTGAACGAAGTTGCGCATTCCATTTTTTACGCTCCCCAGTACGTAGCCATTGAAAACGGCTATTTCAAAGAGGAAGGGATCGATCTGAACCTTGTGACAGGTTTCGGAGCTGATAAAGTGATGACCGCCCTGGTGACGGGCGCCGCCGATATCGGTTTTATGGGTTCTGAATCATCCATCTATATCTATTCCCAGGGTGAAAAAGACTATGCCGTCAACTTCGCCCAACTGACCCAGCGCGCCGGGAACTTCCTGGTCAGCCGCAATGAAGAGCCTGACTTTCAGTGGGAAGATATCAAGGGCAAAACTGTCCTGGGCGGCCGCGCCGGGGGCCGCAGCAGCACAGTGAAACATCTCTGCCTTTCTACTCCTCTTCCTCCTCGATCAGGCGCATTCCCGCTGTCTCTGTAACAGGAAGGGAGAAGGTAATTGCCTTTGCCTTGCTTTCCAGACCTGCTTTATCCATAATCGCACGCATTATATCGTTCTTATCTTCACGCTTTACCACCATAAATATCATTTCTTTTTCCGCGGCAAGAGAGACTCCGAGAAACTGCTCGGATTTTTTCATCCCCGTCCCCTTTGCATGAATTACGGTTCCTCCGATTGCCTTTGCCTCCCTGGCGGCATCCATGATCATTTCAGTATATCCCTGATTGGCAATCACCACGAGAAGCTCATGTTTCGTTTCTTTCAATGTACTCTCCTCCTCTCTATCAAAGCCACGGCCTTCTGTCATAAACTGCAGCTGCTTTTTCCCTCCGATGCTGCTCACCGGAACCACAAAGGCGATGCCTGTGCCGGGTATATCGATCTTAATCTGTTTCTCAAGACCACTCTTGATCTCCTTCCATTCCTTAGACGTCACCATGCTAAATAGGACAGCCTTTTCCGAAGCCTCTAAGCCAAAGGAGTTTAAGATATCGTCAGCCGCTGTCCCCCGTCCCAGCGAGATCAGGACCACGGTGACCTCATATTCTTTATAAAGCGCCAGAAACCTCCTGCTCTGATTCCTGTCGCTGATCGTAACCATTAAATTTAGTTCACTCATAAAAGCCTCGCATTCTTTCTGCCCTATAATTCAATAATGGCATCATCATCCAGCATGTCAATGCCATAAACCGGCTGCTCCACATCCGTCTTCACGCTGTTTCTGCTGTTCATAATTCTGGCATAGAGCCCCATTACCTGAATGGTGATTAATGGCGTCATAGCAACCATGGCAACTACGCCAAACGCATCGGTCACGATATTGCCGCCGAGAGTCACACACGCCCCCTGCGCCAGCGGAAGCAGAAACGCCGCTGTCATAGGTCCGGAAGCAACGCCGCCGGAGTCAAAAGCAATTGCTGTATAGATTTTCGGAACGAAAAATGAAATCCCCAGCGCCAGAGAGTAACCCGGTATCAGGAACCAGAGGATGGAAATACCGGTCAGCACACGGATCATCGCAATACCAAGAGACACTGCCACACCGATTGAAAGCCCCAGTCCCATGGCCTTCGCTGAAATGGCTCCATCAGTAATCTCCTCCACCTGCTTATTCAGAACGTATACGGCAGGTTCAGCTTTTACGATAAAATAACCCATTACCATTGCGATTGGAATTAGCATCCAGGGATACTTAAGTCCTGCGATCACCTGGCCCAAATAATTCCCAGCCGGCATAAAACCAACATTAACGCCTGTCAAAAACAGAACCAGGCCGATAAAAGTGTATACAAGACCCACGATTATCTTCATCAGAGTCCTTTTTGACAGTTTTAAAACCAGGAGTTGAAAAACGAGAAAAAACAGGAAAATAGGCAGAAGGGATACCGCGATCTCCTTCATATAGGTTGGCAACTCCACAGCAAACAGCCTCCACAGCTGCGCTGAATTTTCAATTTCAGGAATGACAGGAGGCATATAGGCAGCTTCCTGGGGATTATAGATCATACCGAGGATCATTACAGCCAGAATAGGTCCTATGGAACAGAGTGCAACCAGTCCGAAGCTGTCATCCGCAGCATGCCGGTCGCTTCGGATTGAGGATATACCAATACCCAGGGCCATAATAAAAGGAACCGTCATGGGGCCTGTTGTAACGCCGCCGGAATCAAATGCTACGCTTAAGAAGTCCTCCGGTACAAAGAATGCCAGCACAAAAATAAAAATATAAAAGATCAGAAGCAGCGGCGGCAGCGCTATTCCAATCAGCATACGCAGAAAGGCCACAACAAGAAACACGCCCACTCCGCACGCCACAGACAAAATCAGAACCATGTTCGGAACTGCAGGCACCTGCTGCGCAAGAACCTGTAAATCCGGTTCCGAGATTGTAATAATGAATCCGAGTAAAAAAGACAGGCATATCACCACCCACAACTTTTTACTCTTCGTTAAGGAAGTCCCGACCCGCTCCCCCATAGGCGTCATCGCCACTTCCGCTCCCAGGGTAAAGAACATCATGCCCACTATCAGAAGTACGGCTCCCATCAGGAAACAGAGCAGAATACTTGGTGAAATCGGCGCCGCCCCAAAACACAGGAGGAGCACAATACCAATTATCGGCAGTACGGCTCTTACAGCCTCCTGCCATTTCTCCTTTAATTTTTTAGTAATACTCAAACTTTCACCTTATCCCCTTTCTGATCAATCAAGTTGTCAAGTTACCGATCCTTATCTCACAGGTTTTAGTATATCATATTTGTAAGTTCGCTGGAATATTTTATTTCTATTTTTTTCACTAAACGTACATCTATGATATGCCGTCTCTCGCATAAGATATAGAGAATCTGCGCAGAGGTGGTTCTTATCAAAAAGGAAGTACGCTATTTATTACTGAAGAGAGGCTCTGACTGTCAGAATCTCTCCGATGAAAAAAAACGGCTGGCCGGGCAGGGATACCTGGTTGTCACAATAATTGAAGGAGAAGAGGAACTGCAAAAGGGGCTTCTTCAAGTGCTCCGTTCCCACACAGCGAGGAGGAAAAATTCATGAACACAGCAGCGGCCGGGAGCCCCATCATGATAGACGGCTACGTCCGCCTCTCCAGGGATGATAATAAACGGAATTACTCTTCTATCGAAAATCAGAAAAAGATCATCCGGCAGTTCGCAGAAGAAAACAATATGGTAGTTCGCCGTATTTATGAGGACGACGGCATTTCCGGTTATTCCTTTGACAGGCCTGAATTCCAGAGAATGATGGCTGATCTGGACACAATCCAGGTTATTGCTGCAAAGGATTTATCCCGCATCGGAAGGCACAACGCGAAGGTGCTCCTCTTTCTGGAAAAGATGGAGGAGATGGGAAAACGGGTCATACTTATTGACGATCATTACGATTCATTTTGTTCAGATGACGATATAATCGGCATCAAAACCTGGGACAATGAACGCCACGTAAAAAATACCAGCAGAAAAGTCAAACGGATCAAGCGGATGGAGCAGGAAAACGGGACTCTGATCTCCCGGCCCCCCTTCGGCTATATGAGACATCCTGTCAATAAACAGCTGATTCTGATTGATGAGGAAGCCGCCGCGATCCTCCATCTGGAAAAAGATCTTTATCTGGAGGGAAATGGAATCCGCAAAACAGCAGAGATTCTGACAGCACAAAACATTCCCACTCCAAGCATGCTGGAGAAAGAGCGGTACGAGGCGCTTGGGCTTGTATACAATAAACAGGTTGCCTGCCGGTGGAGTTTTGGTATGGTGCGCGATACCTTGTTCAATGATTATAATAACGGAGTTCTGAGGACACACAAAAGGGAGCGTATCACAATAAACGGAAAGGATAAAAAGATTCCGGAGGAACAGCAATTTATATTTCCCGATCATCATCCAAAGATTTTCGATGACGAGACCATGAAGCGATTATATGATACGAAAGAAAGCCGCCATCACAGCAGCTACAGAGGCCAGCGCGTCCACGTCAATCTTTTTTCCGGCTGCCTCTACTGCCAGAACTGCAAAGCCAGGCTGACAGCCATTAACCGGCCCGGCAGGCAGAAGTATTATGTATGCGGCACATATAATAAAAAGGGAAAGCAATTCTGCTCTGCCGCCCATATGGTAAAAGAAAGCACTTTGACAGACTCTCTGATTCAGTATTTGGCAATCTCACTGGACGATATGAAATCGGTTCTGGAGAGTTTTAATCCGGCTGACTGGACGGCCCCGGCCTTCTCTCACCAAGACAGCCTTCAAAAGCTGAAACAGGATATGGAGCGGGAAAAGGAGGAGCTCAAAATTTTAGTGAAGCAAAAAATAAAGGAAATTGCCTCTGATCCCGCCATGAGTGAAATTATTTCAGAGACGTATGACGGGCTCCAGAAAGAAAAAGCAGAGCGGATCCGGAAAATCGGGCAGGCCATAGAGAATCTGACAGCCCACGCCCCCGCTCCTTTGCCTGATACAGATTCCGGCTTAAAAACAGGCTGGAATTTGATGAATGAACTCATCGCCAGTAAGGCCTTAACACGGATGGATATTGAAATATTGGTTCAAAAAATCATTGTAGATCAGGACGGAAATGTTGACATTTATTTAAAGTATGGCTGCTGAGGAACCTCAGCCAGGAATTCAGGCAGCCGCAGGAACAACTGTAAACAGTTCATCATGCTGAGCCGCGCCGGGGGCATGCCGGAAATGGTCTTTGAATACATTCTGAAGCAGCAGGGCATTGATCCGGCCACGGACCTGGATATTGTACAGAACATTGACTTCGGCCTGACTGCCGCAGCTTTTACCAGTAATGACGCTGACTACACCGTAGAATTTGAACCCCACGCCACAAAATTGGAGCAGGAAGGCAGCGGCCATGTGGTGGCATCCCTGGGCGTGGATTCAGGCTATGTTCCCTATACGGCCTACAGCGTGAAAAAAAGCTACCTGGAAAACCATAAAGATATTATCCAGAGTTTTACCAATGCCCTTCAGAAAGGCATGGATTATGTGAATACCCACAGCTCTGAAGAAATCGCCAAGGTCATCGCGCCGCAGTTCGATGATACTGATGTGAATACCATCGCCACTATTGTAGAGCGCTATAAATCACAGGATACCTGGAAAGACGATCTGATCTTCAAACAGGAAAGCTTTGAGCTTCTGGAAGAAATCCTGATCGACGCCGGCGAACTGGATGCAAAGCTTCCCTACGGCGATTTGGTTACTACTGAGTTTGCAGCGAAAGCCGCAAAATAATCTGGCCTCTTTCATGTTTAAAAATTCTTGACAAATTCCCGGCGGGATGCTACGCTGATACTGCTGTCAGCGGATATGGCGGAATTGGCAGACGCGCTGGATTTAGGTTCCAGTGGGAGCACCCGTGCAGGTTCAAGTCCTGTTATCCGCAGGATTCCGAAAGCCCCTGTGCCATCAGCAAATTTCCAGAGTGCTGATGGCACAGGGGGTTCTTTATTCTGTACCTACTCTATTGACAGAAGCCTGTCCGATCAGTCCCAGTTCCCGAGCTTTCAATACAGCGTCTATTGCGTTGTTCACTTCCAGCTTTTGTGCGTCTGCTGTTTTGACAGCTTCACAGGCTTATCCTTCTTTTGGGCAGCTCCTGCCATATAACCCTCATGGCTGCTCCCAAAGCTGTGCGCAGCCAGCATTACCTCATTGACGTATGCGGGGGTAAGCAGACCGCTGTACTCTCTTTCGCTCACCCTGGACAGGATTCTTTTCAGGACAGGGGCCACCGCCTTACCCTCATCGGCTGCCACCCGGACAAAACCATAGGGCTGCAGAATCTCCAGTGTTTCAGTTTGCTCTGTTTCTGCTTCTTTCTTCCGGTCCAGAGGGCGCATTAAATTTTTTCCAATCTGTTCAGAAGCGAGCCCATCTGATGCTTTTTTCGGAAGCAAGAATGCTTCGCACCATACAGGTCTTATCAAAACTGAAGAAAAAACCGCTACCCACCTGGAGGCCCCCCCTCTGGATTACTCTCTTTGCAGTTGCCGGAGCCGGCCTGGCCGCCTCGGCAATTTACATCAGAAAGAAAAAGTGGAGCAGATAGATCAGTAAAACCCTGCGGGCCAAAACCGCAGGGTTTTTTTGTCAAATTGATTTGAATTTGTTCACCATGTCTGGTAAAATATATTTATCTTGGCTTTGTTCCGCACCCATGGAGGACAATATGAATTTTTCTATTCTGGCCGAACTGGCCGCATTGATCATTATTTTTATCTTGATCATGTTTCATTTTGATGACCGGCGGTCCAGACAGCTGAGAAGCAGGTTGTTTTCTTTATGCCTCGGACTTGCCGTGTTATCCATTTTCATCAATATACTTTCTGTCTGTGTCCTTGATTATTATAATCAGGTTCCTTACTGGCTGAATCATATATTGTGCGGACTTTATTATCTGACTTCAAATTTAATGTGCTCCGCTACTGCAAGTTACCTATTTTATCTGATCTTTGAAAATACAGCCGAAACTCATTGCCTGAAATATGCCCTTATCATCATTGGCTGCCTGACATCTGCAATTATACTACTGCTCGTTGTCAACATTCCTACCGGCTGCCTGTTTTATTTCCAGGACGGCCAATATTATCACGGATGGGCGAATTATGCAGGATATGCCGCCCTGGGTATCGAACTGACCATGCTGTTAGCCTGCTTTTTCCGCAACCGCAGGCTGCTTCCTCCACAGATGAAGAAAATTATACGGATTATGCCCCCTGTCATTATTATAATGACCGTATTCCAATTGGTTTACCCCGAACTTCTGATGAATGGCCTGATCACCGCGCTGTGCTTTCTGATTATTTTCATCAGCTTTCAGAACAGCCGTGTGGAGCAGAATACCCTGACCTTCCTGGAAAATCAAACTACGCTTTATACTGAGCTGGATTACTGTCTCAATAAAAAAAGGCCTGTTCAGCTTATATTAATCCATCTCCTGAAGTTTGGCGCTGTAAATCAGAAATTTGGTTATCAAAATGGAAACCGGTTTCTGAAAAAAGTGGCCAGAAGCCTGGAAAATTATTTTCCGACGGGTCAGGTCTTCCATGTTGGAAATGTGGAATTCGCTATTCTGCACGAATTTAAATCGGAAGAAGACGCTCTGGCACGCACAGAATCGGCTCGCCTGCTGTTTTCGGAACCCTGGACAGTAGGCAGTTTTTCCAGCAGTCTTCCAGCCGCCATTACCGATATTATCTGCAAAGAAGAATCATTCAGCAGCGGCGATGTAATGGAACGGCTGCAATTCGGTATGGACTGCGCCAAGAAAAACAATCCCTCTTATCTGATCCATTTTGACAGCAGCTGGAATCAGCTTTGGGAGCGGCGCAATTTATTATTTCAATATATGAAAAAAAATATTGCTGAAAATAATTTTGAAGTATTTTATCAGCCTGTTTTCTGCTGCAATACCGGCCGTTTTTGTTCCGCTGAGGCTCTTGTGCGCATGCGGGATCCGGAAGGAAACCTGATCAGTCCCGGTGAATTTATTCCGTTAGCCGAACAGGCGGGCCTGATCGGAGATATCACCTGGATCGTTCTGGAAAAAGTATGTTCATTCCTTGGACTGCATCCGGAACTTCCCCTGAAAGCCGTTTCAATTAATGTCTCCGCTCAGCAGCTCTCCGGCAGCGTGCTTTTCGAACATATTGAGGAGGCACTGTATAAATATCACGTGCCTGCCGAAAAACTGCGGATTGAAATTACGGAACGGATGATCACATCCAGCTATGCACAGGCAAAAGAAATCATTGAAAAACTTATAAATAAAAAAATACAATTCTATTTGGATGACTTCGGCGTTGGGTATTCAAACTTTAAAAGTATGCTGGAACTGCCTTTTGAAGCAGTCAAGCTGGACCACAGCATCGTTTCAGAGGCTTTCCGGAATCCCCATGCCTTCCAGACTGTAGGGATTCTGGTTGAAATGCTGCACCAGGCAGGATATGTCGTAATTGCCGAAGGGATTGAAACACAAAAGCAGGAGCAGCGCATTCGCCTGCTGGAGGTGGACAGAATTCAGGGGTATTACCATGCCAGGCCAATGCCGGAAACAGAACTGTTGGAATTTTACCGCAATGTCAACTGCTGCGGGGAAGAACTGGGGGAATGATGGAACAATATATTCTGAAAGAACAAACCCGGCACGGAACCTCTCTTTTTCCTCTGGCCTGCTACAGAATGGAACAGGCGGAAAACTTTACTGTTCCCCTTCACTGGCATGAAGAAACAGAAATTTTATTTTTGGAGCAGGGAAGCTTTCACTATTCATGTAACATGCAGGAGCAGGTTATCGCCGCCCCTGCTTTTGTAGTGTTCCCTTCCGGATCCATCCACTCCCTGACCGCATCCCAAAACCCTTCGGCCAATTCTCTGGTTTTCCGGCTGGATATGCTGCAATTTTGCGGCTGCGACCATATCCAATCCGGCCTGTTGGAGCCCCTTCTGGAAGGCCGGATCAGCTTTCCTCCCTTGATTCTGCCGGATCATCCCTGTTACTGTGAATTCTGCCGCCTTTACAGGGACGCTTTCGTCAGTGCAGAAAAAGGTTCTCTCCCTTCCCATATCATTGTTAAAGCCCGCCTCCTGGAAATATTAGCTCTGTTATACGAACATGACTGCCTGACTCCTGCTGCGGAATCCACCCTGCGCCCCGAGCTTTTGTCCAATGCAAAACTATTGATCCGATACATGCAGGAACATTATTCAGAAAAGCTTACCGTATCGCAAATGGCTGAATTGACTGGACTGAACGAACAATATTTCTGCCGCTATTTCCGCAGGCTGTTTGGCAAAACCTTTACAGGCTATCTGAATGAAATACGGTTGGAACAGGCCGCAGGAGCGCTGCTTCAATCAGATAAACGTGTGATTGATATCGCCATGGAGCACGGTTTTGATCATGTAGGATATTTTATCAGATGTTTTCGCCGGTACACTGGTATGACTCCCCAGGCTTACAGGAAAAGTCAAAATAGTGATATGGATTCGTCAAAATAGAGGAAGATTTATTCTTTTCATGTCTGTATAATACCATTATATAAGCCCTCCTGAGTATTTACGGCGCGGAGGGCTAATACAGGCAGGAGGAATTTATAATGCAGAAAAAATGGTGGCATGACAAAGTAGCTTATCAAATCTACCCCAAAAGTTTTATGGATACAAACGGAGACGGAATCGGCGATCTGCGGGGAGTTATCAGTAAGCTGGATTATCTCAAATGGCTGGGGATCGACGTAATCTGGCTCTCCCCGGTCTACCAGTCCCCTTTTGTAGACCAGGGCTATGATATCTCAGACTATTACAAAATTTCAGAAGTATTCGGGACAATGGAGGACTTTGACGAACTCCTGGCAGAGACGAAAAAGCGGAATATGTATCTGGTCATGGATCTGGTGATCAACCATTGTTCCGACCAGCACCAATGGTTTCAAAATGCTCTTGCGGATCCTTATGGGGAGTATGCAGATTATTTTTATTTCCGGAAGGGAAAAAACGGCGGACCGCCCAATAATCTGCGCTCCAACTTTGGCGGCAGCGCCTGGGAGCCGGTTCCGGGTACGGATCTTTACTATCTCCACCTCTTTGCAAAGGAGCAGCCGGATCTGAACTGGACAAACCCGACAGTAGTCCAAGAGCTTTACACCATGGTGAACTGGTGGCTGGAGAAGGGGATTTCCGGTTTTCGCATTGACGCGATTATTAACATTAAAAAAGATACCAATTTTCCTGATTACCCTGCCGACGGGGAGGACGGTCTGGCTTCCGCCGCCCAAATGCTCCGCTCCGTAAATGGCGTGGGCACATATCTGGAGGACCTGAAGCATCAAACCTTTGAAAAATATGATGCGTTTACGGTAGGAGAAGTTTTTGACATGAAGCCGGATGAACTGGCAGAATTTATCGGTGAAAACGGCCATTTTTCAACCATGTTTGATTTCTCCCAGCATGTGCTCACCTACGGAAAACATGGCTGGTATGACGCTGAACCGGTGACTGTGGAACAGTGGAAAAAAGCCGTGTTTCAGGCGCACAGAGAGGCGGACCCTATAGGCTTCTATTCCACAATTATAGAAAATCACGACGAACCCAGAGGCTGCTCCACCTATCTGCCTGAGTACGCGCAGAACAGTCTTGGCGCAAAGCTGCTGGGCACTGTGAGCATCCTTCGGAGAGGCCTGCCTTTTCTCTACCAGGGGCAGGAAATCGGAATGACCAACTGTCAGCGGAACAGCATCGAAGAATATGACGATATCAGTACCAGAGACCAGTACAGCCTGGCGCTGTCTCAGGGACTGTCTCCCGAGGACGCTCTGGCACGATGCGCACGGTACAGCCGTGATAATGCGCGCACTCCCATGCAGTGGAACGGCGGCTCAAACGCAGGTTTTACCACAGCTACTCCCTGGCTGGCGCCCAATCCGAATTACCCGCAGCTGAATCTGGACGTTCAAATGGAGGATCCGGATTCTGTCCTCCACTATTATCAGAAACTGGTAGCGCTGCGAAAATCTCCCGACTATTGCAAAACCTTTGTTTACGGCAGTTTTCAGCCAGTATTTGAAAAGGAAAAAGATGTTATCGCTTATCTGCGGCAGGATGAAAAACAGTGCATCCTGGTTGCGGCGAATCTGAGAAAAGATGCAGTTTCTCTGGAACTTCCTTCCGAAACAGCCCAGGTGCTGCTGTCCAATCTCCCGGCGTCTGATTCCGGCAAAATAATTTGCCTGCAAAGCTGCCAGGCTGTAGTGCTCAAATTAAAATAAGCGGAGGAAAAAAATGACGCAAAAAGAACGTATGTTGTCAGAACTGCCCTATAAAGCCTGGATGGATGGACTGTCAGATGAGCGTGCGGCGGCTAAACGCCTCGTCTATGAATACAACCGCCTGCATCCGGATGAAAATGCGCGCCGGGACAGGCTGATCCGGGAGCTGATTGGAACCTGCGGCAAAGAAATTTATATTGAAGCGCCTTTCCGGTGTGATTACGGAAGTAATATTGAAGTAGGTGAAAATTTTTATTCCAACTATAATCTCACCATACTGGATGTCGCAAAAGTGAAAATCGGATCAAATGTAATGTTTGCTCCTAATGTATCCGTTTATACCGCGGGGCATCCCCTTCATCCCGGCTCCAGAAACTCCGGATATGAGTACGGAATCAGCGTCACAATCGGGGATAATGTCTGGGTGGGAGGAAATGTCGTCATCAATCCCGGCGTTCATATCGGAAACAATGCGGTCATCGGTTCCGGCAGCGTTGTGACAAAAGATATTCCGGCCAACGCCCTGGCCGCCGGAAATCCCTGCCGGGTGATCCGGATGATCACTGAAGAGGACAGGAAATATTATTTTAAAGACCGCGTTTTTGATGTGCAGGATTATTAATCTTTCTGTATTATTGGGATTCCTTACGCCGCAGTACATTCCTCCGGAGAGTATTGCGGTACAGGGAATGCGGTTTTTTATGCAGCAATAAACAAGGCTCCCGGGACAATTACCCTTCCTGGGAGCCTTATTTCAATATATTATTCGATCACTTTCAGCCAACCTTCCGGCGCTTCAATCCTGCCCATCTGAATTCCGGTCAGCGTCTCATACAGTTTCTTGGTCACAGGCCCCATTTCCGCCATTCCGCTGGGGAATACAATTTCCCGGCCGTGATCCACGATCTTTCCCACCGGAGAGATCACTGCAGCAGTGCCGCACAGACCGCATTCCGCGAAATCATTCACTTCCTCCAAATATACTTCCCTCTCTTCTACCTTCAGGCCCAGATAATGCTCTGCCACATACATCAGGGAGCGGCGGGTGATAGAAGGAAGAATGCTGCCAGACTTTGGCGTCACCACTGTGTTGTCTCCAGTGACAAACAGGAAATTCGCCCCGCCTGTCTCTTCTACTTTCGTTCTGGTAGCAGCATCCAGATACATGTTCTCGTCATACCCGTTTCTGTGAGCTTCCATAACCGGGTGAAGGCTCATCGCGTAATTCAGCCCGGCCTTAATATGCCCTGTTCCATGGGGGGCCGCCCGGTCAAAATCACTGACACAGATAGTAAGCGGTTTTACCCCGCCTTTAAAGTAAGGGCCTACCGGCGTAGTAAGGATACGAAACTGGTATTCATCTGCAGGCTTTACTCCGATCACCGGGCTGCTGCCGAACATATACGGACGCACATATAAAGTAGCCCCGGAACCATAGGGCGGCACATAAGCCGAATTGGCTCTCACAGTCTGCACAACTGCATCCACAAAACGTTCCACAGGGAATACCGGCATTTCCAGCCTGGCCGCGGAATCGGCCATGCGCTGTGCGTTCAGGTCCGGACGGAATGTCACGATCCTTCCGTCCTCCGTAGTGTAAGCCTTCATTCCTTCAAAGCAGGCCTGACAGTACTGCAGAACACCGGCACATTCATTAATCACCACATTCGAGTCTTCCACCAGTTCTCCGTCATCCCAGGCGCCGTCCTGATAATGCGCCACGAAGCGTTTATCTGTTTCTATATAGGTAAAACCCAGATTAGCCCAGTCAATATTTTTCTTCTCCATTTGTCTTCTCTCCTTTTCCCTGTCCGCTGCGCGGGTCAAACTCTCTGGCAGTATGATTTAGTAATGCAATAAAGTCATTATCAAACTTTTTGTTTCGTCTGTCAAGTTATTCGCCTGTACTTTTTAAAAAAATATTCCAGATCAAAATAGGTCTGTTCCTCACTCTCTTCTTCCAGCTCCCACTCCGGATCTGCATCCAAATCCGGAAAATGGGCGTCCGCCTCATAGGTATAATGGATCTTCGTCACATGGGCAGTTCTGCAGTAAGGGAGAAACTGCCTGTAAATTTCCTCCCCTCCAATTATATACACATCTCCCGGAGAATATTTTTTCAGCACAGCCAGCGCTTCTTCCATGCTGTGCGCTGTCACGGCCCCCTTCACCTGAAACTGCGGATCTCTGGATAGAATCAGGTTTGTCCTCCCTGCAAGCGGCTGCCCGCCCGGAAGCGTGTCCAGAGTCTTCCTTCCCATCACCACAACTTTTCCAAGGGTCTCCTTTTGAAACAGCTGATGATCCAGCGGGATCCGCACCAAAAGGTTCCCGCGGTACCCGATGGACCAGTGATCATCCGCCGCTACCAAGATATTCATCACTCAGCATCCTCCTGTATTTTCTTAACATCATACCCCGACTTTCTCTTTCCTGCAAGCAATTTTAGATCATGATTCAAAAAGATGAGGAATAATGCATGCTAAGCGGTATCCCTAAAGGTAAAATTACTACAATAAAGGCTGAAAGTCCTTTTCTTTTTCTCCAAAATATGTTATAATAATGGCAGTAACATCTTAATTATCAGTCATACTCAGGAGGATATTCTGTGATTATATTAGAACGCACCAGTGTTATGAATCTGGAAAATGCCATCCGCGGGGCCCGCAATCCCATGAACAGCTGGGCCCGCAGCGATAGCTACTATAATGAAAAGGGGGAATATGTTCTCGGTGAGAATGATCTGGGCCTGGCAGTCCGATTGGCCCGGGCAGGCAGCGACCATCGGAAGTATCTCCGCATGGTTTTTGTTTCCGCAGACATTACCGCTCCCCTGTACTGGTGGAAGGAATACGATACTTATAAAGTTGCTACGGCAGCCAATTCCACCAGCACCATGCACAAGATCCACAGCAAGCCCTTTACCCTGGAGGACTTCAGCCACGACCATCTGACGCCGGACGCTCTGCTGCTTCTGGAACAGTTCGTGGTACAGTTGGAAAAGATCAGGCTGCGATATCTGGAAACGAAATCCAAGGAGGACTGGTATGACCTGATCCAACTCCTGCCCTCCAGTTATCACCAGATGCGCACCTGTACTTTTAATTATGAAACGCTGATCAACATTTATCACGCCCGCAAGGCCCACAAGCTCCAGGAATGGCATACATTCTGTGATTGGGTCAGAACTCTTCCATATGCAAAGGAGCTGATCATCGGGGAAGAATAGCGGGAAGCAAAGAGAGGGGGATTTTTATGAAGCTTATGAAATATCTGGAAAAAAAGTATGGGTACGGGGCTGACCTGAACATGGCCGGAGTCGGCAATATATTCAAGATTTCCGAAAACAAGCGGAGTTTTGCTGTAAAGACTCTGATCGCCAGCATTATTGTAATGGTTCTTCTATTGTTCAGCCTTCTTACGCCGTCAAATGACGCAATTATGGATATAATCCTGCTGGCCTTCTTCTTTGCGGTCGCGGTCGGCAGCATTATCCGGATTTTCAGGGAATCTTCCGAATAGTATTAAATTCACAGGGGGCGCCGCCCAATCATCTGTTTTAATGATTGAGCGGCGTCCCCTTTAAAATTGTACTAATCAGCAAAAAATCACTTCATCCACACTGAAATATGGCGCTCCATTTGTCTGATACAGCTCAATTGCAATTTCTCTGCAGGCAGTTTTAGAAAAACAGATTCTGTTTTCTCTCCTGTAGTTGTCTTTTCCCTCGCCCAGGCAGATTCTACCTTCTTCTGTTTCAGCAAAAACCGCATAATCTCTTGTGATTTCCGGCAGGACCCGGCAGGCGTTTCTGTCCAGGTGTGTGTAGATTCTGCAGTTATAATCAGCAGAAAAACGGATTTTCACCTCGCTGAGCACCTGTTCCTTTTCCCAGCAAAAACGCAGGCATTGGGGGCCTCCCGAAGCGGCTGAACGCCAGCAGTTGGCAGTGCCAAAAGGGCGGCTGTATCCGTTTACTGCCTGATCCGGCCTGTAAATATTTTTTTCCTGCCGCGCCTGATACGCCAGACACTGCTGCACCGGCTCCCAAACAAACTCTTTACGCTCTCCTGTCACAGCATCCCAAACATTCTCTTCCTGGTTTTCTCTTTGAAGCAAAGAAACTGCCAGAGTACAGTTCCCCTCGCTCCACCCTGCCTCTACGGCCGGATTTGCAGTCAGCCGTACAAACACAAACCGTCCTTCCACTTCAAAATCAGGACGGATCTCATACCACCGCGCATCATCGCCTCTATGCAGCGCAATGCTGCGCTGATCCAGCAGTATGCCCGGATCATACCCCTCCCGGCGTTCCGAGCAGAAAAACTGTACCTTCAGCTCTGTATCCTCCCTCGCCCGCAGCAGCAGACGAAAATGCTCCATCCGCTTCTCCACCGGAAGCAGCAGGGCGGCGTCCCGCTCCAGCGGCCGGAAACAAAGCCCTCCCATACATTCCTCTTCCATCACAGAGCTTGCTGTCACGACCGCCTCCGCTTCTGGCCCCCGGCGGCGTGACAGCCCGGGCGCCCAACCGTCCGACTCCAGGATCAGCTGCTGCAGTTCCTTTATATCTGTTTCTGAAAATCCTCCGGGATTTTTATTCTCCCGCAGACTAAGCCAAGCCGCCGCTCCCACAGCCTGCCCCATCGTGCACAGCGTTCCCATCACTCTGGCAGATCCATGGGCTACGTGGCTGAAAGACGCGCACCTGCCTCCGGGAAAAAGATTCTCTACTTCCCGGGAAACACAGCATCGAAAAGGGATCTGATAGATCCCCGGCAGGTAATAATGACGGTTCGGCAGATCCTGATCTAAAAATCCGTGAATTGCATGCAGATCCACAGACCAGCCCCCGTATCCGATACAGTCTTCAAACATTCGCCGTTCTGTCAGGTCCTGCTCTGTGAGAATCCAATTGCCCGGAAAACGTCTGAACTCCCGTTTTCCGATGGTACAGGAAACATAGTCCAGATCATAATTTTCAGCCTGGTACCTGCCGCTGTTTTTCACATAATCCCAGATACTGTACACCAGCGCGCGGTGCTGTTTCATCAATTCGGCATTTTCAGCGGGTCCTGTCCCGCCGCCGATTTCATAAAACCATCTGCTGCTGTAAAAAGAATCCGCAGGGATCTCTCTGAACTTCAGGATATCCGTTTCCTCCAGCTTCCAGGCACAGTCCGGCGGAACATATTTCACCGGTTTCCCAATATCCGACGCATGATAATTCAGGGTTCCCAGCAGCACATAGTCATCCGCCTGTTCCGGGGCCAGCGGTTCTCCAAAAGTTCTATTCGATTCCCGGCCCCGCATGTATTGCGCTCCGGCCAGCGCGCCCAAAACGCCGTCCCCTGTATGGTCGGCAAAGAGAGGCGCAGTAAAGGAATATCGTTTTTCTTCCTTCCAGCAGCCTACCTGTACCGACAGGATTCTTTTTCCGCCCTCTGTCTCTTCTGTTTCAACACCTTCCACTGCTGTGCCGCAGAACAACTGTATGTTTGGTTCTCTGTCAATCACATCTTCCAGCAGAGCTTCAAAATGGAAGGCATTGCCCTGGGGATTCCGGTAAAGATTTTCCACTACAATTTCATCCAGAATCCCTCCGGTTCTGGAATACAGGTTGAACTCACTGGTTCCGTCCGCGCCGTTTACATTCACCCGCACTTCCGGGCCGGCGTTGCCGCCCAGATAGCCGGAGGCTTCTATCAGGCCCACCTGCAGCCCCAGCCGGGCCGCCTGCACGGCACAGCAGATCCCCGACACTCCGGCCCCTGCCACAATCAAATCTTTATGGATATGTATTCGCTCCATCTTCTGCTCCTCGCAATTATTTTTCCGGTGAAATAATATACTTCCCCCTTGCTCTCAGTTCCGGACTGCTCAGCACATCCTTCAGCCGTTCCAGACCGCATACTTCGCTGACCATCCCCCTCACATCCAGGCGTCCTGTATCGATCAGGTCCAGCGCCCGCCTCTGGGTACAGGGATTGATATAGGATGCTTTCAATTCCAGCTCCTTCCGAAAAATCTCAAAAGGCTTCACAGAAATAGTTTCATCCGGCTTTGTGAGGCCGAACATCATGACCACAGCCTTGCTGCCCGCAATTTCAATCGCCTGTTCTATGGTAGAAGGGCGGCCCACGCATTCGATCACTGTGTTGATCCAGGTAAATCCTGCTTTCTTCAGCGCTGTTTCCACATCCTCATGAACCGGATCAATACAAATATCCGCCCCCAGGCGCTTTCCCATCTCCCTTTTTCCTTCCACCGGTTCCAGCAGGGCCACTCTGGCCGCGCCGGCCAGCCGCGCCAGCTGAACCATCAGAAGTCCGATCATGCCTCCTCCGATCACAACCGTCTGGTGCCCCGGCCTGATCCCGCAAAGATCCAGCCCGTGCAGGCAGCAGGCCACAGGTTCAGCCATAGCCCCCTGTTCAAAACTGGTATTTTCGCCCAGCAGATATACCTGACGTTCATTCACCGCACAGTATTCCGCAAATCCTCCGTTCACCGTGGTACCGTAGCCAATCATGTTCCGGCAGTAATGCACCGCCCCGCTGCGGCAGGGCTCGCAGGCTCCGCAGTAACAGTTGGGATCAATACAGACCCGGTCCCCCGGCCGGCAGGATGTTACCTCTGCTCCAACTTTTGTCACAATACCGGCAAACTCGTGTCCTAAAATCGTAGGAGGCGTTACCTCTGCCGCCCCCTGATCCCCGTCAAAAATATGTACGTCGGTCCCGCACACACCGCATGCTTTTACCTGAATCAGCACGTCCCGGGGCCCTACCGGGGGCATAGGCGCTTCCTCCACACGCAGATCATGTTTTCCATAAAATACCGCACTTTTCATTGTTCTGTCCTTTCCGCCGGGCCGGGAAATACGTTTCCCCGCGCCGCAGCCCCTGATCCTTCCTTCTAAAAGAGCGCCAGCCTGAAAATACAGGCCCGCGCTCTTGATTCAGCCTCTGTCACTCCTCGTCTCTGGCCCAGTCCCTTGCCCTGGATACGGCCTTTTTCCAGCCCTTCAGCAGTTTCCTGCGGGTATCCTCCTCCATATCAGGCGTGAATGTCCTGGACAGCGCCCAGTTGGATTTTACATCGTCTCTGTCCTTCCAGTATCCTACAGCGATCCCCGCCAGATAAGCGGCTCCCAGCGCCGTGGTCTCAATACATTCCGGGCGCGCCACATCCACATTCAGGATATCAGACTGGAACTGCATCAGAAAATTATTGGCGCAGGCCCCGCCGTCCACTTTCAACGTTTTCAGATGAATGCCGGAATCCTGTTCCATGGCTTCAATCAGGTCAGAAACCTGATAAGCCAGAGATTCTACAGTTGCACGGATCAGATGCTCCTTGGCCGCGCCTCTTGTCAGCCCTACGATGGTACCCCTGGCGTACTGGTCCCAGCAGGGAGCCCCCAGCCCGGTAAAGGCGGGCACCACATAGACGCCTCCTGTATTCGGAACAGCATTGCAGTATTCTTCTGTCTGAGCGGCGGTTTTGATCATCCTGAGCTCATCCCTCAGCCATTGAATCGCTGCTCCGGCAACAAAAACGCTTCCCTCCAGGGCATATTCCACTTTTTCTCCGGTTCCCGCGGCGATGGTGGTCAGCATCCCGTTTTCTGACCGCACCGCCTTCTCCCCTGTATTCATCAGTAAAAAGCAGCCAGTTCCATATGTATTCTTCACCTCTCCCGGTTCAAAGCAGCACTGGCCGAACAGGGCAGCCTGCTGATCTCCTGCAATTCCCGCGATGGGGATGCTTCCGCCGATCACGCCTTCGGCCGTGTAGCCGTAAATATAGCTGCTGGGGCGCACTTTCGGCAGCATCCGTCTGGGAATGCCAAAATAGTCCAGAATCTCCTGATCCCACTGCAGCTTATGGATATCGTACAGCATAGTTCTGGACGCATTGGTATAATCCGTCACGTGCACCGCGCCCTTCGTCAGATTCCAGATCAGCCAGGTATCCACGGTTCCAAACAGCAGTTCGCCGTTTTCCGCCTGTTCCCGGGCTCCCGGCACATTGTCCAGAATCCATTTGATTTTAGTAGCGGAAAAATAAGCGTCCGGAATCAGTCCGGTCTTCTCCCGGATCACATCTCCAAAACCTGCCGCATACAGCTCGTCGATCATCTCTGAAGTCCTGCGGCACTGCCATACAATCGCATTGTATACCGGCTGCCCGGTATGGCGGTTCCAGACAATGGTCGTCTCCCGCTGGTTTGTGATGCCAAGGGCTGCTATATCCGCGGAAGTGGCTCCGATCTGGCCCATCGCTTCTGCCGTCACGCTGAACTGGGAGGCCCAGATCTGCATGGGGTCATGCTCCACCCAGCCGGGCCGGGGATAGATCTGTTCAAATTCCTTCTGCGCCTCGCTGCAGATATTTCCTGCTTTATCGAATAAAATACACCTGGAACTGGTAGTTCCCTGATCCAGGGCAATCACATATTTTGCCATTCCTTACCTCCCCAGAACATCTTTGGTTGCAATCACATCCACTCCAGAGCCGGCGGCGTTTGCCAACACCACATCACCGATGCGCACCGGAGCCTTTACTCTGATTTTTTTCAGTTCAGCCATGCAGGCAAATATTTTATTCTTCGGAATATCAGAAGCTGTTTTTACGGAAACCTGCGGGATCTCCCCGCCGTCCACCGGCACCGTTGAGGTCACTATCCTGGTTGGGTTTGTGCATTCCTTTCTCGCATAATCCTCTCCCCGCCTGCAGGTATTCCCTGTTACGGCCAGAATTTCGCTGCCTTCCAGCTCCACTGTAACGCTGCAGCCCAGAGGGCAGCCGATACAGATCAGTTCTTTTTTCTCCATCACTCCGCCTCCTCCACAGCTACTGTAATTTTCTGCAGTCCGGGTCTGGCCAGCAGATCCGATTTTTTCAGGATCACAGATTCCATCTCTCCCGGGCCCATCACCCGCTTCTTTGCGCGGCTGATCCTCTCGCCGTCCAGATAGACGCACAGCTGCCTGTCACGGTATACATCCCCCACCCGGAACCGCACGGTCAGCTTATCTTCCATATTCTCCGGGCAGACGGCGGACGGCACGGTATATCTGACGCCTCCCTTTCCCTCCAGCTGTATCCGCAAACCTTCCTTCCAGTCTCCCATTACATACCTGGCAGCATTTTTTCCGGCCAGCGCTGCTTCCTGGCTCACATAATCCACCAAATCATGGACATGAAGCACATTTCCGCAGGCAAATACTCCTTCTGCGCTGGTTTCCAGACTTTCATTCACGGAAGGCCCGTTGGTAATCCTGTTCATTTCCACGCCGATTTCACCTGACAGCTCATTCTCCGGAATCAGCCCCACAGACAGCAGCAGCGTATCGCAGGGAATGAATTCCTCTGTGCCGGGAACCGGTTTTCTGTCGGCCCCCACCTTAGCCAGGGTTACGCCGGTCAATCGTTCCTTACCATGAATCTGCACCACCGTGTGGGACAGCTTCAGAGGAATCCCGTAATCGTCCAGACATTGCACGATATTCCGCTTCAGGCCGCCGGAATAAGGCATCAGCTCCGCAACCGCATGGACCCTGGCCCCTTCCAGAGTCATGCGTCTGGCCATAATCAAGCCAATATCTCCGGAACCCAGGATCACCACTTCTCTTCCGGGCATATAGCCTTCAATGTTCACAAGGCGCTGCGCAGTCCCGGCGGAATAAATTCCCGCAGGACGGTATCCCGGAATATTCAGGGCTCCTCTCGGGCGTTCCCGGCAGCCCATAGCCAGAATCACAGCCCCGGCCTGAATCTGAAATACCCCGTCTTCCCGGTTCATAGCTGTCACCACTTTGCCTGGAGTAATATCCATCACCATGGTTTCCAGGAGGCAGGGGATCTCCAGTTCCTCCGCCCGGCGGATAAATCTTTCCGCATACTCAGGTCCGGTCAGTTCTTCCCGGAAAGTATGCAGGCCAAAACCATTGTGAATGCACTGGTTCAGAATTCCGCCCAGGCAGCGGTCCCGTTCCAGAACCAGGATCTCAGAAATCCCGGCTTCCCGGGCTGCAATCGCTGCCGCCAGTCCGGCCGGGCCTCCGCCGATCACCACAATATCACAAGTTCTCATCTGCCCGCCTCCTTTAACTCTTCTTTATCTTTTCCGGTCAAAAGCTCCGAACCTGCCCGGTTTTTCCGCACCGCCAGGTCCGGCTCTCCCAGTTCTCTCTGAAGGATCTCAATGGTTCTCGGCGTGCAGAACCCCGCCTGGCAGCGCCCCATACCCGCCCGTGTACGGCGTTTCACGCCATCCAGGCTTCTGGCCCCCACCGGGCGGCGGATGGCGTCCACAATTTCTCCTTCCGTCACCATCTCGCACCGGCAGACAATGCTGCCATAGGCAGGATTGCTCCGGATCAGCGTGTTTCTCTCTTCCACCGTCAGCTCCTGCGGGTTCAGAATCCCTTTTCTTTGCCCGGCAAAATCTTCTTTTTTCTCCGCGCCCAGCTTTTCAGCCACCATTCCTGCCAGGTATTCCCCGATAGCAGGAGCGCTGGTCAGCCCCGGAGATTCTATGCCCAGCGCGTTAAAAAATCCAGGCGCGTCTTCCGCCTCGCCCAAAATGAAATCGTCTCCATCCTCGTGGGCTCTCAGCCCCGCAAAAGAGGTAATGGTCATATTCCGCGGCAGGTCCGGGACACTGAGGGCCGCCTTACTCTGCAGGGTTTCCAGCCCTTCCGATGTGGTGGAGATGTCCTCCTTGTCAGGAATATCCTCCGCCGTGGGCCCCAGCATCAGATTGCCGTGCACCGTTGGCGTCACCAGAACCCCCTTTCCCATGGCTGTAGGCATCTGGAATATGGTTCGGTCCGCTGCCGTTCCCGCCTTTTTATCCAACAGGCAGTACTGCCCTCTTCTGGCAGTGATATGATATTTTCTCTCGCTCACCATATTATTCAGCGCATCCGCATACACGCCCGCCGCGTTGACCACCGCCCTGGCTTCTATCTCTCCTGTATTGGTACGGACCAGGTAGCCTGCATCTATCCTTCGGATCTCCAAAACCTCTGTTTCAAACAAAAACTCCACGCCATTCACTGCAGCGTTCTCCGCCATGGCGATGGTCAGTCCGAAGGGGCAGACAATCCCTCCTGTTGGCGCATACAGCGCTCCTTCCACAGCTCCTGAAAGTTTGGGTTCCAGCGCCCTGGCCTCCTCTCCGTTCAGGAGTTTCAGCCCTTCCACTCCATTGGCTTCTCCTTTTTCTTTCAATGCCTGCAGCTGCCCCAGCTGCTTCCTGTCAAAGCAAAGCACCAGCGAACCGTTCTGCCGGAAGGCGAAATCCAGCTCCCGGGCCAGTTGAGGCATCATTCTGTTTCCGCGCACATTCATCCGGGCTTTCTGGCTCCCGGGCTCTGCGTCAAACCCAGCGTGCACAATTCCGCTGTTGGCCTTGGACGTGCCGGAGCAGACATCTTCTTCCCGTTCTGCCACCGCCGTTTTCAGCCTGTATCTGGAAAGTTCCCGCGCAATCGAACAGCCCGTCACACCGCCGCCGATCACTAACACATCATACATACCTCCACCTCCATCCAAAATTTAAAAAGAGGCTTGCGCAAGCGATTTCTCCCTCACAAAAGCCTCTCTTCAGTCTTCGCTCTATGGCATAATTTTACCATAAATCTGACAAAAAAACAACTGTTATCCCTTTATATCCTCAGCATATTTCTGAATATTTGAAGCGTTTACATACTTTTCCGCTCCGTCTCCCCGGACTACCACTAAAGTGGGCGCCTGACGCACACCAAACTTTTCCACCAGATCCGCGTGTTCTTCCGCGTCGATAATTTCCACTGCCTGGCCCTTCAGCGCTTCTTTCGCGATACGGCAATTCGGGCAGGTTTTGGTGGTAAACAGATATTTTACTGTTTCCACCGGCTCTACCTTCATCTCATCTCCGGCCAGCGTAACCACACTGGTGTGCACTTTTTTCAGGCTGGAACCGGCAATATCATATTCTCTGCGGTTTTCATACTCCTGGGTTTTCCCTTCATTCCAGTTCTGGATCGGCCTGTAGTAGCCGGTGATGCGGCTGTAGACCTCCGCTTTCTGTCCGCACTTGGGGCAGACAAAATGTTCGCCGGAAAGATAGCCGTGCTCCCGGCACACGGAATAGGTTGGGGACAAGGTATAATAAGGGAGCCTGTAATTCTCCGCAATGGTTCTTACCAATTTGGCCGCGGCCTTCCAGTCAGGCAGCTTTTCTCCCAGAAAAGCATGGAATACCGTGCCGGAAGTATATAATGTCTGCAGCTCGTCCTGAATATCAAGGGCATCGAAAATATCGGCTGTATAATCCACAGGAAGATGGGAGCTGTTTGTATAGTAAGGCGTATCACCAGGTTTCCCTGCGGTGGCGATCTGCGGATATCGTTTTTTATCATGTTTTGCCAGACGGTATGTCGTGGACTCCGCCGGGGTAGCTTCCAGATTGTAGAGATCCCCATAGGATTCCTGGTAATCTGACAATCGTTCCCGCATATGGGTCAGCACTTCTCTGGTAAACTGCTGGGTCTTTTCGGAGGCCATGCTCCCGCCCAGCCAGCAGGCGTTCAGGCCCACCTCGTTCATGCCGATCAGGCCGATAGTGGAAAAATGGTTCTCAAAAGTGCCAAGATAGCGTTTGGTATACGGGTAAAGACCTTCTTCCAGCAATTTTGTAATCACCTGACGCTTGATCTTCAGAGACCGTGCGGAAATATCCATCATATGGTCCAGGCGCTGGTAAAATTCTTCCGGCGTCCTGGACAGGTAGGCGATCCTGGGCATATTGATCGTCACCACTCCCACAGAACCGGTGCTCTCGCCGGAACCAAAGAAACCGCCCGTCTTTTTCCGAAGTTCGCGCAGGTCCAGGCGCAGGCGGCAGCACATGCTGCGCACATCCGAAGGCTGCATATCGCTGTTAATGTAATTTGAAAAATACGGCGTCCCGTATTTGGCCGTCATCTCAAACAGCAGCTTGTTATTTTCTGTATCGGACCAGTCAAAATCCCTGGTGATGGAGTAGGTGGGAATCGGATACTGGAATCCCCGGCCGTTGGCGTCCCCCTCGATCATGGTCTCGATAAACGCCTTGTTCACCATATCCATCTCTCTCTTACAGTCCTTATATTTAAACGGCATCTCCCTGCCGCCGACTATAGCGGGCAGCTCCGCCAGATCCTCCGGCACAGTCCAGTCCAGAGTGATATTGGAAAAAGGCGCCTGAGTACCCCAGCGGCTGGGCGTATTCACACCGTATATAAAAGATTCCACGCATTTTTTCACTTCCGGATAGCTGAGATGATCCGCTTTTACAAAGGGCGCAAGATAGGTGTCAAAGGAAGAAAACGCCTGTGCTCCGGCCCATTCATTCTGCATGATGCCCAGGAAATTCACCATCTGGTTGCACAAGACCGAAAGATGCCTGGCCGGAGAAGATGTGATCTTCCCGGGAATCCCTCCCAGCCCCTCCTGAATCAGCTGTTTCAGGGACCAGCCGGCGCAGTAGCCCGTGAGCATGGACAAATCATGAATATGGATGTCCGCGTTGCGATGGGCGTTGGCGATCTCCTCGTCATAGATTTCCGACAGCCAGTAATTCGCTGTGATCGCGCCGGAATTGCTGAGAATCAGGCCTCCCACAGAATATGTCACTGTGGAATTCTCCTTCACCCGCCAGTCTTCCACCTTTACATAGCTGTTCACCACATCTTTATAGTCCAGGA
Organism: Cuneatibacter caecimuris; assembly: GCF_004216775.1. Lineage (GTDB taxonomy): Bacteria > Bacillota > Clostridia > Lachnospirales > Lachnospiraceae > Cuneatibacter > Cuneatibacter caecimuris. Next base: position 567,454 of record NZ_SGXF01000001.1, read on the forward strand.
TTGTGGACTTCATATTTCGGATTTTCTCCCGCTGTTTACGGTACAATATGTACGCCTTGGCCACATCTGTATAGCCGGATTGTTCCAGCACATGTTCCACACTGTCCTGGATATCCTCCACATTCACTTTTCCGTCCGTGATCTTTCCCTGAAAATCCGCTGTAACCCGCAGCGCCAGCAGATCCAGGATATCATCATTTATGCCTTTTTTTGTAGCAACGAAAGCTTTTTTAATCACTCCGCTGATTTTTGACAGCGTAAAGTCTACTACCTCTCCATCCCGTTTGATCACCTGTATCATATAAGTTCCTTCCTCCGTCTGCGGTTCTCCCTGTATTTTCTGCCTTTGCGCCGGATGCGCTCTCCTGACTCCACCTGCCCTGCAGAATACCGCTATACGTTCCAGTATACCACGTTCCTTTTTATTGTCAATAAAAATACCATATCTTGTGCGTGTTTTTCTTTTTTAACAAGATATGGTATATATTATGTTACTCCTATTTTAGCGGCTCACCGCACCTGGCCGTACAATTCGGCAGGCACATATGCCCTGATGCGGATCCCCTCCTGGCAGTATTCTTCTTCCAGCAGCTGCCCATACTTTCGGATCAGCTGTATCTGTCCCGCCTGATCATAAGGATATATCTTTTCCAGATATACCTTTCTGTTGCGCAGAATCTTTTCCAGCAGGGCCTTCAGCTCCGGCAGCCCCCGGCCGGTACGCGCGGAAATCCCAATGGTATAATCTGCTTTAAAATCCCGCATGGATGCTGATTCTTCTGCTTTGTCCTGCTTATTAAACACCGTGACGATGGTTTTGTCCGTCACCTCCAGCTGGCACAGCGTCTCATATACCACATGCATCTGAACATCCGCCATGGGATTGGAGGCATCCACCACATGAAGGATGATATCCGCATACCGGGCTTCCTCCAGAGTGCTGCGGAAGGCCTCAATCAGCTCATGAGGCAGCTTTCGGATAAAGCCCACAGTATCCGTCAGCAGAACCTGTTCTCCGGATTCCAGCTCCAGCATTCGGGTGGTAGGGTCCAGCGTGGCAAACAGCTTATCTTCTTCCAGGACATCCGCCCCGGTAAGCGCGTTTAAAAGCGTGCTCTTACCTGCATTGGTATATCCCACAATAGCAGCCACGCAAGTGTGGTTCTCGCTGCGCTTCGCCCTGTTCACTTCCCTGTGCTTTTTCACTGCTTCCAATTCCCGTTTCAGCTGCCCGATCCGCTCGTGGATGAGCCTGCGGTCCATTTCCAGCTTCTTCTCCCCCGGCCCTCTGGTCCCGATCCCGCCGCCCAAACGGGACAGAGAAGCCCTCAGCCCTACCAGACGGGCTGCGCGGTAACGCAGCTGCGCCAGTTCCACCTGGATTTTGCCTTCGCTGGTGCGCGCTCTGGACGCGAAAATATCCAGAATCACCAAAGTTCTGTCCATCACCTTCATATCCAAAAGGTATTCCAGATTGCGCAGCTGCGCCGGAGAAAGCTCATCGTCGCATACAACGCCTGTAGCGCCTGATTCCAGCGCCAGTTCCCGGATCTCCTGCACTTTCCCGCTGCCCAGATAGGTGCCTGGATGAATCCGCTCCCTGTTCTGTATAACAATCGCGACCGTTTCAGCCCCGGCAGTTTTCACCAGTTCCGCAAGCTCCTCCAGGGAAGCCTGTGTATCATCCCCATCCCCGGTGGCTGCGCCTGCCAGAATCAGTCGTTCCTGTTCCTGATCTATTTCAAATAATTCTGCCATATTTTCCCTTTCTCTTTGTATATCTGCCTTTATGTTCTTCTGCCAGTATATCCAATCTGGGCTCAAAAAACAAGTCTGTTTCTCCGTATAGTTTTTCTCAGGCAGCACAAACTAATTCTGAAAAAAATAAATGGAGGTTAAACCATGGAAAACTTAAACGAAATGGAGCTTCAGACCCTTCGCCACCTCATCATGGCGCATGATACCGTGTCCTGCAAGATGGAAAGCTATGCGAAAGAGGCACAGAGCCCTGATGTGCAGCAGTATTTCCAGAAGGCTGCCCAGACAGCAAAGCAGAGCAAATCCGAACTGATGCAGTTCTTAAATTAAGGAGGAACGAAAACTATGGACGAGAAAACAATGGTAGCTGATACCCTTACCCAGGTAAATGGCAGCCTGGACAACTATGGCTATATGATCAGCCAGACAGCGAACCCCCAGCTGCGCCAGACTCTGATCCAGATGAGAAACAGCTGTGAAACTTCTCAGTATGAACTTTACCAGATCGCAAAGCAGCACGGCTATTATCAGCCTGCCGCTCAGGTTACACGCGAGGAAGTGGATCAGGTAAAGGCTATTTTTAATGGTAGTACTGCTTCTTATAAGAGTATGCTGTAAGTAAATTGATTTGGACCTCTTCTGGGAAGTCGCGGGAGACGGAAGAAAAAACGCAGGAGCCTCCATGCCTTACGGCTATAGGCTCCTGCGTTTTTTCTTCCGTCTCTGGCCGGGCTTCTTTCCGGCGAAGGAAATATAGCTGCTAAAGCTTGACTTTATTGTTTATTTGATTGCTTTCCCTATATGCTTGTCCAGCCGCCATTGCGGCGCCGGGCCGTCGTCTCCCCAGTATTCGTCTATTGATATAATTTTGTCATTTTCTATCCTGAAAAAAGAAACAACATGGAAGGATAAGGGCTTTTCTTTGGCAAAAACATGCACCGCTGTTATGATCAGGCTCTGGTACTGTTCTGTTCGTTCTATTTTTCCGTCCCACTTGTCAGGGTATTCGCAGTTTGCCCGGATAAATTCTTCCAGAGTAAAATGTTCATTTGTATTATGCCAGTTCACCCAGGCTCCCGGGTGAAAAAATCCCCGCATCTTTTCAGCGTCCTGTGCCAGCGCAGCTTTCCAATATTCTTTGATATCCACTGAGTGCCTCCTATATCTTATTCCTTCCGGTAAATGGTTTTACCTCCCTTAATTGTTTCCAGCACGCTGATTCCGCGCAGCTGCCCGGGGTCTGCATCCAGCGGGTTTTGGTCCAGAATGACCAGATCCGCCTGTTTTCCCGGGCGGATACTGCCTTTTTCTGCTTCCTCTCCATACTGCCGGGCAGCATTTATGGTCACTGCTTTCAATGCTTCTTCCACAGGAATTCTCTCTTCCGCTCCCAGCACACGTCCTTCTTTTGTTTCCCTCTGTACTGCGCACCAGACAGTTTCCATCATGTCCGGCTCAATCACCGGCGTGTCCTGATGAAATGTGAACAGAATCCCTTCTTTCAGCGCTGATCCTGCCGGGCTGATGGCAGACGCCCGCCCCAGGCCAAAATTCTTTACATGAACCTCGCCCCAGTGATAGACGTGAGCCACGAAAAAAGACGGGATGATGCCGAATTTTTTCACCCGAACCATCTGATCCCGGCGCAGAAGCTGGGCATGTACCATGACCGGGCGGATTTCCTTCACAGGCTCTCCCTCTTCTTCCGCCTTTCCCACGGCTCTGATATATTGCTCCGCGGCTGCGTCTCCATTGCAGTGCGCCAGCAGCTGAAGCCCTTCTCGCGCCGCTTTTTTCACCGCGGCCAGCACCTCCTCATCCTTCATGGTGCCATATCCGCAGTAATCCTTTTCGTCCTCTCCCGACACCTGTCTGTACGGCTCCTGCATCCAGGCTGTCCTTCCCTGGGGAGAGCCGTCCAGAAAAATCTTATAGCCTCCGATTTTGAAATGCCTGAAATATTTTTTCAGAGCCTGGGGAAACGCCTTCATAAAATCCGGAGCCGCCTCCAGGGACGGATAACCCACCACATCCAGCTCCAATCCTTCGCTCTGGATCAAATACTGGTACAGCGGCAGCAGCCTGTCCACCATCATCCCTTCCTGAACTGTGGTAATCCCATAGGAAGCATATTTTTCCTGCACCTGCCGGAAGGCGGACGCCAGCGCTTTCATTCCCGGGGCCGGCGTTTTCTGCAGATAGTACAAAAAAGCGTTTTCTTCCATATATCCGGTGAGCCTGCCGTCCTTTTTCTCTATCCTGCCGCCTTCCGGGGACGAGGTCTCTGCCGTAACTCCCAGCAGCTCCAAGGCTTTGGAATTAAAAAGCCCCATATGGCCTGATTTATGCTGGATTACCAAGGGGTTAAGCGGACAGATTTCATCCAGCTCTTCCAGGGATAAATGGCGTTTCTCCCGCATCTGGTTATGGTCATAGCCGCGGGCCATCACCCAATCCCCTGCTTTCAAATTATTTTTTTCTAAGAAAACCCTGATTTTATCCCCGATCTCTTCCCCAGTGTGCGCGTCTTCCAGCGGAACCTGCAGCAGGGCATTGGCTGCGGCAGAAAAATGGCTGTGTGGGTCTATGAATCCAGGCAGCATCGTATGCCCTTTCAGATCTTCCTTTTCCGCGCCCGGATACTTTTCCAGCAGATATTTCAAATCCCCTGCCGCGGCGATCCTGCCCCCGTCCACGCAGACCGCTTCTGCAGCCTTATTGTCTTCCATAGTTAAAATCGTTCCGTTATAATAGATTTTCATATGCCAGCCTCCATTTTCAGCAGTTTTCTGTTTCCACGCCTCCGCAGACCACCTTCAGATTCATAATATCTCCGATTGGGATCAGCGTATGCAGCAAATGCACATTTTTCATCTCATTCTCCAGCATGGAGCTTTCCGTCACTTCAATTTATGGCAGCTCCTGCTCTGCTAACCCATATCCCTGACCAGCCAGAAACGCGGCTTTCAGCTCACCAGAAAAATTCCAGTCATTCCTGCTAAAAAACTGCGGAGGTCTACCATGCTCACGTCGCTAAATCTGCAAACCTGGATTCCTCGTCCGGCTTCATCTCAAAAAAATCAAACGCCGCTTTTGCCGCGGAATCCCTCCCATTGCCCGTGGCATACATGCCCGCAAAGGCACCTGTGAAAGATCTTCCAGCCACTTCGCAGGAAAGGAATCTGGTGGAGGCATAACCAGCGATTGCCACATCGCTTTCTTCATATCCCCATCGGAAAGTATAGCGCAGGCGCTCCGCCTGAATTCCCAGATACAGCGGCTTCTCATGCTCTACAGAAATTTTGCAGACCTGCTGATAAAAATCCTCCGCTCTTTTTTCCAGAACCAGGAAGTCCTCACCATTCTCCCTGCGCTTCCCTATCTTATAGTAAAATTCGTTGGACAAAAATACCGCGATTCCCGCCTCTTCCCCGTCCTGCTCCGGTAGAAATTCCATTTTCGCAGTCATATGGCAGTCAAAATATTTCTGGCGCCTGCACACCACAGTAGGAGAACCGATATCGTCCAGGCGGAGTGCGCTGCCCCTAAGGGTCAGGCAGCCGGGGCGCTCTTTCAGGTTGTATCTGGAAAGGTCAGGATTGCGCAGATAATTCCAGCAAAGCTCCAGCTGATCTCCCTCAAAATCATCCCGTACAGGTTCTTCTTTTGCTTCATAGGCGGGAAGCAAAGGGCCTGCTGATTCAATTTCCACCCATCTTCTTCCATTGATCACAGGCCACCCGTCTTCTGTCCAGGACACGGGGCTTAAAAAAGTTTCCCGTCCGATATGGCTCAGGTATTTCTGCGCCATCCGCAGACCGATATGCACGGCCCACCAGTTCCCGTTCTGATCCTGTATCAAATCACTGTGGCCGGTGCACTGAATTTCAGGATTTCTGGTATGCACATTAGTGAGAATGGGATTGCAGGGCGCCCCTTCATAAGGCCCCCAGATATTTCTGCTGCGCGCCGCTGTCTCCATATGTCCGAACTGGGTCCCTCCTTCCGCAATGGTCAGGTAGTACCAGTCCCCGATATGGTAGATATGGGGCGCTTCCGGGGAACGGTTGCCGGAACCGGCCCAGAGAAAACGGATATCAGTCAGCGCCTTTCCGGTAGCGATATCAATTTCCATCATGCTGATGCCCGGCGTCCCGTCCGGCGCAGGACAGGCTCCATAATAATAGACATGTCCCCCATCAAAGGTAAACGAGGGATCTATCCCGTCCAGATCCACAAAAACAGGATCGGACCAGTCCCCTCTGGGATCATCTGTCCACACATAAAAATTCCCGCCCATGGTACGGTTCGTGGTGGTCATATAATACCGCCCCTCATGGCAGCGGATGGTCGGCGCCCAAAGCCCTCCTGAAGGCGGCACATCCGTGAGATCCAGCTGTTCCCGACGCTTCAGCACATAATTCACCAGTTCCCAATGCACCAGATCCTCACTGTAGTGCAGCGGGACTCCGGGGAAATATTCAAAGGAGCTGGTCACCAGATAATATCCCCGCCCGTCAGCCGAGCGGCAAATACTGGGGTCCCCGGAAAACCCTCTCAGAACGGGATTCTCATAAGCCTGCAGTTTCATTTTGCGTCCTCCTTCCACTCTCTGGTAAATAAAATATCGTGGTTGATGGTCCTGTAAAAAGAACTCCTGATCTCCTCCAGCCCGATTCCGGGACGGGCCATCAGCCACATCAGCTTCGTCACCGTAGCTTCCAGGGTCATATCGTAAGCCTCGATCAGGTCAAAATCTTTCTTTACTTTCTGTCCCACCTCATATACCGCCATATTGCTTCCTTCATTGACCACCTGAGTGGCCATGACCACAAACTTTCCTTTTTTATGCCATTCCTTCATCTGCCTGTAGAACTCCTGCTGTATTCCCTCGGGAATCCCGCCGACGCCAAAGCTCTCAATGACGATGCATCTGTAGTTTTCAAACAGGTATGCCAGCAGTTCCGGTTTCAGCCCGGGAATCAGCTTAAGCACACAGATGCTGTCGCTCATCTTATGATAAAACCGCACCGGCCCTTCCGGCTTTTCTTCCTTAAAATACCGGATTACCTTCCCATCCTGGATTACTGCCGGAGAGGGGAAATTGATGCTGGAAAAGGCGTTATAGCTCTTGGCCCGCATCTTTCTGGCTCTGGTACCGGCAATCACCTTCCCGTCAAACACAATGTTCACTCCGGTGGAATCACTGTCAGCCGCATACAAAAAGCTGTCCAGCAGATTTGTTTTGGCGTCAGTAATATCTTTATCAATGGGCCTCTGCGCCCCGGTAATCACCACGGGCTTTGCTGAATCCTGAATCAAATATGACAGCGCGGCCGATGTATATGCCAAAGTGTCCGTGCCATGGCAGATCACAAATCCATCGTATTCCGTATAATGCGCTTCCACTGCCCCGGCAATTTCCAGCCATATTCCCGGCGTCATATTCGTGCTGTCTATGCTGCACAACTGCATTGTTTCAATCCGGCAGATTTCCGCCGCCTGAGGAATAAAGCTCAAAAGTTCTTCCGTAGTCAGGCCGGGAGCCAGGCCGCCCTCTGTCTGCCGGGAAGCAATGGTCCCCCCGGTGCCAATCATCAGTATTTTTTTCATGTCATTCTCCTTCTGAAAATATCTTATCACCTCCCACCCGGGGCGGTCAACTATTCTGATAAAAAGGGGCCATAAAAAATAGCTCTTTACTTTTCCCTTCCAGATATTGTATAATAAGACTGTTTACAAAGGCAGGAACGCACTCACATTTTATTTCTTCAGATTTATCATCTAAGATCCAGCCCCCACAATAAGATAATCGAAATATTTTCCATACAATCAGTAAAACAAAGCGAGCAAATCTATGAAACATAATAAAAGGAGATTCTTATGACCGAAAATTACGCATCCATGCAGCTTCCCCAGCTGCGTGAAATTGCCAAATCCAAAGGGATCCGCCGGGTAACAACAATTCGCAAATCTGAGCTGATCCAGATCCTGACATCTCTTGCAGAAAAAGAAGAGGCGCGGGCACATCAAAAAAACGATCTGCCGGTCAGCGCGGCTGAGCCTGTCAGTGAAGCAGGGCATATATCTGAAAGCAGCCCGGAAGCTTCCTCTCCTCAGGTTTCCGCACAATCCCAGCCTGCACAGGCAGTTTCCCGCCAGGCCAGTGACGCTGGTCCCCACCGCGGCCGTCCTTCAGGCGTCCGCCAGGTATATCCCCGTACCGCCGCCCCTTCCGTTTCCAATACATCGGCCGGCCATACCGCGCAGCCCAGAGCTTATTCCGCTCCCAGAACGGCGGACAGAACCGCTGCCGTCCGGCCGGGCGGAGGATACCGTCCAAGCTATAACCAAAGCGGCTACAACAGCCACTCCACCCCTATTGTCACTTCCCGGCAGACATATCAGGCGTCCAATCCGGCCCCGGTTCCCAGCGGCAGTTCCATGGCCCCTGCCGGAACGGTTCCCTCCGCGCCTTCCCGCGTTTCTGTCCCAGTTACGCCGCCCGGAGATCTGGCGGAGCTGGACAGCGGCATTCCCGCTCATGGCATTCTGGAAGTGATGCCCGACGGCTATGGATTCATCCGGTGTGAGAATTTTCTCCCCGGAGAGAACGACGTCTACGTCTCTCCCTCTCAAATCAGAAGGTTTAATTTAAAGACAGGCGATATCATCAGCGGCGCCACCCGGATTAAATCTTCCGGTGAAAAATTTGCCGCGCTGCTGTATGTAAATCAGATCAACGATCTGCCCACCATTGAAGCAGAGTCCCGCACCTCTTTCGAAGACCTTACCCCGGTTTTCCCGGACTCCCGGCTGCGCCTGGAAATGCCTGACGGCGGCAGGGACCAGATTCCCATGCGGATTCTGGATCTTCTCAGCCCGATCGGGAAAGGCCAGCGAGGCATGATTGTCTCCCCGCCCAAAGCAGGCAAAACCACGCTGCTGAAGCAGGTGGCAAGCTCTATAAAAAGGACTCATCCGGAAATCCATTTAATCGTGCTCCTGATCGACGAGCGGCCGGAGGAAGTGACGGACATCAAAGAGGCCATAGCCGGCCCCAGTGTAGAAGTAATTTATTCTACTTTTGACGAACTCCCTGAACACCATAAACGCGTTTCTGAGATGGTCATCGAACGCGCGAAGCGACTCGTGGAGCATAAGCGGGACGTGGTGATCCTGCTGGACAGCATCACCCGTCTGGCCAGGGCTTATAACCTGACCGTAGCGCCCAGCGGCCGCACGCTTTCCGGCGGCCTGGACCCCGCGGCGCTGCATATGCCCAAGCGCTTCTTCGGCGCCGCCCGAAACACCAGAGAAGGCGGCAGCCTGACAATTCTGGCTACCGCCCTGGTGGATACCGGCAGCCGCATGGACGATGTGGTCTTTGAGGAGTTCAAAGGCACCGGCAATATGGAACTGGTCCTGGACCGCAGGCTTTCCGAACGCCGGATCTTCCCGGCAATTGATATCTTAAAATCCGGCACCAGGCGGGATGATCTGCTGCTGACCCCCCAGGAACAGGAGGCCGCAGATATCATCCACAAAGCCACCAACGGTCTGCGGGCCGACGACGCGGTAGAACGGATTCTGGATCTCTTTGCCCGCACCCGCAATAACAGCGAATTCATCGCAATGCTGAAAAAAACCAGGCTGAACTGATTTCAGCCATCCTGCTCCCCGTCCCCAAACAGGTCCGCCAGATAGCGGTCTCCGGAATCCGGGAGCAGCGCCACAATGTATTTCCCTGCAAATTCGGGCCGTTTCGCAAGCTGTGCTGCTGCCCAGACTGCTGCGCCGGAAGTGATCCCAACCAGGATTCCTTCCAGGCGGCACAGCTCTCTGGCAGTCCGCATGGCTTCTTCATTTCCCACCGGAATCACTTCATCATATATCTTCCTGTCCAGGATTTCCGGGATAAAATTAGCGCCAATACCCTGAAGCATATGGGGTCCCGCCTCTCCTCCTTCCAACAGTGGGGACGCGGCAGGCTCCACAGCCGCAATATGGATATTGGGATTCATCTCTTTTAAATATCTCCCCGCTCCGGTAATTGTTCCCCCAGTGCCTACCCCGGCCACAAAAGCTTCCGCCATTCCGTTGGTATCTCTCCAGATCTCCGGGCCCGTGGTTTTATAGTGTGCCGCAGGATTCGCCTTATTCTCAAATTGCCCCGGGATCAGACTTCCGGGAATCTTCTCCGCCAGCTGTTCCGCCATCTCCACAGCGCCCTGCATCCCTTTTGCCCCGTCTGTCAGCACCAGCTCCGCCCCATAAGCTTTCAGCAGGCTGCGCCGTTCCCGGCTCATGGTATCCGGCATAGTCAAAATTACCCGGTATCCCCTGGAAGCTGCCACACAGGCCAGGCCGATCCCTGTATTGCCGCTGGTGGGTTCGATTAAAACCGCGCCTGGTTTCAGACTGCCGTTCAGTTCAGCGTCCACAATCATGGACAAAGCCGCCCGGTCCTTTGTACTTCCTCCCGGATTCAGGTATTCCAGCTTTGCCAGCACACGTCCCTTCAGCTCGTGTTTTTTATTATAATGCTGCAATTCCAGCAAAGGCGTATTTCCAATCAGCTCTGTCAAACTTTTTCTGATTCCTGCCATCATAAATTCCTCCTGTCTGTGGTGTTATCTGCTCATTTCTTCTATTATAGCGCTTTAAGCAGGACAATACCACTGTTTTCCAATACCTTAACTGTTTCAGCACGTATTTTTCTTGCTTTTTCATAACTGCTGCTGTATACTGAAAACAGTTGGAAGCAGCTGTCCGCCCTTTTTACTCTGCGGGCACAGCAAAAAGAAAAAAGAAAGGTGGTTTCTTCATGTTTAATTCTTATTACAGCGCATCTTCCGCCCTGGGAGTCATGTCTGTGCTGGCTATCATCTCAGTCATTATAGCCGTGGCCGGCGGCATCCTGCTCTACTTCCTGTTTTTATCCCCCAAAAACCAGGGGAAATTCACAGGTTTTCTTGGCTGGATGTATGATTTTCTGTCCTTTAAGAAACTGGTGTTAAATACTGTTTTAAATGTGCTCTACCTTATTTTGGCTTGTTTCATCACACTCATGGGATTTTTCACCTTATTTGTCAGCTTCGGTTCCGGGCTGATGCTTCTGGTGATGGGCAATATTCTGCTCCGTCTCTCCTATGAAATCATTCTGGCGTTTCTGATCATGTGTCAGAATACCAGTGAAATCAATCATTCGCTGAAACGCCTGCTGCCTCCGGAAGAGCCTCATCCTGGTTCCGGCTTTCCTGTTCCGCCCCAGCCCGGTAATGATTTTCCCGGTCCTGGTCAGAATCCGGGGCACGATTTCCAGGGATCGCCTGTGCAGAACCAAAACCCGGATTTCCAGGCTCCTCCCATGCAGGATCCCGGATTCCCGTATCCCCCCATGCAGAACCAGGGCCCGGAGTTTCCGTCTCCCGAAGCCGCAGCTCCTGCGCCTGACCCGATCTGCCGCCAGTGCGGCGCCCCCTATGTTCCGGGAGAAAATTTCTGCGGAAAATGTGGAGCAAAGCTGAATTGATCTGAATTTAATTGGTTACATAAAGAAAGCGCGTGTATAGGTGAAATCTCCCAATACATGCGCTTTCTTTTCAGCCTTTTTCATTCAGGCATATTCTCTTGTGCTCCTGCGCGGCACCAGTTCTGTGCTGATGTAGATCTTCTGAGGCTTGCTCTGAGGATTTTCAATTACATCGATCAGCCTGCGCACAGCGGTGGTACCCATCTCCTGCTTGAAGACGCGGATCGTTGTGAGGCTGGGTTCCAGCATTTCGCAAAAGGGCATATCGTCAAAACCAATAATCGATACGTCTTCCGGTATAGACAGTCCAAATTCTTTCAGCGCCCGGATGGCTCCTGAAGCAATGATATCATTATCCGCAAACAGAGCGTCCGGCGTATCCCGGCGTTCCTTCAGCAGGCGCTTCATATCCTGATACGCTCCTTCGGTGGTGGATTCCAGAGGAAAAATATTGCTCTCCTCTATTCTGACTTTCCTATCCGCAGCATATGCCCGGAACCGTGTGAATCGCTGGTCAAAATTGTATATCCTGATGCTGCTGCGCAGATAACCGATATTGCTGTAGCCCAGATGGTAAAAATAATCCATCGCTTTATAAACGCCGTCAGCATTGTTGATACAGACTGTATCTATATCCACATGGTCGAACTGGCTGTCAAGCAGCAGCAGAGGAATCCCCAGCCGCTGGAATGGTCCGATGTCCTCTGCAAACATTTCTGTAGCCAGAATCAGCAGGCCGCTTGGAGAATTCTGTACCATATCGGACAGAATCGCCTCAATATCATCCTTTTGCTCATCAATATATGTGATGGTCAGGGAATACCCACTGGCGCGCGCTTCCCGGTTGATGGCCTCAGTCAGCGTGGAAAAAAACGGGGTATCCGAAACCACCAGGCCATGCTTCTGATAAATCACAAACTGTAAGGTTTTGTTGGAAGCCGGAGTAAGCTGAGGCGCTTTCGGCTGCTCATAACCATATTCCTGAAGCAGAGAAAAAACCCGGTCCCTGGTTTCCGGACTGATACCCGGCTTATTATTCAGCACAAGGGAAACCGTGGCCGGAGAAAGCCCTAATTTTTTTGCGATATCCTTTGATTTAACTTTCATAAACACCTTCCCTATTTGGTTAATACTTTTGCTACCGCCGCTTTCCAGCCATGATACAGCTGTTCCCGGCGCTGCTCCGCCATATCAGGCAGAAATCTGGTATCCTTTGTGCGCAGGCTGCACAATGTATCCATATCCGGCCACACGCCTGCTGAAAGCCCTCCCATGTATGCGGCCCCAATCGCTGAAAGTTCTTCCAGCTCGTTGACTACTACAGGAATACGGGAAATATCAGACTGAAACTGCATCAGAAAACTGTTGCGGGTCGGACCTCCGTCTACCCTGATTTCTTCGGTGGGCGTGCCGGACTCTTCCTGCATAAGATCCAGAATATCCCGGACCTGATATACCATGGATTCCAGAACTGCCCTGACAACGTGGGCTTTTTTTGTGCCGCGGGTCATCCCCACCAGCGCAGCCCTCGCATCGCTGTCCCAGTACGGAGCGCCCAGTCCAACAAATGCCGGAACCAGATAAACGCCTTCCGTATCCTTAACGCCGGCCGCCAGCGCTTCTGTGCATTTGGAATCCGGGATCAGTTCCAGATCATCCACCAGCCATTTAATCGCCGCTCCGGAACAGTTGATATTCCCCTCCGCCACATAGGTCAGATCATCTCCCAGCTGCCATCCCACAGAGGTCACCAGCCCTTCCCGGGAAATATATGGCTTCGCCCCAATATTGCGCATGATAGAAGACCCGGTTCCATAGGTCACTTTTGTCATTCCCGGCCGGGTGCACTGCTGTCCGAACAAGGCTGCCTGGGAATCTCCCAGAACTCCAGCCAGGGGCGTGCTCTGATCCGCCAGACAGGTCACCGCCAGGGGCCCAAATATGCTGTCTGATGGCATAACCTCCGGCATCATGGAACCGGGTATTGTGAAAAGTTCCAGCAGTTCCCTGTCCCAGCAGCGTTTATGAATATTATAAAGCTGCGTCCTGCTGGCATTGGAAGGCTCGGTGGCGTGCACCCTTCCTCCGGTCAGTTTATATATGAGCCAGCTGTCAATAGTGCCTGCCATCAGCCAGCCGGCCTCAGCCGCCTCTCTGGCTCCTTCCACATAATCCAGAATCCACTTCACTTTCGCCGCGGAGAAATACGGAGAAAGCACCAGTCCTGTTTTTTCCAATACTATTTTGCGCACCCCGGGGGTATCCAGCTCTCTGCAGATATTTTCCGCTCTGCTGCACTGCCAGACCACGGCAGGATATACCGGCTGGCCGGTACGGCGGTCCCATACCACAACGGTTTCCCGCTGGTTGGATATGGATACTGCCTTCACACCGGCAGGGCTGACGCCCGCCTCTTTGATACAAGCGTCCACTGCCTGACAGGTTTTTTCAAAAATTTCAACTGGGTCGTGCTCCACCCAGCCCGGCTGCGGGTAAAACTGCCCGTGATTTTCATTATGTCTGTGGACCAAAGAACCTGTTTCATCAAACAGGACTGCTTTTGTTCCCGAAGTCCCCTGATCGATACTCAGTATATACGGCATCACACCCTCCCTCTCAGGACAGCTTCTCGAGAAGCGCCCTGGCTGACGCGGCAATCCCCGCAGCATCCAGCCCATAATACTCATATAGTTCCGTGGAGGTGCCGGATACCAGCGGTTCATCCGGCAGACCGATAATCTTTATGGGCGCCGGATGATTTTCTGCCGCCACATGAGAAACTGCCTCTCCCAGGCCTCCGTGGGGGCTGGATTCCTCGACAGTAAGGATAGCCTTGCATTCCTTACAGGCTCTGACCACCGCTTCCTCATCCAGGGGTTTGATCGTATGCATATCCAGAACACGGACATGGATCCCTGCCTTCTTCAGGCTTTCCGCAGCATGCACAGCCTGAACCACTGTTTCTCCGCAGGCAATAATGGCCAGATCATCTCCCTCTGTCAGCTGATTCGCCTTTCCGATCTCAAAGGGCACAAATTCATCTGTATATACATTCTCCACAGCGCCGCGGCCCATGCGGACATATACGGGGCCGTCGAATTCTGCCAGAGCTTTTGTCATCTCCCTGGTCTGGTATTCATCCGCGGGAAGAATGACTGTCATGCCGGGAATCGCCCGCATTACCGCTACATCCTGCAATGAATGATGGGACATTCCCAGAGCGCCATAGCTGATTCCGCCGCTGATGCCGATCACTTTCACATTTGTATGGCTGTAAGCCACATCCACCTTCACCTGCTCCAGGCTTCTGGTGGACAGGAAACAGGCAGGGGCGCAGACAAATGCCTTTTTACCGCAGGACGCCATGCCTGCGGCAATGCCCACTTCATCCTGTTCCGCGATGCCGCATTCCACAAACTGTTCCGGCAGCGCCTCTGCAAATTCCCCCAACGTTACCGACCCTCTGGAATCCGAGGCCAGCGCAACAATAGAAGGATCCTTCCTGGCCAGCTCCAGCAGGGTTTCTGTAAAACTCTTTCTGCAAGGTATTTTTTTCATCTCAGTCCAACTCCTTTTCACAAGCATCTAATTCAGCCAGCGCCTGTGCCAGCTGTTCCGGGGTGGGCACGCCGTGGTGCCACTTTGCCACATTTTCCATGAAGGAAACGCCTTTTCCTTTCACGGTATGCGCAATAATCATCTGCGGCTTGCCAGTCCCGGCAGGCAGTTCATCCAGAGTTTTCACAATCTGTTCCATATCATTGCCGTCTATTTCAACAACTTCCCAGCCGAAGGCCCGCCACTTGGCGGCAAAGTCCCCCAGCGCCATCACATCCTCCGTATCTCCGCTGATCTGCAGATGGTTCCTGTCTACAATGCCCACCAGATGATCCAGCTGGTAGTTGGCCGCAGCCATGGCCCCTTCCCATACAGAGCCTTCCGCCTGTTCTCCGTCTCCCATCAGCACATAGACATGGTAATCTTTCTGGTCACGTTTTCCGGCCAGCGCCATTCCCACTGCTATGGGCAGCCCATGGCCCAGTGCGCCGGTATTCATCTCCACGCCGGGCACCTTGGTGCTGGGATGTCCGATCAGCCTTGATTGAAAATGGCTGAAGGTTTTCAGCTCTTCTTTCGGAAAATATCCCATATCTGCCAGAATGTTATAATATCCTTCCACGCTGTGCCCCTTGCTCAAAATAAAACGGTCCCTGTCTTCCCATTTGGGATTGGCAGGATCATGTTTCATTTTATAGTAAAAAAGAGCAGTCAGAATATCCGCCGAAGATAAAGCTCCTCCGGTATGCCCCGTTTGTCCGTCACAGATCATCTGCAGCAGGCCTTTCCGTATTTCTATGGCCTTTTTTCGAAGGTCAGTAATGCTGGTCATATATTTGCCTCCTTTAAGTGCTAAATTATTTAATTAAAATTTATCACATTCCATTCAAAAAGTCAATGAAATCTAAAGATAAATGCAGGATAATACGGTTTTTGCAGATTTAATATGCCTAAATTATTTAAAAAAATATATGTCCCGCTATTGCAAAAGAAGAAAAATTTAACTATAATAGAATTACTTAATTCAGGAGGAGGAATGTATCATGGAATATCATGTACGTTTGGGCGTCGCATGTACAAGGCGCTTTATTTTTTCGAAAGAAGACGCAGTCAAATATAAGAATATGACGCTGCAGAAATTGACCGAGCTGGGGATTGATTTTGTGGATATCGAGGATATCAATGAAGAGGGGCTGCTGTTCGATGAATCCCATATCAAACCTGTTGTAGAGAAATTCCGCCGTGCAGGAGTGGACGCGCTGTTTTTCCCTCACACTAATTTTGGAACAGAGGATTTGGTCTGTAAGGTTGCAAAGGAAATGAACCTGCCAGTCTGCATCTGGGGGCCCAGGGACGAAGCCCCCATTCCTACCGGGGAACGGCTGAGGGACAGCCAGTGCGGCCTGTTCGCAACCGGCAAAGTTCTGCGCCGGTTCCGTATCCCTTTTACCTATATTCAGAACTGCCGTCTGGAAGATGAAGCTTTTAAGAGAGGAATCCACAATTTTATCGCCGCGTCTAATGTGGTAAAAGAATTCCGCAGCCTGCGCATCCTCCAGATTTCCACGCGCCCCGCAGGTTTCTGGACAATGATGTGCAACGAAGGCGAACTGCTGGAGAAATTCGGCATTCAAATCCATCCCATCAGCCTGGAGGAGCTCAAAACAGAAATGGAATCCTGCGCAGACTCTGAAGAAGCTGCCGCAGCGCAACAGACGATGACAGAGAATATGAACGTCTGTGTAAAAGAAGATGCTGTGAAAAAACTGGCCGCTATGAAAGCCGCCATGACCCGCCTTGTAAAGCGCTACGGCTGTAAAGCAATCGCGATCCAGTGCTGGAACGCCATGCAGGATGCGCTGGGATGCTTCCCCTGCGTTGCTAATTCCCTGATGACAGAAGAGGGAATCCCGGTAGTATGTGAAACTGACATTCACGGCGCTGTAACAGCCGTCATGGTTCAGTCTGCCGGAATGGGCAAAGCTCCCACTTTTTTTGCGGACTGGACTGTCCGCCATCCTGAAAACGACAACGGTGAGCTCCTTCAGCACTGCGGACCCTGGCCGTTTTCTCTGGCAAAAGAAAAGCCTACCCTTGAAGCGCCCTTTGCTTTTAATTATTCCCATCCCGGGTCTGTCAGCGCTGAACTGAAAGGCGGTGAAATGTCCCTGCTGCGTTTTGATGGCGATAATGGTCAATACTCCATGTTGATGGGCAGCGCCAGAGGAATCGAAGGCCCCAGAACCAAAGGTACTTATGCCTGGGTTGAGGTGAAAAACCTGGTGAAGCTGGAAGAAAAAATTGTGACCGGCCCATATGTGCATCACTGCGTAGGGATTCATGGCGACGTGATTCCTGCCGTTTATGAGGCGCTGAAATATATTCCCGGCATTAAACCTGATCTCTATGATGATAACGAGGAAGAAATTAGGGCTTTTCTCCGGGGAGAATAATACATAATCGAACAGGAAAACCCTGCCAATGCTATTAGCATTTAAGGCAGGGTTTTTATTGTGCCGCACTTTTCAGACACGGCTGTGTTCTATCCTATTATGCGAGGACTGCCTGATAAGCTTCTGCCATTCCCTTTTCCTGAATCAGATTGTAGAAGCCTTCCACCATGGGAATCATCTCTGTCAGGTCCGCATGCCAGTAATCCTCTCTCTTCAGAATTTCCTCTACAGATGCGTTTTTCATAAATTCCATGATCTCCGCACCATCGTTTGCCTTATCCGTTCTGTAGAACGCGATCAAAGCCGCCATGGAAAATGTCAAAGCCTTCGGGTATGTTCCGTTTTGCTCCTTATATTCCAGGATTGTCGGCAGCACGCGAACCTGGAACTTGCTCACAGAATTGAGCGCGATAGACAGCAGCAGATGCTTGATAAACGGATTGGAAAAACGGTCCAATACAGCCTTTGCAAAATTTTTGTCTGTTTCTGTATTGCCCAGGGTGGGAACGATTTCTTCAAACAGGCATTTTTTCAAAAATGCGCTGACCGTTTCATTCTTCAGGCACTCTCCCACGGTTTCCAGGCCGTAAAGATATGCGCCCAGCACCATGGAAGTATGCCCTCCATTGAGAATGCGGACCTTTCTCTTCTTATAAGGCTTTGCGTCGTCAGTCCAGACAATGTTATAACCTGCCTTATTGAAGGGCAGCTCATCTTCGTGATGGCCTTCTATCACCCACAGATGGAAAATTTCTGCTGTATCAATCAGGTTGTCCGTATATCCAATCTGTTCTGTCAGCGCTTCCACCTCGTCTCTGGGATAGCCGGTCACAATGCGGTCCACCAGAGTATTGCAGAAATCATTTTCTTTCTCAATCCAATTTTTAAAATCCTGGCCCAGCTCCCACAGGTCCGCGTATTTCAGCACGCATGCCTTCAGGTTGTCCGCGTTATTGTCGATCAATTCGCAGGGCAGCAGGATGAATCCTTTCAGTCCGGTCTGAAATCTTTTATACAAAAACTGCGTCAGCTTTGCAGGATAGGATTTCGCCGGCGCGTCTGACAACTTCTCTGTCCCCAGATATTCAATTCCGGCCTCCGTAGTATTTGACACAATCACCCGCAGGTCAGGATTTTCTGCCAATGCCATGTAATCCTCAAAATTGGTGTAGGGATTGATCCCTCTGGAAATCGAAGTAATATGAGTATGCTCATTCACAACCTCCCCGTCCTGGATTCCCCGCAGGAACAGGTTGTATTCGCCCTTCTGCTGATTCAGCAGATCCACCATGCCTTTTTCAATGGGCTGGATCACTACGATCTTCCCGTCATACAATCCCTTTTCTCTCAGCTTATGAAAAAAATAATCCACAAAGCCCCGCAGAAATCCGCCTTCGCCAAACTGCATCACTGTTTCTTTTACCTGTGCACTCATTTTTACGTTCCTCCATCCGGATGATATTAGGCGCTTTCCGGCCTCCTGCTGCCAGGCCGTAATGTAAGCGCTTACATTCTAATCCCAGCATACTACAGTTTTTGTAAAAATGCAAGCGGATTTTATTGTAGATAGCCAAACTCCTTCAGTGTGGCTCTGGCAAACGCCACATCGTCAAAAGGAACATTTTTTCCGGAAATAGCCTGATGCTTGTCATGTCCCAGGCCGGTAACCGCAATCATATCCCCGTCCTGCGCCCGTTCTATGGCATAGCGGATCGCCGCCGCCCTGTCTTCAATTACCATGTAAGAGCCTTTCGTCCTGCCCAGCCCTTCCCTGATATCTCTGACAATGCTCTCAAATGTTTCGAAACGGTTATGTTCTGTGGTCACAATGCTGAAATCTGCCAGGTTCCCGCAGACTTCTCCCATATCAAAGCGGCGGTCTCTGGACCTGTTCCCTCCGCAGCCAAAAATCACAATCACCCTTTTAGGATGATACTCCCGCAGCGCTTCGATCAAATGCTGCATGCTGTACCCGCTGTGGGCCGAATCCACACAGACAGATAATTTATCAGATACATAGACCATTTCCAGGCGCGCAGGAATATAGAGCCTGCACAGCGCCTCCTGCATCTTCTCCTGAGAAATCCCAAATGCGCGGCCGATGCAGACTGCAGCCAGAGCATTATAGCCGTTGAAAAGTCCAGGCATATTCACCAGATATTCCCCGCTGTCCTGTCCTGATGTCACCAGCCGCAGGCCGGGGAGACCGTGGACCTGAGCCTTTTCCAGTATTTCCGCCCTGTAATCAGCCTCTGGAGAACACCCATAAGTAAACGCGCGGCAGGATCTTCCTTCCACGATTTTCTCCCAGTTTTCATCATCCCTGTTCACAAACGCCACTTTGCTGTGATCGAACAGCATGCTCTTGCATTCCATATATTCTGCAAAATCTTTATGTTCCGTAGGGCTCACATGATCTCCCGGAGATATATTGGTAAAAATACTATAATCAAACTCCAGGCCATCCACCCGGTGCATTTTCTCAGCCTGTGACGAAACTTCCAATACTACCGCCTGGCAGCCGGCATCTGCCATCCCCCGCAAATGCCTCTGTATTTCATAGGAATCCGGAGTTGTATTTCCATTTTCAATATGCTTTCCGTCATAATCTGTCCCATTAGTTCCGATGGAACCCACCTTCAGCCCTCCTGCCTTCAGAACAGAAACAATCATCTGAGCAGTGGTTGTCTTTCCTTTTGTGCCCGTGATTCCCACCAGCTTCATTCCACGGGCAGGATATCCGTAAAATGCCGCATAAATCCTGGCCATAGCAGCGCGGCAGGATTCCACCAGCACCACCGCCGTTCCAGACGGCGCCTCCACCGGACGCTCCGCCACAAAAGCCGCGGCCCCCCTGGCCGCAATCTCCATAGTCAGCTCATGGGTATCGAACCTGCTCCCTGCAATGCAGATGAACAAGTTTCCTGGCTCCACTTTTCTGTTATCCTGACTAATTCCATGAATCTCTGTATCTATATCTCCCTGCAGGCAGGTATATCCCACCGCCTCCAGTAAATCCCTTAATCTCATCCCACTGATCCTCCGCTGTTTATCCCTCGTTAGCGTCGCCTCTGCACTGCAGATATTAGGCACTTCGTGCTCCCATGCGCACTCCGCTCCGCTTCGGCGCGTATAATGTCTTACGACATTATACTCTATCCCCAAAGATTCATCAACTAATATCTCTTCTGAAACCATTGACTTTTTAAAAATCAGTGCTATAATATAAATGTTCGGGCTCGTAGCTTAGCTGGGAAAGCGCTGCGTTCGCAACGCAGAGACCGAGGGTTCGAATCCCTTCGGGTCCATCCAAATGAAATATCATATACACAATAAAGAAGCAGCCGGTACTTTAACGATAAAAAGTCGTGAAGCGCCGGCTCTTTTTCTTCACAACATTTTGCCACGCTAAGAAACCCTGGCAGAGAGACGGAAGACAAAACGCAGGAGGCTATTTGCCGCAAGGCATCGAGCCTCCGGAGTTTTCTCTTCCGGCTCTCCGCGGCTCCCTTCCCGCCCGCAGAATTCCCCCATAGCATCCAGCAAGCGTCAGGAAAACCCCGCCAGAGAGACGGAAGACAAAACGCAGGAGGCTATTTGCCGTAAGGCATCGAGCCTCCGGAGTTTTCTCTTCCGGCTCTCCGCGACTCCCTTCCCGCCCGCAGAATTCCCCCCATAGCATCCAGCAAGCGCTAAGAAACCCCGCCAGAGAACCGGAAGACAAAACGCAGGAGCCTATTTGCCGCAAGGCATCGAGCCTCCGGAGTTTTCTCTTCCGGCTCTCCGCGACTCCCTTCCCGCCCGCAGAATTCCCCCCATAGCATCCAGCAAGCGTTAAGAAACCCCGCCAGAGAGACGGAAGACAAAACGCAGGAGGCTATTTGCCGTAAGGCATCGAGCCTCCGGAGTTTTCTCTTCCGGCTCTCCGCGGCTCCCTTCCCACCCGCAGAATTCCCCTACTCCAACCGAAGCGTTTCAATAACCTCCTTCAGCTGCCTGGCCGAGTCCTGCAATGCTCTCTGTTCCTGCACATTCATAGGAATTTCCAATACCTGTTCACAGCCGTTCTTCCCCACAACCGAAGGAATACTCATGCACAGCCCCGACAGGCCGTACTGCCCTTCCAGAACCACTGAAATGGGAAGAACTGCTTCTTCATTTTTCAATATGCTTTCAGATATGCGGTTGACCGCCATGGCAATTCCATAATAAGTCGCCTCTTTCCTGGCAATGATTTCATAAGCGCTGTCCCGCACATCCTCATATATCCTTTGTTTGTCTTCTTCATAAGCATTCAGCCCCCGAAGCTGGTAGAAATCATCCAGATCAATTCCTGACACATTCGCTCCTGACCATACCGCCAGCTCGCTGTCCCCGTGCTCCCCGATAATCACCGCATGCACGCTCCTGCTGTCCACCTGCAAATGTTCTCCCAACAAGTATTTCAGCCTGGCAGTATCCAGCACTGTTCCTGAGCCGATCACTCTGGAGGGAGCATAGCCCGAAAGCCTGTATGCTGCATAGGTCAGCACATCCACCGGGTTGGAAACAATCATCAAAATTCCTTCAAAATTTCTGGAAGTAATTTCCGGTATTATGCTCTTCAATATCGCCACATTCTTGCCGATCAGATCCAGACGCGTTTCTCCAGGTTTCTGATTTGCGCCGGCAGTAATAATGATCAGCGCAGAGTCCGCCGCGTCCTCATATCCCCCGGCATAAATATCCATAGACGCGGCATAGGGAAGCCCATGGCTTAAATCCATAGCTTCCCCCTCTGCTTTTGCATGATTAATATCAATCAGAACCATTTCTGAATAAAGTCCTCTCTGCATCAGGCTGAACGCAATGGAAGAGCCTACAAAACCGCAGCCCACCACTGCAACCTTTCTGGGGTTCGTCATAAAAACACTCCTTTCAACTGTGAATGAAATTAGTGTCTCCCGGCAGCAGAATTCCATGCAGCGCTGTGCACTGACAAATCAATTTTATTCAGAGCAATCAGACTGCCCATTTTGTGACAGGGTCAAACCTGCCAGGGTCAGAAAAATCCCCAGCAGCATCATCCCATTCAGCGTTTCATGTAATATAAGCCATGAAGCTGCAGCTGTAATCACCGGAACCATATAAATATATACGCTGGTTCTGACGGACCCCAATACTTTTACAGCAAAGTTCCATGTGACAAAACAAAAGGCAGAAGCGCCAAAACCCAGAAAAAGCAAATTTAAAATATTCTTCAGATCTATGAATTGTGAAAGATCGATTTGAAAATCCATCAGCATGATTGCGGGAATCATAAAAATCAGGCCATAGAAAAAGGTTCTCCGGGTAGTCTGTATGGTATTGCAGCCAAATTCACTTATTTTCTTAGTAATTGTAGAATAAGCTGCCCAAACCACTGCTGCCCCCGCTGCCAGCAGGTCGCCCAACGGATTCAGGTGAAATGCCTCGCCGCTCCCGGAACTGATCAGCAGGATACCCAATAATGCCATCAAAAACCCTAAGAAAAATCTTTTTCCCGGCCGTTTGCCATGAAGAAACAGGCAGGAAAAAATCACTGTGAAAAATGGCGCCGCAGAAATTATGACTCCTACATTGGATGCCAGGGTATAAGTTAACGCTATATTTTCCAGCAGATAGTATAACGTTACGCCACACAAGCCTGCTGCTGCAAAATACCATTCCTGCCGCCTGTCTCTTAGTTTCAGCCTGCGGGGGCACACACACCACAGCGCCAGGTATCCTGTCAGGAAACGGATAAACAGTATTTCCACAGGAGTAAAGATCTGCAGCAGAACCTTTGTAGAGATAAAGGTCGTCCCCCAGATTATAATTGTAATGAACGCGGCGCCGTGACCGCCGGCAATCCTATTTCCCATCCCCCGGCTCCTTTACAAAGATTCTCTGATACTGTTTCGGCGTCACTCCTGTATATTCTTTAAAAAAGTTGGTAAAATGGCTCTGATCTGCAAATCCTGCCATACATGCAGCCGCCACGGGAGCAATCCCTTCTTCCAGATACTTCTTGGCCCGCTCCAGGCGGATATTCTGAAGATAGCGATATGGAGAGACGCCGACCTGTTTTGTAAATGACCTCAGCAAATAAGACTTGCTGAAATTCACCTTAGCGGCCAGACAGTCCAGCATAATATTCTCGGAAAAATGAGCCTCTATATAACTGCAGAGTATTTTTATCTCCGGTTTGGGTTCCGGGATATCCGCTTCATCAAAAGGCTCTGCATATTCCTGCAGTACCTGTTCCAGGAGAAAGAAATAAGCTTCCTCCTTTTTCATTTTTGGGGCCTGATATAAAATAACATTGTACAATTCTGCCACGGATTGGGCAATATCGCTCTGGTATATTACATTCTGCCTGAAATGCGGCAGATAATCCCTTCCTGTGATTTCCTTCACTGCCTGACGCATGACTCCAGCCTCAATATTTACAGCGCGGTAATCCAGGATTTCTCCGTTGATGGGCGCACAGCAATGATTGTCTCTGGGATTAAATAAAATTAAGTCTCCGGCGGTCAGATCATACTCATCCCCCTTGCACCACAGATGACGTTTTCCTCCCTCTACAAATCCAATTACATAAAAATCATGAAAATGATTGGGAAATTTCTGAACAATCCCGCTCAGGTTATATGCTTCTATTTTCAAATCCCGGTCATAATAGATATGCCTCTGTTCCTGTACATCGCGCATTTGCTGTCTCCTTCTCTGCCTTTCACTAATAATATTTTACTGCTTTGTTTCAATAAAGTCTTGAACGATCTGACACCAATTTTCTGCTGCCGCGCACATTTTTATAGACAGAAAGCATTTTTATTTTTGCCGCAGTGCGATCAATCCAATCCTCCGCGGTGCGGTTTTACTTCATAGAAGTTCACTGCTATGTAGAAATAAAAAACTCTATGCAAAGGATCTCACTCCACTGCATAGAGTTTTCTTTTTTACCGGGTGTCTTCAGCCCGACCGGCAAATACACCGGCCGGCATCATTTCTCACCCCTCGATCGCAATATAATTTTTCTGTTCTTCTACAGCCTCTGCTTTCGGGATATCCAGCTTCAGGATTCCGTCTTCAAATTTTGCATGTATCTCTTCCTGCTTCACCGCTTCTCCGATATAAAAGCTTCTGCTCATGCTTCCTGCATACCGTTCCTGGCGGATATACCTGCCCTTTTTATCTTTCTCTTCTTTGTCAAGCCCCTTTGCAGCGGAAATAGTCAGATAACCATTTTCCAGCTTCACGTTGATCTCATCCTTTTTAAACCCCGGCAAATCCACTGAAACCTCATAACTGCTGTCCGCCTCGCGCACGTCTGTTTTCATCAGGTTCTTGGAATGCTTTCCAAAAAGCGGGTTTTTCTTGCCAAAAAATTCTTGCTCCGAAGGAAAATCCATCCAGTCATCAAATAAGTTCTCTCCAAAAATACTAGGCATCAACATAAGTCATATCTCCTTTCTTATGACAAACATGATTCAGCACGATGGTTGAAAACCCAGGTGTTGTTCTCTCGTTACGGGAACTTGGAAGATCTTTCAGCTCTCCTTTGTTCTATTTGTAATATAACACCTATTATAATGAAAGTCAAGTCGATTGATCCGATTTTATCCTTTTTTTATATTTGACATTCCTGGCAGCATTTTCAGCATAGATGATCCCCTTTACCCACAGACAGCAGGGACTCGATAATCAAGAAATTATCCCCTCCCGCTTTTTTCCGGTCAAAATGGCTCTCCGGGTCTGCAGCCATCCAGCCGTCTATAGTTCTGGAAGGTTCCTGTCTGTTTTTGATATTCACCATTTGTCTGGGTTCTTCAAAATAGGAAAACAGAATATTTTCGTGAAGGCTGATAAACTGGTACTGATCCCCCAAAAGAAGGCCTTCCTCGACTATCGCATGATGCCAGTATGTATAGGAGAACAGCTTTTCAGGGTACAGGAAAGCAATTCTTCCCACCCTGTGTTTCTTTCCGGCTCTGTTTTTCTCCCAGCTCCCCGAATCTCCCGGGACGCTGTGCCAGTATATTGCATACATTGGCGCCCACACTGTATTTCCATCCTCTTCCGGCCAGCTCTCCAGAAAGGGTTCCAGGGCCTTCAGATAGTTTTCCGGTTTCACCTCCCCTGCCAGCACTTCCTCATATAGAAAACACATATTTCCATGCCGGTAAAGAGATGCTGTCAGCAGCGCCCCTTCCTTCACCAGCTCCTCCGCTGCTGCTTCTGCCATCCGGCACGCCTGTTGAAACTCAGGAGACTCTTCTTTCCCCCGCTGAATACATCCTCGAAATTGTTTTCTGGTCACCACTTCTGCTTCCTCCTTCTGCCGCTTTTTCTCACACCGCCTCCGGAAAAAGTATGTCCTCTGGCCGCCTGCTCTGTCATGAGTTCCAGCCGCTCCTGCAGATCATCTGTCTTCTCCAGCAGTTTTTGTATCTCTCCCTTACGGTACTCAGCCACTACCTCCGCTGCGGTATTGTAATCCCGTTCAAACAGAATATCACTGACCTCTTTTTTCAGCTTTTCTTCTGGGATTTTTCCGGGGATACGCTCTGCGATCTTACCAGCCACAAACATTTTGCTCTTGTCTTTATATTTTGGCATTCCGTTCCATTCCTGGAGACTGGCTAGTTCCGGCTTCCATAAGATCTGCAGTTTCTTTTTCCAATCCATTCTGGGATTGGGCAATGGGCTGCGCAGCATATAAAAGTCTACTGTGCCGTCCGCAATTTCAGCGGTGATAATCCCCCAGTATACAGGAACATGCCTTGAAACATTCGCGGCATGGCTTGTTCCGGCCACAATCATATTGTAATCATAGTACTGGTCATAATCCTCTATCTGCCTGGCAAGCCTGGCATATGTGTCCGCATCACTTTTTATCTCAATGCCATACAGGGCTTCCGGGGTCACCATAACAATGTCGGCCCGAGACTGTCCCATGGTTTTTTCTTCCAGTATTCTTGTTTTCCCATAAGTCACTTCCAAAAAGTCAAACAACGGCTCCCGGATATCTTTGTCATATAACACGTTTTACCTCTATCTGTCCGTGATTGATTTCATGGTTCACTGTACGCTAAATTTGCAGATCCGTTAGTGATGTAAGGCTGCCAACAGACGGCAAAATCATTCAGAAAAGCTTTAATATTTTATATCGTTTTGAAATATAAGTCAAGGCCTTCAATTTTGGAACGCTTTAGCCCCTTTGTCACATTGGTATAGAAAATGACAGCTAAAATGCGGCAGAAGCACCTTAGCATATTCATCTTTCTGCAATTGTTCAGAGCTGTAATTTTAGAGAACCCGACGTATGGTTTTATTCACTGTTGCCTGATATTGTGCTAGTCAGAAACGGTTAAGAAAGATAATTTTTTTCATCATGTTTAATTGCCCACGGACAATCATATGGAAAGTATCATCTGCCAGCACCGTACAACCAAATTTCTTCAGGCGTTCCATAACTGCCTGTCCGATCCGTCCGGTTCCGGTCACGCCAACCGTCCTGTTTTGCTCATTGCAGTTTAATTGCGTCTATAATATCAACGCTGTCCTGGAATCTGTCGTTCTCAGTTGATCCCATGACTGCACAGATATAGGTGTTTCCGTTAATGACCGCTGCAGAAATGATACAGGCGCCGCCACGACTGCTGGTTCCCGTTTTTAGACCGATCACTTCCGGCCGGTAATATTTGCTGCCCGGATTGAGAAGTTCATTTGTATTTTTGTATGTGACCTCCCGGCCATTGGTCCATCTTTCATAAGACGAATAGGTTGCCACAATATCTGAAATACATGGGTCATCCAAACATGCCTTTGCAATAATGGCAAGATCATAGGCCGTGGTATACTGTCCATCAGCGTCATATCCGTCCGGTACTACAAAATTCGAGTTTTTCGCACCAAGCTGTTTTGCCTTCTCATTTACTTTATCCATGAATACATCAATGGACTGTGTATCAGGCAGATCCTTATCTCCGGCAATTTTCTTTCCCGTATTTACTGCAAGCGTATACGCCGCGTCATTGCCGGAAGGAAGCATAAGGGCAATTAAGAGCTGTCTGACGGTCAGAGTATCACCCTTTATAAGCCATGCTCTTGACGAATCATCATGTATCATTTCTATCTCTGCGCCTGCTCTTATTTCATCGTCCGGGGAACAGTAGTCCAGTACGGTCAGAGCTGTAATCATTTTAGCCGTGCTGGCCGGTGAAATTTTGTCTGTACCATTTTTCTGATACAATGTGGCATTGGTATCAGCATTGATTACAATCGCATTGGCTGCTGTGACATTCACGGAAAGAGCATTATCAGTGTCAAGGATGGGTGAAACCGTTTCCTTTTGTCCGCTGTCCCCAAAAGAAAAAGATTCATTGTTTTGAGTGACTTTTTTCTCGGGGATAGGGGCCTCTTTGCCGCTCCTTATCAGATTCACAATTCCCAATGCTGCAATGGCTATGAGTAAACAAAGCACAATACATACAGATTTGTGGTAAATTCTTTTTTTCTTTTTAGATTTTCTCCTGTTCCTGTTATCGTAGTTTCCGTTATTGTTTTGATTTTCCATGGTTCTCTTAAACTCCTTTCTGGAAGTAAAAAAATCGTTCCACCCGATATATAGCATATCAGAATGGAGCGATTTATGTTTTCGCTTTCCTTTGCGGATAATATACGATTTTCAACGGACTTTCTTACGATTTTCCTACAACCGGCAATGACAACTCAAAACAGGTAAAACCATCCTCACTTCGGGCGGTAATCTGCCCGTGATGAAGTACAACGATCTCCTTTGCAATGGCTAGTCCCAGACCGGCTCCGCCCGTTGCGGAGCTTCGTGATACATCCAGGCGGTAAAACTGCTCAAATATTCTTTCTAACCGTTCCTGCGGGATGGTATTTCCCTCATTCATGACTTTGATTGAAACATGATCTTCTATCTGCTCTGCAGCTATCTTAATGCTCGTGTCTGCGTTACAATAGCTGACAGCGTTTCGCAGCAGGTTATCAAATACACGCTGCATTTTATTTGCATCGCATGAAATAAAAATATCCGGCTGCATTTCAAATTCCAGTTTCAGGTTCTTTTCGGCCAGCATCGGTTTAAACTCATATGCCAACTGTTCCAGCATCCTCGTCAGATTGATTTTACTGTATATAAGCGTTATATTGGAAAGGTTGAACCGCGTGATCTCAAAAAATTCGTTAATCAGATCCTCAAGGCGCTCTGCCTTATCCAGCGATATAGATAAATACCGTTCCCGGAGCTCATCGGAAATCTGGCCCTCATCCCTTAAGAGCGTCAAATAACCGATCACCGATGAAAGCGGCGTTTTTAAGTCATGGGCCAGATACACAACAAGGTCATTTTTCCGTTGCTCCGCAAGCTCGGCATCCGTTTTTCTTTTCGTCAGGGTATGCCGTATGGAATTGATCTTTCTTTCTGTTGAAGCCAGCTCTGCCGGCAGAGCAATATCCTGGGCATCTTCATTCACCAGAGAATCAATGCCACGGTTAATCTCCTTAAAGTATTTTGAAACATTGCCCACAAACATACGAAAAACCACAAAAAACACGCCCAAAATCGCCAGCAGGAAAAGCCAGAATTCATATCTCTTGAAGGTTTTCAGGTAGACGACTGCGGCCTCATCACGGTCGTGGTAAATAAAATGCTCTAAAATGGCAACTACGGCATTCGCAAAATTGTCTTTTAAAATAAACAGATAAACACCTGCTATAACCAGAAGGGAACATACCATCATCAGCATCATCTTCATGAATAATCTGTTTTCTAAAAGTAAATAGTCATTTTCAAAATTTGTTTTCTTTCTATTTTTCAATGGTATATCCCACTCCCCACACAGTTTTTATGAATTTCGGATTTTTTGCCCGTTCCTTCATTTTTTCTCTGAGCCGGCCGATATGGGCCATAACAGTATTATTGTTATCCATGTATTTTTCTCCCCATACCGCTTCAAATAATTCCTCCGTTGAGATAACCTTCCCCTGGTTCTCACACAGATACCAGAGAATCGAGAACTCTGTCGGCGTCAGCTGAAGCTCTTTTCCAAATAAGATACATTTATGGCTTTTCTTACTGATCGTCATTCCTCTTATATCATATTCGCTGCATTCATCCTCCTGCTTGATCTGCGGCTGTCTGTATCTCATATACTGCCTTAACTGCGCTTTCACGCGGGCAACCACTTCCAGTGGGTTGAACGGCTTCGTGATATAGTCATCCGCAACGGACAGCCCCATGATTTTATCCCCATCTTCTACTTTTGCTGTCAGCATAATCACAGGAAAATAAAATTTCTCCCGGATTTTCTGGCAAATTTGAAAGCCATCAATATCCGGGAGCATAATATCTAATATGGCTAAATCCAAGTGGGTAGACTCAATACACCTTAACGCATCCGTACCATTGTAAAATTTATAAACAGTATATCCATCGTTTTTCAGATAGACTTCAACCAAATCTGCCAACTCTTTTTCGTCATCCACCACTAAAATTCTTTCGTTCATTTTATTGCTCCTTGCTTCTCCAATCAATCTGTCTTTATAATGCGCAAAACGCTGTCACATCATCGGTCAATAGTAACATAATCACAGATAATCGTCAAGGCGGCTTACTTCCATTCTTGACGATTACCCGCATTAAGCGAAGCAGATAGATACCGGGGGCCACACTTTAGCTACATCCAACTACCAGCCAATTTCATGGTTTATATTACGGCGCTTCAAATTTATAACCAACGCCGACAACGCTTTTGATGTGGTCCGGGGAATCCGACGTAATTTTCAACTTCTTCCGCAGATTGCTCACATGATTGTTGACTGCTTTTCGGGAGCAATAAGTTTCTGGAATATCACATGGGCTGTCGGCCAGATTATTCTGCTGCCCTTTTGAAGCAAGAAGATAATTTACTAACTCCTGCCTCTGACGGGTATTTAACAGCATAAGCAATTTTTCTGCAATTTTACCGCCCGATTCAGATATATCAAATACAGCTAATTTCCCATGTTATCACCTCCTCCGTCAATGCAGGGATAATCTTGTTTGTGAACAATACCCCAATGAAAACTTTTTGTGGGTTTTTCCGGTTTTTGAAAAAGCAATTCGGGGTTTAAGTCACTTTTCCCGGGGCGTTTTCCCCAATACTGATAAATGGATCTGTCACCCAACCATCTGCTGTAATGACAGTTTAACCGTCTAAGGTAAATTATGATAAATATCTTTTTAATAAGCGGGTCAGCTCTACCACATCAATCGGCTTTGCTATATGGGCATTCATACCACATTTCAAGCAATGCTGTATATCGTCAGAAAAAGCATCTGCGCTCATAGCTATGATTGGAATAGTTAAGGCATCGGGATGGTCCAGGCCCCGAATCGATTTTGTGGCCTCATATCCTGTCATATGCGGCATTCGTATGTCCATAAGAATGGCATCGTAATAACCCTCTGGTGAACTTTGGAACTTGTCCAGACATATCTGGCCATCCTCTGCCCAATCCAACGCTACCCCTAAATCGGACAGCAATTCTTTCGCAACCTCCCAGTTCAGTTCATTATCCTCGGCCAGCAGAATACGACGTCCGGATAGATCGATATCTTGATTCAATGTCTGGTCATCTTCCGTTTCAATGCCCATATACTGACGCAAAGCATGATACAGAGTGGATTTAAAAAGGGGCTTGGAAATAAAACCACTAATCCCCGCTTCACGGGCCTCCGCCTCAAATTCACTCCAGTCGTATGCGGAAATCAGCAGAATCGGTACGTCATCTCCCAAATTACGCCGGATTTCTCTTGCTACCTGAATCCCATTCATGTCTGGCAGTTTCCAATCTAATAAAATGATTTGATAATCATCTCTCTTTTTATGGTGTTGAATTACCTGCTCTATCGCCTTTTCTCCGCTTAATGTCCATTCAGCTTTTATTCCGATAGATATTAGTGCGTCCGTGGCTGTCTCACATAATAATTCGTCATCATCAACCACCAGCATATTCCACGAGGGAAGAACCATATCCATTTCCACTGCAGCCGCCTTTTCAAAATCAAACGTGAGAAGAAACTCGGTACCTTTATCAGGCTCACTTTTTATATCAATGACTCCTTCCATTGCATCCACAATGTACTTAGTAATCGCCATTCCCAAACCGGCGCCCTCAGTTTTATGTATCCTGGCCCCATCCGCACGGCTATAGGATTCGTATATTTTTTTCAGGAAATCTGGCGACATACCAATTCCGTTATCCTTGACCTTGATATGAATTCGGACATAATTTTCACCTTTCGGGGATTCTTCTTCAGAAAGGGATAATTGTATCGAACCGCCCTCCGGTGTATATTTCGTTGCATTTGATAAGAGATTTAATAAAACCTGATTTAAGCGGATGCCGTCGCACCACATATTTTCTGTTAAGATATTTTCAACATGTATGTCAAAAGTTTGCTTTTTTGTCTTAACCTGTGGCTGCATAATATTAACAATTCCTTCAACAACTTCTTTTAATGAAATTTGTTCTGTTGTTAAAGCTAATTTCCCACTTTCAATTTTAGACATATCCAAAACATCATTGATCAGCCCTAATAGATGTTTACTCGATAATGTAATTTTTCTAAGGCAGTTCTGTACCTGTTTCCGGTCATCTATGTGGGTTGTGGCAATGGCAGTCATGCCCACGATAGCATTCATGGGTGTACGGATATCGTGGCTCATATTTGCTAAAAATTCACTTTTGGCTTTGTTCGCTTCAAGAGCCGCCTGCCGGGCTGTCTCCAATTCATGCACCTGAGAACGGGTTATGGAGAAATACCGAAGAAAAATCAATGTAAGAATAATCAAAACTGAAGCACAGGATAATAGTGTCATAAATATACGCTGGCTGCTCAGATTATTTATGGCATCATCCAATATACTATAAGGCATTACAGATACTAAATACCACTCAGAATAGGGTAATGAGATACCGTATATTTGCCGTTCTTCGCCCTTTACTTCAAATGTCATAGCAAATTCCTGGTGATTTTTTAGTGCGGCACCAAATTCTTTAATAGAATTATCAACAGATAACTCATTGGCTGTAGGATCAAGCTGCTTTTGTAGTTGTTCAAATAGATGCCACAACTCCGTGTTGGGGTTCTGTATAACAAAACTACCGTCTGGCCTGATAATATGATAATACATCATCTGCCCATCGCCCTCTAAGGAAAGGAAATCAGTAATATATTCCAGAGGAACGGCTGCAATCAGGCCAGTACTCCTATCTCCATTGTGCATCGGGTAAGCAGCGTCAACGCCAAACAATACCACTTCTTTACCATCAGCATCAACGCCCACAGCGACTCTTTGCTCCCCCTGTAATAATGCTTCAACAAAAGGTTCTGGATTAAGCGGCTGTATGGATTGTCCATAAAGTGTCTGAAAATCCCCCTTAGCAGAACAAAGTGCCAAATAGTCAAAGCCCCTGACCTGCGTTCTGTAAATAAGTTCTTCATATAGACTCTCCCTATCTTTGCTATCTGTTGAGACAACAGAAACAACGCCGCTGACCTGATCAAAACGTAATTTAATCACAGTTTCAAAATGTCTGGACATCTGTTCATTCATTCCGGACATATAAATATTCCCTATTTCATAAACAGTATTTTTACTTTTCCGGCTCATATAGACTCCGAGCAGACTGAAAATAATAATACTGAATATCAAAAGCCCAATGAAACTGCATATTAGAAAACGTGTTGTAGAATTCTTTTTTTCACTGTTTTCCATTGATGTTATTCCTCCCTGGAACTTTTAAACTCGTTAATAGCATTAATTGTTTCATAGTAATCCATTGATAATTTCGGAATCATATCGATCGCCGTATTCCAATCGTTCTCTTTTAATGCTTTTGTAACCATATTACTGCTCTCAAATAATCTGGTAAAAGCAAGATTTTGACAAATCCCTTTCAGTGTATGAACGGCTCTCAGAGCCTCTTCATAATCCTTATTATCCATAGACGTTTCAAACAAGTGAAAGCTTTTATCGTCCAAGAATTTGTAAACAAATTTCTGTACGATTTGTTCACGCCGCAGTCTGCCCAATACCTCATCAAAATCACCGCCAAATTTTATATAACAATCTTTTAGATTCATGATCACAATTTCTCCTTTTTAAATGCTGTCTGTACTGCCCTCTATCTCGTTCAGAAAGCATATCGTCACCTGGTTTTTCACTTTTTTTGATTGATACATGATATTGTTATTCCATAATATCCACTAAAAGAGCGCGATTCATTTCTGACTAGTCCGCAATTTACATTTTTTGTTTTTCCATGATTCATAAACTCTTTCCAAATAATTTTACCTTTATATTATAAATGTCATCCTTACATACTGGCAATATACATATTGGTAAGGTGTGCAAATAGGTTTGCGTTTTTTAATGCTGACAAAATGGATTCATTATGATATAATCAGGCAGATAGGAGACGAGTTATGAAACCACAAGAAACAAAATTTTCATTTGTATATAACGAAATTAAGCAGAGTATTTTAGATGGGCAGATACCTCATGGAAATGCCTTGCCGTCTTCAAGAATGTACTGCGAACAATTCCACGTTAGCAGATATACGATTAACCGCGTTTTTGACGCATTGAGGGAAGAAGGATTAATTGATATTCAGCCTCGTCTTTCACCGACTGTTGTTTCAACAAAAGATATTTGTAATTCCTCAAACACTGTTTTTGAGATTTTAAAACAAAAGGAAGGGATTTTACAGGTATATCAAACTTTTGCTCTAATACTTCCTTCACTTTTGGTTTTTGCATTGCAGGGATGCGATGTGGAGGTACTGCCTCACTATAAAAAGGCAGTGAAAGCATTGCGTTTAGGATATACCGCCGGTGGATGGCGTCCTCCCTCTAAATTAGGATATGATATATTAAGAATAGGCGGTAATTCCCTATTCAGCGAACTCTATTCTACGTTTGGCCTTTATAACAAACTTTCATTTTTTACAGAAGAATACACTTATTTCTCTAAGCATTTTTTACAGGAAGCTGTACCTGCATCCAAGGCCATTCCAGATATTTTAAAAGGCCATGATCCACTCATAAAGTACAACCTGCTCTCAGATATGTATCAGAAACTTACAGATTTCATTGAAAATACGTTAAATCATCTGTCAGAGGACACTCCCCTATGCCCTTCACAAACTAGTTTGAAGTTTTCGTGGAATCCCATGCGTGGTCAGGATTATTGTTACTCAAAAATTGTTGATGACCTGAATCTAAAAATCGGCCTTGGAGAATATTCTGTTGGAATGTTCCTTCCATATGAAAAGCAACTGGCCGGCCAGTATGATGTCTCTATATCCACAGTCAGAAAGGCTTTGTCAGAACTTGAACAAAGAGGCTTCGTAAAGACATTAAACGGTAAAGGCACTATAGTGATAGAACCCGATAGTACAAAACTTCATCAGCTGGCTCTTAATTCTGGTTTTGTAGAAAAATCACTACGTTACCTTCACGCCCTGCAGCTAATGGTGCTAATTATTCGCCCGGCCGCTTTAGCTGCAGCTCCACAGTTTACTGGTGAAGAGCTGGACGAGTTGACAGATAGATTTACTTCTTCTGACTCTGTTTATTTGGCAGATATTTTGGAAGCCATAATGAAACATACCACGTTAGAGCCTTTATATGTTATATTATCTGAAACCAATCATCTTCTTGAATGGGGGCACCATTTTGCTTATTATCCGTCTAAGAAACATGCACTTTCATATCTCAACAAGCAAGTCGTTCTTGCGCTCCAACAGTTAAGGAAAGGTAATGCAGACTCCTTTGCGGATGGCATAGCAGATTGTTACCGTTACAATTTGGTTCGTATGAAGAAGCATATGGTAGAAAAATATAGATTTCGTAATGTAGCTAATATTCGGGTTCCAGAAAAATACTAGTGCTGTTGTACTAAACTCGCAAGCAATCCAACCTCTTCTCCATCTTCAAGAGCAAAAATAATTTCATTTGTGTTA
Organism: Cuneatibacter caecimuris; assembly: GCF_004216775.1. Lineage (GTDB taxonomy): Bacteria > Bacillota > Clostridia > Lachnospirales > Lachnospiraceae > Cuneatibacter > Cuneatibacter caecimuris. The sequence continues at coordinate 602,801 of NZ_SGXF01000001.1, forward strand.
TCCTCAATAAAAACGAAAGTTGTCAGATTGTCCGAAGTTTCTAGATAATTTGATGTAGTCTCATAAACAATCTGACATCTTTCCATGTCCAGACAGCCACCGCATGCCGTCACATCTTTTTTCAATGCATACTGACGAATTCCGCAAAGGCTCTCGAAGAATACAGTTTTAATTCCATCAACACAACATCCTTCGCAATTGATATATTCAGGCAAAATGGGAGCATTATTTAACTCTGCCCACCGTTTTGCAGTTTTCTCACGCAACGCCTGATCATCATTGATTGTTGCAGGATATGCGTTACATTTTCCACAATCCAGCCCACAGTATGCAATCATATCATATACTTTTCTCCGAATGCTGTTTCTTACCCGTTATATCAACTTTAGCAGTTCTGTATGGATATATCCGTTTGTTCCCACAACGCTGCTGCCTTTCCTCGGATCAAGGGGATTCCCCGTAAAATCGGTCACTTGACCGCCAGCCTCCTGAATCAACAGCAAGCCGGCAGCATAATCCCAGGGATTCAGATATATCTCGAAATATCCTCCCTGTCTGCCACAGGCGGTATATGCCAGTTCCAGAGCGGCAGAACCAATCCTGCGGACATCCTGGCACTGGCTGAACACTCTGCGGAACCGGGCAAAGTTTTCATCGGCCAGCTCCCTTTTTGCTGTTCCAAGTCCAATCATCGTGTCGGATAGTTTTTCTGCTTTTGATACATGTATGGGCTGTCCATTTAGGAAGCTGCCCTCCCCTTTAACCGCTGAAAACACTTCTTCATGGAAGGGGTCATACACGATCCCCATAACAATTTCCCCCCGGCGGCAAAGGGCTAAAGATACAACACTGTGTTGATAATCGTGCATAAGGTTTGTAGTCCCGTCAACCGGGTCTAAAATCCAAAAACTATCCGCTTTCATTTCCTGCAAACCGGTTTCTTCCCCAAGAAACTGAATATCCGGTGCAAGGGCAAACAGTTCCTTCTTTAAGAAATTTTGCACGGCAATATCTACCTGCGTTACATAGTCTGCAAAACCCTTTTCTTTCACATGAGCAGCCATTTCACGGTTCTTTATGAACCCCTGCGTCTTTGTTACTAAGCTGATAATTTTCTGAACATCCATATTCGTTTCCTCCGTCAGCCACAATCACTGGTTACAAAATATCATTAGAGTTTTTGCAACAGAAGCTTCTTAATATTGTTACTTTTCAGCTTTAAGAAACAATCCTTTACACACCTCCGAAAATATAAATTTGTTTATTCACCTGCCGTACATTAACTATTCAGAAGTTTCGTTAAGTCCTCTACGGAAGCATCCATTTTCACAGAAACCGCTTCCATGGCCATGCCGGAATTAAGAAAACGCTTTATTACCATTTTCATATCCTCTCCAACCTCAATGATATGGCCATCCAAATCGTAGAACCGGATCACCCGCTGGCCCCAGCTATGTTCGACCACTTCTCCCAAATATTCAATTTCCGGGTATTCTTTCAGCTTGTTCAGGAAAGTGTCAAAGCCCTGTTCCTCAAAAACGATTTCCGCATTGTTAGATTTCTTTAATATCTTTTCTTTCGGCAGATTCACAAGCCAGTCAAAATCCTGCTGCAATGCCAGGCCGCAGGTAAAGACGATGTTCTTTCCGTAATCCTGAAACACCTCTAATCCAAACAGATCCTCATAAAATTTTCTCGCGGCGTCTATATCAGCCACAGATATAAGCATACATACGTGTTTCATGCAATTGCTCCTTTCAAACTGTGGTTTCCAGTTTTCATAAAAGTTGATTGATTATTTATTATACCATAGAGCAGCCTGTACCTCCTCTTTTTTATCTCCGGTTTTGTCCTGTTTTTGTCCAAGTTTAGCCCTATCGGTATTTCCCGCAGTTCCTTCCGAAATTAGTGCGTAAAACAAATCTTCTAACTTACCGCCTTTTTCCCGACCGTCATGCACTGCAATTACACGGTCTGAATGTTCCACCATGTAACGGTTGCGTTTGGCACAGGCTGTTCATCCGGTATATCTCTGTGTCCTGTGATACAACAGGTCATTTCTTCCATTAGGTTTCTCAGTTTAATAGATTTAAATTTGTATCCACCATCATTATTATGAGTTTATTTTTGGATCCCAAATTAATGGCATATATCCCCGGCATTATAAAAAAACTGAACAGCAAGAAGTAAAGCGCTCACACGGATTGGCTGCTTTTTCTTATTATCTCTTCTGTATTCCTAAATCCATCCTCAGAACATTCTATATTCATACACCATCGGCTCATACATCAAGAAACCGAAAAGTACGAAGGAAAAAAGGAGAAGACGATCCCCTAGAGAATTCCGGCTAAAAGAAACCCGAATTCTATGGGATTGTCTCCTCCCTGGCTGTCAGAGGTTAAAAATCGGTATTAACCGGCACCCCCTTAATAAATCTTTGATATAATACTGATTTTTTCTTGTAAATGAAGATCAGTACAGTTTCGCTCCTGCCGGAATGTGATCATCCACCATCAGCAGGTGAAGCCCTTCTTTTCCATCTTCTTCATGCACCGCAGAAATCAGCATACCACAGGAATCAATTCCCATCATTTTACGAGGCGGCAAGTTTACAATGGCGATTGCAGTCTTTCCAATCAGCGTTTCCGGCTCGTAATACTCGTGGATTCCGCTTAAAATTGTGCGGTCCGTTCCTGTTCCATCATCCAGTGTAAACTGAAGCAGCTTCTTGCTCTTGGGAACCGCGGTACATTCTTTAATCTTTACTGCACGGAAATCAGACTTGCTGAAAGTCTCAAAATCTATCATTTCTTCGAACAGCGGCTCGATTTTCACATGAGAGAAATCAATTGCTTCCGCCATTTTATCGGCATCAGCACAGGCTGTTTCAGTCACTGCCTTTTCCGCCTTCTTCGGAGTATCTGACCCGCCAATTGACTTCATTGTGGGGAACAGCAGCACATCCCTGATTGCAGGAGAATCTGTAAACAGCATGATCATCCGGTCAATTCCGAAACCGATCCCGCCTGTAGGCGGCATCCCGATTTCCAGGGCATTCAGGAAATCCTCATCCGTATGGTTGGCTTCTTCATCGCCCTGGGCCAGCAGCTCTTCCTGTGCTTTAAAGCGCTCTCTCTGGTCAATGGGATCATTGAGTTCAGAATAAGCGTTAGCCATTTCCCACCCGTTTATGAACAGCTCGAAGCGCTCCACATATTCCGGGTTCTCCGGCTTTTTCTTCGTCAGAGGAGAAATTTCTATGGGATGATCCATAACAAAAGTAGGCTGAACCAGATGTTCCTCTACAAATTCCTCAAAAAACAGGCTCAGGATATCGCCCTTTTTATGGCGTTCCTCATAATGAATCCCCTTTTCATCCGCTGCCTTTCTTGCTTCCTCCAGGGTATGGATCTCGTTCCAGTCAATACCGGTATATTCTTTCACCGCATCCACCATGGTCACCCGCTTAAAAGGCCCGGACAGGTCTATTTCAAGATCGCCGAAATGAAGCGTGGTGGTTCCCAGCACCTTCTGAGCCACAGTGCGGTACATGTTCTCTGTCAGATCCATCATGCCGTGGTAATCTGTATAAGCCTGATACAGCTCCATCAGCGTAAACTCCGGATTGTGGCGGGTATCCACGCCCTCGTTGCGGAATACCCGGCCGATTTCATATACCCGCTCCAGACCGCCTACAATCAGGCGCTTCAAATAGAGCTCCAGGGAAATGCGCAGCTTTACATCTTCGTCCAAAGCATTATAGTGGGTGGTAAATGGCCTTGCCGCAGCTCCTCCGGCATTGGATACCAGCATGGGCGTCTCCACTTCCAGGAAGCCCTCGCCGTTCAGATAATTCCTGATCTCCCAGATGATTTTAGAACGTTTAATAAAAGTATCTCTGGATTCTTCGTTCATAATCAGATCCACATATCTCTGGCGGTAGCGCAGATCTGTATTGGTCAGGCCATGATACTTCTCCGGAAGGATCTGCAGGCTCTTGGCCAAAAGCGTTACTTTCCTGGCATGCAGAGATATCTCGCCGGTCTTGGTGCGGAAAGCAAAGCCCTCCAGGCCCACAAGGTCGCCGATATCCATGCGCTTGAATTCTTTATATGCTTCTTCTCCCAGGTCATCTCTCGTTACGTATGCCTGAATATTTCCTGATACATCCTGCAGGTTGCAAAAAGAAGCCTTTCCCATCACCCGCTTGCTCATCAGCCGGCCGGCTACAGAGAAATCCCTGCCTTCATTCTCTTCAAAATTATCCTTAATCTCTGCCGTATGAGCTGTCGGCTCATACTTTGTTATCTGAAAAGGGTCCTTCCCCGCCGCCTGCAGCTCCGCCAGCTTATCCCGGCGGACTTTGAGCAGCTGATGAATATCCTGTTCCTTTGTCTGGTTCTGTTCTGCCACGTTGTACACTCCTTCTGTCAGCTCACTCTGATGATTTCCAAAACGTTGTATTCCATCATTCCGGCCTGGGTTTCCACTTCCACGGTATCCCCTACTTTGTGGCCGATCAGCGCGTGGCCTACAGGAGACTCGTTTGAAATCTTATTCTGCAGGCTGTTAGCCTCTGTGGATCCCACCAGATAAAACTCTATTTCTTCGTCAAATTCTTTATCGTACAATTTCACCTTACAGCCAATGTTAATTTTGCCCAGGTCGATCTCATCTTCCACCACGACCTCTGCATTCTTCAGAATCTTCTCCAGTTCTTCTATCCGCGCCTCAATGTCGCGCTGTTCATCTTTGGCGGCATCATATTCCGCGTTCTCGGACAAATCTCCCTGTTCCCGGGCTTCCTTGATCTTCGCAGCGACTTCTTTTCTTCTGTTCACCTTCAGATCCTGCAGCTCGTCTTCCAGCTGTTTCAGGCCTGCATAAGTTAAAATATTTTTCTTTACATCCGCCATTGGTCATTTCCTCCTGAAAATATGTCCCTGACATTCTGTTTACCGGGTACATTCAAAGTATTATAGCTGAAACCCGACTGTCTGTCAACCCTCGCGCATTCAGGTTTTCCTGACATTTTCCGCGTTCCGGCCCACCTGCTGTACAAGCTGTTCCAGATCAGCCATGGTTTCCAGCTCATTGCACTGCCTTCTGACCGCAGCGCTGTGAGGGAATCCCGCCGTATACCAGGCAATATGCTTGCGCATTTCCCGCATTCCCTGATATTCCCCCTTATATTCCGCCTGCAGCCTGCCGTGACGAAGCATCATTTCCTTCACCTCTTCCAGCTCCGGCTCCACGGGCAGTTCCCCGGCTATAAGAAAACGCGCTGTCTGGCCGCAGAGCCAGGGGTTCCCTCTGGCCGCCCGCGCCACCATAACACCGTCGCAGCCGGTCTCTTCTATCATCCTCTTCGCATCCTGGGGCGAACAGATATCGCCGTTGCCGATTACCGGAATGGAAACTGCCTCTTTTACCTGCCTGATAATATCCCAGTCCGCTTTTCCTGAATAATACTGCGCCCTGGTCCGCCCATGCACTGTAATGGCGGCCACCCCGCAGCTCTCGGCAATCTTTGCGATTTCCACAGCGTTCACATGCTCCTCGTCAAACCCTTTCCGGATTTTCACTGTAACCGGCTGAGGAACTGCTTTCACCAGGGCTTCCAAAATCCTTCCTGCCAGTACAGGATTTTTCATCAGGGCGGAACCTTCTCCATTGTTCACTACCTTTGGCACCGGACAGCCCATATTCAGATCAAAGATATCATATGGGCCGCCGGAAATCCTTTTTGCCATTTCACCGACCATATCAGGATCAGAGCCGAACAGCTGCACGCCCACCGGACGTTCTTTCTCCGAAACCTGAAGCAGCGCATCCGTATTCCTGTTATGATAATAGATCGCTTTAGCGCTGACCATTTCAGTATACAGCAGCCCGGCTCCCTGTTCCCGGCAGAGCACACGAAACGGCAGGTCCGTCACTCCGGCCATAGGCCCCAGCACCACCGGATTTTCCAGCGTCAGGCCGCCTATTTTCAGCGGCTTCACGGCAGATCCTCCGGCTTTTTTCCGAGAACGAATACCTGATAATATAATTCCAGAGCTTCCAGCAGCTCCTGTTTTTCCCGGCGCAGCTCACCGATTTTCAGACCTCCGCTGATTTCATCATATAAATAGTCGGAATCATCCGCCTGGGTGCGGAAAATCAACTCTCCTTCAGGCGTGAATTCCAGCGTAAGAACTCCGCCCACTTCTTCCGTATAGAGCACACACATGATCTGCAGCTCCTGGCGCACCTGCTCCGGAAGCCCGGAAAACTGCTGATTCAGGTAATACTTCTGTTCATATGAATTGGCTCCGCAGAGCACCAGATTCTCCTGTTCCACATCTTCCTCCTGTCATCAGGGACACGGGCCCCTTTTCTTCTCGCGGTTACACATATCCGTAAATTCCACGGACAGACACCTCACCGGAAAGAACAGTATGAACTCTGCCCTCTCCGTCCTCCACCAGAAGCTCGCCGCTTCTGTCAATCCCTCTTGCCGTCCCCGTCCAGGGCTGCGAATCCAGCACCCGGACCTGACGGCCCATATTGGCAAGGCGGCGTTCATAAACCTCCTTTAGTCCGCTCATGTCCTGGGTCCGGACAAATATTTCATAATATTTTTCAAATGCCTTCATGGTTTCAGCGATCAGAACGCTGCGCTCCACCTTTTTGCCCTTTAAAATGCGCAGAGAAGATGCTGCAGCTAACTCTTCCGGAAAAGCTTCCTGATTCGCGTTAATCCCGGCCCCGATCACTACATAGCGGATGCCGTCCATATCGGCGCTCATCTCTGTTAAAATCCCGCAGAGCTTTTTCCCTTCTGCAACCACATCATTGGGCCATTTGATCATTGTATCCAGGCCGCTCACCCTGCGGATGCCTTCTTCTACTGCCAGAGCCATCACCAACGTCAGCATGGACGCGTTTTGAGGCGCTATTACAGGGCGCAGCAGAATTGTCATATAGACAGCCGTGCCTGCTGGAGAAGACCAGTTCCTCCCTCGTCTGCCTTTTCCTCCGGTCTGTTCCTCCGCTATCACCAGCGTTCCGTGAGGAGCGCCTTCTTCAGCCAGCGCCCTGGCCCTGGTATTGGTGGAGTCCGTGATCGGAAAATACCGGATATTCCGCCCTGCCCAGGCCGTATCCATCTGGCTCAGGCAAGCCTCCTCTGTTACCTTATCCGGGCGCGCAACCAGGCGGTACCCCCGATTGGGCACCGCCTGAATTTCATATCCTTCTTCCTTCAGCTTTTTAATCCATTTCCAAATTGCAGTCCGGGAAACTCCCAGCTTTTCACACAGCTCCTGTCCCGACAGATAGCCTTCCGCTTCCTGCAGCAGCGTCAGAATTCTGGTTTTCATTTTACCTCCAAAGCATAACCAAACTGATCATAAAAGTCAAAGCCATGATACCGCCGAAAATAAAGTGCATCCAGGCCCGGGCCCACAGCTTTTTTTCACCTCTTCCGCTCCTCAGCCTCCTGACGCCCAGCCAAATATTCATTCCGGCCGCCAGTCCAAAAACAACCGGGAACGACCATGCGTAATCTTCCTGATATAAAAATGCCAGAGCTGCCACAATAACGATCAGCACCGCACAGATTACCTGCATTCCTTCTGCCATCCTTCTGCGGCGGTATATCCGGTTTCTGTTCTCCATATGCATTATTACTCCTGCAGCGTAGCTGCCATAACCGCTTTAATGGTATGCATGCGGTTTTCCGCTTCGTCAAACACCACCGACTGCGGCCCTTCAAAGACTTCATCCGTCACTTCCAGAGCCTGCATCCCGTATTTTTGTCCCACTTCTTTTCCTACCTTTGTTTCCCAGTCGTGAAAGGCAGGAAGGCAGTGCATAAAAACCGCCTTTTCTCCAGCCAGCTCCATCACCCTGGAGTTTACCTGGTACGGGGACAGAGCTTTGATCCTGCGGGCCCACTCCTCCTCCGGTTCTCCCATGGACACCCAGACATCCGTATATATCACGTCAGCCCCGGAAGCCCCGGCTTCCACATCCTCTGTAAGGGTTACACTGCCGCCGGACTCCCGGGCATACCCGCAGCACAGCTCCACCAGTTCCCGTGAAGGATAATATTCTTCTGCTGTGCAGGCCACAAAATGCATTCCCATTTTAGCACAGGCAATCATCAGGGAGTTTCCCATATTATATCTGGCGTCGCCCATGTAGACCAGCTTCACACCTTTAAGACGCCCGAACTGTTCCTGCACCGTCAATAAATCCGCCAGCATCTGCGTTGGGTGATATTCATTAGTGAGGCCGTTCCATACAGGAACGCCTGCGTATTTCGCAAGCTCTTCTACAATTTCCTGGCCATAGCCTCTGTATTCAATACCGTCGAACATCCGCCCCAATACTCTTGCAGTATCTTTAATGCTCTCTTTTTTGCCGATTTGGGAGCTTGCAGGATCCAGATACGTAACCTGCATTCCCAGGTCATGGGCAGCCACCTCAAACGCACATCTTGTTCTGGTGCTGGTCTTCTCAAAAATCAGGGCTATGTTCCTGCCTCTCAGATTATCGTGGCGGATTCCCTGCTTCTTTTCTGCTTTCAGCCTGGCGGCCAGCTCCAGTAATTCCCCTATCTCACCGGGGGTAAAGTCCTTCAGTGTCAGAAAATGGCGTCCTTTCAGATTCATCCCTGCTCCCTCCTCATTTCTCATCCAGCTGCATTAACTATTTTTCTATTCTAGCTTTCCTCCCTCTAAAAGTCAAGTTAATACTGTAAAGTAAGAAGCAGATTCCCCCCGGAGGGTTTTGTTGCATGCAACAAAAAACAGCCCCGGCATCCCGGGGCTGTTCTCGCTCATGTACTCATATTATCTTTTCTTATAGAAGCAATTGCCATTTACCAGAATATATTTCACATACAGGCCGGGCTGTGCTTTTCTCTGACTGCAGAAATACATGTAGTCATCGATATTATTCACGCCGGCGCAAGCCTGATCCACCGCGTTGTAAGAAGCGGCTGAAATTCCTGTCGCAAGCGCTTCGGCCACCGCGCCGTTGCTCACGCAGGTGAACTGGTAAGGCGCATACAGCACCCCTTCCAGGGTCCCTCCCCAGATTCCGCTGCGAAGCCGGTTAAGAATTACATTTGCCACTGCCAACTGCCCTTCGCAGGCTCTGGAACCGGCCTCCGTCTGAACCACCGCCGCCATAAGCGTGCGCTGTTCCGGCGTCAGGCTCACCGGAGCCGCCTGGGTATAATTCAATGCAGTCTGTTGATTCCCGTTTATCACCGGCTGGGACGGGGTTTGTGTGGACGGCTGCGTCTGCGGCGGAGCAGTCGCCTGAGTCTGCTGTTTTGCAGCCTCTTCCTGACGGGCCGCCTCTGCTGCTGCCTTCTGGCGCTGCGCTTCTTCTGCCTTGCGGATCGCCTCCATGGATTCGGCATATCCCAGATCAAATCTCACAGTCACATAAGGCGCGGATAAATATCCGATGGTATTTTCATTATACTGAATCCCTATCCAATCTTCTGTGACTTCGGCTACAGGGTAAACCTGACCGGGCAGCGCCATATCGATAATTGTGGAGGTGACTGATTTCTTTTGGCGGATATTCATGCTCGCTTCAGAATTGACAGCCGCCACCATCTGCCCAAAATTGTTTTCCTCCGATGCCTTCAGCGCATCTTCACCGTAAAGCAGACAATCTGAAAATACCCAGCCTTCCACCGAACCGGATTTCATTCTGGTCCAGCCTCCCTGCTGCTCCAGCACGGTTCCGCCGTCCCCGGGATAAAGCCTGCCCAGCACTTCTCCGGAAGTATCCGGCACCGCGCGCATATTCAGATATGGTTCTGCTTTGGAAGGATCGGCCAGGGCCAGCTGATCAAACATCTTTTCTTTCTCAGACCGGGCGTCTTCCTTCTTTGTATCTTCTTCTGCTGCCTTCCCACTGGTGGAAGACTCTCCTTCAGTCTCTTTCGTTTCCTTTTCAGCCGCAGTTGTCTCTGTCTCTTTAGCCTCCGGTTCGCTGCTGCCGGTCAGATCAGCTAAAGAATTTCCCTTTATCTTGGTTGTAGACACGAAATACTGAAATTCTTCTTTTGAAGCCAGTTCTAATTCCTGTACGGCCAGCAATTTGTCATCCAGCCTTCTAAGGCTGTCGGAACTGAACGCCTGACGCACAGTTTCATCAGAAGAAGTACCCGTACCACCTGGAAGCACATTGATGCCGACCACTGCTGCCATCATTGCCAGACCGGCGGCTGCGCCTCCTATGATACACTTACTTTTCGACTTCATTTCCTACCTCCCATTATGCGGGACAGGAAGATTTTTCCTATCCTCTTAAAACTCTTGCAACGTTTGTTACAATTTTGTTACAGAGATATTATACCAGTCTTAACAACTTTTGTCAACCCTTCCCCACTAAAGGCGGTTTTCGACCTTTTTTTACACGTCCAAAACCCATTTTCCACAATACCTTGTGGGATTGAACAGATTTTTTACATATTTATGACTTTTTCCTTCTCTGTCTTGCTGCTTCAAATACCAGCACCGAAGCCGCGACAGCCGCATTTAATGACTCAACCTTTCCGCACATGGGAATTTTAATACGGGCATCTGCCAGAGCTGCTGTCTGCTCACGCAGACCGGAAGCCTCGTTTCCGATCAGAAAACCGCAGTTTTGACAATAATCCGGGCCGTCATAGTCCACAGCCCCCTGCAGATGGGCGGCATACAGCCTGACGCCCTTTTCCTTCAGCCATTTCAGCCCGCCTTCCAGATCCTCAGCCGTCACAAATGGAACACGAAAAACAGCCCCCATCGTCGCACGTACTACCTTGGGGCTGTAGATATCCACTGTATTTCTGCTCATGATCACGCCGGTCACCCCGGCAGCTTCCCCGGTGCGCAGCATTGTTCCGAGATTTCCCGGGTCCTGAATATTCTCCAGAACCAGAAGCTGAGCCGGCCGGACAGAGAGCATGTCCTCAGCCGTATACCGGTACTGTTCCGCCACAGCCAGCACCCCCTGGGGAGTCTGAGTATCCGAAACCTCGCGGAAAACCGCATCCTTTACTATTTCACAGCCATATTTCTCTATCAGTTCCTCATGCCCGGGCACAAAGCTTTCGGATACAAAGCTCTGCCGGATGCGTTCCCGGGGCAGCTCCAGAAACATTTTGGGGCCTTCCACAACAAAAGCCCCCTCTTCCCTGCGGAACCTGGATTTTTTTTGAAGCTGCATCACATATTTCATCTTCGGATTCGCGCTGCTGGTAATCATGCGTACAGCCTTTCCAGCGCGTTATTGTCGCCGACAAGAATAAATTTGTCCTCTGCGCTGAGAGTCCGGTCAGGGTCCAGCTGCATTTCCACCTCGTCTCCGTTTTTCCGGGCAATGACGTTCAGGCCCTTTTTCCTGAGATCCAGCTCCCTCAACGTCTTTCCCGCCCATCCCTGAGGGGCCAGAATCTCAACCATGCTGAACTTGGACGAAAGTTCTATAATATCAATGAAATTACCGGACAGGAAGCTCTTCGCCACCCGTTCGCCCATGGCCTTTTCCGGAAAAATAATCTCGTCCACTCCAAGCTTCCTGAGCACTGTTGCATGGAGCTCGCTGCGCGCCTTGGCCATCACATACGGGACTCCGGATTCTTTGGCGATGATTGTGGCCATAATGCTGGTTTCCAGATTAGCCCCGCTGGAAATCACTACCGCATCCAGATTGTGGATCCCCAGCGCCTTCATGGCGTCCGGATCTGTCACATCGGCGCGCACAGCCATTGTCACATGATCAGCCACTTCCTGTACCTTATCCTCCCGAATATCTACAGCCATCACCTCTGCGCCATTCTTTGCCAGCGTGACAGCCACACTTTTTCCAAAATCCCCAAGGCCAAAGATGCCAAATGCTTTTCTCGTCATAATCTTCTCCTAACAGTTTATCCGATTATCATGCGCTGCTCCGGCAGATCCCGCAGATTCGCAGGCGTCTTCCTGCGCTTCAGCATAGCGAACGCAAGTGTTACAGGCCCCAGACGGCCCAGGTACATCAACAGAATAATCACCAATTTTCCTATAACAGACAGTTCCGGCGTAATACCCCTGGTCAGCCCCACTGTTCCGATCGCGGACGCCACTTCATATGAGCAATCTGCAAAGCTGTGCCCGTCAGCCGCCAGGATCACCATCAGCCCGGTGAGAGCCACAATCATACTGATCATGAATACCACAAGCCCCTTGCGGATATTTTCTTCCGGAATCCTCCGTCCAAAAATCTCCGTATCTTTGCGGCCCCTGACCGTACACAATGCCGTCAGCGCAAGCATAGCCACTGTAGTGGTCTTAATCCCTCCGGCGGTGCCCGCAGGGGAACCGCCGATAAACATCAGCACTACAGTCAGCAGCACAGAGCTTCCCCTCAGCGCCCCCTGATCAATGGAAAAAAAACCGGCCGTCCTGGTGGTCACCGACTGGAACGCCGCATTGAGAGCCTGTTTCCCCGGCCCCATCTGTCCCAGTGTATCCGGATTTTGGAATTCAAAAATCCAGAACAGAACCGTCCCCCCAACCAGCAGTATTCCGGTGGTGGTCAGCGCAACTTTTGCATGAAGGCCCAGAGAACGAAATGGATGTTTCCTGCAGCGGATATCTGTTTTTCTTCTGCGCCAAATATGGATCACATCCCACCAGACAGGAAAACCTATGCCGCCGAGGATGATCAGCGCCATGGTGACTGCCATCAGCCATGGATTTCCCGAATAGGCAGCCATGCTGGTTTCACCGAAAACATCCAATCCTGCATTACAGAATGATGAGACTGCGTGAAACACAGATTTCCAAATTCCATCCCAAAATCCAAACTCGGGAATAAAGACAAAAGAACAGCATACTGCGCCGATTCCTTCCACCACAGCGGTGCCTTTCAGAATCCGGTATACCAGCCGCACCATCCCTTCCATGGAATCCAGATTATAAGTCTCCTGGATCAGCTGGCGTTCTTTCATGGTGATTCTGCGGCCCAGCAGCACCAGAAAGGAAATGGATACTGTTGCGATACCCAATCCGCCCAGCTGAATCAGGCATAGAATCACGATCTTGCCAAACAAGCTCCAATGCGCCGCCGTGGTCACAGTTGTTAGCCCCGTCACACACACGCTGGTGGTGGACGTAAAAAAGGCGTCTATATAAGAAGTCCCCTGTCCGCTGGCTGCCGCAACCGGCAGAGACAGCAGCAGGGAACCCAGGAATATCACCCCCAGGAATCCCAGAGCGATGATCTGTGTGGAGCTGAACAGCACTCTGCGTTTCCCCAGAGGGCCCGCTCCCTTATTATCCAGCATAATTTATTCTCCTGATTTTTACCTCAGCGCACCAGCCATTTGCTCACATTGAACTGGTATTCCGGAATATCCTTCTTCATAGCCAGGGCTTCGTTGATATCAAAATCCACGAAATCGCCATGATTATACGCCACAACCCGGTTGCTCTTTCCCTCCAGCAGAAGATCAACGGCTTTGGCGCCCATGATAGACGCATATACCCTGTCTTTCGCCGTAGGCGTGCCGCCTCGCTGCATATGTCCCAGGATTGTAGCTCTTGTTTCAACGCCGGTAGCTGCTTCGATGCGCTTTGCCATTGCTGCAGAATGCCCGATTCCTTCTGCGTTAATGATGATATGGTGCTTCTTCCCGCGTTTTCTGTTTTCTATAATATGATTAATCAGCGTCTGCTCGTCATGATCGTAACGCTCAGGCAGCAGAATATCTTCCGCTCCGTTGGCAATGCCGCACCACAAGGCGATATATCCCGCATGGCGCCCCATCACCTCAATGATGCTGCAGCGCTCATGGGAAGTGGAGGTATCCCTGACCTTATCGATGGCTTCAATCGCTGTGTTCACCGCGGTATCAAATCCTATCGTATAATCAGTACAGGCAATGTCCAGATCAATGGTGCCCGGCAGTCCGATGGTATTGATCCCCAGATTTGCCAGCTTGCAGGCACCGTTAAAGGAACCGTCACCGCCGATCACGACCAGGCCGTCGATGCCATGCTTCCTGCAGATCTCCGCACCCAGCTTCTGCCCTTCCTCATGGCGGAATTCCTCGCACCGCGCTGTATACAGGATGGTGCCCCCTCTCTGGATAATGTCAGACACGCTGGTCCCGTTCATATCAATAATCTCTTCTTTCAGAAGTCCCGCGTATCCTCTCATGATTCCTTTTACATTTAAGCCCTTTGTCAATGCGGTCCGCACAACTGCGCGGATCGCCGCATTCATTCCGGGCGCATCACCGCCGCTTGTCAATACACCGATTGTCTTTATCTTTTTAGTCATGGTACGCCTCCGTTCGGATTCATGCTTTTTACTGTTATGTGCTTCCCGACTATTTTAATGCATTTTACGCTGCATTTCAATAGTCTTTTTTTCAACAATTTTGACATTCTCAGCCCCAAGCCATCCGCAGACCGCTTCTTTTAACTGCGCACAGACCTTAACATTTCTGCTGGGCGGAAGCTTTTTATATGCCTTCTGTTTTTTCAGGTAAATTACCACTTCATCTGTTCCGTCATAGGGGGCCAACAGCTCATAGAGCTTTTCCTCCATGTCCCGGAAAGATTCCATGTCTTCGAACTGCAGCCACAGTTCCCTGGGCAGGGCCTCGAAAGGGATGACCTGGTCTGCGATCAGTTTCCCCTGCTCCTCATCTCCAATACTCACCCGGCCCTGGACCAGTACCTTCGTGTCCGGCGTCAGCACGTCTCTCAGACGCTCGTAATCTTTTGGAAACAGCAGCGCTTCCACAGTGCCCGTCATATCCTCTATGGTGATAAACGCCATCATTTTATTGGTTTTTGTAGTTTTTATGGTCTTGGCGGACAGGATCCCCCCCACTGTGGCCCTGGTTCCGTCCTTCAATTCCGCCTCCCCTGTTTCTTCTTCCACATGAAAAGCGCTGCTGAACGCTGTCACATGTTTTTGAATTACAGCCGCGTCCTCTTCCAGGGGGTGCCCGCTGACGTAAATCCCCAGCACTTCTTTTTCAAATGCCAGCAGATCCCGGCGATCAAATTCACCTACATCAGGATATTCTGTATCCTTCACCCCCATATCTTCTGCTTCTACAAAATCAAACAGGCTCATCTGCCCCGTGACAGCTTCTTTTTTCTCTCTGGCCACTTCATCCATCACCATCACGTAAACCATCATCTTCTGGCGTCTGGTCCCGCCCAGCCCGTCCAGAGCTCCGGCCTTGATAAAATTTTCCAGAGTCCGTTTGTTCACTTCCTTGTTTGACAGGCGGCTAATAAAATCTTTCAGGCTGGTATAGGGACCCCTGGCCTCCCGTTCCTCCACAATGGCGTCGATCACGTTCCTGCCGATGCTTTTGATCGCGGACAAGCCGTAACGGATCGCCCCGCCGGACACGGAAAACCCGCTTTCCCCCTCATTAATATCCGGAGGCAATATAGATATTCCCATCTGGCGGCAAGTCAGAATATATTCCGAAACCTTGCCCACATTATCCATCACTGAAGTCATCAGCGCGGCCATGTATTCCACCGGATAATAATATTTCAGAAAAGCAGTCTCATATGACACTACGGCATATGCAGCCGCATGGGACTTGTTGAATGCATATTTGGCAAAATCCGTCATCTCATCAAAAATGAGATCCGCTGTTTTTTCATCAATTCCCCTGCTGATGCAGCCCGGAACGCCCTCCTCGGGATTGCCGTAAACAAAATTCTGCCGTTCCTTCGCCATAACGGAGGCTTTCTTTTTGGACATCGCCCGGCGGACCAGATCACTTCTGCCCAGGGTATATCCTGCCAGATCGCGCACAATCTGCATCACCTGCTCCTGGTACACAATGCAGCCATGGGTAGGTTCCAGAATCGGTTCCAGCTGCGGGCAGTCGTAGGAAATGGAACCTTTGTCATTTTTCCCTTTCAGATATTTCGGGATAAAATCCATGGGGCCAGGCCTGTACAGGGAGATCCCGGCGATGATATCTTCCAAACTCTCCGGCTTCAGTTCCTTCATAAAGCTTTTCATGCCGGAACTTTCCAGCTGGAACACTCCTTCGGTCCTTCCGGTACCGATAGACGCCAGTACTTCGGGATCGTTCATATCAATTTTTTCTATATCCAGAGCAATTCCTTTGCTCTTACTGACCAGACGCACGGCATTCTGAATCACAGTCAGCGTGCGCAGCCCCAAAAAGTCCATTTTCAGAAGCCCCAGCTCTTCCAGAGTCGTCATGGTAAACTGCGTGGTCACCGCTCCGTCTGTCCCTCGGGACAGAGGGACATATTCGTCCACCGCCGCCTGGCTGATCACCACGCCTGCGGCGTGCATGGAAGTATGCCTCGGGAGGCCCTCCAGCTTCCTGGCCATATCCACCAGATTGCGCACCTGTTCATCCGTCTCATAAGCTGACTTAAACTCCGGGTTCACTTTCAGGGCCCGGTCAATGGTGATATTCAGCTCCATTGGCACCATTTTAGCCACAGTATCGCAAAGGGCGTAGGGGAGATCCAGCGCCCGTCCCACATCCCGGATCACACCCCGGGCAGCCAGAGTTCCAAAGGTAACAATCTGCACCACCCGGTCCTTGCCGTACTTCTCCACCACATAGTCTATGACTTCCTGCCTCCGTTCAAAGCAGAAGTCAATATCTATGTCCGGCATGGAAACACGTTCCGGATTCAGGAAACGTTCAAACAGCAGCTGGTACTGCATGGGATCAATGCTTGTAATTTCCAGACAATAAGAAACCACGCTTCCTGCCGCTGAGCCCCGGCCAGGCCCCACAATAATATCATGTTCCCTGGCAAAATGGATAAAATCCCAGACAATCAGAAAATAATCCACATAACCCATATTTTTAATGGTGTTCAGCTCATATTCCAGCCTTGGCCGCAGCTCCTCTTCCCGGCCGGGATATCGTCTGGATAGCCCCTCTTCACAGAGACGGCACAGATATTCCCAGGCAGTAAATCCTTCCGGCACGTCAAATCTGGGCAGCTTTGTAACGCCGAATTCGATCTCAACATTACAGCGCTCCGCAATTTTGTGGGTATTTTCCAGCGCCTGCAGGGCATAAGGGAAAAGCCCGCGCATTTCTTCCTCAGATTTACAGTAGAATTGCCCCCCTTCATACCGCATCCTGTTTTCATCACTGACTTTTTTATTTGTCTGGATGCACAGCAGCACATCATGGGCTGCTGCGTCTTCTGCCTTAATATAATGAATATCATTTGTAGCCACCAGCTCTATTCCGGTCTCCTCGCTCATGCGCAAAAGCCCCATATTCACGGTTCGCTGATCCGGCAGGCCGTGATCCTGCAGCTCCAGGAAAAAATTCCCCTTTCCGAATATATCCTGGTAACGCAGCGCCGCATTTTTTCCTTCCTCATACCTGCCTCTGGCAAGGCTTCGCTGTACCTCGCCCGCCAGACAGGCAGACAGAGCAATAATGCCTTCATGAAATTCCTGCAGGGATTCCAGATCCACCCTGGGTTTATAATAGAAACCATCCAGGAATCCTCTGGACACCAGCTTCATCAGATTGTGATATCCTGTGTCATTTTCTGCCAGCAGCACCAGATGATAATACCTGTCGTCTCCGCTTCCCCCAGGTTCCCGGTCAAACCTGGAGCCCGGCGCCACATAGACCTCGCATCCCAGGACAGGCTTGATCCCCTCTTCCCGGCAGGCCCTGTAGAAATCAATGACCCCGTACATCACGCCATGATCCGTAATTGCCAGGCTGTCCATGCCCAGTTCTTTCACCCGGGCGGCCAATTCTTTGATTTTGCAGGAACCGTCCAGCAGGCTGTACTCTGTATGCACATGCAGATGTGTAAACGCCATTCTTTTATCCTTTCCTGTATTGTAACGGCAAAAACCGGCCAATCCGGCCGGTTTCTGCCCCTCTATGTATCAATTATGCACCGATCAGATATGATTCAATCTTGTCCAGCGCTTCTCCTTCATCTGTCCCCTCGGCAATTAATGTCACATGATCTCCTGTACCCAGCGCCAGAGACATCATCCCCATGATGCTCTTTGCATTCACTTTCTTATTGTCGCATTCCAGATAAATCTTGCTTTTATACTGGCTGGCAACCTGCACCAGCATGGCGACCGGCGTAGGGTCCGCGCATGCGGTCATTTCCACTTTGACTTTTTTTGTAATCATAATTCTCCTCCTTATTTTCGCAAACTGTCCGCGATTGTCTTTAGCTTGCGCAAACGATGATTGACCCCCGACTTCCCTACCGGCGGATCTAATGCAGCCCCCAGCTCTTTCAGGGTCGCTTCCGGCTGCTCCAGGCGGATTCTGGCGATCTCCTCCAGTCCTTCAGGAAGCCCATCCAGCCCGATCATATCCCGGATATATTCGATCGCTTCTATCTGGGACACGGCTGCTGAAACAGTTTTATGAATGTTGGCAGTTTCACAATTCACCTGCCTGTTGATGGAATTGCGCATTTCTTTCAGGATACGCACATTTTCCAGCTCCATTAAGGAAACATATGCTTCCATAATGTTCAGTAAATCAACAATCTGGTTTCCCTCTTTCAGATAGACCACAAAATATTTTTTGCGTGTAACAATCTTAGCCTCCATTGCAAAAGTATTCACAATATCCCTCAGCTGCTCTGCTTTCATCTGGCTGGAAGCCACCATCTCCAGATGATAAAACTTTTCCGGATCGCTGATGGAACCGGAAGCCAGAAACGCGCCCCGGATAAATGCCCTGCGGCAGCAGGGCTGCTGCACGATGAGGCTCTCCGCCAGAAGTTCTCCGCCGGCGTCCGGCGCTTCTTTCAGCTTCAGCGCCTGCATCACCAGGCGCGCCTCTGCGCCGTCACGAATCCAAAGCGTATAAATCCTGTTCTTTTTCAGGTATGCGTTTCTTTTCACAGATATATCAGTATTTATATTAAACGTTTTGTGCAGCAAAGTAAAGCACTTTCTTGCAACTGTAATATTTTCTGTCTGTATCCGAAGGCAGATCTCTCCGCGATCTGACTGAAAGCCATGCCCGCAGCAGCTCACCATTGCAGCCAGTTCTGCAATTCTGCAATGCCTGGCCTGGCTCATCTGGCGGGACAGCTCTTCTTTGACACGGCTTGAAAATGACATGCCCTCACCTCAGTTTTTCTTTATATGGACGTCCCGGTCTATATCCCGGTGTTCCAGTTTTAATCCATAAGAAGCCTCTCCGTCGGAAAGCGCTTCATACAGCGCATTAGCCAGTGTAACAGAACGGTGCCTCCCGCCTGTACAGCCAATGCTGATCACCAGCTGGTTTTTCCCTTCCCGCACATAATTAGGCAGCAAAAAACGGACCATATCCACCAGTTTATCGCGAAAAATTTTTGCCATATCAAACTGCATTACATAATTCCGCACCGCCGCGTCATTCCCTGTCAGAGGGCGCAGCTCTTCTACATAATATGGGTTTGGGAGAAAACGCACATCAAAAACAAGATCTGAATCTTCGGGAATCCCATGCTTAAATCCAAAAGAAAGCACTGTAACAAACAGGCTCTGAAACTCCCGGCCCTGAATGAAAATTTTCTCCAGTTCAGGCCTCAGTTCCCTGGTCAAAAGCTTGCTGGTATCAATTACATAGTCCGCCTGCTCCCGCAGGAATTCCAGCTTTCTGCGCTCCTGGAAAATTCCGTCCTCCACTCTGCCCTGCCCGGACAGGGGGTGGGATCTTCTGGTTTCTTTATACCGTTTCACCAGGCAGGCGTCCGCAGCGTCCAGAAACAGAATCTCATAGTCATAGTGCCGGCGGGGCATTTCCTCCAGCACCTTTTCCAATTCTGAAAGAGCCTTCCCGTTTCGGATATCGATCCCCAGAGCCACCCTGGTTATAGCGGAATCCTGATCAAAGGTTAATTCCGCCATATTCAGGATCAGAGAAATGGGCAGATTATCCACGCAGTAATACCCCATATCCTCCAGCATTTTCAGCGCAGTGCTCTTCCCCGCGCCGCTCATTCCCGTAACGACAACAAATCTCATGATTTCTCCATCATTGTCCGAAGCCCAAAAGCCGGACCTCCAGCTCCAGTTCCACTCCGGAATGTTCCTTCACTCTGTTTTGCACCTGCCGGCATAGTTCCAGAATTTCAGACGCAGTGGCATGATCCCGGTTGATCACAAATCCGCAGTGTTTTTCTGATACCTGGGCGCCGCCCACACGAAACCCTCGCAACCCCGCTTCTTCAATCAGTTTGCCAGCGAAATACCCGGACGGGCGCTTAAAGGTGCTCCCAGCGCTTGGATATTCCAATGGCTGCTTGCTCTTCCTCCTGTCGGCCAGCTCATCCATCCTGGCCCGGATTTCTTCGGGATTTCCCGGTTCCAGGCTGATCCGGGCCTCCAGCCCGATATATCCTTTTTTCTGAATACAGCTGGTTCTGTACCCCAGCTCCATCTCCTCCCCGGTCAGACTGAGCAGTTCTCCTTCCGGCGTCAGCACCGTTGCTCCCGTCAGCACATCTTTCAGCTCTCCTCCATATGCTCCGGCATTCATCACCATTGCCCCGCCCATACTGCCCGGGATTCCAGCCGCGAACTCAAAACCGGACAGTCCGTGCTGCAGCGCTGCGGCTGCCACCGCTCCCAGGCCGGCTCCGGCTCCGGCGTATACCAGGTTTCCTTCCGCCCGGCAGGATGAAAATCCCTTTTTCAGGCTGATCGCCACTCCGCGGAATCCTTCGTCGCTCACCAGAACATTGCTCCCTCTGCCAAACACATACCAGGGCGTACTTTCCTCCCTGCACAGCGCCATCACCCCGGCCAGCTGCTCCGCGTTTTCAGGAGAAACCCAGTAATCCGCAGGCCCGCCCACCTGAAAGCTGGTGTGGGCGGACAGCGGCTCATCAGTACACAGATTTTCCTCTCCCAGTAAAGTAATGAGCTTTTCTGAAAAATCTGACATCCCTATTCCTCGTCTTCCTTCATTCTTTTCGCCAGGTTCTGCTGCACACGGTTGTACAGCTCTCTGGCCGCATTATACCCCATTTTTTTCTGGCGGTAGTTTACCGCCGCAGACTCCACAATGATCGCCAGGTTTCTGCCCGGACGGATAGGAATAGAATGACACACTATTTTATTGCCCAGCAGTTCAGTATACTGCTCTTCCAGCCCCAGCCTGTCGTATTCTTTATCTTTATTCCAGTCCTCCAGCTTCACCACCATATCGATGGCCTGGGTGTTCTTTACACTTTCCACGCCGAACAGTGTCTTGACGTCAATAATGCCTACGCCGCGCAATTCGATGAAATGCCGGGTGATATCAGGCGCTGTCCCCACCAGGGTGTCGTCGCTGACTTTACGGATCTCCACCACGTCGTCTGTCACCAGACGGTGTCCCCGCTTGATCAGCTCCAGCGCAGCCTCGCTCTTGCCGATCCCGCTCTCTCCCATGATGAGCACGCCCTCGCCGTACACATCCACCAGAACGCCATGGATGGAAATGGTGGGCGCCAGCTCCACCTTCAGCCAGCGGATGATTTCCGCCATCAGGTCAGAAGTGGTTTTGTCGGACATCAGAATCGGCACGCCGTACTTTCTGGCCAGCGTCAGAATGTCCTCATCCGGCTTATGGCTCCGGCTCCAGACCAGGCAGGGAATCTTGCTGCTCAGCAGCTTGTCAAAAGTACGGATTTTCTCCTCTCTGCTCAGCTTATTGATATATGCGTACTCCACATATCCGATAATCTGCACACGTTCATTATCAAAATGATCGTAAAACCCCGTCAGCTGCAGTGCAGGACGGTTGATATCCGGATGAACGATCCTGATCTTATCCGCATTAATTTCCCGGGTCAGATTATCCAGATTCATCTTTTCAATCAGACTGCTTACTGGTACTCCCTTCATTTTCCCGCTCCTTTTATGTGTTAATATATGCTTCAGCGTACTGTACAATTATCAAAAGTATATCTTAAATCCTCATTCCTGTAAAGTATCAATCCGGAAAAAATCCGCCACGGCCCTGGCCGAAGCCTCGTTCATCCCCTCTATCTGCGCCAGTTCCTCTACGGAAGCGCTGCGGATGTCTTCCAGGCTGTCGAAGGACCGCATCAGCGCATTCCGGCGCTTGGGCCCGATTCCGGGAATATCATCCAGCACAGAATGCACATTCTTTTTTCCCCGCAGGCTGCGGTGATACTCGATTGCAAACCGGTGCGCTTCATCCTGGATTCTGGTGATGAGCCGGAATCCCTCGCTGTGCGTATCCACAGGCAGTTCTACATTATTATAATACAGCCCCCTTGTTCTGTGCCGGTCATCCTTCACCATGCCGCACACAGGAATCCTCAGGCCCATCTTCCCCAGGACGTCCAAAGCGATATTTACCTGTCCCCTGCCTCCGTCCATCATGATCAGGTCAGGCAGACGGTCAAAGCCCTGGTTTTCCTCTGAAAGGCCTCTGGAAAAACGGCGCGTCAGTACTTCCTCCATGGAGGCATAATCATTGGCCCCCTTGACCCACTTGATCCTGAACTTACGGTAATCGCTGCGCTTTGGCCGCCCGTTTTCATAGACGACCATAGATCCCACGGATTCAAACCCGCTGATATTGGAAATATCGTAAGCTTCCACACGGCAGAGCCCGGCCAGCCCAAGCCAGTTCTCGATTTGGCGCATGGCTCCGATTGTCTTCGCTTCTTCCCGTTTGATTTTCTCTTTATCCTGGTTCAGCACCAGCTCCGCATTGCGGGCGGCCAGCTCCACCAGCCGCTCCTTCTGCCCCTTCTTGGGAACAGTAATCTGCACTTTATGTCCCCGCTTTCCGGACAGCCAGGCGCCGATTGCCTCCTGCTCCGCGATCTCATGCTGCAAAAAAAGTTCTCTGGGCAGAAAGGGAGTGCCCGCATAAAACTGTTTTACAAAGCTCCCCAGGATCTCTGCAGGAGAATCCCCTTCCGCCACAGAGAGGTGGAAATGGTCCCGGCCGATGAGCCGGCCTTCCCGCACAAAAAACACCTGCACCACCGCGTCCGGCCCCTGGCTGGCCATGGCGATCACATCCCGGTCTCCCTGGGACGAGCTGTCTGTAGCTTTCTGTTTCTGGGAAATGACCTTGACGCTGCGGATCAGCTCCCGGTAACGGATGGCCGTCTCAAAATCCATATCTTCAGACGCCTTTTCCATCCGCTCCTGCAGCAGCTTCAGCAGCTTCTCATATTTCCCGTTCAGGAAATCCAGGATCTGCTCCACCGATTGGCGGTATTCCTCTTCTGATACAGTCCCCTGGCAGGGCGCGCAGCACTGCCCGATATGGTAATTCAGGCAGGGACGGTCCTTTCCCGCATCCCTGGGCAGCACCCTGCTGCAGGTCCGGATCTGGAACAGCTTGCGCAGAAGATCAAGGGTATCTTTTACCGCTCCCGCGCTGGGATAGGGGCCAAAATACCTGGATTTGTCTTTCTTCATGGTCCTGGCCAGCTGCACTCTCGGAAAAGCCTCATCCACGGTGACCCGGATATAAGGATATCCTTTGTCGTCTTTCAGCATGGTATTATATTTGGGCGAATGCTCTTTGATCAGATTGCATTCCAGCACCAGGGCCTCCATCTCCGAATCGGTGATGATGTATTCAAAACGGTGGATTTTAGAAACCATTTTCCGAATTTTCGGCGTTTTATCCCTGCTGTTCTGGAAATACTGGCGCACCCGGTTTTTCAGGCTGATGGCTTTTCCCACATAGATAATCGTGTCGTCCGCGTCGTGCATCAGATATACGCCCGGGGAGTCCGGCAGCTTTTTCAGTTCTTCCTGAATATCAAATTCCATACCATTTCCTCTTTCAATTTAATTACACAAAAGAAGTAATTTTTCTATTGTAATTCAGCATGTTTTTGCTATAATATGGGCAAATTCTAAAGTCTCAAGGAGGACGCCATGAAGCGATCCAGATACAAGGGCAAAATGCACCTTACCACCAGACTGAACATCCATTATGCGTCGATCCAGGGACTTTATTGGATCGCTTCAGCCTCCATGTACGCCTTTCTGGTCGTTTTTCTGGACGCCAGAGGCTTCTCCACCGCGCAAATCGGATATATCAACGCCTTCCGCACCGGCATGGCAGTGCTGGCCCAGCTGTTTTATGCGTATCTGGGAGACCGGTATAAGCAGCTGCCTCTGAAGTACATCATTGCTGTTGTGATGGGCGTCAGTATCTGTGCCAACGGCGTGCTGCAGTTTTCCTCTCCGGATTTTGCCGGGATGATGGCGCTGTTCCTGATTCTGGGGCTGACAGAGTGCTCCATCGTCTCTCTGATGGACTCGCTGGCCCTGCAGTTCATCAATCTGGGCGTGCCAATGAACTACAGCGCCTGCAGGGCTACCGGCTCTGTCTGCTACGCGTTTACCTGCGTGCTGCTGGGCCGGGCCATCGACATGCTGGGCGCTGACATTGTGGTGACAGTGCATGGCGTTGTTCTGGCCCTGTATGTGGTTTCCGTAGTGACCTTTCTCACCTTCCGCAGCATTCCGGCCGGGACAGAGGACAGTGCAAAGCCATCTATGCGCCATTACCAGGTCATGCCGCGACAGGGAAGCATCCTGAAAATGCTCAGGAACCAGCCTCAATACCGCTGGCTGCTGATTGCTAATTTTATCATCTGCCTGGGTTTTTGTCCATGCAGTAATTTTATGGCCACCTTGATTTCCAATGCCGGAGGGGACAACACCGTCCTGGGGTTTGCCATGTTCGTCAGCGCGTTCATTGAAATGCCTATGATGGCGATCATTTTCCCCCGTCTGTCCCGGCGGTACAGCATGGAGAAGCTGCTCTTTGCCTCTTCCGTCTTTCACCTGATCCGGTGGCTGCTGGTGGGCATGGCGACCAACGCCTGGCTGCTGGCCGGGCTGCAGACCTTCCAGATGATCACCTACGCCCTGTCCCTGCCTGCATCAGTTTACTATATCAATACAAATATCCCCGAAGAGAACAAAATCAAGGGACAGACCTGCTACAACATCGCCGGCAACCTGGGCAATGCGGCAGGCACGGCAGTGTCCGGCGTGCTGATTGAAGTTTTCAGCGTCCGCGCCACTGTCTTCGTGAATTGCGGCGTGCTGCTGGCCGGAGTGATCTGTTTCTGGATCATGATGCACAGGCCCAAAGAGCGGGCCGCGGCAATGTAGTTCAGAAGCTCCACTCATCTGTTCAGCAGCAGTACAGCCACCTGTCATAACTGTCCTCCAAAAAAGCCTGCATTTCGCTGCGGATGCCCTGGTCGGCGTCCGCAGCTCTTTTTGGCGTATCTCCGGTCAGGACTAGGGGATTAATGTAACGTTTTTTGGCAGGAACTTTGACGCAGTACCGGTCTGAAAGCTTCCCGCCCGAAACACCCACCCCCTTAATATGAACGAATTCTTCCCAAAGCCTGCGGACAGCATCGTCCCGGCACATCTTCTGGATCACTTCTTTTTCTGTAAGATACAGGGCTTCCGGATCCACTGCCTGTTTTTGGATAGCGGCCCGCATAAGGTCCGCTAAAAACTGCATGGCAAACCGTTCCTCATCAGATACAAACCACCAGGAGTTCCGCAGCGATATCTTTGTAAACAGCTTTGCTGTTTCCATGGTGCGGAAACAAAGCTCCTCAGTGCCAAATTCATTTTCCGAAACTACCAGATCCTTATAAATATCCCTGATCTCCTGTAGGGGACAGCGAAAAACAAGGCTGGCGTTTCCCAGAGTATATTCCAGCCTGTCTGCGGACAGCATCGGCGTATCATTGTCTGCTATCGGATATTTGTGATAATCGTCCACATCCTCCACCTGCGCCCCGCAGTCCTGAAGCAGCTTCCTGATCTCCGGGGAATTCTCAATGATCGCCCTGGTCCTGCTTTCCGTGGATTCCTGTTTCATATGGTCGTCATTCATAAAATCAATGGTGTGGGCAAATACCGGCGTGGCAATATCGTGAAAAAGGCCTGCCGCCGCCTGCTTGATGTCTCCTGTAAAATTCCAGACAATCCCGGCCACTCCCAGGCTGTGTATATACCTGGAATATTCCAGGGCACTGCTGTAGACAGGCAGCGATGTGTATTCACACCCGCAGTGCATCCCCACATCCTTTAGCCGCAGCATTTCCGGCACGGAAGCCATTTTCCGCAGCACAGGCGGAAGTTCAGTAGAATAAATGGAAGTATACAAATTGTCTCACCTCATCTCATAAAATGGAGGGGTTTGCTGCGTAGGGAACGCAGTTTCCTATGAAATAGCCTGTTCCGCATATCCTCACGGATACGGAACAGGCCTGTCAATTTTTACAGTATTTTTCAGCCGGGGCAGCAGTCAGCTGTTTCCAAGATGGAAATCTCCGGACAGGTTTTCCGAAGCGTTCCCCTGCGCTTCTTCCCTGCCTTCCATTTCAGGCAGCGCGGCAGTCTCCCCGGTCTCCTGCGTCAGATATTTATCAGGGTGTTCTTCCTTCTGGACCTCATGGAATATCCTCATAAACTCCTTGCCGGTTATGGTTTCCTTCTCAATCAGGAACGCGGCGATCCGGTCCATGGTCCCCCGGTTATCTGAAAGCAGGCGCTTCGCTTCTTCGTAAGCGGATTTCAGCATTCGCATGACTTCCTGGTCCACTTCTGCAGCAGTGGCGTCGCCGCAGTTCATCACAGTGCGCCCGGTCAGGTACTGGTTCTCAATGGTTTCCAATCCCATCAGCCCGAACCGTTGGGACATCCCGTACTGGGTGACCATCGCCCTGGCTATAGAAGTGGCCTTTTCGATATCATTCGCCGCGCCGGTGGTCACATTGCCAAACACAATTTCCTCCGCAGCGCGGCCGGCCAGAGCCATCACCAGCATGGATCTCAGTTCGCTTTCCGTGTTCAGGAACTTCTCTTCTTCCGGGGTATGCATCACATATCCCAAGGCGCCCATAGTACGGGGCACAATGGTGATCTTCTGCACCGGCTCTGTGTCCTTCTGCAGCGCGCTGATCAGCGCATGGCCAACCTCGTGGTAAGAAACAATCCGGCGCTCCTCGGCGCTCATGATGCGGTCTTTCTTTTCCTTTCCTACAAGCACAGTCTCCACGGCTTCCAGCAAATCTGCCTGGGATACCACATGGCGACCGTTTTTCACCGCATTGATGGCGGCTTCATTGATCATATTCGCCAGATCAGAACCCACTGCACCGGAAGTTGCCAGAGCGATCGCTTCCAGATCCACCGTATCATCCATCAGCACGTCTTTGGAATGCACCTTCAGGGTATTCACCCGCCCTTTCAGATCAGGCTTATCCACAATAATCCTGCGGTCAAAACGGCCGGGGCGGAGCAGAGCGGGGTCCAGGATCTCAGGACGGTTTGTAGCAGCCAGGATCAGGATGCCTTTGGAGGTATCAAAACCGTCCATCTCCGCCAGCAGCTGGTTCAGGGTCTGTTCCCTTTCGTCATTGCCCCCGCCATAACGGCTGTCACGGCTCTTTCCGATTGCATCAATTTCATCAATAAATATAATACACGGCGCGTTCTGCTGCGCCTGTTTGAAAAGGTCACGCACGCGGGATGCGCCCACGCCCACAAACATTTCCACAAAATCGGAACCGGACAAAGAGAAAAAGGGAACTCTTGCTTCACCGGCCACAGCCTTAGCCAGCAGAGTTTTACCCGTTCCGGGAGGGCCCACCAGCAGAGCGCCCTTGGGCAGCTTTGCTCCGATTCTCGTATATTTTCCGGGATTGTGCAGAAAATCCACGATCTCCGTCAGGGACTCCTTCGCCTCGTCCTGTCCGGCAACATCCTTAAAAGTCACGCCGGTCTCCTTCTGGATATAGACCTTAGCGTTGCTCTTGCCCACGCCCATCACGCCGCCTCCACTGTTGGCGCGGCGCATCATCAGGTAAAGAAAACCAAAAAGCAGGCCTATCGGCAGTCCATAAAACAGCAGGAAATCCATAATGCCGAAGCCATTGCTCTCCTCCTCCTTATTCACCGGGATATTTTTATCCATCAGTTTCGGAATCAGGATATCATCAAAGGCTTCTGTTCTTCCGGTATAGTAGGTGATCTGCATGAACATCATCTGAGACTTTGGCTTGACCTGATATTTTGTGCTGGTCAGCGCCACCTGGTCCACCTCGTCTTCGTCCACCATCCTGATCAGTTCATTGAATGTAATCTCTTTATTAGTAGATGAAGACCAGAAACGGCCCATCAGTGATACCAGAACCAGCATCACAATGGCAGCCACGATCAGCAGAATTGCAGTCTGACCGCCCGGAAATTTATGAGGATTTCCGTTATTAGGATTGTTTTTATTATTGTTTTGATTTGGGGTATTCAAGCTATCCCTCCATTCTTTTTCCATTCTGCCCCAAAAGGGACATGATATTCCATTATAAAGAGTGTTCCGGCAGAAATCAAGTGGCTGTTTTCTGTAATTTGTAAATTTTGTATAAAGATTTTTGAAATAAATCCTGGGAACCGCCTGGCCTCAAGGGATCCGTAAACAAGATTTTTCCTGAAACCCTTGCATGCGCGCTGTTTTTTATGTATAATCACTTTAGTAAAACAGCATGCAGAATTGATACACCAGGAGGGAAAAATGGATCATCAGAAGTCTGGGGGCGGCAGTAAATCGCCTGAAAGCACGTATATATGGAAAGACAGGAAACACTTTATGTGGTTTCCCTGGAGTTTCACGAAGTATTCTCTGGATCAGGATCGTCTCTACGAGGACCGCGGACTGCTGAATACCAAGCATGACGAAGTCCTGCTCTACCGGATCGTGGATATTACAATGACCAGGACTCTGGGCCAGAAAATTTTCGGGACCGGCACCATCGTTCTTTGCACGAAAGTAGACACCTCAAAGGATGTAAAACTGATCAATATTAAAAACTGCAGGAATGTTAACCGCATGCTTTCTGATATGATCGAACAGGCCCGCAGCAAAAAACGGGTGGTCGGCAAAGAATTCTATGGTTCCGCCGGCCATGCCCATGACGATGGCTACGGTTATGATGAAGGCGGCGGCGATGCCGATGAAGATCTGACCCTGTAGTCAGGAAGATCATTCCTGTATGATTCAGCTCCTTTCACACAGACTAATAACAGTTCAGAAAATATTTCTGTATCTGAATTAGTATTTGTGAAAGGAGCTGATTTTATGCCATTGGACAATTTAGTAGAAATTCCTCAGTACTTCCCTGTC
The DNA here is from genome assembly GCF_004216775.1 of Cuneatibacter caecimuris. Taxonomy (GTDB): domain Bacteria; phylum Bacillota; class Clostridia; order Lachnospirales; family Lachnospiraceae; genus Cuneatibacter; species Cuneatibacter caecimuris. Next base: position 632,013 of record NZ_SGXF01000001.1, read on the forward strand.
CCCTCTCAAATCATGCCTGTGAACATGAGTTATGACGACGGCAACATTCCGGAAAGCGATTTTCCTCAGGATAATGATATGTCCCCGGAAAGCGAGTATCCGGACAGCCGTCCCCGCCAGGACGGCCCTGGGGGCGAGGAGGGCCGGAGCAATGGATGAGGATCACATTGAAGAGGCTTTCAGCAGAAATGTAGTCTCTGCTACGGAGTGTACCGGCCTGATTCCTTTTGCTCCTGTTTCTGAATCCCAGTTGGAAGCCTATCAGGCGCTTTACGAATTTGAAGCGACCGCGGCTGCTCCCAGACACGGGAAGCCTTTCGGTTTTCCGGTGGAAAAAGAATAGAATATGGTTGCAGACAAAAGGCCGCGCGGATCGTATCCTGCGCGGCTCTTGTCAGATTTTTACCCGGGAAACTGCCTCCCCTCCTGGTCTATTTGATAATTTTCCTGATAGATCAGCCGGGAAACAGGCACAATTTCATATCCTTTCTCTTCCAGGCCGGAGATCAGCGCCTCCAGCGCCTGTGCGGTATATTTCGCTCCGTTGTGCATCAGGATAATCGCTCCGCTGCGGAGTTCCTTATGGTTCAGCACCCGGTTCACAATATCTTCCACTCCGTAATTTTTCCAGTCCAGGCTGTCCACAGACCACTGAATTGGCAAATAACCGCAATTCTCTGCTGTGCTGATCAGTTCATCATCATAATCCCCATAAGGCGGGCGAAACAGCTCCATGCTTTTTCCGGTCAGTTCTTTTACTGATTCATGTACCTTCATAATCTCGTCTCTCGCCTGACCGCTGTCCAGCCGGCTCATTTCTTTATGATTCTGGCTGTGATTCCCCAGGTCATGGCCCGCCTGGGCGATGCGTTGCACATCTTCCGGATATTTTTCCACCCAGCCGCCGGTCATAAAAAAAGTAGAGTGAATCTGATGTTTCTCCAGAATATCCAGTATTTTGGAAGTATCTTCATTCCCCCAGGCGGCGTCAAAGCTGAGCGCCACCTGTTTTTTCTCTGTCTCCACACTGTATATCGGGATCTTTCTCCCCGCTGCCTGTCCGGAGGTCATCAAGGCTGCAGGCAGATATACCGCCGCCCCAATCACAACCAGAGCCGCCGCCAGCCAGGCCATTCCATTATGCAGAACATATTTGTTCCAGAACTGTCTCATTTCCACCATCCAGAACCGTTTATCAAATCATATGTCCTTCCGGCGGCGCTTATGCCTGAATCATTCCTTACGCCGCAGCGTGATCCCTCCGGAGGGTTTTGTTTCATAGGGGCCGCAGTTTCCTATGAAACACGAAAACATCTCTTTGCAGATCCCGCGCATGTCTTCCGGAAGGGCGGCGGCCAAACGGATACGTTTTCCACTGAATGGCTGGTCAAAAAACAGTCCTGCCGCATGAAGCGCAGCCCTGTCCACCCCATGCTCCGGTCCGCTCCCATACAGGGAGTCTCCCAGCAGGGGATGGCCAAGCCAGGCCATGTGCACCCGGATCTGATGGGTCCGCCCGGTTTCCAGCCGCAGCCGCAGTAAACTCCACTCTGTCCCCTCTTCTACTGTCTCGTAGTAGGTGCAGGCAGGCTTTCCTCCGGAACACACCTGCATCTTCATCAGGCTGTCAGGACTTTTTCCGATGGGAGCCATTACCGCTCCGGTCCGTGCTGCCGGGCACCCCCGCACCAGAGCGAGGTATTCCTTTTCCAGCCTCCCCACCCGCCGCTGGGCCTCCAGCTTTGAAGCTGCCACCTGATTCTTTGCAAACAGCACAATTCCGGAAGTATCCTTATCCAGCCTTCCTATTGGCCGGATTTGCATTCTGTACTCATCTTTGCCGGCCGAAAAATAATTCGCCAGCCTGTTGGCCAGCGAATCAGCGAAATGTCCCGGGGAAGGATGCGTCACCACCCCGGAAGGTTTATTAATTCCGATTATATCCTCGTCCTCATACAGAATCTCCAACGGAGAAGGATCCGGAATCCAAAGACATCCCTGTTCCTCCTCGGCCTCCTCTCCCAAAAGGACCTGGAGAACCTGGCCGCGGATCAGACAGTCACTGCTGCGTACACGGCAGCCGTCCGCTGTCAGCCCGCCGGGACGGAATTTAACGCTCCTGATCTGTGCACGGGTCATCCCGGCCCTTCTGCGGAGAATATCGCTGACAGAACGGCCTTCATCCTCTTCATCAATAAAAATCTCCAGTTTTCTTTCCATTTCATCGATCAGCGCCGGCGCCGCCTCCCAGTACTCTTACCGGATGTAACAAACTGTACCACCGTACCTGCGGCAGCGATCACGGCGCAGAGAATCCACTGGGCCACTGGGTTCACAATGCCCAACACCTCAAAAATCATGGTCCCTGCGGAGAGCCCTCCGTTGATCCCTGTAGTAAGGATAATCAGCGGTTTTGTGAACATCACGGACAACACGCCTGCCAGCACGCCGGAAAGCCCGGAAACCAGCAGCGGGATCCATGATTCCAGTCCCGGCCAGTTTCCTGTCATAAACAGATAGACCGCCGCCATGGTCATGCCTCCGCAGAGCAGAAATACTCCCAGAAGATATACCTTGTAGGCCAGAAACGCCACCGCCACGCCCAAAGCAATGCCGATCAGCACGCATATTCCGGTTTTATCATCCAGAAAATGCATGGCCGTGCCGAAGGATACAAGAAATCCAATTAAAAATCCAATGACAGAAATCCACACTTTCAGCAGCCGGTAGCCAAGAAAACAGTGCAGCAGGGCGATCACAATACCGATGCCGGCCGCAACGCCTCCCCAGCCCCCTTCCATCCGGCCCAGCAGAGATCCTGCCGCGTCCATTACACTCATTTTTCTCCTCCTATGTCATCCATTTCAGGCTTCCAGGTAAACCAGGTCAGCACAAACCCGATCACAAAAGCCGCCGCCCAGGCAGCCAGCATTCCGCCTACTCCGTGGCTCATGAAAACCGGCAGCGTCGCCAGCCCCGGAAAAGCGAACGCTGTAGCCAGCGTCCCTGACGCCCCGGTAATGCTGTTGGCAATCCCCCCGGCGATGCACCCGAACACCATGGGCTTTCTCAGCGGAATATTGACGCCGAACAGGGCGGGCTCCGTCACACCGAACACACAGGAAACCGCCGCCGACATCGCAGTTGCCCTCCGTTCCTTCAGCTTTGTCCGCAGGGCCACCGCCAGCACGGCACCCGTCTGCCCGCCCACCGGAGCCGCGAAAAGGGGCATAATCGTATCCGTTCCAGAAGCTGCCAGATTGCTCATTACAATAGGGACAAGCCCCCAGTGAAATCCCATGGTCACCATAGGCTGCTGCAGCAGCCCGGCCACACAGGCGGCTGCAATAGGGCTTAGCCCGTAGATGCTCTGGTAGCCGCCGGCCAGAAGGTTGCCCACGATAGTGCCCATGGGCCCAAAAACCAAAATCGTCACAGGAAATACGATCAGTACAGAAAACAACGGCACAAAAAACGGCTGAATAATTTCCGGGAGAATTTTTTCAAAAAAGCGCTGCACATAGCGCATCAGCAATATCCCCAGCAGAATCGGGATCACGCTGGACTGATAAGTGGCGGAAATGACCGGGATTCCCAGAAAGCTCAGTGTTTCCGCTCCTTCTGCAAACGCCGCAGCCAGATCCGGGTACAGCAGCGCGGCGCCCACCAATGCTCCCGCATATACATTGACCCCCAGACGTTTCGATGCCGAGATGCCTAAAAATACCGGCAGGTAATAGAAGAATCCGTCTGCCAGCGCATATAATATCCTGTAGGTTCCGGCGCTCTCTGTCAAGATTCCGGCAGAAGCAGCCAGAATCAACAGCCCCTTCAGAATCCCCGCGGCGGTCAGTACCGGAATCACCGGCATGAAAATGTCGCTGACAAGTGCAATCACACGCCGGAACAATCCCCGCCTTTTTATCTGTTTCTCTTCCACAGCGCCTCCTAGTTCTCAGGCAGCGGGACAATCACGCCGCTGTTGGGAGAATCCAGCCGGATAGGAGCGCCGTGCATCATCAGCACTTCTTTTTCATAATCAATCTTAAAAAACGTCACTGAATTAGAATCCTGGTTCAGGCTGGCCAGATGCCTTCCGTCAGGAAACAGGATAATATCCTTGGGATATTCACCGCTGATAGGAAGGACAGACTCCTGATAGAGCAGCCCTGACTCCTCGTCCCTGGAAAAAATCCCCACGCTGTCGTCGCCGGCATTGGAACAGAACACATATTTCCCGTCCCTGCTCATGCGGATCGCGCAGGCCGCGCTGATCTCATTGTATTTCTTGGGAAGGGTGGACACCAGCTGTTTAAATTTGAATTCCGGATGGGACCCTTCCCCATTGTAATCATAAGTAGTAATATAGTTTTTCAGTTCTGAAAGCAGATACATATGCCGCCCGTCGGGACTGAAGCCCAGATGACGGGGCGCTGATTCCAGTTCGCAGCGGATGATGTCCACCATCCGCAGCGATCCATCTTCATGGTTGAACCTGTATATCTTCACCTGGTCGATGCCCGGATCTGCCACGCACAAAAATTTTTCATCCGGCGTCAGACGCACGCAGGTGATATGAGGCCGGAAATTCCGTTCCGCCACGCTGCCCACTCCCCGGTCATAGATCTCAGCAGTGATGTCTCCCACCGATCCGTCCTGGTTCAGACGGAGCACTGTAGCCTTCCCGTCATGATATCCCGCCACGAAAATGTATCTGTTTCTCTTATCTGTGGAAACATAGCAGCCGCGCATTCCCTTGATGCCCGCAGTGTTCAGATGCCTCAGGTTTCCATTGGAAAGCACCCGGAACGCCGCGATCCCTTCATCCACTACAGCATAAAGAAAACGCTTGTCCGCTGAGACTGTCAGATAGGCCGCATTATTCACCGGAACTTCGCTGCGCACTGTCATCTGCCCGTTCTCCATATCCACATCGCAGACAGCAATCCCCTGGCTGGAACCATGGAACGTATAGCTGCCGATATATGCTGTATAATTCTGGCTCATTTTCTATTCCTCCTGTGTTGTATGATAGGGATATCATAGCACATTTCCTCTGGTTCTACAAGAAAAAATCTGACCTGGGGACGGGTTCCGAAAAAAATTTTAAATACCAGGTGACAAATCAGCCGCCATAGTATATAATAACGCTGTTTAGTAATTCTAAACTTTTGGTTTATTTTTACTTTTACTTTTTCTGATAGGATTTCTGCAGGAAAGGAATGGATACCGAAATGGAAATTGGAAAAAAGATCAGAGAACTGCGCGTCCGCAAGGGGCTGACACAGGAAGAGCTGGCGGACAGGGCGGAGCTGTCCAAAGGATTTATCTCCCAGCTGGAGCGGGACCTGACTTCCCCTTCCATCGCCACGCTGCTGGACATTCTCCAGTGCCTTGGCACGACTGTCAATGATTTCTTCAACGAGGCCGCAGAGGAGCAGATTGTATTCGGAAAGAACGATTACTTTGAAAAGCAGGATGGGGAACTGAAAAACAAAGTTCAATGGATCATACCCAACGCGCAGAAAAATGAAATGGAACCCATTCTCCTGACGCTGGAGCCGGGCGGTTCAACTTATCCTGACAATCCCCATGAGGGGGAGGAATTTGGCTATGTTCTGTCCGGCGCAGTCACCATCACCCTGGGAAGCCGCACCTGCAGGGCGAAAAAAGGAGAATCCTTCTATTTTACAGCGGATACCAAACATTATATCACTTCAAAACAGGGGGCTGTACTGCTGTGGGTAAGTTCGCCGCCCAGTTTTTGAACAAAGGAGAAAACATGAGCAATACATTGATCGATTTAGTACACATCACCAAATCTTTCGATGGGCAGCTGGTTCTGGATGACCTGAACCTGACCATCCATGAAAATGAATTTGTCACCCTGCTTGGCCCCAGCGGCTGCGGAAAAACTACCACGCTGCGCATTATCGGCGGTTTTGAGGCGCCGGATCAAGGCCAGGTGATCTTTGACGGCGCTGATATCACCTCCCTGCCTCCTTATAAAAGAGAATTGAATACCGTATTCCAAAAGTACGCGCTTTTTCCTCATATGAATATTTCCGACAACATTGCTTTCGGCCTGAAAATTAAAAATAAAAGCAAATCCTATATCCAGGATAAAATCCAGTATGCGCTGAAACTGGTGAACCTGGACGGCTATGGCCGCCGCATGCCTGATTCTCTCAGCGGCGGCCAGCAGCAGCGGATCGCGATTGCCAGGGCCATTGTGAATGAACCCAAAGTCCTTCTGCTGGACGAACCGCTGGGCGCTCTGGACCTGAAGCTGCGCCAGGATATGCAGTATGAACTGATCCGTCTGAAAAACGAGCTGGGAATCACCTTTATTTATGTCACCCACGACCAGGAAGAAGCCCTGACCATGTCAGACCAGATTGTGGTCATGAACCAGGGGTATATTCAGCAGATGGGCTCTCCGGAAAAAATTTATAATGAGCCGGAAAATGCTTTTGTAGCAGACTTCATCGGAGACAGCAACATCCTGGACGGGCTGATGCTGGAGGATAAGCTGGTGCAGATCCTGGGCGCAAAGTTCCCCTGCGTGGACGTGGGGTTTGGACGGAATAAGCCTGTGGATGTGGTGATCCGCCCGGAAGATGTGGAGCTGACTGCCCCGGAGGAGGGCGGCCTCACCGGGGTGGTGAGCCATATGATCTTCAAGGGTGTGCACTATGAGATGGAGGTGCAGGCCTGCGGCTTCGAGTGGCTGGTGCACAGCACCCGCATGTGGCCTGTGGGCACACAGGTGGGCATCCGCGTGGACCCCTTCAATATTCAGATCATGAACAAACCGGAATCGGAGGATGAGGAGGCTGTTCACATTGAAGATTAAAAAGAATCTGTCCAAAACATTGCTGGCAGGCCCCTATCTGGTGTGGATGATCGCCTTTACCATCATCCCTCTGTGCATGGTCGGCGTGTACGGCCTGACAGACAGGACCGGTGTTTTTACCATGGACAACCTGACTCTGCTGGCGCAGCGGGGCTATATGAAAGCGCTGCTTTTGTCCCTGGGCCTTTCGCTGCTCAGCACAGTGATCTGCCTGGCGCTGTCCTATCCTCTGGCGATGATCCTGCGCAGCCGGGGAAACGGACGGAAAGGATTCATGGTATTTCTGTTCATTCTGCCTATGTGGATGAATTTTCTGCTGCGCACGCTGGCCTGGAGGACGCTGCTGGAGAAAAACGGCGTAATCAATGCCCTTTTGGATCTTATGGGGCTTCCTTCGCTGCAGATCATCAACACGCCGGCCGCTATTGTGCTGGGTATGGTCTACAACTTCCTGCCCTTCATGATTTTGCCCGTCTACAACTGCCTGATGAAAATAGACAATGATGTGATCAACGCGGCAAAAGACCTGGGAGCCAATGCGTTTCAGACTTTTTTCCGGGTGATCCTGCCCCTGAGCGTGCCCGGCATCATCAGCGGCGTCACCATGGTGTTCATTCCCGCGCTCACCACCTTTGTGATTTCCGATCTCCTGGGCGGAGGCAAGGTACTGCTGATCGGGAACATTATCGAGCAGAAATTCACCACTGCCAACAACTGGCATGTAGGTTCCGGCCTGTCGCTGGTGCTGATGATCTTCATTCTGATCAGCATGGCCGTCCTGAACAAATATGATAAAAACGGGGAGGGAAACGCATTCTGATGAAACGGCTGAAACGTATTCTGGCCGATGCCTATCTGGGCATCATTTTCCTGCTGATGTACGCGCCCATCGCCACTTTGATGGTGCTCTCCTTCAACAGCAGCAAGTCCCGGGCCAAATGGGGCGGATTTACCCTGGACTGGTATCAAAAACTTCTGGACAGCCCTGAAATTATGGAGGCGCTGATGAACACGCTTTCCATTGCGTTTTTCAGCGCCCTGATCGCCACGGTAATCGGTACTCTGGCCTGCATTGCAATAAACCGTATGCGCAAATCCACAAAGGGGCTTTTTCTTGCGCTGAACAATATCCCATTGCTGAATGGAGATATTGTGACCGGCATTTCCATGATGCTGGTATTCATCGCTTTCGGAATCACCTTTGGCTACGGCAGTATTCTGATCGCCCATACCACCTTCAATATTCCTTACGTGGTGCTCAGCGTCCTGCCCCGGCTGCGCCAGACAAACCGCAGCACCTATGAAGCCGCCATGGATCTGGGGGCGGCCCCTGTGCAGGCCTTTGTGAAGGTCGTTCTTCCGGAACTTTTTCCCGGCATCCTCTCCGGTTTTCTGATGGCCTTTACCATGTCCCTGGATGATTTTATTATCACGCATTTTACAAAAGGCGCAGGCATCAATACCCTGTCCACCCTGATTTATAGTGAAGTGCGCCGGGGCATTCAGCCCACCATGTACGCGCTATCCACCATCATGTTCATCGCCGCTCTGGTGCTGCTGGCTTTGGCGGGCCGCCCGAAGCGCAAAAAGGAGGCCGTATGACAAAGAGAAACTATTTCTTCCTGGCAGCTGCCCTGGTAATTTCCTTCACCTCAGCCGGTTGCGGCAGCTCCCGGGAGGATAACAGCGGCCGGTACCCCAACGGGCAGGTGATCGTTTACAACTGGGGAGAATACATCGGGGAAGACGTCATTGCAAAATTTGAGGAAGAAACCGGCATACAGGTGATCTATGACATGTTTGAAACAAATGAGGAAATGTATCCCAAAGTAGAATCCGGCGCGGTGGCCTATGATGTGATCTGCCCCTCTGACTATATGATTCAGAAGATGCGGGAAAACGGCCTCCTGCAGCCCATTGATTTTTCCAATGTCCCCAATCTGAAATATATCGGCAGCGAGTATCTGGAGTACAGCCGGGCTTTCGACCCGGAAAACTCCTATTCTGTCCCTTACTGTTGGGGTACGGTAGGAATCCTGTATAATAAAACCATGGTAGAGGAACCGGTGGACAGCTGGGATATCCTGTGGGACCCCAAATATAAAAACGAAATCCTGATGCAGAAATCTGTACGGGACGCTTTTGCGGTAGCTGAAAAAAAGCTGGATTTTTCGCTGAATTCCACCAGCGAGCCGGAACTGGCTGCCGCCAGGGACCTGTTGATCGAGCAAAAACCTCTGGTACAGGCCTATGTCATCGACCAGGTCAGAGATATGATGATCGGAAATGAAGCCGCGATCGGGGTGATCTATTCCGGTGAGGCCCTGTATACCCAGGAGGAAAATGAAAACCTGGAATATGTGATTCCAAAGGAAGGGTCCAATCTTTGGTTTGATTCCTGGGTAATCCCCGCCAATGCTCCTAACAAGAAAAACGCGGAGGCCTGGATCAATTTCATGTGCCGCCCGGACATCGCCTATGATAATTTTGATTACATCACCTACGGCACTCCTAATACCGGCGCCATGGAAATGATGGATGAAGAATTGCTGGAAAATCCGGTGCTGTTTCCGGATGAGGAATTGCTGGAGGAATGCGAAGTATTTCAATATCTGGGGCCTGACGCAGAAGCAATTTATGATGAATATTGGATGGAGGTTCTGTCGGAATGATTCCGGCAGAACCTCCATCTCTTTCTTTATTCCATCCTCTCCCGATAATCCGCCCAGACAGTTTCAAACCACTGATCCCGTTCCGGAACAGGCCTGACCTCTTCTGTCCAGGACACCGCGCCCTGCTCCTCCAGCCTTGTGAGCACCCTCTGATTGGAAGCGTCCGGCCGTTCCGGCGCATAGGCCAGACTTTCCAGACCCGTACAAGGGACTCTTCCCCCGCTTTCCAGCACCAGGGCAGAGCCTCTGCTGCTCCACCTCTCTCCCGACAGCTCCATGGCGGAAAGCACCGCGGTCTGGGCAGCCAGCTGGTCCAGCAGCCGGAAGCAGTGCTCGGGGCTGCTGCCGGAGCAATCCGCATAGTCCTGAAGATGATTCAGCATATTGCAGGTCTGTTCTTTCAGAGCCCTGATCTCATCCAAAGACCGCAGCTCTGCGGCATACCTGCTCATCTCACGGCGCAGCATACGGCGCAGTTCTGCCGGAGATTTTTTACTGCTTTCCTGTCGTTCTTCCTGGCTTTTTTTCTCCGCCAGACTGCAGCCCAAGTTCATCAGCCAGTTCAATGCTTCTTCCACCTGAACCGCAGCGGGGGGACATACCGGCTCCTCCAGCCCGCAGACGGCGGAAATTGACTTCTCTTCAGCCACTCCTGCCTTTCTGCGTCTTCGCCGGACAATATGCTCCGCGGCCCGCATGGACCCCACCTGAGTGGAATTCAGCGCGCTGCCGCCGGGCCGGTATATGCCAAACGTCCCTGCCGCTTCTCCTGCCGCGTACAGGCCGGGAACCGTAGTCTGCCAGTCCGAATCCACCCTCAGCCCACCGTTCTGATGCTGGGCGCAGACGCTGATCTCCAGCATTTCTTCCGCCAGATCTATTCCATGGGCGCGGTAAAGCTCAATGGCCTGCGGGTTCATTTTTTCCAGCCTGGAATAAGGTGTTCCGCCCACCGCCCCTGACTTCTCCAGATATACGCGGGCTTCCTGGGACAGGCCTTCAAAGCCCTGCTCCAGACCAGAGGGATTTTTCCTGAAATCCAGATAAACCCTTCTCCCCAGATCATATTTCTGGTGATAGACAAGCATATCCACCACAGAAGAGCCAGGGAGCTTGCGGATATCAAAAGGCCACTGGTAGCCTTTCAGAAAGACGGCTGACAGCGCTTCTTCCGGAGAGTCAAAGTATTCTGGAAGGAATTCGTGTTCCTGCCCTTCTTTGTCCACAGACACATATCTGGGCAGCGCCTGCTGGTAGGTGCCGGACACATTCCAGCGGAATTTTACAGAAGCCAGCCCGTACTGCCATTCCTGCAGGTTAGCGCCTTGTGCGCCTGCCAGCATGGGAATTCCCGTCATTCCCTGATGCCCCAGCGGATAGACGGAATCCTCGTACAGCCCGGCCGGACCTCCGGAGCACCAGAGGACTGCATCAGCCAACAGCACCCGCAGTCCATAATCCTGCTTTTCCTGTTCCTTTCGTTCCACGCACAGCAACCCGCAGGCACGGCCCTTTTCTTTTAGGATCCTGACTGCCAGCCAGCCGTCCAGGACCTCCGCCGCGCCGCAGGCCTCCCACTTCGTCAGAGAGGCCTCCAGTTTTTCTGTCATAAACCTGGAAGTCAGCGGCCCTGCTGAAGTAGCCCGCTGGCGGGGGTCGTGGTCCGTTTTATACCCCACATACTCTCCGAAACGGTTTGTGGGAAACGGCACGCCCAGGTTTGCCAGCTTCATAAACGAACGGACAGAACCCGCGGCCTCCGCCAGGGCTGTTTCACCGTCTACTCCGCTGCCGGAGTAAAGAGTTTCCGCCATCTCTTCCACGGAATCTGCCCCGCCGCCGGACAGTGAGAGTTTATAATACGTCTGCTTGTCACTTCCGGTATTGCGGGAAGTCCCCAGATTTCTCCCTTCTGTCACCAGCGCCACATTCTTTTGCCCCAGGGAACAGAGCCAATCCGCGCCGTTGAATCCGGCGCAGCCGCTTCCCACTACAATCGTATCAAAACATAGTACCGGAATCGTAATTCCGTTGATTTTCCACTCCGCCATACTTTACCGCCTTCTGCCTGAACTGTAGTTCACAGCCTTCTGATATGAAAGCCTCCGTCCGCGTTCAGCACCTGGCCTGTGGCGAAATCCAGCAGCCCTCCGGCCGCAGCCCAGACACAGTCCGCCACATCTTCCGGCCTGCCGAAACGCCTGATGGGTGTTACGCCTTCTTCGATCAGTTTCGCATACTTTTCATGTACCTTTTCTGTCATATCCGTGGCAATAATTCCGGGACGCACCTCAAAAACGCCGATTCCGGCCTCTGCAAGGCGGTCCGCAAAGAGCTGCGTCACCATGGAAATCCCAGCCTTTGTCACGCAATATTCTCCGCGGTTTGTGGAAGAAGTATAGGCTGACATAGAGGAAATGTTCACAATTCTGGGCCTGAAATCTTCCAGGCCTTCCCGGAGCTGGCGAAGCATCAGGTTCGCTCCGCCCTGGCACATGAAGAAAGTTCCCTCCAAATTAATCCGCACCAGCCGTTCAAAGCTTTCCGGCGTGGTATCCAGCAAGTCCAGTCTCACATTGGGAGCCACACCTGCGTTGTTCACCAGCGCATCCATCCTGCCGTAATGTTCCTGCACAAAGGCGAACAGATTTTTCCTGTCCTCTTCCAAAGAAATATCACACTGCAGATAAAGGGCGGGCCGGGACTCCTCCCGGCCGTACTGCTCATTCAGCTGCCCCACCAGTTCTTCTGCCGCGCTCTCCGGAGAAGCCGCCGCCAGCAGCACCTGATACCCTTCCTGCAGAAAACGTTTTGCAATTCCCAAACCAATGCCTCTTCTGGCGCCGGTCACCACTGCAACTTTTTCTGTCATTTCAATTCTCCTCACACATTGGACACCATATGGCGCACATCTTTCTCATTATTCAGAACATGCTGGCGGTACAGCGGCATATAAGCCTCCGAATCGCGCACTACGCAGCCCGCGGGAGCCACGCTGCGCATCAGCTCCGTACACTTGCTGCAGGTGACGCAGCACTTCTTCGGATCCAGGCAGCCCTTTGTCAGGATGTCCTTCGCAAATTCCGGATAAGCAAAGGCCTGTCTGCCAAAACCAGCCATATCGCAGTATCCCTGCTCCACCATGCCTGCCGCCAGGTTCGCGCTGTACTGGCGCAGGTAAGTCACTGCGGAGCCGATCACCTTCACATCCGGGCAGGCTTCCTTCACCTGGCGGAAGCACTCCGCCGCTCTGGCAACGCTCTCCAGAGGGTGATAGGGGGGCTCGTATGCGCCGATATCGTAAGGGCGGTTCACATGGGGGTTAAAATAAGGATTTCCGATGGTCAAATCGATGAGTTCCAGGCCGTAATCCTTCTGCAGCCGCTTAATCAGGGCGATTGGCTCAGACACATCCGGTACCAGCTCGCTTTCTTTGGATACTCCGAAACCATAAGGATATGGGATCGCGTCATATGTATTCATTCTGGAAGTAAAAATGAAATCTCCGGTCACCGCTGCCTCAGCCGCTGCATAGGCCTCTCTGATCATCCTGGTGCGGTTCTCAAAGTCTCCTCCGTAGATGCCGGGCCTGGTGTACGCTGAAAGCAGTTCGCTGAACAGGTAGCGGTGACAGGCCTTTATGTCAATCCCGTCAAAGCCGGCTTCTTTTGCCAGGCGTGCGGTCCGTCCATACGCTTCCGCCAGCCCTTTCAGATAATCATCTGTAACGATACAGGAATCCGGCAGCGGCGTTTTTTCCAGAACAGGATTGTGGCAGGCGATCATCGGAGCAGGTGCGTCAGGTTTGGAATATCTCCCGGAATGGGTGGCCTGCAGAATGATCACCGGCTGATATCCGTGTTCCTTTGCGTAGAAATCCCGTGTTTCAGTGATCAGCGCTTTAAACTCGTCCACATTCTGCTCAGTCAGCATGGACTGCAGCGGATTCGCCCGCCCTTCCCGCACCACGGCGGTGGCTTCATACCAGATCAGCCCGGCGCCGCTCTGGGCAAACCTTCTGTACCGGCGTTTGGTCATCACATCCGGCGCCCCCTCCGGCGTGCTGTCGCAGCCTTCCATGGGCTGGATCGCCAGGCGGTTGGGCGCGCTGTGGCTGCCAAAGGTCATAGGCTCTGCCAGAATCTTCATATCCTCAGACAGAGGGATCGTCACGCCCAGCTCCGCCGCTTTGTCCTGAATGGATTTCAGGGAATCATAATGAAATTTTTCAAACTGCATAGTATATCTCTCCTTATCAATGTGATGCAAAATATTCGTCCACCCCGTCGCAGATTCCCTGGACGATCTGGTCCTGTACGGACGGAGTGTTCAGCGCCCTGTCCTCATCGGGATTGGACATATAGCCCATCTCTACAATGGTCACGGGAATCCTGCTCCAGTTGATGCCGCTCATATCATCTGAACCCAGAACACCGATATTGCGGAATCCGGTCCTGGCTGAAATATGGTTGACCACTGACTGAGACAGGGAAATGCTGGAAGCTGATAGATGGGCCACAAAAGGATTTGCGCCGGTGGGCGCCATGGTGAGCACGCCCCGCTGGGCTGAATTTGCGGAACTGTTGGCATGAATCCTCAGAAAAATCTCTGCGCCGCTGGCATTAGCCATATCTGCGCGGTCCTTATTGGACAGCAGGACGTCCTGGGAATCCCGCACCAGGAATACGCGGTACCCTCTGGCCTGCAGCGCTTCCCTCAGTTTCAGGGAAACGGTCAGGTTCAGCTGTGATTCATGGATTCCTGTCACACAGCCCTGGGTTCCGGTGGTGGTCTTGGCTTTCATCACCGTAGAGCCGGGCCCGATGGGCTCCAGCTCACTCCAGCCTCTGCCCTGATGCCCCGGATCAATCGCCACGATTCTTCCGCTCCCGGTAACAGGAGGCTGGACTGGGACAGTGGGCTGGGGAGCGGCAGATTCAGGCGCCTTGGAAGTCTCCGGCGCCCCGGCGGTTTCCGGCGCACCGACGCGCAGATACCTGCTGGCCGCATAGCACACCATGCCTCCCACTTCCAGCCGGCTCCAGGTCTCTCCGGCTCCGGTGCGCAGCGCTCCCCGCCCTGCTTCCAGAACGCCCAGCACGGCGCTGTCTGTGGACGGCGCCTGGCGCAGCCGTACTGAAGCCTCAGCTGTTACCTGCTCGGAAACGTCTTCAAAATGCTCTTCTGAAGAAGGTTCGGTTTCCTTCCCTGACTCAACCTCAGTTTCTTCGGCAGAGGTTTCTGCCGCATCTGTCTCCGTTTCCCTGTCCCCTGGTTGCTGGGCTGTAGATGCACCGGTATTTTCTTCTTTCGGTGATTCCGTACTTGTGCCAACAACACTGCTCTCCGGGGCAGCCACAGGTTTTCCGCAGCCGCCTGCTGCCAAAATGACTGCCAGCAGAAGAGCAGCTATCCCGCTCCATTTTCTTTTCTTTATCATTTTCAGTTATCCCCGCCTCATTTTAAGCTCAGGCAATCACAAAATCCTCTGTGTCCGCCGCATCGACTTCCTGTTCCACAAACTTCTTCACTTCTTCATGAACCTCTATTTTCAGGTTATTAAATTTTACTCCCTTTGCGTAACGGCAGTACACTGCGTTCAGCGTGCCCGGAATAATTCCTTCTCCCTCGCAAGGGCGCAGATCGTGGTTGATCTTCGGCCAGTCCGTGGTCTCCACCAGCTCCACCCGCACATTTTCAAAGTAAAGGTCTTCCACAAGGTTATTTTCCATACCATGGATGAAAATACCGTTCTCGCCCTTGCAGTTAATATTCTGGAAGCGTATATTCTTTATCCTGCCCGCCTTTACTCCCGGTTTACGGTCTATTGCGGTGATGGAAACCGGCTCCCCTTCGCCCCACCAGTGCTTTGAAAACCGTCTTGTCTCAATGCTGATATTGGAAAAATTACAATTCTCGATGGCGCCGCCGTCCCGCAGCTGCAGGGAAATCCCCCGGTTTGTCCGGGTGATCACACAATTACTCACGCTGATATTTTTAAATGTATCCTCACTCTCAGTTCCAAACTTGACCGCAGCGCTGGTAGAGGTCAAAGTGCAGTTCGTCACCACTATATTCTCGCAGTTGCCGTACTGCCTTGCGCTGCCGGTATTTTTAAACACGATGCAGTCGTCAGCTGATTCAATATGGCAGTTGGCAATGCGCACATTCCTGCAGTGGTCCGGATCAATGCCGTCACAGTTGGCGAGGCGCAGATTGTTCAGAATCCGTATGCCGTCGATCAGCACGTCCTCGCATCCCACCAGATGAGTTGTCCAGAACGCGCTGCCGGTGAGCGTTACTCCGGTCAAGGTAAGCTGCGTCACATGTTCAAAAAACAACAGCGGGATGCGGGGATAATAAGAACCGTCAATATGCCATTTCGTCACGGTCCCGTAATAAATTTCTTCATTGCCGTCAATTTTCCCGGAACCTGTAATGGCCACATATTTTGCATCTTTTGCATATATAAAATAATTTTCAGGCTTCCCGGCATATTCGCAGTTCATATAAGTAGGGACTTTGATAGCGGTATCCAGTTTCTCCATATCCGTGAACGCGCCGTAATCCTCTTTTTTCTCACTGGCCCTCAGTACAGCCCCCATCTCCAGATGCAGTTCCACATAATCCTTCAGCACCAGCGACCCAGTCTTATAGGTTCTGCCGCCTGGTACCAGGACTCTGCCGCCTCCATCCCGGGCGCAGGCGTCGATTGCGGCCTGAATCGCAGGCCCGTCATTGTTCCTGCCGTCTCCCGCAGCCCCATAAGCCAGAATATCATAAGTCATTGTCAGTTCCTCCCTCTCCGCCTCAGGAGCAGTAATTTATTCTCCTGAAGTGTAATTTTTTCATATTGATAGTTTACCATATCCTCCGGCTTCCGGCAACTCAATCTTTCATTTTCGGTGAAAAAATCAGGGATGCAAGATAGCCAAACACAAGAGCCGCAGAGATTCCAACTGCGCCGGCTTTGAATCCTCCTTTGAAGATCCCCAGAATCCCGTCCTGAGCGATGCCTTCCCGGACCCCTTTCCACAATGTGTTTCCAAAACCCAGCAGGGGCACAGTTGCGCCGGCGCCGGCCCATTCAGCAAACGGGCCGTAAATGCCCACCGCTCCCAATATAGCTCCCGCCACAACCAGCAGTACCATAATCCTGCCGGGCATCAGTTTTGTCTTATCCATCAAAAGCTGTACCAGAGCGCAGATTACGCCGCCTACCAAAAAAGCTTTTACAAATTCCATCATCAGACCTCCATTCTTTTGCTTACAAAAATAGGGTGCTGCACACTGCGGAAATTATTCATTTTTTTCTTTGAAATCCTTCACAATTTGTTCAAATTACCGTCACAGGATTTCCATATCTGGTTTCTATACTATAACCATAGCAATCAACAAACAGCTAAACTTTTTTTTCATAATACGGCAGGCGCTGAGAACAGTGCCTGCCCCCTCCTTTTTACAGGATCTATATCCCCCGGAGGGGTTGTTGCATAGGGAACGCAGTTTCCTTTGCAGCAATGAAAAAGCATGAAGAATGGCTGTCTCATACATCGTCTGCCATTCTCCATGCTTTCTGCAATTATTTCCTTTTCAGGAACTTCTTTCCTGCGCATCTCCCAAGTATCGTCAGGATACCAGATACTCCCGGATAATCTCCCGAAAATTCTCCGGCTCTTTTCCTTCCACTCTTACATCAATGGCCCGGCTCAGATCCAGACTCAGTATTCCCATGATGGATCTGGCGTCTGCGGCATACCGGCCGGATATCAGGGATACTTTCGTATCCACCTTGTTCATCAATGCGGAAAATTCCTTTACAGCACCGATGCTGTTTAAATGAACTTTTATTTCCTGCATCTGTGTCACTCCAATCTTTTATCTTCAAGGTATAATTATACACGGCTGCTCTGTATTCCTCAATATCAGATTCTCACAAAATTTTACTGCAGCCGGAATTAATATTCCAACGATATCCCATGAGCAATCCCCGGCACACTCTGGCCTTCGTTGAAACTGACAGTGGACAACAGGGCGCCCGTTGGTACAAACAGGACCCTTCTCCATTTGCGTTTTTCCATCTGCGGCAGGATCATGGCCGCCAATACTGTGGCAGAACAGCCGCAGCCGCTCCCGCCTGCATGGGTGTCCTGCTTTTCATTGTCATAGATCTCCAGGCCGCAGTCCATATGCTGTTTTTCAATATCCATGTTCTTATCCTTCAGCAGCTGCAGCAGGATTTCCTTTCCTACGGTTCCCAGATCCCCAGTGATGATCTTATCATAATATCCCGGTTCCAGCCCAAAATCCACAAGATTTCTGTAAATCGTGTCCGCTGCGGCAGGCGCCATGGCTGCCCCCATATTCATGGAATCCTTGATGCCGTAATCCACGATTTTTCCCGCAGTTGCTCCTGTAATCCTGACAGTACCGCCCTGGCGGCCCAGAACCACCGCTCCAGCCCCGGTGACTGTCCAGGTGGCGGACAAAGGCCTCTGATTGCCATATTCCAGAGGGAAGCGGAACTGTTTCTCCGCGCTTCCGAAATGGCTGGAGGTGGCGCAGAGCACATACTCCGCGCAGTTCCCCGCTACTGTCATAGCTCCCAGGTGCAGGGATTCCCCCATGGTGGAGCAGGCTCCGTACAGGCCGAACACCGGTATTCCCAGCCCGGCCATGCCGAAAGAGGTAGCGATGCCCTGGCCCAGCAGGTCTCCCGCAAAAATATACCGGATCCTGCTCTTGCCCACCGCGGCTTTTCGGATGGCAGTCTCCGCGGCCCGTTTCTGCAGTTCGCTTTCCGCAGCCTCCCAGTTATCCTGGCCTGCCATGGGATCCTGTTCAATTTCATCAAAACAGGCGCCCAGCGGGCCTTCGCCTTCTTTTTTGCCTACCACAGACGCAGCGGCCACCACTTCCGGGGGCTGTTCAAACCGAATGCTTGCTTTTCCCTGTTTCATATTCAGCCCCTCCTCATGCCAAAACTCCGCATTGCTGCAGAATAAAATAGATCAGCCCTAACAGCCAGGAGGTGAAGATTCCGTACAGAATCACCGGTCCGGCAATGGTGAAAATTTTACAGCCAATGCCGAAAACCTGCCCCTCCTTCTGATACTCAATCGCAGGGGCAGCCACAGAATTGGCAAACCCTGTGATCGGCACCAGAAATCCTGCTCCGCCAAATTTTACCAGCTTGGAAAACAAGTTGAACCCTGTGAGCAGCACGGCCAGTCCTACCAGCACAAGCAGCTCCCATGCGGCCGCAGCATCTTTCTCCATACCGGAGGACATAAACCAGCTGATCAGCCCCTGCCCCAGCAGGCAGACGAGACCGCCGCAAAAAAACGCGCGGAGCATGCTGAGGAAAATATTGTGCGTAGGCGTCACCTGTTTTACATATTCCTGATACGCCTTTTTTTGTTTTTCTTTTTCTTCCATTCCCAACCAGCCTTTCTGTTGGGCAAGCTCTGCGCGGTCTTCTTTGTCGCAGCTTCCTGCCCACCTGTTCTATCAATTCCCTTTTTCTACAGTCTGGGCAGAAATTGTAATCCTATTCCTGTAAATATTAATCGTTTTAAATTGTGGAATCAGAAATTGTATCCATAATAATCACTGTACAATCATCTTCTGACCCTGCTGCAACCGCTTTTTGAATCATAATCTCCGCCGCATCCCGGGAAGAATTCTCCCGCAGAATATCCTCCATCTCATCTGCGCTCAGATACTCATGTACGCCGTCAGATGTCATCAGAATTTTCGCGGGCAGTCCTCTTTCAAAAACAGGGCTGACTTCTAATGGTTCGATAAATTTCACATTCCCCCCGCCAAACGCTCCTCTTATTTCATTTTTATTGCAAACTTCCGCGGCAGCCGCGTTCCCGGTATTGATCAGCCATTGACTGATCGTCTGGTCTTCTGTTATTTGTTTCAGAAAGCTGCCCTGCGCAGCATACAGCCTGGTATTTCCGCAATGTGCAAGAAGCGCCTGCTTTTTTGTGAGGAACAGTCCGGTGAAGGTAGTCGCCATAGTTTCATGGCCCTGTATTTTGCCGGCATGGGCAATCAATGCGCGGTTTATCTCTCTCAGAGAATCGGTCAAATCCTCACATGATATTTGTTCCGGAATATTAGCCGCCCGGTCCATGACAAATAGTGAGGCTTCATCACCGCCTGCATTGCCGCCCACGCCGTCCCCGACGCAAATTTTCAGCGGCCCCTCCGCTATTATTTCCCCCGCTTCGTTGTTCGCGATATAAGTGCCAAGCAATGCGGAATCATCACACTTTTCTTTATATATGCCCTTTTGGATTCTATAAGTCATCCGAAATGCCATTTCCGCCTCACCTCTTTTTACTAAAACTCGCTATTGTAGTTTTTCAACGTTTTTTTAATAAACAATAAATTATGATAAGAAATTCTTAAATTGATTAGTTCTTCAATCTCATTCTTGATTTCGTTTCGTCTTTCCACTACACTCTTAACGATATCTGATAATGCCTGATTATCATAAATAGTCACCTCAGCTTTTGGAGATATTTCCCTGACTTTTTGAATCACATTTGCATTTTTTGCATTTTGCACCACAACATATGCATCTCTCAGCTCATCACCGTCAATTAATCGAAATAAATCAACAACTTTTTCTGCCAGCCAATCTGACCGATTATTCCCCCCAATAATTTGTAACATCCAGTCAACTGCAACGATCTGATTGTCCAATACCATTTTTAATGTATCAACTGCGACATTGAATTTTCTGTTCAGTACTTTTTGTAAGTACCAGGAAATTGCATAGCCTATCAATAAGTACGGAATTTGACTTATTAAAGCAGTAAAAGCTAACGTTGACCATCCGTCATCTCCTTTCATATATGATGGAATATCTATGTTTCCATATACTATCAGCTGCACAATGCCAACTCCCCCTATAACGAGCAGCACCGGCATAATTTTTGATTCTTCGCGAAACCTATTAACGAAAACCACGATACACACAATAATGCCGCAGGCAGTTGTCACAATCCACGGGGTTATTGTCTCTGCTTCCAATAAAAAATTTATATGATTTACCGTCCCCAATCCTCCTAAAAACAGCAGCAGCAAAAGAAATATTACAGCCATCCCGATCCCCCTTTACTTTTCAACCGTACATTCCAGTGAATACGGCATACTCACTGCATCAATCGACTCAATGGTAATGCTGCAGTCAGAAAACAGTTCATGATCAAACATATATCTGGAAAGCGGGTTGATCAGCAGGCTCTCTACGATATTTCCTATCCCGCGGCCCCCGTTGTCCAGGTTGTTGATCGCCTTGTCCCGAAGAGTCTCCCTGGCAGGGGCAGAAATTTGCAGCGCAATATTTTTGTCTGTTTTCAGGCGGCTGACAATCTTATTGATTTGCGACAGCAAAATTTCATCCGCAGCCTCTTCCCTGATAAAATCAAACACGACTATGTTTTCACCTATTCTATTCAGGATCTCCGGCCTTCCCAGCTGCAGCTTGAAGTAATCCTCTATGCCTCTTCGAACCTTTTCCTGCACCTGATCGTAGGACATATCTGAGGTAACGCTCTGGTATCTTTCCCCCCTGTCATTTACCCGGTATATCCCCAGGTTGCTTGTAAAAATAATGATGGATTCAGAAAAATAAACAGTGTTCCCCTGTCCGTCTGTCATCCTCCCGTCTTCAAGGATTTGAAGGAATTTATCCAATATGGACGGGTGCGCTTTCTCTATTTCATCGAACAGAAGAATGGAAAAGGGATTGTTTCTCACTGCATTTGTCAGCTGGCCTCCCGCTTCGTATCCCACATATCCGGGAGGCGCTCCCAGCAGCTTCTGGTCGCTGTGAGACTGCCCATACTCGCTCATATCAAAACGGATGCAGCAGCTCTCGTCGCCAAACAGCTTCTCTGCTAAGGTCTTCGCAGTTTCCGTTTTGCCTGTTCCGGTGGGACCAGCAAAAAACAGGACGCCCTTAGGCTTGCTGTGCGACGAAGACTGCAGGCCTGCCATACCTGTGATCGCTCTTTTGATTACATCCAGCGTTTTTGTGAGCGCGCACTCCTGCCCTTTCACTCTCTTGTGGAAATCTTCATATGCGTGCTTCATCTCGGAATAATCCAGCGTATTCCAGGGATTCTCTTTGATGCCGAATTTATACAGATCGATCACGTCGCACATATTTTTTATAGAAATTCGCTGGTTTTTACAGAGCCTCCGGAGACCGTTGAGTTCTGTAAAGGTAAACCCCTCCGTTAACGCTACAAATCTGTCCTGGATCTTTTCTAATTCTTCGGGACATTCCACATAATGAGGAAACTCCTCATCATAGATGTCTCCCGCAAAAAAGCTTGGGAAATTATCTCCTTTTACCAGCTTTTCCCGTTCTTCCTTGGCCGGAGTCCTCAGCATGACTGTTTTCACATTCGGATTATCTAAATAAAACCATGCCGGAACGTCATTGACTTTGTTGACAAGAATCACTACAAGATTTTTCAGGATTCCCCGCTCGGTCCTGACGTCCCTGCCTTCCAGCGAAGACTGCAGCAGAATTGTAAAGCTGTCTATTTCCGACTGCTCCATATTGGTGGGATCCGCAATATACCGGGAAGCAAAATCCAGCACCGCCACGGTGGCTTCTTCCGCCTGTGTAACCGCGGTTTGAATCATAACCGCAGCAGTATTATTTTTCCCCTTAAATTCTGCCTTCAGAGCGCCGCCGTCAGCCCTGCCGCCCACCAACCCTGCAAATTTCTGCAGATAGCCGTCTTCGCAGTGGTTGTAAAATCCCCGGATACTGTCGTAAAAAACAATGTTCTGATAGCCCTGATCTTTAAAGTAATAATGCAGATATTCCGCAAGACGAACAATACTGCCCTTCTCAATACTGCCCTCCACCGGATACTGGTAACGGTCCAAAACGTTCCCCTCCAGTAGGATCACGGGCTTTATTCTGCAGAATATATCCAATTCCCGATGCCATTTCGGAATGTACTCATCCATTCTGCATTTCCTCCAATCCTTTTTCTTTTGCTTTCTGTTTCAGTTTTTTTTCATAACCGGGCAGATGGATTCCCACTGAAACAATTCCGTCCGGCATTGCAAAATTCTGGATTCTGCCGGGGCCCTGCTCCAGATACGCAGCATACCGCTCCCTATAGCTCTCATCCAAAAATATGATTTTCTGATTATCCGATCCCCTTAATGCCGTGCCATGATTCAGCTCTTCTATATATTTTCCATCGACAATCACAGAGATATACTGTAACAGATTGCTGTGCCTCTGTCTGATCTGCTCAAACTCATATCCGGTATAGACCAATATGTCTCTGGTTTTCACAGAGAGGTATGCCAGCAATTCTTCTAAGTCTCCGGCCTGGAAAAACGGGTCCCCTCCGGTCAGAGTAACCCCGTCCACCTCATAGTTCTCAAATATCGGATCAACCATTTTCTTCAGGTTCTCCAGCGTAACCCGCTGCTGTTCCCGCTGCTCCCATAATTCCGGATTGCTGCAGCCGGCGCATTTGTGACCGCACCCTGACATCCAGATGCCGATCCGGTTTCCCGGCCCCAGGACTTTTACCGGAAACAGCAATCTTGCTATATACATGAACCGGTCCTCACTTGAAAATATGCGGCGGCCTCCTGTCTCCGCCCATTTTGTATGTTTCCCCCCAACCCTACTTCGTCGCCTTCATGCACTTCGCAATCTCCTTCAGGAATTTTTTGATTATTGACAAAGGTATAGTTTGTCTGGCTGAGGTTTTTCACAAACAAATGGCCGTTCTCCGCCCACAGCTCGGCATGTCTCCTGCTGACATATGGTTTCGAAGACAAGTATTCCTGCATCCCGGCTTCGCGCCCCACGACCGCCCGCTCAGTCACTTCGTACACGTATTCTCCCTCCAGGGCGGCAAGAACATAGCGCGTCTGCTTTTCCGCGCCTGCTCCTTCCGTTTCCGGAATTACATCAGATATGTCTTCTCCGCAATTCACACATTTCCTGGCGCTCACCGGATTGTGGGTCCCGCAGTCGCAGATCCGCACCATTTCAGGCATTGGCTCTGCCCCACCCGCTGTTTCCTTCTCTCTGTTTTTTTGTTCTGTTTCACTGTCAACTACGCTTATATTTGACAAATCCGTCTCACATTCTACGCATTCCAGCATTTTAGGCGGATTATGTTTGCCGCAGTACGGACACACTTTATACTTTTCCATGCTCAACCTTCTCTATGTAAGTAATTTGCTGATACAGCTTTCTTCCTGGATTTTTCTTTGCTGTACGTCTCCAGCGGACGTTTCAAATCATACTCCGTCGTATTGATAACCTGCGCGTATTCGGCGGAAGGCGGTAAAGCGGAGATTCTTTTCGTTACAATTCCCTTTTTCGCCAGTTTCCTTTCCAGTTCCGCATAATCACAGCAGAAAGCTCTCATATCATCGGCAAGTTCCACAGCTTCACTCTCCGCAGGCATTCGATCATCTGTGTCCAAAGCCCCCAATTCCATGGAAATCTGTCCGGAATCAGAAAATGTGACGTTTACGCCTACCCCATCCTCCAGATGATACAGGCCGTTCCGAAATTTTTTCCCGTTTTTCTTCACCACCAGGCGCTCTCCCACAAGTTCATAACCCAATTCCAGCATCGCTTCATCGATGGCTTCGCTGATATAGATCTGCGCTTTCTGATCCATTTCCTGTTCCTCTAAACGCGCAATTTCCTGTTCAAGCCTTTTAATTGTGTTTGCAGAAAAATGGAATATCATTGCCGGCTCTCCAACCTCCTCTGTCAGATAATGGTACCGGCTCAATAGTTCCTCATATTCAGCCCAGTGGTCCCTGTAGTATTCACATTCTTCCACAAAGGGATATACCTGCATGGAGCAGAAATTTTCCAGGAATTCCAGGCTGGTTATCCCGGCGGCTCTTTTCTTTAACGAATCAAATTTGTCCTGCATTTCCTGCGATAAATCAATCTCTTCAATCTTCTTTAGCGCATCGTTAATCTTTTTCTCACAGGCGTTATCTTTGAACTTTCTGTCTGAACCGAGCCCGGAGAAAGATGTTTCAAAGCCTCCGGCAATTTCTTCCGTCAGTTCCTGTTTCAGCTCGCTGCCCAGATACCTGACCGTTTCGCGGCACTGCAGCAGCACGCTCCAGATCTGCTTCCCGGTCTTTTCCAGCTTTTCATTTTCCGTTATCAGCTGTTCTAAGGGCACATCGTCCAGGTTACGCTTTCCCGATTCCAGCATCCGCTTCAGGCTTTCTCCCTGCTCCTTAAAATCGGCTGCTTCCGCTCCGCCTTTACCCGATTCGGCGCGCAGGCCTTCTAATTTTGCCAGCAGCCGGTCTAATTCAGACAGGTTTCTCTGGTTTTTTCCGTACAGAGAACGATACCGGTCCTGGGCCGCTTTTGTCGCCCTCCTGATTCTCAGCTGCTCCTCCATCTGTCTTCTTCGCTCTTTTTCCAGATCATATCTGGATGTCTTCGGTCCGCTCATATATCCCCCTTTATGCTCTCCACTGCTCCAGCTCTTCCTTTTTTCCCAACGCCAGCAGCCAGCCCTCAAACTGAGGGTCCAGTCTGCCCTTTATGTCAATTAATTCATGGCAGAACTTCTCAAAATCCTCATAGGATTTTTCCAGCGCAGCTTTTAAAGAATACATCAGCTCTTTAATACTGCTAAACTCCGTCCCCCTTATTCGGAATGCTTTCCTGCCGGAAAGCATATATGCCAGAAGATAGTAGTTCAGTGATTTCTGCCGGGAATCGTCTGCAAATGCACGGTGGCTGGATTCCAGCGCCTTTAAAGCGGAAACTTTCTGTGTGTCTTCATCACTCATGCAGAGAACATACTGAGACAGGACGCCTTTTTCCAGCAGCTCGTCCACAAAACTGTTCATGGACGGATCTTTTTTCCACAATGTCTCTAAAAACTCATTTCCCAGCTCCGCAACATCTTTATACTGCTTTCCTTTCCACAGGAATGTTATCATGGCGGGGTCAATTTTATACAACGTTTTAAAGAAGATGATATCCTCATCCCCACCGTCTGCTTCCGCTTCGGCATCCAAACAAAATCCAGCTGTTTCCGCGTCAAATCCTTTAAAATAGGCGGATAACAGGCCGCGAAAAAGCTGCTTCTTGCCCTCCTCCCAGTGATCCGTCAATGCTTTAAGCAATTTTTTCTTATCCGTATACGTCTCGCCCAGGAATTTATAGGGCCTGATATCGCCGTTCATAACTGCCTCCCCTGTCATTTCGCCAGGAACAGGCTGTTTGATGCCGACGCACCATTTAAGTATCTCTTCATACCCCCAGCGCCTGTTAGGGTTCAATTTGTTTTTTCTGTTCGTGATATCAGGATATGTCAATGCGCTGATCAGCACTTTCAGTTCATCGTCCATCTCCGCCGGCAACGGCAGTTTTTGCACGGATACGAATTGCTCTATTTCATCCGGGGTCATACGGGCATACGGCGTATGGCCGCAGTATAATTCATACAGCGTGACTCCCAGGGAATAATAATCTGACTCGCCGAGAAAAAGATTTTTAAATGTTTCGGGCGCAGAATACTCCGGCGTCATCCCCGTTCTTGTAACGACAACTGTATTCCCGTCCTCCCTTATGGAGCTGATGCCAAAATCAATAATCACCACATCCCGCCCATTGTCCGCCAGCATAATGTTGGATGGTTTCAGATCCTTATGGATGATGCCGTTCTCATGCAGCACTCTGAGTCCTTCATTCAGCGCGGGGATCACTCCGGTTTTCAGCTGTTCATAGGTAAAAGTTCTGCCCTGCAGGCTTCCGTTTTTATAATATGGAATAATTTCATAGGGAAAGCTCTTGATCTCTCCTGTTGCATAGACCTTCGCTACATAGGGAGAATCTATGGCTTTTAATTTCTCTGTCACCTCTTCTTTAATAGCAACTTTTCTTCTGTATACTTTTGCCACATACTGGTCAGTGCCGTCCGAGCAAATATAGAGATCGGCTTCTCCTGTGGATATGTTCAGTCTGGTTTGGACAGTATACTTTCCTTCTATCACTTCCCCCAGCATCTGAACTCCCTGTCCGCCTGCCTGCAGGTTCAAAACAGTGCTGTCAGAAAATTCAGCTGCAGCCTGCGAATTTAAAACCGTAGCATTTAAATCCCGGTTTAACTGTGTGTGATCGCTCATTTCTCTTCCCCCTTCTGCGGTTTCCGGTTTTTGCGGCAGCCTCACGGCTTCCTTGTATAATAAACGCAATGTCTTTTTATCCCACGATAAACAATATCCTCTTCCCTGTCAATCTTTTCCATCCCACATTTCTGCATTACCCGTATGCTCGCCGCGTTTTCGATAAATGCGCCTGCTGTAACAGCTGAAAATCCGCTATGAAGCAATTCCTCTATAACCGCCTGCAGCATCTCCGTAGCATATCCTTTGTTATGATATTCCGGATGAATGACATAGCCAAGTTCAATTACTCCATTATTTATCTCTACGTCATTTACAAACCCAATCAAAACACGGTTCGAGTAAATTCCACGGTGGAAATGTTCATCACATAAGGAACGGTTCATAAGCGCTTCTACCATATGCAGCAATTCTTCCCTTGTCAGAAAATCCGGAATCATAAACGTTTTCTTGATTTCATCATTCGTTAATAACTCGGCCAAATCATTCTGATCTGCTTCCTCATAAGGTTTCATGACCAATCTGGCAGTTTTCATTATCTTATTCATCTCATTCCTCATCAATCTTTTTGATATATACAAATAATCTTATTTGTTTTATGCGGACTTGTCAACGCGATAAACAATTTTGCACAAAAAAAGAACGTCCGCCGAAGCGAAACGTCCCTCATGATCAGATTAAAACGAGCTGTTAAAAAATATGATCGATCCAATGCACTTTCCGATTGCAAAAGCGAGCACCACATATTGTATGCCGACACGCAGTCTGCTCCTTTTCACCATCACAGGAATCACGTTTACAGTCTCTGCCAGAGACATGACCAGGCAGCCCACAAAAACGCCGCTGCACAGTCCGTAAAGAATTTCTCCCGGGACTCCCAGGCCCAGCGGCACATGATAGATATCCGCCAAATTTCCCAGAATGCCGCCCAGGCAGATGGCAGTCTCATAAGTATGGATTCTGGCCCCTGT
Source organism: Cuneatibacter caecimuris (assembly GCF_004216775.1). Taxonomy (GTDB): domain Bacteria; phylum Bacillota; class Clostridia; order Lachnospirales; family Lachnospiraceae; genus Cuneatibacter; species Cuneatibacter caecimuris. The sequence continues at coordinate 659,702 of NZ_SGXF01000001.1, forward strand.
CCTGCTGCGCCCTGCAAGCCTGGGAATAATTCCGATCACAGTGATCAGGGCAAACACTCCTGCGGCCGTAACCATACCTCCGGCGAGACCGAACAATCCTAAAAGAGCCTGTACGCCTAATTCCTTCAAGCGCCGTCAACTCCTTTCTGTTCTTTTCCCCGATTGCTGTTTTCAATCACAGCCGTATTCACATCCTGCTCATACAGCCGCATCTGCACTTCCAGAGGCGTGGGATCTTCCATGACTTTTTTCCTTCTGAAATGGTTATAGAAGACCAGAATGCCTGCTGCCAGGCCTATAGAATAAGTGAGTTCCAGAATCGTAAAGCCCTCCTGCTCCACTCCGGTCAGCATTTTATAGACCTCCTGAAACATCGGCCGTATGCTCACATCACTATTAAAGGTCATGATCGCGAAGGCCGCGCCGAAGAATACTACAAGACAGATTACAGCGGTTTTAATGAATTCCCAAAGGGCATCCGGCTTTTTCCCTCTGTGGTAGTGCACCACAAAATCAGGTGTTCCCAGATTCGTTACCTCCACATTGGGGTCAGCAGTCTGCAATGCCTGAATCACCTCCACTGCCGAAAACACGCGAAAGCTCTCTTTCCCGGAAGGCATTTTCCCCAGCTTGCAGGCCATGGCCTTGCTGAGCACAGCCTTGTCCCGGCACCAGAGGGTGGCGATCTTTCCCAGATAAATCTCTTCGTTGGTCACCTCTACGTTCTGGTCCACACTGAAATAAAGTGTCTCTTTCATAGCTCTTCCATTCTCCGCAAATGCTCTTTTACCACATGTTTCGTTTTATCGTAGGCCTCTTCCGCATCCTCTGCTTTCTCCCTGACAGCTTCAGCCACGTCTTCTTTCAGGTCTTCACCCATTTCTCCCGCTTCTTTACAGAAGCTGGCAGTATCTTTTTTCATATTTCTCATATGGTCTTTTGCGTTATCTACCAGTGTGCAGTCCGCGAAGCTGCTCTTTTTGCCGCTGCAGATATAGCAGAGAATCCCGGCCCCAAGCAGACCGACGATGACAAGCCCGGCCCACATTTTCCACCGGCACCCGCATTTGCATTTACATTCTTCCATTTGCAATTTCCTCCTTGTCCGTTATCTACCATCAGTCTGGACAGAAACTGCAAAATTATCCCTGTAAAAATTGTTTTCGCATTTTTTGAAGTATTTTCTTTTCCCGCCTGGAAACCTGCACCTGGCTGATTCCAAGCCTCTTCGCCACTTCTGTCTGCGTTTTTTCGCCGAAGTAGCGCATTCTGATGATCGCCGCGTCCTCCGGCGGCAGTTCTTCCAACAGCTGCTTGAGCACCATGGAATCCAGCAGCTGTTCCCGCTCTCTTCCGCTGTCTTCCAGCTTGTCCACCAGGTAGATTTCTTTTCCGTCTCCCTGGTAAACTGTTTTATAAATAGAATCTATTTCAATATTGGCTTCCATAGCCATGGCCAGATCTTCCACTGTAATCCCGGTTTCCGCGGCGATCTCTTCCAGAGTCGCGTCCCGGCCCAGCTGCTGTTTCAGATGTTCGGAAGCCTGGGCGGCTTTCCAGCCGTTCTCTTTCAGGGTGCGGGAGACTTTAATCATTCCGTCGTCCCTGATAAAACGCTTGATTTCTCCTGTTATTTTCGGAATGGCATAGGTGGAAAAGCGCACCTCGAACGAAGTGTCAAATCCATCGATGGCCTTCATCAGACCGATGCTCCCGATCTGGAATAAATCTTCCGGCTCGTAACCGCGCCCCAGAAACCGGCGCACTACGCTCCAGATCAGACCCATATTTTCTTCCACCAGCTGGTCCCTGGCCTGTTTATCCCCTGCGTGCGCTGTCTGTATCAACTCCATTGTGTGATCCATTCCTGCACCTTCCTATCGCTCATTGTCCCAGCTTCTTTTTCATAGTTACCACGGTCCCCTCTCCCGGCACTGAGTCTACCTGCACTTCATCCATAAAAGCTTCCATAAAAGAAAATCCCATCCCGGAGCGCCCTGCTTCCGGCTTTCCGGTATACAAAGGCTCCATGGCTTTTTTTACATCCGATATTCCAACCCCGGAATCCCTGACCTGTACGGTCAGCAGGCTGCCCTCTACTTCCGCCTGAATCCATATTTTCCCTTCCCCGCCGCCATAAGCATGGATCACGCAGTTTGTCACAGCTTCCGATACGGCTGTTTTCACATCGTCAACTTCTTCCACTGTAGGGTCCATCCTGGCCATAAAGGCAGCCACGGCAACGCGGGCAAAAGCCTCATTGCAGGAAAGGCTCTCTATCTCCAGCCTCATGGTTTCCTTTTTTCCTCTTGTTTCCTCCATCTGACTCATCCTTTCCCCTTTCCGCCTATTTCGTCAGGCTCTCCATAATCTGATATATTCCGGATATGTTTAAAATCCTTTTAATCCTGTTATCCTCTCCAAAAACAGCAACATTTCCTCCCAGCTGCTTCATCCTTTTATACCTGCCCAGCAGCACGCCTATTCCCGAACTGTCCATAAAGCTGGTATTAGTAAAATCAAAAATCATATACCTTATCCCCCCTCCCTGGAGATATTTTTCCGTTTCTTCCTGTATCCGGCCGCTGCTGTGGTCGTCCACCTCGCCCGGGAGATGGACCACCAGCCTGTCGTCCACAACCTCATAGATCGCATGTTTCATCCTTTTCAAACTCCTTTCCAATCATTTTCAGACACAGCCCGCCAACGGATTCCTCCGTCTGCGCATAAAAAGGCATACTGCTTCCTTGTGCAGTATGCCTTATCATTCGTAGTAGTTCCATCAGGGAAGAAGATTTCTCTGAGCTTCAGCCTGTCCGGCCCATTCTGTATCCCCATATTCCTCGATGACTTTTGTATAGTATTCTCTGGCCTCCTCCGCCTGCCCCAGACGGTGATAAATATTTCCGGCCCAGAACATGGCTTCCGGAGTTTCAGGCCGGATCACAAGAGCAGCTTCATAATCTGCCAGCGATCTGCGCAGCTCTTCTTCTCCTTCTGCTTCCCGGGCTTCCGCCGCTTCTGCCATCAGCCTGTCAAACAGGCCTCCTTCATAATCATTTTTGATGTTCTGAACCATTTCCTGATACTTCGCCTGATCCGCAGCTTCCCCATTCAAACTGGGATACAGCTCCACCACTTTCGCCAGATTGCCGGTCCTGTAAGCTTCCATAATATCCAGAAGCACACCGTAGGCATTCAGGATTCCCGCGCCGTCCTCAGTATTTGCATTCAGGGCGTCCTGCAGATCCTTTTTCTCTTTTTCCAGGGAAGCGATCTGCCGCTCCAGCGCCGCCGCGTTCTGATCCCGGGAGGATATCTTTTCTTCATAGCCCCTGAGCTGCTCCTGGTAGCCTGACCGCTCCGCCCTCCTGACGCCCGGAACCACAAGGAAAAACACCAGCAGGACTCCCAGTATCACTCCTGACAGCACGTAGGCAGCCGTCATAAAGTATGTGGCAACCCCCCGCACATGTACCGGAATAATATTCTGGTCCCCGTTCAGCTCTTCTTTAAGTGCTTCCGGTTCTCCATGAGAAACCCTTCGCTGTTTCCGCCTGCCCTGTTCTGCTATGCCCGCCCGGGCTTCCTTCAGATAACGCAGGGTCACTGTATTGCCCCTGTCGATCTCCAGGCACTTTTCCAGCACCTCCGACGCAAGACTGAAACGTTCCCTGCGCATATAGAGCAGAGCCAGGAGCTGGTATGCCCGGATCAGCCGGGGATTCACGATGATGATCCGCTTCAGCTGGATCACCGCCAGATCCTCACTGTCTTCCTGGATATATCTCAGCGCCATATTATATTTGCGGATCGTCTGATTCATGCTGTCCAGGTCCAGACGGTTCTCCTGAATATCTTTGATGTAGGTTCCGGCAATATTATGGCGCAGCTTCAGGTTTTTGCTGATCATCCACTCCCTCAGCGCAGGTACTGCTTCCCCCATCTCATAGTAGACCAGGCCCAGCAGGTTGTGCGCCTCAACATGCCGCTTATTCAGGTCCAGACAGGTTCTGAGCGCCGCAGCCGCGCCGGTCAGATCCCTCACTCTGGCCTTTTCCAGCCCACGGTTGTAATAGGCGTTGGAGGTGCGGATAATCTTCCGGTACAGCCGAACATCCGCTCCGCACCGGCCGCAGGTATCCTCTTCCCCCAGCTTGCATCCACAGTGATAGCACTTCATTAATTCCGGCTCCTTACTTCCTCCAGCAGTTCCACCATGATGTCCGTAACATCCGTCAGATCTTCATCCTTGATGGAATCTTCCGCTTCGTCAATTTCCAGGCTGGGAGTAAATTTTGCCAGTTCCTCTTCAAAATTAATCATCAGACAGCCTCCTTACGCCCTCTTATCATACCGATTTTCATCAGAAAAATCAACCCATTTTCCAAATATCAGGAAAAATTAAGAAAGCATTTTCAAAACCGCCCTCCTGTAAATCTCCTTTGCCTTCCTGTATAACTCCTGAGAAGAGGACGCCAGGTTTTCCATCATCACCCCTGGATTGATCTCCAAAACCTGCAGGCCTTCTGAACACCGGATCACATCCACAGATGCGAACCGCAGGCCGAACAGCCGCGCCGCCCTGAGAGCCAGCGCCACCGCAGGGCCGGTGACAGCCGGGTCTTCCTCTACCACGGCCCTGGCCCCCTGGCCCAGATTATGTTTCCAGTTAAGGTAATGTCTCTGCCCATCCGGAAGGATTTTTTCCAGTTTTCCCGCAGGTATGGACGCCTGGGCTCCGCCTCCCATCAGATGTCCGGCGTAGAGCTGCCTCAGGGTGCTGCGCCCGTCGCCCGTCACAAAATCTCTCAGTTTATGAAAAACCAGCTGGATCTCTCCGTCCAGCAGAATCACACGATATTCCTTTTCAATCTCCACATAAGGTGAAATTGCCAGAGACTGGCAGGTCCTGAAAATTTCCTGCGCCGCCTGTTCCAGGCAGTCCACAGAGCGCACCCGGTAAACCAGTTCCCCTCCGGTGCCCTGATTGTCCTTCACTACCACATCCCCATACATACGGAATACGGAAAGCATCTCTTCCCAGTTTCCCTCTTTATCAATATATTTCAGTTTTTCCGGAGTCATAAAACAATGATGGGGCACATGGGGGATTCCGTGGGCTTTCATCACTTCGCTGGCAGCGCTTTTATCCGCGCAGATCTGCTGCGCCACCGCCAGGTTCAGGCCGAACTGATAGCCAAGAATATATCCTTCTTTATCTCCCCGTTCCAACCGGAATACCCAGTCCCCCCCGAAGGATTCCAGCGAAATATTCTCCTCCCTGCATATTTCACGGATCATTTTCACATAACAGGATGTACTGTTGCTCATTTACGCTCTGATCCTCCTTAATGTCTCCATTCTTCCGCTCCCCGGCGGATATCAGATAAAAGAATACCACAAAACAGGCAGAAAAGCCACCCCAATCTGTTGTGAAATCAAACTGAATGTGATAAACTGCTAATATCTAAATTTTTATTCATTTTTGCATCACAGGAGGTCCTTTATGGAAGAATTGCATGCGCTGCTGACGCAGTGCCTGAACGACCGTCTGAAATCACTGATTCTCAGCAGCCCCCGGGACGAGGTTTTTTTGAAAGCCCGCCTGCGCCCCCTGCTGAAACGGGATTCTCTCTGTTTCCAGGCCGAGGAATTCCGGGGGAAACAAGTATTTCATAAAAATCTCAGTCAGGACGAAGCCTGCGCTTATATTGAACAGTGTCTGACCGTCCATTTCCGTCAGGCTCAGATTCAAGCTGCGGATATGCAGGCTTCTGTATTGGTAAGCAAAAAAGGGAAAATAACAGTGAAATCCAGAAAAATTAATACTGCTTCCCTCTCCCCCTCCCCTCTTTCACATAACCGTGTCAGAAACTACCTGCTTCCGGAAGGAACGCCGGTGGATTTTCTGGTGGAACTGGGGGTCATGACCCCGGAAGGAAATGTAGTCCATGCCCGTTACGATAAATTCCGGCAGATCAACCGTTTTCTGGAATTTATCCGTGACGTGCTTCCTGAGCTGCCTGAAAACAGAGAATTGACAATCATAGATTTTGGCTGCGGAAAATCTTATCTGACTTTTGCCGCCTACTATTATCTCTCCCGGCTGAAAGGGCTCCCTGTCCGCATTATCGGCCTGGATCTTAAAGAGGACGTGATCCGCCGCTGCAATGAGCTGGCCCTGCGCTGTGGGTATGACGGTCTTACTTTCATCTGCGGCGACATCGCTTCCTATACCGGCATCAGTCAGGTAGACCTGGTGATGACCCTGCACGCCTGCGATACCGCCACAGATTACGCCCTGGCAAAAGCTGTTTCCTGGGGAGCCAGAGTGATCCTCTCCGTTCCCTGTTGCCAGCACGAACTGAACAGTCAGATTTCCTGCGGCCTTCTGGAGCCTCTGCTTGGATACGGCCTGATCCGGGAACGGTCGGCCGCCCTGTTTACTGACGCAATCCGGGCCCGTCTGTTAGAACGCGCAGGGTACCGTGCACAGATCCTGGAATTTATTGATATGGAACATACCCCTAAAAACATCCTGATCCGCGCCGTATATACAGGCAGGAAGAGCGCTCCGGAGGAGGACGGCCTGGACGCTGTTCTGAATTTCCTCCACGCGAAGCCAATGCTGAAAATTCTGCTGGACAAAGCCTCTGTGAAAAAGGAGACCGGAAAATGAAGCAGTTATACACTCAATGGAAAAACTGGAGGGCCGGGCTGGCCGGCCTGAAACACATCGCCTCTACGGCAGGCATATTCCTGCTTCTGGCTCTTGTATTGGAGCTGACACTGTTTAATTACAAATTTTATATGACCATGTTTCAAGACCCGCTTCCTGTCACAGAGCTGAAAGCCAGCAAAAATATGGAACTGCGGGAGGACGGCAGTTATCTTGTCTCCGGTGCAAATCAGGCCTATGTGGAAATCACAGGGCTGGACCGCCATGTATCCACTCTGTACCTCAATGTGTACCGGGAAAATAAACGAGGGGCAGATCAGCTGATCACGTCGGTAACACTTTATGTAACGGACGCGGCCAACAGCCAGTATATGAAACTCCCCTCCCGCAATATCCTTCCTTTTGTCAAACACAGCCAATATATGACGCTGCACCTGGCAGGCGATACGGATAAAATAAAAATACTTTTTGACGCGGACGAAAATGACCGGATCTATATCAATGGGCTCACTGTCAATCCAGTTATTCCCATGCAGATATCTCCGCTGCGTATTTCCCTGCTGGCGCTGATTCTTACCGTCCTGTTCTATCTCCGTCCAAAAGCGGGATATTTCCGCATTCCTTACCGGAAAAACAGCCGCCGCCAGCAGTCTGTCACCTCAGCGGCCATGTCCATACAGATTCTGCTCTTTGCGGCTGTGATCTGCATCAACCCATGGTTTCTGGACCCCAGTTCCCGCCACCACAAGCAATACCATGAACTGGCAGTGGCCATCAGCGAAGGGCATGTCTACTTGGACCAGGAACCGCCGGAGTCTCTGATCAATATGGAAAATCCCTATGACAGCGCTCAGCGGGAGATTGTGATGGATGAGTCAGACAGCAGTTATCTTTTTGATCATGCCTATTATGACGGAAAGTACTATGTGTACTTCGGGGTCCTGCCAGTTCTGATCTTTTATCTCCCCTGGTATCTCATCACAGGAAGTGCTTTTCCCACTTTCCTGGGGGTGCTCATCACCGGAATTATTTTTATATTTGCGGTTTACCGGCTGATGGCCCTGCTGATACAGAGGTTCGACTCCAAAAAAATCCCCTATCCCGTATTTCTTCTGCTCACCACACTGTTCATCAACAGCTGCGGCGTGCTGGCTATCATACGGCGGCCGGATTTTTATTCCCTGCCTATTATCATGGGAGTAACCCTTTCCATCCTTGGCCTGAACTGCTGGCTGTCTTCCATCCGGCCGGACAGGATCCTCAAAGGAAAAATTTTTCTGGGCTGCCTTTTCATGGCTCTGGTAGCAGCCTGCAGGCCGCAGATCTGTCTGGGTTCTCTGCTGATTTTTCCGATTTTCTGGGACGCTGTTTTCAGAAAGCGGCTGCTGTTCTCGAAAAAGGGACTGGCGCCCACGCTGCTGGCTGCCCTGCCCTATGTGCTGGTGGCCTGCGGCCTGATGTACTACAACTTTATCCGTTTTGGCTCCCCTCTGGATTTCGGGGCTAATTACAACCTGACCACCAATGACATGACCAACCGGGGAATTGTGGCTGCCAGGCTGCCGATCGGGCTGTTCACCTATCTGTTCCAGCCGCCGGTCATAACCTCCCAGTTCCCCTTCATCAATAAAGTAACCCTGCAGACAGCCTACCTGGGCCGCACCATCTCAGAGGGAACTTTCGGCGGGTTCTTTGCTGTCAACCTAATTTCTCTGTCCGGACTTTTTCTGTTCCGCATCCGGAAATGGTTCTCCGACCGCAGGCTCTGGACTGCCGGCGTCTGCGCCATGCTCCTGGCTGTCCTGATCATCTGCATTGATACGGAGGGCGCGGGAATCCTGCTGCGCTATTACAGTGATTTCGGGTGGCTGATCATGCTGGCTTCCGTGCTGGCGGTGCTGGCTGCTTCGGTATACCTGGCCGGCAGGCCCTGCGCCTCCAGAGGGCTGTGGCTCTATCTGGCAGCCGCCTTTGTCGCCGGAATGGCCTTCCATCTGCTCCTGGTGTTCACAGACGGCGCTATGAAGCTGCAGGATCTGAACCCTGAATTGTTTTATTATTTTTATTACCATCTCCAATTTTGGCAGTGAACCTCAAAAACAGGGTGCGGGCGGACAAGCCGCCTGCACCCTGTTTTATTTGTCACATAGGAAACTGCGTTCCCTATGTAACAAAACCCTACGGGGGGATGCGCACTTCGCGCCGAGGAAATATGGCCGCTAAAGCGACCGCGCTTCGGCGCGGGAGTCCGGCGAGCCGGACTCTTTATTCTTGCATAGGAAACTGCGTTCCCTATGTAACAAAACCCTCCGGGGGATCGCACTGCGGCGTGAGGAATCACGTCGCTAAAGCGACACGCCGCAGGCGGAGAATCCCGCCAGCGGGATTCTTTTTCATTAACCCTCTGCCAGCTGCCGCGCAATCAGCGCTTCCACATCCTCCAGCCCCGAGGAGCTTTCCAGGGAAGGGTATGCCCAGTCCGCATAGATCAGCTTTCCTTCCTTCTCTAAAAAGGCATACCGCTCACCGTCGAGAAAACCATATTCCGCAAGGTCACTCAACTGCAGCGCGCCGTCTCCTTCTTTCCAGACATCCGTTTCGTCATAACGCACAGGCATAAATATTCCCTCTGTCCCCTCTTCCATCTGGGAAACTGTTTTCGTATCCTCGATCCACAGCGCCAGCCCTGCCGGGCAGGGAAGCAGCACTTTCACAGTCTGTCCCGGCGTGCAGGAACCTCTGTATACTTTATCCACCTGAATTTCCGCAACTGCTCTGTACTGCAGCTCTTCCAATGTTTCTTCCCCAAATTCCACCCTGATATTCTTCAGGCTGGTCACTTTCCCGCGGAATATATCCGTATTCTCCCCATGAAACAGCTCTTCCTCCGTAAACCAGGGCAGGTCTGCCATGGCTGTATTCCCAGACTCCGGCTCCGCGTAATATGCCGCCACATTGTGCGAATTAGGAAGATCCAGACTGTTCCCATTCTCCCCGGCGCCCAGGGCACGGAAAGCCAGCCAGCCTCCTGCTGCCAGCAGAGCGCAGGCCGCAGCCCCGATCAAAGCCTTTCCCATTATTTTTTTCTTCCTGCTTCCTTTCAGAATGCGATAAGTTTCTGCTTCCTGTATCATGCTGTCCTCCACTTCACCCATAATTGAAAACAACTGACGTCCTGTCATATGGCAACGCCCTCCTTTTCCAGATATTTTTTCAGGCTTTTCCTGAGACGGAAAAGAACAGATTTTACACGCTCCTCACTGCTGTCGAAGCGCTCCGCCAATTCTGCAATGGAATCCCCGTACCAATAGCGTCTCAGGAACATGCATCTCTTTTCTGCAGTTTGTTCTGACAGGAAACTGCTGATCCACCGGGCAGTCTGATTTGCGTCAGCCTCCTCTTCCGGCGTCATTCCTGAGGGAATACATTCCTCCAGCTCAGACAGCAGGACCAATGTTCCGTGTTCCCGCTTCTTGGCCCGCTTCTTGTCATAGCAGTCCAACGCAATATTTCTTGTGATCCGGCCTAAAAAAGCAGGCAGACAATCCGGCTTCGCAGGGGGGATTTTCTTCCAGGCTGCCAGATAAACGTCATCCACACATTCTTCCGCATCCTGCCTGTCCTTCAGAATCCTCAGCGCAATCCCGCTGCAAAATTTTCCATATTTCAGATCTGTTTCTTGTATTGCCTGTTCTGTGCGCGCCCAGAACAGGCGGATAATTTCCTGATCCTCCATTTCATAACCTCCCTTCCTGTTTAAGGCCTTTGTCTGTTATGTAGGAAAAATCATTCCGGCGTTGTTGAAAAAGAATCCCGCAAGCGGGATTCTTTTTCAACAACTGATGTTTTTATCTGATATCGTAAACACTTCGGATCTCAAGCCCCTCCGGTTCTCCGGCCAATATCCGGATTCTCCTCTCTCCGGGGTCCATATCAAAAAAGTTATCCTCTAATATAAGGTTATCCGATCTGTTCCTGACCTCCACGCTCTTAGCGTATGCGTCTGCGCGCACCACCAGTTCCCGGCCCTGTACATGCACAGTCAGTCCCGGATCCTCCCAGCAGAAGAACTTGGGCACTGTAAATATCACGCTTCCCGAACTGATCCATTCCCCATTTTCATACAGCTGAAAGCTCACATAGTTCCTCCGTTCATCTGCGTCCGGGCAATCAACGGCCTCTGTCCAGGCCGCAGAAAGAGGGGCCGCAGAAATAAACAGTTTGTCTTCCCGCAGAATCTCTCCCCCCGCGCTGCGCAGCTGCCACCGGACCTCCGCCTCCCGGGCTTCTCTGGTCTCATTGGATACATTAAAGCGCACAGACTTGCGCAGATGTTTTTCCGGCTGATTGATCTCCCAATCCTGAGTCAGCACGCTCTCTTCCTCGCAGGACAGCAGCAGTGGGGCAAAGAAACGTTTGGCATAATAGTGCAGAGCCTTCCACCGCCCTTCATAGTCGATTGAGGACCAGGATGCCACCGGCCAGCAGTCATTGAGCTGCCAGAATACCGCTCCCATGCACCTGCCGCGGTTTCTCCTGAAATGCTCCACGCCATATTTCATCGCCTCAGCCTGAAGAAGCTGGGACGCATAGACCAGCGCGCCCATGCTCCCGGGATACAAAAAAGTCTGATAGAGATAAGTCAGAATCTTGCCGTTCCCGCCCACGCACCGCTGATGTTTTTCCATCACATAGGAGAACGGGTTCCGGTCCTCCGGCAGCGTAAAGCTCTCAATGGTTTTTTCACTGGGAAAGGATTCAAAACCAAATTCGCTGGCATAGCGGAAAAAATGTTTTCTATATTCTGTAAAAGGTTTATTGCCGTGCCAAACCTCCCAGTAATGCACATCTCCCCTGTCCGGATCATTGGGAAAGTCCAGGCTGCCCCCGGAAGAAGGGCTGGCCGGCCAGTAAAAAGTCTCCCCGTCTTCCTCTTCCGCGATTCTGGGGAAAATATATTCATACATCTTAAAATAATCCGCGAAATGTTTTGGACGGGCGACCCACTGCCCTTCCGCCACAAACTGTTCCATCTCATTGTTTCCGCAGTACAGCGCCAGGCAGGCATGGTGGCGGACGCGGCGGATATTATCCCTCAGCTCCGCCTGAATATTCCGGTCAAATTCCTCATCCAGATGATAAGTTGCGCAGGCAAACATAAAATCCAGCCAGACCATCAGCCCCAGCTCATCGCACAGGTCGAAGAAGTCGTCGGAAGGGTACCAGCCCCCGCCCCAGACCCGCACACAATTAAAATGAGCGTCCCGGCACGCCGTCAGCAACTTTCTGGTCCTCTCTCTGTTCATCCTCCCGTAAATGCAGTCCTCCGGTATGTAATCCGCTCCCATTGCAAACACCGTCAGTCCGTTGACCTCATGGGCAAAGCACTCGCCCCATTCATCTTTCCTCCGCCGCACCGTCATTGTGCGCAGCCCAATCTTCTTTTCCTGAACTTCCAGCACCTGCTCTCCCTGTAGCAAACTCACCCGTACCCTGTAAAGAGGCTGGCCGCCCAGACCATTTGGCCACCAGAGCCGCGGCTCTTTCACAGCAGTCCCCGCGGACAGGATTTCTCCTGGATATTCCTGGCATGTTAACGGATTCCCTTCCGGGTCAAACAGCTCAAGTTTCCAGGAAAACGGCTTTTCCTCAACAAAAAAGGCGCTGCTCTGCCGCACAATTTCAGGATGTACCCGCAGGATCACACTCCCCTCCCCATGCTGCTGGCGGACGCGGACCTGCCCCAGCCGGACGCCTTCCAGACCATACAGGCAGATATCACCCCGGATTCCCGCGTCCGGCAGATGAGGCCCCCAGTCCCACCCGAACATACAGTGGGCCTTGCGGATATGAGGGAATCCGTTCATCGCGTCTGCCGTTCCCAGCACCTCCACCTGTTCCTGCTTTTCCCGGATATAGCTTACCGGCGACTGGATGCAGATCTGAATCTGGTTTATTCCCGGATGAAGCAGACCCGTGAGGTCGAATTCATAGACGCGGTGCATATTTTCCCCTTTTCCTGTCAGGATACCATTGCAGTATACCCAGGCGATGGTATCCAGGCAGGCGCAGTGCAGCAGAATCTGCGGGCACTCTTCCAGATCCGCAGGAAGGACGAACTCCTTTTCAAATATGAAATCAAAATCCATCCATTTCAGCGCGCCCTCCTCTTCGTCCCGCCAGTAGGGATCTTTCATCTCTCCGGCCTTCAGCAGCGCGTCGTAAACCCCGCCCGGGACCTGGGCAGGAATGCACCGGACAGGCGCCTTGTCTCTCCAGATTCCCGCGCCCATCTCTTTTCCGGCAAACGTTCCCGGCGGCATAATCTTCAGCATCCATTTTTCATGCAGTTTATGTATCTTCATTTTTCCTCCCCGGCGCCTTTCGGCCATTTTTTTCATTATACCTCTCCGGAAGGAAAAGTAAAGCACAGGAGCGGATGTTTATATATATTTTTCTTTACATTCTGTCTTTATGCGAGTATACTGAAAATACACGATGACAGCACACAAAGGAGGGCTTTATGGGAATTGGGTTTCGAATCAGGGAAGCGCGGGAAGCTCTGGGGTACCGGCAGCATGAACTGGCTAAGCTGATAGGCGTCACTGCCTCTGCGGTCACAAATTATGAGCAGGATTACAGCTTTCCGAAAGAAGAAATTTTATATCGATTAATTGATACGCTGCAGGTGGATGCCAATTATCTGTTTCAGGACTGTCTCCAGCGCCCTGCCTCCGAGTGGGATCTGTCTATTGAAGAGCAGGCGCTGATCCGGAAATACCGGGCTCTGGATGACCGCCGCCGCAATGGCGCCGGTCAGCTGTTTGATCTGCTGCTGGACACGTCTCAAGCTGCCGATCTGCCCCGGCGCGCAAAACGGACCAGGCAGCCCTGATCCGTTTCCTATGCTATAAAACCCTCCGGGGGATGCGCACTGCGGCGTCAGAAAAACATTCCCAGAAATGTTTCCGGGCTGATTTCCTGATCCGGGCGGAACTTGTCTGACAAGACGTACTCTGCAATGCTCTGCCTCAGCCCTTTCACCGGCAGTTGTTCTCCCTGCAGGTCAAAACCGCAGAATAAAATTTCCGCAGCGCCCACTTTTCCTTCAAACAAAGGAGAGGCGGGCGTTTGTGTCAGGAAATTCGGCGCCAGTTCCACAATGGAGCGAAAGCCGCTTCCAAGCTGCTGCAGTTTTGCTCCGGCACAGCCGTCGATCAGAGCTTTCCATTGAAATCCCGGATATTCTTCAGTTGGAAAATTCTCAAACAATGGATGCCCGGAATCAATAATGGCGCCGCAGGGCCTGGAGCTGGGGAAAAATACCGGCGACCAGAATACTGGCGTGAAGCTCCCTTCTACCGGGCATTTCAGCCCCTCTCCCGACACAACTGCTCTGCCGCCTTCCCGGATCAGGCGTTTTAGTTCTTCGGAGTCCCCCCGCAGCATGGGCAGGCCAGTTTTTTCTTTTTCCGGATATACATAGACCATCCAGGAATTGCTGCCCCCTTCTGCGGAAAGCTTCACTCTGAGGCCGGCGGGATTTGAAAGGCCTGTCAGCGGGATTTCCACCTGCTGTTCCCTGGTCTCTGTCCTGAAAAACAATTCTTTCCCATTCCATAACTCCAGATGAAACAGCGGGCTTTCGGCCCGTTCTTCTCTGCTGTCAAACAGCTTCAGCCGGGCTTTCAGCGTTTCCTCTGTGGAATACACCCGCTTTGACAGAAACAGAGGCACTGCCGGGCCGCAGAACTGCCTGAATTCTTCCGGGGTAAGGATTCCCTTACTTTCCCAAAACGCATTTAAAAGACCCACGGCAGCCGTATTCTGTCCCGTATAATCGCACAGGGAAAGCAGGCTGAAGCCGCCGAACCCCTCTGTCCTCAGAGCGGTTTCCACATCTTCTTTATACAGCAGTGCCGCCATAGCCCCTGAAGCCGCTATATAATCTTTTCTCCTGTCATAAATTCCATTTTTTATCATTTCCCGCCGGATGGCTTCCAGATTCACCGGCAGCATATTTCCCTGATATTCCAGGATTAAATCCACATCCGGAAATACACAGTACTGACCCACTTCAAAAGAAACCACAGGCGCCGGCACATCTTCCACTGCCTCCCGGTAGTCCAGGCAGGAATGCTCCGCCGCGGCTTCCTGGAGATGCTGCAGCCTCACCGGGTGTCCTCCCGCCTCAAAAGCGCAGAGGTAATCTTCGCAGGGCGAAACAGGATGGTCAAAATTTGAGGTCAGCGTATACAAGTGTCTGGGGTCCTGGGCTTTCATCATGATAATAATATCTTCCAGCAGTTCAAAATCTCCCATGATTTCATTCCCGTTGGAGAACATCAGAAAAGAAGGGTGATTGCCATAGGTTTTGGAAATCGCCAGCGCTTCCTGGGTGAAGTAATACCTGTGCAGGATATCCTCCCCCGCCGCCGGGCAGCCCACATCCCGGTTCAGCCAGAACGGCATCTCCACTGACAGATAAATCCCCAGCCGGTCCGCAGCGGCAAACGCAGCTTCCGGCGGGCACCAGGCATGGAACCGGACATGGTTCATCCCGTATTCTTTTACAGTGGAAAATCTTTTTACCCAGGTCTCTTCCTCCATGGACGGGTACCCCGTTAAGGGATCAATCGCGCAGTCCGTGGTGCCGCGCAGGAAAATAGGGCGGCCGTTCAGCAGAAGATTTTTTTCTCTGGAACAGGCCAGCCGCATCCCAAAGGTGACCGTCCTTCTGTCCTCGCCTCCATTTTCTGTTTCCAGCACGGCATCCAGCCGGTAGAGACAGGGATGAAATTCATTCCACCAGCAGATCTCTCTGATTTCACAATGAAAGCGCTCCGTCTGTCTGGCCTGGTAGAGCTCAACTTCCCGGCTGACACAAGGGAGCGGTTCCCCATCCGGAGAAACAATGGTGAGCCTCAGTCTGGCAGCTGACTTTTTCCCCGGAGAAGAAATCCCGCTGGCAGTCACTACTTTTACATCTATCCCGTTATCACAGGGATAAACCTGGATATCCTCCATGCGCTCCTGGTTTAAAAACTGCAGTTCCATCCGCCCGATCACGCCGCTCCAGATCCCCTGGGTATCAATGCTGTAGCCGCTGGCCATACCGCCGATATTCAGAAGATTCCTGTTATCCAGCCGCAGCGTAATGGTATGGACTCCTGGGGTAAGCAGCCCCGTCAGGTCATGGCAGTGGGGCGCGGAGAGCTCCACAACCTGCCGCCCTGCGCATTTTCCGTCCACCCAGGCCTGAGAAGCCATATTCACCCGTTCCAGAAACAGCCTGACGTCCTTTCCTTCACATCCCCTCGGTACCCGTACCTGGCGCTGCAGCCACAGAGGGCCCACATATTCATACCGCTCCCTGGGCGCCCGGACCGCTTCCGGGGTAAATTCTGCGGCATACTCCTGTTTTCTGCCGATCTGATTTTGGCAGGCGCTTCCCGGCAGAAGAAAGCCTGCCCCTTTCAGTTTCCGCTGAAACAACTTTCTGTCAAGTCCCGTGTTCTCCTCATCTGTTTCATAATCCCAGCTTCCGCTTAAATCCATGATCTGCATTGTTCCGCCGCCTTTCTCACCTGCCGCAGCCCGAAATGAGACTGATCTTCTTCCAGGCCCTTTTCTGCGTAACGCGCCGCCTCTTCCCAGTTACTTTCCCCCAAATATCCCAAAGCAGTCAGGAAGCAGCAGTCCACCCGGTTTTTCCGGCGTCTGTCCCCTTCAAAGATCAGGAAATCCGGCAGTGATACCGCAAAGTAGTCTATTTTTATTTCATCCTTTTCATGAGCCAGCCCGAATTCCCGCAGCCTTCTGAAGCATTCTGACGCCTCTCTCTCACGTCCCAGCTTTCCCAGGGCCAGGCCGGAATAATAAAGCATTTCCGGGGGCTGGTCGTTGTAATAAACCGCAGCAGAAATCTCTCCCGGCCCTCTGGCAGCCCGCCTCAGCGCATCTTCCCCGGCTTTTCCCTGACGCAGGCAGCCCAGCAGATAATCAATATCCTGGTCTTCCGCCCCAGCCAGCTTTCCCTCGCCCAAATTTTCCGGATAACAGAGCGCGGCCTGAAGATGCGCTTCTGCTGTTTCCGGTTTTTCGGCAAATACTTCTTTGGCAAGGCCTACCCTGGCAATCCTGTACTGGGCAGTGATCTTCCCCTCTCCGCCTTCCCAGGGATGAAATCTATGCTGTTCCATGGCCGCCAGAGCCTTTTGATACTGCCCGTCCAGGTTCAGCAGTGTCACATATTCCGTATACAAATCGTCCCGCCCGGCCAGCAGTTCCTGATGTGCTTCCATCTGCGCCAGCCGGTTTTCATATGGCAGGTTCAGCACTTTATACAGCTGATCCAGCTCGTAAAATACTCTGGCGTCCGTTGGGTCCATGGAAAATGCCCGTTCCATAGCTTCTCTGGCCCTGGAACCGTCTTTTCGTTTATTATAATAAGCAAGTGCCAGGTTTCTCCAGACAGTGGGCAGTGAAATCTCACAGCAGCAGGCTTCCCACAGCTCCACGGCTTCCTCCCATCTCCCCCGGTCATACAGAAGCTCGCCCAGGTAATATCCGGCCCATTTTCCGCCTGTCCTTACCGCTTCCTGCAGCACTTCCATATCCTCCAGGCGGTTAGGGAAGCAATAGTGGCTGCTGCACTGCTCTGCCCGCCTCAGCGCATCTTTCCGTTTTGTATTGCTGTAAAGATGATAATGTACCATGGGATCCCCGCTGTCAGAGCAGAGTTCCAGCACAGACGCGGCTTCTAAAAACAGATATGCTTCTCTGTAGTTCAGAGACAATTCAATGTAATTCTGTGAATCCTCCCGCAGCAGTGCTTTCAATTCCTCCTGTCTTTTTTTATCGTGAAACAGGAGATACAGCTCGTATCTGCATCCGGTATCCAGAGGATCTATCCTGCAGGTTTCCTCCGCAAAAGAAATTGCCTCTTCTGTCCGGTCAAGCAGCCTCAGAAGCGTGGTCTTCAGATTTCGTGCTTTCAGGTGGTGCGCGCCGCAAAGCAGGGATTTTTCCGTAAATTCCAGCGCCTCAGAATACCGCCCTTCCCCTGCGCTCAGGCAGGCCAGCTGATAAAACGCCCGATTCTGCATGGAACCGTCCCAGGCAGCGCGATAAAACGCGTCATAAGCCTTACTTTTCTTGCCCAGCGCCTTGTATGCCAGCCCCAGATTGTAAAAGGGTTCACAGTCATAGGGATTGGGATTTTTCCATATGGAAGAGTCCGCGGCCCTCCTGAAATATTCCAGAGCTTTCTCATAACAGCCTTTTTGGTACAGATATTTTCCGTATCCATTGTTCAGCCTGATATCAGATGGGTCCCGTTTCAGACCCTCCAGGTAGTAGGGCTCCGGAGAACGGGTGGCATGGCGGTACTGCTCCAGATGCACCGCGGCCAGAAACAGTTTTTCTGTCGTTTCCAGTTCTTCCGGTTCCGGCAGGGCCTCTGCCGGGGAAGGCGCCGGCTCCTGATGATCCAATTCCGGGGAATAGGAGATAATTTCCTTACTATCCTTACTCAAAAGGAAACGAAGCCCGTTCAGTTCTGTTTCCGGACAGAAATCCTCAGGAAGGTGTTCTTCCCGCAGAAATGTATTCCGGGGAGACAAATTCACCGTTTCTGAAAACAGCACTCTGTTTTCCCAGCGCAGCTCTGCTGTTACTTCACCCAGTTCTGCCGGAGTAAAGGCGCTGCAAATTGCTTTTCCATCCCTGATCTCCAGATTTACAGCGCCGTTAATACAGGCGTTTTTTACGGCCCCCACATTTTTATAGGGCATAAAATACTGTACAAAACTTTTTTCCTCATAAGGTTTTAAAAAAGTAAAGTCCGGCTGGTTGTCCGTAAACACGCCTGTCATCAGCTCGATATACGGACCGTTTTCATCTGTCAGATTCCTGTCCCAGGCGCGGCCAAAGCTTCCGTTTCCCCAGGTCCACTGTTTCTTTCCGGGAGCCACATGGTGGTCCGCAATATGGAGCAGCCCGGCCTGTTTTCCGTAATCATAATTTCCGATAAAATCATAGTCTGAGTGCCAGGCCATATAAGAAGTGGGCACCGGGATATTTTTGTAGCGGGAAATATCCACCCCGCTGCTGTAATCCACTTTGTAATAAGTTCCTGTAGCAATGGGGAAGGTCGAAACGGCCCGCTTTCCGTGATCCGTCACTGCATGGACGTCCGGAGGGAAAATTGACTGGGTGTGATCATTCACTGCCACAGCCGGGTTCGCCCACCATAAAAAAGTCTGGACCCGGTCCGTGGGGTTATAGAGCTGTCCCCTGATTTCTAAGTATGCCTTGTCCGGATATACTGTGAAGCCCGCCATCCCTTTGGTATGGAACATCTTCTCCACTTCTCCCATCCAAACGGTAACAGAGCCGTCCGGATGTTCTTCTATCGCATATTCTACCGGATCAAAGGTGGAAGGACGGTGGTGCTGCGGCCAGTTAAATTCAATCCCGCCTGAAATCCAGGGACCCGCCAGCCCCACCAGCGCCGGTTTGATCACCTCATTATAATAAACCGCGTCGTACCCGTTTGTCTTATCATACAGGCGCTGTACCCGTCCGCCGATTTCCGGCAGAAGCATGACCAGAATATACGCATTTTCCAAAAAAATTGCTTCATATTCTTTATTCGTTTTGATATCTGATATATTCTCACACACCGGATGGGGATATACCCTGCCGCTGGAACCCTGGTAGACTCTTTTTTCCAAAAACATTGGATTCTTGCTGTACTCTGCGGCTTCATAGGTCGGGATCACAATTTTCTCCCTGCGCACTTCTACTTTTCCCATTTCATTTCCTCCTGACAGACTCTGATAGTACAGTTATAGCACTGTTCCTTCCACTGGGCAGTCCGGATTATTGCTGTAAAATAAGAAAATATTGCTTTTCACTTGCGCCGGGATCCCGTTCTGTTGTAGACTGTAAACAGAAAAAACCGCTGCAGATATTGCTGAGAAAGGAACAGAAAATGAGAAGATCAGAAGAGAGGTTCACTCAAGATTCGGTCTGGGTCACCGCTACCCCCACAGAGGCGTCCAGCGCCTTTCCGTTTTACGCTTCAGAAGCCGGCCGTTTTTCGGCGCTGGAAAATTATTCTGTCTCCCGGGACTTCCATGACAGTTTTCTGCTGCTGTTTACCACCGGCGGGGCGGGGACTGTGGAAACCGGCGGCTGTTCCTTTCTGCTTCCTCCGGGCTGCGCTGTTCTTCTGGACTGCCGCAGCTTCCACCACTATTATTCCTCAGACAGCAGATGGGATTTCCTCTGGATTCACTTCCAGGGACAGGGCGCCTGTTCTTTTTACAATTTGCTGTATGAGAAACAGCCCAGGGCCATTGACCTGCAGGATTCAGAGAGTTTCCGCCAGCAGCTGGTCCGCCTGATGCCGCGCATTCAATACACGGATATTGTAAATGCTTCCGGGCTTTCCTCAGAATTTCACCAGCTTTTCCACCAGCTTCTTCTGTCCTCTGTGCGGAATGCGGACAAGGCAGCGCATGCTTCCTGCCAGGAGGCGGAGCTTGCGGCATCCTACATCCGGGAGCACTTCGCGGAACCGCTCACCCTGGATATGATAGCCGGCTCAGTGCATCTTTCCAAGTATCATTTTATCCGGCTGTTCCGCCGGGTCATGGGCGTCACGCCCTACAGCTATCTGATCCACTGCCGGATTAACCAGTCCAAATTGCTGCTGCGGGGTACTGAGCTCTCCGTGGCAGAAATTGCCTCCGCCTGCGGGTTTTCCGATGCCAGCAGCTATATTGCTCAGTTTAAAAAGCATACCGGACTTCGCCCGGCGCAGTATAAAAAAGAATTTTCCGGGCCGCTTATTGCTTCTACCTGATTTAATACCTCGATTATGATGTCAGATGTATCATATTTTTGACCATTTGATGTTATTTTCCGTAATCATATGGGCTGTCGCACTAAATAATTTGTGCGACAGCCCCCGTAAATTATTTCTTCATTAAATTTTTATCTTAAGCTGACGCATCATCTGGAATAAAGTATGTACCTCAACATTAAAATGTTTAGCAACATCCGGTATCTTTACACGGCCACTTTTATTTTTAACATTTAATGAACCTGCAGATTGTTCAAATGTAATCAACTTATAATCTTTAGCAGCCGCTGCTGCAATAAGCCATGGGTCTGCGACTTCATTTCTGGCCCATTCATTTAACCCTCTTTCATTGTAAAAGCCGCATTCCTGAATATACTGCATCACTTCCGCATATTTAGGGATTATTTCTGGATCAACGTGGTTACAGACTTGAAAATCATCTTTCCTTTCAGATACCCACCCTTTTAACTCATCTTCCCCCTTATCAATCTCGGCTTTTACCATATCAAGCAAAACTATATTACCAGTTTTTATCACATCTTCAAAAGTTTTCCAAAATGAAGGAGTTAAATCATAAGCATAAAAAAACCTTGATGCTGTCATCAATGTATTCGCATCAATCAAAAATCTTTCTGATAAATTTACCATAAAACACCTCCAAGTCCGCTTGCAACTTCAAAAAATGTTTTGCTGGTAGTATTCGTTAATCGGTATGCTTCTGTAAAGGATGTTCTGCCACTCTTTACACTTTCACATAACGCACGTACAAAAACGCCGTCTAATTTACTGCGGGCAACTTTATAATAATCTCCACCAGAACCTTTTTCCTGCTTAGCCTGGATGGATGCTTCAATGGCTTCTTCTATAACCTGATTATATACATTCTTATTTATTTTCTTATTGTCTAGAGCCCTACGGGCAATGACACTGCCGCTACAACGGAATATTTTGGCAAATTCCTTTATCTTTTCATATATATCAACACTTATATGGTTATTCCATTTTTCAAGAAATGCTGCATTCGGTACCATTAACTCTCCCGCAACTGCGTTGCAAATAGCCTCAATTGGCTTTATTTCACTTGCAGAATATCTCCTGTCATTATATAGATCATTTACTCCAACCCAAAGATGTGCAATCTCATGGAACAAAGAAAACAGTTTTCCACCTGCAGAATCCGCACCATTAATAAAAATTAACGGAGCCCATTCATTTGCCATTGCAAACGCCCTGAACTCGTTTACATCTAAAGCACGATGGGTATTTTTCCCAACAACACCATTCATCATCACAACTATTCCACATTCTTCCAAAAGACTTCTAACTTTATTGAATGCCTCAGAAGAATTTGCACATTCTTTATACCACTCAATAGTAAGTCCCAGATCATTACGAATGTTATCTGCAATTATAATTATATTTGTTACATCTTTTAAGCTTCCGATAACTCTAATGGTGTCGTAATTCCATTCTTTCCTGTAATTAATCATCCATTCCTGAACCATTTCCATCTCATGAATAGTATCAATCAGATTTCGGCTCGGATTAGCTAATTCTACACTATCAAGCGTTCTATATTTCAACAAACTAATCTGCTCTACTGGCGGTGTCTGCAAAAAAAAGTATCCCAATGGAATATGAGATTTTTTGCTAAAATCTTCTATCTGATTAAAAGTTGGACTTTTAGTACCATCAATCCAATGCTTAATATTTTCTAAAAGTTTTGTACCCAACTTTTCTTCGCTAGTTTGGCTAAGTGCCCAACTTAAAATTGCTGGGTGTATATTAACATTTACTGTTGGCATAGTACGTCCTCCTTTCGACCATATTTAATTATAGTATATCAAAAAAAATCCAAAAATCACTACTTTTTTACGGATTTTCAAAATTTTTTATAGAATCATGAGCATGGAGCTCACAGGATTTCCATAAACATTTTTGCCATGATAAAGCTGATCACGCCGCAGACCGGAAACGTCAGGACCCAGGCCAGAACCATCTCCCGCACCACTCTGAAGTTTACTGCCGTCAGGCTCTTTGCAGCGCCTGCCCCCATGATGGCGCTGGTCTTTGTATGGGTGGTGGACACAGGAATGCCGAAAAGGCTGGAATACAGCAGGCAGGCAGCGCCTGCCAGATCCGCGGAAAATCCCTGGTATTTTTCCAGCCGCACCATATCCTCCCCTACGGATTGTATGATCTTTTTTCCTCCTGTACAAGTGCCCAATGCCATCATTCCGCTGCACAAAAACATCATCCAAGCCGGAACCGCCATTCCGGCAATATCTGCTCTGCCGGCAGAAAATGCAGCTCCCAGCAGCAGAATGCCCATAAATTTCTGTCCGTCCTGAGCGCCGTGCATAAAGCTCATGGCCGCTGCTCCGGCTATCTGCGCGCCGTTAAAAAATTTTTCTGTTTTTCCGGGGTCCAGCTTTCTGCAGGCAAATACCACCAGCCTGCACACCGCCCAGCCGGCCGCAAATCCTAAAACTAGGCTGAGCCCCAGCCCATAGAGGACTTTCCTCCATTCTTCCATATGGATTCCACTGGTTCCATGCTGAATCGCAATGGCAGCACCTGTTATTCCCGCAATCAGACTGTGGCTTTCGCTGGTAGGGATTCCCCAGACGGAGGCGGCCATGCTGTAAACCACAATGGAAAATAAAGCGGCGCACAGAGCGGCCAATGCGCTCTGTGTGTTTGTCCCGAAATCCGCCATCTGGCTGATGGTAGCCGCCACGGAACTGTTGATCTGTGTCATGACCAGGACGCCCAGCAGGTTAAATACCGCTCCCATCCAAACTGCCGCCCGGAAGCTTAAGCATTTTGTGGATACACAGCTGGCAATGGCATTGGGAGCGTCTGTCCAGCCGTTCACAAAAATCACTCCCAGAGTCAGAACAACTGTCATGAACAGGATCGGATTCGCAATCATTTCATTCCAGAGGGACAAAAACGACATTTCCATAGGTTCTCCTTTCCGGACTGCCGCCCTGCTCTAATAAATGCGGCAACGCAGAGAAAAAGACTGAACAGGAGGCCAAATTATGCTTGTGCCGTCAGTTTCCCTATGCTATATTGAGGAAAAAGAACGGAGGGTATTATTTATGGAGCAAATTACTGTTTCCGGTGATTCCAACAGGATCACAGGAGAATATTTTGAACAAATCGCCATTGAGCTGCGCCAGCTGGACTGTGTTCCTCCCGATACTTCTATGGAATTATTTGGCAAACACTTTGAAACGCCGGTGATGATGTCTCCTCTGTCCCACCTGAAACCTCTGGAATCAGGCGTGCCCGGCATGACTGCCATGGCCATGGGCGCCGTCCTCTCGGGCAGCGTGATGTGGGCCGGCATGGGGGATGAGGCGGAGCTGGAGGACATTCTGTCCACAGGCGCTGAAACCATTAAAATTATTAAACCTTATGCTGACCGGGATCTTCTGTACCGCCGCATGTCCCATGCGAAGGATTCCGGGGCTCTGGCGGTGGGCGTGGATATCGACCACGCCTTTGGGGATTGTCTGGGATATCCCATGAAGCCTTTGAGTTTTGGCGAGCTTGCGGAACTGACCCGGGCTGCCGGACTTCCTTTTGTGGTGAAAGGAGTGCTCAGCATCCAGGACGCGGAAAAATGTGTCCAGGCAGGCGCAGCCGGCATTGTGGTTTCCCACCACCATGGCATAATCCGCAGCGCGGTCCCTCCCCTGTTCCTGCTTCCGTCCATTAAAAAAGCAGTGGGCAGGGAACTGAAAATCTTCGTTGACTGCGGTATCGATAACGGGCTGAACGCTTTTAAGGCGCTGGCCCTTGGCGCGGACGCGATTTCACTGGGTCGTGCTGTTATGCCTGTTTTGAATGAAAGCGGTCCGGAAGGGCTGAGCAGATATGTGAAATCCGTGACAGATGAGCTGAAGCAGGCCATGTACCGGACTGCTTCTCCCGATCTGAATCATATTGATCCGTCTGTGGTACATATCCTGAACTAAAGGGTTCTGCGAGCCGGACTCTCACGCCCAAGCGCGGCCGCCTTCCCGGCCATATTTCCTCAGCGCGTAGTGCGCATCACCCGGAGGGTTTTGTTTCATAGGACGGACTTCCTTTAAAAAATTAAAGCTGGAACTTTATTGATTATAATTACGAAAGGATATTATTTATGAAAATAGGGATCATCTGCGCAGCGGATACGGAACTTGAACCTTTTTTTAAACACATGAAAAACTGCACAGTAACAGAAAGGGCTATGCTGCAAATTTATGAGTGCACAATCAATGATATCTGCGTCACCGCGTGTTTTTCCGGAGTATGCAAGGTAAATGCTGCCATTGCTGCTCAGATTTTAATTGACTGTTTTCATGTTCAGTGTATCATTAATTCCGGAACATGCGGCGGGATGACCAGAGATTTGGAAATATTTGATACTGTAATCTCAACGGAAGCTGCATACCACGATGTCAGTAAGGATATTCTCACCGAATTTCATCCGTGGATGAGCAGCGTTTATTTTCCAGCTGACCGGAAACTGCTGGAGCTATGCGCAAAGGCTGTTTCAGACTGCAAAACAAAACATCGAATTGTATTTGGAAGAATGGTGACAGGGGAAGCGTTTATTACTGATGGCATGCGTGAGGGCATTAACCAGGATTTTTCTCCGCTTTCTGTTGATATGGAAACGGGCAGTATCGCGCATGTATGTTATGTAAATAAAATTCCTTTTGTTTCAATCAGAACTATTACGGATACGCCGGACCACGGCGGCAGTGAACAGTTTGAATTGAACTGTGAAAAAGCTGCTGAGCTGGCTAAGGATATTACTTTGCTTCTGATTGACAGGATCAGGCAGGAGGGATGGGCATAAGGGATTCCCTGATATAAATTTCTGTTATTGGAGGGCTTTGAAAGGGAGTCGCGGGGAGACGGCAGAAGATATCGGCTATATCCTCCTCCGTTTTTTCTGCCGTCTCCCTGCCTGGTCTTCTTTCTGACCATAGATTGTGTTGACTTTTTTGCTGGCTTTTGGTTCCCCTGTCGGGGAAATTCTTATTTTTTCAGCGCTGCCAGGCGTTCCTGTACCTGCGCCATCATGTCTGTATATTTTGCCAGCTTTGCTTTTTCTTCTTCAATTTTTGCAGCCGGCGCTTTGCTGATAAAACGCTGGTTTCCAAGCATTCCGTTCACCCGGGCCAGCTCGCCTGTAAGCCGTTTTTCTTCTGCTTCCAGACGGGCGATTTCTTTTTCGATATCCACCAGGTCTGCAAAGGGGATGTAGATCACGGCTCCGGGAATCACGCAGGAAACTGCGTCTTCCGCAATACCTGATTTATCTTCCTGCACCGCCACTTCCCCTGCATAGGCCAGGGTTCCGAAAAATGCTCTGCCGTTTTCAAAGATCCCGCGTATTGTTTCACTCTCGGAAACCACAATAACTTTTGATTTTCTGCTGGGCGGAACATTCATGCCGCTGCGCAGGTTCCGGATCGCGCGCACTGCCTCTTTAATGGTCTGAATGGAGTTTTCCTCTTCCTCAAAATTCCACTCTTTCCGGTATTCCGGCCAGGAGGACAGCATGATGGTCTCTTCCTCATTCTGCAGATTACAGAAAATCTCTTCTGTGATGAAGGGCATAAATGGATGCAGCAGCTTCAGGGACTGGATCAGTACTGTCTTCAGCGTCCAGAGAGCGGCAGACTTGGTATTGTCTGATTCATCATACAACCGGGGCTTCACCATTTCAATATACCAGTCGCAGAATTCCTCCCAGATAAAGTCATATACTTTCTGCACTGCAATGCCCATCTCATATTTATCCATGTTCTCTGTCACGTCTTTTGCCAGTGTGTTCACTTTGGACAGAATCCAGTGGTCAGCTGCGGTCAGCTCTTTCAGATCCTGTTCTGCAGGGATCTCCGCGCGCTCCAGATTCATCATAATGAACCTGGAAGCGTTCCACACCTTATTGGCAAAATTCCGGCTGGCTTCCACTCGTTCCATATAGAAACGCATGTCATTGCCCGGCGCGTTTCCGGTAATCAGCGTCAGGCGCAGGGCATCGGCTCCGTACTGGCTGATGATCTCCAGGGGGTCAATGCCGTTGCCCAGGGATTTGCTCATTTTGCGGCCCTGGGAGTCTCTGATCAAGCCATGGAAAATCACAGTATGGAACGGCAGTTTTCCTGTCTGCTCCAGTCCGGAGAACACCATACGGATCACCCAGAAGAAAATAATGTCATAACCGGTCACTAATACATCAGTGGGATAGAAATACTTATAGTCTTCCGTTTCCTCCGGCCATCCCAGCGTGGAGAAGGGCCACAGAGCGGAACTGAACCAGGTGTCCAGCGTATCCTCATCCTGGTGGAAATGGGTGCAGCCGCATTTGGGGCAAACGGCGGGAGCCTCCTTGGATACTACCATCTCTCCGCACTCCGTGCAGTAATATGCCGGAATCCGGTGTCCCCACCACAGCTGCCTGGAAATACACCAGTCCCGGATATTCTCCAGCCAGTTCATATAAGTTTTTTCCATCCGTTCCGGCACCAGCTTCAGTTCGCCGCTCTTCACCGCTTCAATAGCCGGCTTTGCCATCTCCTCCATCCGCACAAACCACTGCTGCTTCACCATCGGTTCCACTGTGGTTTTGCACCGGTCGTGAGTTCCCACATTATGCACATGGTCCTCCACTTTTTCCAGCAGACCTTGCTCTTCCAGATCCTTCACCATCTGTTTTCTGGCCGCGTACCGCTCCATTCCCGCGTATTTTCCGCCCAGCTCATTGATGGTGGCGTCGTCGTTCATGATATTGATTTCCGGCAGATTGTGGCGGCGCCCCACCTCAAAGTCATTAGGGTCGTGAGCAGGGGTGATTTTCACACAGCCGGTTCCGAACTCTTTATCCACATAGGCGTCCGCGATCACCGGGATTTCCCTGTCAGTCAATGGCAGCTTCAGCATTTTGCCCACCAGATCCTGATAGCGTTCATCTTCCGGGTTCACTGCCACCGCTGCGTCTCCCAGCAGTGTTTCCGGCCGGGTAGTGGCTACGATCACATAGCCGGTGCCGTCTGCATAGGGATAACGGATGTGCCAGAAATGGCCGGACTGCTCCACATGTTCCACCTCCGCGTCGGAAATGGATGTGTTGCAGACAGGGCACCAGTTCACGATTCTGCTGCCTTTATAGATATAACCTTTGTTGTAAAGGCGGACAAAAACTTCATTCACCGCCTGGGAACATCCTTCATCCATGGTGAAACGCTCCCTGTCCCAGTCTGCGGAAGAACCCATCTTGCGCAGCTGCTTTACAATGCGGTTGCCGTATTCTTCTTTCCACTCCCAGGCACGCTTTAAAAAGCCTTCCCGGCCCAGGTCGTGTTTGTCAATTCCTTCTTTTTTCAGCTGCTCAATAACCTTCACCTCAGTGGCAATGCTGGCGTGGTCTGTGCCGGGCTGCCACAGAGCGTTGTAGCCCTGCATCCGCTTATAGCGGATCAGGATATCTTGCATCGTGTTGTCCAGGGCATGGCCCATGTGCAGCTGTCCCGTCACGTTGGGCGGAGGCATTACAATGGTAAAGGGTTTTTTACTCCTGTCCACTTCTGCGTGGAAATATTTTTTTTCCAGCCATTTTTCATACAGCCGGTCTTCGATTTCATTGGGGCTGTAGGTCTTTTCCAGTTCTTTCATTTTTTCTTCCTTTCTGTGTGATGCGCTGCGCCTTCGGCTTGCGCTCGTTGTAGCGGTTTCTTCGCTCCACTAAGTTCGCTCACCTCCGGTTCGCTCTCTAAGGGTCGCGAAGGGCTTTCGCACTAAACTCCCGCTGCGCCTTCGGCTTGCGCTCGTTAAGTGCTCAATGCCAATGCCAAAAGCGCCCTTTTGCTGATTGCAAAAGGGCGCTGTGTCTGCGCGGTACCACCTTATTCAAGCAGGCCTGGCCTGCTCCTCTTTCCCTGTAACGCCGGGGTAAAGCGTACCTGCTTACTGTTGTTTCAGCGGTCGGTTCGGGAGCCACTTTGGGAATCTGCTCTGCCTGGACGGTCTCTCAGCCGGTGGACCGTCTTCTCTGGAGGCTACGGGATTCTTACTTTTCTCCGTCTTCACCTTTTTGTATATGCATTAGCATAGCGATTGAACTTTGTTTTGTCAAGGCTTTTTTTGAAAATCTTTTTCTAGTTCCGTTCTGCCCTGTTCCGGTCCAGCGCGTCCACAATGAATCCGATTCCCGCCGGGAAGGCCAGAACCATACAGTCTCCCAGCCAGTAGGCTGAGATGGCTGCCAGGATCAGCACTACGATCACTGAAATTATACTGCGGTTGATTGTATTATTTTCCATACTTATTTCCTCCATTCGGGTCGGTGGTTTACCATTCCGCCACGGAACCGTCCGCGTGCCTCCATACAGGGTTTTTCCAGTTGTGGGGCGTCCGGTTTTCTTCCAGAACCAGTTCCCGGTTCACTTCCACACCCAGGCCCGGCAGTTGGGGAAGCTGTACAAAGCCGTCAGTGAACTTAAAGTCCTCTTGGTTTTTCACATAATCCAGAACACTTTTTCCCACATTATAGTGAATCCCAATGCTCTGCTCCTGAATCACGGCATTGTAGCTCACTGCGTCCACATTCAGGCAGGAAGCCAGGGCGATGGGGCCCAGCGGGCAATGGGGAGCCAGCGCCACATCGTAGGCTTCCGCCATGGCCGCGATCTTTTTCACTTCTGTAATCCCGCCTGCATGGGACAGATCCGGCTGAATAATATCCACTCCCCCGGCCTCCAGCAGACGTTTGAAATCCCACTTGGAAAACAGCCTCTCTCCTGTGGCGATAGGCACATTGCAGGCTGCGGCTATCTCCCTGAAATTTTCCATGTTTTCGCAGAGCACCGGCTCTTCGATAAACATAGGATCAAATTCCTCCAGCTTCTTTGCCAGCACTTTCGCCATAGGCTTATGTACCCGCCCGTGAAAATCAATGGCGATTCCAAAATATTTTCCGCAGGCTTCCCGGATCGCCGCAACCCGTTCCAGCACCGCGTCAATCTTGTCATAGGAATCAATCATCTGCAGCTCTTCCGTAGCGTTCATTTTTATAGCTGTGAACCCGGCGTTCTTCTTTTCCAGCGCCGCGGCCCCCACGTCAGAAGGGCGGTCCCCTCCGATCCAGGAATAGACCCGCATTTTATCATGGCATGATCCGCCCAGCAGCTCGTATACAGGGGCGTTAAAGTATTTTCCCTTGATATCCCAGAGCGCCTGGTCAATGCCGGAAATGGCGCTCATCAGCACGCCGCCTCCCCGGTAAAATCCTGCCCGGTATAATACGGTCCAGATATCCTCGATCTTCCGGGGATCTGCCCCCATCAGATAATCTTTCATTTCCTGGACGCAGGCCAGCACCGTAGCGGCATGGCCTTCCAGAACAGCTTCCCCCCAGCCGGAAATACCTTCGTCTGTTATGATCTCCACAAATCCCCAGCGCGGACGGACAAAATAAGTATTGACTTCTGCAATTTTCACCCTTTTATTTCTCCTTACTTTCCTTTATTTTCTTACATTCATTTTTTACCTGACGGATCTCTTCCATCATAGCCGCCACATAGGCAGTCCCTGCCGCCCAGTCCCCTTTTTCCACTGCTTCTCTGGGCATCATGCTGCTTCCCAGGCCCACGCCCAGATACCCCTGGCGGAAAAAATCTCCGATATTCCCAGGGTTCACACCTCCGATTGCCACATACTCCGTTCCGTCCAGAGGCCCTTTCAGGCTCTTGATATAGCCCTTTGGCATATCGCCCGCCGGGAACAGCTTAATGGTAGAAAAACCGTACCGGAGGCAGGCGGAAACATCAGACGGCGTCAGCGCGCCCGGCAGCATGGCAATCCCCTGATCCCTGCAGTATTCCAGCACATCCCTGTCCGTTGAGGGGGATAAGAGAAACTGCGCGCCTGCCTTTACCGCAGCTTCTGCTTTTTCTACAGTAATTGCGGTACCGGCCCCCACCAGTGCATCTTCTCCCAGGGCCTCCCGCAGCATGGAAATCTGTTCCAGCGCATGGGGAGAATTCAGAGCCACTTCAAAGAACCTCACCCCTCCTGCCACCACTGCTCTGGCATAATCCACTGTTTTCGCCAGCGGCACATTCCTCATAATTGCCAGCAGAGGGTTTTCCTCTACAACCTTTCTTAAATCCATCTCTGATCCTCCTTTACCTGAAAATCTCCTGTTTCTTTTCTAATTTTGCCATAATCTGCTCTTTAGACGGACAACCTTCAATGTCGCCTGAAGTTTCCGTTGCCATAGCTCCTGCAATCCCCCCCATCTGGCCGCAGGTCCGCAGATCCCGGCCTTCCAGAATTCCGGCCAAAAAGGCAGCGTCAAAAGCATCCCCTGCGCCGATAGGGTCCACCGGCCTGCAGGGGTAAGGCTCTATCCGCTCCAGCCCCTCCTGATCCGCCGCCCAGGCCCCCCGGCTTCCATCCTTTAATGCGATCCACCGGACGCCCTTTTCCCGTAAAATCCCTACAATTTCCTCCGGCTTTCTGGTCCATAAAAGCTGCTCCGCTTCGTCCAGGCCCAGCAGCGCAATCTGGGAAGAAAAAAGCAGTTCCCTCATAAGAGGCCTGTAATCCCGCTCTCCCCACAGTTTTTTCCGGATATTGGGGTCAAAGCTGAGCAGGATTCCATACCTGCGGGCAAATTCCGCCATGGTGCGCACGGTATCTTCACAGCTGCCGCTTAAAACAGGTGTAATTCCTGTCAGATGGATAATCCTTGCAGAATGCAGGTATTCTTCTTCTAAATCTTCCGGGGACAGATGGCTGGCAGCTGAATTTTCCCTGTAATAATATACCCTGGTCTCCCCGCTCCCGGTTTCTTTGAGCATCAGGCCCGTTCGGTGGGCCCCGTCGGTCTTTACGGCGCAGGTATCCACTCCCTCCGCTCTCACGGAGTTCAGTACAAACCGCCCCATCTCGTCATCCCCAAGGCGGCTGATCCACCCCGCGCTGTGGCCAAGCCTGCACAGGCCGGCCGCCAGGTTGCTCTCCGCCCCGGCCATCCTCAGCCGGTAATCCGGGACATACCGCAAGGGGCCCGCTTCTTTCGGCGCCATCACCGCCATTGT
Organism: Cuneatibacter caecimuris; assembly: GCF_004216775.1. Lineage (GTDB taxonomy): Bacteria > Bacillota > Clostridia > Lachnospirales > Lachnospiraceae > Cuneatibacter > Cuneatibacter caecimuris. Next base: position 691,368 of record NZ_SGXF01000001.1, read on the forward strand.
TTCTCCCGCTGTAATCACTTCCGGCATTTTCCGTCCTCCTAAAATATATTTCCGAAATGCGCATCAGTATCTGTCATCATCCTGCTGATTTCGTCTCCTGTCTCCCTCAGCCGTTCCAGATAAAATTCTTTCCTGCTCTCCTCATACCGGAACACCGGCACCGCCACACTGAGGGCAGCCGCGATCCTTCCCCTCTTTTTCACCGGAACCGCAAAACACCGTATATATTCTGTAGATTCCTCCGTCTCCCAGGAATACCCGCATCCCAATATTTCCTGCAGCTGGGCAGCCAGCCTGCCAAAATCAGTTACCGTCCGGTCTGTCAAGGGTCTTAATCCATCAGGATACAGACGCCGCAGCTCTTTTTCTCCCAGTTCCGCCAACAGGGCCTTTCCGATCCCCGTGGCATAAGCAGGCATGCGGCGGCCTGTTTCCGTCAGCATCCGCAGCGGTTCCGGGGAATCCTGTTTGCACAGATACAGCACCTCGCCCCCCTCCAGCACTCCAAAATAACAGGTTTCTTTCAGTTCAGCCACCAGCCCTTCCAGCTTCCCCTTCACATAATCCAGAATAGGAAAACAGCCGGAAAACGCCGCTCCCAGAGAAAAAAGAGCGGTACCCGCCTGATATCTTCCAGACTCATCTCCAAAAAGGTATCCCATATCACAGAGTGACTGCAGAATCGGAACCAGGGTGCTTTTGGGAATCTCCAGCTCTCTGCTGAACTCTGTCAGCCGCTTCCCTTTTCCGCCTTCCAGTGTGGCTTCCAGAACTTTCATTACTCTCCATGTCGGCTGATGCATAAGCCCTCCGTTGTTCTTATATACGAATCGCGTTCATATTTCAGTCCTTTTCTTTAAGATAACACATAAATAATGTAGCGTCAATTCATTTTTTTCTTTTGCCGTAACAAATCGCACCTTGTCTTTTTTATCCTCCTCAGTTTATAATCAATCCATCACATTTCATTTTTCACTTCAAAGGAGAATATCTATGGACAAATCTCAATCATTTCCTGTTCTTTCCGAGGATGCGTTTTTTCAGCGCATTCTGCAATGTCTGCGCAACGAGCTGGGATCCGGATGCCGGATTCGTCTGGAAACCGTATGGAAAAATAACGGCCTGCTCCTGCACGCCGTCATCATCACAGAGGACCGTCTGACACTGTCCCCTGCCCTCTACCTGGAACCTTATTATCAGGATTACCGTCAGGGAATCCCTGTGGCCACGCTGGCCCGCAGAATCGCGGCCTCTTACCGAAGCCGCAGGGCAGATCCGGAACTGGACGCGGATCAGGTTCTTCCCTCCGAAAACGTGAACCAGCGTATTTTATTCCGTCTGGTCCACTGGTCCCGAAACCGGGAGCTGCTGAAAAACGTCCCCCATATCCCCTTCCTGGACCTGGCTGTCGTTTTTTATTTTACTGTGTCCCACAGTGTCCTGGGAACCGGTTCCTGTCTTCTCCAGCACTCCCATCTGGAAGCCCTTCATCTGAAAGAATCTGAACTGTGGCCTTTGGCCCTGGTCAATACCCCTGCGCTCCTGCCCGCCAGAATCCAGTCCATGCAGGAGCTTCTGCCCAAAATGCTGGAAGCTCTGGCGGCTGAAGACAAAGAAGCCCTGCCGGAACAGGATCTGGACAGCCTTTTCCCGCCCGGGGGCTCCCCCATGTATGTGCTCACCAACCCCTCCTGCAGTTACGGTGCGGCCTGTCTGCTGTATCCCGGCGTGCTGTCTTCTTTCGCAAAAAAACTGGGCTCGGATCTTTACATCCTGCCCAGCAGTATTCATGAAGCGATATTGATGCCGGCCGCAAGCGCGCCGGACCAGGCCGCCCTGGCGCGCATGGTCCGGGATGTGAACCGCACTGACGTCCCCATCTGCGACCAGCTGTCAGACCGCGTATATTTATACAGCAGGAAGCTGGACCAAATCGTATACTGATCAGTCGTTGGTTTCGTCCCCGTCCCCGCTGATCGGAACTGGTTCCCCCAGGGCAGAAGGCGCCGGCTGAAAGACCAGCGTCCAGAAATCCTTGTTCCTGGCCAGGATCTCCCGCAGGTCCCGATAAGCCTGTCCCGCATAGGTGCGGGGATCGGCGTTTACTCCCCAGGCCTCGATGCCCAGCTTTTCCGCCGCGTACAGCGCGCGGTACATGTGGTAGCCCTGGGTCACCACCAGCATCCGTTTAACTTGAAAGACATCTCTGGCCCGGTACATGCTCTCATAGGTAGAGAAACCTGCATGGTCCATAAAAATATCTGATGAAGGCACGCCCGCATCCGCCGCATACTGCTTCATCACGTTAACTTCATCATATTCTTTCCTGCCATGGTCTCCGCTCATCAGCAGCTTTGGCGCAGCCCCTTTTTGGTACAGGGCGATTCCCTGTTCCAGCCGGTCCTGCAACATGGGGCTGGGCACACCCCCGTCCCATACTCCCGCCCCCAGTACCAGGATACAGTCCACATCCTCCAGGCCCGCAGCCTCATCCTCCGACAAAATCCTGTCTTTTACAGAGTGCCTGACCCAGAAATCTGTCCCAAAAACAATGGCTGCGCAAAGCAGCGTCAAAAGAATCAAAATTCCCGCAGCAGTCTTCCATTTTTTCTTTTTTTTCATTTTTTCCTCCGTACGCCGCCTGCAGCCGCATCCTGATAAAAACAATTCCGTCGGGAATCAGTTTAAAATAATAAACAGTATATTTTCCGAAGGAAGCTTACCAGTACAGAAAAAGACGCTGCGGCGGCATCTCACAGCCTGTTTCAGCGTCCTTTCTATATCACTCCGTTCTATCAGCCCTTATCATCAAACGCGGGACAGATATTCCCCGGTTCTGGTATCGATTTTAATCACATCACCCTGGTTCACGAACAGCGGCACGTACACCTGAGCGCCCGTCTCCACCGTAGCGGGCTTGGAAGCTCCTGTTGCGGTATCTCCCTTAAAGCCTGGCTCTGTCTCCGTAATCTCCAGCTCAACAAACAGCGGAGGTTCCACGGAGAAGACGTTGCCGTTATGAGAACAAATCTTTACCATCTCGTTTTCCTTCACAAATTTCAGGGCGTCGCCGATGGAATTCTCCGGAAGAGCGATCTGATCATAGGTCTCATTATCCATAAAATAAAACAGGTCCCCATCGCTGTACAGGTACTGCATGTCCTTGCGGTCAATACGGGCTGCGGGGAATTTCTCCGTGGGACGGAAAGATTTCTCCACCACGCCGCCGTTCTTGATGTCCTTAAGCTTCGTACGCACAAATGCCGCGCCCTTACCAGGCTTTACATGCTGAAATTCTACAATCTGATATACACTGTTTTCATATTCAATGGTCACACCGTTTCTGAAATCACTTGCTGAAATCATTTATTTGTTCCTCCTTGGAATGTTTATTTGTCTGTGATCGCAGCGAAAAAATAGCCTTTTGGCCATATCTTAACTTATTCTACACTATCTCCCCTGAAATTTCAACTACTTTTTCAATGCATCCATAGCCAGAAGATATCCCTGCAGACCCAGTCCCACGATCTGTCCCCTGCAGACAGGCGCAGTTACAGATGTATGGCGGAATTCCTCTCTCTTGTGCACATTGGAAATATGGACTTCAATCACAGGGATCTGTACCGAGGCGATGGCATCCCGCAGCGCATAGCTGTAATGCGTATACGCGCCGGGATTGAACACGATCCCCTCTGTTTTGTCATAATATGCCTGCTGCAGGCGGTCGATCAGCGCGCCTTCTGAATTGCTCTGAAAAATATCCACCTGATCCCCGTCCGCCTCCGCTTTCTCACGTATCATCCCGCACAGGCAGTCATAGCTATCAGCTCCATAAATCCCCTTTTCCCGGATTCCCAGAAAATTTATATTTGGTCCGTTCAGTACAAGTATTTTCATATATTGTTCAGCTCCTTTATCCTTCTGACCACTTCATCCGCAGACATCCCGTCCACAGGCACAACCTCATGGGCTGTATCCCGGTACGCCGGTTCCCGCTCCGCAAGCAGCTCCCTCACCCTGCTTTCCGCTCCGCCTCCCTGGAGGAGAGGCCGGGTAGTGTCGCCCTTCAGCCGCTTCAGCACCGTTTCAGGCTTCACCTGCAGGTAGACCACAGTCCCCAGCCTGCGCAGAGCCGGCCTGTTCTTTTCAAAAACAGGCATTCCGCCCCCTGTGGAGATCACAGCAGGCGCTTTCTCCTCTGCCAGCTGTTTCAGGATTTCTTCTTCCAGACGGCGAAAAGCCGGCTCCCCCTGCCGGGCAAAAATCTCAGTGATCCGGCATCCTGCCTTTTCTTCAATCATTTGATCCGTATCAAGAAGCTCTCTTCCCAGTTCCGCAGCCAGCGCCCGGCCCACGGTGGATTTTCCGGCCCCCATGAATCCGATCAGCACAATATGTTTCATGATTGCTCCAGCATCCTTTCCATCAGACAGTACGCTCCCTCTGATACCTCTGCGGGCACTGTCTGCCCGGTCCAGAGTTCAAACGCCTCCACGCCCTGATACAGAAGCATCCGAAGCCCGTTATATGCCTCCGCTCCGGCCTCCATCGCATATTTCATAAACTTCGTTTTAGCGGGCGTGTAAATAATGTCCATCGCTACATCGATCAAACGGTAAAACGCCGGGTCTTCCACAGGCGCTTCCTCCACACAGGGATACATCCCCACGCTGGTAGCCTGAATCACCAGATATTTTCCAGCCGGAATCTGCCTCCAGCAATCTGTCCTCAGAGGAACGACAAGCCCCTCGCCAAATATGCCATTCACATGCCCGGCCATCTCCTCTGCCCTGGCCAGCGTCCTGTTCAGCAGCCAGATCCTGGACATGCCCTCCCTGGCCAGCAGATAGACCACCGCCCTGGCGGCGCCTCCCGCTCCCACCACAACAGCCTCACGTCCCGCGAACTGCGTCACACCTGCGTCTGCCAGCGCCCGTTTGATTCCCGGCAAATCAGTATTGTATCCTTTGTAGCCGCCCTCCATCCTCACCAGGGTATTCACGGCGCCGATATCCGCCGCCCCCCGGTCGATCTCCTTCAGATAGGGAAGTATCGCCTGTTTATGAGGAACGGTGGCATTCATGCCTAAAAGGTTCATTTCATAAGCGCCTTTCAGCACCTCTTCCACCCTCCGCACATCCACACGGAAAGGCACATAAATGAAATCTATCCCCATCTGCTCCGCCATATAATTATGAAGCACCGGGGATAATGAATGGGCAACCGGATCAGCCATCACGCCGCATACCCGGGTCGTTCCTTTTACCAGCATCCTGTTCCTGCCTTTCTATTTCAATTTCTTCTTATAAAAATACAGAACAATCCGTTCCAGCCTGCGCTTCAGCACAATCTGAATCTCTTCCCGGGGATCCAAAGGGCCAACAAGCACGCTGCGCAGCCCGGCCCGGTTCGCCCCGTAAATATCTGTAAACACCTGGTCCCCGATAAAAATCACCTGTGAGATCGGACAGCCCAGAAGCTTCACCGCATGCAGATAACCCCTTTTAGAGGGCTTCCCGGCATCTTCCAAAAATTCCGCCCCCACAGCTTCCGCAAAAGGCTGCACCCGTTCCCTGCTGTTATTGGAAATCAGACAGACAGAAAAGCCAGTCTGCTTCAACCGCCGCACCAGAGAAACCGCGCGGGCATCCGCCGGCGCGCCATGATGAACCAGCGTATTATCTATATCAAAAATAATGCCGCGTATCCCCTGCTCCCACAGCGACTCATAATTCACCTCATAAGCGCTGGCGGCATATTCTCCCGGATAAAATTTCCGAAACATACCGTCTCCTATTTCTTTTTCATTAATTTTGACAATTCTTCAGCAAAAGTATCCACATCTGTAAATTCTCTGTAAACAGAGGCAAAACGCACATACGCCACTGCCTCAAGATCTTTCAGCTTGTCCATTACCATCTCGCCGATTACGGAACTGGGAACTTCTTTCACATCCAGGCTGAAAATCTTGTTTTCCACCTCGTCAATCAGCTGATTGACCTGCTGGATGGACACAGGCCTTTTATGGCAGGCTCTGAGAACTCCGGCTTCAATCTTCGCCCGGTCATAGGGCTCTCTGTTGTTATCTTTTTTAATCACCATGATGGGGAAGGTCTCCAGCTTCTCATAAGTGGTAAACCTGCGCCCGCAGGACTCGCACTGCCTGCGCCTCCGTATGGAATTGTTGTCGTCAGACGGTCTGGAATCCACAACCTTTGTCAGCTCAGCGCCGCAGAAAGGACATTTCATGCCTTTTTCCTCCTTTGTTCTCTCCAGGGACCCTGCTTGCCAAAACCATAAAAAGGATCCTGCAGGGGTATTATATCACATGCAAAATCCTTTTTCTATACTTTTCTTGATTACATAGGAAACTGCGTTCCCTATGTAACAAGACCCTCCGGGGGATGCGCACTACGCGATAAAGAAATATGGCCGCTAAAGCGACCGCGCTTCGGCGCGAGAGTCCGGCGAGCCAGACTCTTATTCATTACATAGAAAACTGCGTTCCCTATGTAACAAGACCCTCCGGGGGATGCGCACTACGCGATAAAGAAATATGGCCGCTAAAGCGACCGCGCTTCGGCGCGAGAGTCCGGCGAGCCAGACTCTTATTCATTACATAGGAAACTGCGTTCCCTATGTAACAAGACCCTCCGAGGGATCGCATTGCGGCGTGAGGAATCACGTCGCTAAAGCGACACGCCGCAGGCGGAGAATCCCGCTCGCGGGTTTCTTTTTCATATCATCTTCAGAACTTACATTTCACCAGAATCTCTTCTTCGCAGACATCCACCAGTATTATGTCCCTGCCGATCTGTTTTACCCGGGAAAATGGGATGACATATTCTGTTTCTCTGCCAAGAATTCCGCAGATGTGCGCCTTTCCCGGCACGATCAGAGCCGTAATGCAGCCTGTGCACAGGTTGATTTCCACGTCGCAGACGCAGCCCAGCCTTCTGCAGGTCACCACATTGATTACTTCCTTCTGGCGCAGATCGTAAATCCGCACGCATACTCTTTTTTCTTCCGGCACTTCTCCCATGTCGCACGCCTCCGCAGTTTTCCTTTAGCATATTCTATGCAGAAGCGCGGCGTATGTGCACGGGGATGCGGCGGAAAAAGCTACAGGTTTCCCACCACCTTACAGAGCACTTTCAGGCAGACCTGGGAAGCCTCTGTAATTGCTTTGGAAAATTCCTCGGCGCCGCCATGGATGCTGTCAGACACCGCTTTCAGCAAGAGGCAGGGCACCTTGTTTCTGTTACAGGTCAGCACCACGGCCGCTGCCTCCATTTCACAGATATCGGCTCCGAACTGCTGATGCAGGGCGCGTTTGTCCTCTGCTTTGCCTACAAAACGGTCGGCGGAAGCACAGGTGACTTTGCGCAGGCCCGGTTCCGCCTCCAGCGCCATCTCCACCAGCTGCGGCGTGGCAGGCAGATAGATGCTGGGATAGTCCAGATACCTGCCCACTTCGCACCGGTCCAGCTCGGAGGTGTCAAAGGCATAATGCACCACCCTTTCCACCACACAGGTCCTGAGGGTCTCCATCTCTTCGGTCAGGCCGCCCACCACGCCGAAATTTACGATCATATCCACACCAAAAGCAGTGATTAAGAGCTGAGTCCCAGCCGCTGCCGCGATCTCTCCGGCTCCGGAGGACAGCACATACAGCTCCGAGCCGGACATCTGATAGCGGTAAATTTCGTACCCTGCCATTTCCACAGGCTCCAGTTTTTCTCCAAATTCCTGAAACACTGCGTCCATTTCCACTGCGACTAACATTCCTATTTTCATCTGTAAGCAAGCTCCTGTTCTATTCTCATTCTCTTCCGAATTCCGACAGCTTCAGGCCGGGATTTCTGTCCAGCACCATGCCCACGCTCCAGCTGTTGACAAACAGCAGCAGCGGATTGTCCTTCAAATCCTTGATCCGCTTCATATCAGAGGTTCCCTGGATCTTGGCCACATCGATTTCATCTTTATTTTCAATCCAGCGGATATACTCATAAGGAAGTTTTTCCAGCCTGATATCCACGCCGTACTCGCTCTCCAGGCGGAACTTCAGCACATCGAACTGCAGCACGCCCACCACGCCCACAATGATCTCTTCCATTCCTGTATTGAACTCCTGGAAGATCTGGATCGCGCCCTCCTGGGCGATCTGGCTGACGCCCTTGATAAACTGCTTCCGCTTCATGGTATCCACCTGGCGGACTCTGGCGAAATGCTCCGGGGCAAAGGTAGGGATCCCCTCAAATGCAAATTTGCTGCCCGGAGAACAGACCGTATCGCCAATGGAGAAAATCCCCGGATCAAATACGCCGATGATATCTCCTGCATACGCTTCAGCCACGATCTTCCGCTCCTGAGCCATGAGCTGCTGAGGCTGGGACAGCTTCTGTTTCCGCTCTCCCTGCACATGGTACACATCCTTATCTGCGTCAAATTTGCCGGAACAGATACGCATGAAGGCGATCCTGTCTCTGTGGGCTTTATTCATATTTGCCTGGATTTTAAACACAAAGGCGGAGAATACATCGGAAAACGGGTCTATCATCCCTTCGGAAGAATTCCTGGGCAGGGGGGAGGTAGTCATCTGCAGGAAATGCTGCAGAAAATTCTCCACGCCGAAATTCGTCAGCGCTGATCCGAAAAACACCGGACTCAGCTGGCCCGCGCTTACAAGATCCTGTTCAAATTCCGCGCTGGCTCCGTCCAGCAGCTCGATATCCTCCAGCAACTTTTCATATTCTCCCTCTGTCAGCAGCTTTTTCGCGTTCTTTAAAGGAAGCTCTTCCGACGCTGCCTCTTTCATGCCGGAAGCGGTGGCGGTAAAGGTGGTGATGTGTTTGCTGTTCCTGTCGTACACGCCGCGGAATCCCTTTCCCGATCCGATGGGCCAGTTCACAGGGCAGGTGGCGATTCCCAGGACATTCTCAATCTCATCCATCAGTTCAAAAGGATCGTTAGCATCCCGGTCCATTTTATTAATGAAAGTAAAAATCGGAATCTGGCGCATCACACAGACCTTAAACAACTTGATGGTCTGCGCTTCCACACCTTTGGAACCGTCGATGACCATAACCGCTGAATCCGCCGCCATCAAAGTCCGGTACGTGTCCTCAGAGAAATCCTGGTGTCCGGGAGTGTCCAGGATATTGATACAATAATCATCATATTCAAACTGCAGCACGGAAGAGGTGACAGAAATACCTCTCTGCTTCTCGATTTCCATCCAGTCGGAAACAGCATGCTTGGCATTGTGCTTGCCCTTCACCGCCCCTGCCTGGTTAATGGCGCCGCCGTACAGCAGAAATTTTTCCGTCAGCGTCGTCTTACCCGCGTCCGGGTGAGAAATAATCGCAAAAGTCCTTCTTCTTTTAATCTCCTGTTTCAGGTCAGCCATGGTCGTTTTGTCCTCCGTTCCGGCAGCCGCCGGTCCATTTTTCTCATCTCGTTATAATTAAAGGATTATAGCATAGATTCCTTTGCCTGCGCAAGGGGTTTCCGGGAAAATCGCAATCCAAAACTTTTATAAAATATTTTATAAAAGTATTTTACTTCTGTCCTTGTCCATGCTATACTGGAGGCAATAAAATGATTCAGGAGGCTGTAATGAAGACACAAATTTCCAACGATATTTTAACAGTCAGCACTTCCGCCTATAACGGCGAGCTCACTTCCATCAAAACCGGGGACGGCGTGGAGTATCTCTGGCAGGGAGATCCCGCGTACTGGAGCGGCCAGGCTCCTATCCTGTTTCCCATCTGCGGGGCAATCCGGGACGGGCGCACCCGCATCAACGGCGCCTGGTATCAGATGCCCAAACATGGCATTGCCAGAAAAATTGATTATGAGCCTGCGGGACAGACCGGAGATTCCGTTTCTTATCTGCTCCGCGCTGACGAGGCGAGCAAAAAACAGTACCCTTTTGATTTCGAACTGCTGGTCACTTACCGGCTGGAACAAAATAAAATCCACCATCTCTTCACTGTCCGCAACCGAGGAACAGAAGAAATGCCTTTTTCCCTGGGCGGACATCCCGGATTCTGCTGCCCTCTTCTGCCAGGAGAAAAATTTGAAGACTACCAGGTGGAATTTGAGCAGGAGGAGAATACCTGCGTGCTCCCCCTGGACGCTGCTTCGGGCCTGCCTGACACCGGCCGTCCCGTACCCTTTCTCAAAGATGAAAAGATCTGGAAACTGCAGCACTCTGATCTCCTGCACGATGCGCTGATTTTCCCGAGCCTGAAATCCAGGGCCGTCACTCTGCGCCATCCTGATACCGGCAGGGGAGTCAGGATTTCTTTTCCGGACATGCCTTATCTTCTGATCTGGTGCCCCAAGGAGGGAGCTCCCTTCCTGGCCCTGGAACCCTGGAGCGGCATGCCTACCTGTACGGATGAGGGCGATGATTTCGCCGCAAAACGCGGAATGCGCTGTCTGAAGCCCGGGGAAGAGGCCCGGTTGAGCTTTACTGTGGAAATTCTGTAAATCAAATTACTTTAAAGCGCTTCCACCTGCCGGATTTCTGACGCCAGATAAAAATCCCTGCGCGCACCATCCAGTCGCAGGCCATCGCAGCTGCAATCCCGATCACTCCCATGTCTAAAACGATGCCCAGCAAATAGGACAGCAGTAATCGGACTGCAACGGTAGACGCAACGGAAACATACATGGTAAATTTTACATCCCCCGCCGCCCTGAGCCCGTTGCTCAGCGCTCCGGAAAAAGGGAAGGCGACGGCATTAAACACATTGTGAATCAGCACCAGCCAGATCACCAGCCGCTTTGTCTGCGGTTCCAGGGCATAGAACTGGAGAAAAAGCGGTGTGACCAGGAAAATCAGCAGATTCCATGCGGACGACAGTTTCACTGTTATTCGGGACAATTTCTTAAAATAATATTCCGCCCCCTTAATATCCCGGTTCCCCATACACTGGCCGATTACAGTAATATAAACAGGGCCCATGGCCACCCCGGCAAGGGCCGCCAGAGACCAGATGCTCTGGGCCACGCCATTAGCTGCGATCTGGTAAGTGCCAAAAAGAGCGGCAATGCTGCTGAGCGCTACTTTTACCAGCTGGAATATCCCGTTTTCCACCCCGTTTGGTAAGGCAACATTTAATATCCGTTTCAGACATGGGAAATCCCATCTGAAGATCCAGCGCCATTGATAGAATACCCCGTTTTTTTTCCGAAAGCAGAGGATGGTGACCGCAGCTGCCGAAAAGACTCTCGCAATCAGCGACGGCCAGGCAACCCCGGCCACTCCTGCTTTCAATACGGACACGCCGATCACATTGCCAATCACATTCAGGATATTGGAAACCACGGAAATATACATGGTCACCCTGGTTTTACCAAGGCTCCTGCAGACCGCGGCTCCGGAATTGTAAATTGCCAGAGCCGGATAAGAGTAGGCGGAAATTCTTAGATATGTCATGCAGGCATCCATGACAGGCCCCTCCACGCTGCCAAAAAACAGCCGGAGCATGCCTTTGTTTCCCGCCAGTACCAGCAGGGCCGCCAGCAGAGAGAACACAATTCCAAACATCAGAAGCTGGCTGGCGGATATCCCGGCGTTTTCTTTTTCTTTTCTGCCAATATACTGGCTGACCACCACCGCCCCGCCCGATGCCAGCGCGGTAAAAAGATAGATAAATATGGTATTAAACTGGTTGACCAGCGAAACTCCCGATACGGCTGCTTCTCCTGCATAGCTGACCACCAGGGTATCCGCAAGCCCCACCAGCATGACCAGCAGCTGTTCCAGCAAAAGCGGAATGATCATTGCCCGCAGGTCTTTATCAGAAAATGTGATCTCTCCCACCGCCTTTCCTCCCAAACTGTCTGGTCACTCTGCAGATTTGATTATATTGATGGCGTTCAGCGCCGCCGGGAATCCAATGTACGGCAGGCATTGGACCATTGCCGCGTATAACATTTCTTTCCTGTTTCCGCATTTGAGATTTCCTCTGACATGGGCGCTGATCTGCGCTTCCGCTCCCAATGCCGCCAGTGCTGCCAGGATCAGCAGTTCCCTTTCCCCTTCCGCCAAAACGCCCCTGGTATAAAAATCACCGAAACACATTTCTGTCAGAAAGCGCGGCAATGCCTCTCCGATGCCGTCCGGCAGGCCGGAATATTTTTCTTTTATTTCATTCCCATACAGCGGGAACTGTAGGGCAAGCCCTTTTTCATACCGTTCTTTTTCTTCTGCCGTACCCTGTGCCGGGAGAGGCAGAGCAATGCCGTTGGCTGTGAAAACTTCATTCATTGCACTGACCGCATTTAATGTGCGGGGAAAACCGGTAAAGGGCGCGCATTGATAAACTGCTTCCCGAATTTCCAGCGGAGTATTCCCTGCATTCAGCGCCGCCTGTACATGCGCTTTCAACTGCGGCAGCGTCTGCAGCGCAGTGAGGCAGACCACTGTAAGAAGCTCCCTGGTTTTCATCCCCAGCGTCCCGGTCTCAAACACCTCTCCAAAAATGAAACGCTGTAAAATCATCATCAGCTCCGGATCATTCCCGGTCTCCGGGGAGGCAGGCTCCCCGCCAAACAAAATGGAGTAAACCTCCGCGCATTTTTTAATCCGATCCATATAATTCCTCCTTGAAATTTCTAAACAGACTCTCTTTCCATTGTACGGCCCTTTATGTGAAAAAAAATCCCGCTGGCGGGATTCCCCGCCTGCGGCGTGTCGCTTTAGCAACGTGATTCCTTACGCCGCAGTGCGATCCCCCCGGAGGGTTTTATTACATAGGGAACGCAGTTTCCTATGTAATAACAAAGAGTCCGGCCCGCCGGACTCTCGCGCCGGAGCGCGGCCGCGGGATTCTCCGCCTGCGGCGTGTCGCTTTAGCGACGTAATTCCTTACGCCGCAGTGCGATCTCCCGGAGGGTTTTGTTACATAGGGAACGCAGTTTCCTATGTAACAAGAAAAAAATGAGCGCATCAGGAAAGATCTGTTCTTTCCATATACACTCATCATAATAGCTCTCTTTATATATGATATCAAATACCTGTTTTTTATCTCTTACTAATGCTCAAAAAGCATAAGTATCCTTTATGTGCCTGATAAATTTGGTGGCTGCAAGGCTGAAAGGCTGGCCCTTTTTCCAGGCCAGCACGCTGCCGGCCGTCAATTCCGGGCACAGCGGGCGGTATACAACTTCATTTTTATCCCAGAAAGAAACAGAACCTTCTATTGACAGGGAATAAGCCAGCCCTTTTCGGACCATGACCGCGCTGTTGGTGCTCAGATTGCTGGTAAAAAGGACATGAAGGTTTGGAAAAGAATCCCCGAACCAGTGCGCCAGTTCATTCTGCACATTCAGGCGGCGGGGAAGAATTACCGGCAGGCCTTCCAGATCGCCCGCAGTCACCGCTTCTTTCACCGCCAGCGGATCATCCGGCCTCATCAGCACTACCCACCGTTCTTTTTGATCCAGCCGCAGGAACTCAAATTTTTCCATATCCACTGGCTCCAGCAGTACGCCGATATCTACCAGGCCTTTTTCCATCTGCTCTTTTACCAGGTCTGCGTTTGCAGTAAAAAGATCATAGCTGACAAGAGGATGCTTCTGGCTGAAGGATTGAAAAAGGTCCGGGAGCAGCTGCATGGCTGCCAGTTCTCCGCAGCCGATCACGATTTTGCCGTCCACCAGTTCCTCCCGCTCCATCAGTTCCTTCTCAGTTTTGTCCACCAGCGATAGAATCTCCCCTGCCCGCCTCTTTAGCAGCAGCCCTTCGTTTGTCAGCGTGATTTTTCTTGCTCCCCGGTGAAAAAGCCTGACTCCAACCTCTTCCTCCAGCTGGGAGAGCTGGCGGCTCAAGGTGGGCTGCGTGATATGCAGCACTTCTGCGGCGCGATTGATGCTTTCTTCGCGAACTACTGTGAGAAAATATTGAAGAACTCTTATTTCCATTTTTCCCTCCAGAATGAGCCTGATTATCCTTTTCCCTGATCTTCGAATATTTTACCGCCTATCAGTTGGGCATGTAAATCATTATGATACGAGAACTTTCTTCGATAGTCTGACTATCTTCCCGCTTTTATGAGACAAATCGGTGAAAACCATTCGTATTATAATATACTTACCAAACTGTTTCCACATAAATACCAAATTAAAATATATTTCCACAAAATATAAATGCCGTTAATTTTGCACCACCATGATGTAAAGGTTAATTATATTTTATATCCTCAGTATTCTCTTTCCCTGCCTTGCCAGATTCCAATGCTTGATATTCCTGATTTAATTCCCGCAATAATTCCTCTTCGCTTGGCAAATATAATTTATACTTTGAAGCAAAAATCTGTGTTTCATTTTCCGGCAATGTATATTTAACCACAGATTCACTCTTGTCCGCACATAACACAATACCTATCGGCGGATTATCCCCCTCATTCATAAGCTCTCGCTCATAATAATGAACATACATCTGCATCTGCCCTAAGTCCTGATGTGTTAAGTCCCCAATTTTTAAATCTATCAGGACAAAACATTTTAAAATATAATTATAAAATACAAGGTCAATCCTAAAATGCCGACCATCAAAAGTAATTCGCTTCTGTCTCGCAACAAAGGAAAATCCTCTCCCAAGCTCTAAAAGGAATTTTTCAAATGAGTAATCAATGCCTGCTCCAAATCATTTTCAAAAAAATCGTCATTTGAACTTAAGCCAAGAAACTCCAAAACATATGGGTCACGAATAATATCTTCTGGTTTCTTAGCAGGCTCTAATGTTTGGATTTCTTCTGCAACCTGTTCTTTATTTCTACTGGATAATAATCTTTCGTAAAAGAAAGAATTTATCTGTCTTTCAAGCTGTCTGGTACTTCATTGAGATTTTACAGCTTCCTGCATATAAAATTCTCAAGCATTATCATTCTCAACTCGCATCAAAAGCCTATAATGAGTCCAACTTAATTCGCTACGCAGTGCGTAGCTATTTGGAAACGTCAAATAAAACTGCCTCATATTTTTCAAATTGGCAACAGTAAATCCTTTCCCAAAATCTTGTGTCATTTGTTTTGACAACTCTTTTAGCAAGCCTGTACCATACTGCGCCTTCTCATTACCGCCCTGTTCTTCAATGATTGATTTTCCAATATTCCAATAGGCTTCAACCATTGCAGAATTGGCAGTTTGATAGACCTTATTTCTTGCGGTTATTAAAATTAATTTTATTTCATCATAGAACTTTTGATTCATCAAACACCTCCAGAAGCCTTGTTATTCTCTCAAAATCTCTTTTGATCAATAACATTCTTTTGTTTCTGCACTTAAACCAATTCCATGGTTTCTTTTATAACCATATCTTTATATTCTTCATACAATTTTCTTGCATTTTCAGCCTTCAGCATAACTCTCAACAATCAGTTTCTATGCAGAAATTCAACAAAGGCAAATATAATAGAAATCACAGTCAAAACAGCCACAATTAACTCTGCCATGTTATTTGCATAGTCAGACTGCTGAGGGCTGACAATACCAAGGGTCAAAAAGAAAACGCACCAGATCAGTCCCACGGACAGCGCCGCAAAAGTGACATACTTCAGAACCCCGGCTATTCTTCTGATCCATTTTTTATTTGATTCAACCTGCTTTTCCGTATAGGATTTCCTGGTCAGTTTTATCTTGATGCCGCCGCACAAAAATCCTATGATAACACCTGCTGTCAAACCGCTGCAGAGCTTAAAAAACATTTCCATGATTACAGTCCTCTTTCTTTGAATTTTATGCAGCGGTCAGCGTAAAGGTTTTACTCTTTCCTGCACAAAATTGCTGTCAAAAGTTATACCTGCCGCAGCGTAGTTTATTTTTGTCCCTGTAAGGCATATAACATACTCATTATCTTTCGTCAGACTTCCGAGTGAAATCAAAAAAGATTCTGACCTGACAGCTCCATTCCATGTATTACTCCATAAAACTTCATTTGTTTTGTTGTTTTTCACTTCCAGGATGATTCTTTCGCCGTCCATTTCCAAAGTCCCCATGGCATTTAAATCTTCCAGATCTTCCGATACACAAAACAGTATTTCATTCACAAAGGGGTCTGTATCTGAATAGTCCTTATCTAATTCCAATTCAAAGGTCGTTTTATTTTCGTCTGGTATCTCAGAAGTATAAATTTCTTCCTTTGCACATGCTGTCAAACCTGCTATGCACACAAGCATAATAAATAAAATTGCTGTCTTTTTCATGAGATGAGCTCCGTCAATTCCGAATAGCCGCTGTTTCTTGTCAAGTGTGTACAATCATATTGTAGCATACAGGGCCCACTTCTGTCTATTCACATCGATCTTATCACTGCCGTTTCCCGATCATTCAGGGAGATTTGGACAGACAGTACAAAACAGCAGCCGGGAAAACACATTCTCAGCTGCTGTTCTTCATATCCATTACCAGGAGAAAACCTCCCCTGTCTTTTTGAATTTCTTCTGTCAGGCGCTCTGCTCAAACTGGGAATTATACAGCTTCGCGTAGAAACCGCCTTTTTCCAGCAGCTCTTCATGAGTGCCTTGTTCCACGATATCGCCGTCCTGCATCACCAGAATCAGATCCGCGTCCCGGATGGTGGAAAGCCTGTGGGCGATAATAAAGCTGGTGCGCCCCTTCATCAGGTTATCCATAGCCTTCTGGATCCGCTGCTCTGTACGGGTATCCACAGAGCTGGTGGCTTCATCCAGGATCATGATCTTATTGTCCGCCAAGATCGCCCGGGCGATGGTGAGAAGCTGCTTCTGCCCCTGGGAAATATTGCTGGCTTCTTCATCCAGCACCATGTTATACCCTCCGGGGAGAGCCTGGATAAAGTGATGGGCATGGGCCGATTTGGCTGCTGCAATCACTTCTTCATCCGTAGCGTCCAGCCTGCCGTATCGGATATTTTCCATAATCGTCCCATGGTACAGCCAGGTATCCTGCAGAACCATGCCGAACACTTCCCGCAGTTCGCTGCGGTCAAAATCCTTCACATCATAGCCGTCGATGCGGACCGCCCCGGAATTTACATCGTAGAACCGCATCAGCAGTTTTACCATGGTGGTCTTGCCCGCGCCGGTGGGGCCCACAATGGCGATCTTCTGGCCCGGCTTCACATCCGCGCTGAAATCGTTGATGATGATTTTTTCAGGGGTGTATCCAAAATGCACATGATCGAATTCCACCGCGCCTTTCAGATCGGTTGGCTTAACCTTTCTTTCCTCACCGTTCTCCACCAGCATGACATGGTTTTCTGCCATCTGATCCTCTTCCTCTTCTTCCAGGAATTCAAACACTCGTTCCGCTGCGGCTGCCGTGGACTGCAGCATATTCGCCACCTGCGCCATCTGGTTGATGGGCTGTGTGAAGTTGCGCACATACTGGATAAAGGACTGGATCTGGCCTACTTCGATGGCCTGGCGGATCGCCAGATAACCGCCGAGAATCGAGATCACCACATATCCCAGGTTGCCTACAAACATCATGATCGGCTGCATCAGTCCTGAAAAAAACTGTGACTTCCATGCGCTGCGGTACAGCGTGTCATTTGTTTCATCAAAAGTTTCCTGCACATCTTTTTCTTTATTAAATGCTTTGATAATGACCTGGCCGCCATATACCTCTTCCACCTGGCCGTTGATATGGCCCAGATATTCCTGCTGCGCCTTAAAATAGCGCTGGGAATGTTTCACGATAAAGGAAACCATAATCAGGGAGACCGGAACGATCAGCACCGCCGCCAGCGTCATCCAGCCTGAAATCCTGAGCATCATGATCAGGACGCCGATCACAGTTGCCGTGGAGGTGATCAGCTGCGTCAGGCTCTGGTTCAGGCTCTGGCTGAGGGTATCCACATCGTTGGTCACTCTGGACAGGATTTCCCCATGGGTCTTTGTTTCAAAATAGTTCATGGGCATCCTGTGGATTTTGTGGGAAATCTGTTCCCTCATACGGTATGTCAGTTTCTGGGACACGCCGGTCATGATAATGCCCTGTAAAAAGGAAAACACCGCGCTGGCCACATACAGCCCCGCCAGCATCAGAAGGATGCGGCCGATCACTGTGAAGTCAATGCCGCTGCCGCCACTGAGCTTTCCCATCAGCCCATTAAATATTTCTGTAGTGGCGTCGCCCAGGATTGTGGGACCGATTATGCTGAACACGGTACTGCCCACGGCGAACAGCACGACCAGAATCAATCCTATTTTAAATGCTGACATCTCTTTGGCCAGCTTTCCGATGGTCCCTTTAAAATTCTTTGCTTTTTCTCCGCCCATCATCCCCGGGCCATGCCCCATGGGCCCTCTTCCGCGGCGCATGCCGCCATTTTCTTTCCCTGCCGCACTCATAACGCCGCCTCCTTTCCTGCTTTTCCGCTGAGTTCAGATTCCGCCAGCTGGCTTCGGGCAATCTGCTGGTATTCCTCACAGGAAACCATCAGCTCTTCATGCGTTCCTTTTCCCACGATTTTCCCTTCATCCAGCACCAGAATCTGGTCTGCGTTCAGGATCGTGCTGATTCTCTGTGCCACAATGATTACCGTAGCATCTTTTGTTTCCTCCCGCAGCGTCTTTCTCAGCACAGCGTCTGTCTTATAGTCCAGAGCGGAAAAGCTGTCGTCAAAAATAAAGATCTCTGGGTCCTTCGCAATTGCTCTCGCAATAGAAAGCCGCTGCTTCTGCCCGCCCGATACATTGGTGCCGCCCTGGGAAATCGGAGAATCATACCGGTCCGCCTTTCCTTCAACAAACTCTGTGGCCTGAGCGATTCTGGCCGCCCGCTCCATTTTTTCATCTGAAAGCTCTTCATCGCTGAACTTAATATTCGTTTCAATTGTTCCGGAAAACAGCACGCCCTTCTGAGGAACATAACCGATTCTGTCCCGCAGATCCTTCCGGGACACTTCCCGGATATCCACGCCGTCCACTCTCACCGCGCCTCCGGTAACATCAAAAAATCTGGGAATCAGGTTCACCACCGTAGATTTTCCGCTGCCGGTACTTCCGATCACTGCTGTGGTCTTTCCGGGCTCTGCTGTAAATGTAATGTCAGAGAGCACATCTTCCTCTGCTCCCGGATAAGCAAAATGTACATGATCGAACTCGACCACGCCTTTCATCTCCTGCCGGAAATGCCTGGGGGAAACCGGGTCTTCTATGGACGGTTTGGCTGTGAGCACATCGTCAATCCGCTTCAGCGATACTGCCGCACGGGGCAGCATAATGGACATCATGGCCAGCATCAGGAAGGACATGATGATCTGCATGGTATAGCTGATAAACGCGATCATGTCGCCTACCTGCATATCCCCTGCCTCGATGCCATGGGCACCGTTCCAGACAATCACCACAGTTACCAGGTTCATAATCAGCATCATTAAAGGCATCATGCAGGTCATCACCCGGTTTACAAACAGGTTCACTTTTGTGAGATCCTTATTGGCCTTTTCAAAACGGTCTTCCTCATGGCGTTCCCGGCTGAATGCACGGATCACCGGCAGGCCGGAGATAATCTCTCTGGTCACAAGGTTCAGCCGGTCAATCAGTTTCTGCAGAAGCTGGAATTTCGGCATCACCACCAGGAAAAGCACAGTCACCACAGCCAGGATACAGGCAACCGCCACTCCGATGATCCAGGCCATTGAGGTGTTGGTCCCCAGCACCTTCATCACACCGCCTGCCGCCATAATCGGCGCATAGAGCAGCATCCTCAGCAGCATGACCACCATCATCTGCACCTGCTGAATATCATTGGTGCTCCGGGTAATCAGTGACGAGGTGGAAAACTGGTCATATTCCGCGTTTGAAAAGGAAAGGACCTTTCCAAAGATCCGTCCTCTCAGATCGCGGCTGAGGGACGCGGCCACCCGGGCAGCCAAAAAGGTCACCACAATCGTGGATACCATGATCAGCAGAGAAAAGCCCAGCATTTTCGCGCCGGTCACTGTGATATACCTGGTCTGGATTTTTTCCAGATCCATGCCCACCGCGGTGTATTCATTTTTTACAAATTCCACCGCGATCTGGTCTGTCAGCATTTCAGACAGAGATCCCATTTGTTCTTTCGTCTTCGCGGCCATTTCCTGCAGGGCTTCGGAGGGCATCTGCTGAAAGATCTGGAACAGATCTGTCTGCAGATCTGTTTCCGTCAGATCTTCCGGAGCTTTTTGCAGCGCCTGGGACAAAATATCCTTTTTAACTGCCAGAGCCTCCTCTCCGTCGGAAGACAGATAGGAAATCAGCATTGCCGGCGTGGAAATAATTTCTCCTATCGCCGCTTCTTCCTCCTCAGTCAGGTCATTCCTAACATACAGCGCTTCTCCGTACAGCACAGGATATTTCTCCAGATACGTCTTCCACTGGCTGTCGCTGTAATCTCCCTGATCCAGCAGCGTATAACTGTTTTCCACGGTCTGCCGGTCATTTTCCGGCAGAAACATCAGAATCCGGTCCAACTGCTGCTTTCTTATCACCTCCGGCACAGGGCTGTCAATCCCTCCCTGCTGGATTCCCACATCCACAATATCCGAGGTGTACTGGGGCAGAGACAGGTCGCCATAGGCCTGAACTACCAGAAAACCTACCACAATCAAAATCTGCCACCAGTATTTTTTCAAATACTTTCCTAACTTTGACATGCAATCATCCTTTCTCCAGATTATCCTTCATACGCCCCAAAAGTTCTTCCAGAATACCATATTCTTCTTTTGAGAATCCCCGGAACATCTGAGCCTCAACCTGCTTTTTCTTCTCATCCAGCTGTTTTACCACAATTTCCCCTTCTTCTGTCAGAAATATCCTGGTATTTCTCCGGTCCTTTTCATCCGGCCGGCGTATCAGCAGCCCTCTGGCCTCCATCCGCTTCAGCGTCACTGATACGGTGGAAGGCTTTACCTGAAGATGTTCCGCCATTTTCCGCTGGGAAACCCCGGGTTTTTCCTTCAGAAACTGCAGCGTTCCCACCTGGCCGGGATGGATATGCAGTTCCCTGTTGATCTCAAACCAATGGCCGAACATCCTGCGGAACAGCTGATGCAGCCTGGTATTTACCATATTCTGCATTTCCTGTTCTGTTCCTGTATCCAAATCTTTCATACTGTCCCTCCTGCTTCAGTTAGTCATCTAACAATTAGACAGCTAAGTGTGAATATAAAACATTTCCCGGGGAAAGTCAATATCCCCGGGAGATTGTTTAGAGAGATTTTATTTTTCGGAAATCAGGTGCTTTTTCAGGAACCTGCGGTAGATAGCAAAAGCTGCCGCCGCCGCGGCAATCTCCGCTGCAGGGAAGGTAATCCAGACCCCGTTCAGGCCCATCCATTCTATCAGCAGCAAAGACAGCGGGGGAATCAGGATCAGCTGTCTGATCAGAGCGATTGCCAGCGAAGAGGTGCCTTTCCCAACTGCCTCAAATGTGCCGGACAACGTCACCCCCACCGCTGAAACCACAAAACCTGAGCTGATGATGCGCAGCGCCGGTATTCCGATCTTCCGCATTTCTTCTCCCGCGCTGAACAGGTCCAGAATCTGCCCCGGCAGCAGCATGCAGATCAGCATCCCGGCCAGCATGAATATCCCGATTACCAGCATACTCTTCCTCACAGTTTCTTTCATCCTGCCGTACAGCCCCGCGCCGTAATTGTAGCTGACAATAGGGCGCATCCCCTGGATCAGCCCGTTTGTCGGCATATATACAAAGGTCTGAAACTTATAATAAATACCGAAAAATGCCACGGCAGTCTGGGAAATCCCGGTCAGGATACCATTGAGGATGCTGACCAGCACAGAAGGCAGGGCTGTCATCATTGTAGAAGGAACGGCCACGCTGTACAGCTGCTTAACCAATTTGCTCTCCAACTGAAAACCTTTAAAAGAAATATGAATCTCCGGGCATTTTTTCACGAAAAAGAACACGGACAGCAAAAGGGCCGTCGCCTGCCCGATTACAGTGGCCACTGCCGCTCCCACCACGCCCATGGCAGGAAAGCCCAGCCAGCCGAAAATCAGGATCGGGTCCAGGATGATATTCACAATCGCTCCCACAGCCTGCATGATCATCGGGATCAGCATGCTGCCGATCGCCTGAAACATCTTTTCAATCAGCAGATGGAACAGGCAGGCAAACGCCGCCCCCACTACGATATAAGTATACTGGCAGGCATATTCCAGCACAGTCTGGCTGTCAGTGAACATCTGCAGAAAGGGCCTGGTCAGAAAAATATCCATCACAAGAAACAGCAGGGAATGGATCACCGAGAACAGCACGCCATGGGCAGCGATCCTGTCCACCTCGTCTTTTTTTCCCGCGCCCAGCCCCCTTGCTATGCAGGAATTTACAGCCACGCCAAACCCTACGGCCAGGGACAGCACCAGATTCTGAAGGGGATACGCCAGCGAAACCGCAGTCAGCGCGTCCTCCCCTAATTTCGCAACAAACATGCTGTCCACAATATTATACAGAGACTGTATAAGCATGGAAAGCATGGCCGGCAGAGACATCGCCATCAAAAGAGGAAACACCGGCCGTTTTCCCATCATATCTGTACTTGTTTTCATTTCATCCTCCTACTTCATTTCATTATGAAAAAGAATCCCGCGGTCCCGAACCATAATAAAAGGCCATAGACCCGTTTGTGCTCAGAAACGGTAAAATCTATAGCCCTTGGACATTCTTATTCAATTCTTTATCAGATTAACATATTTTCGCTCCGGCCGCAAGCACTTTTAAAAATTCTTCAGCCACACCTTTGCCAGAGGCATCCAGCTCTGCGCCTGTGGCACAATCTGGGCAGGGTTATCTATGCGGGCTCCTTCTTCATTGGCAAGAGAAATGCCATGCTCTCCCACCGGATACAGATGCGCCTCAAAATTCACTCCGGCCGCTTTTAGAGCGCTCATGTAGTACAAGCTGTTCTCCACCGGCACCAGCTCATCCGTGGTCGTATGCCACAGGAAAGTTTTCGGCACCTGCGGCCCCACCTGATATTCCAGAGACATCCGGCGAAGCCACTCTTCATCCCGGCTGCGTTCTTCGCCCAAAAGAGCGTCAAAAGAACCGCGGTGCGCCTTTTCCCCGGAAGTAATCACAGGATAACACAGGATCTGCCCAT
Source organism: Cuneatibacter caecimuris (assembly GCF_004216775.1). GTDB lineage: Bacteria > Bacillota > Clostridia > Lachnospirales > Lachnospiraceae > Cuneatibacter > Cuneatibacter caecimuris. The sequence goes on from NZ_SGXF01000001.1 coordinate 714,478, forward strand.
TGGGCCTGATATCCTCTGCACACAGCCCCAACGGGCCGTAGAGAAACTCTCTGTTCCAGAAGCACCCGACGCTGGCTGCCAGATGCCCGCCCGCGGAAAAACCTGATATAATAATTTTGTCCGGGTTTACGCACCACTCCCGGGCCTTCTCTCTGACCATGTGAATTGCCTGCGCCAGTTCCAGCTGGGCGGCAGGCCAGACGTCCGGCTTGCAGCTGTAACGCAGGACAAAAGCCTGAACGCCAGCCTGCAGATATTCCAGCGCCACGGGTTCCGCCTCCCGGTCAGACGTCCTCTCATAGCCTCCGCCGGGACAGATGATCACCGCAGGCCTGCGCCGGCCTGCTTCAATCTGCTCTGAATTCTCGCGGGCATATACATACAGCTTCGGCCTGTAAGCAGCTTTTTGAATTCCTGCCTTTTCATAATTCACGTTTACATCCAATACCTGATAAATCATTTCCGTTCCTCCATTATTGCATCCAGCAGGCAGTGGGCAGCTTTCTCTTTACTCATGATCGGCAGCTGCCGTTCCCCCTCAGCCGTGATCAGCGTAAGTACATTGGTATCCACGCCAAAACCTGCGCCTTCTATTTTTAAATTATTTGCGGCGATCATATCCAGGTTCTTCTTCTCCAGCTTCTTTCTGGAATTCTCCAGCAGATCTTTCGTTTCCATGGAAAACCCGCACAGGAACTGCCCTGCAGGCTTATGCTCCCCAAGCCAGGCCAGCGTATCTTCCGTGCGTTCCAGCCGGAGGCTCATCTCTCCGTCCTTCTTTTTGACTTTATCCCCGCTCACTTCCGCAGGGCGGTAATCCGCCACCGCGGCGGCTTTGATTATTATATCCTGTTCTCCGGCCCTGGCGGATACCTCTTCAAACATCTGCCGGGCAGTTTCCGTCTGTACCAGCTCCACATGGGACGGGGGCGCGATCTCCGCGTGAGCGCTCACCAGCGTCACATCAGCCCCCCTCCGGGATGCCGCGCGGGCGACGGCATAGCCCATCTTCCCGGAGGAATGGTTGGTGAGAAAGCGTACCGGGTCCACAGACTCCCGGGTAGCCCCGGCAGTCACCATCACCTTCAGCCCTGCCATATCTTTCTCACAGGAAACCTCCTGCAGGATTTCATCCAGCAGCGCCTCTGGCTCCGGCATTTTACCTTTCCCCACATCTTTACAGGCCAGCAGCCCTGTGGCGGGTTCCAGCACGTTCCATCCGTATCGGCGCAGAAGATTCAGGTTATCTTGTGTCACCGGGTTTTCGTACATCCTGGTATTCATGGCCGGCGCGATGATTTTCGGACAGCTGCAGGCCAGCACTGTGGTAGTCAGCATATCGTCCGCCAGGCCATGGGCCAATTTTGCGATCACATTAGCCGTAGCGGGCGCGATCATCACCAGATCCGCCTGCTTTGCAAGGGATACATGCTCCACCTCGTACTGGAAGTTCCTGTCAAATGTATCCACCAGGCATTTGTGGTCTGTTAAAGTCTCAAAGGTAACAGGATGAATAAAATTACAGGCGTTCCTGGTCATCAGCACATGCACCTGGGCATGCTGCTTGCGCAGCGCGCTGGCCAATGCCGCGGCCTTATACGCCGCGATGCTTCCTGTTACTCCCAGTATTACTGTTTTTCCTGCGAGCATTATCCGCCCTCCATTTCTCTCATATTTTTGTTACATAGGAAACTGCGTTCCCTATGTAACAAAACCCTCCGGGGGGATCGCACTGCGGCGTAAGGAATTACGTCGCTAATGCGACACGCCGCAGGCGGAGAATCCCGCGAGCGGGATTCTTTTTCATTACATAGGAAACTGCGTTCCCTTTGTAACATAACCCTCCGGGGGGATCGCACTGCGCGCTAAAGAAATATGGCCGCTAAAGCGGCCGCGCTTCGGCGCGAGAGTCCGGCAGCCGGACTCTTTATTCCTGTATCATAGCATATTTTCCTTTTATTTGCAATATAGCGGCCCATTTGATATAATACCCTCAGTTGACAAGGATACGCATCCATCGAAAGGAGACGCGCCATGATTCTGGCTATCGATATCGGCAATTCCAGCATCGCCGTCGGCTGCGTGGATACAGAAAACATCTATTTTCTGGAACAGCTTTCCACCAATCTGAGCAAAACAGAGCTGGAGTATGCCATCACACTGAAAAATGCCATGGAACTGCATCAAATCAGTCCCGAAGCTGTAACGGGGGGGATTATTTCTTCCGTGGTTCCCCAGCTCTCCGACACTATGCGCCGCGCTGTGAAAAGGCTGATCCCAGGAGAGGTCAGGCTGGTGGGGCCGGGGCTGAAAACAGGCCTGAACATCGCCATTGATAACCCGGCCCAGCTGGGCAGCGATATGGTGGTAAATGCAGTGGCGGCCATCCGGCAGTACCCTCTGCCTATCATCATGATCGATATGGGCACGGCCACTACCATCTCTGCTATTGACAAGCAGGGACGGTATGTGGGCAATGTGATCGTCCCCGGCGTCAGGGGAGCGCTGGACCACCTGGCTTACTGCACTTCCCAGCTTCCCAAAATCAGTCTGGAAACTCCCCGGCATCTGATTGGAAAAAATACCACTGAATGTATGCAAAGCGGCGCTGTCGCCGGCACTGCGGCGCTTCTGGACGGCATGATCCAGCGGATTGAAGAAGAACTGGGGGAAACTGCCACCGTCATCGCAACCGGAGCACCGGCCCAGGCTGTGATCCCTCTCTGCGAGAGGCCTGTGCTCTATGACGACGGGCTGATGCTGAAAGGCCTTCTCTGCATTTACGAAAAAAATATCCGCCAGAACAAGAGGAGGGGAAAGCAATGATATTAGCAATAGACATCGGCAATTCCAACATTGTAGCCGGAGGCCTGGAGGGAGGGAAAGTCTGTTTTGTGGAACGCCTCTCCACCAACCGCCATAAAACAGAGCTGGAATATGCCATTGATTTCAAGAATATTCTGGAACTGCACGGCCTTACCCCCCGTTCGCTGGAAGGCGGGATTCTTACCTCTGTCGTTCCCCAGATTTCCAATACAGTCAAGCGTTCTGCGGAACTGCTGCTGGGCCGGAAGATCCTGCAGGTCTCACCCTCCATGAATACCGGGATTTCCCTGCTGGTGGACAGCCCCTCCTCTCTGGGCAGCGACAGGATTGTGGATGCAGTGGGAGCCCTGTCCCAATATCCCGCGCCTCTGATTATTTTTGATATGGGTACTGCTACCACCATTTCCGCGATTGACCGGGATCAAAATTATCTTGGCGGCATTATCTGTCCCGGCATCCGGGTCTCTCTGGATTCCCTGACGCTGCACACCTCCCAGCTTCCCGGCATCAGCCTGGAAGCTCCCCCCCGCGCCATCGGTACCAATACGGTGGACAGCATGAAAAGCGGGATCGTTTTTGGCACAGCTTCCATGGTGGACGGTATCGCCCGCCGGCTGAAATCTGAATTGGGAGAAGATGCTGAAATAATCGCCACCGGAGGGCTGGCCCGTTTTATCCTCCCCTATTGCCGTCAGCAAATCATTTATGACGAGGATTTGCTGCTGAAAGGGCTCTGGAAGCTCTATCAGCTGAATACCGCATGATTAAAAAGCGCGCGCCGGAAACTGATCTGATTCCGGCGCGCGCTTTTCTTCAGCTGTCCGCAGGTTTTATTAATATTGAGTTCAGTGTTGACCAAAGGACCTGCAGGTCAATGGGTTTTGCTACATGGCCGTTCATACCGGCCTCCAGAGAAGCCTGTATGTCCTCCGCAAAAGCATTGGCGGTCATGGCAATCACCGGTATCTCCGCCGCGTCCGGCCTCTGCAGGCCCCGGATCGCCCTGCAGGCCTCATATCCGTTCATCACAGGCATCTGGATATCCATGAGCACAGCATCAAATGTTCCGGGCGCTGTCTCACTGAATGCATTCAGCGCTTTTTCCCCATCCATCCTCAAGGTAACCTCAGCGCCGTTCATTTCTAAGAGTTCACAGAGGATCTCCGCATTAATCGCATTATCCTCCGCCACCAGAAAATGCCGGCCATCCAGCTTCTTACCCGCGTATTCTCTTTCAGCTTCCACACGTTGGCCATCTTCTTTTCTGGTTTCGGGAGCCTCTTCACATTCCAGTTCAACACGGAACACCGTCCCGCTCCCCACAGCGCTCTCCACTGAAATTTCTCCTCCCATCAGATCTACCAGCCCCTTTGTAATGCTCAGGCCCAGGCCGGTGCCTTCCACCCTGGTCGCGCTGCGGCTGCGCACAAAAGGATCAAAAACCCTGTCCAGCAGCTCTTCCGGCATCCCGATCCCCGTATCGCTGACCGTAAAACAATAACGAACATATCCCTCTTTCCGGGCAGGGAGTATCTCTTCGGCAGAAAATATCACCCGGCCTCCTTCCGGCGTGAATTTCACTGCATTTCCCAAAATATTGATCAGGATCTGGTTGATGCGTAGCGCATCTCCATAAAAATGCAGGCGCCGGACTCCTTCTGTGCGGATTATAAATTCCAGGCCTCCGGCTCTGGCCTGGGGCAGCATAATCGCGGAAATCTGCTCCATCAGCTCCGGCAGATAAATCTCCATCCGGTTCAGCGGAATCCCGGACCGTTCAATTTTGCTCATATCCAGAATATCATTTACCAGGCTCAGCAGATGCCTGGAGGAAAGCGAGATTTTTTTAAGGCAGTTTTCAACCCTTTCACGGCTGTCCAGATGAGCTGTGGCCAGCGCGGTCATCCCCATAACCGCATTCAGAGGCGTGCGGATATCGTGGCTCATAGAAGACAAAAACTCACTTTTTGCACGGTTGGCTTCCTCTGCCTGCTTCAGCGCCGCTACCAGAGCCTTTTTCGTCTCCCTTTCAGCAGAAAGCATATCTGTCACATCCGCGCGCACCATGCAGACGGTCTTATGGCTCCTGTCTCCCCAAAGTACATTAATCTGCTTATACCGCAGTTTTCCGTCAGAAACACAGGGCAGGACAAAATCATATCCGGAAGGTTTTTCCTCCAACTGTTTCTTCATGGCTTCCAGACTGAATTTTTCTGCTATTTGTTCCCCTCCTTCTCCGGAATCATAGAAATCTGCCAGCCTGTCCAGGTAATTATTATAATTTTCCACCACAAAAGGGGATAAATTCTCCAGAACCGTCTCTCTGGTGTACAGCGTCATCCTGTTCTGTTCTGCATCAATCAGAGCCAGCAGTTCAAAAGTATATGCAATTACATTCAGCAGCCCCTGCTGTTCCCGCACAGAATCAGTGATATCTGCCCTTGCCAGGCATACCCTCCCGATCCTCAGGTCTATGGGGCAGATGGTCAGGTTCTTGGTGAAAATTTTCCCATTGTCTCCCGCAACAGCATAAGAGAAGGAATAGCTCCCCTCTTCTTCCAGCTTTCGGACCATATACTGCTTGTCCAGCATCCTTGCCGTATGTTCCCTGTCCTTGGGAAGAATCTGTTCCTTCAGCAAGTGATACACCCGCTGTGAATGTTTTCCCTGCTGCTTTGGAATGCTTCCGCTTTCTTTCTTACAGGAGAGTACTGTGTAACAGTCTTCGTTCAGATCCAGGTCAACTACTAAATCATAGCTGGCTACGGATAACTGATTCAGGATCAGGCCAGAAATCATCTGCTCTGTCGTGTCGGATACAGTGAGGATTCCAGTGATGTCCCCGCTGTCAGGCGTTTCTACCAGGTTCACCTTAAACTGTACATACCGTCCCTGCTTCTCCCGGGGCAGCCTGATAAAAAAGTCTCTGACCAGTTCTGTTTCATTCCTGTTGTATGCAGCCAGCGTAGGCGCATTCAGAAAAGCGTCCAGAAATTCCTGACGCTCTTCTTCTCCCTGTACCAGCCCGGAAAGGCCTCTGAAAAATTCCTCCCGCTCCGTTCCAAAACTTTGAAGCAGGCCGGAATCCGTATAATCCAGGATTTCCAGAATCTTATTCCGGGTAACATTGCAGTGCCCCACAATCAGCGCATTGGGCCCCGGGGTACGGTAATGCTGGATGATCAGATCATTATACTGCCTTCGAAGCAGTTCCCGTTCCTCCATCTCCCTGGTCATATCATGATACCCGGCATAAACTTTGTTTTCTCCGCCCTCGCTCTGAATCACAGTCAGCGTATTTTTGACCCAGAGATAGCTTCCGTCTCCCTTTTTCAGCCGGTATATTATTTCACACTGATTTTCTCCGCTGGCAACAAAACGGTCCATTTCTTCTTTCACATGCTGCATATCGGACGGATGAACCCCGGCCATCGCGTCTCTGCTGTACAGCTCCCAGGCTTCCTCCATAGTCATACCCGTCATGGCCGCAAATCCGTCTGATAAAAATTCGGGCTGCATGCTGCCGTCTTTCTCATAGCGGACCACCGCCACTCCGCCGGGAAGATTTTTTATTACAGTCTGAAAATATTGTTCCAGCCGCTCCTTTTCCTTTTGAACGCAAATCTCCTCAGTCACGTCCCGGACATACTTGACCCAGGCCGGAGTTCCATTCCAGCTTGTTTCCCGGGATCGTATGCTGTAATACCTTCCCCCGATTTCAAACGGCACAGTCTGTGCTTCCCCTGCCTCCTGAAATGTACAGAATGAACAGGGCTCCGTCTTCCCCAGCAGAAATTCATAGCATTTCTGGCCGCTTCTCTCTTCCGGTCTGCGGAACAGAGTTTTGGATTCATTCGAATACAACAGATCATAATTTGCTTTCGCAATGACATAAATTCCATCAGCAGTTTCATTGGCAATACTCTGAAACAGCCTGGTTTCTTCAGATATACCGATAAAAACCGCATCAAATCTCGCCTCGCCGGAATCCAGGTCCGCTCTCTGACCATTGAGATGAACCCAGATCAATTCTCCGCTCTTATGAATCACCCGGAAAGAAATATCCAGGATTTCTCCGCTGGCCAGCGCAGCCTTCATTGCTGCCGCAACCCTTTTCCTGTCCGGCCCATAGATAATCTCCTGAAAAATATCATCTCCCCAGACAGCCTTAATCTCTTCTCTCGTGTGGCCGGAAAGAGCTGATACTCCGTCTGAAAAAAAGACAGGAATGAAGCGCCCTCCTTCCATGCGAAAGCTGGCAACTCCGCCGGGAACAGAATTGATCAGACGTTCTTTCTCCCGTTTTTCTTCCTCCGCGGACTGAGAAAATTCTCTTTCCTGCGCCATATTGATTACCTCCTCAGTAGTTCCCTGAACAGCTCCGCTTTCTGGAATTCCAGGCAGACCTCTTCATACAGTTCCAGACACGCTCCATCTTCGCCGGCACGAAGAGGCTCCACAAGTCCGCAGACTGCTTCATAAAGAGGCGTCAGTCCTAGGTTGCCCGCCACTCCTTTAAGCGTGTGCGCCGCTTCAAAAGCGCCTGACAGATCACCTTCATCCAGGGCCGCTCCCAGCCTCCGGAGATTCTCATCCTGGAAAAGCATTTCCAGGCATCTCAGATACAACGCTTCATTTCCCATAAAACGTGCCATTGTTGTTTCATAATCTGCTCCGTATGCCTCAAACTCTTCCCGGAAATTGCCCATGGCATTTAATCCTCCCCTCTGAAAATAAAATCATAAAGCGTCTGATACAGTTTCTCCGGATCAATCGGTTTTGCCAAATGGGCCACCATTCCTGCTGCTTTGCTTTTTTCTATATCATCATCAAATGCATTCGCTGTCATAGCGATAATCGGTATGTTTTCCGCATCGGCGTTGCTGAGATGCCGGATGTTGGAAGCCGCAGTCAGGCCATCCATCAGCGGCATGCGGATATCCATCAAAATAGCGCTGTACCAGCCAGCCTCAGACTTGCTGAACATCTCCATTGCACGCAAACCGTTTTCTGCCGTATCCACTGAAAACCCTTTACTCTTCAGCAGCAGCACCGCCACCTCAGTATTGATCGCATTGTCTTCAGCCAGCAGCACACGTTTTCCTGTAAAGTCATAATCCGGTATTTCCGCCCGCTGAAGCTGCTCTTCCTTTTCCCCCATGGCTCTGGAGAAGGCTGATACAAGACTGGACTTGAACATAGGTTTGCTCATCAGCAGATTCACTCCTGCCAGTTTCGCCTCATGCTCAATGGAAGCCCAATCATAAGCGGTCATGATGATGATGGTAACCTCCGGCCCCACAATCGCCCGGATCCTTCTGGCCGTTTCTATTCCATCCATTTCCGGCATCTTCCAGTCGATCAGGATCATATCGTAATATTTTTTCTCATTCCAGAGGGTTTTCACCCTTTCCACCGCTTTATAGCCGCTGTCCACCCACTCGGCGCTTACGCCCATTTCATGCAGCGTCACCACAGCGCTCTCACATACTGCCACATCATCGTCCACAACCAGTGTTTTCAGATGGGAAAAGCTATAATTCTGCTTCTTCTGCCTGTGGCGCTGTTTTTCTTCTTCCGTAATCCCCAGCTTCACATCCACAGTAAACTCTGTGCCGATCCCCTTAATCGAACGCACTGTGATTTTTCCGTCCATCATATCCACAATATTTTTGCAGATCGCAAGCCCCAGCCCGGTTCCCCCGTAGAGGGCTGTTGTTCCAGTGGATTCCTGAGAGAAGGGCTCGAAAATATGAGGAAGAAACTCCTCGCTCATGCCAATGCCTGTGTCATTCACAATAAAACGAAGCACTGCGTCATTTTTCGTCTTATGCCTCTGGTACGCGGAAAAAGTGACCTTTCCGCCTTCTCCCGTAAATTTTATGGCATTGCTCATAATATTGATCAGAACCTGCTGCAGCTTCATCGCATCCCCGATATAATAATCGTCCAGCACAGGGTCCACAATGCATTCATATTCCACGCCTTTTGCCGCCGCCTGGGCAAAGCAGATGGAGTTTATCCCGCTCAGGAATTCCTCCACCGGGATCTTCTCATTTTTCAGCAGCATTTTTCCGCTCTCGATCCTGCTCATATCCAAGATATCGTTAATTAAAGACAACAAAAAACGGGAAGAAATCCCAATTTTAGAAATACAGTCCTCTACCAGTTCGTCGTCCCCGATCCCCTGGGCAGCAATGGCGCTCATGCCGATGATAGCATTCATCGGGGTGCGTATCTCATGGCTCATCCTGGACAGGAAATCTGTTTTCGCCGCATTTGCCTGTTCCGCAGCCACCAGCGCAGCGGCAAGCTCTTCTTTCTGCCGCTGTTCCTGCCGCACAATATCTGTCAGATCCGTGCGGGCAATACATACCCTTTTCAGTTCTTTACTAATATAAAAAACCTGGAAACGCTTAACTCTCAGATCTCCCGCCTCATCCCGCATTTCAATTACAAAACTATAGGCATCCTGTTCTGAGAGTTCCTGCTCCATATATTCGTAGCTCAGCTTCGTCAGATACTCCTCCCGGTCCTTTTTTTCCAACTGGCTGTCCGCTACTTTTCTTGCCTCTCTGATGAAATTCCCATTCTGAGGAATGCTGATCTTTTTGCTGTTTGGCAGAGAGATTACCTGGTAAGTGCCCTGAGGAATATCCAGATCCATGATGTTGTCATAATCCAGATCTGCAATTTTATTGAGAAGCTGGGACTGAAGTTTCTGTTCTGTAATATCCACTGTGTAGAAGAACATAATCACGTCCCCGCTCTCGGGATTCAGGCAGGAGCGCAGCCTGGTGCTTCCCCAGAATACGCTTCCATTGTTCTTCCTTCTCAGGAATTCAAACTGGTAATCCACTCTGCCGGAAGCATAGTCATCCAGCACTTTTTTTCTCGCAAGGCTCCTGCATATCTCATCCCCTTTAGCAGGATCCGCCGCCGAACCTGCCAGGCTCAGAACTGTATTCTCATAAGAATCACCTACCTGGGCCACAGCCACATCTGAACTGGAAAGATAGGTTTCCAGCCTTCCCTGGCTGACATTTATCGTACCCTGTATGCTGCTCCGCTCAGAGGCCAGCTCCGCAAAATAAGCCAGTTCCTGTTCATACAGTTCTTTTATCCGGATCTGCAGCCGTTTTTCCTCTGTCACATCCACAAATACACAGTAAAAATAGGGTTCTCCATCCTCTACAAATAGCTGGGCTTTCGCAGACGCCCACTTTACCGTACCGTCTTTACAAATCAGCCTGTGTTCTGCCTGAATGCTGCTGCCCTTTCCTATCTGCACCTTCAGCTGCACCCTCAGCCTCTCCATATCATCCGGACAGATCACTGCAGCCATACAGTTCCCCAGCGCGGCAAATTCTTCCCTGCCGTAGCCTAAAAACTCAAAAAAACCGTCGTTTGCGTCAATAATAGAGAGGTCTTTATCATACCGGCATCGAAATACAGCGCCGGGAATATTGTTATAAAGCCGGAGCACCTCCTCCTGGGCCTGCTTCTGGGCCGTAATATCAATACACACCGACGAAATTGCATATCTCCCATCCTCTGCCGTGGTTCTGCGCCCCAGATCATGGACCCAGATATATGAACCGTCCTTCTTTTTCATCCGGTATTCCACTACATATTCGCCGCTCTCCGCAAGCTGGCCGGCAACCCGGCGGTCCACTTCGCACCTGTCCTCCGGATGCATACAGTTTGAAATCAATCCGGCAGTATCCTTCATAAATTCATCTTCACTGCAATATCCCAGATAGTCCAGCATCTTTTGATTGATAAAATAAAAAGGATAACCTTCCTCTATGTATCCGCCCATCATTCCGCCGGGAAAAGATTCATTCAGCAGTTCCTGACGCTGTCTGACAATACTTTCAATCACCAGAGTATGGGGATAATGCTCTTTATCCCTCTGGCTTCCTCCGGGCTCCGCGGCATGAAAGCTTCTGATTTTCCACTCCAGTCCATTTTCACAGGTCAGGATAAAAAACACGCGCAGAGACCAGGAATATATAGAGTTTTTCAACTTCATTTCCATAGAAATATGGCAGCATTTATTTGAAAGTGACTGGCTGAAAATCCTCCTGAGACTGCAGATAAAAGGCTCTTTCATTTCCAGTATATCCTCTCTGATATACTGCTTCAGATGCTCCTTCCCAAGGGCCAGCTCCTCCTGGCCGGTCCCAACAAAGCTCACATCCTCTTCCAGAAAATCCGCTGCCTTGTCGGCATCGCACAGTTCAAACCACGCGCGGCAGAATTGCTGTGCGGTTTCCTCCGCTGTAATTCCAAAATTCATAAATCCTCTATCCTTTCCACATGCAGCAGCAGCCTTTTTGATCTGATTTTGTTTTATAAAGCGCCTCATCAGCCCTGGCAAGCATTTTCTCTACAGACATCTCCGTTTCCCGGCAGACCACAATGCCGGCAGAACATGTAACAGTAATCTTCCCTCTGCCGCAATTATCCCGAAATGCCCGGCATATCTCATTTCCTTTTCTGAGGGCAGCTTCCTCTGATCCCATCCGTTTCAGTATTACAGCGAATTCATCCCCGCCATACCGGGCCAGTATGTCCGTTTCCCTGGAATGGGCGCGAAGCAGAGAGCCGAAATCACGGATCATCCGATCCCCTTCGGCATGGCCCAATTTATCATTGACCTCTTTCAGATTATCCAGATCAAAAAGATATACCGCAAAAGGCCCCTCCTCTCTTCTCAGAGCCTCCTCCGCCACATGGAGCCCCCTCCGGTTCAGCAGCCCCGTAAGATAATCCCGGTACGCTTCACTGTGCAGTCTGCGCTCCCGCTCCCGGACCACAGCCGCCGCCCTGACACGCGCCAGCCGTTTCCATAAGCTCTTTTGGGTATAAGGACGGCTGATAAAGTCATCTGCTCCCATTATTAAAGCCTTTTCTTCCAGCAAAGCGTCCTGAGGCCCCGACACAATCACGGGAATATTCCAGATTTTTTTCTCTTTTTGAATATACTCCAAAACCGCAAAACCGCCTTCTTCTCTGAGAGACAAGCTTAAAATCACTCCGGCAATTCTGTTTTCATGCTTTACGATACATCGGATCGCCTGTACGGCATTTTCTGCCTCCTCGATCCGATATCCACACTGAAAAGTTTCCCGTGCCAGGCGCCGGTATTCCGAATCTTCATCCACAATCAGAAGGACGCCGGAATCTTCTTCACAATCATCCCTATCCTCTTCCCGGACATCCCTGCCTGTACTCTGGCTCTCAAGACTTTGAGCCAGTATTTCGAACTCCCTGCAGGGCATTGGCTTGGAAAAATAGTAGCCCTGGACATAATCACACCCAATATCCCGAAGGCGTTCCAGCTGTTCTCTGGTCTCCACGCCTTCCGCCACCACACTCAGATTCATCCACCGGGCCAGTCCCATAATAAAACGCAGAATTCCCTGGTCTATGGGTTTTGCCGTTTCGCTTTGAATAAATTTCATATCCAGCTTTAAGACATCCAAAGGCATTTTGTTGAGCATGTTCAAGGAAGAATATCCCGTTCCAAAATCATCCATCTCTATGATAAAACCCAATTCCCGCAGATTCCCCACCGTATGGATAATCTGCTCCGGATTTTCCGTGTAGGCGCTCTCCGTAATTTCCAAATGAAGAAGAGAGGGCGGCAGGCTGTATTTTTGGATCAGCCGCAGCAGGATATCCGCCAAATCCGCCTGGTATACGTCCGCCCTGGAAACATTCACAGAAATGGGGATCGGCTGATATCCCTGATCCAGCCACCTGCGCAAAACTTTACAGGTTTCTACCCAGACGAACTGGTCCAGACGGGTAATAAAACCGTTTTTTTCAAACAGAGGGATGAACTCTGCAGGAGACATGAATCCCCATTCCGGATGGTTCCAGCGCACCAGGGACTCCGCTCCCGCCAGCCGGTCATCCTGAATTGTATACTTGGGCTGCAGATAAATAAAGAACTGTTTTTCCGCCAGGGCCTTCTCCATACTGTCCGTAATCGCCTGTTCCCGCAAAAGCTTGTTCCGGAGATTATCATCATATACCGCAAAGTGTTTTGCATACTGCCCCTTAATGCTGTGCGCAGCCAAAAAGGCCCTGTCGCACATCTGCTCTACAGATGTAGCCCTGTCCCTTACCGGATAAATCCCCCACTTCACCACAACGCTCTTGGTATTGGAGAGTGCGTTCAACTGTGCTTCCGCCTGGACAAACAACTGATCCGTATACTCCTGGTGCTCCAGCAGGCAGGCAAACTGATCTGCGTTAAACCGCCCGCAGATTCCCTCTTCCCCTACTAATTCGGAATACATATCCGCGACTCCGCAAAGAAGCTTGTCTCCTGCCGGGACGCCGAAAATATCATTGATCAGTTTGAAATTTTCAATGTCAGAGCAGATGATATCATAACTGCGGTCCGGCTGCTGAAGCAGGATCTCTCTCACCCGCTGATAAAAAAACTCCTTGCTGTAAAGTCCGGTCAGCCGGTCATACTGAAACTGGTTTACCATCGCAGCAGTTTCCCGGAGATGTATGATGCTCGCTACCCTGTGCAGAATCACCTGCGGCTTATAGGGCTTGGCCACAAAATCAGCAGCTCCATGGGAAAGAGCCGCCACCTCATCGGATTCTCTGTCGCTCTGGGTAGTTACAATTACAGGAATTGCCGAGTACACTGCATCAGCTTTGATAATAGAAAGAAACGTATACCCATCCATCACAGGCATCACAATATCCAGCAGAATCAAAGAAATGTCCGCCCTGTTCGTTTTCAGCACATCCAGAGCTGCCTGTCCATTCTCCGCCTCCAGTACACTATACTCGGAAGACAGGATTTCCCGCAGCATCATCCGGTTAATTTCATTATCTTCTACGATCAAAACCTGTTTTTGCGCTATCATTTTCTACCTTCTTATTCGTCATCTGCCTGTTTACAGCAAAAAATATAAATAAACAGATTGTTTTCGACTTATATGTCTACGTTTTGTTGTTTAACTATTGGTATTATAACAAATCTCATAAAATTATGCAATCTAATCATCTTCATTCCTGCAAAAATGGAGCCGTCCCGGACTTCAATCAAGTGCGGGAACAGCTCCAATGCAGTATGAGAAAATTTGCTCTTTTTTACTCAGTCTCAAGCCCGATCAGCTTCTTCAGAGGAAGTCATTTCTTCTTCTCCCCGGGCTTTTCTGCCGGATTCCCGGCCGCTGGTGTTTTAGCGGCAGCCGATGCTTTGGAAGCTGCTGCTTTCCTTCCGGATGCTTTCTTTCTTCCCGGCTGGCTGCCAATCCGCTCCAGCACCATAGCCGTACGGCTGGGAAGATAAACCAGAAATCCAATCCGTCCGTCGGGAATCGTCTCCGCATGGTAGACCACTTCTCTGGAGATTCGGCCCTGCCCGCCAACTTCAGGGTCATCCGTTGACAGCACGACACGATAATCTCCTTCTGTCCTGACCGGCATAAAATATCCTCCAAAGGAACGGGTCGGATTGAAGTTAAAAGCGAATACACGGCCTTTCTTCTGGTACATCAGTATTTTGTCCCCCTGATGCACCCAGAGATTATGAGCGTCTCCGGTCAGCAGTTCAGACTGCTCCGCAAAATGCACCATCTCATTGTCAAATTCATTCAGCCACTCATATTTCAGCTCATGGTTTTCCACCAGACTCCACTGGCGCCTGCAGTAATGGTAGCTCCAGCCGTTGCCCTGGCGGGGGAAATCAATCCACTCCGGATGGCCGAACTCGTTGCCCATAAAATTCAGATAGCCTTCGCCGCCCAGGCTCATGGTCAGCAGGCGGATCATCTTATGCAGGGCAATCCCCCGGTCGATCACCATGTTCTGAGTCTTTTTCTCCATGCTCCAGTACATCTCTTTATCGCAGAGCCGGAACATCACCGTCTTATCTCCCACCAGCGCCTGATCATGGGATTCCACATAACCGATCACCGGCTCTTCCGGCCTTCTTCCGGTGAGTTCGTACCAGATATTCCAGATATCCCAGTCTTCATCCGGGACTTCTTTCAATGTTCGCACCCACAGATCCGGTTCTCCCATGGCAAGCCGGTAATCAAATCCCAGGCCGCCGTCCTCTATGGGGAGGCAGAGCCCCGGCATGGCGGAGGTATCTTCCGCGAGAGAAAGTGCTTCCGGGTTCACCTCTTTGATCAGCTCGTTTGCCAGCTGCAGATAGGTCACAGCCTCTGTGTCCGTATTCAATGAAAAATATTTATCATAATGATCAAAACTGCTGCCCAGGCCATGATCGTGATACAGCATGGAGGTCACCCCGTCAAAACGGAATCCGTCAAAGCGGTATTCTGTCATCCAGAATTTCAGGTTGGACAGCAGGAAATGCAGCACCTCATTCTTGCCATAGTTAAAAAGCTTGGTTCCCCAGGCCTGATGGTCTCCTGCCGGGCCTTCATGGAAAAACTGATATGTAGTCCCGTCAAATTCATTGATTCCTTCATTGGTATTGCGCACCGCATGGGAATGCACCACATCAAGCAAAACCGCGATCCCCATGGTGTGGGCGGTATCGATCAGCTCTTTCAGATCATCCGGGGTGCCGTACCTGGAGGATGCGGCAAAGAAATTGGACACCTGGTATCCGAAAGATCCATAATAAGGATGCTCCATCACCGCCATAATCTGAATCGTATTATATCCCAGCGCCTGTATTCTGGGAAGTACATTTTCCCTGAACTCCGCGTAGCTCCCGATACCATATTTCTCCTGAGCCATGCCGATATGGCACTCATATATCATCAGCGGCTTTTTCGGGTGAAATACTCGTTTCCTCCAACGGTATTTTTTCTCCGGCGCGTAAACTTCTGCACACCAGAGATAGGTTTCCGGGTCCTGCACCACCCTGGCAGCATACAGCGGAATCCGTTCCAGGACCTTCCCGCCGTGGTGCACCACTGCTTTCACGCGGCAGCCGTTCCACAGCGCGTTTTTTCCGGGCAGAAAAATTTCAAAGTTGCCGTTATCCAGTTTCTTCATCGGGTGGGAAGTCTGAGACCAGCCGTTGAAATCTCCCTCCAGATACATAGCGTCTGCACCGGGAGCCCATTCCCTGTAATACCAGCCGCCTTTTTCCTGATGGAACCCAAAATACAGGTGACCGTTGGCAAACTCTGTCAGCGGCCTTCCGTCGGGAAGCAGTTCAGCCTTCTTATGCGCATAGTTCTCCATACGCAGATTGATATCACCCTCGTAATTTTTCAAAAGCGGATCAATCTCTAAAATTCTGTATCCCATTCTCACAACCCCTTTCTTTCACCTCCCAGAACATGTCCGGTTATATCTATTGTAACTTTTTCCGAAGATTTCGTCAACCTTCACGAACCAGTTTAGTAATTTTTTTGCAAAAGAATATGATATACTCGAAATAATTCAAAGGAGGTACCGCGGTGGACATATTATTCTCAAACCGGCTGAAATCCTTTCAGACCGGCATTTTCTCAGCCTTGAATGAAAAGAAGGAACAGCTTTTAAAGGAAGGTAGGACAATCTACAACCTGTCCGTGGGCACGCCCGACTTTCCTCCGGCCCCGCATGTGATGCAGGCGATGGAAGAAGCCTGCCGCAATCCGGAAAATTACAAATATTCTCTCCGGGATCTTCCGGAGCTGCTGGAGGCTGCCGCAGAATATTACCAAAAACGGTTCGGCGTTTCCCTGAATACAAACCAAATCATGACAGTGAGCGGTTCCCAGGAGGGGCTGGCCCATATCTGCCTGGCGCTCTGCAACCCCGGCGACCTGGTGCTGGTTCCTAATCCCGGCTATCCCATTTTTGAAGCCGGCCCTTTTCTCTCCGGCGCGCAGATAGGATATTATGAGCTGAAACCAGAAAACGGATATCTGCCGGATTTATCATCCATCCCGGAAGAAACCGCGCAGGCGGCAAAAGTAATGATCCTCTCCTATCCCTTAAACCCTGTCTGCGCTGCGGCGCCGGACAGCTTTTATGACGAGCTGATCGCATTCGCGCGCAGACATAACATTTTCATTCTCCATGACAACGCTTATGCGGATATTGTCTACGACGGCAGCACCGGAGGTTCTTTTCTGCAGCATCCGGGCGCATGCGAAGTGGGCGCTGAATTTTATTCTCTATCCAAAACTTTTAATCTGACCGGAGCGCGGATTTCATTCCTTCTGGGCAATCCTGATGCCATACGGGCATTCCGCCTGCTGCGTTCTCAAATTGATTACGGGATTTTCCTGCCGGTCCAGTACGCTGCCATCGCCGCCCTCACCGGGCCCCAGGATTCTGTAAAGGCTCAGGCAGAGGAATATGAACGGCGCAGAAACGCTCTTTGCCGCGGCCTTACAGCCATCGGCTGGCCGGTTCCGGACAGCGAGGGGTCCATGTTCGCATGGGCGCCGGTTCCCGGAGGGTTTTCTTCCTCCTCTGCTTTTTGTGAAGAGCTGATGTCCCGCTCCGGTGTGATCTGCACTCCGGGCAGCGCCTTTGGCTCTCTGGGGGAGGGTTATGTGCGTTTTGCGCTGACCTTGCCTGTGCCGGAATTGGAGAAGGCTGTGGGGGCTGTAAAGGACAGCGGGATTCTTGCATGAAATAATCAGCAGGTTTTCCTGGGTTCCTCTGCCATTTCGCACAAGTCGCGGGGAGGAGGCAGAAGAAACTCCGGAGGGTCCATGCCAATTCTTGGCTATACCCTCCTACGTTTTTTCTGCCTCCTCCTGCCCGGGCTTTTTTCTGGCTGCGGATTTTTCTTGTCTTTTTTCTGCTGTTTTTTTGGATTGATTATGCTGAAGCTATTCGAGGCGTATGCGGATTGAATACTGGATTTGTGATGTTTTCTTTATATTCCCCTTTTGTAAGCATTATAATGAGATTCCTTACAGTGGCTGTTCCAGTATTGTTCTATTCCATGATCATGAATTTCTTGATTTCCATTAAGCCATTTCTGGTACACTTCATCCTCAAATATGCCTCTTGTTTGAGTGCAGGGAAATTCGTTACACTCACCGCAAAAATCAACAAAATGTTCCTTTGTACATTCCAAAATAAAGCATCCCTGAATACTGCACGTATGATGTGTTCGGTTACGGCATCCTGAACAAAGCCCTGCGCCATACATCTCTAATTCGTTTAGAAGTGTTTTTGTATTGCTGACAGAACTTAAATTATGTATTTGATTAAATTCACAGATACCATCCAAGTGATGTAATAATGTATTAGCCGATTGACATATTATTCCCTCTGCATAGGCGGTACAAGTGTAACAAAGCAGAGAACACGGCGCAATATGATTCAGCAATTTTTCTTTTTCCATTTGGGATTTCCTTTTAGTTTTTTCTGCTTCAATATCATTTGCTGTCTGGTTAATTTGGTCTTTGTATACCTTATCCCCCCTAAAGCAAAAGCATAACCAGCTGTTTTGTTAATCAAAACAAATGTACTATGTTATGCAATTTCCTCTATTTTTGTTTTCACCCTCCTCAGCTCATTCTCACGGATCAATAGCATCTCCTTTTCATTCTCGAGCCTCAAAGAATCGTCCGACTTCCTGTTTAAGTCAAGATGCCCTTCAGCAATTAACTGGATGTTTTTATTAGTTTCATTCTCAAGCGTGAGCTGAAGATCAGTCACCTTAGAATCAAGTCCATCCAGCCTATTCAATATCTGTTGCAATACATGATCTATTCCTTCCATTCTCTTTTCCTCTACGTTCTGCAATAATTCCTTAACTGCCAGCCGGCGGACGCTACGCCTGCTGCGTCAATCCACACCCGTCCGACCATATAGGCTTGTTGCAGTTATGGCTTGCCCAGTACCACAATCAACGAGGCTGCAATTTACTGAATGGCTTACCCCCTCATAATCACATCAGACCATATAAGGGTCTTTTGCAATCTGGATGGCCAGACAGATCCAAATAAACATCACCACAGCTCCCACAATTCCGATCACACGAATAATACGGCCCGCCCCATCCGCTGGTCTCGCGTCTTTCCACTGCCAGCCAAACAGAACCTCCCAGGAAAAGTTCGGCGCTGCCGCCATTACCAGAAATACCGTCAGCGCGAGCACCTTTAAAATCATCCCCCATACATTTATATTGTCCCAAAGATTCATATCCCCGCCCCCTTCTTTTTCGCTATTCTATCTTCTCTTTAATCTCTCCCTCTTTGTAAGCCGCTACCAGCGCCTTCAGATCTTCTATCTGGGCCGCCAGCGCTGCTCCGATATCCGTATCCGCCACCCGCAGCCTCGACCGCATCCGTTCCACGATCTTTACTTCCGGCGTATCCCGGCGCAGAGCCTGTTCCTGGTTCATATAATTCTTGTGCTCCGCCAGCGCCAGGTGATGGGAATTAAAGATCAGCGTGTAGCCTGCGATCCCTGTTTTGGACTGATAGGCCTTGGAAATCCCTCCGTCTATGATAAATAGCCGGCCGTTCGCCTTGACCGGGCTCTCCCCGTCTTTGATTTTCACCGGCATATGGCCGTTGATAATGTGGGAGTGTTCCGGATCCAGGCCAAATTCTTCCAGTATCCGGCAGCACGCTTCCTCAGACTGGCTCAGTTTATAATAGGGATTTAATATTTCTTTATGGACAGCTTCATCCTCAATGAAATAATGTTCAAACGCGGACAGCTTGCTCTTTCCGAACAGCGGAGACTTGGGGCCGCACCAGAGATACCACATGAAATCGCTGGCGTCCTGCCACCAGGGGGATTCCTTCGGCAGGAAATAGGCCGCCCGCACCTGGCCGTTCAGAAAATCCAGCAGCCCTTTTCCGCTGTATTTCTGGCCGTCAAATTCAATCGTATCGAAATTCCCGTCTGCGGTCATGGGGATACACCCGTGATACAGGAGATTAGAATTGGCGCATTTATACATACCGCCGTGGCTGTACAGAAACTTGATATGGCGGTGCAGCACTTCACTGTGGTCAAAAGAAGCGGATATGGCGTTCATCAGGTCCTCTTCCCCACGGGAAAGCTTCAGGGGACCGGCAGGGTCTACCGTTGGAAAACTGGTGTCCAGCATAGGATATATCTGTCCGTCCACCTTTACAGTTCCCGCCCCGAAATCCACCTCTTTCAGCAGAGACCTGTCAGCCATCCGGTATTCCGGATGGCGTTCCAGAATCTGCCCTTCCAGCTTAAACTGGATCACGGCCATAGCCTTGTGCATCTTGGCCGCCAGATCGCCGTCCACGGTGTCAAACTCATTCTCATCCAGAATGTGGGGCAGGAACCGTTCGCAGCTGTCCTCCCGGTATACCTCCGCAGCAAATGCAGAAAGAGGCCGGAGATTAATGCCGTAGCCGTCCTCCAACACGTCAAAATTATTGTAGCTGATGGCCATGCGCACCACATTAGCCATTAACGCGCGGTTGCCGGAAGCCGCTCCCATCCAGGAAATGTCGTGATTTCCCCACTGCACGTCCACATCATGAAAAGAAACCAGCGCGTTCATAATAATATCCGCCCTGGGCCCCCTGTCAAAAATGTCCCCTATGATATGCAGGTTGTCCACCACCAGGTTCTGAATCAATTTACATAACGCAATAATAAACTTGTCCCCTCCGTCTATCTCTATAATGGAGCGGATGATCTCGTTATAATATACCTTTTTATTGCCATCGTCATAATTTACATGAAGCAGCTCATCAATAATGTAGGCAAAGGCAGGCGGCATCTTCTTTCTGACCTTGGATCTGGTATATTTGGAAGAAACTTCTTTACAGACCAGCACCAGCCGGTAAATCGTCAGGCGCTTCCAGTCCTCCATGGAATCATGATGCCCGAACAGCTCCACACAATTCAGCACTGATTCCGGCTCATAGATCAGGTTTGCCAGCTGGTTCTGCTCCGCCTCTGAAAGGGTATTGTCAAATATCTGTTTGATTTTGGCGCGGATCACGCCGGAGGCGCTCTTCAGCAGATGAAGAAACGCCTCATACTCCCCGTGCAGGTCACTGAAAAAGTATTCTGTTCCCTTAGGCAGCTGCCGGATCGCGTTCAAATTCACGATTTCACTGCAGGCCGCCTGAATTGTGGGATACTCTTTTGCAAGCAGCTGTAAATATTTCTGCTCCATAAATCCCCTTTCTGTTCAGCCAAGTTTTTTCGCGATCTCAGGCATCAGGCTGCTGATCCCGATATGCTGCGGGCATTCTTTCTCGCAATGATGGCACGCCCTGCAGGCGTCCGCCTTCTTTTCCAGGGTCCCGTAGCGCTTTCTCGCAGATTCTTCCGTCTCATAAGCCAGCGCGTTATATGCTTCAAAGGTGCCCGGGATATCCAGCCCGAAAGGACAGGGCATGCAGTATTTGCATTTGGTGCAGGGCACCAGGGCCAGCCCGTCATAAGCCAGCTTCGCCTGTTCAAACATCTCCGCTTCCTCTTCGGACAGCATGCCCACCGAAGACCTGGAAGCGTATTCCAGGTTTTGGGCAGCCTGTTCCTCCGTACTCATCCCGCTGAGCAGCAGGCTCACCTCCGGCTGGTTCCACAGGTAATCCAGCCCCCATTCCACCGGGCTCTTTGTATCCGGAAGCACATCTTTCACTGCCTGAGGCGGATCTGCCAGCCTGCCACCCAGAAGCGGTTCCATGATGATTACGCCAAGGCCTTTGGACGCGGCATAACGAAGGCCCTCTGCGCCCGCCTGATAATCTGTATTGATGTAGTTATACTGGATCTGGCAGAAATCCCATTTGTCATAGCCGTCCACAATTGTTTTGAACGCGGGAAGGCCGTCATGGAAAGAAAAACCGATATGGCGGATTTTTCCCGCCTCCTTTGCTTTTTCCGCACGTTCCAGCAGTCCCAGCTTCACCACCACATTCTCCCAGCGTTCCTGACTGAGCGCGTGGAGCAGGTAGAAGTCGATGTGGTCTGTTTGCAGTTTCTCCAGCTGTTCGTCCAGAATCCTGTCAAAATCTTCCGGTTTTTCCAAAAGCCATACCGGAGACTTGGTGGCAAGATAAACCTTCTCCCTGTAACCGTCCTGAAGCGCTTTCCCCACCAGAGTCTCGCTCATCCTCATGTGATAGGGATACGCTGTGTCAATGTAGTTGAGCCCCGCGTCCACCGCATCCCGCAGCATGCGAATCGCCCGCGCCTCATCGATCGTGCTGGAATCCTCCGGATTCACCAGCGGAAGGCGCATGGTTCCAAAGCCTAATGCGGAAACTTCCACCCCTGTTTTGCCAAATTTTCTGTACTGCATTCTGTCTACCTCCTCAGCCCGTATGTTATACATAAATTATACCAGATTTTCCCCTTATTTTCAATGCAGAATAAACTTTTCAATGGCATATGCCACACCGTCCTCTTCATTGCTCCTGGTGATAAAAGCCCCCAGCTTCTTCGTCTCCGGGTCCGCGTTTCCCATGACCACGGGAAACCCCACACTTTTGAGCATCGTCCAGTCGTTCCAGGAGTCGCCGCAGGCCATGATCTCCTCTCTTCGTATTCCCAGTAGGCGTCCCAGCTCCAGAAGCCCTTTTCCCTTTCCAGCCCGGGCATAGTTGATTTCCAGGTTAAAAGGAGCCGCGATGCTCACCTGCAGATCCTGATTCTGCCGCAGCAGCTCCAGCGTCCCGTCCCTGTCCTCTGTCCGTTCAAACAGCATGTGCATCTTCTCCGCCCCTGCGCGGTTTTCCCGCAGCTTCTCCGTCAGTTTTGGCACATAGATCCTGGATTTCCTGATATAGTCTTTCAGCGCCTGGGGCATCAGCGGATGTTCGATATACCGGTATTCTTCTTTTTCCACCAGGCATTTCCCGTCACAGTATACTTCCCACACGCTGCCCGGCACATCTCTGACCTGACGGATCACCTGTTGAGTCAGCTCCCAGGGCATCCTGCATTCATAGACCGCTTCCCCGCTTTCCAGATCCACAATTCTCCCCCCGTTGGAAGTCACCGCATAGCGCACCCCGGGAATCTCCAGAAATTCTTCCGGCAATCCGGACTGCGGCCTGCCTGTGGCAGGCAGCACCACGATTCCCCGCCGGATGGCCGCTGCCAGCACTTCCTTTGTATGCGCTGTAATCTTTTTTTCATCATTAAAAACTGTCCCGTCTAAATCCAGGCCGATCATCCGGATATTCCTATTTTTTTCACATTCCATATGGTTGCTTTTCCTTTTTCATGTAGTATAATGTATACAACTTCTTATCAGTATAATATCTGCAGTGCTGAATTTCAATCATTTCTTCAGAAAGGAGACGTATGATGATTAATCCGGAGGTTCAAAATTTTCCCTTCTGGCGGCACCTGGACACGGCCTGGCAGGAGAGGCTGGACGCATCTGTCCGCAGAGCGGACTATGCCGCCGGACAGGAGGTCCGGGGAAACGGCTCGGAATGTCTGGGCGTTCTGATGCTGCTCTCCGGCCGGATGCGGGTTTACATATCGGCTGAAGATGGGAGGGAAGCCACCATTTACCGCCTGGGGCAGGGAGAAATCTGCGTGCTCTCCGCTTCCTGCACAATGCCGGACATCCATTACGACGTTCAGATACAGGCCATGGAGGACAGTTCCGCCCTGATTCTCCCCACCCCGGTCTTCGCCCGGCTCATCCGTGAAAATATTTATGTGGAAAACTACGCCTACCGTTCCGCCACGGAGCACTTTTCCGATATCATCCAGGCCATCGAGCAGCTCCTGTTCCAGACTCTGGAGCAGCGGCTGGTGTCTTTCCTATTGGACGAGGCGGCCAGCCAGAACAGTGATGAACTGCATGTGACCCAGGAACAGACCGCCAGGGCCATCGGCAGCGCCCGGGAGGCGGTGACAAGGGCCTTGAAGAAGCTGTCTCAGGAGGGGCTGATCCGGCTGTTCCGGGGCGGCGTGGAGCTGCTGGACCGGAAGGAACTGTATAGCCGGGTGTGAATAAGAGTCCGGCCCGCCGGACTCTCGCGCCGGAGCGCGGCCGCTTCAGCGGCCATATTTCCTTAGCGCGTAGTGCGATCCCCCCGGAGGGCTTTGCATCATAGGGAACGCGGTTTTCTATGCAGCAAAAGAATGCGCAATAAAAGGGCCGGGATTTCTCCCAGCCCTCTGGTTTCACCGCCCTGTCATTTTAACTCCGGCATCTCAATCCAGGACTTCACTCTGCTTAAAAGGGTTGTTTCATCTACTGCATAATACCCCAGTCCAGGTACCATGGCCGAGCCGTCCCACCGTTGGGAATATTGATATAGCCCAAAAAATCTTACATCACCCGTCTCTTCATTCTCTTTCACCCGCACCAGCAAAACCTGTTCCGGAGCATCCTTATCAGGATGAATAGCGGGGGCGTATTCTCCTACCCAGTAGAGATAGAGAGCCGCCCGGATTTCATACCATTCCGGCCCCATCAAAAAATCCGTCTGCCAGCCTCCCGCAAAAATATCCTTCGGGATAAATTCTTCCGCAGTCTTCAAATCCGCTTCTGAAATCCGGCTGTACTTTACCGGAAACTTGTCCATATGAGCCTTCACATATTTCACCGCCTCCGCTTCCGCAGGGCCATAGCCGGAATCCCATTTCCAGGAAATATCTTTTTTTACAGCAATAGGCATACAGCACCGTTTCCTCCTTGTTTTCCCATAAAACAGAAAGCTTTTGCAGGTACAGGAAGGACCGGTCTTCCCGATATTTCTCCTCCTGGTACTGCTCCACAGCGTCTCTGACCTCTGGCGCAGCATCTTCAAAGGCGATCATCGGGTGTGTGCGCGAATCCACCGCGGCGACGCTGGTCCAGGGAACGGATGAGTTTTCCTCCCGAACGGTTTCAGGCTCTTCTTTAGAATAATCCGCCGTCTGACCCATCACGGCGGATTCTGATAAGCCTGGATTGCCGCATCCCCATACGTTTCCGACAGTTAGAATAGCAATCAAAACTGCCATACGCTTTTTCCGCATTCCATACCCCCTTCCCCTCTGTCGCCAAATATCACTTCTTCCAGGTTCTTCTAATAAAATACTAACATCTCCGGTTTATTCTGTCAATTTTTATCATTCAATTTATTTTCTCCATAATTTTCTCTTTTTTAGAGTTTCCCATTTGAAGCACAATCTTTCGCCGCACGGTAAAAGGCGTGTATATGAACTGCCGGAACTGTGCTTTTGTCCGCCCGGCATTTTCATATACACGCCCTTTATTTCATTCTAATCAGATCAGCTGCTTCAGCGTCTCCTTAGACTGCACGCCGATGGTCTTTCCCGCGGGAGCGCCGTTTTTAAATACGATCACCGTAGGAATGGTCATCACGCCGTACTGCTGCGCCAGCTCCGGCTGATCGTCCACATCCACCTTGCCCACTTTATATCCCGAAGCTTCTTCCGACAGCTCATCGATCACCGGTCCGAGCATCCTGCAGGGGCCGCACCAGCTGGCCCAGAAATCTACCAGAACCGGCACCTCTGATTTCAGCACTTCTTCTTCAAAAATTTCCTTCGTTAATTTCATTGCCATATTCTTACACTCCTTTGTCTTTTTGTTCTCTATTGTTACCTGTATTCTAGCAAACTATAAGGGCTCTGTCTGTAACCAAGTCACACTGCGGGGATTTCTCCGGAAAACACTTCTTCCGCAGGGCCTTCCAGAAACACCGGGCCGCCCTGTTCCCATTCTACCGTAAGCGTTCCGCCCGGAAGCCGGACGCTGGCCGATCTGCCGCACCTTCCTGTCAGCGCGCCTGCCACCACGGCGGCGCAGGCCCCTGTGCCGCAGGCCATGGTTTCTCCGCAGCCCCGTTCCCAGACTCTTACCTTCAGGTGCTCCTCATCCACAATTTCCACAAATTCTGTGTTTACGCCTTCGGGAAAACGGTGATGATGCTCCAGCGCTCTTCCCAAAAGCTCTAATTCCGCTTCTTCCGTCTTCTCCACAAAACACACTGCATGGGGATTTCCCATGGAAACACAGGTAAGGGTCACAGTCTTTCCTTCCACGGAAAAGGCTTCCTCTATCACCAGTCCCCGCTCGGACAGAACCGGAAGCGCATGGGCTTCCAGCCTGGGCGCTTCCATATCCACACGGTAACCGCCTTCCTTTTTCCAAAGCCTTTTCAGGCCTGCTCTGGTCTCTATGATCATTTCCTGCCGCTGCGGCAGCAGATGTGCATTCAGATACGCGCCGGCGCACCGAAGCCCGTTGCCGCACATGCCTGCGGCGCTCCCGTCCCGGTTATATAATTCCATTCTGCAATCTGCGGCAGCGGACGGCAGGAGCAGAAGCAATCCATCCGCGCCAATCCCAAAATGGCGGTCGCAAAGCCGCCTTGCCAGGCTGTGCGGATGGACAATTTTTTCCCGGAAGCAATCGACACAGATAAAATCATTGCCGGTTCCCTGCATCTTCGCAAACTTCATCGGGCCACCTCCAATGTCCGTTTTCAATTTCCTGCCTATATAGTATATGCAGAGATGGCCTTTTCCGCTCTAATGCAGGACTTCCCTGTAGACCCGCTCCACATTCCGCCAGCAGATCTTCTCAATTTCCGAGGCAGTAAACCCTGCCTGTTCCATGCCGCTGACAAGCCGCTGCATCCCGGAGGCGTCGGCAATTTCCACACTTCCCCCGATACCGTCATAGTCCGTCCCCAGGCCCACGCTTTCAATCCCCGCTGTATTGGCGATATGTTTCATATGGGCGATCATATCCTGTATCCTGCTGATGCTCTTTCCCCTCACCGCCGCCGGGTCCAGAAAATTCGTGGCAAAATTAATCCCTGCCACCCCTCCCCGCTCTCCCAGCAAACGCAGCATATCATCCGTCAGGTTCCGGCTGTGGGGGCAAAGCGCCCGGGCATTGGAATGGCTGGCAACAAAAGGTTTCTTTGTACATCTGTACACATCATAGAAACCCTGGTCAGAAAGATGGGACACATCAATAATCATGCCCAAACGCTCCATTTCTTCCACAAAAGCAAAACCCGCAGGCTTCAGCCCTGT
This sequence comes from Cuneatibacter caecimuris, assembly GCF_004216775.1. Lineage (GTDB taxonomy): Bacteria > Bacillota > Clostridia > Lachnospirales > Lachnospiraceae > Cuneatibacter > Cuneatibacter caecimuris. Next base: position 741,250 of record NZ_SGXF01000001.1, read on the forward strand.
CCCAGGCATTTCATTCATGGTATTGGGAAAACCCAGCTCGTTTTCATAATTCCAGGTCAGAGTCATCATCCGGACGCCCAGCCGGTAAAAATCCCGCAGCGCTGCCAGGCTTCCTTTGCAGACGCCGCCCTCCTCAATCGTCAGAAAAGCAGACATCTTACCGGCCCGCTCATTTTCCTCCATCTCCCGGACATTGCGCGCCAGCCTCAGTGTATCCTCATTCCGCTCCAGCTCTCTGTAAAACAGATCCGCCAGCTTCATCGCCGTAAGCAGCGCGTCCTCCGGCCGTCTCAATTCTACAAAAAGAGCAAAATTCTGTGACCTGTAGCCGCCCTTTTTCATCTTTTCCAGATCCAGGTGCCCTGAATTTTCCCGCAATTCTTCAGGTTTTCCTGCTTCCTCCAACTCCAGAAGCCTGGAAATCGTGTCGCAGTGCATATCCATCAGTTTCATAGATCATCCCCCTATTCTCAGATCGTTCTAGCTTTCAGGTACTGCACGATCAGCTCTACCGCTCCCTCCGGATTCATCCTGCTGCTGTCAAAGGTCAAGTCATAATGATTCAGGTCTCCCCAGGAGCGGCCTGTATAATAGCTGTAATAATCGGATCTCTCCTTATCCACCCGGTTTACCGCTTTCTCCGCCTCCTGCCGCGTCATCTCGTAGCGCTCCATGATCCGCGCAATGCGGGTATCTTCCGGCGCATGTACATAGATACTCACTACATTTTCCATATCCTTCAGCAAATAATCCGCGCACCGGCCTACAATCACGCAGGACTCCGCTTCCGCCAGACCGCGGATCACCTCTGACTGGAACAGAAACAGATTGTCATCCGCCAGAAGCCTTCCGCTGATGGTGGGTTTCTCCAGCCTGGGAGCCTGGGATTTTGCCACTTTATAGAGCAGCTTCTGTCCCGGGCGTTCGTCTGCCAGATGAAAATAACTTTCCTCAATACCGCTGGTATCCGAAACCAGTTTCAGGATTTCTTTGTCATAGAAATTGATTTCCAGCCTTTTCGCCAGCATCTGCCCGATCTCTCTGGCGCCGGAACCATATTGCCGCCCCAATGTGACCACTATTTTCTTTTCCATCCGATCACCTCTCCCATCTTCACCACTGTTTCGTATCCTTTTGCCGTATCTTCCAGCAGCCTTTCCCGAAGCTGCACCCGGTCCTTTTCAAACAGCAGGATCACCGTGGAACCTCCGAACTCAAACCGTCCCTTTTCCTGGCCTCTTGCAATCCTGCCCTTACCCTGACGGTTGCAGATGCGGCCCACCATCAGCGCGCCCACTTCCATTTGAATTACATCGCCAAAATTTTCTGTATGGAGCATGGTATATTCCCGGCTGTTCTCCTTATAGATCGGATAAACGTCATTCGCCACCGGGTTCACTGTATGGAGACGTCCGTGAATCACCCTGTTGCAGCTTTTGACGCCGGAATCCGGATAAGCATAGCGGTGGTAGTCATCTACCGTCAGACGAAGGATTACCGCCAGGCCTCCTTCATACCTCTCTGCCAGTGTTCTGCTTTTTAAAAGCTCTTTTAAACTGTAACGCGTATGTTTGACGGAAAACAAGCTTCCGGCCCCGATTACAAACGCGCTCAGCTTGCCGTCGCAGGGGGAAGGCAGAGCCTCCGGGTCACCAGGAAACGGCCGCAGCTCCGGACGCACTCTGCGGGTGAAAAAGTCATTATAGGAAGCATAGTCTGTTTCTTCATACTGAGACATATCAATACGGTTTGCTCTGATAAAAGGACAGATCAGCACTTTGGACACAGGTGTATCCAAAAAACAGCCGCATACCCTGGAAACAGCCGGGCAGACAAGGGGCTTCAGCAGCGCTCTTCCCCACCAGCTCCCATAGAGCACAGAAAGCAGCCGGTCCTGCTTATTATTCTCATCCACATATTTTCCCTCTGCGGTTACATATTTCATCGTTTCCTCCTTCATACAAATATGGCGGCCCACCCTCGTTTATCACAACCAGAGCAGGTTCGCTTTAACTTTGTCTATGCACAAAAAAGCAGGCCTATGAAGCGCCGCAATGCCCGCCGGACCATCCATCGGCATCACTCTCACGCCCTTCATACGCCTGCATGCTCAAAATACAAATAATTTCAGCAAAATTGCAGCGGCCAGCACAAAAAACAGCACCATCACTTTATTTCCCGGCTTCGGCACTTTAATATCCGCAACGAACAGAACCGCGACCAGCAGAAGCACCCCTTCCAGAATATACACAAAAGCGTCGGGGAAATAGCCGCGCAGCAGATAGGCGGCCGGAAACAGGATTGCAATGGACGTCACCGGAAGGCCCTGATAATACTTGCGGACTTCATCCGTCTCCTGCTGTCTGCGTTCTTCCACCACATTAAAGTAGCCGAGGCGGATCACCGCCGCCAGCACAAACAGTACCATCACCCCGGTCCCTACGATACCCCGCAAACCGAAGGCATAGCCCATAATCGCCGGGAACGCGCCGAAACAAATGAGATCGCACAATGAATCAATTTGGATTCCAAACCGTTTTTCATCCTCTGTACGGTTTTTCATGGCTCTGGCGATTTTTCCGTCAAACATATCGCAGCCGCCCGCAATGATCAGACAGGCCAGCGCAATTTTCGGATGGCCGCCCAGCGCCTGAGTCATACCGATTACGGCAGACGCCAGCCCAATGTAAGTCAATATTACTGAATGATTATAAAATCCAATCATGATTCTTTTTCCTCTCGTCCTATCGTACTCTGCCTGCGGCCCGCAGTAAGATGAGCGTATAGGCTGACCGCAGCGCTGATCAGCACCAGCGCATAATAATTAATTCCTCTGGAAAGCAGCATGGCCGGCAGCACCATGGCTGAGCCAAATACCGGCATGAATATGTGGAGAAACAGGCTCTCGCTGGCCCCGATTCCGCCGGGAAGCGGAAGCATATCCACATCAATAGATATCACTGACTGAAGCATTACTATTTTCCACAGCGGCGTCCCCGAAAATCCAAAGGACTTGTATACCAGCCAGGTCACCAAAAACAGGCATATCCTCTGAAATACAGTAATCATAAACGCCGTTGCCAGCACACTTTTATGCCGTTCCAACGCCTGCGCGGTGGCGTGATATTTATCCATAGACGCAGCCAGACGGCGGCGGCGTTCTTCTTTTTCTTTTATAATATGAATCCGCTCCAGCAGGCGCAGAATGCCCATTGCCAGCCTTTTTGCAAAGCTGGGAGCGAATACAAGTATAAGCATACCAGAAATAAACAAAATATTCAATCCCAAACCGAGGTACAGGAAAAATTTCGTATCAGAGAGATATGTTTCCATCAGCCCGGGCAAAAAAGCCAGAATCAGCAGGCCGAACACCACCAGCACCAGCTTGTAAAGTATGGTGATGACCATCAATACCAGCGTGGAAACAGAGACAGGAATCCCGTCTTTTTTCATGTAGTAAACCTGCATAGGCTGTCCGCCGGAAGCCGACGGCGTCACGCAGCTGTAAAAAAATCCGACAAAAGAATATTTCACGCATTGTCCCAGCTTCGGCCTGATTCCCTCCAGCTTGCCCATCATATAATGGATGATAACGGATTCACTGCATACGAACACAATCACCAGCAGCAGGCCTGCGATCAGCCACCCAGGCTGCGCCTGCTGCAGGCTCGCCCAGATTCCGGACAGTTCCTGATCCTTCAGCAACAGATAAAATGTCAGCCCGAATACGCCCGCCAAAAACAGGATGTTCAAAGCCGCCTTTTTCCGATTTTTCAAGATTTCCTCCAGTCACTCTATTCCAAACCCGCATATTTCAGCCGGTTATTCATTCTGGTGAAAAACTGCTGCACCCATACCCGCAGCTGTACTCTGGCTGCCAGCCACCAGGCTCCTTCCGCCAGCAGCAGCCCTCCTGCCACATCCACAATATAATGCTGTTTCGTAAACTGCGTGGAAGCACAGACAGCCAGTGCAAATACCAGGCTGAATATCCGGTAAGCCGCCGGAACACGTTTATTGCCCCTGATGCCGATCCAGCAGAACCAGCTCACAAGACAATGGATGGAGGGAAACAAATTGGCCGGAGCATCAATGGTATAGAGCATACGCATCAAATCGCTGGCAAAGTCCGTTCCTGTCACCGCCGGACGCACATTGGTGGTGGGCAGCACCAAAAAGAAAATCAGGCACACCGTTTTGGACATCAGTTCAGCCGTCACAAAACGGAAAAACTGTTCCCGGTCCGAAACCCGGGCGACCAGAACATAATTAGCAGCCCAGAATGCATAGCATATAAAATAAATATAGATCCACCAGGGAACAAAAGGAACCGCCCGGTCCACTCCCATGGTGAGGTCATAATGGGTCCAGTTTTTCGTAATCATCATGGCCCCTTCATAGACCAGACAGTTGTATGTGAAACAGAAAATCAGCGGAACCAGCGCATATCCAGGCATCACCTTTTCCACCAGCTTCCACAGCTTTTTCATCTTGTTCATCCTCTCTGTATTCCATCTTAGGTCTGCTCAACAAACCTTTGTTTATAATACATTGTTTTTACATTTATGTCAAATGAATAGTTTCTGACATTTTTTATGTATTGTAAACAAAATGAAATACAGAGCCCGCTCGCCGGACTGCAGCTCACCCTCCCGCTTCCGCCCAGATATCCTCAGTCACCGGATCCAGATAAAACGCCACATACGCGCCTGTATCCTCCTCTGCGCAGATCACTTTCCATATTGGCCTCCACCGGTATATTTCATCGGTCACCTCATCTCCCAGATGTCCGGTGGAAATCACTTCCTGCTGATAGATAAATTCAATATGCAGAACCTGGTAATGTGTTTTCGTACCGCGTTCCAGCCTTTTGGAAAGCTGCGTCAAAAGGTAATCCAGAGAAAGGCCTTCCGTCATAGGTCCGTCCTCCCGCCGGGTATCGCACACCCGGTCACAGCCCGTAGTCATATCCAATTTTCCTTTTTCCACCATGGTAGCGCTTCCGCCGCCCAGCAGGCGGTCCTCCGGGTAGTCAAATTTCTCAATATTTTTTAAGGAATCATATAAATTATAAACACTGTCCAGCGGTATCCCGTCATATACTTCCGTGACCTGAAAACAATATTCATACAGGCCGTCTTTCAGCTTCCGGGGATACAGCTCTGTTACAGCCAGATGCACCGCTGGGTTCGGGTCCGGATAATAGTAATTGCCGTCCACATTGATCTGTTCTTCAAATGTATCGACAGCCTCCTGAAGTGACACCTCTCCATCCCAAAGCGGATAGCTCACGTCTGGCAGCTCCTGTACGCCCCGTAAATCATAAAATTTCCCTTCACTCCTGCTGATCTCCAGATCCGGCTCACTTTCCCCGCCGCTTATAGATTGTATGTATGCTTCAACCTCTTCTTCCATCAGAGAATAAGCGGTCCCTTTGCCTGTCCAGGTGCCGGACTTTGTCCGGACCGCGCGCATAGGCCTGCCATATTCTTTCTCACCAGGGTACTGTATTTCAAAACATTCCTCATATTCCGAATCTCCGGCTTCCACCTCTTCCTCAATATCTGACAGGTAAACGCGCTTCCCCCAGGTACCGCAGATCTTAACCCGGTCTCTGCGTATCTCGTCCTGGAATTTCCCAAACATCTCCAGAGACTCTTCTACAAACGTTTTCAGGTTTTCAGCACATTTTCTGGTAACCCGCACCTGATACACTGCATCTGTCTCTTTCATCCTGATTTTGACATTGCCTTCTAAATATTTGTATTTTCCCTTTGCCAGTTTATTCTCAATTTCCGGAAATTCACTGCGCACATCCCTCCAGGGCCTCAGGCTGTCATCAAAAGACCTGCCGGAATATCTGTACGCAAAGGCTGCGCAGCTAAAAATCCCCAAAGCCGCCGCGAGATACCAGAACTTCTTCACCCTATTTTTATTCATTCCCTTTCCCCCTGTCAATAAAATTCTAAAACCCTAATTGTACATAAGCTCTGAAACCGGAAATTTTGAATGGATATATTAGTATTATACTGAAAAATAATGAGATAGAAAAGATGATTTTCAAGAAATGATCATTCTGCTCCGGCAGACTGAAAAGAGCCAGTCTGCCGGACAGGGCAGTCCTTATGGCCGCTGCCCCAGAGCCTCAATAATCCTGCGCTTGTAATCCAGAAATTCTTCCGTGAGATTAAAGTCCCGGGTGCGGGGACGTTTTTCGCTGATCACAATTTCCTCCGTGATTTTTCCGGGAGCTCCGGTGAGCAGGCAGATCCGGTCTGACAGCAGGATGGCCTCGTCAATATCATGGGTGATAAAGAGAGTGGACATCTTCAGTTTTCCCATCATGTCCAGGTACCAGCGGTGGATCGCGCTCTTTGTGATGGTATCCAGCGCGGAAAACGGTTCATCCAGCAGCGCTACATCGCTGGAAAACAGGTAGGTGCGCAGCAGCGCCGCCCGCTGCCTCATGCCTCCTGACAGCTGGCTGGGATACTTCCGTTCCGTCCCCTCCAGGCCGAAAGCTCCGAACTGTTCTCTGGCCCGTTCCCTCGCCTCCTGTTTTTTCATCCCGCGGATCAGCAGCGGGATGGCCACATTATCTTCAATCGTGCGGTACGGAAGGAGAAGGTCCTTCTGCAGCATATAGCTCACATGGCCTGTCTGGCCCGTAATCTCCTGTTCATCCAGAAGCACCCGCCCAGAATCCGGAGCGGATACGCCTGCAATCACATTGAAAAGCGTGGTTTTTCCTCCCCCTGACAAGCCCAGCAGGGACACCAGTTCCCCCTGATGCAGTTCCAGGCTGATATCTTCAATAATTTTCCGTCCGTCAAAGGACTTTGTTACATGTTCCGTTCTAAGTTTTGCCATGTTTTTTCCTTATTTTGCCAGATAATCATTGGAAAAGCCGAAATTCTCCGGGATTTCTACCGATATCAGCTGGTTTTCCCACAGCCACTGGTAAAACCCGTTCCAACGGGCCGGATCGATGTATCCCCATTGTTCCGTATCCGCCATATACTGATCCGCCAGCCATTTCTGGCTCTCCGACACCAGCTCTTTATCCAGAGAAGGATCTGCGGTACAGAGAATTTTCGCTGCTTCCTCCGGATCTTTTACCGCATCTTCATATCCTCTGGCCGTAGCAGCCAGAAACGCTTTGGCAGCTTCCGGCCGCTCTGCCAAAAAGTCATTGTTAGCGATCAGGACAGGAGTATAATAGTCAAAAGTTTTGTTATAATCCACGAAGTTAAAGAAATCAGTTTCCACTCCCCGCAGCTTCGCGGAAATGCCGCCCCATCCGTAAAAAACCCAGATCGCATCTGTCTGGTTCATTTCCAGTGCGGCGGCTTCATCTGTAATGTTGTTTGGGATCAGATTCACTTTGCCATAATCCCCGCCGTCCCCGTTCACCACGTTTTCAATCATTGCCTGTTCCACAGGGTTGTCCCAGGTTGCGTAAGTCTTTCCGGCCAGGCCTCCGGGATGGTCTATGCCCTCGCCCTTTCTGGAAATAATCCCTGATGTATTGTGCTGAATCAGCGCTGCCACAGCAGTGACAGGCAGGGGCTGCTCCATGGCGAACGCCGGAGCGATGGTGTCCTGCGCGTTAATGCCAAACTCCGCCTTTCCTGCTGCCACCAGGGCTGAAGCGCCATCTTCCGGCGGCTGCATAATTTCCACTTCCAGTCCGGCTTCCTTATAATAGCCCTTTTCCAGAGCTACATACATGCCAGTGTGGTTTGTGTTTGGGGTCCAGTCCAGCACCACTGTAATTTTTTCCCCGTCCCCTGCCGCCGTTCCTTTTCCTCCGTCGTTCTTTCCCCCATCTCCGTCAGGGGTGTTGCCGCAGGCCGCCAGGCTCAGGGCCAGACACCCTGCAAGAATCCCTGCTAAAAATTTCCTGTTTTTCATTTTTTCCTCACTCTCTGGTTTCCCAGGGCATACAGCGCCGTCTCAGCAGCTCCACGCCCTTCATCAGCAGCAGACTGATGACTGAAATTAATACTATAATTGCAAACATCTTATCATACGCATAAGACTTCCGCACTCTTGTCATATACACGCCCAGCCCGGAATTGCCCCCCAGCCATTCTGCAATCACCGCTCCCACAATGGAATAGGAGGCGCAAATCTTCAGGGATGCAAAAAACTGTCCCATTGCCCCTGGAAATTTGATATAGCGGAATATCTGCTTTCTTTTAGCGCCCATGGAAGACAGCAGCCGCACTGCGTCCTGATCCGCCGAACGGAAACCATCCAGCAGGCCGATGGCCATGGGAAAAAAGGTTACGATCACGATTGCCGTCACCTTTGGCGCAATACCGTAACCCATCCAGATCACCAGCACCGGAGCAATGGCTACAGTGGGAATCGTCTGGGTCAAAATCAGCAGCGGATAAAAAGCCTTATATACCGACGGAAAGCGATCCATAAGTACAGCTGCAGCCACGCCTACCGTCACCCCCAGGGACAGTCCAAGAAACGCTTCCAGCAGCGTAATCCCTGAGTGCTGCATAAGTGCAGGAAAATCTGTAACCAGAGCTTTTATGATATCCGCAGGAGACGGCAGCATGAACTTGGGAATCCATCCCATGCTGCAGCAGAACTGCCATACAATTACAATGCCCAGAATGCCGGACGCTGAAGTCAGTTTACTGGTGATGCTTTGTAACTTTCTTTTCAATGGTCAGCACATCTCCTTCTGGCCTGTAAGTGATCTTCACATAAGAAGAAACTGACGGCGCCCCAGCCTGAACCGCAATTTTCTGGCAATTTTTCACAATTTCCATCAGTTCGTCGTAATCTCCCTCAATCGAAGTCTCACATGGGCCCACATAATAGTTCAGTCCGGTGCTCTTGATATAATCAATCACCTCATCCACTACACGGATCACCTCGTCGTCGCCGCTCACCTTGGGCAGCACCTGAATTGCAACACTTGCGTTCATACTTTTTCCTCTCTTTCTCTTTTTTGAGGGTATCAGCCATTACTTCTTTACCGCCGGAGCAAAAAAATCCCCCTTGTCCTATACCAGACAAAGAGGCCTTGTTCCCGCTTCCGCGCGTTTATGCTTCCTACGCTGGCATTACCCAGATCAGGTTAAGGGTCAAAGACATTCTGGTGGTCTTAATCTCAGCCGGACTCATCCGGCACCCCTGATTTGATTCGTAATCAGTTTAGCTCAGTTTTCCAAAAAGGTCAAGTGTTTTTTCATCCGGCATCTCCCGCAGCCGGGGCCACAGCAAAGGCCACTGCTTTTACGCAGCGGCCCGTCTGAAGGATTCACTTCCTCACAGCCGCTGCCATAGGCACCCGGCTGATCTCTCTTCTGTAATCTATTTTTTTATCTTCTGTATAACTCTGCCCTGCAGAAAATACTGGAAATTTTCTGCTAAGTAATAAAGAGTCTGGCCCGCAGGACTCCCCCGCCGGAGCGCGGTCGCTTCAGCGGCCATATTTCCTTAGCGCGCAGTGCGCATCCCAAGGAGGGTTTTGTTTCATAGGGAACAAAGTTTCCTATGAAATAAGAAAATCCCAAAATGCCGGCTCCTACAAGTTTGACTCCTAGCGAAGCTAGGTGGGCGACCGCAGCAGGAACTTCTGCCTTCCACTCATAAGGAGGCCTGACATCCGTTCCGCAATATAGGAATCCCGTAGGTTGTCATGTAGGCTCAAATAATGTAAGATATCGAACACCCCAGGATTTTCTGTAAGATTATTATAACTTATGTCTCCCTATTTTGCAAGACCTTTCTGTGTGCGCACCGTATGGGGCACATCCTCTCCCCGCCACATGCGCCGGTATACCGATAGGTAGTGCAAAAACGCGTAAATCAGCAGCGCGCCGCAGATCAGGATCATAATTACAGCTGCCGGAGCAGGGATCTGGGGGAACAAAAAGAGCACAAACATAGCCATATAAAGGATAAATGTGCAGATTTTACCACACCACATGGCGCCGTCCAGACGGCGGTGTTTCTTTTTCAAAAGCGCCAGCCCCACAATGCCCAGCACAATCTCCTTTAAGGCAAACAGAACAAACACTGCAATCATCAGAGGATACCGCAGCGACAGGCAAATTACCATCGCTGCCTGCGTGAGCTTGTCGGCAACAGGGTCCAAAACCTTACCGAGGCTTGTAATCATATTAAATTTTCTGGCAATTTTACCGTCCAGGAAATCTGTAAAGCCGGACAGTGCGATCACCAGCGCCGCCATCCAGTAATCTCCCGTCTCTCCGGCCCGCAGATACAGCCACACAAAGGCCGGGATCATCAAAATCCTCAAATAACCCAGAATATTGGGAACAGCCAGCATCTGCTTATACCAGGTTTGTTTTTCTTCCATGTTTTTCCCCACTTTATCTGTCGCTTCTCATCAATGAGGCAGCCGTCCGCGGATTCTTCCCCAGATGGTTGCCTGGAAGCAGTCATAAGCCATATCAAATAAAAACCACGCCGCCTGGCCCAGCAGAATTGTTCCTGCCAGCCACCAGCCTGTAATTGGTTTCAGAAACAGCAGCTGTGGGAAGAACAGCACCATAGGCAGAAACATTACATTGAACACCGCCCATTTCAAAACTGCCTGCCACAGCCTGCGATGACCCATCAGCGGCCGCTTCTGCATCATTCTGAACACGCCCTCATCTGCCAGAACATACAGCCCCATGGCGCCAAAGGTAACGCAGTAAATTTTGTTGGGCGCCAGAAACACTCCCAGCACCACTGCCGCTGTAAAAAATGCGGCCCCGGCCTTCATTCCCCATTCCCGGATCACAATTCCCACCAGGAAGGCGGCCGCGGCCAGCAAAACCAATGTATTCCATTCAAAAATACCGCTGGCAACGATACACAGCTCCGCCAGAGCCAGCAGCACTCCGGTAAACGCAAGTGTCTTCGCACTCAGAAACATGCGCACAAATCTCCTCCCATACATTCGCAGCAGGTATCCGCAATCATCAGGTCACAGCAGAAATTGCCGGTTCCGAAACCCGGCCTCCCGTATCCATAGCTCATCTGCTGATACTGCTGTCCGCCGTACTGCAGCTGATTCACCAGGTTGCTGTACTCCCGGTTGCCCGGCTCCATGCTGGACGCTTGTTTTGCATGATCCATGGCCAGCACATTGTTGCCCACCCCCGCGTTTGCAATGGCGCTGCAGTAATACCAGCGCGCGCTGCGGTTGGACATCCGGGACAGGAGGGAAAGAGCTTCCTGATAATGCCGGCTGTTGATGTAATTATAAACCGCCTGCATCTCCACATCGTCCTGGTTGGAACTGGAATAGTTTCCCCCGCCGCTTCCGGCTCTGCCGTAGCTTCCGCCTCCGTAGCCGCCTTCCCGTTCTTTCATGATCTGATTATAGGCTTCCTGGATTTCTTTAAATTTCTCTTCCGCCAGGCCTGCCAGAGGGTTATTGGCATAAGAATCAGGATGGTACTTCCTGCTCAGATCTCTGTAAGCCTTCTTAATTTCATCATTGCTGGCATTGGGCGAAACGCCCAGCACCTCATAGGGGTTGCTCATTTTCCTGTTCCTTTCCTTCTTCCCGCTGCCTGCGCAGCTTATCATATCTGTTCCAAACGCCTGCATACAGGATATTCCGCAGTATCCCCGCATCCTGCAGACAGGGCAGCTGCTCAAAAGCGCGGCTGCATTCCGCCATCATCATATTCAGTATCTGCCCGCATTCCTGTTCAAATTCTTCAGAACGCGCGCGGTCGGACAGCACATTATATCTGCCTTCCTTTTTATCTTCTTCCAGGTCTTCCCAGGCGTCCATCAGGTAGATAAATTTCCCCAGGAAAAATCCCAGGCGCTTTAGTGATCCTGCCCAGCCGTCCTTTTTCCACAGGAGAATCTCTCCCATCAGCCGCCCGAAACAGGCGCTGACCTGATCCAGATCCGTACAGTTCTGCGCCTCCAGCCTTCTCAGCCGTCCCAGCTCCCTGCGGATAGCCTCGCACTGGACCGGATATTCCCCCCGCACGTTCTGTACCTGTCTGTGCAGGGATCTGGCGGAAACAAGAGCCGAAGCTTTATGTTCATCCGCCCAGTCGTCCAGAAAATGATAATATGCCAGCACCAGGTTCATTTTGGCGGCATATTCTGTAATCTCGTTGATCAGAAAATCGTGTTTCTGCGCCGGGTGCAGCAGACATCTGCCTGTGGTATGCTCCGTTTCCTGTTCATACAGGGAGGTGAGCAGCACTATGGCAAACGTCATATCATAGGACAGCGTCATCTGTCCCAGCGGCCCATACAGCTCTTTCAGCTTCCGGCAGAGGCCGCAGTAATATGCCTTGAACTGATAATACTCCCGGACCTTCAGTTCCGGCTTATTCACATTCACATACCCAAACATCTGCTCACCTCCACTTTTCGACTATCTTAGCACAATTCCGCGGGGATTTCCAGTAAAAAAACCATGACAAGTTTCTTAAATTTATGCAAATTCAGCCTCTCTCCCGGCTCCAGGGCAATCCGTCTTCTTTCGGCAGCCTCCGGCGCATCAGGAAATAACAGACACCATGGACGATCAGCGTCAGCAGCCAGCTCACCGGATAGGAAAAATACAGAACAGAAAGCGTCCTGTCCCAGGCAAAAAATGTATAAATCCAAAGCACCCGGAAAGCGCAGGCGCCGGTCAGTGACACAAACATGGGCAGCAGGGAATATCCCATGCCCCGCAAGCTTCCCACCATTACATCCATAACCCCGCAGAGAAAATAGGGAATGCAGATCATCTGCATTCTCAGCAGCCCGTAGTCCGCTACCGCCGCATCCGGGGAATAAATTCCCAAAAGCGGCCGGCCGAACAGATACATCAGATTTCCCATTACCAGCCCGATGACAGATACCACCGCAAGGGACATCCACCAGATTTTATTAATTCTGGTATACTTCCTGCCTCCCAGGTTCTGGCTGGTAAAACTCAGCGCAGTCTGATGGACCGCGTTCATAGACGTATATACAAAGCCTTCCAGGTTTGAGGCCGCTGTATTCCCCGCCATGGCCACGGAGCCAAAAGAATTGATGGAAGACTGAATCAGCGCGTTAGAAATAGAAAAAACACAGCCCTGCATTCCGGCCGGCAGCCCTATTTTAATCATCTGGATTAAAATTGGCTTCCTGATGCACAGCCTGCGGAAAGAAAATTTCAGGCTTCCTTCCATTTTTGCCAGGCAGCGGACCACCAGCAGGGCTGAAACAGCCTGGGAAATAACGGTAGCCAGGGCAACGCCCGCCACCGCCATATGGCAGACAATCACAAAAAACAAGTTCAGAAGAATATTGATGATCCCTGATATTAAAAGAAAATAGAGAGGCCTTTTCGTATCCCCCACGGCGCGCAGCACCGCGCTGCCGAAATTATACAGCATCATCACCGGCATTCCGCAAAAGAAAATCCTCATATAGAGTACGGCCAGAGAAAGGACATTTTCCGGCGTCCCCATCAGCTCCAGCAGCGGCCTGGCCAGCGCCACGCCGATCGCCACCAGCGCCAGCCCGGAGAGCACGCTGACCAACAGGGAGGTATGGACCGCGTCGCTGATATCTTTTTCCCTTTTTGCCCCATAATACCGGGCCACCAATACATTCGTCCCCACGGACAGGCCGATAAACAGGTTCACAAGCAGATTGATCAGAGAACTGGTGGACCCAACAGCCGCCAGAGACTCGTGGCCCGCAAACTGGCCCACCACCACAATATCGGCTGCATTGAACAAGAGCTGCAATATGCCCGATAACATCAAGGGCAGTGCGAAACGCAGGATTTTCCCCAGCAGAGGCCCGCTGCACATGTCCATTTCATAACTTTTCTTTGTCATTGTATTATCCACCGTAAAATTTTTGCATTTATCCTATAAAGATATCACATCCCAATTGAAAATACAACATAAAATCATTGACGAATCCTCCTCTTTTATGTCATAATCAAATTCGCCCGTCCGGGCCAAATCTTTATACCAAGGAGTTTTTTTATGAAAACACAACTGCGACAGTCTCTGATCCTGCTGCTCACCGCCGCTATCTGGGGAACCTCTTTTGTAGCGCAAAGCGTGGGTATGGATTATGTGGGACCATTTACCTTCAACAGCATCCGTTCCCTCCTGGGAGGGCTGTGCCTGATTCCCGCCATTTTCCTGCTGGACAGACTAAAATATAAAAATGAATCTGTAAAACCTGAATACAACAAGAAGAGAACCTTAACCGGCGGCGTATGCTGCGGCATTGTCCTGTGCCTGGCCAGCAATCTTCAGCAAATCGGAATGACTCATACTACAGTGGGGAAAGCTGGTTTCATTACTGCCTGCTATATTGTTTTAGTGCCAGTGCTGGGCATTTTTCTACGGAAAAAGGCCGGCCTGAAAGTCTGGGCCAGCGTAGCCCTGGCTGTGGGAGGGCTGTACCTGCTCTGCATCACTGACGGGCTGTCCATTCAGCCCGGTGACCTGTACGTGATGGGATGTTCTCTCCTGTTTGCGGTGCATATACTGGTAATCGATCATTTTTCAGAAGGTACGGACGGCGTGCGCATGTCCTGCGTCCAGTTTCTGGTCAGCGGCATCCTCTCCGCAATACCTATGCTGTTGTTTGAAGATCCAACCTTTTCCGCCGTCTGCGTTGCCTGGATGCCCATTCTTTACGCAGGGCTTTTGTCCTGCGGGGTAGGCTATACGCTTCAGATCATCGGACAGAAAAACATGAATCCCACTGTGGCTTCGCTGATCCTCAGCCTGGAATCCGTGGTAGCTGTACTGGCCGGATGGATTCTGCTGGGTCAGGCCCTGACTCTGCGAGAAACCTGCGGTTGTATCCTGATGCTGGCGGCCATCGTGCTGGCGCAGCTTCCCGGCAGAAAACCTGAAAAAGCCTGACCACAGGCCTATTCTATCAGGCCTTCAGCCTGTACCGCCTTCCCCGCCCCCGGCCTTCCGCCGTCACAATCTCTTTTTCTTCCAGCTCAGCCAGCACCTCCCGGGCCTGCCTCCCCGTCACATTCAACAGCTCTGCTATATTGCCGGGGGCTGCTGACACATTGGCGGTCAGATACTCAATCACCGCCGCCTGCTCCAGAGTCCTTCCGGACTTTCCCCGGCGGGGAATCCGGGACACCGCAGGGCTTCCGGAAAATTCCAATTCCAGCGTAATGCGGTCCGGATCAAAACTCTCTTTCAGTCTCGGCGCCGCCCACCCTTGTCTGTTCCATACTGCAAAAATATTGGGAATCCCTTTGCCGGCCCCTTCCCCCACATTCACCAGCTTGAACATCTTAATCAGCATTTCATTGCGCGGATCAGAAATCCCTCCGGCCCTGGCTTCTTCCAGCTCCAGCCGAAAGCTCCCCGGATTAGAAAACACAACCTTTCTGTTTCTTTTACTTATTTCCACTCCCCCGATTCCATAGTAATCTGTATTGATCAGACAATTTGCCATCGCTTCTTCCATCGCCCCATTTACTTCCTCTGAGTTGTCAGGATTCAGGAGCTCTTCAGAAACAGCGGAATAGAAATCAAAAACATTTTCCAGACCCCCGGCTCCGGAACGCAATGTTTTTCTTACTGTTCCACGATCCCCCTCTTCTCTGTATACCAGATCATATTCAGGGTACTCCCTGCAAATCTCGTTGCAGCGCCCGAACATCAGCAGGCCCGCGGCTGTGGGATGGAGCCTTCGGTCCGCTCCTCTCCCTGCCGCTCCCAGCCTGTAAAGAAACTTTCCATGATCCAGCAGCTCCCAGGCATGGCCCGGCCTGGACTGGCGCATCCTCTGTCTATACCTCGTCACTGTCCGCATGTCAAGGGATTCCAGACCCATATATTCAAGTATCTTCATATCCTGAGACTTTAATGCTGCATCCCGGGCCATGGCCTGTACCTCTCCCGGGCTGCACCTGTAATCCCCCTCCCCGTTCCGGCGGTAAGTCCCGCCCGCCGCGCTGCCATTAATATAGACCGGACGGTCGTAGCGCATGGCCCTGGGAACCGTGATCGCCACAATCCGCTTCCCTTCCGTTTCTATAACGGAGACATTTTCCTCAGAAAGGATATTTACACTGACTTTTTCCGGATCATTGACTTCAGCCCAGAATTGCAGGACTAAACCTTCGGGATAAGGCAGTTTCACCGGATGCAGACTCTTATCAGGGAATTCTTCCACCCCCAGCAGAATCACTCCGCCCAGGGTGTTGGCAAAAGCAGAATAAGTCTCCCACAGGCTCCCGGGAAAACCGCCCGTCGCTCGTTTTGCTTCAATCCTGTTATTTTCTTTATATTTCTCGATCTCCTGAAAATCAATCATCTTGGTTCCCCCATTCCCTGCCATTGTTTCTATCAGTGTAGATTATTCCAACCGCCCTGTCAATTTGTTTATCTGCCGAAGATAACGCACGTTGACAGCAGCCTTCTGAAACCCCATCCTTTTTATATGGTTTTTTTGTTGACATGGAAACATTTTTGGCGTATTATGTTTCTACGGAAACAAATAAGGAGATATTCATGGATCAGACAAAACAGCTTCTTTCACTTTTTGCAGAGCATCTTGAAAAACAGGATCTGCTGTCCAGACTTACCGAATCGGAAATCCTGCACGGCTGCGGGTATTCAGAAATACACTGTATCGCTGCGATCGAAGAGCTGGACAAGCCGAATGTCACCCGTATTGCAAAGCGGATGAAAATGACCCGGGGCGCAGCCAGCAAAATAACGAGGCGGCTGATCGCTTATGGTCTGGCAGAAAACTATGCATTGCCGGAGAACAAAAAAGAGGTATATTTCCGCCTCACTTCCGGAGGGAAGACACTTTATCAGGAACACGCCCGCCGGCACAGTCTGTGGGAACAGCGGGACGCCGCTTTTTTCAGCCGGTATTCCGAAGCGGAATTGGCGGAAATACAGGCATTTATGACGTCATTCAACAATTATCTGGAAACAAAAATTCAAGAAATCGGAGGAAAATAATATGTATGTTGATATTACCGTAAAAATATCTCCCAGGACGCTTCAGGACGCGCAGGGAAATGAAAAGAAGGCTCTGGTTGGCCATCTGGGCACACATTTCGACGTGATGGATAAGGAATTCCCATTGGAAAATATCCGCAGGGACGGGCTTGTCTTTGATGTGTCGGCTGTTCGGGACAGGGACATATCCGTCGGAGATATCGACACCGAAAAGATAAAAGCCGGCGACTTCGTGATCTTTCGGACAGGTTTTCTGGAAGAATCCGGGTACGGTACTTCTGAATATTTTAAGAATCATCCTCAGCTCTCCCAGGAACTGATCTGCCTGCTCACAGAAAAGCAAGTGTCCATGATCGGCATTGACTGCGCCGGAATCCGCCGCGGAGCAGAACACACGCCTGCAGACCAGCGCTGCGCAAACCGCGGGATTTTTGTAATTGAAAATCTCTGCTCCCTGGACAGCGTGCTGCGCGGAGCTTCCTGCGCTGCCTGCACAGTCCACACCTATCCCGTTAATTTCACAGGTATGACCGGGCTGCCCTGCCGTGTGGTAGCGGAAATTTAAACCAGCAGATTGTGGTTGACAACAGCCTTACTATGTGATACTGTTTTATCAGACCGTCGGTCTGTTTGGAGGCAAAGCATTATGGCAAGAAACAAATATCCCGAAGAAACCGTAAAACTGATTCTGGATTCTGCAGAAAAACTATTCATTGAGAAAGGTTATGAGAAAACTTCTCTCCAGGACATCATCAACGCTACCAACTTGTCGAAGGGAGCAATTTATCACCACTTTTCATCCAAAGAAGAAATTTTTCTCAGGATAGGAGACCGGACCGGGCAGAGAAATGCCGTCATCCTGGCGAAAGTCCGGGATAATCCTGCGCTGAACGGACGGGAGAAATTAAAGGAAATTTTCCGGGTATCCCTGCTGGAAACCAACCAGATCAATATGATCAACATGGTCCCGTACCTGCTGGATAACCCCAGATTTCTGGCAATGCAGATCAGGGATATTTATGAAGAAGTTGCGCCTGGTTATATCCAGCCCATTCTGGAAGAAGGCATTGCAGATGGTTCTATCCAGGCGGAGCATCCCCGGGAGCTGGCCGAAGCGATTCTCGTCCTCTCCAATATCTGGATGCACCCCCTGCTGCAGCCTACCAGCGCAGAAGCCATGAAAGCCAGATGCGAAGTGTTTATCCAGCTGATGAAGGGTATCGGCATCGATGTCCTGGATGAAGAACTGGCTTCGGTCTACGTTGGCTTCAGCCAGTTCCTGGAAAAGATCCACAAATAACCTGGAACTGCTCGTTACAGAGCAGTTTCTCTTTTGCCTTAATACAAACCGACGGTCGGTTTATGTTATTCCAACGGACACTGCGTTTCCTAAAGGCCCATATCTTAATGTAAAAGGAGATCTTACTATGAAACAAGATTCAAATTCATCAAAATTATTCACCCGGGACTTCACACTGGTGGTGATCGGGCAGGTCATCTCCCTTTTCGGCAACGCCATCCTGCGTTTCGCCCTTCCTCTTTACCTGCTGCGGCTGACTGGATCTTCCACACTGTTCGGAACTGTCACCGCCTGTTCCTTCATCCCCATGATCCTGCTCTCTCTGGTAGGCGGCGTCCTGGCGGACCGGATCAACAAGCGGAATATCATGGTGATACTGGATTTTTGCACCGCTGCGCTGATTACAATTTTCTGCCTGTCTATGGGCAAACTCCCTGTTGTTCCTCTGTTCATTGTATTTCTCATGATCCTGTACGGGATCAGCGGCACTTATCAGCCCGCAGTCCAGGCCAGCGTGCCTGCTCTGGTCAGACAGGAAAAATTGATGGAAGGAAACGCTGTCATTAACTTTGTAAACACCCTTTCCGGGTTGACCGGCCCGGTGATCGGCGGCATCCTCTTCGGAATTTGGGGCATCTATCCCATTCTGATCATCAGCATCGCTTGTTTTACCTTCTCCGCCATTATGGAAATTTTCATTGTAATTCCATATCAAAAGCGGCCGGCCCAGAAAGGGCTGCTCTCTGTGGCAAAATCTGATCTGTCAGAGAGCTGGCGTTTTACCCGGGACAGAAAACCTGCGTTCTTTTCTGTGGTAGCCGCGCTGGCGGCATTTAACCTGGTTCTGTCTCCCGCAATGATCGTCGGCATCCCTGTCATGGTTGTCAATATTCTGGGTATGGATGATTTCAGCCTGGGCCTTGCCCAGGGCGTCATGGGCCTGGGAGGGCTGGCAGGAGGGCTGGCGGCCGGCCCTCTCGCGTCTCTGATCCCGGTACGGCGCAGCTACTGGCTGCTCCTCACCTGTGCCCTGTCTTCTGTCCTCATGGGCGCCGCGCTGTTGCCGGGACT
The DNA here is from genome assembly GCF_004216775.1 of Cuneatibacter caecimuris. Taxonomy (GTDB): domain Bacteria; phylum Bacillota; class Clostridia; order Lachnospirales; family Lachnospiraceae; genus Cuneatibacter; species Cuneatibacter caecimuris. The sequence continues at coordinate 760,588 of NZ_SGXF01000001.1, forward strand.
CCCCGCTCTGGCAGGGTATCTGATTATCCTGGCAGGAAGTTTTACCGCCATGGGCGCATCCACGCTCTTCACCATTCAGATATCCACAGTTGTACAGCAGCAGACACCGGCCCATCTGGTAGGAAAAATCATGGCGGCTATTATCTCTGTCTCCATGTGTACCCAGCCCCTGGGGCAGGCTGTTTACGGCTTGCTCTTCGATCTCTTGTCCGGAGTCCCTTTTCTGGTCATGTTCGGAGCAGGAGCTGCCGCGCTGGCAATCTCCCTGTATTCTAAAAAGGCATTTATAAAACTGGAAGACGTCTCACGCTGATTTTAGCGCTGAAAGCCGTCCTGTTAACTGTCAGTTGATTTTATTTCCCAATGTATCTTTTCGCTCCCTTGTGCATTGAACATAACCATCGTATAATAACCTCACGAAGGAGATGAAAAGATGAATGTTTTCAGTTTACCAAAAAATCTGCAGGAGTTCCGGCGGGGCCGGGGCATAACCCAGGAAGAGCTGGCCGACTTCATCGGCGTTACAAAAGCCTCCGTTTCCAAATGGGAAAACGGCCAAAGCCTGCCGGATATCCTGCTGCTTCCCCAGCTGGCCGCATATTTCGACGTATCCGTGGATGACCTTCTGGGATACCAGCCGCAGCTGTCAACGGAACAGATCCGAAAATACTATCATGATCTGGCTGCTGATTTTGCCGAGCTGCCTTTTGAACAGGTAATGGACAAATGCCTGGTGCTGGTAAAGAAATATTATTCCTGTTATTCATTCCTGCTTCAGATCTCTGTGCTGTGGCTGAATCATTTCAGCCTCGCTCAGTCCCCTGAACGGCAGAGCGAAGTTCTGGAGCAGGCTGCAGAGCTATGCTTGCGTATTCTGTCTGGAAGCAGGGACATTGGACTCTGCAATGACGCTGTTTCCATTAAAGCTGTGATTGATCTGCAGCAGGGAAGGCCCCAGGATGTGATTGATTCCATGGAACAGCTCCTGGACCCCCGGCGTTTTACCAGTCAAAGCGATGCAGTACTGATCCAGGCCTACAAAGCTGCCGGAGACATCTCAAAAGCTGACAGTTACGCACAGATCTGTCTTTATAATCATCTGCTCTCTCTGGTGGCGGATGCAACACAGCTGCTGCTCCTGCATCCGGAAGATCTGAACCTCTGCGAGGAAACTATCCGCCGGATCTCCCAGGTAAACCAGGCATTTTCTTTTGACCAGCTGAATCCCAATACCACCGCCGCCTTCTATTTCTACGCTGCTGTGGTATATGCGGGCCACCGGCAGCCGGAGAAGGTATTTCAATATCTTTGGAAATATGCCGGGCTCACCCGGTCTCTCCTGGACAGTGATATCCTGCTTCACGGAGACAGCTATTTTAATTGTCTGGACAGCTGGTTTCTGGAAAGTGATCTTGGCGCGGAAGCGGTCCGGAATAAAAAACTGGTGCGCGGCAGCGCCATTCAGGCTCTGGATCATCCCTCATTTGCACCGCTGTCTGAGACAAAGGAATTCCGTCAAATCCGCAATTTTCTGGAAAAAGAAGGAGGCCATAATGGATTTTGAAGATCTGATCCCGTTTTTGATCCCGCTGATTATCGCGCAGTTGGTGCTTTTAGGATACACCCTGTGGCATATCCTGACCCATCCCCACTATAAAAGAGGCAGCCGCCTGCTCTGGATCGCGGTCAGTGTGATCGGAATGCAGTTCTGGGGCCCTATCGTTTATTTCCTGTTTGGAAAGGAGGACGTCTGATGGATGTGCTGGAGCTTTCCCATGTTTCCAAAGCCTTTGGCAGGACCCCTGTGCTGAAGGATCTCAGTTTCTCCGTGCCGGAGCACACAGTCTACGGATTTATCGGACAAAACGGCGCAGGAAAAACCACTACTATGAAAATTATTCTGGGCCTCTGCAGGGCGGACGGCGGGGAAATCCTTGTCAATCGCGAAAAGGTCCGCTATGGATCCGGCAGAACCAACCGTTATATTGGCTATCTTCCGGACGTCCCGGAATTTTACGGATACATGACTCCCCGGGAATATCTGGCTCTCTGCGGCCGCATCACAGGAATGGAAGATGGGGAAATCAAAAAAAGATCCGGGGAGCTCCTGGAAATTGTAGGGCTCACCCAGTCAGACAAGAGAATCCAGGGATTTTCCCGGGGGATGAAACAGCGCCTGGGCATCGCGCAGGCACTGATCAACAGCCCCCGCCTGCTGATCTGCGACGAACCCACCTCAGCGTTGGACCCGGCGGGCAGAAAAGAGATCCTGGATATTCTTTCCGCTGTAAAAGAACACACCACAGTTATTTTTTCCACTCATATTCTGTCTGACGTTGAACGCATCTGCGACGAGGTGGGACTCCTTCATCAGGGAAGCCTTGCCCTCCGCGGCTCCATAGAAGAAATACGGCAGATGCGCCGCAGCGACGGGTTTGAGGCGGATTTTTACGCTCCGGAGGACGCCGAATATTTCCTGCAGTTATATCCCCAGGGGGAAAGGCTGGGAAAAACCCAGCTTTTGTATCCGGGGAAAAGCCGGAAGGAAATGGAGAAGGCCATGAGAATCCTGGTGGAAACCGGCATCACGCCTCAGCGTCTGGAGATGAAAGAACCCACCCTGGAATCATTGTTTATGGAGGTGACTGGCACATGAAACAGCTGGCTGCATTTACCCAAAAAGAATTTCTGGAGCTTTTCCGCACAGGGAGATTCCTGATTCTGGCAATCATATTCCTTCTGTTCGGCATCATGAACCCTGCCATCGCCAAGCTCACGCCCTGGATGATGGAGCTGTTTTCCGAAAGCCTTGCAGAATCCGGCATGGCCATCACTGAAATACGTGTGGATGTGATGACTTCCTGGGCACAGTTTTATAAAAATATCCCTATCGCCATGGTCATCTTTTTTATCTTGTTCAGCAATATTCTGACCGGGGAATACCAGAAGGGAACCCTAACCAATATGCTGACCAAAGGGCTGTCCCGCTGGAAAGTGCTGGCTGCCAAAGGCTTCACTGTCCTGCTGCTCTGGACAATCTGCTTCTGGCTCTGTTTCGGAGTCACTTATGCCTACAATGCGTACTTTTGGGGAAACGGCAGCGTGCCCTATCTGTTCCTGTCGGGCCTGTGTATCTGGCTTCTGGGGGTATGGCTGATTTCCCTGCTGCTGCTGGCGTCCTCCATCTTCCGGACCGGTTCGGCGGTTCTGCTGGCAGGCGGCGGAGTATTCCTGCTGTCCTACCTGTTAGGGATGCTTCCGGCCCTCAGCCGCTGGACGCCCATCTACCTGTTTGCCGCCTCCGGGCTGCAGGCCGGCGCATCTCCCTCAGAATTTCTTCCTGCAGCCGCCGTCGCAGTGCTGCTTTCTGCGGCAGCTGCCGCCGCTTCCATCCCCATCCTTGCCAGGCAAAACCTTTAGCTGTCAGGGCCTGAACAGCGTATTGTTAATATTCTTTTGCATCCAGCGGTAAAATCCCAGATTCAAGAAGGATTTTACCGCTTCTTCTGTTTCATTCAAAAATAGTTCCAACAGCTCCATCACGCATTCATTGGCCCGCTGGAAGCCTCCTTCCCGGAGATTCGCATAGGCTTCTTCCACCATCCGGAAACGCTCCGGAGGTACAATTTCATTAAGTTTTTTCAAGCCCAGGAACGCGTACTGCCTGTCGTACAAAGAACGCAGCAGCCTGGCGCTTTCTGCAACAGAGCTGTCCAGAATCCTGGCTGTCCAGGCATAATTTTTCCTGCAATAAGCCGTGTCAGCCTCTACCATATAATAAAGCGCGCTGGAAAAAGAGGCGGCCAGCTCCGCAGGGCTCATTTCCGGCCTGTCCCAGCGGTAATCTGCAAAAATCCCCTCCGGATCATAATGCACCTTTACCGGATCGCTGTGTTCCATATTTTCGGCAGTGACTGTATAAAGGTCCACATGCAGCCCGTTTTCATAAATCGCCAGCAGCTGGGGCGCGCTAAACTGGTTTTCTTCCCAAAATACAATATTTCCATAGGATTTTAAGCATTCCAGACGCTTGTCCAGAAACGCCTGAAAATCCCCTTCTGCTGTCACCACGTACATATCAATATCAGAATACGCGTCATCGTCTCCCCGTCCGATGGACCCCTTTAATACAATCGCCCGGCAAAGCCCCGTATCCACCGCGGCCCGGCCCACCTTGTCAATGGCTTCATATCTTCTGGGCCGTTCCCGTTCCATCACAAAATTTGTGAGCAGCACGCCGTCTCTCTCCACCTGCTGCTCTCGTACCGCCCGGTACCCCCGGCTTTCAAAAAAAGGAACCGAGGTGACTGAGGCGTGTACTGTCAGCTTCTTATCCTTTGCCCTGCTTTCCAGAACGCCGCAAATCCCAGAGCCGACTCCCTGTCTCTGAAAATCCCTGTGCACATAAAGCCTGTCCAGATACCCCGTTTCATCTATATCCCCAAAACCGATCAGACGGCCGTTTTCCTCTGCGACAACACTGTCATGGTCTGCAAATGACTGTTCCCAATCCCCGGTCTCCCACTTTTCAGGAGCCCAGGCGTTGACCTGTTCCTCCGTGTAGTCTCTGCGGTTTACCGTATGAACCGTATCGTAAAACAACTGCATGACCTCCCCCAGGTCTTCCTTCCTGTACTCTCTTATAATCATCTTCTATCCTCCCTTGATGTCCGTCCTTTGGCAAAAATATTATTTCAATATAGCATAAATCCCATACTCCCGCAACTGTTCCTTTCAAATCAATCCTTAAACAAGACTGTTCTATAAAACTGATGGAAATTAGAATATTTTTGTGATAAAATAGCTTCAGATATATTCGATTTTATACAATAAAGAGTCCGGCTCGCCGGAGGGTTTTGTTACATAGGGAACGTAGTTTCCTATGTAGCAGGAAAGCAGAGACGCATCATGTTATCTAGAATTTCCGGAATAAAGGCCACATTTTTTATCATAGCTATATGGTGCATATTATTTATTTCCGATCAGTTTTTTGGACTTTTCCCTTTACTATGCGGCAAAGGTCTGCATCTTATGGGCGGACAGTATTACCGCATATTCACCGGAGCTCTCCTCCATACAAATTTCATTCATTTGGCTGTGAATTGCGGTACATTATTCTGGGTCGGGCGCTTTTTGGAAAAAAACATAGGAATTTGGAAATATCTCAGTTTTGGAATTGTCTGCTGCTTCCTGGCACAGCTCGTTTTTATGTCCGTATACCCAAATGTATCCGGTTCCGCCGGCGGTTCTCCCCTGATTTTTTCCTATTTGGGGTTGATTTCGGCTCTCCAGATTTTTGATGCAGGGTTTCCCCGGTTCCGTCCGGGGACCTGGTACGGAAACTGGATATTAATTTATGCTGTGGCGGCAAATATTCCGTTGTTTTCTTGGATGGACTCCTCGGCTCTGGCAATTCACTTTATTGCCTTTGCCACTGGTTTTGTTATGGGAAGTATTTTAGCTATAAATATTAAAGGCAGGATAAAAGAATGAATTATGAAATAAAGACGGACAGGCTGATTTTGCGTCCATTGAGTACAGACGATCTGGAAACCGTGCATGCATATGCTTCTGATGAAGAGAACACTGCATATATGTTTTGGCTGCCAAATCACACAATCGAGGAAACCCGCCAGTTTTTAATTCGTGTTTCCAGTGAGTGGCAAAAAGGAATCGCATCTGAAGCTGCTTTTGCCATAAAAGATTTTGCCATAAATACATTGCATTTGAAAAAGCTGATTTCAAACTGCGATTATAGAAATGCCGCCTCATATACTCTAATGAACAAAATAGGCCTGAAGCTTGAAAAAGACGATGGGGTAAGGACCTATCCTAAGAAGCATGAGACAGTGAAGCAATTGACCTATTCGATGGAGACCGGCGATATTGGATAAACACGGGAGGCCTGGCCCCGGCAGCCGCTTCAAGCAGCTGCCGCAGCTTCACCTTTTCAATTTGGGCTCTCCAATTCAATGCTGAGCCCCTCCTGATACTTTCTCTCCATCATATGTCTTGCCTTCCTGTTTTCCACAGTGTCAAAAACAATGGAAAAATCATAATCCTCCGGATACAGCTCTGTTGCGGCTACTTTAAGCTTCAGACGTTTATGGTTGACCAGCACCTTTTCTTTCTGAATCTGGACCAGTACATTTCCCTGCCTGTCAGCGGGCTTCACTACTATGCCGATTTTGTTTTCCGGCAGGATCGTCACGCTGTCCCCTCTGGCAAAACCTGTTCCGTGCACAGCTTCTTTTTTACCGTTTTTCTCCCCCTCTATTCCGGGCATCTTTTTCTTGATCAGGCCGGCGTCTTTTTCTTCTAGATTTAAATCTTCAAATATTCTGTCTGCCTGGCTCCCGTATGCCGCCCGGGCCGCTGTCCGCAGCATTTGATTCGGAATGCCAAGCCTCTTGGCGATATAGAGGGCGCAGCTCTCCCCGGATTTTCCCATTTCCAGCCGGTAGAGAGGCTTCAGGCTTTCCCTGTCAAAGGCCATGCGCGCATTGATAATCTCTTCATGGCTTTTCGCGTACTCTTTTACTTCCGGATAGTGGGTTGTCACCAGAAAAAGAGCGCCGCTTTGCCGCAGCTCATCCAAAATGGCGACAGCAATTCCCATACCTTCCGCCGGATCTGTTCCGGATCCCAGTTCATCCAGGATCACCAGGCTCTCCCTATCCGCCCTTGTCAGGATTTCCAATATATTTTTTATATGGGCGGAAAAGGTGGACAGGTTATCTGAAATATTCTGGCCATCCCCAATATCGCATAAAATCTGGCTGTTCATTGCAATATCAGCACGTTGGCAGGGAATATGAAGCCCCGAACAGGCCATCGCGCTCAGCAGCGCGGCTGTCTTGATCGTCACAGTCTTTCCACCGGTATTTGGGCCTGTAATCACCATCCCCCGCTTTCCTGTACTGATTTCAAAATCCAGAGGAACGCAGCTTTCCGGAGGCAGCATGGGATGCCTGGCCTTTTCCAGGAAAATCCTCCGTTCCAGGTTTACTTCTGGTTCTACGCCATTCATATCCATGCTCATTTTCCCTTTTGCGAACATAAAGTCAAGAAGTATAATTACTCTGATATCTTCCCTTATTTCTGCCTCTGATAAAGCAATTTGTTCCATTAAAGAATAAAGAATGCGTCTTTCCTCTGTGTCTTCCTGGATTTGATACAGCTCATATTCTTCCCGTAATCTGGCCGCTGCCTTTGGCTCAATAAAAAATGTAGAGCCTGTTGAGGACTGATCCACCACAATCCCCGGCACTTTGGACTTAAATTCCTTTTTTACAGGAATGCACAGCCTTCCGCCCCTCTGCGCCACAAAAGAATCCGCGGCATATTTTTTATTGATGCTTAATGCCTGTTCCGCCTTTTCCCGGATCTTTTCACGGAGCAGCTGGATCTGCCGCCTGATATTGCGAAGAGGAACCGACGCATAATCGTCTATCTTTCCTCCGCGGATGGAACGTTCTATTTCTTTCTGCAGTCCGGTCAGCGGATTCAGGTTATCGCTGTAAAATGCAATCCCCATCTGCGTGTGGTGGTGGTTCTCCAGATAGCTTTTCAGACGCCTGACTGCTACCAGAAAACCCCCTGTCTGCTCAATTTGTTCCGGCAAAAGCAAATCTCCTCTCACAGACCGTTCCAGATATTCCTCAATATTTTCCATAATCGGGAGCGGCGGCGAGCCTGCTTCCTCCAGCATTTTCCTGGCCTGGGTGGTGTCCCGCATATTTTTGGCCAGTTTTGAATAAGACCGGTAAGGCCGAAGGGCTTCCGCCATCTCTTTTGCCTGCCCGGAACAGGCGTATTCCTTCAGTTTTTCTATAATTTGATTGTATCCTATTGTTTTTAATGATTGGTCCATTTCTTATCCTTTCTTTTGAAAAAGAATCCCGCTCGCGGGATTTCCCGGAGGGTTCTGTTGCATAGGGAACGCAGTTTCCTATGCAAAAATAAAAGAAAAACCGCAGACGCATCCGCCCTTTCAGGCATACAGCTTCCACGGTTTTATTTTATCCAGACATTCAGGCCTGCTCTCCATCTTTTCTGAACATTATAAAATAAAAAGAACACAGCCATACAGCCATGCTCTTCATTCATCCATAATAATACGGACGATCGTATATGAAGTGTATGATATATTAGTAAGGCAGATACGCCGGCATTCTGCGCATACCGGCAACAGGACCAGATGGAATATGTCACAGCAAAACCACCCGTCCCTGCAACTATTTAATTAGCCGCAATCTCCATTACTAACACAGTTAACATGCACTTTCCTCTCTTTCTTCATTCTGGATTTATTATAGCATAAATTTTCACCATGTCAACCCCTGATGATGCCCGCATAATCCTTTACTTTTTCAATATCCTGCCAAGACTGCCCGCATCCAGCAGATTCACTGTCTCAAATCTGCCTTTATAAAATACAGCCCAGTTATTGAAAACGCAAGGCAGTTCCTTCGCTTTCTGCAGCGTATCCACCTGAATCAATGAAACCGGAACCGCGTTCTCTTCACAATATTTTCTGACCCATTCTATTCTCTGGCGGATATAGGGGCACTGCATATCATAGTAAATCGTCAGGTCTTTGTTTGCCGGCTCCCCGCTCTTTACATTCTCTGCAAACTTTGGCCTGGTCCCGTCAAAAGAAAGGGCGAGCAGCTCATACCCATCCTCAGTAGTATCCACTGCCTCAAATCCGAACTTCGCCGCAAAGGACTGATCAGAAAGCCAAGCCTTTTGCTTTTTGGCTCCCAGCATGCAGACGCCGGATTTTCCTTTTGCTTTCGCGTCAGCGATACAATACTCCATCAGTGCTTTGCCATGCCCTTTTCCCTTGCAGGTTCCTGAAACCCACAGACAATACACATATAAGTAATTGTCGCCGGTAACGGGAACCCAGGCTGTCTCAAGAGGCGCGTACTCAATGAATACAATGGCTTTTTCATTCAGCTTGCGGAACACATGTCCTTCCTTCAGCCGGTCTGCCAGCCATAAACGCTTTGCTTCGATGCCGGGATGGGGCTTTTTGCTTCGGATCAGGCAGCACAAATGCTCCTCCGCCAGATTATCTTCTGTTATATTGATAAATTCAGTATTCATGGGCGCCTCGCTTTTTATTTTAACTATACTATATCTGCTAGAATCTTTCAATAAAAACTCGAAACCTGATAATCAAACTTGATTGATCATCAGGTTTCTGTACATTTTATTTCGTCCGCAAGGCTCTCATTGCGTTGATAATTGCGATGACGGAGACGCCCACGTCTGCGAACACTGCTTCCCACATATTCGCCATTCCGAAAGCGCCCAAAATCAAAAAGGCTGCCTTCACGCCCAGAGCAAATATAATATTCTGTTTCACAATGCGCAGCGTCTTTCTGGCGATTCTCATAGTGGCGGCGATCTTTCTGGGATCGTCGTCCATCAGCACGATATCCGCGGCTTCTATGGCAGCGTCAGACCCCATGCTGCCCATGGCTATGCCGATATCCGCTCTGGAAAGAACCGGAGCGTCATTGATTCCGTCGCCTGCAAAGGCCAGCTTATCTTTGCCGGACTGCATCTTCAGCAAATCCTCCACCCGGTCCACCTTATCTTCCGGCAGAAGTTCCGCATAAACCTGATCCAGCCCCAGCTCTGCCGCAACAGCTTCTCCTACCGAGCGCTTATCCCCTGTCAGCATCACTTCTCTGCGGACGCCCGCGTCCCTCAGCTGGGCCACAGCATCTCTTGCTTCCGGTTTTACCGTATCCGAAATCACCACCGTTCCGGCAAACCTGCCGTTTTCCGCCAGATATACGATAGTCCCTGCCTGCTCTGCCCGCACAATGCTGATTCCGAATTTCCCCATCAACTTTTCATTGCCTGCCAGAACCGTTTTCCCGTCCACTTCCGCTTTGATGCCGTGTCCGGAAATCTCTTCCACATTCTGCACCCGTCCCGTATCCACGTTTTTGCCAAAAGCGGCTGCAATGGATCTGGAAATGGGGTGATCGGAATAGCTCTCGGCCAGAGCCGCCAGTTCCAGCAGTTCTTCTTCTGTTCTGCCGGCAGGATACAGCCCTGAAACTCTGAAATCCCCTCTTGTCAGAGTTCCCGTCTTGTCAAACACAATGGTGCGCATTTCGGACATTGCTTCCAGATAGTTGCTGCCCTTGACCAGGACGCCGATCCGGGAAGCCGCGCCGATTCCCCCGAAAAAGCTTAAAGGCACGGAAATTACCAGCGCGCAGGGACAGGAAATAACCAGGAAAATGCAGGCCCGTTCAATCCACTCGCCCCAGTTTCCCCCTGTGATCAAAGGCGGCAGCAGCGCCAGAAGCAGCGCGCCGATCACAACTGCCGGAGTATAGTATCGGGCAAATTTTGTGATGAAATTTTCTGTCTTCGCTTTCTTTTCACTGGCGTTCTCCACCAGTTCCAGAATTTTGGAAACAGTGGAATCTTCAAATTCTTTTGTCACCCGGACATGCAGCAGGCCGCTGCCGTTGACGCATCCGCTGATGACCTCCGCCCCGGCCTGAACCCCCCTGGGAACGGATTCCCCTGTGAGCGCGGAAGTATCCACCATGGAGCTTCCCTCTGTCACAATGCCGTCCAGGGGGATTCTCTCTCCCGGTTTCACCAGGATCACATCTCCCACTGATACATCGTCAGGGTCCACCTGAACCACCTGGCCGTCCTGTTCTATATTTGCGTATTCCGGGCAAATATCCATCAGCTCGGAAATAGACTGGCGGGAACGGTTCACTGCATAGCTCTGGAATAGCTCGCCCACCTGGTAAAACAGCATCACTGCCACGCCCTCTGAATATTCCCCAACACCAAAGGCGCCGAAGGTAGCGATCATCATTAAAAAGTTCTCGTCAAATATCTGTCCGTGGCTGATATTGCGGGCCGCTTTCCAGATCACGTCCCAGCCGATCAGCAGATATGGGACTAAAAACAGCAGAAATCCCACCGGAAAATCCCAGGAGATTCCTGCTGCGCCTGTCTTTTCCATAACCATCAGCGCAGCCAGAATAACAAAAGATAAGATAATACGCAATAGTGTGCGTTTCTGCTTTTTGTTCATCTTCTCACCTTACATCTGAATCCGGCAGTCCGGCTCCACCTTTCTGCAGACCTCCACAACCTGCTTCATCACTTCATCAAATCTGTCCTCTGCTGCTTCCACCGTCAACTTCTGCATCATAAAACTCACGCTGGCATTTTCCACGCCCTCGATTTTTTTAATTGCATCTTCCATCTTCTGCGCGCAGTTGGCACAATCCAGATCCGCCAGTTTAAACTTTTTCTTCATTATTCCTGTCCTCCTGAAATCATTTACTTTTCTGTTAAATGCGCCATGCCCTGGTTCAGAATTGAATGCACATGCTCGTCGTCCAGGGAATAAAAGACCTGCTTTCCGTCTCTTCTGCTTTTCACCAGCCTGGACTGTTTCAGAATCCTCAGCTGATGGGAAATTGCCGACTGATTCATATTCAGCAGCTGGGCGATGTCGCAGACGCACATTTCGGCTTCAAACAGCACATATAAAATTTTGATCCGGGTGGAATCCCCGAATACCTTGAACACTTCGGCCAGATCATACAGCGTATCTTCCTCCGGCAGCTGTGCCCGCGCTGTATTCACCAGGTCTTCGTGTACCTGGATCTGTTCGCAGCATTCCACATCATGAATTGCCATCTGTCTCCACCTCCTGAATTTCAAATCTATTCATATGAATATCTGTTCATATGTATGATAAATCATATCTGTCAGTTTGTCAACTGTTTTTTTATTCTTGATTCAATTTCTTTCAGCAGGGTTTCTGCGAATTGTTTCCCGGCCTCTTCCTCTGCCTGCATCCCCCTGTCTGACCGGTAGCATTGCAGCGCCTGCAGGATGAGGGAACGGTATTTCTTCTCCAGATTTTCCAGCCCCCATTCCCCACCCCTTTCTTTTGAAAGAATAGTTCCTTCCCTTAAATATGCCGATATTCTGCACAAATTCAAAATATTGTAAACAGGCTGATCTAAAATATCCGCCGCTGCGTTTTTAATATCATGCCACAGGCTGTCCAAATAACAGTCGGCAGGTACAGCGCCAAAGACTTCAGGGATTTCCTTTCCGGAGAGTTTTACTCCGTATTCTTTAATAATTGTAAAATGGGCCGCCAGATCTCTGTCTTCCCCTTTCATCTGACTGATGAATTCCCTGGGGTTCTCAAGCGCCCTTTGCCTGTGCATGCATGAAAAATGCATTTCAAACGGGGTCGGGTAAATAAATGGATCACAGTATTTCTTATTTACAAAGCTGATTTCCAGACCTTTCGCAGGGGCTCTGGCGTCCAGTTCCGCAATGTTTTCCAAAAGGCTGAGTTTTTGTTCATCAGCTATGCTGTCCTCCACAATCACGATCACATCAATATCGCTCTTGTGAGGGTTAAAGCATCCCATAGCCAGGGAACCGTGCAGGTAAATTCCTGTGAGGCTGCCTCCCAGTATCCTCTGGCATGTATTTACAAGATCATCCAATATCTCCTGGCAGCGCATCATTTATCCTCCTATAGGCGGCATTTTGCCGCAATTTGAATCAGATCTGTTAAGCCCAAGAAAAGTTCTTTTTTCCAGCGCCAATCTCAAAATGGTATTTCACAATGCCAGTATCGATTTGAGACATAGGGCTGTTATCCTTTGTATGAATAGATACGGCATTACCATTCGCTTCGATGAAAAAGTTCTGTCTGTTCAGGCCTGTGGGAGCAAGAACAGCCGAATTCATACCATCAATAAACCATTTATCACTGCATGGCCTGCATAAACTTTCAATGCCCTTAGACTTATGCTGCGTACCGTCAGCAGCGCCATAATCAATTGCAATCACACCAACTAATTCCTCCTCAGGAACCAGCGATACCAAACATTTTTTCGCATTGTATGTATTTGTGACAAAACACGAATTAAGACCTGCTTGCTGAGCTTTAATCATAAGACGCGCTCCATAGTAACCACACTTCACATAAAAGTCACCTTGCTTTTTACCTGCCAAAGCAATATAGTTTTTTACATTTTTGAATCTGCCAAATAAAGGGACAAAACTTTCAAATGCACCTTCATCTTCCGTTACTAATTGAATATGCAGCTGTCCCATTCGATTACACTGCTCAATTTCTTCTTTCAATCCATCAATCAAGACAGGTGAAAGTGGTTTTGTTGTATATTTCCTGACTGCGTGCCTTGCTCTGATTGCTTCTAACTCCGTCATAATAGGTTCCTCCTGTTTTCTCTCAACGCATGTTATAACATTACTTTGTTTAATAGTATTCTCTCTGTAAGAGCACCCCAATCGCCATTTTCATACTGTATTCCTTTCATATTGGCCATAGCTGCCAGACCATGTACAGCTGCCCACATTACTAAGAGGTCATCTCTTAATTCATTTTCATCAATGTTCAGTTCTTTCATCCCTCTTTTCGCTCCATTTACGAAAATTTCAAATGGAGTGCAGTCACTGTTCCATGTAATTTCAGTCTCTTTTATTTGAATGCCCAGATACTCACTGTCAAATAAGAAATTAAAATAGTGGGGATATTTTGCAAAAAATTCCACATAGGCGACACCCATAGAAATTGTAACATACTGGCACGGATTTTCCTCAACTGCCTGTTTTAGAGTGTCTGCAAACTTGTCTATAACATAAGCGTACATTTCCCGAAGCAATTCACCTATATTCTCAAAGTGATTATAGCAGGCAGTCGCTGACACCCCTACTTTCTTTGCCACCTTTCGTAAAGAAAACTTTTCAATTCCCACCTCGTGAATTAACTCAATTCCCTGTTCAATAAGCGCCTCTTTTAAATTGCCAAAATGATATGATTTATTTTCGTTTACATCTGGATTCAAATTGTCACCGCCTTTAAATTAACATATGTTAACATTCATATTATAGCCGCTATATTAACATATGTCAATATTACAGTTTGTTATTCCAGGAAAAACAGGAGTACATGCAGAGCGAGGGCGCCGCTCAATCATCTATTTTAATGATTTTGCGGCGCCCTCTGCTCAGACGTGTTTCAAATACCTGCCGTGCGGCCTCATTTTTCAGCGAATATCCCGGTCAGCCCGGCTTCTTCCACTCTTTTCTCTACTTCTTCTCTACTGGTGGTATACAGCCCCATACGCTGCATCCGTTCCCAGTAAGCAGAACCGGAAAATGTATATTTTCCCACCACCTGTTCCTGTTCCAGCGCTTCGCCCGCACAGGCAATGATATCTCCGCAGGCAAGGCTTCCAGGCAAAGTCAGCAAACTTTTCCCCCGCAGTCTGCGCACTGCGTTAAACCCGGCCAGGGTTCCTGTCACAATCGCTTCTGTGTGGCCTACCATGGGCCCTGCTTTTTCTCCTGCGCAGAAAAGATTAGGCCGTTCCTTTACCTGAAGCGTATTCTCCCTGGGCGCCATGGCCAGAAAGCGGATGGAATTTCCTTTTCCTCCCGCATAGGGGTCCTCAAATCTGGCATTTTCCATTCCAGGGATACACCTGAGTTTGCGCAGCGGGTACCAGGGGGCCATCAGCTTTGCATGCCCTGTGTCCAGCAGCACCAGCTGACGGGCAAATTCTGGCAGCGCATACTGCTGGCAGGCTTTGGCCGAAAGATGATCCTCTCTCAGGGAGTCCGGGACTGGAACCAACGCGGCCCCGGCTTCCTCCAGCTCTTTCTGAATCCCGGCGGAAAGAGATTCTTTCATCAGTTTGCAGGAACCGCTCATGGCTCCGGTCCCCCCATCCTCCCTCCTTCCGGCTTTTTCTTTCACCCCTGCCAGGCCGCACAGGCTCACTCTGCCTCCAAAAACAGGACAGCGCAGCACACAAGCGGCGCAGCCGTTTCCGTATCTGGCGCATTCGCCCATAGGCCCGGCCGTACCTGTGGCGTCCACAAAAACCTTGCCTTCATATCGGGTGCCTTCAGCGGAAATCACAGCTTTTAATCGTTCTTTGTCCATTTCGGCCTTAATAATTCTGGAACCGTATACGATATGGACCCCTGATTCAGCCAGTGTCCGTTCCAGCACACCGCTGACTTTTCCCACATCATACAGCCAGGCATGGCGGTGTCCTGGAAAGTCTATGTTTTTGTGACGGGAAATACTGTCAGTCAGCGCAAATAAAGCGCCGGCCCCCAGAGCGTCCATCTCCTCCGCCGCCGTAAACCGGCCATTATTCCTCATAATTCCTCCCGCCAGGCCTGTTCCGGGAAGCATATCCGTACGCTCCAGCAAAACAACTGATGCACCCTGAACCGCTGCCTCCAGCGCAGCCGCACAGCCTCCCCAGCCGCCTCCGGCCACTATTACATCATATTTCATATCCCTGCATCCTCTGATCTGTTTTCTATTTTTATATGCAGGCAAAACATTGTCATTCCAGATTCACGCCTGGCCCGGCAGAAATATTTCCATTCAGCGCTTCTTCCAGAGTATGCCAGCCCAGAACTGCGCATTTTACTCTGGCAGGCATATGAGAAATATCCTGCAGCGCCGAAGCCTCTTCCAGGCCGTCCAGTTCCTCTTCCGTCAAACTGCCCTGGATCATGCGCAGGAAAAGATCCGCCAGCCGCAGCGCTTCTTCTTTTTCCCTGCCGATCACCAGGTCCAGCATGATATCCGCGGAAGCCTGGGAAATGGCGCAGCCGTCCCCCACAAAAGCTCCGTCGCAAATTCTGCCGTCCTCTACCAGCAGTTTCAGATAGATATGATCCCCGCAGCTGGGATTCACCCCCTCCAGCACCAAATTGGCCTCCGCCAGATCATGTTTGTGCTCCGGATGCAGATTGTGTTCTGTTAAGATTTCATTATAAAATCGGTTCGTCTCCATATCCCATTTTCCTCCTGATCCCTTCCACGCTTTTCAAGAAAGCGCTGACTTCATTTTCCGTATTATAAAAGCTGAAACTGGCCCTGGCGGAAGAAGAAATTCCCAGGTGCTGCATCAGCGGCTGGGCGCAGTGATGCCCTGCCCGGACAGCAATCCCATCACCGTCCAGGATGGCGCTGATGTCATGGGGATGCACGCCGTCTATGGTGAAGGTCAGTATGCCTGCGTGCTCTTCCGGAAGGTCAGAACCAATGACATGCACATGGGGAATCTTTTTCAGCCCCGAGAGAGCCTGGGAGGTCAGCTCTGTTTCTCTGCGGTGTATTTCCTCATATCCCACCTTTTTCATATAATGAATGGCGGCTTCAAGGCCTGCGGCCCCAGCCGCATTCACAGTCCCGGCCTCAAATTTGTACGGGAGTTCCGCGAAAACCGCGCCGGTCCTGGTCACGGACTGAATCATCTCCCCTCCCGTGAGAAAAGGAGGCATTTTCTCCAGCAATTCCCGCCTGCCGTACAACACTCCGATCCCCATAGGCCCCAGAAGCTTATGCCCGGAAAATGCCAGGAAATCCACTCCCAGTTCCTTCACATCCACAGGAATATGGGGGACGCTCTGTGCCGCGTCCAACACCACGGCCGCGCCTCTCTCCCTGGCCATAGAAACAATCCTTTTTATGGGATTCACCCTTCCAAACACATTGGATATATGGGCTATGGCCACCAGCCTGGTTCTGTCAGAAAATCCTTCCTGGAGCTGTTCCTCCGTTATCCTGCCGTCCGGCAGGCATTCCAGGAATTTCAATCTGGCATTCGTCTGCCTGGCTACCATCTGCCAGGGCAGCAGGTTGCTGTGATGTTCCATGACACTCACCAGAATTTCGTCTCCGGCTTTCAAATATTGGAGCCCATAGCTATACGCCGTCAGATTCAGGCTCTCTGTCGTATTCCTTGTGAAAATTATTTCCTCAGGTGATTCCGCATGGATCAATTCCTGAACTGTTTTCCTTGCGCTTTCATATTTTTCAGTGGCTGAAACGCTCAGCCTGTAAAAACCTCGCATCGGATTGGCGTTATGCTGTTCATAAAACGTCTTCTCGGCCTCGATGACGCAGCCGGGGCGCTGGGCGGTGGCCGCGTTGTCCAGGTAAATCACCGGATCACAGTCCAGAAGGGGAAAATCCTTTCTGTATGGATTATTTCGTTTATTCTCCACTGCCTGCCGCCTCCTCCAGATAATTCTGAACCTGCCTCTGGGCTTCTTCATCTCCGATCTTTTGGCAAACCGCCTCTATCCTGGCGCGGACGATCATGCTGCAGGCGCTCTCTCTGTCCATTCCTCTGGAACAGAGATAAAACAGAAGCTCTTCATCCAGCCTGCCAATGGTGGCCCCATGGTTTCCCTGCACATTTTCTTCCCCGCAGAGAATCAGTGGGATGGTCTGATTGACGGCTCCGTCACTGAGCAGCAGCACATCTTCTTTTTCTTCCCCCATTGATTCCGAGGAACCGGTCTGAAAATCTATAGTGCCGCGGAAAAGCTTAAAGGACCGGTCCTGCAGAGCGCCAATGGCCCGGATGGAACTCATGGATTGAACCCCTTTATGCACTGCGGTATAATTCATGTCATATTTCTGCTCATTTCTCCCCAGATATCCAATATCTGCCGTCAGACCGCTTCCTCTCCCCGCCAGATCCGCCTGACAGCCGGAATAGGTTTTCTCCGATCCCAGAAACAGCTGAACCACCTCTGCCGATGCTCCTTCTGCGCAGCTGATCCCCACGTCGTTGAGCATGGCGTAGCCCGTTCCCAGGAGCTGAATCTGAATCAGACGCACCTTCGCATCTTTTTCCAGGCGCAGCCGGATCCGCACCGCAGCCAGGCCTTGATCCGCCTTTCCTGAGGTATAATCCATGATAACAGTCAGGACGCTGCCCTCTTCCGCTAATACCTGGACTTCCTGAAAGCTGTTCTGTTCACTTTCATATACAAAATGCAGCTTCACTGCATCTTTTCCGCCGGCTGTGGAACACAATCGGATTGGCGGATTCTTTCCCCTTTCCGCCAGCCGGTCCATATCTTTCCCCATCCCTGCAGCGATGGTTGAAAAATCGAATTTTCCTGCTGCCGCACTTTCCGCCGCGCCCTCTGTAAACACTGCGCAAGAGTCTGTAATTTCTATCTGATCCAGGCTGCTCTCATTCATCCTCAGCCAGTTCCATGTCCTGACCGGCAGCCTGTTAACTTTCATATTTAATTTCTGGCCCATGATAAGGCCTCCTTTCCTATAATACAGGCTTCAGCCAATACTTCCCTTCATCTCCAGACGGATCAGATTGTTCATTTCCACCGCATATTCCAGAGGCAGTTCTTTGGATACATTTTCCGCAAAACCGCTGACAATCATCGCTTTTGCGTCTTCCTCGCTGAGCCCTCTGGACATCAGGTAGAATACTGCTTCATCGCTGATCCTTCCGATCTTGGCTTCATGCCCGATGTCCGCGTCCTGAGTACGGATATCCATAGCCGGAATCGTGTCCGAACGGGACTGGGAATCCAGCATCAGAGACTGGCAGGATACTGCTGCCTTACTTTTCCCGGCCCCCTTTGACACAACCACAGAACTGCGGAAGGTGCTGATCCCTCCGTCTTTGGAAATGGACCTGGTATTCATAAAAGAAGTTGTTTCCGGCGCGCTGTGCACCACCTTTGCTCCGGTGTCCAGGTTCTGTCCTTTCCCCGCAAACGTAATGCCCGTAAACTCCATTCTGGCCCCTCTTCCCTTGAGGATGCTCATGGGATACAGGCAGGAAACGTGGGACCCAAAAGACCCGGACACCCACTCAATGGTCCCTCCTTCTTCCACTACTGCTCTTTTTGTATTCAGGTTATACATATTTTTAGACCAGTTCTCTATAGTGGAATACCGGAGACGGGCATGTTTTCTCACATACAGCTCCACACATCCCGCATGGAGATTTGCCACATTGTATTTCGGCGCGGAACATCCCTCAATGAAATGGAGGTCCGCCCCTTCGTCAACGATGATCAGCGTGTGTTCAAACTGCCCTGCCCCAGGCGCGTTGAGGCGGAAATAGGACTGCAGCGGTATGGTCACGGAAACGCCCGGCGGAACATATACAAAAGAACCGCCGGACCACACAGCCCCGTGGAGAGCGGCAAATTTATGATCTGTGGGCTTCACCAGCTTCATAAAATGATTTCTCACCATATCCGCGTACTCCCCGGTCAGCGCGCTTTCCATGTCCGTATAGACCACGCCCTGCTCCGCCACTTCCCGCCGCACGTTATGATAAACTAACTCAGAATCGTACTGCGCGCCTACCCCGGCCAGGGATTTTCGCTCCGCCTGCGGAATTCCCAAACGCTCAAAGGTTTCTTTGATCTCTTCCGGAACCTCTGACCATTTCCTTTTCATCTTCGTATTCGGGCGTACATAGGTGGCAATATGGTCTATATCCAGGCCGTCCAGAGACGGACCCCAATCCGGTATTTTCATATTGTTATAGATCTGCAGAGACCGCAGGCGGAACAGTTCCATCCAGGCAGGATCGTTTTTTTCTCTGGAAAGCTGCTGGACAATGGCTGACGTCAGCCCTTCCTGCAGGCGGTATACATCTTTTTCCTCATTTTTTATATCGTAGATGCTTCTGTCTATATCATCCACAAAGGTTTTTTCTTCCATCAAATCAGCTCCTTTCCACAGCTTCCGGATTCATAAACGGTTCAAAGCCCTCCCGGTTGATCTGTTCCACCAGCGCGCCGTCCCCTGTCGTCACGATCCTCCCGTCCACCATCACATGGGTATAATCCACATGCAGGGATTCCAGGATTCTGGTGCTGTGGGTGATGATCAGCAAGCTGCCCTTCCTGTCTTTCTGAAAGGCTTCCACACCTTGAGATACTGTGCGCACTGCATCCACATCCAGCCCGGAATCTGTCTCATCCAGGATGGCCAGAACCGGCTTGAGCATAAGCATCTGCAGGATTTCTGATTTTTTCTTTTCTCCTCCTGAAAAACCCACATTCAGTTCCCGTTCACCAAAAGTTCCGTCCAGCTGAAGCAATTCCATGGCTCTGGCCAGCTCTTTCCTGTATTCCCGGAACCGGAGCTTCCCTCCCTGTCCTGCGGACAAGGCGCTGCGGATAAATCCGTTTAAAGATAATCCCGGAACCTCTAATGGGTTCTGAAAAGAAAGAAACATCCCTGCCCTGGCCCTTTGATCCGCGGATTCCTCTTCAATCCGCTTCCCCTGGAACCAGATCTCTCCGCCTGTAATCTCATAGCGCGGATTTCCCATCAGGGCGTAACCCAGCGTGGATTTTCCGGCTCCGTTAGGCCCCATGAGCACATGGGTTTCTCCTTTTCCAATCTGCAGATCAATCCCATGCAGGATCTCCTTCTCTTCCACATTGACTGATAATTTTTTTATTTGAAGTATTTGACTTGACATAACATCCTCCGTTTCAATTGCGCTGTGCTTTAAAACCTATCTTATTCATAGGTTTATAGTAATCATAAATGCTATATCCTACTTTGTCAATAGGAATTTAGTGTGCAAACTACTGCTGCTGGTAATAATAACTTACCTGCAAAAAATACAATCCGTATCCCACGGCAAACATTTCCGAAATGTTATTGTGCCGGCCGCTTTTACCACCTATCCAAAAAGCCCTGCAATTTTTCAACAAATTTCCCGATATGAATTCCGTCAACAAACGAATGATGGGCCTGTACGGATACCGGCATCACTGTTTTTCCCTCTTTTTCATAATACTTTCCCCAATCAAACAAAGGGGTTGCATTCTCCTGCTTTCCTGAATTCGTATGAGAAATATGCGTATAAGTTACCCAGGGCATAGGGGAGCACTGAAACACATCATTTCCTAAGGGGCCTGTAAAATACTCTTTCTGCTTCTGGGCAGTTTGGGCAGCCAATGCGCAGTATTCTTTCAAATCATCAAGCATAGGCACGTTAACCACCTTGAACAGTTCTGTCTCCTGATCCAGGTAAGTAAAGGCCGTGTCTATTTTATCAAACAAAACGATCTTTCCATCGGCAAACCGGTAGCGAAACGCCTCTATTTCATTGGCACATTTGCAGACTGCGTACACCATTGCCAGCGTGAAAGAAAGTCCTTGCTCTTTAACCATACGCCTGAACTTCGTAATATCCGCTTCAAATGTTACGCAGAATGCCGGTTCAACACTGTTTCTGAAAACCATGCAGTGCATTACCCTTTTCCATGTTTTTTCATCTATTACCTGATACTGATTAGCCATATCTTTCTCCTCATGTCCGCCCTGCCGGCCTATTATATTTGCCAGTCTGATACTCTGCCCGATCACTCATTTTCGTTTTTTCAATTTCAGCTCAAAACCATTCTCCGATGCATGCTGCTGAAGAAGAGCTGAAACAAACGCCGCCTTTTCTTTTCTTGGCATCTCTGAAGTCTCCGAATCAGCTCTTTTGACGATTGCTTCTAATTCATCTGATTCCAGAAGATTGACCGCCAAACAGAACAGCGTCTTCTTTCGGCCATCATTATATTGATCCAACAAATGATCCAGTATTTCCGCTTTCTTTTTCTGTTCCACATTATACTTTTCTATGCCGCATTGCTGCGCCTTATGCAGATCCGCTTTTCGCTTTTGATGCGTAATAAAAGAATCATACTCGTCTATGTATTCATACCTCTCACATGGATACTCCCCGCACTGAAAGCAGTATTCTATGGAACCATGTTCTAAGGAACATCTTGCTATAGGGCATGACTGATTACCAAATCCACAGCCGCCGCAATGCCCGCCCAGATGCATAGAACATAAGCCGCAATTCAGTCCGCAAAGTGAAAATAGCGGATTTTCTCTTTTAAACCCTTTCATAGCCTGTACCTCACAATCTGCAATTACAGAGAAATTCCATGTATTGCATTTTCATATAAGAATACTGTCAGCTCATCTCTGTCGCCAGTATTATACTGCCTATATACTTATCGGTAACGGTTAATATTCCTGCTCCTGCCGCAACCAAAATCTTATTGGCTACAACCTGATACATCTCTGGATAGAAACGGGCATCAAGTCTATTATCACTCAAACAGTTCACCTCTTTTTTAAATTAACGGGTTAATTCTGTCCAACGGTTTATTATCCTCTGATAATTCCCAGTTCTGCATGGAAATGCGGAGGGTTGTGGTCACTCCAATACATTGTGATGCGTATATCATAAAATAGACTAATTTCAGGCATTGGCTGATTTCCCCCTTTCCTTGTTTAACCACATTATAGCATCTGTTTTAGAAATAATCCAGAAAAACCATTGCCAGCAGTTTTCAATGCGCGTTTACCGGCTCGGCGGTGGTAAAAAATAAGACCTCATACTATGGGCTACATAGTACAAGGTCTTTACTTCTTATTTGGGGCAAACTTTTTGGCTATTTGAGATTGCCTTTTAACAAAAATCCCAGCATTTATTATTTATTATTCAGCGCCGCCTGTGCTGCTGCCAATCTTGCGATGGGCACGCGGAAGGGTGAGCAGCTCACATAGGTCAGCCCTACCTTGTGGCAGAATTCCACAGATGACGGATCTCCGCCATGTTCGCCGCAGATTCCCAGCTTCAGATCCTTGCGGACGCTGCGGCCTTTTTCTGCCGCCATCTTCACCAGCTGGCCAACGCCGTTCTGGTCCAGACGAGCAAAGGGATCAGATTCGTAAATCTTGCTCTCATAATAAGAGCTCAGGAATTTACCTGCATCGTCACGGCTGAAACCAAAGGTCATCTGGGTCAGATCGTTGGTACCGAAGGAGAAGAATTCAGCTTCCTCGGCTACCTCGTCAGCCAGAAGGGCCGCGCGGGGGATCTCAATCATAGTTCCCACATGGTAGTTAATATACAGTTCTTTTTCTTCCATCACAGCCTTTGCTGTCTGGTCGATCACTTCTTTGACGAATTTCAATTCTTTCTTATCGCCCACCAGCGGAACCATGATTTCAGGAACAATATCATATCCGCACTCTTCCTTCACTTCGATGGCAGCCTCGATCACTGCTCTTGTCTGCATCTTAGCGATTTCCGGGAAGGTCACTGCCAGACGGCAGCCGCGGTGTCCCATCATGGGATTGAACTCATGTAGTTCGTCACATTTTGCCTGCACCTGTTCGATGGTCAGCCCCATATCTTCTGCCAGAGCCTTGATATCTTCCGGATCGGTGGGAACGAACTCATGCAGCGGCGGATCCAGGTAGCGGACGGTCATCGGACGGCCGCGCAGGGCCTTATACATTCTCTTAAAGTCTTCCTTCTGGAAAGGCAGCAGTTCCATCAGAGCTTCTTCACGGGCTTCCTGGGTCTCGGAAAGGATCATCTTGCGGATCTTCGGGATGCGGTCAGGCTCAAAGAACATATGCTCCGTACGGCACAGGCCGATGCCTTCCGCGCCCAGCTTCACTGCGTTTTCTGTATCCGCAGGTGTGTCCGCGTTGGTGCGTACCTGCAGCTTGCGGAAACGGTCAGCCCACATCATGATGCGTCCGAAGTTGCCGCTTACAGAAGCCTCTACTGTTTTGATATCGCCTTTATAGATTTTACCGGTGCTGCCGTCCAGAGAAATGTAATCTCCCTCTGTAAACGTATGGCCGCCCAGTTCAAATTTCTTTTCTTCTTCGTTGATCTTGATTTCCCCGCAGCCGGACACACAGCAGGTTCCCATTCCGCGGGCAACCACTGCAGCGTGAGAAGTCATGCCGCCGCGTACGGTCAGAATACCTTCTGCTGCGTGCATTCCTTCGATATCCTCAGGAGAAGTCTCCAGACGGACCAGAATGACGCGCTCGCCTTTTGCATGAGCCATCTTCGCCTCATCAGCGGTGAAATACACCTTACCGGCAGCAGCGCCGGGAGAAGCGGGCAGTGCGGAACCGATCACTTCGCCGGCTTTCAGCGCATCCTCGTCAAAGGTAGGGTGCAGCAGCTGGTCCAGAGATTTGGCGTCAATGCGGCATACTGCTTCTTCGGGAGTGATCTTTCCTTCATCCACCAGGTCACAGGCGATCTGAATGGCTGCAGGGGCTGTTCTCTTGCCGTTTCTGGTCTGCAGGAAATACAGCTTGCCTTCCTGGATGGTGAATTCCATATCCTGCATATCGCGGTAATGGTTTTCCAGCTTCATCGCCAGCTCCATGAACTGAGCATAGCACTCAGGCATATCCTCTGCCAGCTTTGCAATCGGCTGAGGTGTGCGCACGCCGGCAACCACGTCTTCACCCTGGGCATTGATCAGGTATTCGCCGAAAATGCCTCTTTCTCCGGTAGAAGGGTTACGGGTAAAGGCCACGCCGGTGCCGGAGGTATCTCCCATATTACCAAAAACCATGGTCTGCACATTCACTGCAGTGCCCCAGTCTCCGGGAATATCGTTCATTCGTCTGTAAACAATGGCGCGGGGGTTGTCCCAGGAACGGAACACAGCCTTTACTGCTTCCATCAGCTGCACTCTGGGATCCTGAGGGAATTCTTCCCCTTTCATAGCCTCTTTATAAACGCCCTTGAATCTGGCGATCAGTTCCTTCAGGTCCTCTGCGGTCAGCTCAGTGTCATAGTGAACGCCCTTGGCTTCCTTTACTTCGTCAATGATCTTTTCAAAGAAAGACTTGGGCACTTCCATCACCACGTCGGAGAACATCTGAATAAATCTTCTATAAGAATCGTATGCGAATCTGGCGTTTCCGGTCTTTTTTGCAAAACCTTCCACAGAAACGTCATTCAGGCCAAGGTTCAGGATTGTATCCATCATGCCCGGCATAGACGCGCGCGCTCCGGAACGTACGGAAACCAGCAGGGGATTTTCTGTATCTCCGAAGGTCCTTCCATTTTCCTGCTCCAGCCATTTCAATGCCTCAAAAATCTGTCCCTGGATTTCGTCAGTGATCTTTTTCCCGCTGTCATAATAATCCGTACATGCTTCTGTCGTCACGGTAAAGCCCTGAGGAATCGGCAGGCCCAGGTTTGTCATCTCGGCCAGGTTCGCGCCTTTGCCGCCCAGAAGGTTGCGCATTTCTGCATTGCCTTCTCTGAATAAATAAACCCATTTCTTGCTCATTGTATACCTCCTAATGATTGTCTCATCCGGATTCCGGACATACAGCCGTTCATCCAAATTGTCTGTTTTTTATTATACCACATTTTTCCGGCCTGTCCACGCTTTTCCCGCGAAAATATTTCCGAAAAGGCGGACTTTTTTGCGTTTCGTTTCATCCTTTATGATAAATTATCCACAAAAATTCAAGAATTTCCTGAAAGCGCTTTATTTTTCACCCTTCAGCAGGAGGCCAGAAGCACAAATGCCGCCCATACAGTACTGATAATACCGATAATCAGGCCTGCCACAGCCAGTTCTGATCCCCGTTCCATCTGTCGCTGTATTTCACCGGCTCCTGATTATCCGGCACCAGCGCCCCGCAGTAGGGGCAGACACGTTCATTCCCCTGCAGTGGTTTTCCGCATACATTACAATAATAAGCCATATTCATACCTCCCTCTTGATTTCATGCTTATATAATTTCCGGCCTGCGCTTGACATTTTTCTCCTGTTTGCATATGATAGTAACAGTTTAAACAGGCGCCCCGCGCCGGAAAGGATTCACTATGAAACTGCCGAAAGACCCCGTGATCCTGGTCAGCTATCTGAACACACAGCTCCGGGACTTCTACCCCAGCCTGGAGGCTTTCTGCGAAGCCAATGAAGCGGATGCAGAAGCAATCTGTGAAACGCTGGCCGACTACGATTATATCTACAGCAAAACCCTGAACCGTTTCCTGTAGGAAAGGTCCGGGGTTTTCTCCTCCTGCGGCAGGCTTTCTATTTCCTCCTGACATTGTCAAATATTAAGATCATGCCCAGCGCCACCAGCCCCAGCGGCAGAACCAGTTTGCCGCCAAAAGGCAGCCATCCCCTGGCGGAGCACAGCAGAAGCACGCCGATCACCAGGCACAGCACATTGCCGGTTTTCGGACCGTTTTTCAATATGCTGACCACTGCGGGTATGATCATCAGCAGCGTCCACCAGCCTGCAAAGAATATATCGAATGCCACGCCGCACACCTTCAGCACCAGCACCACGCCCAGCAGAACAAACATGAGCCCCATAAACAGGTCTCCGGATCTCTGATTCCTCATTTCTTTCTCCTTTATGTACATTCTATTTCCCCTGATAAATCAGGGAGTCTCCAACTATATAAAAGAATACAGTTTCATTATCCCATTCCAAAGGATAAAAGTCAACCTTTCGCCGGCAAGCTTTTCCTGAAACAGCCAAACGGACCAGGCATGCCGGGATTTCCGCCATACGCTGGTCCGTTTTTATTTTTTCATATGAAATTGCGTCCGGATTACACAACCCCCTGGGCGTTCATCGCTTCCACAACCTTCTCAAATCCGGCGATATTGGCGCCTGCCACATAGTTGCCTTCCAGGCCGTAGCGTTTCGACGCTTCATCTACCTTCTTAAAGATTCCAATCATGATTTCATGCAGCTTTGCGTCCACTTCTTCAAAGCTCCAGGACAGTCTCTGGCTGTTCTGGCTCATTTCCAGAGCGGAGGTAGCCACGCCGCCGGCGTTGGCAGCCTTTCCGGGCATGAACAGCATACCGTTTTCCTGGAAGAAATCAGTAGCCTCTCTGGTGGACGGCATATTTGCCCCTTCCGCCACAGCATAGCAGCCGTTTGCTTTCAGAGCCTTCGCATCCTCCAGGCCCAGCTCGTTCTGCGTCGCACAAGGCAGGGCGATATCACAGGGAACGGTCCAGATCCCCTTACCTTCTGTATAAACTGCCCCGGGCCTTGCTTCCACATATTCCTTAATCCGGCCTCTGCGCACTTCCTTGATCTCTCGCACCAGATCCAGGTCAATTCCGTCCTTATCGTATACATAGCCGTTGGAATCGCTGAGCGCCACTACTTTTGCCCCCAGCTGCTGCGCCTTCTGAGTCGCGTAAATTGCCACATTTCCTGAACCGGAAATCACCACTGTGCTTCCCGCAATGGCTTTGCCGTTTGCTTTCAGCATCTCATCCAGCATGTAAACCAGTCCGTATCCCGTTGCTTCTGTCCTGGCCAGGGAACCGCCGTAAGTCAGCCCCTTGCCGGTGAGAACGCCCTCGTACAGGCCGGTAAGCCTTTTATACTGGCCATAAAGATAGCCGATCTCTCTTCCGCCCACGCCGATATCCCCGGCAGGCACATCTGTATCCGCGCCGATATATTTATGCAGTTCCGTCATGAAGCTCTGGCAGAACGCCATGATTTCTCTGTCAGATTTACCTTTAGGATCAAAATCAGAACCGCCTTTGCCTCCGCCGATAGGCAGCCCTGTAAGGGAATTCTTAAAGATCTGCTCAAAACCCAGGAATTTGATAATGCCCTGGTTCACAGAAGGATGTAAACGCAGGCCGCCTTTATAAGGTCCGATGGCGCTGTTAAACTGTACGCGAAATCCGCGGTTCACCTGTACCTGTCCCTTATCATCCACCCACGGAATGCGGAAAGAAATCACCCTTTCCGGTTCTGTGATGCGTTCCAGCAGCGCGTCTTTTCTATACTTCTCTTCATTCTTTTCAATTACCACGCGCAGGGAATCCAGCACTTCCTTCACTGCCTGGTGGAATTCCTTTTCGGAAGGATTCTTCTCTACAACTCTCTGCATAACCTCATCAACGTAAGACATCTGGCAACCTCCTGTTTTCTCATTTTTACTCCTCAAAGCCTTCCTGTCTTTCCCACAGCTGCCTGCTAAAAAAGAAAAAAGCTCTGACCTGCCGCACATCCGTGCAGGCTATCAAAGCCACAGGACCTCTTTGTCATGCGTAGCATTATAGCGCATTAATGAGTTAAAGTCAATTCCTGCCAAAAAAGAAAGTAAATTTTTCTGTATTTTTTTCTGCAGCAGAAAACAGAGCGGGCAAAAAACCGGAATTTCTTTTGAATTTTTCGGAAAGAATGCCAGAAATCCCGGTTTTCAGGCCTGATAATTCCTGAAAACCGGGATTCATTTCTTCCATCAAATCAAAGGCAGTTCCGCCAGGGTTATTCACCGAATACAGCCTTGTAATCCGCCTGGAATTTCTCAATGCCCTGATCCGTCAGGGGATGTTTGATCATCTGCTCCAGAACGCTGTAGGGCACTGTCGCGATATCCGCGCCTGCCATGGCGCAGTCGATCACATGGATGGGATTGCGCACGCTGGCTGCGATAATTTCTGTCTCAATCCCGTGAAGGGCAAAGATTTCGGAAATCGTCCGCACCAAATCAATGCCCGGCATAGAAATATCATCCAGACGTCCCAAAAAAGGAGAAACATAAGCAGCTCCTGCTCTTGCCGCCAACAGGGCCTGCGCCGCGGAGAATACCAGAGTCACATTTGTCTTCACACCCATTGCGGACAGGGCTTTCGTTGCTTTCAGGCCTTCTGCGGTCATGGGAATCTTCACTACCATATTGGGATGGATCGCAGCGATTTCTTTTCCCTCCGCGATCATACCCTCTGCATCCGTGGTAGTCGCTTTCACTTCGCCGCTGATGGGGCCGTCAACAATAGACGTGATTTCCTCAATTACCTGTTTAAAATCGCGGCCTTCCTTGGCAATCAGGGACGGATTGGTGGTCACGCCGCAGATAATACCCATATCATTCGCCTTGCGGATATAATCCACATTCGCTGTGTCGATAAAGAATTTCATCTTGAAATACCTCCTTTTTTATTTTATCAGCAAAGCAGCCCATGCTGCCTCAGACTGACTTTCAGAAATCAAATTTGTCCGCAAAATAATTCTGCAGCTCTGCCATGGGAACGCGCACCTGCTCCATGGTATCCCGGTCACGCACGGTCACGCACCCGTCCGTCTCTGAATCAAAATCATAGGTCACGCAGAAAGGGGTTCCGATTTCATCCTGCCTTCTGTAGCGCTTCCCGATATTTCCTCTGTCGTCAAATTCGCAGTTATATTTTTTAGACAGCTCCCCGTACAGTTTCTCAGCGCCCTCATTCAGTTTCTTAGAAAGAGGCAGGATTCCGATCTTCACTGGAGCGATGGCCGGATGGAAGCGCAGGACGGTTCTCTTATCGCCGCCCTCCAGCTCCTCCTCGTCATAAGCGGAGCACAGAAACGCCAGTGTCACGCGGTCCGCGCCCAGAGAAGGCTCAATTACATATGGAATATACTTTTCTTTCTTTTCATCGTCAAAATAGGACATCTCTTCGCCGGAGGTATTCTGATGCTGGGTCAGGTCATAATCCGTACGATCCGCGATTCCCCACAGCTCGCCCCAGCCGAAGGGGAACAGGAACTCAATGTCCGTGGTTCCCTTGCTGTAGAAGCAGAGTTCTTCCGGAGAATGATCCCGGGCCCGCATCTCTTCTTCCTTGATTCCCAGGCTCTTCAGCCAGTCAATGCAAAAGGTTCTCCAATACTGGAACCACTCCAGGTCTGTTCCGGGCGCGCAGAAAAACTCCAGCTCCATCTGTTCAAACTCACGGGTACGGAATGTAAAGTTTCCGGGAGTAATCTCATTGCGGAAAGATTTGCCGATCTGGCCGATCCCGAAGGGAATCTTCTTCCTGGAGGTGCGCTGTACATTTTTAAAATTGACAAATATTCCCTGAGCTGTTTCCGGGCGGAGGTATACCGTATTCTTCGCATCCTCCGTGACGCCCTGAAACGTCTTGAACATCAGGTTGAACTGGCGGATATCTGTAAAATTATGCTTCCCGCAGGTAGGACAGGAAATCTGATGTTCATCAATGTAAGCCTTCATCTGTTCCTGGCTCCAGGCATCCACTGAGCCCTCGATTTGGATTCCGTTTTCCTCATTGTAGTCTTCAATCAGCTTGTCTGCGCGGAAACGCTCATGGCATTCCTTGCAATCCATTAAAGGATCAGAAAATCCGCCCAGATGGCCGGAGGCCACCCAGGTCTGAGGGTTCATCAGGATCGCGCAGTCCACGCCCACATTATAGGGGCTCTCCTGCACAAACTTCTGCCACCACGCTTTTTTCACATTATTCTTCAGCTCCACGCCCAGGTTGCCGTAATCCCAGGTATTCGCCAGGCCGCCGTAAATCTCCGAACCCGGATATACAAAGCCTCTGGCCTTTGCCAGCGCAACAATTTTATCCATTGTCTTTTCCATTATGCGATACTCTCCTCGATCCTGTTATTTAAATATTATATAAGAAATGCTGCCGCCCGTCGTCTCAACATGGGTGGGATCTGTTACCTTCACTCCGCTGCTGGCAAAGACAACCTCCCCATGCAGCTGCATGGAGGCGCCGAAATCCACTGCCACTACATGATACTGGGCATTTTTCCCGATCTCTTCCGCAGAGACGTCCTGACCGTCCGCTGTTTTCATATTTTCGAAGGTCACCCCGCTCTTCTGGGCGTCCGCAACGCTTCTGATCCAGAAGACTTCTCCTCCGTCCTTCAGCGCTTCAGGATCTTCACAGTTAAAGGCCAGATAATCCGCGCAGCTCTTGTAATCCAGCAGCAGCGTAGCCATATCATTCTTGACGGACAGGCTGTTGAGCTTCACCGCGTCCTTTCCTCCCACCGCATAGGTATCTCCGCCCACAGTGATCTTGGAAGTCTCTTTATTATACTCTTCCAGATGCTTCTGTACAAATTCCTTCAGGCCGGATTCGCTGTATTCTCCGGTATCGAACTTCTCCACATTCGCTCCTGTCACAGTGCCGTCCACTCTCACAAATATACCGGCCTTTGCAGGGGCAAAATTATTCTCTCTCTTATCAATGTCTCCTGCCTCACGGGAGCTGTAAACAACATTACCGTTTTCGTCTGTATAGGATTCCACAACCAATTCATTTTTCTTTCCGCATCCGGCTGCCGGCAGCAGACATACTGCCATCAGTACAGCCAGCAGGCGCACTGCTGATTTTCTCATCTTTGCCTCCTAATTTGGTCCGGCCCTGCAGCCGGAAAATACTCTGACTGCTATTTTACATGCATTTCCATATTTTTTCAAGTAGTAATTGCATCCAGCACAGTCAGGGAGGGGAATTCCTGACGGACATACCGCTTCAGGCACGCCTGCACCGCCCTCTCCACCTGTTGGAAAACGTCCTCTTTCAGCGTAAAAGTATAGAGTTTTTCCAGCGGGGCTCCGATTATATACTGCATCGCGTAGAGGCCCGCCGGTGATAGGTCGTGACCAATTATCTTTCCGTTCAGGCATCCCCGGCAGAACACTGCGTCCCGCTCCGGTATGTACTGTCCCTCTGTCAGATCTTTACCGCAGCCCGGACATTGAAACGTTTCCGGATATTCCCCCTGCACAACCAGCGTGCGCAGTTCATAGATCCGGCGCACCAGGGGGTTCGGAAGAGCCGGTTTCTGCAGCGCTTTCAGGGACAGGTAAAGCAGGTTCAGCATCTGGGCGCCGTCCACATTCTCCCTGGAAAAATACCCGGCAAGCTCCAGAAAATAGCAGCCATAAGCCATCCCTTCCAGATCAGAACCGAATTCCGCAAAGTAATGATCAATCTGAGCGGACTGCATGGTATAGGCAGAGCGCCCTTCGTATACAGTGAACTGTCCGAAAGCAAACGGCCGGGACGCCGCCAGCAGCGCGCTGCCCTGGCGCCTGGCGCCCCTGGCAAAAGCGGTGATTTTTCCCCTTTCTCTTGTCAGAAGCACCAGG
The DNA here is from genome assembly GCF_004216775.1 of Cuneatibacter caecimuris. Taxonomy (GTDB): domain Bacteria; phylum Bacillota; class Clostridia; order Lachnospirales; family Lachnospiraceae; genus Cuneatibacter; species Cuneatibacter caecimuris. Next base: position 792,204 of record NZ_SGXF01000001.1, read on the forward strand.
CGGCGGTCATACTCGCCGGCCGCCACTGCCGACAGCACCATCCCCGTCAGCACAACCGCATCGCTCATATGCCGCCTCCTTTCCGCCGGTCCTACTTTTCTTTCGGATTATATCCGTAATTCTTCAGATACAGATCGTTATCACGCCACTCCTTGCGCACCTTTACCCACAGCTTCAGATTCACCTGCATTTCCAGCATTTCTTCCGCATCGTGCCGGGCGGCGGAGCCGATCTTCTTGAGCATCTGCCCGCCTTTTCCGATCACAATTCCTTTGTGGGATTCTCTTTCACAGACAATGGTGGCCTCAATATCCATGATCCCCCCGCCCTTGCGCTCATTCATCCTGTCTATGACCACTGCAATTCCGTGGGGAATCTCATCGTCCAGGCACCGCAGCGCCTTTTCACGGATCATTTCCGCCACGATCTGCCGCATGGGCTGGTCTGTAACTGTGTCTTCATCATAATACTGGGGCCCCTGGGGCAGATAACGGTACAGTATATCCAGCAGAGTGTCCGTATTGAGCCCTTTCAGCGCGGAAACAGGGACAATTTCAGCAAATTGCAGCAGCCCGCGGTAGGCGTCCACAAACCGCAGCACCTGCTCCTTCTGGACGGTATCCACTTTATTAATCACCAGAATCACCGGGGCTTTTACCATGGACAGCTGCCTGGCAATTTCCTTCTCTCCCGCGCCGATAAAGGTGCTGGGTTCCACCAGCCACAGGATCACATCCACTTCGGACAGCGTCCTGTTTGCTACTTTTACCATATATTCTCCCAGCTTGTTTTTAGCCTGGTGAATGCCCGGGGTATCCAGGAATATAATCTGCCCCCGCTCGTCCGTGTAAACTGTCTGTATCCTGTTTCTGGTGGTCTGGGGCTTTTTGGAGGTGATGGCAATTTTCTGCCCGATCAAACGGTTCATCAAAGTGGATTTCCCTACATTAGGGCGGCCGATCAGCCCTACAAAGCCAGATTTATATTCCTGTTTCATTCATTCTCCTCATTAGTGGAACAGCGTGCTGACGCTGCCGAACATTTCTTTTTCTGATTCAATTTTCTCGTCATTCCCAATGACACAAAGGCAGTCTGAAGCAAGCACAGCCGCCACAGGGCCGGACAAAGCCCTGATATCTTCCTGCGTACAGCCCAGCACCTGGTCGCGCTCATTCTGTATCATCTCTTCCGTCACGCCTGTTAAATAAGCGCCCATGGAACGCCGCCCTTTATCATTGGGCGTCAAAGGCGTATCCAGATCGCTGACCGCGCCAATGATATATCTCGTCATATCCCGTCCGCTGATTTCTACCTGGCGCAGATACTCCGGCAGACCTTCGTAAACCTCGTTTGTTTCTCTCAGATTCGGATCCCGGTAGGACACCAGATAGCTTTCGCCGCTGCGCCCCATGCCGCTCATGCAGCCATAAGCGCCGCCCTTCACTCTCAGCTTCTGCCACAGGTATTCATAATTCAGGATCACCTTCAGCACCCGCATGGCCCCTGTATAATCATAGCCGGCGCTCCGGAAGCTTCCGGCCCTGGCCACATACTGGACCTGGGACGCTGTCTTGAACCCTTCATTCTTTCTCTCCAGGGCAATCTCTCTTTTCTTTCCCGGCTGGAAGCCTTCCGGCAAGGAATCTGCCAGATCGGGCAGTTCCTGCTCCAGAACAGACAGCCCTTCCGCCTCTGCGGTATAGCTGACAATTACATTTTCTCTGCGGAATATCTGGCCGGCCACCTCCTTCAGCTTCTCTGTCAGTTCTTCCTTCCGCTCTTCAAAATGAGCCAGCAGATCTTCCAGGAAATGATAGTAGCCAATGCCGGAAGTGGTGTCCATCACCCATGCGCTCTCTGAGAGATAAGAGCCTGCCCGGACCACTGCGGCGGTATGCCCGGCGTTATTCAGCGCCATTTGAGACCGGGAAGCCAGCTGGCCCACGATCTCCCGTATCCGCTTCGTGTCATCCAGGCGGGAAGTGAACAGAATTTCACGCAGCAGGGACAGTCCATTCCCCATATTCTCATACAGCGCCCTGTAACCCGTTTCCAGACGGAGATCATAGGAATTCATATCCTTTGCCTGAGTATAGATGCCCAGAGACGCGCCAAACCCTCCGGTGGCAATATTGATTTCATCAGTCAGCTCCTGATAGCTGAAATGTTCCGTATCCAGCTGCCCCAGAACCGTTTTCAGCAGTGAAAGATAGGGCAGGTCCTCCGTCGCTACAGAAGACGCGTCAAACAGGAAAGAAATGTATCCGATTCCTCCTGTAAAAAGCCTGTGGAATACGACAGGCATTCCCCCGATATTCTTTTCTTCATTATGAAATCCCGCAGCCTTTTTCCCGATATCTGAAACCTGCAGCATTGGCACAGTTTTCAATTCCTCTTCTGTGGACGGTTCTTCCTGGTAAGCGCGCAGTTCTTCCGTATCCTTCACCAGCTGATCTAATTCCTGGCTGCTCAGAGATTTCTGATAATCTTCTAGGCGTTTTTCCGCCTCTGCTTCCAGCTGTGCCGTGTATCCCTTTTTCGGAAGCAGCGTAACAACCCCTCCATGAGGATTATCCAGCAGGTATTCCCGGATCAGCCCTTCAAAATATCCCGTATCCACCTGTTCCCTCAGGAACCGGAAGGTATCTTCATATTTCAGGTGCATCAGCGGAGCGCTGTCATCGTAAAGCCAGCTGTCGAAACACTGTATCCCATACATCAGCCCTTTGGGGTAAGAGCCGAAATCCGCCTCCCTGCACTTAAATTCACAGTGATTGATTCCTGCCAGCAGGGATTTCTTTCTGATTCCCTGCTCCGCCAGCTGCTCCAGGGTTCCGCGGATGATCTGAAGAAACTCTTCCAGCCTGTCCGCGTCCGCTCCTTTCGCCACCACGCTGAAACTGGTCTGCCGCATGCTGCTGTCATAACCGCCGTAAATATCCCGGCCGATTTCCGCGTCAGTCAGCGCCTTCTTCAAAGGGGCGCCGGGGGCTCCCAAAAGGGCGTATTCCAGCACCTGGAAAGCCATATATCTTTTGGGGTCCAGAACAGAACCGGTCACCTTGTTCCAGGAAAGATAAGCGCTGTTTTCCTCCGTCTCTTCTTCGGAAATCCCATACCAGGCCGTCTTATACACATCCTGTTCAAACGGTTTCTGCTCCGGAATCTCTGAATCCACTTTCACTGCGTCATAGTGGGAAAGGTATTCTCTGTCCATCCATTCCAGCTTTTCTTCCATATCCATATTCCCATACAGATAGATAAAACTGTTGGAGGGATGGTAATAAGTCTGGTGGAATTTCAGGAAGTCCTCGTAGCTAAGGTCCACAATATCCGCCGGATCTCCGCCGGATTCAAAAGCATAAGGAGTATCGGGGAACAGCACCTGGCTGGTCAGCCGGTCCAGAACACTTTCCGGGGAAGAAAACGCGCCTTTCATTTCATTATAAACCACTCCGTTATAGCTCAGCTTTGAGGCAGTATCCTCCAGCTCGTAGTGCCATCCCTCCTGCCGGAAGGTCTTATCACTTTTATAGATATTGGGGTGGAGCACAGCGTCCATATAGACCGCCGTCAAGTTCTGAAAATCCTGGTCGTTGCAGCTGGCGATGGGATAAATCGTCTTGTCCGGATAGGTGATCGCGTTCAGAAAAGTGTTCAGGGAGCCCTTGGCCAGTTCTATAAAAGGGTCCTTCACAGGGAATTGTTCTGATCCGCAGAGCACGGAGTGTTCCAGGATATGGGGCAGTCCCGTGCTGTCCGCGGGCGGAGTGCGGAATCCGATCGTAAATACTTTGTTTTCATCCTCATTGGAAACCAGAAACAGGCGCGCGCCGCTTTTTTTGTGGCGCAGCAGCCAGGCAGTCCCTCCCAGCTCCGGCACTTTCTCTTCCAGTTCGCAGGTATACGCTGTCATTTTATTAATATCCATTAAAACCCTCCATTTTTATTTCATTCAGATATTTCCCATAAATTTCTCAATTAACAGGGCAAAGCATTCCCGTACCGTCTGGTTTGGTAGCAGGAACCAGTTGGACTTTGCGGGAATCCCATAGACCTCTGTCTTTCCCTGCTTTCTCGCCAGGGCCTGAGCTCTGCAGAGATGAAAATCATTTGTTACAATTCCTACCGTATCAGTCTTTTTTACCAGATTCAGAGAATAGATAACATTCTCTTCTGTGTCAGTGGATTGTGTTTCCATCACCATACGGTGGGTCTGCACCCCTGCATTTTTCAGATATAGGTACATGACCTGGGCCTCGGTCCAGTCCTCTCCGCTCCCTTTTCCGCCGGAAAGAATCACCCGGGTTTTTTTATTCTCCTGCAGATATTCCAGCGCCGCGTCCAGACGGAGCTTCAACGTATCCGAAGGCTCCCTCCCCACTGTCTTGCTCCCCAGCACAATCAGATAATCCAGATCCTCCGGCGCTTCTTCTTCCGTATCCATAAAAATTGTAATGCCTGCGGCGGCTAATATGAGAAATCCCACGGACACACAGGTGAAAACTGCGCTCTTCAGCATCAGGGGCATTTCCAGCCTGTCAGGATGCTTCCTGCGGTAAGCGCAGTAGGCGCCGGCCGCGCAGAGCAGCAGTCCAGTCAGCAGCCAGAACAGGGCAAAACCCACGGTCTGGGTATAAATTACAATCCCTGCAAAATATCCCAGGCATATCACCGCCAGAACACCGTATACCACAGTAATCACCATTGCCCCCTCCTATTCCTCTCTGCGCAGGATATCAAATCTTTCCGCTTCAGCCCCCAAATCCACCCAGACCATCTGTCTGGCATGGGGGGCGCTCTCCTGTGAGTTTCCATCCAGGTCTGTAATAGAATGCACTGTCACTTCCAGATTCCGCCCGTCGGGCTTCATCAGTTCTATGCGTTCCCCCACGGAAAATTTGTTGCGCTGCATCAGCAGCAGCCTTCCGCTTTCATCTGTCTGCTCCGCAATACCCAGAAATGTATAGTTTTTCACATAAGTGCTGTTCCCGTAAATCTGCGCCTCCGTTCCCGGCTTTCCATAAAAAAATCCTGTCGTAAACTCCCGAAAAGTGCATTTGCCGATTTCCTGTTTATACCACTCCAGGTTCTCCTGGTATTTTTCCCGGGATTCCGCCAGATCGTCCAGCGCCTTCCTGTAGGTTCGGGCCACCGTCGCTGCATAAAGCGCCGTCTTCATGCGGCCTTCCACCTTCAGGCTGTCCACCCCTGCGTCCAGCAGGTCGGGAAGATGTTCGATCATACACAGGTCTTTAGAATTGAAAATAAACGTGCCCCTGTCATTTTCAATCACAGGCATATATTCTCCGGGCCTGGTTTCTTCCATCAGGGCATATTTCCATCGGCAGGGGTGGGTGCAAGCCCCCTGGTTGGCATCCCTCCCTGTCAGATAGTTGCTCAGCAGACAGCGTCCGGAATAGGAAATGCACATGGCCCCATGGACAAATGTTTCAATCTCCAAATCTTCAGGGATATGGTCCCTGATTTCACGGATTTCCTGCAGGGACAGCTCTCTGGCCGACACCACCCGCTTTGCGCCCAGTCCATGCCAAAACAGATAAGTGCCGTAATTCGTGTTGTTGGCCTGGGTGCTGATGTGTATTTCCATTTCAGGCAATACTTCTCTCGCAATGGCAAAAATGCCCGGGTCTGAAATTATCAGGGCGTCCGGGCCTACCTCTTTTAACTCTTCAAAATACTGTTTCGCCCCGGCCAGATCACTGTTGTGCGCCAGAATATTAGCAGTCACATAGACCTTCACGCCCCGGGCATGGGCAAAGTCAATACCTTCTCTCATCTCTTCCCGGGAAAAATTCTTCGCCTTTGCACGCAGGCCAAAGGCTTCCCCTCCGATATAAACTGCATCCGCTCCGTAAATCACCGCGATCTTCAGCACTTCCAGGCTTCCCGCCGGAATCAGCAATTCTGGGTGTCTCAACTTTACTCTCCTCATTCCTTCACACTGACTGCCACACCGTCTCCTATAGGCACGATGGAGGTGGCCAGCCCTTTTGTATGCTTCAGCAGATACAGGTACTCCCGCATCCTGCTGTGAATGGTACGGTCCCTGCGGGCCACTGCGAACCTGGATTCCAGCACATCCCCGTCCTGAAGGATATTATCTGAAACCATCAGGCCACCCGGAGCCAGAAGGCGCAGCGCATCCGGCAGAAAATTCAGATATTGCCCTTTTGCCGCATCCATAAAAATCATGTCAAAAGGCCCTTCCAGCCCTTTCAGTATCTCTGCCGCGTCTCCTTCCAGCAGAGTGATCCGCTCCTGGCGGCCTGCCCGGCGGAAATTCTCCCGGGCTTTCGGAATCCGTTTTTCGTATTTTTCAATGGTGGTGATCCGGCCGTCTTCCTCCAGCGCCTCGCACATCAGCAGCGCGGAATATCCCACTGCGGTGCCCACCTCCAGCACCTGCTTCGGACGTTTCAGCAGCAGCAGGGTTTTCAGAAAGCTGCCGGTCTCAGGCCGGATCACCGGCACATCTTCCGCCAGAGCCTCCCGGCGTATTTCTTCCAGCAAAGGCGTGCCGGGTTCTTCCAGGGACCTGATAAAAGTCCCGATTCTTTCCCACTCCATTTTTATCCTTTCAGCCGCTTCCCGGCGCAGCGCTCAGCTGCCGGATCAGCTCGCGGTTGTTCATTGAAGTATTCAGTACAAATTCGCCGGAAAAGATCTTTTTAGAAAAGAACTTTTCCTGAATCTGAAACAGAAAGGGATCTGTAATCAGCCCCTTTTCCTCCAGGATCTCCGCCACTTCGGCGGCAGAAGCGCCTTCCGGGATCGTCACAGTGATATCCCGGCCCGGCGCAGCTTCCACAGCTTCCCCATAAAACAGATCATAACCCAGCTTGTACCCTCTGGTGACGCCCTCATAGAACAGGACGATCGCCACGGCAAACAGGAATATCTTCAGAGAAGCTTTCATAATCATAATTGATTTTTCTGTGGATGATCTCTTTCTTTTTTTCGCCATTATCCCTCTGCCATTATAAATCTACTTCCATGATAATCGGAAGAATCATGGGACTGCGCTTCATGCGTTTCCACAGGAAATCGCCCAGGCTGTCCCGGATCACATTTTTGATCTTTCCCCAGTCCGTCACCCCTTTGTTCAGGCAGTCGTAGGTGGCAGTCTCCACCACGGCATGGGCCTCTTCCATCAGGTTCTCAGACTCTCTCACATACACAAAGCCTCTGGACACAATATCCGGGCCTGCCAGCAGCTGGTTGCTGTATTTCTCCAGCGTTAGCACCACAATGATAATGCCGTCCTGTGCCAGGTTCTGCCGGTCGCGAAGTACAATATTTCCCACGTCCCCCACGCCCAGGCCGTCCACCAGAACCGCCCCATGGGTCACCTGATCCACTACAGCCGCGCCTTCCATGCCCATTTCCAGGACGTCCCCGGAATTCAGCATGAAAATATTGTCCTTGGGAATGCCCAGGCTTTCCGCAATACCCGCCTGCGCCTTCCTGTGGCGGAACTCTCCGTGCAGCGGCACAGAGTATTTGGGGCGCACCAGGGAGTACATCAGCTTGATCTCTTCCTGGCAGGCATGTCCCGATACATGGGTATCCTGGAAGATCACATTCGCTCCCTGCATGGACAGCTCGTTGATAATCCGGGCCACTGCCTTCTCGTTTCCGGGAATCGGCGTGGAACTGAGGATCACCGTATCCCCTGGTTTAATTGAAACTTTTCGGTGAATGGAAGAAGCCATCCGGGAAAGGGCGGCCATGGATTCCCCCTGGCTCCCTGTGGTGATCAATACTGTCTTTTCGTCCGGATAATTTTTCAGCTGTTCGATATCAATCAGTGTTCCCTCAGGGATATTAATATATCCCAGTTCCATGGCCGTCCCGATGATGTTCACCATGCTGCGGCCTTCTACCACAACTTTGCGTCCGTATTTGCAGGCAGAGTTGATGATCTGCTGCACCCGGTCCACGTTGGATGCAAAGGTGGCCACAATAATGCGGCTGTTGGAATGCTCCGCAAAAATATTGTCAAAGGTGTGCCCTACCGTGCGCTCTGAACTGGTAAAGCCGGCCCGGATTGCGTTGGTACTGTCGCAGAGCAGCGCCAGCACGCCTTTCTTTCCAAGCTCGCCAAAGCGCTGAAGATCCGCGCTGTCCCCGAAAATCGGCGTATAGTCGATCTTAAAGTCGCCGGTATGGACGATCACCCCGGCAGGGGTAAAGATAGCCAGAGAAGCTGCGTCCACAATGCTGTGGTTGGTGCGGATGAATTCCACACGGAAGCAGCCCAGATTCACGGACTGGCCGTATTTAATAACCTTCCGCTTCACCTGTTTCATCATATTGTGTTCCTTCAGTTTGTTTTCAATAATGCCCAGGGTCAGCTTCGTGGCATACACAGGCACATTCACTTCCTTCAGTACATAAGGCAGCGCGCCGATGTGGTCCTCATGACCATGGGTAATGAAGAAGCCCTTTACTTTATCGATATTCTGTTTCAGATAGGTGATATCCGGCAGCACCAGGTCGATGCCCAGCATATCGTCGGTGGGAAAGGACAGGCCGCAGTCCACCACAATAATACTGTCTTCATATTCAAAGGCAGTCATGTTCATTCCGATCTGCTCCAGACCCCCCAACGGTATAATTTTCACCCGGGCGTCTGTGCTTGCTGTTGTTTTCTTCAATTTCTTACCTCCATATATTCTATTTTAATATTTTTCGTTTCTTTTTATACGCAAATAACACCGTCCTCAGACGATGATACGTTCCAATCCATGTTCATCTGGTCATTCAAAAGTGATGTCCTCAAGCAATTCCGTGAAAATTTTAGACACGCTCTCCAATTCTGTCCCGTCTTCCACCATCTCATATACCGCTTCTGCCTCTGACGCGTCAGAAACGTCCTTCAGAATAAAGGCCTCCGCTTCTTCCTCCTCGCTGTCCGTCACCAGCAGATAATTGCATCCGTTTACCCTGGTCTCCTCCAGCACAAAGAATTCTACAGCGCCTTCTTCTGTATCAAATTTTATTTTCTCCTGCATTCCGTCCATGCGCATCCAGATATCCCTGCAAAATCATCGCCGCAGCAATCTGGTCCACAAACTCCTTTCTGTGTTCTCTCCTCACTCCGCTCTCCATCAGGACGCGCTCCGCCGCCACAGTAGTGAGCCGCTCATCCCAGAGCACCACGCTGCACCCGCTGCGCCGTATCAGCATTTCCTGAAACTCTTTCGTTTTCTCTACACGTTCCCCTTCTGTGCCGTTCATATTCTTTGGAAGACCCAGCACAATGGTTTCTATTCCCTGTTCCTTCACAATCTCTTCAATTCGTGACAGGGTCTGCCGCAATTTATTTTCTGATTTCCGCACAATCGTTTCGTATGGCTGGGCAGTGAGACAAAGGGCGTCGCTCACTGCAACACCCACTGTCTTTGACCCAAAATCCAGGCCCATTACCTTCATAATTCCTCCGTCCCGGATTATTTTTCCAGCTTATATGCCACGTAGTTCTTCAGCAGTTCCTCCAGAATCTCGTCCCGCTCCACTTTCATGATCAGGCTTCTGGCGCTGTTATAACTTGTAATATAAGTAGGGTCTCCGGACATGATATATCCTACAATCTGGCTGATGGGGTTGTATCCTTTCTCCTTCAGAGCTGCGTATACCTGAGACAGGACTTCGCTGACATCTGCCTGTTTTTCCAGCTCAGGTCTAAAAAATTGTGTCTGTGTCAGATTCTCCATGCGGCTGCCTCCCTAAAAACCATTTGGGTATATTGTAATATACTTTTTCTCATAAGGCAAGTACTTTTCCTTTGACAAGCTTTCAATTTTCATCCTCCATCAAAAGTATCTCTTCTGTCAGGAAACCGGAAGGCACTCCTTCCACCACCTGATTTGCGCCCATTGCAGGCCCTTCCGGCACAGCGGCCCGCACGTATTCTCTGGTATGGCCCACCCAGTATGCAGCTCCGTCCAGAACCTCTCTGGTCTCCAGAAGCACGGATACTCTCCTGCCCACGAAGGACTCTCTGAAGCGCCTGGACTGCTCCCGTTCCAGGGAAATCAGTTCATTGCTCCGGACCGTTTTCACCTGTTCCGGCACCTGTTCCGGCATTTTAGCCGCTCTGGTCCCTTTTCTCGGAGAATATTTAAAAATGTGCATTTCATAAAATCCGATTTTGTCCAGAAATGCCTTCGTACAGCTGAACTCCTCTTCTGTCTCTCCCGGAAAACCCACGATCACATCTGTAGTGATGGCTGACTCCGGAAAAGCTTCCCGGATCATACAGCATTTTTCTAAGTATTCCCCGGAAGTGTAGCGCCGATTCATTCTTTCCAGCGTCCTGTCGCACCCGCTCTGCAGGGAAAGGTGGAAATGGCGGCAGATCTTGGGAAGCCCCTGTATTGCTTCAATCCATTCCGGCGTAATAATCCTGGGTTCCAGTGAACCCAGGCGGATCCGCTCTGCTCCCGGCAGCTCATGGACCAGCCGGATCAGAGTCAGCAGGGAAATTCCTTCCCCGGTAAAATCCGTCCCATAGGAGCTCAGGTGAATCCCTGTCAGCACAAATTCTTTTACGCCCTGTCCGGACAGCCTTCGGATCTCCTCCGTCACATGCTCCGGCCGCCGGCTGCGCACCCGTCCCCTGGTATAAGGGATGATGCAGTAGCTGCAAAACTGATTGCAGCCGTCCTGAACCTTGATGAAGGCGCGGGTATGGTCTGTCACCGTCTCCAGTTCCATCTCTTCATAGGGATGGAGGCGGGCGATATCTGTCACTGTTTCTTCCTGAGACGTATTTTTATCTGCAAAACAGCGGTCCAGAATATCCGCCAGACTCCCTTTCTTCTCATTGCCTACCGCCAGGTCCACCCCGGCCTCTTTCAAGGCCTCCGGGGAAACAGCCTGTACATAGCAGCCTGCCGCTACGATCAGAGCCTCAGGATTCATTTTCCTGGCCCGATGCAGCATCTGGCGGGATTTCCTGTCCGCCATATTCGTCACGGAGCAGGTATTGATCACATAGACGTCCGCCCCTGCCTCAAAGGGGACAATCTCGTACCCCCTCTGCCGCAGCTGCTGCTCCATTGCGTCAGATTCATATGTATTCACTTTGCATCCCAGAGTGTGAAATGCAACTTTTTTCATAATAAGATTTCCTTTCCGGTAAATTTTTATGTAAAATACTGGCTAATTCAGAGTATCCGGCAAAATCCATCCTCATTTTTTCTTGCCCGCTTATTTTTTCAGAAAAAGTTTGGGGAATTTGCATATTGACTTTTTTCCCTGAAATCGGTAGTATAATGGTAAGCCTGGAGAAATCAGGCAAATAACAATAAAGGAGGTTTTTCCAATGAAAACAGTAAAAATTTCTTTGAACTCCATCGACAAGGTAAAATCCTTCGTGAATGATCTGACGAAGTTTGACAGTGACTTCGACCTGGTATCCGGCAGATACGTGATCGATGCAAAATCCATCATGGGTATCTTCAGCCTGGATCTGTCCAAGCCCATCGAGCTGAACATTCACGCAGAGGACAATGTAGATGAGGTCATGGCTGTGCTGGCTCCCTACATCATCTGATTTGACTTAGAAGAGGTAGCAATAACGGGGTTATGCATGGGGGAGGATACGGAAGTATCCTCCATTTTTTATTTCAATTCCTGGAACATTTTTCCGCGTCAATAGCCAGCGCCAGCATCAGGGCGCAGAGAGCGTCCTGCGGGTCAGACACTTCAATGGAATAAGTATCTGTCATGTGGAACAGCTCTTTTGTGACCGCGGCCACGGTCAGCCCTGTCCCGTTCTTCACCAGATAATCCCACTCCATGAAGTCCCCTTCCACTGACCATCCCCGAAAATCAATTTGGTAGCGGGGTTTGAGAAAACTCAACTCTTTTTCCACGCTTCCCGCATAGTTATCATTCAGATAGATTTCAAACTTCGGCATCCAGGTAAACACTTTTTCCTTCAGGGTGGCCACATGGTTTCCCCAGGCATCCAGCACATGAAGGCAATGCCCAAAACTCATTTTTCCCTCCACCGTATAGACGGTGTTGCCGGCCTCATCAAAAATATCATAACTGTCCAGCCATGAAAAAAAACGCTGTTTAAATAAGAGCTTCATTTACACCATACCGTTTCCGCTGTTTCAACAGCAATCCTCACCATCTCTTCAATCTTTTCTTCCAGATTCCGCTCTGAAGCCTGGATCACTTTGATATTAGGCTTGGTTACAGGATGCTTGGCCACAAAAATAGTGCAGCAATCCTCATAGGGCAGCACCGAGGTTTCATAAGTCCCGATTTTCAGCGCCACATCTACAATCTCCTGCTTGTCAAAGCCGATTACCGGACGGAAAACAGGCATGGTGCACACTGCGTTGGTGGCGGCAAGGGACTGCACGGTCTGGGAAGCCACCTGTCCGATGCTCTCTCCGGTGATCAGGCCCAGGCAGTCTGTCTGTTTTGCGATTTCTTCCGCAATCCGCATCATATAGCGGCGCATGATGATGGTCAGTTCCTCGTGGGGGCATTTCTCGTAAATATAGAGCTGGATATCCGTAAAATTCACGATATGCAGGTTTACCGGGCCGGAATAGCGGGACACCAGCTTCGCCAGATCCACTACCTTCTGCTTTGCCCGCTCGCTGGTATACGGCGGCGCATGAAAATATACCGCGTCAATTTTCACCCCGCGCTTCGCGATCATATATCCCGCCACAGGGCTGTCGATCCCCCCGGAAAGCAGCAGCATGGCCTTGCCGTTGGTGCCCACAGGCATCCCTCCCGGACCCGGGATCGCTCTGGAATAAATATTGATCACGTTTTCCCGGATTTCCACATGGAGCATCATATCCGGCTTATGCACATCCACTCTGATCTCCGGAAAAGCTTTCAGAATTTCTTCCCCCAGATCCGCGTTCAATTCCATGGAGTTTTTCGGATAATGTTTATTGCTGCGGCGGGCGTCCACCTTAAAAGTGATCTTTTTATCCGGAACCATCTGTTCCACATAGGAAACCACCTGGCGGGCCAGATCCTCATATCCCTGGTCCTGGATCTGCACCACCGGGCAGATGGCCGCGATGCCGAACACTCTCTGCAGCGCTTCCATCAGCTCCTCATAATCGTAATCCCCCTCAGCTTCCACATAGATCCGGCCGCTGGCCTTGCTGACAGTAAATTCCCCTTCCGTCTGGCGCAGCGCCCTTCTGATCTGCTTCACCAGAGCGTCTTCAAACAGAAAACGGTTCTTTCCTTTAATTCCGATTTCCGCGTATTTTATTAAAAAAGCAGTAAATGTCACAACAGTCTCCTTTCATTTCCGGCGAAACAGCCGCAGCCTAGGCAGCAGCTCTTTCAGCGCCAGAAGTGTCTCTTCTATCTCTTCTTCTGTGGTATATTCGCAGAAGCTGAACCGCAGCGTGGAATCCAGCAGCTCCCTGGGCAGGCCGATGGCCTTCAGCGTAGCGCTCACCGCCGGCTTGTTGGAGGAGCAGGCGGAACCTGCCGACACAAAGATCCCCTTTTCTTCCAGCGCATGGAGCAGCACTTCAGCACGCACCCCCTCCACGCTGACGCTGACAATATGAGGCGCGCCTCCTTCTCCCTCCGGGCCGTTGATCCGGCAGCCTTCTATCTGCTTTACGCCTTCCGTAAATTTCTGTTTCAGCGCCCGCATCCGGGCTGTCTTTTCATCCAAATCCCTGTAGGCAATCTCTGCCGCCAGAGCCATTCCAGATACGCCCGGCACGTTTTCCGTCCCGGACCGCATCCCGTTCTGATGTCCGCCTCCGTAGAGGATGGGACGGATCTTCACCCGGCTGTCCACATATAAAAAACCCACGCCTTTTGGCCCGTGGATTTTATGCCCGCTGACAGAGAGCATGTCGATCCCCAGTTTTTTCGGATAAATCCTGTATTTTCCGAATGCCTGAATGGCATCCGCATGGAAAAGGATTTCCGGCCTGGCCTCATGGACTGCTTTCGCCAATTCCGCTACCGGTTCCACTGTCCCGATCTCGTTATTCACATACATCACAGATACCAGTATGGTGTCCTCCCGGATCGCCTGACGAAGCCCCTCCGGGGATACGAATCCGTATTGGTCCACCGGAAGCACGGTCAGTTCAAAGCCTTGTTCCTCCAGAAAACGCATGGCTGCGCCCACCGCCGCATGTTCCACAGCGCTTGTAATCAAATGCTTTCCCGCCCGCTGGTTGGCCATTGCCGCGCCGATCAGCGCCAGATTGTCTGATTCCGTTCCCCCTGAGGTGAATATCAGCTCTTTTTCCTGAACCTTTAACAGCCGCGCCAGCGTATCCCGGGCCTGACGGATGCAGCGTTCCGCATCCAGCCCTTTCTGGTGCAGGGAAGAGGTGTTTCCGTAGTCTTCTTCCATGGCATGCCGTACCGCTTCCAGCACTTCCGGATAGACTCTGGTAGTGGCTGAATTATCCAGATATATTTCTCTCATTCCATTTCCTCCAGCTTCAGCATCAGCGCGGACAGCACCGCAAATCCGGCAGTCTCTGTCCTCAGGATTCTTCGGCCCAGGGAGATCTCCAAAGCCCCCGCTTCCTTCGCCGCTCTGATTTCTTCTTCGTCAAAGCCCCCTTCAGGGCCGATCAGCACGCCGATACGCATGCCCGGCTTCACCAGCTCAAAAGCCCGGCGCGTGGCCGCCATCCCTTCCGCCGCCTCATAGGGCGCCAGAAACAGGTCCATTTCTCCGGCAGCTTCCAGCATTTCCGCAAAAGAAAGCACCCGGGAAACTTCCGGGATTTGGCTGCGTTTGGATTGTTTAGCCGCGCTTTCTGCGATTGACTGCCATCTCTTCTGCCTGACCTGGGCTTTTTTCTCATCCAGTTTCACCACAGAACGTTTCATGGACACCGGGACTACAGCAGCAGCGCCCAGCTCCACAGCCTTTTGAATGATCAGTTCCAGCTTGTCTCCTTTGGGAAGTCCCTGAAACAACGTGATCTTTGCAGGCAGCTCATGGCCCTGCTCTTCCACAAAAGAAATCCTGGCGGTCACTGTATCTGCGGCGATCTCTTCCAGCACGCAGTAATAATCATTCTGCTTCTCATCGCTGACCAGAATTTCCTCACCAGGCTTCATCCGCAGCACATTCCTGATGTGGTTCACATCACTTCCGCAGATGCGGATTTGGTCTGTGCCGATCTGATCCTGACTTACGAAAAAATGGTACATGTTTTTTCTCCTTTTGTCAATGTCAGTCCTGCATTCTGCGCACCATCACATGCTCGCCGTGGGTATCCAGCTCGCCGTTGAAGCGAAAGCCAAAAGACTCATAAAGGCGGATGGCTCCGGAATTCTCCGGATATACGCTCAGATAAATCTCACTGCAGCCATACTCCTGTTCCAAACGAAGAATCAGCGCCTTTACAAAAAACCTGCCGTATCCCCGGCCCTGGAACCTCTTATCAATCAGAAGCCTGTCCAGCCATACCCTGCCCTCCGGCTTATCTTCCCAGCGGCAGTACATGGAAAACCCCACCAGCAGGTCTCCGTCATACAATCCAACAGGACGCCAGCAGGAATCTCCCTCCGCCTCTCCCAGGCACTCTTCCACTGTTTCAATATAATTTTCCTGCCCCTCGGCAACCTGAAGCCGCAGCATCGTACTGCGGCTCTTTTCCGAAACAGGCACAATTTTCAAATCCATTCAGCGTTTCCTCGCCACCACGGACACCCATTCCCCCTGGCGCGCCACTTCCAGCACCTCCAGGTCGGGGTTGGCCGCGAAAGCCTCCTTTACTGCCTCTTCCTTCATATCAATGATGCCTGATGTGATAAAAATCCCGCCCTTTTTCAGATGGGGCGCGATCACCGCCTGCAAGGGGATGATCACGTCAGCCAGAATATTGGCTACCACAATTTCATACTTTTCATAGCCCGCCAGATCTTTCACTGCCGGATCATCAATGAGGTTTCCGCAGACCACCGGGAAGCGGCTTTCCGGGATCTGGTTGGCTTTCATATTTTCATGGACCGCCTGAATCGCGTTGTCGTCCAGGTCCGTTCCAAAAGCCTCCGCCGCCCCAAGCTTCAGGGCGCAGATGGACAGAATTCCGCTGCCGGTGCCTACGTCCAGGACGCGGTCTCCTGCATTCATATACTTGCGTATTCCCCGGATGCAGAGCTGCGTGGTCTCATGCATCCCTGTCCCGAATGCCGTGCCGGGATCGATCTGCACCAGCAGCTTGTCTTTGTCCGTTTCCGGGATCTCTTCCCAGGTGGGCTTGATCAGAATATCATCCACGGTAAAAGGCTTAAAATACTGCTTCCAGTTATTGATCCAGTCCTTGTCCTCTGTTTCGCTTTCCGAAATATTGCAGGAACCGGCGTCCGCAAACAGCCTGACTTCCTCCAGCTTTTCTTTCACCAGCCTCAGCGTCTCTCCGATGTCATAAGTATCGTCCAGATAAAAGCTGACCCTCGCGGAGCCGTCGTCCGGCCCCAGGTCAGGCAGAATATCAATAAACATGCCTTTTGTTTCTTTTTCCGTCAAAGGCACATGATCCTCAATTTCAATTCCCTGGATGCCGATCTCATTCAGCTCTTCACTGATGAAATCCACGGCCTCTGTCGTCGTATCTATCGTATATTTTTTCCACTTCATCCTTTACTCCTCCAGCTCGGCCAGTTTTCTCGCCCCGAACATGGGCACCAGCTTATAGAGCGCCGCATCGGCAGCCGCCAGCAGCACGCACATCACTCCTGCCACCGCATACAGCGGAAGCACGGCATACAGCAGAAACGCCGCAGCCCCCAGCACCAGACAGGCTCCTAAAACCAGGACCATACCCAGCATCACATTCATATTCTGCTTCACGGCTATCTGTTCGTTATCCCAGGTCAGCTTGGGGTTGGAAAGATCCACCAGCATCTGTAAATAGTTCGCCATCACCACGGTCAGGGCTGAAATCACCAGCGCGAATACGACCACCAGCGGGTTCAGTCCCAGCAGGACGATGCCCATCACCCCGGCGATCAGCACATAAAGCAAGGTGCCCAGCCAGCCGATCACAATGCCCAGGTGGACTTTTGCCCGTACCTGAACTTCATAGGGCACGGGAATATATTTCATGAAATAATACCCTTTTCCTTCCCTGGAAACAGCGGTAGACGCTGCTGCGCTGCAGGAACAGATGAAAACGGTAATACCGAATACCACGATCAGGATAATACCCTGTACTGCGGGCTCCGCCAGCATCTGGCTCAGCCCCTCTATCAACTCATCTGCTGAAGGCATGCCCTCCGCCGATCCTTTCGCCCCGCTCAGCCCCAGCACCAGAGGAATTGCAAAAAATACCGGCCAGATAAACGTCATCAGCGCACAGTTCAGAAAATAGATGGGCGTACGGAACATCTGGCGCCATTCTTTCTTTAAATAAGAACGCTGCACCGTGCTGCGGCGGTTCAGCTTCATGCTCTCCTCTTTCGTCATGCGGCGGGCACGTGAAGCGCTCTCTCCCATCCCCACCACACCGCTGAAATAGATCTTCTGCGCCAGCCACAGGAATGCCGCCACAACAGCGGCGATTGTCAGAAGGAACAGCGCCATCTGCAAGATACTTTCATCCGCCAGCCCACGAACCAGGAAACGGAAATTCGGGAAAAATCCACTGATGATCCCCGCCAGAGAATTGCCCTTTTCCAGCAGCAGAGCCTGCATGGCAGAGGAATCCTCCATGCCGCCCATATACCCGGAAAGCCCGCTGATGCTGAATCCGATCACCAACCCGAACATGGTCCCTACGATCGTTAGAAAATCCTTATTTTTCAGCCTGCGGAAAATCCGCATCAGCAGCATGGCAAATACAGAGGCATAGACCAGCGGCACCACCGGAAGGCACAGGATACCCAGCACAGTGAACAGCCAGTACAAAACGCCTCCTCCGGAGGCCACGCCATATCCTACGAAAAGCGGGCCGATAAATACGATTGTCATCAGGTATTCATAAGCCAGCACCACCAGAAATTTCGCGCACACCACCCACCAGGGCTTCACCGGCAGAGGAATCAGTTTTTCAATATCCGCGCTGAGATAAAACACGCTGATCACCATGGGGATTCCGAAAATCAGCGTGACCAGCGCGCCCACATAAGCGCCCAGCTCCAGCACCAGGCCCGGCTGTCCTGCCGGCGCCAGCAGTTCATATCCTCCCGCTCCCGCCATATAGAGCATGAATATATAAGGCAGCATGCAGACTCCCACCAGCACCACCAGAATAATCCGCACCGTCTGACTGCTGGTCTTTTTATTGTTCTTTCCAAAACTGCTTCCCAGGCCGCATTTGAAAAGGACTTTTGTCAGCGTCCAAACCTTACTCATCTTTTGTCAGCTCCAGGAACATATTTTCCAGGGATTCTTCACCCGGGAATTTCGCGCGCAGCTCTTCAAGGGTACCCAGGAATACGATTCTGCCCCGCTGCACAATAGCGACATAGTCGCAGAGTTTTTCGGCCACTTCCAGCACATGGGTGGAAAACAGGACTGATTTGCCCTGGGCCGCATGCTCTTTCATCATCTCTTTTAAGGCAAAGGCTGATTTGGGGTCCAGCCCGGTCAGCGGTTCATCCAGAATCCATACCGGCGGCTGGTGCATCAGGGCGCCCATCACCATGATCTTCTGGCGCATTCCGTGGGAATAGCTCTGGATCCGGGAACCCAGCGCATCCTCCATCTCGAATTTCCGGGCGTATTCGTTTATCCGCTCCTGCCTTCCCTGAGTCGGCACATCGTACATATCAGCCATAAAATTCAGATACTCAATGCCTTTGAGCCGCAGAAAGCTGTCCGGGCTGTCCGACACAAAACCGATCTGGCGCTTGGCCTCCAGCCCCTCCTTCTGGATGTCATGCCCGTTTACTGTAATCCGGCCCTCGTCAGGCCGGATGATGCCGGTAATCATCTTCAGGGTGGTGGTTTTACCGGCTCCGTTTGGCCCGATAAAACCGGTAATCTTCCCGTCCTCCACGTTCCAGGTCATGGAATCCACAGCCTTTTTGCCGCTCTTTCCATAAGTCTTGGATACCTGCTCCAAACAAATCATCGCTTTTTCTCCTTTTGTTCCTTTATAGGTTTAAAAATGTCTGATACAGGTTCAGCGATCCATACCCCCATTCCGGGTTTGGATACTGCAGGGTTGATTTCCGGTTCGCCCCCCTGATCAGATATGTAGCTACAGTAGTGGTATTCATCCAGTCCTGGTTTCCCTCTATGAGCCCCCAGGACAGCAGCAGCGCGGAAGCTCCCGCCACATGCGCCGCGGCAACGCTGGTCCCGCTGCGCACCTCCGGCCGTCCCCCCGGGCCGATTCCGCCCACATCTGCCCCGGGCGCCACCATATCCGGCTTAA
The DNA here is from genome assembly GCF_004216775.1 of Cuneatibacter caecimuris. Classification (GTDB taxonomy): domain Bacteria; phylum Bacillota; class Clostridia; order Lachnospirales; family Lachnospiraceae; genus Cuneatibacter; species Cuneatibacter caecimuris. Next base: position 811,598 of record NZ_SGXF01000001.1, read on the forward strand.
CAGCACCGTTTCCTGAAAACCCTCTGCTGGAATAGTTCCATATGGCCCCGGTCTGGTATTGATAAGCGCCGATGGTCATCACCTGCTGCCCGTTGCCTGGCGCAACAATCGTCATATCCGGGTTCGGGCGCAGGAATCTGGTCTCCGGGCCGATAAAGCCGGTAATAGGAAGCCACAGCTGATATTGGCCGCCGATATACAGGTCATTTGTCACCCTGATTCTCCAGACCCCCGCCGACGGCGTTTCAAACCGCATCAGGATCAGCTGTCCCCCTGCCACGCTTTCCACCAGATGATAGTCCACAAAAACAGTAGTCCCGTCCAGGACGAAGCGCCGTACCGTACTTCCGGTCCCGGTAACCTGGATACTGGAAGCCTCACCGTAAATTGGGGACAGGATATTGACAAAAAAAGTCTCAGGGGCCCTGGCCCAAAGTTCCAGAGAAAATCCCGGTTCTCCTTCCGTCACCTGAATTTCCACTTCCTCATAAGGCTGGCCGCCGGCAATATTGCCAAGAAAATGATGCCCTCTGCCGGACTCATTTCCCGCAGAGGTCACAATTGCAACTCCGCGCTGAAACGCGTTCCACTGCAGATATGCGGAAAGCGGATCAGAGCCTCTGTGGTTTCCCTGGCTGGTTCCAACCGCCACCAGCAGCACCAGCGGCATACTCAGCCTGGCAGCCTCCTGCAGCAGATATTCCACCGCCATCAGCAGGTCCGCTTCAGACGCAGCCCACACATCCTGGGGGATAAAAAAATATTCCCGCAGATGGGCAGGCGCCTGCCTCAGCTTCACCACCGCCAGCTGCGCGTCGGGGGCGGCGCCGGTATAGGTTCCGTCCTGCCGGTATCCTGCCGCGATAGACGCCAGAAACGTGCCGTGGCCGTTGTCATCTGTAGTCGGAACAATTTCCAGCGGGTTTTCTGACTGAAGAGCCCGGTTAATATCCTCCCTGTCAAACACCCGGCCCCGCCGTTTCTTTTCCCTTCCATTTTCCAGGGTCTGATCCCAAATGGAAGTGATCCTGGTGGTTCCGTCGGCATTTCTGAATATATCCAGCGTATAATCAATGCCTGTGTCCAGAATGCCAATGAGCACCCCCGCCCCCCTCTGCTGCAGCACAGGCTGATTCTGCACTGCTGTAATTCCTGACGCTTCCATGCTTCCCGCATCCAATAGTCCGTATACCTTGGGCACTACAAAATATCCAAATTCCTCCACCAGTCGCAGCGGCCTGCTTCTGGGGATCGGCAGGCACAGTATGGTGTACTGCTTCCCCAGATTATATGCCAGGCCTTCCGCCTCCAATCGCAGCCTCGTCTCCTCCGGTACCGCAAAATATTGGTATATAAATTCCCCGTACTCAGTTTCGTCCTGCGGCATTCCAGCCTCCGGCAAAATTATTTAATCCAGTATATGCCCTGCAGACGCCTGTAATTCCGGAATCTCCACGCCCCTCATTTCAATCCGCGGGCCTCCGGTCTTTTCGATATATTCTCTGGTAATGGTTACTCTGCCGATGTTCTCATCCTTGGGAATTTCATACATGATATCCAGCATAAATTCCTCGATAATGGCCCTCAGGGCTCTGGCGCCGGTGTCTTTTTTCCGCGCTCTCTCCGCGATCGCTTCCAGAGCTCCGTCCGTAAATTCCAGTTCCACCTCGTCCAGGGAAAGCAGCTTCTGATACTGCTTGAGCAGCGCGTTTTTCGGCTCCTTCAGAACTTTGATCAGCATGTCCCTGGAGAGAGCGTCCAGTGTGAAAATGATAGGCAGCCGGCCGATAAATTCTGGAATCATGCCAAATGCCCGCAGGTCTTCCACCGTAACCTGACGCAGCAAATTGGGATCTTTATCATACTTGTCCTTCAGATCCGCACGGAACCCCATGGAAGACTGCTTGTTCAGCCGTTCCTTGATCACTTCTTCCAGATCCGGGAACGCTCCGCCGCAGATGAACAGAATGTTCTTGGTGTTAATGGTCTGGAGAGGCACCATGGCATTCTTGCTGGTCGCCCCCACCGGCACCTCCACCAGATTTCCCTCCAGAAGTTTCAGAAGGCCCTGCTGTACAGATTCCCCGCTGACATCCCGGCTGGTGGTGTTGCGCTTTTTAGCCAGCTTATCAATCTCATCAATGAAGATGATCCCACGCTCCGCTTTTTCTATATCATTATCCGCAGCAGCCAGCAGCTTGCTGACAACACTCTCGATATCATCCCCGATATAACCGGCTTCTGTCAAAGACGTAGCGTCGGCAATAGCCAGCGGCACATCCAGCAGACGGGCCAGGGTGCGGACCAGATAAGTCTTGCCGCTGCCTGTGGGGCCGATCATCAGCATATTGGATTTTTCGATCTCAATATCCCCGGAAGCATCCGCCGCCACTCTCTTGTAGTGGTTATAGACTGCCACGGAGATCACCTTTTTCGCGTATTCCTGTCCCACCACATATTCATCCAGCTGGGCCTTAATCCGGTGAGGCGCGGGAATCGCGTGAATATCAAAAGACGGCTTTGGTTCTTTTTCCTTTTTCTTCTTCACCTGCTGGGTTTTTGGCATCTGTGCGGCAAAGTTGTCAAAATCCACGGGCACTCCAAACTGAATGGGCATGCCGTTGGGGAACATCTGAGGAATTCCGTTTTTTTCTACAGAATCAAAAGCCTTCTGCATACAGTGACTGCATACAGTGATATTGCCGGGCATGGTGATCATCGGGCCGGCCTTGCTCTCCGGCCTGCGGCAGATATAGCAGACTTTTTCATATTCCTCAGGCCCGTTATCCGGAGCCTGGCCGCTGCTTTCCGTATTTTTCTCTAATTCATCTTTATCTTGTGGCATAGTTACTCCTTTGTGAAATCAAACTGCTTCTGAAGCGCCGCGTCTTTCGCGCGCTTTGGATATAGTATAACATACCGTGTCAATCAGAAAAAGTGAACTTTTTATTAATAGAAATAAATCCTGCCCGATGGCTTAACGCAGCCGGAAAGTCTTTGGCGCCAGGCGGTAAATCAATATGCACGCTGCCACACAGTACGCCAGACAAAACAGGATGGTCATTACGCCAAACAGAAGTGTGGGCATCTGTACCTGCATCAGCAGGAAACATACAAAATAGGTGGCTGAAAGCACGATCTGATAGGTCCCGCTCTTCATCTCCGTACCTGCGTTATAAGGCTGCAGCAGATAATAAACCGTCAGATAGTGAACAGAGAAAAATATACTCATAAAAATAATAGAAACAAACAGCACCCCATAATTCAGCGGATTTTCCGTCCCGCCAGATGCGTACAGAAGCGCCGCCAGGCCGGCCCCTATAATCGCCGCAGGCAGCAAGTTTACTTTAATGATTTCACGCAGGCGGATCTGAAACAGTTTTAACACAAAATCCGGGCGTTTATAGAAAGAATAGGTCAGCAGGCTGTGGTCGCAGTTCATGAACAGCGCCCTGGTGAATCCTGTTCCTCTGTTGATGGAATACATAATGAATACAAAGTAGGGAAGGAAGGAAAGCAAAAGCCCGTTGATTTTTTCTTTCAGTTCAGGAACCAGGTAGAATGCCAAAAGAATGCCAAAAATCAGGCAGACACACACCAGAGAAATCTTTTTGGAGGACTTCCATAAAATTTTCTGATGCCTGCGGATGAACAGCTCGTTGAGATATTCGAAGCCTTTCCTGTTGCTGGTAATCCCTGTATCCGCGGAAATAACCTTTTGGCTCATCTGTCTGGACATGGTATTTACATCATCCATCTGGGCCATTGATTTTGCCAGAATCTGCTGATACATCTCCCGGTACTTGTCAAAAACAAGTATTTTCCATACCGCCACTGCCCCGCAGAGCACTGACAGAATCATAAACCCAGCGGATACAGAAACAGGCAGCATGATCCCCACCGCCGGCAGGCCGTAAGCCGCCGCCAACAGGGCCAGAATCGCAATCCACATAAATTTATTCAGGCCGTTTTCATTGGTGATCCTTCCTGTCTTCTCATAGTCCCTCAAAGAGTACGCCGCCATGGCCAGCTTCAGCCCCGCCACAAAAAACGGGATCAGAAGACATACCCACAGGGGGGCCCCGCCGCCCAGGCCATATATCAGGGAAACCGGAAGAAAGCCCACTGCCACCTTCAGGATAGCGTACCCGTAATTTACCAGCGTATATTCTCTGGCATCCATCCTCATCAGGATCATCGCGTAGTATTTATCCCTGGAGGGGTTGAACATAAAGGTATTGGAAAAAGCCCCGATCACAGTCAGCAGCACCAAAATATGAAGAAAGAGCTTCCCGGGATCTTCCGCCTGATACAGCGATGCGGCTCCCGATATCATTAAAATAAAATAGAGAAACTTCCCCAGGAAAACAGACACGATTTCCCACACCAGGGACAGTACGTTGGCAAAAACCTTCAGGCCATGGACCTGGTACAGCGCGTCCGGCAGCAGTTTTTTCACCAAAGGTATCTGTTTGATGGAATACAGGATACTGTTGACCCGGTATGTATTTTTCAGGGCAAAAGAAATTTTCAGCGTTTTAGTCATGGCTCTCCTCCCTGAGTGCCGCGATAATTTTATCTTTGAATTCGCTGCTGTCCAGATCCGCCCGGTCCACCACTTCCAGCACGCCGTGATTCAGCAGCACAATTTCATCGCACAAATCCAGGGCCAGATCCATGATGTGGGTGGAAAATATGGTGATGCGGCCGTTTTTCAAAGAACGGAGAAGCTGCTTCATTTCTTCCGCCACCACTACATCCAGAGAGGTCAGCGGTTCGTCCAGCAGCAGGACTGAGGGCCTGGCGATAATATTGATCAGCATCTGCATTTTATTCTTCATTCCGTGGGAATAATCTTTCAGCAGCTTATTCCGGTCCTCCGGCTCAATGCTCATATAATCAAAATATTCATCCAGCGGCCTGGGGTCCTGAATGGATTTCTCATTAATGTCCAGGAAAAACCGGAGGAACTCCCGTCCAGTGAGAAACTCCGGTACCGTGGGGGTGGAAAGAACATATCCGATATCTTCGGCGGCCACTTCTCTCGGCAGCCCACCGTCTTCCATGTAAAATCTGCCGCCGTCTGTTTTCATGTCGCGGTTCAGACAGTTGAACAGCGTGGTCTTGCCAGCGCCGTTTCGTCCCAGAAGTCCATAGATCTTGCCGCTTTCAAAGGTAAAATCAATGTCCCGGAGCACCTCTTTTTTCTCAAAATTTTTCGACAGATGTTCAATGATAAATTTCATGTTTTTCCTTTCTCACCGTTTAATCCGGCATCGTTTCAGTGTTACGCCTAATAATCCGGCGGCCGCCAGCGCCAGACCCAGACTCCCCAGCCATACAGTCCAGTACCGGCCCGGCAGAAGACAGAGCAGCGGCCCGGCGGCGTAACCCAGGGCGTGGGCCCCCGCAAAACCGCTGAAATAATCATGCTCCGCTTCTTTTTTGCCGCTCATCCTCCGGGCGCGTCGGTACAGGGAATATAAAATTCCGCTGTGATTTTTCATTTCATCCGCAAACTTTACAAACAGCAGAAGGTTGATAAAGGAGTTCTGCAGGCTTCCGTCCCCGGACAAAAATACGGAAAGCAGCACTGCTGAAAAAAATCCTGTCCCTTCCCACAGGAACATCCTGAGGCTTTCAGGAATCAGATCTTTCAGATCCCTCAGATAGGGGACCACGCCGGATACGCTGTCCACAGCCATTCTGCCGGTCTCTCTGAGCCTGCGGCGGAAGGGCAGCCCCGAAAAGAACAGCGTCCGGATGCCTTCCTGCAGAAACAAAAGAAGAAGGGTTCTTCCCAAAACCCCTCCCAGCACACTGCCGCCCTCCAGACCGGCCAGCGCCCCGCTGACAAAATACAGAGGGGACAGCAGAAAATGCCGCCAGCCCAGGCAGGCGGAAATCTGCAGCGCCAGCCACAGCCCCGCCATGACCAGCGCGGAAGGCAGCTGTTTTTTCAGATAGTTCCTGAACCAGTCCCGCTCAATCTTCATCCGCTGTCTCCTCTTCTAAATCAACAGTCCATCTTTTCCCATCTTCCTGAACGCAGGCCCATTTTTTTCCGTCCCTGTCCCGCAGGATCTGGAATTTGCCTGGCTGCAGTTCTTGTATCTCAGCCGTCCCCGGCTTTTCTCCCGGCTTTACCAGCCTGGCTTTCCACGAGCCCTTCCGGGTGTCTTCCCTGGTCACGGTGAGCCCTTCTCTGTATACAAATACGCTGCAGACTGCTTCTGCGGAAGCCTCCTGCCCGGCCTGTTCAGGGACTGCTGTGATCCTGAGAACCACCTCATAATCCTGCAGATCCGCTCCGGACAGCCCCATCACCAGTTCCGCCAGAGACCCCGCTCCGGCAATGACAGCATGGAAATCCCCGCTTCCGCTGTCAGATACCCAGCGGACATTCCATCTGTATTCCGCCGCGCTTCCCCCTGACAGCATGACCGGCACCCGTACGGCCTGCCGCCCTCCCGCCAGCAGAACCGGAAGCTCTCTCCCATGGTTCACGATGATTTCAGCCTCTGTTTTTTTTCGTTCTTTTTTCTTTCCCGTTCTGCTCTGCACAAGGGAGGCCGCCCCGGCCATAGCCAGGGATACCCCCGTGCATGCTATGGCAGGAAGAATGCCTGAAACGCCTCTGCCCACCACGGATTTATGGGTTTCTGAAAACGGCGTACCGCTGTTTGGGCCGCCCTCACCCGGGTCCGCTTCACTTCCCGGCCCGAACACCGCGTCATCCAGCACCAGGATAGGCAGCTGGCATATATTTCCCGAAACTGGTTCTTCAGAATCTTCCATATCTGCAAGTGACAGAAAATATGTATCCCGGTTATGCACTTCCACCGGAATCTCTCTGCCGTTCAGTTCGGCAGACCACTCCGCTTCCTCATCAATGGCGAATTTAACGCCCAGGGACTCGCTGCCGCCTCCGTACCGGTTAAAGTATACCGGTTCAGGGTGAATCCCGCCTGCTCCCCGGGTTACTATCCGCAATGACATCACTTCGGCTGCCGCAGAAATTTTCCCGTAGTCCTTCAAAAAGCTGGTTCCGTCCGCTTCCGGGTCCGCCAAAACCGCCTCGTATATCCCTTCGAAAGAATACTGGATTTTCCCGTCCGCCAGCCTGTCCTCAAAATACATATCCTCTATCCTGAAAACTTCTGAAACAGGGCGGATCAGATAAATCCCCCGCTCTCCCAAAAAAAGCGCTTCCTGGTAACGTTCCCAGTCCAGCCTGCACTGATTCCTGTCAATCGCTCCCAGCATTGTGCTGTTTATCAGCCCATTGATTTCCAGGTCAAAGGAAACATGCTGGCCGCTTTTCAGTGCAAAGCGGTTCCCCTGCACTTCTCTGCCATCCAGCACGATATTGCTGATCTCGCTTCCGAGATACAGCAGCGTGCTTCTGTCCGCCTCTGAAGTATCCCTGAGCCTGGCCTCTTCCATGCTGTATCCGTCGCTCCATCTCTGATATATTTCATCCAATTCAATCTCTCCCCCGGCAAAAACCGCCCGGGGCCTGCTCCAGATCAGCCCGGCCGCCAGCAAAAATGCCGCGGCCAGGTACGGTGTTTTTCTCATCCAGGCACTTCCTCCCTTGTTCGGTTCAGGCAGACGTGAGGCTCCTGAACTGTGCCTGATAGAGCTCATAATACTGCCCCTTCGCCGCCAGCAGCTCCTCATGGGAACCCGCCTCTTCAATTCTGCCATGGTTGATGACAAAAATCCGGTCCGCATTTTTGATTGTGGAGAGACGGTGCGCGATCACAAAGGAGGTCCTTCCTTTCAGCAGAGCCTGGATTCCTTTCTGCACCAGTATTTCCGTATGGGTATCGATGCTGGAGGTGGCCTCATCCAGAATCAGGATTCTGGGATTGGACACCATGGTTCTGGCAAAGGCCAGGAGCTGCCGCTGTCCTACTGACAGGCTCTGTCCCCGCTCGCTGAGCTCTGTGTCATATCCCTTTTCCAGCTGCATGATAAACCCGTGGGCATTCACAGCCTTGGCTGCCGCCACAATTTCTTCATCCGTTGCGTCCAGCCTGCCATAACGGATATTATCTTTAACAGTGCCTGAAAACAGGAAATTATCCTGGGTCATCACGCCCATCTGGCGCCTCAGGCTGCGGATGGAAACATCCCCCAGATCATAACCGTCCACCCGGATATGTCCCTCTGTAACATTATAAAACCTGCTGATCAAATTGACAATGGTTGTTTTGCCGGCTCCCGTAGGCCCCACCAGCGCGATGGTCTCTCCGGGACGTATCTGAAAGCTCACATCTTTCAGCACCTTTGTCTCCGGCTCATCTGAATAGGCGAAGGATACCCGGTCAAATTCCACGGAACCCTGAATGTCGGGGAGCTCTCCCACACCGGATTTATCCCGGATCTCAGGCTCTGTATCCAGAATATCGAAAATCCGCTCCGCCCCCGCCAGGTTGGTGACGATCTTATTGTAGAAGTTCGCCAGATTCCTGATGGGGCTCCAGAACATAGCCAGGTATGTGGAGAACGCCATAAATGTTCCGATGCCGATTTCTCCCACGCCGATGACCTTGATGCCGATATAGTACAGCAGGAAGCCCCCGGCTCCCCAGGTCAGCTCGATCAGGGAGCCGAACAGGTCAGCGCAGCGCACAGACTTGTTCCAGGACTGCCGGTGTTCTTTCAGCAGCACGTCAAAATTGTCTCTGGATTCCTGTTCCGCCCGGAAGCTCTGAACAATCCGCATCCCTGACATTTCCTCATGGACAAAGGCAGATATATTAGAGCTCTTTTTCCTGTAGACCTGCCAGGCCTTGTGGGATACCCGCTGGATCACAAACATGCCAGCAGCCATAAAGGGCAGTGTCAGCAAAGCCGCCAGGGCCAGCTTTACATTTTTCGCCATCATAATTGTAATTACGCCGATCACAGTGAGAAAATCCGGGATCAGTGTGGTCACGCTGTCCGACAGCATATCCTTCAGGGAATTCACGTCCCCGATAATCCTGGCCAGGATCTTTCCGGTGGGGCGGCTGTCAAAGAAGCTGAAGCTCAGCTTCTGAATATGTACATATAATTCTTCCCGGATGGTCAGCAGCACCTGGTTGGACAGCTTTGCCATCATGATCATCCGCGCCTTGACCCCTGCCACCATGATCAGATTCAGCACCACAGCCGCCAGTCCCAGAAGCAGAAGGCCTTTCATATCCCGGTTTGCGATATGGACGTTTACTGCCTGCTCCACGATCAGGGGGTTTATCATATTGATGGAAATCGTCGCCAGCATGATCAGCAGCACCACCGCAATCCTGCTCTTATAAGCCAGCAGATACCGGTAAAGCCTTGTCAGGGTTTTCCATTTGCTGACCTGGGCCTGCTGCTCGTCTTCCCTGAATGAGTTTACAGCCATGCTTCCATCCCTCCCTTCAGTTCTGTTTCATATTGCATTGCATCGTACTGCGCGCAATAGGTGGCATAATAAAGCCCCTTTTTCTCCATCAGCGTCTCGTGTGTCCCCCGCTCCGCGATGCTGCCGTGATCCAGTACAATGATTTCATCCGCGTGCCGCACGGCAGAGATCCGGTGGGCGATAATGAGCTTCGTTGTGTTTTCCAGCTCTTTCAGTTTTTTCTGGATTTCAAATTCTGTCTCCATATCCAGCGCAGAGGTAGAATCGTCCAGCACCAGCACCGGCGTTTTCTTGGCCAGCGCTCTGGCGATGCTGATTCTCTGCTTCTGCCCGCCGGAAAGCCCTACGCCCCGCTCTCCGATCACTGTATCATACTGTTCAGAAAGGCTGCCGATAAATCCGTCCGCGCAGGCGCTTCCCGCTGCCTGGCGGATGGCCTGGGCCTCCAGCTGCCCCCGCCGCCCGATGCTGATATTCTCATTGATGGTATCGGAAAACAGGAATACATCCTGCATGACCACCGCAATATTGCGGCGCAGCGTCTCCAGATCCATCCTGCGCACATCCACCCCGTCCACTTTCACACAGCCGCCGCTGGCGTCATAAAAGCGTTCCAGCAGATTGATAACAGAAGTCTTTCCGGCCCCGGTCATCCCCATAATACCCAGGGTGCCTCCGGGCTTCACGTGGAAGCTGATATCCTTCAGCACATCCTGTGACTGCAGCTTCAGGTCCACATGGGAAAACTCCACTTCTCCCTTTACTTCTTCCATGGATACCGGCAGTTCCGGGTTCTTGATTTCAGGCTCTTCCAGCAGAATCTTCTGTATCTTCTTATTAGAAGCCACCGCCGCGGCAAAATCGCTGGACAGCCAGCCGATCATTTCCATGGGCCAAATAATATTATTGGCATATTCTGTAAACTGTCCCAGCTGCCCGATGGTGATCATATCCTTCATCACCATAATTCCTCCGAAGATGATCACTGCCACCAGCAGCACTTTGGTGTAGAAAGAGATATTCGGATGATATTTTGCCAGCGTTCTGGCCTGCTTCATGTTCAGATCGTAATATTTCTTATTGTGCTTCTTAAACTTCTGAATCTCATACTCTTCTCTGGCAAATGCCTTCACTGTACGCACCCCTGCCAGGTTCTCCTGGGCCACTGTGTTCAGCTGGGCATTTTCTTCACTGATATCCTCATAAACGCTTCCCAGCTTCTGTTCCAGCCGGATCCCGGTCCAGGCTACCACAGGCATCACCGCCAGAGGCACCAGCGTCAGCAGAGGGCTGACGCTGAACATGCAGGTCAGCACCAGCACGGTATGAATGGTGCACTCCGCGATCAGCATTCCCACAAAGCCGGTGGCGTTCCAGATCTTATCCACATCATCCTTCACTCTCGCCAGCAGCTCCCCGCTGTTGTTCTTATCAAAATAGCCCATGCTCAGCTTCTGGATATGCCGGAACAGGTTTCCGCGGATATCGCATCCGATCTTGCAGGCAGCTACATCCACGGTAAATTCCTTAATATAACCGAATATGGCTCTGCCCAGGCCGATCCCCGCCAGGCCAAGCAGCAGGCGCATCAGGATCTCCACTCTCCCCGCCACAATCACATCGTCTATGATGGATCTTGTAATGGCAGGCGCCAGCACATCCAGCACAATGGCAATCACCATGGAAACCAGCGCCAGCAGATAGAGATACCAATAGCGCAGCACATAGGTCATCACCCTGTTCTGCCTGGGGATTTTCTGTTTCTTCTCCAGGACTTCTTTCTTTTCTTTGATCACCACTTTGTCTCCCCTCATTTCTTAACTCCTGTTACTTTGAAAAAGAATCCCGCTCGCGGGATTCTCCGCCTGCGGCGTGTCGCTTTAGCGACGTAATTCCTTACGCCGCAGCGCGATCCCCCCTCCTATGAAACAAAAAAATGCGCGGAACCGCTGTCACTGCGGCTCTGCGCATCACCCTCTAAAAGGGAATCAGACACAGCCCTCTCCCGGAATTTTCACGGATTTGAGGACAAAAAAGCCGCAGTCACCATAGACTGCGGCTCATAAACAACTTTAATCAGAAAATCATACCAATAGATTCTCTGTTCTGAGGCAGGCTATGGATTTCATTGTCAGCGCTATGCAATTATCTTCTCTAATGATAAAATTCCTGAATTCCAACATCTGTCCTACCTCCTTTTTATTTTTGTGCCTGACAGGAAACAGTCACTTTTCTTACCTTACACCTTAATGATGGTATTGTCAAGCAATTTATACAATATTTTCCGGATAAACGCCTTTTTCCACCAGCCCGTGGAATGCGTCGATCACAGCCTGCTTGTCCGCCTGATAGGTCACTCCGAACCATTTGTCATGGGTTTCCAGCACCTTAACATCTGCTTTCCCCTCCTGCAGAAGCCTGTCCACAACAGCAGGAAGCAGATATTCTTTCTTAATTTCATCTTTACCCGCGCTCTTCAGGAAATCTGTAAATCCATCTTCCAGAACATCCAGGAAATCAGGGGTAAATCCCCACATATTCATGGAAACATGGCCGTTGGGATTCAGCTCTGATACTGCCCCCTCATATTCCCCGGTCACCTTCCCGTCTGGGCCCATGATGATTTCCGATGTCTCATGCACCCCTTTCAGCTGGTCTCCTTCCACCACGCAGACGCCGCGGGTTACCGCCCCGTTGTCGCTGAGTGTATTTTTTAGGATAAATCCGGCCATACAGATATCAAACTTTCCCGTAGAGGGCCGTTCCTGCACCAGATAATCGTGAATTTTTACAAAGGCTTCTTTTCCATAGTAGTCGTCTGCGTTAATTACAAGAAACGGGGTATCCACAATTCCCCGGCAGCAGAGCACTGCCTGGCCGGTTCCCCAGGGTTTTTTACGGCCTTCGGGAACAGTAAACCCTGCGGGAAGGTCTTCCAGCGCCTGAAACGCATAGTCCACCTCAATCTTTTTTTCAATACGGTCGCCGATGATCTCTTTGAAATCTTTTTCCAGATCTCTGCGGATGATAAATACGACCTTGTTAAATCCAGCCTCTGCCGCGTCATGGATGGAATAATCCATAATGATCTCTCCACTTGGGCCCACGGGCGTCAGCTGCTTGATTCCCTCTCCAAAGCGGCTGCCGATTCCTGCCGCCATAATCACCAGGGTTGTTTTCTTCATTTTATTTCTATCCTCCAAATTCATCTTCATTCTGTAGCATAAATGGTGCTCTGCAGTCTGGAAACAGTGGCAGGCCAATCCGGAACCAGCATCCCCTGGCCTCCGATATTTTGGCTGGTATACATGCCGTCATAGGGAATCCGGTCCATCACAATCTCATATCCCATAATTTCCGGAGCCTGGGCAATTTTCCCCCAGATTTCTCCGTCCGGAACATTATGCGTCACCAGCGGCAGTATGCTGTTGGCAAGGCCCGGCAGCGCGCCGATCCCTGCGCTCTTAACCCTGCCGATCATGGCTTCCAGTACTTTCCTCTGGCGTTCTGTCCGTCCCCAGTCCGCATTTCCCACATAGCGGATACGCGCATAGGCTGTGGCCTGTATTCCGTTGAGGTACAGATCCCCGCCGCCGTTCAGCAGATTTTCATTTGCGGGACGGCCGTTTAGCCCGTTCATTTCACGGATATAGTCATTGGCAACCTTCGCTTCCGCATCGGAAAGAGTCATGGGGATTCCGCCCAGCTGATCGATAATCGATGTGAGGCCGTTGAAATCCACTCTTGCGTACCGGTCCACATTGACTTTAAAGTTCTGTGTCACTGTCTGAACCAGTAAAGGCCCGGCTCCATGGGCGTGGGCTGCGTTTAGTTTTTTATTCCCAATCCCCGGAATTGATACATAAGTATCCCTCATCAGGGAAGTGACAAAAATCTTTTTTGCCCTGCTGTTGATGGATACCAGCAACATGGCGTCCGAATTTCCGGCCCAGCTGGTATCCCTGCGATCCACGCCGATCAGCAGCAGATTATAAACGTAATCGCTGCTGACAGCCTCCTGCCCGTTCATGTTATTCAGCTGTTCGTTCAATGAAGCGATCACATCGGGATCGGCCTCTTCTCCCAAATCAGGATCCGTACCGTCGTTATCCGCTCCCTCCGGCAGGCTGGCGACAATCGTCACATCCTTATCATCTACATAGTTTGTCTTTTTAATATACCCGTTGATGATCAGATAACCGCCGATGACCACTGTTAAAATCAGCACCAGCAGCACAATCATTGTGATGATCAGCGCTTTTCTTCCGCCGCTCATTTCTTTGAATTTCTGCCAGATTGATTTCTTCTTTCTCTTACCTCCCCGGCCATTCCCTGTGCCGCGGTTCCCCTGAGGGCCTGCGCTGTTCCGCACCGGCGCCTGTCCTGCCGGCGGACGCCGGTTTCCGTTTCCGGCCGTTCCCGGCCTGACGTTATGCTGGCCTGTCGCTCCGCTCCCGCCGGTTCCGGTTCTTCCGTTCTGCGTGCCCTGGGCCCCGCTTCTCCCTGCAGACGGCCTCCCAGCAGGACGTGCCTGGCCTTTGCTTCCCGCTGCGCCGCCGGACCCGCGCCTTGTTTCCCCGGGCGCGCCGGTTGGCCCGGAGGGACGCCGGTTTCCGCTCCCCGTTCCTGTGCTTCCTGAAGCCCTTGCATCGCCGCTTCGTCCGGCTCCCGGGGGTCTGGAACCCGAAGGCTTTCCGGCTCTGTCCGGGGTCCTGGGCGCTGTTCTCCCGGAATCAGCAGGCCCGGACGGACGTTTTCTTTCTGTTCCGCCTGCCGGCGGCTTCCTCTCGCCGCCTTCTGCCGGCCTCCTTTCCCTTCTGCTCCCTTCTTTATCCTGGTTCATATTCTCCTCATCTTTCCTGTTTTCTTTATCGGTTATTATATCATGATTCTCTGAAATTGCAAGGTTATGTAGGTTTTTGTAAGAAAGAGGAAAGAAAAAGTTGCTGTGACTTTTGATATATCCTAGGCGCTGTCACAGCAACTTCTGGTTATGTTTTCCGTGTGTTTACAGAATGCCCCGGCAACAGGCTGTTTCTGTGGTTTCCCGCCTCCTCCTCTCCTCCTGAGATTTTTGCCGTTATAATATATAACACCTTTCTTCGACACTTTTCTCACTTTTTCACATAATTTTTTATTTTTATTCCGCTGTAACCGTCTTTGCTCTTATCTGCCCAAAGCCCTGGAAAAGGCTTTGGGGAAAAATTACATTGGTTTCAAATTTTGGTTAAGCCGGCCAACCATCCAGGACAAACGTTTCTCCCGCCCCGCCTCTGTCTTCGCGTCTGCATATGCTTTTGTATACGTTTTCTGGACTGAAGGCGGCATGGACAAAAAATTAGAATAAGCAGGTTCATAATCTTTCAGCAGAGAAGAGAGGAAAAGAATCTGCTCTTCCGTAACTCCCGGAGCCTTTGGCGCGTCCCACATTCCATTTTCCCTGGCCTCCTCTATTTTTCCTCTGCCGTAATCAGTCATCAGCCCTCTCTGCTCCAATTTTTCCGCCAAATCTTTATTTTTCTCCGACCATTTACTGTTTTTCCTGCGCAAAGCAAAATACTTTTTGTAGGTTTTCTCATCAATGCTCTTCATCTGGCCGTCAATCCATCCAAAACAGAGCGCTTCTTCCAACGCTTCATTTGCCCGGATGGTTTTGCGGCCGCCTGCTTTGCTGAAAATCAGCCATATGCCTTCAGATGAAAGACAGTTTTCTTTCAGCCATTGTCTAAACTCTTCTCTGCTGGTAAATTCCATGATCTCAGACATTGTTCATCCCTCCCTGATTTTCATTTTAAGCTCTGTCTCTGTAAAAAGTCAAATCTTTTATGAAGGATTGACGCCTGCGGGTTTCTTCCCCTCCGTAGAGCAGGTTTATTTCGTAAGGGTACTTTTTTTTAAAAATCCTGCTGGCGGGCTCTCCCGCCGCAGCGCGGTTGCATCAGCAGCCATATTCCTTAAGCGCGCAGTTCGCATACCCCGGAGGGTTTTGTTTCATAGGCAACGCAATTTCCATTGAAAAAAATAAAACAGCCGGGGGCGAGCCGGCTGTTTTCCTGCTTTATAAACCATAAGGATTTTGGTTTTTTAAGAATGCATGTGTACCATTTCTTGGGTTTACTTTCTTTTTTTATTTTTTAGTTTAGTTTTTCTGTATAATTCAGCCCCGGTTTTTATCCTGCCGGATTGCCTGCGGAATACAGCGGCCGCAACCTTATTGTTTACAAATCCTGTCTCCAGTCATTCAGCTTCCAAGCGGGTAAGTTCTAAGCTGCAACTGACGACCAGTATGTTTTTTGCTTTAGTTTTTTATCCTCCTTTCCTGCCCGCGACTATATATACGTGGGGATGAAAATTCTTCTCAAATATTTTTTTATTTTTTTAAATATTTTTTTTGCTTTAATGTCTATATTCTTTCATAAAAATAAAGGGAGAAAGCTTTCTTAATCGCTGTCTTCCCTTTATTCTAATCGTAATATAAATACTCTTTTTTCTTATATGAATACGTTAGCAGACATTTTGGCTAAAATGTTCACATAAACATATTCCCCTCGGATAATTTTTTCTCAAATTATCAAACTTATTTTGCGCGGTCTAACTTTTGTATTTTAATACGTTACATGTATTGCCGGGGATTGGGACACTTTAGTTTCTGTACCAACCGTATGATAAGTTAGAGTATAATAATACCCTGTGGATCCTACATCTACAATTTTTTCACAACGATTATATCCTGCATTATAGGCATGATATCGATATGGCCCTTCAATTACTGTAGATTTGTTTGTTCCTGGATCATATTTCACTAAAAACATTTCATTTGTAATTTGGGGTTTAGCTTCATGCAATAATGTGCTAGAGGCTAACAGAACCCTCAGCGAACCATATAGCTGAATTTTACTCCAGCCATCACTGATTATATCCCTTGTTATTTGATAGTAATCTGAACTTGCATAATCTCCTTCCACAATTATCACCGGATATGGAGGTTCAATCACATCTCCTACTTGATATTCCGGAACATCTGCAAGCACAATCGTACCCATTAATAAAATAGTAATTATAGAACAACTAATTGTTACCCAAAATCGCTTCATTTTTTTAATTGTACACTCCTTTCTTAACCGCGAATATATATACGTTAACTAGCACCAAATTCTTAAAAAAAATACAAATACTTATTCTTAAGTTTCTACACCCATTTATATTTCACAATTTTCTAGAATATTTCTTAACTCTTCTTCACTCTCAAAACCCACAATTTTATAATAGCAGTTATCCGCAATTAGGTAACTGAAATATGAAACTGAACCATCATCCTCGGTTACCTCATAAATTTTTAATCGCTCCTTAAAATACGGATTGTCTACTTCTGAAACTATCGTTCCATTGTTTATACTACCAAAGCTACTGTCAACATTACCTATAAACATTTGTATGAATATTAATCTATTCTTCTTTGCACATTCAATTAAAGCATCACTCTCATAAATATCATATTTATTAATAGTTATGTCCTCTGGCCACTCAGAAAAATGCACGGCATTTATCCTTAATTTATTAGCGCAAATCATTATTTCCCGATTTATATCTTCAGGTACAACAATCACATCGGTATTATTAGCCAATACATTCCCACCAGACTCCAACACCTTATACTCATAATTCTTATTACCCACCGCAAACATCCCAAAACTCATTACGCAGATCGCAATAGAGGCAGCCATAAAAGCCAGCCTGACAGGGCGCCTGGGGACATTTCTGCGGGGTGCGGGAGTTCTCTCTCCGAGAAGTTCTTCCGGCGTTTCCGGTCCGGGAACCCCAGCGGCCATCTGCCGCCGTTCTTCCTCCGACATGCTCATAATCTTATCCAGCACTCGTTTTTGAGCCTCGTCTGCCCTGGAAAATTCCCGCCGCAGTTGTTCATCAAATTGCTCCTGTGACATCTTTTTCTCCGGTTTCATGGCTGCCTCCTTCTGCGGTCAGTAAAAAGAGTTATAATCCATATGCAGGATGTATCTCTGCCCGTCTTTTTCAATAATTATAACCTCTTCCCAGGCTGGTTCCAGTCCCAGGCTTTTTCCTCCTCCGTAAATTCCCGGAAACGGTATTTACCTCGCCCTGCATCCTCCGCTCTCACCAGCAGCCCCAAATCTTTCATTGATCCCAGAATTGAACTCACTGTTGTCAGCGCTCTGCCCAAAATCTCCATCATTTCAGGACGTCCGAAAGCCTCGCCCTCCTTCAGTGTCCCGTAAAGCTGAATAATATTTTTCTTTGTGATAAATGGTACATCCAGCTTGGTCAGCAGGATTCTCATTGTTAAAATACGTGCCTTATCTTCCGGCGGCATATCAGGTCCGCCGTTGCTGTATCCGTTCATTGCTCTCCTCCTCATTCTGATAAAACATTTTCGCCTGAATAGCCAGTTCCGGACTTTTTGATGTTCTATCATGGAGTACACACGGCAATCTTTAAAAAACCGTATTTATTATATCATCTTTTCCTCAAAATGGAAAGAGCCTGAACCGCGTAAATTACGCTGAATTTTCAGGCTCTTCTAATTTTATTCTACCGTTCCATGCAGGACTTCTTTTGCCGATGCAGTCAGCCCTTCCGGGCCTGCGTCAATCACGATCGTCTCTCCTGCCCGGATGCCGCCCCCCAGAATCAGTCTGGCCGCCAGGGTCTCCACATGTTTCTGCAGATACCGTTTCAGCGGGCGGGCTCCGTAGATCGGATCATAACCGTGTTCCACAACAAACTGCTGCGCCTCGTCTGTCAGCTGAATATTGATCTCTCTGTCCTCCAGCCTTCTGTTTACGTCCTCAATCATCAATTTAATGATTCCGCCGATATTCTCTCTGGTCAGAGGTTTAAAAAGAATAATTTCATCCAGCCTGTTCAAAAACTCCGGGCGGAAATGAGCGCGCAGGTCATTCATCACCAGATCCTCCGCCTCGGGCCTGATGCCGCCGTTTTCATCAATACCTTCCAACAGATAGGAAGAGCCGATATTGGACGTCATAATCAGGATTGTATTTTTAAAGTCCACGGTCTTGCCCTGGGAGTCGGTAATCCGGCCGTCGTCCAGAACCTGCAGCAGGATGTTGAACACATCGGGATGGGCTTTTTCCACTTCATCGAACAGCACAACAGAATATGGCTTCCGGCGGACCGCCTCTGTCAGCTGCCCTCCTTCGTCATAACCTACATATCCCGGAGGCGCTCCAATGAGGCGGGATACAGAGTGTTTCTCCATATATTCGCTCATATCAATGCGGATCATGTTGGATTCATCGTCAAACAGGCTTTCCGCCAGTGCTTTTGCCAGTTCTGTCTTTCCAACGCCAGTAGGCCCCAGAAACAAGAAAGAGCCGATGGGTTTTGTAGGATCTTTAATTCCGGCTTTAGAACGGATGATGGCTTCTGTCACTTTTTCCACGCCTTCATCCTGGCCGATCACCCTTTTGTGCAGCTCGTCGTCCAGATGCAGGGTTTTGTTGCGCTCGCTCTCCGTGAGTTTTGCCACCGGAATGCCGGTCCAGCGTGAAATAATCCGGCAAATTTCCTCTTCTGTCACAGCTTCATGCACCAACGACAGGTCTTCTTTTCTTACTTTTTCTTCTTCAATCTGAAGCTGTTTCTGCAGTGCGGGAAGTTTACCGTACTGCAGTTCAGCCGCTTTATTCAGGTCATAATGCTGCTGCGCCTGGATAATCTGTTTGTTCAAATCCTCAATCTCTTCCCTCAGGCGGCTCAGCTTCTCCACGGACGCTTTCTCATTGTCCCACTGGGCTTTTTCCCCGTTGAACTCCTCCCGCAGTTCCGCCAGCTCTTTCTGCAGCCCCTCCAGGCGGTCCATGCTCAGACGGTCTGTCTCCTTTTTCAGGGCAGCTTCCTCTATTTCTAACTGCATGATTTTTCTGGAAAGTTCATCCAGCTCCGCCGGCATGGAATCCAGCTCCGTTTTAATCATCGCGCAGGCCTCGTCCACCAGGTCTATGGCCTTATCCGGCAGGAACCTGTCGGAAATGTAGCGGTGGGAAAGGGTAGCCGCCGCGACCAGGGCGGAATCTGTGATTTTCACACCGTGATACACCTCGTACCGTTCTTTCAGGCCGCGCAGTATGGAGATGGTATCCTCCACAGTGGGTTCGTCCACCAGCACCGGCTGGAAACGGCGCTCCAGGGCAGGGTCTTTTTCAATATATTTTCTGTACTCATCCAGGGTGGTGGCGCCGATGCAGTGCAGTTCCCCTCTGGCCAGCATGGGCTTGAGCATATTGCCGGCATCCATGGCTCCGTCTGTCTTGCCGGCCCCCACGATCAGATGCAGCTCATCAATAAACAGGATGATCTGTCCCTCGCTCTTGCGCACCTCTTCCAGCACGGCCTTCAGCCTCTCCTCAAACTCGCCCCGGTATTTCGCTCCGGCTACCAGCGCGCCCATATCCAGCGCAAAGATTTTTTTATCTTTCAGCCCTTCCGGCACATCTCCCCGGACAATCCTCTGGGCCAGCCCTTCTACCGCGGCGGTTTTGCCCACTCCGGGTTCGCCGATCAGCACCGGGTTGTTCTTCGTTTTACGGGACAGGATACGGATCACATTTCTGATTTCGCTGTCGCGGCCGATTACCGGATCCAGCTTCTGGTCCCTGGCCTTTTCCACCAGGTCCTGTCCATACTTGTTCAGCGTATCATAGGTAGCTTCCGGATTGTCCGTGGTCACCTGCTGATTGCCTCTTACCGTGGACAGCGCCTGAAGGAACCGTTCTCTGGTAATGCCAAATTCCTTGAAAATAGCTTTTACTTCCGTATTTGCTTCCTGAATCAGCTGCAGGAACAGGTGCTCCACAGAAACATAAGAATCTCCCATCTGTTTTGCTTCATCTTCCGCTCCCACCAGCACTTTGTTCAGCGCGCTGCTGACATAGAGCTGTCCGCCTCCGGAGACCTTCACCCGTTTTTCCAGGCCCTGCTCCACCCGGTTCTGGAAATATTCAGCCTGGATTTCCATCTTTGTGACCAGTTTGCGGATCAGGCTGTCTTCCTGGGTCAGGAGCGCATACAGCAGATGTTCCTGATCAATTTCCTGATTTCCATATTCATAAGCAATTTTCTCACAGTCCTGAACTGCCTGCAGAGATTTCTGTGTAAATTTCTGGATATTCATAAGTCCTTCCCTCCTATCCGTTTGTTCTATAACTACTATAACAGTTTTTCTTAATTTGTAAAGAGGTGATTTCTAAAATATCTGTGAAATAAATTTTTTTCTTTTTTTAAATTATGCACCAAAAAAAGTACACTATAACCCTTGACTTTTTTCCCAGTTTTATTATAATAATAGTATCAATTATTGATATTAAAAAGGAGGGACAAAAATGGCAGTAAACGCACAGCAGATTGATAACCTGGTGAATATGCTGGATGGCTATGTAGAAAAAGGCGGCCACCATCTGAATGTCAATGTTTTTACAAAAGAGACACTTCTGGACGCCCAGGCGCACCCCGAGAATTATCCTCAGCTGACTGTACGGGTTTCCGGCTATGCAGTGAATTTCATTAAACTTACAAAGGAACAGCAGGATGATGTGATTTCCCGCACCTTCCATGACCGCGTATAAACAAAAGGAGAAAATAATATGGATGCAAAAGAAACTGTATGCTTCTGCATGAATATCACAGCAGGAGAAATAGAAGAAGCGATTGCCGGAGGAGCTGCCACAGTCGAGGCTGTGCAGGAAGCCACCGGCGCAGGAACAGGCTGCGGCGGATGTATTGATACGATCCAGCAGATTTTGGATGAACACCGTTCCTGACAAGATTGCGGCAGATTTTGTGGATCTGCCAAACTGAGGGATATTCCCGCTGCGCCCAGCCCCCGCACGGCGCGCCGGATATCATACAGGCCGGAAGAAAACTTGTTTTGTTTTCTTCCGGTTTTTTTTGTTTTAAACTTGATTTTGCTGTTGGAGGAATACGAAAGGGGAGTCGCGGGGAGGCGGCAGAAGAAACTCCGGAGGATCCATGCCTGAAACGGCTATATCCTCCTGCGTTTTTTCTGCCGCCTCCCTGCCTGGGTTTTTTTTCTCGCTTAGGGATTGATCGGGAAGCTTCTTTTCTGTAGTGGTTTTAGTAAAAAATTTGATTTTTGTCATTGACATGTCAGGATTTATTTGCTAAGCTTTTAATATTGTTCAAAATAGAACTATATGGAGGGGGTTTTGTGTATGCTGACCGAATTCTGGGACAGTTTTTCTTTGATGAAACGGCTGTATGATCAGGTTATGGAACCTGTTTGCAGAAATTATGGGATCACGCGGATGGAGCTGGACATTCTTCTTTTTTTGGCGAATAACCCTTGCTATGACACTGCCGCGGACATAATAGGACGGCGCCAGCTCACGAAATCTCATGTGTCCTCTTCTGTACGGCGCCTGGAGGAGAGGGGCCTGCTGGGACGGACTTTCCGCCAGGGGAACCGAAAAACAGTGCATCTGAGTCTGCTTGCGGGATCCGCTCCCATTGTGAAGGAGGGGAGAAATGCGCAGAAACAATATTTTTCTGAAATATTTAAGGGTTTTTCGAAAGAGGAGATACAAAAAATCGGCGGGAATTTTATCCGGATTGCCGGAAATGCCCGCCAGGCAATCATGGAGGATTAAATCATGCTGTACAAATTTCTGATTTGTTTTATTGCCGGCATCGGAGCCGGTCTGGGGACGGGGTTTGCAGGGATGAGCGCCGCTGCTGTAATCAGCCCCATGCTCATCACTTTTCTGAATATTCCGGCCTATGAGGCAGTAGGCATCGCGCTGGCAAGCGATGTGCTGGCCAGCGCGGTCAGCGCGTATACTTATGGTAAAAACAAAAATCTGGATATCCGAAACGGCCTGGTGATGATGGCTGCGGTGCTCTGTTTCACGCTGGTGGGGAGCTGGATTTCCAGCCTGCTTCCCAGCCAGGCCATGGGAGGATTCTCTGTTTTCATGACGCTGCTTTTGGGCATTAAATTCATCGTCCGCCCGGTGATGACAACGAAAGAATCCATGGCTGGGGTAAGCCCTATGAAGCGTGTGATTCAATCCTTGTCCTGCGGCGCTCTTGTGGGCTTTATCTGTGGTTTTGTGGGCGCAGGAGGCGGGATGATGATGCTGCTGATCCTCACCAGCGTGCTGGGCTATGAGCTGAAAACAGCAGTGGGCACCAGCGTGTTTATCATGACATTTACTGCTTTTACCGGGTCCGTCAGCCATTTTGCCATCGGCGGCGCTCCGGACTGGTGGGCGCTGCTGTTCTGTGTGCTCTCCACGCTGCTCTGGGCCAGAATCGCGGCAAAATTTGCCAACAAAACCAGCCCTATTGTGCTCAACCGGGCTACCGGAGTCGTGCTCACTGTGCTGGGAGCTGCGATTCTTGCCGTCAATTATATCGTTTAGCAGCAGATAAACGGCCTTTCTGAGCGCTTACACATAAAATAGCAGATCGCCATATGTAGGGAACGGCCATTCCTTTTTATCCACCAGAAGTTCCAGCGCATCTGCGATGCCGCGGGCCGCTTCCATGCCGGGAATGACGTCTTTGGCATAGTAGACAGCGGCGGCGGCGGTTTCTTCCGGAGCCTGGTTCAGTTTTTCTTCCAGCGCTCCCACCGCCCTGGACAGGGCCGTTGTTTTATCGGTTATTTCTCTGGCCTGCGCCAGCTCGGCCGGGGCTTCGATGCCGATTTCCTTTTTCTTGGCTACAATTCCGGCCAGTTTTCCGGAGTATGTAATCGCGGCAGGAATGATCTGTTTCTTAAGAATATCCAGACTGGTCAGCGCTTCGATCCGAATGGTCTTGGCATATTCCTCCAGGGCAATTTCCTGTCGGGATTCAATTTCGCTCCTGGTATAAATCCCGTGGTCTTTAAACATTTTCACGTTTTTTTCATCCGTGAAATGAGGGAGCGCATCGGGAGTGGTTTTCCAGTTCAGCAGGCCGCGTTTTTCCGCCTCTACAGGCCATTCGTCGCCGTATCCGTTGCCGTTAAAAATGATCCTTTTGTGCGCCCTGATCTCCCGGCGAATCAACTCGTCCAGAGCCGCCTGAAAATCTCCGGCCTTTTCCAGTTCATCGGCAAACTGTCTCAGCTCTTCTGCCACTGCCGCGTTCAGCATGATATCTGTGCAGGCAATATTGAAGGAGGAGCCCGGCATACGGAATTCAAATTTGTTCCCTGTAAATGCAAAGGGAGAGGTACGGTTGCGGTCAGAATTGTCGATGGGAATGTTTGGCAGTGCCGTCACGCCGATATCCATCACTTTTTTGCTGCTGTCTTCATAGGCGGAGCCCTCCACCAGCGCGTCGATCACCGCGCCCAGCTCATCCCCCACATACATGGAAACAATCGCGGGAGGCGCTTCATTCGCTCCCAGCCGGTGGTCGTTGCCCGCGCTGGCCACAGAGATTCTGAGCAGATCCTGATATTCGTCCACCGCTTTGATCACAGCAGTCAGAAACAGCAGGAACTGCGCGTTGGAAATGGGGGTTTTCCCCGGATCCAGCAGGTTTTCGCCCGTATCAGTGGAGATGGACCAGTTATTATGTTTACCGGATCCGTTTACACCTTCAAAGGGCTTTTCATGCAGCAGGCAGACAAACCCATGCCGGTCCGCCACCTTCTTCATCACTTCCATAGCCAGCTGGTTGTGGTCGATCGCAATATTGGCTGTTTCAAAAATCGGCGCCATTTCATGCTGCGCGGGAGCCACTTCGTTATGTTCCGTTTTAGAATAAATGCCCAGCTTCCATAATTCACAGTCCAGGTCTTCCATAAACGCCTTTACTCTGGGGCGGATCGCACCGAAATAATGATCCTCCATCTCCTGGCCTTTGGGGGAAGGCGCGCCGAACAGGGTGCGGCCGGTGAGAATCAGGTCGGGTCTCTTTGCATAATCTTCTTTGTTGATCAAAAAGTATTCCTGTTCCGGTCCGATCGTTGCTGTCACGCGGTTCACTTTTTTCCCGAACAGCTTTAATACCCTGCAGGCCTCCTTGCTCACCGCATCCATCGAACGGAGAAGGGGAGTCTTCTTATCCAGGATTTCTCCGGTATAGGAACAGAAAGCCGTGGGAATGCACAGTGTCTTATCTTTGATAAATGCATAAGAAGTTGGATCCCAGGCGGTATAACCTCTGGCTTCAAAAGTAGCCCTCAGCCCTCCGGAAGGAAAACTGGAAGCGTCCGGCTCCCCTTTCACCAGTTCCTTCCCTTTAAATTCCATAATCACAGTGCCGCCTTCTGCGGGAGAAATAAAACTGTCATGCTTTTCTGCCGTCACGCCGGTCATTGGCTGGAACCAGTGAGTGAAGTGAGTAGCGCCTTTTTCCACTGCCCAGTCTTTCATGGCGTTGGCCACAACATCCGCCACCTGTGTATCCAGCGCAGTTCCCAGCTCCATGGTCTGACGCAGCGCCTGATATGTCCCCTTGGGCAGGCGTTCCTTCATCACATGATCGTTGAACACCATGCTGCCAAACAGCTCCGGGATGCGGGCGCTGCATGTTTCAGATGCATTTGTCTTACTCATAATTTTTCCTCTCTTTCTTCCAGCTTTTCAGCAGTAAAATCAACCAAAAAAGGCACTGCGGTTACTCTGTCCGCAGCGCCTTTGCTGTTCTGGCTTACATTCTAAACGATCGGATTTCATTTGTCAATCCTGATTTTAAATTTTTATTTTTTCCTGCCGTAACTGTACAGATCTGTCGCATATCTGCCGTCAAAGCAGGCAAAACAGCACCCGGTTTCTCCGTAGGCTTCCTGCAGGTCCTCCACACAGAGAAACTTCAGGGTATCCGCATGAAGAAAGCTTTGCAGCTCTTCCAATGACATTCTGGAAGAGATCAGTTCTTCTCTTGTGGAAGTATCCACGCCGTAAAAACAAGGGTAAAGAATCTGCGGGGAAGCGATTCTCACATGCACTTCACCGGCCCCGGCTTCTTTCAGCATGCGCACAATCCGCCGGGAAGTGGTGCCGCGCACCAGCGAATCATCCACCAGCACAATTTTCTTTCCGGCCACTACAGAAGTGTTCGCTGACAGCTTCAGGCGAACCCCCATGTCCCGCTGGGACTGAGTGGGCTGAATAAAAGTTCTCCCCACATACCTGTTTTTAATCAGTCCCATCTCATAGGGCAGGCCGCTGGCCTCGCTGTAGCCAATAGCAGCCGATAAAGAGGAATCCGGCACGCCCACCACCATGTCCGCGTTCAGCTCCGCGTCCTTTCCTGCAAGAATCGTCCCCGTTTTTTTCCGCATCATATGTACATTGAGGCCCTCGATATTGCTGTCCGGCCGGGCAAAATAAATATATTCCATGGCGCAGATATTCTGCCTGCGCTCTTCTGTATAGAACGTGCTCTGCAGACCTCTGGCGGACAGTTTGAGGATTTCCCCCGGTTCCACGTCCCGGATGTATTCCGCATCCACCATATCAAAGGCGCAGGTCTCGCTGCTGATACAGTATCCGTCGCCGCAGCGGCCCAGAGCCAGCGGCCTCAGCCCGTTTTTATCCCGGATCGCGTACATATTCTTTTCTGTGAGAATCAGGAAAGTGTACGCCCCGTCCAGCCTGACGCAGGCAGCTTTGATTTTTTCCAGCAGGGAGCCCTTTCTTCCCTGGATCAGATGCAGAATAATTTCACTGTCGCTGCTGCCGTGGAAAATATGCCCTTTTTCTTCCAGCTCTTCTTTCAGTTCCAGGGAATTAACAATCTGACCGTTGTGCACTACCGCAATGCTGCCGATCCCGGAACGGGCCACAATGGGCTGCACATTTTCAATCTCATCTCCCCCCGCCGTGCCATAGCGCACATGGCCGATGCTGTTGTTCCCTGTCAAAGGTTCCAGGTCTTCCGGCCTAAAAACATCAGTCAGAAGCCCTTTTCCCTTGTAGCAGCGCAGATGGGTCCCGTCGCTGGCCGCGATCCCCGCCCCCTCCTGTCCCCGGTGCTGAAGGGCGTGCAGCCCCATATAGACCCCGGATGCCGCTTTGTTGTCATGATAAATTCCGAACACACCGCATTCCTCGTGAATTTCTTTCTCATCCGCCTGTACTGTATCCCGCATGTTTCTCCTCCCGATCACTTTCCGCCTTCCCGCTGCCGGAGAGCGGCGCCGATAAATTCCCGAAACAGCGGATGAGCTTTATTAGGCCTGCTTTTAAATTCAGGATGGTACTGCACGCCGACATAAAAATCGTGATCCGGCAGTTCTACGGCCTCCACCAGCCTGCCGTCCGGGGAGAGGCCGGAAAATACCACTCCTTTTTCCTGAAATTCTTCTCTGTATTCATTATTAAATTCATAACGGTGACGGTGACGCTCCTGAATCCTTCCGGTTCCGTATGCGGCTTCCAGCTTGGTGCCAGCCTGTACAGCGCATGGATAAGCCCCCAGGCGCATCGTGCCTCCTTTCGGCACATTTCCCTGCTGATCCGGCATCAGGTCGATGACTCTGTGGACGCCGTCCGGGACAAATTCTCCTGAATCAGCGTCTTCATAATGAAGTATATTTCTGGCCATTTCAATTACCGCAATCTGCATTCCCAGACAGATTCCGAAAAAGGGCACATGACTTTCCCTCGCATATCGGGCCGCCAGAATCATACCTTCTATTCCCCTGTCCCCAAATCCTCCCGGAATTATGATGCCGTCTGATTCCCCCAAAAGGGGCTGCACATTTTCTTTTGTGATCAATTCGCTGTCCACCCATTCAATCTGGATCGCTGCGCTGTTCTCATACCCTCCGTGCTTCAAAGCCTCCGCAACAGAGAGATAGGAATCATGCAGCTTTACATATTTTCCGACCAGCGCAATTTTCACCGTCTTTCTGCAGTTCCTGATTCTGTCCAGCATCTGCTCCCATTCTGTCAAATCGCAGGCCCGGGCCTTTTCTTCAATCCCCAGTTCCCTCATTGTAATCCTCGCCAATCCTGCTTTTTCCAGCATCATAGGCGCTTCATAGAGCACCGGCAGAGTCAGGTTCTGAATAACACAGTCCTCTTTCACATTGCAGAAAAGGGCTATCTTTTGCAGCAGGTCTGTCTCTACTTCCTGATTACAGCGGGCCACAATGATATCCGGCTGGATGCCGAAGGACTGCAGCTCTTTGACAGAATGCTGGGTGGGTTTGGATTTATGCTCTCCTGAAGATTCCAGATAGGGGATCAATGTTACATGTATAAAAAGGCAGTTGTCTCTGCCCGCTTCATGGCCTACCTGGCGGATGGCTTCCAGAAAAGGCTGTGATTCTATATCGCCGGTGGTTCCGCCGATTTCTGTAATAACCACATCTGCGTTCGTTTTCTTCTGCACGCTATAGATGAAAGATTTGATTTCATTGGTGATATGGGGGATAACCTGCACAGTCTGACCCAGGTATTCTCCCCTCCTCTCTTTGCTCAGCACATTCCAGTAGACCTTTCCGGTGGTCAGATTAGAAAACTGGTTCAGATTTTCATCTATAAAACGTTCATAATGCCCCAGATCCAGATCCGTCTCAGCGCCGTCTTCGGTTACGAATACCTCGCCGTGCTGATAAGGGCTCATGGTTCCCGGGTCGATATTGATGTACGGATCCAGTTTCTGCGCCGCCACCTTCAGTCCCCTGGCTTTCAGAAGCCTTCCCAGAGAGGCTGCGGTGATCCCTTTACCCAGCCCGGAAACCACGCCTCCTGTCACAAAAATATATTTTGCCATTTGTAATCCTCCTCTGCTTTTACATCCTGCATCTCAATGTTAGTATACCCATTTTTCAGCCTGCTGCAGCGTTGTCTTCTTCGGAGCGGTTTTATTGCATAGGGAACTCCTATACAATAAAATAGCGTCTCCCAGAACGCCTTCGCATAATGAAGAGTTTTCACCTCTTACGCAAAAGCATTCCGGAGACGCCGTTGTCCCGATATTAGTACTAAAAAATATTAGCATACATCCCAAACTGTGTCAATTACTTTATCCGCCGCTCAGGCCCGGCAGGCAGGCGGCAGATACTTACTGAACCCCTCAGATCAAAGCGGTCATTTTACCTGTTGAAAATTCTCCCTGGCTGCCAAATCTGCTTTAAACTGTTCGAAATATGCAATATACTCCTCCTGAATATCAAAGTCCTGCCCTTCCGCCTCATGGCTGCGGAAATAATCAGCTTCCAGGGCATGATTCAATTTCATGATTGGCAGGCTGACGTGAAGGAGATATTTCTGATAGTCCCAAAAAGCCGCCTCCGACGGAAACGCGGCTATCATCTCCAGGATTGTGTCCTGATTGGAAGCAGTTTCCACATCCTCCTTCAATTCTGCAAGCTTTTCCTGGATTTCCTGCTCTGTAACCGTATAACCCCGAGAAACCGCTTCTTCATATAAAGCCATACGTTGCTGTGTATCCTTCGCCGCCGCCGAATCCGCTTCAGCTTCTCCCAACCCGGCTAACAGGTAAAACTTTTTGACCAGCTCATAATCCTGAGCTGTTACCTTTGCCCGGTTTCCTGTGAAATAAATGTCTGCGGTACCCAATACCTGCGGCCGGTTCATATCGTCATACAAAATGCTTCCCCAGGCATAATAATCAAAACCTCTTGGATTGCCGGTATCTCCTGTTGTGTTTTCAGCTTCTATATGTTTGCTGAACAGGATTAATCCAAGTGTTCCCAGCAATAATGCAAAAATAAGCCCTGCTCTCTTCATACGCCCTCCTAATCACTGGCAGCCAGCCTAATAACCGGTCTGACAACAACTGAACATTGAAATCTTTCCCTGTTTACTACTTCCATTATAAATGGCACAAGCCTTTTTGTCAAAAATAATGAACGCCCCCTCTTCTACCCCGTATTTCCTCATTCACGCGGAACCTGCACACTTTGGCAGCGCCGCTTTGCGGCCATCTGCCTTCGTGGTGCGTAATCTCCCCGGAGAGTTTTGTTGCATAGGGAACGCAGTTTCCTATGCAATAAAAAAAAGAACCGCTGCATATACAACGGTCCTTTACCCAAACGCCGGAATCCTTCCGGCCTGTCGTGCACCTGAGAGGAGTCGAACCCCCGCACACGGATCCGGATTCCGATGCTCTATCCACTGAGCTACAGGTGCGCATGGAGTATCATACAACATTTTGCCAGATAATGCAAGCCTTTTTTTATATTTCATGTTGCTTTTTCCCCACCGGTCTGATAGAATGGGATGGAACAGACAGAAAGGACGGCATTATGACAGAACAGAAGAAAAATGAGCCGAAAGGCTTCTGGAAACTATATGGAAAATATATCGCAATTATTGCGGCTGCGCTTATATTAATTATTGTGATCATTATTATTGCCAGCAGCGTGGGAAAACGCCCCGCTGAGCCCGAAACAGGAAATGTCATCACCATGGCTCCCAGTACCACCGCCGCTGAAAACGCTGCGGGCAGCCTGATGAGCCTGAAGCTGGACGCATATCCTGAAGTGAATGCTCTTGTAAAAAAATATTTTGACGCCAAGAAGAACTGCGACGCGGATCAGCTGAATAAGATTGTGGATTATCAGACGGATAAGACCAAAGAGGAGCTGGAACTGGAGAATCAGTTTGTGGAAGGCTATCAGGATATCAAATGCTACACTGCTTCCGGTATGGAAAATGGCAGCTACGTGGTGTATGTATATTACAAGATTAAATTTACTTCCATCCCCACCACCGCCCCTTCTCTGATCCGGCTGTACGTATGCACCAATACAGACCAGTCCCT
This sequence comes from Cuneatibacter caecimuris, assembly GCF_004216775.1. Taxonomy (GTDB): domain Bacteria; phylum Bacillota; class Clostridia; order Lachnospirales; family Lachnospiraceae; genus Cuneatibacter; species Cuneatibacter caecimuris. The sequence goes on from NZ_SGXF01000001.1 coordinate 841,752, forward strand.
GTATATTTACGGAAAGAATCCCAGCGGAGAGCTCAAGTCTTTTATTGATGAGATGGATACCAGCGAAGATGTGCGCATACTGATTGCCACCGTTAATAAAGAGTTAAAAGAGGCCTGCGCCCAGGACGAAGCCCTGGCCAAGCTCCAGGAAATGCTCAAAGAAGGAACCAATCCCTCCGCCACAGCGGAAAGCTTTGAACCGTCTTCCGGTGAGAGCCAGACAGCCGGTACCGTTTCCTCTTCCAGCAAAGCATCTGAATCCTCCGGAGCTGAATCCTCTACTGCAGGAACTACTGCATCCGCAAGTTCCTCTGCCGCGGAATCCCCGGCCACAACAAAAGCGCAGTAAAAAAATAAATTATAATCTGAAAAAGGAAGAGCCCCGTATGCCCTTCCTTTTTTATCTGCTGATCCATTCCATAAATATCCTGACTTTTTTCAAGTCCTCCTCCCCCATCTCCCTGATCCTCCCGATCACCAGACCTTTCAGGTCTTCCCCATCCTGCATCGGGGCAAAAAAATCCATTGGGGTAATATTAAAATAACCGCATATATTAAAAAATTCTCTTACCGATGGAAGAGACGCGCCGCTGGTAATCCCCCTGATATAGGAACCGCTCTTTCCAAGATCCAGGCTCATTCTGTGCTCTGAGACATCCTTCGCCAGGCGGAGCTCTGTTATCCTGGTCCGCAGGTATTGCTCATAGTGATTTGTATTATCCATAGTACCTCTCCTTCTGATACTATTTTAACCGGAACAAAAGGCGGTGTTGGTTTTTATACTTTCAATTTTCCTGGACTTTTCATTATATTGGTAGTATAATCATTTATCATGGAGAAAATACAAGTTTGTATAGAAAGGAGCGTTGAGATGCAGCATTATGGGCCCTTCGTAGAAAATGCAGAGAGAATCCTCCTGTCTTCAGAGCAGAAATTCCGGCACTATATCCTTTGTCTGGACATCACTGATTTCAGATCCTTTAATCACTTTTACGGATTTGAAGCCGGCAGTAATTTCCTGCTGGAAATACAGGAATATCTGGAAAATCTGTCCCAGATACTGCTGGTACGGCGCTTTTATTCTGATTGTTTTCTCTGTCTTGCCTCCTCTCCCGCCGGATTGGGCGACAAGGAACTGCTGGCTGAATGCCGAAAATATTTTTCAGCTTTCCTTACTTCCAGGCAGGAGGCATATCCTGCCTGTACGCTGAAAATTGCCTGCGGAGTTTGTACCGTGGAGAAAAAAAGCCCACGCAGCAGCATCAGCAGCTCTTTGGCAGACGCGATTGACGGAGCCAATGCAGCGCGAAAAGAGTCAAAAAAAAGGGGTTCCCATTCCCCAGTCCTGTTTGACCAGGACATGTCTGTCCGTCTGTCCGCTCAGTACGCCCAGGAACACGCCAATGCTCTTGCTCTGCATGAAAACCGTTTTTGTTTTTACTTACAGCCTAAAGTGAGTCTAACCACAGGAAAAATAGTAGGGGCGGAAGCCCTGGCCCGGCAAAAGAGCCCGGACGGCAAAATCATACCTCCTGACATTTTTCTTCCTCTGATGGAAGCAAACGGTTCTGTAGTGGAGCTGGACAGAATGATCTGCGCGCAGGTATGCGCATTCCTGTCGCAGCGGCTGAAAAATCATCTTCCGGCAGTCCCCACTTCCGTGAACTTATCCCGGATTCACATACAGAACCCTTCCTCCGCAGACCGGTTTCACGGGATTGCGGAGCATTACGGCATCCCTCCAAGGCTGCTGGAATTTGAACTCACTGAAACCATTCTGCTCCAGGAATTCTCCGGCGCCAAACAGCTGATCGACCGGCTCCGCGCTTTGGGGCACCCTGTCTCTATAGATGATTTCGGTTCCGGCTATGCCGGAATGAATATATGGCAGGAACTGACTTTTGATATTTTAAAGCTGGACAAAAACTTCCTCTCCCAGGACCCGGAACGCAGTTTGCGGAACGAAATTCTGATTCCCCATCTGATTCAAATCGGCAGGCGCCTGCATACCAGGATTCTCTGTGAGGGCGTGGAAGATCTTTCCCAGTGCCTGTACCTGAAAAAGCTGGGCTGTTTCCTGGCGCAGGGTTACTATTTTTCTCCTCCCGTCCCTCCGGATATTTTTTACACATATTATGAAAATCACAGCAAGTTAATACCCTGCGGCGCTTATCCGAAGGACTGAAACTCCAGGTTGTTCTCAGTCCTCCGGATAAGTCATCCGGCTGTCGTCTATCCCATCCAGAACTTCATCCAGATATCTGGCAGCCAGATACCGCGCCATCGGAAGATTCATATCCAGATAATTCCCGCAGTCCCTGGGGGACGCGCCCGGCACTTCTCCTGAAAAATCACGGATGAACGTGAACATCCTGACCAGGAGCGGCTGGATCTCCCTGGGGCTCCGTTCTCCGGCCAGCAGCAGATAAAAACCTGTACGGCAGCCCATTGGCCCGAAATATATCACCTGGTCTCCAAATTCCGCATCATTGCGCAGAAACGTAGCGCCCAAATGTTCTATGGCGTGCACTTCTGCGGTATTCATCACCGGCTCCGCGTTTGGCCGGGTCATCCTCAGATCATAAGTGGTGATCGCCTGATCCCCCACCCTGTCCTGCCGTGAAACATAGACTCCGGGCAGAAGTTTCAGGTGGTCTATTGTAAAGCTCGCTATTTTTTCCATAATCTCCTCCTACTGCAAGGTAATTGTAACTGTATAAATATATCCGCCAAAACTCCAGTTCATAGCATAGCTGCCGCAGTAATCCCAGATAAAGGTTTCCACCAGAGCCTGGTCCGGCTGGAAATCCCGGCAGTACAGCGTGATTTCCCGTTTTCCTTCCTCCAGCAGGGATTGCGCCTTTGACACAAACAGAGTTTCATCCGTTGCCAGCAGTCCTGTTCTCAAATAATAATTATAAGTTTCCGCAGTTGCCGCCGGGGCCTCAAAATCCCTGTGGGTGCGGCTGATTGCTTCTGTGGTGATATTAAAATATTCATAGCTGACCCATTCCCCCTCTGTGTCGTCCCAGGTCACGTCTACGTGATACCATTCTCCGTCCAGCTGAACCATATTCCAGGCATGAGGCTGAGCGCTCTCGCCGTTTTGCGCCGTACCTGTGACAATCCGGTTGGTTATACCCAGACTGTCCATGCACATGGCGAAAGCATACGCATAGGCGTCGCACACGCCAGTCCCCAGCACCAGCGCCCCATACGCCGTATGGGATACATCCGGCAAATTCTCCCGGCTGTCATATTTGATCCTCCGGATCAGCTCGTCATGAACAGCTTTTTCCTGTTCATACTGGCTTGACCCAGGCTGTACCACAGACTGCACCAACTCCGCAGCAGCCTGGCGCGCCAGCCGTTCCTGCCCGGCTCTCCCCGGCAGGGATTCCTGGCCGGGAACAGGCTGTCCTTCCGCTGCATCTGGCGTATCCGTATGGTCATGGCTTCCGTTTCCGCCTGACTCCGCATCCGGATAAGTGGCGTATTCCGGCGCCAGCTCTGCCCACATCCAGGACAGGCCGTATCCAAACCGCTCCCCCAGGCTGCCCGCCGAACAGCCGCAAAGCGCCAGACTGCAGAGGCAGCAGGCTAATATCAATCTCCAGCGTCTCTTCATTCACTCTCCTGTAGGCAAAAAACCGCCGCAAAATACGCAGGGCATTTTACAGCGGTTTTTGCCGGCGGCCTGTCCGCCATGAAACTGTCAGGTTTAATAATTGCTGCTATCTCACGGCTGTTTTCCGATATATGCCAGAATACCGCCGTCAACATACAGAATGTGCCCATTCACAAAGTTAGAAGCATCGGAAGCCAGGAACACTGCCGGTCCCTGCAGATCCTCAGCCTCACCCCAGCGGGCCGCAGGCGTCTTTGCAATGATGAACTGGTCAAAAGGATGCCTGGAACCGTCAGGCTGCACTTCACGCAGCGGAGCTGTCTGAGGCGTAGCGATGTAACCGGGCCCGATGCCGTTACACTGAATATTATATTCCCCATATTCGGAAGCAATATTCTTGGTCAGCATCTTCAGGCCGCCCTTTGCAGCCGCGTAGGCGGATACGGTCTCGCGTCCCAGCTCAGACATCATGGAACAGATGTTGATGATCTTGCCGTGGCCTTTCTGAATCATGCCCGGAATCACTGCCTTGGATACGATAAACGGCCCGTTCAGATCGATGTCGATTACCTGTCTGAACTGCTCTGCTGTCATATCGCACATAGGAATACGCTTGATGATCCCTGCATTATTTACCAGGATATCGATCACGCCGACTTCTTCTTCCACCTGCTTTACAAATGCCTGTACCTGTTCTTCATTTGTCACGTCACAAACATAGCCGTGTGCATCAATTCCTGCTTCTTTATAAGAAGCCATGCCCTTATCTACCAGTTCCTGTTTGATGTCATTAAAAACAATGGTCGCGCCGGCCGCCGCGTATGCGCTGGCGATTGCGAACCCGATTCCATAGGATGCGCCTGTTACCAGAGCGACTTTCCCTTCCAGAGAAAAACTCTTCATGTCCATTGGAAAAACCTCCTTCTATGCTCTTTTATGGTATTATCTGTCATACCACCATATCCACATTATATCACAAAATTAGCATATATGCATCCACAAATTCTTATTTTTTACAACCGGGCCTCTGCTTGTCATCGCCGGCTGTTTGTGCTATATTAGAATAAGGAGTCCGGCCAGCCGGACTCTCGCGCCGAAGCGCGGCCGCTTTAGCGGCCATATTTCTTTAGCGCGTAGTGCGCATCCCCCGGAGGGTTTTGTTGCATAGGGAACGCAGTTTCCAATGCAATAAAAAAGAATCCACCGGAGGGTTAAGGAGGAACATATGCGACTGATCACATTTATCCATGATAATAAAGAACAGCCCGGCGTGCTGAGCTGCTGCGGAAAGATTGTTTATCCCGCTGCCGCTTTCGGACTGCCCTATCCTACAATGAATCAGCTTATTGAAGCTATTACGCCGGAAGAACGCCGCGCCCTGGAACAGGCAGAAACCTCCGGCGTTCCGGGAATCCCCTTTGAAGAGGTCTCTCTGGAAGCGCCCATCCCCATACCCCGTCAGGACGTGATCTGCCTGGGCATCAATTACATGGCCCACGCGGAAGAATCCGCCCGTTTTAAAAGCGAGGCCTTTGGAGGAGAGCGCCCTTATGCTGTATACTTCTCCAAACGGGTAAACCGCGCGGTGGCTCCCGGGGGTTATATTGAAAGCCATCCGGGCCTGGTGGGCCAGCTGGACTACGAGGCGGAGCTGGCTGTTGTCATCGGCAAAGCCTGCAGAAATATAAAGCCTGAAGAAGCCCGGGAATATGTTTTCGGTTATACAGTGCTCAATGACGTCAGCGCCAGAGAGATCCAGACCCGCCATAATCAGTGGTATTTCGGTAAAAGCCTGGACGGGTTCACCCCCATGGGGCCCTGCATCCTCACCGCCGATGAGGTTCCCTATCCGCCAAAGCTGCAGGTACAGTCCTATGTCAACGGAGAGCTTCGCCAGGACGGCAACTCCAGCCTGCTGATTTTCGGGCTGGACCATATCATCAGCGAGCTTTCTGCCGGGATGACCCTGCTTCCCGGTACCATCATATCCACAGGCACTCCCGCAGGAGCAGGCATGGGCTTTACCCCTCCCCGTTTTCTTACTTCCGGAGATGTGGTGGAATGCCGCGTGGAACAGGTCGGTTCGATCATCAATACTGTACGCTGAACGGGGGAATATTATGAATCAACAATCTGACTCATTGCTGGAACTGCGGCAGAATACGGTGGATGTGGATCTCTATTTGAAACTGCGGGCTGCGGTGAACTGGCCGCCCCTCACCCGCATTCAGGCACAGAAGGCCCTGGACAACAGCCTGGTGGTCATGTGCGTCTATCTGGCAGGACAGCCGATCGGCATGGGACGCCTGGTAGGCGACGGGGCTGTCATCTGCTACATACAGGACCTGATCATCCATCCCCACGCCCAGAGGCGGGGAGTAGGCTCTCTTCTCATGAACAGCCTGAAGTCATATGCGGAATCCCTGCGGGAACCGGGAACTACCATGATGCTGGACCTGATGTGCGCCAAAGGGCGGGAACCTTTCTATGTCCATTACGGATTCATTCCCAGACCCACTGAAAAACTGGGCCCCGGAATGATCCTTTATTTAACAGACCATTCTGAATAGAACCTGGGCTGCAGGATTACCGGCGTCCCTCAAGGCATATGGAGCCGCCTCCGATCACGGTGTCTCCGTCGTACAGAACGGCAGCCTGTCCCGGGGCGGGGGCCCGCTGGGGAACGTCGAAGGTTATCTTCAGCCCCTCTTTTCCCAGGGGTTCCGCCACCGCCCATTGCTCCGGCTGCCGGTAACGGATTTTCACCCCGCAGCGGATGGGTTTCCCGATCTCTTCCGCTGAAATAAGATTCACATCTTCCAGATAAACCGTGCGGGTTAACAAGGCTTCTTCCGGCCCCACCACCACCTGGTTGGATTCCGGCCTTCTGCCGCAGACGTACAGCGGTTCGGCAGAAGAAATCCCCAATCCCCGGCGCTGGCCTTCAGTATACCGGATGATCCCTCTGTGTTTTCCCAGGATCTTTCCGTCTATTGTGATAAAATCCCCTTCCGGAAATGATTTTCCCGTATACCTTTCAATAAATGAGGCATAGTCGCCCCCTGGAACAAAACAAATATCCTGGCTCTCCTCTTTGTCCGCATTTTCAAAGCCCTGGCTCCTGGCAATTTCGCGGATCTGGCTTTTCCTGTAATTTCCCAGCGGGAACCGGATTTTTGAAAGCTGTTCCTGGGTCAGTCTGAACAGCACATAGCTCTGGTCCTTTGTCTCATCCATCCCCTTTTTCAGCAGATATCTGCCTCTTTCCCGGTCAAAAACGATGCGGGCGTAATGGCCTGTAGCCAGGCAATCCATCCCCAGAACGCCGGCTCTGGAAAGCAGGGCGTCAAATTTCAAATACCGGTTGCAGTCAATGCAGGGGTTGGGCGTTTTTCCGCAGACATAGCTGTCTGCAAATTTTTTTATCACCTTCTGTTCAAAAGCTTCTTTATAGTTAAACACATAATATGGCATTCCCAGCCGGTAAGCGGCGCTCCTGGCGTCCTCCACATCCTCCAGGCTGCAGCAGGTCTTCTGGCCCGGCGCCCTTTCCCCGCCGTCAAAAAGCTTCATGGTTACGCCCACGCACTGGTAGCCCTCTTCTTTCATCAGATAAGCGGCAGCGCTGGAATCCACGCCGCCGCTCATCGCGATCATTGCCTTTTTCATCTTATCTCAACCCTCATACATGGGAGTGGAGAGATAGCGGTCGCCTGTATCAGGCAGCAGAACCACAATAGTCTTTTCCCTGTTCTCCGGGCGTTCTGCCAGCCGGATTGCCGCCCAGACCGCGGCCCCGGAGGAAATCCCTGCCAATACGCCTTCTTTTCCGGCAATCTCTCTGCCCATGGCAAATGCGTCTTCGTCTGTTACTGTAATCACTTCGTCATATATTGAAGTATCCAGCACCTCCGGCACAAACCCGGCTCCGATGCCCTGGATCTTATGGCTTCCCGCTTTCCCCTGCGACAGGACAGGAGAAGAGGCCGGCTCCACAGCCACAACCCGAACGGACTTCTTCCTGCTTTTCAGCAACCCGCCGGCGCCTGTCACTGTGCCTCCTGTGCCGACTCCGGCCACAAAAATATCCACAGTTCCTTCTGTATCTTCCCAAATCTCCTCTCCCGTAGTTTTGCGGTGAATCTCCGGGTTAGCCGGATTTTGAAACTGCCCCGGGATAAAGCTGTCCGGAATTTCCTCTGCCAGCCTCCGGGCTTCGGCAATGGCTCCCTTCATTCCTTTTGCCCCGTCTGTCAAAATCAGTTCAGCTCCATAAGCTCTGATCAGTTTCCGGCGTTCCTCCGACATGGTTTCCGGCATGGTAATGATCAGCCGGTAGCCCTTTGCCGCCGCCATGGATGCAAGGCCGATTCCCGTATTCCCGCTGGTGGGCTCGATAATCGTAAACCCCGGCTTTAGCAGCCCCTGTTCCTCAGCGGATTCGATCATAGCCTTTGCAATCCTGTCTTTTACGCTCCCTGCAGGGTTAAAATATTCCAGCTTTGCCAGGAGCCTCCCCTCCAACCCATACTTTTTTTCCAGAGCTTTCAGCTCCAGCAAAGGCGTTCTGCCCACTAATTCAGATGCCGATTCATATATTCTCATTCTGCCTCCTTATACCGCGGCAAATCCCTGTTCCAGATCTGCCAGAATATCCTCAATATGCTCCGTGCCGATAGAAAGTCTCACCGTATTGGGGTAAATCCCCACTTCATTCTGTGCTTTGGCGCTTAACTGCGCGTGGGTGGTGGTGGCAGGATGGATCACCAGGGATTTTACATCCGCCACATTCGCCAGCAGGGAAAACAGTTCCAGATGATCGATAAAACGCTGGGCTTCTTCCTCCCCTCCGGTAATTTCAAAAGTAAAAATTGACGCGGCTCCCTCAGGAAAATATTTTTCATACAGGCTGTGGTCCGGATGGTCCTGCAGGGAGGGATGATTGACCTTCTTTACTTTCGGATGGGAAACCAGGTATTTCACCACTTCCCTGGTATTTTCCACATGCCGTTCCAGGCGCAGGGAAAGGGTTTCCAGGCCCTGCAGCAGAAGAAAGGCGTTGAAGGGGGAAATTGCCGCTCCCATATCCCTGAGAAGAATCGCCCGGATATAAGTCACACAGGCAGCTTCGCCGGCTGCTTCTGTAAAAGACACTCCATGATAGCTGGGGTTTGGCTCTGACAGATGGGGGAATTTTCCTGAAGCTTTCCAGTCAAAGCTTCCTCCGTCCACAATGATCCCCCCCAGAGATGTGCCATGCCCGCCCATAAACTTAGTGGCCGAATGAACCACGATATCCGCGCCGTGCTCCAGGGGGCGGATCAGGCAGGGCGTCCCAAAGGTATTGTCAATCACCAGCGGAATCTGATGCATGTGGGCGATAGCGGCAACAGCATCAATATCAGGGATATCAGAATTGGGATTTCCCAGGGTTTCCAGGTAAACTGCTTTTGTATTGGGACGGATTGCGCTTTCCACCTGGTCCAGGTCGTGCACATTTACGAAAGTTGTTTCTACTCCATATTCTCTCAGCGTGGTATCCAGCAGGTTATAGGTGCCTCCATAAATCGTGGCCTGCGCCACAATGTGGTCCCCTGCTTTTGCCAGTGCCTGAATGGCATAGGTGATGGCCGCTGCGCCGGAAGCCACAGCCAGGGCAGCCGCCCCGCCCTCCAGCGCTGCCACACGTTCTTCCAGCACATTCTGTGTGGAATTGGTCAGCCTTCCGTAAATATTTCCGCCTTCCGACAGCCCGAACCTGGCAGCTGCCTGAGCGCAGTCCCGAAATACATAAGATGTAGTCTGATAGATAGGAACTGCGCGGGCATCTGTAGCGGGGTCCGGTTCTTCCTGCCCGGCGTGGATCTGCAAGGTTTCAAATCTGTACTGTTTTCTGCTCATTTTCATTTCCCCTTCTGTCATAAGATTCCCCCGGATCTGCTTCTCATTCCTCTTCCTCAATAACATACAACATATCATCCCGGTGGGTTTGTAGGAATATTACACCACATATCCTATATTGTCAATAGGAAATCAACCGTTTTCTCTTTATTTTTCCCTGACCAGATCTTCCAGGGTTATCCCTTCCAGAAAATCCTGCACCAGTGCATTCAGCTTCTCCCACATGGGAAATGTGACGCACCCGCCCATTCTGGAGCAAGGTGCGCTGTCCTTTTCCAGGCAGGCCACCGGCGCAAGCTTCTCCTCCGCAGCTTCCAGAATCTGCGCCACAGTAACAGCTGAGGGCCGTTTCGCCAGCCTGTATCCGCCTCCCTTTCCTCGCATTCCTGTCACCATTTCCGCCTTTACCAGCAGCTTAATAATAGATTCCAGATATTTCTCCGAAATTTCCTGACGCTTTGCGATATCCCGCAGGGGCACATATTCCTCTGCATCGCACGCTGCCAGATCTGCCATGACCCGCAGCGCATATCTCCCTCTGGTAGAAATCATCATCCACATGTACCTCCTACTGTCCAGATTATATTCCTATCATACCACAGGGTTAATAGGTTTACAATGGCTTGTTCGATTTTACAGTCACAGATGAAATCCCGAAGTTTTATTTAGATATATATAAAATTACTATTGACAAATTAGGATGTGGGATATATGATAGTGTTATAACTGATTAGATAAATGTTGAATTATATTAGAAAGGAAACGAAATGACGCCAGAAAACTATAAACAGGATTTTATGCTGTACCTGGAAACACAAATTCAGTCCTGCAGGCAGGAGGAATCCCGGCTGATCGGGGACTGCCGGAAGGATGAGGCAAACTTCTGCCGGATCAGAGCCAATGTCTTTGAAATATTCAAAACTTTATTTACCTCAGCTCAAAAATCAGCGGTAAATAAATCCTCCCAGGACCGGGATACAGAAATCCAGAAGAATTTTTTGAATAAAGCTTCCCGGATTCCGGAAAACTGGGTGGCCTCCCGGCAGAAAGCGGAAGAACACCAGGACGCCGCCCGTCTCCTGATTGAAAACACAAAGCTCCAGGCTGCCCGGGAAGTTACAGAACAGTTCAGCCTGATCTTCGGCAGAAAGGAGAACTCATGACAGAAGAAAAAGCGATCCAGCTGTTCAAATGTCTGGCAGATAAGTCCAGACTGCAGATTCTCAAATCACTGGTCACAGAGGATATGTATGTGGAGCGGCTGGCCGAACGGCTGAGCCTCACGCCACCCACGATTTCATTTCATCTCAAAAAACTGGAAGACGCAGGCGCAGTGGAATCCTACCGCGACCAGTACTACAGGATGTACCGGCTGAAGAAAGAAATTTTTATGACAACTATCCTGGATATCATCCGGGAAGAATCCGGAGAAGCCCTGCTCCAAAAACAGCGGGAAGAGGCTTACCGGCAGAAAGTGATCGACGCCCTTTTTGAATATGGCAAGCTGAAATCCATCCCGGCCCAGCGCAAAAAAGAGCGCATTGTTCTGGAAGAAATCGCCGCGGCGTTTGAAGCCGGGAAGGATTACACAGAAAAAGAAGTAAACCTGCTCATTGCGGATTATCACGATGATTTCTGCACCCTTCGCAGGGACATGATCGGTGAGGGGATACTGGAGCGTCAAAACGGAATTTACCGGCTCAGGAACTGCTCCTCCCAAACCTGACAGCCAGTTTCTTCATCACATTCACATAGGCGGGAATCAGAAACGCAATGGCAAAAACCCAGGCCACCGGATTTGCAAAACAGATGGCGTCATACTGAAATATCCCAACAAAAGCAAAGGCTACCAGGGAGCGGGCGATCATTTCCGCTACGCCGGCAAACATCGCCAGTCCCGAATAGCCCACGCCCTGGATGGTAAAACGCAGGACGCAGAGAATTCCCAGCGCGAAATAGAACATGCCGTTCCAGAACAGGAACTGGCGCACCATCTCAATAATGGCCGTTTCACCGCTGTCCAGAAACAGCAGGGAAATCATAGGCCCTACTGTGGCCATCAGCACAAAGGCGATCACAGAATAGGCCAGACATACCGCAGTGCCCTTTTTCACGCCCTCCGAGATGCGGTCCAGCCGCCCGGCCCCCAGGTTCTGGCCGCTGTATGTAGCCATGGTGCTCCCCAGGCTCTCGTGGGGCTGGCAGAAGAACTGGCTCACCTTACTGCCCGCGGTAACTGCCGCCACCACGCTGGAACCCAGCATATTCACCGCTGTCTGCAAAATAACAGAACCGATGGCCGTGATAGAGAACTGCAGGCCCATGGGAATCCCCGCATTGCAGAGAATCCGCATATGGAACCCTCTCAGCTTCATATCGTCTTTTTCCAGCTTCAGCACATCAAACTGCCTGTAAATCACAAACAGGCACAGAATACCGGACAGGCCCTGTGAGATCACCGTGGCCCAGGCCGCCCCTTCTTCTCCCGTGCCGATTCCGGCTATAAAGATCAAATCCAGCACAATGTTCATCCCTGCTGCCAGCAGCAGGAAGTACAGCGGCGTCTTGGAATCCCCCAGGGCGCGCATCACTGCAGACAGCAGATTATACAGGAACAGGAAAGGAATTCCCGCGAATATAACCACAATATAACGATACGCGCCATCAATAATATCTTCCGGCGTCTGTGTCATGACCAGGAAGGGGCGGGCGAAAATCACCGTGACCAGCGTCAGGACTGCTGAAAAGAAAATTGCCAGCCAGACCGCGTTTCCCGCATACCGCCGGAGATCTTTAATGTCCCTGGCCCCGAATCTCTGGGCAATCGGAATCGCGAATCCGTTGCACAAACCGATCACAAATCCCATCACAAGGAAATTCACAGCTCCGGTGGACCCCACTGCAGCCAGAGCGTCCACTCCCAGGAACCGCCCTACGATGATGGTGTCAGCCAGACTGTAAAACTGCTGAAACAGGTTTCCCAGCGTCAGCGGAATCATAAAGGACAGGATCAGTTTCAGGGGGGAGCCCGCTGTCATATCCCTAGCCGTACTCTTAGCCATTTGTAATTACTCCTTTAATACATATTAAATTTTAAATGCTTTCCAGCGGGGTGAACACCCTGCTCTGGGGAGCTTCTTTCTCTTCTGCAGCCACAGCTTCCATGGCTTCTTCACAGAATTGCTTCTGAGAACCCACTCTGGCTTTGCCGCGCCGGTCCACTTTAGAATAAGTTCCGTCAGGGTTCAGCACATAGGCTTTCAGGTTATCCGCCAGCTCTGTCTCCAGGATATGGATCACCTTTTGCTTTAATTCCGGCTGCTCCACAGGGAACATAATCTCCACCCGTTTATCCAGATTGCGCGGCATCCAGTCCGCGCTCCCCATATAAATCTCTTCCAAACCGTTGTTATGGAACCAGAAAATCCTGCTGTGTTCCAGAAATGTGCCTACAATAGAACGCACTCTGATGTTTTCACTCACTCCGGGAATCCCGGTCTTCAGGCAGCAGATGCCGCGGACAACAAGATCGATCTGAACACCTGCTGAAGATGCCTCATAAAGCGCTTCAATGATTTCCTGATCGCACAGGGAGTTCATCTTTGCTACAATCCGGGCAGGTTTCCCCTGTGCGGCACTGTCCCGCTCCCTGGCAATCAGATAGAGAAAACGGTTTCTCAGCCAGATCGGAGCCACTGCCAGCTTATTCCACACAGCAGGTTCGCTGTAGCCGGACAGCATATTGAATACCGCCGTTGCGTCCTCACCGATTGCCCGGTTGCAGGTCAGAAGCCCGCAGTCTGTATACAGCTTTGCCGTAGCGTCATTATAATTTCCGGTGCCGAGATGCACATACCTGCGGATTCCGTCTTCTTCCCGGCGCACCACCAGGGTAATCTTGCTGTGGGTTTTCAGCCCCAGAAGCCCATACAATACATGACAGCCTGCCTTTTCCAGCATTCTGGCCCACAATATATTATTTTCTTCATCGAACCGCGCCTTCAGTTCCACCAGCACAGTCACCTGCTTGCCGTTTTCCGCAGCCTTTGCCAGCGCCGCAATGATGGGGGAATTACCGCTTACCCGGTACAGCGTCTGCTTAATTGCCAGCACATCCGGGTCCACAGAAGCCTGCCGTATAAAATCCACCACCGGGTCAAAGGTTTCATAGGGGTGATGCAGCAGAACATCCCCCTCCCTGATATTTGCGAAAATACTTTTTGAGGGGTCCAGCCCTGGCACAGGCTGGGGGATATACTTCGGTTCCTTCAGATGGCCGAACCCGTCCAGCCCGTACATCTTCATTAAAAATGTCAGATCCAGCGGCCCGCTGATCCTGTAAATATCGTTTTCTTCCACCGCCAGTTCCCGGCGCAGTATTTTCAGAAGCCGCTTATCAATTTTCTCGTCCACTTCCAGACGGATTACCTCGCCCCACTGACGTTTTTTCAGCTGCTTCTGGATCTCCTTGAGCAGGTCCGCAGCCTCCTCTTCGTCTATGGTCAGATCCGCATTCCTCATGATCCGGTATGGGTGAGCGCAGATCACATCGTAATTCAGGAAAAGTTTTTGGATATTCCTTTCAATCAGTTCTTCCAAAAGCAGAATCCGGTAACTGTCTTTATAAGGAATCTTTATGATTCTGGGCAGCACGGAAGGCACCTGCACTGTGGCAAACTCCACCTTGCCCCCTTCTTCCTCATCGCTCCCTTTTTCCTGGATCAGCGCTGCGATATTCAGGGTTTTATTCCGGATCAGCGGAAAAGGCCTGGAAGAATCCACTGCCATGGGCGTCAGGACCGGGTAGACATTTTCCATAAAATAATGATCCGCAAATTCCTGTTCCCCGGGATTCAGTTTTTCATGAGCGCTGATCACGTGGCAGCCCTCATGCTCCAGCAAAGGAAGCAAAGACCTGTTATAAGTGCTGTACTGAGCCGCTACCAGCTCGTGGGTCTGGGCGCTGATGGCTTCTAACTGCTGGGAAGCGTTCATTCCCGCGATATCACATTTTTTATATCCGGCATGGACCATATCCTTCAGGGAAGCCACCCGGATCATGAAAAACTCATCCAGATTAGACGCGGTGATGCTCAGGAATTTCAGCCGCTCAAACAGCGGATTCGTCTTGTCCCTCGCCTCTCCCAGTATCCTGTAGTTAAATTCCAGCCAACTCAGTTCCCGGTTCCAGTAATATTCAGGATTCTTATAGTCTTCTGTCATGTGTCAGACCCCCTTTCTCTGCTTCAGTACGGGACGGACCCCGTATACTTCCTCAAAGAAATCCGCTTTCTTCTGAAACAATCCCCGCTCCAGGGAAATATCCTCCAAAGTAGATGTCACAATCTGCATCTGCCGGTCCTTCATAGAAATCCGGATATCTTTGAACTTCTGCTTATGGCTCCTGTCCATGGCGTTTCCCACTCTCAGGATCGCAGTGAGCTTCATGATCTCATTCTGCACCTCCGGTGAAAGGCCGGCCAGGCTTCCCTGGGAATACTGATATTCTTCCGTATTGTATTTCACCACATTGGCCACGATCTCTCTTTCCAGATGGGAAAGGCCGATCATTTCCGTGGACATGATGATATTATAGGAACATTCTGAGGAAGCGCCCAGGCTGATATATTTTCCGCAGTCATGCAGGATGGCGGACAGCTGCAGCAGCAGCCTCTCCCGCCTGCCCAGTCCGTGATATTTTTTCATGCTGTCAAATATTCTGCACACGTTCTTCTCCAGGATCAGCGCATGGCCTCTGTTTGCCATATACCTTCTGCTGATCTGCCGGGCCGCCGAGAGGATATCTTCATCAAAATTGTGGCCCAGCCTGAGGAGTTTGGTCCGCTCCGCATAGTCAGCGGCTATGCCGTCGCAGAGAGTGATTCCGGGCACCCACATCATCCTGGCTCCGGACAGCTCCAACATCTGGGAATAGGCCATAGCGCTGGCCGGCGCCAGCGCCGCATAGGCAGGCGGGATCTGCAGCTTTTCCACCAGATCCTCCGGGCAGGCGGACCTTATTCTCCGGTAAATGGACTGAAACCTCTCCGCTTCTATTTTCTCAAACGGACGGTGTGTGGAGGGGTCATAGGCGAACTGTCCGATCACATCCCCGACGCCGATCAGGTTCACAATCTCCCGGTCCTTCAGAAACAGTTTTTTGAAGGTCTGCAGCTCATTTCCCAAGAGCTCCTCGATCAGCCGGTTTTCATCCACTGTATCCGGCGTAACGCCGGCCAGCATTTCCAGGACCCGCAGGGTGCCCAGCTTCATATTTTGTGTGGTGATCAGCTCTCCCTCATCGTACAGCGAAAGCTGCATGCTCCCGCTGCCCACATCCACAATTGCTGTGCCTTTTTGAATCAGCTGGTTGAACTGCTCCTGGTCCTTCACGGCAATGGCCTTGAACAGCAGGAACCTCTGCTCCGAATTGCTGAGCACATGCACCTTAAATCCGGTCTGCACCTCAATCTGGTCCAGGACAATCGAGCTGTTTTTTGCTTCTCTCAATGCGCTGGTGGCGCAGGCTTCCCAGGCCTGCACGCCAAAGTCCTTCATGATTTCCTTAAACCCCTGCAGCGCCTTACAGATCTGGGCGATCATTTCATAGCTGATTTTTCCGTCCGTATAGGTATCGCTTCCCAGCGGCAGAATATGGCGCACTCTTGTCAGTTTCCGTATGCCGATTTTCGGAGAAATTTCGTAAACCGTCATATCCAGTTCATAAGAGCCCACATCCACTGCCGCAAACGTAGTAATTGCCATCCAAATACCCCCTTATCTTCCCTGCAAATAAGTGATAAACTGCTGCGCTGTTCTCCCTGACATCCCCCCATGGCTCAGTTCCCATTTGTTGGCTTCCGCAAACAGCTCCTCCTCTGGCATCTCCAGCCCCGCGGCTTTTGCAATCCCTTTTACAATCCGCTGGAATTCCTTCTTATCCGGCCTTCCAAAGTAGATTGTCACACCGAACCTGGCCACCAGAGAAAGCTTCTCCTGCACGGTATCTGTGTTATGCAGATCATCCAGGGTGGGCTTGTCGTTAAAGGATTCACGGATCAGGTGACGCCTGTTGGAAGTTGCATAGATCAGCACATTCTCCGGCTTTTTCTCCAGCCCCCCCTCAATCACCGCTTTCAGATATTTATATTCTATTTCAAATTCCTCAAAAGACAAATCATCCATGTAGATGATAAATTTATAATTTCTGTTTTTAATCTGGGCGATCACGTCGTTCAGGTCCTGAAACTGATGCTTGTAAATTTCGATCATCCGCAGGCCCCGGTCATAATATGCGTTGAGTATCCCTTTGATGCTGGTGGACTTGCCGGTACCGCTGTCTCCGAACAGAAGCACATTGTTGGCCGGCTGTCCGCTGACAAAGCTCTCCGTATTGGCGATCAGCTTTTTCTTCTGCGCGTCGTAACCTACCAGCTGGTCCAGAGATACGTGCTCAATCTTGGTGATCGGGACGATCTTTGCATACTGCCCTTCATGTTCCACCCGGAACGCCTTATGCAGCCCCAGTTTTCCCACGCCGAACTCCCGGTAAAACTGCGTGGCCTCCAGATAGAAGCTTTCCAGGGTCTCTGCTCCGGCAAGATGAACGGCCAGGGTACACAGCCGTTCCCGGATCCGGCTGTTAAACTCCCTGCCGTTTCCGCCGGGATTCCTGTAGCCCTTTATCATCCCGCTCAGCGACACCCCCAGCCTCCGGTCAATTTCCGGCAAATCAAAAGCAAACAGCTCCATAAAGATCCGGAAATCATGGCAGGCCCAATCATTGAGGCTGCCCTCCTGAGGTCCTGTGATCTCACAGCTGGTGGAAAAAGGGTTCTCATGGTAGGCCAGCACCAGCGCCAGATAACAGTGCCAGAGGTTTCCCTCAAAGCCATAATGCCCGGCCAGGCTGATCAGCCGGGAAGCGCAGCTGTGATACAGGCAGCTCAGCTCCTCTCTCTCCCGGCCCTCCGGCTCATCTGATTCCGCCAGCCGGCAGAAATCCTCCATCAGGTCTTCTTCCGGCACATTCCGGTACAGCAGCATTTCTCTATTTTTCATCTCGCACCTCAGTAATTTCCAAGAATCCGCAGCATGGCCGCTTCCTGCCGGATTCCCGTCAGGGCGTTCTGCACCCCTGCGTCCGCCAGGTTCCCGTCAAAATCCACGAAAAAGCGGTACTGCCACTTCTTTTCAGGGATCGGCCGTGATTCTATTTTATTCATGTTGATATTATTGTATATAAAATGTGAAAGAATATTATAAAGGGAGCCGCTTTCATGGGGAACCTCGAAACAGATGCTCACCTTTCCCGCGTCAGTCCGGCACAGGTTCTTCCTGCATACCACAATAAAGCGGGTGGTATTCTTGTCGCTGTCATTCACCGGAGATTCCAGCACCTGGAGCCCGTACAGCTCTCCCGCCAGACGGCTGGCGATGGCAGCCTGAAAAATTTTTCCGTCTTCCAGCACTTTTTTTGCGCTGAGGGCGGTGTTGCTGACAGAATGACGGTTCCAATCAGGATGGCGGTCCAGATAGTGGGCGCACTGCATCAGGCCCTGGGGGTGGGAATACACCTCTTGAATATCTGGAAGAGTAGCTCCGGGAAGGCCCAGAAGCGCATGCTCCACCTTCAGTTCCACTTCTCCCACAATATAATTGCGGTATTCTATCAGAAGGTCATATACGTCATTTACCATCCCTGCGCTGGAGTTGGCCAGCGGCAGCACGCCGTAATCCGCTTCCCCCGAAGCCACGGCCTGCATTACATCCGCCCACTTGGGGTACGCCTTTACTGCTGCTTTTTCTCCAAAAAATCGGCAGGCCGCGGCATGGCTGTATGCCCCTTCCACTCCTTGATATGCTACGCAGTGTTCCGGGGAAGGCAGCCCCTCTGTCCGGACAAACTCCTCCCCTGCCAGCTTTCCGTGTTCGGTAAGGATCCTGTACTGCAATTTCCGGCTCATGGCCATGATCTGGCTAAACAGCTCCGTCACGCCATGGGCATTGAATTCATCCGATGCCAGGGCCGCCAGGGTTTCCAGCTTCTCTCTTTCTCTCCCGCGGTCCAGCACAGCCTTTCCGGTCCCGATTTTCACCTCCGCCACCTGTCGGCACAGATCCATCCTCTTTTCAAAAGCTTCCACGATCCCCCGGTCTATTTCATCTATTTCCTGTCTGATTGTTCCCAAATCTGTCATCTGCTGCTCCTGTTCCGGCATAAACCGGTCTTTCTTTCGCACTTTAATTTGTTATAGCAATTATAGTCAACTGCCCCGCCGCTGTCAATGGCTCTTCAGCTCCGATAAAAGCTGTTTCATGGTCTTCTGAAGAACAGGATGTACAAAATAGGGCGCGATTTCCGCCATAGGCCGCAGAACAAAATCCCGCAGCGCAATCTCCGGATGAGGGATCACCAGCTGTGGATCGTCCAAAACCAGACTGTCATAGAACAGAATATCCAGATCCAGCGTTCTGGGCCCCCAATGGATTTTTCTTTCCCGGCGGGCTTTCTGTTCGGCTTTCTGGCATACCTCCAGCAGCTCCTCCGGCGTCAGAAGCGTTTCCAGGCACAGGCAGCCGTTGAGCACATCGTCCATTTCCACTCCGCCGTAGGGTTCTGTCAGAATAAAGGAGGATATTTTTCCCATGCGGATCAGCGGATGTTCCTCCAGCGCTTTGATCCCCTGTCTCAAATAAGCTTCTTTCTCTCCCAGATTAGAGCCAAAAGCAATATAGGCCCTGTGCCATCCTCTCTTCAAAGATACGGATACCGTTTTCAGCGGAAGCTTCACCGGCGCCCAGGGTTTTTTGATTTCCAGGCGGATTTCCCTGACCAAAGGAAACTCCAGCAGAACCGCTTCCGCCGTATGTTCCGCTGCCGCCTCAATCAGCTTCCAGGTATACCGCTGCATATATTCCGTAATGAAACCCGCGACAGTTCCATAATTCACGGACAGCTCCAGGCTGTCTGTCTTTCCTGCTTTCCTGGTATCCAGAAACAGCTCTGCAGTCACTACAAATTTCTGGCCCAGCCTGTTTTCTTCCGGATATACTCCGTGATTCGCGAAAATTTCCAGATCAGTAATTTTAATGCTGTCCATAGGCCGTCTCCTCCATAATCGCCTTTGCCATCAGCATGGCCCGGCGGTTTTTCTTCACATCATGCACACGGAAAATCCGGCATCCTTTCATCAGTCCCATCACCGTGGTGGCGAGCGTTCCCTCTTCCCGCTCCGTCACCGGAAGATCCAGGGTGAGGCCGATCATGGATTTTCGGGAGGTTCCCAGCAGCACTGGAAAACCCAGAGCGCATAGTTCTTCCAGATGGTTCATCAGGCAGAGGTTCTGTTCCAGTGTCTTCCCAAATCCGATGCCAGGGTCCAGAATGATCCTGTCTTCCTTTATGCCTGCCTTTCGGGCTGTTTCAAGGCTCTCTTCCAGATCTGTTTTCACTTCCTGCAGATAAGACTGGTACACCGCTTCTTTCCGGTTGTGCATCAGACAGCAGGGGACATTCCCTGCCGCGATCACTGCGGCCATGTCAGGATCCGCCTTTAGTCCCCAGATATCATTGACCATATCAGCGCCGGCTTCCAGAGCCGCTTCTGCCACCTCTGCTTTGAAGGTGTCCACAGAAACCGGGATATCCAGTTCCTGCTTTAAAAGGCGTATGACTGGGACCACCCGCTCCAGCTCTTCTTCTGCGGACACGGGACTGTGCCCCGGCCTGGTGGACTCTCCGCCCACATCGATGAGATCCGCCCCCTCCTCCGCCATCTGTCTGGCGTGGGACAGCGCCATTTCCCTGCTGTTCCATTTTCCCCCGTCTGAAAACGAATCCGGCGTCACATTCAGTATTCCCATAATATATGCCCCACGCTTCAGGTCAAATTCTCTGTTTCCGATTTTCATTCCAAATCCAGCCTCCTGTCATTCTTCATCCTGTCTGTATTTTTGCATTTCTAAGGGTTCAATCGCGGCCGATCATCCGGAACACTCTGTCGCAGAGCGCCTGATTCTCTTCAAACGCGCCTCTGCACACATAGGTCAGCGTTTTGGCGCCAGGCTTCCTGACTCCCCGCATGGTCATGCACATATGTTCCGCTTCTATTACAACCATGGCCCCTCTGGGCTTCAGGTATTCCATCAGCGCATCCGCGATCTGGGCGGTGAGCCTCTCCTGCAGCTGCAGCCTCCTGGCATAGGCTTCCACAGTCCGCGCCAGCTTGCTCAGGCCCACAACCATTCCGTCAGGGATATAGGCCACATGGGCCTTTCCATAAAACGGCATCAGGTGATGTTCACAGGTGGAAAAAAGCGTGATGTCTTTTTCCAGCACGATTTCATTGTTTTCCGCTGTAAACGTCCGGGACAGGTATGCCCCCGCATCTTCTTCCATACCCCCAAAAATTTCTTCGTACATCCTGGCGATTCTGGCAGGCGTATCTTTCAGCCCTTCCCGCTCAGGGTCCTCGCCGATTCCTTCCAGCAGCATTCTCACCGCTGTTTCTATTTTTTCATGATTTACCATTGCAGCTCTCTTTCTGTATTGTCCCGTCCTGTGCTGTCAGCAGCAGTTCTCTGGCTTCTTTCAGGATGCTGAAAGAGCCGAACACAATGACAGCTCCGTCCTGCCCCGCAGCCTGAAGCTGGATCTGCACCGCTTCTTCCATAGATACAGCGGCCCGGGCCTGCGCTCCTGTCTCTTCCCTGATTGCACGGGCCAGCTCCGGGGCCTGAAGGCCTCTGGGGCCGGGCGCTGTCACTGTCACAATTCCCGCCGCCAGGCCCGCGGTCAGCCTGATGACCTGGCGGTAATCTTTATCCGCGAATATTCCCATGATAAAGTACAGCCGTTTTCCAGGCAGATATGCCTGCAGGGCCGCGGCCAGCTCTGCCGCTGCCCCGGGATTATGCGCCCCGTCCAGCACCGCCACAGGGTTTGTACGCACCCTTTCCAGGCGGCCGTGCCAGCATACCTCAGACAGCCCGGCTTCAATATGCTCTTTTTTCACAGGATAACCCCTGCCCGCCAGCGCTTCCGCCGCTTCCACAACCGCGGCAGCGTTCTGCCTCTGAAAATCCCCGGCCAGCCTCAGGAAAATTTCATAATCTGTCCCCTTGCTGCTGCGGTAGCAAAAGCGCTGGGCAAACTCTTCCAGTAAAATCCGGCAATGGGAAATTCTTTCTGGCTTCACCGTCAAAAGTTCCGTCCCGGCTTCCAGGCATTTCTGTCTCAGCACCGCTTCCGCCTCCGGCGTCTGCGTGCAGCTGACCGCAAGGGCTCCCGGCTTCAGTATCCCGGCCTTGTGCCCGGCGATTTCCGCCACCGTGCCCCCCAGTATTCTGCAGTGGTCCCGGCTGATGGAAGTGAACACACAACACAAGGTGCGCCCTACCACATTGGTGGCGTCTAAATCGCCCCCCAGCCCGGTTTCCAGCACCGCGATCCGGCAGCCTTTTTCCCGGAAGCAGCACAGCGCCACAGCAGTTTCCGCCTCAAAGGCGGTAGGCCAGCTGCCGTCCTCCGCCTCCATCTGTTTGGCAGCCAGCTCTACCTGGCGGTAGGCCGCTTCCATCTCTGCCGCCGTGATTTCCACACCATCCACCCTTACCGTTTCTTCCGGTGAAAAAACAGCCGGGGACGCAAAGCTGCCAGTCCTGTAGCCGGCCCTGGACAGCACGGAAGCCAGGCAGGAGGTCACGGACCCCTTTCCGTTGGTTCCGGCTACCTGGATGAAATCCATGGAGTCCTGTGGCTGATTCAATTTTTTCAAAAGGCGGCGCATCTGACCCAGTCCCATCACGATCCCGGCCCCTCTGCACCGCTCTAAAAATTTCTCTGTTTCTGTCATATTCTGTCCGTCTGCCTGCCCTTTTTTCTGCTCAATGATTCTGAAGGTAGTATAATACCATATCCTCCGTTTGTCCAGAAAAAAACTTGTATAATTATAATGAAATTGTTATAATACATCTGACTTGCAGGGCTGGTAAAAACAGGGAGGCAATATGGATTTCAAAAAATATTTTCTTATTATAATGTTGGTTTATCTGGCGGCTGTCAATCTCGCGGGATTTCTTTTCATGTGGTCGGATAAACGTAAGGCACGGGCGCACCAATGGCGGATACCTGAGAAGAGATTTTTTCTCACCGCCTTAGCCGGGGGCAGCCTGGGGGTATTCCTGGGCATGTGGACCTTCCGGCACAAGACAAAGCACTGGTATTTTGTGACTGGTATTCCCGGGATTTTGATGCTGCAGGCAGCGCTCTTGCTTTGGGGCTTCCTGAAATGAAAACGAATCCCGCTCACGGGGTTTCCCGCCTGCGGCGTGTCGCTTTAGCGACGTAATTCCTTACGCCGCAGTGCGATCCCCCAGAGGGTTTGTTGCACGGGAAACAAAAAAGACCGATGGTAATTTCGCCATGGGCCTTCTTCATTTCTTCTCACCTCTTAGTATCCATACCCCTGAACTCTCCAGCTACCGTCCTCCCAGTGCATAAAAAACCGGTAATCTTCAATTGTTCTTCCTCTGAAGGCATAAAAACCTTTTTTCATTCAATCCCCCAATAATAACCAGGCTGGAAACCAATTAAAAAAGCTTCCAGCCTAACAAATTTTCTGATTTCAGATTCATCCCATCCATTTCACAGCCCCAACAGCCGTTTTGCGTTGCCGGAGAAAATTGCTTCCAGATCATCCTTCTCCAAATGTTCATGAAGCACCGCGTTTACATACATTCCGGCATTGCAGATCGGATAATCCGTTCCAAACAGGAACCGGCTGTTCCCCACTTCTTTTACCCCGTAAGCGACGGACCCATACCGGAAAATTCCCGTGCCGCTGAGATCCAGATAGTAGTTGGGATACCGCTTCATCCGTTCCAGATGGCGCAGAAACACTTCTTTTTCTCCCGGATGAGCCGCTACAAAGGTGATTCCCGGAAAGGCATGGAGCGCCCGGTCGATGGAATCCTCTTCCTGGGTATGCAGACTCACCACCATGCCCAGCGCTTCGATGCACTGGTAGATTACACGCAGTTCTTCGTCATAATAATGTTTCCAGTCCATCGCGTAGGGTACCAGCTCGCCTACCAGACGCACGCCTGCATCGTGCATCCGGAACAGCTCCCCGCAGGACTCCTCCACGAAGCCCGGGTGAATGTGCACTCCCGGAATATATTTGTCCCCAAGCCTTTTCTTCAGGCAGAGAGCGTCCTGGTTCAAACGGTGAATCTCTGCAAATTCCGCCCCTGAAACCCGTTCAATCACGCTCCCCGCAAACCTTGAAATTCCCGCAGCCGTCAAATCCTCCTGAAACCGCTCCATATCGGGAACAGCCCCGGGATACATGCACCAGTTGCAGGTATCCCGCAGGAAAGGATGGGTATGGAAATCAATAATTTCAAAATCTTCCGCACAATACATTATTTTACCCCGAATCCCTTATTTTCTGTCCTTCATCTCCACATACTGCCGGGTTTCCAGCACGTTCTTGTACGCCGGACGGATGATCTTCCCATCGTTCACCAGTTCTTCAATCCGGTGCGCGCACCAGCCGCTGATCCTGGCGATGGCGAAGATGGGGGTATACAGTTCCATCGGAAGATCCAGCATCTGATATACAAAGCCGCTGTAAAAGTCTACATTTGCGCTGACGCCCTTATAGATCTTACGCTGCCTGGAAATCAGGTCCGCCGCGATTTCCGCTACATCACAGTACAGATGATATTCTTCTTCGCAGCCCTTCTCCTGGCTCAGCCGTTCTGTAAAGCGCTTCAGAACCCGGGCCCGGGGATCGGACAGAGAATATACCGCATGGCCCATGCCATAGATCAGGCCGCTGCGGTCAAAGCCCTGTTTGTTCAGCAGGCCATCCAGATAATTCCGCAGGGCGTCCTTATCTTTCCAGTCATGCACATGATCCTTCAGATCCGCCATCATCTTCATTACACGGATATTGGCGCCGCCGTGGCGGGGTCCTTTCAGAGAGCCCAGAGATGCGACAATTGAAGAATATGTATCAGTGCCGGTAGAGGTCACCACATGAGTGGTGAATGTAGAGTTATTGCCGCCGCCGTGTTCCGCGTGGAGCACCAGGGCAAGATCCAGCAGCTTCGCTTCCAGAGGCGTATATTTCTCGTCTCTGCGAAGCATTTTTAAAATATTTTCCGCAGTGGATAATTTAGGGTCAGGATTATGGATAATCAGACTGTCATCGTTCCAGTAATGCTGATACGCGCGGTATCCGTATACCGCCAGCATGGGGAACTGGGCGATCAGCTGCAGAGACTGGCGCAGCACATTGGGGACGGAGATATCGTCCGGGTTGTCGTCGTAGGCATAGAGCATCAGCACGCTGCGGGCCAGCGTATTCATCATGTCCTTGCTGGCTTTCTTCATAATAATATCACGGACAAAATTAGGCGGCAGCGAACGGTAATAGCCCAGGACATCACAGAAATTATTCAGCTCATTCTGCGTGGGCAGCTCCCCAAAAAGGAGCAGGTAGGTCACTTCTTCAAAGCCATTATGCGCACCGGCAGGAAAACCTTTTACGATGTCCTCCACATCATAGCCCCGGTAAAAGAGCTGGCCGTCGCAGGGAACAGTTTTGCCGTCCACCACATTATAGGCATGCACATCTGCAATTTCGGTCAGACCCGCCAATACGCCCTTACCATTAATATCGCGAAGTCCCCGTTTTACATCCAGCTTTGCATAAAGCTCAGGATCGATCTTCCCGTTCCTTCTGCAGAGCTCTGTCATTTCCAGGATTTCCGGCGTGATCTTAGAATAAATGTTTTCTCCCATCGGCAAGTCCTCACTTTCTTATTTTATTTTCACTCCAGCGAGCTGGAGCATGCAGGCATAAAAATGATATAATTATTTATTATACCACATTTTTCTTACGATTTGTTGACAGTCTATGAAAAAGTTATAAATTTTCTGTTAAATTATTCCAGGGCTGGGGTGTGCTTGCCACTGTTTTCCCTGTCTTTACCGCTTCATTCAGCAGTGCGGTCAGATAGGCGTCCTCCATGGCGTCCGCCAGAGGATACAGCTCCTCCCCTGTCTCGAGATAATAATCCATGGATTCCATCAGACAGGCCACAGCTGTTTCATCCTCTGTCAGCAGGCCGATGGGATAGGGATTTTCATATACCGCCCTACCTCCGAACAGAACCCGGTGCACGCCTTTTTTATCCTCAGCCCGTTCGCAGAGGATGGATTCCTGATGGGGATGGCTATCTTCTTCCAGATAAGAAATCATCTGGTCGTCGATTTCTCCCCGGGTCCCCTGCACGTTCAGATGGCGGGAACGGATAAAGGAATGGTACTGAACGCCGGAAAAATCATAAAACGCAGTTTTTCCGTCTTCAAACTCCAATTCCGCCCGCACTCTTTCCTGGGTCTTCTGTTCTCCGTGCAGGATCATCCCATCCCGGCTGTCCGTTTCCGCCACTGGGTAGCGGTACGCTCTGGCTGTAATTTTCACCGGGCAGTGCCCGTTATTTAAAAACTTGCGGATTATGCTGAATGCATGGTATTCATGAAGAGCAGAAATATTTACATTCCAGATATCCCCGAGAATCCCGCTTCTGGATATTCTGATCCTGGCCGCATAAGAGGGATACAGGAAATACTGCTCCGCCACCTGCAGCTTTCCGCCTTTTTGACAGACCAGATCCCAGAGAATGCGCAGCTCCTCAGGGTCATCTGAAGGCGGCGTTTCCGCGAGAACCGCAAATCCTCTTTCCAAAAGTTCCCTGCACACCTGATAATTAGCGGCTCTGTTTACGGCCGCCACAACAAAATCCGGTTTTTCTGCCAGCAGAACTTCCTGATCCTCCTCAGTTCTGATCCCATACTGTTCCTGCATCTCCTCCGCCCTCTCCCGCCGGCGCACCGCCATTCCCAGCAGCTCAAAGCGCTCTGGAAGAGCCTTGGCGATTCTGATATAGAAACATGCTCTCCATCCCGAACCAATAATCGCAAAACGCAATTTCCTCATATAATCCGCCTCCCGTCCTTTTCCCAAAAATTTTTCATTCGGCGGACTCCTTCCGCCAGGCCGTATTATAATAAGAATACCATATTTTTCATTATTTTGCACGTTTTTTCTGTAATCCGGGTTGACTGGAAGACAATTTCGCAATACTATAGAGGTATCATGTTTGAGGAGGCATCAGATGTTCCGCAAAAAATATAAGAATTATTTTAATTGGGGTTTTACTGCATTTCTGGTTATCATCGCATGCATTACCTTTTTCTTCGTATTATTTTATATTCCCGACATCATGGGATTCCTGGGCCGGGTCCTGAAGCTTCTGACCCCGATTCTGTGGGGACTGGCTCTGGCCTATCTGCTTACCCCCATTGTCAAGCGTGTGGAAAAGATCGGATGCCGGCTGTTTGACGGAAAAGTAAAAAATAAGCGGCGGCTTCTGATGGCCTCCCGCTGGGCAGGCATTCTGATCTCCCTCGGCCTGCTGGTGGCCTGCGTAGCTTTGCTGCTTTCCATGATTCTTCCTGAAATCGGAGCCAGCATTGCGAAGCTGTATAAAAGCCTGCCGGATTACGCCGCCAACACGGAAACCTGGATTTCCCAGTTCCTGGAGGACAATCCTGACATGCAGTCTCTGGTGATGGATATGATCAATAAAATCAGCACCGGACTGCAGGAGAATCTGGGTAATTTTATGCAGGGGGACCTGCTCAAGGAGCTTAATTCTCTTATCTCCAATCTTACCACCGGCGTGATTGATTTCTTTAAGGAGCTTCTGAATCTGGTGGTAGGCCTCATCGTCTCCACTTATGTGATGAGTAGCCGCGAAGTGTTCTGCGGCCAGGCCAAAAAACTGTTATATGCCCTGATCAAGCCCCGTTACGCCAATACTGTGCTGGATGTGGTGCGCCATACCAACGGGATTTTCGGAGGTTTCATTACCGGAAAACTTCTGGATTCCCTGATCATCGGCATTCTCTGTTTCATTATTATTTCCATACTGAAAATGCCCTATATCATGCTGATCAGCGTTGTGGTAGGCGTCACCAATATCATTCCGTTTTTCGGGCCGTTTATCGGCGGGATTCCCTGTACGCTTCTTGTTTTTATGGTGGATCCGAAGCAGGGCATCATTTTCGGACTGGTTATTCTGGCAATTCAGCAGTTAGACGGAAACATTATCGGCCCCAAGATACTGGGAAATTCCACCGGTCTTTCAGCATTCTGGGTAGTATTCGCCATCCTGCTTGGCGGAGGGCTGTTCGGGTTCCTGGGCATGGTCTTCGGCGTCCCCAGTTTTGCGGTAATTTACTATCTGGTAAAGCGGACCGCGGAATACCTGCTGCGCAAAAGAAATCTGCCGGTAAACACCGATATTTACCATGAAGCCGTTGCTCTGCAGGGCTTCCCGGAAGATGACGGGGAAAATCCGCCGGAGCCTGAGGATATGCAAACCAAATCTGAGGAGGATATACATGAAGAAGTTCAGTAAGTTACAGAAGATTATGCTGGGGCTCTCCCTCATTCTGATGACAGTATGCGGCGCGGTCACCAGCATCATCAACGTGGAAGGCCGGCAGGAGCATATCGGCCTGACAATCTTCGGGCTGGTCATGTTTTTCGTATTTTTTATCTGCGCGAAATATCCGGCAAATGTCTGGCAGATGTCTGAAAAACAGCGAATGCGTTACAAAACGCCAAAGGAAGCAGAGGACAATTACCGCCGGGTGATGGTGACCATGGATGTGGGAGCCGCAGTTTTTATCAGCATTCTCATGCTTCTGCGGTGAAATTCCCGTTCCCGCCTTGACAAACCTTCTGGAATTTATTATACTGACCTTATCAAATGACAGGAGGCAGATACATGTTTACAGTTTCTTGCAAATAATCAATTACATGATGAGGCGTGAATACAGATTGATCTGTATTGGTTTTTGCGCCTGTTTGCAGGAAACAGCTGATATCCGCTTTGATTAAAGTAAAGAGAGGAATACAGGGCTTCCCTGTGTTCCTTTTTTGTTTCATAAGAAACTTCGTTCCCTATGAAACAAAATCCTCCGGTGGATGCGCACTGCGCGCTAAGGAAATATGGCCGCTAAAGCGACCGCTCTTCGGCGCGAGAGTCCGGCGAGCCGGGCTCTTTGTTGATTCACAGAAAAGAACCCAGCATAAAATTCAAATGGGTTCCTGCAGGCAGGCGCTTCTGAAAAAGGAGGTCTGAGAATGAGCACAATTACAATACAAAATTTATCTTTCACCTATGAAGGCAGTTATGACCCTGTTTTTGAACAGGTATCCCTTCAGCTGGATACAACGTGGAAGCTGGGGCTGATCGGGCGCAACGGGCGGGGGAAAACCACTCTGCTGAATCTCCTGCTGGGAAAATATGAATATCAGGGGAACATATCATCTCCCGTCCCTTTTGATTATTTTCCCTTTCCGGTTCCGGAGCGCACAGGAAGCAGGACTGCCTGGGATATTCTGGAAGCAGCGGTCCCTGACTGTGAACTGTGGCAGGTATGCAGGGAACTGGACGCCCTGCAGATGGACGCCGCTCTGCTCTGGCAGCCCTATGAAACCCTCAGCTTTGGGGAACGGACCCGAGTGATGCTGGCTGTCCTTTTTTCCCGGGACAATCATTTTTTGCTCATCGACGAGCCCACAAACCATCTGGATGAGCCCGCCAGAAAGCTGCTGGGTCAATATCTCCGCCGCAAAAAAGGCTTTATCCTGGTTTCCCACGACCGTCGCCTGCTGGATGACTGTACCGATCATATCCTTGCTATCAACCGGGCAGGAATCACGCTGGAGAAGGGAAATTTCAGCACCTGGCAGGAGAACAAGCAGCGGCAGGATTCCTTTGAGCTGGCTCAGAACCTGCGTCTGCGCAAAGAAATCAGCCGGCTCACTTCCGCTGCCCGCCAGTCCGCGTCATGGGCCGGCAGTTCAGAAAAAAATAAAATCGGCTATGCCAGCCACCATGACAAGGCGGACAGCCCTTCCCGGGATTATGTGGGAGAGCAGAGCCGCAGGATGGAACAACGGCGTAAGAATCTGGAACGCCGGCGGCAGAAAGCTCTGGAAGAAAAATCTGCTTTGCTGAAAAACCTTGAAACAGCAGAACCGCTGAAGCTTTTTCCCGAAAAGTACCACAAAGAGGTGCTTTTAGAGGCCAAAGACCTGCAGATTTCCTTCGGCCCCCGCCCCCTTTTCCCTCCCCTCAATTTCAGGCTGAAACAGGGGGAGCGCCTGGTCCTCCGGGGAAGCAACGGCAGCGGGAAAAGCAGCCTGCTGAAGCTGTTCTTGGGAGATTCTGTCCCGTATACTGGATTATATTCTTCTGGCAGCGGCCTGAAGATCTCATACCTCTCCCAGGATACCTCTTTTTTAAAAGGGAGCCTGGCGGACCTGGCGCTGGCCAGGGGGCTGAATCTCACCCTTTTGCTGGCTTTGCTGCGCAAGCTGGACCTGGAACGCCCTCAATTTGAAAAACCTCTGGAAGCCTTCAGCGCCGGACAGAAGAAAAAAGTTCTGATCGCCGCCAGCCTGTGTGAGCAGGCCCATCTGTATCTATGGGACGAACCCCTGAACTATATCGATCTGTTTTCAAGGATCCAGCTGGAGGAGGTGCTGCTCTCCAGCCGCCCCACCATGGTTCTGGTGGAGCATGACAGAGCTTTCACGGATCAGGTTGGAACCAGCTTCCTGGACCTGGGCTGAACGGTCAGGGAAGCAGCCTGCGGCGTGATTCCCTACGCCGCAGTGCGATCCACCGGTGGGTTTTGTTGTACCGGGAAAGCAGTTTCCTATGAAAAAATAAAATAAAAAAAGTCGGGACAGTCCCACAGAAATAAATTTTCCAGTGTGATCTGTCCCGATGAATACCCTCTTTTCAGCTGATTTTAATTTTCCTGTTCCACAATATGAAGCGCCAGCTCATCCAGCTGTTTTTCATCCACCACGTTTGGCGCGTCCGTCATCAGGCAGGAGGCGTCCTTCACTTTGGGGAACGCGATTACATCCCTGATGCTGTCCATCTTAGCCATCAGCATGACCAGACGGTCCAGCCCATAAGCCAGCCCCGCGTGAGGAGGAACGCCGTATTGAAATGCGTTCAGCAGGAAACCGAAACGCTCATAGGCTGCTTCTTTTGTAAATCCCAGCGCCTCAAACATTCTTTCCTGCACATCTTCCTGGAAAATACGGACGCTTCCTCCGCCGATTTCAGTGCCGTTCAGGGTGATATCGTAAGCCTTGGCCCGCACTTTTCCCGGATCCGTTTCCAGGAGGGGAAGATCTTCCTCCATGGGCATGGTAAAGGGATGGTGCATTGCCACATAGCGGTTCTCTTCTTCTGAATACTCAAACTGGGGAAATTCTGTAATCCACAGGAATTTATACACATTCTTGTCCAGCAGGCCCAGCTGTTTCGCCAGCTCCAGCCGAAGGCCGCCCAACACATCCCATACCAGCTTGGTCTTGTCCGCGGCGAACAGCAGCAGGTCTCCCGGCCGTCCTTCCATCTTTTCCACAAGAGCCTTCAACTGATCTTCTGTCATAAATTTAGCAAAGGAAGACTTCAGGCTTCCGTCTTCCTGAACCGCCAGATATGCCAGGCCCTTTGCTCCGTAACCCTTAGCAAAGTCCACCAGAGCGTCAATTTTCTTTCTGGGCATAGCTCCCTGACCTTTTGCATTAATACCGCGAACCGTGCCGCCTGCCTCCAGCGCGCCAGTAAATACGCCGAAACCGCAGCCCTTTACTTCCTCGGAAACATCCACCAGCTCCATGCCGAATCTGGTATCCGGCTTATCGGAACCGTAACGGTTCATAGCTTCCGCCCAGGTCATGCGGGGAATGGGAAGAGGCACTTCCACGCCGATCACTTCCCGGAACAGCTTTGCCAGAAGCCTTTCGTTTACATCAATTACATCGTCCACGTCCACAAAAGACAGTTCCATATCGATCTGCGTGAATTCCGGCTGGCGGTCCGCTCTCAGATCCTCGTCCCGGAAACATCTTGCCAGCTGGAAGTAACGGTCAAATCCGGAACACATCAGCAGCTGCTTGAACAGCTGGGGAGACTGGGGCAGCGCGTAGAAATTGCCGGGATGCACCCGGCTGGGCACCAGGTAATCTCTCGCCCCTTCCGGCGTGCTCTTGGTCAGCATGGGCGTCTCAATCTCCAGAAAACCCTCCTGGCTGAGGAAATCGCGGACCACCTGGCAGGCCTTGCTGCGCATCAGAATGTTCTTCTGCAGCTCCGGACGGCGCAGATCCAGATAGCGGTATTTCAGTCGCAGCTCATCCTTGGTATTGATGCCGTCTTCCACCGGAAAAGGCGGAGTCTGGGCTTCTGACAGAATCCTCAGCTCAGTGGCCCGGATCTCGATATCCCCGGTTTTCAGGTTGGGATTGGTCGCGCCGGAACGCTTTTCCACGCCCCCCACCACTGCAATTACAAATTCACTTCTCAATGTGCCGGCCTTTTCAAAGCCCGCTGCTCCAATATCATTTTCATCAAACACAATCTGCAGGAGTCCGCTGCGGTCCCTCAGATCCACAAAAATCAGGCTGCCCAGATTCCGGCGCTTCTGCACCCATCCCATCACAGTCACCTGCTGCCCTATATTTCCATTGGATATCTCCGTACATCTGTGGGTCCTGCGCAGACCCTTCATTGATTCTGCCATCTCTGCCTCCTAGCGTTTCAGTTCTTCTCTGTAGAATTCCCGGAACTCTGTATACCCTTCTTTTTCCAGCTGTTCTTTCTGGAATTTTTTATTTTTATTCATCACTGTCACCAGCACCTGGACCCCTGCGGCGCGCTCTGCCATCGCCTCTTTCAGGATCTGTCCCATCCGCTCAGCGCCCATGTTCTTTTCCAGCAGATATGCCTTGCGCCCGCTGCCGCCCGGCGCCTGGAATCCTTCTTCCAGGAGAATCGTGACAATCCGCTCAAATCCAATGGAAAATCCGCAGGCAGAAGTTTCCTGGCCTGTGAACCGCCCCACCATGCCGTCATAGCGCCCGCCGCCCGCGACGGAACCCGGAAAGCCATCCACGCCGATCTCAAAAATGGTCCCGGTATAATAAGACATTCCCCGAACCAGCGTCGGGTCAAACACCAGGTGAAAGCTGGATTCTGTGGTGGACTGCACGGCCCCGAAAATCTGCTGCAGGTTTTCGGGCGCATTCCCTTCCATCACTTCTTTCAATTTTTCACCCACATAACCCAGGCCGTCTTCTGTATTCTGAAGGTCCTGAAACATTTCCAGATAAGTTTTCACGGATTCCTCAGGAAAACCGTACTTCTTCATCTCTTCTTCCACGCCCTCCAGACCGATTTTGTCCATCTTGTCCAGAATAATGAACACCTCGTCATACTGCTCTTCTGTAAAGCCGCTGTACTTCGCCATGGCTTTCAGAATGCGGCGGTCGTTCACACGCACGGTGAAACCGGAAAAGCCGATTTTTCCCAGCAGCGTGGTGGTAGCCAGGATCAGCTCAATCTCCGCCAGATTGGTGGTATCGCCCAGGATATCGATATCGCACTGGTAGAACTGCCTGAAACGGCCCTTCTGAGGCCTGTCCGCCCGCCATACCGGCCCGATCTGCAGCGCTTTAAAGGGCTTAGGCAGTTCCGCAGCGTGGTTGGCATAAAAGCGGGACAGCGGAACTGTTAAATCGTAACGCAGCCCTCCGTCCACCAGATCCGCTTCGTTCTGCGCCGTCTCCAGGTTCAGCTTTTCTCCTCTTTTCAGAATTTTGAAGATCAGCTTCTCATTCTCGCCGCCCTGTTTGCTGCTCAGGTTCCCAATGCTTTCCACACAGGGCGTTTCAATCTGGGTAAAGCCAAAGCCCCTGTAAGTATCTTTGATCTGCCCGATCACATAATCGCGGATCTGCATCTCCGCAGGCAGGATATCCTTCATGCCGGTAACCGGCTTTTTTGTCATCGCCATGTTTTTTCCTCACTTGTTTTCAATCTAAAAGGGAGCGCTGCAAAATCAGGCCGCAAATGATCAGCTGCGAAATTTGCAATACTCCCTTTTATTTTAAACATTTTCTATGATTTTGCAAGTCTTATTTTACTTCTGGAATAAAACCTTCAAAAATTGCCAGGGCCCCGTCGTTCTTCACCATGTCATATTCCTCCTGGCTGCGTATTGTCCAGCTCACTTCCTGGACCTGATACAGCTTCCGGCAGAGCTTCAGGCTCACCGCATCCCGGTCTTTCACATGATATGCCACAAAATCAGGAGACGCGGCAATATTCGTCAGCAGATGATGAAGAATAAAATCCAGCACAGGATTCATCTTTTCCCCGTTTCTGTTATAGTATTCGCACAACTGTCCCCGAATCCAGTCCGGACGGTTCCTGCGGAACCAGAATACAGCCCTGGGATCAAAGGATTCCACGCAGAAAAGGCCTGCATAGCCTTCCAGAGCCTCGCTGACCCGGCGGCACAGCACCGCATGGTTTTCCTGAACAGGTTTTACTTCCACAATCAAAGGCACCTGGCCATCCACCAGTTCCAGAACCTGGGACAGGCTGGAAATTTTCTCTTCCGTGCCCAGCAGCCTGAAATTCTGCAGCTCTTCCCAGGTCAGATCCTCCACGCGCCCTTCAGCCCCGCAGACTCTCTCCAGATTGGAATCATGGATCACAGCCAGCTTTCCGTCTCTTGTCAGATGGACGTCCAGCTCCATTCCATAGCCGTTTTCCACTGCTTTCCTGAAAGCTGCGAGAGAATTTTCCGGCACCCCTGCCGCTGCATCATGCAGGCCCCGGTGGGCGTAATCATACATCTGAAGCCCTTCCAGGTCCGGCCTTCCCGCCGTTCGGGGCTTGATCAGCACCGCCCAGGCTGCAGCGCCTGTCAGAACAGTTCCAAGTACATTCCTCACAAATTTTGCCATCTCTCTCTTCCTTTCTCAGTCGTCCACATCAAATGCTTCCAGCTTGCTCTTCGCCGGCAGAGGCTTGCTGTCTCCGTGCTTTACAAACAGCATGGTAAAGAAGGCCAGAACCACAAATACAGCCGCATAAGGGAACAGCGTCCAGTACCCCACCTGATCCAGCAGAAAGCCGGAAAGAATGGGCGTCACAATCTGGGCTGCCATGGAAAATGTATAATAGTAACCGGTGAATTTGCCGATATCGCTTCCCTTGCTCATTTCCACCACCATGGGATAGGAATTCACATTAATCGCCGCCCAGGCTACGCCAACCAGAGCAAAGAGCGCATTCACCCAGAAATGGTATTCCGGAATCAGGCCGCCCAGGCCAAACATGGCGCCCAGCAGAACTACGCCGCCCAGTATTGTCTTTTTGCGCCCGATTTTGGAGGCCAGAGCCCCCACCGGGATATAGGACAGGATTGCGGCTCCGGTAGCCACCATCATGCAGTTGGCAAATCCGCCTCCCTGCATGCCCCACTGGATCTGCGCATATTTGGAAAATGCCGTAGTCACCGCATTGTATCCCATAAACCAGCAGAACACGGAAATCAGGATCAGGATCAAACTCTTTTTTACCGGGCCGGACATAGGAGCAGGCTTTCCTGAAACCTTTTCTTCCTGTTCCTTTTCTTCCTCTCCCCATTCCTTCTCCAGCCGTTCCCGTTCCTGCCGCATGGGGTTCTCCTGGATTTTCCATAACAGCAGCACCACGGCGGCGCCCATCACCGCAGCCACGATCAGGAAAATGGGAAAGTAATCAGGCTTTCCCGTTTTCGGAACCAGCGCTGAAATCAGAATCAGGGAAATGATTCCCCCTACCGCTCCCATCAGATTGATAATTGCATTCGCCTTGGAGCGCAGCGGTTTTGGCGTCACATCAGGCATCAGAGATACTGCCGGGGAACGGTAGCTCCCCATGGCGATCAGAGTGACCATAAGCGCCAGGATGAAAAAAGGAAGAGAAACCATATTATCAGACAGCGGAAGCATCAGCATAGAGATCACTGCCACCACGGTTCCCACCACAATAAACGGCGTACGCCTGCCGATAGGACTGTGGACTTTATCCGACAGAGCCCCGAACAGCGGCAGCATAAACAGCGCCAGCACATTGTCAATCGCCATAATCCCGCCGGCCACTGTATCGCTCACATCGAATGTGTGCTTCAGGATCAGCGGCACAATGCTGTCATACAGCTGCCAGAACGCACAGATGGAAAGAAATGCAAAGCCTACAAATATAGTTCTCTTTGTATTCAGTTTCATTCGTAAATCCCCCTTTTATTTATGCCAGGAAGCTGGTCTCTTCCGGCTGCAGTACTCCATTTTCGTCCCTGAAATATGCAGTGCCGTAAGGAGATTTCAACAGCGGCAAAATATCAGGGTCATAGTTGCATATTGTGTTAAGCTGATAGACTCCGGTATTCTCAGGATCATCCATATATTCCTTAGATTCATCTCCCGCCAGAAAGCGCCAGCCGCTGTCCGGATAATCTGCCTGCGGCTCCTCTCTGTACATATAACCTACCCGGCAGCCGTCCACCAGAATCCGGTCCGTCGCCATGCACCCTTCCGGTCCTTCCCAGTCTGTCAGCACTGCCTGTATTTTCTCTCCGGGAATGGCGAATTTCTTCTCTCCTGAAAAATCGCAGTCATTTTTTCTGCCGATATCCAGAGGGAGGAATATGTTGTCCCCCATGCGTTCCAGCAGTTCTTCTGAACTGTGTGAAAGCTTATAATCCATTTCCTGGCGGTAAAGAGGAAGCACCTGATAGAAATTGATTTCGCTTCCGTCGGGCATGGGACACACTCCCGCTCCGGCTCCAAAGGCAGCCGGGGAGGCCAGCAGCGCGCCTGTAAAGGATACATTATCCGCCAGGTTTTCACCCATATCCGCTGTGTGACCCCATCCAAGCCAGGAGTTCTCCTCCCCTGGCATCCTTGCCAAAACCTTCAGAAGCCGTATAGGCCAGTACCAGATTTCTTCATTGGAAGTGATCTCCCAATCCGGCGGCAGGCAGATCAGAAGTTCCGCCCTGTCTACATGGGCGTCCTGCAGTTCTTCCGGCACCTGCATTCTGTGGGCCCCCATCCCCATTGTCACCAAAGTATAATAGTTTCTCTCCGGAACAGGCGGGATAATACAGATATCCACATGGATGTCAGGGGAATATATCTCGTGGAACACGCTCTCATATTCCCCGAAGGAATGGCTGATATGCGCCTCCACTAACTCCATCTCCTCCTCGGTATATACCTCTGGGCGGCAGCTTGCAACCGCAATATCCTTTCTGGCCTCTTCCCGCACTGCTTCTGGTATTTCCAGCCGCGGCTCCTCTCCCAGAAGCTCGCAGCAGCAGGCCAGAAGATACCAGGCGTCCCGGTCCTCCGGCGCCATCTCACAGGTCCGCTCAAATTCCTCTTTGGCTTCCTGATCCCGGTCCAGATAATATAAAGAATATCCGATACGGAAATGCCAGAGAGGATCTGTTTCACCTTCAGCTTTCACAGATTCCAGCAGCTCCAGAGCCTTTTGGTATTCTCCCAGGTTATTGTAAGCCCGGGCCAGCTGGGATACCAGTTCATAATCCCACTCTTCCTCCGGCACCTCTGAAACCGCATCCGCAATCCGCTGGAACTCATCTTCCTCATGCCAGCGGTTACATTGATCCAACAGTTCTTTTTTCATCTCTTTCCTGCCCTTTCGGCCATGATTTATTTTTCTTCTGTTTCAGAATTTTCTTCTTCTGTATTTGCTTCAGCGATAACTCCCGGGCCCAGCTTGCGGGATATTACGATCAGGCCGATTCCTGCGATCAGCATGAAGATGGAAATGAACTGGGAGGTGGATAACGGCCCGACCCAGCCCCGGTAATCTGCGCGGAAAAATTCGATCACAAATCTTCCGATCGCGTACAGCGACAGATACAGCCCGGTCATCTGCCCGCGGTCCCTTCTCTTTCTTCCCCAGAACAGCAGAAATGCTGCGATGAGGAAATCGCCTGCGCTGGAAATCAGCTGAGTTGGAATCAAAGGGGTTCCTGATACTGCAAGGCTGTTTTCGGGAAAAGTCACCCCGATCCAGCAGTCAGTTCCCTTGCCGTAGCAGCAGCCTGCCAGGAAACAGCCTATTCTGCCAAATCCCTGGGCCAGTGGTATGGACGGAATAGCAACTTCCAGGTATTGCCAGAAGGGTATTTTTTTAATTCTGGTATATAACAGGGGAGCCAGGATTCCCAGGATCAGGCCGCCGTAAACGACGAATCCTTCGCTAAAATCCCAGAGGATGGACGGATCTTTGATGATATCAGGGAGTACGGTGATATAATACAGAAGGCGGGCGCCGATAATTCCCCCGATCACGCCTACCAGTCCCATATTGAACAGCTGGTCCGGATCCAGCCCGCGCTTGCGGGCCCGGTGCATGCCCAGAATAAATGCTGCGATCACGCCTATGGCAATCATCAGGCCGTAGCTGTAGATGGTAAATGGACCTATTTTGAATAGCTCTAATCTCATTTTGATCTCCTTTTTTGGAATTGGTTTATGATACGCCTTGGCCGGAATCGGCTGGGGTATCTTCTTTTGTGCCGGTACATTGAAAACTGCTGTCCCCACATTTTCGCACTGCTTATTGCCTGCGTGGACATTATACCATATCTGCTTTTTGTTTTCTATCTTTTTATCTCTTATTTTTGCGAACTGTTTCATTGCGTTATACTTCTGTGGATTTTACTGATATGTAGTGAAGATTTTTATGTTTTGTGATATAATCAACTAAAATAAATAAAAAAGGGATTTTAGATGATATGGATGAAAAGACGCTTAGGATTGAGTTTAATATGCTTGATCCGGCTATTCTAATCATGAAAGAGGTTGCTGCCTGGGGGCGGAAAAGGGGATTCACTCTATGGCCTGATGAATGGCTGACTCCGGAACAGCTGATCACTCCCAACGCGCAGCCGGAAAATTTTTGTATTGGGTCTGTGAATGGAACGATTACCTGCGCTTTTATTTTGCAATGGGCAGATCCAGATTATTGGCCTCAGGCGCCAAGATATGAGGCCGCGTATCTGCATAAATTATGTGTGCGCCGTAATTTTGCAGGAACAGGAATGACGAAAATTGTAGTGAATGCCGTCAAGCAGGAATGCCTGAAGCGCGGGATTCGATATATCCGTCTGGATACCGCTCTGGATGAAAAAGTGGTCAGAAAAATTTATCTGAATGCCGGCTTTAAAATCGTTGATATTATTGACCATCCAAATGGCAGGTCAACAGCTCTGTATGAATTGGATGTACAGGAATTTTAATCTATGGAGGGAATGTAAATGGAAAATCAAATTACTGTCCGTGAGGCTGTTACTGCTCAGGATGCAGCATTGTTTTGGGATCAGCTCCACACTTATCACAGGAGAGATATTTTTCCCAACCCGGAAGATGAAGATCTGGCCTACTTTCTGGATGATGCGCAGTATAAGGCACAGATTCAGCGGCTGCACGACAGGGAACAGGACCGCTGCCACTATTTGTTTTTTAGCCAAAACGGGCAGGATATCGGCCTGGCTCTGCCGGTTATCTACAAAACTGAGGACGGAAAATGCTTCCTCATGGAGTTTTGCGTTTTTCCGGAATTTCGCGGCGGCGGAACGGGGAAACAGTGCGCCCGAGTATTCCTGGACTGGGCAGAAAAAAATGGAGCTGACTACGTGGAACTGAACTACGGCGGCAATGAACGGCGTCTGCGCTTCTGGCAAAGCATGGGATTTGTGAAAAACGGTATGGACGAATGGGGGGAACCGCTGATGATCCTGCCCCCGGAGGGAACAGTTCCATTTACAGTAGAGATCCTCGGCGATCCCGAGGACTGTCAGCTTTTCAAATTAGAGAACAGCTACCTGGCTGAAATTGGAGAAGAGCCTATGACTGAAGAAAAACAGGAGCAGCTCGGGCAGGCGGTTAGAGATGGGAAAATCACCTTTTTTATCGCAAAACGCGGATACCGGTTTGTGGGGATGTGCAGCGTGAGCAAATGCTTTTCTACTTTTGCCTGCACTGACACCGGTGTTTTTGAGGATTTCTTTGTTGAGCCGGTATTCCGAAGAAAAGGCATTGCCCGGATGCTGGCGCAGGCGGCGATGGACTGGTGCTCAGAAAATCATGTTGCCAGCCTCACCGTATGCTGCGCTCCCTGCGATGAGAAAATGTATCAAGCCCTTGGATTTGATATACGCCTCGGCGCAACCTTTGCACATATTAATTAGGTTGGAAAAAAATTAACAGAATGGAGAACGTCCGGGAAAAAGTTGATGAACTCCTTTTAAATATGGATGATTCCTCTTTACGGCGCAGCGGCTATATACACTTATATGGCATATCACAAGCCAGCGCAATGATCGCCATGAAAAGGGAAGAGAATGTGGAATTAGCCGCAATTGCAGGCATGCTGCATGATATTTATACTTATACGGCAAAAGACAGCCAAAATCACGCCCAACACAGCTCTGTTATGGCAAAAGAAATCTTAGAATCCTTAAAATTATTTACAGCGGGGGAAATACACTTAATCTGTACCGCCATTTATCATCACAGCAATA
This sequence comes from Cuneatibacter caecimuris, assembly GCF_004216775.1. Taxonomy (GTDB): domain Bacteria; phylum Bacillota; class Clostridia; order Lachnospirales; family Lachnospiraceae; genus Cuneatibacter; species Cuneatibacter caecimuris. The sequence goes on from NZ_SGXF01000001.1 coordinate 881,852, forward strand.
AAGAGAAAATACATTCTGCTTTTGGCGAAGTATTGATTGATGGGGATGTTTTGCAGCATTGCCTGTACAGCCCTTTGTTTCAGGTGATGGATTATGAGAAGGAAAGATACGAAAAACTAAAAGCAGAATTTCAGTAGAATCTTCATAATAAATAAAAATGAAAAGGGTTTGGGGTTCCCAACAAGCAAAAATGCCTTTCATTTTTGCTTGTTGGGAATGCGTCAAATCCATTGTATAAATGCCGTCTTATCTTTACTATTATAGCCTGCATTTTGATAGAATTTTAAGGTTGTATCCTTCTTGGAACTAGTTAACAACATAATCTTATAACATTTCTCATTTATCGCAATTTCTTTCGCATAATTAAGACATTTCGTAGCAAATCCTTTTTTCCTATATGCTTCATCTGTAATGACGTTTTCTATAAATGCATATGGCTGTTGTTTGTGCGTTAGATTAGGAATAATTACACAGACACAGGAAGAAACTATTTTACCGTCTTCCTCAACTACAATAATATGATGATTATTATCTTGTATAATTTGATTCCAAAGTTTTGATAACTCATCAAAATTTATGGCGACTTCGCTGTTATGCAATTGTTCGTACAAATGAAGTAACCCGTTTAAATCATTTTCTTTAACTTCTCTAACCACCACAAAAAACACCCTCCAGCTTAAATTTTTGTCGATTTCCATCACTTATGTATTTTACCATCATCTTTTGAAATTTACCATCATCCCTCTATTTTTGAGGACTATCAGATAAGAGGCAAAAGCAACATTGAGCACCATTTGGGCACCACAAATTGATTGTCACATAGCGCACAACAGCTATATTTTTAACGGTTCGCTCCGGGCTTGTCACCCCTTTTGGGGTAGTCGGTATCTTTTCCCATGCCGGAAATGTAGTCCGATTTATGCCCGGAGCGAACTGCTGCTTTTTGCCTATATGCCCGGAAGTATCGATTTATACCGCTCAAAGCGTCCACAGGACGCGCAGCCGCCCCGCAGGGGCGTTTCGGCAGGGGCGCGCAGCGCACTTGTCCGGGGGATTGGGGGCGGGCCACCAACAAGCAGATTTTTCCGTTTTGCGCAGCAGCGAAAAACGGAAAAAATGGCCCCATGTGTACCACGGGGCATTGCTTGCCACTTTGTCCTTCATTTCCAGCCCTCCGGAGAGGCGTGAAAAATCAAGGTCGGTGGAGACTTCCATTCCTTGTCTTTCAAACGATTACCTGACCTTTATGTATTCCCTCGGGGAAACATGGTAGTAATCCCGGAAGGCTTTGTAAAAATTGCTGCTGTTGCTATACCCCAATACCGAGGAAATTTCCTCTACTGGCAGGCTTGTCCCTTTCAAAAGAATTACCGCCCGTTCCATTCGTAACGCTAATAAAATTTCTGAAAAGGACCTCCCAACTTCCCGGTGCAACAAGGTTGAAACATAATTCGGGTGATACGAAAAATGCTTTGCAATTTCTTTGAGTGTTACGGTGTCAACGTGTTCCCCAATATACTGTACGATCTTTTCCGAAGGGCTTTCGTTTGCAGGCTCCCGATTTGCATGGACATACTGACGTGCAATCTGAATGAGAAACGATAGTGTGAGCGACTTCAAGACAACCTGTGTATCCTCCTGCCGGTTGGCATACTCTACCACCATCATTTCAAGGAGCGCCCGTATGTTGCAGTCGTCCTCAACTTTGTAATGGATATATTCATCAGAAAATTGATTGGTTGACGGGTCAAGCAGAAAATGAAATAGCTTTGTATTTGCAGAAAGCATTGGCAAAAAGGCCCGACAAAACGTGTCTTTCTGAATCAGTACGCCGATAATCGTTGTTTCCTTGTCGTCGTGGACGCAAAGAGCGTGACCGGCAAAGGGCTGGCCCGCATACAGCTCTCCCTCCCGAATCGTAATACGGTTATCGTACTTAAAGCTAATGGAATCATATTCACCCTGATAGGTGTAATTGAAATAGAAATAATCGTGCCGATGAAACAGCTCTTGCCGTCCTCTGCTCTGATGGACGACAACCATAATTTCATCTTCCGGCGCACCGGGCCAATAAAACATTTTTTCCTCCGGATTTTCACCAGCACAATTATGATACGTCCAGTCCAACACCCCAAATTCTTCCCGCAATCTCTCGACCGCTGCACATAAAGTTTCTTGTCCCACCTTGCCACTCCTTTACTCAAATGCCCTCCGATTTTTAATTTTATTATACCACGCTACATGAGAAAATACCACTGTATATATTAAGATTTGGCGCTGTTTCTTTAACCACGATCTTCTATACTAAAGATTGTTATGAAAAACAGACGGGAGGTTATTCAATGGAGGAAAAAGAGTTAGGCGGTGAGAAAACTATCTTCTATAAAAAGCTGTTTTCCCTTGTACTGCCAATCGCATTTCAACAATTTATGCTGGCGGCGGTGAGTGCTTCGGACGCTCTCATGCTGGGCTTTGTCAATCAGGATTCTCTGTCGGCGGTTTCGTTGGCCGGACAGATCACCTTTGTGTTCAATCTGTTTATGGGCGGGCTGACCATGGGGACGAGCATTTTAGCCGCACAATACTACGGCAAGGGCGACGTGACCGCGATTGAAAAAATCTTTGCGTATGTCACTAGGGTTTCTTTCCTCATTTCAGCCGTTTTCTTTCTGGCGTCCCTTTTCATGCCCAATCAGTTAATGCGGATTTTTACCAGCGAGCCGCAACTGATCGCGGGCGGCAGTATTTATCTTCGGATTGTAGCAGCGTCTTATCTGTTCACCGGTATTTCGCAAATTTATCTTTGTATCTTGAAAAATACAGGGTATGCCATGAAAAGCATGGCGATTGGGTCAAGCGCCGTTGTTATCAATATTTTCTTAAATGCCGCGCTGATCTTTGGGCTGCTCTTTTTCCCTAAAATGGGGATTGCGGGCGCTGCCCTTGCCACCTCTATTTCAAAGCTTATTGAAATGCTTTGGGCCTATGTGGAATCCTTGCGGGAAAATCGAATCAGACTGCGTATGAAGTATTGCTTTGCAGTAGATCGGCTTTTGGTTATGGACTACTGGAAATATACAGTGCCTATGATGGGGGATTATCTGGTGTGGGGGTGTGGCTTCACCATGTATTCCGTCATTATGGGACATTTAGGCAGCGACGCCGTGGCCGCTAATTCAATTGCAAATATCGTAAAGAATTTGATTGTTAGTTTTTGTACCGGCCTTGCCAACGGCGGCGGCATTATTGTGGGCAACGAGTTGGGCATGGGAGATTTGAACCGAGCAAAGCAGTACGGCGGTCTGCTCTGGAAAATGGCGATCATCGGGGGCGTGGCGTCCGGCCTGCTCCTGCTTGCGCTGTCCCCGTTGATTTTGAATGTAACGGTTTTAAGCTCCCAAGCGACCGAATACTTAAAATGGATGTTACTATTTTGTGCCTGCTATATGGTTGCAAAGGCAATTAACATGACAACGATAGCCGGGATTTTCCCCGCTGGCGGTGATTCTAAGTTTGGCTTGGTTTGCGACGTAATTACCATGTGGATTTTTGCTGTTCCAGTCGGTTTCCTTGCGGCGTTTTATTGGAATCTGCCCGTTGTCGTCGTGTTCCTGATTATCAACTTAGATGAAGTCGTCAAGCTGCCCGCCGCAATTATCCATTATCGAAAATACGGCTGGCTAAAGAATATTACAAGAGAATTAGGAGAGAGAAACAGGAGGTTTGAACATGACAGAACTTGAAAAATTGGATGCCGGGCTGGAATACTGCTTTTTTGACGCTGATGTTGTCGCCCGCAAAGAGAACGCCTTAAAAGGCTGTGCGAAATTTAACGCCATTGACCCCGCCGACTACGCGGCCCAGCTTGCGGCAATCAAGGAGCTGTTCGGCTCCACCGGAGAAAACGTCTATATCCAGCCCAATTTCAACTGTGACAGCGGCAAGAATATCCATGTTGGTGAGGACTTTTTGACGAACTACAATGTTACGATTTTGGATATTGCCCCGGTACATATTGGCGATTATTGCATGATTGGGCCGAATACTCTAATCACGACTGTCGGACACCCACTCACACCAAGGGGCAGACGGGAGAAAAAGGCATATAGCAAGCCTGTGACGTTAGGAAATGACGTGTGGATTGGCGGTAACTGTACCATACTCCCCGGCGTTACGATTGGAAATAACGTGGTCATGGCCGCCGGAGCGGTTGTAACGAAAGATGTGCCGGATAATTGCGTCGTGGCAGGCGTACCGGCAAAAATCATCAAGAAATTAGAACAGGACGTTGAATAAATTTTCTTCCGGTACTAACACAAAAAAGTTAAAATTCCGCTGCTTTAGCGGGTATTGAGCTTTCAGCGGCGGCCAGTCAAGCCGCCGTTTTCTTTTTTGAAAAAGGACTTACGGGGGGCGTGGTAACTGCGCCCTTTTTTAGACCCCAACGGCAACGGCGGCGCAAGGAGGACGCCACATGCCGGGAGCCTATGCCGTAACTTTCGCACAACCGTATCGTGTTTTCTCATTCCGTTTCCAGCCAGTAAACGGGGTGTCCTTCGCCGCGCGCTCCTGCGCTTTCGGGTATGTGCCGATCTCTGTCTTGGCAGAGGCCGGTTCTTTTCATATCCCCCTATTCCACGGGAAAGGGGGGGATTCCATTGGGCTACTTGAAAAGCCTCTTTTGGCTGCCGTAAAATCCGACACTCGTAAACCTAAATCAATTTTGAAACACGCCGTACATGGCGTGTCGCTATGGGCGGCGCGTCATGGAGGCAAGCTCAATGGAAAAACAGAATGAAAGAACTCGAGAATTTGCTGAAAAAGCTGCGGCGGAGTCGTCCGCCCGTGAATATAAATTATTTGGTGCAGCTGAACGAACTGCTAAGTTTACGGGCTATCTGGAAAAGGTCGTCACTCACGCAAAGATTGATTATCTGCAACATGGAAAAACTGAATGGCCGGGCGGGCCTCCCTGCACTTGCGGGGAGGCCTAAACTTTTTGAAATTTTTTCTGGAAACACCATCGTTTCAGACGCTCCATAACGTCTTTTATCATTGGGGCACTGTACCCCAATGCCGCATGTACAACCTTGGATAGGAGGCTCTTTTTACTATGCTGGAAAGCCAAGCGGACGGCAGCCCTTATCTTTACTTAAAAGTCCTTACAACCCCTTTTAAAATCCGGGCACCATTTTGGGCACTATTTCACGATTTGACCTCGATAATCCCTCATAAAACGATGGCGGGAAAGAAAAAGAAAAGTCGCACAAACCAAGTGTTCATGCGGCTTTCCGGCACTTTATGCGATTGTATAAAGTACGTTAAACCTTTTGCAAGTGACGCAAAAGAATACTATTTTTTATATCAGGGGGGTTCATTGCATAAAAAACTGCAAACCGCCTCTTTTCATCATGACAGTTTGCAGCATTTTTGTCTTTATACCAGCTCCAGCAGCACTTCCATCGCTGCGTCGCCCTTACGGGGTCCGATCTTAATGATTCTGGTATAGCCGCCGTTGCGGTTTACGTACTTAGGAGCGATTTCGTCGAACATCTTAGCGGGCATATCCACAACCTTTGTGTCCTTCTTCTTCGCGCCTGTGGTTTTCACGTTGTAGAACACCTTCATCATCTGCTTTCTTGCGTGCAGTCTGGAAGGCATATCTTTCTTAATTTCCTTATCCACTACATCGTATACGGTTACTTTCTTGCCGTCTACTACTTCTTTCACTCTCTTGCCGTCTTTATCCTTACGGGCAACTTTTGCCTTTACGGTAACGGTCTCAAAATTATCTTTTTCCTTCACAGCCATTGCAATCAGGCCTTCTGCGATCTTCTTTACTTCCTTTGCTCTCGCTTCGGTTGTAACGATCTTGCCGTTGCACAGCAGGCTGGTTACCTGATTTCTCAGCATCGCCTTTCTCTGGCTGGTGGTTCTGCCTAACTTTCTATATCCTGCCATTTCTACCTTTCCTCCGTCTGATTAGTCATCACTGGAATTCAGCTGCAAGCCAAGTTCTTTCAGCTTCGCCAGGACTTCCTCCAGAGACTTGCGGCCCAGGTTGCGGACCTTCATCATGTCCTCCGGAGTCTTGTTGGTTAATTCCTCAACGGTGTTGATTCCTGCCCTCTTCAGGCAGTTGTAAGAACGAACGGACAGCTCCAGTTCGTCAATATTCATTTCAAGCACTTTTTCTTTCTCATTGTCTTCCTTCTCCACCATCACCTCAGCGGTTCTGGCATTTTCGGATAGATCGATGAAAAGATTCAGGTGCTCGCTCAGCACCTTTGCAGCCAGACTGACAGCCTCATCAGGCGCAAGAGTGCCGTTGGTAAACACATCCAGCGTCAGTTTATCAAAGTCAGTGGTCTGGCCGACACGGGTATCTTCAACCGACATATTGACACGTTCGATGGGGGTATAGATAGAATCAATCGGAATCACGCCGATCGGCAGCTCATCGTTCTTGTTCTTGTCCGCGCCCACATAGCCCCGGCCTTTTGTGATGGTCAGCTCCATGTAAAGCTTGCAGTCAGGACCGCCGCTCAAAGTCGCGATCACCTGGTCCGGATTCTGGATTTCAATATCCTGATCCGCCTGAATGTCCGCGGCAGTCACAACGCCTTCGCCCTCGTACTCGATGTATGCAATTTTCGGTTCATTGGTCTCGCTGGTATTTTTGATCGCAAGGCTTTTGATGTTCATGATAATCTCAGTCACATCTTCCTTAACGCCGGGGATGGAACTGAATTCATGCAAAACGCCATCGATTTTGACCTGGCTCACTGCTGCGCCCGGCAGGGACGACAACATGATTCTTCTAAGAGAATTGCCCAGTGTGATGCCGTATCCTCTTTCCAGAGGCTCGACAACAAATCTGCCATACTTCTTATCTTCTGAAATCTCAACGATCTCGATCTTCGGTTTTTCAAAATCGAACACTTATAAGCCCCTCCTTTTGGGTATGATTGTTGGGGGATATACCGGCCTTTGCCGGACATCTTGTCCGGCATAAGCCTGCGCATTGTCATGCGATCATTATTTGGAATACAGCTCGACGATCAACACTTCGTTTACCGGAACGTCGATCTCTTCGCGGGTGGGCAGCGCCTTCACCACGCCGCTCAGATTCTCCTGGTTAGCTTCCACCCAGTTAGGCGTCATTCTTGCGCCTGTGGTCTCCAGGATATCTTTATATCTCTGGCTGTCCTTCACGGACTCCTTGATTTCAATGGTATCGCCAGCCTTGATCAGATAAGACGGGATGTTCACGCACTTGCCGTTTACCAGCACATGCTTGTGGTCAACGATCTGTCTTGCTTCCATTCTTGTTCTGGCAAAACCCAGTCTGAAAATCACATTATCCAGACGGCGCTCCAGCAGGATCATCAGGTTTTCACCTACCATGCCGCTCATGCGCTCTGCTCTTTTATAATAATTACGGAACGGTTTCTCTAACACACCGTAGATGAACTTTGCCTTCTGCTTTTCTCTCAGCTGCAGGCCGTACTCGCTCATCTTCTTATTGGCTCTCTTGGAATTGCGGTTGGATTTCTTGTCAATTCCCATGAAAATCGGATCTAAGTCCAAAGATCTGCATCTCTTTAATACCGGAACTCTATCTACTGCCACGATTCTTAACCTCCTAATTAAACTCTTCTACGTTTGGGCGGACGGCATCCGTTATGCGGTACGGGGGTAACGTCCTTGATGCTTGTCACTTCAAGTCCGCATGCCTGCAGGGCGCGGATCGCTGCCTCGCGGCCGGAACCAGGTCCCTTTACCATTACATCAACAGATTTCAGTCCGTGTACCAGAGCTGCTTTCGTAGCAGTTTCAGCTGCCATCTGAGCTGCATAAGGAGTAGATTTCCTTGAACCTCTAAAACCAAGACCGCCAGCACTTGCCCAGGATAAAGCATTACCCTGTGTATCAGTCAGTGTTACAATGGTATTATTGAAAGATGACTGAATGTGCGCCTGTCCCCGTTCAACGTTTTTCTTAATACGCTTTTTTGTCACTTTTTTTGTTGACACTTTTTTAGCCATTTTCTAAACTAACCTCCCTTATGGGTTCCTTCCTGAATTATTTCTTCTTGTTAGCCACAGTCTTCTTCGGACCTTTTCTGGTTCTTGCATTGGTCTTAGTCTTCTGACCGCGAACCGGCAGGCCTTTTCTATGACGGATGCCGCGATAGCAACCGATTTCCTGCAGTCTCTTGATGTTCATTGCGATTTCTCTGCGGAGATCGCCTTCCACCGTCTGAGACGCGTCGATCACGTCACGGATTCTCGCTACTTCTTCGTCCGTCAGATCCTTTACGCGGGTATCCGGATTCACATTTGCTTCTGTCAGAATTCTGTTAGAGCTTGCTCTGCCAATTCCATAGATATAGGTCAATCCGATCTCTACACGCTTCTCTCTGGGTAAGTCAACGCCTGAAATACGAGCCATGTGTGTGTTACACCTCCATTAGTATAATTTTCCTAGTCAACATACATAAAACTTATTTATTGCTTAAATGATATGAACAACACCTCCTGGTGGTTCATACCGCAGCCGCCTTACATTATGGCATACTTTTCCACGGATACACGCCCCGTGAAACGCCATTTTCCATTACTGCAGGGTAAATCAGCCCTGTCTCTGCTTATGTTTGGGATTCTCGCAGATTACTCTGATACTGCCTTTTCTCTTGATGATTTTGCACTTCTCACAAATCGGCTTTACAGAAGATCTAACCTTCACAGTACATTCTCCTTTCCTCCGCACAGACAAGTCCGCACGGGTGCTAACAAAAGTCCGCTTTTCATTATATCACCACCAGGGTGAAGAAGTCAAGCAAAACCTTACTTATCTCTCCAAATGATCCTTCCTTTGGACAGATCATAAGGAGACATCTCCAAAGTCACTTTATCTCCGGGCAGAATACGAATATAATTCACACGCAGCCTGCCGCTGATATGCGCCAAAACCTTGTGCCCGTTTTCCAGTTCTACGGAGAACATGGCGTTGGGCAGCTTTTCCACTACTGTTCCTTCAATTTCAATGACATCTGTTTTCGACATTCTGGAAACCTCCTATGCGTGATATGCCTTCCACAACTTCAATGCACGTTTTATTTCTTCATCGCGTACCGTCCGGCCCTCTGCAAACTTCCGCGCCAGCTCTTCATCCCTGCCGGCCGGTTCCACATGCTTCCGGTTCTTCTTCTTGGGGACTGCCGCCTGCTTCAGCCTGCCGTCTGACACCCAAAGAAATTTTTCTTCCGCATGCATCACCACATAAAGACAGTCCGCGTCATGACCTGCCAGGCTTCTGACAATGCTTCCTGCTTCCAATTTCATGAAGCACCCCGTCAGTTCTGTCCCTGGGACTTCAGCGTAAAGATTTCCGGATCGCCTTCCGTGATCAGCACCGTGTTCTCATAATGAGCGGACAGAGAACCGTCTCCGGTCACCACCGTCCAGTCGTCATCCAGAATCAGCACGTCATAACGCCCTTCATTAATCATGGGTTCAATGGCCAGCGTCATGCCTGGACGAAGCCGGATTCCACGGCCCACTGTTTTAAAATTAGGCACCTCCGGATCTTCATGGAGATGTGTGCCGATCCCGTGCCCCACCAGGTCACGGACCACGCCATATCCGAAACTTTCCGCATACTGCTGAATGGCTGCCGAGATGTCATGCAGATGATTCCCGGCCCGGGCATATTTAATACCTTCGAAAAAACTCTGCCTGGTCACATCAATCAGCTGCTGCGCTTCTCTGCTGATCTCCCCGACTCCCACCGTTCTTGCGGCATCCGCGTGGAACCCCTGATAGATCAGGCCCGCGTCAAGGCTGACAATGTCGCCCTCCTGGACAATACGGTCCGGGCTGGGAATCCCATGTACCACCTCATCGTTCACAGATACGCAGATCGAAGCGGGATACCCGTTATAATTTAGAAATGAAGGCACGCAGCCAAAGCTGCGGATCTTCGCTTCTCCCATCCGGTCGATATCTTTCGTGCTCATACCGGGACGAATGCCCGCGCAAAGCTCATCTAGAGTTTCCGCCAGCAGGCTTCCGGCCTTCCGCATAAGTTCAATTTCTCTTGCAGATTTAATTGTTACTGCCATTCTTTATGCTCCTAAAATCTCTGCGATGTCAGCAAAAACAGTATCCATCGGCTTTGTTCCGTCCACTTCCTTCAGAACGCCCGCCTTCTTATAATAATCAATCAAAGGCTGTGTCTGCTCGTGGTAAACGCTCAGACGCTTTTTTACTGTCTCCGGCTTATCGTCGTCACGCAGCACCAGATCGCTGCCGCATTTGTCACAGATCCCTTCCTTCGCCGGCGCATGATATGCCACATGATAGGTGGCGCCGCAGCTCAGGCAGGCTCTTCTTCCGGACATACGGTTAATGATATTTTCATCAGGAACTTCCACATTCACCGCATAATCAATCTTCTCTCCCCGGGAAGACAGCGCCTCATCAAGGCATTCCGCCTGGGGAATTGTTCTGGGGAAACCATCCAGGATGTATCCCTTTTCACAGTCAGGCTGTGCGATCCGGTCCATCAGCAGATCTACAGTCAGCTCATCAGGCACAAGCATCCCCTGATCCATATAGGTTTTCGCCTTTTTTCCCAACTCCGTGCCGTTTTTGATATTGGCGCGGAAAATATCTCCGGTGGAAATATGAGGGATCCGGTATTTTTCAGCGATCTTATCCGCCTGGGTGCCTTTTCCAGCTCCAGGCGCTCCTAACATAATAATTTTCATATTAAGAACCTCCGTCCACGGTCGGTCATACAGGGCCGGCCGGCACAGCCAGCGCCGACCGGATTCCTGGATCAGTCATTCAAAAAACCCTTATAATTACGCACCAGCATCTGGGATTCCACCTGCTTGATCGTCTCCAGAGCCACGCCCACAATAATGATGATGGAAGTTCCGCCGAAGGACACCTGCTGGATGCTGAACACACCGGCAAAGAAAATCGGGATTACCGCGATCACAGCCAGGAAACCTGCTCCGATAAACACGATATAGTTCAGGATCTTGTTCAGGTAGTCTGACGTGGGCTTGCCGGGACGGATACCCGGAATAAAGCCGCCCTGTTTCTTCATGTTATTTGCAATCTCAACCGGATTAAATGTGATTGAGGTATAGAAATATGCAAACACAATAATCATAGCCAGATATACGATCAGGCCGATAGAATACCAGGGAGCGCTGGCACGGAACCAGTTGCTGGAGGACATACCCGCCAGAATATGATTCCAGAATGTGGACTTAATAGTAAAGAAGCTGGCGAAAATCGCCGGCAGCGACAAAATAGAAGAAGCAAAAATCACAGGGATTACGCCTGCTGTATTTACTTTCAGAGGGATAAAGCTGCTGTTCCCTCCTACCATCTTCCGCCCCTGCATCTTCTTTGCGTACTGTACCGGTATTTTATGCACACCATCCTGCAGAATGATGGTCAGGACCACCACACCGATGATAATGGCTGCAATCACCAGCGCCGCGAACACCTGCATCGCGATGCTCTGCCCCTGCATGAAGGCTTCATAGAGAGAGTACAGATCATTCGGAATCCTGGACAGGATATTGATTACCAGGATAATGGAGATACCGTTGCCGATTCCCTTCTCGGTAATCCGCTCGCCCAGCCACATCAGCACCGCGCTGCCTGCGGTCAGAACAATTACCACTGCCGCAACTGCACAGATCTTTCCGAAAATGGACATGGCGCCATAATTGTCAATCAGCCCCTTGTTGCCAAAGCCAATCGCCATGGCCACAGACTGAATCAGAGCCAGAATCACAGTAAGATAGCGGGTGAATTCCGCAATTTTCTTTCTGCCTTCTTCTCCATCCTTCTGCATCTCTTCCAGCTTCGGAATCGCAATGGTCAGAAGCTGCATGATAATGGATGAAGTGATGTAAGGGTTAATACCCAGGGCGAACACTGAAAATTTCTCAAAGGAGCCTCCGGTAATGGCATTCAAAAATCCCATATTATCCTTCAGGCCTGCCAGCAGTGTCGCAATATAGCTGGAGTCCGTACCAGGTACCGGAATACCGGAACCCAGACGGACAATTACCAGAATAAACAGAGTGAATAAAAGTTTCTGTCTTACCTCTTTTACCTTCAATGCGTTTTGAAAGGTTTTAAACATCAGATCACCTCAGCAGTCCCACCAAGTGCTTCGATTTTAGCTTTTGCGCCCTCGCTGAATGCATTTGCCTTTACGTTAAGTTTCTTTGTGAGTTCGCCATTGCCCAGAATCTTTACGCCGTCGCGGGGATTCTTAACAATGCCGTTTTCCATCAGAATCTCAACTGTTACTTCTGCGCCGTCCTCGAATCTCTCCAGAGCGGACAGGTTGATGCCCACAATGTTCAGGGAATTGCGGTTTGTGAAGCCTCTTTTAGGAATTCTTCTGTACAGAGGCATCTGGCCGCCCTCAAAACCGGGACGGGGAGCGCCGGAACGTGCCTTCTGACCTTTGTGACCCTTACCAGCAGTCTTTCCGTTGCCGGACGCATGACCGCGGCCGCGTCTGAAGTTATCGCTGTGTACGGAACCTGCTGCAGGGGTTAAATTTGATAAATCCATGGTTGCACCTCCTTGCTGTTTCTCGATTAGATTTCTTCTACTTTCACTAAGTGTTTTACGTGCCAGATCATTCCTCTGACAGCCTCGTTGTCAGGCAGCTCAACAACCTTGTGCATCTTGGTCAGGCCAAGCGCCTCAACGGTCTTTTTATGCTTCGGAACTGCACCGATCGGAGATTTCACTAATTCAATCTTTAACTTACCAGCCATGTTTTTCTCCTCCTCAGCCTAAAATCTCTTCCACAGACTTGCCGCGGTTCTTGGCAACTTCTTCAGGAGTCTTCAGGCAGTTCAGACCCTCCATGGTAGCCATAACAACGTTCTGCTTGTTGTTGGAACCCAGGGACTTTGTACGGATATTTTTTACGCCTGCCAGCTCCAATACGGAACGCGCGGGGCCGCCTGCGATGATACCGGTACCTTCCGGAGACTTCTTCAGCAGTACGGATGCGCTGCCGAATTTTCCATAGATATCATGCGGGATACTGCCGTTCTCATCGATCGGAACAGTGATGAGCTTCTTCATAGCGTCTTCTTTCCCTTTGCGGATCGCTTCCGGGATCTCAGCCGCTTTGCCCATTCCTGCGCCAACGTGGCCATTCTTGTCTCCTACAACCACCAGTGCAGAGAAACGCATGGTACGGCCGCCCTTAACAGTCTTGGATACACGCTTGATTGACACTACCTTATCTTCCAGCTCAAACTGGCTGGGGTCAATAATTGTATGTTTCATCTTATTCCTCCTTGACTAGAATACCAGACCAGCTTCTCTTGCTGCATCTGCCAGTGCCTTGATCTTACCCTGGTAAATAAAACCGCCTCTGTCGAAAACAACTTCAGAAATGCCTGCTTCAACGGCTCTCTTGCCGATCACAGCGCCCAGTTTTGCAGCTGCTTCCACGTTGTTGGTCTTTTCCAGTTCAGCCTTTACATCCTTCTGCAGAGTAGAAGCGGATACTAAAGTCTTGCCAACGGTGTCATCGATGATCTGTGCATACATATGATTATTGCTTCTGAACACAGCCAGACGAGGTCTCTCAGCCGTGCCGCTGATGTGGTTACGCAGTCTTCTGTGCTTTTCATGACGGACTTCTGTCCTTGATACTTTATTAACCATATCGACCTTCTCCTCCTATTATTTCTTACCAGTCTTACCAACTTTACGTCTGATTGTCTCATCGGCATACTTGATACCTTTGCCCTTGTAAGGTTCCGGTCTTCTCTTGTCTCTGATTTCAGCGGCGAATTGGCCAACTTTTTCTTTATCAATACCTTTAACGATGATCTTGTTCTGACCATCCATCACTGTCTCGATTCCTTCCGGATCAGTCATGTCTACCTGGTGGGAGTAGCCCAGGAACAGTGTCAGGACCTTGCCCTGTTTCTGTGCTCTGTAACCTACGCCGTTTACTTCCAGGACTTTCTCATAGCCCTGGGTCACGCCAACTACCATGTTGTTGATCAGGGTTCTGGTCAGGCCATGCAGAGATTTCATTCTCTTCAGATCGTTGGGTCTTGTCACCAGGATCTGGCCGTCTTCCATTTTAATTGTCATCTCCTCGGGCAGGACTCTTTCCAGAGTGCCCTTGGGGCCTTTTACAGTCACTTTGTTATTTTCTGCGATATCCACAGTAACGCCTGCGGGAACCGCGATAGGCATTCTACCGATACGTGACATGCCGTGTACCTCCTTTTATTGTGAACCTTTCCGGTCCTTTTCGGGTTATCCTATTACCATACAAATGCCAGCACTTCGCCGCCGACATTCTCTTTTCTCGCTTCTTTGTCAGTCATCACACCCTTATTGGTGGAGATGATCGCGATACCCAGGCCGCCCAGTACCTTCGGCAGTTCCTCGGTGTTTGCGTATACACGCAGGCCGGGCTTAGAGATTCTCTTCAGGCCGGTAATGATCTTTTCGTTCTTATCCTTGCCATACTTCAGAGTGATGCGGATGGTCTTAAAAGAGCCGTCCTCCACCACCTCATACTTTGTGATATATCCTTCTCTGTCCAGAATGTCAGCGATAGCCAGCTTCATCTTGGATGCAGGTACATCTACTGTATCATGTTTTGCAGTATTCGCATTACGGATTCTTGTAAGCATATCTGCAATGGGATCGCTCATTGTCATCTTGATTGCCTCCTTTTTACCAGCTTGCTTTCTTTACGCCAGGGATCTGGCCCTTGTATGCTAACTCACGGAAGCAGATTCTGCAGATTCCGTACTTTCTCAGATATGCATGCGGGCGGCCACAAATTCTGCAGCGGTTGTATTCTCTGGTAGAGAATTTCTGCGGACGTGACTGCTTAATCTTCATAGAAGTCTTTGCCATGATATTCCTCCTGATTATTTATGAAACGGCATATTAAATAATGTCAACAGTTCGCGGGCCTCTTCATCGGTCTTCGCGGTAGTTACGAAAATAATATCCATTCCTCTTACCTTGTCAACCTTATCGTACTCGATTTCAGGGAAAATCAGCTGTTCCTTGATACCCAGTGCATAGTTGCCTCTGCCGTCAAACGCGTTGGGATTCACGCCTCTGAAGTCGCGAACGCGGGGCAGAGCCAGGTTGATCAGACGGTCTGCAAACTCATACATTCTCTCGCCGCGCAGCGTGACCTTGCAGCCGATGGGCATTCCTTCTCTGATCTTGAAGTTGGCGACAGACTTTCTTGCCTTCGTTGTAACCACATGCTGTCCGGTGATGGTTTCCAGCTCTTTTACAGCTGCGTCCAGAACCTTCGCGTTTTCCTTCGCCTCACCGACACCCATGTTGATGACGATTTTCTCTAACTTGGGAACTTCCATAATATTCTTATATCCGAACTTCTTCATCATTGCATTTACGATTTCGTTCTGATATGTCTCTTTTAATCTAGCCAATGCCTTGAACCTCCTCTCCCGGATTATTTCGCGCTGGTCACTTCATCAATGACTTCGCCGGTCTTTTTGTTTACACGGAACTTTTTACCATCTTCCACCTTGAATCCAACACGTGCTGCTTTACCGTTCTCGCAGTACATCACATTGGAAATATCAATGAAAGCTTCTTTGGTAACAATTCCGCCCTGCTGATTTCCAGCGCTGGGCTTTGTGTGCTTGCTCACTACTGCAACGCCTTCTACCAGGACCTTATCGCCCTTCACGGCCAGCACTTTACCCTCTTTATCTTTATCCTTACCGGTAATCACCTTAACGGTGTCGCCTTTTTTGATCTTATTTGCCACGATGACGCCTCCTTATAATACTTCTGGTGCCAGAGAAACAATCTTCATGAACTGCTTTTCTCTCAGTTCTCTTGCTACCGGTCCAAAAATACGGGTTCCTCTGGGGGTCTTATCATCTTTGATGATCACTGCTGCGTTCTCATCGAATTTGATGTAAGAACCGTCTTTACGACGTGCGCCCCTGACAGTACGAACTACAACGGCCTTCACAACATCGCCCTTCTTTACAACACCGCCGGGTGTAGCATCTTTAACAGAAGCAACGATTATATCGCCGATATTAGCATATCTTCTTGTTGATCCACCCATAACACGAATGCACAGCAATTCCTTTGCACCGGTGTTATCAGCAACCTTCAGTCTGCTTTCCTGCTGAATCATGCCTAAACTCCTTTCAACTTTACCATTCTTCACACGCTGCCGCGTGTGCCGTATTGAAAAAACAGATTATTTTGCTCTCTCGATGACTTCCACCAGTCTCCATCTCTTGTCCTTGGACAGCGGTCTGGTTTCCATTACTCTTACTTTATCGCCTGTTTTGCAGGTGTTCTCTTCATCATGAGCTTTCAGTTTGTAGGTTCTCTTTACAATCTTGCCGATCAGCGGATGTTTTACATTATCCTCGACAGCTACTACGATGGTCTTATCCATTTTATCACTTACGACCTTGCCTACACGGGTCTTTCTCAGATTTCTTTCCACAATAGCTCTCCTTTCCGCTCTTACTCAGCTTTCGCCTGTTCTGTCATAATGGTCTGGATTCTGGCAATGTTCTTGCGAACTTCCTTGATTCTGCTGGTATTGTCCAGCTGATTGGTCGCGTTCTGGAATCTCAGGTTGAAAAGCTCCTTTTTAGCAGCTACTAATTCATCATTCAGCTCTGCGGCAGATTTCTGCTTCAGATTCTTTACATATTCATTAATTTTCACTGTTATCACCGCCTTCTAAGTCTGCACGAGAAACAATCTTGCATTTACAAGGTAATTTGTGCATAGCCAGACGCAATGCCTCCTTTGCGGTCTCCTCGGGAACACCAGCAATTTCGAACATAACACGGCCGGGCTTTACAACTGCTACCCAATACTCCAGAGTACCTTTACCGGAACCCATACGGGTTTCAGCGGGTTTGGTGGTTACCGGCTTATCCGGGAAGATCTTGATCCATACTTTACCACCACGCTTGATATAACGGGTCATAGCAACACGGGCTGCCTCGATCTGATTGGACTTGATCCAGCAGGGCTCCATTGCCACAATACCATACTCACCGTTGGAGATGGTATTGCCGCGGAGAGCTTTTCCTCTCATGGTGCCACGGAACTGCTTACGACGTTTTACTCTCTTAGGCATTAACATAATTATCTATCTCTCCCTTCCTTTACAGACTTTGTTGGAAGAACTTCGCCCTTGTAGATCCACACCTTTACGCCCAGTTTGCCGTAGGTGGTATCTGCTTCAGCGAAACCATAATCAATATCAGCTCTCAGGGTCTGCAGCGGAATCGTACCCTCGCTGTAGAACTCGGTGCGGGCAATATCAGCTCCGCCCAGACGGCCGCCTACCGCAGCTTTGATACCCAGCGCGCCGGCCTTCATGGTTCTGGACATGCTGGACTTCAGAGCGCGCCTGAAGGAAATACGGTTCTCCAGCTGAGACGCGATGTTCTCAGCAACCAGCTGAGCGTCCTTATCAGGTCTCTTAATTTCTTTAATATCGATAAACAGCTTCTTTGCAGTCATTTTCTGCACTTCAGCCTTCAGCTTCTCAATTTCAGAGCCGCCCTTGCCGATCACAACGCCGGGCTTTGCGGTGAAGATGATCACCTTCACACGGTCGGATGCTCTTTCAATTTCGATCTTGGAAACGCCTGCGCTGTACAGTCTCTTTTTCAGGAATGTTCTGATCTTGTAATCTTCTACCAGGTTGTCAGCGAAATCTGCTTCTGCGTACCATCTGGAGTCCCAGTCCTTAATCACGCCGACTCTTAAACCATGAGGATTAACTTTCTGTCCCATATTTTCCTCCTTATTATCTCTCATTCAGCACAATGGTGATATTGCTCATTCTCTTTTCGATCCTGTAAGCTCTACCCTGTGCTCTCGGTTTGATTCTCTTCATAATCGGGCCCTGATTTGCGTAGCATTCCTCAATATACAGCTTCTCAGCGCTCATGCCATTGTTGTTTTCAGCGTTCGCAATGGCGGACTCCAGCAGCTTCTTCACCAGGCTGGACGCATATCTGGGGCTGTAAGTCAGAATACCCAGCGCGGTCTGTACGTCCTTGCCTCTGATGGCATCTAATACGAAACATGCTTTCTGAACGGATACTCTCGCGTAAGACAGCTTAGCAGACGGTCTTGTATCCTTCTGTGCATTTCTCTCTCTCTTAATTTGGGATCTATGTCCTTTAGCCATGAATGTTACCTCCTTTCAATATCCGCAATCAGCGGGACTTCTTCTCGTCCTTGCCATGACCTCTGTAGGTTCTGGTGGCAACGAACTCGCCCAGCTTATGGCCTACCATATCTTCGGTCACATATACCGGAACATGTCTTCTGCCATCATGCACTGCAAATGTATGGCCTACAAACTGCGGGAAAATCGTTGAACGGCGGGACCAGGTCTTAATTACAGACTTGTCTCCGGAAGCGTTCATGGCATCTACCTTCTTTAACAATGATTCGTCAGCGAAAGGTCCTTTCTTCAATGAACGAGCCATAGGTTATAACCTCCTTATCGGTGTATATGATTACTTGCTTGCGATTGTCTTGCCGTCGCGTCTTCTCACGATCAGCTTGTTGGACTTCTTGTTCTTCTTTCTGGTCTTCAGACCCAGAGCGGGCTTGCCCCAAGGGGTACAGGGACCCGGACGGCCGATACCAGTCTTTCCTTCACCACCACCGTGAGGATGGTCGTTAGGGTTCATCACGGAACCGCGGACTGTGGGACGGATGCCCATGTGACGCTTACGTCCAGCTTTACCAATCTTAACCAGCGCGTGCTCGCCGTTGCCAACAACGCCCATGGTTGCCTTACAGGAGATCGGAACCATTCTCATTTCGCCGGAGGGCAGACGCAGCGTTGCATACTTGCCTTCCTTCGCCATCAGCTGTGCGGAAACACCTGCGGAACGTACCATCTGTGCGCCTGCGCCGGGATACAATTCAATGTTGTGTACCTGAGCGCCGATGGGGATAGCGGACAGAGGCAGGCAGTTGCCGACTCTAGCCTCAGCGTTTTCACCATTCATCACTTTCATGCCTACCTTCAGCCCTTCAGGAGCCAGGATGTAGGACTTTTCACCGTCTGCGTAGCAGATCAGCGCGATATTTGCGGTTCTGTTCGGATCGTACTCGATAGACTGAACAGTTGCAGGGATATCATTTTTATTTCTCTTAAAATCGATGATTCTGTATTTTCTCTTGGAACCGCCGCCCTGATGTCTTACAGTAATCTTGCCCTGATTATTGCGGCCGGCATTTTTCTTTACACTTGTCACAAGAGACTTCTCAGGAACGCTCTTTGTGATCTCTGCGAAATCATATCCAGTCATGTTTCTTCTGGATGGTGTATATGGGGTATATTTTTTAATTCCCATGAGTGTTGCTCCTTTCTCGTGCAGCCTCGGAAATGCTGCTGTTTTTCACGGCGCGGATCGCCGTATAAGTTCTTCCCCGGAGTGGGGAGTTGCGAAGGGATGGCCCTTTGCTTGCGTTCGTTAAGCGATCACAGCCCCTGGAAAATCTCGATATCAGCGCTGTCGGCTGTCAGCTTTACGATCGCTTTCTTTGTCTTTGCGGTCAGGCCTACTACCATGCCTCTTCTGCGCTTCTTGCCCGGGCAGTTCATGGTGTTCACGCGCTCTACTTTTGTGCCTGTGAACATCTTTTCCACTGCATCCTTAATCATCTGCTTATTTGCTTCAGGATGAACCAGGAAGGTATATTCCTTATTGGCCATGCCGTTCATGCTCTTCTCAGTGATAACGGGTTTCAGGATGACATCATAATACTGTACGTTAGCCATTATGCATACACCTCCTCAATGGTCTTCACTGCATCGGAAGTAGCGATCACAGTGTCATATTTCAGAATGTCGTATACGTTGATGGTGTTGGTCTGAGCAGTCTTCACCGCAGGAATGTTTCTTGCGGACAGAATCACGTTCTTGTCATTCTCATTCAGAACTACCAGAGCCTTGTTCACCTTCAGGTTGTCCAGAACTGTCTGGAACTTCTTTGTCTTAGCTTCTTCCATCTTCAGCGCGTCCACAACGATGAACTTGTTCGCCGCAACTCTGGAGGTCAGAGCGGACTTCAGCGCCAGCTGCTTTTCTTTCTTGTTCAGCTTGATGGTGTAATCTCTGGGAGCGGGGGCAAACACAACGCCGCCGCCAGTCCACTGGGGAGCTCTTGTGGAACCCTGTCTTGCATGGCCTGTTCCCTTCTGTCTCCAGGGCTTTCTTCCGCCGCCGGAAACTTCGGAACGGGTCTTAGCCTTCTGCGTACCCTGACGCTTATTTGCCAGCTGGCTCACAACAGCCATTTTTACCAGATGCTCGTTGACTTCTACGCCAAACACTGCATCGTTCAGGTCCATTTCTCCAACCTGCTGGCCTTCCATATTATAAACAGATACTTTTGCCATCTGTGTGTTCCTCCTTTCCTAAACCTCAGCTGTTCTTCTTTACTGTCTCTTTGATGGTTACCATGGACTTCTTGGGTCCCGGAACACAGCCCTTCACCAGCAGCAGATTGTTCTCTGCGTCAACCTTGACAACTTCCAGATTCTGGATTGTCACTTTCACGCCGCCCATCTGGCCAGGCATGCCTTTTCCCTTGAACACGCGGCCGGGTGTGGTTGCAGAACCGTTGGAACCCTGGTGGCGGTGGAATTTGGAGCCGTGAGCCATAGGTCCTCTGGACTGTCCGTGCCTCTTGATGGCGCCCTGGAAGCCCTTGCCCTTGGAAACAGCGGTTGCGTCGATCTTATCGCCGGCTGTGAAGATGTCAGCTTTGATTTCATCCTTTACGGAGTACTCTTCTGCGTTCTCCAGGCGGAACTCTCTTACATATCTCTTATAAGAAACTCCTGCCTTGTCAAAATGGCCTTTCACCGGTTTGCTCACCAGTTTCGCCCTCTTATCCATGAAGCCTACCTGCACCGCGCTGTAACCGTCGTTCTCAACTGTCTTCACCTGTGTCACAACACAAGGGCCAGCCTGCAGAACAGTTACCGGAATCAGAGCTCCATTTTCGTCGAAAATCTGTGTCATTCCGACTTTGGTTGCCAAAATCGCTTTCTTCATGTTTCTACCTCCTGTTTAATCTACAGCGGATTGCTTATTGCAATCATCCTAGAACAGTGGATATAAGTGGAACATTCAATGTTGCTTCTATATCAACCAATTCTGGATATTTCACTCAAAATTATTTTGTCTTCATCTTGATGTCGATGAATACTCCGGCGGGCATTTCCAGTCTGGACAGCGCGTCCACAGTCTTCTGGGAAGGAGCTGTGATATCGATCAGCCTCTTATGGGTTCTCTGCTCGAACTGCTCTCTGGAATCCTTGTACTTATGCACTGCGCGAAGGATGGTAACTACTTCCTTCTTTGTGGGCAGCGGCACCGGTCCGCTTACCTTGGAACCTGTCTTCTTGACAGTTTCGATGATCTTTCCCGCTGACTGATCCACCAGCTGGTGATCATACGCCTTCAATGTGATTCTCATTACTTGACTTGCCATAAAAAAAGTCGCCTCCTATTCGTACTTTTCGAAGCACGACAAGCGGTGACTGTACACTTGCCCGTGTGTATCGCATCGCTCCACACACAAGAACCTACTGTTATCTGTAGATGTTTCATTCTGTACAGTGACTTGTCGCCAGTTTCCTAACTTGACATTCGCTCCACGGAAAACCTGCCACAATGGGGCAGCAACCTCTCGCTTCTACGCTATCATGCCACAGCATTATTTACTATACTATATGCTTTTTAAAAAATCAAGCACTTTTTTCAAAAAAATGCAGATTTTTCTCTAATCAACGCTCCCGTGTGTTTCTTGCATTCAAAAATCATGCCACAGCAGGATTTTCCCGGCCGGAATGGGGATCATTCTCCCGGCCGGTTCCTTTTCTATTTTTTCAGGCTCCATTCCATGCAGTCCCAGACCTCCGTAGCCAGCCCCTCATAAAATTCAGGTTCGTGGCAGATCAGCAGCAGGCTGCCCCTGTATTCTAAAAGCGCCCGCTTCAATTCGTCCTTTGCATCCGTATCCAGATGATTGGTGGGCTCGTCCAGCAGCAGCACATTGCTGGGCCTGTTGATCAGCTTGCACAGCCGGACCTTAGCCTGCTCTCCCCCGGAAAGCACGCGCACCAGGCTTTCTATGTGCTTGGTGGTAAGCCCGCACTTGGCCAGGGCCGCCCGGGCCTCATACTGAGTGAAAGACGGGAATTCGTCCCAGAGCTCCTGCAGGCAGGTCTTATTGGACGGCGCAATCTCCTGTTCAAAATACCCGGTTTCCAGATAATCCCCCAGCTCCACGCTGCCGGATAAGGGAGGGATCAGTCCCAGAATGCTTTTTAATAAGGTGGTCTTCCCGATGCCGTTTGCCCCGGTGAGCACCAGCTTCTGGCCCCGCTCCATGGACAGGTTCAGCGGAGGGCTCAAAGGCTGATCGTATCCGATCACCAGGTCCGTTGTCTGAAAAATATATCGTCCCGGGGTTCTGGCTTCTTTAAAATGAAACTCCGGCTTCACCCGCCCTCTGGCCAGTTCGATCACTTCCATCTTGTCCAGCTTCTTCTGCCTGGACATGGCCATATTTCTGGTGGCCACCCTGGCTTTATTTCTGGCCACAAAATCCTGCAGCTCTTCAATTTCCTTCTGCTGCCGCTTGAACGCAGCTTCCTGCTGCGCTTTTTTCATTTCATGGACTTCCAGGAATTTATCGTAATCCCCCACATACCTGTCCAGGCGCTGGTTTTCCATATGGTAGATCAGGTTGATCACACTGTTCAGAAACGGGATGTCATGGGAAATCAGGATAAACGCATTTTCATATTCCTGAAGATACCGTTTCAGCCACTCAATATGCTCTTTATCCAGATAATTGGTAGGCTCGTCCAACAGCAGAATATCCGGTTTTTCCAGCAGCAGCTTTCCCAGCAGCACTCTGGTGCGCTGGCCGCCCGACAGTTCCGTAACATCCGTATCCAGGCCCACCGCATCCAGCCCCAGGGCGCGTCCCACTTCTTCCACCTTTGCATCTATAATATAGAAGTCATGGGCCATCAAAAGATCCTGGATGGTCCCCATTTCCTCCATCAGGGTCTCTAATTCTGATTCCGAAGCCTCTGCCATTTTCTCACAGATTTCGTTCATCTGCTGTTCCATTTCAAAAAGATAAGCAAAAGCTGACTTAAGCACATCCCGGATGGTCATGCCCGCCTCCAGCACGGTATGCTGGTCCAGATAGCCCGTCCGCACATATTTAGCCCACTCCACCTTACCTTCATCCGGCTGAAGCTTTCCGGTGATGATATTCATAAAAGTGGATTTTCCTTCCCCATTTGCCCCCACCAGCCCCACATGCTCGCCTTTCAGCAGCCGGAAGGATACATCTTTGAAAATCGCCCGGTCTCCGAAACCATGGCTCAGATTTGTTACGGTTAAAATACTCATCTTTCGTTCTCCAATCATTTCCCCTTAATTACTAAGAGTATCAGAGGTATTATACACAAATATACCGCCTCTATCAATAATGAATTTAAGAACGCTTAGTCCAGGAAATAAGAATCCCGCTGGCGGGATTCTCCGCCTGCGGCGTGTCGCTTTAGCGACGTAATTCCTTACGCCGCAGTGCGATCCCCCGGAGGGTTTTGTTTCATAGGGAACGTTGTTTCCTATGCAACAAAGTTGGCAGACTTCTGTGGGTTTTACGATATTGGGACCCTTATGTCAAACCTACGACAAAAAAAGAACAGGTGGAATCATCCTCGCCTGTTCTTTAACCATTATAATGTCCTTTGCAAGATGCAATAATAATTGCTTCTTCCTTTTCACAATAAACAATTCTATTTGTTTCGTCGATTCTTCTGCTCCACCACCTACTCAGATTATCTTTAAGTGGTTCAGGCTTACCAATGCCGTCATAAGAGCCTCTTTGTATATCTTTAATAATAGCATTGATTCTCTTTAATGTTTTTTTATCTTCGGTTTGCCACTCACAATATTCATTCCACGCTTTTTCTTCCCAAAGTAGTCTCATACACTCATTCCTCTATCAAATCGTGCTCAACCAACTTGGCTTTCCCCGATTCAATATCAGCGACAATAGAGCGCAAATAATTCATATTGCTCTCTGAATAGAATGGATCAACTGAAACCTCAAATGGTATTCTTTTTTCCCTGCTAACTTTGGTTGCAAACATGGTAAAAGCAGTTGTCATTGAAAGTCCCATTTCTTTACAAGCCTGTTCCATACCTTTTTTCAAATCTTCGTCCATGCGGAAATTAACCATTGTCTGTGCCATAAATGTCACCTCCTTCTTTTTTATCTTAGCACATTGTAAAGCACAAGTCAATATATTGCTTTACAGTAATATATGCACTTTTACGAAAATCATGCACAACTCTAAATCCTCAAATTAGAAAATTATGCTAAATTATCTATTTTGTCAAATTTTGTCGTCACGATGCCCGGCGTACCTATATCACAAAAACAGCGTTGGGCGATCAGAACAAATATATCCATACCTGATCACCCAACGCTGTTACTTTTACCGCTCACTACTCTTCCATTCCTATACCCTTCAGAAACTGCCGGATCTCCTCTGTGGAAAGCTGGTTCAGATCACTCCGTACAGGGTCCTGAAGCCAGTTATTGATCTCGCCCAGCTGTTCCGATATCTCTTCTGAATATGGCATCTGTACAAGCCGCTCAACGTTCTCCTGAATCAGTGCTAAAGCTGCTATAGAATCTCCGCTTACTGCATTGCTGTTGTACCCCTTCTCCAAATACCTGTAATGCGCATAAATTTCCATCCTGCACCCGTCTGCACTTCCTAACGCAAGCCCTACAATGTGGGTGTCAGCTTTTTTGATATCTGTGAATCCCGTTGTATATCAGTGTCCTGAAATTCTGGTAGCTGTCCGCAATCCCGGATATTGAAGTTTCTTTCATTCGGTTCAAAGTATACCCCTGGACAATACAAATACCCAGAAGGATCACTGCCAGAATTGAAATGCACCCGGTTATCAGCTTGTATTTTTTCATCTTGAATTCCCCCGCTTCTCTTCTTAAAAGCCGGAGACATGCTGCCATGCCTCCGGCTTTTATTATATCCTATACCATACGGCTCTTCTGAAAATCAAATCACCGTCCGCCCGTCCAGCTCACTGTAATTCACCGTCAGGCATCTCCCATCTCTCATCTTCAACTCGCAGACAAAAGGATTATCCCATTTAGAGGATTTCTTCATCTCCAGTGAAACCACCGGCAGCAGCTCTTCCTCAGTAAATGGCACGTCCGCAGGCTTCTGCAGCATCACGCAGGCCAGAGGCGGCATCGCGTCGTACCACTCCTTGCGGGAAGCTTCGGCATACAGCAGACAGCTCTTGTCCGAAACAGCGCTGACCCCTTCTCTGATCACACTGTTCACCTGCTGCCACCCCTGCAGCAGTACCACAGCCGTCTGCATTCCTCCGCTCACCGCGATCCGATAAGGATGCCCCTGCACTTCTCCTTCTTCCACCTGAACCTGGTTCTCTTCCACCGGAAGCCCGTAGTTCCCCAGGGTTACGGTAAAAGGCCTGTCTGACATGCGGAAACGGTCCACCCGGACTGTACCGTAAGGCACCTCAATATCCGCCAGATCCACCCGGTCCATGCGCGTGGCAGGAAGGTCAAAATACGCCCTCCGGTACAGCACGCCGCCGTCCCGGCCGCAATAAGCCATAGACGTAGGCACAGCGCCATCCGGATATCTGGAACATTTGCAGAAATATGCCATCGCTTCCGCAGGCCCGCCGGAAAACTTTTCCCAGGGCAGAGCAGAAGAGAACGCCACTCTGGAATAGGCAGGCAGATAATCACTTTCCGGAGAAAGGATGAACTTTGAGGTCTTAATTTCTGTAATCCCGCTCTCCCTGTGATTTACAAACTGCATTCCGGAACCGTCAACTGTCACTGATGAAACGCCCTGCGCCCCTGCAGCAGAACATTCGTTGTCCTCCAGCCCGTCCCAGCCGTCTTCCTCCTTATCCGTCCAGAAAGGATGATCCTCCGGCAGACAAAGGCACAAAAACGCTTTGCTCATCCAGAACGGGCTCCCCGAACAGGAATAGTTCTGTACCATTGCGGAAAACGGCCCATAGAACCCAAGGCAGGGCACGCCATTCATAAACATCTCTTCCCTGGTCAAAAACTGGAGCAGGTTGCCGGACATCACACGGCGCGCAAGCCCAGGATGTAAATTGGTATGCTTCAGCCAAAAACTGGCGGCAAAAGGGGAACAGGTACAAAAACGGTAGGTGCCGCTCCGGCCCCAGAGAATGCTTTCTCCGTTTCTGCCGAACATTCTCCAATAGCTGCGGATAAACGCATCATGATTGCGCTCGATCATTTCCGCCATTTCCGGCTCATGCTCATAACCGTACCAGTCGCACCAGCAGTTGGCGTCCACCATGAATTCCCAGGCGGAATAATAGTCGAATAAGTTCCCGTCCCTGTACCAGCCGTCACCGGCATAGAGAGAAAACAGATATTCCAGATGGTCCTGGTAAATCGTTTCATCCACCGGATACCCCACACATTTCAAAAAGGTAAGCGCATGCAGGTTGAAAAATCTCCAGTTGCTTTCATGGGTTCTGTAATGTCCGAAGTCAGACATGAACTTCGCCACAATATCTTTTTCTTCCTGGGTATAACGGTCCCAGATCACACTGCGGCTGTTCATCAGATTAATCGCCATAATCCCGCATTCTACCGTCTGCTGGTAAGGGCCTCCATCCGGCCTTTCCTTCAGAAGCTCCTGCAGCGTTCCAAATGTATTGGGTGTTCCGGCCTGCATGCCTGTCACAATCTGATGGGCATAATAATCCCGGAGATTGATGCCGCCCAGCTCCAGCGTCTCATCCTCCAGCATCAGCGGAACTGCCATGCACATGGTACGGGCCAGCCCCTCATACCGGGCGGCCCCCACTACGCCGGGCTTTGAATCAGGCCGGGGATAACTGATTTTGTTTTCAGAACGGGGAGGCATCACCGGGTCATCCAGAGAATGAATATGGGAAAATACCCCGATCAATACCATCTTAGCCGCTTCCAGCCAATGCTTTCTTGTCATTCCGGTATATGGGCTGGTTATATAATCCGGATCATTCACTGAAAATTTCATCTTATACTCCTAACTCAGCACAAAGCAAAATCTGCATGACAGTTCGCCAGACGCAGCCGCAACATAATCAATTTTGTAAGCCTTCAAAGGCTCGCCATGGTGTCCCGTGTAAACTTCCTCTGTGATCACGGGATACATCTCTTCATTTTCACATACAATCAGAAGCTCTTCACCGTTGTTCTCCAGGCCCTTCGCCGCAATCTTCACACCCTCGGCGGTCACAACAGGCTTCAGCGTCGTAATAAAACGTTCTGTAACAGGGAGGGAAGCATCCGGAAACCAGAAACGGTCTTCCAACACAATACTGCGGCTGGACGCACATTCCAGCTTTCGAACAAAGCTTTTCAGCTCCGGCAGGCCATACGCCCCGGCGAGCTCCAGCTCAAAACAGTCCTCTGAAGCATTCAGAACCTTTGCCCGGGCATTTTTACCCGCAGCCTGTTCATGAGAACCGATCAGCGGCACACTGTGTCCGCGGGAAGAATTGACCAGGAAAGAATACCGGGTTTCATCTTTAAAGTAATCGGCCACATATTCCCCGGCCCCCAGATCGCACAGCAGATACTCAGAAGGAGTGCTGATGCAGAAGCTTCCAAGATCATTATGATTATGGGGTTCTCCATTGTCTCCGCCCTTTGCAGTCACCGAATAGCAGCACGTATTTTTGATATACCACTGGGCGTCAGGAAAATAGAAACTCCTTTTCTTCCACTCAGCTTTGGACAGTTCCGGATCTGTCCAGAGAAAATTGCGCAGACACGGCCCGTACCGGAAGCAGTGATCCTGCCCAAAATGGTTGTGAAATTCATCCGGAGGAACCTGGATATCATCAAAATGGTGATAGAGAAAATGGCTCAGCGCCCTGTCATGGCTGAATTTCAAAATATTATTATCCGAAAAGGTCAGGCTCAGATTTCTGCCGATCAGCACTTTTTGCTGAAACTGCGCTATTTTATGAACCTTTTCTCCTTTCAGAAGGTTGACCTTACCATCTGTATATTGCTGGTACAGGCTGGCGAACATGGTATAAAACACAAACCCATACCACCAATATGTGTATCCTTCAAGACACGCCCCATCCTCAGTAAATCCGGACAGGAAATTTTTCAGGCATTCCATCAGCCTGGGCATTGCAGCATCCACTTCCTGCTCAGATCCCTGATACAAAAAGGCCATTCCGACTGCTCCTGCGCAAACCGCAGCCCAGTTATTGTCCATGTGCTCCCACCTGTTATCCAGGTTTTGAAACAGGAACGCATCCACAATCCTTCTTCGTACCTCATACCTTAGCCTTTCCTGTACAGGAGCGGACAGTTCCTCATGGAGCAGATAGTCTATCTCTGCAAGGGCAGCCCCGGTTTCGCAGGAAAACAGATCCAGAAATACTTCCTGGCGCTGAACGGGTAACTCCGATGGCACATGGGCAGGCAGAGACCAGGTAAATTCATCGCATACAGCCCACACTGCGTCTTCCAGCGCTTCCAAATATTTCTTTTCTCCGGTTATCTTGTATATGATAGAGAACACGCACAGACGCCTGCGCCTCGCAAAATAATTGTTTTCATAAATCAGGCGGTTTCCATCCACCTGATACATGTGATATTCTGAGTAACGAAACGGTTCTACCGGTAAAAAAAGGAGGCGGTCAGCCGCCTCCTTCATCTCATCAATATAACTCCGGTAAAAGGCGTTCTCAGAAATTTCCTTCCATTTTTGCTCATTGCTTTCCAACAGAATTCTTTTCATGGCGCCTCCCCGTCTCAACCCACAATCTTTTTGATGTATTCCAGATCGTTTTTCAGCTTTTCATCTGAGGTCTCTTCGGAAGAGAAGTCTTCAAATGTCACATAGGAATCATATCCCACTTCCTTCAGTGCCTTAAAGATCCGCTCAAAATCTGCGTACCCGTCAGAGAAGGGAGCCCAGTCAGGAGCATATTTCTCCTTACCGTCCACTTCTTTCTTAATCCACTGGGCGTTCTTAATATGAACCAGGTCAAGATACTCTCCCAGGATTTCAAAAGCCATCTTGTATTCTTCCAGACCCTCATAAATGGTGTTGCCGGTGTCATAAATCACACCGATATACCTGGGGTCAAAGTTGGAAGCCAGACGGTAAGCAGCGCTGGCAGAAGGGGTAATCGTACCCATGTGCATTTCGAAATCCGCCTTCACACCGTACTCTTTGGCCAGTTCCTGTACCTTTGTAAAACCTTCTACAGCCTCCTGATACAGCTTCTGATAACCCTTCTCAGGATCATATCTCAGACAGTTCACACGGATTCTGGAGCAGCCCATGATCCTGGCGGCCTTCATACATCTTGCGATCTTCTCAGGATCGTCAGAGCATTCCAGATATGTAGCCAGCGCATTGATTTCCAGACCATGCTTTTCACACAGCGCTTTAATTTCAGGCGCCAGTTCATCGATCTTTTCAATGTCATAGGTACAGCGGTTATTTCTCCAATAGGACGGATCTTCTGCCAGAATTTCGGGGTCAGTAGGGATCGCAGTCACACGGAAGTCCACGCCGTCGTAGCCATATTCTTTCATTTTAACCAATGCTTCTTCCGGAGTCATCTCCGGAACGCCTACGGTAAATACCGAGTATTTCATATATTATGCCTCCTGATATCAGCCCTTCAATCCACTGGTCGCAACGCCTTCCACGAAATATCTCTGCGTGAAGATGAATACGATGAACACAGGAATCAGGGCTACAGTAGCCGCGGCCATGATCAACTCATAGCTTGTGGTATACTGAGTATTAAAGGAACGCAGCATCAGCTGCAGAGTTTTCAGCTTAGAATCTGTTAAATAGATCAACGGACCCATGAAGTCATTCCACTCAAAGGTAAAGGATGTGATAGCCAGTGTGGCAACTGCGGGTTTGGACAGCGGCAGCATAATTCTCCACCAGATGCCGTACTCGCTAAGGCCGTCAATTCTGGCCGCCTCAATCAGTTCATTCGGAATACCCATATAGAACTGACGCATCATGAACACGCCCATTGCTGTAAACGCATGCATCAGGATAATGCCCAGATGGCTGTTGGTCAGACTGAATGCAGTCATCATCTTGAACTGAGGCACCATGTATACCTGCCAGGGAATAGAGATGGTCATTACATAGAGCATAAACAGCAGGTCTCTTCCCTTAAACTCCAGCTTTGCAAACGCATACGCGGCAAAACTGGAAGTAGTGATCTGAAGGATCATGGTACACAGTGTCAGCTTTGTAGTATTGAAGAAACCCAGGCCCAGAGGCTGTGCGGTCCAGATACGGGAATAGTTCTCCCAATGGAGAGTTTCCGGAATCAGACGGAAGGGGATCTCAAATACTGTGCTGGAAGTTTTCAGGGACGCGGACAACATCCAGATGAAAGGCACCAGCATCACCAATGCGCCTAAAATCAGCGCCAGGTAGAGGAAAATTTTTCCTATCAGCTTGCCAGCTGTCATTTTTGGTTTAACTCTTACTTTTGTTTCAGCCATTTTCCTCACCTCCTATTATAAATAGCTCGTGAAGCGTTTCTCCACGCGGAACTGGATCAATGTTACAATGATTACGATAATCAAAAGAATAACAGACAAAGCACTGGCATATCCATAACGATAGCTGACAAACGCGCTGTTATAGATGTGATAAGCCAACACCTTGGTCGCCTCACCAGGACCGCCCTGGGTAGTGATGAACATGATATCGTAAGACTTGAAGGTGCTCACGATCAGCATCATCAATACGAAGAAGGTGGTAGGAGTTACCGTGGGCCAGGTTACGTTAAAGAAACGTTTTACACTGTTGGCGCCATCGATTTTCGCTGCTTCATACAATTCACCAGGCACGCCCTGCAGAGCTGCCAGGTACACTACCATATAATAACCAATGCCTTTCCATACAGTCAGACCGATGATGGTAGGCATTGCCCATGTCGTAGAGGCCGCCCACTTAGGAGGATTTGCAATACCAATAGCCCGCAGAATTTCATTCACCGGACCCATCGTAGGGTTAAACAGAGCCATCCATACAGCAGCAATTGCAACCAGAGACGCTACATAAGGGAAAAACAGAATCGAACGGAAGATCACGCGTCCTTTGATCTTGCAGTTCATTAAAATTGCCAGTAACAGTGACAAAATCAGTGTAATCGGCACGGTTACAACCGTATAATACAGGGTGTTCAGCAGGGAAATAGTAAAACTACTGTCCTTGGTAAACATGTAAACGAAATTTTCCAGACCCACAAACTGAATCGGGTTGCTGGAATCCCACTGGCAAAAGCTCAGTGCGACCGAAAATACAATCGGCACGAATGTCAGGATTAAGAATCCCAGAAAATTCGGCAAAATAAAAGAATATGCAACCAGCGCTTTCTTTCTCTTATAGCTTCCGCTGGAAGGATTCTTCTTTTTTTTAGGCTGCAGGGCAGTTGCATTGGCTTCGCTCATAAGCTGCCTCCTCTCGTTTCTTTTTTTCAAAGATAATGTTCCGGAATTGCCTCCCGGAACATTATCTCTGTGATCTATTTCCTTCCGGAAATTAAGTTCCTTTTATTACTTGACGTCCAGCTGTTCCTGAACCTTAGACTTCAGCAGTTCAATGCCTTCATCAATGCCTACGCTTCCTGTCATGATAGCGCTGTGCTGGTCATCAAATGCCTTAGATGCTGCCTTACCATTCTTAACCATAGGCTGCTCTACAACATACTCTTCCAGATCCAGATACTTGGACAGGCCTTCAGGGCAATGCTCATAATCTTTAGCAAATCCATCGAAGATATCCAGTACTGCAGGAGAATTATAACCAGGAACGATACCTGTAGCGGCCAGAACCTTAGCACCTTCTTCACCACATACATACTGAACGAACTTCCATGCCCACTGAGGGTTCTTGCCATAAGCGCCTACAGCAACAGGAGTAACGCCGCCTACTGCAGTAGTATTGCCTTCGCCCTTGTCGTTCGGCAGTGCGCATACGCCCCAGTCAAAGGTGATCTTATCTTCAGTTGTCAGCTTCTCTTCTTCAAGCAGGTTGTTGATCTGCCATGTACCGATCTGGATCATAGCTGCCTGCTCATGCTGGAACACGTCTCTGTAGTGTGCGCTGGAAGCCTTGGCAGTACCAAAGTCCATTGCAACACCTTCATCCTGCATCTTAACCATTACTTCATAGTAAGGCTTCAGAGCGTCATATGTAGAAGTATCCATCTGGTTAAACTCTTTGATTCTGCGAGCATACATATATACGTTGGAAGACCAGGTATGTGTGAAATGTCCGTATACCTTGTTTGATCCTTCACCAGAAGTCACCTGCTTGGCCAGTTCATAGTACTCTTCCATGGTCATGCCATCTTCAGGATACTTCACGCCAGCTTCATCAAAGATGCGCTTGTTGTAGAAAATCAGGTTGTTGTCCTTACGGAAAGGAACACAATATGTCTTGCCGTCAACCTGTGTAGCCTCAACCAGACCGGAATAAGCCTTGGCATCCCATGTCTCGTCAGCTGCCAGCAGATCGTCCAGAGCCAGTACATGTCCCTGCTCGATCAGAGCGGACAGTCCGGGAAGACCCTTCATGAACACTACGTCCAGGTCGCTCTTGCCGCTGAGCTGTGTGGTAACAACGTCCTCATAGTTGTCAGCGTCGAACTCTGTAACTTCAACCTTCACGTTCGGATACTTTTTCATAAATCCGTCGATCATGGTTTTGTAGTACTGTGTCTTGGAATAGTCCCACAGAGAAACCTTCAGTGTAACCTCCTCTGCCGTGTCAACGGTAGACGGCT
This sequence comes from Cuneatibacter caecimuris, assembly GCF_004216775.1. Classification (GTDB taxonomy): domain Bacteria; phylum Bacillota; class Clostridia; order Lachnospirales; family Lachnospiraceae; genus Cuneatibacter; species Cuneatibacter caecimuris. Next base: position 914,888 of record NZ_SGXF01000001.1, read on the forward strand.
GTAATGCCGTGGGAGCTGCTGTGCTCTCAGTCTTTCCGTCGCTTCCACATCCTGCCAGCATACCAAGTCCCATGGTAGCAGACAGGCCTAACGCTACTGCTTTTTTGAATTTCATAATTCTTACCCTCCACTCTCTTGAATGTTTTTGTCCGGTCCTTACCTTTTTGCACAAACCCGAACGTCTCTTACAGTTAGTATTGTATATTTTTCACAAGGAAATCTCAAGGAAATATTATATGATTTTGTGTCCTATTTTATTTTCCTAACCTGTTTTTTCATTTTTACATGTAAAATTTTATTTTTCCATGTGTTATATTCTCCTTTGTTTGTTTCTTTTTCACTTTAACCTGTTCATGTAGAAGAATTTATTGATATAATTTGCCAGTATTCTAACCTGTCCGCCCCGCTTTCTTTCATATTTTTATATAATTATTCAATGTTTTATAAAGAGCTTTATAAAACTTGCATTTTTCATTGACTTTCTTCTATTATTATTCTATACTAAATTTAACTTTTTTTTGAATTGAAAACGTGTTAAAATAAAGAACAGACAGGGTGATATGGATGGAACTGTGGCATAGCCTGAAGTTTAAACTGATATTTTTTTGCTGTATTCTCACACTGGGGTTGTCTCTTTCCTTTGGGGTGTGGCTGTACCATACCACGCAGACCCAATACCGTTCCCAGCAGATTGACCATATCAGATATACGCAGGAAAATTCTCTGCTGAGCGTGAGTTCCTCTTTTCAGCAGCTTCAGCGTTACGCATATCTGATGTCCAACGACGCAGATATTTCCGCTTACCTGAACAGCCTGTCTATTTATGAAGAAGATTTTACTTATAAAGTAGTTAAAGCAGTTACTGCCGTTCAGACAATTTCCTCGTCAAACAGCGTCAGATATATTGATAAAATGATGCTTTCTTCCCGGCGCCATTATCACTGTATCCTGAGCGGTTCTCTGTCCGGCAGCCAGAGCGATATTTATGATTTCTACCGGCTCTGCCCTCCTACTGATTCTATGTCTCTTTTTCCTTATAAGATATCAGAGAGCCCTTTTATCTATCGTTCCAGAGAAAGCACTGTTCTTCCTGTCAAATTCCGGGTATATACAAATTACTCGAAATATGCCGGGGATCTGTATATTGCATTGAATACAGACTTTTTTGCAGACGCCTTTGAATCTTTTCAGGAGTATTATCTGATCCTGGGGGATTACTGCTATTATGTACACGACGGGCAATTCCAGACTGTAGAGATTCCGATCAAAGAAGATATTTCCGCTTACAAGAGCGCTATGGTCAATCAGGGCAGCCGGCCTCTGATTACCGCCGCCGATGGTACTGAAATGATCTTGTCCGGTTCGCCTACCATGGATCTTTACCTGCTGAATCCCCTGCCAAAAGCAGGAATCGCCCTGCCTTTTGCCAATGTGCTTCTGGACGGGCTCCTGATTCTGGGCATTGTGATGTTCATCTTCTTTTTCTTCTATTTAATGATGCAGAAGTTTATTACCAGGCCGGTAAGGGAAATAAAGCGGCAGCTGCAGCAGATATCCAGAGGAGATTTTTCATTGCCCGGGGATGCCGGGGACCGGGGCGGCATCCGGGAATTTACAGAGATCTTCGTACAGCTGGACCAGGTATCCAGGGATTTGTCTGCAATGATCCTGCAGCTGCAGGCAGAGGAGGCAAATAAACGTAATTATGAATTTCGTCTGCTGCAAAATCAAATCCATCCGCATTTTATTTACAATACGCTGAATTCAATACGCTGGCTGGGCGAACTAAACGGGCTTCCCAGTATTGTGGATATGACCACCTCCCTTTCCAGCATGCTGAAAAAAGTATTCCGCAGCTCTTCTGAATGGACCACCGTGAGCGAAGAAGTTGCGTTTATCCGGGAATACGCTCACCTGCAGTCCTTCCGCTACGGCGATACGTTCCGGATGGAATATGACATTCAAGATGAAAGCTTGTATGATGTCTGGATTCTGCGATTTACTCTTCAGCCGCTTGTGGAAAATGCAATATTTCATGGCATTGAGCCATCCAGAAGGCGGGGCGTTATCCAGATTCGCATTTTCCGGGACGGCGGCGATCTAGTGCTGGACGTACGGGACAATGGCATCGGAATGGATCAGACGGAACTGGAGAATCTGATGTCTCATCCCGGACATACGGATCAGATTTCCGGCATCGGCATACGCAATATCCATCAGCGGATCTTTATGGAATTTGGAGCCCCCTATGGTTTGGAGATTGAAAGCGTTAAAAATGAGTTCACCTGTATCCATATCAGGATGCCCCTGCTGGCAGAGCAGCCGGAGGCAGCCGCGGCGGTACAGACTGTAAAACAATAAGGAGACTTTTATGTATAAAATCTTAATTGCAGATGATGAACCGCTGGCGAGAATTGGCCTGTCAACGATGATCAGTTCTGCTTTCGACCAGGTAGAGCTGACAGGAAGTGTCCGGGACGGGCAGGAAGCAGTGGAAGCCATCCAGCAGAACATGCCTGATATTATTATCACCGACATTAAAATGCCTGTTATGGACGGGCTGGAGCTGCTTCAATATGTACATGAGCACTTTGAACCGCCGGTTCCTCTCTTTATTTTTCTGACCAGTTACGAAGATTTTCAGTATGTAAGGACAGCGCTGAAGCTGGAAGCATATGATTATTTGGTAAAAATGGAGTTTAATAAAGAAATCCTCACCCAGGTTTTGGAACGCGCTTTTCTGAAAGTTGATGAAGAGAGAAAAAAATATGCCCGCGCGGCGGAATCTGATGAACAGGCCAATACAAATCTATTTATTAACCGCTTTCTGTACCATCTGCTCAGCGGAGGTTATTATTCCGAGGAACAGGTTTTAGATATTGCCAGGGACTATCATCAGGATCTCAGCGCTGACAGATATCAGACAATCGCGTTGCAGCTCAGATACACTGATAAAATCGCAGGACAGAAAACGCAGTACAGCATGTATATGAATATCCTGAATGCCGTTAAAACTGTGATCAGCCGCTATACAAGATGTATCATGGTGGCGTATAATCACCAGACAATCGGTATAATCCTGCTCCTGGACAAGGACGCGGATATGAAGAGTATCTGTAATCACGCGCTGTCCGACGCCGGGAACCTCTGCCGACAGTATTTCAATATCAAGCTTTGTTCCGGCGTGGGGATGGAGTCCGGCTCTGTTGTAGATGTTGCCTCCAGTTTTTCCTGCGCCCGCCGTGCTCTGAATGACGCCGCCGGTGCAGACGATATTATATTTTACAGCGTTAACCACCACCTGCATCAGAATGCCGATCCTAATTTCAGCATCAGCGAGCTGAATCATAATTTGATCACGGCTCTGGAGCATAATGATATCCTGCTGTTCGATAAAACCATAGAAACGCTGAGCGCCCAGCTGGATCAATCCAGCCCGGAGACAGTAATTAATATGATATCCTGCCTGATTCACTGGATCATCAACTGTCTGAGCAACGGCGAACAGCTGCTTGCAGACGCTTTTGCCAAAGAACCGCGGGGATACCAGGTGCTGTACACCTATCATTCCCGCACTGAAATATCCGCTTATCTCAGCAAAATTTCCCAGCTGGTCCGCGGGGTGATGCAGAAACAGCTCAATGATCCAAAATATAAGATCACAATGGATGCAAAAGCCTATATTCAGGAGCACATTTATAATAAGCTTTCTCTGAGCGAAGTTGCCTCCGCCATCGGGATCAGTCAGAACTATCTGTCCTCTCTTTTCAAGCTTTATAATGATCTCGGGTTTTCGGATTATGTGGCAAGCCTGAAGATTAAAATGGCTCAGAAGCTTCTGGCTACAGAACATCTGAAGATCTATCAGGTGAGCGAAAAGCTGGGCTTTGATAATCCCCAGTATTTCAGTAAAGTATATAAAAAGTATACCGGTTACAGTCCGTCAGAATTTACTGCAGTCTCCCAGGAGCAGCAGTCAGGTTCCCGAGAGAAGGAGCACTGAATTTTTTCCGGAAGGCACAGCGGTTTGACCACCGCTATGTACATAAATTCTTTTAAGGAGAGAAAAAAATGATCCGTACATTCAACACCCACAACATCCGTCCCCAAAAGGAGCTTACGGGCAGCCTGTGGCAGTTCACTCCCTGTCAGGGAGAATTCTCAGGCAAGACTTATCAGGTTCCCACCCCCAGCTGCTGGGAAAGCTATCCGGATTTCACAGCTTACCGCGGGGAAGGCGTATACCGCACCATTTTCCGTGCAGGCGGCAATATCCGTCTGGAATTCAAGGGGGTAAGCCATACTGCCGTTGTTACTCTGGACGGAAAAGAAATTGCTTCTCATTATAATGCCTTTACCATGTTCCACGCCGACGTACCGGGGCTGGAGGAAGGCGAGCATGTTCTGGAAATCAAGGCGGACAATCGTTTCAGTGAGGACAGCGCCCTGCATATCCCCAACGATTACATGACCTACGGCGGTATCAACCGCCCCGTCGTTCTGGAGCAGGTTGCTGATGTATATGTGAAGTGGGTTCATGTAACCCCCTGCCGCTGCGGCAGCGAATGGAATGCAAAAATTGAAGTCTGCCTGACCAATATTTCAGACAGAGAACATACCGTGAATGCGGAAACTGAATTGGCCGGCCAGACACTGTGTTGGGAAAACCAGACGGTTCCCGCAGGCCAGGAAATCGTGCTGTCCGCTGAATCCGCTTTCCCCGGCGCGGAGACCTGGGCGCCTGAGAGCCCCGTACTGTATCATGTTACTGTAACCGTATCGGAAAACGGCGCTGTTATCGACGATCTGATTGATAGGACAGGTTTTCGCGAAGTAAAGATCGAAGGGAAGAAAATCCTGCTCAATGGCCGCGCTATCCGCATCAAAGGATTCTGCCGCCATGAGGACCATCCCCAGTTCTGCTGCGCTCTGCCCTACCAGGCCATCGCCGCTGACCTGGAAACCGCAAAGCACCTGGGCGCGAACTCCATGCGTACCTCCCATTATCCCAATGATGAAATTTTCCTGGATCTCTGTGATGAGCAGGGTATTCTGGTGTGGGAAGAAAACCATGCCCGCGGCCTTACCCTGGAACACATGCAGAACCCGAACTTTGAACGCCAGGCCGAAGACTGTATCCGTGAAATGATTCCCGCCCATTATAACCATCCCTGTATTTATATCTGGGGAATCCTTAATGAATGCGCCAGCGAAACAGAATATGGGAAAGAGTGCTACAGCAAACAGTACGCGCTGATCAAAGAGCTGGACAGTTCCAGACCCCGTTCGTCTTCCAGCTGCAAGTTCAAAACTGATCTTTGTTTCGGATTCCCTGAGGTGGTTTCCTATAACATTTACCCTCAGTGGTATCATGATGCTCCGGTAGATGAATATCTGGCCGATCTTTATCAGTGGGTTCAGGATGAAACGGAAGGTTCCGGAAAGCCTTTCCTGATCACGGAAATCGGCGCCGGCGCCATCTACGGATACCGCACTCCCACTAAATGCAAATGGAGCGAAGAATATCAGGCGGATACCCTGGAAAAGCAGATCACAGCAGTGCTCTCCCAGCCCGGCTGCAGCGGCATCTACATCTGGCAGTTCTGTGATGTGCGCGTCAGCAACGAATGGTTCAGCAACCGCCCCCGTTCCATGAACAATAAGGGGATTGTAGATGAATACCGCCGCAGAAAATTGTCCTATGAAACGGTGAAACAGCTGTACGAATCCTATTCCACCTATGTGGATGAAGATTGATCCCGCCTTACAGATATTGATTCAGAAGTATCCCTTGTAATTGAAAAAATCCGGGCAAAGCGAGTAACTTCTGCCCGGATTTTTTGTTCCCATATTACAGCTCCGCTAAAAGGTCATTGATCCCTTCGCTCATCACGGGATGGTTATAGATACCGTCCCGCAAAACAGTATACGGTATCCCCGCGTCTATTGCTATTTTAAACAAGTTAATCATTTCATGGGATTCCGCACAGTATAAATGCGCTCCCAAAATCAAGCCAGTCTGCCGGTCCACCACCGCTTTCAAAATCCCTGCTGTTTTTCCAAGCGCTTTGGCTTTGGGAATCGCGGCTGCAGGAAGAACAGCTGTCTTTATATCCAGCCCGGCTGCCCTGGCTTCCTTTTCCGTCATCCCTACTCTGGATACCGGCGGGTCTAGAAAAATGCTGTATGGTATGGCGCCGCGGTTTTCAGTCGTCCGGCCGCCGTTCCCTAAAAGCTGGGATTTGATGATTCTGCTGTCATCCAGAGAAATATAAGTAAACTGCAGTCCGCCTTTCACATCTCCCATCGCCCAGATATGCGGTACTGAAGTTTTCAGTTGAGAATCCACACGCACAGCATTCCGGCCGTTCAGTTCCACCCCTGCCGCCTCCAGATTCAGCATATCGGTATTCGGACGGCGGCCGGCCGCTATGAGAACCGCGTCTGCTTTCAGGTTCACGATTTTCTCTGATGTCCTGACTGTCAGAACCGTCCCATCGTTTTCATCCTGCACAGACAGTGTTTCTGCTTCATTCACCACACGGATCCCCCGCTCGGCAAACTCCTTCAGTACAGCCTGCGAAATTTCTTCTTCCTCTTTAGGCATAAAGGCTTTGCCATGCTGCAAAACTGTTACTTCTGAACCGAAATTTGCGTAAAAGGAGGCAAACTCTAATCCGATATATCCGCCGCCGATCACTGCCAGCCTGCGCGGGAGCCGGTCCAGCTCCATCATCGTTTCACTGGTATACACATGGCTGCTCTGTTTCAGGCCTTCAATAGGGGGAACTGCCGGAACAGCCCCTGTATCCAGATAAAAGTATTCCCCATACAGCTCCTGGATTCCTCCCTCCGCCAGCTTTACCTGTATTCTGTGAGGATCCAGAAAGGAAGCCTCTCCGGTGATTACCGTTACCCCTGCTCCTACGGCCTTCTTGTAATTATTTTCACGAAGCCCTGCTGTGAGGCGCCTCTTTTCCTCCACCGCATCCCGATAACGAGCCGCCCGGTCTTCAAAGCCGCCTCCCTGAACAGCCGAAAGCCTCGCGCTGTGTTCCAGCATCTTTGTAGGTATACAGGCCACGTTTGGGCATGCCCCGCCGTACATCATAGCGGAGCGTTCCACCAGCGCCACATCTTCTCCTGCTGCTGCCAGAATTGCTGATAATGTTTTGCCGCCCTTACCGAATCCAATAACAATATGTTTAAATCTCCTCATCTTTACTCCTCCTTTTTATTTTGAAAAATCTGTTCTTCAATCCCTGCGATGGTCCTTTTCTTCATCAGTTCATAACATCCTGCATTCAATTCTTCCATTATTCCGTCCATCATTCTCCCCATACCGGAAGAAACCAGGCACTCTTTATCCACATCCCCGCTCCGCCAGTTTGTGGATACAAAGCGCGTTTTCAGCGCCTCAGCCACTTCAGCCAGCGTCACAGCCCGCGCATCACCGATGAACCGGAATCCGCCCACGCTCCCCTCACGGGCTTCCACCAGGCCTGCCTGCTTCAGCCTGGACAAAATTTTTCTAACCCGGGCCGGATTCGTACAGATATTGTCCGCCAGTTCTTCACTAGATACAAAATCTCCTTTGTGATCCAGATACACTAATGCGTGTACCGCCACATTAAATTCACTGTTCATCTCTCTCCCCTCTGCCTCTGTTCATATTTTCCAACTGTTACCGAAATTGTTTCAGTTATACTGTAACTATATCATGTACAGTTCGTGCTGTCAAGTGCTTTCTGCAAGCGGCATCATTTCTTACCCGAAGCGCGATCCCCCGGAGGGTTTAGTTGCATAGGAACTGCCGTTTCCCATGCGCAAAAAATTACACGCCGGACAGACTATCCGCTGTCCGGCGCCCTTTACCCTTTAAATTCCGCCGCTTATTTTTTCACTGCAAAGCCATGAATCCAGTCAGCCTTAAAATAATAAATCATCAGAATCAGGGAACTGATGCTCCAGGTGATGGGAAATGCCCAGAAGATTGCCTGAATCTCATGAATAAACCTGGTGATCACTGTGATGTAGGACACCCGGATCACGCACCAGCTGGCAATCATTACCAGCATGGGGATCACTGCTTTCCCGGCTCCCCGCAGGATGCCGGATACGCAGTGGGAGTATGAAAGCAGGAAATAAAATATGGAAATAGTATGAATCTGCAGGACGCCATATGCTACCGTATCCGGGCTGCTGTTAAATATCCCGATCAGCGGCCCCGCAAATACGTACATGACCACCGCCACCGCTTCTGCCAGCAGCACAGACAGCAAAATCCCGAAGCGCGCTCCTTTCTTTGCCCTTTCATATTCACCCGCGCCCAGGTTTTGGCCTATAAAGGTAGTCATCGCCAAAGAGAAACTAGTAATTGGCAAAAATGCAAAGCCCTCCAGCTTGGAATAGGAGCCGCACCCGGCCACCGCGCCCGCTCCAAATGCGTTGATATTGGTTTGGACAATGATATTGGCAAATGCGATTATAGAATTCTGCACGCCGCTGGGCAGGCCCATCCTCAGAATTTCCTTCAGCATAGCCCACTCCATACGGACTTTTGACCACCGCACCCTGTACTCTTCCTGAATCCTCCCCAATCTGGCAAAAGCAAGGACAGCGCACACAGCCTGAGAGAGTACTGTAGCCAGAGCCGCCCCACCTACTCCCATCTGAAATACAGCTACAAACAAAAGATCAAGCACTACATTCACCACAGATGATACCGCCAGGTAATATAAGGGATGGCGGCTGTCACCCACAGCCTGAAAAATTCCGTTTGCGGCGTTATACAGCATCACTGCGCCGATTCCGCCAAAATAAATTCTGAAATAAAGAATGGAGTTTGGCAGCACCGAATCCGGCGTCCCCATCATGCGCAGAATAGGCGGAACAAATATCAGCCCTGCTGCAGTCATCACCGCGCTGGCGGCAACAGCAAAACCCACAGATGTGTGCACCGCCCGCTCCACCATCTTCTCCTGCCTGGCTCCATAGTATCTGGAAATCACCACTCCCGCTCCCATGAATATCCCCGTAATCAGGCCCACCATCAGGAAAATCAGGTTTCCGGCTGAGCTGACCGCAGCCAGAGCGTCTTCTCCCACAAAATTGCCTACTACAACGGAATCTACCACATTATACAGCTGTTGGAACAGATTTCCGCAGAACACAGGAAAAGCAAACCGGAGAATCCTTCCGCTGACAGATCCTTCCGTCATCCGCACTGAGTCACTTTTGGACATGATCGAAACCTTCTTTCCATTCAATCATATTGAGCACAAGATAATTCCAGTTCTGAAAACCAGGGTTGATCACTGGTTCTCCCGTTTCAGGCTCATAATATTCATGAAGCACTCCTGTCTTTTCCAGATCCCGCCCGAACAGCTGCACCGTCTTCTCTGCCATGTCCAGAGCCTCCCTGACCTTGCCGTAACGCGCCATCCCGGCAAAAGTCATATAATTGGATACGCCCCATACCGGGCCCAGCCAGTCAGAGGGATTGTTAGACGCCTTGACACAGTACATTTTTTCCAGCCTGGAAAGCGTGCGTATCCCATAGGGTGCGCAAAAGGTATCCTCCTCCCAATAGCGGGAACAAACTCTTTCCGCCTGATCGTCAGTGGCAATCCCGGACCACATGGCCAGGAAACCGGACCAGACATCAATACGCTGAATCAGACAGGGCCAGTGCCTGGGCATTCCACAATGCAGCTCCGCTCCCGGGTTCACGGGACGCAGATTAAGGTCTACGCTATAAAAAAATCCGTCCCGCTCATCCCAGCAGTATTTCTGCACGGCAGTTTTCAGTTCTTCCGCCCGCTCCAGGAATATCCTTCCAATCCCCTCTTCTCCCAGCCGGCCGGCCAAATAAGCAGCATCCTGCAGTTCCCGGAACATCATGCAATTCAGATAGATGGAAGCAGAACTTCCGGCAGGCCGGAAAAATGTGCATGGATCATTGTCCACGCCAATAGCCAGATCTGTCTGCCAGTAATACAGACCTGTTTCTGCATCCCGATGATGGCTGTAATAATTATCCAAAAAACGCGTCAGCTTCTCAAATTGAGGAAGCAGCCAGCCTGCGTCTCCTCCATCCTCCCGCACCAAAAGCGCGGCATGCTGCGCAAGACAGGGCTTATGCATATTTTCCCGGTAAATATTCTCCGGTTTATCCAGAATTTTCATGCCCGAAGGGACTCCCTCAATAATAAATGGAATCCAGCCGCTTTCATCACAGTGATCCAAATAATTCAGAATACATCCCCTCTCATAAGGCAGCGCCTGCGTCCTGGCCGCATCTCTTTTCTCTTCCGGCAGGTTTCTCATGATCTGGCGGATAGCCATATCCGTCAGCCAGGAATCCCAATCCCAAAGACAAGCGGCGTATTGTCTGCTTCCCGGAACTAAATAAGGATATTTCAAGGTTCCTTCCGCTTCACGAAACATCTTTATGTAATCGCGTCCAAGCCCGCTTTTCAGAATTTCCGCATACCGGGCGGTACTTTCCCGTTTCCATTCCATTTCTTTTCCTCCTGAACAAAACTGTTTTTATTCTACCAAATTTATATTCATTTTTCAACTGCATCGGTTTCTTGAAACTGATTGACAAAAAAACCAGAATACCTCTATAATAAAGGGACAATAATCAGCCGCGCGCTGAGGAAAGCAGGAATAGAAATGTGGATCGCATCTGAATGGAAAGATTATGAAGTGATAGATACCTCTCAGGGAGAAAAACTGGAGCGCTGGGGGAATTATCTGCTGATTCGCCCTGACCCGCAGGTGGTCTGGAATACGCCTAAAACACACAAGGGCTGGACAAAATGCAGCGGACATTACCACCGCAGCTCCAAGGGCGGCGGTCAGTGGGAATTTTTCGATCTGCCGCAACAGTGGAGCGTCAGCTATAAAGGCCTCACCTTCCAGTTAAAGCCCTTCAGCTTCAAGCATACCGGGCTGTTCCCGGAGCAGGCCGCCAACTGGGACTGGTTCGGGAGCCTGATCCGGCAGGCAGGCAGGCCGGTAAAGGTTCTGAATTTGTTTGCTTATACCGGCGGCGCTACTCTGGCCGCAGCCCAGGCAGGAGCGGCTGTCACTCATGTAGACGCATCCAAGGGCATGGTGACCTGGGCCCGGGAAAACGCGAAATCCAGCGGCCTGGAAAATGCTCCAATCCGCTGGATCGTCGATGACTGTATGAAATTTGTGGAGCGGGAAGCCCGCCGGGGAAACACCTACGACGCAATTATCATGGACCCCCCCTCTTACGGCCGCGGCCCCAAGGGAGAAATATGGAAAATTGAGGACGCCATACATCCTCTCGTAAAGGCATGTGCTGCTATTCTTTCGCCTGCCCCGCTTTTTTTCCTCATCAACTCCTATACAACAGGCTTTGCCCCTTCTGTTCTCAGTTATCTGCTGGGTACAGAGGTGGTCTCCCGCTTTGGGGGTACTGTCCAATCTGACGAGGTTGGCCTCCCTGTAAAGGAAACGGGACTGACGCTTCCCTGCGGTTCTTCCGGAAGATGGCAGATGTAATTGCCGAAAAATTCAGGTTCTCGCAATATAAAGCCGGTATCAGCAGCTCTAAAGCTCATAATACCGGCTTTTTCATTGCACAGGAAACTGCATTCCCTATGCAGCAAAACCCTCCGTTTATTTTGACGGTTTCGCCAACCTGTGGATCCAACGGTACCGGTTTGCCCGCACTGCAATTGGAATACATTTAAAAATCTGATCTGAGTTCAGCAGCGCCACCACCGCCACCACCGGAAGTTTCCAGTAGAATGCCGCCAGGAAAGACAGCGGCATCACAATTCCCCAGGTGGAAATCAGATTGACTACCAGTGAAAATTTCACATCTCCCCCTCCCTTTATGATGCCTGAACCAGTGGGCATCTGATAGGCCATTCCCACCATGATGAAACTCATCAGTATCAATATCTGATCCGCCATCACTCTTGCCTCGTCCGTCAGAGTATAGATACTCAGGAAAGGCTTTCTCATCAAAAACAGGCCCAGCCCCAGGAGCAGGCCGAAAATCAGATACATCACCTGCAGCGTACGGCTATAGGATTTTATTTTATCCATATCCCCGCTGCCTACGGTTCTCCCCATCAGAACAGCCGACGCAGAAGCCTCTCCTACTGTCACCACCTTCAGATACTGGAACATGGTTGTGGAAACGGAATTTGCCGCTATCGCATCAGATGACAGACGTCCCAAAATTCCGGTCTGAATGGGAGTGGCAATGCTCCAGAATATCTGCGTAAAGAAAAGAGGGCAGAGAACCTTGAAAAAATCCCGGAAATATTCCGCTCTGATACGAAACATTCTGGATACGGACAGCCGCAGCTTTTGATCCCGAAAGCCCAGATAGAGCAAAATCACAGCCAATTCCAGTATACGGGCCGTCAGCGTTCCAACAGCAGCTCCCCGTATTCCCATTTCCGGAAACCCAAAATGCCCGAAAATCAAGGTATAATTGATCCCCACATCCACCGCCAGGGACAGCAGCGACACTGCAAAAGAAATTCCCACTGTCTCCACGCTGCGCAGCGCTGCCATCAGCACAGTAGTCAGAATATAAATCGGGTAAGTAAAACGGATCAATTCCAGATAGGCCAGGCCCTGAGCTATAATTGCTTCATCCCCAGTGAACAGGCCCAAAATCCAATAGGGGCAGGACGTTGTCAGTACAAAAACCAGGCCGCCAAGCAAAAGCCCTGCCAAGACCCCCAGGCCGGTAAACTTGTGGATCGGGGATGTGTTCCTGGCGCCCCAATACTGGGAATTAATCACAATCATACTGTCACCTATGGCCATAGTGAGCTGCTGGACCATAAACTGGATCATATTTACCGCAGCGGCACCTGACAGCGCATCCTGGCAGTAAGCGCCCAGCATCAGATTATCCGCCATGTTCACGCTGTATGCGATCACATTTTGCAACACTACCATAACCATCAACCGCGCCAGCGTCCTATAGAAATTTTTATCTTTCGTAAACATTCTTTTACTTTCCTCAGCCAAAATCTGAAACACGTTTCAATACAGTGTACAGATATTCCACATCCAGCGGCTTCGCCACAAAGGCATTCATCCCGGCGGCCCTGGCGGCCTCCTGGTCTTCTCTGAAAGAGTTGGCCGTCATTGCAATGATCTGGATTTTTCCGGCGTCTTCATGGCTTGATGACCTGATTTTTTTCGCAGCTTCCAGCCCGTTCATTTCAGGCATCTGAATATCCATTAGGACCGCCTGGTATTCCCCCGGTCTGCTGTTCATAAAGTAATCCACGGCCTGCCTTCCATTCTCCGCCCGTATTACTGACGCGCCCTGCATCGCCAAAAGTCCCTGGGCAATTTCCGCGTTAAGGTCATTATCCTCCGCCAGCAGAACCTTCATCCCCTTGAGCATATCCGAAGGCGATTTCACTTCTGGCTGTGCCATGGAAATTTCCCCATAGGGGAACTCCACTGTAAAATAGAATTCGCTGCCCTTTCCGGGGCTGCTCTTCATGCGCAGCTCTCCTCCCATCAGGCTCACAATATTTTTGCTGATCGGCAGGCCCAAACCCGTTCCCTGAGATTTTGAAGAGCTGGTGCCGGACTGCTCAAACTCCTCAAAAATTCTTTCCTGGGCTTCCTCTGAAATACCAATGCCATCATCTTTCACCCGAAACAAAAACCGGGAACCGCTCTCCTTATTTTCTGATTCTGTTACCTCTAACAGCACATGTCCGCCGGCAGGAGTGAACTTAAACGCATTGGATAGCAGATTGGTGAGCACCTGGCGCAGTCGCAGTTCATCTCCGGTAAAACCATCATGCTGCATTTCTTTTTTCAGGCAAAATTCCAATCCCCGGCGTTCCGCTTCCGACGCCATCATGCTTTCCAGCTCATTTAACATTCTTCCCATGGAAAACGGCTCCCGGCTGACTGTCATTTTACCGCTGTCTATCCGGCTCATATCCAGGATATCGCTGATCAGGCTGAGCAAATAGCGGGAAGAGGACTTAATTTTTTCTAAATTCTTACGAACAGGCTCCGGCACGTCCTGCATCATACTGGTAATATCCGTCAGCCCCACCACCGCGTTCATGGGCGTCCTGATCTCGTGGCTCATACGCGATAAAAATTCTCCCTTCGCCCTGCTCTCCGCCTCTGCCTTTTCCAGTTCATTCTGAATTGAAGCGGCTCGCATCCGGGAACGCATCACTGCCAGCGCTGCCGCCGCAAGAGACAATACAAATACAGCTACCACACATACAAAGAATACCGGATTTGAATGGATTAATTCTGATAAAGGAGTTCTGTTGAAACCCATTAAAACAACATTCTTATTGAGAATCGTGCTCTTTTCATCTTCAGGGATCTGATTGACCGCTTTATTGATAATCGTTAGCAATTCCGGCTCCACAGGCCTCTGCAGGGCAAAGCTTATTTCACTGCGGTCATTGAGCAAGGCGACTGGCACCAGATTTGTATAGTCCCCCTGCTGGATATACTGTTCCATATGAGAAGAAATACCATATACAAAATCAATTTTCCCTGCATTGACTGCGTCCAGGGCCTCCCTGATCGTATCAAACTCTCTGATTTCAGCTGCCTCAATTGATTCCGGTCCCTTCCTCCCTTTCAGCACGCCCCCAATCAGGTTTTCTCCCGGATAACTGACTGCTTTATTTCTCACCACAATACCGTTCAGCGCCGCATATGGCTTTGTCAGCGCCAGCCCCATCTGAGCCGCGTCATCTTCTGATCCCAGAAAAAATCCCAGCATATCGGCTTTTCCTTCCTGGACCATCTTAATAGAATCTTGATAACTCTCTGCGAAAAGATATGTGAACTTCAGCCCCGAAAATTCTGTTACCTTGTCCAGAATGTCAGGGATCACACCATTGTGCACATCCTCCAGAATATTTTCACAGAACAGCGGATGCCACTTATCCACCACCGCCACCACGATGCTTTCTTTTTCCTGTACATAGGCAATTTCTTCCTTATTCAGCTGAAAAACATCAGTCTGAACATTTAGAAAATTTGCTTCATAGGTATTTTCCCAAAAATCCGGATCAGATTCCATGATTTTTTCCAGCGCCATATTCAGCTCATTCAGAGTTTCCTGATCTCCCGGCTGCGTCACAATATAATGCGGCTGAGAGTCATACGACGCCACCTGTTTAAAGCCATCAGACAGCTCCTGGCCGTTTCCCAGAAGCAGATCCACCTGGCCTTCTCTCAGAAACCTGTACAGATTGCCATCCTCTGACAAGTCTTCCAGTCCATATTCCTGTATGGTGCAGTCCAGCCCGTTCATGGCAAGGAATTCCTTCAGCCTCCGCACATTTTCTACCGCCCGGTCATATACGCCGATCACCTTACCGTTCAGGCTCTCCAGACTGACGCTGTTCACCGAATCATCATCCTTACGGGCCAGCAGAACAGACTTGCTGTAGCCGCAGTTATATTCAGGATATCCAAAATACTTTTCAAATCCCTGTATATAATAAGTTCCGCCCATCAAGTCAAATTTCCCTGCCAGAAAATCATCCACCACTTCTTCAGCAGTGGACTCTACATACTCATAAGTCCATCCCGTATATTTTGCTATCTCATTGAGATAATCCACCACAATCCCGCTCCGGACGCCCTTTTCATCCATCTCCGTAAATCCCGGAGTCTCCGGAAATGCCACTCTGAGCACTTTTGATTCCTTTTCTGCTGATTCAACGAGAACAGGCGGCAAAAAAACTGTCAAAATTACTGCTATTAAAAAAAATGAGAATATTTTTCCCGGAATTTTCCGCGCTATATTCATAGATACTCCTTTTCCATACACGAGTATATTCATACCTGGATTAATATTTTCATTTTACCATAATATATTGGGTAAGTAAATCACATAAAAATACCGGTTTTCCTGGAAACCTCAGTCCCCCCGGAAAACCGGTATAAAATTAAGCTGCCTGCCAATTTTCAGATTTCAGGATTTTCATCAGATCATTACAACAGGCTTAATCAGATCCCTGGGCTTATCTTTCATCAGCAGCAGGGCCTCTTCCATGTGCTCAAAGCCATTAAACTTATGAGTAATCAGCCTGGAGGTATCCAGACGGCCGGTTTCCATCAGAGAAGCCAGTTTTTCCATCCGCAGACGGCCGCCGGGCATCAGTCCGCCTCTGATCGTCTTATGTCCCATGCCGCAGCCCCAGTCCACACGGGGGATCCTTACATAGTCGCCTGCGCCAAGATAATTCACGTTGCCGATCACTCCGCCCGGCTTCAGCATCTGCACTGCCTGTGCAAAAGTATCCACATCTCCGCCGGCAATCACCACCCGGTCCACGCCGGCGCCATGGGTCTTTTCCATAATCTGTTCCACCAGGTCTCCATTGCGGTAATCAATGATGTCCGTAGCGCCGTATGCCTTTGCTGCTTCCACACATTTTGTTCTGGAACCTACCGCATACAGGCGGGACGCCCCTCTGAGGGCAGCCGCTGCCACTGACATTAAACCGACAGGACCGATTCCGATCACACACACCGAATCTCCAAACTGCACGTCCGCCAGCTCTACGCCGTGGAAGCCTGTGGGAACCATATCCGACAGCATAACAGCGGCCGCAGGATCAAGGCAGTCCGGCAGCAGCGCCAGATTCGCATCTGCTTCGTTTACATGAAAATATTCTGCGAACACGCCGTCTTTAAAGTTGGAAAATTTCCAGCCGGCCAGCATCCCACCGGAATGCATGGAAAAATTCTTCTGCGCTTCCAGAGACCCCCAGTCAGGTGTAATGGCAGGAACAATTACCCGGTCTCCAGGCTTAAACTCCTTCACCAAAGCGCCTGTTTCTACCACTTCTCCCACTGCCTCATGGCCAAGAATCATGTCATGACGGTTTCCGATAGCGCCTTCCCAAACCGTATGGATATCAGATGTGCATGGCGAAACCGCAATCGGTTTCACGATGGCGTCCAGAGGGCCGCAGGCAGGCATTTCCTTCTCAATCCACCCTGTTTTCCCAATTTCCAGCATTGCATAACCCTTCATACAAAAACCTCCTCTATTGTTATTATTTTAACATAGAGTCATTATATCATACAAACATCATATTTTCAACAGGTATTTGTATATTTTTAGGTATGTTTTAGTCCTCTTTGCAATATCTTTTAAGTTTCCTTTTCAAAGATACTTTTCCAGGTCTGGATACCGATTCCAAATCTTGTGCAGCCCAGATCATACATCTGCTCCATTAATGCGCGGCTCCTGATTCCGCCTGCCGCTTTTATACGGACCTCCGGCCACGCCTTAAGTCCCTCCCGAATCCCTGAAATCATCTCGCAGGTGGATGGGCCCGCCCATCCTGTGCCGGTTTTCACAAAATCCGCTCCGCCTTCCGCAGCAGTGCTGCTGGCGGCTGTGATTTCTTCCCGGCTTAACAGAGAAGCCTCAATAATCACTTTTAACTGCCAGGGTCCTATAGCCTGCTTCACCAGCCTGATTTCCCTGCTGATTTCACCATATCTTTTATCCCGCAGCCAGGAAAGATTCATTACCATATCAAATTCCCGGCAGCCGGTTCTCAGCAGCTCCTCTGCCTGGTAAATTTTTCCCGCTGTGCTTTCCCCGCCTGACGGAAAGCCAATCACACTGGCCGGTTTCACCAGTTTCTGGCCTTCCAGCAGCTTTACTGCTTCCGGCAGATGAGATGGCATGACAAATACCGCGGCCATCTCATGTTCCAGCGCCAGCCGGCAGGCAAGCCGAACCTCCTCCACTGTGTGGATCTGTCTCACGCAACTGATATCCAGCATTCTGATTAAGTCCTGATCCTTCATAAAATCCTCCTCAGCGCATCCTTCCGAACCCCTCTACCTCAATCTGATAATAACTGCCCAAAATTTTCACCCTGTCACAGCATACAGGATTCCCCGCGGGGCTGTAGCATACCCTGTCCACATGAAGCAGCGCGGCTCCTACCGGGACGCCCAGTATTTCTGCTTCAAAAAAATTTGCTGTTACCGCTGATATCGTATCTTTTGTCCTCTCAATTTCAAACTGATAATTTTCTTCCAGATGCTGATACAAAGAGACAATCCCCATCTCTTTTTCAATTCCGGGTACAAGCCGATAAGGAATATAATTCTCCATAATACAAACCGGTTTTCCGTCGGCTTCCTGAATCCTCTGTACATGTGCCACTTCTTCAGAAGGCTGAAGTTCCAGCAAGCCCGCTATCCGTTCCGGGGCACGGTTTTTTTCAATATACAGCTTACGGGTGGAGACCAGATAGCCTTTCTTTTTCAGGGATTCCGTCACTGACGTCACATGGGTGTAATCCTGTTTTGCCGAAAAATCCCGGATCATTGTTCCCCGGCCCTGCCGGATATCCACATAGCCGTCACCTGCCAGCAGCTCCATTGCCTTTCTTATTGTAGAGCGGCTTACACCGTATTCTTTCTCCAGCTCTGCCTCTGTCGGCATCAATGTGCCGATCCCATAACGGGAAGCCAGGATCTCTTCTTTAATTTTTTCATATACCTTCTGATACGCCAGCATCTTCGTACGCATTTTTAAATTTCTCCTTTATTGATAAAAGCTTTCAGCTTTCCCCTCTGCGGTCCGGGAGTTTACTCCGGCATAAAGTCAAACAGGCTGAGCTGGACTGATTCCCCGCCGTTCTTTTTCCTGCCTGCTTCTTCCCATACCACGCCGGCCTCTTCCAGGCCTTCCAGGAATATGGAAGGCTCCCCTGAAGCAGTGAGGATCAGTTCTTCCTTCGCCCTGGTCATCCCCACATAAAACAGCCTCCGCTCTTCCTCCACATCAGCCGTCCCCTTTCGCCCCTCAAAGGGAAGTTCACCTTTATTCACCCCATATAGGATCGTCACGGGAAATTCCAGGCCCTTGGACCCGTGCAGTGTCATCAATGTCACCGCGTCTGCCGAATAATTTTTCCCTCCGCACCGCTTCAAATCACTTTCCACACCCAGGCGCACCGCATCCAGTAGTTCGGCAATATTTTTATAAAATACTGCCATACCGGACAGTTTCTGCATCGCCGGATGATTTTCCAGTCTTTTTTCTCTCATCCATTCCCCCAGAATCACGGCTGGTTTTTTCTTCAGCAAGGGCCTGTATCTCTCTGCCTGCTCCGCCAGCACAGCTTCTGACAGCTGGTTTCCCTCCAGATCCCAGGCCAGTTTCAGGTATTGCTTACCAGCTGCAGAATCTCCGCAGCACAGGTATCTGAAAAAGCATAGAGCCTCCTGAACCTGTTGTTCCTGCAGATAATCCTCCCTCCCTGCAACAATATAGGGAATGCTCTCCTTTTGAAGGCATTTTTCCAGAAGCTCCGCCTGCCTGTGGGTCCTGTAAAGCACTGCGATGTCTGAAAAGCCTCTGACCTTTCTGTTCTCCTTACCGCCGTACTTTCCATGGGCTTCCAGCATGTCCATCCCCCCTACCTGCCGGTTAATCTCTTTTGCTGTAAAAATAGCTTCCGCCAGACCGCTCCCGGCCTTTACCACCCGCACGGGGATATCGGACTCTTTATTTGGCGTCAGCTTCCGCTTTGGCCCGGGGTTTTCAGATATAGCCTGAAGGGCCGGCCTCAGAACCGCGCCTGTAGACCTGTAGTTTTCCGTCAGCCGGATCACCTGCATATCCGGGAAGTCTGACTGCAGCCTGTCAAAGCACCTGGCGTCAGACCCGCGGAAACCATAAATGGACTGGTCCGGATCGCCAATCACAAACAGTTCTCTGCCAAACTTGTTCCATGCCTGAATCAGGCGGTACTGCAGCGGGCTGATATCCTGAAATTCATCCACCAGAAGATACGAAAAACGGCTACTCTGAAATTCTCTGTTTTCCGCCAGCCTAAGTGCTTCCACAAGCAGATCGTCAAAATCCATCAGTTTCAGTTCTCTCATTCTCCGGCAGTATTCCTCTATGGCCGGACAGCTCTCCCTGTTTTCTCCTGTTTTTGCCAGAGAAACCTGCAGCAGAAAATCCTGGACGCTGCCAGCCCATTCATATTCCTTTTTTACCTGGCCAGCCAGTTCCTGCTGTACCCCTTCTTCTGCCAGAATCGAATCCAT
Source organism: Cuneatibacter caecimuris (assembly GCF_004216775.1). GTDB lineage: Bacteria > Bacillota > Clostridia > Lachnospirales > Lachnospiraceae > Cuneatibacter > Cuneatibacter caecimuris. The sequence continues at coordinate 934,994 of NZ_SGXF01000001.1, forward strand.
ACCCGAATCCTGCAGCATTTTCAGGCAGATTCCATGAAAAGTACCTGTCTGTATCCTGCCCGCCGCACTTTTGCAGCCAGGTTCCCGGCAAAGCCGCTCTTTCAATTCTGCCGCCGCTTTATTTGTAAAGGTTACGGCCGTGATCATGGAGGGCTTCACCTTCCTGCCCTGAAGCAGATAGCCCAGATGGGAAATCAGAGTTTTTGTCTTTCCCGTCCCAGGCCCGGCGATCACCGCCGTCACCCGGGCCTGGCTGCGCACCGCCTGCTGCTGTCCATCGTTCAGCCCGAAAGCCTGAGGAGGCGCTTTGGAAATTGTCTCAGCAGCCGCAGCCGACTCCTTTTCAGCTAAATCAGCCTTGTAATTCTTCTGAACAGAGCTGTCCAAGACACCTTTCCCGCAAAATGTTCCAGGCCCGGACACGCTCTGTCTGTCCTCCTTCTGTCCTCCCTGCATGCCCAGACAGTCTAAAAAGCTGATCTGGCCGTCGGTATTCGAGATTTCAGAAGGGTCGAACAGCCGGATCGTGCCGTATTCCCCGTCAAAACCGGGCAGTCTGTCCACCTTCTTGTCCCGCAGCCTGCCAATCCCCTCCGCCACCAGGCGGCCGGAGACTTTCCGGATATCCTCCAGGGGGACCTTCCTCAGGATATCAAATTCTGCGCCTAAAGTTTTCAGCATCCTGCAGTATTCCTCCTGAACCTTGCGTCCGGAAGATGAATGCCCGATGGATGCTCCGATCACTTCCGGCAGGGGCACCAGGCTTTCAAAAGCTTTCGCCCCTTTAGGAACATAACCTTCCTCCCTGTCCGCCAGCTGCTCCACCCGGTGAGATACGCCTATTGTCAGCTTTTTCCCACAGACAGGGCAGATTCCGCGGCATGCCTCCGCTTCCCTGGGCGACAGGCACAGATTGCATTTTCTGTGCCCGTCATAATGATATTTTCCTTCCTCCGGGAAAAACTCCAGGGTCCCGGAAAGCCCCAGTCCCCTCTGGATCGCACCTTCGATTCCGGAATAAGACAGCTCGATATCAAAAAGATTTGCTTCCCTGCCCAGTTTGGCAGGAGAATGGGCGTCAGAATTAGAGATCAGATTATATCTGTCCAGGCCGGAAATCCGCCAGTTCATGGGCGGATCTGAGGAAAGCCCTGTCTCCATGGCATGAATGTGAGGCGTGAGATCCCCAAAGCATTCTTCTGTGCTGTCAAAGCCGGAAAAAGCGCCAAACAGCGAAAAGTGCGGCGTCCATATATGGGCGGGAACAAAAATAGAATGCAGGCTCTGTTCCAGCGTGATTTCCAGCAGGTCGCGGCAGTCCAGGCCCAGAATCGGCCGTCCGTCCGAATGGATATTGCCGATGGTTTCCAGCTTCCTGGACAGAATTTCCGCGTTCTCCAGGCCTGGAAGCAGAATCAGGCTGTGGACCTTTCTTACTTTCCCATTTTTCTTATAGATAGAACTGATTTCTCCCGTTATAACAAAACGCGGCTGCATCGCTGTGCGGGCCGATGCATCTTCTATCCGGTATTCTTTTTTCAGCGTATAAAGGCCGTCCTCAGCCGGCTCCAGTTTTTCTTTCAGCTCTTCTCTCCAGGCCGGGTGGGTGAAATCGCCTGTCCCCACGATCTGGATTCCTTTTTTTCTGGCCCATAAATCCAGCTGTTCCGGGCTGCCGTCCTTGCTGGTGGCTCTGGAATACCTGGAATGGATATGCAAATCTGCAATGTACATTGTTGTTCCTTCCCTTCCCTGTGTAACTTTTTCCTTTTATCCCTGGCTTTTTCTGATCACTGCCTTATAGAAATCCACACCTTTGGTCAGCGTATTGATATTCAGGTTTTCATTCAGGCCATGAATACTTTCATATTGCTGCTCATTGATATACAGCGGCGCAAAGCGGATGCAGTTTTCACAGATATCTTTATAATACTTCGCGTCAGTTCCCCCTGTCATCACATAAGGCACCACCCCGATTCCCGGAAACAGCTCATGGATCACTTCTTCCACCAGGCGGAATTCCCTGCCTCTGTAATTAACCGCCGGGCAGGGGTAATCTTTATAAATCACCTCTGCCTCCAGGCCATGCTTTTCTGCTATCTCTGTGATCAGCTTAATGCTTTCATCTGTGGGCTGATGAGGGATAAAACGAAGGTTTGCGGTCACATAGGCCTCCTGAGGCAGCACATTCAGGCCGCCGGAGCCCTGCATCATCGTAAAAGCTATGGTCGTCCGGAGCATGGCCGCCCCGGCAGAACTGATAGAGGGCATAAGTTTCTTCAGCAGGGGCTGAAACAGCCACATATTTGCAAATATTAATTTCATAGGGAAGGTCATGTTGGGAGTCAGCCGCCGAAACATCTCTGTCACCGTTTCATTAAAATCCACTTTAAACGGATCATGTTCCTCCACATCCCTGATAAAAGAAGCCAGCCTGGGCACAGGGGTATTTTTCCCCGGGGCGCTGGCATGGCCGCCGGAGCCTCTGGCCGTGAATTTCATATCCCCATACCCCTTTTCCAGCACGCCCACCATAGCGTAGGTGCCGCGCACGCCGCCGATGGGTTCCTTCAGGATCATGCCCCCTTCATCCACCAGCAGTTTCAGCTTTACTCCCTGCTCCTTCAGATATTGAACGGTTAAAGGAGCCCCTTCCCCGCTGAATTCCTCCGTACAGCTGCTGGCGATATAAACATCCCCGTCCGGCTGGAAGCCGTCTGCAATCAGCTCTTCCACTGCGCTGAAAATACAGCTCAGGCTGCCTTTGGTATCCACGGTCCCTCTGCCCCAGATCACACCGTCTTTAATAGTCCCGGAAAACGCAGGTTCCTTCCACCTCCCTCCTGCTTCCACCACATCGCTGTGGCTCATCAGCAGAATGGGCTCGTTTTCCCCCTTCCCCTTCCATTTCAGCAGCAGGCTGCCGTTAAACACATATTTTTCGCAGGTCTGGAATACACCTGGGTAAAGTTTCTCCAGCAGCTCATGGAACAGATAAAATTTCGTCTTGTCCTCACTGAACCGGCTGGATATGGTTTCATGCCGCACCATCCGGGAAAGATTTTCGGCATAGGCCTGCGCCCTTTCCGGTTCCTGATAGCTGATTTCCGCGTTCAGGGCTTCCGTAGGCCTGCACAAACAGGCGCGCACCAGCGTCGCTGCCAGAAGCGCCAGAATTACTGATGCCAGAACCCCAGGTACAATCCACAAAATTTCCATAAAGACTCCTATTTTTAATTATCTTTTTTCCAAAACAGATACGTGATCGCAACTGCGGGACCGAAGGCCGTAATTTACTGCAGAACGATACTCTTTCAATTTGTCCCCATACCCCAGGACATACAGGGAAGGGGATGCGGCGAAACAGGCATTTTTCCGTTTCACCGCACCCCCTTTTGGGGTTTGTTTTCAGTATAATGGAATTAGTAAGAAATGTCAAAATATCATTTGCCGCATCTGATAATTTCTGTTTCCAGAGGGGCGAGCAGGAGCATTCCTTCCGATGGCCTGTCCCTGAACAGCGCATGGCCAAAAGGCGCTTCCAGCTCTATTTTTTTTCCGGAGAAATTGCTGTAAAACCAGTAGGTAACCTCCCCTTTCCGGCGCACCGACAGCTCCACACCTACAGGAAGCGGTTCTCTCCTGCATGCCAAATCTGACTGTTTCAAAAGGCTGCCGTATAGTCCTGTGAGGAAATCCCGCCCGGCTCCGGCAGCCAGATACCAGACCGTACCTTTTCCCCAGTTGTTTCTGGTCAAAGCAGGCGCGCCTGCATACCAGCTTTTTCCGTACACCGCCTCTGTTACGGCTTTCTCCGGCCTGATCTGCCCGCAGTAACGGGCGCAGGGCCATTTCCCTGACAGCCCCAGGCTGTTCCCGGAAAGACAGCAGATTTCATTCACCTCCTCTGGATACAGCACGTCCAGCTCTTCTTCCCAGATTCCGGCCAGCCGGCGCAGCGGCCCGGGAAAACCACCCTGAAAGCACAGATCGTTTTCATCCGTAATCCCTGAAAGACTGGTCAGCACCAGAATTCCTCCCCGATTTACAAACTGTTCCAGTTTTTCATCCATCCCCGCTTTCAGCAGGTAGAGCATGGGAGCGGCCAGAAGCTGATAGCCGTCCAGAGGCTGTTCCTCGTCGATAAAATCCACGTTCACTCCCCACCGGCGCAAGCCTGCATAATGTTCCCGAACAGTTTCCTCATATCCTTTTTCCTTTCTGGGGCCAATGGACCCTTCCACAGCCCAACGGTTTTCCCAGTCATATAGAATTGCTGTTTTACAGGGATTTTCCGCTCCGGCAATTTCTTCCGCCCTCTTTAAAAGGGCCCCCAGTTCTTCCGTTTCCCGAAACACCCGGGTGTGTTCATGGCCGCTGTGACCGATCACTGCGCCGTGAAACTTTTCGAATCCGCCCCGGCTTTTTCTCCATTGGAAATATTGTATGGAATCCGCCCCGTGGGCGATCGCCTGCAGACAGCCGGCCGCATGCATGCCGGGAGGTTTCGGTTTGGCTGCTTCTGTCCAGTTTGTCATGGAGGGCGTGGTTTCCATGAGCAGGAAAGGCGCCTTCTTCAGCGTCCGGGTCACATCATATTCCATCCCTGCGCCCAGAGCTGTTTCAGCGTCCGGCCCCTTTCCCCATTCGGGATAAGTGTCCAGCGCCGCCACATCCAAATCCTGCGCCAGCCGGGGATAGTCCACTTCAATCAGTGTTCCGATCATATTGGTGGTCACAGGCACATCCGGGGAGCCTTCCCGGACAGCTGCGATTTCCAGATTCATAAATTCCCGGGTCTGTTTCGTCACAAACCGTTTCCAGTCCAATGCAAGCCCCTGCAGCGCTCTTTCTCCGACGGAGGAAGGGGAAACAATCTGCTCCCAGTCTGTGTAAGTTTTAGACCAAAAGGCGGTCCACCAGGCCTGGTTCAGTTTATCCAGAGCAGTGTATTTTTCCCTGAGAAAATTCCGAAAGGCCTCCTGGCACAGAGGGCAGTGGCATTCCCCATGATATTCGTTGGAAATATGCCAGGCTGCCAGAGCAGGATGCCCGCCGTACCGCCTGCCCAGCGCCCGGTCCATGCGCTGCACCAGTTCCCGGTACTTTGGAGAAGTATAGCAGTGATTCATTCTCATTCCGTAAAGATTTCTTCTTCTGTCCTCCGCAACCCTCAGCACCTCCGGATACGCTGCCGCTGCCCAGGCCGGCCTGGCTCCGCTGGGGGTGGCCATAATTACAGAAATACCGTTTTCCCACAGCCGGTCCACTCTTTCATCCAGCCAGGAGAAGTCGTATTTCCCCTCTTCCGGTTCCAGGGCCGACCAGGCAAACACCCCCAGTGTAACCACGTTGATATGGGCTTTTTTCATCAGGCGGATATCTTCTTCCAGAATTTCCGGCCTGTCCAGCCACTGTTCCGGATAATAATCTGCTCCATGGAGCAGGCGGCCGCTTCCGGAAACCGTCATTTTGCCGCCTCCGGCATCTTTTGCAGCGCCGCCTCCGCTTCTTGGGCAACACGGATTCCCAGCCTGATGGCTTCCAGATTGGAGTATCTTTCTGTTTCCTGATTCATCAGAAAAAGCTTGTTTTCATATATTCTGCCAGAGGCTTTCCTGGTCCCGTACAGATTCATCACCGGAGCTGTCTGGATAATTGAGACCTTTTCCATTCCCGGCCCGCTTTTACGAAGGTCATCCCGCAGCCTGTAAGAAAATAATCTCAGGCCGGCCTGGGCGTCAGAGAGTGTAAATCTGCTGAGCTCCGGGAGGTCTGCAGTCAGCCCTGTCATGATCAGCTCTCCAAAGCGGCTGCTCCAGGAACAGAAGAGATGATCCGCCGTAAAATGGATTCCCTTCCAGTCCATGGAAAGGCCTGAGGACATCTTTCCTGTCAGCCAGCCTTCGCCCTCTCCCGTAACGGTTTCTATTCTCTGTCTCCAGGTTTCTTCTGAAACTCCGTTCCATTTTACCGCAGCGCTGACCCGGCTTTTTGCTGCCGTTCTTTCCAGACCGGCGGCTCCGGCCAGTTCCAGATCTGCGGTACCGTCAAGCAGGATTTTGGAGCTGATTTCCAGCGTCCCGGTTTTTACCGCCATCCTGGCAGATACTCCGCTTTCACCTACCCCCACCTCTTCCGGAAAGATATGGGTCAGCGCCGTCACCCCGGCCTCATCCAGCATTTTTTTCAGCACTGCCTTCAGCTTCTGATCCTGATACAACGGTCCTGAAAGTCCTTCCTCTGCCCCTGCTTCCCTGAGAATCCGCTCCCTGTATTGCCTGACCTTTTCCTCTTCTTCCGATTCCGCCGGAAGCCAAACTTCCAGCCCGTTCGTGCACATCCCGCCTAGAGAACCGTTTTCCTCTGTGAGCAGCACCTTTCTTCCCCTGCCGGCCAGCTCTACGGCAGCAATACATCCTTCCAGACTGCCTCCCGCGATCAGCGCGTCATATATTAATCTGTCCCCGCACATCCTCATGCCTCCTTTCCTGTAACGGCCAGTCCCAGTTCCTCTAACCGCTCTTCACTGCCCAGGTATACATTCTGCCTCAGCAGCTCCTGCTGCAGCCTCTGTATATCCGTGTTTCTCACCAGTATCCCGCTTTTGGCTGCCAGAGCCGCCGCCGCTCCTGCCGCCTGTCCCAGAGCCATCCCTGCGGACTGATAGCGCAGCATGGTCTGCGGTACTGCAGAAACACTTTTTCCGCTGGCTACCAGCAGATTTTCAATTTTTTCAGGCACCATTACATGGAAAGGGATGTCAACTGTGGCCCGGCTCACAAATTCCCCTGTCTGCCGGAAGTTCATCTGTCTGGGCCGGCAGGCAATCACATCTTCCGCATATATGTCTTCTTCTGAGCTGTCAGCGGATTTCGCATACCGCGGGTCGTCGGTCAGCCCCCGCAGAATATTGTATTCAATATCCGTGCCGTTGGCCGTGGGATCATCCGATGTGATCGCACCGTGCACCACGCGCTCATCTTTGTCAAAAGTCACCTCTCCCTCAATTCCCCGGCTCACCCGGACAGCCAGTTCGTCGGAAATCTGGGCTACATAAGCATGTTCAAAACCAGGTATATTCTGAATCATAAAATCCGCCACATAATATACGGCTTCATGGGCTCTGGCTTCCGCGTCAGACAGAATAAAAGGATCCAGCGACCGGACTCTCCACATCTGTGAATTGACCACCGCAGTATCAGAGCCCTTCATGCCAATGATGCAGCAGGAATCCATGGAGAAAATGTCTCCCAGCTCCTTTTGGAATCTCCCTTCTTGAATGGCGTCCTGAAACAGATCCCAGTCCTCTCCGCCGGAATGGGGAAAATAGAGCACTCCCCGGTTCAGCCATACATCTTCAAATTCCTGAAAATTCTTCATGGCGTCTATACCCACCGGAAATGTTTCCGGGTGGTTTTTAAAGTGCAGATACAGCTCCTCCAGGTCTACATTAGCAAATTTAAACGTTAGCGTGGCCATGCCGCAGGCATATCTGGTGGGCGCGCCTCCTTTGCTTGCCATATCGCATTCCCCGGTGGTATCCACCACCTGTTTTGCAAGGATCAGCGCTCTGCCGTCTCCGGTGTTCACATAAGCGCCCGCGATTTTCTCCCCTTCCATGAAGGGTTCCAGAGCCATGGTCCGGAACAGCACCCTTACGCCGGCTTCCGCCATCATTTCGTCAAATGTAGTTTTCATCTGTTCCGGGTCATGGACCAGCCTGCCGTCAGGAAACTTCCATTCCGGAGTGGCGGCCTCTTTTTTCACCATTTTTTCCATCCATTCCAGGCCCACGCCCTTCATCACCAGCCTGCCGTCCCTGGTCACAAAGTGATTGTACACATTGGAAATCATGCTGGAGCTGGCGATCCCTCCCAGAAACCCGTTCCGTTCCAGCAGGATCACATCCGCACCAGCCTTTGCCGCACCAAGGGCGGCGCCGCAGCCTGCGCACCCGCCGCCGCAGACCAGCACATCAGTCTTTGCTATTATTTTTACTTCTTTCATCGTTGCTCCTCTCTTATCAGGTTTTCATACCTGTAGTGGCAATTCCCTGCACAAAATATTTCTGCATGCAGACGAACAAAATAATCACCGGCAGCAGGCTCACGCAGGACATGGCGATAATGCTGTTCCAGTTTACCACGGAATCCGCGTCAATAGCCAGGCGAAGCCCCAGAGAAACCGGATAGGATTTCACACGGTCAATATACAGCAGCGGATTGAAGAAATCGTTCCAGGTCCATACTGTCTGAAACAGCGCTGCCGAAACAATAGGGGCTTTTGCCAGGGGCAAAATCACCTTTGTGAGAATCTTCCATCTCCCCGCGCCGTCAATATAGGCTGCTTCGTCCAGGTCCTTTGGAATTCCCCGGAAGAACTGCAGCAGCAGGTATGTAAAAAACGGGTTCGCCGCCAGCGCCGCCATCACATAAAAGGGAAGGTAGCTGTTCAGCCATCCAAATTCGTTGAAAAGAATGTACCGCGGAATCATAATGACAGTATTGGGCAGCATCATTGTGGAAAGCATGGCTGTAAACAGCAGCTTTTTTCCTTTGAACTCAAATCTGGCAAACCCGTAGGCCACCAGGCAGGCCGATCCCACGGTCAACAAAACAGTGGGGATCACCATTTTGCAGGAATTAATCAGAAACGTGGAAAAAGGAACCGCGGCCGTGGATTTCCAGCCGTTTAAAAAGCCTTCCACTGTGAAGTCCTCCGGCAGAAGCCGGATAGAAGTAAATATCTCTGAATTTTCTTTAAAGGCCGCGAAAAACAGCCACAGCAGAGGGTAACCCACAATCACTGCCGCCAATGTGACAATCAGGTACATTCCCGCCTTTTTTGTCTTTCTTTTTATCATTTATCTCCCGTTCCTCTCTGATCCCGGGGGCGGTTATTTTTCGTCCCCGTAATAGACCCATTTTTTAGACAATGCGAAAAATACCAGTGTAAAGGTAATGATGACCGCAAACAGAATCCAGGAAAGCGCGCTGGCGTAGCCGATCCTCAGATCCCGGAACGCCGTATCATAGAGGTACAGCGAATAGAGGTAGGTCTGCTTCACCGGTCCGCCTTTGGTGATCAGATAAGCCGGCGTAAAGATCTGAATAATTTCAATGGTCTGCATGATCGCATTGAAAAAGATAATGGGGGAGATCATGGGCAGGGTGATGCTTTTAAAAACCTGAAAGGGCCTGGCCCCGTCGATGCGCGCTGCTTCCGTGAGATCCACAGGCACATTTTTCAGAGCTGCCAGAAACAGCACCATGGGCGCTCCCATCTGCCACAGCGGCAGCAGCATCATCACATACAGCACCAGGTTGGGGTCTCCCAGCCAGTTCGCTCCGCTGATCCCCACCGCTCCCAGCAGCAGATTCAGAAGCCCGTCCTTTTTAAACACATATTTCCACAAAACTGCCAGCGCCACGCTGGAACCCAGAATAGAAGGCAGGTAAAAAATCGTATAGTACACTGCCCGCCCGCGCTTCAGTTTGTTCAGCATCATGGCCACCAGCAGCGCCACCAGCAATTTTAAAGGCACAGAAACAGCAGTATAGAGCAGGGTTTTTCCAAGAGATCCCATGAAGATCTTGTCTTTTGTAAATATATCTATGTAATTCTGCAGGCCTGCAAACTGCATTTTAAACATATCGTAATCTGTAAATGAATAGACAAACGAGACTACAAACGGATACAGCGTCAGAACCAGGAACCCCAGAAGCCAGGGCGCGATAAAACAATACCCCAGGTATTTGTCTTTTTTATACATATGTCTCCCTCTTTCCCCTCTGCCAATTCTGCCGCAGGCAGATGGACCGGCCTGCGGCAGCGTCACAGCTTTATTTCTTTCCCAGCTCAGCCAGAACAGATTCCAGATCCTCTGTCATGCCCTGGGCCGCGTCCTCCGGGGAGGATACGCCATAAATCACCTTCTCCATGTATTCCACAAATACGGCCTTTACAGATGCATTTAATTCATACGCTCCATTTTTCAGAGACAGCGTATCATTGGAAATCTTGATGCCCTGGCTCATCAGATCGCTGAGCATTCCGTTCTTTTCCAGGGCTTCCAGCGCGCTGGCGCTGCCGGGAACTCCCCGGACTGTACCCAGGATCAAAGACGCTTCTTCGCTGTTGATGAACCAGTCTAAAAACTCTGCGGCTGCCTTCTTATGGGCGCCGTCAATATTTTTGTTGATGGCTACCATCAGGGACGGGCAGCACTCCTGGCCGGATACCTTTGCGTCCTGGAACATGGGCATCGCGGTCACGCCGTAATCATAATCGAGACCCGCGATCTCTGTGTCGATGTTGGAGAAAAACAGGAATATCCCTCCGATCTTGCCGTTCAGCCACAGCGGATTATTCTGCATGGAATCATACAGCACTGCTTCTTCATAAGGCTGGGACACCTGTTCAGTAAAGATCTTCATAAAGCTGTCATAAGCTTTCGCCAGCTCTTCCGGCCCAAATCCCAGCGTGAAATCATCCTGCACATCGATTTTGCCGGTAATCTGTTCCAGCATGGGTTTCAGAATATAGCGGAGATAACCGTCTGTCACTGCAGTGGTCATATAGCTCTCCGGATCTTTTTCATGCAGGGCTTTTCCGATCTCCAGGAAATCGTCCCAGGTCTTTACTTCCAGATTGCCCTCTGCGTCGCACCAATCTGCAAGCAGGGTTTTATTATAAAGGAAAACCGTTCCGTTGTACCCGAAGGGCAAGACCATTACCTGCCCGTCTATAGTGCAGTAATCTGTCATCATAGATTCCGGAATCTGCGCAAGGTCAATGCTGTCCTTGTAGTCAGAAAAGTCCGCAAATGCGTCTCCCCTGGCGTACAGTTCCGCCACCCAGCCCTGATCCACCTGGAAAATATCGGGCGCGTTGCCGGAAGCCAGCTGCGTCACCAGTTTTTCATAATATCCGGAAAAACTGGAATATTCCGGTTCGATCTTGATGCCAGGGTTTGCTTTTTCGTAAACTTCGATTGCTTTTAATGTGGCTTCGTGCCTCGCGTCTCCGCCCCACCAGGAAAACCTGAGGGATAATTCCCCTTCCTGACCGCCGGCTTCTGAAGTCTTATCATTTCCGTCTTCTGTCGTCCGTTCTTCCGTGGTCTTCACAGTATTTTCCGGCGCTTTTGTCGTTTTGCTGTCCGGTGTGTTCCCGCAGGCTGCCAAAGTCGTTCCCAGCACTGCTGCCATCAATACAGCTAATCCCCTTTTTCTCATCGTATACCTCCTTTTGCGGCATTTGTATTCTGTTGACTAAATTCTAGCATTTTCATCATTTTCCGCACAGTTCTTTCCATTGACAAAACTTATCATCATATGCTAACATTGGGCAAAAGGTATCTTTATATGACATATCGTTTCATTAAAAGGACAGGTGAGCGCATGTATTCCTTGATTATTGCAGAAGATGATGATAATATCCGAAGTGGGCTGGTTCATTTGTTTCCCTGGGAAGAAACGGGATTCACTGTGATCCGGGATTTTTCCAACGGGCAGGCAGCCTGGAATTACATAAAAGAGCATCCTGACACCACGGCAGTCCTCACTGATGTGAGGATGCCGGTGATGGACGGGCTGGAGCTGACCCGAAGGCTTTTTGAAAATTTCCCGGATATTCAGGTATTTCTGATTTCCGGCTATCAGGATTTTACTTACGCCCAGACCGCCCTGCGCTACCATGTCAGGGATTTTCTGGTCAAGCCGCTGCGCCATCATATGCTGATGCTCACTTTCCTGAAGCTGAAGGAGGAGCTGGACAGGATATGCGCCCCTGCTTCAGAAACGGAGCGCTCCAACCAGTATTATGACCAGATTATCCGCGCTGTGAAAGCCTATGTGATGGACCATCTGCGGACAGCCACCCTGGAGGAAGCCGCATTTCTGACCCATTTAAGCAGCAGCTATCTGTCCCGCCTGTTCCGCGGGCAGACCGGCCAGTCTTTCTCTGACTACCTGCTGCAGAAGCGTATGGAACGGGCCTGTTCCATGCTGACTGATGCGCGTCATAAAATCTACGAGATATCAGATGCCATCGGCTATGACAATCCTAAGAACTTTTCCCGGGCGTTCCGGAATTACTACCACCTATCTCCCAGGGAATACCGTGAAGGGGGCGGAAAACTTCCATGATCAAACACAATCATATGCAGCAGAAATATTTCTTCCGTCAGCTGGTACACCATCTGATCATCATCACTCTGCCGGTCCTGATACTGGGCTGCCTGCTGACCATGTACTACCGCGGCCGCCTGCAGAAAGAGCTCTCCGTCTATGCGGAACGGTCCAAGAATTATATACTTTACAATGTCACCGATGTGCTGAATACCTTTGCCGAAGAAACGGCGCTGTTTTCCACTACGCCCACTATGGCCCTGTCCATCTACAGGCTTCTGAACGAGCAGTCCCTGGATTACAGAAATAATGTCTACCGTTCTCTGATCCCCACGATTATCAGCACCACTTCCAATATCAGCGCCTATGTAGATTCTGTTTATATTTACTACGATAATCCCTATGGAAATTATTTCAGCAGCTCCAAAAGCTATACCTCTATTGATGCGCCCAACAGCACGGACAGCCAATGGCTGGACCTCTACCTCAGCGCCCCTTCAGAGATGAAGCAATGGCTTGCATTAAGAAATGTACGAAATTATTCCTTCGAAGCAGAAACCGCAACTGTTTCTGTTTTTCGCCGCTTTGACTATCTGAGCGGCGTGATGGTTCTCAATCTCAACGCAGGCAGGCTGGCTCACATGCTGGATTCCAGCCAGATTTATCAGGGATCCTGCACTCTGGTTGCAGATCCTCAGGGTAACGTTCTCTTCGGCAGCCCCGGCTGGGAAAACCAGCTGGAGGAAAAGTCCGTCCCCAAACAGCTCCTGCAGCCGGCAGGAAAGAGTGAATCCCCTTATGAATCCGCTTCTATCGCCGGAATAGGCTATGTCTATTATACTTCTGAAATACCAGATTATGGGCTGGTAATGATTTCCTTGCTCCCCACATCCGAGGTGTTCCGGTCTGTGCACACCATGGTTCTGGCTTTCACTGTGATCATCCTGTTCAGCATCCTCCTGAGCATCAGTCTCAGCTGGACCGGAACGCTCAGCAATTTCCGCCAGCTGAACAATCTGCTGGAGCTGTTCTCTCTGGCGGAACAGGGACGCGAGCTTCCGGCCAGCGTTCATCCGGTGGCCCGCAATGAATATGATTTGATTTTCAACAATATTGTTTCTACGTTTGTCTCCAATAATCTGCTGAAGCTGAATCTGGCAGCGTCAGAGGTGCGGCAAAAAGACGCCCAGCTGGCCGCGCTGCAGCTGCAGCTGAACCCTCATTTTATCTTCAATACTCTGCAGACCCTGGATCTGGAAATCCTGAAAGCACAGCCGGAGGGACAAAATGCCAGCCTGCTGGTGCACAACCTTTCCGATATCCTGAAATATTCCCTGGCCAACACCTCCCGGCTGGTCTGCGTCCGGGATGAAATTGAAATCTGTAAAACCTATGCGGAAATACAGAAGCTGCGCTACAAAAATCCGTTTATACTTTACTGGGATTATGACGAAGACGTGCTGGGAGCTCCCATCATTCACCTGGTGCTGCAGCCATTGCTGGAAAACAGCCTGCACCACGGGATCAAAGAGCTTCCCCGTAAAGGGCTGGTTAAAATAAAGATTTACCGCAGGGAAGGGAAGATTCATGTGTACGTCATAGACAATGGAACAGGGATTTCAGCGGACCGGCTGAAAGTCCTTCGCCGGGACCTGCGGCGCCAGGATCTGTCAGATAACTCTCACATCGGAATCTACAATACGAATCTGCGGCTGGTTCTGACTTACGGCCCGGAGGCAGCTGTGAGAATCAGCAGCAGAAAAGGGCGTGGAACTATAGTTTCTTTCAGTTTCCGGACGGATGCATAAATTGTTTCTTTGGGTAATAGAGATAAGTAAAATACTGCCTGCCGCAGGCGGAAATGAGGCGAATAATGTGCACTGCCATGATGTTAAAAACAGCTCAGGGTGAAACCTTCTTTGGACGGACAATGGATTTTTCCTATCTTCTCGAACCTCAGCTTTTTGTCTCCGCCGCAGGCTGCGAGTGGGACAGCGTCCTCAAAACTTCCAGAATCCGGGACCGTTATTCCTTTATTGGTATCGGGCAGGATATTTCCCAGATCGCTTTTGCAGACGGGGTTAATGAAGCCGGGTTTACCGCAGCCGCCCTATATTTCCCCGGTTATGCCCATTATTCCTCCAAGGGGGCGGGCAGTATTTCTGTTGGTTCTATTGATTTAGTCCGCTTTCTGTTGGGCTCATGCTCTTCTGTCGAAGAGGCCCGCAGGCTTCTTCCAACGGTCCGTATCATTGGAATCGAGGATTCTGTCACAAGGTCAGTGGCTCCGCTCCACTGGATTCTCGCAGATCAAACGGGCAAGTGTCTGGTGGTGGAGCAGACGAAAAGCGGCATGCACCTCTTTGATAACCCGCTGGGCGTCCTGTCCAACAGCCCGGACTATCCCTGGCATGTGGAAAATCTCCGGAATTATATGGACGCTTCCCCGGAACAGCCCTCTCAATCTCTCTGGGGAAGTTTTGCCCTCGCTCCTTTCGGCCAGGGTGCCGGCACTTATTGTCTTCCCGGAGGCTACACGCCTCCCGCACGTTTTGTCAGAACCGCGTTTCAGAAAGCGCATGTCCCGGCTCCTGCCGATTGCAGGGAAGCAGTCAACACATGTTTTCACATTATGGAAAGCGTTTCAATCCCAAAGGGGATTGTGGTAACTGACAGAGGAACCTGTGATTTTACTCAATACACAGCATTTATCAATACTTATGAAATTAAATATTACTTCAGAACTTATGATCATTTCCGTATCAGTACCGCCGGACTCACCAGGGAATCTGTCTTCCAGGCAGATAAAATTAAAAGACCAGTCTCCCTGGGAAAGCTGGCCCACATTAATGAGTTCAATGAATTTCCGCCTTTATCTTAATATACGTCAGAAAGACGAAATATCAGGAAAAACATTCCACGCCGCTGAAATGACTTCCATTAACAGGCAAAAAATGATATAATAGAACGATCAATGACAGGAGGCGTGCGGGATGGATTTAATCAGTCAGTTCATGGAAAATTACAAAAAGAAAATATCCTTTTACGAAACAGCCGGACGTCTGGCTGCCAGTCAGGTGGAGTCTGCCCTTCAGGCAGCAGGTATCCGCGCCATGGTGACCTCCCGGGCTAAAAACCCGGTCAGGCTCAAGGTCAAAGTCCTGCGCCGCAACGCGGAGCGCATCATTCCCTACAAAAATATGAAAGAAATCTACGAAGATATCGCAGATCTCTGCGGCGTAAGAATATCGCTGTATTTCCCGGGGGACCGCGGAAAGGCCGGCGACCTGGTACAGGATCTGTTTCAGGTCCAGGAAATCCGGCGGTTTCCTGAACAGTCCAAAACGCCCACTTATAACAAGCGGTTTTCCGGCTACTGGGCGACCCATTACCGGGCCCATCTCAAAGAAGATTCTCTGAACAGGACTCAGCAGAAATTTGCGGGAGTCCGGATTGAAATCCAGGTTGCCTCCCTTCTGATGCACGCCTGGTCTGAGGTGGAGCATGATCTGGTCTATAAACCAATGCAGGGAAATCTTTCCGACGAGGAGCTGGCCATCATCGATGAACTGAACGGCCTGGTACTGACGGGCGAAATTGCCCTGGAACAGCTCCAGCTGGCAGGCAACAAACGGGTTATCAACAAAAACGCCACTTTCAGCAGCCAGTATGATCTGGCTTCTTATCTGTACAATTACCTCAGCAGCAATTTCCGCCGGGAAGACGTGGAACTGCGCATGGGTAATATTGAGCTGCTCTTCAAGCTGATCAGCCGGCTGCAGATGAACAGCGTAAAGGAGATTGAACCGGTACTGAAATCCGTGAAATTTGAAAAAGACCGCCGGAATATATCCCAGCAGATTATCGATCAGATCATTACCGGCAGTGAAAAACGGTATAAAACTTATCAAGAGCTGCGCAGCGGCGGCGTAAAGGCCGAAAAGACTGCCGCCCGCGCTGTCAGCAGCTTTTTTGCAAGCTGGGTTCCCCTGGAAGCTCTGCTTAACCGGCTTACATACCGCAATTCCCCAAAAACGCGGGGCGCTTTCAACATTAATACGCTTAAAAGAATGGGGATTCTGAAGCAGGACTGCATCAGCCAGATCGCCTCTCTGCGCAAACTTCGCAATGTGCTGATCCATGATATAGAGATTCCGGCGCCGGAGGAGATTCTGAAACGCGCCGAGGAAGCCCGGGAACTTCTTGAGAGGCTGACCGAGGAATTGTCCGGCGAGATTCGGAGAAAACCTGCCGATAGCGAAGATGGGTTTGTTTCCTCGCCATCTGATATGCCAGAGCATTCAAATCAACAGGGGAACAGAGAATAATTACCCTCTGTTCCCCCGGCCTTCCAAATATACTGCTGTTCAAAAAACATCAGAAGTCTTCTGTCCCTTCTCTTATAAACATCAGCACAACCCCTACAGTGAGAAGCCCCGCCGCCGCCCAGATCGCTGGTTCCCTGAGCCAGATGCCGGCCAATGCTCCCCCTGCCGCGCCAACGGCAAAGATAAAGATCACCAGAAAATAATGCATGCTTTTCTTCATCAGCTGCCTGTCCCTGGTGATATGATATCTGCAGAGCAGTTCCATGGCGCTGCGCATATTGCCGATACACATGGTGGTAGCGCAGGGAATTCCCCTGAATTTCCGGAAACTGTTCACCTGCATAGCGCAGGCGAAAGACATCATTGCATTTGCTTCCATGTTGAACGCTTGGGGGAGAAAGCCTACAATTACCATCAAAATGCACTCTGCCAGAAGCACAATCTGTCTCCAGTGGATTTTTTCGTTATTCCTGCACAGATGGCGGACCCATTCTGTCACATATACGCCCAGGAGAAAAGCGGCCAGCGGCACCAGATAGCGCAGGGCTGCGCCCAAATTCCCCTGGGCCAGATTCTGACCCAGCAGCACAATATTGCCTGTCTGGGCATTTGCAAATACTTTTCCCCTGCAGTTATAAGAATAAGCGTCCTGAAAACCGCCGGCCAGTGTAAGGAATACTGCCAGCGCCATGGATTCCGACATCTGCCCTTTTGCTCTGAGTTTTGTCATCATGCTGCTCTCTTTCCTTTTCCAGCTTGCGATTTAAAATAAAGAGTCAGGCATCCCGGCTGCTATCTGTCAGTTTGCAGGCTCCCCTGCCTGCTGTTTTCCTGACTTTTCGGTCAGCTTCTTGATTCCCTGCAGCGCAACGATCACGCCCAGAATGAGCAGAAGAACCGCGAAGATCAGCTGCAGCGTATTGCCAAGGCTCAGGCCAGTGCTCATAAGCGCGTTGCTCAGCTTGTATATCGTCATTCCCAGGGCAGTAAAGGTTACGGCCATCATAAAGACCATGGGAATCCACAGCATTGCGCCCTGACGCTTTGTTTTCTTCAGGAATACCGCACAGGCAACCAGCGCCAGCACAGACAGAAGCTGGTTGGCTGAACCAAACAGCGGCCAGATTTCCGCATATCCCACTTTCGCCAGCAGATATGCCAGTACCAGGGTAATCACTGTGGCAAAATATTTATTGGTCACCACTTTCTGGAACATGGTCATATTCTTTTCATCCACATCATCATCCAGGAAAAATTCCTGGAAAGAAAGCCTGCCGACTCTGGCTACAGAATCCAGAGAAGTCAGCGCAAAAGCGGAAACCGCCAGGTTAATCAGCGTATAGACCATCTCATGAGGCAGGCCCGCCGCAGAAAGGAAGTTGGCGATGGCTCCCGCAAAAATCTGCGGCTGCGTTGTCAGCCCCTGGGCCGCTGCTTCCCCTTTTGCAAATGACGCCACCGCAATCAGAGCAATTACACCCAGCATTGTTTCCATCAGCATAGCTCCGAAAGATACCGGAAGCATATTTTTCTCATTTTTAATCTGCTTAGAGGCAGTACCGGAAGAAACCAGGGAATGGAATCCGGAAACGGCGCCGCAGGCAATGGTTACAAATAAAATCGGAAACAGATACTGCCCATCCACGTTGAAGCTGGTAAACGCTTCCAGATTGCACTGGGGGTTTGCCACAAATACGCCCACTACCGCGCCCACAATCATGAAAATCAGCAGATAGCTGTTCAGGTAATCTCTTGGCTGAAGCAGCGCCCACACCGGAACTACACAGGCAATCAGTATGTAAATAAAAATAATAATATGCCACACATTTCTGCTCAAAAGCACAGGGAAATTCATGCCCAGCGCCACTGCGCCCACAAGCATCAGAACAGCGATTCCTGTATTGATCCATTTGGGCAGCTTTCCGTATTTCAGTATGCAGCCCAGCGCGACAGCTTCCACGATGAAAATCAGGGAAGTCATGGCTACCGCACCGTTGGTGGCAGAAGAGGCCACTGCGCCGGAAGCGTCAGTTACAAAACCATTGAACGTTCCTGCAACTACATCAGCAAACGCTGCGACTACCAGGATACAGAACAGCCAGCAGAAAAGCAGAAACAGCTTTTTTCCCAGTTTTCCAATATATTCCTCAATAATATAACCGATTGTGCGGCCTTTATTTTTCACGGAAGCGTACATGGAAGCAAAATCCTGCACAGCGCCGAAAAACACGCCTCCGATCAGCAGCCACAGCAGCACAGGCAGCCAGCCGAAAATCGCCGCCTGGATCGGGCCGTTAATCGGGCCGGCTCCCGCAATTGACGCGAATTGATGGCCAAACACCACATTCGTATCTGCAGGCACATAGTCCACTCCATCCTCCAGTTCATAGGCCGGCGTTTTGGCCTTCGGGTCGATTCCCCATTTTTTAGCCAGGTAGCGCCCATATATAAGATAAGCGCCTCCCAACACCACGATGGCGATCGCCATCATCATAATTCCATTCATCCTACATTCTCTCCTCCCTTTTAGTCACAGCCGGAATATCTGAAAATGAGCAGTGCATCCCCCCGGAGGGGGTTTTCACAGGAAACATAGTTTCCATGAACAATTAAGAGTCCGGCTCCCCGGACTCCCGCGCCGAAGCGCGGTCGCTTTAGCGGCCATATTCCCTTAGCGCGTAGTGCGCATCCCCCCGGAGGGTTTTTCATAGGAAACATAGTTTCCTATGAAAAAAACGTCCCTGCAGTTTTTCAACTGCAGAGACGAAATACGCTTCCGTGGTACCACTCTGCTTGCTGCACATCCGCAGCCGCTCTTCGCTGTCTTCAAACAGCATCTCTTTTAACGGGGAGAACCCGTCCTGGCCTACTTGTTACTACACGTTCAGCAGGATGCTCCCAGGTGATGTTACATAGGTGTCCATACCGCCTTTCACCTTCCGGCGGCTCTCTGAAATGAGACTGCCTGTGCAGCGTATCCCGTTCTCAGCATTTCCATTTGTGCTATTAACGTTTTACCACTTTAGCTTTAAAAAATCAAGGGTTTTTTGCACAATAATAAATTTTTTATAAACTTAATCTCCAAGTTTTCCATAAAAGGATTCCACAGCTTCTGCAAAGAATTCAGCAGTTCCCGGCCCATATTGTTCATCCAATGCTGCTCTCATCTTCTCCTCATCCCTGTAGGAAGCCGCCACTTCCAACAGCAGCGTTTTTTCATCCTGCAGCTGATACAGCTGTCCAAATACAAAGCCATATTCGCCAATGATTTCCTTTACTTCAAAGGAATCCGCATCCCTGCCCCTCTTCCGTGCCAGCTTCTTCATCACTGCATCCAGGCGCTTCTGGTAAGTTTCAAGCAGCTCCGCGCCCGGCGGGTTTGCCGCAGAATCCAGAGCGCTTTCCTTATCCCCATACCATTCTATCATTTTGCTGAAATTTTTCTGTGCCTGTTCTCCCAATGCGCGATCCGTATAGTGCTGATGAAATTTTTCCATATCTCCGTATTCTTCTGCAATAGCCCGCTTTGTTTCTTCTGTCATGTTGGAGACCATTGCCTGATACAGCCCCTCAATATCCTCTTTGTCAAATACTTTAAAATCCATCCTGTTCTCTCCTTTCAGAATATCCTCCATGCTGGAAATCAGCCTTTCAAGGCGCTCTTTCTTTTGTTCCAGCATCCTCTTCTGACTCAGCAGAATCTGGTTTCTGTCAAGATCAGGATTTTCCATGATGGCTTTGATTTCCTTCAGCGGCATATCAAATTCCCGGAAAAATAATATCTGCTGCAATGTTTCCAGGGCCTTACCGTCATAAAGCCGGTATCCCGCCTCACTCACTGCCGCAGGCCTGAACAGCCCGATCTCATCGTAATAATGAAGCGTGCGCACGCTGATACCTGTGATTTCTGATACTTCTTTTACCGTTCTCATCCTGGGAACCTCCTGTTCCTGATGGCTTTAGTGTAGGCCATGACGCAGCGTGAGGGTCAAGTGTTTTTCTGATTTTTCCAGGAGTTTTTTCAGTTTTGGAAAAGGCAGTCCCCGGCATGCCGTGAGGAAATGTGCCAGGGAACTCCGGTCCCCAGGGCATCAGAATCCCTCCTTATCACATAGAAATCACGTATAAAATTATTGATACAATCATGCACAGCAAAAAGACTCCCCCTGCCGCGGCAATACAGTTCTTTTTGTGCATGACCAAATATGCGATATACTCCCGCAGGACAGCATTAGGCAAATAATAAAATGCAGTTTTCCCGCCTATTCCGCCCATGAGCATCCCGGCCCGCCTGGCGTAAATCCCGGCCCGCAGCAGATGATAGCTGCTGGTCGCATAGACGCACCTGTAAGGTTTTCCTTCGCTGTGTTCTTCCATAATCTCTCTGGAAAACTTCATATTTTCTGCAGTATTCCCGGACTGGTCCTCCAGCAGAATCCGGCTCTCATCATAGCCCTGTTCCATAGCATATTCTTTCATGGCCTCCGCTTCTGAAAGAGGTTCGTCTTCCCCTTGGCCTCCGGACATAATCAGCAGCGGAGGTTTCCGCCCTGTTTTGCTCTGCTTCCAGGCAAATTTCAGGGCAGCATCCACCCTGGCCGCCAGCAGGGGCGTAACTTTCCCGTTCTTCAGCCCTCCTCCCAGCACAATAATATAATCCGCTCTTTTCCGCGGACGGAATATATTGTGCAGCAGCAACGTTTCCATAAATAAAAAAACATGGAACGCGAAAAACACGACAACGCCCAGTACGCCTGACCACAGGGCTGCAGCCACAGGCGAAAGACGCAGCCTCCCAATATAAGCGGCCGCAGCTATAAATCCAACGATCCCAACTGCAAACAGCAGCGTCAATATATGGGAAAGCCTGAACTTTTCTCTCTTCAGCATTATGATACTGTTTCCTATGAGAAAAGCGATGAGAATATAAATCCCGAACAAAAGGAGCACTGCAGCAAGCAGGGCAATACCTGCCAGGAGCACATAAGCCCACTCGCTGGAATCCTTCAGCCCCAGCAGCAACAGCAGCGTCCCAAATGTGCCCAGGAATAAACAAAACAGGAATCCTGCCCCCAGCCCTGTATTGGTTTTCTTTTTTACTGCCCAGAATATTCCCAGCCAGAATAGTGATATGAAAAATAATGTCAGATACACCGTCTCCATATAAGCCGCCTCCTTCCCATGTTTACTCTGTCTCTGAAATGCAGTATGTCCTAAGATCAGCCTCAGGATTCTTCCAAAGTAATAATTGCCTGTTCCTCCAATACAGCACAGGCAGAATATATGCTCACATTATAGCTCCTGTTTTATTTTATGTAAAGTGAAATACGAATAAAGCGGTCTTCCGGAGCCATGACAATCATTGCCCAGAGACCGCTTATATCTTATATAGTTATAGATTATAATCTGGCTGGCCGTGACAGTTCTGCTTCATCAACAGCTTATCACATCCCTTTTCTAATGCAGCGTTCAAAAATCAGGATTGTCTGCTCTATTGTCGCATTTGATCCCACTGCCGAGAAACTGCTGCTAGTGCTTGTTACATTTTTTCCCACCTCATTTGTAAAAAAGTCAATATGTTTATACCTTCCTCACAACCAGCAGAAACCTGTGAATCCTTCCATCAATTACCCCGCGCCGTTCCAGCACTTCCTGGGCCCGGTACAAGCCAGGCAGGCAATCTATTACAGAAAATCCCGGAAATTCCCATTGGATAATACGAGCAAACCAGACAAGTGCGCCTACATCCCAGAACTTGATCGGGCGGTACACCTCCTCCGCCCGTAAAGTAACAAATCCGGCTGATTCAAACTTCTCCTGCACAATTTTTAAAAACTGTTCCGGAAAGGGAAGAGGCAGCGTCTCCTGCAGCAGCAATTCAACCAGTTCCCGGTCATTTTCCGCGCCCACCTGTTCTGTGATAAAAAAGCCGCCAGGCTTCAGCACCCTCCGGATTTCATTTGCATTAAAATCTCCATGGCGGTTGATCACCATGTTAAAAGACTGGCTGCGAAAAGGCAGTAAACCGCCGCCGTCCGCCTGCCTGAAATCCACCCCCAGCGGGATCAGTTTGTTCCCGCACAGTTCCACGTTCGGCGGATAGGCTTCAGTGGCGCTTAAATTCTGATGGGGATGGCCCAGGGAGAGCAAAAACTCTGCGCCGCCTGTATCAATATCCAGCAATTTCATGTCAGGCGTCAGAAATTCTTTCACCACCTGGCCGTAATCCCAGGGCAGATCGTTTTCTTCTTCATATCTCCCCCTTATGTGAGAAAAATCCCATCCATATATATGCGCTGCTTTTTCTTCCTCCAGCCACTTATTCAATAATTCATCTCTATTCATTAATTAACTACTCCTTTTCGTATTTTTGATTTCTTACGATTCGGTGCAGTTACTGATAACATAAATATTCATAACCTCGATGCAACCTGTTATCAGATTTAAAACTGCACCGAGTAATTACCTCGAACAAACTGCATATGCATTCACCGCCTTTCCATCTCTATTATATAAAATCATTTCTATTGGGTCAATCAATGAAAAACGTTTTTATCCTGATACACAGCTTTCTGCGCAAACCCTCTGAACCCTGCGGCATATACCTCCTGAAGCGCCTGTATTCCGCCACTCTGCCGCAAATCCGCCAGATAAAGCATGCCGCACATGCAGGCAAATTTTTCATTGTACTTCCCACAGACAGCCTCGTCCAGTTTTCTATTCTGTTCTACAGGCTCTCTTTCTGCCAGGGCCTCTTTCATTCTTTGGCTGTTTTTTCTCCAAACCTCAGCCAATTTGTCATCTTTCCAAGAAATCTCAGAAATATTTTTACCCTTGTATGAGACCAGATGCGCAAAACCTTCGTCAAAAGTCACGGCGTCCAGTTTTGTCAAATAATCCCCGCTCGCCAGAGCATTTTCCAGCTGTTCTGCCTGCTGATAAAGCAGCACATGGCACAGTTCATGGGTTAACAGGTTCTGAACCAGCTGTGAAAGGTCATAATTTTCTAAATATTTTGTCCAGCAAACCAGGTCAAAAATCATGTGCTGATTTCCAGACGTATCGCACAACGCTGTAGCGTCGTAGGGTTCGGGAAGGCCGACGATTAAATCCAGAGCAGACTCTTCCAGCGCCGCCCTCCAATCATGAAACAGAGCGTCCCAGATTTCCACATTCCCGGGCGTAAAGTTTTTCACTGAAGTGCATATTTCATCATACACCTGTTTTACTTTCTCCTTCATAACGGCGCTGTTCTCCGGTTCAGTAAAGATATTCTTACCTGCGGCTTCCGCTATCTCTGAACGGGTAAAGTACCATTCCTCTCCGCAGCCAGTCAACTTCCTCCCTTCCAGATACGCTTTCACAATATGGTCATCAATCTTCATTTCATGATCTCCTCGCAATTTTTCCCTGTGCTCCTACATTCTTCTCACAGAAGCCCTTTCCTTTTGCACCGTCCGATAATAGGTCACACCGGAATACCCCAATACCAAAGTGGTTACCGCTTTCTCTCCTCTCCTAAGCCCCAGCATCCTGCGAAGCCGCCGTGAATGGTTTACCGCCATGGAGAAAAATCCGCTGTACAGCACGCCCAGGCCGCAGGCTTCCGCCATCAGCTCCATATTCGCTGCAGCCAGTGCGCCGTTAACCTGATTCCGGGCGACTATCACAATTGCAGCAGGAGCTTTCTTAAAGAAAAAATGATCATCAACAGCTACTCGCCTGGCCGCCGGATTGAACAGCTTCATAACTGGCTGCAGCCGCCTGAATAATCGGACAGCCGGTTTTTCAAAACGTTCTATGTTTTCTGATAATACAATATAAGAAACATCCTGGGCATTCCCGCCCGTGGGCGTCAGGCGCCCCGCCTCAATAATCCGGCTGATAATTTCCGGAACTACCGGACGGTTTTTAAACTGCCGGATACTTCTTCTGGTTCTGATCGCGCCCAGCAGCTCCTGATAATCCAGCCGTACAGGCTTATCAATCTCTTCCGGCTGCATGTCAAACCCGGTTATAGATACCGCGGCCCTGGGACAGACCGCCACACAATGCCCGCACATTATACAGTCCTGTGTCACAATCTTTGCCTTTTTGTTTTCCAGTACAATATTTCCTGTGGGGCAGTCCTTCCTGCAAAGTCCGCAGCCAATACATTTTTCAGGATCAATCTGAATGGTATGTTCTTTTTTCATCCCCTCCCGCCTCCTCCGTTCTGATTCAGAGAATCGTCCATAATATAATAACGCCTGCGTTCTTTTGTATTGGATTTATAGTCAATCGCGCCTGTGGGGCACCCGCCGATACACGCCATGCAATGGGTGCAGTTCCCCTTCCATACCGGTTTGCCCTCTTTCAGATCAATGTTGTTCATTGGACATCTCATCGCACATTTTCCGCAGGAAACACAGCTTTCTGAAACTGTAAATCCTTTATCGCGTACAATAAACTTATAGAATAATGGGTTGACCGGGCCGCTTTTTATTCTATCACCAAAGGATACTGCTGCTGCATCCAGTTTTTCCCCGGCTTTTATCTGTTTCGCCAGCAATGCAACACATCTTCCCGCGTTTTCCATCATGACCCGGGACTCTGGCTCGCTGGGCGTGGGATATAAAGCCAGATAGTTCTCCGGCATCATTACCGGAGCCAAACCGCAAAACCGCAGGCCCTTTTTCTCACATAATTTTTCTGCATACGCCGCCGCATTTCCGCAGCTGCCTCCGCAGGTCAGTACAAAATAGGTATCCCGGCCCGCCGGAAAGCTGCTTTCCAAAATCCAGTGTTCTACGCTTCTGGGCAGCCTCCAGCAATAGGTGGGCGCCACAAATACCAATGGTCCCTGGGACTGAACATCTATTTTCTTTCCGTTTTTCAGATATTGGTTCATAGAAACCACTTCATCATCTGCAATGAGCTCTGCCAGCCGCAGCGCCGCCCACTGGCTGTTTCCGGTTCCGCTGAAATATAAAACCATGGTACCCTCCCCTTGACATAAAATTTATTTTATGATACATATTGTATCATACAAAATTTCATTGTCAACTGCAGGCCCGGGACAAAAACAGGAGAAATGTATCATGGACAAACAGAAGATAGTAAAGCAGACCGTAAAAGACCGTTTGCTGCATGCGCTGATTGAATTTGCCGGAAAGAAAGACTGGTCCACTCTGACAGCGACTGAACTGATTGAAAAGTCCGGCGTTGCCCGGGCGTCCTTTTACCGTAACTTCAAATCCGTAGAAGAGATCATTGAATATGGAATTCAGGAGATGGCCAGATGTTATCATGGAGGAAAAACTTTTTCTGAAGAAGATTTTCACAGCAGAGAAGTGATGCTCTATAAATTTACATTTTACCAAAAATATGCAGACCTCATTCTGGCATTCCACCGCGCCAAGGTTTCCACCACCCTGCTGGACGTGATCACGGACTGTGAGATCGAGGCCTTCGGAGATATGCCGGTTCATTCCATTTCCAGATATGAGCTGTACTTTTTTTCCGGCGCATTTTATAACATGATGCTTTGCTGGCTGGAAAGCGGCGCAAAAGAAACCCCGGAAGCAATGGCGGACGAGTTTTTACGCATTGTCGGTTCCCGCTGACTGCCGTCAACGGTTATTCTTTGAGGAGAACGCCTTTTCACCTCAGTAATTTATCCAGTTCTGCATTCAATTTAGCTTTCAACTTATTAAGCTCTGAGGAAAAGTGTGTATCCTTTTATACGCTGGTGATCTCCAATCACCACATATCCTGTATTTAATTCTCTGACAAAATACGGGTTTTTTCGTTTCTGATTCAGCCAATTCTTTCGCAGACCATGCAATTTTCCATATTGTCCTCCATTATTTCAATGTGTTTTAAATAGCCGGTTTTCTGCGGCCTGCATCCATCCGGCAGATACCTTCCGGCCTGGAAAGCGCTTTTTCAAAGAAAGCCTTAAAACTCAGCTCAATGGCCGATTGGTCCACAGACAAGGAATTCAGCGGAAATCCGGCTGCACGCTTATGATGAGGCCTACTGACCAGCAGAAATGGCTCTGTCATCAGGGACTCGTCCATGCCGGAAAAACAGGTAGTCTCATCCAGGATAAAATAAATAGCGTTTCTGTACCTTCCTACTAACCGATTCTGGTGCCTCCCTGCCAGATCAGAAAAATATTGTATCATTTCTTCATCTGTCAATTCCTTTCCGTTCACTCTTCTCGTATGAGTTCCAGGCTATAGGGAATCCTCTAAATTATCAAAGTATAATCCGCTGTCGCAGGAAAAACAGGCATAGAGAACGCTTCATAATACGCTTTTGCTTTTATTTCAGCATCTTCTCCTTCTCATACCAATCACTTTCTGATTCTGAATTCTTTTTATTTTTGTCCTGTTAAATCGCCTGATTATTCATTACCACAGCAGCTATTTTCATGGCATTCACTACATTCTTTATCATGAATGGAAACGATACCGCCACATTGGGGGCAAGTATATTTTGCTTTCTGCTGTTCCATAAAGCACTCTAAGCCATGCGCTTGGACAAAACAACTATTTTTCATCAGGCTTGATTGATACCGTTTGTTATAACTTTTCTCAAGGTTTTTAATCAACTTGCATGGATGCTCTGGGCATTCAAAGCAATAGGACAGAGATTTTTCTCTAATACAGTCTTTGATTTTACATTTGCGACAATGTTCCGGTTTACCTTTATCGTTGTTCAAGCAACCTGCACACGGCTTTTTGTAGCAGCAGTGCTTATAACAAACTTTACAATTCATTCCACAGGGGGCAAACATAATCGTATCAATATTTTCCTTGGGCATTTTCATAATTTGTTTGCTCCTGTCGAAACATATATGCTGCTGAACCGGTGCTGAAAAGAAGCGGTCAAAGCGTGGATTGGCCACAAGTCATTGTACTTATATTCACTATACCTCATTTTGCATTGGATGTCAAAAGGTGGGACCCGACGAAGTCTGCGGCAAAACAGAAATATCCTTAAAAACTACGTTACCAGCAATATACGAAGAAAAGAAATACCGACCCCCTATGGAAAAACACGCCCTCTGGGTATTCCCTGCATATGGGATAGGCTTATTCAGCAGGGTATTCTGCAAGTGCTTGAGCCGATATGTGAAGCGCAATTCTCCGAAGCCAGTTTTTGATTTGGACCGTTAAGGTCAGCGGGAAACGCCTATAGCTGGATCTCAAGTACAAAAAACTCTTGTTCCGTCTCAAGTGTCCCCAGGGCACAGGCCGCCGCAAATCAAATTAACACCTGCCGCGCTTTGTTTTCAGAGCCGATGTTTACTTACCCCTCAACTTGCCCAGCGTTGAACAGAGTATGCCAATATCCAGAGGCTTTGCAATATGTGCATCCATCCCTGCCTCAAGTGCGGCCTCAACATCCTCCACAAATGCGTTTGCGGTCATGGCGATAATGGGAATTGTTTTCGCATCGGGCCTTTTGTTTGACCGTATGGTCCGGGCGGCCGCATAGCCGTCCATCTCCGGCATCTGAATGTCCATCAGGATGGCATCGTAAGTCCCGGGAGCCGCAGAGAAAAACGCCTCTACAGCCAGGGCCCCATCGCTCCTTACCACAGTCTCCGCCCCGCACATCTGCAGGATCTCACAAATAATCTCCGAGTTGATTGCATTGTCCTCCGCGATTAAAAAGCGGCGACCGGCAAAAAGGCCCTCCTCAATACCGCCCGGCGGCTGTGGTTCGGGAGTATCCCGCCCTTCGTCGGCAGGCGAGATCTCACACATTAACTCGATCAGGAAGGTGGAGCCCATTCCCGGCGCGCTCTGCACCTCTATTTCGCCCTCCATCAAGTCCACCAATCCTTTGACGATGCTCAGGCCCAGGCCGGCCCCCTCCACGCGGGACACGGCGTTGCTGCGGACAAAGGGTTCAAAGAGATGGGCCTGGATATCTTTTGCCATTCCAACCCCTGTGTCGCTGATGGTGAAGCGATACCGCGCCCAATGCATGTCTCCTTGTGCAGGAAGTTCCTCCACGGATAACCGCACCGTACCGCCCGGCGGCGTAAATTTGACCGCGTTGCCCAGGATGTTGATCAAAATCTGGCTGATGCGCAGGGCGTCTCCGTAAATAAAGGAATTCTTGATCTCGCTGAGCTGAATGTCATATCGGAGACCGGCCCGGTCGGCCTGAGGCGCGATGATGGCTCCGATCTGCTTCACCAGGTCCGGCAGGTAAATTTTCTCCCGGTTCAGCGTGATTTGGGCCCGTTCGATCCGGTTCATATCCAAAATATCGTTGATCAGACTGAGCAGGTGATTGGAGGAGACCGATATTTTTTGCAAACAGTCCAGGACCCGTCCTTTGTCGCCGATGTTTGCCCTGGCCAGCGTGGTCATCCCCATGATGGCGTTCATGGGCGTGCGGATATCGTGGCTCATGGCCGAAAGGAAATCGCTCTTGGCCCGGCTGGCCTCCCGGGACAGTTCCAGGGCCCGCTCTAACTCCGCCTTCGCCGTCCGCTCAGCGGCCAGCATATCGGTCACATCGGAGCGCACCAAACAGACCGTCTTGTGGTTCTGATCGCCCCACAATACGTTGACCTGCTTGTACCGCAAGCCGTCCTGCGAGCGGTAGGGCAGCACAAAATCATAGCCCCCTGGCTTTTGCGTCAGACTGCGGAGCAGAGTCTGCAGGTTAAACTGCCGTTTCACCGTCTCGCGGCTCATAGCCGTCTCAAAATACCCCGCTAAGTTGTCCAGCACTGCGTTATAGTCCAGAGCTGTGTGGGGAGGCAGGTTTTCCAGAACCATCTGCCTGGTATACATAGAAAACTCCCCCGTGGCGGCGTCGATGAAGCAGGCCAGCTCACAGGTATAGGCTATCACCCGGAGCAGCCGCTGCTGCTCCCGGATGGAATCCGTGATGTCCGTCCTGGACAGACACACCCGGCCCAGCCGCAGGTCGATGGGGGATACAGTCACATTTTTAGTCCGGACATCGCCTGCATCGTCCACCATGGAGAACGCAAACGTATAGGGCTGTCCATGCTGAAGCAGCGCCAACATACGCCGGGTGTCCAAATGCTCCCGGTACTGCTCCCGGTCCCGGGGCACGACTCTGGATTCCAGCATTCCGGTCACCCAAGCCGAGTGGACGCCCTGGCGCGGGGGAACACAGTTTGCTTTCTCATCCTGGGAGAGTATGAGATAAGTGTCCCTCTTCAGATTCAAATCCGCTACAAAGTCATAACCGGTGACAGAGAGCTGATGGACGATGCGGTCGGCAACGACTTGCTCGGTGATATCAATCACCGTGAGGATCCCTGTCACGTCGCCGCTGTCCGGGGTTGACACCATATTCATCTCAATTTGCACATACCGGCCAGTATCCTCATTGGGAAGCTGGACAAAAAAATTCTTTACCTGTTTGGTTTCGCCACGTTGAAAAGCAGCCAGGGAAGGCTCTTGCAGGTAGGTGTCCCGGAATATACGCCGCTCATTCTCGTCCACGACCAGGGTGGAAAGACCGGCAAAAAATGCCTCGCGGACAGCGCCGAAGGTCTCCAAAAGCCCTGTGCCGGTCTGGTCGCTGATCTGAATGATGCGGTCTTGGGTAATATTGCAGTGGCCCGTCACCAACACGTTGGGGTCGGTCCTCTGGTGGTGGCGCAGCAGCAGCTCGTTGTACTGCTGCCGGACGCGGGCGCGCTCCTCCCGCTCCTTTGTCATATCGTTGTACACGGAATAAATTTTCCGCTCTCCGCCCTCATGTTCGATTAGGGATAGCGTATTCTTGACCCATACATAGTCCCCCGAGCCTTTCAAAAGACGGTATTCGATCTCCCAGTGGTTTTTCCCGCTGGCAAAGTACTTCTCCAGCTCCGTCCGGACGCGCTCCAGGTCCTCCGGATGGACTCCTGTCAGGGCGTCTTCACGATACAGCTTCCAGGTTTCTTCCAGCGGCATCTCCGTGGTTGCCGCAAGCCCTTCCGATATATACTCAGGGATGATGCTCCCGTCCGCTTCATAGCGGACCACCACCACGCCGCCGGGGAGGTTTTTCAGAGTGTTTTGAAAGTACTGCTCCAAACGGCGCTGTTCGGTCACGTCACTGTATGCCACGTACAGGAACTCGTTTCCATCAGGCCGCACCCTCCGGGAACCCTCTATTTGGATCCACCGGTATTCTCCCAGCCCGTCGTGGAAAACCCGGCAGGTATGCCGCATCATCTCCCCGCCGCCGTTCAGCAGGTGGTTCAGGGTTTCCAGAAGCGCGGCGCGGTCATCCTCATGGATGCCGATAAAGGTCACCTGCTCCTTGACCTGAGCAATATGCGTGTTGTTATACCCCAGCACTTCATAAAACGCGGGGTTATGGTACTGCGGGTAAAGCCGCCCCCCGTGCACCTCATAAATACATAAACCGCTGGGGATGCTGTCGAGGATCGATCTCAATTCGTTGGTCAGTTCCATTTTACTCCACCTCTTTCAGCAGTTCCACCAGACCCGCGGCAGCATGGCTAGTATTTTCAAATACATCTGTTCGCTGCCCATAAACCGGGACATTGTGGTATCATAGTCAGCGCCGTATTTCTGAAGGACTTCTTTTAGATCTGCCATTTTCTATTCCTCCTCCTGGCTTAAAATAAAGTCGCAGAGGATCTGATACAGCCTCTCCGGTTCAATAGGTTTGGCCAAATGCGCGTTCATGCCGGCCGCCTTGCTCTTTTCCATGTCGTCGTCAAACGCGTTGGCGGTCATGGCGATGATGGGGATGGTTTTGGCGTCGGCGTTGCTCATGTGGCGGATATTATTGGCCGCCGTCAGGCCGTCCATCTGCGGCATTCGGATGTCCATCAAAATGGCGTCATAAAAGCCTGCCTCGGTTTTGCTGAACAGTTCGATTGCCCGCAGCCCGTTTTCCGCTGTGTCCACGGCAAAGCCTTTGCTCTCAAGCAGGGCTGCAGCCACTTCGGTATTGATAGCGTTATCCTCTACCAAAAGGATCCGGCGTCCGGTAAAATCAAAGACCGCAGGCTTACTCCCTGTATTGACTTCCTCTTTTTCGCCCAGCGCCTTGGAGAAGGCGGAGATCAGAGAGGACTTGAACATGGGCTTGCTCATCAGCATATTGACGCCAGCCAGCGTTGCCTCATGCTCGATGGAAGCCCAGTCATAGGCTGTTATTATAATGATTGTAACCTCTGGCCCCACGATAGCACGGATGCGCCTGGCAGTCTCAATACCGTCAATTTCGGGCATCTTCCAGTCGATGAGGATCATGTCGAAATGCCGGCCGGTCTCCCGCAGGGCCCGGACCCGTTCGATGGCCTTGCGGCCGCTGTCCACCCACTCGGCGGTGATTCCCATCTCCTTGAGCGTATCCACAGCGCTTTCGCATACCGCCACATCATCATCCACCACCAGAGTCTTCAGAGCGGAAAAATTGGGAAGCGCCTTTTTCCTTTTGTGTCGTAGAAGCTCCTCTTCCGTAATGCCCAGTTGTACATCCACTGTGAACTCAGACCCAATGCCCTTGATGGACCGTACGGCGATCTTTCCGCCCATCATATCCACGATGTTCTTGGAGATGGCCAGTCCCAGCCCGGTCCCGCCGTACACAGCCGTGGTGCCCATGGACTCCTGGGCGAAGGGCTCGAACATGTGATGGAGAAAATCTTCGCTGATGCCGATCCCGGTATCGTTGACGATAAAGCGGAGGGCAGCGCCACCCTTGCCCTTTCTATGGGCCGCGGCAGAGAAGGTGACCTTGCCGCCCTCGCCGGTGAACTTGATGGCATTGGACAGGATATTGAGCAGCACCTGCTGGAGCTTCATGGCGTCCCCAATGTAAAAGTCGTCCAGGGTGGGGTCCACGATGCACTCGTATTCCACGCCTTTTGCCGCTGCCTGGCCGTAGCAGATGGCGTTGAGGCCGTTGAGAAAGTCCTCCATAGGGATCTTATCATTTTTCAGCAGCATTTTGCCGCTCTCGATCCGGCTCATGTCCAGGATATCGTTGATGAGGGAGAGCAGAAAGCGGGAGGAGATGCCGATTTTGGAGATACAGTCAGCCACGCGCTCCTCATTGTCGATGGACTGGGCGGCGATGGCGCTCATGCCGATGATGGCGTTCATGGGGGTGCGGATCTCGTGGCTCATGCGGGAGAGGAAGTCCGTCTTGGCCGCATTTGCCTGCTCCGCCGCAGCCAGGGCGGCGGCCAGGGCCTCCTTCTGCTGCTGCTCCTGGCGGATGATGTCAGTTACGTCGGTGCGCGCGATGCACACCCGACCCAGCTCCCGGCTGATGTAAAAGACCTGATACCGCTTGACCCGGGTATTCCCGTGCCCGTCACTGGCCTCCGCCATAAAGCTGTAGCTGCTATGCTCAGCCAATTCACGCTCCATGTAAGCGGGGTCCAGCTTGGCAAGGTACTCCTGCCCCGCCTCGGGCTCCATCGTAGCGGCCGCGATAGCTTGTGCCTCCGCCTGGAAACACCCTTTCGCCGGCATGAGGGTCTCCATGCCGGCGTGGTAGGAGACCACATGGAAGGTGTTCCGCCGGATGTCAATGTCGGACAGAACCTCATAGTCCAGCTCGGTCACTCTGCTCAGGAGCTGCTCCTGTATTTTTTGCTCCGTGACGTCGATGGTGTAGAAAAATGCGATCACATCGCCGCTCTCGGGATTTTGATGATACCTGAAACTCGTCCTGCTCCAAAAAGCGCTGCCGCCGGTTCGCTTTCGCAGAAATTCAAAATGGAGGTCTGTCTTACCGGCGAAAAATTCATTTAGTACCTGTGTTCTTTCAAGTGATTTACGCAGGTTTTCCCCATATGCCGCATCTACGGCTGAGTCTGCCAGTTGACTAACCGCCTGCTCGTAGGTATCTCCCGTCCGTGCGATGGAACAGTCGGCTGTGGATTGATAGCTCTCGACCCGGTCCTGGGTGACGTTAACCCGGCCCTGGATGCTGCCATCCAACGAAGCGGCCTGGGCAAAATATGCCAGCTCCTTTTCGTAAAGCTCCCTGACACGCGCCTGGGCAAGCTTCTCTTCTGTGATGTCCACCAGAAACCCATAGAAATACGGTGTTCCGTCGTCTCCCGGCATCACTTGGGTCTTAAACGAAATCCATTTAATGCTTCCGTCCCTGCAGACAAGGCGATGCTCATCCTGTATGGTCTCTCCGCGATTTTCCTCTGCCAACAGCTTGTCCCGCACCGCTTCCAGGTCATCCGGATAGATCACGGCGGCAATCCCGTTGCCCTGTGCGGCGAACGCCTCACGGGAATAGCCCAGCAGCTCATACAATCCGTCGTTGGCGTCCGCGACTGTAAAATCCGCGTCACACCTGACGCGGAATACCGCGCCGGGCACGTTGTTATAGAGATGCACGACCTCGGCCTGGGCCTTTTTCTGCGCCGTGATGTCAATGCACACCGAGATGATGGCCGGCTTACCGTTTTCTGCTATGACCTCTCGTCCCAGGTCGTGAACCCAAAGATAGGTGCCGTCCCGGCGCTTCATGCGGTATTCCACCACATACTCCCCGCGCTCCGCCATCTGGCGGGCCACCTCCCCTTCCACTATGGCCCGGTCGTCCGGATGCATACAGTTGGAGACCATGCCCTGGATATCTGCAACAAACTCCTCCTCGCCGGCATAGCCGAGGTACTCCAGCATCCGGTTGTTCACAAAATAGAAGGGGAACCCCTCCTCGATATACCCGCCCATCATACCGCCGGGCAGGGAATCGTTGAGCAGCTCCTGCCTCTGCCTGGCGGCGTGCTCCATCACCAGGGTGCGAGGATAATGTTCCCCGCCCCGTTGGCTGCTGCCGGGCTCGGAAAACCACAGGGTGCGCAGCCGCCAGGATGTCTGCCGCCGGACCAGGGTAAAGAATCCCCGCAGCCGCCAGCGGTACTGGGTATTCTTGAGGACCAATCCCACGGACAGGTTGCGGATATCCGCATCGATCTCCTGCTCCTGAAAGAGTGTAAGTTCCATCGTGAAGGGCTCAGGGATCTCCTGGATGTCCCGGATCAGGTAATCTCTCATCTCCTGGGGGCTGTGGGCAAACTCATCTTCCCCGGTGCCCACAAAACAGAATTCATCGCCTAAAAAGCCATAAACCTCTTCGGCGTTTCTCCGCTCAAACCAGGCGCTGCAAAAAGCCTGAAACGTCTCCCAGGCTGTCATTGTTTTTTCCATCAATTTCATCCTTTCCATGACCAACAATGGTCTTGCTTACGCCGGCCGCCGCTGGGTATGGTATTTTCTTTTAAGGCTTCTCCTGCGTTTCAGATAGAGTCTCTGTAAACGAGTAAAAGTTTTTGTCGCTTTTTTTGATCCTGTACATGGCCTGGTCGGCGCGGGAAAGAAGTTCCTTTTCGTCCTGGCCATCCCTGGGATAGACGCTGACCCCGATGCTTGCAGTCATTTCAACAAACAGGTCCTCTGAGAGCCGGAAAGGCTGCCGGATCTCAGAGAGAATCCGTTCGCAGACGTGCCGGATTTCTTCGTCCGCCATAATCCTGCTCAACAACAGAACAAACTCGTCGCCGCCCATACGGGAAACAATATCGCTGCCGCGCACGGCACGGATCAGCCGTCTGGCTGTCTCCTCCAATACCAGATCGCCCTTTTCATGGCCATAGGTGTCGTTGACCTCTTTGAATCCATCCAGATCCATGTAGAGGACAGCAAGCAGCTGCCCGCTTGTTTCCGCCTCCAGGAGCAGCCGGGACAAGATTTTGTGAAACAGCCTGCGGTTGGGAAGTCCGGTGAGCGCGTCGTAGTTTGCCATATGGGCCAACTTTTCCTCCGCCCGCTTGCGCACCTTGATCTCCTCCAGCAGCGCCTTCGTCCGCTCGTCTACCAGAAAGCGCAGATGCTCATATAAATAGGCGTTTTCAAGAGAGATGGCCAGCTGTGCCGCAATGGGCAGGAGGTTTTCTTTTCTCCGCTGGTCAAAGACGCCCGCGGCCAGGTTGTTTTCCAAGTAGAGAATACCCTTTAGCTCCCCCTTATTGAGGATGGGCATGCACAGAACCGATTTGCAGTGGTTCTCTTTGATATGGATGTCCTTCCCGAAGACTCTGGAGTTCTCTCCGTCTTCCAGGATCACTGCATCCAGTGTTTTTTCTACATACGATACGATGTTCAGCGGAATATCCCGGTCCTTTGCCTGCCGCTTTGATACGATGCATACGTCCTTGGCCCCGGAATGGCCCTCCGCCTGGATCTCATACCCGGAATCCGTCAGGCTCAGATAGTAGATATGCTGTGCTCCCGCGCATTCCAGGAGACTATGGATCAGCTTTTCCAGTAGGCCTTCCAGCTCAAGTTCCTCCGAAATGGCCTGGGATGCCTTCAGCACAGAGCGCATATCCAGCGAAGCGGTGGTGCGTACGGAATCTTCAGACAGGGCGCCCTGCCGGCTGTCGTTCTTCCACAGGCCCGCCAGATCCGGGTAGTCCTGACGCATCCGGGCACACTTGCCCTCCGCCCCCCAATGGCCGTACAGCCGGTATGTATCCGTCAGATAGTGACTGGCCGCCGACTTGATCCCCAGCCTCTCATAGCGCAGCGCGGCCACATCGCAGAGGATGGCATGATGAAGGCTGCGGTCATGTTTTTTCGCGGCCTTCAGGGCCTCTTCGTAAAGCCGCAGGGCCTCTCCGGTACAGCCTTCCGCCGCTTTTCGTTCCGCCTCAATCACAAGATAAAGATGGCCATAATTGCAGAACGCGTCGCTGCTGCGTTCCTTCAGCCAATCCTGGTTTTCTTCCAGGACACGCAACAAGCCGGGCCTTGCCTCAGGCTCATAGTCCCCTGTCTCCAGAACCTGGCAGATGGACAGGGAATACAGGAAATTGTGGAGCGCCACGTTGTAAAAGCTGGAGACATACGGGAGCAGGGGCACAGCGTCCCTGCACAGCCGGCAGGCCGTGGAATAATCCCGGTAGATCACTGCCGACAGCGCCCGGATAACATGATAATAGCTGATTGCCTGCAGGTTATGGGAAAACCGCTCCAAATGGGCCTGTTCGGAAAATCCGTCCCCGTCAAAGCTTCCGGTGAGGGAGAGATCCCCCCGGATACTTCTGCACAACTGCTGAAAGCTCAAAAAGCTTCCCAAAGCATGGTCGCTGCCGGTCTTCTCCGCAAACTTGACTCCGGCCTGAACCTCGTTCCACAGCTCCTCCACATGAACCGCGCTTTCCATGACCGCCATCATGAGCCCATAATAGCCATAGCAGGCATACTCAAAGTCTCCCATCTGGGCGTTGCCCTTGATGGACTCCTTTGCATAGGGAATCTCATTGACCACATCCTCGAACCAATGGCCGGTATGGAGAGCAAACATACAATAGATGGAGTGGATCACCTCCTTGTACTGGTGCTTTTCGGCCAGACGCATAGCCGACCTGACGGCCGCGTAAGACGTCCGGTAATCCCTGCGCAGTTCTCCCAAAGGCATCATCAGATTGGAATACATCTGCAGGGCATGAGGAGTATAGCCATGCCGGAACATGCGCCGCACAGCCGTAAATACCGTCCAGTAGGAATAATCTGGATGAAAGAAAAAGGTCGGACCGCACAGGCGGCAGAGCAACTTACTGATTCCGGCTTCCACCGGGTCTTTGGCTTCTTTAAGGTTCAGGATATCCTCCGCTCCAAGGGCCTCCCGCTCCCGATAAAAGGATGCGATCTCCCGCTCCAGGGTCAGCTTGATATTTTCCCTGGGGAAGGTGACTCCCAGCTGTCCAAGCAGGGCGAGTCCTATCTCAAAGGCGTCCTCGTACCGGCCCCGGTTGGAGAAACTTGATATCTGCAGGCGGCAGCTGTCTACCAGCTCAGTGGGCTCCGTCACCAGATTACAGAGCATCCCATAGATCCGGTCACATTCTTCCTCTTTCACTAAATTGCACAGCGCCGAATGATATTCCATATAGATTTTTGTGAGAAACCGGCGGTTTTCCGGGCGCTTAGGCTCCGGCTGGGAGAGCAGAAGATTAAGGTACCGCTCCGCTGTGTCGAAGGCGGAAACCAGCCCGCACCGGCGCGCCGTACCCAGCAGGAATTCCTGAATCCGGCGCCGTTCTTCCTGACCCTCCGCCTCCCCAAGCCCCCTTGCGTAGTGGTCCGCAATATCAAACGCCCGTTCGTCCAGATCACCTGCGGCGCGGGAGTGTTCCTCATACCGCTTTCCAAGCAGGTAATGGACACTTGCCCGCGCCTTCTCAGACAGGGTCGTATAGAACACCTGCTGGAACCGGTCGTGGGCAAACTGATACATGGTCTGCAGGCCGGTTTTCCCATCCTTCTCCATGGGATATACCGCCTCCTGCGCCACTGCCGTAATCAGCCTGCGGTTGATTTCACGTTCCGGCAAGCCGCAGACAGCGGACAAATCCTCCACAGAAAAGCTCTGACCGATGCAGGCGCCAAAGGACAGCAGTGATATTGTCTCCTCCGAAAACTGGTTTAGGTTTTCCGTCAGGAAATCCACTACATTCTCCTGAGCGGGGCAGGCCCGGATCTCCGCTTCCTTCCAGCTCCAGCTTCCGGTGTCCATATCCAGATTCAGATAGCCTTTTGAATGGCACAGCCGCAGAAACTGCTTGATGTAAAACGGATTTCCCTTGGTCTTCCTATAAAGGATCTCCGCCAGCGCACAAGTCGTGTCCGCTTCCTTTTTTAATATGTCTCCCAGCATCTGTGCGGTGCTTTCCAGGTTCAGCCCTTTCAGGTTGAGCTGCGTGACCCGGCCGCCCCGCTGTATGATTTTATTCAGGCTGAGGGTGAGCGGATGTTCGCTGCTCACCTCATTGTCGCGATAGCACACAATAATCATTAAATTCTGGATATCCTCATTTTTGAACAGCTCTTCCAGCATTTCCAGGGAGCCCATATCCGCCCGGTGCACATCGTCCAAAAACAGAACCAGGGGATGCTCCGGCGCAGCCAGCAGGGACAGGAATTTTTCCAGCACGGATTTGAACCTGGTCCGTTCCTCCAGCGGCCCCATGTCCTCAGGGGCTGGCTGATTGCCGGTCAGCAGGGACAGTTCCGCCACCTTACCGGTCAGCAAAGCCGCGTCGCCGCCCAAGTGCTCCGACAATGTCTGCTTCCACTTGCCCATACTCTCCTCCGGCTCCATCAAGACTATGCTGCAAAATTGTTTGATGGCCTCGAAGAAGGCAAAGTAGGGTACGTTGGAGTGATACTGGTCAAACTTCCCCTGCAGAAACATACCGCTGGTCCGCAGAGCCTCCTCCTGAAGCTGATTGACCAGCGAGGTCTTTCCAATGCCGGAATAGCCGCTGATGGAGACAAGAATCTTGGAACCGGACGCCACTTCCTTGAAGTCACTCTTCAGCTGGGCGATTTCATCTTCCCGCCCATACAGCCGATGGGCGAATTCAAAGCGCCGGCTAAAATCCTTTTCGCCAAGGATAAATTCCCTTTCCCTTTGGCACCGCATCAGATCATAAAGAAGGCCCTCGCTGCTTAAGTAGCGGTCTTTTGCCATCTTGGCCAGGAGCTTGTCTATGACGGCCGCAAGCATAGGCGGCACATTGGGTAAGATCACGCGAAGATCCGGCGGCGTCTTCGCAATATGAGAAAAAATCAGCTCTGTGGGGGTCTCCGCGTCAAATGGATGACGCCCCGTCAGCATTTGATACAATGTTATACCCAGTGAATAAAAATCCGCGCGATAATCCAGCTCCGTGTTCATTCGTCCGGTCTGCTCCGGGGCGATATAGCGGAGGGTTCCCTCGATATTTTCAAGTCTGGTTCCCGACATCTGTTCATGTATAAACATGGAGGAGATACCGAAGTCCAGCAGCGCCACCCGGCCGGACTCCGCGTCATACATGATATTGGAGGGGTTCACATCTTTGTGGATGACGCCTGCCTTATGTATGTCACGCAAACCCATCACCAGCTGTTTCGCGATCCGGTAGAAATCCGGCATCTCCAGGGCGCCCTGTTTCAGCAGCCTGCTCAGCGTGATCCCCGGGCAGAATTCCTCCACCAGATAGCAGCGCCCTTCCAGCGTGACCTCGCCAAGCGCCTTTACCGCATAAGGGCTGTCTATCCGCTGCATGATCTGATATTCCCGCTGCAGCCGCGCTGCTTCTTCCTGAGTCGCGGGCTCCTGGCCTCCGGTCTTAAGTACTACCCGGCTGCCGGTGCTGGCGTCCTTTCCGCGCAGCAGCTTGCTGGACGGAGAAAGATATATCACTTCTAAATTCGTATATTGACACATCACATGCTCACCCCTTTCGTGAAAGGCACACTTTCTTACCGCCGGCCTTTGCAGTATACATGATCTCCCGGGCCCGGCGTATGATTTCATCTAAAGGCTCCTCTGCATTCCAGAGCACTGTGCCCGCAAAGCAGGCCACCGAATCCGGATCCGCGTATCGGCTCTCATCATAAGCCCGGAGAATAGCTGTTTCTTTCTTATGGGCAGCTTCCATGGAGCTTATGTGGCGCATTACAACCAGAAATTCATCCCCGCCCAGCCGGACCAGCACATCGTCCGCCCGGGTGTGGGCACGCAGAAGGGAAGCGAAGTGGAAGATCAAATGATCGCCCTCCACATACCCGTACTTCTCGTTAAATTTTTTTAATTCGTCCAGTTCAAACAGATAAACAGCGGAGGAAGACTCATGCCGCAGTGATCCGGCGATGGTATACAGCCCCCGGCGGTTGAGCAGGCCCGTCATGGTGTCTCTGCAGGCCTCATCTTGAAGGGAACGCATCCGCAACTGAAGCGTGTGGGTACTCATCGCCTGCAGGACCCGCCTGCGCAGCGACTCCTGATTGTGGGGCTTAGCCGCATAGTCGGCGGCGCCCAGCTCCATGGCACTGCGCTCCAGTTCCATATCCAGCGGTCCCGTGGCGATGCACGGCGTCTTCCAGATGCCCCGCTCCTTTTGAATCGCAGTGAGGATATCAGCGCCTCCTTGGAGTGTTAAGCTAAGAATCGCAGCTGACATCTGATACGGATGGCTTCCCAGGATTTTAACTGCCTCCTCATAGTTGGCCGCCTCCAGTACCTTGTAGCAATCGGAGAAGGTCCTGTGCACCTGAGCACGGTATTGCTCGTCCTCATCCGCCACCAGCAGAGCCCTGTCCATGCCGTCCACAGAACCGGCAGACCGGCTGTTTTCCATGTCTGCGGGAGGGGCCTGCGCTGTCAAGACGGAAACAAAATTTTCCACCGGCATGGGCTTGGCAAAATAATAGCCCTGGGCGTAGTCACACCCGTCGTTTTGGAGCCTCTCCAACTGTTCCCGGGTTTCCACACCCTCCGCCACTACGCTCAATTTCATCCAACGGGCCAGGTCCACGATAAAGCGCAGGATACCCTGGCCGGTGGGCCTCGTAATCTCAGTCTGGATAAACTTCATATCCAGCTTCAGTACGTCGATGGGCATTTCCGTGAGCATATTCAGCGAAGAGTAGCCGCTTCCAAAATCATCCATCTCAATGACGAAGCCCAGCCTGCGCAAAGCGCCCAGGGTCTCGATGAGCTGTCTTGAGGTATCCGTGTACGCGCTCTCCGTGATCTCCAGGTGCAGGCGGGAGGGGGAAAGTCCGTGCCGCCGGACGAGACCCGTCAGGACGTCAGCCAGATCCGCGTTGTAGATATCCATCCGGGAGACGTTGACAGATATGTTGATGCCGGGATAGCCCTTTTGGTCCCATTCCTGAAGCAGAGCGCAGACCCGCTCCCAGACATATTGGTCCAGCTTAGTGATAAAGCCGTTGCGCTCAAAGATGGGAATAAACTCCCCAGGCGGCTGCAGGCCCCATTCCGGGTGGTTCCAGCGCACCAGCGCCTCGGCCCCCGCCAGCCGGCCGTCCCGGATCTGGTACTTGGGCTGCAGGTAGACCTCAAACTGTCCCGTGGCCAGGGCCGTTTCCATACCGTCCGTGATGGCCTGCCGGCGCAGCAGCGTGCCCCGAAGCTTATCGTCGTAGAGGGCAAAGTGCTTGCCATACTTTCCCTTGATGCTGTGAGCCGCCAGCAGCGCCCGGTCACACATCTGCTCTACGGAAACCTCCCGGTCCTCCACCGTGTAGATGCCGTATTTCATAATCACGTTCTGATCACCGAAGCCGCTGTTGATCCTGCTGTCGGACTGGGTGAACATCTCGTCCGCATAGTCCTCGCGGTGCTCCAGAAGACAGGCGAACTGGTCCGCGCTCAGGCGGCCGCAGATCCCGTGATCCCCCAGCCGCTGGGTACAGAGCTCCGCCACCTGCCGCAGCAGGCGGTCGCCCGCGGCCATGCCAAAGGTATCGTTGATCAGTTTGAAATCCTCAATGTCGGAACAAAGGACATCATATTTCACATCAGGATTTCGAAACAGGATATCCCTGACCTGCTGGCAGAAATATTCCTTGCTGTACACCCCGGTGATCCGGTCATACTGGATCTGATGGATGAGGGCGGAGGTCTCCCGCAGGCGGATGATGCTGGCTGCCCGGTGTAAAATGACCTGGGCGCGGTAAGGTTTGGTGATGAAGTCTGTGGCCCCGTGGGAAAGCGCGGCCACCTCATCCGCCTCGCTGTTGTTGGACGTTGTGACAATGACCGGGATCGAATTCAGCCTGTGATCTGCTTTCAGATGCTTCATAAAGGTATAGCCATCCATAACCGGCATAACAATATCCAACAGGATCAGAGAGATTCCCTCCCTGTATTTTTCCAGCAGCGACAGGGCCTGCTCTCCGTTTTCTGCCTCCAGAACCGTGTATTGAGAAGACAGGATGACGCACAGCGCCGCCCGATTGATTTCATTGTCTTCTACCACTAAAATTTTTCTCTCAAATACCATTTCTCACACTCAATCCTTTTAATAGTCTGCATAAAAATATTTGTATATTATTCAAATTGCAAATGACGCATATTTGTCATTTTGAATGACAAATTCCAAACTGTAAAATCCTTATATAATAGAATACTTCTTTTTTAAGCAAAATTCAAGGGATTATCCGTAATTGACAATGATATTTAAGTGTCATTTCAAATGACAAACTATATAAATTTTGTTGCAAACTTAATCATTTTACGGTATACTGATATAAAAAAGGAGGATCAGACTGTGCAGTTCTATGAAAAACTAATTTTTGTTATGAATTTGACTCAGACAACGAACCGGGAGCTGGCCCTGGCCGCGCAGGTAGACCCCTCCATCATCAGCCGATTCCGCAGCGGGAAGAGAGGTCTCCCGCGGAATCTGGATCTGCTGCGCGGCATGGCGGATTTCCTTGCCGAACGCTGTACCGGCGAATATCAGAGAAGAGCTTTGTCTGAGATGGCGGGGGTCAGGCGGATCCTCATGGACAAGCAGGATCAGCTGTCAGAATTTTTATTTTGCTGGCTGTGCGGTGACGATGACGGAGTGGACCGCTTCATGCGAAGCTTTGAATCGCTGACCATTAAGGGGGTTGCGTCTAACTCCACCTTAGAAGCCACAACCATCAGCCGTAAGGGGAATTTTATTCATTTTGGAAATGAGGGAAAGCGTGCCGCTGTACGTTCCATGTACCAACACCTGCTGGCCCGGCAGGAACCGGGTACAATCTGCATTCTTGCCGATGAGACCGACGATTGGCTGATGGAGGATTATGATTTCACCTCCCAAATGCAGGCCTGGCTGCTGGATTGTATCCGACGGGGGTGTCAGATCTGCCACATCATACCTCCGATCTACTCGGGCGAACAGATTCTGGAATCCCTGGCCCGCTGGATCCCGCTCTATATGACAGGCAAGGTAAAAGCCTATTTTTATCCTCATATCCGCGACCGCCTTTACCGGCACACCATCATCATG
Organism: Cuneatibacter caecimuris; assembly: GCF_004216775.1. Classification (GTDB taxonomy): domain Bacteria; phylum Bacillota; class Clostridia; order Lachnospirales; family Lachnospiraceae; genus Cuneatibacter; species Cuneatibacter caecimuris. Next base: position 978,298 of record NZ_SGXF01000001.1, read on the forward strand.
ATGCCCGGACAAATCGCGATTGCGTCACATTCCATGGCGGGCGATCCCACCAGCTACGCCACAATGATGACCACAGACCCAGGGGTGCTCCGGGCGACAGAAGCGGAGTTTCAGGCCTACCTCGCCCTGTGCCGGCCTATGCTGAATACCTACTCGGAACCTCAAAAGCTGTTCCAGTGCTTTATGAAATTCCTATCGCCCCAGGGCTTCCGCATACAAAAGCTGATCTCCTTGTCCGCAGTGACCGCGCCCTTTGAACTTATCGCGGACTCCATCGGAAAAAGAGAAGACCCCGAGCAGAAACGCCTGGGCGAACTTTACCTCCAGGAGATGCAGCGGCTGGAACAGGAGCAGGACCAGTACAATCTGATCGATATCGTTCACCTGGCCAGCGCTGACCAGGTCCGTGCCGGCACAGTGCCTATCACCGCCACCTGCTGGTCAGTCGGCGCCCTTTACTATACCCCGGAGACCTATACCCTGCACCTGAAGAAGATCCTGCATATTTTGGACACCCATGAAAATTATCATTTTGTCCCTCTGGAAGGATCTGTTGAACAGGAAAGTTCCCTTATGGTCAAGGAAAATCACAGAGCTCTTCTTGTGCATACCTCAGAGCCCTTTACCGTCTTTGAGATTTCTCAGCCTGAGATCGTAGCCCTATATCGGGAGTACCTGCTTCGCCTGGCTGAGAAAGTGGGATACAAGGGTATTCACCGAACGAAGATTAAGTCAAGGCTCCGGGAACTGATCCGGGAGCTGGAGGAGTGACGCATAAAGACGCGGCGTTAATACCAGTATACCAGGCATTATGGGCTGTATTGCGGTTTTAATTGTCATCCTGTTAACGTTTTTGTTCTACCGTTCTCTGGAGCGGGAAATTTACAAGGAGCGTGCCCCTTACATGACAGAGATCTCTGTACATGTGGTCTTTACGGCGGACACGGTTGCCAACGTACAATGGAATCTTGCGGCGATCTTGTCAAATCGCATGAGAGGGCCCGGGATTTCCAGTACGGCGGAACTGGCGGATTAGATCGCGGCTGAGATCGGGGTCCATGATCAGGTGGAGTTGTATTATTTTAAAAAAATGCTTATTTTTCACAGCTTTTCGGATATGAAAGGGCAAAAAAGACCTCAAGGAATTTTCTTCCTCAAGGTCTGATTTTTTTATTTCTTTAAATAGTCACTTTTGCCCTTTACAGGATAACGGCCGTTGCCCTTTAACATTACTTACTCGAATTCCTAAATTTCAAGTTGTTGGTTAGTATTTTGGTTAATTTTTCGTGCTACTTCATTTCAATATCGAACGGTTTTATACATATTATATAAATTCCTAATACTTTGTATTACTAAAATCTTACATCCAGTTGACGCCTTTCTTATTAATTTAAATACTATACATATCTAAGTATACTTATATTTTCACAAATGCTTTATTTTCAATCTCAATCATCCGATAGTCTTCCGCATTTAGATTTTCAATCACCTCTCTTGTATCTTGGTCTTTAATTGTGATACCCAAAATCACCTGACTTTTCTCTTTTAGCAAAATTATACTGTCAATAAATGCTTTCAAGTCTTTCATCACAATGCTATGCTGATCTGGCTCGTCAAATATAAGCATATTTACATGATTACCCAGTTTTTCGATTGATGTTTGCATCAATGCCATAGCAAAAGCCCAAATAGCACGAATTCCATCACTAGCTGATGAACCAAATTTCATGTCGAAATTCTCAACTACCGGTAAATAAGTATCTTTGGATATTTCAACCTTGTCTAATGAATCTATACTAGAATAGGAGTAACTTTCTAGGTTACTAATAAAATTCCTTTGCAGGCAATTCAATTTGCTATAATCATTATTGGTAAATTTATTTTTAGGTAACTTTTCTACCCTAATTAAATACTCTTTCCATTCATCAGATAACTCCTGTAATTTCTGTAACTGCTGTTCAATAAAATCCACATAATTTTCTAAATCCTCTATTTCTTTTGAAATCTCAAATTTCTTGAAAACAATAGCTTCCGAAATGTTTTCATCTACAGAAGAGATATCATTCCTTAACGATTTTGCCAATCTTGTCATTGTATTCACTCTACTCATTGATTGCTGTAACGCTTCATCTAATTCCATTTTTCTCTGTTTATGACCATTTATTGCAAATTCATACATTTCCTTTTGTGCATTAAGATGTTTGATATTATCATCTATACTCATATAAGTATACTTGTTCTGATTAGGCAATAAAGAGTCTTGAATAGTTTGGTGACAGACTGGACATATGTCCTTTAAAACCTCACTATCAAGATCAGATCCTAAATCCCGTAATTTTTTTGCATCTTTATTATTGATTATATCCGTATTAATATTATCTAACTCTTCTTGTAACTTTTTAATAGAAATGTTTTCAATCGAAAACTGTCGCCTAATCTCTGCCTGTTGTCTATACATGTCTTCTATGCATTCCTGTGTTTTCTCAAGCTCCTCCTCTATTTCATCATAATTATCAACTATTTTAGGCGTAACAGCAGATAAACTCTTATACTCATCTTTAAGTTGTTTAATGTAAATTTCAACCAAATTGTTATCTTCTGTTCCTTTTACCAGGTGAACACCGTTTTGAAACCCTTCGTCTAATATTTCCGCTTGCAATGGTAGCCCCTGCACTTTACAGCATACCCTATTAGATTCAGTATAAATAGCCGAAAGAACATTTTTCCATTTATCTTTAATACACTTTTCTTCATATGCTAATTCATTCTTATTTCGTTCATTTGTAATTGTTTCTAATCCTATTAAATATTCAACAATTCTTTTTTTCGCCTCTTTTATACCTAAATATGGCATTGCTGAAAACAAATCTGCCCATCCTCTTTTTTGCTCAATGAACATTGCTGAAAATAATAATTGTAAATAAAGTTTTCTTTCTTTATCATCAGAGGTCGGCACTATAGGTAGCGATAAACCTAAGAACTTTTCTAAAAATGCATGAAACCCTTTTTCATGTACAGCAGCGTTTTTAGACAAAACATACATATCTTCTAATTCGGTGTCTTTATTATTAATGTTGTCCATATCACTAAAATAAACTGTCACTAATTTACTCTGTCTATTATCCATTTTCGCTGCACGATAAATAGTAATACAATCAACTCCATTATATATTTCCATATATACTTTAGACTGCAACACAGCATATACATTTTGCCCATCTTTAATATAGCTCTTATAGGCATCTGTTAGAACCTTTTCGCCTTCCCCGCCGATTATCTGTTCAAATCCCAAACAATAATATATGCCTGCTATAACTGAACTTTTCCCACAAGTATTATTGGGACTTGCAATAAAATTCAAACCACGACTAAATTCCTCATCAAAACCGTATTCACCATTATCCGTGTTTATTATTATCTTTAGTCGATTAACTTGTAGCATCTATATACCTCCATGTTTCCATTAGATCTGCAATCTTTTCTTCAGTTAATTGTTTTCCTATTTTATTTAAAAACTCTTTTTCATTTTTTAACAAACAATTATCTCTTTGTATTTTTCGCACAAAGTTCTTTCCTTTTTCTGTTAGCTTAAAATTTCCCTGAGCTAATTGCGTAATCATTTGATCTGCCATAGCATACTTAATTGCACGATTCACAGCTGGATCAAAACGCACGGAAGTATAACTCATTTTGTTTTTATTGCAGAAACTCAATAACCTTGTTTTACCTTTCTCGTCATTCATCGCATTTGCTATCATCTGTATTTTTAGAAACGAACAACTCTTCCGTCCACCACACAGAAAAAGAATAAGGCAAATCTGACCTAATTTATAACTTATTCGATAATTATAAGGAACTGCATCTGGCTTTGCATCAAAAACAATTGTATCTGATATTAGTATCTCTCTCTCCATAAATAATCACCTAAACTCCATTGAACAATCTGCTAACCAGCTTCCTACCATATCTTGTTTCAACTCACTAACCGAGGCAAACGACAAATTATCAAATTCAGATTCTAATCTATCCCCAAATTCTTTAATTAACTCGCTAAACAGCTTACCATTGATTGATTTATCTACATTCATTTTTGTACGTATTTCCACTTCATTTTTACAAGTAGATTCTAATTCCTGTATTTCCTCATATATTCTAGGAAAAGAAACATGTAGATCGGATAATATTTCTCGCCCACGCATATAATATTCTATGTATCTTCTAACAATATCCTTATAGTTCATGTCATCAACTGAGATATTCCCCATTACTGCCCTAACTTTTCTCTTAATATTTTCTGCCTTTTCTGAATCACACTTTTCCCAGTCAATTTCTGATGTATTCTTTAGCGTCAAATCCAGCTTTACATCAGAACACTTACTTCTAAATAAACGGGTAAATTCCAACTTAAAGTCTTCCGCCACCTTCACGATAATTTTAAAATTATCTGCTATATAGTCGAAATCTTTTGGCGAATCAGCTTTTTTCTGTAATACTAAATCAGTTTTGTTTTTTGCATGTATTAATATCTTACTGTCCTTATACTCTGGAGTAACAAAATGCCACTCCTGAATCTTTGGAACACCTAAACTAATTAATCGCTCCTTATATTTGCCATCAATAAGTTTATTTATATCTGTTGTCATCTTTTTCCTTAAATGCTCATACAACTCGTTATCCGCATAACCTCTTTCAGGACAATAGCACTGATACACAATACCTGTATGCGTGAATCCCTCAATCCCTGCATCTCCTCCAGCAATGGACGGAATCTTTTGGTATCCTTCGCTTTGATACCTTTCTCTGTACCATTCATCACACAATCCTTCCCAAGCATCCCCCTCCATATAGTTTCCTATGTAATCTATTACCATTTCATTTCCCTCCGCAAAACATTTTTAGTGATATAGTATTTTGAATCCTCAATTTATCAGTTACAAGCCTCGAATCAACTATTTCCTCCCGCATACTATCTTGATAGCGTATCTTTACTAATTCAAATATTGGATACTCCATAACTATATATACTTTTTGATTGAGATAGTATTTATTAATCATTCTATCATTTAACACAAAATACTACCTCCTCACACCAATTATGTTTCTTTAATTTTAACATATTTTAATGCATTGCTCTATACAACTTTCAGACTAATGGCCAAAACTTTAAATTTACTTCCCCCTTAAATCAAACCGATTCCCATCAGTCCTTCCCATACCAATTATATCCCCGTACATACTGCAAGTAAACGTATACGACACCCCATCCACCATAACCTCTACCGTCATTCCATCCTCTTCCAGCATACAGAACATATTAAACTCCAACACATCCCTGTTCCGGTTCAAAAACTTACTGATTGCTTCTTCTGTCTGCTCTTCCAACGCTTTCCTCTCGTCCGTCACATCCTCTCCATCACGATAAGCCGATACAACCTCACCATCCGCTGTAATAATCATTGATGAATGTCCCTCTTCCTTTTCTTCTGCCCGGGCACATCCTGTAAGTATCAACACCATAACTAAAAATATTATTTTCTTCATCATTTGCCTTTCCGGCAAATACGCAAAAAGCAGCCTAAACCAGACTGCTCTACTTCAATTTCATACCCCTCACATAGATTTCAACCGCTTCTTTCTCTTTATCCGTCAAGGATTCCCAAATTTCTAGCACTTTCTTTTGTTCTGAAGATAATTCCAGTTTTCCTATATCATCAGAAAAAAATTGTGGCAGCGTGATCCCCAATCCGTCACAAATCCTGTCCAATGTATAAAAGGTAGGTGTGCTTCCTCTTTTCTTCAGGTTCGATAAAGAGGACTGGCTAATGCCCGTCTTTTTAGATAGCGCATACATAGACATCTGCTTTTTATCACAGAGTTCCTCTATTCGATTCGCAATATACTTCTCATCTAACAAGCAACCTACACCCCACTTCCGATATATGTTGCTTTCATTTTACCCGGTATGATTGGATATTATTAGATTTTCAATCAAGAAGTATATTACTTTATACTTGAGTAGTATCAAATTAAAAAAATAAGCGTATTACCTAATACTCTTTTATTGGTTCCTTTTCATTTCCTTACAAAGATACTCAATCACTTCCTGCGGTGTCGGGCGTTCCCCCTTAAAAGGTACTTTTTCCCACTCTGCTCTAATCACTGGATCAGGATTGTCAAAACCAGAATCAATGGCAATTTGTATTTCCTTTTCTACCTCTTTTGAACTGATCCCCTCTCCTTTTCCGATAGTATTCATCACCTTATTAAATTTTCTTTTTCTCATAGCTTTATATTTCGCCTCCTTTTGCAATCTATTAATTGCAATTATACAGACATTTTATACTAGAATCAATATAAACATACGATATGTCGAGCGAAAGGCTGGTAGTCAATTATGCCGCAAAAACTAAAACAAACACAGGATATTTCTCTGGGAAATAATCTTAGAAAATTAAGAAACAGTGCAAGCTTAACACAAGAACAGGTTATCGCACAATTACAGCTTCGTAACTTCTCTATTTCCAGAAGTGCCTACTCTCAAATAGAAGCCGGTACATATAACATTCGCATTAGTGAGTTGATTGCATTGGCTGAAATTTTTCACACAGATTACAATACGATATTTGACGGTCTGACCTATAAAAAATGACCCTGATTACAGGATTTCTGCAGTCTAGGGTCATTTTTGTATGCATCTTTGGATTATGCCAAATCAGCATCGTACACTCCGTTTATATATACACTAATTCTTTCAATATGATTTCCTCAGCAGCACTCTTGATATTATTCATTAAACCCACCCATTTCATTTGATCCTCCGCCTTTAGTTGTTCGGTAATCCCATGCTGGCGTTTCATTAATTGAATCAAATATTCCATTCTCTCGCTTGCTTCTTTGTCCACAGTATTCAAATGCTTCACCAGTTTTCCTTGTGTTAACAGGGAAATGTACATACCCCTCTTGTACTCTTTCAAATATCTAAGCCTTAGAGAACCATATTTCCCATAGTCTGGTGTCTCTTCTTGTGGCGGAAGTAAATCTGGCAAATAATAATCTCCTGTTAAAGTGTAAGACAATCCATTTTTCTTATCATAAATATGTTTTTTCATGCGTTTCTCCTTATCTCGCATCCCGATCTCTGGAACGGGAATGTGTGCGTTTTGATTTTTTATCACGCTCTTTGATTTTTTGTTTGTTCCTTTCCAATTTAGCTAATACACTGACCGGGTCTTCCCTACGCTCAATACTGTTTTTCCATGCCTTAACTGCCCTCTGATACTCCCCATATGCAGCCTGAGCCGCCACATATTTTTCCAGAAATTCTTTTACATTCTTATACCCATAATCCTGCACAATTCCTGATAACTGCCGCTTCAAAGTGTCAACCAAAGGAACTAATTCATTAATGTCAGCCTGCAATTCCTTACGCCGCTTTCCCTTAAATAAACCTTTTGTATTCTCCAACTCCTTTTTTACCCCGGCAAGTTTTTGTTCTTTTAGATAGATTGCATGATTTTGATTATCCAATTTGCGGTAAATAACACTTAAGTTCGGATATTGTTCAGCTAACGCTGGCTTTACTGGCGGGGCTGGCAACGACCGTTCCGTTTCCCTGATATTTTTATCGTCTACCACCTGAATATCTCCGGTTTTCCCACTTGAAATAATAGGTGGCAATGCTCTCTCTGTATCATCACGCTCCTGATAAATCTGCTTCAATATTTGAGAAACCAAAATCTGTAGAGCGACAATCGCTAATTGGACGATTGCCATAAAAAGCTGTGGCTGTCTGCCCTGCTTTTGAATAGAACTTTTTACCTTATCTGCAATTTCTGTCTGCTTAATGCTCATAATTTTTTCTTCCGCAATCCCGCCCACCATTGCCCTGTCCACTGTCTGATTCCATCTTTGCCGAACTCTATTATCTGATTCTATCTGCTCTGCTTTCGGGTTATTTTTACCGATCTTTTTCATCGCCAAATATGGACTGCTCTTATCAAACACCTGCAGTTTTTCTTTTTTATCTTTCACATAGATATTCATCAGTTCTGCAAAAGAGCATTTAACCTCATTCAGAAATATTTCATTCTTAAACTTTGAATCCTTTGTAGTGAAAATTTTCCGTTCATATACAGCACCTTTAGGAACAATCTTACATCCTTTTCTTACTTGTCCTGCTTCATCCATAATCTCTTTCTTAGTGCGTACATGCTTTCCATTCTCATCGTAGAACATATTTCTGGATGCTACTTTTTCAATCGGTTCTTCCAACAATCTGCGCTCTGAAAAAATAAGATGGATATGATAATTCGTCTTTCGCTTATTATGGTGCAATGCCCCAACACATTCTACCTCATAATTCCTCTTAAAATGCTCTACAAATAATTTCAGCAGCATATCCGGCTCATAGTCCACAAAACTCTCCGGCAGGGCGATAATCAGTTCTCTTGCTTCAATACATTTACCGCCTGTTCCACTTTTCTCGAACTCTTCTTGATTACACTTCGCCAGCTCACTCCAAAATTTCCGTTCTGTAGTATCATATACTGCATACAAATTTTCTTGCCTGGCATAGCTGGATATATAATTAATTCTGCCTTTTAGATTTGTCAGTTTCGACATCTGTATAAATGAGTGTCTTGCAATAGGCGTTCCCTCCTCCCTTGCCTTTGTGAGTGGGTGCATAGGCACCCGTTTACGAACTTATGCCCTTTACCGGGCAATCTGCCCCCTGCAAGGGCGAAATACCCGAAGTACAAAACGAAGTTTTGTGCGTAGGGTGTATTTCGCTCTCAAACGCCGAGGGCTTAGACAAAGTATTTTCTTATTGATGAGAGATGCCACGGCTTATTTCTTTTTCGGCGTGTCCGCCGCTTTATATGCCCGTTACCGGGCAAAATTCAATTGCCATACATGTCATGCTGTACCCTTGCCATATAATAGCTGCCCATAGTCAATACAGCGTTATATAGGCTCGTTATCAGCATTGCCTTAATGTTCCTTACCTCGGTTGTATTATGAGCCAGACAGTCTAATACATAGCGTATATGCCCCATATTCAATTTCCGAAACTGTGCTTGAACCAGATAAGTCTGCCGTTCCTCTTTGTTTACCCGTATGGTTTCCTTTGTTGTTGTCAAAACCTCTACTGCCAGAGAGACAATTTCATCTAACTGCTCTGCCTGATATGGCATATCCAATCGTATCGCATCATAATCAATCTGCTTTTTAAAATGTTCCAGTTCTTCCTGATATGATAGGATTGAATACTCTTTGTTGTTAATCTCTGGAGAAATCTTTGTATTTGTATCACACTTCCCGGAATGATCTGTCTCCATTTTCCCTATGGTTCTATCATCGTTTTTGGCATCAGGTGTCTCCAAAATTGGTGACATGGATTCATTATCACCTTGTATTGGGTTGGTTAATTCCTGCAATCTCCCCGGTATCAATTCCAGATACATTACATTATTCACACTTCGCCCATTGATTTTTAGATCACGAAATTCTCTGCGTATAACTCCCAATTCTTCCAATGCAACAACTGCCCTTGCCGCTTGTCTCTTTGAGATTCCAAACTGGTCGGATATTTGCTGATAGCTTCTTTGCAGTAAATCTCCATGAAACTTCTTCTGTAATCTTGTTGTCTGCCCGGTCATTTCATCTCTGACCTCTGTGGGGCGATACCAATAGACAATATCTGCCAATATCATAATCGCTTCTACATATGGTTTCCCAGTTGGCTTGACGATTGCCCTGTACCAATTCTGAGGAATCACATTTCCCGTAATTACAATGTTTGCCATTTGGTCTACGATAGTATTCTGAGAGGAACAGATTGCCAAGTCACCGCCCCCTTTCTGTATTGAATTTTTGATTGTATCTGCCTTTTCTTCGTGCTACAATACTCTTGTCCAGAGATGCATTGTGCATTTCTAAGGCTCTTGTATTTACGGATGCAAGGGCTTTTTTAACGCTCATTGCTCTTATCCTCTGTACTATCTTTACGAAATCCCTCTAATATTTCTAACATACTCCTGATCGGTGTCAAAAGTTCAGAATCCATCTGGTCAATAGATGTCAGCCGTTCCAGTTCCCTTTCAATATGCTGCAGTTCTCTTCGGAAAGTTACAAGCATGAGCGGATTTCCCTTTGCAATCACCTGTTGATGAAGAACGCTTTGAATAATATATTCCCGCTTAGTCTCTGCGCCGGATAGCTTCACTCTCATATTCAATTCTTCATTTTCTTCGGGCGATACCCGAAAAGCAACGGTAAGATTGCGCCACCTATTTTTATCATCTTTCTTCTTTTGGGACATCTAATATTTCCTCTCTTTCTGCTCCTAATTTTTTTGCCATCTCTGTCTGAACCGTTGGGAAAAGATGTGCATAGCGATATGTGACTTTTATACTCTCATGTCCTAACCGTTCTCCGATTGCCAATGCGGAATATCCCATGTTAATCAGTAGAGAAACGTGGGAGTGATGGAGGTGGTGGCGACAAGATTCGGCAAAGTACGATGAAATAAGACACAATCGGATAAGAAAATGTGTCGAATAAATGAAAATAGGGTAGCTAGGGAATAGGGTAGCTAAAATATGTAGAGGTTGTATAGTGGGATATTTTCGGATATAACGAATACAGGGTATATTTTCATAGTATTGCCATTTAAAAATAGGAAGGCGCGAATATTTTGATTGCGGTTAATGGATATTTTGATGGAAGTGGTACAGACTTTGGAAAAACTAAATGCAAGAAAAAATCAACGTGTTATCATTACTCTGTTAGATGAAGAGATAGAGCTTGATAACAACAGACAAAAAATAAATGCGGCAGGTTCTTTGGCAAAGTAAGCTAATCCAAATTTAATTCCTTTGGAAGATGGAGCTTGGGAAAGGACTGTTAGAGAAGTCAAAGAGAATTCTTGATACGAACTTTGTTTTAAGGTATTTATTAAAAGATGTATCGGATATGTTTGAAATTGCATGTAATAATATAATGCATGGTGACTGTTCTGTTTATCCGGAGATAATTGCTGAGGCCGTATATGTTCTAAAATCTGTTTATAAAGTAGATCGGATAAAAATATCGAATGCAATTATTAGCTTTTTAGATGAGGTAATATGTGAGAAAAAAGAAGTTGTGGTTAAGGGACTTTTATTATTTGCTGAAACTACTTTTGATAAGAAAATAATTAAGAAGTTAACGTAACTTTCATAATGACTTTGGAACGGTTGATGTATCGTTTCAAAGTCATTTATTATTAAAATAGATTTTGTCGTGGCCTTGACATAAGGGTGCCGCAAGTCATGTATGCGGATTTCCGGCACTCCTGCCGCTTTTGCTCCCCTGTCCATCTCATGGTGGAGAAAACTCTTGCTAATCTGGAATATCCTGTCTGTGGGGCGATACCCATACAAACTTTCTATATACATCTCCATTTCTTCTGCCAGAAAATCCGGCATAATAATTGTTCGGTTACTCTTTTGCGTTTTGGGTGTTCCTATGTGGTCTTTTCCCTCTAACTTCTGAAATGTCTTATTAATTCGTACCGTCTGTTTTGCGAAATCGAAGTCTTCTCTTGTAAGAGCCAGCAGTTCCCCCTCTCTCATTCCGCACCAGTAAAGCATTTCAAACGCATAGTATGACCTCGGTTTATTTGCTACTGCTTCAATAAATCGCTGAAACTCTTCCTTTGTCCAGAATTTCATCTCTTTGTCAAACTGTTTTCCCATCGTCCCCGCCTGTCTGGCCGGATTAGCAAAAAGACCGTAAAGGTTCACCGCATGATTGAAGATTGCGCTTAACTGTGCATGGATGGTACGAAGATAATCCTGTGAATGACCTTTCCCCTTTCCATTTTTGAAAGAAATCATTTCATTCTGCCATTCTATAACGTTTGCTGCTGCAATCTCTTTGAGTTTTCTATCCTTGAAGTAAGGGAGAATCTTCTTCTCGACAATATGCTGCTTTGTCAGAAACGTACTTTTCTTCACTCTTTTTTCTTCATTTGCCATATACATTTCTACAAACACGCCAAAATTCATATCCAGATTGCGGTCCTTCTTTAAATCAAACTGCCGTTCCCATTCCTGTGCATCTCTCTTCTTCTCAAAACCGCTTTTATGCTTCTGTTTTCGTTTCCCGGTATAATCGTAGTAATAGCTATATGCATCCCACTTACCCGTTACTTTATTTTTATGAACCGACATATCCACACCCCCTACTCATTTAATCCATACATCCTTTCCTTGAAATACTTCCTGCTGACTCTGCCGGGAATAATCTGATAGCCTTTTTCGGCAAGTTCTTTGTTAAATTGCTGGATTAGCTTATAGGCATAGGGTTTTGACACATCCAGCATATCCACCACTTCGCTTGCATTAATAAATAAGTTTTTCTCCATACATTATCCGCCTTTCATTTTATTTGCTAACATTTCATTATCGAAATGTATATCTGCATTATAATATTTCATTTCTGAAATGTCAATAGTTTTCATTTCATTTTTGAAATGTGTGTGGTATACTGGTTATACTTAGGAAATGTACATATATCTTGAAAGGATGATAAGTGATGACTGTTGGTGAGAAAATCAGAAAATTCAGAACGGAACAGAATCTACTACAAAAGGATTTGGCGCAAAAGTGCCGCATGAGCGAATCCGCTATAAGAAACTACGAATTAGGCAACCGCACCCCCAGCCCGAAACACCTTGAGGTTATTGCTTCTGCTCTTGGGGTGAGTGTTTTCGCTATTTCTGAACCGAATCTAAACAGTGAACTCGGTGTTATGCACGCTTTATTTGAAATGGAAGAAAACTACAATCTGAAAGTGGTTGAAGAAAATGGAATCTATTGCTTACAGGCTGCTCCCAAAAAGAGAGGACAAGCCAGTATATCAGATCTTGTTATTGAATGGGGCGAAGCAAATAAGAAGTATCAAGCTGGAGAAATGACCAAAGAAGAATATGCCCACTGGAAAGATACTTTTCCTGAAAGCATAGCAATAAACAGGCGAAAATAATTCATCATAAAATGCATTGCACATATGGATATTACAGAAAGTCTTACTAAAATCTTACTTTTCGGGTAGCAGAAAACCCCGCAAGCCTTGTAATTACTGGCTTGCGGGGTTTTAACCCTCTACTCGAATTCAATCGTAGCCGGCGGCTTCGGTGAAAGATCAAAGCACACCCTGTTTACATGCTCCACTTCCTTCAAAATCCTGTCAGTGATCTTCTGAAGCACCTGATAATCCACCAGCTCAATGGTGGCGCTCATAGCGTCAATGGTATTGATGGCGCGGAGGATCACCATATACTCAAAGCATCTGGCATTATTTTTCACGCCAACGGATTTAAAATCAGGCACCACAGTAAAATACTGCCATACTTTCTTATCCAGCCCGGCCTTCTCAAATTCTTCTCTGAGGATGGCGTCGGATTCTCTCACGGCTTCCAGGCGTTCTCTCGTTATCGCACCCAGGCAGCGCACGCCCAGGCCGGGTCCGGGGAAGGGCTGGCGGTATACCATATTAGCGGGAAGGCCCAGCTCCACGCCGCAGGCCCGCACCTCATCTTTAAACAGCTGCTTTAACGGTTCTACCAGTTCAAATTTCAGATCTTCAGGCAGGCCGCCGACATTATGATGGGATTTTACCATCTTAGCGGTCTTTGTGCCGCTTTCAATAATATCCGGATAGATGGTGCCCTGTCCCAGGAAATCAACCCCTTCCAGCTTTCTGGCTTCTTCCTCAAATACGCGGATGAATTCACCGCCGATGATCTTGCGCTTCTCCTCGGGATCCGCCACATTTTCCAGCTTTCCAAGGAAACGTTCTGTGGCGTCCACATAGATCAGATTTGCGTTCAGCTGGTTGCGGAATACCTCTACCACGCTCTCTGATTCATTTTTGCGCATCAGTCCATGGTTCACATGCACGCACACCAGCTGCCGGCCGATGGCTTTCAGCAGCAGAGCCGCGACTACGGAGGAATCCACACCGCCGGACAGCGCCAGCAGCACCTTCCGGTCTCCAACCTGGCGGCGCACCAGCTCTACCTGGTCTTCAATGAAATTCTTCATATTCCAGTTGGGCTCTGCCTTACACTGGTCAAAGACAAACTGCCTCAGAGTTTTTTCATCAGGAAGCTGGGAGAGCTGCTGCTCACATTTTGCTGTGGGATGGTCGATGGACATCACCGGGCAGCCCAGCTCATAAATATTGGAATCCACTTCAACGGGCTTTCCGTCCACCACCCTGTTTTCGCCGCCGTTTAAAATTATTCCCTTTACATTATCCAGAGCTTTCAGTTCTTCCGGAGTAATATCATGGGGATGAATCTCACTGTACACGCCCAGCCTGCGGATCTCTCTGGCAACTACGGTATTTTCCGTGCTGCCCAGGTCCAGAATAACGATCATATCCTGCTTCATTGCGTATCTCCTTTTCTTTGCGCTTTCAATGTATGGTACGGAATATCAGCTCGTAAAATTGTCAAAATAACCCTGAACCAGAATAACCGGAGTTCCTTTGTCCCCGGAACCGCTGGTCAGATCGCAGAGGGAACCGATCAGGTCTGTGATCCTTCTGGGCGTCGTACCCTGAGACGCCATGTCCCCCACCAGGTTCTCTTTCTTTCCTTTAATGCGCTGAGAAATCGCGTCTTTCAGCGCGTCGCCGGACAGGTCCTTAAAGTCATTGTCCGCCAGATATTTCAGCTTCAGCTCGTTGGGAGTGCCTTCCAGCCCTTCCGTATTCGCTACGGATACGCAGGGATCAGCCAACTCCCAGATGCGGCCCACGGGATCCTTAAAAGCGCCGTCTCCATATACCATTACTTCTACCCGTTTGCCGGTTCTATCTAAAATCTGCTTTTGAATATCCAGCACCAGATCCTGACAGTCCCTGGGGAATAACTTCACTGTATCTTCTGTAGATTTATTGGAACCCAGCAGGCCGAACCTCTCGTTGCAGCCGCTGCCGTTTACCGGCGCGTTCAAAATATCATCCAGACCGCAGACTCTCTCGGCTCCCGCTTCTTTTAAGATCCTCTTGGTCCTGAAACGGGTGTGGATATCACAGGTAAGGACATTCTTTGTATATTTTAAAATTTCTCTTGGATTGTTGGCAAAAATCACCTCAACATCCGCTCCCGCCGCTCTGATCAGGTCGCTGTAATACGCCACATAATCCACGCCGGTAAATGGATGCCTGTTCTCTCCGAACAGTTCTCTGTAGCGCTCCAGGGTAAGCACATCGCTGTAAGGATTTACTCCTGCGTCATCCAGCTGATCCAGAGTCACCAGTTCATTGCCCACTTCATCGCTGGGATAATTCAGCATGAGCACCACTTTTTTCGCCCCCATGGCGATTCCCTTCAGGCAGATCGCAAAGCGGTTCCTGGATAAGATCGGAGAGATCACGCCTATGGTTTCCCCTCCCAGTTTGGCTCTCACATCTTCCGCGATGGCTTCTACTCCCGCGTAATTTCCCTGCGCTCTGGCAACAATAGATTCTGTCGCCGCAATTACGTCGCGGTCTCTCAGCTCAAACCCCTCGCTGTCAGCGGCTTCTAAAACGCTGTTCACAACAATTTCTGCCAGATCGTCTCCTGTCCTGATAATCGGACAGCGGATTCCTCTTGATACGGTGCCTACTTTTCTCTCCATTATGTACGTCTCCTGCCTTCCTATGCATTCATGATTTCCATAGATTATCTTCAGTACAAGACATATAAAATCCCTGTGCCCATGGATAAACTACACTTTATTATAGTATAAACCGAAAGATTAGGGAAGATCCTTCACAATATTTTTTGCAAAAAATTATCTGTCCCGGAGCCTTGCGTACATTTTCATATCCATTACAAGACCATTTTTTACCGCGTTGCAGCGCAGAGTCCCTTCATACTGGAATCCCGCTTTCTCCAGCACGCGGCAGGAACGGATGTTTTGCGCGAAGGGTTCCGCAAAAATACGGATCATATCTGTATTGCAAAATACATAATCGCAGATCTGCTTCACCGCCTCTGGCATCAGACCCTTACCCCAATAATCCTGAGCCAGATAATAACCTAATTCCCCGGTGCGGCTGTGAATGTTTTCCTGCCGGAATACCGCTATGCTGCCCGCTACTTTTTCATCCGCCGTAATGGCGAATGCAAAAACTTTATTCCTGTCAGCCGAAAGCATTGCTGAAATAAACTCTTCCGCGTCCTCCCTTGTATAGGGATAAGGGATTCCGTCCCGCAGGTTATCCTGAACATCCTTATCAGAAATAACCGCAGCCAGATCTTCCGCATCCTCTAATTTCCATTCTCTGATCTTACAAGTCATTTTTTCCCCTTTCTGATGACTTTGCGGAGCCGATTGCAAGTCCCGCGCACATCCCCATGCAAATTCCAAAGCACATCCCGATTTCCCCCTTGCCAAATGCGGAACCAATTCCATAACCTACCGCAACACCGAAACACATTCCCAAAGACATGCAGAAGGACTGATGCTCCTGCTTTTTCTTCCATTTCAGCGCTTTTTGCTCCATATCCTGCACAAATGCGCATTTCCCTTCGCAGTATCCATCATTATCATATGTATATTCTGCCGCCAGCTTCACCTTCAATTCAGCGTATTCTCTGGCGTCTTCAGGATTGCTCAGAAGATAATCCTTCACCGCCAGATGGCGTTCAATATCTGCATGATTGGTGTTTTCAAAAATATGAATATGATGCGTGCGGTTATCCCCTCCCTTTACAAAAAAACGGCGCCCCGGAATACCGAATTCCCCTCTGCACTCATACCCCAAAGCTTCAAATTCAGCATCATGCTGATCCACCAGAGAAATATCCTTCACCACCGGCATTATATCAATCACCGGTTTCGCCTTCATCCCTTTTACAGCGGTAGATCCAATGTGGTATACTGCTTTACAGTTTTTACCCAAAACCTGTTTGATCAATTTCTCTTCTTGTTTAAAAAGCTTCGGCCATTCCGGATTATATTCCGTTACTTCAATTTTTCTTGCCATCTCTTACTCCATCTTCCGCCCAATAAATGCAGCCTGATTGATCCGTCATTTTATAGCTCGGATCATCGCCGTATGGTTATCCCCGCTCAGGAATCCCACGCACTCAACTGTTGTAAAACCCGCCGCCTTTATGGCTGCCATCTCATGTTCAAGGGTCAGGGGCGTATCAAAATGGACGAAAGCATCCTCCGAAATCCCGTCTCTGATCCGCCTGCGGGCGCACTCTGCAAAGGTCAAATCCTCGATTTCCTGAGATGTGGCGATATAATCACATTCCAGATAAATACCGCCTGGCTTCAGGCAATGACAGATTTTCTGAAATAATGAAAGCTTCCTGGCCGCGGGGAAATGATGCAGCGTTTCAAACGTTACTACAGCATCATAGCTGTTTTCTTCAGGTTCAAAAAGGAAATAATCTTCAAGGATCAGATGAATCCCTTTATGGCCATGCTTCTCCTGCAGTTTCTCAAGCATCTGCCCCGATAAATCCACTCCCGTCACCTGCAGGCCAGGAAATCTGGAATAAATATTATCAAGTTCCAGCCCGGTGCCGCAGCCTAAATCCAGCAGCGTCTCTGTATCCTCCGGCAGCAGCTCTGACATCCATTTATAATGCCCGCGCCAACGGGCCATATGCTCCTCATAAGAGCCGATTCGAGCGTCAAAAAAGCCTGCCATCGCCTCTAACGGCACATCTCTGGTGTCCTCAAGCCATTTTTTCAGTTCCAAATAATCTTTATCCATATTGCATTACCTCAAATTTTCTGTCGGGCAAGGGACAAATTCAGCGCGCAGCCACTCCGCCACCCCGTCATTTTCATTGCTGCCGATCACTCCGGTAGCAATGGCCTTCAATTCTTCCACCGCGTTTTCTACCGCATAGCATTCATCGGATATTTCAAACATGGGAATATCGTTGATTGCATCCCCGAAAGACACAACCCTGCCGCAGCCCCATTGCTGCCTTAGCTTCTGAACCGCATGGGCTTTTGTCGCCTTTGCAGGCATGATTTCACACCAATACTCCGGCCTGTACAGCTCCTGCTGAAGCGTGCAGCGGAATCTCTCATCCTTTGAAAATATGTCATATACCGGGCGCAGCTCTTCTAATTCGCCAATGCAGGTAAAGTAAAACATTTTTCCCCGGTACAGCTCCCCGCTGTCACAAACCGGCCGCAGCCTTCTGTCCCCCTGTCTCTGGCCCAGGTATCTTCTGATTCCTTCATTTTCTTTCTGGGATATCCAGGAAACCTTCTCATCCCCATCAATAAAGGAATAGACCAGCGGGCTCATCCCATACCCTTCCAAAAGCTCCTGCGCCTTCCGCATTTCTTCTGCGGAAAAACTTTCTTCAGACAGGATTTCCCC
This sequence comes from Cuneatibacter caecimuris, assembly GCF_004216775.1. Classification (GTDB taxonomy): domain Bacteria; phylum Bacillota; class Clostridia; order Lachnospirales; family Lachnospiraceae; genus Cuneatibacter; species Cuneatibacter caecimuris. The sequence goes on from NZ_SGXF01000001.1 coordinate 996,697, forward strand.
GGTGGAGGGCTGGAAAATAAAGGCGCCGTTATATGCGATAACCGGAATATCCGCGGACAGACCTTTTGTAACAACGGATGCCGAAACCAGGGATCTGGCAGTGGCGTAAGTAAAAAGCATCCCCTGCCGGATCAGGTTGTTGATGATTTCAATACTTTCAGGGCTGATTCTGTCCTGTTTATTTAACAAGGTGCCGTCCAAATCCGTTACATATAATGTTCTGCCCATAATTTATAACCACACTCCCCAATCTCCATAATCAAATACTCCGCTGCCATGATGCAGCTTTCCTTCCTGGTCTAACTGCCGGAAAGTATCGCGCATTCTACCGATAATTTCCGGTTCTATCTCCAGTGTATGATGTCCCGGAAACACTTTTTTCACCGGAAGCCCTGAAACTTTTTCCAGGGAAGACAAATAAGCGGCCGGATCGGTGGAAGGGTAATAAGCAAGCAGCGTATCTTTATAAATCAGATCCCCGGTGAAGAGATAGCCGCGCTCCGGTTCCCAGAAGCACATATGCCCCGGCGAATGGCCTGGGGTATGAAGAACCTGAATATTCCTTCCTCCCAGCTCAATCCGGTCCCCGTCTCCCAATACTTTTGCCGGCTTCCCCTGAAACAGTTGATATGTATTTACATCATAACCCTCCGGCAGGTCGCAGCGGTCTGTTACCATCCCTTTGACCGCCCCGAGAGGAAGCGGGAACTCTCCGTTCAGCCAGCTCACTTCCTGTCCGTGGGCATAAAACTCCGGAAAATATTGATGCCCGCCGATATGGTCCCAATGAATGTGCGTCGCAGCCGCGGCTATGGGCTTATCCGTAAGTTTTACGGCCTCATTATAAATATTGCTGATCCCTAAGCCCGTGTCGATGAGCAGGCTGCGCCGGGAACCATTCAGAAGATAGCAGTGGGTCTCTTCCCAGTGCCGGTATTCGCTGATGATATAGGTGGCCGTGTCAATCTGATTGATGGTGAACCATTCTTTCATTGATGTTCTCCTTTTGGCAGGCGCTACCTGCCCCGATGCTTCTCCTTCCGTTTTTGCTGTTTCAGCTCAAACTGGCGCTGTTTCTCTGCTTCCCGGTGTTCCCGTCCCACAGTCCTGCGTTCAGTTTTTAACTGCTCCTGCTGCATTTTCAATGCCTGCTGGGATTTTGTGCCGATCCCCGTACTCTGTACTTGTTTCCGCACTTCTCTCTGAATCCGTTTTGGATTGCGGCTTGATTCCTTTACGGCAGCTGCCACAGCCGGACTAAAATGCAGACGGCAGTAATTTTTCAGAATAAAATCGTAGACCTCATAGTCTTTTGGCTCCGCCCCGAATGTTACCTTAACTGCCGATAGCCTTCCCTCTGAAATTCGTTCAAAAACTCCTACCCAGAAAGGGTCCTCAAAAAATACTGTCAGTCTGCCTGTTACTTTGTCCATGACAATTCCTCCTTAATGCCTGATGGCAGGCGTGGTATTAAACTGTACCCGCGCAAATTGTAATGCACAGAGAACGGACGGCCCAAGGAGGGAGGGTTACTTACGCCTGAACAGCGCGGCCGGACTACCTACCGGCTCTGTAAGCGGATATTCTTACGTTGTGTTTTTATCTCTGTGTTTTGATTTTACCATGGGAAAACTATTTTTTCTATAGAAATCAGGGGGCAAAGGCTGGAATATGCTTGGAAGTTTGGAAAATAAAAACCGCTATAAAGCTGATAAACTTCAACTTTATAGCGGTTCCCTTTTGTCAGTATTGAAAATACCTTCCATATTTCCGTCTGTCTGAATAAACAATCCGGAATTTTCACTCCCCTGTTTCATCAATACACCAATCATTACAGATTAGCAAAAATTAATATTGCAAAAAACAGGCTTGAAAGAACTGCTCCAATCAGACTGAGAATATTTATTATTTTTATCCAGTTTTTGCTTGATATTTTTGAGAGAACAACAGCAATAATAACACCTATTATTCCGCCCAAAGAATTTGATATAACATCTGTAATATCGCTTGCCCCAATCGCAAAAGTATACTGTATTGCTTCAAACAAGAGGCTGGTACTTATAATAGGCAAAATCCGTATTAGTAATGACTTTTGCTCCCATAAAACATGAATAAATAAACCGAGAGGTATAAACGCCAACACATTAAGAAAGATTTCTTTTAAATATGGTTTCCCATTTATTATCACCGGCTCGCTGAAAGGGATCAAATTAATATTTCTGATATGAGGCAAGCTTTCAAAAGAAAGCTGCGCTTTGAAAATAATAATCCATGTTAAAGCAATTAAATAAAATATGAATAATCCTAAAGTAATTCTTTTTGACTGCATCCCACTGCGTTTATGGTCCATTATTTTCTCCTCCAAATACTTTGCATTATCTTCCTGTTCCCTTCCAACAAAATGCCCTGTCTAAAAATTCTTCACTCTGTGAACAATTTGATTTTTGACAATGCCCTGTGCAGACGGTATTCATCAAACGGAAGATACTCTGCAATCGTAAACCCCACAATGTCGGAACAATCCTGAATGCATTGGAATACTTGTGAGAGCATATCCATCCTCATCTTCCCTCCGCCCGCGCCGTCTCCCACCAGTTCGGGATTTGCGAAATATGTGGAATGGAAGAACCTCTCATCCAACACATCAATGTCAAAATGAACCAGGATATGAGCAAACTGACCGGCAAATGCTCTGATCTCTTTGGCGGAAATAAAAGATTCTGTCTGTACTTTATAATTCACGCCCATATGGTCCAGAAACTTTTGCTGATAATCGTGCAGCTCCTGCAAACCGACATAAAGAATCTCCTCTGGCTTGAACTTTGGATTTTTCATAAGGCCGGACAGCGCAGGATCGCCATGTCCCAGCAATGAACTCAATACCATTGCATGGGCGTTCGGGTATCCGTCCTTTGGCAAAGAAACGTCCGGATGCGCATCAATCCAGATGATACCGGTATTTTCATATTTTCCATGGAGATAATCAAAGGGGGCCTGCGATACCATGCAGTTACCGCCGATAGTGATAATTCTGTCCGGATTCTCAGCAGCAATTTTTCTCATGGCATCTTGAATGCCGCCCAGAACCTCCTCTTTGCCATATATGCCATCCGTCACAGCCATTTCGCCACCACCCGGCGGTTTAATTCCCACTGTGACAAGTTTCTGATTCTCATTCTGGGGCAGAATATGAGCCATCAGGTTTGCTCCAAAATAGTAGGTCTCCAAGCCTCCGCTCACATGGTCGGGATATAATAGCCGAATTGTTTTCATCTGTCTTACCTCCATGAATTCCGGTTGGTCTCTTTCTGTTATCTAGTCATTGTATCAAATACTGTCACTTCTTTCCATACAATTTTTCTTAAATAAATCAAGAGCCGGAAAGCCCGCTGTTAAAGAGGCTTCCCGGCTCTTTGTCTGCTATTCATACTCTTCTTGTAAAGTTCAATTTCGCATCCTCTTTAATCATATATTAGGCTGACGGCAGCTTCTGTACCGCCGTACATTTCCATCGCCTTTAGGATACGGTATTCTTCGGGTGCAAATTCCTTTAATACCGCTGCCCGTTTTATTTCCTTCAAAAATTGCGGGAAACAGTATCACCAGCGGTTCAAAACAATTTATATCATGGGTCAGGGACGCGATGATTGCCATAACAGGTTTCCCCACCGCCGGGAAAAAGACAGAGGACATTTTTATCACACATGTCCCCACAACCCCTTATAAAATAAGCATCTGAAATCTCCTAAAGGGTAACAATATTTTCTCTCTGCTTCCCTGCAAGCTGTAATTTTACAATCTAAATTTATTTTTTAAAAAATGCAGATACTCTTTAACAGATATTTCTCTGCTATGCAAAATTCCAATAACAACAAACATAACTTCTGCAACCGTAAGATAACAGTCTTTTAAATCAAAAATAAAAAGGGATGGTATCTGTAAATAGTCTAAACTTCCGGCCCAAAACAGCTTATCCGACAGACTGCATAAACTACCGGCTATGCCACAAATCATTATCATTTTAACCGAAAAGCTTGTGTATGGTCTTTTTGTCAGATATAGCATATATCCTGAGAGAAAGAGGAATAAAGCAAGAATATTCAATAAAATCGCAACAAATGGACTTGACAATATATCAATAAAATTCCCTGCATAAGATAAATGAGTATTTAAGTTGGGATTAAATCTTAAAATTTTAGGTATTATGTCAAAATTGTACTGCATGAACACATTGGAAATTACTATTTTAATAGTTTGGTCTATTAAAACCAACAATAAGGCAGGAATAATAAATGGTTTAACTTTTTTAATCAATAATATCTCCTTTCAGTCGAGTAAATTACATCGCACGATATAAGCCCCTCACTGATCCGTACGCGCAGCTTTCTCCATACAGCTTTTCATAATAACATTCACAGTTTCTAAACAGACTGACATATATCTTTGGCGTTGCCAATGGTTAATATTTCAGCATTTCCTGAACCTGTTTTTTGTAATACGCTACGTTGCTTTCCGCCAAAATTAGAGCGTCAGCCTTCCGAATGCAAAATTTCAATTTATTCATTTAATTATATCACTTCCGTTCCGCATTTACCACTAAAAAATAAGGGCATGGCAACCGCCACGCCAAATATTTTTTATTTTTTCTCCTCGTGCTTTCAGTAAATCTGCTTTATCATACCATATAGCAGACTCATTAAAACCTTCAAAAACCGTTCATCTTCCTATTCGCCGATTATTTCTAATCCATCCGGAAATTCTCGAATGACAAGGGCACAGGTATTGGTTAATCTCATATTATCCTTTATCGGATATTCTACCTTACCTCTCGCCTCTCCATCTGGACAATGCACATCCAATCTTGAATTTATCAATCCTAAGTTACCCGCCAAATTATTAGAAAAAAGAAGACTTCCGGCACTCACCCCCACTACCATTCCATTTCCCTTAATATATTCCATCAAAGTCGCATTAAATCCAGTAGCATTTACTCTTTCAAGCAAATAATTTGTATCCCCGCCACACAGATATACCACATCATATTTTTGCAGTTCAGCTATTTCCATTCCTGTATGCAAATCAAAAACTTTAATATTTTTATTTTGGATACCACACTTTAACAAATCATTCATGCATTCAGGCAGCATCTCTATCGCCCCTGCATCTATTGCTGCTGTAGGAATAAATAACGCCTTTGCCTCTGACACACCTACTCCTAACATCTTCAAAAAATATTCTCTGATTTCTTCTGTTTCCAAACCTGCTGATGTTAATAATACTCTCATATCTGCTCCTATTCTGACCAATTCATTTCTCCATCGGAAATGCCCATTTTCCGACACTCGTTGCATACATAATCTTTTTCTGGCTGATTGCCAATCTGATATTTCAATATTTTATCTTTAAAGACAATATACTTTACATTCCCAGCCTTAAAATCAACAAACCAATTTTTTCCATTATCTGTGTCAACTCCCATTACCCTGGATACTTGCTCCGGGAAATTTTTTTTATCACTGGTAAAAAACAATACCGTCCAATATTTCGGCCTTCCATCGGTGTTCCATAATTCAATCTTATGTACATTCAGCAAGTCAATAATGGTATCATCTGTTACACTTTCTTTAATCAATACTCCCTCATATATTTCCTGTTTTTTCCCTTGAATTGCATTATTTCCGCAACTATGCGCTTCCTTAACTTCACTTAATGTCAATTGATCCTTTAACAGCACATCCGTGGAAACATGAAATAGCTCTCCCAATATTAACAACTTTTCTGTTTCCGGCAATGCAATATCTGCTTCCCACTTAGATATGGATTGCCTGCTTACATTACATTTTGATGCAAGTTCCTCTTGAGTCATTCCGTTCACTTTTCTTAATTTTATTATTTTTTCAGATAGCTTCATGAAAGATTACCTCCTGCAATTATTGATTTCATTTTACAAGACCTTTATTACTTTTACCACCAATTTCAAAGTGCTTTTTCGCAATTTGCAGTTGCCATCATAAAATTATAGAGGGGTCTATCCCCTCTGCAAAAATCCTTACCTACTGCCACTGGCTAACATCATCCTTCCATATTTGCCAACCGTATAATTTGTTCCCTTTTGCAGTTTTTAGTCTGGAGAATACAATCCATCTTCGCCTATCGTGTAGCCGATGCCATTCTCTCCTAGTTTGCAGCCAACACAAAACTCCTCTGAAAAGCTCATAAAACAAAGCTTTGCAGAGGAGTGGTGTCTATTCGAATTCACTCCTGTTAGCAATTTTCTAAACATATTTGCTAGCGAGATTTAGTTTTGTTGCCCTGGTGTTGCCATAATTTTACTCAGCCATTTCGAGTGTAGAAGGTATTCTTGCCACTACTATGCCGAGTGATTTCTCCATTATCGACCAGCTTCTTTAGGGAGTTTTCCACTGACGCTTTCTTAATAGACGGGCACAGCTCCATGAGCTCACTCTTGGTAAATTTACCGACTTTCTTCTGCGTAGCCCGGCGAACAAGTTCCACAGCAGGCAACTTCTCACCGACCAGCTGTATCCTATCTTCAAAGTCCCGGTAGGCAGAAAGGATCGTCCCTAGAAGATATTTGATAAACGGAACAAAATCGTTATCCTCTTCGTGCCAACGGGTAGATGCAGTCTGCAGAACATCATAATATGCGTTCTTGTTTCGCTCAATTTTTGCTTCCAAACTCACATACCGTCCCACCACATAGCCACTGCGGTACAAAAGAAGTGTGATCAGCAGTCGGCTCATTCTGCCGTTACCATCATTGAAGGGATGAATACACAGAAAATCATTGATGAAAATAGGAATCAGAAGCAGCGGATCAATGACGCCATCATCAATCGTCTTGCTGTAACTTTCACAGATGGTCGCAATGGCATCTGGTGTTTCATAGGGCTGCAACGGTGTGAAACGAACGAAACTTGTGCCGTCAGCCCGGGGTTCGCTGATATAGTTCTGGACATTTTTGAACCGCCCGCCGATACAGCGGCCAGAATAGTGATAAAGCATCTCATGAAGCTGCAAAATATAGTTTGGGGTCAGCGGAATATACTTATAGCTCTTGTGGATGGTATTCAGCACATCTCGATAGCCGCTGATTTCCTCTTCATCCCGATTTCGAGGGGTGGTCTTCTCATCGCACAACTGCTTGATTCGGGCCCTGGTCGTTACGATACCTTCAATTTTATTGGACGCCTCGGTACTCTGCACCTCAGCGGTCTCTATCAGCCGTTCCAGAGCCGCAGGCTTTTGTGCCAGATACATCTCCTGACGGCCCTTGAACTCATGAATCTGTGCCACCAGAGAAAGCACCTCACTGCCCATGCCGCACTCTTAAGTTTACTGTAATCAAATTGCCGCATTCGCCTACACAACCTTTCTGTTCGCCTAATAGCAACACATTTTTAGGCGAATTGCAAGGAGATTTGGATTATTTTCACCTATTATCGTTGCCTTTTTAGGCGGAATGTAATAGTATAGGCGAATGGCACAACTTACATAAAGCCTTTGCTTCAAATTGTTACATCAAACTTTATCTCGATTCCTTCCAGTATCCACTCACGGCATTAAAATATACAACTATTGTTTACGTGTTTTATGTTTCATGTTCTTCCTCAAACACCATATTTCTTTTCTGAAGCTAATACACGATTACACTTATTCCAATTCTCATAAATCAGGCTGACGATCAGGACCTTACTCTTGACATAACTCACGATACATAATTTCATCCAAAGCACTTTTCAGTGCAGCAACAAATGAACCCATTCTATCACCACTTCAGTTTTGTTATCTTCAAAGCTTCTTTTATACTGCCAAACATTATCTTTCGCAGATGCTGACAGCCTCCACCGCAACGCTTCCCCCTCTCACAATCTCAATTCTGTTAATAAATTTTCTCTTTAACAAAGCAATTATATCGTTATTCCTGTTTTCTGTCTGGGTACATTCCAGCAGAACGGCTGTAGTGTCATAGTCAATAACCGAAACCCCATATACATTTGAAATTCTGAACAGTTCCGCGACATCTTCCTCCGAGCGGCAATTCACTTTCACAAACAGGATTTCTTTCATGTGGATAGGCGTATCCGTGTAATCTACCACCTTAATTACTTCTATACTCCTGTTCAACTGTTTCTTAATCTGTTCAAAGGTCTTATCATCGCTGGTCAGGCCAATCGTCATCCGCGATATGGCACTGTCCTCGGTAGTTCCAACCGTCAGGCTGTCCAGGTTATAAGATTTTCCAGAAAACAAGCCTGCGATACGGGCAAGCACGCCGATTTCATTTTCTACAAATAAACATATCCATCTTTTTTTCATTCTCTGTCTTCTCCCCTTTCCAAAATCATATCGCTCAGAGCATTCCCCGGCGGAACAATAGGCATGACATTCATCTCCCTGTCTATGATGAACTCAATCACCGTAGGAACTTTGGTATTCTGTTTTGCAATCTCAAATGCTGCTTTTATATCCTCAGGCCTGGAAACGCGGATGCCTTTCGCTCCATAACTGTCTGCCAGTCGGATAAAATCAGGCGTATATTCGGGACAGCCGCTATTCGGTTTGCTGCATCCCAGCCCGCAGCTCCTGCGGAATCTCATACAGGTACTGGAATAATGCCTGTCATAAAACATTTCCTGCCATTGCCGCACATTCCCCAAATACCCGTTATTTAAAATGCAGATTATAATAGGAAGTTCATAAACAACCGCCGTTGCCAGTTCCTGGATGTTCATTTGTATGCCGCCGTCGCCTGTGATCACAATAACATCTTTCTGTGGATTGCCGAGTTTTGCCCCGATCGCCGCAGGAAAACCATATCCCATTGTGCCTAATCCGCCAGAGGTCAGCATTTGCTTCTTATCGTCAACCTCAAGAAATTGTGTTGTCCATAGCTGGTTTTGCCCTACGTCAGTGGTGATTACTGCATCCGTAAAAAGTCCGTTAACAACATCTAACACCTTTTTCGGCGTTAAACCATCTTCTCCCATCGTGAGAGGATATTCTTCTTTCCATCGGCGGACTTGTGTTACCCAATCTAAAACAGAAAGTGGTTTTGCCTTTTCAAGCAATACACTAATTGCTTTTTTTGCGTCAGCCACGACAGGTACATCTACCACAATATTCCGGGAAATAGATGCGGCATCAATATCAATGTGGATTATTTTAGCATTAGCTGCAAACGTTTCAATCTTACCCGTGATCCTGTCATTAAATCTTGTGCCTATAGAAAACAGGACATCGCAGCTGCTGATTGCAGAATTAGCCGCATAGCTTCCGTGAATGCCAATGTTTCCAATATATAAATCATGAGAGGTGGGAACCGCTCCTTTCCCCATAATAGTCGTAATAACTGGAACGCCCGTCAATTCTGCCAGCTGTGTCATTTCTTTATTAGCATGGGCGATATTGACTCCGCCGCCCACCAAAAAAACAGGCTTACGGGCATGATTTAATATATCTATCGCCCTGTTTATCTGCCCGGTATGTACGGTGGTATTAGGTTTATAGCTTCTGATGGATATTTCTTTCGGATATAAACCACTGCCAGAAGCTTTCTGAATATCCTTTGGTAAATCTACAACAACAACCCCCGGCTTTCCTGTTCGGGCAATATAAAAAGCCTTTTTAATCGTTTCCGCTAAGTCCTCCCTTTTCCTCACTGTTACTGCATACTTACATATACTTCTGGTAATCCCAACAATATCCACTTCCTGAAAAGCATCATTCCCAATTAAATGTACCGGCACCTGTCCCGTAAAGCATACCAGAGGGACACTATCATAATTTGCAGTGGCAATCCCAGTAACAAGATTAGTCGCTCCCGGCCCGCTTGTCACAAGACATACGCCTACTTTTCCCGTAGAACGTGCATACCCATCCGCAGCATGTACTAATCCCTGCTCATGACGGGGTAAAATAACATCTATTTCTTTCTCCCCATAAAGGGCGTCGAATAAATCTATGGCCTGCCCGCCTGGATACGCAAACAGCGTCGTTACATTTTCTTCTTTTAAAGCTTTCACAAATAATTCTGCACCTGTGATTTCCATAAAATCCTCCTCCCACCAAACATGCGTGCACTTGCTTGCATTAGATCTGTTTTTTTGGCGCCGCCATAGGCAGCGCCGATTCCTCTATTCTAACCCCTGTATAAACATTTTTACACTGCTTTTTATGTATGTATCCTTCTCCACCTGCGATAGTTCCTTCCCGAAAGATGCGCTTAAAAATGTGTATCCGAATGCGGCAGAAAAAACAGTCATTGCCAAAGCGTCAAAATCCGCTTTGGGTATCTTTCCCCGTTCATACATTTTTTTAAGGTACTCTGTAAAAGACGCCAGAAACGCCTGCGGTACCTTCATAATAAAGGAAGCCGTATCCTCATATATCTGCGGAGCGCGCAGGCCAATCGAAAGATTTACAAAATCCGGCGTCATCCGGTCCATGTATGCCCGCAGAAACATTTCAAGATCTGATTGTAACTCCCATTTGACATTTTGAAAAATCTCCGGTGTGATATTGGCCCGCCACTCTGCCTGGTTAACTCCCTGCAAAACAATATCTTTCTTATTTTGGAATTTTCGAAACAGAGTACATTCATTTACGCCCGCCACCCTAGCAATCTCTTTTGTAGTGGTAGCAACATATCCTTTATCCCTGATCAGCAGCATTGCCGCATCCACTATTTTCTGGCTTGTATCATCCAAGTTATCACCTCCATGCAAGTGAACACTTTCATTATACCAAAAAAGAGATTTGAAGTCAACTGCAGCGGCATATCGCTATCCAACCCGTATCCAATTTTGGCAAGAAAAAACGCTACAAAGCTTATAAACTCTAGCTTTATAGCGATTTTCCTATTTACTCAAACTCAATCGTAGCCGGAGGCTTCCCAGTACAATCATAAAACACCCTGTTCACGCCCTTAACCTCATTCACAATCCGGTTGGTAACCTTATGCAGCACATCCCAGGGAATTTCCGCAGCCTCCGCGGTCATGAAGTCGCTGGTCATCACGGCCCGCAGAACCACAGCATAATCATAAGTTCTCTCGTCCCCCATAACACCCACAGACCGCATATTCGACAGCGCCGCAAAATACTGGCCCAGACCTTCAATTCCCGCTTTGGCAATCTCCTCCCGGTAGATAGCGTCCGCGTCCTGAACAATGCGCACCTTCTCCGCAGTCACCTCGCCGATAATCCGGATTCCCAGGCCGGGGCCGGGGAAAGGCTGCCGGCTCACAAGATATTCCGGAATGCCCAGTTCACGCCCCGCCGCACGCACCTCATCCTTGAACAGCAGACGCAAAGGCTCAACAATTTCCTTAAAATCCACATAATCAGGCAGGCCTCCCACATTGTGGTGGCTCTTGATCACAGCAGATTTGCCCAGACCGGATTCAATCACATCCGGATAGATGGTGCCCTGCACTAAGAAATCCACTGCCCCGATTTTTTTTGCCTCTTCTTCGAATACCCGGATAAACTCTTCGCCGATAATTTTCCGCTTTTCTTCCGGCTCTGTCACGCCTTTGAGCTTTTCATAGTAACGTTCCTGTGCATTGACGCGGATAAAATTCAGTTCATAAGGACCGTTGGGGCCGAATACTGCCTCTACTTCATCCCCTTCGTTCTTGCGCAGCAGGCCATGGTCCACAAACACACAGGTCAGCTGTCTGCCCACCGCCTTGGAGAGCAAAACCGCAGCTACTGAGGAATCCACGCCGCCGGACAGGGCGCAGAGGACCTTGCCGGAACCTATTTTCTCCCGCATTGCCTGAATAGCGCTTTCCACAAAAGAATCCATCTTCCAGTCCCCGCTGCAGCCGCAGACATTGTATACAAAATTAGAAAGCATCTGCTTCCCGTCTTTGGTGTGCAGCACTTCAGGATGAAATTGGGTCGCATACAGCTTCCTGGATTCGCATTCCATAGCGGCTACCGGGCATACCGGCGAATATCCGGTAATGCGGAATCCTTCCGGGGCTGCCGCAATATAATCTGTATGGCTCATCCAGCAGACTGTTTTTGAGGAAATCCCCTGAAAGAGTTTGGAGGAAACATCCACCTCCACCTCTGTATGGCCGTATTCACTGACTGGCGCTGTTTCCACACGGCCTCCCAGCAGATGCGCCATCAGCTGAGATCCATAACAGATCCCAAGAACAGGAATACCCAGCTCAAAAATTTCAGGGCTGATGGTAGGAGAATCTTCTTTATATACACTGGCCGGGCCGCCGGTGAAAATAATCCCCCTGGGATTTCTTTCCCGGATCTCATCCAGACTTGTTGTGTGAGGCAGTACCTCACAGTATACGCTGCACTCTCTGACCCGGCGGGCAATCAACTGATTATACTGTCCGCCAAAGTCCAAAACTATCACCATTTCTCTGTTCAAAGGAATCTCCTCCTGCAATCTAGTCTTCTAACCGTTTCTGCCGCTGCCCGTTCCCGGCGGGCCTGCTGCTTCTTAATTATTATGAGCGTCTGATGATCTCATGGCGTTCCGGACCGTTGGAAACCATAGTAACCGGCACGCCCAGTTCTTCCTCAATCGTTTCAATGTACCTCCGGCAGTTCTCCGGAAGGTCCTCATATTTCTTTATTCCCCGGATATCGCATTTCCAGCCGGGCAGAACTTTCCAGACCGGCTTTGCTTTTTCCAGCCTCACCGTCACAGGGAAATCCTTTGTCACTTGACCGTCAATTTCATACCCCACGCAGATGGGCAGTTCGTCCAGATAGCCCAGCACGTCCAATACGGTCAGAGCCACTTCCGTAGCGCCCTGGATGCGGCAGCCGTAGCGGCTGGCAACCGCGTCGAACCAGCCCACTCTCCTGGGGCGGCCTGTCGTAGCCCCGAACTCTCCTTTATCCCCGCCGCGCCTGCGCAGTTCTTCCGCCTCTTCACCGAAAATTTCACTGACAAACGCTCCCGCACCCACCGCGCTGGAGTACGCTTTCACCACTGTCGTGATATTCGTGATTTCATAGGGCGGTATGCCCGCGCCGATCGCGCCGTAAGCGGCCAGAGTGGAAGAAGAAGTCACCATGGGGTAAATCCCATGATCTGGATCTTTCAAGGATCCCAGCTGGCCTTCCAGCAGGACCTTCTTCCCCTCCTTCAAAGCCTGATACAGGTAAGCGGAAACATCGCATACATAAGGAGCCACCATTTCCCGGTAGGAATGCAAGGTATCCAGCAATTCTACCGGATTGATGGCAGGCTTATGATATAAATGCTCCAGCATAATATTTTTCATTTCGCAAACCCGGTACACTTTATCCCGAAGCACGTCTTCCTCAAACAGCTCGCTGACCTGGAAACCAATCTTCGCATACTTATCGGAATAGAAAGGAGCAATACCGGATTTTGTGGAGCCAAAGGATTTTCCTCCCAAACGCTCTTCTTCATATTTATCAAAATCCACATGGTAAGGCATCAGGATCTGGGCGCGGTCGGATACCAGAATTTTCGGAGCCGGAACTCCCTGATCCGTCAGTGATTTCACTTCATTGAACAGATAGGGAATATTCAAAGCCACACCATTGCCGATAATGCTGGTGGTATGACGGTAAAACACACCGGACGGCAGCAAATGCAGTGCAAATCTGCCATAATCATTGATAATAGTGTGTCCGGCATTGCTGCCTCCCTGGAACCGTACAATAATATCAGATTCTTCCGCCAGCATATCTGTTATTTTGCCTTTTCCTTCGTCACCCCAGTTGGCGCCTACGATTGCTCTTACCATAGTTTGTCCTCCTGAAAATCATTTTAGGTGCTAAAACCTGCCTGCCGTTTCAGCATCAGCTCTCCTCCGCGCCCTGTCAGGCAGCTATTCTTCGCGCACGGGTTCCTGTCTCTGCAAAGCTTCTTATTAATTATAAAAAAACCATTTCTCAGTATAAAGGAAAATCTACTGAAAATCAACTGCAATCTATATTTTTTATAGATTGCCCCTTACCGGCAAAAAATAATTCATCGGTTTCTTCCTCGTGGCGAATAATGTAACATTTTGTCACATTTTACGGAATATCTTTCAAAAAGTTTGTTTTGGGGTTATAATGATTAAAAATGATGGTTATTTTAACCTCTGGATTCCGAAAGGAGATATACTATGCTGGATTCCCTGGCGAAACGCCTGAAACAGCTTCGAGTTCAATCCCAATATACTCAGGCCTATGTTGCTGACCGGTTAAATATCAGCCGTGAAGCCTATTCTTTTTACGAAAACGGAAGGAGGCAGCCATCAGTGGAGATGCTGCTGATTCTGGCAGATTTTTATGGAGTCAGTGTGGACTATATCCTGGGACGCACAGGCAATTCCTTCCCTTTCCACAAAATTCCTGAGGAATTCAATCAGCTGATGATGATGTACAGCGCCCTCAGCCTGCAGGATCAAAAGCTCGTACTGCGTATTATTAAACACCAGTATGAGCTTCTAAAAAAAAAGACGCCGCTGAAATGTGTGGATGTTACCTTTGAATAACTCAGGACTGCTGCCGGCAGCCCGGCCTTTTATTCTGCGCCCTCCTTGTACGGGCGTGTCTACAGGAACTTTCATTTGTACTTTGAGAACGTTCTGCCTGAAGTGCTTCTAAAACTCTTCTAATCCCAATGAAGCAGAAATTTTTATGAATGACAGTATAATGGGGGATTGCAAGCTGAAAAGAGCTAATGGGGTCAATGTTAGCAATAATAAATGGACTGATAATCTATCCTTGGCAGTCCGTCTGTTTTGTTGTTACCAAAATGATTCATTTCTTTCCGAAATAGTCATATATAGTATTGACATTATTTACCAGTTCATATATACTATTTTTACCGAACATCAGTTTTGTCAGTGCCCTGATATTTTTATTTTTTTTATTATTTGTAGTGCTTGAAAAGCCACTGTTTTACGATTATCCGTAAAACAGGAAATTCCCGCAGCTTTCACTTTACAACCGGAATCTTTTCCCTTATAATAAAGAAAAAAGCAAAGGAGAGCAGTGATGGAAAAAGCAAAAATATTGGAACGGTTGATAAAAGAAAGCGGATATTCCATCCGGTCATTTGCTTTGAAATGCGGAATACCGGAAAGTACGCTTTATACGATTCTGAAAAACGGAGTTGGCCGGGCCAGTGTCAATAACGTGGTGCTGGTCTGCCAGAATCTTGGAATCCGTGTGGAGGATCTGAACCAGATGGCGGAACAGGACAAGCAGTCCGTATCCTACGAGCAGATGGAAATTCTCATCGCCCGTAATGGAAAAAAACTGACCACAGAAGAGAGGATGCATCTGATTAAACTGCTGTCGGAAAATGAAAAATAAGGCAGTGATTCGCATTGGATAAAAACTATATCCAGCAAAAAATATTAGAAGTATACCGGCATTGCGGCATACAGACTTTTCCGGTGGATTGTTTTGAGATTTTGGAGCATTACCGCATCAGGCTGTTTTCATATCAGGAGCTTCGGGAAACCAATCCCATCCTGTACCGGGAGATCCTGCGTTTCACAGAGGATGCCTGCCGTTATGGGAACTCCGTCTATTACAATGAGGCAGGCTGCAGCGGCAGGGTACGTTTTTCTTTGATGCACGAATTAGGACATATCCTGCTCGGCCATGACCGGGAAACTCCTGAGTTTGAAGCAGAAGCCAATTATTTTGCCAGCCATCTGCTGGCCCCCCGTATGGCTGTCCATTATGCCAGGTGCCAGACCGCCGCCAGCGTGGCCCGGCTGTTTCTGATCACCAGAGAGGCATCGGGTTATGTGCTGGAGGACTGCAGGCAATGGGAATGCCACGTTCATTTTCGCATGAATTCTGTTGACCGTGCTTTCTATCTGCATTTTTATAATGAACAGCATGGTGGGTTTGTGTTCAGCCATGAGAAGTGCCGCTGCTGCAATGCGGATATTTACAATCAGCCCCGGGTCAGCCTGTGCTTCGGCTGCTGGGAACGGCTGGCTCCATTAGAGAACTGTTCCCGGGAAGATCCTCTGTGTCCGGAGACCCGGATTATGGGATATTTCCGCAGCCATTGCTGATATCCACCAATAGCGCTGTATTATAAAAGATCCTGTTTTCCAGAAATTTCCCGGAAACAGGATCTCTTTTTTTCTGTCAGATTTACGGCTGATCAAACATTAATCTCAGCCTTCAGCCCCAACAGTTCCTGATTTTCTTCCAGCAGCGGAGCAATCACATCCCGCAGGAATTCTTCAGTCTGTTCTTTTGCCCGTCCTGTATACCGGGAAGGGTCCATGGTCTTTTTCAGGTCTTCCAAAGACAAATTAAAGGCAGGATCAGCTGCAATCAGCTCCAGCAGGTTATTGTCCCCGCCGTTCACCTTCACATTCTTTCCGGCTTCCATAGAAAGCTGACGGATCTTTTCATGCAGCTCCTGGCGGTCACCGCCGGCTTTCACCGCATCCATCATGATATTTTCAGTTGCCATAAAAGGCAGCTCGGACATCAGGCGTTTTTCGATCACTTTTGGATACACCACCAGGCCGTCCACCACGTTCATATACAAATCCAGAATACCATCCACTGCCAGAAATCCCTCCGGCACACTCAGCCGCTTATTCGCAGAATCATCCAGTGTCCGCTCAAACCACTGGGTAGAAGCTACCATCATGGGATTGATCATATCCGCCATGACATAATTTGCCAGAGAAGCGATGCGTTCGCTGCGCATAGGGTTCCTTTTGTAAGCCATGGCAGAAGAACCGATCTGATTTTTCTCAAAAGGCTCTTCAATTTCCTTCAGATGCTGCAGCAGGCGGATATCATTAGAAAATTTATGGGCGCTCTGTGCAATTCCGGCCAGAACGCTGAGCACACGGCTGTCCACCTTCCGGGAATAGGTCTGCCCGGAAACAGGATAGCAGCCGGGAAATCCCATCTTTTCAGCGATCCTCTGATCCACTCTGCGGCATTTTTCATGGTCGCCGTCAAACAATTCCAGAAAACTGGCCTGGGTACCGGTGGTTCCTTTAGACCCCAGCAGGCGCATGGAACCGATCAGATAATCCAGATCGTCCAGATCCAGTTTCAAGTCCATCAGCCACAGCGTGGCCCTCTTGCCCACTGTAGTAGGCTGCGCAGGCTGAAAATGGGTGAACGCCAGAGTGGGCTGATCCTTATACTGTTCGGCGAATCCGGCCAGTTCGGATATAACATTCACCAGTTTTTTCTTCACCAGCTTCAGCGCTTCTGTCATAACAATAATGTCTGTATTGTCCCCCACATAACAGGAGGTCGCTCCCAGATGGATAATCCCCTTCGCCTTAGGGCACTGCGTCCCATAGGCGTATACATGAGACATCACGTCATGGCGCACCAGTGCTTCTCTTTCTTTCGCCACATCATAATTGATATCATCCTTATGGGCTTTCAGTTCCTCAATCTGTTCATCCGTGACAGGCAGCCCCAGTTCCTGTTCGGTTTCCGCCAGCGCAATCCAGAGACGCCTCCAGGTGCGGAACTTTTTATCCGGCGAAAAAATATACTGCATCTCTTTGCTGGCATATCTCTCAGACAAAGGGCTTTGATAGCGGTCAGTTGACATAGTTCCTATTCCTCCTGCTCACTGGATTCCCAGACGTTTTGCCACTTCCATATAAGCGTCCTCTACATTGCCCAGATCTCTTCTGAAGCGGTCCTTATCCAGATGATCATGAGTTTCACTGTCCCAGAAACGGCAGGTATCAGGAGAGATTTCGTCCGCCAGAACAATTTCACCGTGATAACGGCCAAACTCCACTTTGAAGTCAATCAGATCTATATTGGCCTGTTTAAAGTACTCTTTCAGAATCTCATTTACCTTGAGCACCAGCTCGGTAATCTTTTCAATCTCCTCACGGGTCGCAAGTCCCAGAGCGATTGCATAATAATCATTGATAAAAGGGTCGCCCAGCTCATCATTTTTATAACTGAATTCCAGTGTGGGGGCCAGAAGTTTTGTGCCTTCTTCAATACCCAGTTTTTTGGAGAAGCTGCCCGCGGCCACATTGCGCACGATCACTTCCAGCGGCACGATCTCCACGGCTTTAACAGCAGTCTCACGCTCGCTCAGCTCTTCTACCAGATGTGTGGGAATGCCCTTTTCTTCCAGCATTTTAAAAATGCGGTTGGTCATCATATTGTTGATCGCGCCTTTTCCGGCAATGGTCCCCTTCTTCAGGCCGTTGAACGCAGTTGCGTCATCCTTGTAGGATACGATATAAACATCTTCCACATCTGTTTTGAACACTTTTTTCGCTTTGCCTTCATAGAGCTGCTCTAACTTCTTCATTCGTCTCCACCTGTCCTTGTCCATTATTATCTGCCCAAATGGGCGGAATCTCCATTACACCAGAATTATAATACATCTGATATTAGAAAGCAATATCCAATGTATACAAACCCGAATCCGCTGTTTTCTATTTTTTCCATAAATTCCCTGCCTGTTTTCCTCAGGTATTGTACAGAATATTTGTATGAGAGGCCAAAGCATTCTGCATGATGCCGCTCAGTATGATTTCTATGCAAGAAAAGGAGAGAGCGTTATGAAGCACATGAAAAAATGGGCAGTTATGCTCGCAATGGTTCTGGTGTTCGCAATGGCGGCCGGCTGCGGCGGAGACGACAAAAAAGATACCGCCGGCAGTTCTTCTGCCAGCTCAGGGAAAGGCACTACTGAGGCTGGGACAGAGGTCCATACCAGCGCTATGGATGAATCTTCCGAAGATTCCACCGAAAAAATGCCCGGAGAAGTGACTACTACAGATGAACGAAACGACAGCAGCACAAACATCGGCGACGATATCAGCAAAGGTCTGGAGGACGCCGGCAATGCAATCGAAAGCGGCGTCAACGATCTGGAATCCAGAATGGACCCTACAAAGTAAATACAGGAGAAATTCTATTGGATGAAAAAGAATCCCTCGAACGGGATTCTTTTTCATAATAATACTCTTTACTAAGATGTGAAATCCTTGTAAGTCTTTTTTATTCTGGTTTTATCAACATTTTCTTCAATAAATTTTATCATTTTCCCCGAATTAACCATAATTGGCTCTATTGATATTTTTTTACCTTTTGACGTAAAAACAGTAATTTTCTCATTTTTACCATACTTTGTTTCTATGATTTTCCATTCTACTTTTGCAATGTCCGATACATCAAAGTTAAAGTTAATTAACCCCAGGCCTTTTCTGGCTGAAACCATGGTGCCTCTCACTTCTATTCTGAACATTTTTGTCCACAGAGTAATGAATGTTCCAGGAATAAACACTAAAATTGCTGTGCAAACATACAGTCCCGTATGCGGGGAAGATGAAAATATAGTATACACTGATACAAGAATGACAAAAAACACCAGGATACATATACATAGCCAGAAAATCAACGGCGGGTTTTTTACTGTGAAACTTTTTTGGGAATTCATACTTGACCATCTCCTTCTGCAATTAGTACCGCTGGATGCCGCTATTTTTTACAGTAATGCTCCAATCATGCTGATGACAATCAAATGCAGAGGATAAAACAGATACATTCCTGCCTGAGCAGCTCTTCCCGCTCTCCCGTTTCTGCCGCTGTAAAGGAAAATAGGAACAGCTGCAGCCAGGGCGAAAACCTGCAGTCCCCCCATTGCCAAAACAGAGAGGAGCCCCAGAGACAGTGCCTGCAGCCAGAAGCTGCCCCGGAACAGGTAGAAGAAATAAATCAACAGGACTCCCGCTCCACCATAATCAAATTGCAGAAGCCAGGCTGCTCCCGCTCCTGCCACAGCAGCCAGAAATCCGATATATGGATTTTGTCTGGCGTCTCCCCGCACGGCTGCTTCCGCCACCAGCAGCCCTGCCAGCAGCGTAAACACCGTATTCTGCCTCTCCAGTGAAAATATCCCTATATGCCATGCCTCCTCTGTCCAGATCCCTGCCTCCAGCGTGAGCCAGTCAAAGGGCAGTTCAGAAATTACTGCCAGCAGAAGCAGCCGCAGCGCGTATTTTTTCCAGTCCCGGGTATGCACTGCGCCTTCTACAATCAGAAATGCAAACAAAGGGTATGCGATTCTCCCGACGGCAGTCATCCAGACCGCCTCTGGAAAAAAAACAGCGCCCACATGGTCAATAACCATAGAAAGCGCCGCAGTAATCCGGAGAGCCTGTGCACTCAGCCCCCTCATATGAGATCCAGTTCCACCGGGCAATGGTCGCTGCCCAGGATTTCAGTATGGATTTTGGCATCCGCCAGCCGTTCCTTCAGGCTTTCAGACACGATAAAATAATCAATACGCCATCCGGCATTTTTCTCCCTGGCCCGGAACCGGTAAGACCACCAGGAGTAAATATCCTTCTGATCCGGATAAAAATGGCGGAAAGTGTCCACAAATCCGGCGGACAGAAGCTCTGTCATTTTATTTCTTTCTTCATCCGTAAAGCCGGCGTTCTTTCTGTTGGTTTTCGGATTCTTCAGGTCAATTTCCTGATGAGCCACATTCAGGTCGCCGCAGAGGATCACCGGCTTATGCTCTTCCAGCTTTTTCAGATAAGCCCTGAAAGCGTCTTCCCACTCCATCCTGTAAGGCAGTCTGGCCAGCTCGTTCTGGGAATTGGGCGTATAACAGACCACTACATAATAATCCGGAAATTCAGCTGCAATTACCCGTCCTTCCCTGTCATGCTCTTCGGCGCCAATGCCATAAGCCACTGACAAAGGCTCTTCTTTTGTAAAAATAGCTGTGCCGGAATATCCTTTTTTCTCTGCGTAATTCCAGAACTGGCGGTAGCCCGGCAGATCCAGTTCCACCTGGCCTGCCTGCAGCTTGGTCTCCTGCAGGCAGAAAACATCTGCGTCCGCCTCATGAAAATAATCCAGAAACCCTTTGTTCAGACAGGCCCGCAGGCCGTTCACATTCCAGGAAATCAATTTTTTCATCAGTCATCCGCCTCTTGTTCTTCACTCACAGTATAGATCTGCCGCTTCATTGCCATCTCGTCGCTTTCCAGGTATTCGTCATAGGTAGTAATCTTGTCGATATATCCGCCCGGCAGCAGTTCGATAATCCGGTTCGCCGTAGTCTGCACGATCTGATGGTCATGGGAAGCAAACAAAATCACCCCAGGAAACTTGATCATGCCATTGTTCAGGGCAGTGATGGATTCCATATCCAGATGGTTGGTGGGCTCGTCGAAAATCAGGCAGTTAGCCCCGCTGATCATCATTTTAGACAGCAGGCAGCGCACTTTCTCGCCGCCGGAAAGAACCTTCACCTGTTTGGCACCGTCTTCTCCGGCAAACAGCATGCGGCCCAGGAAACCGCGCACATAGGTGATATCCTTTACCGGGGAATACTGCATCAGCCAGTCATAGATCACATAGTCATTGTCAAACTCTTTTGTGCTGTCCTTTGGAAAATAAGCCTGGGAGGTAGTCACTCCCCATCTGTAGGTTCCGGCGTCCGGCTCCAGCTCACCCATCAGGATCTGGAACAGCGTAGTCTTGGCCAGCTCGTTGGCGCCTACAAAAGCCACCTTATCCTCATGATTCAGGGTAAAGGTCAGATTGTCCAGCACTTTCACTCCGTCGATGCTCTTCGTCAGCCCTTCCACTGCCAGAACCTCATTGCCGATTTCCCGTTCCGGCCGGAAATCAATGTAAGGATATTTCCTGCTGGAAGGACGGATCTCATCCAGCTCGATTTTTTCCAGAGCCCGTTTTCTGGAAGTAGCCTGCTTGCTTTTAGACGCGTTGGCAGAGAAACGCTGGATGAATTCCTGCAGCTCCTTGATTTTTTCTTCTTTTTTCCGGTTGGCTTCCTTCATCTGCTTGACCATCAGCTGGCTGGACTCATACCAGAAATCATAGTTGCCGGAATACAGCTGGATTTTTGCATAGTCGATATCCGCAATATGCGTACAGACCTTATTCAGAAAATACCGGTCATGGGAAACTACAATCACAGTGTTTTCAAAATTAATCAGAAACTCCTCCAGCCAGTTAATGGCAGCCAGATCCAGATGGTTTGTAGGCTCGTCCAGCAGCAGAATATCAGGATTTCCAAACAGGGCCCTGGCCAGCAGCACCTTCACCTTGTCGCTGCCGTTCAGATCTTTCATCAGCTTTGCATGCAGCTCCGTTTCAATTCCAAGGCCGTTTAACAGCGTGGCCGCGTCAGACTCCGCTTCCCAGCCGTTCATATTTGCGAACTCCGCTTCCAGTTCGCTGGCGCGGATACCGTCTTCATCGGAAAAGTCGGGCTTGGCATAAATTTCGTCCTTTTCCTTCATGATCTCAAACAGACGGGCATTGCCCATCATCACTGTATCCAGGACCACGCATTCGTCATATTTAAAATGATCCTGTTCCAGCACAGAAAGCCTCTGGCCCGGCGTAATCACTACAGTACCGTTTGTGGGCTCCAGCTGGCCGGAAAGAATCCGCAGGAAGGTGGATTTACCCGCGCCGTTGGCTCCAATGAGGCCATAGCAGTTTCCTTCCGTAAATTTAATATTCACATCTTCAAACAGGGCCTTTTTGCCGACCCTCAGCGTTACATTATTGGCACTAATCATTTCTGCATAACCCTTTCATCAGGTTCTTACTATAGTCAACATGTTTATTTTACAGGAAAATGCGTATTTTGCAAGCCCTTTCCCTGAGAATCTCATAATTCTTCCCCTCTTTTCCGGCTTTTCCCTGACAGAGGGTCGATCAGCCTGGCTGCCATCCACAGCAGCAGCATGGCAATCAGCATTTGTATCACCAGGCTCACCGGTACCCACTGTTCCGTTATCCATCCATTTGGCACCGCGCCCAGGTTCTGAAGCAGCGTTGGGAGAGCCCCCCTGTCTCCTGCCTGCTCATTGACCACAATATAAAATGTCACGGCCGGGTTGCACAGCAGGAGGTAGGACGGCCATGCCGGCACCATCCCCTGGTGCGTGGCCGCCCATGCATAGCGGATGATATATACAATCGTCAGCGTACCCACAGTAATAAAAATCATCCAGAGATAGGATGCCGCCATGGAGAGAATATTTTTTCTCGTCAGGGCAGAAAAAAGTATTCCCGCGCTTCCCACAAGGCATCCGATCACAAACATCACCATCATCAGATAGAGCAGATCTATGAACTGTACTCCTCCAAAAATAAATACGAGAGCCAGCACCGGCATACTGGAAAGGAGAATCAAAAACGTGGTTGCCACCGCCGCCTGCAGTTTTCCGATCACAATAGCCACCGGCTTCATTTTCGTACACAGCATGATGTCCAGAGTCTGGCGTTCCCGTTCTCCTGAAATACTGGTGGCTGTCAGCGCCGGCATGATAAACAGCAAAAACAGCATTTCCATATAGGCCAGCACCACATACATCTGAAGAAATTCAGAATAATAAATTACACCTGTACCTCTGCGCTGTTCCACAATAATGTACAGGCTCAGAATCCCCGCCGCTGCCAGCAGACCGTTAAAAGCCATCAGAATAACAATTGTACGAACCGACCGCAGCGAGCTGCGGCTCTCTTTTAAATACACCGGATTGGCTTTCATTTCTTCTGCCCCTCCTTTCCGTTCATCTGCCAGAACACGTCCTCCAGACTGCCTGCTTCACGCCCGAAGGAGGAAACTGCAACACCGGCTTCCACCAGAGTTCTCAGCAATGCCGGTTCCTCCTGTACTGTACCTTTCCAGGTAACCATGATAGCCGGAGGAGAAACTGACAGCGTTTCCACTAATGGATGTTCCTTCAGCAGCCGCACTGCCCTTTCCAGCGGCCCCTGTACTGTCATCACAATCGGCCGGTCGCCGGACATCCGCAGGATCACCTCCTCCAGGCTGCCCTGGAGGATAATCCTTCCCTTTCGTATCAGCCCGACGCTGGTGCTGTACTGACTCAGGTCTGTCAGCATGTGGGAACTGATCAGCACTCCGGTTCCCTGTTCTGAGAGCCCTTGAAGGATCTCTTTCAGCTCGGCCCGGATGGATGGGTCCATGCCCGAGGCCGGTTCATCCAGAACCAGATAAGCCGGCTCTGACACCAGTGCCCGGGCCACGCAGAGCCTCTGCTTCATCCCCCTGGACAAGCTGTCCACCGGCTGCTCCTTTTTCTCCAGAAGATCCACCCGCTCCAGCAGCTCCTGCCCCTTCTGCCGTGCCAGCAAACCGTAAATCCCGTTGGCATTGCAGTAAAACTCCATATATTCTTCCACTCTTAAATTATCATACACGCCAAAAAAATCCGGTACGTACCCGATGTGCTCTCTCAGCTTTGACGGCGTCCTGGCCATATCCTTCCCTTCGATCAGGATCTTTCCCGATTCTGAACGCAAAAGTCCTGCCAAAATTTTTAAGAGGGTGGTCTTCCCGGCCCCGTTTGGTCCCACCAGCCCCAGAATCTCCCCGGGCTGCAGCGTCAGGTTCAGGCCGTCCAGAGCGCAGATTTTTCCATAATCCTTGCGAAGATCTCTTATTTCCAGCATTCTCATTCCTCCCAAAGCATCGAAAAACTGGGAATCTTTCCGGTGTTTTCTCCTGAAGTCCATTTTACCCGCAAAGAGCTGTCAAGCAGATAGGGCATAAGTTCCTCCGCGCTCCAGCTGGTCTGGCCGCTGGCCGCCAGATCAAACTCCCTGGTCTGCCAATTATAAAAATACATTTCCCCCTGAGGGCTTTTTCCTCCAAGGCTGCAGTCCCGCAGCATCAGCCGGCGAAGTTTCATGTGCGGCCGGATCTGATAATCCAGAACCGTACTCTCCGCATAGGGCGTTCCGTCGCCGTAATATCCGCCCACCACGGGCACCGGCTCATCCTGAAGCACGCTCTGATAGATGCCGCCTTCCCCTTTTTTAGAAACATCCAGAGATGCGGCTACCAGCGTAGTCCCATGGGATTCGTAATTAATAATTGACTCGGGCCCTTCCGGCACACGGCTGGCAAATCCCACAATACATACGTCCTCACTGTAATTCGAGAACCGCCTGCCCAGATAACTGCTCAGAATATCCGCCCGCTGGGCTGCAGTCCTGCTGTCTCCCACACGGTAAGAACCTGTCAGCTTTCCATTTGCCACTTTGACCGCGGCCTCCCAGATACTTTCCTCCTGATAGCTGTAGCATTTATAAGAGGACAGATCAATGGTCTGATCCTTTGCCACATATCCCAGCGGAACAACATTTCCATACCAGAAAATTGCAGCCTGCTCCAGGTTAATGCCCAAATGGTTGGTCAGCGTACCCGTCAGCCCGCCGGGCCCTGAGGTGATTTCCGAGTCAATCCTCTGGTCCGTTTCTCTTCTCTTCTGTTCCAGTTCAAAGTATCTGGGATAAAAAGCAACCATTTTTTGAAAACTGATCACATTTTTTCCGGCTTCTCCTCCGATCACCGTCCGGCTGGAACTTCTGGAGGAATTCCCCATGCTGATATCCAGAATGGGCTTTAACTCAACAGTCCCGGCAATCTCTGCTTCATACCGCCAGTTTCCGGGGGACTGGATGCTGGTTAAAATCTGATCTCTCTGAACTTCTTCATCAATCTCACGGTACATCACATAATTGCAGAAGGGGGAAGAAAATCTGGTATTGCTGCTGGCTGCATAAATCAAAATCGCAAAAATTACCGCAGACGCAGCTACCCCGCTTCTGAAATAAAATAGTCTGTCTTTCTTCTTCAGCAGCAGGTACAGTCCCGGCAGCACAATCAGAACATAAGACGTCAGAATCCCTCCATACAAAAATACAGAAGGCATCTGTCCGGTTTCGGGAACTCCGGCCAGCTGATAATATATCTGGCTGCCCGCACTCCTTCCAGACAAGGAATCATCCAGGGCAGATTTGCTGATCAGTCTGGAAAACATCAGACTGGTAGCCTCCTCCTCCCATCTGGAGGATTCTGCCACAGCCTCCATATCATAGGCTACAATTCCCACCCAGCCATTCCCCAGACGGCGCCGCTGATAAATCGCACAGCCGTTCTCATCCACGCTGATCTGGTCCGACTGATCCATAGAGACCTTAGCCAGAGAATAATCATCCTCTGACGTCATTACTTCCTCCACTTTGATTCCTAGGTCCTTTGAAAAACCGGACAGTGTCTTCACTGCCTGATCCCCGGCGCCAAAAATCAGCCATCCGCCGTTTCTGGCCCATTCCAGCAGCGTTTCTCTTCTGTTAAGGCTGATTTTTTCCGTATCCATATTATTAATTATGATCATATCAAACAAGTCCAGGTCTTTGGCCTTATAGGGGAGTTCAGACATGGATAAATGATACGTTTCACACTGCATGCTGGAACCGGAATACATGGGATAAGCATCCAGGTATTTCAGGGAGTTTTCTTCGTCTGACAAAATACCCACGTAGAACAGATTGCTGTCCAGTCCGGTGGGTTCCAGGGCTTTTTCATAAACAATTTCCCCTCCGTCTTCCTGAATTACCACCCGGGTGCCTTCCCCTTTCAGCACTGGTACAGTAAATGAAACCCTCCTCTCCTGCCCTTTTCTCAGCTCCAGATCCTTTTGATATATATAATTTTCTGACAGCTCGTCCATCAAATAAATCGATACTGTTCCGCGGAACGCCTCCTCCGCTTTTATCGTAATACGTACCGGTACATACCTGTCGCTTCCGGTCAAGCCTCCATACCCACATTCTATATCTGCCGTAAGAACCTGTGCGGCAGCCTGTTCTTTCACATTTACGCTGCCCCAGACAGACAGCGGCGCTGTCAGGCAAAACAGCAGCGCGCCGGCAAAAACTATTTGTTTCTTAATTCTGTCAAACCTGCTCCAGCTCATTTTCTGCCTCAAATCCTTCCTTACGGAAATTATAGTCTGTGGGCAGCTTCACTTCAAATACTGTGCCCCTGATATCGCTGCTGACGTCAATACTTCCTCCGTGAAGCTCTGCAATATTCCTCGCGATCGCCAGGCCCAGGCCCGTTCCTCCTGACTGCGACGATCTGGCCCGTTCCACTCTGTAGAACTTATTAAATATCTGCGCCAGATCCTTCGGAGGAATCACATAGCCAAAATTGATTACCTGGACCGCTACCGTCTGGTCCTCCAGGCGCAGGACTACCCTGACCAGTTTTCCATCCGCGCCATATTTAATAGCATTATTGATCAGGTTGTCAAACAGCCTTGCCAGCAAATTCCCGTCTCCGTTCATCATCAATGAGGGGACGTCTGTTTTATATTCATAAGTAAGCCCGCTGGCAGTAAACTGAGGATAGAACTCATCCAGCAACTGTTCCAAAAGCTTTACCAGATCCACGCGCCCCACTTTCACCGCTATTGTTCCGTAGGTAAGCTTTGTAAACCCAAAAAGCTCTTCAATCAAGTTCTGAAGCCGTCTGGATTTCTGGCAGGCAATTTCCAGATATTTATTTCTTGTCTCCTCATCCCGCACGTTTCCGCAGGTGAGCAGTTCCAGATAACCGATTACTGAAGTCAAAGGAGTTCTGAGGTCATGAGCCACATTTGTGATGAGCTCATTTTTGGTACGCTCCGCATCCCTTTCCTTAGCCATCAGGACTTTGATCTCCTCTGCCATCCGGTTCAGCAGGGAGGCCATTTCCGCAAATTCATCATCTCCGTCTACTTTTACAGTCCTGGTCAGGTCTCCGTCGGCAATGTCCCTCACCGCCTCAGACAGCTCCCGTACATAACGGATGGACCGCCGCTGCAGGAGACCGAAGCACAGAGTGAACAGGATGATGCCCGCCAGAGTGCAGAAGATCACCTGAAAAATAACTGAAGGCATATCTTCCCCCAGGAAGGTGCCGGAATATCCGTTCTGCTCCAAAAGCCCCAAGATCATCCAGAAATTCACCACAAGAATAATTTCTGCCGCGCAGGTCACTGCTCCGCTGATCAGAACATGCAGCAGCATCTGCCCGTGATAGCTTTGCCGGAACTTACTTTTCAATCTTATACCCCACTCCCCAGACTGTAGTGATGATCTTATCCTGCCGGGTTTCTTCCTTCATTTTACCCCGGAGACGGCGTATGTGCACCATCACAGTATTATTGGCCTCATATACCTTTTCATTCCATACCCGTTCAAAAATTTCGTCTGTGCTGAACACTTTTCCCGGATTGGATGCCAGAAGATACAGGATATCAAACTCAATAGGCGTCAGCTTGACTTCCTCCCCATAAACCGTGACCCGGTGATTTTCTTTATTGATTGAAAGCCCCCGCAGCTCTATCTCATTGGGCTGGGAAGCGTCCGCGCTGCCTGGATTCAATTCCGTATACCGCCTCAGCTGGGCCTTCACCCGGGCGATCAGCTCCAACGGATTAAAGGGTTTTGTCACATAGTCGTCCGCGCCGTTCCCAAGCCCCATAATTTTGTCCAGATCCGCGGATTTCGCACTGAGCATGATGATGGGGATATTATGTTTTTCGCGAATCCGGCGGCACATCTCCAGGCCGTCCATCCCGGGCATCATAATATCCAAAAGGGCCAGGGAAATCTCTTCTTTTTCCAGGATATCCAGCCCTTCCCGGGCATTGTTGGCTTTTGCCACCGCATAGCCGTCTCCCACCAGATAGATTTCCAGCAGGTCTGCAATGTCCTTTTCGTCATCCACCACTAAAATCTTTGTCTGTGCCATAATTCCTTCCTTTTCATCTCTGTTGGTTATATATAAAGCACAAGGGAATGCTGCAAAAACACTCTGCACCATTCCCTGTCTCTGCAGTTAAGCGGTCTTTACAGGCCGCTGTTTCCGCCGCAGTGCCAATCTACACTTTAATACTTATTTGCTTCCGTATCCCTGAGGGTTCATGGACTGCCATCTCCAGGAATCCTCGCACATCTCCGCAATACCATACTCCGCCTTCCATCCCAGCTCCTTATATGCTTTAGCAGGGTCGGCGTAACAGGTTGCAATATCTCCCGCCCGGCGGGGCTTGATCTCGTAAGGAATCTCCTTGCCGCAGGCCTTGCTGAAATTATGTATCACATCCAGCACACTGTAGCCTTTGCCAGTACCAAGATTATATACTTCAACAGCGCCTTCCATTTTCTCAATCTTCTGAATCGCCTTTACATGGCCTACAGCCAAATCCACCACATGGATGTAATCCCGGACTCCTGTACCGTCAGGCGTATCATAGTCATTACCGAACACGCCCACGCATTTCAGCCGGCCGATTGCCACCTGCGCCACATAGGGCAGAAGATTGTTGGGAATCCCGGCAGGGTCCTCACCGATCAGTCCGCTCTTATGAGCCCCGATGGGGTTGAAATACCGCAGCAAAATGACATTCCATTCCGGATCTGATTTCTGCAGATCGGTGAGAATCTGCTCCAGCATGGATTTCGTCCATCCATAAGGATTGGTGCACTGTCCCTTGGGGCATTCTTCTGTGATCGGAATTACAGCAGGGTCTCCGTAAACAGTGGCCGAAGAGCTGAACACAAAGTTCTTCACTCCATGTTTTCTCATCACATCCAGAAGCACCAGAGTTCCGTTAATATTGTTTTCATAGTATTCCAAAGGCTTCTGAACTGACTCTCCCACTGCCTTCAGGCCCGCAAAGTGGATGACGGAATCAATTTTCTCCGCGGAAAAGATTTCCTCCATCGCCTCCCGGTCTCTCATGTCTGCATCATAGAATTTCACCTGTTTTCCGGTGATCTCCTCCACACGCTTCAGTGATTCTTTGCTGGCATTATACAGGTTGTCAAAAACCACCACCTCATATCCAGCGTTCAGCAGTTCAACACAGGTATGGCTGCCGATATATCCGGCGCCGCCGCTCACTAAAATAGCCATCTCATTATCCCCTTTCTTTCGGATATATTAGTTGTAACATTTCACGGTTTTATTGTCAACCCGCTCCATGTCTGTTTCTTTAATTAAAAAGAATCCTGCTCGCGGGATTCTCCGCCTGCGGCGTGTCGCTTTAACGACATCATTCCTTACGCAGCAGTGAGATCTGTTCCATAGGGAACGCAGCTTCCCGTGGATTGAAAAAGGATGCCCGTTTCAGGACATCCTTTGCCACCACATTACTTCTCTGCACTCTGCTCTGTATCAGGCTTCTCAGACGCCATGATGGAAGATTTCTGCATCGGAATACGGCAGTTTTTATTGTTGCCGAACTCTACAATCACAGTATCTTCTGTAATATCAATGATCACACCGTAAAAACCGCCGGACGTCAGC
This sequence comes from Cuneatibacter caecimuris, assembly GCF_004216775.1. Lineage (GTDB taxonomy): Bacteria > Bacillota > Clostridia > Lachnospirales > Lachnospiraceae > Cuneatibacter > Cuneatibacter caecimuris. The sequence goes on from NZ_SGXF01000001.1 coordinate 1,026,877, forward strand.
ACACTGTCGCCAATGGACAGGCTGTTCTGCAGCTCGTTCTGTTTCTTCTGCTGTTTTCTCTGGGGACGAATTGCAATAAAATACATAGCGCCCAGAATAATCACAATGTAAATGATCCAGAATCCCCATCCCATCGCGCCGCCTTCAGCTGTTGCAGCTAAAAAATTTGACATATTATTTCCTCCTATTTATTACTTGAACTGTGTTTCCACAAGATCAATTCTGTTCTCCTGACAGCAGCCCGGCCAGCTTCTGCTTCTTATACTCGCCGTATCGGCGCTGTTCAATGGCTTCCCGAATCTCTTCCATCAGGTGGTTATAAAAATACAGGTTATGCAGCACGCAGAGCCGCATGCCCAGCATCTCCTTTGCCTTCAGCAGATGCCTGATGTACGCCCGGCTGTAATTCCTGCAGGCAGGACAGCCGCATCCTTCTTCAATAGGCCTGGGATCCAGCTCATATCTGGCGTTAAACAAATTCAGCTTGCCGAAAGCCGTATAGACATGTCCGTGCCTCCCGTTGCGGCTGGGATAAACACAGTCAAAGAAATCCACTCCCCGGTCCACAGCCTCCAGAATATTGGCCGGGGTTCCCACTCCCATCAGATAGGTGGGTTTATTTCTGGGAAGGTGGGGAACAACCGCGTCCAGAACCTGGTACATCTCTTCATGGCTTTCACCCACCGCAAGGCCGCCCACTGCGTACCCATCCAGATCCAAACCGGAAATCTCCTGGGCATGGGCGATCCGGATATCCTCGCATACGCCTCCCTGATTGATGCCGAACAGCATCTGCCTGGGATTGATCGTATCCGGCAGTGAATTCAGCCGCGCCATCTCCTCCTTGCACCGGACAAGCCACCTGGTGGTGCGGGCCACAGAATTTTCTATATAGCTCCGTTCCGCCACAGATGAAGGGCATTCATCAAAAGCCATGGCAATGGTAGAGGCCAGATTCGACTGGATCTGCATGCTCTCCTCAGGGCCCATGAATATTTTCCTGCCGTCCACATGGGACTGGAAATAGACGCCCTCTTCCTTGATCCTGCGCAGCCCTGACAGGGAAAACACCTGAAACCCGCCGGAATCTGTGAGAATCGGCTTGTCCCAGACCATAAACCGATGCAGCCCGCCCAGCTGCCGCACAACCTGATCACCCGGACGGACATGCAAATGGTACGTATTGGACAGCTCGATCTGTGTGCCGATCTGCTGCAAATCCGTGGTAGCTACCGCTCCCTTAATTGCTGCGGCTGTTCCCACATTCATAAAAACCGGTGTCTGCACGGTTCCGTGCACTGTTTCAAAGACAGCGCGCTTCGCCCGCCCGTCCTCTGTAATAATCTGATACATAATTACCGCCTTATTTTCATCCATTCACTTTTCCAGTATACTGAATCGGCGGAACTTTTTCAACCGAAAAAAGCGATTTTAATAGGATTTTCATACTTGAGGCACAATTTTATCTTTTCCGCCCATATAAGGACGCAGCGCTTCGGGAATTTTTACGCTGCCGTCAGCCTGCAGATTGTTTTCCAGGAAAGCGATCAGCATTCTCGGAGGGGCCACCACCGTATTGTTCAGCGTGTGGGCAAAATATTTGCCGTTTTCCCCGGTCACGCGGATTTTCAGCCTTCTGGCCTGGGCGTCTCCCAGGTTGGAGCAGCTTCCCACCTCAAAATATTTCTTCTGGCGCGGTGACCAGGCCTCCACGTCAATGGATTTCACCTTCAGATCCGCCAAGTCCCCGGAACAGCATTCCAGCGTGCGCACGGGAATATCCATGGAGCGGAACAGATCCACTGTATTCTGCCACAGCTTATCAAACCATACCGGACTTTCCTCCGGGCGGCACACAACAATCATTTCCTGCTTTTCAAACTGGTGAATCCGGTATACGCCGCGTTCTTCCAGGCCGTGTGCACCTTTTTCTTTTCGGAAGCAGGGAGAATAGCTGGTCAGCGTATAGGGAAGCTTTTCTTCCTGTAAAATCGTATCAATAAATTTACCGATCATGGAATGTTCGCTGGTGCCGATCAGGTACAAATCCTCCCCCTCGATCTTGTACATCATAGCGTCCATTTCTGCAAAGCTCATCACGCCTGTGACCACATCACTGCGGATCATGAACGGAGGAATGCAATAAGTAAAGCCTCTGTCAATCATAAAATCTCTCGCATAAGAAATCACCGCAGAATGCAGCCTGGCAATGTCCCCCATCAGATAATAGAAACCATTGCCCGACACTTTTCTGGCGCTATCCAGGTCAATTCCGTCAAAACGTTCCATAATATCTGTATGGTAGGGGACTTCAAAATCAGGCACTACAGGCTCGCCATAGCGCTGAACCTCCACATTTTCACTGTCATCCTTACCAATTGGCACGCTGGGATCAATGATATTTGGAATGGTCATCATGATTTTGCGCACCTTTTCGTTCAGTACAGTCTCCTCTTCCTCCAGGACAGCCAAACGGTCAGAATCAGCAGTCACCTGCCTCTTCAGTTCTTCCGCTTCCTCCCTCAGGCCCTTAGCCATCAGCCCGCCGATCTTTTTAGAAATCTTGTTGCGCTCTGCCCGCAAAGAATCCGCCTCCTGTTTTGTCTGGCGGGCCTTTTTATCCAGTTCCAGCACCTCGTCCACCAACGGCAGCTTGGCGTCCTGGAACTTATTACGGATATTCTGCTTCACAATTTCCGGATTTTCTCTCACAAACCTTAAATCTAGCATTTTCAGCCTCCTATATCATTGATATCTGTAATGATTGGCGGGGTTTTATTTCGCAGGCGCTCATTCCTGGGAAACGGAAGTCCGCTTGCGGACTTCCCCGCCTGCGGCGGGCCGCGCAAGCGGCATATTCCTTTCCGCCGCAGCGCGTTCCTCCGCGAAGCGGTTTTATTTCACAGGCGCTCTTTCCTGGGAAACGGAAGTCCGCTTGCGGACTTCCCCGCCTGCGGCGGGCCGCGCAAGCGGCATATTCCTTTCCGCCGCAGTGCGTTCCTCCGCGGAGCGGTTTTATTTCACAGGCGCTCTTTCCTGGGAAACGGAAGTCCGCTTGCGGACTTCCCCGCCTGCGGCGGGCCGCGCAAGCGGCATATTCCTTTCCGCCGCAGTGCGTTCCTCCGCGGAGCGGTTTTATTTCACAGGCGCTCTTTCCTGTGAAATAAAAAACACGGTCCCCCTTCCCCTCATGGGACGAAGAAGCTCCGCGTTGCCACCCAATTTGCCGCATAATGCGGCCTCTCTATGGCAGGATAAAGGCTGCCGCCCTCCGGCTGCTGCCGGCTGCTCAGAAACTGGATCAGCTGCTGCCTCCGCCGGTTCACACCCGCCACCGGCTCTCTGCAGGATTTCACAGCTTATGTTTTCATCATCGCAGACGTTACTATAAGTCTGGACACATTATATACGAAAAATTCCTTATTTGCAAGGTTTTTTTATTATATTCCTAAAAGTAACCGCTGATCAATCACTTCACGACGCAAAGCGCCGCAAAATGTTAGGTTCCATTTTGCAGCGCTTCCAAATTATTCAAAGATCACTTCACTCTTTCTTTGTTTCCGATCTTGGTTTTCATTACATACCACAGTGCTCCGGCCAGGCAGACAGAAGAGTAGCCGCCGCACACAATACCTACCATCAGAGGAAGAGCAAACTCCCTGATATTGGTCACGCCCAGGATAAACAGCACCGCTACCATCACAAAGGTGGTCAGAGAAGTGTTAATACTTCTGGACAATGTCTGACTGATAGAAAGGTTCACCACATCCGCGTAAGTCTCATTGCCCTTCTTCAGCGCAATATTCTCACGGATACGGTCAAATATTACGATCGTGGCATTGATGGAATAACCCACAATAGTCAGCATACAGGCAATGAATGTGCTGCCCACTGACCAGCGGAACACCGCATAGCATCCCAAAACCACCAGCACGTCATGGATCAGCGGCATTACAGATCCAGCCGCAAAACGCACGTCCTTAAACCGTATCCAGATATAAATCAGCATCAGGATCGTCGCAATAACAATGGCTTTAACCGCATCCGCTCTCATCTCATCACTGATGGTGGCGCTGATATTTTCCACCTGGATATTGTCTTCCTCCACGCCGTATTCCTTCTTCAGCATATCGGAAAATGCTTCTCTCTCTTCCTGAGTCAGTGTACGGGTACGGATGATCACTTCATTGGAGCCAGTCACCTTACTGGTCTGCACATTGTTGTCCCCAATGGCGTCCTGCACTTTTACCGCCAGCTCTTTCTGGACCTGTTCTGTACTCAGTTCCTCATTAAACGTCACATTGGTGGACGCGCCGCCCTTGAATTCCAGGCTGTAATTCAGCGCATCCCCTTTGGTGCCGTTAAACACCATGGTGCCCATGCCAACCAGAATCACCGCCACAGAGATGGCAAAGAATATAGCCTTGCGCCCCAGGAAATTAATCTTCTTCACGCGCAGCGTCTTTCCATAATATTTCTCATCCTGCAGCCCTGCGCTGTAAAAACCATTCAGGATAAATCTGGTCACAACCAGCGCAGTAATCAGTGAAATCACAATACCGATGAACAGGGTCTGAGCAAAGCCTCTGACAGTTCCTGACCCAATAAAATACAGCACTGCCGCCGCGATCATTGTTGTGATATTTCCATCCAGAATTGCGGACAGCGCCTTCTGGAAACCAGTCTTGATCGCATCCTTCACGCCGCTGCCTGCGCCGATCTCCTCCCGGATACGGGCGAAAATAACTACATTGGCGTCCACGGCCATACCAATGGACAGTATAATACCCGCAATTCCCGGCAAAGTCAGGGTAATCTGCAGCGTGCTGATGATTATCACATCCAGCGCGGTATAGATGATCAGCGCCAGGCTGGCAGCCACGCCGGGAATTCTGTAATACAGGCACATAAAAATGATAACAAGCACAAAACCAATGAGGCCTGCAATCAGGCTGGTATTCACTGCTTCAGCCCCCAGCTTCGCCCCAACCACCTTGGAATGCAGTTCCGTGATTTCCAGAGGCAGCGCGCCGCTTCTGATGGTGGAAGCAAGGGTTCTCGCCGCTTCCAGGCTCTCCATATGTTCAATGGCAACCTGGCCGCCGGTGATTGCAGACTGCACTGTAGGGCTGCTGACCACTTTTCCGTCATAGTAAATAGAAATATTTTTACCCACCAGCTTTTCTGAAGCTTCGGCAAACTTTTTGCTGCCCGCGTCGTTCAGGGTCATGCTCACCTGATAATCATTGGCTCCGGTGGTCTGATTCTGAACCGCGCCTCCCTGGGCGTCCACAATATCGTCGCCGTTAATGATCTCGTTTCCGCTGGGGTCCTTAAAGCTCAAGGTACCGGGCGTTCCCAGGGACTTCAGAATTTCCTCGGCATTTTTCGCGCCGGGAATGTCCACATTGATCCGGTTGCTGCCCTCCGTGTAGACTTCCGCTTCATTGGAAAAGTCTGCCACACGCAGCTGAAGCTTGTAGGCCGTATCATCCAGATCCTGTTTGGACGGGTTTTCCTCCACTGTCTGATAGGTAATGCTGACGCCGCCCTCCAGGTCCAGGCCCAGCTTGATGTCTCCGACTGATCCGGAACCATCCGGCCCCATTCCCAGAACGGCCACCAGTACCATCAGCGCCGTGACTGCCGCTGCAATCACGATACGGATTATACCATTTTTCTTCATGACTTTGTTCTCCTCTTTCATTTATTGAACAGCTAGGCTGTTTCATTCTTCATCTGCCAGAGCGGCTTTGATCATGATCGCGCACTCAATCCGCTTTTTCTGCATTTCGCAGCCAATATCATATGCGTCTGTAATAGAACCGTGGAAATTGTAGGAATTGGCGGCACACCCTCCGCTGCAGTAAAATCTGGCGAAACAGTTGCGGCATTTCTCTTTTGCATACACATTGCACATTTTAAACTCGTCGCGCACCGCAGTATTTGTAATCCCTTCCTCCACATTACCCAGCAGGAAACCTTCCTGCCCTACAAACTGGTGGCAGGGATAGAAATCCCCCCATGGAGTAACCGCCAGATACTCTGTGCCGGACCCGCATCCGGACAGGCGCTTGGCCACGCAGGGCCCCTGGTCGAGATCAATCATAAAATGGAAGAAGGTAAATCCCCGGCCCTCTTTCTGCCGCTCTATGTATTCCCTGGCAAGCCTGTCATACTCCTCCATGATCTGAGGAAGGTCCTCTTCACGGATCGCATAGGGCTCGTCCGGAGACGCCACCACAGGCTCAATAGACATTTTATCAAATCCCAGATCCGCAAAATGCAGAACATCCCGGGAAAAATCCAGGTTATTTCTCGTAAAGGTGCCCCGCACATAATAATCTTTTGTCCCGCGGCTCTGAGCAAATTTCTGGAATTTCGGCACAATCAGATCATAGCTGCCTTTCCCGCTGCGGAAAGGCCTCATCCGGTCATTCACTTCCCTGCGCCCGTCCAGGCTGAGCACCACATTGCTCATCTCCCGGTTACAGAACTCCATAATCTCATCATTCAGCAGCACGCCATTGGTGGTCAGTGTAAATCTGAAATTCTTATTATGCTCTTTTTCCTGGGAACGGCCATATTCTACAAGCTGCTTTACCACCTCCCAGTTCATCAGAGGTTCTCCGCCAAAAAAGTCCACTTCCAAATTGCGCCTGCTGCCCGAATTGGCGATCAGAAAATCCAGCGCTTTCTTCCCTACCTCAAAGCTCATCAGAGCCCGGCGGCCATGATATTCTCCCTCTTCGGCAAAGCAGTACCTGCAGGCCAGATTACAGTCGTGAGCTATATGGAGGCAAAGCGCTTTTACTACGGTCTGTCTCTTTTTAAAATCTATCACATAGTCCTGATATTCATCCTCTGCGAACAATTCTCCCGCCTCTTTCAGACGCTCCACCTCAGAAACAGCTTCCTGAATGTCCGAAAGCGCATAGATGCCGGACAGCTTGTCAATCAGCTCGTCCCGGCTGCAGGACTCATAATCGGCAACCACATCGTATACCACATCATCCACCACATGGACGGCGCCTGAATTTATATCCATTACGATGTTGTAACCGTTGCTTTTATATTGATGAATCACAGTATACCTCCCAAAATCACCCCGAACCCTACGAGGTCAACATAAATCAGGTGCTGCAGAAAATCCCGCTGAGCAGGACCCTTCTGCAACACCCGCTTTGTAACCTTCAAGCCCGATTATCTGTTCTGGTTCTCGCAGGTCTGATTCCCTACGGTGCAAGATGTCTTGCAGGCAGACTGACAAGATGTCTGGCATTCTCCGCAGCCGCCTTTCTTCATGGTATTTTTCAGCGTCTTGCTGGTCAAAGTCTTTACTCTCTGCATTTTATTTTCCTCCTGCTTTGTTTTCTTTATGGATTATAGCACAGAACGGCTTTTATGTGAAGCCTTTTTCTTCCTTCTCTTCCTTGTCCTCTTCCTCAGGAAGATACAGGTGTACCTTCTCTATCCGCTTCTTATCCACCTGCTGCACTACAAACTTCATATTGTTGTATTCTATGGACTCACCCGCCTGGGGAAGATGGTCCAGACGTTCGATGATAAAGCCGCCCAGTGAATCATAATCTTCCGAATCCAGCTCCAGCTCCAGAAGTTCATTCAGATCGTCCAGTTTAATACTTCCTTCAATCACATATTCTCTCTCGCTGATCTTCTGAACGCTGTCCTGCTCATCCTCATCATATTCGTCGCGGATTTCACCGACAATTTCTTCCAGCATATCTTCTAATGTGATCATGCCGGCGGTTGCGCCGTATTCATCCAGCACGATGGTCACATTCACCGGGGACTCCTTCATTTCCATCAACAGCTCCGAAGTCTTTTTAAACTCGTAGGTATAATGGGGTTTGCGCATGTAATCGCGGATAGAAAACGGGTCTCCCTGGCGGTACAGCAAGATATCCTTCATATTGATAATTCCTACTACATTATCCGTGGTGTCCTCGTAAACAGGCAGCCTTGTAAACATATCCTGCCGGAACGTTTTCATCAGTTCTTCGTAAGTAGCGTCAATGTCCACACAGGACATATCAATTCTGGGGACCATAATGTCTTTTGCCATAGAATCGCCGAAATCAAACACATTGTTGATCATCCTGCGCTCCTCACTCTCAATTACGCCCTCTTCGTGGCCCGCATCCACCAATGTACGCAGTTCGTCTTCTGTGATCGCGTGGGTTTTCCGGTTCAAATCCACCCGCAGCAGCCTCAGAAAGCCGTTTGCTACCTTATTGACAACAAATATCACCGGGGTGAGAACCTTCATCATGCCGTAAATCACCGGCGCATAGGCCATGGACAATTTATCCGCATAAACAGTCGCCAGCGTTTTGGGTGATATCTCACCAAAAACCAGAATCAACAGAGTCAGCACACCAGTTGCCAGCCCCACAGCAGCCTCGCCCCACAAACGTGTTACGAACACTGTCATCAGCGCAGACGCGCCCAGATTTACTACATTGTTGCCGATCAGGATTGCACTGAGCATCTTGCCCTGATCCTCCACTACCTTCAGAACTGTCCCCGCCCGTTTATGCCCCTGATCAGCCAGAGATTTCAGCCACAGCCTGTTCACTGTAACAAGAGAGGTCTCCGCGGACGAAAAAAAGGCGGACAGCAGTACCAATACAAGTATACATACGATTTGTATGACACCACTTGGGTCTAAATCCAAAATTCATCACTCCTAATTATTTTTTTGTATACGGAAAAAATTGTACCTGAAAACTTGAATGTTGTCAAGTTCTTCAAACATAATCCAGGCAGATACAGCATAAAATGCAGTAAAACAGCCTGTCAGCGCATTGCCGGCAGGTCACCGGGAGGAATTCCATGAATACACGTTCCAAGGTTCTGTCTTTTTTACGCAACATTTTTTTTGCCTATCTGCTCACGGCCATCCTGCTGCTGGGGCTGGCATTCCTGTTATACCGCCTGCATCTCAATGAAAATCAGGTAAATATGGGGATTATGTTTATTTATCTGGCTTCCTGCTTTCTGGGCGGCTTTCTCTCAGGGCGGGTTCTGAGCAAACGCCGGTTCCTGTGGGGGTTATTGTTCGGCATTCTCTATTTTGTACTTCTGCTCCTGCTGTCATTCTGTGTCCATCATTCGCTGAACCACAGCTTCCCAGGGCTGATGATGTCTCTCCTGATCTGCGCAGGCGGAGGGATGCTCGGCGGAATGCTGAGCTAATATAATCTGCTACATAAATAAAAGGCTCCGGCAGAAATATGTATTCCGCCGGAGCTGTTTCATTCTTCTGTATTAGTTTTATTCCAAATCTCTCTGTCAAAACGGTTAAGCCGGTTTTTACCGGACTTTTTCACTTCATAAAGAGCAAAATCCGCATAACGAATTAAGTCATCCATTTTATCCGAGTCTTCCGCATACCAGGCGATACCGCCGGAAACGCTCAGCCGGCAGCAGCCCTCCGGCACTTCAATAGAAGTCTCCTGAATCTCCTGCCAAACAGTCTGTACTGCCTGCATCAGCTCTTCGCCGGAATGAAATCCATAAAGGAAAGTATAGAATTCGTCCCCTGATCTTCTTGCCACCAGCGCATGCTTCAGTGGAAATCTGCCGAGGCACTCCGCCATTCTCTGGATATAAAAGTCACCATATTCATGCCCATATGTATCATTCACCCTTTTCAGGTTATCCAAATCCCACATAATCATCGCCGCGGACTTCAGGCTGTCTTTTCCTTCCCGTTCCAGATCCGCAAGCTTTGCAAGAAACGCCCGCCTGTTAAAGATCTCTGTCAGCGCGTCAAAATCCCGTTCATGCTCAATCCGTTTCCTCTCCTCCACATCGCTGGTTATATCCAGAATGGAGCCTGTCATGTTACCGTCTTTCAGCCAGTAATGCAGCTGAAGCCAGCATTCTCTTCCGTTTCTTCTGGCGCTGAGAACATATTCATTGTCCCCTGTCTTTTCAAATTCTCTGCTGAATTCCCTCATTCTGCGGTCAAACTCATCCATCTCCAGATAAAAATCTTTTTCTCTTTCCTCTTCCCAGCCCAAAAGCGACGAAACATTTTTGCTGCAGAAAACCTGGTTGGAACCTTTTATATACTCCAGCACTCCCAGAGGAAGGTGATTCAAATCAATGATTCTGGAAACCTTGGACGCATTTTCCAGAAGCGCGTTGCTCTGCGCCTCGATCAGCTCTGTCAGCTCATCCACTTCTTCTATGCCAACCTGTTCCAGGTGTATCCTCCCTTTCCCGTCAGATTCCCGGAGAGTTGCCATCACACGGGCAATGGGATGGGTGATCACACGGCTGATCAGAAGCGCGCATGCGACTCCCAACAGCACAAAAAGCACAGAAACAGCCAGAAGTCTGCCATAAAGCATATTATAGTGGGACAGCAGCACCTGTTTTTCCTGAATACCCAGGATGACCCATTTCTGGTTTTCAAACGGCGTATTATTCCCATACACCTGCAGGGGCTGAATGTTCACATACAGCTCCGTTTTATTGTCTCTCGGAGACAGTACAGAAATCAAACTTTCATTTACCTCTCCTGCCTTTTTCACTTCCAGAGAATCACCGAAATGCCTGCTGTAAAGCGCTCCGCCAAAACCATTGATATAGTAGGTCTCCCCATCCTCAGACCACGCAAGGGCATATGCCTTATCCTGGGCGCCTCCCAGCATGGAGCGCAGATAATCCGCAGAGATATCGATGCCCAGAACGCCTACCGGCCCATACTCTGGAAGCATCAAAGGAATGGAATAGGTAATCACATGGCGGAATCCGTCCAGGCGGACTGCTTTCCCCCAATAGCCCAGATTTTTCGTGTCTGCTTCCGGGTTTTTTTCGGCTGCCTTCATTGGCTGAAAAAAATACGCATCCCTGCCGTTTTCTTCCTCCGCAGTACAGTCAAAGCCGGCCTTCCAGTAACTGTCAAAGGAAACCCCACGCTTTTTCAGCACCGCAGGAAGCCCCCGCAATGCCAGTATATCGCTGTTATCGCTGGAATAGCTTGCCGGGTCCTGGTCCTCCAGATACAGTCCCGCCCGCTCTTCTTCGCTGGATTTCCCCTGTACTGCCGCGCCGTCCAGAATCAGATAGGCTCCCGTAACAGAATTTCTGCGCAGTAGATACTCCACCCTGTCAAAGGTCTGGTCAATTATCTCCTGGTTCAGTTCTGCATGATCCGCAATCGCCCCGGGCTCCAATCCTCGTTCCTGAAGGATACTGCTGATCGTCTGCTCAATCGCGTCACCCACGTCTGACAAGTTCGCCCACTTTCTCACCATGTCAGTTTCCATGCTCTGCGCCCGGTTCAGCGTCTGTTCCTCAAATATATCAAGGGCGTTCGTTTTGATCAGGCTTACTGTACCTCCCTGAATCAGCAGCGTAATATAAATAGTCACCTGGACCAGCACAGTGATCACAATGGGAATCAGTATTTTAACAAACATCTTCTTTTTATTACTGTTCCACCACCTGCGCATCGCATCCTCCTGATCTGCTACTTCAAGTCGTTCAGCAGCCCCTGCAGCTCTGCCAGCCATGCTTCAAAATTCTCATCTGTATCAAATTTCTCTGCGGCCGCCTCTCTGGAAGCCCCTCCCGCTACAGCATCCTGCACCGCCTGCGCATCCCGCGCCGCCCAGTCCTGCATACTGGCCTTAATCACATTTCTGGCCTGGGTACCCTGACGGAAAGCCTGATTCGTATATAATTCGTACCGGTTCGTCATTTCTACGCCGATGTGCAGGGAGTCTTTCATCAAGCTGCTGCTGTTCTGGCCGGAAGCGTCCAGCGCCTCATCCAGAACAGGAATCTGATTTGCCGCTTTTTTAACAGGAAGATATCCCGAATTTGTGGCGAACTGGGCATTCTGCTCCACATCCGTGAACCACTTAAGAAATACCACAGACGCATACTCCCTTTCTTCCGTGGATTTTGCCACTACCATTCCCGCCCCCTGCTGCACCGCGCAAGGTTCTGTTCCCGCAAAGTTCGGCAGAGCATAAACGGCTCCTTCGATTGGATAGGTGGTGCCGTCGTTCCTTGTGACTTCCAGCGGGAAATATGTGGCTCCGGTACTGGAACAAGCCATGGCGATGATATCTCCTGTCTTCATATCATCGCTGCGGAAACGGCCCTCCGCCGCAAAATACCCATTGATATAGGGAATATAATAGCAGTCCCAAAGCCGGCGCATGGTTTCCTTGTCTAAATTGTATGTAACCTGCCCGTCCTTTACCTGAAATACCTCATGGCCCATCTGTTTGCTGCCGATCAAAATATAATTAGCCATTTCATCCCGCCCGAAAAATGCCTTTCCGTCCTCCGGCTCCGGTGTCTGCGCATCCGTCCATTTATAATACATCTCCGCCAGCTCCGCAATTCCTTCCCAGGTCTGCAGCTTATCTTCAGAAGCGCCTGTGCCGGCGGAGAAGGCATCCCAGTCTGTCTTGTTCAGCATGAGTATCTCTGTGGATTTTGCAATGGGAAACATTTTTCTGCTGTCTTCTCCGTCAAAAGCGCCTTCCCGCATATAAGCGTCCACATATTCATCCTGTTCTTCTTTGGTCAGATACTGGCCGATATCTGCCACACGGCCCAGCTGGTTCAATTCATACGCAGTATCCGCATAGGCCCCGAATATGTCAGGCATATCCTCAGAACCCAGCTTCTCGTTGGCGGCATCTGTGACTTTTGTTAAAAGCTCGTTTACCGAGCCCTGGCTGAATGCCTGCACCACAATCCCTTTTTCACTACCAACAGTCTCATTAAATTCCGTAATCATCCTGTCAAAAGCCTGCTGCTGGACTCCATTATAATAATGCCACACTGTAATCGTTACAGGATGGTCCGGGTTCAGACCATGCTCGCTCTTCCCACATCCTGAAAACACCATAGCCAATGCCGCCGCAGAGATGGCTGCCGCTCCAATTTTTCTATTCATCACAGAACGCAATACCCCTTTCCTCACTCCCCAATTTAGGGATAATACTTTAATTATATCACACCCCTGGGGTTCCGTAAAGGAATTCCTACAAACTGTGATTTTACGTCATTATTTACTTCTTTTACAAAAGGCCTATTCTTTTCACTGCTTCCACGGTATTTTCATAAGTTCCGAAACCTGTCAGCCGGAAATATCCCTCTCCGCTGGGGCCAAACCCGGAACCAGGAGTTCCCACTACATTCCCCTCTTTTAATAAAAAGTCAAAAAATTCCCAGGAATCCATATTTTCAGGGGTCTTCATCCATACATAAGGAGCGTTTACACCTCCTGCCACACTATAGCCAGCCTTTTTCAAACCGTCGTAAATCATACGCGCGTTGCGCATATAATACGCCACCTGCTCTCTGGTCTGCGCTCTGCCTTCTTCTGAAAGCACTGCTTCCCCAGCCCTCTGAATGATATAAGGAGCCCCATTATACTTTGTACCATGACGTCTTGCCCACAGACTGTGCACCGCCACGTCCCCGCATTTCAATTCCTTGGGAATCACCGTATATCCCAAACGGACCCCGGTAAAGCCTGCGTTTTTCGAAAAACTTTTAAATTCAATGGCGCAGGTTCTCGCACCCTGACATTCAAATATGGTATGAGGCACATTTTCTTCCGTAATATAAGCCTCGTACGCCGCGTCATACAGAATCACACTGCCATTTTTGTTGGCATAGTCCACCCACACCTGCAGTTGATCGCGGGTAAGCGTGGAGCCTGTGGGATTATTGGGATAGCAAAGATAAATCAAATCCGGCGCCTCTTCCGGCAGTTCCGGGACAAAATCATTTTCCATTGTGCAGGGCATATATACCACATTGCTCCAGCGTCCGGTCACAGCGTCGTATTCCCCAGTACGCCCTGCCATCACATTGCTGTCCACATATACAGGATAAACAGGGTCGCAGACCGCAATACTGCTGTCCGCGCTGAAAATCTCCTGGATATTGGCGCAGTCACTCTTTGCGCCATCGCTGACAAACACCTCATCAGCAGGCACATCCACACCGAACCGCTTATACTCCCCGGAAATCGCATTGCGCAGAAACTCATAGCCCAAATCCGGCGCGTAACCGTGGAAGGTTTCCGGATTAGCCATTTCATCCACCACCGTATGCAGGGCCCTGATCACTGCAGGAGCCAGCGGCTGCGTCACATCTCCAATCCCCAGGCGGATTACCTTTTTTTCAGGGTTTTCTGCAATATATGCGGCGACTTTTTTCCCAATCGTAGAAAAAAGATAGCTGCCGGGCAGCTTCAGGTAATTTTCATTTAAACGAAACATTTCTCCATCCTCCTTATTCTTCTTCGTTTTATCATAGCAAGATGGGAAAGGCCTGTCAATCAATTTTCCTTTCAGCGCACAGCGGTTTTACTTCACAGAATTTCTTTCCTATGAAATGAAAAAGAATCCCGCGAGCGTGATTCCTTACGCCGCAGTGCGATCCCCCCTGAGGGTTCGTTTCATAGGGAACGCAGTTTCCTATAAAACAAAAAAGCAGCCGGTTTCCCGACTGCCTGTCAACTGGGCTACAAGGATTCGAACCTTGAAATGCTGGAGTCAGAGTCCAGTGCCTTACCATTTGGCGATAGCCCATTGTTTTGCAACGGATTGTATTATAACCGATGATTTTGTTTTTGGCAAGCCCTTTTTTCAATTTTTTATAAAAAAATTTTTCCAGAATTTCCAGCGGCATTTTTCTGCCGAGAAATGCCGCTTTTCATCCATTTTACCCGTTTTCTTCTCCCATATAGCTCCGGTCAATTGTTATTACACAGCTCAGCCTGGGGTCTTCTGCTTTTACACCGTCAATAATCTGTCTGCGAAGCAGGGCCAGCTGTTTTCCATCGTAGCGGTAGCTCACCACCGCGTCAAAAATCAAGTTAATATTATCTTCCCCGTTTACCATACGGAAATCATGGATGGAAATTGATTGGTCTACCTGCTTCACCACCTTATCCACTATCCTCCGGTATTGAAGAACATGTTCATCGTTTACTGCCACCGGGTCCATATGGATCACCAATGTCATGCCGAATTCCCTCATGGCCTCCCGCTCAATCCGGTCAATAATCTCATGAGATACCTCAATAGGCTCCTCGTTGGATACCTCCGCATGAATAGACGCCATGCTGCGGGAAGGTCCGTAATTATGTACAATCAGATCATGGCTGCCCAGAATCCCATCATAGCTCTCCACAAAAGATGTAATCTTCTTATAAACGTCAGGACTGATCGCCTCACCGATCAGAGGCGCCAGGGTCTCCCTGGCAATATTAACTCCTGCAATCATTACCACTACGGACACAACCAGACCCACGATTCCGTCCAGATTCACATTCCAGATTCCATACACTGCCAACGAAAAAACGGTAGCCGCAGTAGTACACACATCTCCAAGAGCATCTGCGGCAGTCGCTTTCATTACAGAAGAATGAATTCTTTTCCCCAGCTTCCGGTTAAAAACAGACATCCACAGCTTCACGCCAATGGAAAGCGCCAGAATTGCCAGCGATATAAGAGAAAAACTCATGTCCTCCGGTTCCCGGATTTTCCCAATTGACTGCTGGAATAATGTAAATCCAACCTGGATTACCAGAAAAGCTACGATACACGCTGAAATATACTCAATCCGTCCATGGCCGAAAGGATGGTCCTCATCTGCAGGTTTTCCGGCCAATTTTGCCCCTACAAAACTAATAATAGAAGAAGCCGCGTCAGATAGGTTGTTAAACGCATCTGCCATGACTGAAATGCTCCTGAGCAAAACACCGATCACCAGCTTTGCCGTAAAAAGCGTAAGGTTGCAGATGATTCCCACAATACCAGCAAGCTGCCCGTAAGCTGTACGCACATGGATATCATTCACCTTCTCAGAATTTTTTACAAAATGTCTTACAAGAAAATCCGTCATATGTCCCCTCAATCGTAATAGACCCGCAGCAGGCAGAGCCCTCCTGCAGGAGCTGCCGGCCCCGCCTGAGACCGGTCTCTGCTGTCCAGAATACGTTTCATATCAGAAACCGGCCTGCTTCCAAGCCCGATTTCTATCAAAGTTCCCACAATAATGCGCACCATATTCTGCAAAAATCCGTTGCCTGTGATCCGCAGCCTGATTTCATGGGAAACTTCTTCCAGTTCTGCAGCGGATATGGTACGTACCGTAGATTTCTTCATCCTGGGATTCCCGCAGAATGCTGCGAAGTCATGGGTACCCCGCAGGGCGCCCAGCGCTTCTCCCATTGCTTCCACATCCAGCGGTCTCCCCACCCGGTAGCGAAATTGCCGGCCCTCTATATTTTTATAATCATCAATTCCGATTCGGTACTGGTACGTTTTTCCCGCTGCGGACAGCCTGCTGTGAAAACGCTCCGGCGCTTCTTCTAACTCCGTCACGTCTATATCCTCCGGCAGATAATGATTCATAACCCTGCGCAGAGCCTCACACCCGGGCAGGTCATCCAACCCCGGCAGGCCGCTGCCCCGCAGCGCCTCCCCCGAAATATGCCACCCCTCCGGCAGCAGCACATTCGCAGTCTGCCCCAGAGCATGAACCCCCGCATCAGTCCTGCCGGAGCCCTGAATCTGGACTTCTGCGCCTGTTAACCTGCTCAGGACTGACTCCAGGCGGCCCTGGATCGTATTCTGAGTGTTGCCCTGGCGCTGCCATCCGTTATATCTGGTTCCTTCATATTGTATAAGCATCCTGTAATTCTTCATAAAATTCTTCTCCTGCGCGCATCGCACATCATTCCTTACTGATGCGGAACTTTCCTCCCAGAGCGTTTTTATTCCGAGAAACATTTACCCGATCTAAAGGCGTTCTTTCCCGCTAAATTATAAAAGGCGCTGCATCTGGTTTTGATGCAGCACCTATAAATTATATCATATTTCTGTCCAAAGCGCAACTGCACTCTGCAGGGCCGGTTCTCTTACCGCATCTCATTTAATGCTCTTTCACGAACTTGACCAGCTGAATCACTGCCGTAGGGATGACCGCCAGCAGCAGCACCAATCCCATCTGAGCCCCGGTCAGGTCCGCAACCTCAAACAGTCCGTGAAGGAAAGGCAGGAAAATCACGCAGGCCAGCAGCAGCGCCCCTGCTGCAAAAGCCCCCAGGCTGTACCAGTTTCCTTTGAAGCCCAGACGGAAAATAGAGTGTTCGCTCCTGCAGTTAAATCCGTGAAACAGTCTTGCAAGGGTAAGCGTAGCAAAGGCCATTGTACTGGCAACCGCCGCCCCCTGAGTATTCAGCCCGATATAGAACGCAGCGATCACACATACTGAAATCAATCCGCCCTGCAGCAGAAGACGAAGCATGAATTTCCCGGACAGGATGCCTTCTTTGGGATCCCTGGGTTTCTGAGACAGCAGATCCTTTTCAGGAGGCTCCATGCCGATGGCCAGGGCGGGAAGAGAGTCTGTCAGCAGGTTGATAAACAGCAGGTGCACCGGCGCAAAAGGAACAGGCAGAGCCAGCAAAGAGGTATAAAGCACCGCCAGAATGGCCGCCATATTGCCGGACAGTAAAAACTGAATGGCATTTTTAATATTCCGATACACATTCCGGCCATTGGCAACAGCTTTTATAATGGTGGCAAAATTATCATCCGCCAGAATCATGGAAGCGGCATCCTTGGAAACCTCTGTACCAGTAATCCCCATGGCCACGCCGATATCCGCCTTTTTCAGCGCAGGCGCGTCATTCACACCGTCTCCGGTCATAGAAACAATATTGCCCCTGCGCTGCCAGGCATCCACGATGCGGATTTTATTCTCCGGAGAAACTCTGGCATAAACGGAGATCTGAGCAATCTTTTCATCCAGCTGCGCATCTGTCATGGCGTCCAGCTCTGTTCCCGTCACAGCCAGATCACCTTCTTCAAAAATGCCGATCTGCTTTGCAATAGCTGTAGCTGTAATCTTGTGGTCTCCTGTGATCATCACCGGACGGATCCCCGCGCGTTTGGCATCCGCAACTGCCAGTCTGGATTCTTCTCTGGGAGGATCGATCATGGAAATCAGGCCCAGAAAAATGTAATCATTTTCCGATTCCAGGGAAAGCTCGTCGCTGTGCTCCACTTCTTTATACCCAAAAGCCAGCACCCTCAACCCGTTTTCTGAGAACATCAGATTCTGATGCAGAATCTGTTCCCTGTCCGCCTCCGCCATCGGCCGGATCTCCTCTGAATCACGGATCTTTGTACACCGCGGAAGCAGAACGTCCAAAGCCCCTTTTGTCAAAACTGTAGGCTGCCCGTGCAGCAGATATTTTGTGCTCATCAGCTTGCGGTCTGAGTCAAAGGGAATTTCTTCTACCCGGGGCATGACTTCCCGCAATACCTCGTCCTGCGCATTGGCCTTCCTCGCCATTTCCAGCAGGGCATATTCCGTTGGGTCCCCGATCCCTTTTCCGTCCACCAGGGAAGAATCATTGGTGAGAATAGCATTATACAGCAGGTATCTGTGCAGCTGCTGTTTCAGATCCAACTCTTCTGGTTTCAATACTTTTCCATCAATATAGATCTGCTGTACTGTCATTTTATTCTGGGTCAGCGTTCCTGTTTTATCTGAGCAGATTACAGACACACATCCCAGACTCTCTACTGCCTTCAGCTGTTTGATAATTGCATTCTCCCTGGCCATCTTCTGGGTTCCCATAGCCTGGACAATGGTCACAATAGAACTGAGCGCCTCGGGAATGGCCGCCACAGCCAAAGCCACCGCAAACATCAGAGAATCCAGCACAGGCATCTGGCGGTACAGGCCCAGAATAAACACCAGAGCGCTGATAATCATGATCACCACTGCCAGCTTTTTGCTGAAATTGTCCAGGCTGACCTGCAGGGGGGTCCGTTTTTCCTGTGTGGCGTTCATCAGCCCCGCAATGCGCCCAATTTCAGTCCCCATACCTGTATCTGTGACAACTGCCACCGCCCGTCCATAGGTCACCAGGCTGCCGGAATATACCATATTGGTCCTGTCTGCCAGAGGCATCTCACCTTCCAGCACCCCTTCCGTTTTATCCACATTGGTGGATTCACCTGTCAGCGAACTTTCATTCACCTGAAGGGAGTAATTATTGAGGATACGTCCGTCCGCCACGACCAGGTCACCTGCTTCCAGCAGCAGTATATCCCCCGGCACCACCTCTCTTGACGGAATCTCTGTCTTTCTTCCTCCCCGCATCACCTTTGCAGTTGGAGCCGACATGGACTTCAGGCTGTCGAGAGACTTCTCCGCTTTCTGGTGCTGGACAGTTCCCAAAACCGCATTCATAATGATTACTGCAATAATGACGATTGTACTTTCCAGATTTCCCGAAAACATGGAAATCACTGCTGCTGCGATGAGGATAATCACCAGAAGATCACAGAACTGTTCCAGGAATACCTGCCAGACCTTTTTCTTCTTCCCTTCCTGTAAGGCGTTTTCCCCTTTTTCCGCCAGCAGAGCCCGGGCTTTTTCTTCTGTCAGCCCCTCTCGGGTTGCCTGCAGTTCTGTCAGCGCCTCTTCCGATGTTTTCTGATACCATTCCTTCATAGAATCCTCCTTCAGTAGTACATTGCCGCAGCGCGTTTCACCATGGAGCGGTTTTATAAAATAGGGCAGTTCTGGAAATTTTCCACCCTATTAAAAAAGACTTTTCATGTATCAGTATGCAAATAATCCCTGCTTCTGATACATGAAAAGTCTTGTAACCGATACTCCGGCACGCACCACCAGACCTTCCGGCCGCGTATGTTGACAATGCGTCTAAACTACTCCCTCTTCATGCAGGCGTTTCTCTCAACTCCTGTATGATATTCAGTTTATGGTAAGAAGTATAACTGCACTTACCCGGAATGTCAAGCACTATTTCCCGTCAAAAAAGCTTTTGTTCCAGCTTTTCCACCAGTTCCTTTACGCATCCCTTTTCGAAGGGCGTTTTCAATCCCGCCGCATGCAGCAGCTCTGTATAAGGCAGTCCCGCTCCCAGGCGGCAAAGCTTCAGATATCTGCTCCAGGCATCTTCAAAATCCTCGTCCATCTGCACCTTGAACTGCAGCGCGCATACAGACGCCAGACAATAATCTATATAATAGAAAGGCAGGCCAAAGATATGGTGCTGCTTCTGCCAGAAACCGCCCTCTGCAAAAAACGAATCCTCTCCGTAATCCAGATGGGGCTTATATTCCTTTTCCAGCCTGGCCCATGCCGCTTTGCGCCCGGCAGGCGTCATTTCAGGATTCTCATATACAATATGCTGGAATTCATCCACAGTACAGCCATAGGGAATGAACTGAAGGAAAGATTCCAAATGCACCTGGCGGTATTCCTCCGCCCTGTCCCCAAACAGCAGCTCCATCCATTTGCCGGTAAAAAACTCCATGGACATGGAATGGATCTCCGCACAGTCCATAGTATTTTCGGTAAGCTCCCGCACTTCCTCGTCTCTCATCACATATCCCTGAAATGCGTGTCCGCATTCATGGGTGATCACATCCGCATCTCCGCTGGTCCCGTTAAAATTTGCAAAAATCACCGGCGCTTTGTAATCTGGCATATAGTTCATATATCCGCCGGAGCGCTTATTCTTCCGCCCTTCCACATCGAACAGTTCATGTTCCAGCATGAAATCAAAGAACTTTCCGGTTTCCGGTGACAGTTCCCGGTACAGTGTTTGTCCGGCCTTCAAAATTTCTTCCGCTGTCCCCACAGGGGCCGGATCTCCCTGAGGCAGATAGACATTTTCATCCACATAACTAAGCTTTTCCAGCCCCAGCCTTTTTCTCTTTTTTTCATTGAGCTTCCCAATAAAAGGAACCAGCCATTCTTTCACTTCATTGCGGAACTGTTCCACTTCCTTCTGCCCGTACCAGGCCCGCCCCATGCGCTCATACCCTAGTGGGGTGAAATTTTTATAGCCTAAAAGTCTGCCCTGGGCTGTCCTGTTTTTTACCAGGCCGTCATAGATTTCGTCGATCTCACCTGTTACCGAATCAAAATATTCTGCCAGCGCCTTGTGTGCGGCAAAACGAACCTGCCTGTCGGAATTCACCATATAGGGCCTGAGCAGGGAAATGTTCAGTTCCCTGCCGTCAAAAGGAATTCTGGCTGCGGCAATCAGCTTCATATAGCGGTTTGTTAACTCATTCTCCTCTTTTTTAAGAGGAATCAGCCGCTCATCATTGGCGCGGAACTTCAATTCCATCGCATGAAATCTGGCCGGGCTGATCTTCTTCTCCAGCTCGTCCCGATAAGGGGATTCATACAGCAGCTTCTGGTATTTCGCCTGTAAAGCCCGGAAGCCCGGCATCATTTCATCATAATACTGCCGTTCCTTTTCATAAAAAGCATTGGTCATATCGCCGTCAAAACGGACTCTTGCAATGACCTCCTGCGTCCTGACCCGGCCCTCCAGAGCATAGTAACGGCGATGTACTTCAAACTGCTCTTCGCCGCTGTCCGCAGCCCGGAAATCTTCCATCAGCTGTTCCAGTTCTCTCTCCGCCTTCTGAATATCCGCCCTCTCATAAGGCCATTCCGAAAATTTCACTGTATTTTCCTCCCTCACTTCTCCTTGAGTATTTCCAGCGCCTTCTGCAGCTGATTATCTTCCTCATGGGATATTTTCTCTTTGCCTTGAAGGCTTTCATCCAGCTCCACAGTGACATCAGGCTCAATCCCGGTGCCATGAATGCACACTCCGTTAGGTGTAAAATACCTGGAAGTAGTCATTTTTATGGCAGAACCGTCTCCCAGAGGAAAAATCGTCTGCACAATTCCCTTGCCGTAGGTCTTCGTTCCTACGACCTCAGCCATCCCATAATCCTTCAGTGCTCCGGTAAATACTTCAGACGCGCTGGCGCTGCTGCCGTTCACAAGCACCGCCATGGGCAGGTCCACAAAATGCTCTGCATCCGATTTGATCTCCTGTATCCTTTGCCCCTGTTTGTTTTCCATATAAGTGATCAGCCCTTCCGGCAGCAGTCTGTCCAGGATATCCACCACAACATCCAGGCCTCCGCCGGGATTGTCTCTAACATCAAATACAATCTTTTCTGCGCCCTGAGCCTGCAGCTCTTTCAACGCTTCCTGAAACTGAGTCTTTGCGATGCTGTCAAATTTAAGGATCTGCACATACGCAATATTATCCTCCAGCATTTCCCATTTCACGTCAATGGTCTTTACATCCCTACGCTCCACATCCAATTCCAGGATCTCATCTTCTCCCCTTCGGAATTTCAAATGAACAGTAGTCCCTGATTCTCCTTTAATCTTATCCACCACGTCGGATAAATCCATGCCGGTAATATCCACACCAGCGACCCCCAGTAGCACATCTCCCTTCAGGACTCCTGCCTCCTCCGCCGGGCCCCCTTCATAGACCTGGCCGATGGAAATCTCTTTGGTTTCCCTGTCCTGCTGCGCCAGCACCCCGATACCATAATAGACACCCTTGGCCGTTTCCTGCATGGACTGATATTCCTCTGCAGAATAGTAAGCCGCATAAGGGTCCTCCAGTCCTGCCGCCAAACCTCTGAACATCATATCTTCCAAGTCCTGCTGGCTGTAATCAAACAGGAAACCATTCTGGATGTAGCTGTCCACCAGCTTCTTCTTTGTCAGAAACTGTTCCTCCCCTGAGGACACTGTCTGCGCCTCTTCCCCCCTGTCAATGGTCAGCCTCCCGGTCTGTACCATTACCAGAATCATTACAGCTGCCGCCGCAACTGACAACACCACCCCGGCAAATACTCCCTTAGCAAAGGGATGTTTTCCATTCTGCGGCACAGGGTTTTGTGTCTGCGCCTCTTCTGTCACATTGTCATTCTCGAAATCGTTCTCCATGTCTGCTCCTAATATTGATAAGATATATTGCTGCCAAGCGGGTTAATATGCTGGCCTCCTGTGATGAGGCGAAAATCCAGATGGGGGCCTGTAGAATAGCCGGTGCTGCCCACATAGCCTACTACCTGACCGGCTTTTACTGTCTGACCGGGACTGACGATATATCTGCTCATATGGAGATAGGATGTGATGAATTTTCCATTCTCATGGGATATATAAATCATATTTCCACCGGCAATATTATATTCCGTAGACGTTACAACGCCGTCCGCAGCCGCTACAATCTCCGCCCCATAAGCTGCCCCTACATCAATCCCATTGTGATAATCGGATACCCCCTCTACCGGTTTATTCGGTCTGGGTCCAAAAGGACTTGTGATTCTCCTGCTGCTGGGACAGGGCCATTTCAGATAAAAAGCGCCTCCCGGCCTGCTGCCGAACTCAGAAGTATCTCCTGAAGGAGCCGTGGCGGACGGCTCTGTCGGCGCAGGATCTGTAACTGTCGGGGCGGGCGTTGGAGAAGTGGTTCCCGGGCTGTCCGGGTCCACCTGGTTCTCCCCCGAACCGGAGCCGGAACTGCTCTGTGCCTGGGCAATGGATTGGGCGATAGACTCTTCAATGGACTGAGAAATGGACTCTGCTTCGCTTTTAGATGCCGCAATGCTGGCCGCCTCCGCCTCTCTGCTGGCCTGAAGCGCCATCTGCAGCGCCCGCTCCTCTTCTTCCCGCATGGCCTGTTCCAACTTTTCAATGGTATATTCCTGGTTTTTTAATCCCTGCTGGTACTTTTCCCGCAGTTCTTCGTTATCAGCCAGCATATTCTCGATGCCGGACAGTTCCTTAGATTTTGCATCATGCAGCACCTGCATAGAAGCCATCTTTGCCTGCTCCTCCGCCTGAAGGTTTTCCAGCTGCAGCTGCTCCTGCATCAGCGCTGTGGCGGAGTTTTCCACAAGCTCCACAGTCTGCTGATACTTTTCCAGCATTCTGCGGTCATAAGCCGAAATCTGAGAGATGTACTCCGCCTGGTTGAACAGATCTGTCAGAGATCCTGACGAAAATAAAATTTCAAGATAATCAGACTCTCCCATTTCATACATATATTTTATCCGCAGCTTCATGGCTTCATACTGCTGATCTTTTTCCTCTGTAATTCTGGAAAGCTCATCCTGCGCCGCCTTCACTTCCTGCTTCTTCTTTTCCTCTTCCGCTTCCAGTTCCTGTACCCGGCCCATCAGATCATTGATTCCGCCGTCCAGCTGCTGAATATAGGAAATTATATCCGTTTTGGAACCCTGAAGAGAACTGATGAGGTCCTGTGCCTTCTGCAGCTCCTGCTCATAAATACTTTTCTGTTTTTCTGCTTCTTCCAGGTCCTGCCGGTTGACAGGCTCCGCCCAAACGGGAAACGCCAGCGTTCCCACCAGTATTGCAGCAAGAAAACGTATGTACCTTCTTTTTTTCATCAGCGCGCCTCCTCAAACCTTCAACTGTTTCCGTATGGTAAAAAAGCTGCCCATAAACCCAATCCCCGCTCCCAGCAAAAGCCCCACCGGGATCAGCAAAGCCATTACCTGTTCCGCCGGCAAAAATTTCAGGACTGAAAGCAGTATCCCAAATCTGTCCATCACAAAACGCACCACTGTCTGGTATAGGAAAAATACTGCCAGCAGCGGTATTGCCGCCCCCACCAGGCCAATCATCAGACCTTCCACTACAAAAGGGGCCCGGACAAAGGCGTTCGTCGCACCCAGCCATTTCATGATCTCGATTTCCTCCCGCCGCACCGCATAGGCCAGGGAAATCGTATTGCTGATCAGGAAAACAGCAACCACGAGAAGAATCAGAATCAGGCCCGCTGATACCAGGCTGATCAGCTGATTCGCTTTCTCCAGCCCTCCTGCCGCCAGTTCCGAATATTTCACTCTCCTGATCCCCGGAAGGGACTGCAGCCACTGCGCGACAGCATCCTGCTGCTCCACTTCTGTAACAAACACCTCATAGGAAGCAGAATCAGCCAGCGGATTATCATTTTCAAATCCTTCCGCAAGCTCGGGATAGTCCGCAAAATATCTCTCTTTATAGCGCTCCCATGCTTCTTCCGGGCTGACATATACGATCTGCGCCACACTGTCATGCCTTTGGATCGTTTCCCCCAGTCCCATAATTTCATCTTCAGTTAAATTGTCGTCGAAAAACACTGAAATTCCCACTGTACTCTCCGCCTGCTTAACCATATACTGCAGGTTCAGCACAATGGAGAAAAAAATGCCGAACAAAAAAACACAGGCAGCGATAGTCACCACCGACGCCAATGAAAACAGGCCATTTCGTCTGATGCTCTGAACCCCCTGCCTGATACAATAAATAATCCTATTCGCTTTCATCCTGATATTCGCCTTCCTGTACATCGCCTGCCACCACGCCCCGGCGCATGGTGATCACCCGCTTTTTCATCCGGTTGACCAGCTCAGCATTATGAGTGACCACAATCACTGTGGTCCCCATCTCATTCACCTTTTCCAACAGGTTCATGATTTCCTGTGAGTTGGACGGGTCCAGATTTCCTGTAGGTTCGTCCGCCAGCAGGATTTCCGGCTTGTTCACCAGCGCTCTTGCAATGGCCACTCTCTGCTGCTCCCCTCCGGACAGATTGGCCGGGTAGCTCTTATATTTAGATGAAAGTCCTACCGTTGTCAGGATTGATGTTACTTCTTTCCTGATATCTTTTGCCGGCGCGGCCACAACCCGCTGGGCCAGCGCCACATTTTCATAGACATTGCGGTCCTTCAGCAGCCGGAAATCCTGGAATACCACCCCCAGCTTGCGCCGGTACAGGGGCACCGCTTTTCCCCGCCTCTTCATTTTCCCCAAGTCCTGGTCATCCACCAGAATGCGGCCGGAAGTGGGCTCCACTTCCTTCAGGAGCAGCTTCAGGAAAGTAGATTTCCCGGAACCGCTCCTGCCGCATACAAATACAAATTCCCCCGGCCTGATCTTCAGGTTCATATTCTTAATCGCCCGGGTTCCTTTCTCATATGTTTTGGAAACATTCTCAAAAATAATCACAAAATACTCCTTAGTAATCCATGGACTCCATATAGTTCATATACTTCACTACCATCAGCGCGATTTTAAACGTAATTGCATCTTCAAACACACGCAGATCCAGCCCGGTCTGCTTCTGCAGCTTATCCAGACGGTAAACCAGGGTGTTTCGGTGAATATAAAGCTGTCTGGAGGTCTCAGATACATTCAGGCTGTTTTCAAAAAATTTATTGATCGTGGCAAGGGTTTCCTCATCAAAGCTGTCCGGGGACTGATCACCAAAAATCTCATGAATATACATGCGGCACAGCGGCAGCGGCAGCTGGTAAATCAGACGGCCGATACCCAGAGAAGAATATGCCACCACATTTTGTCCGCTGTAGAAGATCTTTCCCACATCCAGCGCCATCTTTGCTTCTTTGTAGGAACGGGAAACATCCTTAATATCATTAACAATCGTTCCGTATGCTACGTGTACCTGCGTCATAGCCTCAGTGTTCATCATGTCCAGAATTACCCGGGCAGTGCGGTCCAGTTCCTCGTACCCCTCATTTGGTTTCAGTTCTTTCACCAGAATGATATTTTTCTCATCCACAGCGGTGATGAAATCCTTCGTCCTGGTGGAGAACAGGCTCCGCACGGTCTCCAGGGCGTTTGCGTCCTTTTCATGCTTTGTCTCAATCACAAACACAACGCGTTTTGCCGCAATATCAATATGCAGCTTCTTGGCCCGATTATAGATATCCACCAGCAGCAGATTATCCAGCAGCAAATTCTTGATAAAATTATCTTTATCAAAACGTTCTTTATAAGCTACCAGCAGGTTCTGAATCTGGAATGTGGCAATCTTACCCACCATATAGACGTCATCACTGCTGCCCTGGGCCAGCAGGACATATTCCAGCTGGTTCTCATCAAAAACCTTAAAAAACTGATACCCGGAAATTACCTGGCTGTCCGCCGGGGAATCCACGAAAGCGAGAATGGAATCCTCTAGGGTCTCCACGGCCTCATGGTTCATATCCATATCCGGTATGGTGCTGGCCAGCATCTTTCCCTCTGTATCGCTGACAGCCAAATCAATTCTCGTAATACTTTTCAGCCCCTCTATCGTACTCTGAAGTATCTGATTGGAAATCATGCCTTCTTCACTCCTTTGGTAAATTTTTGTTGTAAAACCCCTACTCTTATATCTTATAGCATTTTTCGAAAAAAAAAAAGAGGAAATGTATAAAATTTATACATTTCCTCTCACTTTTAACATTGATTAGTTCAGGATCACCTGTTCTGTTTCTTTATCAAAGATATGTATTTTGGACAGATCCAGAGCAAACTTCACAGTATCACCAGGCCTTGCAGTTGTACGAGGATTTACTCTTGCAGTAAAGTTAGCCTCTGCGATATCAAAATACAGGAATACTTCAGCACCCAGCATCTCATATACTCTGATGTCTGCTTCAATTACGCTGTCAGGAGTTGTGGAGATAAACATCTCATCATCATGAATATCCTCAGGACGGATACCGAATACAACTTCCTTGCCAACATAGCCCTTCTCTTTCAGAACCTTGCCTTTTGCTTCCGGCAGTTTGATCGCATTGTCCGCAAACTTCACAACTACAGCGCCGCCCTCTTCCACAAGAGAAGCATCGATCAGGTTCATCTGAGGGGAACCGATAAATCCGGCAACGAACTTGTTGCAGGGCTTATCATACAGATTCTGAGGAGAATCTACCTGCTGAATAATACCATCCTTCAGAACTACGATTCTGGTACCCAGCGTCATAGCCTCGGTCTGGTCATGGGTTACATAGATAATGGTTGTGCCCAGTCTCTGATGCAGTTTGGAAATCTCAATTCTCATCTGTACACGCAGCTTCGCGTCCAGGTTGGACAGAGGCTCATCCATCAGGAACACCTTGGGATGACGAACGATAGCACGTCCCATAGCAACACGCTGTCTCTGGCCGCCGGACAGAGCCTTGGGCTTACGATCCAGCAGATGCTCGATATCCAGAATTCTTGCTGCCTCGCGAACCAGTTTTTCGATTTCAGCCTTGGGAACCTTTCTCAGCTTCAGGCCGAACGCCATATTATCATATACGGACATATGAGGATACAGAGCGTAGTTCTGGAATACCATTGCGATATCTCTGTCCTTGGGCTCTACATCGTTTACCAGTCTGTCGCCGATCCACAGCTCGCCGGAAGAAATTTCTTCCAGACCTGCGATCATACGCAGTGTTGTAGACTTACCGCATCCGGAAGGTCCTACGAAGATGATGAATTCCTTATCTTCAATTTCAAGGTTAAAATCCTTAACTGCCACAAAACCATTCGGGTACACTTTACATACGTTTTTCAGTGATAATCCTGCCATTTATTTACTCCTCCTAATCAAAATGTCATGCCAGGGATGGCTCTCCCGTTTGTATGTGCCTATTATACGTCATTTAACTATCATTTGCTATAGGCAACCGTCCCAAATTTGTGCCGGCGTTTTTGTCTATTTTGTATACTGTCGGAAAATTCTTTGGTTTTCTCCCTGAGCAGCACAAATATTGCAGATTTTCTCACCGGTACTGTATAAATCCTTCTCCTAAAACCTCTCTGACATCACTGACAATCACGAAGGCCTGCGGATCATAACGGTACACCAGCTCCTTTAAATCCACGATCTCTTTCTTAGATACCACGCAGAACAGGATTTTCTTGTCCGCCTGGGAGTAGACGCCTCTTCCGTACAGACCGGTAGCCCCCCGGTCCAGCTCCTGGTTCACAGCCTGTCCGATCGCCTCGTATCTGTCAGATATAATATATGCCAGCTTGGAGAATTTCAGACCATCAATAATCGCATCCACCACTTTGGCCATCAAAAAAATAGCCATTGCTGCGTACAATGCAGTATGAATCCCGAATACATACGCCCCTGCCAGAACAATCAGCCCATCCAGCACCTGCATGATCTGGGCGATACTGTAATGAGGAAGTTTCTGATGGATCAGGTCAGCCAGCATATCAGTGCCTCCGGTGGTGGCCCGGGCCAAAAATACCAGTCCCATTCCTCCGCCGCAGAACAGAGCCCCAAACACGGCAGTGAGCAGCGGGTCGTCCGAAACGCCGCCCCAGGGAGGCAGCACCGCCAGCACCAGAGAGAGGAACACCGTGGCAAACAGCGTTTTTTTAATATAGCGAAATCCTTTCATAAAAAAAGCGGCCAAAAACAGAGGCGCATTCAGGCACAAAGTTGTCGCCCAAAGAGGAATGCCTCCCGGTATCCACTCTGACGTCAGGTCTTTGATCAGGATAGAAAGGCCGGATATACCCCCTGTCACCAGGCCGCTGGGATCAAAAATAGATTTCACCCCAAACGCCAGAAGTGTGCAGCCCGCTACAATTAATATAAAATCTCTGAAGGCGCTTTCCTTTTTCTCTCTATGCATTTTTTCTCCTTTCATGTAACAATTTGTTACGTCTATTATATTAAGAAATCCCTTAAAATAAGGTTTTTCTACAAACTGTTTGTTACTAACGTGTTACTAACGGCTCGTTCGCAACCGGGATTCATAGGGCAATATTATCAGAAAAAAAGACAATAATCAAGGGCCAGGATCGCTCCAGGCCCTATTGCAACATCTCTGATTTTATCCTCTCACGGTATTCCTCTCTCCGATCCAGCAACTTCTGTAGGTTGCGGCCCTGTCCGCGTTTCTCATCTGCCCGACATTGGCTAATTCTTTCTGCCTCCGTCCGGCAATAATCGGAACATAGATTCGTGGCCGCGCTGGACCAGAACGGGCGGAGGCAATATACGCAAGCCTTCATGCGCTTTTTCCTGCGCTCCTTCCTCTTCTGTTCGACCTCCGGCCGCTTATTATATGCCGCCTTCCGTCCTCTCTGCCACTCCAGGGCGGCATCCCTCTGGCATCCTGGACAATACTTCTGCCGGCCACTCTCTACTGTATACTCTTTCCCGCAGCGCTGGCAGATATCCACGCTTCCGAGCTTCCTCTTTGGGCCACCAGACTGCCTGCGCAGCCTGTCCATTTCCTTTTTCCTGCTGGCCCGGCATTCCGGGCATCTTCTGGCGCGCGGTCCTCCCGGAAATGATCTGCCGCAATCAATACAGATCCGGTCCCGTATCGTGCTCTTCTGCCGTGATTCCTTCGCGCATTCCGGGCACATGATGGAATCAATGTCTCCCTGGAATACTTTCCCGCATCGTGAGCAGGTTCTTAATGTTCTTCTGTTCACTTTATCCCCTCTTTTTTTCGCGTTTTCTGTCTTTCTATAATTTTTTCTCTATTTTTTTTTGATAATATTCAGAAAAATATTTTCTGCGCCTCACAAGCAGCTCTTCCCTGTGTTCCTGCCTCATACTGATTATTAATCTTCTATCGCGATCACTTCTGCGTCTCTGATAATGACTTCGTGTTCGTCATTCCCGTACGTGAATCTGTGTCCAGCAATGACTACCATCTTGCCCTGGTATCTGGCTTCTTTGCGGGCCCTTTCAAAGATCTCTGTTGCTTCTTCTATTTCGTCCGTATCCAGATCCCTGAAGCCTTCAATATGAAATCCGCAGGTCCCGTCCAGCATAACCGGTTCTTCTGAGTAATAACTTGACTGATCGTTTTCCACATCCCAGTCATAGCTATCGCGGCACATATCTCCCACTTCATATTCTTCATCGCCTGCCAAGTGTCTAATGGCAACTACTTCGTATCCCTCTTCATTAACTTTATTCAAAAGATACTGTACGTTCATCATTTTTTCCCCTTTCTGTGGTTCGTTTCTTTCTATATATAGAATACCACTTTTCAGGGTGTTTGTCAACACCTTTTAAGGTGTTTTTAAAAATATTTTATCTTTTCTTCGTCTGTCGGAACGACCTCAATAATGTCCGATGGCTGGCACCGAAGGATAACGCATATCGCATTAAGCGTCTCCGTATTAATGTTTTCCCCGTGTCGGAGCCTCTGCATTGTGGATTCTGACAATATCTTTTCCCTGCGCATCCTGTTGGCCGTGTATCCGCGCTCCGCCAGGGCTTTCATAACATCGATTTTATATTTCAGCATTTTACGCCCTCCTTATTTTCTGGCATAATCATACAATACTTTCCGAAATATGTCAACACTAATAATAGTGTTGATTCATTTGAATACATTAAGAATTTCCAGTACCTGTATTGACTTTGGGCGAGAATATGTTATAATAATATTGTCTTCCAATAACAAGGGAGTGGATTGAAACATATTTTTAAATTTTAGTAAGGCCGCCTTGCCATGTTGGTAAGACGGCCTTACGTTTTCGAAATATAGCAGTCACATGATAGGGGGATATGGGCGTGACCGCTACCTGTTTCCAGGCAGTTAAATTATATCACTTTGTATGCGCGTGTACAATTTGATATTTATGGAAATTTTAGATACGGAATATTGCAAATATGGAGCAGCGTGATTTTTGTAAGTTCTAAGGATGCTCATATATTTCTATATATAATCATGTATTTCTGCATACATAGAGTTACCCATTTTTACTCGAATAAAATTATGTTCATTTTCGCAATATTTTCTATTGCATTTTTTCTGTTATTGGATATAATAAGGGTACAAGAGATTAATTAATTTTAAGGTGTCACATTTTATGGAGGTGATATGTATGGCAACAAAAAGCATTCTCAAGGATGTTAATATCAAAGATAGACGGCTTGCCCATACATTTATTGATGCGTTAGATGCTGCAAAAAAGAAAAAATATGAATCGGCGCAAATCAGTAGGAAGTGCACAGAATTATCAGGAGATAAAATCAAAGACTTCTTTGAGAAAAAATAATAGACATGGCAGAATTTATTCAGATCAAATTAGAAGACATGATATCTGAATTGGGAGAGAATGTGGCAAAATCCATTCTCTCCACTTTTTCGTCCCCGAACAACGCCGATGTGCAGGACTTCATTCGAAATAAAGCAATCGAATTTTCAAAGCAGGCTTTATCAAAAACTACACTAATTTACTGGATGTCTGAGGATGAAAAAGAGAAATATCTGGTTGGATATTATACGCTTGCGAATAAATTTTTAAATGTATGTCAAGATTCAATTAGTAAAACAATGTCTAAGCGCTTATTTAGGCATGGTACATACGATACCAGTAAGCGGATACATACAATTCCTGCAATATTAATCGGCCAGTTATCCAAAAATTTTGCCGACGGGAATAATTTACTGATTTCTGGAAGTGATATTTTGCAGATGGCGCTAAATAGAATTCAGATTATTCAAAAAGAAATTGGAGGTAAATTCGTTTTTCTGGAATGTGAGAACGAGCCGAAGCTAATTAAGTTTTATGAAGATAATGGGTTTGTGCGATGCGGAGAAAGACAACGTGATCGAGATGAACTTGGTGTAAACGGAAACTTTTTACAACAAATGATTATGTATTTGCATTAAGAGGGCCGGGAGATAATCCCGACCCTCTTTTTTAATCATTCTGGACGGCTGGTAAAGGCCCCTCCCAGGGCGATCCATCCGGCCCCGCTCTTGAGCTTGCCCCAGAGGTCGGCGCCCGTTCCTTCTGACGTCTCTGTCACCGTGTAGCTGCCCTGATCCCGGATCACTCCCATTACAGGATAGTCAGTTCCCGGACCGCTGCGGATGTTCAACGCGCCGTCCAGGACCTTGACCATGTACGGCAGCTTATGGTCTGTATCTCCCACGCGGCGGCAGTATGCCTTATGTACGGAGATATAACCTGCTCCAGATTTCAGGCGGCCCCAGTGACCGTTGACGATCTCCGTGGCGGTATAGCAGCCGTGATCTGTGATGTATCCCACCGCCTCATAGTCGGTCCCGGGGCCGCGCCGGATGGTCAGGTTGTCTGCCAACACCTTATACATGCCTGACGTATATTCTGTTTCCGGTTCTGCTGGCCGCACGGTTTCTCCCCGCAGCCTGGCCCCCACATCCGCCCGGAAGGTGTCCATATTCTTCCCGTGCTTCGGCCACCAGTGCTCGATATCGATGTGGTTGCTTCCGTACCCCAGGCGGTGCACCTCGGCGTGACAGTAGATATCTCTCTCTGTCAGCCCGTATCTTTCGCAGAGATACGCAAATAACTGGATCGCCTGCTCATAGATATCGGCAAAATATGCGGCGTTCTTCTGCGCGTCATACCCGATCATGGTTCCGCTGTTTGGCTGATACGTGTGGCCGGCCGGTTCGCAGACCTCTACCCCGATTGACAGGCCGTTCCATCCTCCCTTTGGCCCAGCCCCCACATGGCAGCCCACATTGTCCCAGGGCATTAACTGCAGCACGCGCCCGGAGCGTTCCAGAAACGCATGAGGCAGCGCATTGGCTCCCGTGCGGTTGTAATTGTTGTAGAATACATCTGCGGACGGCTGCGCGGTTCCCGGGCTGTGCAGTACCAGCTTTTCTACCTTCATTTTCCCGCGATCAAAATACTCGTTTTCCTTGGCCCATCTTTCTTCTATATACATTTTTTCTCCTTTCGCCGGGGTTATTCCTCGGCCTGGTCCTTGAGCTGCTTATATACCTGGTTAATTCCGGTCGCTGCAAATCCGGATACAATACCCACTGCAATGCTGGTTAAGATATCCCCTACGGGCCAGTCTGGCATGGCATACATCCCTACAACTCCCAGGATGCCTCCTAATACTCCACAAATCACTGGCAGCCACTTATTGTCCAGTGTCGTAGCTTTGGCCGTCTGTGCGGCCAGATAACAAATTACTGTAATTCCTGCCACTCCTGCAATTCCGAAATCCATAATCATTCTCCTTTCGATGTGAACTCACCGCATTTTTTAAATATTTCTACTGTCACCCTTTCCGTTCCTTCCGGGCGCGTGGCTTCATAATATGTTGTTTCGTTCCCGCGTACTCTCAGTAGCGCCTTGTCTCCCTGTTCTCCGCTGACTTCCCATTCCAGGAATATATCCGATGAGGATATTTCTTCCCCTTTTTCATCTAAGTGTTTTGCGAGGATTAACCTGCATTTGTCTGTGAAAGCGACTACATTTGCTTTATTCATCATTTCTCCTTCTCCTGGCTTTCCAGGTCTGATATGCGGTGATTAATCACCTTGATCTGTTCCTCTACTACCGGCATCCGGCGCGCGAAGTTGTTGTGCATACGCACCTCTGATTCCAGCTGTTCCAGCCGGTAGTTGGTTAATTTTGAGTTGATTGTTATCCCCGTGAGGGTTCCCAGTGCGCTGCCTCCGAATGCGATCAGCGCCACAATGATCTCTGGATCCATGTATACCTCCCGTTGTGCTTATCAATGGTGCGACTATGCGCCGGTCTTGCTCTGATCTCCATGTGCACCCTCCTACTCTTCTGCCGGTTTTCGGTCGGTCGCCCCTGCCGGCGGCCTTAGAAGTACAGAGGCCGAATCGGTCCAATTGGCTTCATTAGCATTTTTTTCTAAGTTCAAAGATGCGATTCCAGCATACTTCGTGTCGCCGGGCCGGCCAAAACGTTGCACAACAGCCGTGATTTCCTTGTTTGCAGGATGACGTACACCATCACAATAACCTGTATCCGTAGAACCTCCGAAAGGAGCTATTGGTATACTCCCATATTTGTCGACTACTGTAGAAACACTTGGACACAACCATTTATTAGCGTCGACCGTTTCGGAATCAATACCAGTATCAATATAACTTTCTCCGGTAATATCGAACGTATAATCGACACTTACTTTATAGCGTCCATTCACAACGAGATAATATGGATCTCGTTGATTTTGATTATAGCTTCCCAAGACAATTGAATGAAAAATTTTATTTAAACTTACACTATCTAAGTTTCCATAGAATTGTCCACTTCCTACCACGGCATTTGGTAGAACCCCGTAATAAGGAGGATTGCTGGCGCTAAAACCACCTCTATTGCCTTTTCCGCAAGCCCCTTGTAACTCTGTAGTTTTAAACAACATATAGAGCATATCACGTATGGTCTCGATAATTGGGCCGGCAAAAAATGCAGCTCTGTTTGAAAAAGCCATAATATTAGTGTGTTCCGTATCTGTGTTCAAGTTTATGTCAGGATATATACCGCTCAACGACCTCGTCTTTCCGTCTACTGTTGATCCATAAAACATAGGAATCCACACATAATCCATCTCACTGCCATCGGTATCTATAAAGCCGCATGGTTCATAACCTTCTAATGGCGTGTATGAAAATCTAACATGTCTATCGTTTCCATCAATCCAGCGTTTGACATATACTTTTACAAACTTAGAAAACGCTCCACCGTCATAAGAAACATTGCTTATGTCAGATGCAGTTCCGTCCATCTTTAAGGTATAATCGTTCTCATTTAGCTGATAGTCCGCCTCTCCCGTTGGCTTAACCATATAAGGCTTATTTTCGACAAGAGATGGAAAAGTGCTCCATGATCCATAATCTGTGGTGTGCTGATTAAGATCTAAGGTCATGGCTGTGTAATCCTTGTTGATGCCTGTGTACTCAATTCTTTCGCCTGGTTGTAGCACGTCCATGTGCTCAACGAATCCATAATACTCTGGTTCCGTGTCACCCAATGATTGTATCTCCGAAACCATCTGCTCTAGCGTGAGTTGATCTGTTTTTCCAGTTCTGGACCGTATGGCATCGGCGATCTCAATCAGATATGTATCATCAATGGTCTTAATTGCCATTAGTACCTCCCTTCCGCCGCATCTGGCAGCGCGGCTATGACCTGCTGCACTATCTCATTGATATCTATTTTGGCGATTGCGGCATCCAGCTTCTCAGACTGCTCCTGAAGGATCTTGTCCAGGTACGTTGACTCTGACTTGCTCTCCGTGCCAGTATGACCAACTTCTTCTTTTACATCCAGACGAAATCTATTTGTCTTAATGATCTTGCCGTCTCCGTATATAATCATGATCTGCGCTGGGATGCGTGTACACTCTGCAAGCATCTGATTGGTCAGTGCCACTAATACATCATTACCCGACACCTCGCAGTCATTGTAGACGATGCCGCCCGGTTTGGACGCCCATATGCGCGCCGTTGCTCCGGCCGGTATGTCCATACCACTGATCTTACAGCGCAGCTTTCTTCCAGTATCGTTCTGTGAGACCTCAATACTCGGATTCCAGGAGAGATCTACGACCGATAGAATTATTTCATGTTCAAGAAAATCATTCGCAAACGCCATTTAACGCCCTCCTAATTACTGTGCCTCCGCGACTATCGCATCATAGGCAGCATACATGACATCCTCAAATGCAGCACGATCCTGCGCGCAGGTAGACCGGCTGCTGCGATATGTAGATCCATCCACGATATAGCTTGTATACTCCGGTCCCCTATCCAGAGCGTCCGTATTGATCCGGGCGGTGTAATGCTCCACCTCTACACCATCTACCGTGCTGCTTCCCTCCAGGGTTACATACTTTTTTGTTGTCAACATTTTAATCCTCCATTCCCGGCACCCACGCCGTAACCAGAAGCGGCAAGGCTGTCTGCCCTGCCGCTATCCATCTGTTTCATCTTACTGTACATCTTCTTTAATCCCATGCACCGCCATCAGCGTATAGGCTTTTGTGAGCTGCTGCTGGAGGTATTCCACGCGCTGTTCCAGTTGTATCTCCCGCGATTCCGACATGGCCATTCGGCTGTCAATCTCCTGCATCCCTTTCCACAGGATTCCGCTGATGCTGTACATATTCACCGCATCCCTGGTTTCATTGACAATACAGTCTGGCGCGCCCCGCTCGATTACAAAACCGATTTCTTTTTTACTGATTCCTTTTTCCAGGTCGATTTTACGGTTGTAGGAATAGACTGGGGATCTGCGGATCAGGTCCAACGCATTTTCCAGGTAGGGAGAAATATTGTCCTTAAACCGCTCCGAAGATGCGGTGGTATACTTTCCGGCTATGATTTCCTGGGGGTCTGTACCAGCGTAGTTTTTGACGTAGAGGGCGTAATTGGTGTGGACCTGCACGGCCTCAGAGGGAGTGTTACTGGGGCTTTTAATTATTCTACTTTTTACCATCCCGCCAATAGTTGTTTCAAATAGCCCCGCGCATACTGTGCCTTCATTAGTTAAATAAACTGATGGAGTACCTGAGCCATTTGAATTAAATACTTTGTATAAATATATAGCGTTTGCTTGTACTAAGGTCGCTGCATTTCCATATTTATATACTGATCTGTATGGTGACATTTGATTGCTATAATTACCATAATTTATCATAATTACACTAATAGTCTCTGAAACAGTTGTAATATTAATAGTCCCGCCGGTAATCGTTGCATTGCTGCTCTTAACCGTCCCCGTAAAGCTCCCGTCTGTACAGGTCAGCGCTCCTGCGGAGGTTACTTTGAATGCCGTTCCGCAGCTGATGCCATTAGTCCCAAGGTATACGCTGTTAGCTGCCCCTGCGAGAGAGGTTGTCCCTTTAGCAATATAAGACCCACCGATTTGAAAACCACCGATATTTGCTGAAATAGCTTGCAGGGAGGTCACGTTGATCTTTCCAGCCGTCACTGCGCCGGCCGCCAGCTTATCTGTGCTGATCGCCCCCGCGGCTATCTTTTCTGCAGAAATAGCATTGGCTGCGATTTCGTTCGCGGTCACCGCCCTGGCCGCGATCTTCCCGGTGGTGATGGCATCCGCCACGATCTTATCAGACGTGATGCAGTCGGCTGCAAGGTTTTTTGCGGTAATGGTACTGGCTGCGATCTTATCGCCGGTAATGGTATTGGCAGCAATCTTAACCGCCGTGATGGCATTGGACGAGATTTTGTCCGCAGTGATCGCATTCGCGGCAATCTTTACCGCAGTGATCGCGCCATCCACAATCAACGCACCCTGGCTCTTTTTGCGCACCTGTATATTGCGCACGTATATCTGTCCAAGGGCTGAGTTGGCATCTTCCAGGACTATTACATAATAGCTGTATGATCTGCACGTCCCAAGTTTAATCGACCCGGTGCAAGTCTGCTCCGTTCCCGTATAGCTCAGGCCGGATACCGCAAAATATGTCTTGTAAGTTTTATCGTCCGCAGAACCATCCCCATAAAAACGCACGCAAAATCGAAAAGATCCTGATGTATCCCCTCTTATAGATAGCGAAAAATAGAGCTCATCGCCATCTTCGAATGCGTTTGTCCGGTATTGTGTCAAGGGGAGATACGTATAGCCGGGCATCTGCTTGACGACATATCCTGCCTTGATGATTGATCCTCTACTTCCAAAAGGGTGGTTATTTATAATTTCGGATTCCGGGATTGCTTCGCTTATCGTTGCGTAGTTCGTAAAATCTCCCACGGCAATCTTGTCTGCGGTGATGCTGTTGGCGGCGATCCGGCCCGCGCTGAGTGTACCGGTAGTAATCTTTGCAGCGTCCAGAAACGCTATTTTTGCTGACTGGATGGTCGCGTCAGCGATCAGGGCGTTCGTAATGGACGCATTGGCAATCGCGTTTGTACCAAACTGCACCTGCGTCCACGATTCTCCCGCCCAATAAAAGATACAGTTGTCCTCACTCGTATCAAAACACACGTCATTAATTTTGTGCCCATAGGGCGGCGGAAGACCCTCTTGATAGTAGACTGTATTCTTCCCGTCAGCACTCGCCTGCGCGGCTCCTGCTGCTGTTGTCGCATTCTGCGCTGCCTGAAAGGCTGCGGCGGCGTCCTCCAAGGCCTGCGCCGCATCGCTGGCTGCCCCTGTTATCGCGCCGGCTGCATCCTGCCCCAGTTTATCCATATCAACAGCTCCCGGGGCAATCTGCTGGCCGTTGATCGTTCCTACCGTCAGGTTGGCGCAGTTTAGGTTGACCACATCGATCTCAGCTGCGTCCAGCGTGCCGGCAGTGATCTTGTTGGCAGTCAGGCCCACGATCTTAGCGTCAGTAATAGAGCCATCTGCGATCTGGGTCGTTCCGATCACGCCGGTACCGATCATGGCCGTGGTGATACAGCCTTCCTTAATGTTGGCCAGGTCGATCTGTGCGTAATTGGCTTCCAGATATTCTGTGGTGACCATGTTTGCGGTCAATTCCCCGATTTTCGCTACGTCCGCTTCCAGATTCCCCACTTTGGCGCTCACTGCCGTCAGGTCCTGTATAGTGGCGTAGTTGGCTTTCAGATATTCCACTGTCACGCTATCCGCCACCAGGTCCCGGACCATCAACAGTTCCGTGTACACCCGGTCCAGACGCTGTGCTGTCGGCCCCTGGTAGTTGTATTCTGCCTCTGTCTGGCTTTCGCCGGCCGCTGTGACCTCCGTAATAATGCCGCCGTCAAAATCATGCGTCAGCGCCATGCAGGGGAGCAGATAGGCTTCCCCGTCCCGGGTCACCTGCAGCATATCCCAGGGGTCTATCCTGGGATCTCCCAGGCGCAGGGACACTGTTCCTGGGCGGTAAGAGAATCCGTCCAAGCCCTTGTAGGCTGTATCAAGCACCGTCTGGGTCATGAGAGGATTGCTGCACTGGATTCCAGTTGGTCCGCTCCCGGCAGTCAGCGTGGTTTCCTTGTCCACAGCGCAGGTGATCTTCCCCACCGTGAAATCATACTCCGCCACTTCCGGCTCATCTGCCCGGTCAAAATCCACTGTCCCCGCAGCCTCATACCAGCGCAGCTCCAGTTGGCCGGTCCGGTTGATTACGGCAAACTTGCCATTCATCCCTGCGATATACCCCAGCACCTCCCGGCAGGTATACCCTTCTGGTTTGGCTGGGATGGCGATTGCTTTCAGACCCGCGGTCGCCAAAGTAATTCCCATCTTCCCGCAAATTTCCTCCAGGACTTTCAGACTGTCTGAAGGATATATCAGGCCTGAGAAATACGCCAGCTCCCCCTTCGAAATCATCCGGTCATGGGCCGAGAACCGGATATTCCCTGCAGACTTTTCCGGCTTTTCCACTGTGAACCTGCCCATCGGGATGTATTCCACGCCGGATTCCATCCGTACCCCGACCTCAACGGAGATTTCCTTATTTTCCAACAAGACGCCCGGTGCCGCCATCTCCACTTCTACCCGGGCAGCCACTGTGCTGCCAATGGTCAACGTGCCGCCAGCGTTCCCGCCGCCCATCCACTTAATTGACTTAATCCCGGACGTGATCACCGTTTCCCCGGCAGTGATCCGGGCCGAAAATGTACGGGACTGCCCGGCAATCGCTGTATTAAGTTCTGTACTTCCGTTGTACATTCCCGCACCTCCAATCTTACTGGATCATGAACGCCAGGGACATCATCTCCGCCACGGTCAGCACATCATACCTGTCTGACTGGCTTTCCAACTCTGCCTCTGATATGTAATGCGGCTCAAAATCGTTTTCCGCCTCCAGGAGCTGTACATATTCCTCTTTGTAGGCCGCTTCGTCCCGGAGCTCGTAAGCATCCTGTCCATCTTCGTTCTTTTTTGTCCTGGGCTTCCCATCGTCTCCCAGGACAGCGTACTCCTGGATCAGCTTCTGGCGTTCCTTTTCAATGTCGGCGCTGATCTTCTGCAGCTCAGAAATATTCCTGGCTACAGCATAGCTCACCTTCACCGGCAGGCGTTTTTCAGCCAGGGCCGCCAGCGTCTGCAGGGTGTTGATAACTTCAATGTTCTTCATTTTCATTATGAAATCCTCCATTATTGTTCGATCAGGCTGACCGACACGCCCTTATAGCGCCCTCCGCCCATTGCGTAGGTGTGTACAGGGTATTTAGGATCGCCCGCGTAAAAATTTCTGGTTACCTCCTGTCCGGTTCCGGGGTCAACAAACCTGACCGAGAAAAAGGCAGCGCCGCTTACTGCTGCATCAATCTTTTGTACGTCTGCCGGTTTACAATAGGACCACTGGATATCCAGTTTATACTTGATCCCTACAATATCACCTACCATGTTTCCATCAGCTGCTCTCCCGGCATTCTTTGACCAGATCTTGTTTTTTGTAACCGTCAGCCCACCAACCTTAGGCTCCGGCATCAGCACTCCGCCGATCCATAGCATAAGCATCACCTTCTTTCTTTATAATAAGAAGAACGCCCCTCTGCTGAAGGACGTTCTGTCTTGCTTTGTAATTTACTTCCTGTATACCCTATCCATTCTCGCGAAGGATAACCTTTTATATTTAATGCGATGCCTCAAAAGCAAAATAGTTTGATGTATTTTTATCAAACCGATTTGTTTTTTGCCATTTTTACAAGTATCACTATATCCAGTACTACAAATACAGTACTGAAAATTATTCCTAAAAACATTGAGACTACATACATTATCCCGGCTAATTGATATGCGGAGTGATTTTTGTTGTTAAAGTTCACCAGGCAGATTAAGGACGCCGCAAACATCAATGCAGTCCCCACCAGTTCCCGCGCTACACCTTCGCCAGCGATAAAGTATGCCACTCCTACGATCCAGGCCAGACCAAGAGAAGCCACGATCCCAATTATGCCAGTAACCAATTTTAACGTTCTCAAAGAATCAGTTTTATCTTTTACTTTATTACTGTTAGTATTTCTCCCCAGCATCTCATCTAATTTCTGATATTCCCTGTATGTATATATGTTTCCGCATTTTTCGCAGTATGTGGTCCCTGCCTCATTCCAACATCCGCATTTAGTGCAGGGGACCAGATTTTGCTCTGCCTTTTCTTCTATTTCGATTTTAGTTCTCTTTTCCTCTGTTTCTATAGGGCAGCCACAATTCGGACATGTCGATGCCCTATCTGATATTTCCTTTCCACATTCTGGACACTTAAATAATGCCATTTTAAAATTCCCCCTCCCGGTATTTTACCATATTATACCACGCCGGGAGGGGTTTGTAAATTACTTAGATGTATAAAGGACTTTTCCCGTTTTGGATCGTCCTCTTATTGATTTCCTCCACTACAACATCCGTCACCTTCTTTCCACCCACATAGACATTGATTATCGGCGCTTCTCCGTTTCCACCTGTCCTTTCGGAGATCCGGTCTGCCAGCGTATCAATCCATTCTGTCCGTTCCAGAGGCACCACCGCCTCTCTCCCGGCCTCACCCATCATGGCGAGAGTAGGACTGTCGATGATACCACCGCGAGCATACCAGCTCACATTAACATCCGGCAACGCCAGACGCTGGCCTGCAGCCCACTGGTAAGCCGTGCTTACACGATAATGCGGGGCCGGGATATGTACTGCCCTGAATCCATCTGCAAGTGTCTGCGCAGCATTTACTCCGATATGATACAAGCTGCCAATCGCATCTGCAATACGTCTCGGGATCGTCGCAAACGTCAGGTTTACTCCCTGGTTCCAGGCATCATCAAAACCTTTTCCAAGGCCCTCTGCAATCTTGATACCGCTGCTGGAGAACATATACTTCAGGTCGCCCAACGCGCGTTGCATCTCATTGGGAAGGTCTCCCATCAGAGTAAGCAGATTGCCTTTCCGGCTGTTGACACCGTCTATAGCTCCCTGTCCGATATTGCTGCCGCTTTCATACATTTTCCTTGACGGAGAGTGGATCGCGGCTTCCAGCTTGAATTGCTCATATGCCAGATCGAACAGGTTTCTCATCGTGCCCCCGAAAGCAGAGGATTTATCGTTTATGCCTTCGATTGCTCCCTCGACAATGAATATTCCAGATTTCTTGTACTGGTCGTAAAAACTCTTCAGAGTACCAATGGATTCATTCTGCAAGGACTCCACAGTGCTCAGAAACTCGGGTTTCCCATCCTCAAAGGCCGTTCCCATTGCTACGATTGCGCCTTCAGCTGTCTTATATGTTCCGTCCGGAAGCTTGCTTAGTTCCCCGGTCATAATGGCATTATAGAGCTCAAGCGCATCCGTGGACATTACTTGCTTTCCATCCACCCATATTCCATGCGCTTCGTCTATGGCCTGAGCGGATTTCGTTGCAACTCCTGAGAAGTCCAGATCCCGTGTCGCGTCAACTACAGAAGATATGCAATCACTGGTCTCGCCAACCTTGCCGTTATACTCATCAATGATTCCGTAGGCATTTTCCAGCTGAGCCTGCAGTTCTTCCTGCTCACTCTGCTGCTGGGCTATATACTGGTTCAGATCGTCATAGCGCTTAATTGTAGGGTCCAGCCAGCTTGCCACTGTTTCACCAAATGGCACCCAATCTTTATAGAAGTCTAATTGCTCTTTATACTTATCTTCTAGGTTATTTCTTTCCTCTTGCGCTTCACTTATTTTCCTCTGGCTCTCGAATACCTTTGTATAAATATCAACCAAAGATTCCTGGGCTGCCTGAGCCATATAGTAGTCTTTGGTCTTTTCAATCAGCCTCTGGATTTCTTCCTTCTGATCTTCATAATCCTTCGTCTGGTCCTTAATTATGTCACCAAATCCCGGAAGTTCCCTTTCCAGCGTCTGGCGCAAGGAATCGAGTTCAGTCTGTTCTTCATTAGTCCTTTCAATCTTTTCAGAAAGATCGAAGTAACGATCAGCAATGTCCTCTAATGCCCCATAGCTGGATTCTATATTAGAATATTTTCCTTCAAGTGTATCCAGGAATTCCTGCGTTTGTCTCCTGCCTTCTTCTGATTTTTCAATCAGTGTATCCACACGGCCGCACATTGCTCTGGTTTCATCATCAGAAAAGAATCCGTCTGATGCCAGGCTCCCTAATGCCGTGGCTAAACCCGTTATCCCCCCTGCAATGGCTATATATGGATGAGCGGCTAACCCCGAAATAAGCCCCCCAAAAGCACTCCCGATTCCACTCACAATAGACGCTATGCCTGTTGCAGCCTTATACGCCAGGAATGCTCCCAGCAGCACGCCAATCCCCTCTCCTATTGCCTCAAGGACTTCCGTGGGAATGCTGTTTATGATATCTGCCAGCCCTTCCATAGCCGCTGAAAACGCATTGACAAGATCCGCGATAAGCGGTGACAATACCTTTCCGATGTCCTCAAAAAATTTCACGATACCCCGGCCGATTCCAATGGTAAACCGTGACAGTGCCTCCCAAAACTCGCTGATCGCGCTGTTCAGCCTGTCCCAGTCAATAGCGCTCAGGAGGTTCGAGATCACATCCACCAGTGCAGGCAGGGCATCATTCATTACCCATACGCCTACGGGTTTCAAGAAATCCCGATAGAAGCTCAACAGGTTTTTAAACGCGAATTTTGCCAGTTTCTCCAGCTGCCCCCAAAAGTTCTTCAGGGATTCATTTAGCTTCTTCCAGTTGATTTCGTTCAGGAGATCATTGGTGATATCCAGAAACTCCGGCAGGCCTTCTCCCAGTGTCCATGCGCCCAGGGGCTTCAAAAATGCCTCCCAGAAGTCTTTGATTGCCGTCCAGGTAAAATTGCCCAGCTTGGACAGTCCTTCGTCCCAGAGGCGCTTTAGTGCGTCTGTGGTAGGCTTGCATGCGTCCTTCAGGTCCTGGAAGGCCTTTCGGATCATCTCCGCATACTTTGCTGCCTTCTCGCTGTATTCATCCAGCTGCTGGTTCATATCTGCCAGCAGGCCAGAGCCTACATCCAGATCCCCCAGATCGCCAATCCCGCCGCCGGAACCTCCGCCGCCATCTGCACCGCCGTCCGAGGCGGAATTATCGCTTAGGCGGTTCATTTCATCAAAGGCCAGCAGTTCATTCTTGATTTCCTTCGCTGCCTTCGCTGTGTCTTTGGCGTTCTTCGCCATCCCGCCAGAAGCGCTTTCCGCTCCTGACATATTGTCGGCAATTCCTGCGGTCGCCACAGAGATATCTGCAATCCCGGAACCGCCGCCTCCACTGCTCTTAGCACCGAACAGCTGCCCCATGATGGCGCTGAAATACTGCGCAAATACCTGCAGGCGGGCAAGAACCGTATTGATGATCTTAATGACCGGCAGGAAGGCATTGATAAGCCCCTGACCCATAGTAGCCCGCAGCTGCTGGAATCGCAGTGAGAGGATTCTGGTCTGGTTTGCCCACGAATCCTGGGTTCTTAAAAAATCCCCAGAAGCATCTGACAGCGAGCTCATGACATACTGATACCTCAGCATGACTTTTTCCTGCTCT
Organism: Cuneatibacter caecimuris; assembly: GCF_004216775.1. GTDB lineage: Bacteria > Bacillota > Clostridia > Lachnospirales > Lachnospiraceae > Cuneatibacter > Cuneatibacter caecimuris. The sequence goes on from NZ_SGXF01000001.1 coordinate 1,071,776, forward strand.
GTCATTTTGGCTGTGGTCTCGCCGAAGCCATTATTCAGTGCGTACTGATCCAGTGCTGTCTGGGTCATTATGACGCCAATCTCTTTCAAGCTTTCAGTTTCGCCCGTGAAGATGCTCTTCAATTTTGTATATGCTTCGTCTTGCGCGATATTATAGAACGATGATACATCCCCCGTCAGTCCCGTTATGGCAGCCGACATATCATACACTTCCTGCGCGTTAAGGCCCATCGACTTTGCCATCGCGCCATAGGTACCCATATATTTCTTGGCCGCCAGTTCGGACATTCCAAACTGCTCGATGGCATCAGCGGCAAAAGCATTCACAGCGCCGGACATGCTCCCAAAGGCAACATCCACCACGTTCTGTACTTCTGCGAGATCGCTGCCCAGTTCCAGGCAGGATTTTGTGAAGCTGACGATTGCAGCCACGCTCACCACAGATCCGATCACCCGCTTCACAGACTTCCAGGAGTTTTCCATCTTCCGTGTCTGTACGGACACCTGTCTGGCTGTTTCCTGCGTCTCTTTCGTGACTTTCTGTGTCTGCTGCTTGATCTGGTCAGTGACCTTCTGGGTTTCCTGCTTGACCTTCGCCATTTCTTCCCGGTATGGCCGGGTATAGGCATCCAGAACGACCTGCAGGGTTTCTAATGTCATTGCATTGCTCAAGTTTCCCCTCCTTTCTCCTGATTTTTCCATCGTTCGTTGTGCCTCTGGACGAAGCGTGCACGGTCCGCCTTGAACCGTTCCAGTTCTTCATCTTTTTGGCCGTCCTCAAACTGTTTTCGTTCAGCATCGAAAAGATCCGGGAAGAAATCCCACAAATGCAGGATCTCCTGCTTCTGGCCTTTTTCCGCGAACATTGCCCCGATCCGCTGTGACAGATCCACAACGGCGTAATTCTGTATCATGATCTGTTCCCGGAACTGGCGCCGCTGGCTGGCCGTCCAGGCATCCAGATAATCTTTCACCTCTCCGATGCTCATGTCCCAGAACTGGTCCGGCAGCAGCCCTGCTCTCAGAGCCGCGCCGTACAGTTCGGAGACAAGGTCTTTCGGTTTTACAGGAGTTTTTCTTTCAGACCGTCGATTTTCTCTCCCATCGCCTCTGTCTGATTGCGGGAGAAAAAACCGGATACCTGGAATACAGGGATGAATACGTTGGTCATGAATTCCACCTGTGAGCCGCCTTCCTCCACATATTGGTCAAAAAGATTATAAATATCATTCAGCTTCAAGCTGGGCTTATAGGCCCTGGCAGCCCTGTGGACCACGTTCAGCATATTCCCCAGCGAAGGAATCCCGCTATCCATCATCTGGATCAGATTTCCATTGTACTGTGCTTCCAAAGCCGTTACTGCTGCAGTAGTCAGTTTCAGTTTGTATATTTCCCCACCAACTTCCCACTCAGCATAGGGTTTCTTTCCTTCCATAACTTCCATCTCTTTTCTCCTCCTTAAGATCCGGATACTACAGGATCTGTCACTGTCAGACCACTCTGCAGAGCCATTGTCAGCGTAAACTCAATTACACCATTTACGCCGCCGCCTGTACGTTTCACGGACACCTGGGCATCATAGGTAGTCATAGTTCCGTCAGACAGAGTTTCCTGAAAGCTCAGTGTCTCACCGGTATCCTGCGCAGCGCGCATCACCCTGTAAGGGCTGTCAGCTTCCCGGTTATCGTACTTAAATTTGTACTGCAGCTCCCCGGCGTCACCGATTCCGTTTTCGTACTGCTTTACCTTATCAGTCAGGGTGGTGTTTTCCACCCTTTCCGGATCCACTCCCATCTCGGGGATTTCCTTCAGGCCCTTCAGGTCCGTATAGGTGCTTCCTCCGGACTTCTTATATCCCAATTTTGCTCCATTTGCTAACATGGTTAGTCTCCTTCCTTAATAGATATCGTTGTTGTAGACCTGCTCCGTGTGCACATCGATCACGCCTTCATAGCGGATCTGCTTATGCCGCAGGCCACTGGGATCCGGCACGTCTGAGCAGGAGGTTCGCATCAGCCCCAGTGCCGATATTGCCTGGTCCACCGCGAGAGTGGCTACTGATGTACTGCCGCTGTTCCACACGTCAATCCGGTACCGCAGATATGCCTTCTGCTCCTCACCGTCTGTCCATTCCTGGACGCGGTTCTCTTCTTCAGTGTATTGTATTGCCGGGAGCTGCGCCCAGTTTCCCGGGTATAAGTCAGTCACCTGCTCGCAGATCCCTTTGATTGCGCTGTATACCTGGTCTTTTACATTAATCATTTCAATCTCCCACTTGTTTCTTGATCTGCCGCGCCAGATGGTTCCTGATGTTTCTGGTCACGCGCGTTTCATTGTCCTTCAGCGCCGGATACAGAAACGGAGAGGCGGCTTGCCCCTCCGTGTAATAGAACTTCTTTTCATATCCCAAATACCCGTCCATATGGTAAGTATACTCCCGGAAATGGTACTTCTCCGCAGTCGCAGCGTCAATCTTATCTTCCGGAATGTACCAGCCCTGCTGCGAGTATGCCGGTGTCACTGCCGGGGAAATCCCGCTGTGCTTTGCAGCACCACGCGGACCGGTCCCGAATTCTACATACGGGGCATATGCCTTGTTTGTATAACACACGCCCCGGCAGCCTTCGTCTGTCACCTCGACTGAGGTCCTGATGCTGTTGCGCAATTCCCCGGTATCTACCCGGCAACGCAGTTTGGCCTCTCCCTGAATAATCTTCATGGCATTTTGCACTGCACGGGGCATATTTTCCTTCGCGTTCACTTCAGCCAGCTGACCAAATTTCCGCATCAGGCTGTCCAGCCGGTCTATCTCCGCGCTCATAGCCTTTTCTCCAGTTCCATGTACAGCGGGCGGTAAGGCTTAATAGAGATTATCTTATAATCCGGATCGCTTTGCGCCGGCACATGAAAGCAGATGCCGTCTCCCTCCCGGACGGAAAAGCCATTGAATTGATACGATATGCCCCCCTTTTCATCCACGGCAATCGTATAATCTCCCTGGATCTTTCCGTTGAGGATATAGGCCAGGCGCTGGCCGTATACTTCGGCCTGCACTTTTCCACCGGCCGGCCACAGTTCCCCGGGTATCTCCGCATCAGGGCCCCACTTTTCTACGGTGATACCTTCCCGGTCCTTCTCCGTTATCCGGTTTCGCAGGGAGAATTTCTGAACTCTATTTTTTCTCATTCTCAAATCGGGTTCCTCCAACTCTTGCCAGGCGGTACCGGTTCAGCTCATCATAGACCTGCCGGGGGACTTCAGAAAAGCTGTATGATTCCCCGGCCTCGCTGCGCCCGGATTCCCCTTCGGTTCCCAACCGGTTCAGGGCGATCACTGCCAGGTCCCGGACGGCCTTTGTCAGGCCGCCCACCAGAATCGTTCTCCCCGTATAGGAAAGGACGAATTGCTCCGCATCTTCCATGAGGATCTGCAGCAGCGCTTCGTCCTTTTCTCCAGTGATTTTTTTCAGCTTCTCAAGCTCAGTCATCTGAGACCACTTCCTTATCCGTTCGTGATCAGGCGGGCCATCGGGATCGCCTTGGGGTCGAACTTGATATCCCAGTTGGCTTTTGCGAACAGCTGCGCATCCGTAGGGGATTCTGTCCATCCGGATGTGGGAATCTTGAAGCTGAATCCGTTTGGATGCAGAGTTTCACGCATTCTGGTAATCAGTTCATCCTGGCCGCCGTTCTTCTTCGGGTCGCGATTGGTTTCCACTGGAACATCCACGCGCCCCTTGGCTGTGCGGATCACACCGTTTCCGAAGAGATAGGTTGTATACTTCTTCAGGTCCTTATTGTCTCCGCTTCCACCAGTGGCCACGCAGGGTACTCCATCATCCACAATTACGGTATATCCGTTGGCGCTTGCAATGTTCATGGGACGCTGGATGCCATTGGCGTCAGTGTACTTCCAGTACTCCAACAGCTGCTTGTTCTCCAGGGTCTTGGCTACATTGGAGTGCATGATCGCCAGGCGGAACTGATCCTTGTGATCTCCACAGGCCAGCGTTGCCAGGTCGTTCAGATCCGTCTCCCGGATTTCTCTTGCCTGCGCGGTAGCAGATCCCAGGTCCAGGCTGTGCGTTTCTCCCCATGTCTTTGCGTTGCCGCTTGCCCCTGTTACGCAAAATACTGCATCAGCAATACCGATCAGGCGCTTCTGGCGGCGCTTCTGCCAGTACTTAGCAATAGTTGCGACAATATGTCCCATAGGGTCTGCGCCGGATAATTCAGCTGTAAAATTCCGGGCGAAGAATCCTTTTGCACGCCCGTATACAACGCCGGTCTGGGAACCGCCACCAACCTCAGTTACGGTAATATCCGTCTGACCATCATAGTTCTGATCTTCGCCGTCTAAGATGTTGTAGAAGGGAATTGTATAGATATTTCCGTTCCCTGCGATTTTTTCAGCAATCAGTGAATCCTGCACCACGGCGCCGGATTCGATCATCGCGGTCAGATACGGGTCCGGAGCCTCCGCCCACATCTGCATGAATAATTCCTCGTCAAAAGGAATCCCAAAAATTGTTCCTGCCATTGTTATTTTCTCCTTTCTTATACGCCGGACAGCTGCTTATACAGCTCCGGGTTTTCTGTTTTCAGTTTCAGCCGCTCCGAATAGCCCATTTTGGCGTATTCTTCTTTCGTAACCCCTGCATCCTGTGCTTTCTTCGGGGGCTTTCCGCCTTTGAGCTTTTCTTCCACGGCTGCCTGTACGGCCTCCTGGAAGGCTTTTTCAACCGCTGCGATAGATTTGCTGCAGGAATCCGCATCTGTGTAATTTAACACCTCTGCGAGACTTACAGGCAGCTTCTTTTCCGCCAGCGTATTCTTCGCTTCCGCCATCAGTTCCCTGCGGGTAAGCGCTGCTTCGCGGTCTGCCAGCTCCTTTTCATGTTTCTGCGCCAGATACTGGGATTTTTCTTCTTTCGTCATCTTCGCAAGCTTCTCAGCCTCGGACAGTTTATCGTCCGTCAGAGCCTGCCATTTTTCCTGGGCGTTCGCAAGCGCCGTATTTATCGCTTTCTGGACGCGCCGGTCAAACTCTGCCTGATGCCCGTTTTTCAGGAGCTCGTCAAATGATGGAGGCTGGTTTTCGCCACCCTCATTTCCAGTACCGTTTCCTTCGCCCTCGCCGGATCCGCCGCCGTTGCCGCCAGCCCCGCCATCGTCTCCGCCTTCTGCAAAAAACTGCAGATCCATTGGGATTCTGCAGTTTCCGAAAAATCGCTTTGTCCTATATTTCATGGTTCTCCTTTCAGCCCCAGCCCATCCACGTCCAGGCCGTTGCATAGTTTTAGGCCGTTTCGGGCCATAAAAATAACACCCAGGGCATGCCTGCGTGCTTGCTTCTAATAAGTTTCCGTTGCGATACCGCAACAAAATACCACCGGCCATCACTGATCACTGACTGGTGGTTTTGGGGAAAAATTGCAATAGATCAACGTCCGATTCCACATACACCTCATCAAGGTAAATGCTGTTATGCACATATACCCTGTTCTGATTCAGCATGTAAATCTGTGTCTTAGAATCATCTACGTCATGTAATAGCTCTTTTTTTACAAGCCCCGGAACTGCTTTTTCCAGTGCTTTACATTGTTTCTCAAATATTGCCTCATCACTCTGATTACACACAGCATATCGGAACATATCCTCACTCCAATCCAAGCATTTTATTGACAGATTCTCTGGTTTTTGTAGCTGTTTTTAAAATATCTTCTACCGCATCATCATAAGACAGTCCCTTATCTTCCATCTTATGATCAATCAGCTGTTCAAAAGTTTTATTGGGATCTGTCTTGTCCAGTTCCCTTCTCTTTTTCTGATCACGCATAAGGTCCCGCGCATTGGTCCTGTTTTCATTTCTCAACTGACAGGCCTGTTTCGCTTGTTCCTCCAGCGGAAGGCTGGCATCAATTAATTCCGGGATTTTTTCATCATGGGTTTTATACCAGATCCTCACTTCCCGGTCTCCCAGTTTTCCGACAAGGCCCTGCATATCCTGGAATTCCATCTGGTTGATGCGGTCTTGCTTCCCGGACTTCAACTCATCCCATTTCCTACTATCATTATACTTCAAATCCTGGAATTTGTCAAAAGTATCCGGCATTTCCTTCCCGTAAATCCCCCTGTAAACTTCGTATTCGCGGCGGTCCTCCCCGCGGTTTTTCAGCATCTTCTCTTTCAGTTCTGCCTCTGGCCTGCCCTGCACATATTTTTTGTGCCACTGTTCGTAAGTCATATTCGCCGGAACCATCTCTACCTTGCCAGTCACTGGATCGCGGGCAGCCCGTTTCATTCTGGCCAGCTCCTTGTTGGATATGTCGCAGACAGTCGTAGACCTGCACCAGGGATGCATGGGGGGACTGTTCACGCCAGGCTGCTGCTCTGCTACCGAATAGCGTTTCCCATCTCTCTCCCTGCAGGCGGGGGATGTGCGAAGATCCAGGGTTGCCACGAAAATATAGGTCTCAATCCCACACTCCTCATAAGACTGCATCTCCATCTGATTCGCCAGCTCACAGCTTTCCGTCCGGACCAACCGGCGCGCATTACTGGCGCCGGAGGCAAACTTATTCGCTATGATATCTGCAGCCTCCTGGTCGGTCCGGCCGGTGACCAGATTAATCAGCAGTTCTTCCTTCAGGCTGCGCGCCAGCGACTGGGTATTGTGCCAGATGCGCTCTGAGTAGTTGGCCCCGTACCAGCGTTTTTGCAATGCCTTGTCAATCAGATCCCGATCCACCAAATTAAAACTAAATCCCAGACTGGTTTGCTGCTGAACGAAAAAGATCGACCTGTAATATGCCTCGTTTGCCAGGTCTACATAATGGCTGGTGGAAAATGCCTTTTCTTTGTGGTACACATCCCGCATCAACAGATCCATCTGGTTCTGCAGCTGCTTCAGCCGTTCCAACCTGGCCCGGTACGCCGGGCTCTCCAACTCCGCCAGAAGCATAGCATGCTCTGTATCATCACCAGAGGCCTTCAGAGCTTCTTTTAGTTCGTCCAGTGATGTTTTATCCTGCAGCGTATTTAGGAGCCTGTAGGCCTCAGATTTTGACAGGTGATGCTTCTGCCTGAACCGGCCAAAGATCTGATCCGCCTGATTTCTGACGTAACCAGACGCCTTTTGGTAGAGCTTCGCGATTTGATCTGATACGCTTTCCGCCTGCTCCATGTACTGGTGCATTTCTCGTGCTTTTCGGCGGGTCCAGTAATCACTCATCTACATCATCATCCTCATCATCAGGCGGAGGATTGCTGCCCAGCCCGAACATTGCCTGCTGCTGTTTCACAGCTTCTTCTGTTTCCTTTTCCACCGCCTCCAGCTCTGCGTCCACATCGTCCACAAACGGGATCTGAGACAGCAGCGTTTTCCTGCTGACCTTTCCCCACAGGTTCGCGATGATCTGGCTGATTTCCAACAGGTTTTTCGGTAGCGCCCGCGTAAATGTCGGAGTAATACCGGCTACATCCACAACAATCCCTTTCATGGAAAGGAAGTAAGCAAAAATGCGGAGCCGTTTTCGCAACCCCTTTTTATAGTACCTGGTCTTAATTTTGGTGATGTTCTCCATCCCCAGCAGCTTAAACTCCATTGCCACGCCGCTGACATTGCCCCCGAAGTTCTCATCAGACATACAGGGGATGTGGGAAAACTTATGAATATCCTGCTCAATCGCTTTCCGCAGGATTTCCACACCGGATTCATCGAAAGTACGGGTGATATATTCTGCCCGCGCATCCTCCGGGAGACCATCCATGATCCGGTCCTCTTTCAGGCGCTGCGCTGCGGTTCTCCCATCAGAATCTTTCCCATCATCGTCCCCCAGCATGAATCCATACAGGGCCAGTATCGCGTCAATGAACTGTTCCTTGTCTGTGATCCGATCAGACATCAGGGCGTTATAGGCATCAATCAGGGGGATCTGAAGCTCATAGTCTCCGATCCCTAATTTATTGTTCTGGTACGCAATGATCGGGACCTCACCCATGTAATGGGCTTCTGGTTCCTCCAGCAGTGCCTGCGGTCCATCAATGTCCTGTATATTAAGGACATACCGATAATTCGCAGTCAGCACGGTTGCGGCAAATGTAACCTTGGTGTTTCGCGCATCATCTTTCCTAACGCTGTAATATACCGCAAACAGCTCATTTTCCTCAATGCTGTCATCATAGACCATGAACGTGTTTTCCGCAGAGAGGTTTTTGACCGTCAGTTCTGTCTCATTCTGCTTAACATAGCAGTACTCGAACGCCAGGCCATAGATGGACAGATCCAGCCCATTGTCTCCGTCAGTTTCGTCAGCCCCTGCCTGCTCCAGCGCATCGGTCAGGATTTTGATATCTTCAGGGCCTTTGTAGCTGACTGGATTGCCAATAAAATAACTGGATGCCGTATCCGCGATGTCTTTCGCATGATTGCATACCAGCTTATTCTTTCTGTTCTCTTCATCCAATATCTTGTGGGCGCCCTCGTAATATTTCTTGTTGTTCGCAAGACGCATCGCTATAATCCGGTGCTTGCAGATCAGATTTCTGATCGCCCGTTTATTCGGACTTAATTCATCCCAGCTCTCTGCCGGCATCATAAACTTGTACATGACTCTCACCTCCCTTAGCCGAAACCGTATTTTTTCTTGTCCTTGATCGACGCCCTCCGTCTGGTCATGTCATCTTCCATCCCATAGCGCACTGCATCGATAGTATGATTATTTTTATCCGGATAGCTGCCCTTGAAATTACCGTCCTTGTCCCTTTCAAGCTCATAACCCATAAATTCCCTCGTAGCATTTGGGCAACGCTTCGGATCAATGATAATTTCCTCCAACTCATCAGAAAGGAACTCCATTCCATAGTCCACTGAACCAGGGCCTTTCTTTGCTCCGACGATTCTCAGACCCAATTCATTCAGGGCAGCGATTGCACGCGGTTCTTCGGAGTCTGCCGTAATGACCTTATTGAGTGGGTTAAACTTTCTGATTTCCCGCGCAGCTTTTGTATTTCCTAGCTTCACTGCATATATCTCACCAAACAAATATAAGCGCTTTTGCTTACTGTTATAGTGCATCTTAATATAAGCCAGCGGGTCAGCACCGTAGCCAAAATCAAGACCCTGTTTGATCCGGTCAAACATTGCGATTTCTTCATCTGAAATTGTTCTGACAGTGACGTTTTCAAATACCGCCCCGCCTGTGCCTGTTGCGACTCCCAAATATTCATGTTCATAGGCTTTTGGCTTTATTTCTTTCAGGTGCTCCGCTTCAATGAAGAACTGCTCTCCCAACCAATCACGGGGGACTGTACGGTAATCAGTATGGCTGACAACTGTATCTTCCCTCTCATCCAATACATCCTGGTTCACCCAACTGTTCATGGATTTTGGAGGATTCCAGCTGTAGAAAACAAAAAACTCCGATCCGCCTCTCATGAGTGATTGGAGTATTGTACGCTCTTCCTCTGGCCCGTCAAACTCTGCCCGTTCTTCAAACCAGATATATTTAAAATATCCTGTGGACAGTTTTACCGATTTTATTTTCTTCGGATCATCTGCTCCACGGAATATAATTTTATTACCAAATGGAATGTATGTAAGTCCCAGCGGCGAAAGCCTTATCTTCCATTTGTCTGAAACGCCCAGCACGTCTATTGCCCACCGCAACTGTTCAAACACGGATTCTTCAAGAAACCGTCCAACCTTACGCATTGCGATTGCATTTGCATTCGGGTCCTGCATCATTCCCAGAATGATTTCAATACTGATGAAGGATGACTTTGTAGAACCGCGGCCACCTGCAAGCTTATAATGCGTGTGCCTGTGTCCTGATATATCATGATGCAGGTCATAAAAGGATGGAGCAATTAAATCTGTAAGCCTAACCTGTGTTGTCTGTTTTGGGGATATCATCGACTATCACCACGCCTTCTACTCCTTTTACATCCAGCTTATCATTCCACATCCCCAAATGCCTCCCCAGCAGCTCCAGGGCCTTTTCTTTGTCGTTTAGTTTAATTTCAATGCCATTTGCGCCCTCTTTAATCCCGGCGATTGCCCGAACCTGCTCATCATCCAATTCGCTGGTGTCCTTGATGTGCACTGCCCCGCCAATGACTTCCGCATAATCCGTTGCCCGTGCAAAAGCGATCGCAGCCAGTTCCCTTACAACTCTGTCCTGTGTGACCTCAGTACGTTTCTGGCGCTCCTGCATGCGTTCGGCGATATAAGCCGCAACCTTAGTATTTCTTAGCAACTTACTGCCGTTTACAGCGGCCACCTCATCTTTCTTGACTCTCGGATAAGCTACCTTGTAAGCCCTCGTGGCATTCAGGTCGATCAGGTATTCATCCGCAAAGACTTTCTGTTTTTCGGCTAATTCCATTTAGGCTCACCTCACTTTCTGCAATCAAAAAGAGACAGCATCCACTGTCTCTTTAATCGTCGTAACTTTCGCTTTATCTGCACACACCAAGTTTTGCCATTAGCGCTTCCTGCAAAACCTTTGATACATTAATGTGTGCTGCATCCGCCTCGGCATTCAGCCAATTAGGCAAGGTCACATTCCTCCTCACTGATCTTACATCAATTTTTCTGCGATATGCATCAAAATCAATATCTACCAGCGACAAATAACTTTCTCCATCCCCTGAAAAGGTTCCCTCTAAAATATTTATTTTTCGAAAATTTGTGGGTTCTGGTATTGCCTCCCCTTTATCCTGCATTGAAATCCCAGTCAGCCCTATGGCATCCCTTGCCATTTCAATCGCATTCTGCATATCTTTTCCCTCAGTAAGAATTCCCAAATCTGGAACCTCCACTAAGACTACATCGTTTGTTTGCGTAAATATTGCTGGATATACTGCTTTCATTTTTCCTCCTTTTCATCTGCTCCACCTGATATATAATATTTTACGTAAGTGGAGGTTTATATCCCCCACTTACGTAAAATCGCCCTTGCCAATCTTTCGTCAATTTCTTTATGTCGCGGAATATTCTCTATCTCGTTTTCTCTTCTGTACACATCATGATTTCCGCCATGTCTTTCAAAAACGAATCCTACTGCCTCAAGCTTTTTTATCAGGTCTCTCTGCTTCATAATATCTCCTTTCTAACTACTATTATACACATTTAAAACACACTTGTCAACAGAAATGTGTATTTTATGTGTATAAAAATCCACCCAGCCGAAGCCAGGTGGATAAAAAGGGGGGAAAATGAAAAAAGACCTGTCCCTTGCGGGAATCGGCGGCATCCGGAATTGAACCGGAACCCAGGGCGCTACCCTGTCCACCTGCCATTGGTGGGATACCCCGTTATTGCGCCGCTGCGGGGAGGGTCGCGGCGCATGTGCTACTGCCCTACGGCTGCAGCTTAGAGTGTATTATGCCGCCGACTTACCCCGGATACCAGGGACAATCAGCCACCGGGCTGTTACACCCGGCGACCGTATATTGCGAAAAGGAGGGGTGTGCACCAGCGCTATCCCTTTCGTCTGGTGCTCCTAGTTTAGATTATAGCAGGTTTTTTGTTTAATTGGTTTAATCTTTCAGTATATCGGTAATTCGCTGTGAGATTCTTCCTTTACTGTATCCAACGGAATCTCCGGTTTCTTGCTGGGTTTTCCCTTTCAGGAATACCATGTCCAGTATCTGCCTATCCGTACTGTCCGGAATACTGGCAATAAACTGCTCTATTTCCCACGCCAGCCGTTCTGCCTCACTTTTCCGCTTTTCCTTGATTCTAATCCTGCGGGTAATCATATCAGCCTCTCGCGGATCATCCATCTGCACAGTAAGGCGCGTTGGTATGTACGGAAAATCGTGGCTGGATGCAGTCACTTTCCCAAACACGGTAGGGATATTCAGTGTTCTGTCCCGCAGCTTGTCAATGTCCCTGTCAAGGCTCTCTATTTCCTTGAGCAATGACTTATATTGTTTCAGGCGTTCTCTGGTCATTTCCATTGGTTTCACCTCCCCAGTCTATTTTCCGACCACATCCTGGACAGTAAGCATAGCACCTCTTCCAGTTCGTCCCGCACTCCGGACACATTGTAGCCATATTGCATTTTTCTGGTTTTATTGGCGCATGCTTTTCGTCTGACAACTCCTGCATTGACTGTCTGCAGTAGTCAAGCAGTGACCCGATTGAAAATATCCCCATATCAACTAAGATATCATAAACACCCAGCGGACACTTCCCTTCTTCCGTCACCCTGAACGGAATGCGGCTTACCGTATTTCCAGAGCCTTTGCTCCATGTCATACATGCCGTGTACCATGTCGGGCCGTTATAGATATAACTAACTTCATTTGTTGTGCCGAGATATTCCCCTTCTAAAGCACCAAATTTCTCTCTATTCCTGTGCAGCATATCACTTATCCGCTTATACTCCTCTGCCGTGTATTGCCTCTCCAGCACCGGTATGTGATTCAGATACCGGCTTGACTTGTCTGTTGTTTGTATAATCAGGTTGATAAAATCAGACACGGTATATGGGCCACGGCTTGACAACACTTTAATATGACCGTCATCTAAATATCTCTGCAACAGTTTCCTTTGTTTATCGGTCATAGCTGTTCCTCCTCTGGTGGCATGCTAATAATCATGCCGCGCCCAAGCGCATATCCGTACTCCCGGTTGGCCCCGATGCTCCGCTCCCACCCTTCACGTTTTTTTTCCTCCTCATATCTGCCTCTGTATCCCACCGGTGCCAGCGGCGTGCCGGCATACCCCGGTCTCCTGCCCCACTCCATTGCGTGCTGACTGCAGTGGGTTTCCATGTCATTCCGGTCGACTTCTTTCGCGATCAGCATCCGGACCACTCGGAAGGCCTTATTTTTCTTGTCTCTCATTTCTGTACCTCCCTGAATATTTCCAAATATTTTTTATACCTCTTGGCATTTTTTCCGAACAACCGTGCTTCAACCTCCTTTTCGGACAGCCACGCTTCAACCTCCCGTATCTTCTGGCTGTCCAAGTTCGGCACCATCAGCCGAAACAGCTTTCGGGTCTCCCCAACTCTATTCGGGAAAAACTTATCTAAATCCACAGTCATAGTTCCACAGCATATCCAACTAATCCGGTATTCAAAGGTTACTATCATCTATTTTCCTTCCCTAATTTTCTTAATCCTTGCTTTTAGCGCCTCCATCAGGCTCTCTTGTGTAACATCCTTATTCTCCAATCTTCGGATCACCTCTTCATCCACGGTTCCTGCTGCTACAAGCCGATGAATAATCACTCCCTGTTTCTGCCCTTGCCGGTACAGCCTGGCATTCGCCTGCTGATACAGCTCCAGGCTCCAGTTAAGCCCGTACCAGACAATGATATGCCCGCCTGCCTGCAGATTGAGACCGTGGCCCATGCTGGCGGGCTGGGCCAGAAGAAGGGGAATCCGGCCTGCATTCCACTCCCGGATATCTTCCTGTCCTTTCAGCGTCCGGGGTTTGTAGTGTCTAAACGCTTTCACCAAGCTGTCATAATCATGGCGGAAATTATAGAATACCAGGACCGGCTGCCCGTTTGCTGTATCCAAGATCTCTTCCAGGGCCTCCAGTTTCCTCTTGTGGATCTCCACCACAGTCCCGTCATCGCTGTATACGCTGCCGTTGGCCATCTGCAGCAGCTTGTTGTATACCGTAGCTGCATTCAGGGCTGTGACCTGATCTCCATCTATCTCCATCAGCTTTTCTCGCTCCAGTTCCCGGTATTTCCCCAGCTCCTGGGCCGATAGCTTTACGGGGATATCGTTCACCACCAGTTCCGGCATCTGCAGGTAATCCTCTGCTTTCATACTGATGCAGATATCCGCAATCAGTTTCTGGATCGCCTCTTCAGCTCCCGGCTTCAACTCGTAGGAGTACACGACATAGCCATTGCTTTTTCCGGGGTTAAAATACCGCTCCCGGTATCCTGTAATGGTCTTCCCCAGCCTCTTGCCCCTGTCGATCAGGTACATCTGCGGCCACAGATCCAGCAGGCCGTTTGGAGAAGGCGTGCCGGTCAGACCTACGAACCGTTCCACCAGGGGCCTCACCTGCTTCAATGCCTTAAACCGCTTTGCCTGGTTGGATTTAAAACTGGACAGCTCGTCCACTACCACCATATCAAACGGCCATGTATTCCGATACAGATCCACCAGCCACACCACATTTTCCCTGTTGATGACGTAAATATCAGCATCCTCCTCCAGGGCGGCCAGACGTTCCTTTCTGCCTCCCAGTACCCGGGAAATCCGCAGGTGCTTTAGATGATCCCATTTCTGGGCTTCTGTTGTCCAGGTGTCTTCCGCCACTCTCTTCGGGGCGATCACCAGCACGCGGCTTATCAGGAACCTGTCATACATCAGCTCATCAATCGCGGTCAGCGTCGTCACAGTTTTTCCAAGCCCCATATCCAACAGAAGCCCAACCTCCGGCAGTTCAATTAATTTTTGTTTGGCATAATTCTGATACTCGTGCGGTATGTATTTCACTTTCCAGCTCCTTAATAAATTCCTTCGCCTGGCTCATCCCTTTCACCAGATGGAACCGGCAGCCCATATCCCGCAGCCGCTGTCTTTGCCACTTCTGGATATTGGACAGACGGCCGATCTCCGTTTTCAGCTCCACAAAGTAAATCCGGCCTTCCGGAAAGATATAAATCCGGTCAGGCACACCTGGATTATTTGGTGATACAAACTTGTAGGAGATGCCTCCCAGGTCTTTCACTTTTTTGTTCAGCCACGCTTCAATGTCTTTCTCTAACATACCTATCCTTTCGTTGTGCCAATGTGACTTCTCGCACGCGTATGAGCACATATATGCGGGTTTGTACATGTAATTCTCTATATATCTATTAATTTATATCTCTATAGCAGTAGATTGTCACATTGTCACACAAATCTTTGTAAACCCTATGTTTACTGGTTTTTCTTTGTGACAATCCCTGTGACAATCTCTGTGACAAAAACAAGATTGTCACAGCTTCAATTTTTAGAGATTGTCACAAATCAGAGATTGTCACACCACTTTGTCACAGATTGTCACAATAAAAATGTCTCACTACGCCGGTATAACCTCTGCATCCCATATCCGGCTCCCAGGCGTTTCCGCTCTCCCGAATATTCCCACTCCTCTAGCTTTGCCATGATGGTTTTTACTAAAAAAGCATCTTTTCGTTCCATCTTCGTGAGACTGTTACCAAAGCACTCACACCAGATCTCCTGCGCACTTACAAAGTCTCTTCTAAGAGGTGTCTCTGGGACAGGCCGTTCTGTCCCATACAGAAAGTCCCGGCGCTTATCCAGATCACGCTCATACCAGTCTGATGGCAGCATGATATCCAGGTATTCCCGCACCTTTTCTTCTCTGGGGTCACTGATCATGGCTTCCTTTTGACGCTTTTTGGCCTCCTCGGCCACATTTCCGGACAGGATGAGGGATTCTCCTTCCTCCACCCGCCTGACAGCCTCCGCCCATATCTGGTCAATCTCCTCCTGGGTGATATCCCATACTTTCTTAACACCGATGCAGGGAGTGTTCACAGGCCAGAACCGGCGCCCGCCTTCCACATCGTTCAGGTACCCCTCTTCGGAATTCGTTGTCCCGATCAGGATACACTGTCTTGGATGGGAGCTCACACGGCGTCCGTAGGAAGCCCTGTACCGGTCATCCTGGGTGGTGATGAAGCTCCTGAGGGTTTTCACCCCTGCGCTGCCCATACCCGCCATTTCGCCAATTTCAATAATCCAGTATCCCTGCAGCTTCTCCGCCGCGGTCTTATCTTTGGTATCCGCCAGATTCAGGGAATCGGAAAACCACTCCCCGCCTATCCTGGCGATCAGCGTGCTTTTTCCAATCCCCTGCGGCCCGCACAGGACCAGCACGGTATCAAACTTACATCCCGGATGCCGTACCCGTTCTATGGCGGCACAGAGCGTTTTGCGTGTCACCTGACGCACATAATCTGTATCTTCTGCGCCCAAATAATCTACCAGAAGAGTATCCAGCCGGGGGACCCCGTCCCATTCCGGCAGTCCGTCCAGATATTCCCGAACAGGATGGTATGCCCTGTCATCCGCCACCTTTGTGATTGCTGACATAAGTTTGTTCTTAGAGAATTCCGTATATTTTTTTGCCATATAGGCTTCCAGCTGTGCGTCATCCGCATCCCGCCAGAATCTTCCCGACCGCTTCCACGGGGCGTCCTCCCGGAATTCCAAGTTATCCGCCATCTGGTTGAACACCAGTCCTTTCAGGTCTTCGTCATACTGCAGGATAGTGACAGCATTGTTCAGGCTGTTTTCCAGCCCCCGTTTATCATAGGTAAGGAGGGACAGCCATTCGTCCCCGTCATCGTCTGCAAAGTCTTCCAGGGCCTCCTGTTTTCGTTCCCTTCCCAGAGTCAGCTTCGTCTCCTTATCCTCCTGTACAAAATCCATCATGGCTTTATAGCTCGGTAGCTTCGTGCCTGCTGTATCTGGCGCCGCGTCCTCATCCAACGCCCCAAATTTGTGGATACGCACCAGATCAAAAGTATTGCACAGCTTTCCGCCTGCAGGGTCAGTGGCATGGTTGCTGTAGGCGAACTTATCATCATACATCACCAGCCCGGCCGCCGTAGAGCCCTCTGCATAGGTGTAACGTCCTGGAACTGCACAGGGGATGTATACGTCCGGCAGAAATTCCCTTATTGCCTCGTCGATGGTATATGTCCGGCAGAAGGCCCCGATCAGGCCTTTCTTTTCACAGGGGTCTCCCTGCTTTTTGGCCGTCCGTTTCCGCCCCTCCGCCGCCCGGCTGCTCTCCGGCCAGTAGCTGGTATCCGTCCAGTCAGGGTATTGCGCCAGCACGCTGTCCGCGTTGATCCAGGGAGAATCGTCATAATCAAACACATATTGTCCGTCAGCTGCTACAGACCCCCAGTACATCAGCCGGCAGGGCTGATAGGTGGTATCATCAAAATAATCAATGCCTATCATCTCCGCCAGCTTCCTGCCGATAGCCTCATACTCATCTGGTGTCACTTCCCGGTCAAGGGGGATCAGAATCCGCAGTCTTGGCTTCTCCGGGCAGTGCTTATGGGTGGAATACACCGCATAGGCCCCGTCTATGTACAGGAACAGCTCTTCCGCCAACCCCGGAGGGGCGAAGTCGGCGTCCAGAGTGATGATCTGCCGGGTCTGTACACTGTCCGCTTTCCGGCGCCCTCCCTTTAAGGTTCCTCCGATGAAACCTCCCACATCTTTAATGTTGTCCTGCTCCGCTTTGGACAGTTTCATATACTCCGCATAAGTTTCCTGCGTTCTGGTGGGGTTCCTGAGCTTCATCAGCAGCCTTGACCAGGTGTATGACCGGTTCTGCCAATCTTTCTCCATCCGGCTTCTTCCAGTCGCGATCATGAGGGAACCGTCATGCTCGATATGCAATTTATAGTCCTCCGGTTTTTCGATCCCCATAGTGCCTCCTAATCTTTCTTATAGAACCCCGTCTCGTATCCATCGCCTCTGAGCGGCAGCCCCGGCGCCCATGGAATCTCCATTGCCATGATGTCCGTGATCTTTTGCAGGGCGTCTTTATCTTCTTTGGGCACATCCACAATTATTTCATCATGCACGCTCATTACGATCTGATATCCCGCCTGGCTTACCCGCATCATGGTCACGGCCAGACAATCCCTGGCAGTCGCCTGCACGATATTTTCCACCAGTTTTCCTCCCCAGGTCTCCAGCCTTCCCCATCGCTTCGTGTCCTGTTTCACCCCAGCATAGGTGATGGATTCCCCTTTCTGTGTCTCTTCCACCCGCGCATCAAAGTACGCCAATTTACGGCCTGACGGCAGCCGGATGAAGAGTATCCGGTTAATATAGGAAAAGGTGATCCCGTTCTTCAGCTTCACGGTCCGGCGTTCACGGATGGCAATTTTCGCCGCGGCTTCCGCATCCCGCCAAAACCGGCAGATATTGGGGCTGGCCTTCCGCCAGTTGGCAACTAGCATAGGGATTTCCTCATCCGGGATACTCCCTGCCTTATCCATAGCCTTAATCGCCCCAAAGGCCCCGCCATATCCTAAAGCCAGTTCAGCCACTTTTCCCTGCTGTCTCAGCTTACTGCCCTTCTTAATATTCTCAATCGGCACATGGAACATCTGGGAGGCAGATGCTTCGTAGATCTTTCCATGGGTCCGGAACACTTCCAGCCGCCATTCTTCTTGGGCCAGCCATGCGATCACCCGCGCTTCGATGGCGGAGAAATCCGCCACGCAGAACCTGCAGCCAGGAGACGGGATGAAAGCTGTCCGGATCAGCTGAGAGAATACAAAGGGCACTCCCTCAAACAGCAGCTCCAGCGTTTCGAAATCTCCTTCCGATACAAGCTGCCTTGCATAATCCAGATCCGGGATCTTATTCTGGGGCAGGTTATGGACCTGGACAATGCGCCCCGCCCACCGCCCGGTTCGGTTGGCCCCATAGAACTGCAGGATGCCCCGCAGATATCCGTCATGGCATACCGCATTCTCCATTGCAGCGTATTTCTTTGTGGAGGTCTTTCCCAGTTCCTTCCGGATGTCCAGCATCCGCAAACCGGGGCCAGAATTCGGCAGTTTCCGCAGGTCTTCTATTATTTCAGGTATCGTATCTTTAGTAATGGATTTTATTTTTATTCCATATGTCTGCTGAAGCCAGGCTTTCAGCTGCGCCAGGCTGTTTGGGTTATCCAGTCCGGTGATCTCCCTGGCCTCCTGGATCAGGCGCTCATGATAAATCACATCAAAGGCAAGGATATTCCGCACCAGATGCATGTCCAGACGGATGCCACGGTCATTCATATGCTGATCCAGTTCCCAGAGCCTTTGTTCTTCCTCTGGTATCGGATAGATCGACAGCTTCTCCCGGATCACACTCTCCGTCACCACATCCTGCCGGTTATATTCCACGAACTGCGCCCATTTCTCCGGGGCATCTTCAGGAAGGTTCCGGGTTCGCCCGCCGTTGGTTTTTGTTGGTTTACAGGGTTTGCAGAAGTACTGGATGAGGCTTTTGCCGGTCTTATCCTTCTGCTGGTCCTCCAGCAGCCCCAGTGCCTCGCCTACCGCCCCCAGTGTTGCCGGAAGCCCCAGGGTAGCTGCATGGACTGCCGTACACCGCCACTGCTCCGGCGGCATCGGCTTTTTATAGTGTGCGGCAAGACAGGTACGCTCAAAGTTGGCGTTATAGGCAGTCTTGATATATTGGGGATTCCACAACAGGGAGTGGAAGCAATAATGGCTGTTTATTGTTTCCATATCGTCTTTCGTCATATCGATCACTTCCACCGGCCCGTCATCAATCTTATAGGCGATCAGCAGTATTTCGAATGCGGGGCTTTCCGCATATGCGTAAGCCCCGGCTGTCTTAATATCTACGTCTGAATAGGTTTCGATGTCTACATTCATGATGTGCATAGGCCATCATCCTAACATGCCGTCATCATCGTCATCATCATCAAAATCGGCAGCAGCTGATTCCACTGTGATCATGCCCCCCAGAGGCTCATCATCCCGCTTTTTCTGAAGGGCGTTCAGGCCCACGGCAATCCCCCGGTTTCCGTTCACGTCAAAACAATAGAAATTCACATTTGCCCGGCCCCAGCAGCCGCTGTAGAGTTCCGTCTGATCCAGGACCTCTTCTTTGGTCTCATCCAGAAGGATCGGCTTCTCGGAAGAGCTGGCATTGAGGAAATACATCCCTTCGTATTCCGGGTGTTCATCCGCTCTCTCTACATCCCCGTCCCTTAAGGGCGTTTTCAGGTTTGCAGGTACCTTCCCCTTCCACTTCTCTGCAGCGCCTGCCTTCTTTTCGGCCTCAATGGCATCGCGGATTTTCCGCAGGGTTGCTTTATCCTCTTTGGGAATCAACAGGCTGACCGAATATTTCGGGTCCTGCCCTTCTGTAATGGCTTTCGGCTTAAATACATTCAGGTATGAAAATCTTACTGTTCCGGTTACTACTTTTGTGCTCATAATCTTATTCTCCTTTTTTACAGTTCGTTAAATTCGTTTTTAATTTTCTCAGCGCTGTCCAGTTCCGGACGTTTATCCGTTTGTGGGACCAGCACAGGTTTCCCTTCCGGTTTTTCCACCAGGCCGTCCAGCAGATCGGCAAACTGCTTCTTTCCGATCAGCTTCTCCATAGCGGTAATCCCCTGGAGCTCTTTCGGCTTGTATATCTCATGATATCCTGCTTTCTGTAGCACTTCAGCCACTCGGGTATCATCTATGTATCTGCGGTTGCTGCGCCCCTCCACCAGCTTCCAGCCATCATAATGCACGCCATGGTTCAGGGCCTGGTCAAAGGCATAATCCTTGACCGCTTCCGCCCATTTCGCCAGGGCATCCACCCTGGATAATACTTCCCCGATCTCGGAATCATCCAGCAGCTCCGAATCCGCAAACTCATACTTTGCCAGCTCCATCTGATGGTCTTTCTGTGCCCGGCAGGTGGCGAAGGCCTTACAGAAACGGCAGTGGTCTCCCACACAGAATTCCCCTTCTCCCTCCATAGCCAGACGGGCCCTGGGCTTCACTTCTGTCTCCGCCCAGTCAAGAAGTTCTTCGATGCTCAGTTCTTCTGTGGAAACATTCTCAAGCCGGGGCTGAACGACGGTCATCCGGATACGCCGGATATCGTACAGCATGGAGTGTTCCAGCCAGGCTCCCAGGCCATAGAGCCTGAGCTGGGGATTGCCGATGGCGGATACGCCCACTCCCTTTCCATACTTGAGATCGATTATCTGGAGCATGTCATCTGCAATGATCACTACATCCCCGGTGCCAAAGCCTTCTGGTACATAATCGGAGAAATCAAGCCTCTGTTCGAACAGTGCCTGGGCGTCCGGGCAGGCAGCTTTTACTTCATTGATCTGTTCCCAGACCTGAAGAGCATAATCTTCCACGTATTCCTGCATCTCCTGGCTGTATAATGGGTCTTTTTTCAGCTTGTTCAGCCGCGTGGAATAGGTTTTTTTGGAGATTTCATTGTTGTTGTATCGCAGGATCAGCTCTGCCAGGCTGTGCGCCAGCGTCCCTTCCTCTGCATACTCGGATGACTTATCCGGAAACTGTTCCTCCAGGTTGGCGGATGGCGTACATGCCATCCACCGGTGCGCCCCGCTGGCGCTTAACTTTGCATGCATTACAGCTCACCTGCTTTCTGCATCACTTCCGGGTACCGGTCTTCCGGGATCTGGGAGAGCTTGTCCACGCCGAAGCTTCTGATCAGCTCCTGCACCTGTGCTTTCTTCCCGGCTTTTGTCAGGTTTGACAGGACGCCCCTTACGTCAGTCATGCTGTAGACTATGGGTTCCGCCTGCGGGGCTTCCGGTTCAGGTTCAGGCGCTGCCGGCACCGGTGCTGCCTGAACTGGCTGCGCTACTGGAGCGGGTTGTACCCGTGCTGCGGGAAACGGTACTTCCGCCGGCGCGATATCCTGCAGGACAGCTTCTCTGGTGATTTCTTTCCCCGTCAGGTGCTGCAGGGCTTCCTGCAGTTCTTCCATAGATGTTGCTTCGATTGTGATTTTCATAGTTTTTCTCCTTTTACAAGAATTTTAATATTGAATTATCTCTGATATGTGGTATAATAGTAGTGCTTCAGTTTCTGGCTGGCCGCTTCCTTAAATACTCCTTGGCGGCCAGTCTTGACTTTTGCCGGATTTCCGGATAATATAGTGTTGATCTAGTTGTTTTCTGAACCGTCTGGGGTTGCCGCCTCAGCGGTTCTTTGCGTTCCAGGGATTTCCCTGTTCCAGCAGGCTTCGCAGTCCCCTTTCAATTTCAAACAGGCATGCTCTGAGTTTTCAGAACTTTCATATCCGTAACTGTACGGGCATAGCAGGCATCCCCCACTATATTTTTTATCTACATAATCAGGATGTTCCTGCTGCAATTTTTCTTTATATGTCATCTTGATTCTCCTCCTTCCATTGTTCCTGCATATGCCAGCACCTCCGCTGCATACGCTCCATCACCCTCTGACCGACCCCACCGGTAATACGTCAGCCCTCCGGTCACGCCATACTGCCCGATCACCTCCGCCAGGATATCGCACCCCACCAATATATTGCTGCGCGGGTCTGCCAGATCAGTTACTCCCAACCGGCGCATACGCTCCTGGTGCCACCGGGGCTGTATCTGCATCAGCCCGATTGCTTGTCCGGCATCCCCGACTGCATCCGCCTGGTAACAGCTCTCCCGCCAGATCACTGCGATCACCAGCGCCGGGTCCAGACCGTAGCTGTGGGCCGTGGCAATCAGGTAATCCTGCAGGTCCTCCGGTAAGGGGATATCGTATCTCTCCGGGGGCATTGTCTCTGGCTCTGTGGGCGTCTCTGTGGCTGTCTCCGTGGCGATGTATGCCGCCTTGACTGTCTCCACGGGGATTTCTGTGGCCTTCGCCGTTATCGGCTCTGTGGGGGCTTCTGTGCGTGCTGCGTGGGTGATCGGCGCTTCCTGTGGTTCCGGAATCGGCAGGACCGCGAACAGTGCGATTTCCGCAACCAGGGCCAGTGCTCCAGCCAGGATGTATTTATTTAGTCGCTGCATGTTATCTCCTTACCCATGAACCGATATAACTTGTCTCTGAATATCAGATACCTGTTTCTCTGCGCCGGCGGAACAGCCTTGACAACCACTCCCAGATCCCACTCTCCCTGCAGCATGCGGTAATGGATCTCTGATGGCCTGCACCCAATCATTTCCGCAGCCTTCCGCACGGGCACTCTTTCAGATTTTTCGAGCACTTTCTTTGCCTCCTTCCTCTTTCCCTGGCTCATCAAGATTGCTTCTAAGCCGCATAAGATAAATTGCACTGCATACCCCATTAAAATTAACAGGATCATGCTCTGACAGATATTTCAGGTCTTCTACTCTGGCCTTAATGTCCTGTACATCTACAGTTTTCGTATTAATCACTCCTCTCTATTTATCGTTGATAAACGAATTATACATCACATTTATGCGTTTGTCAACGAATTTAACATAATTTTTTTATTTTTTTGTGTTGACTAACGACGATTAACCTGATATAATTTAGGAAAAGGTGGTGAATATGATGGAGATTCATGAGCGCATAAAATTATTAAGAAATAATATGGGAATGTCGCAATCTGAGTTTGGAAAGATGCTTGGGACAACAAGAGATGTCATAGGTAACATAGAATATAACAGATTAAAGCGTCCGGAGCAAAAAGAACCAATTTATAACTTAATATGCGAAAAATTGAAAGTAAATGAGAGATGGCTAAGATATGGAGAGGGAGAAATGTTCATTGATCATTTACCGACAGATGAGATTGGTGATATTATCTCTGAAGTTATAGAAAATAAAAATGATTCATTTTATAAGATCATCCTTGAAGCGATGAAATATTACTATGAGCTGGATGAAAAAAGCAAGCAGGTAATAAGGAAATACACATCTGGTCTTGTTGAACGCATAAAGGAAGAGGAAGGTTAGACCTTCCCCTTCCTCTCCAGATGCCGAAGCACCAAAGTATAGAGAATTTTGACAAAAGCAATATCTCCTTTGTCCAGTTTTTTGTACAGCGCTTCGAATTCTTCGAAATAATCCATATGTAAACCTCCCCATCTCAGATTGTTTGCGGCGTTCCGTTGACATTATAATAGCGCAATATCGAACATATGTCAAGGGTTGCGCACAAACATCTGTTCTGTATTATAGTTACCAGATTTACCTCTATCTGGTACATACATATATACGGAGTGATTTAAAATTCTCTCATCTGGGGAAATATTCGGTCACTATAGTGACCACTTATTGCAGTTTGTAAGAAATAAGGTCCCCTACCGGGATTTTCAGCGCCGACGCCAGCATACACAGGGTTTCCCCGTTGGGATGTTTTCTGCCATTGTTGATATTGTTAATTGTGGTTTTTGAAACGCCGGACATCCTGGATAACTCCCGCTCTGATAGGTTGCGGTCGTACATGATTTCTGACAAATGATATATTACTCGTATTCTCATCGTGCACCTCTTTTGCATATGGTGTGCGATTGCGAATAAAAAAATACTATCAGCAAATGCTGAATGGAGGAAAATTATGAGTATATTGGATACTTTCAAGGGGAAGCAATTCAAAAATGAATTAGAGTCTTTGCAAAAAGAATAGGAATACCTGAAAACTTTAATGACCCCGGAAATGCAGGATGTAATTAAATTAAAAGCTGAGATTGAAAAACTTCAGAAGAATAAAAATAATTTAAGCGATCAAATACTGGAATTAAATGAGAAAATCAAGGAGAAAAATTATAATATATCTTCCCTCGATTCTGTCATTCGCGGCAAATCAAAGCAAATCGTGAACCTTGATGATGAGATCTTAGTCCAAGAATTTGGATTATACCAGCCACAATTTGATTTTGCTTCTGCGTTGGATTACAAAGAAGAACTTGCAAAAATCCGCATGCGCCAAAAAGATCTTATAAAAAACAATCACGCAGTTACTGGAAGAACAGACTGGCAAGTAAACGGAAATGCCGCCAAGGGTCGCAAATTAGTAACCGATACACAAAAACTGCTTCTGAGGGCTTTTAATAGTGAGTGCGATGAATTAATATCCAAAGTGAAATACACTAACTTTGATGCATCGTTAAATAAGATATATAAATCATCCGAAGCGATTTCGAAATTAGGAACGATAATGGAAATATCAATTACCGGACAATATCTCGAAGCTAAGGTTAAGGAATTAAGACTTGCTTTCGAGTATCAGCAGAAGAAGCAGGAAGAGAAAGAGGAACAGAAAGCGGCGCGTGCAGAACAGCGCGAACAGGCTAAAATTCAAAAAGAAATCGAAGAACAGAGAAAGAAAATTGAAAAAGAACAAACACATTACCAAACAGCCTTCAAGAGAATAAACGATCAGTTGATGGCCAATCCCAATGATCCTGATTTGCTTGCAAAAAAATCAGAATTGGAAAAACAAATCGATTCTATTGACAAAGCACTAACAGACATTGATTATCGGCAGGCCAATATGAAGGCAGGCTATGTCTATGTGATTTCAAACATTGGTGCATTTGGAGAAAACATTTATAAAATTGGAATGACCAGGAGATTAGATCCACAGGATCGTGTTGATGAGCTGGGGGATGCTTCTGTTCCGTTTAATTTTGATGTCCACGCAATGATTTTCTCTGATGATGCACCTGCGCTTGAAGCCGCTCTTCACCGGGCATTCGAGGACCGTAAATTGAATATGGTTAATCAGCGCCGTGAATTTTTCCATGTTACGCTTGACGAAATAAAAGAAGTTGTACGGAAAAACTTTGATAAAACAGTTGAATTTGTCGATGTTCCAGACGCTGAACAATTTCGCATCAGTGAAAGAATGCGCAAGTCATAAAATAAAAACCGTCCCAGTGTTACCAGCACCAGGACGGCAAGTATATCCCGCAGAGGAGATACACCCTATAGACAATAGTATTGTATCATCCTATGCGGGCAGGTGTCAACATCACCTGTTCTTTTTGTACCCATTTTTACCCATTTCGGAGGATGATACAATGGCAAAACGAAAAAAATATCCAAAACTTCCTAACGGATTTGGTTCGATCCGATACTTGGGAGAAGGCCGCAGGAACCCATATGCGGTCCATCCGCCTGCCACGGAACGGACACCGTATGGATTCAAGCCTTCCAAAGCCTTGTGCTACGTTGATAGCTGGACGAGGGGATTTCTGGTGCTGAACGCCTATAAGGCCGGGACCTACACTCCCGGGATGGAAATAGAGGTTCCGGACAGCAAACAGGCTGATGTACTCATTCAGCGGCTGCTGGCGGACTATAACCGCATAACCGGTAACGCTGTGGAGGAGAGGCCGACTTTTTCTCAGGTTTATAAGGATTTTTGGAAGTATAAATATGAATCCGGGAAAGAATACTCAAAATCAAGTAAGGACGCCACAACGAAAGGATATAAGAATTGCAAGCCCTTGCATGAAAAGATATTTGCAGACCTGAAGCATGCCGATCTGCAGAAGGTGATTGATGCCTGCCCGCATGGAACAGCAACAAAAGAGTTTATTGTAACATTTCTGAAACAGATCTATCGGTATGCGATCATATATGAGCTGGTGGAAAAAAACCAGGCTGCGCACATACAAATTAATACTTCAGAGGATGACGAACATGGAACGCCATTTTCGAAAGAAGAGTTGGAAAGCCTATGGAAAAATCAAGACAATGAAACCATATCTATGATTTTGATAATGTGCTATTCAGGCTTCCGCCTGACGGCATACAAATCCTTGGAGGCGAATCTGGAGGAAGGGTTCTTCAAGGGAGGGATCAAAACAGCAGCTAGTAAAGGGAGAATCGTCCCGATTCACTCTGCCATTCTGCCGCTCGTAGAACGCCGCATGTCCGATTATGGGGAGCTGATGCCCGAATCAACCGCAACGTTCAGAAAATCGATGTATGCGGCTTTGGAAGCGTTACAGATAGGTCGCCATACCCCGCACGATTGTCGGCATACATTTTCTGCGCTGTGCGAGGAATATAAGGTTGCTGAGAACGACCGGAAACGGATGCTGGGGCACAGCTTCGGAGCCGACATTACCAACAGGATATACGGGCATCGGACGCTGGACGATCTGCGAACTGAAATAGAGAAAATCGTTGTGACAAACTTGTGACTATCCAGACGATTTCATATGGCATTTTTAGACATTATGTGGAATTAAATAAAGTGCCGCAAAGCATTGATATCACGGCACTTTCCCTTATTTTAGGACATTCCTGAAAAATGCCCAGATGTAACAATTTGTTACTTACCTTCCGCCTTGTTTCCACTTATGATTGGTGTGGTTATGTTTTTTCCGGCCATTTGTGAAAGAAGGGCTCACAACGGAACTATATGAAAATTCAAATATTGAATCCACAGGCAGGCGCATCCGACGCCTTCGGCGCAACGCCGGTATGACGCAGCGCCAGCTCAGCCGTTGTCTGGGGATATCTGTCAGCTACCTGGGCGCGGTAGAAAGGGATGTCAGGCCGCTGTCCCGCAGCCTGGCGGAACAGCTCAGCCGGCATTTCCAGCTTTCCTATGATTATCTGATCACTGGACGTCATCCTCTGCCGCCCGCGCTCCTTTTTCCGGACGCGCAGCGCCAGGAGCTCTCCCACCGGCTTCTGGTTTTGATCGCCACCTGTTCTCCAGAGGAGCTGATGGCTGTTTATCAAATGTGCTCCCACTATCTGACGGCCCGGCGGGATAAAGCGCAATTCCGGCCCGGCGCGCGCTGCTGACTTTATTTTTTTATCATTCGGATACCATTTTCTTCAATAACAATTTTTTCTTCTTTTAAGAGACGGCCGAGAGCGCGCTTGAATGCATTCTTACTCAAATGCAGTTCCGAGCGGATCAGCTCCGGGTCTGCCTTTTCTCCAAAAGGCAGGCTGCCGCCTCTTTTTTCGATCTCCCCAAAGAGCATTTCAGCATCATCGTCCATCTGAAGATATGCCTGCCTGCGTGCAGCCAGATCCAGCTTGCCGTCCTCGCGCACCCGGACAACCCTGGCAGCTACAGAATCTCCGATCTGGTATTCCCGGAATACTTCCCCCGCAGGAATCAATCCATAGTACTTGTTATCCACCGCGACAAACACTCCTACCTGAGGATTAACCTGATATACGGTTCCGGAAACCATGTTTTCCGGCTGATAGGGGCTCTCCCCTGACAAATAATCATATACCCTCATTGTGGCACACAGCCGCCTGCTCCGGTCCTCATACAAAGCAGCTAAAATCCGGTCGCCTTTCTTCAGTTCTCTGGTCTGTTCCCTGTGGGGCAGAAGCAGATCCTTTTCCAGGCCCCAATTCAGGAATGCCCCGATTCCGGCCAGGTCTGCCACCTCCAGCACCGCGGTTTCTCCCATCTGCAGGTACGGCCGTCTTGTAGTGGCGATCAGCCGGTCTCCTGAATCCCTGTAGATAAAAACCTCAAGCTCATCTCCAAGCACAGTTCCTTCCGGCACCTGCTTTGCAGGAAGAAGAACTCCTTCAGCGCTGCCCTTTTCTCCAAGATAAATCCCAAATTTCTTTTCTCTGATCACAGTCAGTTTCTGTACTTTTCCCAGTTCAATCATCTCATTCACCATGCCCGCCCAGCAACTTCACAATCGCATATGGCAGTCCTTCTCCATTTTCAAGGCTCACAATCCAGCCATTCTCATTTTTCTGTACTCTGGGCGTCAATTCGTCCCCCAATACCGCCTGCTTCCTGTACTCCGCCTGCAGTTCCTGAACCTGAAATCCCGGGGGGATACAGTCCCTTGCCATTTCCACATACTGCCCATTATTCACGTGATGGTTTGTATCTAACTGATAAGGCCTCACAATAATAGGCTCCTGCTTTTCTCCGCCTTCAGGAAGCCTGATCTTTCTGCCCATTTCAGGCATTACAAGAGGCTTATCGTTTCCATATGGCTCCACATCCTCCGGCTGAACTTTAACCGGGCGGCCGCTTTCCGTATCCAAGAGAACCCAAATTGAATTGGCTCTGGCCAGGTACCTGCCCTGATCATCCGTCATCCAAAAATTCCTGTATCCAAACATCCCCCGAAAATCATAGGGACTTGTCCCGATCAATACATTTTCTCCCAAATCCGGATACCGGTCAATCAAAATCTGCCAGGAGTTGAGCACCCAGACCCGATTCCTTTGCTTCAGCCACTCCAATCCTATCCCGCAGTCCTCCGAATGAAAGGTGCTGCAGTCCTGAAAATAGTTGATCAGCGCGTTCAGCCTCAGCCTGCCGTCTTCATCTGTTTCACTGTATCTGATTCTGCTCTGAAATGTATACATCATAATCCTTTCCCGGCCAGTCCAGCATTTCTGCAAGAATCCCCGCCGCTTCCCTCAGACGAGCCGCGTCTACCTGATCAAATCTGGCTGTCTGAGGGCTGTCCAGATCCAGTACGCCCGCGATGCCGCCCCCTGCATAGATCGGAATCACCAGCTCTGATCTGGCTGCGCTGTCGCAGGCTATATGTCCCGGATACTCCAGCACATTCGCCACCAGCTGCGTTTTCCCAGCCTCCAGAGCCGCGCCGCATACCCCTTTTCCCACAGGGATGCGGATACAGGCAGGCTTGCCCTGAAACGGTCCCAGCAAAAGCCCCCCTTGACGGTACAGATAAAACCCTGCCCAGCTCACTTCCGGCAAAGCCCGGTACAGCAGCGCCGCAGCATTAGACAGGCCGGCGATCAGCTGACGTTCTCCCTCCAGAAGGTTCTTCAGCTGTACCAGCAAAACGTCATAAAACTCTTCCGGATCCTCCGGGTAAATAAAATCCAATCCGCTCATTTACGCCGCCTCCATTTACAAAATTATTACATATTTTATACAAAAATTGAACATAAACGTTCTTAACTTTATTCTTATTTAATATCTTATACATGTGCTGTTCACAGTCACCTTTTATACTGTATAGCATAGAGGAGGTGTTTCCATGAAAGAGGACACATATGGTAAAACTCCCCGGTTGTCCACACTGGACCGCGACACATTACAGAAAACGCTGAAGAAACGCCAGACCACACAGAACATAGCTTCCGTTCCGAAAAAATCCTATGATGAGGAAGCGAATATTGCCAGACTGAATTCAGCATATGATTCTATGATGTTCGTACCGGTACAAATCAATCTGGGATAATACACATTGGGGGAATTGATCAGTTTATCGCAAGGAGCTGCCGCACCAAAATAATCAGTGCGCAGCTCCTTTTTATGTCCATAATATTAAGAAACTGCCCTCATGCCAGTAAAAAGAGGGTGGATCAGCACACACCAACCTCAGCCAGAAGGAGCTTCAGCAAAGAGGCGGCAGAAAAAACGGAGGAGGCTATAGCCGTAAGGCATGGAGCCTCCGGAATTTTATCTGCCGCCTCTTCGCGACTCCCCTCTTAATCAGCCCTGCCTTTTCTGCTCCTCTTCCTGCTGCTTTCTGAGCTGTTCTTTTCTCATACGCTTCTGCTCTTTAAAATGAAAAGCCTGTTCTGTCAGCCTGGAAAGGGTAAAAGCAAGCCATAGGATCACCGCCACCATCACCAGAACCAATCCTGTGAGGAACGGAGACCCGTTGGCTGTCAGCGCTACAGTGACCACCAGAATCATCAGGCAGAATTCCACCATGGTGACAACGGTGCGCAGCCTCTGATAATACTTATCCCGCACTGCTGTATCAGCGTGTATTTCAAACTCCCTGGAATCCTTCGTGCGCTCCAGTATCAGCAGCTCCGGAAGCTTCAGATCCGGCACAATCACCACCTGGCTCTCTCCTGACCCAATGGAATGCGCCTTCGCATTTCCAACAGTCCTGTTATTGCTGATGCTTTTGGGAATTGACTTAATCCCCCGGCGCGCGAGATATCTCTGGCGGTCCAGGATTTCTTCCTTTGTCTTTCCTTTGACTACCTCAATGTGGTATTCATACTGTCCCGGATCACAGGTTTCAAATTCATAGGCAGTATAATTCACTGATACCAGGCGCAGCCCTCTCTGCGCCATTTTATTCAGCCATTTTTCCTGCCCGTACACTGCGTCCAGCAGAAACAGCCTGTTGTACTTTTTATTCACTTTCTTCTCCTCCATCCGTTTCATTTATCTCTACCGGCGCTTTTCTGCGCCGAGCAAACAGATCGTAAATACAGGGAACCACATACAGCGTCAGGAATGTGCCGTAAATCAGCCCTCCGATGGTCACCAGCGCCAAAGGCCGGGTCATATCCGCTCCCATACCCTGACTAAATACCATGATAGACAATCCCATGATCGTTGTCAAGGCTGTCATTACAATCGGGCGCAATCTGGTGCGGCCTGCTTCCATAATCGCCTCCCGCCGATCCATGCCGGAATCTCTCAGCTGGTTAATATAGTCCACCAGCACAATGCCATTGTTTACGATAATACCTGCCAGCATTACGAAACCGATCATGGCAATGACGCTCACCTCACTGCCGGTAAAGAAGAGAGCCAGCAGTCCGCCGGTAAAGGCCAGCGGTATGGTAAACATAATGATGAATGGAGACAGCAGAGACTGGAACTGCGCCACCATAATCATGTACATCAGCACTACTGCCAGCACCAGCATCAAAATCAGATCATTCAGAGCACTATTAATGGTTTCACTCTCCCCCTCTATCTGAACAGAAAACCCTTCAGGAACCTCCATCTCTTTCAGCCTGCGTTCCACTTCAGCAGATACCAGGCCGATATTATGGTCATCGTCAATCTCCGCGGAAACTGTTAATGTTCTCTGCTGGCTTTCCCGGTGGATAGAAGACAGGCCCTCCGCCTTTTCCAGCTTCACCACATCCATCAGCTGCACTTCTTCCTTCTGTCCCTGCACAGTGCCGGAAAGCTTCAGCTCCTTCAGCGTATCTAACGATTTTTCTGTGTCCGAATCGCTGCTCACATAAACGCTGTAATCTCTGGCTTCTGTCTGAAGAGTGGTTACGGACTGGGCATCCGCCAGCTCTGCCGCCAGGGCCGCGTAAACCTGAGCTGTTGTCAGTCCTTTTGCCGCAGCTTTTTCCCGGTCCACCACGAACCGGTACTCCGGAGTGGTTTCCTCAATTCCGTCGGATACCTCAACTGTACCTTCTACCTCTGTGACAACAGCCGCAGCCTGTTTTGCCAGCTCCTGCAGTTTGTCAAGGTCTCTCCCCCTGACCACCACAGAAAGGCCGGAACCTCCTAAAGCGCTCATATCCATACTCTCAGAGCTTATTTTTACTTCGCAGTCCAGATCCCTGGTGCGTTCCTCAATCTCTTTTTTTATTTTATCCAGGCCGTCTTTATAATCTTCTTTCATAATCACATACAGGGTGGCTGAGTCAGCCGCACTGCTGCCGCCTGAGGAAGAGCCTCCCATCATTGCCATCATGCCGCCTCCGCCGATCATTGCTCCCACAGAATCTACGCCTTCCACTGCTAGGGCTGCGTCTGATACTGCATCCGCCATCTCCGCGGTATCCGCAAACTCCGAACCTTCGGGCATCTGGATTTTAACAGACATCTGATTGCTCTCCATGGCCGGAATAAACGCCGTGCCGTTTGATAAAGCGCCAAACACACTGGCAATCAAAAGCGCCAGCGTCGCCAGCAGCACCGCGGCCCGGTGCTTTAACGCACAGCCAACGCTCTTTCCATAGGCATTCTGGATTTTCTCCAGCAAGGGATGGGATACTTTTTTGTCCCTGACCAGCATTCCTGCGGACATCATCGGCACCAGGGTCAGGGCAACAATCAGGCTGGCCAGCAAAGAATATCCGATGGTCAGAGCCATATCCACAAACAGCTGCCTGGTAATTCCCTCCACAAAAACAATTGGCAAAAATACTGCTACAGTAGTCAGTGTGGACGCCATGATTGCAGACGCCACTCCTTTGGCCCCACGCACAGCAGCCTCTTTTGCCGGCACTCCCAGGGACCGCAGCCTGTATATGTTCTCTATGACCACGATGGAATTATCCACCAGCATGCCCACACCCAGCGCCAGGCCGGACAGTGAAATGATGTTCAGGGTAACCCCGGAAAAATACATCATCACAATCGCGAACAAAATACTGATGGGGATGGAACATGCAATGATCACCGTGGGCTTCAGATCTTTCAGGAAAAAAAGCAGGACAAAAATGGCCAGCAAACCGCCGATCAGCATATTCTGCAGGACAGAATCCACCACCATATCAATATAAATGCCCTGGTCCATCAGGATGGTAAAATGCAGCCCCTCTTCCGTCTTCTCCAGCTGCTCAAATCGCTCCTGGATCGCGTCTGACACTTCTGCAGTGGAGTATCCTGTCTGCTTCTGCATGGTCAGGATCAGCCCGTCATTTCCATTCAGCTTTGCATAGACTTGGTCGGAATTATCCACTACAGATACATCGGCCACGTCTCCCAGGCAGATCGGTTCCATTCCCTCCACACCGAGGTCAAACAAAACCATCTGTTCCATCTCCTCAGTGGACCCCAGTTTGTCTCCTACCCGTACCAGGTAATCCACTCCTTCTGCGGAAATATATCCGGCCGGCATGGAAAAGTTCTGAGCTGTCAGCATTTTTCCAATCATATCAATAGTAATGATCTGATTCAGGTCAGCCGCGTCATACGCCGCCTGCTGCTGGGCGTCAAAATTGGCGGTCTGCTCTTCCAGCACCTTCTGTCCTTCCGCCAGGGCTTCCTTTCCCTGCTCCAGCTGCTGCTCCGCCTCTGCTTTTTTCTGGTTAAGGACTGCCAGCTGTTCTGAAATAGTGCCTCTGCCTTCTTTCAGTTGGGCGCGGCTTTCCTCTATCTTTTGTTTTCCTGTTTCTATCGCCTGCTTCGCCTGGGCCAGAGCTGCTTTTCCTTCTGCCAGCTGTTCCTGTTTCTGCTGCACATAGGCAGACATGTCTTCCAGCGTGCCTGCCGCGGTCATGCCCATAGCTTCCAGAGTATCGCTGATTCCCTTGAGCTGAGCCTCCAGCTTGGCGATCTGCTCCTCCAGCTGCCGGATCAGTTCCGTTTTTTCCTCTTCGGGAAGAGTATTGTTGTTCTTAATCGCCTCCAATTCCGCCCTGGCTTTTTCCAGCTTATCCATCAAGTCCTTCATGCTGCCCGAAGCCCCGTTCAGGATCAGCTGTATCCCCTGCAGCTGTGTTTCCGTACTCTGCAGCTGAGCCTCCTGATATGCCAGCTGCACTTCCTTTGCCAGCAGTTCCGAAAGAGCTTCATTCAATGCAATCTCCCCCTCCAGAGTCTGGGTATTTGCTGAATTCAGCTGGTTCTCCGCATCTGGTATCTGCTGGGTCAGCGCCTGCTGGCCTGCCTCCACCTGCTGCTGGCCTTCTTCTATCTGTCCCTTTGCTTCTTCCAGCTTCTGTCTGGCTTCGCCAAATTTCTCATCCAGCTTCGCCACAATCTGCTGGTTCATTTCATCAATTTTCTCCTGGCGCAGCACCACCTGTACGGACTGTTCCACTCCGCCGGAAGAGCTGGCTGAACCCACGCCCTCCACGCTTTCCACTGCCGGAAGAATATCATTTTCCACTTTAATGCCAAGAGCCGCGGAATCCAGCCCGGCAATCTCCACCGCCGCCGTCATCACAGGAAGCATATCGGGATTAATTTTCATCATGAGAGGCGATCCCACCTCATCCGGCCAATAGCCTGTCACCTGGTCCAGGTTCTCCCTCATTTCGATCAGCACCGTATCCATATTCGCTCCGTCCTCGAATTCACAGATCACCATGGACATATTCTCACTGGATGTCGAATTAAGCGATTTCAGATTGCTGGTAGTCGCGGCCACCTGTTCCACCGGCACAGTAACCGTCTGCTCCACTTCTTCAGGGCTGGCTCCCGGATACGTCGTCACCACCACCAGATACGGAAAATTCATGCTTGGAAGCAGATCTGTGGTCATTCTTGTAAAAGAAATCACTCCCAGCACCAGAACCAGGGCCACAGCCACCACCACTGTATACGGCTTTTTCACACTGAACTTTGATAACATAAATTCCTCCTGTCAGACAGCACTTTTCATAATATCTTTTAGCATATTCCGAAAATATTACCCCGTCAAGCAAAGTAGGCCCGATTTTATATTCTTTTAAGGAAATCTCCTGACCATCATTGACATTTCAAGACCGGTTGCTATAATAAAAATTGCATTGTATCTCCGCGGGAGCGTTCCCGCCAGACAGGGAGAACAGTAGCAAGGAGGATAAAAATGAATCAAACAAGGTCTCAGAAGACCCGCGCCATGGTGCTGGCCGGTATTTTTTCCGCCATCATCCTGGTCATGGCGTTTGTGCCCTATATGGGGTACATCAATCTCGTCGCCATCAAAGCGACTACCATCCACATCCCCGTGATTATCGGGGCCATTCTGCTGGGGCCGAAGTACGGCGCTTTTCTCGGCTTCGTATTCGGACTGACCAGCCTCATCAACAACACCTATAATTTCAGCCTCTCATCCTTTGTATTTTCCCCTTTTGTGGCAAACGGCGGTTTCCAGAGCCTGATCATCTGTTTCGTTCCCCGCATACTGGTTGGTGTTACTGCTGCATATACCTATAAAGGCGTTAACGCTCTGGCGCGTATTTTCGCAAAGGAAGCCGGCTCCGGCAATCCTGAAAAGGGCAAATTCCGGGACTTTATCGCCCTTCCCGCCGCCGGCCTGATCGGTTCTATCACAAACACAATTTTGGTTATGAACCTGATCTATTTCCTGTTCGGCCAGTCCTATGCCGCCGCACAGAACGTGGCCTTTAATACTCTCTATTCCTTTATTCTGGGCATTATTTTTACCAACGGCATTCCTGAAGCCCTGGTGGCCGCCGTTCTCACCACAGTGATCGGAAAAGTGCTCCTGAGTATGAAAAAAAGGCTCTTCTGAGCCCTTTTTCAGCAATTTCTATTTTCCAAAATAATCTGCAATCAGCTTCATTCTTTCAGATTGTTTCACATGGAAGGGACAGCGCTGTTCGCAATGGCCGCATTCGACGCATTCCGAAGCATGTTTTTCCAGCTTCGCATAATGGTCTGCGGCCATGCTGTCGCCTGCCGCGGCAAGATCGTAATATTTATTGATCAGCCCCACATTCAGTCCCATGGGGCAGGGATGGCAGTGATTGCAGTAAACGCATATTCCTTCCGCGTCCCCGGGCGTGAAGGTTCCCAGCACAGAATAATCCCTTTCTTCAGTCCCCGCCTCCAAGAATCCCAGCAGCTCCCGAACGTCCCCGGCATTCCGGATGCCGGGCAGCACTGTCAGCACTCCCGGTTTGTCCAGGGCATATTGAATGCACTGGTATCTGGTCAGCGCCTTTCCAAAAGGCGAGGTCTTTTCGTCCAGCAACTGCCCTCCGGAAAATGGTTTCATGACAGAAATGCCCACATCCTCTGCTTCGCATCTTTTGTACAGCATCATCCGCTCTTTTGCGCTGCCGTTGGCGTACTCTCCATGATGGTAGTCATAGGCCGGATTGATGGAAAACATCAGCTGTTCCACAAGCCCGGCATCCAATACCTCATTGGCCAGAGAAGGGGTATGGGTGGAAAGGCCCAGATGTTTCACCACGCCCTGTTTTTTCATGTCCAGAAGGTATTCCAGCACTCCGTTTTTCTGGTATGCCTGCCAGTCCGAACAGCTGTCAAGGCAATGTATGAAACCATAGTCCACATAATCCGTCTTCAATTCCCAAAGCATCCAGTCAACCTGCTTTTTCACCTTCTCCAATTCAATCGTCCACCCGTATTCGCCAGTCTCATAATTAGCGCCGAAGTGCACCTGATAATACATCTCCCGACGGCATTTTGCGAATGCCCTGCCATAATATCCAAAGGTTTTTGCGCCCGCGGTAGCCAGGTCCGCATAGTTAATCCCGTTGGCATGGGCCAGCTGCAGCGCTTCCACCGCCTCTTTTTCATCCGCTTCGGATATATAGCTGGTACCCAGCCCGATCACGCTGATTTTATCCCCCGTTTTTTTGTTGATTCTGTATTCCATAACAATGCCTCCCTCCAAATGATCTTATCTCAAATATTCCAGAAAAAACTCCGCCATCTTGTCAAAGGGAATTACATCCATTCTGTCATATAAGTCTGTATGCACAGCATCCGGAATTATCATCAGTTCCTTGTTTCCTCCTGTAAGCTGCCGGTATACATCTCTGCTAAAATAACAAGAATGTGCCTTTTCTCCGTGAATCAAAAGAACGGCGCTGCGGATTTCAGAAGCATACTGTAAAATCGGCATATTCAGGAATGATTGGCAACCAGTCACATTCCATCCGCTGTTGGAATTCAAAGATCTTACATGATAGCCTCGGGCTGTCTTATAGTAATCGTAATAATCTTTTACAAAAAATGGCGCGTCCTCCGGCACCGGATCTGCTACACCGCCGCCCAAGGCATAGAAGCCGTTTCTATAATCCAGTGTTCTCTGCGCGCTGATGGCCTTTCTTTTCTCATGACGCATCTCCGCGCTGTCTTCAGAATCAAAATACCCTTTTGCATTCACCCGCGCCATATCGTACATCGTAGCTGCAACAGCGGCCTTGATTCTGGTATCCAAAGCGGCAGCGTTCAGCGCCATGCCTCCCCAGCCGCAGATTCCGATCACGCCGACTCTCCCCGGATCCACCTTTTCCTGCACAGAAAGAAAATCAACAGCAGCCTGAAAATCTTCTGAATTTATATCAGGAGAAGCCATGTACCGGGGCTGGCCCCCGCTTTCACCGGTAAAGGAAGGGTCAAAAGCAATTGTCAAAAATCCCCTCCCCGCCATTGCCTGTGCATACAGGCCGGATGCCTGTTCTTTTACCGCGCCAAAGGGACCGCACACTGCGACAGCCGGAAGTTTTTTATTTGCATTTTTAGGTACATATAGGTCTGCTGCGAGCATGATGCCGTAACGGTTATGAAACGTCACCTTACTGTGATCCACCTTATCACTTTTCGAAAAAGTCTTATCCCACTCTTCTGTTAAAATTAATTTTTCCTGCTCCATGATTTTTCCTCCTGAAAACTGCTGAATATTGTTCTTGAATTGCACATTGACTTTGCAGCCCTTCTGTGATAATTTCATTGTAGGACATAAACCTGACTTCAGGTCAATAGTTATTTGAAAGATTTTAACAAAGGAGGAGTCTGATATGTATACAATAGGACAAGTATCAAAAATGTTCGGTCTGCCCGTCTCTACTCTGCGCTATTATGACAGAGAAGGCCTGTTTCCGGATATGGAGCGCAGTTCCGGCATCCGGAAATTTTCCGAAAAAGAGCTGGAAGCATTGCGGGTTATTGAATGCATGAAAAAATCCGGTACGGAAATTAAGGATATCAAAAAATTCATGGAATGGTGTTCTCAGGGAAGTTCTACCTATCCCCTGAGATATGAATTCTTTTTGCAGCAGAAGAAGTTAATGGAAGCTGAGATTGAGCAGATGCAGAAAACTTTAGACATGATCCGGTTCAAGTGCTGGTATTATGAACAGGCAATCGCCGACGGAAACGAAGACCGCCTGAACCAGATGCTGCCGGATAAACTGCCCCCAAAAATACAGGTTCTGTACAACCACGCCCACCAGGATTAAAACTCTAAGGAGAGAACCCTATGATAAAATTAAGCCAAGAAGCTGAAAAAATAATGATTAAACGTTTTGGAAAAGACACTGTTCTTGCCATGGCAACTGCAGAAAATGGAGTACCGTATGTGCGGTATGTAAATGCTTATTATGAGAATGGCGCATTTTATATCATTACACACGCACATTCTAATAAGATCAAACATATACAAAACAATACCATTGCCGCGATAGCCAGTGAGTGGTTTACCGCACATGGAAAGGGTGTCAACTTAGGTTATTTCGGAAAAGAAGAAAATAAAATGATTGCTGATAAATTGAAAAATGTCTTCGCCGAATGGATTGACAATGGGCATAATGACTTTGATGATAAAAACACCATAATTTTATGTATAGAATTAACAGACGGAATGTTGCTTTCACATGGAACAAAGTATGCGTTTTAGTACAACTTAGAAGAAATCAGAAGGGGTTTTTATGCAGAAGGAAGAAATTATAAAAACAAATAAAACATATTGGAACGAAAATGCGGATTTATGGTTTGGAACAACTGCGCTTCCTACATACGGAGTAAAATTTGTCACAGAGGACGACCTGCATCTATTTGGAGACGTTTCCGACAAAAAAATGCTGGAAATCTGCTGCGGCAGCGGGCATTCCTTAAAATACCATGCGGACAGGAACGCCGCTGAGTTGTGGGGAGTGGAAGCGAGATAATTTTATGCAACAGGAAAATATCAACATACGTAAATGCGTTAGCCAAGGCAGGCTTTGTCATTGAGCAGATGATTGAGCAGACGGACCAAAAAACTATGGAATCTGCTGAAGATAACAGCGATAAAACAAAAAAGGCAAAAATGCTTCCCATATCCGTATGCTTCAAAGCAAGAAAGCTTTGACTCCTGTTAGGGGCAGCAGAGCCAAAATCACCTTCCTGGTTTTTGTCTCTTCCGGTTTCGGCTTCCGGCTCTGCGCCTGTCTGCCTGCGGTTTTTCTCCGCTCCTTTTTTCCCCAGAAAGCTGCCTGGGCCGGATCAGGCAGCGGCTGTCAAATCCGATCAAGTCCTGACGTCCCGCTTTGATCAAAGCTTCCTTCACCAGGTCATACAGTTTGGGATTCCTGTACTGAATCAGCGCCCGCTGCATGGCCTTTTCATGGGGGTTTTTCGGCACGTATACCGGCTCCATGGTCCTGGGGTCAAGTCCGGTGTAATACATACACGTGGAAATTGTGGAGGGCGTAGGATAAAAATCCTGCACCTGTTCCGGCATATAGCCCAGATCCCGGAGATATTCCGCAAGCTCCACCGCCTCTTTCAGCGTGGACCCCGGGTGGGAAGACATCAAGTATGGGACGAGGTACTGCTTCATCCCCAGCTGCTCATTCACCTTCTGATATTTTTTCACAAAAGCCTGATAAACACTGTTCTCCGGCTTTCCCATCCTGGACAGCACTCCCGGCGCCACATGCTCCGGCGCCACTTTCAGCTGGCCGCTGACATGATGCCTGCACAGCTCCCGCAAAAATGTATCGTCCTGGTCCGCCATCACATAGTCAAAACGGATGCCAGAACGGATAAAGACCTTTTTCACCTTTGGCAGGGCCCTCAGCCTGCGCAGCAGCTGCAGATAATCCTGGTGATCCACCAGAAGATTTTTACAGGGTTTGGGAAAAAGGCACTGCCGCCCGGGACATACGCCCTTTTCCATCTGTTTTTTACAGGACGGATGGCGGAAATTGGCGGTGGGGCCTCCCACATCATGGATATAGCCCTTAAAATCTTTATCCTCCGTCATCAGGGCAGCTTCTTCCAGAATTGATTCATGGCTTCTGGTCTGCACAATCCTTCCCTGATGAAAAGTCAGCGCGCAGAAGCTGCAGCCGCCGAAGCACCCCCTGTTGCTCACCAGGCTGAACTTCACTTCCCGGATCGCCGGAATCCCCCCCGCTGC
The DNA here is from genome assembly GCF_004216775.1 of Cuneatibacter caecimuris. GTDB lineage: Bacteria > Bacillota > Clostridia > Lachnospirales > Lachnospiraceae > Cuneatibacter > Cuneatibacter caecimuris. Next base: position 1,111,845 of record NZ_SGXF01000001.1, read on the forward strand.
CTCATACACAGGATGGTATGTCCTTGCGTAAGGCAGGGCGTAAACATCATCCATTTCTATTTGCGTCAGCGGCCTGGCCGCCGGATTCTGAACCACAAAAAGATGCTTTCCATAAGGTTCAGCCAGGCGTTTTCCTGAAAAGGGGTCCGTATTGCTGTATTGTGTATAAAAGCTTTCCGCAAATTTTCTCTTATCCGCTTTTATTACATCATAAGAAGGAAGCAGCTCGTAATCATATACGTTTTCCAGTGTACTGGCCCTGAAAACTGTCCCGTCAATAAAAGTAATATCTTTTATGTCAATTCCGGCGTCCAGCGCCTCCGCAATCTCTATGATAGACCGCTCTCCCATCCCATAAGAAATCAGATCTGCCTGTGAATCCAGCAGGACAGACCGCTTCAGGCTGTCGGACCAGTAGTCGTAATGAGCAAGCCTGCGCAGGCTTGCCTCAATTCCTCCGATGATCACAGGCACCTGCCCATAAACCCTCCGCAGCAAATTACAATACACTGTCACCGCGTAGTCCGGGCGTTTTCCGGTCACTCCCCCTGGAGTATAAGCGTCAGTCTGCCGCCTTTTTTTAGATACGCTGTAGTGGTTCACCATAGAGTCCATGTTGCCGGAAGAAACCAGAAATCCCAGCCGGGGACGTCCGAATACCTGAACGCTCCTTTCGTCCTTCCAGTCCGGCTGAGGGATAATCCCCACTTTATATCCATGGGCTTCCAGCACACGGCTGATGATGGCCGTGCCAAAAGAGGGATGGTCCACATAGGCATCCCCTGTCACATATGCAAAATCCACCTGTTCCCAGCCTCTGGCTTCCATATCCGCCCGGCTGATCGGTAAAAAGTCCTGATTCATTTTATTCTCTTTTCTTAGCCAGCGCCGCAATCTCCCCAAACCGCCGGACAATCTCCTCGTAATTCTCCGGCCTGTGCGGAAATAGGCAGGCGCTGCAGTCTTTGATTCCGTTTTTCAGATAGCTAAAATCTCCTCCGCAACTGTCGCCCAACGCATACAGCGGACAGTAACAGAAAAGGCAGTTGAAATCTTCGCCTTCCAGGCCCTTATGGCATGGGAAATACTGACAGGCCATGTTGCAGTAATATGAGTAACTGTTTTGCATTTCAGCCTCCTTCTGTCTATTTTACAGCAATATTTGCAATGCTTCAAGCAAATCTTAATCTTTCCAGAAGCTGCCGGGTCAGGTATAATCAGAATAAATATCGTTTGGTAAAATTTTTAGATAAGCGAGGGCTTCTTATGGAAATGACATTCCGCTGGTTTGGCAGCAAATCCGATTCTGTAACACTGAAACAAATCCGGCAGATCCCGGGCGTTACCGGCGTGATTACCACGCTTTATGAAACCGCCCCAGGCGAACTGTGGAGTGCAGAAGCCATTGGGGCTTTAAAAGACGAAGTCACGGCTTCCGGGCTGCACATTTCCGGGATTGAGAGCGTGAATATTCACGATTCCATTAAAATCGGTTCTCCCGACCGGGACATGTATATTGACAATTATATTAAGACCCTTGAACGTCTGGGGCAAGAGGGTATCCGCCTGGTATGCTATAATTTTATGCCTGTCTTTGACTGGACCAGATCCGAACTGGCCAGGGTCCGGCCTGACGGTTCCACTGTCCTGGCATATCGCCAGGAAGATATCGACCGGGCGGACCCATCTGCCATGTTTGACTCTCTCTCCGAAGAATCCAACGGCTTTGTGCTGCCCGGCTGGGAACCGGAACGGATGGCGCGGGTAAAAGAGCTGTTCGCCATGTATGCAGATGTGGATGAAGAAAAGCTGTTCCTCAACCTGAAATACTTTCTGGAAGCCATCATGCCTGTCTGCGATCAATATGACATCAATATGGCCATTCACCCGGACGACCCGGCCTGGAGCGTATTCGGGCTGCCCCGCATCATCACCAGCCTGCCAAACCTGCAGCGGCTGATGAAGATGGTGGATAATCCCCACAACGGAGTCACATTCTGCGCCGGTTCCTACGGAAGCAATCCGGACAACGATCTTCCCGGCATGATCCGCGCGCTGAAAGGCCGCATCCATTTTGCCCATGTGCGCAATCTACGCCACAACTGCCCGGGAGATTTTGAAGAAGCTGCCCATCTCTCTTCAGACGGCAGCTTCGATATGTACGAAATCATGAAAGCGCTATATGAGATCGGTTTTCAGGGGCCTGTGCGCCCGGATCACGGACGGATGATCTGGAATGAGGCTGCAATGCCGGGATACGGCCTGTATGACCGGGCCCTGGGCGCCGCCTATTTAAATGGTCTCTGGGAAGCGATCCTCAAAGCTAATTCCTGAGAATTTTTTCAATCGTGTCCAGCTCTTCTGCAGTAAAAGCAGGAGCGGCGGTTATTTTTATATTTTCCAGAATCTGAGCAGGCCTTGATGCGCCGATCAGCACGCTGGTCACCTCTCCGTCCCGAAGGACCCAGGAAAGCGCCATTTGGGCCATGCTCTGCCCTCTGCCGGCCGCCACTTCATTCAGCGCCCGGATCTGCTCCAAACGCGCCAAAGTAACGTCCCCTTCTTTGAGGAAACGGCCGTCCCGCATGATCCTGCTGTCCGACGGAATCCCATTCAGATATTTGTCCGTCAAAAGCCCCTGCGCCAGGGGGCAAAATGCAATGATGCCCAGTCCGTTGGAAGCAGCCCAGCCCTTCAGGCCGTCCTCTTCAATATTCCGCTCAAACATTGAATACTTGCGCTGATTGATAATAAAAGGGGTCCTCAGTTCCCGCAGTATTTTCACTGCCGACTCCGTCTGCTCCCGGTTATAATTGGAAATTCCCGCATAAAGCGCCTTTCCGCTGCGCACCGCAGCGTCCAGGGCCAGCATGGTTTCCTCCAGAGGCGTTTCCGGGTCGGGCCTGTGATGATAGAAAATATCCACATAATCCAGCCCCATCCGCCGCAGGCTCTGATCCAGGCTGGCGGTCAGGTATTTTCTGGAACCCCAGTTGCCATAAGGGCCATCCCACATTTCATACCCTGCCTTAGTAGAAATCACCAGCTCATCCCTGTAAGGGGCCAGGCTGTCTTTCAGAATCTTCCCGAAGTTTTCCTCAGCGCTCCCCGGTACGGGGCCATAATTATTGGCCAGATCGAAATGCGTAATTCCTGCGTCAAACGCTGTCTCACACATTTCCTTCATATTGTCATAGCAATCCCTGCTTCCAAAATTGTGCCACAGACCCAGAGACACGGCCGGAAGCTTCAGCCCGCTGGCGCCGCACCTGTTATATTTCATGGTTTTATATCTATTTTCATCTGCCTGGTACATTGGCTCAGTCCTTTCTTCTGTTTTCTTCCATCATAAAGGAAACACGGTTTCCATGCAAGCTGTTTCTAAACCATATGCATCTATTTTTCTGCTATAAGAGCAATTTTTATTTGAATGTTAAAAAAGATCAATAAAACTGATTAATTTTATCCCTTTTCTTTCTGGTCAAATCGTGTTAGAATCTATTTTAACATCACTTTAAAGGAGACCACATATGAAAAATTACAATAATTATGAAAAGCTTTATTATATGCCCCCTGAAATTACATATGACTGGGTAAAAAAGGATTCTATTGACCGTGCTCCTGCCTGGTGCAGCGTGGACCTGCGCGACGGCAATCAGGCCCTGATCGAACCCATGAGCCTGGATGAGAAGCTGGAATTCTTTCAGCTTCTGGTGGATATCGGATTTAAGGAAATTGAAGTAGGTTTTCCGGCTGCCTCAGATACAGAATACCGTTTTCTGCGCACCCTGATCGAAAATCATCTGATCCCGGATGATGTTACTGTTCAGGTCCTCACCCAGGCCAGAGAGCATATTATCCGAAAGACCTTCGAGGCTGTAAAAGGCGCACCCCATGCTGTCATTCACCTTTATAACTCCACCTCTGTGGCGCAGCGTGAACAGGTCTTCCGAAAGAGTAAGGAAGAAATTAAAAAAATTGCCACTGACGGAGCTGTTTTGCTCAAAGAGCTGGCAGAGGAAGATGGCGGAAACTTCTCTTTTGAATACAGCCCCGAAAGCTTCCATGGAACAGAAGTGGATTATGCCGTGGATGTCTGCAATGCTGTCCTGGATATATGGAAACCCACAAAAGCGAATAAAGCCATCATCAATATACCCGCCACTGTGGAATGTGCCATGCCCCATGTATTTGCCACCCAGGTGGAATATGTGAGCAAACATCTGAAGTACCGGGATGCAGTGATGCTTTCCCTTCATCCCCACAATGACCGGGGAACCGGCGTGGCTGACGGCGAGCTGGGCGTTCTGGCCGGCGCGGACAGGATCGAAGGCACTCTCTTTGGTAACGGCGAACGCACCGGAAATATGGATATTATCACCATGGCAATGAATATGTTCTCTCACGGCGTGGACCCCGAACTGGATTTCTCCAACATGCCTGAGATCGTTTCCATTTATGAACGGCTCACCGGCATGAAGGTGGGCATGCGCCAGCCTTATGCGGGGGAACTGGTCTTCACAGCATTTTCGGGATCCCATCAGGACGCCATTGCGAAAGGCATGAACTGGAGAGAGGAAAAGAAGTGCAAAACCTGGACCGTGCCATATCTGCCGATTGATCCGGAAGATGTGGGGCGGGAATACGGTTCAGATGTGATCCGCATTAACAGCCAGTCCGGAAAGGGCGGCGTAGCCTATATCCTGAAGCAGAATTTTGGCCTGTCCCTGCCGGAAAAAATGAAGGAGCAGGTAGGTTATACTGTAAAAGGAGTTTCCGACAAGGAACATAAAGAACTGTCTCCCGATTGGGTATACCAGATTTTTTCAGACAAATATATTAACCGCAGCGATATTTTCCAGGTTCCGGAATGCCATTTTAAACAGCAGCCGGATGGAATCCAGGTCTCTGTCACCATTCAGCACGCCGGCAAAAGCCGTGTGATAGTAGGAAACGGAAACGGGCGTCTGGATGCGGTGAGCGTGGCTATCAAAAATTATTTTGGAATCAGCTATGAACTGACTACCTATGAAGAGCACTCTCTGACCACAGGCTCCTCCTCCAAAGCAGTGACTTATGTAGGAATCCTGGGCATGGACCGCCAGTACTGGGGAGTGGGCATTGCAGAAGATATCATCAATTCCTCTATCAACGCCCTGGTATCCGCCGTGAACCAGCTGGAGGCAATGTCCAAGGGTACAGAAGAAAAAAATGAGCGGATTACAGATATATTGAATTACATCCACACGAATTACCTGACTGTATCACTGGATGAGTTATCTCAGAAATACTTCCTCTCCAAACCCTATCTGTCCAAATACATCAAGGATCAGACCGGAAAAACCTTTGGAGACCATGTGAAAGAAATCCGGCTGGAGCAGGCCGCAAAAATTTTGAAAAACGGCAGCATTGCTGTTGAGAATGTGGCTTCGTCGGTGGGATATCAGAACGTAGAGCATTTTAACCGCCAATTTAAAAAAGCTTATGGCCTGACCCCCCTTCAGTACCGCAACCAGAAATGATATTGGACAGGAGCGCATTCATTTGAGGCAAATCACCCCAGGAGGACTTAGAATTTTATTCTCCTGGGGTTTTTATCTGCGCTCCCGAATCATTGCTGCTGCAAAGAAACACAGTGCAGCTGCAGGCCAGGCTCCTGCATGCCCTATTAAAGCCGTCAGGCAGAAGGCTGCCTACTGCGTGTCTGTCTGTTAAATAAAATAAGGCGACAGAGTCTCTCCGCTCTATCGCCAATAATTACTTATACGAACCGCCTATTTAAAATGATCCTCTTTCAGGACCAGACGCCCCTGCTCATCCAGTTTATTGCCAAACAGCCCCCGGAAAAGCCCTCCTCTATGTTCCGCGCGGTCAATCGCCTCATCCATGATCTCCTGAACGTGTTCTTTTTCCTGGCCATCCGGGTTCTGCATGATCTCGTCAATCTTTACATACAGTGCCAGCACAGCAACATCATCCAGCACACATTCCTGCTCGTCCGCATATTGAAGGGCATATTCAGCCAGCTCATCAGCAGTAACTGCATCGCAGTCATATCTGTTGGGGAATCTGGAAGACAGCAGCACGCTGTAATTCATCAGATTGTCAATCTCTTTGGGGGTGTCAATCAGCACCACCATAATATTTATTTCAGGATCATTGACTACCTTTTCCAGTTCCTCTAATATCGAATCCAGAAGCTTTCCTGCATGATCCACAATCAGAACTTTATCCCTCAGTTTATCCAGTACAGCCAGGATTCCCCGCTTATTTAATTTCTCGCCATCAATCCTCGCTACCTTGGAAGGCCTACCAGTTTCTTCTTTGGGCATTGATTTCAGCTTCGCCACCGCCAGATCAAAGCCTGCCTGTTCATCTCTGGCAGTTACCAGAAAGTTCCAGCTCTTCAACTGAGTGCGGGCTCTTTCATAGGTTTTCTCTGCCGCTTCCACTGAACCCGTACTTCTCTCTTTAGGCTCACTTTCAACTGCAGGCACTTTTACTTCATCTGCCGCTTCAGGCTCTGATGCGATTTTTTTCAGCGTACTCCTGATGTTTTCTTCAAAATCATGTAACGTATCGGAATCGTTTCTGTATACCGGTTCTTCCGCTATCCCTGCCCCTTCTACGGTAACCTGAGGTTCTGCTTCAAACCCTTCCAATATGGCGGCCCTTGCTTCTTCCCCAGCCTCCTTAACCCAGGTAGTGCTCTGCTTCAGGCTGGCAGCTCCCAGATCTTCTCTGGAAACAGCCTGGCTGGTTGTTTCAGACTCACTTCTCTGCATTTCTTCATCCAGAGATTTTACGTGGATTTTCTCGCCTGCCCCATCTATAAACTGATGGGTATACGGCTCCAGCTTCACATCCAAAAACGTATGCTCTGTATCTCTGTTCTGCCGATTCTGTGCGGGAGCTGCCACTGTCTCCTCCTTCACTGGTTCTCTTGCTAAAACTGGCGGCTTCGGCATTCTGACCACCGGCTCCTGTTCTTCCTGAACTGTTTCCTGGCGGGCTGGTTCAGCCTTCACCACTTCCAGTTCTCCTACTGTCTTGGCTGTTGCCACTTCCTCCTCGCGTTCTGCCCAGACCCGCACGCTCTCTTCAGCCGCTTCTTCCGCTGCCTGGTTTGCGGGAGCCGCCGGAGCTGCGTCCTCTTTTCTCCCTGTAAACTCAGAAGCCTCCTGAATCTTCCGAAGCTTCTCCGCATATTTTGTCTGATTCTCAGCCTTTTCTTTCTGGCTGGCGGTCAATGGTTCATACACCATCTTCAGCTTCATTGCTTTTTCCACATACTTGCCAAGGCTGAACCATAAAATGATATCATCACACAGTTTCACGCAGTCTTCCCTGCGGCCTGCCTTATGATACAGCTCAGCAAGCTCATAAGACCATCTCTCATCAAAATCCTGAACTCTGTACTCCTCAAGAATTTGGATCAGTTCTTCAACAGGCGCGCCTTTCGCCTTTTCCAACTGATACCGCAGAATGTACTGTCCCAGATCATGAGGCGCAATCTCCTGAAATTCTTCGTAGTAGCTCCTGGCATCCTGAAAATTCCCCGCTTCTATGGCAATTTCCGTCAGCCGATACATAATTCTTCTCCCGATCGGAGCATATTCGTAAGCCTGGAGCAGCAAATCAATAGCAGTATCATATCTGCCGTTCGCCACATAAACCTCAGCAGCGGAAGTCAGAGTCTTCACATCACGCACCTTCCGCCAATCAATGGTGTCGGCCACTTTTATCGCAGAAAAGGTATCCTTTTTGTCCGCCAGCTTTTTCATCTGATCTGTTTTCAGCCTGTATTCATATTTATCCATTGTGTCCACCTCATGCTCGCTCTGCAATTGCGCATATTCCCGCTATTATTGAATATTTCCAGTGTAACACAATCTACATTTAATGTCAAAGATAAACGCAAGAAAAGCCTTGATTCACCATTTTTTTACAATTTTTACCTTATTTTCTTTTCTTCCCGTCAGAATGTGTGAATTTCTATTACTGTTTTATCTCTTTTACATACAATTAGAAAATCTCATTTCAGTAAACCGGGCAGGCTCGCTTCAGCACCTTAAAAAGGCGGCTGGAAATATCTCCAACCGCCTTAGCTTATTGTTTTGTATTCAGTTTTTATTTATATTTTATCTCGGAGCCTGCTTATGTGATTTCCTGCTTTTCAGGTAAGTTCTAAACCCAACGGCCTATCCCTTTCTCTGTACTCTCAACAGTTTCGTTCCTGCGGATCCTCCTCCCGCCCGGATATATACCCTTCCAAAATAGCATTTACTATGCTGCCTTAAAACGATCTTCTTCCCACTGTCGATTTCCTGTCATCACGCTTGTTACAATCGTTGTATTTCAAATTACTTCAACTGATTTGATTGTCAAACAACACATCTGTTACTGCTCTAATCAGTTTCTTTCATTTTACTGCAACTGGTTTTCAGGTATTCCATCCTGCATTTTTCCTGTCCGGATACTTCCTTACGGAATTTGTCCCCTCAGGAGTTCTTTGATGGATTTCTGCTCCTGTCCCTTTCGGGCATCTATGGTTTTTGGGAATTCATCAATATCTGCAGTGCGTACTGCCACTCACATGTCCGACGCATCTGCTCCGAATGCTTATCATCGACTGATTCTCGGCTACTTATCTGCGGCCTCTCATAAGGCCTGCTTCACAGGATACAGCCTTGCACTGCGGATACTGATGTTCCATAGACCCTTCGAATATATCCAGTGGACTCGACCTCCTTTTCTTTTACTGGCCAGATTCGTTTCAGAAGCTTTCTCGTCACCTCTGACGTTTTTCTGTATTCCTTTTGTTCTTTGTTTCTGGTTAAAGAATATCATATTTTTTTTCCTCTGTCAATAGGTTTTTTGAAATATTTTTAATTTTTTCGACGTTTAAACTGTTTTAATTGTTTAAATTTTTATAATTGTTTTAATATTCATGGTTATTATGAAAACAAAACAGTTTTTTAAATATTTTGAATTGCGCTGAATTTAAAAATATTTTTCAAGAACTTCCCCGGCCTTCTCCTGCATTACTGCTCGGAAAAGGCCGGGGACCGTTGTCTTTTATTCTTCTTAATATTTCAGGAACGCGCCAAACGCCGCATATGTATTGTAAACATCCAGCTTGGATGCCAGCTCAAAGGGCGAGTGCATGGACAGAATGGGCACGCCCAGGTCCACTACGTCTATATTGTGGCGGGCCACATACAGAGCCACTGTTCCTCCGCCGCCGGCATCCACTGCGCCCAGTTCTCCGGTCTGCCAATAAACATTTTCTTTATCAAAAATATCTGCCACATAAGAAATAAATTCCGCGCTGGCATCAGAGCTGCCTCCTTTGCCGCGGCTGCCCGTGTACTTGGTCAGCACGCATCCCTTATTCATATAGCAGGAATTTCCAGGTTCATAGACAGATCCAAAAGTGGGATCATACGCCGCGTTCACGTCTGCCGACAGGCACTTGGTATTTCGCAGCATGGTCTTTTCATTTACACCCTGCATCTCTGCCAGATATCCCATAAAGTGGAATACGTAATCTGAGTCCAGACCCGTATTCCCTACAGAACCGATTTCCTCTTTGTCTGTCAGCACACAGATGCTGGTATATGCCGGATTTACACATTCTTTTTCCGCCATCAGCGCGGTATATGCGCACACACGGTCATCCTGACCGTAAGCGCCGATCAGGCTGCGGTCCAGACCCACATCCACTGCCGGATATGCAGGCACAATTTCAATTTCAGCTTTCTGAAAATCCCGTTCTGTTATACCATACTGCTGGTTCAGCAAAGACAGAACCTGAAGCTTAATGCGGCTTTCCTCGTCCTTATCCTGATAGGGCAGAGAGCCTGCCACTACGTTCAGTTCTTCTCCCTTGATGCCTTCTGACAGTTTTCTCTGGGACTGCTCTCCGCCCAGATGGGGCAGCAGGTCGGTTACACAGAATACCGGGTCGCCAGGCTTGTCGCCGATATGGATCTCTACAGTTTCCCCGCCCTTTTTAATTACCACGCCATGCATGGCTAAAGGGATTGCGGCCCACTGGTATTTCCGAATACCGCCGTAATAATGCGTTTTAAACAGGGACAGCTCTCCGCTCTCGTACAGCGGATTGGGCTTCAGATCCAGCCTGGGAGAGTCAATGTGCGCAATGTTCAGCCGCACCCCTTCGTCCACTGGTTTCTGTCCAATTGTGGCGGCTATCAGAGCCTTTCCTCTGTTCACCTGATAAATTTTATCCCCGGCCTGATATTTTTTTTCCGGATCAAAAGGCACATAGCCCGCCTGATTCAGAATTGCCACTGCCGCTTTCACGCATTCTCTTTCTGTTTTACCGGCATCTAAAAATGCCTTATAGCCTTCGCAGAAATCCTGCGCGGCTTCTATCTGTTCCGGTGCGGCGTCCCCGATATTAGGCTGCTTCCAGACCAGGCTGCCGCTCAATTTTTCTTTCTTTTCTTCTGTCATGTGTATTTCCTCGCTTTCTCTGCGGCTTCACAATTCCACACGCCCCTCCAGGGCCCGCAGCAGTGTCACCTCGTCAATGTATTCCAGGTCCCCTCCTACCGGTACGCCGCTGGCAATCCGTGAGACTCTGATCCCTGTGGGCTTGATCAGCTTGCTGATATACATGGCTGTAGTCTCGCCCTCCAGGCTGGAATTTGTTGCAATGATCACTTCTTTTACTTCTTCTGACTGGAGCCGCTGCATCAGCTCTTTCAGGCGGATATCTCCCGGGCCGATGCCCAGCATGGGAGATATGGCTCCATGCAGCACATGATACACGCCGTCATATTTTCCTGTTTTTTCATAAGCCGCCAGATCCCTGGGGGTTTCTACCACCATGATCATGCTGTGGTCCCGGCGGGGGCTGGAGCAGATCGGGCAGACCTCCTGATCCGTGAGCGTACAGCACTGGCTGCAGTAACGGACATTTTTCCGCGCTTCTACCAGAACTCCTGCCAGCTGCTTCACCTGCTCCTCGGGCATTCTGATAATATGAAATGCCAGTCTCTGAGCGGATTTTGCTCCGATGCCCGGAAGCCTTCCCAGCTCCTCAATGAGCTTGCTGATTTGACTGCTGTAATAATCCATCAGAACGGGAAGCCTCCGCCCAGGCCGCCCATGCCCCCGGTCAGCTTGCTCATATTCGCTGTTGTCTCTTCTTCCACCTTGCGAAGGGCTTCATTCACCGCTGCCACAATTAGATCCTGGAGCATTTCGATATCCTCTGGGTCCACAACTTCCTCCTGCAGCTTCACGGCAGTCACTTCTCTCTTTCCTGTCACAGTCACTTCCACTGCTCCGCCGCCGGCGCTGGCCGTAAATTCTTTTTCTTCCATTTCCTTCTGCTGTTCTTCCATCTGCTTCTGCATGCGCTGCGCCTGCTTCATCAGATTGCTCATATTGCCCGGCATGCCGCCCGGAAAACCGCCTCTTTTTGCCATGATTAAAACCTCCTGTTATGATTCTGCTTCCTGTATTTCCATCTCTATTCCCGGCAGTCTGCTGCCCCGTACAATGGACGGTTCCTGCTGCCCCTGGGCATACAATACTGCCTGGAATGTAAATTTATGTCCGTATCTCTCGGACACCGATTTAGAAAATTCTTCCAGTCGCTCTTGTATCTGCATCATTTCACAGGCAAAACCGTCTCTGAAAATAATGCAGAATCCCTTTCCTGCTTCAAAACTTGGCCTGGTTCCATGCAGCAGGCTGCCTATCAGCCTGCCCTGGCCTGCAACGATCTGATCCCATTCCCGGATCAGCTGCTGATAATCCTCATATTCTGCCTCCGTCAGTTCCACCACCGGTCCGGCTGGCTGCTCCGCAACAGATTCTAGGGGAACTCCTGACGCCGGTTCCTGTTTGCCTGGCTCGACGCCTGTATTCCCGGGCCGGGCGGCGCTGTGCTGCACTGTCTCCCCTCCGTCCAGACGGGCTTCCAGTTCAGACACTCTGGCCTGCAGGCTTTCCAAATTCTGTTCCATCGCAGGCTTCATCAATTTTATCAACGCTATTTCAATCAGCACCCGCTTTGCAGCGGCATACCGCACCTGGCCGATCAGTTCAGAACAGATCCTGATATAGCGGATCAGGGAATCAATATCCACCTGTTCCGCTTCTTCTCGCAGAGCTTTCAGGCTCTCTTCGGACATTTCCAGGGCATCCTCCCCTTCTGCAGTTGTCTGCAGCAGCAGAAGATTGCGCAGATACCAGGTGAAATCTGTGACAAACTGCACCAGCTCCCTTCCCTGGACTGTCACCTCATCCAGCAGCCGGATAGCGCCTGCCACATCGCGGGAGAGGATGCAGCGAAGCAAACGGCTGAATACCTGCGTGTCCACCGCTCCCAGTATGTCCAGTACTTTTTCATAGGTCAGCTTTTCGCCATAATGGAACGCAATGCACTGTTCCATCAGACTCAGGGAATCTCTGGCGGACCCGTCCGCCGCCCTGGCTACATAGCGCAGCGCTTTATCCTCTGCCTCGATCCCTTCTTCTTCCGTCAGGTGCTTCAGATGGGCGAACAAAGTCTCGCTGCCGATCCTCCTGAAATCATACCGCTGGCATCTGGACAGCACTGTGATCGGAATTTTATGGACTTCCGTGGTCGCCAGTATAAAAATCACATAGGAAGGCGGCTCCTCCAAAGTCTTCAGCAGAGCGTTGAACGCTCCCGTCGACAGCATGTGCACCTCGTCAATGATGTATACGCGGTATTTGCCTTCTGTGGGAGAATAGCGCACCTCATCCCGGATCTCTCTGATATTATCCACGCCATTATTGGACGCGGCGTCAATCTCTACCACGTTCATCGAAGATCCGGAAAGAATTGCCCTGCAAGCAGGACATTCGTTGCAGGGATTCCCATCCACAGGATGTTCGCAGTTCACTGCCCTGGCAAAAATTTTAGCCACTGTAGTTTTGCCGGTCCCCCTTGTTCCGCAGAACAGGTACGCGTGGCCGATCCTCCCGGACTTCATCTGGTTTTTTAATGTGGTAACAATATGCTCCTGGCCCTTGACCGCTTCAAAGGTATCCGGACGCCATTTGCGGTACAGCGCCGTATAAGCCATGTATTCACCTCCTGAAAACAGCCCGGCGGCGTCTGCCTCCGGGGCCTGTTTCATTTTGATTATTCATCTCCAAAACTGATCCCCATACGTTTGGCCTCTTTGATAATAGAAGCGTCCGGGGATACGGTTTTCAGTTTGCCCGCCACGTCAGAAAGCGGAACTTTCACGATATCATTATTTTTAATACCCACCAGATAGCCGTATTTTTCATCCGCGATCATCTTCGCCGCTGATGCTCCAAGCCGGCTGGACAGCACTCTGTCATAAGGACACGGGCTGCCGCCCCTCTGCATATGTCCGGGTACCGTCACTCTGATCTCCTGTCCTGTCAGCTGCTCTATCTCTGCGCCGATCTCATAGGCGATGGACGGATACACGGGGCTGTTCTTCTTCTTTTCTTTCAGTTCCTTTTTGCTCAGGCTGGCATTTTCTCTTGAAATAGCGCCTTCCGCCACCGCCAGAATGGAAAACCGCTTTCCTGCCTTGGCGCGTTTCTTGATGGCCTCCGCCACGATATTAATATCATATGGAATCTCCGGAATCAGGATGATATCCGCTCCGCCGGCAATCCCGGCGTGCAGTGTAAGCCACCCCACCTTATGCCCCATGACTTCTACAATAAACACTCTGCCGTGAGAAGCTGCCGTGGTATGGATGCAGTCAATGGCATCTGTGGCAATATTCACTGCGCTCTGAAAGCCAAAGGTCATGTCTGTTCCCCACAGATCATTGTCAATCGTTTTGGGCAGGCCGATCACATTCAGCCCCTCTTCGGACAACAGATTAGCAGTTTTCTGGCTGCCGTTGCCGCCCAGCACCACCAGGCATTCCAACCGCAGTTTCCGGTATGTCTCCTTCATGGCCTCCACCTTGTCCAGGCCTTTTTCATCCGGAACGCGCATCAGCTTAAAGGGCTGTCTGGACGTCCCCAGAATCGTGCCTCCCTCAGTAAGAATCCCGGAGAAGTCGCTGGGCTTCATAATACGGTAATCCGCATACATCAGTCCCTTATAACCTTCTTCAAATCCAATTATCTCCACATCGTCAAACATATTGTAGAGACTTTTGGCCACGCCCCGCATGGTAGCGTTCAGACTCTGGCAATCTCCTCCGCTGGTAAGCATACCTATTCTCATCTATTGTCCTCCTTCCGGAACCCTGTCATTCCGATACGCAGGGAAATCTCCCCAACGTATCAATTATATAACAAGCTCCGAAAGCAGGCAAGTATTTTTCCGAAAAACACATCAATCAATACACTGGCTGCAGTAAATACAATCCATACCGGAAACATCAGGACAAGAAGCATGATCTGAAATCCTGTGCCCGTCCTCCGGCGTTCACCGGAAATCCCGTACATTTTTTCCTCTCTTTCAGTCTGTTTTTATCCCGCTGATGATATGGTAATAAGAGCGGGAGGTCATCAGGTAAACCGCCACATAAAAGACAGCAAAAATCATATAACAGCACGCAGTCACTGCAATCAGAAGGCCGGTATTGACCAGATTGAACAGCAGCAGTATCCTGGAGATCATTGGGAAAGCAAAGGCAACGTGGATCCCGGCTGCCGCTAGCGGCAGGAAAAACACTGTAAGGATCTGGGAATTAATGCTCTTTTTGATCTCTTTCTTTGTCATGCCCGCCTTTTGAAGGATTTCAAATCTAGCCTGGTCCTCATATCCTTCGATAATTTGCTTATAATACATAATCAAAACCGCTCCGCAGATAAATACCAGTCCCAGCAGAATTCCCAGGAAAAACAGCCCGCCGTAAAGGCCATAGAATTCTTCTCTTTCCTCCGCGGCTCCTTCTACAGATACCGGCGGAAATCCGGTATGTTCCAAACTCAGGCGATTGATTCTGTCCCGAATCAGTCCGGAAATTTCTCTTTGCGCATCATCCTCGGCCTTCAGATCAAAACCATAGTAATCATGAACTGTTCCTCCCACATCCTGCAGCAGACTGTTTTTTATTTTTTCCATATCCGGCACAAACAGAAAAATTGATGAAACCATCTGCATGGCGTCCGCTCCATTGTCAACAAAGCCTGCGTCCGCCTTCTTCACTTCTATTGCGCCCACCCCCTCTATTTCAATTGCAGCATGGGGATAATCTCCCTTTGTTGTATGGATCAGGGCCTGATTTTCCTCCAGTTCTATATCCGTTTTCATCACTGCATTATAATCAGCAAGCGGAATAATAAATAACTGACGTACCTCGCTGGTGGATAAAAGCTGGACATTATTCATCTCCTTATGATTAAACTGAAGCAGATTGCCGGTGAGATAGGCAGGGCTGCCCCAATACCTGTAATGTAAAATGTTCTCTGCCTCGGCGCCCCGCTCCTGAAGGACACCGTATATCGTCTCCCGGACAAGACCTGCATGATTCTGGTCATCTGTAAGGGCGTCCACCACAATGTTTCTGGGATAACGGCTGCGCAGGCTGTCTTCCGAGCCAATGTAAAGGCAGGCCGTAGAAGATATCATTACCAGTACCATTGTGGACAGGATGCAGATGGAAGCCAGCCCGGCCCCGTTCCTCTTCATTCTGTAAGCCATAAAAGATACAGGAATAAAATGGTTTACTTTATAATAATAGCGCTTATTCTTCTGAAGAATCCTGCATAAAACCACGGAACCTGCCATAAACAACAGATACGTTGCCACAATCACCATGATTACAGCCGCAAAAAAGATCAGGGTTGCAGCGAGAGGTTCTTCTATCGTCACTGCCAGATAATATGCTCCGGCCAGCAAAAGCCCTCCGGCCGCGGCTGCGATCCAGTTGGCTTTAGGAGGTTTTTCTCCTGACACTTCACTGTGCAGCAGTTCCACCGGCTTTGACAGATGGATCTGGCGGAGCGCATTCAGAAAAATCAGGAAAAATATTATGCAGAAAATCAGCACTGTGTTTTGTACGGATTCAAAGGATATGCTGAACCCAAAAACAATCTCTGCTTTCAGCACATGCGCCAGGCAAAGTTCAGATATTTTGGAAAATAAAATGCCGCTGAGCAGTCCTGTGCCCAGAGAAAATACTGCTGTGATCACTGTCTCCAAAAACAGTATCACTCCCAGGTTCTTTTTCCCCATCCCAAGAATATTGTACAGGCCGAATTCTTTTTTTCTTCCCCGCACCAGAAACGAGTTTGTATAAAATAAAAATATTGCTGCAAATATCCCTATCACTCCCTGGCCCAGCTGGAGGATTCCCTGCATGGTTCTTCCTCCGGGCATTTTTCCCACAATGCTGCTTGCGCACAGAAAAGATATGATATAGAACATCATCACCATCCCTGCGCAGGTCAGCAGATAGGGCAGATAGGTCTTTTTGTTTTTCGTCATGCCTTCCCAGGCCATTTTCAGGTTTATTTTTAATCTCATCGTTTCATCCCTCCTGCATTATGGCTATATTGTACCAGAGGAGCGCCGGGGCTGCCATTGCTTTGACTTTCATTTTTCTTCCTAACATTACAAAAGTGAAAGGTTATTCCCCGGAGGGTTTTGCTACATAGAGAACACAGTTTCCTATGTAACAAAAAAAGAAGCCTCCGCATCTGCAGACAGCTTCTGTCTTTTTCTTTTTTACCGCGCATTCCGCTTCGAACTGCTTCCACAGGCGTTACCCTGGCAGTTAACTCTGCCCAGGCGACCTCACGGCACACGGAAGGTTCCACTTAGTGCTGCTCCATTCCTGACCTGACACGGTTCATGGATTTCCGTTGCGCAAGACCCAGGCTTCAACGCCACTTACCAGGGGCAGCCCCACAGAAGGCAGCCCTCAGACGGAATATCACCCCTGCTGTAGCGGGTTGCAGGTACAAGGCTCCGCTAATTCCCCGGCTGCGCGGTTTTTTTAGTATACTATACAAATGTTGGATTGTCAAGATCAGGGGCTTCATCAATCGCCTGATTCCCGAACTGGTTGTTAAATATATAAATTCCCCAACGCCTTTCTGTGGAATCTGTGCACCTGGCACCAACAGTAGTTCATTTCTGTACATACCTGTTCCCATGTCATGCCTTCTATGTAATGCAGGTAGAGAACCTGCTTTTCATTTTCATCTATAAGGCGGTTTATGCTTTGGAATATTACACTGTATTGATGTATTTTTTGCTCCCGTATTTTCTCTATCTCACTCCTCAATTTTTGATAGGTCCTTAAATAATCTGCAGAATTATATTTTCCATCCTGAAAATCCTTGTCTTGCTCTAATTTTTCCAGCTGCTTTCCTAATACCTTCATATCTTGGTCATAACGGCTGCAGCCTTTTAATATGTCTTTTTTCCTCTCCATATCCTGTTCCATGACTTCCTCCGTGCAGAACATTTGTTTTCTTATATTTCGAATGTATATTATATATACTCCATAATATTGCATTTGTCAATTATTTTTTCGAATATATGTTCTTATGAAATAGAATGATATACTGTTTAAGTGTTATAGTATCCCCGGCAAGGAATAAAGCTGCCAAATAGAATTTACAGGAGGTACAATAATTGTTAACAGCAAAAGAAGTAGCACAAAATGCAATCAATGGAATTTCCAAATACAAGTATGTATTTGGAGCAAAAGGAGAGGTCTGCAGCTTAGCGCGGATCAATCAGCTGATCCAGGCCTACTGGACAACCTATTTCTCCAAGCATCCCGGATATGACGATCTGGCCAGGAATAAAGCCGGTTATCCCTGCACAGATTGTTCCGGATATGTCTGCATCTGCGCAAACATCCCTCACGCAGGCTCTGCCAAGCTTTTTACAGACGCCACTGAAAAGCATCCTCTGACTCTGGGGGATTACAGCCGGATACCAATCGGCGCCGGGCTCTGGAAAAACGGACATGTAGGCATCTACATCGGTTCCGGGCAGGTAGCGGAAGCGTCCAGTGAAGAAGTGGATCTGCGGATCCGCAGCTTAGGCACAAACCCCGTTGAATTTACAAACTGGTTTTTAATCCGGGGAGTTGATTACAGCGGCGCGCCGATTGTTCATACTGATCAGATCGCCAAAGTAGTCACAGCCGCTGCAAAAACCGAATCCTATCTGACCCAGATGGCTATAGCACAGGTCATTTATAATCGTCTCAATGACGCAAACGGTTCTTTTGGCATCAACACAGACGATGTTCTGAGCGCCCCCATGTTTCCTGCACCGGCAATTACAGCAACAACCGGCTGTCAAAATGCTGTGGATGAAGTTTTCCAGTTCGGAAAACGGGCTTTTGCAGACTATCATCTCTATTACTACTGCCGTTCCGATGATACAGTCAAGAAAGCCGGTTATCTTCTTCTGACGGAAGAAGCCAGAACCGTAGACAGCTATTGCTTTTTCGGCAAAAAAGCAGAATCATTTTTCCCGGACGATTACAATGTTTGGGTCGGGAAAATCATCAACATCGATTACGCTGCCGTTTATATGAATCCCTCTGAAAACAGCGCCGTCCTCAGCGGGACCAGGCAGCTGGAAAACGGAGAAAGTTTTCTGGTTGTAGGCGAAGAAAATATTTTCTATAAAGTCAAACTGGCCGGAAAAAATATTGGATACGTGAAAAAAATCTATGTGGGCAATCCTTCTTCTCCAGACTATACCAATACATACAGCGCCTGGACCGGCATTGCCAACGGCGCGGGATATATTAATGTGCGTACCGGCCCCGGCACCAACTACGATCTCCTGTCCGCCTGGCCCCGCCTGAACAACGGGAACAGTTTTCAGGTGATCGGCGAAACAGCAGGAACAGACCAATATACCTGGTATAAAATCAGAATTGCAGGGGCTTATGAGGGTTATGTCCGGGGAGACCTGGTCACCCGTCAGACCGCTTCTTATTACGCATCATGGACCGGCATTGCCAATGGGTTAGGGTTTGTCAACGTACGGACCGGCGCAGGCACAGAATATGCCCTGTTACCGGAGTGCCCTACACTGAATAACGGCTCCGCCTTTCTCGTTGTGGGAGAAACAAAGGGCACGGACGGCCTCCGCTGGTACCGGGTAAGCATTAACGGCAAAAAAGGGTTTATCCGCTCTGACCTGGTCCTGCAGGAAGGACAGAGCAGCGCCGGTTATCCTGTCTGGAACGCCAAGATTTACAACCAGTCCGGCTGGGTAAATGTGCGGACAGGCCCTGGTACGGAACACGGCACATTGAGCGCCTATCCCCGTCTGAATACGGGAGACGGTGTAGAAGTGATCGGCGAAGCGGCAGGAAAAGACGGCTACATCTGGTATAATATTAAGATTGCCAGAAAATACAGCGGTTATGTCCGCTCCGACTTCGTTTTAAGCTCCGATTCCCCCAGCGGTTATCATAATTGGACCGGAAAGGCAAACGGCAGGGACGGTTATGTAAATGTCCGCTCCGGCCCCGGAATTGAGTATGACAATATTGCCGGATGCCCTACCGTCAATAACGGAGTCTCGATTTCAATTATCGGGCAAGCGTCCGGTTCTGACGGCTTTGTCTGGTATAAGGTAAAAATCAGCAATCAGTATACCGGTTATATGCGGTCCGACAAAATTATCAGGGACAGCGGAACAGCTTATCGGAAATGGGAAGCGATCGCCAACGGCGCGGGCTATATCAATGTCCGGACCGGCCCCGGCACCAACTACGGCTTGCTTGAGAATTATTCCAGGCTGAATAATGGCGCACGGTTCACCGTTATCGGGGAAGTGAACAGCTCCGACGGCTATGTATGGTATCACATTTTAATCGTAGGGACTTATCAGGGTTATGTCCGGTCCGATTTGACCCTTCCTGCTACCGCCGCGCCGGATAATTCCGGTTATCAGACCTGGACCGGCATCGTAAACGGCGCCGGATATGTTAATGTGCGCAGCGGCCCGGGAACGGAATATCCCCAAATTGCAGGAAAGCCTTCCCTGGATAATGGTTCACTGGTCACGGTAACCGGAGAAGTGCCTGGTTCAGACGGTACTCCCTGGTGTTCCGTAACGATTTCCGGAGGTTATGCCGGCTATATGAAAAAGAGCTTACTCTTAGTCAGTACGCCCGGCATTACCGATAACGGAAGGCCTGTAGTCCCGGAACACTATGAAAAATGGATCGGGGAAATCCTCGCCAATATAAAAGGCGGCTATGTATATGTTTATGAACAGCCCACCTACGCCAGCGATTATATCAGCAGCTGCCCTAAGGTTTCGGACGGAGAATTGGTTCAGGTGGTGGGGAAATTTACCAGCGAAGGCCGGAACTGGTACGGCATTATTATTTCTAACCGGCATTTCGGATATGTTCTGGAAACCTATGTGCAGGGCCTCTCTGATAAGACGATACGGGCAAAATTGATGGCTACCGAGATCTACAACTGCTTTAAAGAGCTTCCGGATTATCAGTCCGTTGGATTTTCTTATGAAGTTCCTTTATTCAATATTGATCTGGGGATTATCAGCTTGGAATATTCCGTCCAGACAAACTATACCCCTCCGAATCAGGATGAGCTTATTTATACCAAGAATATTGCTATTACTGCCGGGGAATTCTCTGATCCTTCTTTTGAGGTTCAATTTGCATCTTTGGTAATTGAACTCGTAAAAAAGAACCTGGACGCTGATCTCATCAATTTTGGAGAAATAACCCATGTAATCGGCGAAGGCGAGATGAGCATTGAGGTGAAATATGATCCGATTGAGAAGAAGATTGATATTGCATTCCTCTTTCAGGTTTATTCAAATGAGCTCAACGATCTGACCTACATTTTGAGGTTTACGTTTAAAAAGAGCGATGACTTTAATCCCTCTGATGTTGCTTATGATGAACTTTGGGAGATTTTGGATGCCAGCATGTCACCGGGATTTGATTGGGCGGCATTAGAAAAAATCGTTGGATTTATAGTCTTAGTAATCTTGATTATCGTACTTCTTTGGTTAACAGGACGTATTGAGCCCAGCCTTTGGGAAAAACTTGTAGATACAATAAAATATTTCATTCCTAGTTTTGGTTAAAGGAACACCAAACTTTTTCATCTAAAGTTTAAAGACTTTGATCCTAACTTAACAAAAATCAGAATCAGAGGTTAATGAGTGATAAATCCAAATTACCTTTGATTCTGATTTTTTGAAAGGAGTATAGGCACCTCCCATCCTCTCATGACACCACCCATACGGTTTGGTACATAATATATTTTATAAAAGATAGGTAAATACTAATAGGCTTGGTTAAATTCTTAAAGTCTCTATCTATGTTTTATTAAGAACTTTACTTCTGGCCTCTTTTCACGTAAATAATCCAAAATATACTTCTGCTGGTCCAGCGGAATTGATTTCTTTGGCAGTAATACTTGTATTCGTTTTTTAAAAATAAACCATATTTCCTTTGGTTTAACTCTTACTTCATTCAAATCTTCATAGTGGAAATTCCACACTTCATGCTCGCCAACATACACGCCGAGGCAATCTACATAAAATACTATCTCCAATTTTAATCTTAATTTATACAGAACATGACAGTAAAAAAGTACCACTAATAGTGGGTAAATAGTTTTTGCACATACTAATATCAGAAAAAATATAGCCAAAAAAAGCACAAGCCAATCTATCCATTGATCTATATTACTCCTACAGGCAAGAATAATCTCATAAATCGACAACATTATTCCAAAAATCCCAACCATTATTACTTTCATGTTTATAAATGTGAAACATAAACTGCGAAATATTTCCTTAACTTTCCCTTGCACTACAGCTGAGAATAACGGTTTTCCCCACTCAGCATCTCTTTCCTGTTTGGTAATATAACTTCCTCTTTTTTTTGTTTTTTTCATATAACCTCCAAGCAAAAATTACATGCGTTATCATTATATTACCAAAAATTATTAAGAATCTCAATGTCCATTTTTCTCGGCCTCAAAATTCCCCAAGAATTTTACTCTATCTAGAGAAGTCGAATGCTTTAATGTCTGCTCATCATAAAGAATCTATTTTCATTAATCACTA
The DNA here is from genome assembly GCF_004216775.1 of Cuneatibacter caecimuris. Taxonomy (GTDB): domain Bacteria; phylum Bacillota; class Clostridia; order Lachnospirales; family Lachnospiraceae; genus Cuneatibacter; species Cuneatibacter caecimuris. The sequence continues at coordinate 1,133,899 of NZ_SGXF01000001.1, forward strand.
AATTTTCATGAAATTTTATGCCGAGCCCGATATTCCTCAGATAATCCAGGATATCCTCCCGCTGCTCTACCGTAATAGAATGTTCCGGCAATAACACAGCTTTCCGGTTTTTAAAAATTAACCATGTCTTTTTCGGCAATATACTTATTTCCTCTAATTCTGCATATGGATAATTTTTAAATTCCCGGCCTCCTATATACAAACTCAAGTTATTATCGTAAAACTCCATTTCTATAGTTTCTCTCGATTTAGAAATAATATAAGAACAGTAAAGCATCCATAATATTAGCAGTATGGTCCCTTTTAAATAGCGATACAGCAAAAAGATAGCCAAAATTAGCATAAGCCACATTCCCCAAAATTCCTTATTACTTAAAGAAAAAAATACAATTCCACCAATTGCTAAAACTGTTCCTGTAATCTCCACTTTGATTACTTTCATTTTTAAAAATTCAAAACACATACAACGAAATATTTCTTTGACTTTTCTTTGCATAATAATAAAAGAAAATACCGGCTTCCCCCATTCAGCTTCCCGATCCTGTTTAGTAATAGTGACTGAATCTTTCTTTTTTCGTCTCATATTTTACTCCTGACATAAATATACTTTGATCACCTTATTTTATATGTAAACTCTACTTCTGGTCTCTTTTCCCTCAAATAATCCAAAATTCCTTTCTGCTGGTCCAGCGCAAATGAACGCTCCGGCAGTAAAACCGCTCTTCTTTTTGTGAAAATAAGCCAGGTTTCTTTTGGCACAATACTCACTTCTTCTAAATCTTCATAAGCAAAAGTCCACACCTCAATCTCTCCTATATTCACGCTGAGACAATCTATATAAAAGGCCATCTCTATTGGTGTTTTTGATTTGCAAAGGGCAGAACAATAAAAAAAAGATACCAATATTGGATATATATCTTTAATAAATATTAATACCAACAAAAAAATCCCTAAAAAAAACACAAGCCAATATACCCAGCTTTCCTTTTTGCTAAAAGAGAAAATAATTATTGCACCAATTGATAACATTATTTCTAAAACTTCAATTATAATTCCTTTCATATTTACAGAAGCAAAAAATAAACTACGAAATATTTCCTTTACTTTACCATTCACAACAGTTGAAAATAACGGTTTTCCCCACTCGGCTTCTTTTTCCGTTTTAGTAATAAATCTTCTTCTTTTTTTTGTTTTTTTCATTTAACCTCCAAGCAAAATCACAAGCGTTATTATTTATAAAAATAAATTGCTGAAATCAACACTATCTAAAGCAGAAAAAAGTTCTTTCTTTCATAATAATTGTCTAAAAGAAGTATAATCTCAAGGTTCAAATTAAGGAAGGAAATGTAACAAGCTCACATCCTCTCATGGCACTGGAATACCGTTTTGCAACGGAACTTCTATAGTTGATGTATATGGACTGATAGGTTATGGCTAAATCCTAACAGCCTCTGCCTATCAGTCTTTATCGTCAGTAATAAGTTTAATATGGTCAAATGTGATTTTGACAATCGCTAATAGATACAATCCGTTCCAAAATAATAAATAGTCTTTCAACAGAATCACTTCGCAACCGGTATCACTTTTATGTTTTCTTTTCATACATTAGCTTTGCCTATTCCTAGCATGCATTTATATTTTATTTCACTATTTTTTCATGTAGAATCTTTAATTCTGGTCTCTTTTCCTGTAAATAATTCAAAATACTCTTCTGTTGATCCGGTGTAATAGAACGTTCTGGCAGTAAAACTGCCTTTCTTTTTTTAAAAATAAGCCAAGTTTCTTTTGGTATAACACTCACTTCATCCAAATCTTCATAGGGAAAGTTCCATACTTCATTCACCCCAAAATACACACTAAGACTATCCATATAAAATCCTAATTCTATAATTTTACGCGATTTACAGATAACATGGCAATAATAAAGAATTACCAATAGTGGGTAAATAGTCTTTTTGAAAATTAAAGCTAACAAAATAACAGCTAATGAAAACGCCAGCCAATGTATCCAATGATCCTTATTAACTAAAGAGAAAAAAATTATTTCACCAACTGATAATACTATAGCTACAATATCATAATTAATTGCTTTAATATTAGGAAAAACATAACATGAGCTTCGAAATATTTCCTTTACTTTTCCTTGCACTACTGCTGAAAATAACGGTTTTCCCCACTCAGCATCTCTTTCCTGTTTGGTAATATAACTTCCTCTTTTTTTTGTTTTTTTCATATAACCCCCAAGCAAAAATTACATACGTTACCATTATATTACCAAAAATTATTAAGAATCTCAATATCCATGCTTCTCGGCCTCAAAATTCCCCAAGAATTTTTCTCTATCCAGAGAAGTCGAATGCTTTAATGTCTGCTCAGCATAAATAATCTATTTTTCATTAAGCATCTAATTATTATGAAATTTTATGCCGAGCCCTATACCCCTTAGAAAATCCAGAATATCCTCCCGCTGCCCTGCCGTAATGGAATGTTCCGGCAATAACACAGCTTTCCGGTTTTTAAAAATCAACCATGTCTCTTTCGGCAATATACTTATTTCCTCTAATTCTGCATATGGATAATTTTTAAATTCCCTGCCTCCAATATATAAACTCAAGTTATTTATGTAAAACTCCATTTCTATTGTTTCTCTTGATTTAGAAATAATATAAGAACAGTAAAGCATCCATAATATTGGCAGTATGGTCCCTTTTAAGTAGCGATACAGCAAAAAGATAGCCAAAATTAGCATAAGCCACATTCCCCAAAATTCCTTATTACTTAAAGAAAAGAATACAATTCCACCAATTGCTAAAAATGTTCCTGTAATCTCCACTTTGATTACTTTCATTTTTAAAAATCAAAACACATACAACAAAATATTTCTTTGACCTTTCTTTGCATAATAATAAAAGAAAATACCGGCTTACCCCATTCAGCTTCCCGATCCTGTTTCGTAATAGTGACTACATCTTTCTTTTTACGTTTCATGATTCCACCTTATATAATTAAACGTATTCCTGAAAAAACATTTTAACAAAGTGTCCTTAAACTTTAAGAGACTAATTAATCAACTATTTTATCACCATAATAAAACGTTGCTTCTGGCCTTCTTCCCTGCAAATAATTCAAAATATTTTGCTGGTCCTTCACAATCGAATATTCCGGCAATAAAAGCACTTTGTGCTTTCTAAAAATCAGCCAAGTCTCTTTTGGTAAAATCCTTACCTTATCTAAATTTTCATATAAATAATTTTCCAATTCTTGCTCATCTATAAATACACTGACACAATCCTCGAAAAATTCTATTTCTTCTACTTGACGGGATTTGCAAATAAAATAGGCCATTAAAAACATAAGCAATAGTGGTACAATAATTCTTTTTATTACAAGGAACATCAAAAGAATTGCCAAGAAAAAAGGGACCCAGTATATCCAAGAATCTTTCTTATATAACAAGAAAAAAATTATTTCAGCAATCGATAAAACCATTCCTACAATTCCAAGTATAATAACTTTCATCGATAAAAATTGAAAACGCAAGCTACGAAATATTTCTTTTACCTTTCTCTGCATAACAGCAGAAAATATAGGTATTCCCCATTCTGCTTCACGTACTTGTTTCGTAATTTTAACTGAATATTTCTTTTTTCGTGTCATATTTACTCCCAACTTAAATATACCTTGGTCACCTTATTTTATTCGTAAACTCTACTTCTGGTCTCTTTTCACGTAAATAATCCAAAATATACTTCTGCTGGTCCAGCGGAATTGATTTTTTTGGCAGTAATACTTGTATTCGTTTTTTAAAAATAAACCATATTTCCTTTGGTTTAACTCTTACTTCATTCAAATCTTCATAGTGGAAATTCCACACTTCATGCTCGCCAAGATACACGCCGAGGCAATCCGCATAAAATACTATCTCCAATTTTACTTTCGATTTATACAGAACATGACAATAAAAAAGTGCCACCGACAGTGGGTAAATAGTTTTTACACATACTAATATCAGATAAAATATAGCCAAAAAAAGCACCAGCCAATGTATCCATTGAACTTTATTACTCCTAGAGGCACGAATAATCTCATAAATTGAAAACATTATTCCAAAAATCTCAACCTTCATTCCTTTGATATTTATAAATGTATAACATAAGCTGCGAAATATTTCCTTTACTTTCCCCTGCACTACAGCTGAAAATAACGGTTTTCCCCATTCCGCCTCCCTGTCTTGTTTCGTAGTATCGCTCACTTTTCTTTCCGTTTCACGTTCACTCACCATAAATAACTGATTCCCCCCTCACCTTACCTCCTTATTGTTATGGATCTCTACATCCGGCATTTTTTCATGTAAATACTCTAAAATATCCTTCCGCTTTTCCACAGCGAACGAAAATTGCGGCAAAAGAACCACCCCACGTTTTTTAAAAAACAGCCATGCCTCATCCGGAAAATTATAGATTTCCTCTAAATTCTCATACATAAAAGTTTCCAATTCCCTGCCGCCAATATACATGATGACACAGTCACGATAAAACGCCAGCTCCATTGTTTCATGCATTTTGCAAAGCCTACAGCAGACAATAAAAGCCAGGACAAATGGCAGCAACAGTTTGTACAAACAAAGCATAAGTAAAAAGATTGCAGCTATCAGCATAATCCAAGACAAAAGAAACTTACCCAGCCAAAAAAACATGCCAATTGAAATTACGGATACAGCAATTCCTTTTATACAAGTCTTATTTAATTTCTTTGTTCTGAATGTAAAATAGTATTTACGAAATAAATCTTTTCTCTTTTTGGGAATTTCAGCTGCAAAAAGCGGCGGGCCCCATTCTGCGTCACATTGCTGCCTGGTGATGATTTCATACTTTCTTTTTTGTTTCATATGCTCCCCCTACACCCTGGTTCAGTTTCCTTCCTAGTTGATTCTGCTATCTCCTGCGCAGGGGAGGATAAATTGCCCGGACCTGTTCCGCCGCCTTTTGGTAAGCGTGCATATCCGGCAGATGTTCCAGCAGAACCGGAATTTCGCCGTTCAATCCCGCGATTGCATCCAGATACTCTGCCACCTCCATGGTCCCTTCTCCCATGAGCACTTCCCGGATCACAACAGTGGTCCCGTCCTCCAGGAGGCAGTCCTTCAGATGGCAGCTTTTCGTCTGAGCTCCCAGCAACCGGAAGGATTTCTCGATGAGTTCCTTTTTATGGGTATAAGTGTAAGGATCTTTTATAAAATTGGTCAGGTCCATATGTACCGCAAAACGTTCCCTGTCCACGTCCTTCAGAAGCCTGAGATATTGTTCCGGGGAGTCGGGCGCCATCCACTGCATGGGTTCCAGGGTGTAAAAGGTGTGCCTGGGCTTCACTTTGTCGCAGAGAGCCTGTATGAACTCCACATTTTTCTGATACAGCTCTTCCGTAAAATTTTCCGGGTAGCATCCGTACCATGTTTCTCCCGCTGCACCGGAGACATTCACGCAGCATTTGGCCTTCACATAATCCGCAAGCCGGAACTGCTCTTCACAGAATACAGCCGCTTCCTTCGCTTTTTCAGCGTCTGAAGAGAATGGGGATTTCCAGACCCCCACTTCCGCAATCATAATATCCCGTTCTTCCGCCGCTTTCACGTAGCCGTCGATCAGGTGGACCGGCGCCTGATAATTCACCGGAAAAGCTGCTGCGTTAAATCCCATCTCCGCCAGGCGGTCCCCCCATTCTTCAGGAGTCCTGTGATCCGGCGTTCCGTTTATTCCAAATCTCATACTGTTCTCCTCTCCTGTCACTGTATTTTCCGCACCTCAATCATATATTCATTTTAACATAATAAACCCCCAGTAAACAAGGGTTTTCATGCTTAAACTGCTATTTCTCATACGCAGTTTGGCATGTTCCCCTGTAAACTGAGGGCATCGTATAAAGCCAACAAAACTCAAACATTATTGCTCAAAAAAACCTTCTCCCAGAGCCTCCCGCACATCACTGACGATCAGAAACGCCCGGGGATCGTACTGATGAACGATATCCTTTACCTGCACAATCTCTTTTTTAGACACCACGCAGAACAGGATTTTCTTTTCTTCTCCAGAATACATGCCTTTTGCGTAAATCCCGGTTACGCCCCGCTCCATATCTTCCAGCACTTCTTTCGCGATCTCCTCGCTCCTGTCGGAGATGACCAGGGCCAGCTTGGCGAATTTGCAGCTCCCCAGGATCGCGTCTGTCACTTTTGCGGCGATAAAAACAGAAATCACGGCAAACAGTGTCTGCTCTATGCCGAAGACAATGCTGCCCAGCAGCACTACGCTCCCGTCCAGCACCAGGAGAATCTGTGCTACGGAATAGTGGCGGATATAATGATGCAGGGTGTCCGCCAGCATGTCTGTGCCGCCGGTGGTGGCCCCGCCAAGGAGCAGAAGGCCGGTTCCCGCGCCATAGCATGCGCCGCCGTAGACAGCGGTAAGGAGCACATTGCCATTGAGCAATGAAAACTCCGGGATCAGGTACAGCTCCGCTGTAAACAGGGCCCAGACCAGTGCTGTGCGGCGCAGCCCTTTCAGTCCCTTTACCTTTGCCGCAAACAGAAACAGAGGAATGTTCAGCGCCAGATTGGAAAGCCACAGCGGAACGCCTCCGTCAAAAAGTCCGCCTGTCACATCTTTTATAACAATCGATAACCCTGAAACTCCCCCTGTTACAAGTCCCAGCGGGTCAAACAGGTTTTTTGTGGCAAAAGCCATAATCAGCGTTCCCAACAGAAAACGGATATAGTCCGCCGCTTTCATTTTGCTCTGAACCAGCGCCATCTCATTTCACCTCACATTTTTCTCAGATATTCCAGCCCTCGTTTCCATCTTCCCGTAAAAATATAAAAACTATACATAGTAACGGAGGACAGCGGCCCGATGAGCACTGCCATTCCCACCCCTGGGAAGCCCCAGAGATGCCCGAAAATAAAGGAAAAAGGGATTCTCAGGCAGCACTGGGCCACAAAGCCCACGCCCACGCTGGCTGCAATATTTCCGGTGCCCCGGATAAATCCGATCAGCGGGCCCACCATGGCAAACAGCACGTAGGATAAAATTGTGATATGCAGATACTGGACAGTCCAGCGGATTACTTCCGGGTTTTTGTCGAACAGCGCCGCCAGCTGGGGAGCAAAAAAATATACCGCCACAGTTGTCGCCAGCGCAATACAGGCAGAAATCAGCATGGATTCCTTCAGCCCTTTGATAGCTCTTTCCTGTTTACCCGCGCTGATATTCTGGGAAGCAAAGGAGGACATGGTCTGATTCATCGCGCCGTCTGAAAAGATCGCAAACCCGTTTATTTTTCCTCCGACGCCGTAGGCTGCGCTCTGGGCCAGGCCGAAGGAATTGGCTACTCCGCTGACTGTCAGCATCGCCACATTCACCATCACTTCATTGACTGCCGTGGGCACCCCGAAATACAGGATGGATTTCAGATGTTTTTTATCAAATTTCAGGTTTCGTATGCCGAAACGGATCACATGCTTTTGTCTCCGGAACTGCCATAAACCCAGCATAAAAGATACCATTTCCGCAGCCACTGTGGCCACTGCCGCTCCGAATGCACCCATCCGGAAAACCGCAATCAGCAGATAATCCAGCGCCACATTCACCAGCGCCGCCACCATGACAAAGTACATGGACGAGGCAGAATCCCCCATTCCTCTCTGCAGGGCTCCGATCAGATTATAACCAAACATGAAAATCAGGCCTGCAAATACAACCATTAAATATTGTCTGGCCTCTTCAAACGCCTCTGCCGGCGTCTGTACCGCTGTCAGAATCCAATCCGCACAGACCAGGCCCAGCACAGTTGTGACCAGGGCCAGCAGCGCATATAAAGCAAAGGCCGTATTACCGGCCTTTTTGATCTCTTCCATATCTTTTTTTCCGGCCCATGATCCGATCACAACAGTCACTCCGGCGGACATGCCGGAAAGTGTAATGATCATTACATTGAGAATGGGGCCGCACACCGATACTGCCGCCAGGCTGGCAGTGCCGGTGTACGCGCCTACAAAATACATATCCACTGCATTGTATGCGGATTGGATCAGATTGGAAATCATCAGCGGAACAGCAAATGCCAGGATACATTTCCGTACATTGCCCTGGGTCAGATCTTTCTGAAGACTTCTGTTTCCCGCCATCACTCTGCTCCTCCCCTCAGCCTTTTACGCCGCCGGCTGTCATGCCTGCGATAAAATATTTCTGCATGCAGATAAAGATGATATACAGAGGGATAATCACAATACAGATCGCCGCGCACAGCTGCGGCCAGTTTGTGGATATCTGACCTTTGAAGTTCAACAGGCCTACTGTCAGCGGGATTCCCTTGTCAGACAGAAGCGTGGTGATCTGCGCCCACATCAGTTCGCCCCATACGAAGTTCAGGTTCATCACTGCCACAGTGCACATCGCGCTCTTCATCAGAGGCAGTACGATCAGAAACAGGCTTTTGATTTCCCCGCTGCCGTCAATGCGGGCTGCCTCCAGCAGCTCTTTTGGCACAGTCTCGAAAAAGTTTTTCAGAATAATCGTGGAACCTGGGATGGACCAGCCGATATAGGCCAGGAAAATCGGCACGTATTCCAAATGCAGGAAGCCCATTTTGGACATTTCCACATACAGCGGGATGATGATGGTTTCTGTGGGCAGGATCTGCAGGGCGAACAGAACCATCAGGATGATGTTGGTATGGGGAATGCGCAGGCGGGTCAGCGCGTAAGACGCCATTACAGAGATGATCTGAATTCCCACCAGGGAAACCACTGCAATGATCACACTGTTCAGGAAATACTCCCCGATCTTACCTGTAGTAAACGCATCCACATAGTTCATATAGAGGAACTGTTTCGGCAGCGCCCAAATGTCGCTGTAAAACTCTGTCAGATCCTTGAAGGAGGTGAGGGCCGCGAAAATCACCGGATAAATATATACTACTGTCAGCAGGAGCAGAATAACGCGGATTACCCAGGTCAGGGTTCTGTCTCCCGTCCACTTTCTTCTTGTAACCGCTTTTACCTTAGTACTCATATGTCTCACTCCTTAACATCCGTCTTACAACTCCAATACAGATCAGCACGATTACTGAGAAGACAAGGCCGATCGCAGAAGCATAGCCGAATTTATTGTATGTAAATGCCTGCTGTATCATAGATATGGGAGCAGTCTTGGACAGACTGCCCGGGCCGCCCTGGGTCATGGTCCATACAATGTCGTAGGTCTTGAAAGACCACATCACCTCCATCGAGAAAACCATACAGATTGTAGGCTTTATCAGCGGCAGGATGATCATCCTGACCTCTTTAAAATAATTGGCCCCGTCCAGTTTGGCGGATTCAAACAGGGAATCCGGGATAGCCAGAACGCCGGTATAGATCAGCATCATGATGCAGCCGCTGCCTTTCCAGCCTGCTACGATCGCCAACGTCCACAGCACCAGCCCGGGCTCTGCCAGCCAGGCATGCTGCAGGCTTTCCAGCCCCATTGCCGCGAATATGTTATTTAAAAGGCCTTCATCCGGCGCCAGTACGAATACAAACAGCAGGCCGGCAACCGTCATGGGCATAATGTTCGGATTGTAGAATACGAAACGGAAGAATGCGCCTTCCTTTTTTCCTGTCTTGTAAATCATCAGCGCCAGCAAAATTCCCAGCACCATGGTAAAGATGGTGGACACTCCCGCAATAAACAACGAGTTTCCAATGGTTTTCAGCGTTGGGGTATCTGTAAACAGTTTTGTGAAGTTTTCCAGCCCTACAAATTCCATGGGGCCATTTCCATTCCATTTGCAGAGGGAAAGCACAATGTTCCACACTACTGGAATAATGGTGGTAAAGGCTACCAGGATGGTGGCCGGCATCAGAAATAAAATTCCGATGAACATTAATTTTTTATCCAGCTTGCCATATTTCTTTTTTGCTGGTTTTGTCGTCGTCCTACTCACAATATCGCCTCTCTCTCCGCCTTTCGGGGTTTTTTTAGGGACTGGCCGTTATTCGGGCCAGTCCCTAAATTTCAAGCACGTCCCGCTGATTTCCCTGCGGTTTACTTTGCTGCCAGAGCCGCCTCTCTCAGGTCCTCCAGCTCGTTCAGCGTACTTTCTTTATCATAGTAATAGTTTGCCGCCAGGCTCAGGTCCACATAGGTGCCCAGTTCAGAAGACAGCTGCATGATCTCCTTCGGGTATACCTTAGAGGAATCTCTTGCGAACTGTTCCGCATCCTTATTGTCCCCGGCAGAAACATTGGCAGGCACCACATCGCCTCTCTCCACCTGCAGCTTGAAAGCTTCCTCGCTGGTGAGATATTTCAGCACGTTGACTGCCGCATCCACATTTTTGCAGTTTGCCGGGATAAAGTAACCGTCGCAGCCGCCCAGAACGTATTCGCATTCGCCCTTTGCCATGGTAGGCCATCCGATTGTGCGCACATTCTTATATCCTGCTTCCGCCATCTGTTCATGCATCTGCTGTCCGCCGTTATTTACATCAAACATCATTGCAATCTTACCCTGTGTAAATGCAGCTTTGATCTGATCATTTGTCTGAGAAAACGCGCCCTCGCCGGGATAAGCATAACCCTTTACAAACAGGTCTGTAATTTCATCCATAGCTGCTACTACTCTCTCGTCCTTAAAGGAAATATTTCCTGCAATAAAATCTTCCATCTCTGCTTTGGTATCCCAGATCTGCAGGAAAGCATTTCTCATAAACCATCCGCAGCGGGTATCTTTAATTCCGAAGGGGAACACGTCAGGCAGATTTGTTTTAATCTTCTCGCAGGCTGCCACGAATTCTTCCCAGGTCCACTCGTCTTTCACCTCAACACCGGCTTTTTCCATCAGATCCACATTCACGTCGATATCAGGATAAACTGTAGTGATGGGCAGACAGTACGTCTTTCCGTCATAAGTTCCGATATCCAGCGCGTTGTCCACCCAGATGCTCTTCCATTCATCGTCCAGGTAAGGGGTCAGATCCAGCGCCATATCAGAATTCAGGAAACTTTCCATCTGATTGGGGAACCATTTTACAATATCAATGGACTCACCGCCCGCAAATGCAGTTTTCACTGTCTTCTCTACCTGGCCCTGGTCCCAGGTTTTAGAGGTGATCTTATAGTTGGGATACAGTTCTTTCAATTTCTCAAAGAATACCGGATAATATTCCACATTCGGTTCTTCGATGATCGTTACCAGCTTCACCTCTTCGCCGGAATTTCCTTCTGTGGTACCGGCATCTTTGGTTGCTTCTGTCCCTTTTTCTGTTCCGGCTGCCGTTGTCTTGGAATCATCTCCGGACCCGCAGGCCGCCATCCCCAGGGCCATTACTCCTGCCATCGCTGCCGCGACAAATTGTTTCGCTCTTTTCCTCATGACTTAATCCTCCTTCTCAAAACGTTTCTCGTTTTACTTTGTAATGTAATCATAAACAAAAACAAAGCTTATAAACATTCTATAAAACTACTGTAAAATTTAAAAAACTACGATGCGGGTGAAAACCTGATTCTGCGCGATCCTCTGTGAGGAGGTTTTCTCTCGCGGGATTCTCCGCCTGCGGCGTGTCGCTTTAGCGACGCGATTCCTTACGCCGCAGTGCGATCCCCCCGGAGGATTTTGTTTCATAGGGAACGCAGTTTCCTATGAAACAAAAACCGCACAGCTCCATGAAAACATCAATTTCCACAAAGCTGCGCGGTATTTCCTCTATTATCTAACTCAAAATCCTTCAGGATGCGGGCCTCTTCCAATCCTCCAGCTGCTTCCGGATTTCCTCAACTTCCAGGAGAACCTTCTTTTTAAGGCATGCCGTATCCATCCTAATCTTGTTGATAAAAAGCTTGTCCATTTCGTCGATGCTGCATTCCTCCACCGTCCGGTCCAGCTTCTCATTCAAGATCTCATGTCCTTCCCCAATAATTTTGATGGAATCCCAAATTCTGTCTTCATACTCCAGAATAACTCCCTGCTGAATTTCGCGTAGTACATGAAGCTCCTGACGAATTGCCTCCTGCCCCTGCTCCAGAGCCGCAATTCTTTCCTGTAACCCGGAAAGTTCTGTTCTCATACTCTGCATATCTTCCTGAAGCTTCGTCACCCTTCCTTCAAGCCGATCCAGATTTCCCTGCATTTCTTCCTGAAACTTTACAACCTTTTCGTCAAGCTGTCCCAGACTACCCTGCATTTCTTCCTGAAGCTTCGTCACCCTACCATCAATTTTTATCAAATACTCTAAAACTACGTCTTCCTGCATATGCTCCCCATCCTCTCTTCAAGTGTTTTCATACTGCTGCTCCTGTCAGGCTCCCTGGTTCCTTTCTTCCGCTCCCTCTTCTATCAGCCGCTCTGTTTTAAGTTTATATACCATCAGCCGCAGCAGATAATCAGGCATCCTTCGGTTTCCCAGCTCCCATTCCTGCACTGTCCGGTAGGGAATATCAAAATACTCCGCAAATTGTCTTCTGTTCATACCGGTTTGTTCCCTGAGTTTTCGCAAAAATTCTCTGGTTTCCATAATCCCTCCGTCCTGTTTTTACACGCATTGCGTGCGATTATATTAGCACAACTTATTCCGCAAGTCAAGCCCTGTAATTATTATCATTCATCTTTTCTCCCGCGAAGGCTGGTGGGAGATTTCCCGGTCAATTTTTTGAACACCTGGGAAAAATAGGTATAGTCCTTATATCCCACCTTTTCCGCTATTTCATAAATCAACAGATCAGATTGATCGATCATCTCTCTGGCCCGGTCAATGCGGTAACGGTTCAAATACTCCCGGAAAGCGATCCCCACCTCCTGTTTAAAGATACTGCTGAAGTAATTGGGGGTTTTTCCTATGGCCCCTGCAACCTGTTCCACCCCAATATCTTCCGTATAATGCTGGTCAATATAGTCCAGAGCCCTTCGCACATTGGCTGAATATTTCCGGCTGCGCTGGGCGTGATAATACTCGGCTGCCCCACGGCATTGTTCTAACCAATACTCGATATACTCATCCAGATACCGGTACCCCTCCATTGCAGTCTGCGCTTCCATCACCCAGACACTGTTCCGTATACCGGCTACCGTGTACAGCTCCTCCAATGCCTGTACCATCAGCCGTCTCACTTCCATGGGGTCCAGCAGTCTGCATTTCTTAAGCTCCTCCGCCTTCTCTTCCACCACTTTTATCATTGCGCTACTGTCCATCGCTTTAACAGCAGCCTTCCAGTCGGGTGGAAGTTCAGAAGCAAAGCTTCCTTTTTTTCCGAAATCGTCCACACAGACAATTCCAGCGAATGCAGGACCATGGCAAAAGCGAAAACGCAGCATCTCCAGCGCCTGCTCGTACCCTCTGCGAATTTCAGCAACAGGCACCATCCCTGAAATGCCTGCTGATATGCTGATTCCCTGTTTCTGAACTTCAGATAGAAAACTGCGCCAAATCCCTTTCAGCCTGTTTTGAATTTCCAGGATAAAAAGGGTGGAATTCGCTGTACTGGCCAGCACAATATATTGCCCATGGAAACAAAACAGGCGCATTCCCTGTTCCACATACCTGCTTAACAGTTTCTCTGTTTCAACGGATAATCCTATTTCCAAATCCTTTGCCTGATCCCAATCCAGAACCATACAGACCAGATAACCGGCATTTTCCATTCCAAAATACCGTTCTAATATTCCCAGCAACACATTTCTGTCCGTTATTTTCCCTTCCAGCAGTTCTTCTGTCACCTTTTCTTTATAGGATTCCACATATCTCGCATAAGCCTCTTTTCCTTCTTCCTCCTCCCGGACTGTTTTCACAAGTTCTTGTATATTCTGAATCAGTTTTCCCACTTTAAGAGGCTTCAGCTCATAGCCTACAGCGCCGTACCTGATGGCCTTCTGGCAGTATTCAAAGTCAGAATATGCGCTGATCAGCACCACTTTGACGCTGCTGTCCCTTTCCTGCACATGTTTCAGAAATTCCAGTCCATCCATGCCAGGCATCCTGATATCCGCCAGGATAATATGAGGCCGGAATTTGTCAAAGTCCTCCAGCGCCATGACGCCGTCCGCATAGCTGCGCACCTCCTGGACATCTATGCTTTCCCAATCAATTCCGCACTGAATCCCCTCCCGTATCTGAACGTCATCGTCCACGATCATCAGCCGTATCCTCATACTGTACCTCCTTTTCTTCCACCGGCAGCATCAGTGTCACCCGGCATCCCCGGTCAATCTGCGATTCAAAATGCAGTCCATATTCTTTGCCGTATTTCAGTTTAATCCGTTCATCTATGTTGCAGAGTGCAAATGTATCCTGCAGCTGAGAATGTTCATGCATTCTTTTTCTGATCTGTTCTTCATCAGCGCCAACGCCATTGTCCTCCACTGCAATTTCCATTCCTGCTCCTGCTCTGGAGGCAGTCACTGTAATGAGGCCCCCCTCCTTTTTGGGTTCCAAACCGTGCAGAATAGCATTTTCCACCAGAGGCTGAATCAGTAATTTGGGAATCTTGTACTCTTTCATTTCTTCCGGAATCTGAACATGGACTTTAACACGGCTGCCAAATCTGGCCTGCATAATCAGGATGTAATTCTGAAGAAAATCCAGTTCATTCTGAAGTGTCACCATCTCCCGGCCGCGGCTCAGCACATGACGGAATATTTCTGAAAGCGCCTCCAGCTGGTCGCCTGCCTCATAATCTCTGTTTTTAATGGCCATCCAATGAATGGAGTCCAGCGTATTATAAAGAAAATGAGGGTTTATCTGTGAAATCAGCATCTTGAGTTCTGCTTCCTGCTCTTTGATCTTTGTGGTGTAGACCTCCTCAATCAGGTTCTGAAGTTTATGCGACATATCATCAAATTCCCGGTTCAGTACGCCGATCTCATCTCCTGAGGACACAAGATTATACCGCAGAAAGTTCCCCTTCTTCATCTCGCCGATCTGTTCCAGCAGCCGCAGAATCGGGCTGATAATATACCGCTTCTGAATCAGTGCGAATGCAATTCCAAAAATAACGCAGAGCGCCAGGGACAGCAATATTACAATTACGCCGGAATTGCTTCCGGCCATAAATACTTTTGTAGGAACGATATTCACAAGATACCAGCTGCGGGACGGAATCCGGACATAAAAAACCGCTGCTTGTTCTCTGTCCGCACTGGTTGTAATATATCCGTCTCCCTGTATTCTGTATGTATCCCGGACCAGCTTGTATTGGTCCAGTTTTTCCCCCAGCAGGGACTTGTCTACAGAGGAAATTACTGTTCCTTTCTCATCCACAATGCAGGAATTCAGCGATCCATGATTCATATAACCGCTGTAAAGTCTGGCTACTTCACTCTCCTTCAGGTTGACTGCCAGCGTAGCAATTATCTTATTAATATGTTCATAGTCATTGATTCCGCAGTAATATGATATTACAGTTTCCAGGACGTCATTTTCACTGCCTGCCACCCTCTGTTCCGTATGCGGACCAGTCCAGAAGCCGCCGCCCAGCATTTCCTGCGCTCTGTTGATGCTCTCCTGATCCTCTACCAGAAGATACTGTCCCCTCTGAATCTTCACATTTTTGTCCAGGTTCAGCAGGCTTACCGAATAATAGCTCCTGTCATTGCGCAGAGTCTGCTCCATCCAGTTCCCCACTGAACTGTAATCATTGGCATCCCCTTTTCCCTTTACAATATCCTGGACGCTGTAGCTGGTCAGGCAATAATATTTCAGGTCTTCCACATTCTTAAAAAATTGTTCCAGATCCTGTCCCACCTGATTGACAGTCATCTGGTTCAGCTGGTATTCCTTTGTCCTGATATTCCTGCTGAAAAAAACGTTCAGTACGATTCCGATTACTGTCAGCGGAAATACAATGCACAGAATTAACGCCACCACCAGTTTTTTTTGCAGAGAAAAGTTCCTGTATTTATTCATAAATCACCCCGATTCGACATTTTCCTACATGTATTATATTTCCTTTTGCCAAAAGCTTCAATGGGATTTTCTTCCATACGCAGCAAAGCTGACAGCTCCTTTTCAGGCGCTGTCAGCTTTGCTTTTCTATTACTTTGCTCAATCCAGTGTAACTTCTTCCACCTTGTGCTCAAACCAGATATAGAATACTTTTTTACCGGTCTCCGCCAGCAGGGAATGATCCAGGCCTGCAGGCACATAGCTCCAGTCGCCTTCTTTTGTATCAACGGTCTCTCCGTCCACTGTCAATCTGAAATCCGCGCCTTTCAGGCAGTAGTTCCACTGCGCCACAGAAGGATGTCCTTTTTCGTCAGTCCCTTCTCCCTCTGCGCAGACAATGCCCATCAGGACGCGGCCCAGGTTGCCGCTGTGAACCACGCTCCAGCTGCGGGTATTGGGGCCTTTGCAGCTCTGGTCATACTCTTCCAGCTCAGAGAACTTTTTAAAGGAAGGAAGTACCATATGCGTATCCACGTAAGCTGCTTTGTCAGATTCCAGCATATCAACCACCAGCTTCATATATTCCAGGTCTGTAGCCGCATAAATCGTAAACTGATCTGCTTCAAAGTCCGGGATAAAAAAACTCAGTTCGTCGATATTGTATGCGCGCTTTGAATTCGTGATGTAGCCTGTTCCTTCTGTAAAACAGAACAGCTGGGTCTTGTCCGCATACAGTTCCGGGCTGATGCTGCAGCCTGCTTTCAGCACACATTTATACGTATGGATCAGCGGATAAACGCCGGGCAGCCAATCCACTTCCCCGTATCCGTTCCGGAACTCCTTTGGTCCTTCCTCACGTCTTGCGATTGCAATTGCCATTTTTTATTACCTCCCGTTATTTTTGTTTGTAAAACAAGAATAACATTTTTTCAGGAGGCATTGTATTCCAGGAAACTACGATAATATTGGATTTTCTATTCCCCCGCGCGCAACTGTTCCAGTTTTTTCAGCGCGTTTTCCTTGTTTTTGTAATAACCGGAAGCAAGATCATTATTGATATAGTCATACATCTGTGAGGAAAGGTTCATCACCTCCCTGGAGTACACTCGGGCTGAATCTTTGGAGAATTCTTCCGTGGTTTCTCCTGACAATTCCGCTTTTGTAGGGATCACGTCCCCATACTCCGCCTGCTTCTGGAACACTCTCTTGCTGGTCAGGTATTTCAGAACTTTTACGGCTGCGTCCGGATGGGCCGTATTGGAAGGGATAAAATACCCGTCGCAGCCTCCCAGAATATAGTTGCGCCCGGCCTGGTACATGGTGGGATAATTTACAATCCTGATATTCTCCCAGCCTGCCGCCTCCATATCTCTCAGCGACTGCATCCCGTTGCTGTTCACATTGAACATCATTGCAATCTCCCCATTGGCAAAAGCGTCCTTAATCTGTTCGTTGGTCTGTGAAAATGCTGCCGCGCCTCCCGGATAGGCATAATTTCTGACAAATAATTCATTCACCTTGTCCAGTGCCCCCACCAGCCGCTTGTTCCGGAAACTGATTTCCCCTTCGCAGAACAGCTCTGTCTGGCTCTCAGAAGGCCATACCTGGAGCATGGCGTTCCGCATCATCCAGCAGACCCTTGTATCCCTGATCCCAAAGGGAAACGCACCGGTCCTTTCCTGGATTTTCTGGCACGCATCCTCAAATTCCTGCCAGTTCCATCCTTCTTTTACTTCAACACCTGCCTGCCGGAAGATATCCTCGTTCACTTCAATCATCGGATATACTGTAGTATTCGGCACACTGTACAGCTTTCCTCCATAAGTCCCGATCTCCAGCGCGTGCTCCGACCATATGCTGGACCATTCCTCGTCCATATAAGGCGTTAAATCCAGCGCCATTCCTGAAGAGATAAATGTCCCCATCTGATTGGGGAACCACTTCACTACATCAATGGTTTCCGCGCCGGATGCAAACGCTGTTTTTACCCGTTTCTCCGCCTGCATCTGTTCCCATGGTTCCGATATAATATGATATTCAGGAAACATGATCTCCATCTCCCGGACAATCTCCTGATAGTATGGCACATTCTGCTCATCAATCAAAAGCCGTATTGTGATCTTTTCCTCCTCTGCAGCCCCCGCATTCCCGTCCGACCCCGCCGTTCCCATTTCAGGGCCGCCACATCCTGCGAGTCCCAACAATATTCCAATTATACAGGCAGCAATTTTTTTTCCTGTTGTTCTGAATCTCATCTTTTCACCCCTTCTGGCCTTCTCCAGAAATTCTACCAGATTTTTCGCAAATTGCCAGAGTGTATCCTACGATCATATTGAAATATCTCTGGTACGGGACAAGATAAAAAACACATGTATCAAATCAGAATGACGGCTCTCCTGCCTTTCCGCTTGGTACACGCGCTTTTCTGTAAGTTTTCAGATTCTGCATATTTTATCAGTTAAACTCTTCAGACAATCTTCTCTTTCATCTTCTTTTTTACGGCATACATCTCTTTATCCGCCTGTTCCAGGGCCTTTTCAATCCGCATATGCTCTTCGGCCGGCAGAAAACACCAGCCTGCGGCAGCGGACAAAGATGTTCCCAGCTCTTTGCCCTGCCGTTCCAAATGGCTGTCTAACTGCGCCAGAACGGCCTGAATATCCAGACTCTCTGTATTTTTCAAAAATACAATAAACTCATCTCCGCCAATCCGAAATATTTTACTCTCATAGCCTGTGAACACAGCTGCCAGGGACTCCGCTACAGCTTTTAACGCCCTGTCTCCCATGGCGTGGCCTTTTGTATCATTAATATTTTTCAAACCATTCATATCAAAAGCAATGCAATAAAGGTCAGCCTTCCCTTCACCGCTCATCACCTTCTGCACACATTCCACATAGGATGCGCGATTAAGCAGACCCGTAAGCGCATCCTCATAGGCCAGCTGATATAACTTTTTTTCGTATTGTAGATATTTATTCTGATCATGTATCTTCTGCGTTTTAATAATGGACATAACAAACACCACATAACAGGATATAATCATTACGCTTACCGCCAAATAGACAGGAATATATTCCAGGCGTTCTACCATGGGCCGGGGATATGCGGCAATAAAGATCAAAACAAAATAAATTATAACTGTAGCTACAGTCATACTCCGCCAACCAGCCTCCAGAACATCCAAAAGCTCATGGTACTTCCGGAAATATTCTCTGCCGGCCCGAAAAATGGCCAGATATATGGATACGATCACAATGATGGACAATACCTGTCCCGCCTCGCCCGCCCAGATCCCCAGACATCTGCCTATAAAAGCTATAATCAGGGAAACTGTATCCACAAAACAGAATGTCAGGAAAAAACGGCTGTCTTTATGTCTGGACAGACAGAAAAACAGGATCAGGCTTGGTACCGTCATGATGGAAACAGTGGCCAGAGATGCCGCCACCTGATATCTGTATACTGCTGCAAAATAACTTATAATGATCAGAGCACAGCCCCCATACATGATTGCACGAGAAAAGAAACAATCCCTTTTCAAAGAGATCAGTTTCATAAACATAAGTAGATCAAAAGCTATTACCACCAGATCATTAATTATCTCAAGCAGCTCCATCATACAACCTCTTCAGTTTTTAAATTCTTTTCATTCTTCCCACCGCCCTGCCGCAAACACCATCGCACAAACAGCAGGAATCTTCACCTGGAGCCTTCCGCCCTCCACATTCCATTTCAGGCGCCCCACATTATACCCTTCCTTCCAGGTCTGCATCACCCTGGTGATCTCCCCGTCGCGAATTCCTACTGTCCATACGGGAATGCTCAGATCCCTTTCTTCACGGCTGTTGTTCACTACCACCACTGCCTGATTTTCCAGGTTGAAACGGCCATAAACGATCAGATGGGCCCCAGACTGCAGCTGCCTGTAGGAGCCATGCCGCAGGCAGCTGATATGCTTGCGCAGGCGGATCATGTCACGGTGAAATTCCACCAGCTCCCAGTCTTCCTTCCCCCAGGGGAACGTTCTTCTGTTATCAGGATCAGTCCAGCCCACCATGCCGATTTCATCCCCATAATAGATGGTTGGCGCTCCCGGCCAGGTCATCTGGATTACCACGGCTTCTTTCATAATCCCTTTATTTACATTGCGTCCCGCCGCCTCATGTCCCATGCCAGAAACTCTGCCCACCGTATGATTGGTCCTGGTCATAAATCTGGAATGGTCATGGTTGGACAGCTCGTTCATCGCCGTATGGAGGGAAGAGATCTGAAACTTGGCCATGTTATGGCCCATGGTCCGGAAAAACCAGTCCCCATTTCCGTACAGTCCCCAGTTAAATTCATCGCTGTGCTTTTCCAGCCCGGTTAAGAACCAGGTGATCGGTTCCATAAAAGCGTCATAATTCATCACCGTATCCCATTCGTCTCCCTGCAGCCAGGAAGAGGCGTCCCCATAATGTTCCGCCAGAATCAGCGCATCCGGCCTGGCCTGTTTTACATTTTCCCGGAACTCTTTCCAGAACTGATGGTTGAATTCTACGCTGTGCCCCAGATCGGCTGCCACATCCAGCCTCCAGCCGTCCACATTATACGGGGGAGAGACCCATTTCCGGCCGATTTCCATAATATGCCGCTTCAGCCGGCCGCTCTCTTCTTCATAATTCAGTTTCGGCAGCGTATCATGCCCCCACCAGCCGTCATAGCTTCCGTTATATGGCCATTTGTTTCCATGAAAACTAAAATAAGAATGGTATGGGCTGTCTTTGGCGATATAAGCGCCCTTCACATAGCCGGGATGATTTTCATAAACCCGTTCCCGGTCCAGCCATTTATTAAAAGAACCGCAGTGGTTAAATACACCGTCCAGAATCACCCGCATTCCGCGGCTGTGGATTTCTTCAACCAGCTCCGCAAAATATTCGTTGCTGGCCTCCAGATTCTCTTTAGCCGCTGTCCTGCAGATATAACGCTCTGCCTTGCTGTTGTCCATGCCTCCATCCGGCAAAAGTTCCCCCTCATCCTTTTTAATCACCGCAAAATGGGGATCTATATAATCATAGTCCTGCACGTCATATTTATGGTTGGAAGGAGAGACAAACAGAGGATTGAAATAGATTACCTCCACGCCAAGGCTCTGTAAATAATCCAGCTTCTGCCGCACGCCCTGCAGATCCC
Organism: Cuneatibacter caecimuris; assembly: GCF_004216775.1. Taxonomy (GTDB): domain Bacteria; phylum Bacillota; class Clostridia; order Lachnospirales; family Lachnospiraceae; genus Cuneatibacter; species Cuneatibacter caecimuris. Next base: position 1,154,986 of record NZ_SGXF01000001.1, read on the forward strand.
CGCCATAAAACCGGCGCACGTCAAAAGGCTCCGGAAGAGCGGACCAGTCCTCCACCTTTTCGATCCCGCCGCCAATATAGGCGTATTCTCCTGTCAAAGGATCGTTATCCAGGCTGCCATTGCAGAACCTGTCCACAAAAATCTGATAGAATACCGCACCCTTTGCCCAATCGGGAGTGGAAAAGCCTGGAGTAATCCGGAACAGATAAGCATCCCGCGCCTGTTTCGTACATCCCTGCTTGTCATAGCAGATCATATCGCTGCCGCTGGTAACCTCAAAATAGTAAAAAACAGGCTCTTCCCCAACGGTCAGAGAAGCCTCATAATAATCGAATAAGCCCAGAGAGAATGCCTTATACATCTTGACTTCCGTATTCTGGGCATATATTAAATAAACCTGCGTGGCATTGTCCCGGGCTGTCCGGAAACGCAGAGTCACCTTTTCTCCTGGCCCCGGTTCCATCGGGATGCGGTAATCCGGCGTTTCATCGCAAAACAGCGCATCCTGATTTAGTACAGAAACTGTATGACCCATTTTTTAACTCCGTTCTATATACAGCGGATCACTCCGTCTGCCAATCTGTTTGATGTTATTATTCTATAATATTCCCCGGCTTTTTACAACATAATTTTAAAAAAGGACAGCAAAAAGGACAGCCGGTCGATCTGCTGTCCTCTTGCGGAGAAGGTATTTCTTCTTATGGGGTGTAGCAAAAACTATATAATGTATTGGGGGGGTTTACGTTACATAGTATAGCATGAAGAAGAAAAAAAGTGTGCACAAACATGAATTTTTTTCAAAAAATGTTTTATGCAGTTTGCCAGCCGGTCTTTTCAATTCACAGCCCCGGCCTTGTTCAAATTACACGTAATCTATCTCCTTTTTATCTGCCTGATTGTTTTCACCGGTTTTCTCTTCACCGAAAAGAGCCGAAAACTCATCGTTTCCTATTTTTTCCTTATCAAGAAGAAGCAGTGCGCAGGCTTCCAGCACATCCCGGTGCTCTCTGATCAAAGCCTGGGCCTTGTGATAGCAGTCGTCCATAATACGCTTCACCTCTTCGTCAATCAGCGTGGCGATGCTCTCGCCGTAGCTTCTGGTATGAGCCAGATCCCGGCCGATGAACACTTCATCCTCGTTGGTATCGTAATTAATGAGTCCTACCCGCTCGGACATGCCATATTTCGTCACCATGGCCCGGGCCAGTTCTGAAGCCTGTTTAATATCCTGGGAAGCTCCGGTGGTAATATCGTCAAATACCTGCTCTTCCGCAACTCTTCCGCCCAGCGCCACCGTAATATTCTGCAGCATCCTGCCCCTGGTGTTAAACATCTCATCTTCTCCAGGCATGGGCATGGTATATCCGGCAGCTCCAACGCCCGTGGGGATGATGGAGATAGTATGCACCTCTCCCATATCCGGCAGCAGATGGAACAGGATAGCGTGGCCCGCTTCATGATAGGCTGTAATTCTCTTTTCCTTCTCAGAGATCACCTTTGAACGTTTTTCCGCTCCAATGCCTACCTTCACAAATGCCGCTTCAATATCCTTCTGTTGTACAAAAGCGCTGTTTCTTCTGGCCGCATGGATCGCCGCCTCGTTCATCAGATTTTCCAGGCCGGCCCCGGTAAAGCCCGAGGTGGTATGAGCGATTTTATTCAGATCCACGTCGTCGCCCAGCTGCTTGTTTGCAGCATGCACCTGCAGGATCTCCAGCCTGCCCTTCACATCCGGACGTCCTACCGCCACCGTGCGGTCAAAACGCCCCGGACGCAGCAGCGCAGGATCCAGAATATCCACCCGGTTTGTCGCGGCCATCACAATAATTCCTTCATTGATGCCAAAGCCATCCATTTCAACCAGCAGCTGATTCAGCGTCTGTTCTCTTTCATCGTGGCCTCCGCCCATACCGGTTCCACGCCGGCGGCCCACCGCGTCAATTTCATCGATAAATACTATGCAGGGGCTATTCTTCTTGGCCTCTTCAAACAAATCACGGACCCGGGAAGCGCCCACGCCCACAAACATTTCCACAAAATCCGATCCGGAAATACTGAAAAACGGAACGCCCGCCTCTCCGGCCACCGCTTTCGCCAGCAGCGTCTTACCAGTACCCGGAGGGCCCACCAGAAGAATACCCTTGGGGATTCTGGCCCCAATATCCACATACTTTTTGGGAGCGCTGAGGAAATCCACAACTTCCAGCATCTCCTCCTTTTCTTCCTGCAGCCCCGCCACCCGGGAAAAAGTCACCCGGTTGGTACTTGGCTGGTACAGCCGGGCGCGGCTTCTGCCAAAATTCATCATCTTCGCATTGGCGCCGCCTCCCGCATTCGTCCTGTTGGTCATATACATAAAAAGCGCCAGCATCAGAGCAGATACAATCACCACAGGCAGAATAGTGGTCATAAAGGTATTCTGCTGGGGAACATCTGACACGGAGTAATCAATTTTATGATCTCTCAGGTATTTCTCCATGTCCACCACATCGGACACATTCAAAACCGCCATAGAGCTGTTGCCCTTCAGTTTCAGCTGAAGCTGTCCGGTGGGCGGCTGCGGATTCTGAGTCACTACCACTGACTCAATGTATTCTTGATCCACTGCTTCCTGAAACTGCTGCCAGGTCAGCTCGGACGGCGCATACAGATTCTTCTGCAGAAAATAGAACAGCACAAGAATCCCTGCAATAATGACCAGATAAACTCCGATCCCTCTTGTTTTTCCTTCCACGTCTTCCTCCCTTTCTGCCTTATAATTCCACTACACCGATATAAGGCAGATTCCGGTACTTCTGGTTATAGTCCAGGCCGTAGCCCACCACAAATTCGTCCGGAATACAAAATCCTGCATAATCCACCTTTACCTGCTTCTTCACCCGCCTCTCGGGCTTATCCAATAGCGTGCACAGCCTGATATCGCTGGGGCCGCGCTGTTTCAGAATCTCAATCAGGTATGCCAGCGTCCTGCCGGAATCGATAATATCTTCCACAATCAGCACATGTTTATCCTTCAGCGGTTCATCCAGATCCTTTACAATCCGCACCACACCGCTGGATTCTGTGCCGCTCCCATAACTGGACACGGACATGAAATCCATTGTCACCGGAACCGTTATCCTTTTTGCCAGTTCACAGGTAAACATGGCACCGCCTTTCAGCACGCAGATCAGATGAACCTCTTTTCCCGCGTAATCTCTGCTGATCGCCTCTCCCAGTTCCTGAATTTTCTGATCCACCTGTTCTTCTGTCAGTAATACTCTGATTTTATCTTCCATCTCTGTACTCCTCTACCTCCACCTGCATAATCCTGCGCGTGGAGTCCGTAACTTTATATGCTTCGCTGATGCGTCCGCCCACCACCCAGATAATGTGGTTCCCATCCGCCAGTAATAACCGGCTGTCCCGCTGATCTCTGGGAATTTTCTCTTCAATAAAATAATCCTTCAGCTTCTTTGTGCCCCCGGACTGCAGCACCTGCAGAAAATCGCCGGGATGCCTGGTTCTCAGCGCCGCACCATTCTTAATCTTATCATAATCAAACCATTTCGTATAGCTCTTTTCCGGGATTTTTTCTCCTTTTTTAAAGGGAAAATAAGTAAAAACCGCTCGGAATTTTCTTTTTTCCGCAGCGCCCTCTGTTTTAGAGAAAAAAATAAGTTTATCATAAGACTTTTTTACAGCAATTCCTCCCGGCAAGTCGATTCTCCTGCCGGTTTGACGCACCGCAAGCTCTAAAATCCGCTCCACATGGCCTGCCGTCAGATCTTTCAGGGTGCCTGATTCATGCTGTACCGCAAGCCGGGCCACGTATCTCTGCCGGCTCACAGGCAGGTGCAGAAAATCATCTGCCGGCAGCGCCAGCCCTCCCTGCCGCGCCATCTTCCCGTACTGTTTCAGGAAAGCCTCCGCTTCTCCGGTAAACTCTTCATCAGCTTCTGCAAACAGTTCCGCGGCGCTCAGCAAGTGTTCCCGCACCCTGGGCTGCACTGCCTCCAGCGCCGGGAAAATCTCCAGCCGGATATAATTTCTGGTATAGTCTGTTTCCAGATTCGTAAAATCCGTACACCATTGCTGTCCCTGTTCACGCAGCCAGCTTTCAATTTCACTCCGGCGGCACCTCAGAAGCGGCCTCACAATATTGCCGCGCACCGGCCGTATTCCAGACATCCCCCTGAAGCCGCTGCCCCTCAGCAGCTGCATGAAAACTGTCTCCGCCGCATCGTCCATATGATGCGCAACAGCAATTTTGTCCAGCCCGCCTTCCCTGCGGCGCCGCTCAAAAATTTCATACCTGGCGTTCCGCCCCGCTTCTTCCAGGCTCATATGATGTTCCGCCGCGATTCCGGGCACGTCTGCAGCCTCCACGGCACAAGGAACCCCAAGCCTGCGGCAGAGATTTTCCACAAACGCGGCGTCCCGGTCCGCATCCCCACCCCGGATCCCGTGGTGCACATGCACGCACTGAATCCTGATTCCCAGCTCTTCTTGCAGCCGATGCAGGACCAGCAGAAGACACACAGAATCAGCCCCGCCGGATATTCCTGCCAGAACTCCATTGCCGGGCTGAAACATTTCATATTCTCGGATAAAAGAACAGATCCGTTCTATCATCAATCAGGCTCCTTCTCACCTTTTCCATACGCTTGCCCCATATGTTTCAGTATATCATTTTTTCCAGATTCCCGCAACCAGAACGGTCATATCATCCCGAACCTCTTCGCTCTGCCCCCGCACATACCTGAGTAAGCTCTGGGCCAATTCCCCCGGTTTCTGGCTGGACAGCGTCTGATAATACAGGCTGAGCTGTTCTTCCTTGTTTTCTCCCGGCAGCGCTTCCAGAACTCCGTCTGTAACCATGATGATTTTATCCCCGTCCCTTAATTTGTACAACCGTTCCACCGGCTCGGTTTCTGCAATTGCCCCCAGAGGCAAAGAGGATGCGCTGAAAATTTCCACCTGGCCCCCATGGTCGATCAGAGTAGCCGCAGCCCCTGCCTTTACAAAATCACAGAGACCAGAATAGAGGTCCACCACCGCTACATCCATAGCGGCAGGATGCACTGCTTCTCGGCGCTGCAGCAGGCTGGTATGTACGAGGCGGGCCGCTGTCTTGGGCTGAAACCCGGCCCCTGTCAGCTGTTCTGCCAATTCAATAGCCTCTTCACTCTCCTCATAAGCCTGCTGTCCGGATCCCATTCCGTCACAGAGCCCCAGAAAAATCTTACCGCCGGGCTGTTTCAGAAAAGAAAAACAGTCTCCCGAAACTTGCTCTCCTTCTCTGGTAGCCCTGGCAACGCCATGCAGCATCATAAACGCGGTCTCTTCCTCCAGCAGAATCTGGCAGAATTCTTCCCCTATTTCCGCCCGGCAGGACGGATCCGGCCGGAAACGCCTGCCCGCCGCAGCGCTTACCTCCGCAGCCAGCTGCCGCACCGCTGCTCTTCCTCTGGTACACCGCACAACCATCAGAACTTCTCTCCTGCGGTTGGCCCCTTCCAGCATCCGAAGCTGTTCTGTTTCCAGATGCATCCTTCTGAGGCGCCGGTTTAATTCCGGGCCCAGTTCTACACTCACATCCATAGTTCTTTCCAGCCTGTCCCGAAAATCCTGCATAAATCCCGACAGTTCAAACATCTGGTCCGCTACTGCATTCCGGCTTTCCAGATACCGGTTCTTCCAAATCACCGCTCCCCCATCCTGCCCCAATTCCAGATCCTGTGGGATGGCAGAAAATGTTTTTGCAATTTGGGTCAGAGAATCTGAGAGCAGGCTCAGCCGGCGTTCCAAAACCCCGCAGGAGCCTTCCAGGCCGGCAGGCTGGGCATAATCTGATCTCCGGATTCCCTCCTGAACCATCTGGACCGGAACCATGAAAAAAATCACTGCCGCCATCAGCACTGCAGGCATAGTCTGAAGCAGCAGCACCGGCGTATAAAGCATTCCCGCGCTCACTGCTCCGGCCAGATAAGCCAATGCGCAGGGAAATTTCCCCAGCCTCCGGAAGCTTCCGGCAAGAACACCAAGAATGCATAATATTCCCAGCATCGCCATATCTTCTGTCCAAACCGCATAAAAAACTCCGCAGGCTGCGCCGCAGACTGCTCCCGTCCCTGCGCCATACCGGTAAGCTCCTAACAGCACCCCCGTCAGACACATTGTTTCAATCACCGAGACGCCCATCTGCATCCCAGGACCATTCCACACTGTTATGATAAACAGCACCGCAGCCGCCAGCCCCACGGCCGCTCTGCCCACATCCAACCATCGTCTTTGACTCATCTCTCCGCCTCCTGTCTTCATTGTCCCCTATTATACACGGCGGAAATGTCAATGTCTGTCAAAAACACAGAGCATGTACAAAAAAGTTTTTGACAAAAAACGCCCCGCAGCGCCATATGGCTGCAGGGCAGCGATTGTAAAGCCTTTTTTATTCCAGGCGCACCGTTTTTGATCCGATGAGCGTATAATCAGCATCATTAAATATGTTTACTGTCACATTCCCCGGCAGATCGCAGTCAATCCAGAGAAAGGCTTTATCACCTTCATACAAATAGTCCTCCATTACGCCGGCCCGCGCAGAACCATCCGGCCAAATGGCCTCATATCTGCACAGCACTCCTCTTCCGTCGCCGCCTTCTATGGTGAAGTGAAAATAAATTCTTTTGCCCCGGCTCAATATTTCTTCATTTTTCGTATCATATTTTTTGGAATAATTCACTGTAAACAATACTGACCATTCCTGCTGAGACTCCAAAATTTTCCGGCTGTCCCGATAATCCAAAGCAGCCAGTTCGGCCAGATATTTCTGCCTCAGCGCTTTGTCAGTCTTATCTGACTGCACGCAGTAATACTTTGCCAGAAGAAGCTGCTCCTCGACCCCCTCTGCCTCCCTGCATGCCTGAAACGCCAAAACAGCCCTGTGAAATTTCGTGGCATTCATCAGCTGCTGTCCCTGCCTGTAATACAGCTGTTGTACCTTCTCCCTATAGTCGCTGTAGCCTGATCTTCTGATCATTTCTATCGCTGCATTATATTTTTTCTTCCCGGCCAGCGCTTCCCCATACCGGTACCTGCACTGTCCCAGACGGCCGGCCGCCTCCGCATAATCTCCGCATCTTTGATACATGCGTATTGCCTTTTCATATTCTTTCTGTTCTTCCGCCTCCAGCGCCTTTCTATAGGCCGCGATCTCCTTTCCAGGGTTGGCAGAAGCGGTCTCATACAAAAACAGGCTTCCTGCAAAGCCCAAAAGCAGCGCGGCTCCTCCTGCCGCCCAGCTTCCCTTTCCCATAAAATAACCAAAAAGGCGGCAAAATGCCGCCTTCGCTTCATACCACCATTTCCGCTTCCCTGTCATATCTGTTCCCTCCCCCGCATATCCAGCTGTACCAGTGTTCACTGCGCTTTAAATATGATTTCATCAGGATTAACCAGGCCCAGCTTCTCTTTCGCCATTTCTTCGATAAACTTTTTGCTCTTGGTATAATTCTGATAATCTTCCAGATCCAGAGACCGCTGCTGCTCCCCGGCGATCTTCGCCGCCAGCGCCTCTTTCTGCTGTTCATACTCTGAAGATTTCTGGCGGAGAGACGCGCTGCCCACTGCCATCGCCGCGCCCAAAACAATTACAATCAGGCAGACAACCAGCAGACCAGCACGGTTTGAATTCTGAAGTTTACGCATACGGCGTGACTGCAGGCTCAATTTTCTCTCCCCTTTCTGATTTTGTTCTTTATTTTCTCACGTTCCCGCCGGCCTTTAGAATCTGAGGCCGTCTTTACTAAACTTTTTTTAATTGTAACTGATTTATGTAAATTTTTCAACCCCCTGCCCAAAAATATAATGGGTTTTTTTACCAGTTCCCATGCCTTTGTCAGCAAATATGTCAGCCCGGGCAGAAATATCCGGCTTGGCCCTTTTCTATACAGAAAAAAACCTATGCCTGCCGCCGCCAGTGCAAACCACCGGACCACTCCGCTGTTGTCCCGGTAGAACAGTCCGAACATCATAAGCCCGCTGAAAATGCAATAAAAAAAATCCTCTATTCCCATCCATATGTGCCCGCCCCGGATTAAATTCCTGCGCAGGCGCAGCCAGTCATAGACAAATCCCAGCAACAGTCCCAGGCACAGCCCATCCAAAAACAACCTGCACTGTGCCGCAATCTGCTCCCCCATTATTTCAGCATCCTTTTCAGGAAAGATTCGCCGGATTTCCGATAATGTCCTGCGTCTGAATATACCAGGCTGTCGATCTGCCCTTCCATGTCCACTTCCCCGGATTCCAGGGCCACCCTCTTAACCTTCATCTCCTGCCCTTTAACCTGAAGAAGTCCCAGCTCTGTTTCCAGCATCACTTCCTGTTCGTCAAAAGACAGCACATCTTTCACACCTGTCACTGATGCGCTCCGCCTGCCTCTGGCTGTCAGCTGATGAGGCCGGGCAGACACGGGCCTTTTTTCTTCCATAAAAAAACCTCCCCAACTCTGCCATACGGTAAAGTATATGGGGAGGCCTCTGAAAATATTCCCTTCAGTTTCTCTGAAGGGCTCAGAGTTCAAAGGTAACGAAACAGTTCCTTTGCTTCATCCTTCTTCACAGTTTCCTGCACATCCAGCACTTCAACCTTCACTGCCTTCGTGCCAAACCCTATTTCGATCACATCTCCGGCTTTCACAGAAGCCGACGCCTTAGCCGTCCTGCCGTTAATCAGGACCCTTCCGGCATCACAGGCCTCATTGGCCACAGTACGCCGCTTGATCAGGCGGGAAACCTTAAGAAATTTGTCCAGTCTCATTATTTATTCACAATGTCCTTCAGTGCCTTGCCAGCCTTAAACTTGGGAGATTTGGATGCAGCGATGGTCATCACTTCACCGCTCTTGGGATTTCTTCCTTCTCTTTCTGCTCTTTCTGCTACTTCAAAAGTTCCAAAGCCTACCATCTGGATCTTCTCGCCTTTTGCCAGTTCTTCAGATACAACTTCTGTAAAGGACTGCATCACCTTCTCCACATCTTTTTTTGTTACTTCGCTCTTTTCTGCGATGGCTGCAACCAATTCCTTTTTGTTCATTTGTGAATCCTCCTAGTTTTCCTATTATTAGCACCAAGTGCATCTTTTCTTCCTCTGCCGCCTCAGTACATGCAGTGCAGATACAACTTATTTATAAACCGTCTTATCTCCTTTGTCAAGGTTTTTCAGCATTTTCCCCCTGCACTGCCGGTTTTCAGGCGCTGTCTATCCCTCCATCTGCCTTCCGAGAAACCCTGCCGCGGTCTGGGCCAGCTTCAGTTCAGTTTCCCCCATCTTCATACGCGTGTCTTTGGACAGCAGAATAACAGCCCCCACCGCATCGCCTTCGCTCAGGATAGGGACTATCAGCTGCGTACTGAATTCCTCGCCTTCCGCTGTAACCGGAACATATTTCTGGTCTCCCTTTCCGGTCATCCTGACCTCGCGCCCCAAAATCAGTTGTTCCAGCGTCTTGCTCACTGGTTTCTGCATAAGATTCTTTGCTCCATTGGTGGCAGCCAGTACCTGGTCCCGGTCGCAGATACAGACGATACATCCCGATCCGGATGCCAGAGCATCTGCATACTGGCGCGCGAAGGCACCCAATTCAGCCATTGGTGAATATTTTTTCAGAATGATTTCCCCTTCTCTGTCCGTGAAAATCTCCAGGGGCGTTCCTTCCCGCAGTCTGAGGGTTCTTCTGATCTCCTTGGGAATTACCACTCTGCCCAGATCATCTATACGCCTTACTATTCCAGTTGCTTTCATCTCCTGTTTCCTCCATTTTTGAATTATCCTTTACTAATGCTGTTATTGTTTGTCAAAAACGGAGAAATATACAAAAAATCAACAGAGTTTTTCCACTTCAGGATGAAGTTCCCATCACATCAATAATGATATATTCACAGGGCGCTCCTGTTTTCAGCGGATAACCCCAGCCTGCTATTCCGGAGCTCACAATCACCTGTAAGTTATTAATTTTTCTTATACCATAGTTCATCTCATTAACGCCAAAAAATTCCATTACCGGTCCGGTGGGCCACATCTGCCCGCCATGCGTATGTCCTGAAACTTGCAGGTCAATTCCTGCAGCAGCATTTGCCTCAAGGCCCACAGGCTGATGGTCCAGGAGCAAAATAAATCTGTCATTTTCCGCCTGCGCCGCCAGCTCTCCGATCTCCGTTCTGTCCATTCTGCCGGCATCCTTTCGGCCGATCACCGCCAGATCAGCGCCCACCACCATAACTTCATCTTCCAGCACCATGATACCGTTGTTTAAAAGAGTATCCCGCAGTTCTCCCGACGTATAGGACGGGTCCTGTCTGTACAAATTTGGATCGTGGTTTCCAAATACATAAAATGTCCCATAGGTACTGTTTATACCGCCCAGCACCGCTGCTGCCCGCTCCATTTCCGCTCTGGAAGTACTTTCGTCAAAGATATCGCCTCCCAGAACAACCAGATCCAGAACCTGCTTCTCCGCTTCATCACAAATTTCCTTCAGTCTGGCGGCATCCATATTCACCCCTAAATGCAGGTCTGTTATGGCCAGAATGCGAAGAGACTGTCCTGCCTCTAATTTACTGCTGTAAACTGTATAATCTTTTTCTATAATATGGTGCATATTATAATAGCCGTATCCCAGCATCATCCCCACCAGAACCAGGCCCGGCAAATAGCTGTGGGAGAGCACATACCAGCATCTGCTTTTTCCCCACCTGCTTCTGTACAGGAGCAGGTGCAGAAGCATTGTGATCCCACAGGCTGCCAGCAGGCAGAGCGCTGCTACAGCGCCGAAGCCGTATACAGGCCAGATCATCAGCCCGCTGGCCAATCCGGCTGCCCCGCTCAGCGCACGGCTGCCCCAGCTTCCCTTTTTCAATCCGAATAGCTCAAAAAACCTTCTGTAAACAAAATAAAAGCAAAACGCCGCAGCCGCGATCAGGCAGGCGTTCAACAGGTAAAAATTCCAACGCATTTTTCCGGCTCCCTCTCTTCCCATTTTAATCAGCATTGCCTTTTTCTATTCTAACATTGTAACCCAGCTTGAGGTCAAGAGATTTTTGGAATTAAAATTCAGAAAAGCATGAATCAGAAAGGGCCTCCGCTGTTTCCGGCGGAAGCCCTTTCTAATTCAATTTCAGGAGAGAAACTGTTGATTAACCAATATTTCTTTTCTTTTTACTGATGCCGATGCCTGCCGCGATCATTACCGCAACTCCTGCCAGCAACATGAGCAGATAGCTCCACAGCACAGTGCTGTCGCCGGTGGGTACGGAAGGATCAGTAGGATCGGTAGGATCGGTGGGCGTTTCTGCCTTAACCAGCTTGCCTTCTGCTGCCTTCAGGCCATCAATCGCGTCCTGGACCTCTTTTTCGGTTACGGAATCTGCATTCAGCACTCTTTCCGCTTCTTTCATTGCAGCATCGAAATCTTTCCAGCTCTCTGCGGTGTAGTCTTCCTTGTTCCGCTTCAGGTACTGCTCATACAGCCCCTGCAATTCATATCTGTCAGGGTCTTCCGGAGCAGGCTCGCCGTTCTTAGTCAAGCCCCTTACCGCTGCATCCAGCCTGCTCAGAGCGCCGTCTACCATATCCTGCGTAGCGGCTTTGTTCTCCAGAATGCCTTTGGCATTGGCCAGAGCCGCCTGGAATTCATTCCAGCTATCCTCTGTGTAATTATCGTTTGCTTTGTCTTTGTTCTGCGCATACAGAGTATCCAGAGCGTTCTTATCAACTTCACCGGGGTTCGGGCCAGGGCCTTCGCTCTTTGTCAGCGCGTTGTAAGTATCGATCAGAGCCTGTTCCGCATCATCTACCTGGGTCTGGGTCACTTCATCAGATTTCAGGTATTCTGCTGCTTTTGCCAGAGCCGCCTGGAAAGCGTTCCAGGTATCCTCTGTATAGCCATCGTTCTTGGTGTCCTTCAGAGCGTTATAAGCCTTCAGCAGATCGTCTTTCTTAACTTCCGCCTTCTTCAGGGCTTCCTTGGCATCTGTAAGGGCCTGCACCGCCAGGTCTACTTCTGACTGCAGAGCATCCTTATTGTCGAGAACCTTCTTCGCTTCCTTCAGCATGTTCTGGAAGTGGTTCCAGGAATCTGTATCGTAGTTATCATTTTCAATCTGGAAGTACTCGTCATACAGTTCCTGCAGTTTGTCTTTATTTACGCTAGGCTTTTCAGTCAGGCCTGTGTATGCCTGATCCAGCACATACTCAGCGGACAGAATCTGCGGCGCGGTAGCATCCGGATCATCCAGAACAGCCTTTGCGTTATCAAGAGCGGTCTTGAACAGTATCCAGCTCTCTGCTGTATAGTTATCTGCTTTTACAGCGGACATATCATTAAACATCTTCTGAAGAACCACCTTATCGGGATTCTGCTGTACAGTCAGGCCATTCACTGCATCCAGCAGCACCTGAGCAGCGTATTCAGCCTGTTCTGTGGTTGCTGTATCAGAATTCAGCACGCTCTCTGCCAGAGCCAGAGCATCCTTGTATGCCTTCCAGCTGTCTGCCGTATAACCGGCATCTGCCAGATCTTTGTTTGTATTATAGACTGTCTTCAGCGCTTCTTTGTCAGCAGGCTGAGTTTCCTCTGTCCGCAGTCCGTATACTGCCATCTGCAGTGTCTGGAACGCCTTGTCAACATTCTTCTGTGTTGCGTTAGGATTGCCCAGTGCTTCTGCTGCTTCCAGCAGGCCGTTTCTGAATGCCAGCCAGCTGTCTGCTGTGTAATTCTGGTTCTCCTTGTCTCTATTGGCATTGTACAGAGCCTGCAGAGCTGCCTTATCCACACCGGCTTCCACATTTACTGTAATGCTTACATTCAGAGAAATGGATTCTTCCGGCTGAACCACGCCTGCCGGCAGGGTAACAATACCAGGCACGGTAAAGGTCTGCGCCTTTTTGCTGGCTGCGTCGTATACTGCCTTGCTGCGGTCCCATACCACGTCCGCGTCCACATTACCGCCGTCTGTTACCAGAGTCATGGTGTCGGGAAGCGCGATCTGATCAATAGGAGTTCCGTTTTCAATCCCCTTTACATCGCCTGCGGGCATTACTTCAACCAGTGTGCGGTTTTTCACATTCACTGTGATCTCAGCCTTCAGATCATCGATGTTCAGGATTCCTTCCGGCAGAACGAAGGTACCGGTCAGCTGGTAGCTGCCAACTTCATCCGCCTTATAATTTGTGGTATCCCATTTTACTTCAATATCTGCCAGGGTTCCGCCGTTCTTCAGGCCAACCTTCAGGGTTTCGGGCAGATTCAGGTCTTCTGCAGCTGTTCCGTAGAATGCGTCTGCAGGAGCAGGGTTCTCCACGCTGTAGATTGTAGGAACTTTTATTGCATCGCCGGACATCTGGTAGTCATGAACGCCGACCACTTTGTTTCCGACTACTTCTACGATACTCAGCCACTGTTCAGGATAGATTGTTACCTGATCCATGCTGTTGAGCTCATTGCTGTAAGCTTCAGGCTTTTCAACTGCAAATCCGTTCTGCTTCAGAGCTGTCTGCTGCTCCTTGGATACTGCGTAGAAGTACTGATGTCCTTCTTCCAGATCTGCGAAGGATACTTCTGCTTTGTAGGTTTCATCGTTATAGTTTACTGAAACTGCTTTGCTCAGGTCGCTGAGGGTTTCTGCATTCTTCTGAACGCCGATATCATCCACGAACATCTCATTTTCACCGGTATTGGATACCATAATACTTACTCTGGTATCATTTTCACCGGTTGTAAACTGCAGGAATCTTCTTGTCGTTCCTGACCAGCTGGCACTCTTATTGGCTACTTCCGCGATCTCGTCCCCGCCCTGCAATCCTATAGCTCCATATTTTACCATGGATCCGTCAACAGATCTGGAATTCAGGCCAATGGTATATGTAGTATTGGGCTGAACTTCGATTGTCTGAAAGATTGTCTGGCCAGGCTGCATTACCAGACCGTAGAAGCAGGTAGCAGCTGTCTTATTTCTTGCATGCCATGCGGTGTCATGAACAACTTCACCCATGCCGTTCCAGCCTTCCAGCGTTCCGTACTCAAAACCGCCGTTTTTGATCAGGTTACGGTATTCAAATTCCGTTACGGACGGAGGATCAAGAATTTCCGGAGGATTTTCAAAGTTATGTCCAACTACAAAACCTGATTCTCCAGGCTCAAATGCGCCGATGGAAGGATTATCGGATTTGGTAACACCGCTGACTTTCACGCCCTGTCCTGCAAGAGCAGAATCCGCGCCGATGGTAAAGTCACCATTTTCGGGATCTGCAAATCCTGCGTCTGAAGGCGCTCTGTTGCTCAGATACCAAGATGCGTTATATGTGTACTTGTTATCATTCTTTCCGGAAATATGGTTATTAATATACTGGCGGCCCCTGGCATCAGAAAAGCTTGCCTGGTATGCATCGCTGACAGATGCCTTATTATAGCCAGTATTGTTGTAAACCAGATTATACAGCGACGGCTGGTTCAGACACATTGCATTACTCTTCACATTCCAGATTACGTTGTTAAACATGATGAAGTTATGTGTCATTTCATCCGGATACAGGCCGTTGTCGTTGGTCGTGTTCGGATTATAGCTGTCGTGAATGTAGTTGTGATGGATCAATGTATTCTGTCCGTCTGTCTCTGCGGAGTACATGATGCCTACGTCCTTTGTCAGTCTGGCTGAACCGGAAATATCATTGTACTGCACAACACTTTCAGACAGGTTACGGAAGCTTACCGTATCACGGCCGGATTCTGTCATCGTATTATTGCTGATGAACTGTCTGCGGCCGGACAGCTTTGTATGTCCGCTGTATGTACCGATATAGTTGCCGTCATGGATATAGCAGTTGACCACCTTATTGTCAGATCCCTGTACGTTGATCAGGGGACCGGAAGAATATGCGATCTCACAGCTGTTCACTTCAATGAAAGTACCCTTCAGCAGAATACCCAAGTCATCCTGTGCGCAGGCATTGTCCTGCAGGTCAGGAATCACCAGTTCGCTGTCATGGGATACATATTCGCAGTGCATATCCTTCAGCAGAATATGGGAGCTGTCTTCATCTGTAGCTACTGTGGCGCCTCTGACGTCAATTCCTTCAATATTAATATAGGAACATCCGCTCAGGTCGATTGCATTTTCATATTCCTTTGCTTCTACATAAATCCCTGCTTCATCGGGATTCTTGCCGCCAGGAGTCTTCAGGTACAGTTCCTGGTTCTCATCGTCATACCACCATTCTTTTTCTGCATCCAGAAGGCCGTAAGAACCAAATATGTAATAAGAGGTTCCGGACTTGGGGGCATAGCTGGAACGGTCCATGCCACGGGCTGAACTCGGATATGTCAAAGTACCTGTAGCCGGATCATAACTTGTTACCTTGAAGGTCAGCGCGGTCCATGCAGAACCGGGCACATCCCAAATCGTTGCGCCGTCGAAGAAGTCTTCTGTGGTCGCAAATGTTTTTAAATCCGGATCAACCAGAAGGCTCTGCGTTTTATCTCCGCTCTTAAAACCAGATCCTGCTTTGCTGGTAGCTCTGGTAAAGTTCGTGATGGTATCGCCTTCCTGAATATTGGGATATCTGGCTTCCCACATCAGTTCGCCGTCTGCAAAGATCTGGTTTTTGTTTCCGTCAGCCCCTAAAGACCAGTCCATAGGAGCCTTCCAAACGCCATCTTTATTCGGGTCCTTTGTCCAGCCCGTCAGCTCCTTACAGCCGCTGAGAACTACGTCCTCTTCCTGATAATTCGTGATCGTAATGGGTTTGCCGGCTGTTCCGTTATTGCCGGGGGCAACAGATTCATGATAAACGCCTCCCCTGACGTAACAAGTGTCGCCCGGCTGCATCACTTCCGTAGCTTTCTGGATCGTTTTGTAAGGACTGGAAAACGAACCGTCATTGGCATCGTCGCCTGTTGTGGAAACATAATAAACATTTCCTGTTTCATCTGCTCTCACATCCACCGGATTCCCTGCCATCATTCCTGATAGCGTCATGGCTCCGCAGAGGAGAAGACTGAGATATTTTTTTCGCCGTCTCATCATAAACTCCCTTCTTTTTATAAGTTTCTCTTTCCTGCAATCCGTGTTAAGGCCCGGATCTCGCCTGCCACACATTATGTGCCTCCATGATTCTTTTCCTCCTTTTCTCTCCATTGGTCAATCTGTTTCTGAACTTCCTGCGTCACCTGGTTTAGCCCGGCCTGTTCCATTTTATCCTTCCATTCTCTCCGGTAAACTTCCAGGTCTTCAGCCTGATACTGGCCGTTTCGGAATTCCCGTTCCACAGAAGACAGGCGCGCCAGCTCTTTCTGTACCTTCGCGGGATTAAAATTAAAGCCCTGCAGAAGAGATTTCCTGGCCGTACGGTTCAGTTCGTCCGTCTTTTCCCATACATCCTTCTCCTGCCCGGGCAGACGCCATGCCAAGAACTGGCTTCCCAGCTTCCAGGCTTCTGTTCCGTAGCAATAACCACTCCCTTCTATCAGTTCAATGCTGTCCTGGCCCGTTTTTCTATAATGGACCCCTTCTATTCCAAACAATAGTTTGTTAAATAATTCAGGTTCTGAATAAAGCAGGTTCAAAAGCTCCATAGCCTCTTTCGGATGCTGGGAAGTCCTGCTGATAGCGGTCATGGTTTCATTCCCTGAAGCCGCCTTCAAATACGGTTCCCCTACAGGGATAGCGATGTATTCCACTCCCTGTTTCGCTGTCCACTCCGCTCCCAGTCCCGGCTTATACGCGCTGAGCGTACAAACATACCGGTTCGAGATCACGTCTACTGTGTTATCTGTAATGGTGCCAATATCTTTTCTCAGGTATCCATTCTCATACCACCTGCGGTCCAGCTTCATCTGTTCTTCATTAATCTCTGTAATTGGAAGAGCGGTATAGGGGTCGTCTTTTTTAACCCAGACCATACCGGAGGCAAAGTCCTCATATTCCACTTCCTGCCTGTGCTCGTCCCGCACATCAATCGGGATTTTATCCGGCGCTGTATCCACCAGCCATTGCAAAAATGGTTCAATATCTTCCAGCTTTTCCAGAGGGGCTTCCGTCAGGCCATAACGGTCAGCGTATTCCTTCTGCACGATCAGCCCGGTCTGGCGGGCAGCGATCTGCTGGTTAGGGATCGCATACAATATTTCGTCAACTCTGCCGGCGTCTTCCAGCCATTCAGGCATTTGACTCTTAATATCCGCCCCATACAGTTCGTAAAAATTATCCAGAGCCAGAAACGCTCCCCGGGCGATGTTATCATCAAATTTGTTTTTCCAGTTTGATGTAAAAACAAGATCATAGTTTTCGTTGGAGGTGCTCATCAGCCTCATCTTATCCTCAAATTCTCCGTTGGGGATCACCTCCAGATCAAGCTCTACATTCAGCTTTTCTCTTAGTTCCTCATTAATTTCACTCAAAACCATATCATGGTCCTGCTGTTCTATTCCGAATATGTACCAGGTCAACCGGACTGGTTCTTCTTCCGGCAGATTTTTCTTATCTGCACAGCCCAGAAGCATAAAACTGCAGATGCATCCGGCCAGTAACGATAATATCTTCTTTTTCATAGACCTTCTCCCTGTTTTCAGTATACTGGAACGCTATCTCAAATTGAATGCTACGATTTTGTTAAATGGTGTCACCAATTTGCACTCCTGTTTTCATAAACCCACATTAATGAAAAAAGAGCGCTCTTTTATTCTCGAAAGTCAAGAACACCCTTTTATTTTTATCATTTCTCACTTTACTGCCGGGAAAACCAGCTCAAACCTGCACCCCCTCCCCTGATTATTATGCACAATAATTCCATACTGATTTCCAAAATACAGCCTTATTCTCTGGTTCACATTAGCAGTCCCGATATGTCTGCTTTCCCGGATATCTTCGCTGTTCATATTGCGCTTCAATTTCTCCAGATCCTCTTCTGTCATCCCCGGGCCGTTATCTTCCACCCACAGATGAACCAGTTCGTCCTCAAGCCTACCGCCTACCGTGATCAGCCCTTGTCCTTCCATCCGTTTAATTCCATGATAGATCGCATTTTCAATAAGCGGCTGAAGTACAATCTTAATGGTTTTGTACTGATAAAGCACTTCATCTATCTGCCAATCCAAATCAAATCTCTCATCATATCGGATTCTTTGGATTTTCACATAATGGCTGGCGTGTTCAATTTCCTGGCTGATGGGAATAATGATATCCGTATCCTCCAGCGCCATGCGGAACATCACGGAAAGGTCTTCCAGCATTTCTGAGATAGGATTCTCCGGACTCAGCATATCCATTGCCATCCAGTTGATGGTTTCCAGGGTATTATTCAGAAAATGCGGATTGATCTGAGACTGGAGAGCTACGGACTGGGCCTTTTTCAGCAGCCGGATTCTGTCCGCCAGTTCCATTTCTATATTCTGGCTGTTATACGCCGTCTGTTTAATAGAATGAATGATGTAGCTCAGCTCGTTTTCTTCCTGAAAGCCCTGTTCTCCTCCCACCAGGGACAGCCTGTTTTTCTCAATTTCAGTCAGTATTAGGCGGATGGGACGGAAGATTCTTTCCGATACGCGGACGCAGACGATTACCATCAATATCATCATCCCCGCAATTACCAGGAACAGCACGGTTCTGATCAGCATCATCTTCTGGTGAAAGTCCCCATTTTTCGAAAAAGTCACCAGCTTCAGCCCATCCACCTCTGTATTGCTTCTGGCTATGCAATAGTCCTCTCCCACATCAATTTCACCTTCCGCACAATTCTCATAACCCTGGATGGCTGAAACATTTTTGTCTGCCATAGATTCATCCGTTGCATAAACAATTCTGTCACCATTGATCAGAAATACCTGGTCTCCATCATTTCTCTCTGATTTCTTCACCAATTTATCCAGGTCCAGGTTGATCACGATCAGCCCCTCGCTGACCGCGTTGTAGTGCACCTCCTGATAAACAGAAAGCTGCATCCTGCTTTTCCCCGGCACCCGGGTGCCCGCGTACCGAAGACCTTTCGGGCGCATCTCCCTGTAGTAAAATTCCAGGGCTTCTTTATCGTAAAAAAGCGAATAGTCAAACATCCCGCCCTCAGTAATCACATAATCGCTGTGCCTGGCGTACAGATACATGCTGCTCATATAATTTTGGGTCATCAGCGGCACCTTCAGAATCTCCTGTATATCCGCCAGCTCAAACTGTGCTCCGTCTGTGCCCTGATTCATATACAGTTCCACATCCGTATCAAAAGCGATCTGTGTGATCTGGGACTGGACAGACCGGATCATGCTGTCTATATCCTCTTCCAGACTGGAAAGCGCGTCCCCATAAGCGCTCTTCATTTCTTTCTCTTCAATGTAATGATAAGCAGTATAAATCAGCACTGACATGATGAGCAGGGGAATCAGCAGCAGCCGGAACAGCTGGCGCAGGTTCTGAAAAAATATACTTCGAAGCCGGTATTTGCGGATCAGCTTCTCTATCTGTCCTGACCACTCAGATTTCATCAAAGCTCCCTCCTGTATGCAGAACTTTATTGCGGTACTCGCTGGGGTTCATGCCGGTCTGCTGACGGAACAGGCGGGCAAAATATCTGGGCGTCTTATATCCCAGATACTCTCCTACCTGATATGTCTTATATCTGGAATCATGGAGCAGCTCAATGGCTTTTTCCATCTTCTTTCTGGTCACGTACTGGGTAAAATTCTCACCTGTCTGCTTTTTGAACAGCCTGCTCAGGTACGAGCTGCTGATATACAGCTGGCTGGCCGCCATCTCCAGAGAAATATCTTCTGTGATATGCTCCTGAATATAAGTCTGTACCCTGTTGATCAGGCAGTCATTATCCTGGCTGGCCTCCTTCTTTCCGGCCTCCGCCCTCATACCTTCCAGAATTCTGTCACAATAGTCCTGCAGCGCATCCACCTGCCCGATGGAAAGAACTGTGCTGTAGTTGCAGTGTACCCGCAGGTACTCATAGAGCTCCGGATTTTCTTCCCGCAGCGCAGCGCTCATAGAGGAAAACAGGTCAATGACCACATGATTTCTGTAACCTTCGTAGGTATCCCGCAGCTCATGCAGAATATTCTGCAAAATCTTCTGCGCTGTGGTGAAATTACCCAGATGGATATTTGTAATAATCAGACGCATCTGCTCCGACAAAAATTCTTTTCCACTGCCTGTTTCAGTCTGGGAGAGCACCAGCTGCTCCTGGTATTTCTGAATCTGAAAAATATTCTGCATCAAATATTTTAACTCGTAATCAGCTTCAAGCCGGAAGTTCTGCTTCAGCTCCCCCATAAGCCAGTCCATTTCTTCCCGGAATTTCTGTTCCAGGCCTGCTTTTTCCCCGCCGATATTCCAGAAACCGAACAAACGAAGCACCTGGTTGGATTTGTATATCATATAAAAATCAATATTCCTGTTGGCAACCCGGAAAAAGTTCTCCAGATTAATCCTGAACTGATCGAAACTGTACTTCCAGACTTCATTGATATACCAGTCATAATTTCGTATCACCACGTCAGCCAGCACGCAGACTGTACTGTCCGGATCTTCCTCCGGGAACAGCAGGTGCATTCTGTTCCTGATTTCCTTCTCATTTTCCGCCAGTCCGCCGAAAACAAGATCGCTGAAAAACTGCTCCTTCAAAAGAGGCAGCATTTCATCCAGCCTTTCCTTTTCTTCCTGGTCCATCCGCTGCTTATGATGGATCTCATCCAGTTCCTTCTTAATATTCTCAAAGGTTTCCTTCAGCTTCTTCACATTTGTGGGTTTCAGCAGGTAGTCCTCCACGCCGTACTGCATCCCTTTTACCGCCAGTTCAAACTCCTTATATCCACTGAGGAAAACAACCTTGCAGGGCAGCTGATTCTCAAAAACATACTGAGCCACGTCAATTCCCGTCACCTGGTTCATTTTGATATCTGTAAGAATCACGTCCGGCACCTCTTGTTTCAGATATTCCAAAATTTCCTTCCCATCGGAAAATTCTCTTTCCACCCGGAACCCCAGCTGTTCCCAGTTTACGATCCGCACCAGCCCATTCCGTATGATTTTTTCATCATCCGCCACAATCAGTTTATACATGGTGTCCGCCCTCCCGTCAGTTGATGCATTATTCCTTTAATTTCCTATGATTATATCATTGTCATTTCAGCGAATCAACATATTTCGACACCTTCCCATAATTAGGCAAAAGGGTGACACTATTTTGCAAAATTGTAACATTCAAATTTTATTTCAGTCTAGTATAATAAAAACATACAACAAAAGTTGTTAAATCAAACAAAGAGACAGGAGGAACTATTATGAAATGGAGAAAAGTTGCTGCTCTCGGCATGGCGGCAGTCATGACAGCCGGCGTGCTGGCTGGTTGCGGCGGAGATTCTGATGCTACTACAGCTGCCACCACAACAAAAGAAGCTGAAACAACCAAAGCTGCAGACAAAACGGAAGCCCCTACAACAAAGGGTGAGGAGACGACTGCTGCTGAAGGAAATGAACTGTCCAAGGATCCGGTTACCCTGAAGGTAGCTATGTGGGATTACACAAAAACATCCTACTACAAGACAATGTTCGCAGGCTTCACGGAGAAATATCCCAATGTAACCATTGAGCCCGTGGAACTGGATGCTGACAACTATGAAGATGTTATTACCACACATCTGTCCGCAAAGGCTGACATCGACGTAGTGTTCATGAAGAGCATGCCCGGTCTGTCCGCGCTGATCGATCAGGGTCACGTAGCTCCGATCAACGATTTCCTGGATAAGGATAAGGATTATGACGCTTCCAGCTACAGCGGCCTGGTAGATTACCTCACCATTGAGGGCAAGGTTTACGGCCTTCCTTTCCGTAAGGACAACAACATCATTTACTACAACAAGGATATGTTTGACGCAGCAGGCGTAGAGTACCCGAAGGATGGCATGACCATGGAAGAGTACTACGAGCTGGCTAAGAAGATGACTTCCGGCGAAGGCGCGAACAAGGTTTACGGCGCTTATGTACATACCTGGGCCGGCAACGGATACATGTATGCTGCAAGACTTGGTCAGATGGACAAATTCACACCTGAAAAGTATGATGTGCTGAAAGATTACTATGAGCTGTTCCTGAAGATGTCCGACGAAGGCATCATCATGGATTACGGCAGCGCTAAGACAAACAACATCTCTTACCGCGATATGTTCTGGAATCAGCAGTGCGCTATGATGCAGATGGGTACTTTCCAGATCGGCAATCTGCTGGATGAAGAAAAAGACAGCGCTAACCCTCTGGCATTCAACTGGGGCGTATGTTCTCTGCCGAACTTTGAAGGCGAAGGCAACACCACCGGCGTTGGCGGCGTAACACCTGTTTCTGTAGGCGCTTATGCAAACAACCCTGAATGGGCTTATGAACTGGTTTCTTACCTCTGCGGCGAAGAAGGCGCTAAGGTTCTGGCCAGCACAGGTATCCTGCCCGGATTTACCTCTGACGCAATCAATCAGGAATATGCTAAGATTCCGGACACCTACAAACTGGCTCCCAAGAATCTGGCAGACTATATCGATCTGGACACCTACTACTGCGACGAGCCCATGGTTGGCAACGGCAAGGCAGCAGGCAAGGCATTTGATGAAGTGCACAGCGCTATCATGACCGGCAGTGTCGGCGTGGAAGAAGGCATTCAGCAGATGAAAGAAAAAGTTCAGGAACAGCTGGACCTGGGCTGATCCCTCAAGTTAATCCCGAAAACTAACTCTCTTACAAAGAAAACTCTTACAAAACTTTCGCTCTTACAAAAAATAACCCCTCTGCCAGGCAGTCCCAGCCGGGCAGAGGGGTCTTTTTATTGATGCAAAACTTTCCGATCAGTTGCGATAACGCGCAGGGATCAGCCTGGCTTTTTCCAACGCGAAGCAGATCGTCGGGATCAGGGCCAGCTGGATTACAATAGCCGGCCAGCAGGTCACGAAATAGCTCCCTGCCCAGGCTGCCATGGAATAGCTGCCGGGCGCAAAGATCAGAGCTTTTGCAGCTCCTGCAACCAGGCGGCCGGCCAGCATGGCGGCAATCAGGCTCAGGTACAGGTCTGCATATATTTTCTTCGTATGTACTGCCTGCATCATGATGCCTGCCGCCAGGCCGTAAACCGCCAGTTCCACCGCCATCGGAGGAAGATATGCCATGGCAGGCATGCTTGTCAGCAGGCTGGAAAGCACCGGGCCTGCAATTCCGCATAGCAGGCCGAAGGGCCAGCCGCAGATCAAGCCGCAAAGCAGCACCGGAATATGCATGGGGCTGAAGATGCTGCCGGCATTCTGGATGGAGTGAAAGGCCATGGGCAGCACCACACAGAGCGCAATGCACACAGCAGTGATCATAGAACGTTTTACATAGGACATTTTTGTCATTGTTTATTCTCCTCTTCTCAAATATGTATCAATAGAAATTGTACTGCAAAGACCGCCGCGCAGACAGCCAGCGCTGTAATATCCGGCGCCTGCAGGCAGGCGCTTTTTCTCTTTGGGCTCTTTCTCTTACCCCTGTACCCTCTGGCCTCCATGGCCAGCGCCAGCTCATCCGCCCGGCGAAACGCTGCGATAAATACAGGGACGACCAGCGGAATAAAGCTGGCTGCTTTTTCTGTCAGTTTTTTGCTTTCAAATCTGGCGCCTCTGGCAATCTGGGCCTTTTTAACCGTATCCGCCTCTTCCAAAAGCGTGGGGACAAACTGTACAGCCACGCTGAGAATCATCGCCACATCGTCCACGGGCACCCGGATCAGCTTCAGCGGGCGCAGGAATACCTTCAGCGCTTCCATCAGCTCCATGGGCGCCGTGGTACAGGTCAGCAAATTTCCCAGCACAAGGGCCAGCGCCACATGAACCACCACGCTGAATCCTCTCCTGACGCCTTCTGCAGACAAGTGAAAGATCCACCAGGACCAGATCCCTCCCTGCCCGTCAAAAAACAGGGCGTTCATCAGAAATATCACCAGAAAAAATGTCCACAGCCTCAGAAACGGTTCCAGCACCGGCCTCAGGGGAAGGCCTGATATGCGCAGGATGGCTGCCAGCGCAAGAATCACCCAAAGATATCCGGCCCAGGAGCCCGCTCCTATGACTGCAGCAAGCAAAATCAAAAATCCGCATATCTTAATCCGGGCATCCAGCCTGTGGACCGGCGAGCGCCCGGGAATGTATTGTCCCGCCGGCATTCTGCTCATCAGTCCGGCCTCCTTCCCTTTTCTTTTAACTTTTTACCATCATTTCTGTCAATGCGCCCAGAAGTTCATCATACCTCACGGTCTGATCGGGAATTTCCACCCCGCGCTGCCTCAGCAGCTCTGCAGCCTGCCCCGCGGCGCTGGTATCCAGATGGAGGCTGCGCAGGCGCTGCAGATCTGACATCACAGTTCTGGTATCCCCGTCCATTTCCAGCCGCCCTTCCGCCATCACCAGCACACGGCCGGCGTACTCCGCCACAGCATCGGCGTTGTGTGAAACCATGATCACTGTCATTCCTTCTTCCTGGAACTGCCTGATCATCTGAAGGAACTCCCGGCGCGCCAGAGGATCCAGCCCCGCCACCGGTTCGTCCAGAATCAGGATTCCCGGATGCGCCGCCAGGATTCCCGCAATCGCGACCCGCCTTTTTTCCCCTCCGGACAGGCAAAGGGGAGATTCTTTTCTGATTTCTTCAAAAGAAAACCCCATCCGTTCCAGGGCCAGCCTGACCCTAAGGCTTATTTCTTCGGGCTTAAGCCCGCTGTGCTTCAGCCCGAAAGCCACATCCTTTTCCACTGTTATCTCAAAAAGCTGATATTCAGGATATTGGAATACAATCCCCACCCTCCGCCGCAGCGCGCTGCGGTCATATCCTCTGGCATGAATATCCAGGCCGTCCAGCAGAACCTGGCCCGAGTCCGGCTCCAGCAGTCCGGCGACCAGCTGGATCAGTGTGCTCTTTCCGCTGCCGGTCCGGCCCATTACCGCCACAAATTCCCCATCCTGAATTTTCAGGCTCAGATCTGTCACTGCTCTGATCTCCTGAGAAGTTCCTGGTGAATAAGTACAGGTTACATGTTTTAATTCAACCGGCATAATTCCTCCACTAATTCTTCCGTTGTCAGCGGACAGCGCTCCAACTGTATTCCCGCGGACAGTAAATCATAATACATTTTCACCGGAAAGGGCGGGGCCAGCCCCAGGCCTGACAGCAATTTCTGGTCTGCAAGGACTTCCCGGGGCGTCCCGGAAGCGGCAATTCTCCCCTTTTCCATCAGAACAATCCGGTCTGCCTCCACCGCTTCTTCCGCATAATGAGTGATCATGATAATGGTTTTCCCGGCTTCTCTGTGAAGGCGCCGGATCACGGCAAGCACTTCCCGCCTGCCGTCCGGGTCCAGCATGGCGGTAGCCTCGTCGAATATCAGCACAGACGGGTCCAGCGCCAGCACTCCGGCCAGGGCAGCCCGCTGTTTCTGCCCTCCTGAAAGCGTATGGGGCGCCCGTTTCCCCATCCCGTCCAATCCCACCAGGCGAAGGGCAGCCTCTGTTTTTTCCGGGATCTGTTCTTCCGGCGTCTCATAATTCTCCAGGCCAAAAGCAATATCTTCTTCCAATACGGAAGATACAAATTGATTATCCGGGTTCTGAAACACCATGCCGCATAACCTTCTCAGCCGCCAGATCTCCTCTTGGTTCCGCACATCAATCCCGCCCACAGTCAGTTCTCCCTGCTGCAGGGGAAGCAGCGCGTTAAAATGCCTGGCCAGAGTGGATTTTCCGCAGCCATTCCTGCCCAGGACCGCCACCAGCTCTCCCCGGTTGGCATAAAAATCAATCTCTCGCAGCACAAGATCTGCTTTGGGCCCTGTAAGGTAGGAAAAACTTATTTTTTTTCCGTCTATTTCCTTCTTCGTCTTCACCTTCCTCCTCACTACTTTAAAATGAAAAAGATGCCATGCAGGCTTCTGCTTTCATGCTGAAAACAGACTGCCTTCATGGCAATCTTATACTTTACTATGGAGGGATTTGTTTCATAGGGAACGCAATTTCCTCTGAAATAAAAATTTATTCTTCGCCGGATGACAGGCACCTGCTGCCGTTCCCTTCGGGGAACTGCGATTTCTTCAGAAATCTGGCGGCGGCTTCTGGTTTAACTGCTGCTGCGGATTTTATCCAGCTCCGCAATCACACAGTCCACCAGCACACCCATGGATAAATCCGGCACACCCACAACAATATTATCACAGATATTTACCGGAATCAAGATTCTTTTTGCAGGGCTCCTGCCAATCGCGGCAGCCATGGCGGGCGTAATTTCTCCCAGGAGCGAGTCCGCAATCACCATTCCCACCGGCCCGATAATGACATCTGCCTTTCCGGCGCATACTGTCACGGAATTTTCCCCTGTAGCGCCCTGATCAGCTCCTGCTTTCAGCATGGCCGCGGTGGCGGCGCTGTTGGTGCCTACCGCTGTCACCTGGCTGTCCGGGAATCTCTTTTTGACCGCGGCTACTGTCTGCCGGCCCAGCCCGCCGCCCTGTCCGTCTACAATCAGTATGTTCACTGTCTGCCCACCTGCTTTCTGCCCTTCCTGCGGAATACTGCCCCCGCGTCCCCTCCGGCATTCATATACTGCCGCAGCAAAATCAGGAACCACACAGGCACAATAAGCCCTTTGAGGATGCTGGAAATGGTAATGCTCCACCAGATCCCGTTCAGTCCCAGCGCCGTAGCTGACAACGCCATGGCCATAGGAATCCGGGCCGCATTGCCCAAAACTCCGATCACCGTGGGAGCCATAGGCCTGCCAAGCCCCTGAAACGCTCCTGCTGAAGTGATTTCCAAACACATAAACAGCTGGGAATACCCCAATATCCTCAGATAATCCACTCCCTTCGGCAGCACCGCTGCTTCTGTGATAAAAATCCGGAAAATCGCTTCTGGAAACACGATGAGCACAAAACTTGTGAACACTCCCCAGCAAGCCATGAGGCCCATTGCTGTGAAGTATCCCCGCCTGATCCTGTCTTTCTTTTTCGCGCCATGGTTCTGGGCAATAAATGCGTTGACTGCCGTAGCAAAGCCATCTGCAGTCATCCAGGATATGGATTCAATCTGGCTGCCCACCTTCTGAACCGCCACAGCGTCATCCCCCCAGCCGGCGATCAGCCTGGCGATAATCATGGAAAGGCTGGAAAAAATTATGCTCTGAACTGCCACCGGCAGGCCGATTCTGGAAATATCCCTCCAGGCCCCTGAAATGCTTTTGCTGCGCAGCCTCAGACCCTGAAACAGAATGCTGTCTTTTCTGGCAGCGCGCAAAAACATGAAAAACACAATCGCCTGGGCCAGTACCGTAGCCAGCGCCGCGCCGGCCACCCCCATCTCCGGTATCGGGCCGAATCCGAAAATAAACAGGGGATCCAGCACGATATTAGCTGCAAGTCCCACCGTCGTGGAGCGGAACGTCACGCCGCTGTTTCCCATGGCAGTGAACAGCCCTGTAAAGATCTGGTTCATAAAGGAAAAGAAGAGCCCTGCCCCTACAATTACAAGATAAATCCTGGCATCCCGGATCACACTCTCCTGGTTTAAATTGAAAAATGCGATCAGCGGTTTGCTCAGAAAGATACAGGCGATCGTACAGACCAGTACAAAGATCAGTCCCATATGAAAAGCAGCCTTGGCATATTCTCCGGCCCTGTCCCGGTTCCCCGCGCCCAGCGCATGGGCCACATTTACCTGTCCCCCCATTCTGGGGACGGTCACGATTCCATTGGCCAGCCATAAATACATCCCGGCCGCTCCCACGGCTGCCACAGCTCCGCTGCTGACCCGCCCGATCCAGATCATATCTGTCAAGTTATACGCCATCTGGATCAAAGACGTCCCCATGATAGGGAACGCCAGCTTCGCCAGAGCCTTGGGGATAGACCCCTCCAATAAATTAACTGCACGGCTCATAAAAATTTCTCCTTTTGTATTGTCTTCTGCCATTATATCAGAGCGGAACCAACATCTCAATGGGAAAAATATACGGCAAAACCGGAATCAGTCCATTACTTCTTTTATTTTCTCCGCCAGCAGGCCGGCAATAATCCTGTTGCCTTCGTCAGAAGGATGAAGCCCGTCAT
This sequence comes from Cuneatibacter caecimuris, assembly GCF_004216775.1. GTDB lineage: Bacteria > Bacillota > Clostridia > Lachnospirales > Lachnospiraceae > Cuneatibacter > Cuneatibacter caecimuris. The sequence continues at coordinate 1,183,119 of NZ_SGXF01000001.1, forward strand.
AAGTCAGCGCAGCGGCATCCGGCGGGTAAGGGTATTCATCTTCCGTGGGATGAAATGGAATGCCCACGTAGTCAGGGTAGGGAAGTTCCTGATATTTCCCGTGTCTTTTTACACGCTTAAATTTCAGCACATTATCCTGCCCGAAACCGCTGCGTCCATGAAGGTCCAGCGCAGGGACTCCACTGTGCTCACAGGCGCTGTAAATAGCGTCCGCAATGTCATCCAGCCTCTGGCCGCTGCGCGGCGCGTAGCTTCCTGGCGCATTGTTTTCAGGATCGCCAATATATACAAAATCCCCCCGTTCTACAGGATTCATCACGATCACTTTCCCTTCCGGAGCCGCCAAAGAGATATGGGCCAGCAAGATTCCCAAATTTCCCAGTATCGTTCCCTGCCGGCAGGCCTTAAAATCCTCTTCTGTCCCGCAGGGCACAGACCTGTTCCAGTCATTTGTCCCCAAAAGTACGGTATACAGTCCGGCTTTCGGAATATCCACTGTCAGCCAGTCTTCCGTTACCGATCCGTTGATGCCCATATTCCGTACTTCCAGCTGAGGAAGCAGCTCACAAGTCCCGGTCAGATACCCTTTTGTCACTCTATACCCGGTTTCGTCCAAATGGTCATTTAAATATGTAAATGAATCTCCTATGGCGCACCAGCTGATTTTTCTCATTTTTATCACCTTCAATTAATCTTATATTGTAATCACATTTCCTCCCAGCGCCTCCGCATCCTCCGGGTCATGGCTGGAAAGCAGCAAAATCCTTCCTCTCTGCTCCCTCAGCACCCACTGCAAAAGCCTGCTGTGATTATCTTCGTCCAGCCCTGAAAAAGGCTCGTCCATCAGCACAGCAGAGGACTCCGCCAGCATAGCCCGGCACACTGCCACTCTGCGCCGCATCCCTCCCGACAGCTCTCTGCATGGCTGATACAGGCAGTCCTGAGGAAGAATTTCCGCCAACGCCCTGACCGCCAGCGCTTTCCGTTCCGCACGGCTTCTTCCTCCGCTTAAAGCCAGCAGCACATTGTCCACAGGAGAAAGGAATTCCACCAGACGGTCTTCCTGGAACACAGCGGATAAATTCGGATCACTTTTCATAATTTCTCCTGTATCCGGCTTTTCCAGGCCCAGGATACAGCGCAGCAAGGTGGTTTTTCCTCTGCCGGAGGCTCCCATCAGACAATACCTTCCGCCGTCCTCCAGCCTGAAATTCAGATTCGAAAACACTTCTGTTTCTCCAAATCGTTTCTCCAAATGCCTGATTTCAATCATTCAGCCTCCTCTCCGCCGGCAGGCAGTCCCGCCCCGCCGCGCGCAGCCCCAGAAGCGCAAGCTTTTCAAATAATATACTCAGCAAAATTATTACCACCGTCCATGCCAGCAGATCGCCGGTGCTCAGATAAATTTTCGCCATATACAATGCGTTGCCAATGGTAAAATCCGGCTGTCCGATCACTTCCGCCGCTACTCCTGATTTCCACGCCATCCCTGCGGCTACCCTGCAGGAAGAAAGCAGATAGGGCAGCAGCGCCGGCCGGTAGATCATCGCAGCCCTTCGGAATCGGGAAATGTGAAAAACTTCCGCCATTTCCAGAAGCTGCCCCGACGCGCTCTCCAGTCCGCTGAAAGTGCTCTGATAGACCATCGGGAAGACCACCAGGGCAGTCACCCACGACGAAAGATTCCCGGAACCCGCCCAGATCAGAAGCAGCACCACAAAAGAAGCTACCGGCACTGATTTCATCAAAAGAACCACCGGTTCCAGCAATTCCCGGAAAAAGGGCTTCCAAAATGCCAGACAGCCCAGGCACAGAGCGCCCATAAAAGATAGGATCATGCCCAGCCCGATCCGCAGAGAGGAAAGCAGCACAGTTTTCCAGAAATCCGGCAGCATGGACTGTTGAAAAAGCGCCTGAAGCACCTCAGCCGGCCCCACCAGAAGTATGTCATTGGCCACCAGCCGGCTGACTGCTTCCCACACCAGCAGCCAGAACAGTACAATCGCAGTTTTTCTGATCCATTTCCTGTACATGATTCCTCCCGCCGCCCCTTTCAAATTCACCGCATCCGGAATGCCGCCCCGGATGTTCTACTTTGTTTCTGCCATGTAATAAAAACCATCTCCGGGCATATTCCCGCCTACTGACTGTGGGTTCTGATCATACAGAACCTGGAGATATCCGGACAGAGCTTCCTTCATCTCTGTCCCGTCTATATAAACGATACTGCAGTAGGGCAGGGCTTTTTCAGCGACAGCCTCTTTTTCAATAATCCCGGCTTCCGCAACCAAACCGGCGGTCCCCTTCACATCTTTTTGCGCAGCCTCAGCGGATACACGGCAGTCTTCCATAAAGCTGCGGACCGAATCGGGGTTTTCCTGAAGGAACTCATTTCTTACCACTGTCACGCCTGTCACCAGCCGGCTTCCCTTTCCCTGCTGAAGGTTTTCCCATACTTCCGTCAGGTCCAGCACTGGTTTCAGCGATTCATTCTGAGCGCATGCCACAGTGGCAAAAGGCTGAGGCAGCAGCCCTGCAGCATCAGGGTTTTCTTTCAGAATCGCCGCCACCTCCGCAGCCTCCGACTTGTATTCCAGCGTCACATCTGAAATATCCACGCCGCTTTCTCTCAGAAGATAGCGGATCACATAGTCCGGAGTGGTGCCTTTTCCCGTCAGATACAGGGTTCTGCCTTTTAAATCTTCAATGCTCTGGATATCGCTGTTTCCGGTGATAATATAGAGGACTCCCAGCGTGTTAATATTCAGCACGCTGATCTGCCCCTGGGTCTTCTGATACAGCACTGCAGCCACGTTGGCAGGAATCAGCGCTGCATCCAGATCGCCGCCTGCCATGGCTGCCAGCAGCGTATCCGCCTGGGTTTCCATTCTGAATTCGTAGCTGTTGGCAGTGCTGCCCTTCTCTGCATCCTTCATCAGATTTACCAGCCCCATGGAAGTAGGGCCTTTCAGGGAGCCCACCCGCATGGCGGCTCCGGTCTTCAGAGTTTCTGGCGTTCCGGTGCTTCCCTCTTCCGCTGTTTTTGTTGTTTCTGCGGCAGACGTCTCATTCCGCCCGCCGCCGCAGCCGGCCAGCACCGATAACGCCAATATTCCCGCCATCAGCGCAGCCGCAAATTTTACTTTTCTCATCCTGTGCCTCCTTGCTCAGATCTTCTGATAAATGGTTTTCGTACTCACTCCCGGAAGCATTCCAAGCTTTCCAGCCAGGGCGCTGATGTCCTTCTGGGGCGCGTCAACGGCCACGCTGATAATAGAAATGCCTTTTTTCCGATACGGCACTCCCATGCGGCCAATCATATACGCTCCGTATTCGTGCAGAATTTCATTTATCTGTCCGGAGACCCCTGTATCTGATACAATGATCCCGACCAGCGCAACTCTGGTTTCTTCCATAGAATTTCCTCTCCTTTTTATATCCCGCCGCAGCACGATTCTCCGCGGAGCGGTTTCAATATATAGGGAACGCAGTTTCCTATGCAATGAAAAACACCGCGGCCATCAGCCGGCGGGAACAGCGCACCGCCGGCCGCTGGCTGCGGCCGTCATTACAATCCTATGTCCCGCCTTCTCCCTCAGCAGCAGAAAGCCCTTTGGGGTGAGTACGATTTATGTCCAGTATACGCAGTTTACCCGCCTTTGTCAACAGATGGGAAGTTCCAGAATATAATCATCCATCACAAAGCCATTTCCGATGTCAGCCACCTGTGTCCGGACGTCCCTGAATCCCAGGTGATGGTATACCGCCAGTGTATGGCTGTTGTGGCGGTTGCAGGTCAGCCAGATAGCCTTCATCCCTCTGTCTCTGGCAAAGTTTTTCAAAAATTCTACCGTCTCAGTTGCCAGATGCCTGCCCCGGAAATCCTTGTGCAGATACAATTTGCTTAAAAAAAGCTTCTCCTGTTCGGGATGGATTCCGGTATAGCCTGCCATACGGCCGTCCAGCCACAGCTGGTAATATTCATAGCCGCCGGCAAGCTGTTCCCCCAGAGCACGCTCAGACTGAAATTTATCCACCATGTAGGCTACCTGCTCCGCGCCTATAATCGGGGTAAAATGTTCTTTCCAAATTTCCGCAGCCAGGTCTGCGATTCTGCGTATATCCTCTGACGTCTCCGCCCTGCGGATTTCCAGCATTTTATTCTGTCCCATTTTTCCGTCCTTCTTTCAGTTTCGTCTCCCTCTGCTTCTCTGACAAGCGCTGTCAAAGAATTGTGTCATAAATCAGAGGCCTGGCAGCGGGAGAGGTCTTTCCCAGCCTGTAGGATCTGGCCAGGCGCTCTTTTCCCTCTGCCAGTTTTTTCTCATCTGCCGCATACAGTGCAGCCAGTGGCTCTCCTTTATGCACAAAATCTCCGTACTTCCGGTACAGCAGAATCCCCGCGCTGTAATCAATGGAATCTTCCTTGGTGGCTCTGCCCGCGCCCAGCAGCATGGCGGCAGTTCCGCAGCCTTCCGTATCCATATGGCTCACAAAGCCTTCTTCCGGGGCCTCCAGCACCGCGCTGCAGGAAGCTGCAGGAAAGCGTTCCGGTTCCTCTAAATAAGCAGAATCCCCGCCTTGGGCCTGTACCATTTTCTTCAGACAGGCAAAAGCGCTTCCGTCTTTCAGCGCCTGCTCCGCCATCTTCCTGGAAGCTTCAAAATCTCCTTTTCCGGCCAGAGAGAGCATCCTGGCGGCCAGAACAAGGGACACCTCTTCCAGGTCCTTGGGCCCCTTCCCCTTCAGGGTCCTCACTGCCTCCGCCACCTCCAGCGCATTGCCCACCGCAGCGCCCAGGGGAACATCCATATCCGTAATTACAGCCGCTACCTTACGTCCTGCGTGTTTTCCGATGGAAACCATTTCCCCTGCCAGCCGGCGGGAATCCTCCAGAGTTTTCATAAAGGCCCCGCTTCCTGTTTTCACATCCAGCACAATACAGTCGCTTCCGGCCGCCAGCTTTTTACTCATAATCGAAGAAGCGATCAGCGGAATGCTGTTCACCGTGCCCGTAACATCCCTGAGGGCATATAGTTTCTTGTCTGCCGGTACCAGGTTTCCGGTCTGGCCGATCACACTCAGCCCGCAGTCATTCACAATATCAAAAAAGCGCTGCCTGTCTATGGAAATCTGAAATCCCGGGATGGATTCCAGTTTATCCAATGTCCCTCCGGTATGTCCCAGCCCCCGGCCGGACATTTTCGCCACCCGGATCCCGCAGGCAGCCACCACAGGCGCCACAATCAGCGTCGTCTTATCCCCCACGCCTCCGGTGCTGTGCTTATCCGCCTTAACCCCTTTGATTCCTGAAAGATCTGCGGTTTCTCCCGATTCTGCCATTTCCAGCGTCAGTTTTGCGGTTTCTTCCGGTTCCATTCCCTGAAAATATATGGCCATCAGCATGGCAGACATTTGATAATCCGGAATTTCTCCTGCCGCATAGCCACGGACCATCCACCGCAGCTCTTCCCCTGACAGCACGCCGCCGTCCCGTTTCTTCTGAATCAGATCAACCATTCTCATTTTGATTCACCTCCAAGCATTTCCGGCCCGAAGCTCTCCGGCAGCAGCTGGGCCAGGGTCAGACAGCGAAAATCATTCTCACTTCTGACCAGCAGAACCATCAGTTCCTCCGGGTCAGAAAACTCTCTGAGCACCTGACGGCATACGCCGCAGGGCGCGCAGTACTCATCTGTCACCCCGTCCCTGCCGCCCGCCACAGCCACTGCGCGGAACTTCCTGTGCCCGTGAGCCGCTGCATAATAGGCGGCAGTCCGCTCGGCGCAGCTCCCTGCCGGATAAGAGGCGTTCTCCACATTGCTCCCGGTGACCACCGTTCCGTCCTCTGTCAGCACCGCAGCTCCCACATGAAAATGAGAATATGGGGCGTACGCCTGGCCGACAGCGAAAAGCGCCGCCCGGGCCAGTTCCCTTTTCTGTTCCTCAGTCACTGTTTTACTCATCAGTATTCTCCTGTATCAGGCAGCCTGCCTCCCGCTTTCACCAGCTTCACAATCCGGCTGGTTCCCAGGCGGTCCGCTCCCAGTTCCAAGAACTTTACTCCATCTTCCAGAGTAGAGATTCCTCCCGCAGCCTTTATTTTTACATTTTTACCCACATGGGCAGAAAACAGGCTGATATCCTCAAAAGCCGCCCCTGCTTTAGAAAATCCGGTGGAGGTCTTGATATAGTCCGCGCCCGCCGCTGTGACGATCCCGCACATTTTTACCTTCTCTTCTTCTGTCAGCAGGCATGTTTCAATAATCACTTTCAGCGTTTTTCCGCCGCAGGCTGCTTTCACTGCTTTTATTTCTTCCAGCAGTTCTTCATATTTCCCGTCCTTCAGCCATCCGATATTAATGACCATGTCAATTTCTTCCGCGCCGTTTTTCACCGCGTCTTCTGTTTCAAATACCTTCGCAGCCGTAGTATTATAGCCGTTTGGAAAACCAATCACCGTACAGACCTTAATTCTGCCCTGCACATAGGATACCGCCTGATTTACATAAGACGGGGGAATGCATACTGAAGCAGTGTGATAGCGCATCCCGTCATCGCAGATCTGCCGGATCTGTTCCCAACCCGCATCCTGCGCCAACAGCGTGTGGTCCACATGACCTAAAATATTCTGAATGTCCATAAATGCCTCCTAGTCAAGATATCTCTATCATATTACAGCTGAGGCAGCCTGTCAAATGCTGATTCTTTATCACAATGCTTGTCCCGCTGCGAAGTGATTTTTCATCCACCCGGAGTGCTTTGTTTCACCGGGAACAAATTTTCCTATGAAATGAAAAAAGATCCTGCCGCCCAGGATCTTTTTTCTAACCGGCCCGCCCGCCTATCTGCGGCGGCCTCTTCTGTTTCTTCTGTCATGAATCACCATGGATACCAGCGCAGCGCCGCAGCACAGGCAGACCACAATCAACACAACCAAAAGCACCCAAATCCATACCTGACTGCCGCTCTCAGCCTTTTCAGATGCTTGTGTAGTTCTTTCGCGGCTGCTGTCCGCTCCCCCGTTCTGCGTAACCGCCTCTGTTCCGCTGATCTCCGGCGCGGTGGTGGGGGCAGGTTCTGTCACCGGTTCTCTGGCCGGCTCTGTATCCAGAGTCACTTTTCCGGTCGCCGGGTCGGTCAGGGACAGAAAGCCTGCAGATACATAGTATTCACCGTCTCCGAATCTGATCTTCGCCCAGTTCTGATACTTGGCGATCCGTTCATAAGACTGGCCTGCCGTAAGGCACCCTTTAATGGTGGAATAGGGATTATCCAATTCACGCACATTCACCTGCCCTGTAGCCCATACCTTGTCATTACATTCAGTCCACTTGTATTCATCGGCAGTCTGCTGGATGCGGCCAAAACCATAATCCATCAGCACTTTTGTATCATTATAATACTGGTTCTCATTGGACTTCATGATCACCGTAATCACCCTCCGGCCATTGCGTTCGGCCACAGTGAGAAGCGTGCGCTGGGCCTCATTGGTCCTTCCGGTTTTGCCGGCGTATACACCCTCACATTCATATTGGCCGTTGACCATCTGATGGGACATCTGAAGCTGCCGTTCACCGCATTTATTGGTAGCGGGAACCGTATAATTCACAGTGGTGTCAATCTTTAAAAATTCTTTGTTTTTCAGGGCTTCCTGAAAAATCAGCGCCATATCATGGGGGGTGGAATAGTGATTGTCGTTATGCAGGCCGTTCACCGTCACAAAATTACTGTTAACCGCGCCGATCTCTTTGGCTCTCTTATTCATCAGCCCGGCAAAATCTTCTATAGACCCGCTCACATATTCAGCCAACGCGTTTGCACTGGCGTTACAGGACGGAAGAATCAGCCCATAAAGAGCGTCCTTCACTGTCATGGTCTCTCCTTCTGCCGGCACAGGATTCATGGAAGAACTGTGTGAATCAATCCCTGTAAAAGCCGTCTTGGAAAATGTCAGCCTGTCATTCAGGTTATCACAATTTTCCAGCACTACAAGAGCTGTCAGCACCTTCGTAATGCTGGCAGGATAAAATCTTTCATCACCGTTTTTAGCCGCCAGCACCTCACCGGTATCCGCGTCCATTACAAAATAGCCTTCCGCATATACCTGCGGGCCCTCCGGATAAGCCTCGTCCGCCCAGGCCTGACCGGCAGCCGGCATGATAAGGCATAGTAATAAAACCCAGCAGAATGTCAGCAGCGCATAAGTCCTCTTTTTCATCTTTTCTCTCCACCAATTCCCCTGTCTCGGCATGTAAACAGTTTTTTCGTCACATAGATTTAAATATTATAGCAGAACAGCAGGAAAAATGCAAGCTGCGGGAAGGCCGGAAAGCAACAGAATTTTCCCCAAAATTTTCCCGGCTTGACATCCTTTTCCCGCCCCTTTAAACTATAATAAAAACAATTTGCTTAAGGAGCTGTCATGAAACTGAATTTTGATATAAACCGGCCCTATGCGCTGGCGCTGGAAGGCGGGGGCGCTAAAGGCGCATATCAGATCGGGGTCTGGAAAGCCCTCCAGGAAGCGGGAGTCCGGTTCAGCGCAGTATCCGGCTCGTCTGTAGGATCTTTAAACGGGGCGCTTATTATGATGGGGGATGTACAGCATGCAGTAGACGTCTGGGAAAATATCACATACTCAAAAATCATGGATATTGACGACGCCCTGATGCACAGCGCCCTCCACCTGGACTGGAAGAATCTGAACCTGAAGGAGCTGTTTCAAAACGGCGCGCGCATCCTCCGGGACGGCGGAATGGATGTGGAGCCGCTGCGCCGCCTCATTGCGGATACTGTGGATGAAGAAGCAATCCGCAATTCTGATACTGAATTTTATGTAATGACTTATTCCGTAACAGACAGAAAAGAGCTGGATGTGGATATGAAAAAGGTTCCTGCCGGAGAAATGGGGGATATGCTTCTGGCAAGCGCCTACTTCCCGGCTTTTAAACATGAAAAGCTGGGAGGGAAGCTCTATACCGACGGAGGGGTACAGGACCTGGTTCCCCTGGACTGCCTGATCAAACGAGGTTATCCGGATATCATTGTGGTCCGCATCTTTGGTCTGGGGGTGGAAAAAAAAGTAGTGATTCCCGAAGAGACAACCGTAAATACCATTGCGCCCAGGGTTAACCTGGGCCCGGTTCTGGATTTTGATCCGGCCCAGAGTAAGAGGAACCTGCAGCTGGGCTATTATGACGGGCTGCGGTTCCTTTACGGCCTTACAGGCAGGGATTATTATTTTGACCGGAATCTGACGGAGCAGGAAGCATTCGGCATGCTCTGCGAAATCATCCGCAGCCGTTCGCTTTTCCTGAAAAAAGAACCCCCTGCCCTGCGCCGGCTTACTGACAAGATTTTGCCGGCTCTGGCCAGAGAATTATCCCTGCCCGCCGGCGCAGATTACAATGAGTTTTTAGAGACATTCCTGGAGTCTTCTGCCAGAGAACTGGGCCTCCCGCAGTTTCAGGTTGTCACAGAAAGGCTGATGCTGGAACAAATATACGGGGCCCTGGCTTCCAGAAAGAGGGAGGACCTCCCCAAATTTATGAACATCTTATAACGCACATGAATCCGGCCGTTTATTTTTCTGCCTGGTCTCATAGTTCCTGCGGCAGATCCATTCAGTGGAAAGATCCATTGCCCCCCGGCAGGCCATTGTCTCATCCAGTGAATTCAACATGACAAAGTCATGGATGATTCCCTGAAAGCGGGCCGCTGTCACAGGCACGCCGGCGGCCCGCAGCTTTCTGGCATAGGCTTCCCCATCCTCCCGAAGCACATCTGCTTCACCGTTGATAATCAACGCTTCCGGCAGGCCTTCCAGCTGACATGTGTCTGCACGAAGGGGAGAGGCAAAAATATTTTCCCGATCCTTCATAGAGCAGGCATATTGATCCCAGAACCATTTCATGCCATCCCGGTATAAATAATAGTTTTCGGCAAACTTGCAGTAAGAATCAGTATTGAAGCAGGAATTCGTCACCGGGTAAAACAACAGCTGCTTCTGAATTGCAGGCCCTTTTTGAAATTTTGATTTCAACGTCATGGCAATGGCAAGATTTCCCCCTGCACTGTCTCCCGCTACAGTAAGGGTCTTCATGTTTACAGGGCATCCCGCCTTTTCCGCCAGATCTTCCAGCATGCAGAGTACAGAATAACACTGTTCAATCGCCGCCGGGAATCTGGCTTCCGGCGCTCTGGAATACTCTGGAAATACCACAAGACAGCCCGTTCTGGCCGCCAGTTCCCGCACCAGCTTTTCATGGGTATGGAAACTGCCGAAAACCCAGCCTGCTCCGTGGATATAATAAATAACATCTGCCGGGCTGCACATATGCTCCGGCTGGACCATATAAACCCGGATTCTTCCCCACTTTCCGGCAGATACTACAGTGGAGTCTATTTTCGCCGGATACATGAATACCGGAGTATCCTGGGCCTGTTCCAGCTGCTTTCTGCCTTCCCCAGGGGGTACCTGGTATATTCTCGGGACTTTCACAGCAGCATCGCTGACTGCTTCTGCTGCCTTTTCTAATTGAACCGCTCGTCTCATTAAAAACTCCTTAACCGGAATATTCTAACACTATGATATTCTTTTTGGGCCGTTCTGTTCATAGTCCTAACGCCGGAGCTGCCAAAGGGCAAAAAAAGTCGAGAGATTTTAATTTCCAGTAGATATAATGGACACATAAGGAGGTGAGGTATGTTGGAACAGATCAACGCCGTTCAGCGCATGCAGGATTATATTGAATCGCATCTTTTTGAAAATATTTCGCTTTCCGCGCTTTCAAAAATATCCCTGTACTCTCCCTGGTATTCCTACCGCCTGTTTGTAAATCAGACAGGACTAACGCCATCAGAATATATCCGTAAGCTGCGCCTGTCAAAATCCGCATTGAAACTGCGTGATGAACGTTGCAAAATTTTAGATGTGGCTTTAGAAATGGGTTTTGGAAGCGTGGATGGTTATCAGCGGGCTTTTCGCCGCGAGTTCCATTGCAATCCAAACGAGTATGCGGCCAACCCTGTTCCTCTTTATCTTTTCACACCTTACGGAGTAAAATTCAGGCATATCGAAAGGAGAACAGTAATGGAAAACTTAAAAAACGTATTTATTCAAGTCATCAAAAAGCCAGCGCGCAGGGTAATCATTAAGAGAGGGGTAAAGGCAGACGAATATATGTCCTACTGCGAAGAGGTGGGCTGTGATGTCTGGGGACTGCTGCAGAGCATTAAATCAATCAGCGGAGAACCTGTATGTCTCTGGCTTCCTCAGGCTTACCGCAGACCGGATACGTCGGAATATGTCCAGGGCGTTGAAGTCGCTGCTGATTACAGCGGCGTTGTTCCGGATGGTTTTGAGGTGATCGACCTCCCTGCGGCGGAATACCTGATGTTCCAGGGGGAGCCTTTTGCGGAAGAGGATTATTGTCTTGCTATTGAAGAGGTGCAGGCTTCTATTGAAAAATATGACCCGGCAGTAATTGGATATTCCTGGGACAGGGAAAATCCACGGGTTCAGCTGGAGCCGGTTGGCGCCAGGGGGTATATTGAGATGCTTGCGGTTAAGAAAAGGCAGTAAAATATTTTGCCTCATATGTTGATTATGAAAGCACACCCTTTCAGCAGTCTGCAAGGGTGTGCTTTTTTATCTCATTGGTGAGACCTACTTGAGGTTTTTCTTACCTGTTAATCCGCCTATTTACTCTTTCCGCTGTTTGGATGCCCTCACCGCACAGCAGTTAATAATATTTGCAGTTAATTATTTTTCACAGACTGCTTAAGCAAAGAAATAAAAAGAAAGGAAAGGTTTTCATGTAATTGTATGTTATCTAAAGCCTAAAGCTATTCCATCAAGGGACTTTATATTAATCAGAAGATACCTGACTTCTACCATTTCCAAGATTACTTGCAGTCGTCCGCCTGCCACTCCTGCCAATATTTTGAGAGGGTTTACGGGACATTGGCCATACTCATTCTGGTAAATTTTTTTTCGCAGCATTTTTGTTCCTGTCATTTTTTAATAACTCATGATTAATCTTAGTTCGTTTCTACTTTCTTCAAAATGATCTGCTCCTATTTACACAAAATAGTGGTGTAAGCTTTAAAGGTAAAACAGTTGCAGTGTAACGAACAATACTAACTTTCTTGTAAAATCAGAACTTTGGCTTGGACGGAAATAACTTAAATTTTAAAAATGCTTTTGAAAATGCTTTTTAATTCATTTCGCCACACGGCGGAGACTAGTTTTTCCTGTTCCTGCTTGTCCATCTTCTCATTTCAATCCACTCCGCCACACGGCGGAGACGGCTGTTTTCCACCGTTTGCGGAGATCGACAGCGTATTTCAATCCACTCCGCCACACGGCGGAGACTAGGCCTTGAAATACCAGAAGATTATGGAAGATTATTTCAATCCACTCCGCCACACGGCGGAGACTGCAAATCTGCACAAAAAATTTCCTTTAAATTATACATCTTCAACAATCATAGAGCCATTTTCCACGCACTTTACTATTTTTAATATTGCACTCAATAAAAATTATTACTTTTTATATGATTTAAATGGTGCGAATCTCCCAGAGTTTTTATGATCGCTTATGGTTCGCACAAAAAACTGATTAAAAATTTCACATGACGATATAAGCCTCCTGAGAAAAAATTGTACTTCAATTTATTGACATATAACTCTTAAATTGTACCATACATCTGCAATAAAACAAACCAAAAAAAGCTAAAATATCAATAATTCTTTCGCCCAAATCCATTTACCATCCAATACGATCTTCTCATATATATTGGTATTTATGCTATTGATCAACATAATTCCATCTACTGGATTTGAGGGTTATATTGCACATATGTAAAAACAGAATTTCGCTCCCTGGTTCCATAATTTATACATTGTTCCGTCACATTCCAAAACGAGTTTTTCCCGCTGATGTTTTCCCCTTTAAATCTTAAGCTTTCCTGTTAGTTTTACTGTATTCCATGCGTGCTTTAGAATCGTCTGTTCTCGTGTTTTGTCTTCGCTAATGTGGACCATATAATGAGCATAAGAGGGCTGAGAATGTATCCCGTAAGAGGACTGAATGGAATTCTTCATTCGATCTATCTCTTTGTATTTTGCCGAATGTTCTATTGCACGTCAATAAATATTATGTAATATTTTAAGTTTCTACTTATGTTATATTTTTCAAGTATAGTTTATTTATACTCAGGATGCTCACCAGCAAAATATTTTAAATGCCACTTGTTATCTCCTGTATTTTCATACTCATTTCGCCAACATTCCTCACATAAATCAGCTGCAATATCAGAAATAACTTCTTTAAATTCTAAAGGTTCTATGAATTTGTTCGGTATTTGGCTCATACCAAGATATGCACCCATAATATTTCCGGTAACTCCCCCAGTAGAATCACTATCCCCTCCATGGTTGACAGAAGCTGTAACCGCTTTGGTAAAATCGTCCTGATACTTTAAGGAACAATAGACGGCAATGGCCAGCGTTTCCTCTGCAACCCAACCCTCTCCAATTTCCCTTATGGCATCTAAATCATTTAAATCCTGATGGGCAAGAAAAACTGCCTTATTCATTATATTTTTAAATTCATCAATATAAGGCTTATCCTTATATATAGCTATTGTAGTCTCAATTGCCTCAGCAATGATTTCCTCTAAGCCATTGTCAGAAAATGCGCATTTTGCTACGATATGCACCAATGCAGCCGCCGGAATATACCCCAAAGGGTGTCCATGCGTTATCGCAGCCACCTCTGCCCCTACCTGGTCAACCTCAATTAAATTATCAATATATTGGGGCAGATATAATCCCACCGGAGCTACACGCATAATGCCTCCGCATCCTTTACTGTCATTGACAGGATCAGATACACTTCCGCATTTTTCATCCCTCAGTGCTGACAGACACGTACTACCCGGAGCTCTGCAGCGATACATCTCTTCGACATTCAGTAACCATGATTTACAATATGGATTTGCCTGCCCGCATTTTTCATTTTGGGTTATCATCCAGTCTTTATAGGCTGCCTCAATATAATTCTGCCACTTTCCCATATCACCCCGAAGATATAGACAAGCATAACCCACCAACAGACCATTTGCTGTAAACAGGGTCATTTGCGTATCATCGGATATCAAAGCCTTCCCATGAAACAGTTCATAGTCCTGTATTCCGTTTTTACCATATAATATAAAAATGTCTTCAGCACTGCGAAACTCTATCGGATATCCCAGCGCATCACCAACAGCCCCTCCATATAGGCAGCCTTTAAATTTATCTAATCTCAAATTATATGTGCTCATTCATCCCATCTTTCTTTTGCCTATTCAATGTCCTTCACATACCTGCACTTGGGATAATTCGAACAGCCGTAAAAGCTGTTTCCGGCATTATTTCCTTTTTTAGCCACCCTTAATTTTAAAGTCCCACCACAGCTCGGGCATATTAAAGAGGAATCTTTTGGGACAGCCTGCACCTCATTTTTAAAAATCTGAGGCCTCTCAGCTGGTTTGAATTTTTTATTGATATTCTCGATATGAGCTTCTTTCATGGCTTGATCTACATGTATAAGCACTTCAAGTTTCCTATACACTTCGTTGACTTTTTCTTCATTTAGCGCATCGCTTACGTTATCCCAAATATCACGTACAGCAGCATACAGTAAGTCTCTCTTAATAACACGAATATCCGTACTTTCCACCGCTACCTTTTTTAATTCACAGCGATTTGAAAAAACGATGATTGAAAACAAGGGTATGTTTTCTCCAAGATATTGTCCCAGCCATTTCATGTGGGTTTTGTTCTGTTTTATCGGATTATAAAATCGGTTTTTTTCTTTGTTTGGAAGCATTGCTGTCCAGTATCCTGCTTTTTCATCTCCAAAAATCCAGCCGGAATAGTTTTTGCTTTCTATCACAAATATTCCCTTTTGTGTTATAAAGAGCACATCAATTTCCGATGTCTCCCCATTTTCTTTAGGCACATATACATTTCGCAATATGCGTCCTTTTCGTCCGAACAGCTTGACTAATTTAAGCTCCCGTTCAGTCAATTTTTCTCCATGACGCCCTGTCCAATTCGCATCAAATATACTGTCTAATAGTAAATCAATAAGTCCTTTGGCCATAATGGTTTTCCCCTCTCTACAGATCCACATTAACCCGCCCATTTTCTTCAAACCGAATCCGCCAAATGCTTCATACATATTCTCTATCTGTGTTGCCTCTTCGCTACCCAAAACTCATCCATTCCCTTCAGACATTTCATCCGCCGAAGTTTGATTTTACAAATCTCACAAATCCGCTCCAGAGCTGCTTCTACAATAACATTGGATACTCTAATTTCCTTTGGCACCCTTGCTTTTAAAATAACCGAGCCTTGACTTTCACATACTGCCTGTTGCCCTAGGTCTGCAATGCTTCAATCCTCAAGGCTCATCCGAGCCTTGACATCAGCTAATGATCGGGACGCTATACAAGAACTGCTTCAATCCTCAAGGCTCACCCGAGCCTTGACACCTGCTAAGGGATGTTAAGACTTTATGGGAAACCTTCAATCCTCAAGGCTCACCCGAGCCTTGACAACTCTGTAGCGGACTCACCGGTGGCACTGGATCCTTCAATCCTCAAGGCTCACCCGAGCCTTGACCATTGATCTCCAGCTTTGTACGGTTCCCATAACTCCTTCAATCCTCAAGGCTCACCCGAGCCTTGACTTTCAGGAACTTATAAGTTCTACGGACACCAGGCCTTCAATCCTCAAGGCTCACCCGAGCCTTGACGATCGTTAACAGTAGCCAGCGAAACGCGATTGACCCTTCAATCCTCAAGGCTCACCCGAGCCTTGACCTTTCGTAGGGCTTACCACATGGATCAGTACTTTCCCCCTTCAATCCTCAAGGCTCACCCGAGCCTTGACCGCAAATATGCACAAAAACATCTCCCAATTTCCCTAAAACCCTTCTCCTCTTTGTACACATTTGCCAAACCAATCACAAGATCTTTTTTCTTTCACTCCTATTCTCAAAAATCATCTCATAATTCAGGTGCGAAACCCCCAGAAATTTCATGTTCACATACCATTCGCACTACAGAATCAGAGTTCCCATAACATCAAATCCCGGTTTTGCTCCAACATGCTCTACCTTATTTTTATAGTTGTTGCCAAGATAATAAAATCTCAGGCTATCCACATCTTTATCAATAATTCCTTCGAGAATCGCCTTTACTTCCCTGCATTTCGCCGCATCCATATTGCATTCAAACACCGAATTCTGAACCCTTTGCCCATAGTTTACGCACTGTTTTGCCACATGCCTGAGCCGTCGTTTCCCTGCGTCCGTCTCTGTATTCACATCATATGTTATTAAAACAAGCATCGTTCTCCTCACCTACTTCCAGAAGAAGGGCGGGTATTCGTCCAAGTCCCCTCGAATATACCTTGCCAGCAGCATCGCCTGAACATAGGGAACCATCCCCCATTCCACTTTTTCATCCAAGAAAGGGTGCCGAATGATTTCCTGTTTTTTTGCCTTCCACTGTGACAAGAATATCTTCCTCGTATCATCATCCATGATTACAGCGCCGTTTTCTTTCTTAATAAATCCATCGGCCCCAATTATTTTTTTATTAATCATAGTCAGTACAAAGCGGTCGGCCATAACGCTCCTGAGTTCTTCTACCATGTCGAGGGCAAGGGACATGCGCCCCGGCCTGTCTGTATGGAAAAAACCAGCATAAGGGTCCAGACCAACTGTTTCCAACCCTCCCGCGCACATTCCTGTCAATAACGTATACGCAAAAGAAAGCATTGCATTTACCGCATCCAGCGGCGGCCGGCGGCTTCTTCCCTGAAAGCAGAAGTCTGTCTTCTGCTGCAAAATCAAATCATCAAATACATCAAAATAGACCGAAGCCGCCTCTCCCTCCAATCCCCTCAGCGATGGCGCATCCTGGCAATCTTTTATTTTCTTCATCGATTCTGACAGAAAACCAGATTTTCTCTTTATCTTTTCGATGTCCAACCTCATCGGATAATCCCGGCAGGCGCGCTCCAACACCCACTTTGCATTATAAACTTTGCCAAGAATACAATTTCTCGCGATCGCTATACTTGCGTCCGCATCCATTGCTCTATGGTACTGTTCTCTCCGCAGCGTGATATTGCCGCGCACCTCGCCTGATACCCTGGCCAAAAATCTGCCGCTGCCGGACAAAAAGACGAGATTAATATCCCGCTTTGCACAAGCTCCCATCAGCGCAGGACTTGCTCCCGTATATCCAAATGTTACGATCGCCTCAAGATTATGCAGCGGTATCCTTCCGATCTCAATCTGCTCCTCCAGCACAACCACATTTTCTCCATCCAGGGACAAATACCTGTCCGGTGAGGTTACATAAAGAGTATTCAATAATTTCTTCATAGTCTTCCCTTATTCACCTCACTCCTCCTCCACCGCCTGCGCAATATATGTTTTTACTGACTTTGCTTTTCCCAACATTGGCAGGCACAAATTCTGCAGGGAACATGCATTGCAGCTATTGGTTCTTTTCGCTTTTGGAGTATATCCCTTCTCATAATACTGGTGCATCTCCCGGAACATGTCCCGTACTTTCCCCTTCAGTTCTTCAGATAGAGCAACCTGTACCCTGTGCCGGGTTTCGCCGTAAAACAGATATCCTACCGGAATTTCGCAGCACATCATTTCTTCCAGACACATCGCCTGCGCTGTAAGCTGCAGTATATCAATTTCATTTTCTTTGGGTTTTCCTCTCTTGTACTCAATCGGAACCACCGTATAAACTCCATCGTACCCAGAAAGGGAAATCCCTTCCTGGGTTTTATGGAATTCCACCACATCGCACTCCCCGCTGATTCCCAGTTCCCGCGAATGTACCGGCATACCTCTT
The DNA here is from genome assembly GCF_004216775.1 of Cuneatibacter caecimuris. GTDB lineage: Bacteria > Bacillota > Clostridia > Lachnospirales > Lachnospiraceae > Cuneatibacter > Cuneatibacter caecimuris. The sequence goes on from NZ_SGXF01000001.1 coordinate 1,201,058, forward strand.
GAAATAATTAAATCACCCCGTTTTTCAACTATAGTCTCATCATGCGCGCGCTCATGCATCAGGTGCCCCTCTATTGTCCGGACATTTTCTGCCCACTGCAATTCAATGTATGCCAGCGCCCATTGCCTCCTGCAAAAGGCAAAATGCTGGATTCCGGATAGCTGCAGGAATTCTTCCTCCTGATACAAGATCAATACACCTCCGGTTCTGCGCCTTCCAGTGGCTCCAGCTCAACCGTATAGTCCTCGAAAGATTTCGGTCGGCTTACGTTGGGCGTAATTTTTACGCTGCGATGTATTTTTGCCGTGGAAATCTTTGGTGTTTTCTCCTGATGCTGCCACCAAAACAGTTTGCAGACCTCCATGCTTCCTTCCGGCCTCGCTGAGGACGCGTCATTTTCAAACAGCGTGCGCAAAGCTTCCTTCAGGTTTTCTGCATCCTCCTGGGTAAAGCCGGTCTTCTCCGCCAGCTGCACGTTGACGCTCCCCTTTACCACATACAAACCAAAGCCCACTCTGTGCTTCGTCCCCATCGTGTCGGAAGCTTTTCCCTCTTTTCCGGACTCACTGTTCACGCTTTTCGTAATCTGCATGCTGATCAGATCCACCGGTGACACGCTGACTGCCTGATGAATGGATACCGGGCCGCGCACTCCCAAAGAAACATCCGATCCTTTGAATGCGAATACCTGTCCAAACATTCTTACATCTGTCCATGTCTCGCATGCAATCCTGGCGCATTTGTCCTTATTGGCTTTCTTCCCCAGTTTCATCTCAGCCTTCAGCGCCTCGCACTTCTCCGCCCTGTCCCGCAAACTGGTGCAGCCATCATCCGCCCGGTCATCCGACTGTACAAAAATCGTTTCTCCCAAATCCTGAAGCCGGTTCCTGATTTTTCGTTTGATGCAGACATCAGAAATCTCTCCATACCCATCAAAATTTTCTCTTGGACGATTCCCATTCAAAGGGTCTCCGTTTGGATTGGCATTTGTTGCAGATACCAGCAATACAAAATCAATTTTTCCTTTCAGTTCACTCATGATCCTTTTCCTCCTCCGTTCTATTTCTCAATGCATATGCCTGATTATGAAATCCCAAAAGGTAACGGCCGTTTAAGCTGTCCCCCTTCTCAAAATCCCCTTCCTGGAACAGCCAGCATATTTCTTCGATCATGTGCTCATAATGCCTCCGTTCCGGCGCCGCCAGCTTCATTTTATATGGCTGAATCCGCTCCTCAATCACCTTCCAGGTCCGGAAGGGCTGCTGGGAAAACGCATTCATGAATCGCTTTGCATTTGTTTCTCTGCTCTCCTCCTTATCCTGCGTCCTGTACTCAATCCGATCTGCCACCGCCAGCAGGCGTCCATACAAGTAGTCCCTGTCATGGCTCTCTGTATTCAATGCCACTGTCCATACCTCCTCTTCTTTTCTCTCGATCTCTTTCTTTTTCACCAGCGAACACGCCAAAGACAACGTCCGATCCCAATTCATCCTGCTTTCATAAGATACCGGGGAGGACGCCCTCTGTACCGCAAGGTTTACCATGTCCTGCGGAACCGGCCGTCCCGAAAGGATACAAGGCAGGAGACGTTTGCACACCTCTCCGGACATTTTTTCAGCAGAGCCTTTCAGCGCCATGTCCCCGCGGCTTTCCGTTCCATACAATAGATTAGCAATATCCCGAACCCCTGCCACGCCATAATAACGATAGTATGATTTGTCCTTATACTTTGGATATAGCCACCCGCAATCCTCGTGCCAGCGCTTTAAATTCTTCAAATACGCGCTGGTGGAAAGCTGTTGGCACTCCATCATGGCCAGCCTTCCTGTCGTTGCCGCATCAAATGCCATCAAGATTGTCTGGGATCCGGCATCCATCATCTTCTCATACCCTGCAATGGCCCTCTGGAATCTGGCGGCTTCTCTGGGGTCGGTTCCCGCATAACGCCGGTCTTCTTCTTCATCCCCCCAGCCTTCCCACGCCTCATAGTTATCACAGACCATATCCGTATCCAGGCACCAGTCTGGCAATTCCTTCAAATCAGATTCCCAGGTAACCACACATAGCCCATTCCAGTTTCGCCCCTGCCTGCGGATAATCCACTTCAACGCATTATGCGCTTTCTGAGAGTCCTCATAGCCAATTGCAAATGCCTCTTCCTTATTGATAAAACGCCCCCGGAATGTGTAATCCGTTTCGTCATTTGCCGATATCAGCTTTGCGCCATCCCCCTCATTCCTGATTTTCTTGGGATGAAGATAAGAAATGGAAGTCCACTCCCCTGTCAGGTAAGATAAGCCAACCTGTGTAACCGATGCTCTGCAATACGCAATATAGGCCTCCTGCAGCGTCAAATCCAGCCAGCATTCGTTGGGGATCCGGTCTTCCCCCTCTCTTAGCAGGTTCCTGCCCTCATCCCACTCTTCCTCCACACAGAAACGGACAAACGCATCCTGCTGCGCAACATTCTGTATCTTTTCCTTGGGAAGGACACAGCCGTCTTCACCGGTCAGTAATACCCCGCAGGCAATCAGGTCTTTCATCAAATTCCCTTTTTCCAGATACTTATAAACAGCCCTCACCTTTTCATGGGAGAATTCCGACTTCGCCCATGCTTCTAATCCCTCGATATAACATCTGTGATGTTCCGAATAGTCCTTGCCTTTTTCAGATACAGTATAATCATTGTAATCTCCGGAAAGATATTTCAGGTTATCGCACAGGGGATGCGCTTCTATACCGGCCGTCCGCGCAGCTGACTTCTCTGTCACCGGAATGATGGTGATTTTATCTTCATCCGCGACCCGCTCCGCCCGCAAAAACACCCCTTCATGATTTATTGTTACCGTAATTTGCGCTGTAACAGTGGTATGGAACAGCGGAAGAAGAATCAGCGGTTCTCCGAACCGTCCCCGCTCAACTTTCCCGGCAAGCGTCTGATTTTTTTCGTATAAGTCACAAAGTTCCCTGACCCAGTTCACCCTGCCACCTCCTCGCCTGAGAATTCTTTCAGACCAGTAAAGTTCCCGGTTCCAAATTCTTTCATCTCCATCTCACGGATGGAACGTTTCTCTGTGCATTCCTCTGGTTTCAGAAATTGAATCACTCCGTTTTTCATCACAGGGCGCCAGAAACGAACTGTCATCTTCCCTTTGTCTTCCTCCAGAATTGCTTCGTCTGCATAGGTAATCCCATGATACATAAAACCAAAAGCCAACTCGTCGATTGCGCCATAGGCGCTTTCTTCCTGTCCGGCGTCAAAATCACAAGGCTCCACATACCCCTGGCACTCTCTTGTCCCCAGAAAAATATCCCGTCTGCCGCCTCTGGCAACCATCCTCTTCGCAATGTTATGATGCTTGTTTTCGTTACGGTCTTCTTCCAGCTCGGGACGGTTTTCGTTCCAGATAAAATGGGCCCGTACCTGATACCGTACATCTTTTAAATAGGTATAATAGGACAGGTCGTTCCCCCCGCCATAACCGATGGGCCGTACCCCCTTCGCCTCCGTCTGAATGGGATTCATCACTCGGACAGCATCCACAACCCAAATCAGAGTCGGCTTCCAATAGATACTTTGTACAATTCCCTTTAAAGCCTCATAGGTAGGGATCTGATAGGAAAATTTTTCACCTCCTACCCTGGTGATGGGATCGGAAAATAACGCGTAATCCCCCCTCACCTCAAATTCGATCCGATTTTCATGCATGGCTTCACCTCCTTCGTAATCTTATATAAACAGTTCCGGCAGCGGGGCCGGTTCTGATGTTACGCCAATATCTCTATCATAAAATCTTTCATCCAGCACCAGGATATGGCTGTCCCAAATCCCATGAATCCCGGCCTCTAATTGCCTTCTTTCCGTTTGCGTGACAGAAACAGTATACACCTGCAGCTCTCTCAGAAGCTGTTTCTTTCGCGAAGGGGCAAGATAGGGTTCTTCCAGCTGCGCCAGTTTTCCTCTCGCCGTTTCATCGTAAGGTATCAGTAAGGTTATTTTTCCGCTGTCCTCTATGGCTTCAAATTTTTCTCCGGCAGTTTTAAAGGCTTGTTTCAGTATGGGGCCTTTCTTCGCTTTGGGTGCAAATGCGGGATTGGAGGAAAGCAGGTCCACAAGATTGGTGGGCACTCCCTCCACAGTCTCCTGATAGCACATTTCCGCCAGACGCTTTACATAATATATCTGAAAATACATCGTTATTGCCTTTTGAGAATCCAGGCGCCCGTCCAGGCTTTCCGGATTCCCAGAAAACTGGCACAAAACCGACTGCATGGCCTGCTGTGCAAACCGGATATCTTTCAGATGGGAAAGGTTTTCCATTTCTTCACACATTTTAACAATAAACACGTACCCCAAAGGGGCTTCCCGATGCCGGTTGCAGCGGCCAGCCGACTGAATCACATTGTCCAGGCCTGCCAGGGATCGGATCACGCATCCAAAAGAAATGTTTACACCTGCCTCGATCATCTGTGTGCTGATACAGATCTGCGGTTTCTTTTGGGACAGATTTTCATTTATCTTCTCCAGCACATCACTTCTGTGTTTGGGGCACATGCTTGTGCTCAGATGCCGTACATCATATCTCCCTTCACACAACGCCAATACTTTTTTATAAATCCTGCGGGCGCACGCCTTTGTATTCGCGATGAAAAGCACACTTTGATACCTTTCCGCTTTTTCCAATATGTAAATGGCAGCCTCTGAGGCATCCATCCCTCCCGGCGGCCTCATCGTATCGTCCACTATTTTTGTTCTCCGAAAGCCCTCTTCATATGATTCAAACTCCGGCACCATATGTCCGCAGGGCCGCAGGCGGTTTCGGGGAAGATCATTCAAAAGCGGCTGCGTCGCTGTGCACAGAACCACTGTTGCTCCTGCAAATTCCGTAAGGAAATTCACTGCTAAATTAAAAAGTTCCATAATGCGCACCGGCAGTGCCTGGGCTTCATCCATGATAATAATACTGTCGCACAGACTGTGCATTCTCCGCACATTCCCTGTCTTATCCGCAAACAGCGTATTTAAAAACTGCACTGCCGTGGTCACAATCACCGGCAGCGACCAGTCCTCGGTAATCCGGTCATACCGCGCCTGCTCCGCCGCTCCTTCCAATACAATGTTGCAGTGGTGTTCAAGGACCAGCTCCGGCATGCCCAGCGCATTCCTGATTTCGTCTGCATTCTGCTCTACAATGGAATGAAAAGGCGCCACATAAATGATACGCTTTTTATTGTATCTGGCTGCGTGGTAAACAGCAAAGCGAAGGCTGCTTAAGGTCTTTCCGGCGCCTGTCGGCACCGTGAGCCGGAACCGTTTTTGCGGTTTCTCCGCCATATCCCGGCAAGTCCTGGAAATCTCACTGCGGCACCAGTTGATTCCATGTGGATTGCTGGGGGAATCTGTCTTTTTCTCAAGTCCGGCGATGTGATTCTCAAGATTTGTGATGCAGGAGCTCCATATACGTTGAAGTTCTTCCGTTGATGGGGTGCTCTGCGTATCCTCCCCCGTCATAAAATCCTCTGTATTTCTCCGATCCGCATCAATCAGCAGGGAGATCAGGAGCCGTTCGTACATTCCGAGAAAGAAGTCACGGTTTCCGTATAGATTTTCTTCTTTCCAAGTTGTCATTGTATTTTGGATAGTTTGCAGAAGTTTTATTGCGTCTTTCCGAGCGCAGACGCATAAAGCCTCTATCTGCTTTTTATCAAATTCCTCGTAAAACCGAAGGCGGCATTCTTCTACCGGAAGGGACTCCGCCTTCCTGCGCCGCCGGTCCGAGAGGAAGGAACTGTCATCGCATGACACACAATCCTGTAACCCGTGGTGGGAATAAATTGCTGTCTGAACCAGTTCAGACAATACTGTATGTGGGGCCAATTCCTCTATCAGCTGGCCTCCGGCTGTGGCATGGTCCATTTTCTCTCCCTGGGCAGAATCTGGGTACTGAATCCGATTTTCAAAGTAGGTTTGCCATTCATCCGGGTATTTGCCTGCGTCATGAAGCAATGATGCCAGATGTATGATGCTTTCTATAAATGATATTGAATTTTTCTTGCAGGCAGCGGAAGCGGTCGCTTGAAGGTGAGCATAGATTGACTGGTATTCATCTGTGTCGGGATTATAGTGAGCATGGTATTTTGAAATATATTCCGGCATGGTAACTACCTCACTTGTTTGCGGTGACTGGGCTTGTTGCGGATCTTTTAGCAAAGTTATATCACTTTTTTATATTCTGCCTGTATTAGCATTTTCTCCCCATTTAAAGCCCCCGTTTTTTTCTTCATGTGCAGTCTCGCCGAAAAAAAACTAATAAATTCTTGCAATTCATTATACTACAAAAAATCATAAATTGGAAGATTAATCCATCATTTACCTGATTTTTTTTGTTTTATTATGCATATCTGCCAATTCTCAGGCGGGCGTATCTTTATTCCTGGGTTTTATACTGGCATTCGCTGTACTCTCATCATGAATAGAAATAACTTTTATGCAGTTCCGGCAATGCTCCGTTTCTGAAAAAACCGCTTCTGCCGATTTGCAATTGGCAATCTTCTATTACAGAGCTTATTTGTCTCATGATAATTATGAATAAAACCAATTTTATAAATGTAAGGAAATATCAATAGCGCCACTTCCCTACATACATGCTCAAATATACTGCTTCATAATCACCCCCAGCAGCTGTCCCGTCAATTTTTTCAAATCCGTACACGCTATCACATAGGGATAAATCTCTTTTAACGCGTGATAACAGGAATAGCCGGAGTCATCCAATGCAATTGCAATTATGCCGGTTCCTCTCCTGCAGATTTTTTTCACTGCATTTGCTGTATCCTTGGTTGACACCGGTGGAAGATAGCAGCCTGGCCCATGGATTCCATGAGCCGGTACCCCGTCTGACAATACTAAAATCAATTTATGCTCTGCCATGGCATTTTTTTGAAGATATGCCTCCGCCCAATAGAGAGACAAACCTTCCCGCGTCCCCTCATCCGCAGTCAGTGAAAGAATATTATACTTTTCCTCTTCCCGGGCATGGAAATTAATCAATATATTGTGAAACACCTCTGGTTTTCCATAGATTGCTCTATGCTCAACAATCGCATGCTCTATGCCTTGTTTTTTCATCACCTCATGAAGAACCACAGCCGCCGCCCTGGCTCCCTCTACTCTTGCCCCCTCCATGGAGCCCGAACCGTCAATCAGCAGCATAATGGCCAGATCCGGCGCATCCTCCACCACTGTATTGCAATACCAATATCTTTTTTTGATATCTCCCATCCTTCTGGAATCCACACCGCTTCCATAAAGCTTTTTCGTGGCCTGAACGGAAATGGGCGTTTTCAGCAGTTGATGAAATTTTTGATTATAGGCATTGATATTGATCTGATATTTGTGAAAGACATTTTGATAGGCCCTTTTTAAATTCAGATTGATTGCAGGCTTTTGTTCGATAATCTGAATGCCCTTATGTAACTCTGCACAGTCATATTCCGCCCCCATAATTGCTCTTTTACTTCCCTGATTTTGCAAAACAGCCATGGCAGCCTTCCTGTCATTGGCTGCTGCACAAAAAATCCCATCTATTTGATCTTTAAAATTACGTTTAGGTAATTCTTTTCCTGTTAAATCCACAGTCAGTCGCCTGGACACCGTACCGTTCCTTGGCGTATTTTTTATGGGTAACGCGGAAGCCTGCATACTGTCATGCGTCAATCTTCCGCCAAGCATTTTTTCCAAAACACTGGTATCCAGCCTAGTGTCTGCCTTCGGAATGATTGATTCAATACAATCAAATATCTGATCCGTAAATTCGTATCTTTTTTCCGGGTCTCCGCAGGCACTTCCCTCCAAAAACAGCTGTCTGGTATTCTCTACATATTCTTTTATTTCTTCTCCCGGCTCCTCCTGTTGTAACATGGGATAAAGCAGAAATCCGCCCATGTGCTCCAAATACTTCCTTAACAACTGATCGTCTCCTGCTTCTGCTTTCTCCATACCTCCAAACACCTGGGAAACGGTACCTTCAAAAGGGGCGCTGGCAAAAATACTGGAAATTCTTCCAAACAGCAAATAAAGTTCCAAATTGTCATACTCGCTGCATCCCGCCGCTTCAATATATCCGTCTTCTATAATATTGGATATCATCGACAATGCAGTCAACCTGATCTTTGACGTGGCTCGTTTATCCGCGAGACAATATAACGGGAATCTGGTATAAATAATGTGCAGCGCTTCATGAATACTTTGCGCCCGCGTTACCATATGCAGTGCCATCCAATTATCCTGCGAGATGCGATGTGGAATACCCATCCATGTTTCTGTATCATATATGGCTTTTGAATCACAAAATATTTCTCTGTCTGCCGGATCCACCACGATATTTCGTCCATCCGTAAACGCCCTGTCCTCGTTGATAAAAAACAGACGCACCTCATCCCGCTCTGTCAGCATTTCCACAAAGCTTTCTTCTATATTTCTGTTGTATTCACTATGGAATGATTTCAACACCTCTTCTTCAGTTTTATTCATATAGTTCCCTCATTCAAAACGGATTCCATTTGTAAATGCGTAAAATGCCTCTAATACTGTTTTCCAGCACCCGATCACATTTTGCTATAGGAATAATCGTCTTTTCTGCCGCTTTCAAATACCCGTCATACTTGGCAAGGCGCACCCAGTTTTCCAAATTTCTGGGAGAAATAACGACATCAAGTTCTTCACTTTCAATCTTCTTTTTTATTTTGTGATAAGCCCCAAGTACCTTGTCCACCTTATCTTTACATTCCGGCACCCTCATGGTAAGCATGCGCATAATCGCTTCATCCGAAAGCTCCGAGATTTCAACCACCGCCTGAAATCGATTATACAGCGCCTGATTTAACTCCTTTGTTCCAAAATATCCCAGATTCATGGTTGCAAAAAAGCGAAAATTTTTATTCCTATGGACGATCTCTCCATTATCTAGTCTTACAAAGCCATTGTCATCCAGCAGGGAATTTAAAAACGCCAGATACTGAGGTTTTGCAAAATTTATTTCTTCAAAAACAACCGCACCCCCGTCGCGAATGGCTTTTGTCACATAACTTTCCCGAAATACAATCCTATCTTCGTCCGGGATAAATTTACCCAATATGTACTCGTCCAGATTCTCCGTACAGTTAATCGTGTCCAGAATGGGAAGGCCAATTCTCTGGGCTGCCAGTTTGCATGACATCGTCTTCCCGGTTCCTGCCGGGCCATGAAACAGCACTGACGTCACATCCCCGTAAACAATCGCGTTGCAAAGGCTATGAAGCGCCTGTGGAATCACGAATTCATCCCCCAGATCCGGAATCATACCCCTGTATTCCGGCGAAAATTCCTGAATTTCAAAACGTTCAGCTGCTACTTCGTGTATCATATTCATTTCTTTTGTATTCTCTTTTATGGTTATATAACTTTGGGAAAATGATATCATTTCATCCGTTTCGTATCCACTTAGATCTGTATATTCCACCCCATAATCCTCAAATTTATGGGCCTGATATAAACCTTCATGAAGATTTACAAACAAATCTGCGGCCGGTTGTTCTATAAATGACATCATTAAATCTCTGTAATCACTGTTTTGCTCCATCTCATTGGCCAGCATCACGCATACGATTAGCAGATATTTATACAGGGGACGTAAATGCTCCATATCTCCATAAAGCCATTTTCCATTGGCATCATATGCAGATAATGTGATCGAGCTGCCCTGCAGCAATGCTTGATAGACATATACATCTGGCTCCACCACTCCATTATCCCGCCAGTCTTCAGGTACAGAAATCCAAAAGAATACTGTGTCCCGATTATCGGTGGTATAATAGTCCCCAATGGCCTGATCTCCATGAATTATGGAGTCCAACATACAAAAAAACAGGCCGATACCTTCTCCGATTGGCTGACATAGTGTAGTGGTTCCTTTGAAGGATTGGTTATTGGGATGGACATAGTATTGGGTCGCATCGGACAGATGTTTGAAGCCGAATCCTCTGTATATGTCATTACTCCCGGGCCTGACAACTTTGTATGAAATTTTGCAGAGATTCATTTGTAAACTTCCTCTAAATAAAGCAGCCTTGAAAAGATTCGTGATATAGCTATATTATCATTATCTTTTGAGTATCTTCAGGTATCTTTTAATTGTATAGGTTTTTAACTGCCATTGAGAGATCTGCTTCTGTCCCAGCCTTTAAAGCTTTTTGTAGGCTACAATCCACTCTAGCAGTCCCATACTAATACGATTATTTTCCCTCCCTGCTCTATTCGGATCCAGTAACATTTTAATGGAAAATAGGACACCAGAATTTCACCCTTTTTACTCCATCTTAAATTTCGTACAGATCTACAAAAATATTATTTTATAAAAACTTCCCATTATACGCCTAAACGTCTTTGCAATTCTTGCTGTATTTCAAAAGAATTAAGCTTTCTTTTTCCTCCATCAGTCTTTATGTAAATTTCATTTTTTGAAGTAGAGAAAAGAAAATTTGAAGCAACTGATTCAACTGATATTTCCACTACATACAAATCCTTAATTATTTCATTGTTGGAAACCACTTTTTCAAAAGTAATTTGTATACTTTCTGTACTAACATATGGCTTCATTTGGCCTATTTTTTCAGAAATTTTTCTATCAATTATATCTCTATCCTTTTTAAAAAGTCTTACTCCTTTTACAATACCATCATCGGTAATTCCCCACTTAATGATCCCTATTCCTGCTACCTTACTATTAAGGAATGCATTGATATATATTTCGGCATTATCAATAATCGAATTACAGGGATTATTTCCTTTTATTTCTTTAAATTCAACATTTCTTTTTTCTACCTCTTCTATTTCTTTTCCCAGCTCATATTTAATAATAGGTTTATTATCATATTTTATTTTTTTATCTTTTATACGATTAGTAAACAATTTCAAATCTTCATTGAAAACTCTTTTATAATCAAAATCTAATCTTTCATACCTTCCTATGTATTTTCTTTGTGTGTCTAAATGAATTGTGTTGATGTCTTTATGTAGGTTTTTTCTTGGATTTGAGGTCAAAATAAACTGAATCCCCCTCATCTCTCTCATTACATATATAAGTTGATCAGTAATATAATTATCTAACATACCAAAAGGTTCATCTATTAATAAAACACTGTTTATAGGTGTGTTAGACAAAATATTTAATATACGATAATATGTTTGGATACCTCCTGACATCAAATTATAAGATTTACTATTTGAATCCAGAGAATCTGCTTTGTATTTATTTTCTATCCCCATTCTATCTAATAATTCATTAGAATTTTCAATCATTTCTTTATCAAGTCTATACTTGCGTTCGATAAATTCACCACTTACCAAATAAATCATTTGTCGGTTAACTGACAATAACTTTTTCATTTCATCAAATGACTTAACTATTATTTCAGGACAATTATTTCTGTATCGCTTAACTAAACGTATATGTGTATTCCCGTCTGCAATCTCCAGATTTATTGTTGCTTCTTTTTCTTCACAATGATAATTCAAAATCTCGTTATCTTGTAAAATAGAATATAGCAATGCAAGAACTGTTGTTTTTCCACATCCATTTGGCCCCTGTATAATATTTATTTTATCTCTGCAAAATTCCATCTCCGCTTTGTGAAAAACACCTAATTCTGTTATGCTCAAATTTTCAATAAACATTTTTTTCCATCTTTCTCTTACATTATGGCAGACTACCGCATCACTGGAAAGAAAGTAAAGTCTAACAGGTCCTTTCCATTTTAAGTTAATTTAATACCAATATTTTCAACACATAAGCGGGCGCTAGATTCTTTCCAATCTTAGTCGGTTTGATAATAACATTCATTTAACAACAGCTTTTTAGTCAAGAAAAAAAATAACCTAAAGGCTTTTCTATGGTTAAATTCAAAATCATAGGAGGGCCTTTTATTATGATAATACAAAAGGAACCAGTTCACGGAGTAGAAATGACCCAAGGAAAAAGTAACATCGTAAGCGCTCAATAACAGAGTGCCTTACGTCGAGATAAGATTCGTGGTATATGGTAAATTAAACACTATAATTTCTGCAAATCAGCTAACTGACTTTCAATTTTATCTATAAGAGTTCTATCAGCCGGAAGCCAATCAATAGTATCTAATTCATCTTTTTTTAACCATCTTGCAGTCTCTGCTTCCTTAAGTATAATCTCGCCATCAGTCACAATGCACCAGAAGCAATCCATACTTAAATGGAAGTTCGGGTAATCGTACTCAATAGTATCTATCAATTCACCAATTTCAATTTTAATATCCAGTTCCTCTTTAATTTCTCTTACAAGGGCTTCATGTAAAGTTTCGCCAAATTCTAGTTTCCCGCCAGGGAATTCCCACTGGCCCTTAAAGTCGCCATAGCCTCTAGCTGTGGCAAATATTTTAGTTGTATTTTCAAAAGAATCACAGATAACTGCAGCCACTACTTTTACTGTTTTCATATGCTTAATCCTCTGTTGGCTGCTTTCTTAATCTAAATTTATACTCTTTACGAACTATACCAGCTTCGTCTTTATCATCGTCATACGTATAGTCTACCAATTTGAACACGCCTTGATAGTAATATTCCCGAGGTGAGAACTTAACAAATAAGTGTATTTGTTTTCTGTCCCTTTCCGCATCAACGATAGCTTTATTACCAAGTGTCATTTGCTGGTCGCCAGTCTTACCTTCCCCAGAATAGATGTAATCTCCATCAGGGGTCCAGTGATCATGATATACAAAACCCATTTTCTTTTTATCCACTGATGAAATAAGAACCACTGTTGATGAAGTTCTATTTATTCCCCTACTAAAACCTGCAATCTTAATACCAAATTGATCTTCAACCTGCTGATATGTGAGAATAGGCTGTTTTGCCAAATGCTGAACATTATAGTCCAGTCCAAACCCATCTTCAATATTGCGTTTTATTTTTTTTGTAGGAGCAACTTGCTTCTTTGCTACACGGCATCCCTCTTCAACTTTTTGAGCTGCTTCTACTGCTTGACGTTGCTCCTCAGCAGCTTGCCTAGCCTTAGATATATCAGCCATGATAGCAGACTGTATAGTGGGATCTTCTGCCACAATATAATTTTCGAAGACATCAGGAAAGATAAATTTTGATTCTTTTGCAGCAAACTCTATAGTCAAATAGCGGCCTGATACCTCCTTCACAATTCCTTCGCCAAAGGCCTTATGCTTTACTTTTAAATTCAATAATTGCCTTTGTAGAAGTTCTTCTTGTATATCCATACAAACCGCCCTCCATTCATCTTCAGACTGAATTTTTCGTGTCATCTATATTTTTTATCTCTTATCAGCCTCTTTTAGCGTTGACTGATTTCCCACATACATCATTTGTCCTCTGCACCTTTCTGTGGACTTGCCTTTGATTGCTGATAGGATAAAATGCCTCTCATGATTCCATAGAAATCATCATATCCAAGATTCCAATCATAAACCCCATCTATTATAGGTTGCAAATGAAGTTGCTTCACTTTTTCTTTCCTAACTGAAACCGCCTTTCGCTGAATAGTCTTCCAATCACAACCTCCACATCGAAGCTGCTCTTTCAATGACGAATCTGCAACCACAAGCACGGTATTATCATCAATTACCCGAAAGTTCTCCTGCACCTCCGGAAAGCGCATAGAAATCTCTGCTTGCAATAAAAATTTGGCATCATCAGACACCGTTTGGCGCCGCAGTTCATCTCTTATAGATATTGTACCAAGCTCCGGTGAAATTGAATCCCCTTTATAGAAATAATGCTTCAAAACATACGCCGATTCTTTTATCCCTTTGTTATATGTTAGCATTGCGTCTTTCTGCATCTCAAAAGACCAAATTACCGCATCATCATCGAAGCCATTGCGATTAACACGTCCGGCTGTCTGCAACAGAGACAACAAAGATGCAATCTCACGAAAGCCCGTTTTGAACGAGAAATCAACACCGGCTTCCACGCAGGAAGTTGCCACCAATGTCCAATCTGTATCGTCTTTATCTTCCAAGCGGTTCTTCACATCCTGTATCGTTTTATCTCTCTGTTCCGCAGCAAGCGCTGTTGACAAGTGCATAACCCTGCAGTCATGTCTATCACCATAATATCTCCTCATATCCTCAGCAATTACCGCAGCACTCTGCACGGTATTCATAATTACCAGACGCGGCCCTGGAACAGAAGCAACCCATTTCACCAACTGCTCTCTATTAAGTGGTTCCGGCTTGCATAAAAATTTAATTCGGTTCGTTTCATATTTCATCAATCTATTTCTCAACTCAATATTAACAATCTGCGGAACCGTTCTCTGCGTTTCAGATAATTCCTCTAATTTCCAAAATTCCACCAGCGAACCAGATGCAAGAATCCAATGGCAGCTCCATTCATCTGCAAGCACTTGCATCCAATGCCATGCTGTTGGCAGCAGTTTCACCGGCAAAGCTGCATGTGCTTCATCCACAAATATCACACTGCCCGGAAGTTCATGTAATCTACGAAGCGTAGCAGGCATGCAGGATGCCATCGTTTCAAAAAAGGCAACCGCTGTTGTCACAACAATTGGCGCTTTCCATTGTGCTGTGAGCGCACGGGCTTCCTCGCTTTCAAAATCTGCACGATGATGTAATTCGGCAACCACATCTTCTGGTTTTTCACCTGGCAGGAGAAGTGCCTCGCGGTATACTTCTACAGACTGCCTGATAATATTTGTAAATGGAAGGACCACAAAAATTCGGCGGGATTTACGTAAAATTGCCTGCTGAAGTGCATATGCCATCAGTGCTGTCGTTTTTGCCGAACCAACTGGACTGTTACAGGCTACAATATTCTCTTCGATGGCAGAATCTCTGCAAACCTGATACATTTCTGTCCGCAGCTTGCTCCTCTCGCTTTTATCCCTCAATCCACGTACATATTTATCAAGTCTCTCCAGACGTTCCTTCGCTCTCAGCTTTGGAATAGATACATCCTGTTCCTGCGGGAATTTCCCATAATGTCTCGCTGTATCCGTATGATCTGCATCAACCAGGCAAGATAACATAATACGAAAAAAGACGCCTTTGTCTCCGCTCGCACTGTTAACGCAAAATGCTGAGACTTCGCTTCTCATCAGATTTTTATGCAACGCAACCAGATTATCTATTTCCGCATTAACCTTATCGCGCGTCTCCTTGTTCTGATCACGAAAACAATTTTTTTGTCTCTGTCCCTCCAGTTCAATGTCCGGCAATCCACTATGATGAGCGCTGACCGCCATCTGGGAGTAGTAAGAATTTTCCTGGATTTGTTTAAGGAACGTCACTCCGGCATCCTGGTGATGGAGCGGCAGGCTTACGTGACTGTCCTTTTGATGCAGTATCTCTTGATTTTCTTTATATAATTTTCCCATATCATGTACAGGTGATGCCATATCAACTGATGCATTCAGCATCTCACCATCAAGGACCGCATATCTGGCTGCTTCCTTCGCATTATGGCAGGCATCACGCTGTACATTTTCTACGTGCTCTTGATACGATTGCTCAGGATACCCATCCCGCGCACTGTGGGCTAAGTATATCATCGGCAATTAACCAAATCCACACAACTCTCAACACATTGCCGTAACTCCTCCGGTAAACCATTCTTATCCTGGTAATCTTTCCAATCACTAGAAGGTTCCCCCGCATTTCCAATACGCTCTGGTGTCAGCGCCTCCAAAAGCAAATAATCCGGACAACTTCCAAGCACATTTTTATGTTCTATGTACCAGACATGACGCAAGCGAACATCTGGTCGGATTGCTGAACGATTCATATCATACGCATAAGGCATCAACTGCTTCATCAATTCAATATCATCCACAGTACAGCCACTCTTATGTGCATAGTTTGGATTCACAAAAAACGGCATACAATAAACACCATGCTCTACTACGCGGTACGCCATAGGCGCCATGCCCGCATTTTTTCCTTCCTGTACTCCTGCTTTATTTGTATTTGTCTGACGAATAATGTTGATCGGCGAAATGGAAATTCCCATCCCGATTTGAACAACTCCTGTTTTGATGTACCCCTTATTGCCACCTTCTTCCAAAAACGTATTTCCAAAAACCCGCGCATCCCAATATTTTTTTACAAATTTGCTGCTAAGGAATGCATCCTGGTCAAATTTTTTAATATCACCACTTAATTCCATTTCCTTTTGAATTGCTTTGCGGTCGCGTCCGCGTGATTCCAGAATGCAATATTCCTCCGGATGTTCACTAAACTTTTCCGGCAGACTTTGAAAAACAGGAGATTTATGATCTTCCACCAAATCACGCAGCTTTCTCTTAAAAGAAACCGGAGATATCTCTCCCAGTCCGTTTGGGCGCTGACGAGGATCCGCTTCACGATCCGGATCTCCGTTTGGATTCGAATTCACTACTTCAATCACCAACAGACCTGTTGCACGTCTCATTTCTCTACTCATTGATATTACCTCCTATATTTTCGTATATTCATTAATTTACTTTTTCTTTTTTCGGTAAGGCTGCCAGATACCCAATAAACATCTGTGCTTTTTCATAATCGTTAAAACGTTGTTTATCCTTCAAAACGGAAAGAAGCGCACCCGCTATCTGTTCGTACACATACAGCAAATATCCAGCAGATGGCCCAAAATATTTCGCCTCTTCATCCTGACGGTTTTTCAATTTTCTTATAATGCAGGCTTCCCTATTTGCTTTTGCCCAGGTAATATAAGGAATCATACGAGTTGCCAACTGAGCAAGTGTCTGTGCTGGCAGCTCCGACGCAGCCACATACATACTGCTCCCCACAAGTTGAGGCGGAATCTGTCCATCTCTCACCTCGTAGCAATACAGCTCATGCAGACTATCCGACACCTTCAATATCTGCCCTAATAAATATGGATATTCATTCATATAGTCCTCTTTTCTGCTCCCAAGCCAATATAATATCATTCCAATCATCACCAATGCGTCCTGTAATTTAGGAATGAATGCATTGGCAGCGTTATACTGTATTACTGAATTAAGAATCCCTCCTGCATATAGCGCCATATTTGTACAGTGCTCTATCATAAAATGCAAATCTTTTTCCAATACCGGTTTCGGAACCCCAAACAAAAGTTCCATGCCATGATAAACCGGAACAGGCTTAAATTTATCTGTGGCCTGTGTTCCGTCCTGCTTCCAGCTTCGATTCAAAATATCGGCAACTCCGAGCGGAAACGGTGTCCATAGAAACCGGATTGAAAATTCTGGCAGATTTTTTGAAGCTCTTTGCCATTCGGTACTGTTCTGAACAATATCATCCACAGCCGCACAGTGTGTATAAATAACTTTCGTTCGCGCCTTATCCAATTTGCGAAGAATAAATATTTGAATATTTTCCGGATAATTTTCCGGATCCACTGTCTTTGTTTTTGTCAAATACTCAGAAAACGCCTTTGCTTCTGATTCAAACCGGCTTTTTTGCTCCCCTTTATCAGTTACTTTAAAGAAAGCAGTGAAGCTAGGCAGATTTTCTATCAGATGTGATGGGTAGGCAAATAAAATTTCATTTTTATCCGTATTCACCCAAGTTTTGTTCTTCATTTTCGCACTGGAAAGCCAGGTCAATGCAGCCTGTATGCCGGACCGCACTTCCGGTGCAATCGGATACGTCGCATTTTCAAAACGGCCATAGCGGCTTTGACAAGGCTGTCCTTTAAACATGGTTCTCAGACTTACCTCAAATCCACCAGCCAGTTTCACTGTCGGCATCGGTTCCTCCAACGGTGCAAACATGACACCAAAGGCATCCTGCTCATTAGCTTTGGCTCTTCCTTTCTCTGTGGCATCTGCTTTCAACAATGCATAATTTAAGCCTTTGGTAAATTCTTTTGTAGCAGATGACACGCCATCATCTTCTAATTCATTACAATCCAAAATGACTGACAGGCTTCCATAATCGTCTTCCGGACTTTTTTCCCCCTTGCCAATATAGAATAGAATTTGCAGGGCAAGTACAATATCCTCTTTCTCTCGCCTTTCAAGTGCATCAAATGCGACCCGTTCAAGTTCTGCATGAAGAGCCTCTGGCTCGACAAACGGACGCGCCGCCCGGATCAGGTGAAGCGCCGGCTCATAAACAGCTTCTCCCTGTAGCATCTGTTGCAGTTTTTCTGGAATTTTTTGCATGCTGTTTTTATATTTCCTTGAGAATTTGGCACCCCAGTTACTGCAATCGCACCATTTCTTTATCTGCTGAATATCTATCTCGTTACTATCAGCTTTCAATAATTGTGATATTTTCTGTGCCCGCTCCGCATCTGTTATACGATATAACGGTGCCAGGTTCATCGCAGGAAATGTACCCTGGTTATTCCCATACTTTCTCAGTTCATGTCCCAAATCTGCATTCACACTATCCAGACGGGAAACTTTATCTCCAAGAAGAACAATACGGACACACGGCGCGTTTTCCTTAATATTGGGAATTAACTTGTATTCCCGGTGCCATTGTTCGCCAACAATAGCCATCTTTGACAATGTGGTGGAGAGCTGATATAGTTCGTTAATCATAAATCAACTCCTCCCTTCACCGGATAAATCAAAGTCCCCTGATGAATCACCACATCCGTATCATAGACTGCATGATATTCTGTCTGATACCCCGGAGAAAACACCTGCCGCAGCATGGATGGGATGATAATATCCGGTTGTTCCGTGCAAACCTCTGTTTCATCTCTAAACGCACCAAAATACGAAGGCGTGAACTCCCGCCAACCAAGGCAGAGGCTTGCGTAGGACTGCCCCCTCTTCAGGCGGCGATTAAATATATCCTGATATGCATGCCCTGGCGCCGTCGTACGCTTGTCCCATGCCAATGCCCTTGAAGTCAACTTGTCCTTTTTGAAATTTGGTGCTGCCACCGCGTAAAGTCGATAGCACACATCTGTCAATACCGTAGCGTACAACTGATAATTATTCCCCCCCGCTATAGCGCTGCTGCTACGCAGCGGACCACCATAATTAGTCACATAACTATGCCACTGGACAGGCTTGCATAGTTCCACTTTCGTGGGAATAATTTCAATGGCCGGTCCCCATAAAACAGATTCAAACAATGCCTTGACAGCGGAATATGTTGGTGCGGCATAGCTGACCGGCGAGTCGCCGCTGTCTGGTCTTACCCAAATCGCTGTCTGACCGGCAATCTCCATTTGAATCGGATAACTGTAAGTCACCATATTTTTTCCTCCCATCTTTATATAATATACCTATAAATATCTATCAGTCCAGTAAACAACACATGCTCTACCCGTAAACATAAAGACGTCTTTTATATTGTTATTTCCGGCATAAACCTCTCCATGCGGTGGACTGATATCTTATACTACATGGCAAAAGATTAACCCCTTCATTTTATTATATATCACTGATTTTGGCTCTAATTCACGCTAACTTTCAATCCTTGTTCATTCATTTTCCATTCTACTTTAAACTTATGCCTTCTCCCGTCAGTATCTTTATAAGTACACTTATAATAAGAACGTTCATAATTAATCAATCTATGAGCAGCTACGCTATCCTCTAATAAATTAATCTTATGATTTCCTTTATATGATTCAAAATTCTCGTAGGTTAAACTAGCTGGCATTCCCGCATTACAAATATAGATTATTTAAAAAAACGTTTTACCATTTATAATAGTTTTATCTATTATATAGATCAGTACGTCCAATGATTTGACAATACGCCCTATATATCTTGAAGTTAACAATATTCCTGTTGGGATCGCCCCCAATATTTTTTAAAACGCACTCAATCGGATTGCAATAAACATAAATTTTCTCTAGCTTTCTTTTTTTGGCAGCAAGTTAATAACCAAGTAATCCTCTTTCTCATAACGAACAAGAAGTAAACTCTGTAAGCTTTCTTTCACCAATTGCATAAGGTCATTCGGTATAACTTCATAATTTGTTTGCATATCGGGACTTTGATATGCTTTGTACTTTCCATTAAAATAGAATTTATCAACACTCAAATATGGTCTGTAAAGTCTTTTTGATGTTCTGCAATCTTTAGCAAGAGCAATTATACTAATAATAATTGCAACAAAGCTTAATAAAAAGGATGTTAAATCTGCCAAATTAATCTCCATATTAATCTTCATTTACCTTGCCACCTCCTACAATGCAATTCAGATTAGGCAAAAATCTTATGCTCATTTTTGCCATATGAGAAATGCCTTTAAATTCAATACCACTTATATAATTATAAGTAGTTTCATTTCAACCACAATACATGAACTTTTATCATCTTCGACACAATTTCACGCAGACCTCCACATGTGGTGAGTGGATGATAATGATGCCATAAGAGCGAATTCCGTTATTGATGGAACTGCTGATACATATGTATTTTCAATTCATCTCCTCATTTCCATTTATTTTTCCGAATCAGATTGCATTTCATTTTTTAGATATTGTTCCAATACCCCAAACTGTTTTTCATCCAGGCATGTTCTATTGGCAATTTTTACGCAGACTACAACTTCTGCGCCAAAATAGTTCTCCGGAACACGGTTTAAATATTCCTTCAAGGCATAAAGTTCCTGCATAAGGTAGCGATTTTTTTTAGAAAACCATTTGCACAGAAAATTACAGACTTCCTTTCCATTCTCACAATCGTTCCCCATTTTTAGTTCAAAACCATTATCATCAATATTTTCAATTTTCATATATTCACATGGCTTATCGCACTGACATTTTGACATCTGAGACATATCTACAATAACTGTTAAAATCAACTTTTCCATAATTGATCCAGGTGTCAAGCCCCCTTTGCCTGCTACTATACTATAATTTGTTTTCAGTTCATAGCCCTGTGTTAAAAGATGAGAAATCCAATGAAAAGCGGAATCTTTTGACATCTGATCCAAATTATGATATAGGATGGGCCTGGATATTCTGCAATTACTCATATCCAGTAAATCAGCAAGCCGAAGCAGGATTTTATCAAACTTAAGACTAACCATTTTTTCAGCAGCTGATGATTTTGTAAAGTAAATATCTCTTTCATCCGCTTGATGAGCCTCTGATATTTCCGCAACAAATTCACGAAGAGTTTCATCCAAAAAATTCAAGTCTTCTCTGGCTCGTATTTCTACCGCGCTGTCTGACGCGTGTTTTTCCCTGATTTTCTTTTCATAATAAGCATCTAACCTCCTGTAACTCTGGGTCATCCACTTTTTTACCTGCGATATATCTTCCACATCCGACTCTCTGTATTCTATTTTTTCCCCTTTCGCAAGCCGCTTCTTTAACGCAATCTCCTGACGGATTTCCGATAAATGCTCCCAGGCAATACTGTCCCCGCTTTCTTTATCTATTAAAAATGCGTCTAATGCGGGAATTTTTACCATGGATATGTCGTGAAGATAACACGCCAAAAATAAAGCATAGAAATCGAGCGAAGATATCTTTAAAAATCCTATTGCATGGATAAGTTTTACTATATTTCTAATTAACGCAATCGCATGTTCCTGATTATGAAGCGTATAAAAATACAGATGTTTGGATCCGTTTTTCCACACCTCGCAGGTAAACTGGTGAGTCAAAATCAACTTATCGATTCGGATTGGATCCGCCACAAAAGACTGGAAAATATCGACCACTTCCATTACCGCATAATCCAAATCCGCTTTATTTCCCACATCGTTCAATAAGATTTTCCGATCTAGGAATACCTCTTCTGTAAAGAGCCGGTTTCTCAAAAACAGTAAAATCCGAAACTCGCCACAACTCAGAGGCTTCCTATTAAACTTTTTAATCACAAAGCAATCTTCTATTTCTACGTCAAAAAGCTGCGAGTACACAGCATTAGCGACCATTCGTATAAATTGCGATGTATTTTCACTTACTATCATTGCCATTTCCACCATATCTTTAGACAGCAGCCTCTCTAAAATCGCACCTTTCCAGTTTTTCTTCTGAATCTGCTCTACCCAATGTTCCGCTACATCATAATGCTTATGAGAAAATGACTTCATTTTACATGCTGCAAAATATTTCAATGTTTTATACGGATCAATAAATTCCATACCAGATTTTTTATATCTATCTTTATCGTTATTTTTCTTTTCCCCACATTCTATCAATTCTTTATACACTTCATAAAGAAAAGAGCTCTCCTTATTTTCTTCTTCGAAACACAATTTGTTGAGTTCTCCAATATACTTTCCAAGCTCTTTTTTTTCTGTATCGCTAATATCCTCACAATACATGGAAACAGCAGCGTCCCATATATTTTCATTATAGGACTGTATAAAGGCTTTCAACTTTTCCTCTTTAGTATTATATTTATTGACTATATATATAATCTTCTCCAATTCTTTTTTATTACTATTATCTGTTTCACACATATGCCTTAAATTAAGACGATGTTTTCGATATTCAAAGAAACGATAATAACGTATCCAACGATCACGGAATTTACTCCAGTTCTGTATACGCTTTCTGCATTCTCCAATTGCCTCTGGATTCTGCTCTTCCTCAGACGCTTCCTGCAATTTTGAAATCTCTCCCTTCGCCTGATCCAGCTTTTGATCCAACTCTTTAATTTTCTTCTGGATTTCATCCGAAAGCGCCTTCAATCTCCCTTCCAGTATAACATCTTCCTCATCCGAATACATTTTAAATATCTCATTTCCAGCCTGAGATGCCTCCCGGCTGACGCATTTTAAATAAATCTCACTTTCATCGAGTTGATCTAACCGTATAAAACTGCTCTTACTCACAGCCTTATTTTTATCCACACCATGAACATGGATACCATAAAGCCCTGCAGCTCTCATAGCAGACACAGGATTGGGAAGTAAAGCCCTGTTATCTTCCTCCAAAAGCCTTTTTTCTAGTTTTTCTATTTCATCATTAATATTGTTGAGTTGCTCCCCAAAGCTATCTTCAAGAATATCATTTGTAAAAATCACAGAATCATCTACGTAAAAATAACTAACCCCCTTAAACTTTTCCTGAAATATTTCCGATATCGGTATCATGCAAATGTTTCCGAAAAAATAAGATTGTGGAAGGCCCTGAGGAATTCCACGCACAAAATTTTCTTCAATTACAGGCTCACATGATTCCTTATTTACCTTATAATACTCTTTCTTCAATTTATTAGAAAGATTCGTTTTCAGCTTACAAAATAAAAGTTTTATTAAAATCCTTTTCAGTAATTCTGTATCAGGTCTTTCCATATTTACAGGAAATCTTTCCACAATTAATTGATAAACCAGCATCGGATCAATAGTCGGGAAAAAATTTTCCAAGTCAAGCGACACCTCATATTTATATTCTAAAGAAGCATTATATTTTTTCAATGCTTCATTTGCATTTTGTGTATAGGCCTGATATTGTTGTTTCCAAGGTTTAAACAAAAACTCCGGATTTAAGGACACTCTGTTTCCATAAAAATTTCCTGGCAATAACCGACTTACATTTGAAAGATAAAGTTTTTTCTCAACATCCGCTATCTCATATACTAATAAATGAAGCATTGCCACAATTGCGATCTGACTGATAATGTCCGTTGTATGAAGTGGTCTATATGTAACCTTCTCTTTATCATTCAGCTTCTTAGGTCGAAAGTAAACATAAGCTTCTATAAAACAGTCGTCTTTATCAATCAGATCTGTAATCTTATCTCTGACATTTTTAATTATTTCCTTAATATAAATTTCATCATACTTATCCTGTAATCGGTAATACTTTTCCTTATCATTTTCTGTTAAAAGTTCAAAATCAAATATGTATGAACGCAACGAATAAATGGCATGAAAAATATTCTGGTCTGACAGCAAAAACGTTCTGTATCTCCCATCGTATTTCACTTTCCTCTTTTGTGTCTTTTCCATTCTATTTTTTTATTCCCCCACTCTTTCTATTTTTTGAAGACGTCTTAAAATCGAGAAATTCTTTTAAATTTTTCAATTCTTTTAGTTCTTCACTTTCAATGATTTCTGCTTTACTGTGGTACATAAAACGCTTTGTCTCGCAGAGAGCACTGCATTCAACCAATAGTTTCTCATCACATACCGTGTTTTTATCAGAAAAGGAATATACTTTATTGATTACAACTATCTTTTCCTCCTCATCATCCCATTTACTCTCCTGCTGCCAATAACGATCTATGATTAATGACACACCTGAGTAGCAGGACGATAGCTGAAATAACCGTTTTACTAATTTATATTTTTTATAAAAACATTCCAAAAAATGCAAAAATTGCATACTGTAATGTGGTAAATAAGTGGAATTATAATAAAAATCTTTATTTGTTTCACTGAGAAAAAATGAAAAAGCTTTAATTTCTTTTTCGAATTCTTCCCTTAATCTCTTTTCTTTAACCAACCGCTCGCCCAACTCCATATAATTTTCCCACTGTTTTTCAATATCTGTCAAAATTCATCGCCTCCATACCAGATATTTGAAAACTGTATTTTCAAATATTGATGTAATTTTTCTTTCCAACGTATATATTCTTCGTAGTCCTGCTCTTTATCTTTTTTATGTATCATTTCTAACAAATGAGCTGCAGAATCTTTTCCATCATATATCTGCTGCCATATTATTGTTTCTGAATCTAAAATACTCTTACGATAATCCGGAAATTCTACCGCTTTCAGTCGATATTTTCCCAGCGGAGGTCTTTTATTTAAATCCTTTATTCTTCTGGTTTCAGAAACAGTAAGCGGCATCTCTGTTATCTCAATGTTAATAAATGGAGGCAAGAGTATTTCTCTTTCATCCCAATGTTTATATTCCTTTCTTGATAATATCTTTTCAAAGTCAATAAAAGGAACATTTCGGGCAAGTTCCATTTCTATCAGGACAATATTACTTTTCTGAGCAAACGTCATATCAAATCCGCTCTTTGAGCAGGAAAAAAACGATTGGGTAAAGCCGTTTTCATAATATGTAATGGAAGAAGCACGTTCTATCCGCCGTCCAACTGCACTGCTGTCAAAATCTGCATTTTTTTCCTTCATCAGAGTAAAAATATCCGTATAAATCTGAACTGTTTCGTCTATTCTTCTGATAAACTCCGTATTCAAGAGATGGTCTTCTGTCCAAATACGTTCTTGTTCATTCTTGATACCTTCGAAAAGAAGTGCATTTAACGTCCAATAGGCATTTTTGTCTCCGAACATAGCGTCTTGAGATTCTCTACCCACGTAACCGTTACTACACCGTTCCCGGGTATCGCCTCCATAAAACCGAAGGGCATCAATTTTTCTAATCAGGAGCTGCTGACTCTCCTGTTCCAATGGCTTTTCCATATTCTGTTTCTTTCTCTATTACCTCACATCAAAATTTTGTTTATGATATTATCTAAAAAAAAATATCTTAATTAATGAACTTCATCATAGGATATTCCTATTATATTTTAAAGGAAATTCTAATGTAAGTTTAGTTGTTGACTATAGACCATGTTCTACCAAATAATCGTATACCCTTTCAATGAAAATCATTTCTTCAGAATAATAGTTATCACCTAATGTCTCTATCATTCTTCACGATCTTCATCACTTCCAAAACTTATACCCGTATTAGAACCTTTTTAAAATAACTATATCTCTACTTATTTTACACTGTACTTCCATTTGTCTTTTCTGACACAATTCCACACAACCCTCGTATTGTAGTAAACGGGCACTAATAATGACAAAAAGCATAGCTTTCCTTAGTGGAACTATTCGTCAGTCTCCTACTAATTATTTTCTCCGTCCATCTTATCTAATTCCCCAATACTCTCTAAAAAATGACATTCCACAGGAGACAATATATATTCCTGATTTCTTTTATACCTTTCATACTCTGAATGCGCCTTCTCTAAGGCCTGCTGATGTGTTACTTTCCCCTTTGTTGTTAATATATCACGTCTGGTCATCCTAAGATAATCATCAATAGTCTCCAGCCAGTCTTTCATATACATTGGTTCCTGATTTAAAGCATGTACCTCTGCAATATCCAAATATGCCGTGACAATTTTATTGAGTGCATCTAACTCTTTTTCATCAAGATAATTTTTCGCCACTTCTACATCCGAGAGCTTTATACGTTTGCCACTCCATGTAGTCAGTCCCATATTATCTTTATCTGCATCTGCCCTTTGGTAAATCACCTCTGCCGCTGTGTGCTTATGTGCTGCCCAATGCATCTTGTTTTGAACCTGTTTAAAAAACTGCACGGAACTCTCTGCCTTCGGATTGTAGTCAATACTGGTTGCATAGATTTCCAGCACTTTTCTCCAAAACACTTTTTCTGAAGACCTTATATCCCGGATACGTGCCAGCAACTCATCAAAATAATTTCCTTCACCAAGGTTCTTTAATCGTTCATCATCCAGCGCAAATCCTTTTTTCATATATTCTTTCAGAATATTTGTGGCCCAAATCCTAAATTGCGTTCCTCGCAAAGATTTTACGCG
The DNA here is from genome assembly GCF_004216775.1 of Cuneatibacter caecimuris. Lineage (GTDB taxonomy): Bacteria > Bacillota > Clostridia > Lachnospirales > Lachnospiraceae > Cuneatibacter > Cuneatibacter caecimuris. The sequence continues at coordinate 1,227,571 of NZ_SGXF01000001.1, forward strand.
ATAGCCAACAGAAATAATAACGTCAAGATTATAAAAATCCACATGATATCTTTTTCCGTCAGAACCAGTTGTTGCAAAATTTGCAACAACTGAATTTCGGCTTAACTCGCCTTCTAAAAAAATATTTTTTATATGTCTGGATATCGTGGATTTATTTCTTTGAAATAGATCTGCTATCTGATCTAACGATAACCAAACAGTGTCATTATCAAATGTAACTTCAACTTTGGTAATTCCATCCTCTGTTGTGTACATTAATATATTTGATTTTTCCACTTTCCTCTCCCCGTCAAAAAAAATCGAATAAGAACTCGAAGATTATATTATTCTTTAAAATAGTTTCCACATGTGTCGAGTGGATAATAATGATGTCTAAAAGACGTGGTTCACCCCTAGAGGAGTTTCTCTTGTCTAATTTTGTTAACTCGTAAATAATATCACCTTTTCAACTCCTATCCGTTTTATGTTCCAATATTTTATCGAATCCAAATATTTCTTCTCCACATCACTGATGATTCTGGTTTTATATTTTCTGTATTCACTCGTTGCTTTATCAAATGCTTGTTTCTAAGTAACACTTCCGTTTCCTTGAAGTAACTGTTCGCCACTCATTGTAAGTATACGGTCCAAACGCTCTGCCCAATCGCTCATAGTCATTACCTGTTCCCGCTCTGCCTGACATTCCGCAAAATCAAGATATCCTGAAACAAGTAATCACGCCCAGATTATAATAATCCACATCATATACTTTTCCGTTAGCGGCAGTGTAGGCAAATTTTGCCCATACTGATTCTTTAGGCAATTCTCCTTCTTTAAAAACATTTCTCACATGCTTGCCTATTATGCTTCTATCTCTTTGAAACAACACCGCCATCTGATCAATTGACAACCAGACCGTATCTCCATCAAAAGTTATATCTTTCTTTGCCAAACCATCCTCTGTTGTGTAGATAATAATATTTGATTTTCTATTTATATCGTCATTACTATACACTCAGTTCACCACATCTCCTTTGTTTATCTATATTTGTGTCTAATGTCACTCTGGTAAAAAACATATTATTAACATGCAAAATAACTAAGATTCCACCTTAAGAATAGACTATTTTCAATGCAAAACCACTATATTTTGTGGTTCTACTCCTCTATTTTCCTTTCAAGCCACAATTCCGCATCATTACAACAGTTTCCGTATGCCCAGTCCACCCAAAACAATCCACCCCCACCATCTTCTCCACGCCAAACCCCACCTTCAAAAACCCCTTCAAATCCCGGGCCAGAGTTTCCGGATTGCAGGAAATATAGACCACGCGGTCCGGCCGGATTTCTCCCACCGCATGAATAAACTCCTCCGTGCTGCCACTGCGGGGCGGGTCCAGAAAAATCACATCCAGCTTTTCCCCTGCGGCAGCCATATCCAGAATAAACTGAGTGGCGTCCGCACAGTAAACCCGCATGTTCTTCACCTGGTTGCGCTTCACATTCCATCCGGCGTCCCGTACCGCGTCCTTGTTCAACTCCACGCCAATGACCTCCGCAGCCCGGTCCGAAGCCACCAGCCCGATAGTGCCGATGCCGCAGTACGCATCTAGCACCCGCTCGCCCCCTGTCAGCCCGGCCCATTCCACGGCCTTGCTGTAAAGGACTTCCGTCTGCACCGGATTTACCTGATAAAAAGACTTAGGGGAAATGCGGAAAACCTTTCCGCAGAGCACATCTTCAATATATCCCCGGCCATAAACCGCAGTTTCCTTGTCTCCCAGCACCATACTGGTGCCCCGGCTATTGACATTGACCACCACAGTAGTGATCTCCGGGTGCTCTTTTCTCAGCGCCTTAATAAAATTATTCTTAGAAGGGAGCACCGGGGAAGCCAGCACCAGCACCACCATAATCTCGCCTGTGGCAAAGCCCCGCCGGATCAGCACGTGGCGCAGCAACCCGTAGCCCGTATCTTCATCAAATGTCCTGATTTTAAAAGACTTCAGCAGACTGCGAATGGTGACGATGATAGCATCTGACTTCTCATCCTCAATCAGACAGGAGTCCACCGGCACCACCCGGTGGGAACCGGCTTCATAAATCCCCGAAATGGGGTTGCCCTTCTTATCATGGCTGAATACCGCGTGCACTTTATTGCGGTAATGCCAGGGATTCTTCATCCCGATTATTGGCTGCAGCTTTCCAAAACCGCCCAGCAATTCCTGAAGCTGTTTCTGTTTCTCCTTTAGCTGCTGCTCATAGCTCATATGCAGATAACTGCAGCCTCCGCATTTCCTGTAAACCGGGCACAGGGACTGAGGCCCGGCGTTACCCCGCTGCTCTTCCTTTCCGGCTTTCCATTTCATTCCTCCGGCCTTTCCGCTTCCCCCTCTTTCCGGTTTCTGAAACTCTCTGCCATTCCCCTGCGCGGCCCCAACCGCCTCGTTTTTTCTGCTCACCACACCGGCTGCAGCTTTCACCCCCACATCCGTTTTCTTCTTTCCAGCTCCCCGGCCTCCCGCTTCTCTGGCGCCGCTTCCTGCTTTATCACCATAGGAAACATCTGCCTTCCTCACCGTTTTTTTCTTCTCAGCCCCGCTGCCTTCCTTCACACAGTCTCCCTCATTGCAATTTTCTGCAGCACCATTTCCTGCAGCGTGATTTTCTGGAGCAAGATTTGCTCTGGCACGGTTTCCCACAGCAGGTTTTTTGAATCCTTTCTTTCCTGCCCCGCTTTTTCCAATTTCACTTTTATCCACTCTATATCTCCCAGTCCTGTCCGACGCCATAACTCCTCCATCATTTTCAGCCATATTCTTTCTCACTCCGCAAATCCTCCGTTCCAGCGCTGCAGCGTTCCCTCCTGAAACGTATATTCCGCGGTACGGAAAGGGTAGCCGATCTCATCCGCATAATACCAGGGATCTTCCGGATGGGCGGGGTTATTCAACACATGAAAATCCTGCGCCGGCATGTACCCCTGGGCCAGCAGAAATGCCCTTCTGCCCGGCATATTTCCCGTTCCTCCGGCCATGCCGCTATCCCCACAGCCATCTTCGCCGCCTTCATTTCTACCCCCTCCGTCCCCAACAAAATCCGCGGTATCCACCACCAGCACGCAGTGCCCGGGGCTTCCCCCCTGGACCCACAGGTCCCCGGCCTTTATCTCTCCGGCCTGAATGGGCTCGCTTTCCGCATCCAGGGAAATCGTGCCTGCGTATATGATCACATTCCGGATATACTTCCTGAAATTTTCATAGGAATCATCAGGCCCGGCCGTCTGCTGCCAGGACACGCTGCTGCCGGAAACCGCCAGGCGGCCTCCGTTTTTCCAGGTTTCCCAATCCATCAGAAAACCGCTGGTCAGATGAAACTTCAGCTTGGCCTGCTGCCCTGTCGCCCAGAAATATTCCGCGTATACTCTTAAAACAGAATCCGCGCACTGCTGCAGATTTTCCTCCCCAATATCCAGATCAAACACCGCCGCATCGCTGCCCTGGTTGGCTTTTACACTGCCGTCATAGAGCAGAACCGGACTCCCGTCCGGCTTTAGCTTCATCTGACGCATGAACTGCAGCAGAGACCCTTCCGACGCTTTTGTCCTTACAAATCCCTCCGGCACAGCGAAACGGCTTTCCAGCGTCATTCCGTTCTTTTGAATGAACTGCTGTGTCTTTGCCCCTGCTGCTCCGCCTGTCTCATCCGGCATTTCTGTCTCCCCATAACCGGGATATAGGCCTTTTGCAGGATCTGAATTTTTATTTGCTTCACTGTCCATCTCCCCTGCCCCGCTGGCAGCAAAAGAACCTGGCAAATCCGCCTTCTGTGTCTTTTCCGGAATATCCGCCTTCTCTGCCCCGCAGCCGCCTGTGCACAGGCCGAAAGCCAGGGCCAGAATGAACAGCCCGATCTTCCATATGGTCTTTATTTTTTTCATTTGATGCCCTCAATAATCCAATGTGCTGCTGTTCAATGTCCCCACGCCCTGTTTATTGCCGGGGCCCACGACATCCTGACGGCCGTCCCCTGCTTTTCCTGACGCCCGCCTCTGACATGCTCCCATATATTCCTCTGCAAATTTCCGCCCCGTCCCTCGGCCCTCCAAAGCCCTGGAACAGGCGTCCGTTTGTATTCCCGCCATCAATTAAATTTCTAAGGAGATTATACCACAGAATTCGCCATAATCAAAGTTTTTTCGCGCAATGATAAAATATTTTCCGCCATACTGTTTAAATTTTTCTGAACCCTTCTCCCTTTTCCGGTTTCTCCCTTGCGCCCCCGGCAAACTGCTGATAAAATAAAGCAGAACCACATGTTATAAATGCATTGTAAAGCGGGTGAAATTTCATGAAATCCATCGCAATTATAGACGACGATATATATATCGGCAACATGCTGGAAGAACTGCTCTCCAAGGAGGGCTACGCAGTCCTCCGGGCTTATTCCGGCACGGAAGCGCTGCTTCTTCTGGGGCAGCGCAGGCCGGACCTGGTGCTGCTGGACCTGATGCTCCCGGGCCTGCCAGGTGAAAAGGTCCTGCCGGAAATCCGCGGGATTCCGGTGATCATTCTCAGCGCCAAAGCCGGAGTGGACGATAAAGTGAATCTGCTGCTGGGCGGGGCCGCTGACTACATCGCAAAACCGTTTAACACCAGAGAGCTGCTGGCCCGAATCACCGTACAGCTCCGCGCAGCGGCAGGCACGGAAAATCAGGCAGTTTATGTTTTTGACGGCCTGGAACTGGACACGTCCGCCAGACAAGTGTCTGTCCACGGTCAGCCGGTACGGCTGACCAAAACAGAATTTGCTATTTTAAAGCTTCTGATGCAAAATCCTGATCAGGTTATCACGAAAACCATTCTTCTGGACCGCATCAGCCAGGATACCCCCGACTGCATGGAAAGCTCCCTGAAGGTCCACATCAGCAACCTGCGCAGGAAACTGCGGGAGCCTGGCGGCAGAGATTATATTGAAGCTGTCTGGGGGATCGGATTCAAAATGAAGGAGGAATAAAAGATTTACTGTTTCTTAACCATTTTCTTTACCTGTTTCTTAACCATCGGCTGGTAGACTGGGGGCATCAAAAGTAAGGAGGCAATGAAATGGATTACGTACTGACAGCAGATGCCCTCACCAAACAATACGGGCATTTTAAGGCGCTGGATAAGCTGACCATGCGGGTTCCCAAAGGGGCGGTCTATGGGCTGGTGGGGAAAAACGGCGCGGGCAAAACCACGCTGATCCGCCTGGTATGCGGCCTGCAGGCCCCTTCTTCCGGCAGCTATGCGATATACGGCAGAAAGGATACGGACCGTGATATCGCAAAATCCCGCAGGAGGATGGGCGCTGTGGTGGAGACCCCTTCTGTCTATCTGGATCTGTCTGCCACGGACAATCTGAAGGAGCAGTTCCGCGTTCTGGGGCTGCCTTCCTTTGAAGGAATCCCTGAGCTGCTGCGGCTGGTGGGCCTGGAAGACGCCGGCAAAAAGAAGGTGAAGAACTTTTCCCTCGGCATGCGCCAAAGGCTGGGCATCGCCGTGGCCCTGGCCGGGGATCCTGATTTTCTGGTGCTGGATGAGCCGGTAAACGGGCTGGACCCCCAGGGAATTATCGAAATACGGGAGCTGGTTCTGAAGCTGAACCGGGAACGGCAGATCACCGTGCTGATCTCCAGCCACATCCTGGATGAGCTTTCCAGGCTGGCCACGCATTACGGCTTTATCGACCAGGGACGCCTGGTCCGGGAAATCAGCGCCAAAGAGCTGGAAGCTGCCTGCCGGAAATGCACCCGCCTGACAGTATCTTCCTCTGCAGCCCTTGTGCCTGTCCTGGACCGGCTTGGTCTGGAATATTCCGTCATTTCTGATACAGAGGCAGATATATATGGGGAAATCAACCTGACAGAGCTGGCTCTTGCTTTGGCGGAACAAAACTGTGAGATTAAAAGTATACAGGAACATCATGAGAGCTTGGAGAGCTATTATGTCAATCTGATTGGAGGCGGCCATGAATAAATTATTGTCTGCTAATTTTTCCCGATTAATAAAAAACAAAGCATTTCTGGTCAGTATGGCCTGTATGCTGGTCTTCGGAGTTTTTATTTCTGTCAAAAGCTACATGAACCAAATCCAGTACGGCACTTCCTTTCTGGTGGATAACATATTTTTTGGGTATGCTGCTGTAATTCCGATTTTGTGCGCCGCTTTCTGCAGCCTGTTTACAGGCACTGAATACAGCGACGGAACCATACGGAATAAAATTATTGCCGGGCACAGCAGGGCTTCCGTCTATCTGGCCAATCTCCTCACCTGCTCGGCCGCCTGCCTTCTCATGGGACTGATCTATATGGCCGCTGTGGGAGCCGTGGGGATTCCGCTGCTGGGGGCGTTTCATGTTGATCTCAAAATTGTAGCGGTTTTCGTTCTGGACAGCTTCGCTATGATCCTGTCTCTGTCAGCAGTTTTTGTTCTTTTAAGCATGCTCAATCAAAATAAAGCTGCTGTAGTGGCAGTCAGCCTGATCGCCGTGATCCTGCTGTTTGTGGCAGCCAGCTATGTGCAGAACAGGCTTTCCGCCCCGGAGTTTTATGATGGTTATGTTTTTACAGATTCGGCAGGGAACTCCCAGACCCAGAGCATTCCCAATCCGGAATATCTCCGGGGCAATTCCAGGACAATCCATGAATTCCTGATGGATTTCCTCCCCACCGGCCAGGCAATTCAGATAGCAAACATGTCGGCTCCCCGCCTGTGGCAGATGCCAATGTATTCTCTGATCATTGTGGCAGGAACCACTGCCGGAGGCCTCCTGGCCTTCCGCAAAAAAGACTTGAAGTAAAGGAGTATTTATGGAATTCTGGTTGTGGAGTCTGTGCAGTCTTCTCATATGTGTCACTATTCTGCTGGTTTGTAAAATCCATGTCCTGAAAAAATCAGCAGAAGAAATTTCTGACGCCTTTTCCGACAGGCTTCATACAGAAACCAACACGCTCATTGATATTTCCAGCCGGGACCCGCACATGCGCAGGCTGGCGGAAAAAATCAACTGCCAGCTGCGCATCCTGCGGAAAGAGCGGAGGCGTTTTCTCCAGGGAGACCTGCAGCTGAAAGAGGCTGTCACCGATATCTGCCACGACCTGCGCACCCCTCTCACCGCTGTCTGCGGATATCTGGACCTGCTGGAGCAGGAAGAGGTTTCCGCCTCTGTCCGGCACAGCCTTTCTGTGATCAGAAACAGAGCAGACGCTCTGACGGAACTTACGGGTGAACTTTTTCACTATTCTCTGCTTGCATCTGTTGAAGAAGAGAAGCTGGAGCCAGTGGATCTGAAGGCCCTGTTAGAGGAAAGCCTGGCCTCATTTTATGGCGCGATGAAGCAGCGGAAGGTCGTCCCGGAAATTTCCATGCCCGGCCTTCCTGTAAAACGCATGCTGAATTCCACCGCTGCTGCCCGGATTTTCGGCAACATTCTCAGCAACGCGCTGAAATACAGCGGCGGGGACCTGCAGGTTTCCATGGATGAGGAGGGTGAAATTGTTTTTGCAAATACCGCTCCTGAACTGACTCCGGTGATGGCAGGCAGGCTTTTTGACCGGTATTATACGGTAGAGGCAGGAGAGAACTCTACCGGCCTGGGCCTTTCCATCGCCAGGCTTCTCACGGAGCGGATGGGCGGGGAAATTTCCTCCCGCTGCATTGACGGAAAGTTACGGATCACGCTGCGCTTTCCCCAGCATTCCTAAACTGTTCCAGGCAGAAATTCCCCGGCAGCGCAGACTGAATCCGCACTGTCGGGGAATTGCTATGAGAGGTTTTCCCGAATCAATATTTCGTTTTTCATATACCAGACTTCCTGCTCCGGCCTGGACTCTCCCACCAGGTACTGGAATGCCAGAATCACTGCTTTATAGCCCTGTTGAAAAGGTTCCTGTCCGATGACAGCGGCAATCTGCCCATTTTCAGTGAGCCTGCTGACAGAAGGCGTCCTGTCATTCGCAATCACCGTCAGGTTCCGTCCCGCCTCTTTAATGGCCCGGCACACGCCGCTGGCGCCGGAAGCCACTACATAAACTGCCGTCAGTTCCGGGTGCCGGGACAGCATGGCCTTTGTCTGCACATATGCGGTCTCGTCATCATCCAGGGTTTCAATCACATCCTTGATCTCAAACCCTGAAAAATGTTCTCTGCACAGCTGGGCAAATCCGCTGATCCGCTGATTGTGCCCCAGGCTGAGCACGGTTCCGGTTGCCACTCCGATCTGCGCTCCTCCCGGGCTGATCAGCCCCAATAGCCCGCAGGCCGTTCTTCCGCTCTTGATAAAATCACAGCCTACATGGCAAAGCCGGCGGCAGCCCTCCACATCGGTATTCAGCGTGATCACTGGAATACCTGATTCTTCAAGGCAGTCGATCTCCCGGGCGATTCTGGGGTCGTTCACTGTATGCAGGATCAGCAGGTGGATGCGGGAAGACATTTCCCGCATCCGCTCCGCCTGTTCCTCGATATGATATCCTTTCATGGTAACCACTTCGATATGAATTCCGTAATCCCGGATTTCACTTTCCGCCTGCCGGATTCCGGCCAGCACCTCGTCGAAGAATTCCACTCCCTCAGACAGCATCAGCACGCCGATGGTATAATTTTTCTTCCGGGCAGCCAGGGCCTGGCCGGCCAGATTTTTCCGGTAGCCCAGCCGGGCAGCTTCCCGGCGCACCATCGCTTCTGTCTCAGGACGCACCTTTCCCCGGTTATTGAGCACCCGGTCCACAGTCCCTCTGGACACACCGCAGGCCTCGGAAATCTGTCTGATCGTCACAGCCATTATGCGAAGGGATTCTCAGTGGGATACAGCATTCCCTTAGGCTGGTTAAATCCGATATTTGTTACTCCCAGATATTTAAACACTTCAAACAGAGCTTTGCCATGATGGCCGAAGGCCACTGCGCCATGGTGGGGATAATTTTTCTCCACCAGCACATGGCGGTAGAACCTGCCCATTTCCGGGATGGCGAAAATGCCGATGCCGCCAAAGGAACGGGTAGCCACCGGAAGAACCTCCCCGTTTGCCACATAAGCCTCCAGCTTTGCGTCAGCGGTGGACTGCAGGCGGAAGAATGTGATATCGCCAGGGATGATATCGCCTTCCAGCGTGCCCTGGGTCACTTCCTCAGGCAGAGTTCTTGCCATAATCATCTGGTACTTCATGTTGCAGAAGGACAGCTTGCTGCTGCAGGTATTTCCGCAGTGGAAGCCCATAAAAGTATCTTTATGAGTGTAATTGTACTTGTCTTTAATTTCTGATTCATACATGTCCGCAGGCACAGTATTGTTGATATCCAGCAGGGTCACCGCATCCTGGCTCACGCAGGTTCCGATAAATTCGCTGAGCGCGCCGTAAATATCCACCTCGCAGGATACCGGAATTCCGCGGCCGGTGAGGCGGCTGTTCACGTAGCAGGGCACAAACCCGAACTGGGTCTGGAACGCGGGCCAGCATTTGCCGGCAATCGCCACATATTTTCTGGAACCTTTGTGTTCTTCCACCCAATCCAGCAGGGTCAGCTCATACTGGGCCAGTTTTGGAAGAATTTCCGGCTTCTGGTTGCCTGTTCCCAGCTCTTCTTCCATTTCTTTCACAATTTCAGGAATCCTGGGATCGCCTGCGTGGTTATTAAAAGCTTCAAACAGATCCAGCTCGGAATTCTCTTCGATTTCAACGCCTACATTGTACAGCTGCTTGATCGGCGCGTTGCAGGCCAGGAAATCCTGGGGTCTGGGGCCGAAGCTGATGATCTTCAGATTGTTCAGTCCCACGACCGCTCTCGCGATGGGTTCAAATTCATGGATCATATCTGCGCACTCAGAGGCTGTCCCCACCGGATATTCGGGGATATATGCTTTAATATTGCGCAGCTTCAGATTGTAGGAAGCGTTCAGCATGCCGCAGTATGCGTCGCCTCTTCCTCCCACCAGGTTATCCCCGGTCTCTTCAGCTGCGGCCACGAACATTACAGGGCCGTCGAAGTATTTTGCCAGCAGGGTTTCAGGGGTTTCAGGGCCAAAGTTGCCAAGGTAAACCACCAGGGCGTCGCAGCCTGCGCTTTTCAGTTCTTCCAGCGCCTTCATCATATGTACTTCGTTTTCAATACAGGTTGGGCATTCATAAATGTCGCCGTATTTTTCTTGATACGCTTTGATCAGCGCTTCTCTTCTGGAAACGGAGAGTGTCATGGGAAAGCAGTTTCTGCTCACTGCCGCCACGCCGATTTTTACTTCAGGAATGTTATTCATCTTCTTGTCCTCCAATTTGATCATCCGGTCACACCCGGAGATTTTCGCCCTTCAGGCCGCACACCGCGCCTTCAATCCCTGCATCAGGATGGGCGATCAGCCATTTGTTCCGCGCCGTCATCAGCGCATCCTCCGGTGAAACCGCAGGCTTCTTTTCCAACGGCAGGTTGGTATCCCTGGGAAGCACCACCACGCAGCGGAATCCCTCTCCTTCCGCAGCGCTGCAGGGCGCGTAATGCAGCGTAGTGGCATACAGCTCCACGCCCACCCCTGCGGGCAGCAGGAAGGCCTCTGCCTTTGCCGTATCATAACTGTAATCTGATTCCATATCCTGCTGGCATCCCAACAGCAGAATCAGATCCCTGCCCACTGCAATATCCACCTCTGAAGAACGGTGGTATTCCAGGGCGTTCAGCAGATGGTTATGGCCGTTGCAGTACCCGATCTGTACCGGAAGGCCGCCGTACATGCTCTCTGTCAGCTCTTCAAATACCGGCAGCGCTTCCAGCTCCGGCACAGAAGGCACATAATCCACGCCCTCCGGCAGGGGAGTCTTTTCCATCTCCTCCAGCAGAGGTTCCAGAGAATAGCCGCTGATAACCCGGCCGTACTTTGCAAAACCCGCATCCGTTACCTTTTGAATGTCCATGATTACCTCCTTTACTTTTGTGCACGGGCACACTTTGTTTTTATTATAACGCGGCGGCTTAATTTGTCAACCTTTTTTCCGCTTTCCTCCTTGACAATTCCTGCCCCGGGCCTACAATAAACATAGAGAGGAGTTTACAATAATGTGGATTTTATTTGCATTCGGCTCCGCGCTGTTTGCGGGCCTCACAGCGATACTGGCAAAGTGCGGGATGAAAGATATGGATTCCAACCTGGCCACCGCCCTGCGCACCTGCGTGGTCCTTGTGTTTTCCTGGATCATGGTCCTGATCACCGGCTCCCTTCCCGGCATCACCGCAGTCAGCAGTGAAAACTGGCTGTTTTTGATTCTGTCCGGCCTGGCCACCGGCGCGTCCTGGCTCTGTTATTTCCATGCTCTTCAGATCGGCAGCGTGAATCAGGTGGCTCCCATTGACAAGTCCAGCACTATTCTCACTATGATTCTGGCCTTTTTGATTCTCGGCGAGCCCCTGGGCTTTCTCAGCGTGCTCTCCATCCTGCTCATGGGCGCGGGCACCTGGCTGATGGTACAAAAACGCCCGTTTACGGGTTCCTCTGCCTGGGGCCAACCGGATAAAAAACAGGGGCCCGTAAAGCGGCACGCTGCAGCGCAGCCTTCCGGCAAACGCGGCTGGCTCTTCTTCGCTCTGGCCTCTGCTGTTTTCGCAGCGCTGACTTCAATTCTTGGAAAAGTAGGCATGCAGGAAATAGATTCCAACCTGGGCACCGCGATCCGGACCTGCGTGGTCCTGGTCATGGCCTGGCTGGTGGTATTTCTCAGAGGCTCCCTCTCCTCCATCCGGAAAGTCACCGGGCAGAACTGGATGTTTCTGATCCTGTCCGGCTGCGCCACCGGCGCGTCCTGGCTCTGCTATTACCGCGCCCTTCAGGAGGGGCCGGCCAGCGTTGTTGCGCCCATTGACAAACTGAGCATTCTGGTCACCATTGCTTTTTCCTGGATCGTATTCCGGGAGAAGTTGAACCTGAGGGCCGCTGCCGGACTGTTCCTCCTGGTGGCAGGCACCCTCCTTCTGCTCATTTAACGCAGCTGCTTTCCGTATACTGTATAGCCGTTTTTGCCTTTCTTCTTGGTTTCATAGAGGGCGGAATCTGCATTTTTATACAGAAGTTCAAACTCCGCTCCGTCCCGGGGCGAGACGGCAATGCCTATACTGGCGGAAATCCGCGCGGATTTATTTTCCATCACAAAACTGTACTGCAGCTGTCCGTTTAGTTCCACAGCCTTCTCCCCCAGCCATTTCAGGGAAGGAATGGCTGAAAACACCACAAATTCGTCGCCGCCGATCCTCCCCACAATATCTTCCGGCGCAAACTGCGCTTTCAGATTTCTGGCAAACTGCAGCAGCACATCGTCCCCCGCCGAATGACCGAATGTATCATTAATCATTTTAAAGTTGTCAATATCCAGAATAAAGAAAGCGTACTGGCCGTCAGGACATTGGGCCAGTCTTTTTCGTATGCTGTTCTGCGCAGCTGCCTTATTATACAGCCCGGTCAAGGAGTCCATCTCCATTTTTCCCAGCATATCCTGCTCCCGCAATTTTTCTTCTGTAATATTCTGCCGGTATGTGAACATACGGATGGAACGGTCCTCTTCCCAGCGGAAGATCCTGGCAGTAATGCGCATCCAATAATATGAGATTCCGTCACTGGTGAGCATAAAATCATACTGAAGGCTCTCCTGGCCGTTGTCAAAAGCTTTCAGCACGTTTTCAGGACAGAAGGTTTCCACATAACCCCGGCGGTATTCTTCTTTGATCTGCTTCTCCGCCACAATTTCCAGCGCTTTGTCATAAGGCGTATTCCTGGGCGCGCCCAGGCTCTCGAAATACTCTTCCGTAGCTTCACTGGCGGGGCGGTTATGGGTGATATCCAGCTCATAAATATTTTCATACAGCTTCTCTGTCTCTTTCTGGAAAATATTCTGGTGGGTCCGCTCTCTTTTCACTGCAAGTTCTGTGATTTTTTGATTATATTTCCTGATAATTCCTGAAACAATAAACAGAATCGCAGCCGTCGCCGCCAGCGTCACCAGCAGGCCTGCCACGACCTGCCTGCTAAGGCGCTGTTCCATAGCTGTGCTGCTGTAATCAATGAGCAGAAACCACTCCAGGTTTGGAATGTACTGCGTCACTAGATACCCGCTGTCTCCATAGTTTCCGTACCAGAAGGTCTGGACCTCTTCCCTGTTGCCCAAAATGTCCTCTTTCAGCTCCGGATAGCCGCAGTTGTCAAACAGCCCCTCCGCTTTGAACCCCGTCTTATCCGTTGATACCTCAATCAGCCCCGACGGGTTCAGGAGATACGCTTCCACGTTAAACCGTTCTTCATACTCTTTCAAAAGCTCCTGAAGATAATCCACCCGGAATCCCACGCCCACAACCCCCATGGTATTTCCTTCTTCATCCCGGATTCTGCAATTAATAAAAACCGTAATTTCATTGTCCGCTGCTTCATCATTATCAATATTCAGAGAGTATTCCGAATCTGATTCCAGGAAAGCATAATACCAGTCATTTTCGGGATCTTCCGGCTTCAGCTGCCGGTCCACTCCGTTGAAATGATAATATCTGCCGGTCTTTGCAGAAACCAGGAAAACCGAATCATAGCTGTACTTCTCCCGGTAAGCCATCAGGTAGCGGCGCATCCCTTCGAGAAAATCCGTCTCGTCCATATGCCCGGCTTCTTGATTCAGAAACTCCTTCAGCAGGCTGTCATTGGCCATGGTCAGCGAAATATTCACGGGTTTTGTGAAAATGGTGTCAATTTGATAGTAAATTCCCTCTGAAGTCAGGTTGGATACATGCTCGATATCTGTATGAAAGGCGCCTCGGTTAGAAATCAGATTCACCGCTGTGGTAACCACGAAGCCCAGCGCGATCACACAGCAGATCAGAATGCTGGTTCTGGCCTGGATATTCTTTTTCATGCCATCCCTCCTTCAAATGTACAGAGCTGCCGAAAAATAAATATCTTTTTTCCGGCAGCCCCATCTTATCCACATTATTTCATTTTTGGAAACAGATCCTTAACCGCCGGATAAATGCTCCGGTATACGGCGTATCTGTCATTATATTTTTCCACCAGATAAGGATCCGGCTCCGTGGTCTGCACAACTTTAATCAGTTTTGCGCAGGCTTCTTCCACGGAAGCATATTTACCGCAGCCCACTGCCGCCAGAATGGCGGCGCCAAAAGCCGGCCCCTCTTCGCTGTTGATCTTGTCTATCCTGATATTCAGCACATTGGCCATGATCCTGCACCACAGAGGGCTCTTTGCCCCTCCGCCGTTGATTCTGGACCGGGTCACGGATACGCCCATCTTCTTCACTGTCTCGAATGAATCCCGCAGGGAAAATGCCACACCTTCCAGCACAGCCTGGGTCATCTCCTCCCTTGTGGTGTCCATGGTCATGCCGATGAATGTCCCCCTGGCCTCCGGATCGTTGTGGGGAGACCGTTCTCCCATCAGATAGGGCAGGTAATAGACATGGTTGGCGCCCAGTTCCGTAATGCCCTTCTGTTCTTCAGGATAGTTCTTCGTACGGATGATTTCATCCATCCACCACTTATTGGAAGCGGCTGCAGCCAAGGTTACTCCCATGTAATGATATCGGCCGTCCGCGTGTGCAAAAGCATGCAGGGCATTGTCCGGAGCCTGGGCAAAATCCCGGCTGGCCACAAATACCACCCCCGAGGTTCCCAGGGAAATATTGCACATCCCATGTCCCACTGTTCCTGTCCCCACAGCTGCCACTGCCTGGTCTCCGCCGCCTGCCACCACCTTCACGGTATCGGGAAGGCCCAGCTGCTTCGCAATCTCCGGCTGGAGCGTCCCCACCGGCTGATAGCTCTCATAAAGCTTTGCCAGCTGGTCCCGCCTGATTCCGCACAGCCCGATCATCTCCTGAGACCAGGTCCTGTGCTCCACATCCAGAAGCAGCATCCCGGAAGCATCCGACATATCGGTGCAGTGCACGCCGCTTAAACGGTAAGCCAGATAATCCTTGGGCAGCATAATTTTCGCTATTCTGGAAAAATTCTCCGGTTCATTCCGGCGGACCCAGAGGATTTTCGGCGCGGTAAAACCGGTCAGGGCCATATTCGCCGTCCAGGCGGAAATCTTTTCTCTTCCGATTTCTTGATTCAGATAATCGCACTCATCCTGGGTGCGCCCGTCGTTCCATAAAATCGCCGGGCGTATCACCTGGTCCTGTTCATCCAGCAGCACCAGGCCGTGCATCTGTCCGCTGAAGCTGATGCCGTCCACTGCAAAAGCATCCTGCCCTGCCATCAGTTCCTTCACGCCGTCGGCAAAACCATTGTACCAATCCTCCGGATTCTGCTCGGACCATCCGGGCTTTGGAAAATACAGCGGGTATTCCCGGGATACAATCTTTTTGATTTCTCCCTTTTCATCCATGAGCAGAAGCTTCACCGCCGACGTCCCTAAATCAACTCCAATATACAGCATGCTCTTATTCCTCCGTGGATTCCGCGGACTGCGCCTCCGCCTCGTCTTCATAGGTATATCGGATCACGCCCAGGATCACAATATCCGTCCCGTATCCGTAATCCCCCTTCACCAGCTGCAGGCTGGTGATATAGCCGTCGTTCATATCCTGCTTCCAGTTGTAGGTCACTGAATCCAGCGTGTTGCTCCCTGACTCGTCCGAGCTCTCCCTTAGTTCAGTCTCTTTCCCATACAGCTCATGGAGCTGGTCCAATGTCTGATCAAACAGGGCGTCCAGGGATTCCGCATTCATCCCGTTTCCGTTGGCCATAAACTGATAGGTGGCGCTGCGGAACTTTTTGTCACCGCCGAAAACGAACTCCATTGTCACCGGGACTTGTCCGTTTACTGTAGTGGCCGCCTCCTGGGGATAATAACAGGTATACTCGGTGCCTCCCAGCTTTCTGGAATCGCCCATGTCCACGCCCAGGGCCGCTCCCACGCCTTCCACATCCAGATCGTAAGAAACCCCTTTATAGCTGTAGCCCAGCTGTTCGTCATACAAGTCCTTCAGGTCCAGATCGCTCAGCTGGTCTGCAGATACGTTAAATGTAGGAAGAACGGAATCGTCCTGGCCCAGGCCGCAGCCTGCCACAGACAGCAGCATCACCGCGCCCAGCCCCAGCGCAGCACATTTTTTAAGAATTTTTCTCATGTCCAAAACCTCTCTCGATATTTTACGAAAATCCTTCGTCAGTTACAGAATTTTCTTTTATTATACCGGATATGGTTATGGATTGCAAGCGCCTGCCTCAGTTTTCTGCTTCCTGCTGCAGTTCTTCCATCAGCCTGTGCACAGTTGTCATTTCCCGCAGTTTCCAGGCATTCTGGCCGCAGAACAGCAGCGCGTCGTCCACCTGCCCTCTGGCCGCCCGCACCAGGGCTCCTGTAATACAGTAAGGAATCGAAGAGATATCACATTTTTTCAGGCATCCGTAACACTTTTGAATTTTTTCCGGCCCGGCTTCCCGCGCTTTCATAAAGGGATTGCGTATGGCTCTTCCCGGCATCCCCACCGGGCTGTCCACCAGGATAATATCCTCCCGGTCCGCTTTCAGGTAGGCCTGTTTATATTCCTCCGCCGCGTCGCATTCTTCTGTGGTCACAAACCGGGTAGCCATCTGTACGCCATCGCAGCCCAGAGACATATAATAATCAATATCCTTTCTGTCATATACGCCGCCGGCAAAAACTACCGGAATCTTCTTTCCATATTTCTGTTCATATTCCCGGACGCATGCAAGAATTTCCAAAATCTCTTTCTCATATCCCTCTTCTGCATACTTCTTCACAGCTTCTTTGGAATATCCCAAATGGCCGCCGGCCTCAGGCCCTTCAATTACCACCAGATCGGCAGTCCTTCCATAATGACGGTCCCAGAGTTTTAATAATACCTTCGCTGTCTTGGGCGGGGAAACAATAGGCGCAATTTTTATGGAGGACCCTTCCACAAGTTTAGGGAGATCGGAGGGAAGCCCGGCGCCCGAAATAATCAGGTCAGCCCCTGCCTCAATACAGCACTCCACATACTCTTCATAATGGGACAGCGCGCACATGATGTTCACGCCAATGATCCCGCCGCCTGAAATTTTCTTTGCCCTTTTAATATGACAGGCCAGAGCGCGCAGGTTGGCCGCCATAGGGTCCTGTTCAAAATCCGGTTCCAGGTACCCGGGATGCGCGGCAGAAATCACGCCCACGCCGCCTTCCTTCGCTACCGCTCCGGCCAGCCCCGAAAGGCTGATCCCTACGCCCATTCCGCCCTGGATAATGGGAATCTTTGCTGTCAGATCACCGATTTGCAGTGGTTTTAATTTCATTTTCAAATCCTCTTATCAAAGTTTTTATTGTTTTATGATGTGGTTTTTAATACTACTTTCTTATCATAAGGGATAATACTTTGATTGTCAAGATATTTTACAAACTGATTGTAACTCTGGTGTTTTTATGCTATAACGAAATAAAAGAAAAGGGGAGGTATATATATGAAATTCGGAGTTTGTATGAACCTGGCTGATGAGCTGGAGAAAGGGTCTCTGGAAGAGCATTTGAAGCAGATTTCTGCTGCCGGCTATGATTATGTGGAGACGTCCGCCGCCGGACTGAAGCCTTTGACATCCCTGCAGCTGGAAGAGATCAAAAACGCACTGGCGGGAAACGGCCTGTACTGTCCCAGGGCAAACTGTTTTTTCCCTGTGGACGCCCGCCTGGTTGGGCCTGATATCTGTCCGGAAATGCAGCTGGACTATCTGCAAGACATCCTGCCCAAAGCATCGGAGCTTGGAATCCAGGTGATCGTGCTGGGCTCCGGCAGCGCCCGCCGCGCACCAGAAGGCCTCGGCCACGAGCAGGCGCTGCAGCAATTTTCCCGGGCCGCGCGGATCTTCGCCCAGACAGCTTCCCGCTGGAATATCCAAATCGCACTGGAACATTTAAATCCCAAAGAAACCAACCTTTTGACCACATTGGAGGAAACCGTCCGATCTATGGATCTGGCGGATCATGCTGCCTGCGGTTTTCTGTTTGACTTCTACCATGTGGACCTGTCAACGGAGGATATCCGCTGGGTATCTGAGAGAAAGGAACGCCTGCTGCATGTGCACACCGCCCTCCCTGGTTCCCGCCTGTACCCCTTTCCTGAAGACTCCAATATTATGGAAAGCTTTTTCCGGACTCTGAAGGCAGCGGGATACAACGGCACGGTCAGCCTGGAAGGCAGTATGCGGGATGATGTTTCTTATGAAGACAACCTGAAGAACAGCCTGGAGCTGCTCAGACAGGGAACATCCGAGAAATAATTCATCTTATCCGTCCAGTCTAAGGGGCTGGCAGCAGGGGCAATAATAGACAGATCCGCCTAAATAAGTTTCTTTTGTCAGCGGCCCCATGCATACCGGACAGGGGGATTTCCAGGTGTTTTTGGACATCTCTGTCCGGTATCCGCCGGGGCGGCCGAAGAGATCCTTTTCCGTATCCCTTCCTCCCTGAGCCGTCATTTCACGCAAAATATCTTTTGTGCATTCCAGAAGACGCCCCAGCTCCTCCTGGCTCATAGTCCCCATCTTTCTCTTGGGGTGGATGCCCGCGGCAAATAAAATATCCTGCAGCGTCCCGTTCCCAATCCCCGGAAATCGCTGTTCTGCTGCCAGGAAAGCTTTCGCGCTCAGCCCTGGACTGCTTTCTTTGGCTCTGTCCCAAAAATATCCCGGAAAATCTTCCGTGAAAGGGGATATTCCTTCCCTGCTTTTCTGATAATATTCATTTTCAAGGTCTCCATTGTGAAGCAGAATGCTCCCGTACATGGCCACGGTAAAAGCCAGAGCCATCCCATTGTCCAGACCGATCACCAGCTGGTAATTCCCAGGCACTTTCTCCTGGGGGCACAGTCTGACGTTTACGCCATCGTTAAAGCACAGTTTTACTCCTCCCTCAAAAGATAATTCCACAAAAATCCCAAACCCTTCTGCGGTTATCACCCTGCGGCCTTTTAACGCAAGCTCGTAATCCGCCGGGTCTCCGCTGAACCAGCAGAATTTGTGAGGTTTGGCGGGCGGCAGAACATACGCCACGCTTTTCCCGGCAGCCTCTTGTTTCAGCTGACCGGCCAGTGTCAGGACTTCAGGCAATTCCAGCATCTCATATCTCCTCTCTGCATGCGCGGACAGCCGGACCCTCCGTACCTATTCCGGAGGGCCCGGCTGTCTGTTATTTATTTACTATAGATTCAATTCCTTCCCGGGCCGCTTTTCCCCGAATATTTTCCAGCCGCGCATCCCCGCAGCCTTCCAGTTCTGCCAGGTGCGTCCACCATGGCTGGATCTCTCCGCGCCACTGCACCTCAAGATCACTGACCTGCAGGCCGCTGATCCGGCGGGCATACAGCCCCGGAATTCCATGCTCATAGAGATTGCGCATGGATGGCTGTTCATCAAACAGCCCGCCCGGCTGGGTTCCCTGTTTTTCCATGGAAATATGAATATTCTTCAGCCGGATCTGCTCCACCGGACAATCCTCATCCGCCCCCAGGAATATACAGGACTCTGCTTTCAGTGAAATATTCTCAAAAGATACTTCACGGATTACGCCTGTTCTCTTTCCTGACTCCTTATGGGCGGCATTTCTCCAGGTATTGCTGATGAACACCGGTTCTCCTTTTCCCCACCAGCCAGGGGCAAAGGCCCGCCCGGGGGCGTCGGCATAGCGCCGTACCGCGCCGGTCAGATCGTGTACCCTGATGTTTTCCAGACAGGCGCCGTCCCGCACCCAGATTCCAATGGCTCTGGAACAGTCCTCAATAATACAGTCAGACATCAGAATATTCCTGATATCCCCATGTGTTTCCGTGCCCACCTTCAGCGCTGAATCGTGAGAATGCAGGATGCACCCCCGGATGATAATATTCTGGCAGGGCCCGTACAGCCTGGTCATGGGCTCCGTGGTTTTCACCACAATCGCGTCGTCCCCGGTGCGGATGATGCAGTCGGAAATCAGCACATCCTGGCAGCTGTCCGGATCAATCCCGTCATTATTGGCGCCCCGGTTATTGTTCAGGATATTGATCCCCGTCACACGCACTCTCCGGCAGCCGGCCATGTGCAGAGTCCAGTGGCTGGAATCCCGGAAGGTCACGCCTTCAATCCGCATGTCCTCCACATCTTCAAAAAAAGTGAGTCTGGGGCGAAAACCGTTTGTAAGAACAGGGCACTCATGGAAGCCTCCGTCCGCCCCGTCATCCGCCATGATCCGGCTCCCCTGCCCGTCGATCACGCCTCTGCCCGTCACCGCGATGTCATGGCAGTGCGCCGCTCCCAGGAAATAGCCGCATTCCTCCTCCGCTCCGTCAGGCGCTTCCGTCTGCACGATATGCTCCCGGTTTAAAGAACACCGGAGGACCGCCCCCGCTTCCAGATGCAGCTCCACGCCTGTTTTCAGCCGGATCGTTCCGCAGAGATAGTCTCCTGCCGGCACCGTTACCCGGCCGCCCCCGCCCGCGCTGCAGCTGTCTATGGCTCTCTGTATGCTGGGCCCGTCATTTGTCACCCCATCCGCCGCAGTACCAAATTCTCTTACATCAAACTGATTCATTTCTTTGCCTCCCTATGGCTGCGGCACACCTTGCCGCAGCATACCTCTAACCCCTCCAGCTCCAGCAGATGCACCTTTACGTCCAGCCCTCCGCCGTATCCCGTCAGGCTGCCGTCCGAACCCACCACCCGGTGGCAGGGCACAATGATAGAAACAGGATTGCGGTGATTTGCCATCCCCACCGCCCGGCAGGCCCTGGGCCTTCCGATCTGCGCGGCAATCTCTCCATAACTCCTGATTTCTCCGTAGGGAATGGTTCTCAGCGCCTCCCAGTCCTGCTTCTGAAATTCTGTCCCCCGTAGGGAGAGGGGCAGGTCAAACTCTCTCCTGGTTCCCGCGAAATATTCTGACAGCTGCTGTTTCGCGGTTTTCAGCAATTCCGTTTCTTTTTCCTCTGCCGGCGCCATCTGTTCTCCCTCAAAGCGGAGTTCCGCAATTCCTCCGGCCTCCTCAACCAGCGTCAGACGGCCGATGGGCGTCTGTACCTGGCTGTAATACCTTCCCTCATTCTTCATCTGTATTTTTCCCCAATCCACAGGCTGTTTTTTTCATTATACCAGCCGCAGCCCGGGATTACAATGGATTATTCTTTCGTTTCCCGCAGAGATCAGATATTGTGTGTTTCATATACTCTGTTGGCGTCCAGCATATGGTTCCACATGGTATCCGCCTTTTTCCTCAGCTGTTCCACAATATGAGGCCCATAATAGAAAATATCTTCTTTTTCCTCTTCCGTCACCATAGTCAGCAACTCCGTCTCATATCCTTCCAGCAGGTCCGCCAGTTCCAGCACGTTTTCAATCTCCGATCTGCTGATATTCTGAAACTCTTCCACTCTGCGGTCATTACGGGTGGGCCAGCGCAGGGACAGCTGCGGCTCTGCGGTGAAGTCTGTCCTGTCTGCCAGTTCCTGGAACTGGGCGGCATTCACTATATTTCTGAAAAAGCATTTCTGTACTTTCAGCCTGCGGATCAGCATTTTCAGCGGTTCTTTCGCAGTTTCTGCGGCAGCCTCCACAGCCTGCCCCAGCAGCTGCACCGCCTGATCCAGGCTGTTTTCCGCCTGCATCATGGTCTGGGTCAGCATAAAGACTGCGGTGAATCCCCTGACCCCTTCTATTCCCTGCATATCCAGCAGATCATTGGCCCTCTCCGGCGTCAGCGCCTGGAACTGGTAGGGACGGTAGTAACCGTATTCTTCTTCCGTCAGCTCCTCAGGATAAAGCACAAAAGGCCGGTTAATCCAGCGCTGGTGCTGGCATCCGTACATCATCAGGTCCAGCCCGGTATGGCGCAGGTGCGTAAAACTTTCGTCAATATGATACCAGGCGTCCAGAAGTCTGGACGCGGCCTCAGTTCCTGCCAGTTCCGCGGCACATTCTTTCAGCAGGGCCAGGCCTTCTGCCATATCCTCCGCCTGCCCTTTTTCCTTCAGCAGTTTCAAATAGCACTCCGCCTCATTCATATCCGTTTTGGGGATGTCCAGAACCAGATAACGGCTGCCGCTGTCCGCCGCTTTCTGCATATATCGGCAGAAAGCGATCATTTGGGGAATCCCTGTTACAGGAGGCTTGCACTGGAAAGGATTGGCAAAGCAGCTGATGGGGCGGTTCCCATGGCAGTCTCTGTCATTCACCACCTGCCCTTCTTTCAGCAGCGGCCAGACCGCGTCAATGGCAGCTTCCCTGTCCTTAAAGTCAATATTGGCATTGAGGTGAATAACCGGGTTTACGCCGCCTTCCTTTGCCCCTTCTGTCAGCGCGTCCATATAGCCGCAGATCCTGTCCGACATAGGGCGTTTCCGCACGGACATCGGGCCGTTGGGCCCCGCATAGGTGCCGGCGCTCCAGCTGATCCCTCCGCCGCTGTCATTGGACATCACGATAAAGAAATCGATCCCGGTCTCCCGGCACAGCTGCTTCATGGCATACCGGTACATGGAAAGCACTTCCGGATCGTCAATATTAGGGCTGTAATAAGGTTTCCTGGAACGCCTGGGATGATCACAGCGGGCCCCTCTCCAGTTGGGATGGTCCCGGTACGCCGCTTCCGGCAGCCAGAATGGCTCATTGCTGTAGAAAGCCCCCTTCAGCCCGATTTTATCCAGTATGCGGCATCTCTCCGCCACCAGCTCATGGCACCGGCGGATGTGTTCCTGAGGCAGATAAGGCTCCAGTTCCGGCGGGCAGATCACTTTGAAAAACTGTGCGTGCCCCATGCTCCAGTTGGAATAAGGGTCTGTCCTGTCCATATCCCACATCCAATGGCTTCTGGGAAGATCCCCCACCATCATATGGGTGCCGCCCAGCTCCTTCACCAGCCTGGCAGCCTGTTCAAATTCTTCCATCGAAGAAGTCTCTATGTGAAAAACCAATTCCTGATCACTCTTAAATTCCTGTTTCATTTCTCATTCTCCTTCATCCAATCAATTCACCTGTTTTATAAGCAATGGGGGCAAATCCCTTTCAGCCCGCAATCTCCAAAATCGCAAAAAGGCGCGCACATAAAGTTTTGGGGGCGAAACCCTGCCCTGTACTTCATCTGCGCGCCTCTACATCCTTCCTCTGCACGGCCCAGGTCCTGCTTCCAGCGGACCGGCGGCGTCTGTCATCCCTTCAGGCCTGAGGTGGTAATGCCTTCTACAAAATACTTCTGCGCGAAGAAGAACAGAAGAGTGGGCGGGATCATGGACACAAAGGACATAGCCAATACCTGGTTCCACTGAGTCACCGCGCCCTGGCTGTCGATGGACATTTTCAAAGCCAGGGACAGGGTATATTTCTTCACGCTGCTGATATAGATCAGGTTGTTGAAATAATCGTTCCATCTCCACAGGAACTGGAAGATGATCACGGAAAACATTGCCGGCTTCATCAGCGGGAACAGAATCCTCACATAAGTCATAAACGGATTGCAGCCGTCCACGCAGGCCGATTCATCCAGCTCCCGGGGAATCCCTCTCAGAAACTGCATCTGCATGAAGATAAAAAACGGATAGCAGGCAAACAGAGCGGGAATCCAGAAAGGCATATAAGTATCGATCCATCCCAGCTGGTTGAACACAACGTATCTGGGAATGATGATCACCGCGTCAGGCAGCATCAGGGTGGAAATCATCAGCACAAACAGCGCGCCCCGGCACGGGAATTTAAACCTGGCGAAACCATAAGCCACGATTCCTGTGGACAGCACGGTGACAATCACCGTAGGCAGAACCAGGGCAAAGGTATTCAGGTAAAAGGTGGTATATGTATATTGGCCGCTTCCTTTCCAGCCGTTGACAAAGGCCTCCCAGGTGAATGTCTCCGGGAAAAAGGACAGCTTGCCGAACAGCTCCGTATTTGTCTTAAAGGTGGAGAAGAACAGCCACACCAGCGGATAGATCATGAAGAACCCTACGAACACCAGGAACGCATAGGTTATAATCCTCTTCCAGGTCTTTTTCTTTCTTGCTTTTGTCACAACTACAGCATTACTTTTGCTCATCAGTTCATCCCCCCGTCTTCATAATATACCCATGCGTCAGAGGTCTTGAATAACAGCCCGGTCACCACCAGCACGATTGCGAACAGCACCCAGGAAGTGGCGCTGGCATAACCCATCTTGGAATTTGTAAAAGCTTCCTCATAGATTTTCAGCCCCAACAGATAAGTGCCGCGGTTCGGCCCGCCGTTGGTGATGATAGATACTGATGTGAATTCCTGCAGCGCGTTAATTGTCTGCATCATCAGGTTGAAAAATACAATGGGCGTGATCATGGGCAGCGTGATTTTGAAAAACTGGCGTACTTTGGACGCGCCGTCCACCGAAGCCGCCTCATACAGTTCCTGGGGCACATTTTTCAGCCCGGCCAAAAACAGCACCATGGAGGATCCAAACTGCCACACCACCAGCAGGCTTACGGTTACCAGCGCCATATTGGGATCGCCCAGCCAGCTCACTGCCGGGATATGGAATACAGCCAGCGCCTTATTCACAATACCGTCCTGCATGAACAGGAACTTCCACAGGATTGAAACCGCCACACTGCCGCCCATGATAGATGGCAGGTAATAGATCGTGCGGAACATATTGATCCCGCGCAGCTTCATGTTCAGAAGCATTGCGATAAACAATGCAAAGGCCAGTTTTACGGGAACTGACATAATCGCATATTTTACTGTCAGCCACAGGGATTTCAAAAAATGTTTGTCTTTCGTGAACAGTTTCACGTAGTTTTCCACACCGACCCATTTCCCATCAGCCAGCACAGAAAAATCTGTAAAAGAATAATATAAAGATGCCAGCAGCGGATACAGCTGAAACGCCAGGAACCCAATGATCCAGGGAGTGATAAACGCCACACCCCACTTCCAGTTGCGCGGAAGTTTCCTGACCTTTTTTACCGCAGGTACTGCGGACGCGTTTGCTTTTGCCATGCTTGGTCACGCTCCTTTTGTCAAAAGAAAACGCTGTGTGGCGGCCTTTTGCAAACCACACAGCATTTTCCGGATTTCTTAATTACTTGTTTTTCAGGGTCTCCAAAAGCTCTGTATATGACTCAACCATTTCCTTCGCGCCCTCTTCAGGAGTGGAATCGCCGTAGATCACTTCCTGGATGATATCTTTGCGGATGGTCTCCAGCTCTGTATTTCCGCTGATGGCATTGATGGAGAAAGGATTGTTATCGCCCGCAATCTCCGTAGCCTTTTTCATTACAGGATTCAGCAGGTTTTCTTTTGTCATAACATCAATGGCAGTGGAAGTAGCCGGATAACCGCGGCAGTCTTTCAGGATCTTGATGGCTTCTTCATCATTCATCATCCAATCCAGGAATTTCGCAGCCTCTTCCTTATTCTCAGAAGCGTCGTTGATGACAAATCCCATGTTTCCGGAGAAATCAACGCCGGAGCTCTTAGCATCTTTCATCACAGGGATGCTCATGCAGTCCAGCTCCGCCTCGATGGACGCTGCATACTTCGCGGTAGCGCCGGTGATATCCAGCAGGATGCCGATCTGGCCGTTCACCCATTTCGTGTTCTGTTCCATCTGGCCTACGAAAACCGCGGATTCGCCAAAGGGCTCCATGGTGCCGGTCTCATACAGGTCTTTGATATTATGAAGGGCCGCTGTCATCTGTTCCTCTGTAAAGTTCAGGGAATAGTCTTCATTTACAATGCTGCCGCCTGTCATCTGCGCCAGATATTCCAGGATAATCAGACGGTTCAGCACATCGATATCCGCTGTCATCAGATACTCGTCCGGATTTGCGTCATGGATCTCTTTTCCCAGCGCCATGATCTCTTCCCAGGTGTAAACCTTTTCCAAATCCAGGCCATGCTTGTCTGCAAACTCTTTATTCACATACATGATCTGGCCGCCGATGGAGCAGGAATACAGCACGGGTTCATCATTGTATGTACCGGAACCGCTCAGAACGGTCTGGTCCAATGTGGTTAAATCCACAGGCAGCTTGGACATGTCGGCCAGATAGTGCTTCGCACCCTGCACGTCAGCGATCCAGTCCCGGTGGAACTGCATGATGTCAGGTGCGGTGCCGCTGGACAGCGTGGTGATCATCTTCTCGTAATATCCGTCATAGCCCTGGTATTCACCTTCAATCTTTACATTGGGGTGGGCCTTTTCGTAAGCTTTGATTGCCTCCAGAGTGGCCTCATGCCTGGAATCGCCGCCCCACCAGGAAAAACGAAGGGTCACCTGTTTTTCTGAATCTCCGCCTTTTGTCTCTGCAGCTGTCGTCTCTCCTCCGGCAGTGGTTTTTTCCTGCGCTGCAGTGGTATTGTCTTTTGGTGCGGCAGTGGTCCCGGAATCGCCGTTCCCGCATCCTGCCATCGCCCCAACCATACATGCTGAAAGCGCCAGCGCCGTGATTCTTTTCAAGCTCTTTCTCATCTTTCTCTCTCCTTCCCTTACTGGGTTTTACTTGATGAAACCAGCATACCTGAAACCAGGAAAAAACAAAAGGTGTCTTTTTTTACTTTCGTATCAATTCTTTGCTTTCTTTTTTAGAAAAGGGTATCATTTCTTTAGTTCAGGCCTTCGTCAGAATGCGACTTTTTTCTCCCTGAATTGACTTTTTCTCCCGGACTTTCTATGATATGATTATGGTTTATAACTTACAGCAGACGAGTATGAAAGGAGCAGCCTGAGATGATATATGAACTTCTGATTGTAGATGATGAATACCAGTCCAGGAATACACTGTGTACCTGCTTTCCCTGGGAAACCATTGGGTTTCATGTGGCGGGCCAGACCTTCAACGGTCTGGAAGCCCTGAAATTCCTCAAATGCACACCGGTACACGTGGTTCTCTGTGATATCAGAATGCCGGTGATGTCCGGCATTGAACTGGCCAAACGGCTCACCGCCCAGCCAGACCCTCCGGTCATCATTTTTCTCAGCGGCTACCGGGATTTTGAATATGCGCAGAAGGCGCTGAAATATGGAGTTCGTTACTACATTGTAAAACCTGCCCGCTATGAAGAGCTTTATGAAGTGTTCACTACCCTCCGCCAGGAGCTGGACGCCCGATACTGCGCCGGTCAGGAAATCCTGGAGCAGGAGGATGAAGACCTTTTTCTCCGAAAAATTTATTTATACCTGGAGAAAAACTACCGCACCGCTTCCCTGGCGGAAGCAGCTTCCGTGCTGTATATGAATTCCAGCTATGTAAGCCAGCTGTTTAAACAGAAAACCGGGCGGAATTTTTCTGATTATCTGATGGAGGTGCGCATGACTAAGGCCGCAAAGCTGTTGGAGAATCCCGCCAATAAGATTTATGATATCAGCAATCAGGTAGGCTACGCGAATCCCAAAAACTTTGCCCGGTCTTTCCGAAATTTCTTTGGAAAAACACCGAAAGAATACCGGGAAGGCTGCCAGTTTGAAAATCCGGAGGGAAGCTTTGATGAAAATATTTAAGAAGCGCCAGCTGTCCATGAAAACCCAGTTTTTTATCAAAAGCCTGCTGGTGAACTGCCTGCTCCTGCTGATCCCTATTTCTGTTCTGGCCCCATTTTCCATTATCCGGTCCAACAGAGAGATTGAATCTTCTATCAGAAAAAACAACTGGAATCTCCTGTACCAGATAGAAGAGCATATGGATTCCCTGTTCAAGCAGGCGGATAATATCAACCTGTATTTTGCCCATAATCCCTCCATCATCACGCACCTGCGCCGGGCCTTCAGAGAAAATTCCCTTACCCTGGACAGTCTGAACAGTATTAACACGTTTTCTTTGTATCTGCAGAACATCACCAATACCAACAATTATATCCACTCTGTCTACGTCTACTACAACAACACCTATGGCCGTTTCCTGTCTTCGGAAACAGCCAGGCTTACCAATTTAAGCGGCTATTATGACACGGAGTGGATTCAGTCTTATCTGCATTCAGAAGCGGACACCTGGTATGAAGTGCGCACCCTGCAGCGCTCCTCCTTTGCCCAGCCCTTCCGCGTCATCAGCGTATACAGGAAAATCTATTCCTCTCTGGCCGGGGACCATCCCACCGGCGTGATCGTTACGCAGTTTAATTATGAACGGCTGATTGAATACCTGAACTCTCTGGAACTTTCCTCCAGCCAGGTAATCGCCTTTCTGGACCAGGACAATCAGATGGTCCTCCAAAACCAGGAGACAGAGCTTTCTCAGGTACTGCAGGCCATTTCCTTTTCCGAGCACCCGGAAGAGAAAGACAATCTGCAGGCTGTTAACATTAATGGCCGTAAGTTTGTGGTTTCCAGCCTGCAGTCCTCCCGGACTGAAGGATGGAGATTTCTTTCCATGGTGCCTGCCGATGAACTGTACGCCACTTCCACGAAAATTTTGAACACCGCAGTTTTCTTTATGCTGGCCGCGGTTATGGTCAGCATCCTGATCGCCGCGGTTAAAACACAAAAAGACTACAGCAGGCTGGAAGGGATACTGGACATACTCCAGCATCCGGAAAGACCTTCAGAAATGTATCCGCCCATGCCCAACAGAAGCACAGATCCCTATGGCTATATCATCCGGAATCTGCTGGAAATGTTTATTCAGCAGAACTATCTGAAGGTTCAGATTTCAGAAAAAAAATATAAAATGCAGACCCTGGAAATGCAGGCCCTGCAGCAGCAGATCAACCCTCATTTCCTCTATAATACGCTGCACACAATATACTGGGAGGCTTTCCGTATGACCCAGGCTCCCAATACCTGTTCCAAAATGGTATCCAACCTGGCAGATATCATGGAATATTCCCTCAGCGATTCCCAGCAGCAGGTAAAGCTAAAAGAAGAGCTGGACTATCTGAAGGCCTATGTGGAAATTCAGAAAGTCCGGTACGGAGATAAATTTGAAGTGTTCTGGGAAGTGGACGATACTGCTATCATCTATCCCACCAGCAAGATGCTCCTGCAGCCCCTGGTGGAAAATGCCCTCTATCACGGCATTAAGGAAAAAGAAGGGAGCGGCGTCATTAAGGTAAAAGTATATTTCCGGACTGACCATGTGCTGGTCTCCATCCTGGACAACGGCGTAGGCATGGACCGGGAGCAGCTGGAGGCCCTCAGAAACCGCCTGAAGGACGGGGACACTGTAGATTCTCATATCGGCGTCCTGAACACCCACCGCCGTCTGGTCCTGGCGTACGGAGAGCACTGCGGCCTGCATATCGGCAGCAGAAAGGGCGCCGGCACTGTAGTCTCTTTCCGGCTGCCCCTGCTGCCCAGGGAAAAGTCCATATAACAGGAAAGGCGTGATACAGAATCTGCAGTCTGCACCACGCCTCTCTTATTTTATTGTTCCTGGTTTCCTTCTTCGCCGCTTTCTTCTTCCGGTTCTTCTTTTTTCACAGGCATCACTGGTTCCATAACATCCAGCTGCACGCTCTCGCGATGTTTTTTCTCAACGTCTTCCAGGGTAATACGCACTGGTTCCGCGTCCATTGCTTCGGCGCCAATCACCACATGTTCCGGCTCTGGTTCTTCCCCCAGCTCGCCAAAATGATCGTCATGCTTCTCCTCTGGAATATATTTATTAAAAATATGGTTAAAAATATATGCTGTAAGAAAGGCGCTGAGCCCCACGCCGATCAGCGGATATACCGGAATCACAAAATTGCCGAGTATAAACAGCCCCACATTGATCACTACGATCAGGATCGTAAAGGGAAGATGCCGGATCGCCATCATAAAGGAATAAATCAACGTTTTCTTAATTGTATTGTCAAACCTGGACAATACCGGGAACACATAAGTAATCGTAAAGAAATAAATCAGGAAAACGGCCATGAAAAGCACCAGCAGAACTTTAGAGAAGCTGTTCTCCGCATGAGACTTGTAGAACCAGATATCCACCGCAAAGAATGCGCCTACTGCCAGCACGATCAGCCAGATGATGATGCCCTGCTTAAAATTCAGCTTAAAGGATTTAAAGTACATTCTGAAAATATGGCTCTCTTCATCCCTTACCTCTTTGATCATCACATAATAAAGGGCCGTAATCGCAGGACCGATCGTGACGATCGGGATACAGCAGATCAGGCAGACCACATGGAGCATGAACACGTCTGCCAGCTTACCGATAAAGCGCCAGACCGGATTATCCAGATTAAATATAGATCCCATTTTGCTTACCTCTTTTTTATCGTATTGTGCCGCACAGTGCGGATATGATAACATTATATATGATGCCAGAGAAAAAATCAAATGTGTTCCACTACTTTATTAAAATTTTATGGTTTTTTTTCCGATATTTTTCCCCAAAATGTAAAATCTGTGATAAAATAACACCTAGCAACGCAACTGCGTAGAAGTAAGGAGCCATTTATGAAGCAATATGCACCGGATGAGATTAAGAAGCAGCAGGAAGAAGTAGCTGCCCTGAAAAAAGAACAAGAAAAGCTGGAACGCACGGAGCGGGAGAAGCTCCGGGAGATGAACTGGAAGGAAAAAATTGTTTATATTGTTACTTATTACAAGGTCTATTTTATTCTGGCGGTCTGCGCCTGCCTGGTGGTCGGCGTAATCGTATTCATGATCCGCGAAGCCGGTAAGGAAAATATCGGACAGGGCATCGCGTTTAATGCTTCCTTTGCCGCCGATCTTTCCAGCGAAGTGCCAAAGGATTTCGCGGAATATCTGGGCAAGGATCCTTCCAAGATTAAAATGGTCATGGAAAGCGGCCTGAGCTATTCTGAAAACGACGCGAATTCTGAATATGGGATGGGCTTTACCATGAAAGTAACAACCTATATCGCGGCCCATGCCCTGGATTTTATGATTACAGACACTGCCGGAATGCGCCTGGAAATCCTTCAGAACAACGGAATGATGGATCTGGAGAAGGCTCTTCCGGAAGATATTATGAACGTAGTAAAAGATGATATCCTGTATAAAAAGAATTCCGACGGCACTCAGACAGCCATCGGAATCAATATTAAAAATTCTTCCTTCGCACAGAAATACCAGATGCTCTCCGGAGACCTGTATTTCATCATCATCAACAATACAGACAAGCTGGACAATGTCCTTCAGTTCCTGCGCTTTATGTATGGCCTTCCGCCCGCGCAGGCGGCGTCTGACGCAGGCTGAAATCCCAGTTTTAGCGCCAGCCTCTGAGAAGGCAGGTTGTCCGCTCTTACAAAGCAGAAGATTTTCTGAAGATTCAGCTTTTTCCATCCATAGTCTATTATAGCCCGGCAGGCTTCCTCCGCGAAGCCCTGCCGGCGTTTTGCTTCCGCAATTCCGTAAGACAGCTCCATTTCCCCCTGGAAAGACGGCTCCAGACCGGCCATCCCGATGCACAGCCCTGTCTCCTTTTCTTCAATCAGCCAAACTCCGGCCTCCCTCAGCACATATGCGCTTCGGATATACTCTCTGATCCCTGCCTCACCCTGATCCCAGAACTGTTCTTTTTCCCGGAAAGCCGCCTCACCCATTTCCCGGCACAGGCGCTGACAAAGGCTCTGGTCCCAGGGAGATACTTCTCTCAGCCGAAGCCTGGCGGTTTCCGAAACCAGCCTGGGCCTGCCAAGGTACCTGTCCGCAGCTATCTGCAGATATTCTTCTTCCACATCCCATCCTTGTGCACAGTATTCACAGGGAAGCCAGGTTCCGTTTTCAAGGCCGTCCAGAATCCCCATAACAGGAAAACGGCGCCGCATCTCCGCCAGCACCGTTTCCTCATCACTGAGCACAACCAAATCGCCGGAAGCTGTCAGCCGGAACCTCAGCACTTTTCAGGTTCCGGATACTCCACGCCAAAAGTCTCTGCCGTCACCTTTTTCATTATCTGGTCCTGGCGCGGCCTGTCGCTGTAATCCGTGGCAACCGCTGCAATCTCATTCACAACATCCATCCCTTCGATGATTCTGCCAAAAGCCGCATACGCGCCGTCCAGATGAGGCGCGGCCTGGTGCATGATAAAGAACTGGGAGCCCGCTGAATTGGGAGCCATCGTTCTGGCCATGGACAGAACTCCTTCTGTATGCCTGAGAGAATTCTGGAATCCGTTCTGAGCGAATTCTCCTTTGATGCTGTAGCCGGGACCGCCCGCTCCGGTGCCGTCAGGGTCTCCTCCCTGAAGCATAAAGCCCGCGATCACACGGTGGAAAATCAGGCCGTTATAAAAGCCCTTATTCACCAGGCTGATAAAATTATTCACTGTATTGGGCGCCGTCTCAGGATAAAGCTCTGCCTTCATCACTCCGCCATTTTCCATTTCAATCGTTACAATGGGGTTTTTCTGTTCCATCTTTTTCCTCTTTCCGCTGTCTCAGCATTTTCTCACCGCTTCCGCCAGCTGTTCTGAAGCTGCTTCTGCTTGGAATATCATACTATATTTTTTCTCCAAAGTAAATCTTTTGATTAATTTCTGCCTATTTCTTCCGTCGTTCATATTTTGTTTACAAATCTTTCAAAATACATTCATACCGTACACATGATTTCTTCACGTTTTCTCTCTATACTATAATCAACAACCAGAAAGAGCAAGCTGGTTGGATAAAATTTTCGCTCACAACTATTTTTCATAATACGGGCTGATTTTTCAGCTCTCCTCCCTTTCAAACAAAAACGGCCGCAAGGCTGTTTTTGTTTGCCCAAAACTTGACATATTTCGATTTTCTTTCTATACTAAAACAGTGCCTTCCGATTGATGATTAAAATGAAATCGGAGGCGCTGTTCTGTCTGAAAAAAAATTGCAGGCAGTCAGAAGAAAGGAAACATTCCATGGTGAAATATCTCATCCTAATCGTCGGATTCGTCCTTCTTGTCAAAGGGGCGGATTTCTTTGTGGAAGGCTGCGCTTCCATCGCAAAAACCCTCCGTGTTCCTACAATTATTATCGGCCTGACCATTGTAGCTTTCGGCACCAGCGCGCCGGAAGCCGCCGTCAGCATCTCCGCGTCTCTGAGGGGAGCCAATGATATCGCCATCAGCAACGTAATCGGCTCCAACCTGTTCAATTTGCTGGTGGTTGTGGGAATCTGCGCTGTGCTGAAACCCATGAAGGTACAGTCCGGCATCCTGAAACGGGAATTCCCGTTTTCCATTCTCATCACTCTGGTGCTGCTGGTGCTGTGCACTGACCAGGCAATCCGCGGAAACAGCGCCCAAAACGCCATCGGACGCCTGGATGGAGTGATTTTACTTGCGCTTTTTGCGCTCTTCGTTTTTATGATGATCCGAAGCGCGATGAAAAACAGGGAAGAGTTGGATGAAGATTACAAGATTCTCCCTGTATGGAAAAGCCTCCTGTTTATCTTGGGCGGGCTGGCCGGCGTCATCCTGGGCGGCAACATGGTGGTGGAAGGCGCTACCGATATCGCAAGGGCATTCGGGCTCAGTGAGACGCTGATCGGCCTGACCATCATTGCGCTGGGAACTTCCCTGCCTGAACTTGTGACTTCCGTGGTAGCCGCAAAAAAGGGGGAAAACGACCTGGCCCTGGGAAATGTTATCGGGTCCAATATCTTTAACATACTGCTGATTCTCGGCGCTTCATCCACAATCGTCCAGGTTAATGTTGGGCTGCAGTCCCTTTATGATATCATTATCCTGATCGGCGTCAGTCTCATCACATATCTTTTTTCCCTGCGGGGCCGACAGATTAACCGCCTGGAAGGAGCTTTTATGCTGGCCCTCTATGGAGGCTATCTGGCTTATATTATTCTCCGCTGAGAGTTCCCTGTGATCCGGCAGTTTCTTCCAGATACTGCCGGATCACAGGCCATACCTCTGTGCTTTCCAGCCCCAGCTTCCAGCAGGCCACTCCCGCCAGGTTCTGCTCTTTCATCGCGTTGAGCTTGGCCTGAACAGATTTTGCGTCTTCCAGCCATATCTGATAATGAATCCCGTTTTCCCAATACTCTCCATAATACTGATTCAATTTGTCATCCCAGGTGATATCCGCTCCGTGGGTTTCCAGCAGCTGTCTTGCTTCGTCCATTCCCTTGGCCGTACTGGTCAGGCCGGCAGCTTCTTCCGCCCACAGCCTGGTGTAGAATGGAATTCCATTGATCAGTTTTTCCGCAGGCACCGACTGCGCCAGGGTATCAGCAATCCCCTTTTTCACAAAAGGCAGTGAGGCAGTGGACCCTGCTTCCGGCCCGCCGTTCCAATGTTCGTCGTACCCCATTACGATCACATAGTCCACGGTCTCGGCCTGAGCCTTTCTGTTATAAAAGGCAGTGCCGGAAGTGGGCGCATAATTATCTACAGACAAAATCAGCCCGGCTTTTCTGCAGGCAGAGGACAATTCCCTGATAAACTGGATGTAATGCCCTTCACAAGATTTGTCAAGCGCTTCCAAATCTACGTTGACGCCGTCAAAACCATACTCAGCAGCGGCGTTTATCAGCTGATTTACAGTATTCGCCCGGGCGGCGCTGTTGGAAATCCAGGCATAATCATCTATATCCACCTGGAGGTTCCCCACCAGGGCCCACACCTGCATTCCCAGGGCATGAGCCTGATCCACATAACTTTTATCCGCAAAAGAAAGCAGGTTTCCTGCCGTATCCTGGATGGTAAACCAGGTGGGAGAAACCACGTTCACCCCCGATGTGCGGCCAATAAGCTCCTGAAATTTTCCATTGCTCTCCTTGTTTGTCACCTGATGCCAGACAAGGCAGACCGGCTTTCCCAGACTCCTGCTGGTATATTCCGGAATCTGCACCGGGTTTTCCGCCAGCATCACTGCCGCATCTCCCAATGCTTTTTTTCTGACGTAACCGGAAATTCCAGCCTCTGTCTGTACTCTGGCCCACTCTTCCCCATCCTCCAATAGGGCCACCGCTTCTCCCTCTTTCAGGTCCTGGAAAATATCCCCTTTTATAGACGCTTCCGTACGGAGCTCTGTATCTTTCCTGCAGACGCTGTAAGGAATCTCCCCCCACCTGTTCCAAATCCAGATCCGGTCCGGGCTTTCCTGTTTCGTCCACTCGATCCCGGTGTACTGCTGCAGCAGTTCCAGAGATAAAACCGGCGCGCCGTCCTGGAGCAGGTATGTATCCGCGGAAGGCAGGATATGGCGCACCTCTTCAGGCAGCGCATACAAAATCTCCGTACCGTCCCAGTAGTACCGGTCATCCAGCCGGTCCTGAACAAGAGAAAGGGGCAGATAAACTTTCCCGTCCAGCACATATCCGTCCTCTTCCGCTCTTGTTTCCTGAAGCACAAGGGAAATCCTGCCTTCTCCGGCACCGTAATACTCCGCCAAATCCACATGGGTTCTGCTGGGGATCAAATACCTGTCAATTAGAAACCCAATCCCGCCCAACAGACATACCGCGGCCAGAAGCATTGCAAGGATAAAATTCAGCCTTCTCTGCTGCTGCGCCCTCTGCCGCTGGCTCTTCCTGTTACCGTCCATATACAGCCTCCGTTTCATTTATCATTTACCGCCGGTTGTGCGCCTCCCCGCAACGCCTGCGTCATCAGGGAAGCCGCTTCTGAGAATCAGAAGTAAAATATAGTGTGCCATCTCCGCTCCGGCGCGTGAAATGTCGAGTACATTATATCATACTTCTTCTCAGCCAGCAACATGGCGGAAGGACGCCTTGCCCGTCGGGCCGGGGCACTGTACCGGCTGTTTCCTTCCGCCATGCAGCTTTCTACCGGTCTGCGACCCGGTCAAAGCGCAGTTCTACCAATTTACCATTTTCATCTGCGATATAATCGCCCATATACCTGCCGCGCTCCCAGACAACACAGGTTCCGGCGATCAGTTCCAGCGGAACCCTCCTGCCTCCCAGTGTTACCGGGACTCCGGCTTTCTGATATTCCTGCAGCTCTTTCAGGAAGGGAATGCAAAGCTCCTCTTCCTCTTTTGTCATGCGGTGTCTCTTTCTCATTCGTCCTCCTCCGCGCAGTCCCCAGAATCATTGGAGGCTTCGTCATATATTATCATCCGGTCTGCGCTTTTATTCAGACAGAAGCCGCCTTAAATACTGCACATCACCTCCCCCGTCCGCCCCGCGCCGGCTGCCGGGGCAGAAATTATCAGATGAACCTTTTATATTCTGTTGGCTGAAATCCAGTAGAATCTCTGGCGATAGACAGCGGCAGAACCGCTTCTTACGGATTTACAGATACTTCAGAAAGAACAAGAATTGTTTGGTTGCAGGAGCGCTCCTGCAGTGTCATTGGTTCATCTCATGGATAAATTTTAACTTTTTTAGGTCTGATCTGCAATACATAAAACGCGAAATTTGACGAATTATAAGAAATTCGCCAAAAAACCTGTACAATATGTGCTTGTTCCCATGTCCTGCGCACAAATTGTACAGGTCTCTGATTACAGAAATACTACTGGTTCCTCCCGGAATTCTGTCTTCACTACAAGATACGGGTAACTGGCGGCCCCCATCCCCTGGCCCTCCGGCCCGCAGAGATTGCTGTCCATCACAACTACTTCCTTGGAAAGGTAAAGGGCCGGAACCTGAATGCTGTAACCGCCCGTAGGCTGCTTGCCGTATCCCACCGCTATGTACAGGCTCTCTCCGTCACTGTAAGTGAGGCGGAATGAGGATTCTTTTTTCTGATTGATGGCGTTCGCCAGCTCCTTCGGATAATCCTCTTCCTCCACAACAGTGAAACTCAGGTCCTGTACTTTGGGATATGCCTCTTCTGATCCGCAGCCGGCCGCTGCCGACAGGAGAACCACACAGAGCGCCGCCGACAGGAAACGCTGCAAGATTCCTTTTTTTCTTTTCTTCATTGCCTCCGCATCCTTATTGATTTGTTATCACACTATATGCGCGGGGGAGGACAGATTATGTGCGGGACCTGCAGAAACAGTGTTTTCCCTGCCTTCTGCGCTTTTCTGAAGCTCCTGCGCAAATGCCGTAAGGTACTTGATGCAGTCCCTGATTGCCGCATGCTTCCTGTTTTCCCGGCGGTAGATCAAAATATCCCTGTTTTCCACTGTTGCGAAGGAGCAGTCTTTCAGCACCATATGATACATTTCCAGCATATCCGGGGGAATCGGCGACACCCACATATAAGAGCCCCGGACATTTTCCAGCAGATTGATCTGGCTGCCCCGGTCATAGACATAGACCTTCCTGTGCTTTTCAGGCAAAAGTCCGGGATTGATCTGGGTTTTCTGGATCGCGGGCACCTGGTCGTCCCCATGTATAATCTCTGTATAAGCTGCCAGTTCCTCATATGGAATATTCTCATAACTGCTCAGCGGATGGTCTTCCCTGAACACAATGCGCAGGGGAAATACCATCAGTGTTTCTGCAATCAGCCTGTTCTCCTTCAGCAGCCTGTTATATTGATCCAGCTGATTTCCGGGGATACGGATAATCCCCAGATCCGCCGCGCCGCTGCACACTTCCTGAATCACGCGGTTGGTGTTCGTCTCCGCCAGGTGAATACTGACAGGCCTATCGCCCTGCAGATTCCTGTCTATCCACTGGGAAATCCCACGGATCATGTAAGATGACCGAGCGATGGAAATTCTCAGGTTCAGTTCCTCTTTGCCGTCCCGGCGGTATTGATTCTCCAGCCTTTTAACCTGCTGTGTAATGCTGCTGGCCTGAACCAGGAATTCTTCCCCCTCCGGCGTCAGCGATACCCCGTTGGGCGTGCGCGCAAATATTTGTATATTCAGTTCTTCTTCTAATTCCCTGATCGCATTGCTGATATTCGGCTGTGATTTGAACAGCGCACGGGCAGCCTTGGTAATAGATCCCTCCTGGGCTACCGCAAGTACATACTGAAGCTGCTGTAATGTCATAATCCCTCCAATAATAAATTCATATGGCCTGATAGCAAAAATATATTTCCCAAAAGATTGTGAAAAGATTTACAATCTAGAAGAAAGCAGCTGGCAAATCTATCACTTATTATAAAAGGGAGGTCTTCTTAATGTCAACAAAAATAGCAGTTCTTGGCGGCGGAAACGGAGCCCATGCGGCGGCCGGCGATCTGACCAGACGCGGGTTTGAGGTACATATGTATGAGGAAAAACGTTTTGCGGCCAACATGCAGACGGTATTCGATACCCATACCATCGAAATGCAGGGAGCCTGCGGCAGCGGCAGCGCTCATATCGCGATGGTTACCACAGATCTGGAAGCAGCGGTGGCAGATGTAAAATTTATCCTGGTGGCAGTTCCGGCCTTCGCCCATGCCCCTTACGCCGAAAAACTGGCAAAAGTTGTAAAACCCGGACAGGTTATTTTCGTCCTGCCCGGAACTTTCGGATCCCTGATTTTCTGGAAAGCGCTGAAAGAGAACCATGTAAACGGAGTCACTGTGGCGGAAACCCACACCCTTCCTTATGCCACGCGCCTCTTAAAACCCGGCGTTTCCCTTGTAATGAGCCGGTTCAATCCGCTGAAAGTAGGAGTCATGCCCGCATCCCGTACCGAAGAGACAGTAAAAGAACTCTCCGTACTTTTTGACGGGCTGGAACCAGTAGAAAGCGTCGTCGCCTGCGGGCTGTCCAGTCTGAACCCTATTATCCATGTTCCCGGCTGTATCCTCAACGCAGGACGTATTGAAATTGCCAAAGGGGAATTTTATTATTATACAGAAGGGTTCACCGATTGTGTGGTAAGGGCTACAGAAGCCATTGACAGAGAACGCATTTCTGTTCTGGACGCCTTCGGTTATCAGTCTGATACCGCAGCTCATGGTGTAGGCGGCGCCGTCAAAACAGACAGCATCAAAGAAGCCATCGCTTCCGACCCAAATTTTGCGAAAATCAAGGGGCCGGCTGATGTAAAAAACCGCTATTATTCTGAAGACATCCCCTTCGGCCTGGCTTCTTGGGCAATGCTCGCCCATTGCTATGGCGTAGATACGCCGATTATGGACTCCATGATCCACCTGGGGAGCGTAATTCTGGAAAAGGACTGCTGGAACAGCGGCAGGTCCATGGAACAGCTGGGCATTGCCGGAATGAATATTGAAGAACTGAAAAATTATCTGATAGAAGGATGGGAGAAAAGGTATGAATTATAAGACAATCAAGCCTGCAGAGTTTCAGGAGAATATTTTTAATCTGATCAGCAAAGACTGGTTTCTGATGACCGCGGAAAGCGAAGGTGTGGTGAATCCCATGACTGTCGCCTGGGCAACCATGGGAATCCTGTGGCAGAAGCCTGTTGTCATCGTGGCGGTACGCCCTGAACGCTATACCCATGAAATAGCCTCAGCCGCCGAAACTTTCTCTCTCACTGTATTCGGAAAAGAATACCGCAAAATGCTGGGCTTCTGCGGGACCAAATCCGGCCGTGACTGCGACAAGATAAAGGAATGCGGCCTGCATGTGCTCCACCACGGAGAAACTCCTTACTTTGAAGAAGCAAGGCTGGCCTTTATCTGCAAAAAAATGTGCGTATCCCAGCTGCAGGAAGCTGATTTCCTCGGAGACGAGTCCTTTACCGGAAAATGGTACGGCGGGGAAAACAAAGCCAACGGGGAAGGCGGCGGATACCATCATCTGTACATTGCTGAAATTACGGATATTCTTGAAAAAGAAGAATAATTCCACAAAAATGGTGCCGCTCCCAGAATTTTTTTTCTGCCGGAGCGGCACCGCTTTTTATTAAGACATCTTTAATACAAGCCGGCCTTCTTTAGGAAATACTATCTGCAGGCAGTCTCCATCAGTTCTTCCAGCGCCTGCTGGAATTCCTGCTTTCCTTCCAGATAGCTCATGCAGTGGCCAGCGCCTTTTACAGTCAGAATCTTTTTTTCCGGGCTTTTGCAGGCATGATAGAGCCTGTCGGTCATATAGCAAGGAACAAACTCATCCCCGGAACCGTGAACAAACAGCACTGGTATATTGATCTGATCCACGCTGTCTATGGGCGCACAGTCACGAAGCCGGTATCCTGCCATGAGAGCTGCGGACAGGTCTGCGCCCCTCAGCAGGATATCCGGCGGGACAGAGGCTTTTTTCCTGCATACTGATTCAAACTGCTCCAACGCTGATGTGTAAGAACAGTCCGCAACAATCCCCTTCACCTGGGGTGGGAGTTCTTTTTCCGCACCTGCCAGCAGGACAATGGCTCCGCCCATGGACCAGCCATGCAGCAATATCTGAACAGACGGCCCAAAACGGCTGATCAGAAACTGGATCCAGCCCAGAACATCCTTCCGGTCCTGGCTGCCAAAGCCCACGAAGTTCCCTTCGCTCTCGCCATGTCCACGATCATTCACAAACAGTACATTCCAACCGTGGTCATAATAAAACGGGGCAAATATGGTGAGATCCCTCCAGTCTCCGGTATATCCATGCACTGCCAGAACCACTCTGTCTGTTTCCTCCGGACAGCGCAGCAGATGCCCTTTCAGCGACAGCCCGTCCATGGACGTGATCTCCACATCTTCCAGCTGCTTATCTTCCAGCCAGGAGGCGGCCCTTTTCAAAGCCTCCCCCATCCGTTTCTGGTCCTCCGGCTTGTCATCTGTTTCCTCTTCCACACTGTTATGGTCGTACCGCCGCGCCACCTTGTAAAAGGCATAGCAGGACGCCCCCGCCCAGGCGGCCGCAGCGCAGCCGCCCAGGAACAAAGGCCATTTTTTCATATTGTTTCCTTCCTGTCTGTTAAAGCATCTTGTCAATCATTGCCATCACTTCCGCGCCCAGCGATTCTGCCAGAGCGTCCGCATCCTCCAAAGAAGCACCCTTCACGCCCAGGTAGAATTTCACCTTTGGCTCCGTGCCGGAAGGCCTTACGCAAAGCCATGCGTTATCCGGAAGGTCGTAGTACAGCACGTTGGAAGAAGGAAGTCCCGTAGGCTTCACCTCTCCTGTCTTCATATCGCGGATGGTATCTTTCTTATAGTCGCGGGCGGAAAGCACTTCATAACCGCCGATTTTTTCCGGCGTATTGTTGCGCAGGGTTTCCATGATCTCCTGAATCTTTGCCAGCCCTTCGATTCCCTTCAGGGTAATTGACTTCACATCGTCTTTATAATAACCATAGCGGTCATACATGGCGATCATGGCGTCCCAGAGAGTCATGTTCTTTGTCTTGTAATAAGCCGCAGCCTCGCACAGCGCCATGGTGGCCACAATCGCGTCTTTATCCCTGGCATGTGTTCCGATCAGACAGCCGTAGCTCTCCTCAAACCCAAACAGGTAAGTCCCTTTTCCTGTGGTTTCGAAGTTCAGGATCTGCTGGCCGATATACTTGAAGCCTGTGAGCACCTCGATCAGCCGCACGCCGTAATATTCCGCAATGGCGTCCGCCAGGTTGGAGGTAACAATGGTCTTAATCAGAGCGCCGTCCTCCGGCAGCTTTCCTCCGTTTTTCTCCTTCATCTGGCTGATTTCATAATCCGCCAGCAGGCAGCCGGACATGTTGCCGGTCAGGGTGATGTACTGCCCTGACTTTGTATCCTTCACATATACGCCCAGGCGGTCCGCATCCGGGTCCGTTGCCAGAACCAGATCCGCGTCTTTTTCTTCCGCCAACTTCAGCGCCAGGGCAAAAGCTTCCTTGGCCTCCGGGTTAGGATAGCTCACCGTGGGGAATTCCCCGTCCGGCAGCTCCTGTTCCGGAACAACATAGACGTTCTCGAAGCCCAGTTCCTTCAGCACGCGCCTGGCCGGTATGTTCCCGGTCCCGTGCAGAGGGGTATAAACTATCTTCAGGTTCTTGCCCTCTGCGGCGATGGCCTCAGGATTTTTCACCTGTTTCTTCAATTCCGCTATGTATGCGTCGTCTATCTCC
Organism: Cuneatibacter caecimuris; assembly: GCF_004216775.1. Classification (GTDB taxonomy): domain Bacteria; phylum Bacillota; class Clostridia; order Lachnospirales; family Lachnospiraceae; genus Cuneatibacter; species Cuneatibacter caecimuris. The sequence continues at coordinate 1,269,315 of NZ_SGXF01000001.1, forward strand.
GCGCCGATGGTCACATACAGCCCCGCTGCCTCTGCGGCGGTCTTGTCCATGGTCTTTGTGGTGGTCAGATCTGTGATCGCCTTCACCTCAGCCGTGATCCCGGTATCGTGAGGCGGCGTAATCTGCGCCCCGTCCTCCCAGTATACTTTATAACCGTTGTATTCCGGAGGATTGTGGGAAGCGGTAATATTAATTCCCGCAATACAGCCCAGCTTTCTCACCGCATAGGATAACTCCGGCGTGGGACGTAGAGATTCAAAACGGTAAGCCTTAATGCCGTTAGCGGCCAGACACCTGGCAGCCTCGTCAGAAAATTCAGGAGACATTCTTCTGGAGTCATAAGCAATCGCCACGCCCCTGTCCTGGCCGCCCACCTTCAGGATATAATTCGCAAGCCCCTGGGTAGCTTTGCGCACCGTATAAATATTCATACGGTTCAGGCCCGCGCCGATCACGCCTCTTAAACCTGCCGTACCGAATTCCAGCTCCGTGTAAAAACGTTCTTTTATCTCATTTTCATCATCTGCGATTGCCTTCAGTTCATCTCTTGCCGCCTGGTCAAAATATGGATTGGCCAGCCATTCCTCATAGATCTTCTTATAATCGTCCATTGGAATCTCCTCCTGTTCTGTTGATAATATCAATACATCTGTATTATAACAAATTACCGCAGAAAAAGAAACCTGATTTCATAAGGTTTCACTAAATTTTTCAATGCGGGCTGCCTCTTTTTGTGCCCTCTGTACGTACCCTTGAATTTTGGATTGCTTCTTTTTATCAACAGTGATAGAATATGAATTATATGCAAATTTATACATCAAAAAAGGGATAAACGGAGCAGATGAATCATGAAATCATTGTTGGAAACCCGGCTATATTCCGTAGACCGAATGTTGAAACCCGGAGAAGAAGAAGGAAAAATCCCTCCCCATTCTCAGATTTACAGGAATTTTTTTAAAGTAGGATGGCCTTCCGCTCTGGAGGCAGTGCTGGTCAGTCTGGTGGGCATGGTGGATACCGTCATGGTCAGCGGCCTGGGGGAAGAAGCCATCGACGCTGTGGGCATCACCAATCAGCCCAAATTTATTCTGCTGGCGGCGATCATGTCGCTGAACGTAGGCGTCACCGCCGTGGTGGCCCGGAGAAAAGGACAGGAAAAGCAAAAAAGCGCCAACCGGTGCCTGATGCAGTGTATGCTGGTCAGCGGCGCCATCGCCATTCTGATGAGTGTTCTGGGATTTATCTTTGCCCCTCAGATTATATCCGTTATGGGCGCCAACGAAGACTATTTCAATGACGCGGTGCTGTATTTCCGGATTCTCATGTGCAGCATCCCTTTTACCGGACTGAATCTCACCATCAATGCGGCCCAGCGGGGCGTGGGCAAAACAAAAATTTCCATGGTGACGAATCTGATCGCCAATCTGGTGAACCTGGTATTTAACTATCTGCTGATCAATGGAATCGGAATATTTCCAAAGCTGGGCGTGGCAGGCGCCGCTATCGCCACCGGTCTGGGCGCCCTCACCGCCTGTATTATCGCCTTCTTTACGCTCCTGCGTCCCGGCGGGTACCTGACGATCCTCCATACAAAATTAAAGGACTGGAAATTTGACTCCGCCACCATGCGGACCGTTGCCAATATCAGCAGCTCCGCTCTGGTAGAACAGGCTTTCATGCGCATCGGTTTTCTGGTCTATAATATGATGGTGGCCCGGCTGGGCACCCTGGATTACGCCACTCACCTGATCTGCATGAATATATTGAACCTGTCCTTCTCCTTCGGCGACGGCTTCGGCGTGGCCGCCTCCTCCCTGGTAGGGCAGAGTCTGGGAGCGAAACGGCCTGATCTGGCTAAAATCTACGGAAAAACCGGGCAGAGGATCGCCTGTTCTATTTCTTTTCTGCTCTGTGTGATCTTCCTGGTGTTCCGGTACCAGTTTATGGGCTGGTTCACCAATGATCCGGGAGTGATTTCATTGGGCGGGATTATCATGTGCCTGGTATCCGGCATCACTTTTGCCCAGACCTCCCAGGTGGTGATTTCCGGCTGCCTGCGGGGCGCGGGGGACACCCGTTTTGTCGCCCTGGTATCCATGATCAGCATTACCTTCGTCCGGCCTTTCCTCACCTGGCTGCTGTGTTTCCCTATGGGCTACGGGCTGATCGGGGCCTGGGTCGGCGTCGCCATCGACCAGGTGATCCGGCTTGTGATGAATTACTGGAGATTTAATCAGGGGAAGTGGAAGTATATTCAGATCTGAAATATAATTGGAAAGGCCATTCTCAAAGCAGAACATCCGCTGCTTTCAGGATGGCCTTTTTATTGATCTGGAAAACCTGTTCAACCGTTCATAGCCCCCCCTTCCCGGACACATCATGTCACAAAAAGACAGGACACGCCTATACAGGTCTGATATACTATTGGAAAAGGAGGTCGCAGCATGGATTGGATCAATGTTGTACAAAAATCGCTGAATTATATCGAAGACCATTTGCTGGAAAATATTAATTCGGAAAGTGTCGCCAAAAGCGTCTTTACATCCAGCGCCTATTTTCAAAAAATATTCAGCATTGTAACAGGTTATACCGTAGCGGATTACATCAGAAACCGCAGGCTGTCGCTGGCCGGGGAAGAAATCGCATCCGGCAGAACCAGAGTTCTGGACGCCGCGCTAAAATTTGGCTACGAAACACCGGAAAGCTTTACAAAAGCCTTTTCCCGCTTTCACGGCGTCACACCGTCCTCAGCGCAGAAATCTTCCTGCAGCCTGAACTACTTTTCTCCCATGAATATACAGATCAATGTAGAAGGAGGTTTTATCATGACGAGAAGGCTCATCCCGAATGTGGAAAAACTTTACGAGAACAAGTCAGAAAATTATATGTTTCCCAGCTGCATGCGCTCCGCCATGTCTGCGCTCAATGAAGATCAGGCCTTTGATTTTTCTTTTTTTGCCGGAGTGACCGGGGATCTCTTTACCCAAATCTGGCTGGAACCAAAGTGGCGGTATAACGATTCCTACTCCAACGTCTGCAAAGACACTCAGCTTCCCATTCAATATGCTTTTGACGCCTGCGGCTATGAGTACGCCTATGCCGGCCGGGAGGAAATCCGGAAAAACAAGTCCGGCTGGCTTAAAAAAATTGTAGAATCAATTGACAAGGGCCTTCCGGTACTGACATTCGGCATTGTGGGGCCGCCCGTCTGTTCCATCATCTGCGGCTATGCAGAAAAGGGCGATATGCTGATCGGCTGGTCTCAGTTCACGGGAGAAAAAACGGAGGAGGAGATATTTGACGACGCCTTTTCCGAAAATTATTTTCAGGTAAAAGACGGTTTGGACCGCTCAGAAGCGCTGATCTTTTTCGAAAAGAAAAAAGACAGGCCCACAATTGCCCAAAGTATGAAAAAATCCATCCTGAACATTCCGGCCCTGGCCTCTTTAGAATCCACCTCTCAAATCTATTTTGGCAGAAACGCTTTTCAGGCCTGGGCGGATTCGCTGATGCAGGATGAATATTTCCAAAATGAAGAGATGTTGGACGGCCCGCTGGATACTTACAGGAGCTGCGTGGTACAGACAGGGACTAATTTGTACCATATTGAAGCTTACTTAGAAAGGGCGCTGGCCTTATGCCCTGGTATGGCTTTGCAGATTGAAAATCTTAAAGCTTTGTTCCTGAAAGAAAAGGAGGCGTTTGACAGGATGATTGAATTCCAGGGCGGGTTTTTCCTGGAGGCAAACAGGGCAGCGCTGCTGGACAGAGCGTTCCGGATTTCTCTCTCTGAATATGTGGAGGAAATCGGGCGGCTGTATGAGGATGCTGCAAGGTCAATTGCCGGAAACAAATGATTGGGTAATGGGATTTGTCGCATTAATTACAAAAAGGGAGTCGCAAAGAGGCGGAAGAGAAAACTCCGGGGGCTCGATGCCTTGCGGCAAATAGCCCCCTCCGTTTTGTCTTCCGCCTCTCTGCCGGGCTTTTTTCTGGCGGAGGATGGAGGGAGGATCATTTTTTCATCCAAAACAGGGCTTTTGAAGGTTGTTGTATCAAAAAGGAACTGCTCGCTATTTTTTTGCGGCAGTTCCTTTTTTGATTTGTCAGATTTTTTCGAAGCGCTCTACATCCAGCACAAAGATTGTAGCTCCGCCCACATCTACGGAAATGGGGAAAGAGGTGTAACTGGGCATTCCGACCATGGGAGCGGATGTGGCGATAATCTGCTTTCTGGAACCGCACTGTCCTTTAATTACTTCAATGGCATGGCTTACCTTATCTTCGTCTGTACCAATCATCAGCGTTGTGTTCCCGGAACGCAGGAAGCCTCCGGTTGAGGACATCTTTGTTACGCTGTATCCCTCTTTGTTCAGCTCGCTCATCACGGTCCCGCCGTCCTCATCTCTGACTATCGCAAAAATCAGTTTCATATCCATCTCTCCCTTCTAAGTCTCAATTTCAGCTGGCACTGCAAATTAGTAATTTTGTTTCCTTTAGTGTACCACATTTTTCAGAAAAATGGAATCAAAAATTTATAAATTTTTCCAGTAAAGCGTTAAGATATATTCATTATTTTTCCAGCTGCGCTCTGAGATCAGTTCTGATACCTGCAGGTCTGCCGTCAGCCAGAGTTCTTCTGCCGCCAGCATCATATGATAGAGCACGATGCCCATATTGACATCCCGCATCCGCTCCAGGGTTTTTAAGCCCAGACGTTCTTTTCTTGCAAACAGGTGGATTCTGTTCCGGTATACTACGAAACGCCAGGGCTGGGAGTTCATGGAGGAAGGCGCCATCCTGGCCGCGCGGAGAATCGTGCGGGATTCCTCGCTGAGCTTATCTTTGCAGGCGGCAAGTTTTTCCAGGGACAGGCGGCTGGCTTCTTCGGGCTCTCTGAACGTCTCTTCGGATATCCCGAATGCTACCAAAAACAAAAGTTTCAGCTCCGGCTGCGTCTCCGGAGGCTGCTCTTTCAGCCTCGCCAGCCCCTGATAGCAGGTTCCGACCTCCCGGGACGCCAGATACAGCGTCAGCTGCTCCGCCAGATATCCCGCGCTGCACCGCCCCAGCATGGTATCCTGCCCGAAAAAAGCCAGATAATACGGCGCTTCCACCCGGCCCGGCCCGCTTACCGCGCCTGGCTGTTCCTTCCTATCCACCAACAGGATGCGAAATGGCTCGCTCCGGTACAGGGGCATGACCTGCATCATATATTTTTTCAGATTATCCAGTAGTCTCTCCGGCAGCGGGTCTTTGGAAAAATGCCGCACCGAACGGCGGTAAAATATCGCCTCATATTGTTCCATCTTTCTGCGCCTCCAGCTTTTCTGACCGTCAGATCAGGGACTTGAATTCCTCCAGCAGCTCCCGGAACACCTTCAGCGCCCGGTCCACCGGTTCCGGCGTGGAGAGATCTACGCCTGCTGTTTTCAATAAATCAATGGGATCCTTGGAGCATCCTCCCTTTAAAAATTCCTTGTATTTTTCCACTGCAGTCTGCCCTTCTTCCAGAATCTTATCCGACAGCGCAATGGCTGCGGAGAATCCGGTGGCATATTGATAGACATAAAACGGCGTATAGAAATGAGGGATTCTGGCCCATTCCCTGCCGATCTCCTGATCCTCTTCCATCGACGGCCCGAAATATTTCTGGTTGATATCCAGATACAGGGAACAAAGTGCTTCGAAAGTAAGGGTCTCGCCCTTTGCTTCTTTCTCATGGGCCTTCAGCTCAAATTCCGCGAACTGGGTCTGGCGGAACAGGGTTCCTCTGAATTTCTCCAGGAAATGGTTCAGCAGATATTTGCGTTCCTCCGCATCTCCGGATTTTTTCAGCAGATAGCGGATCAGCAGAGCCTCATTGCAGGTAGACGCCACTTCGGCCACAAATATTTTATATTCAGCATACACGGCAGGCTGATTCCCGCCGGAATAATAGCTGTGAATCGCATGCCCCATCTCGTGAGCCAGGGTAAAGACATCATTGAGGTTTTCCTGGTAATTCAGCAGGACGTAGGGATGCGTCCCATATGCTCCCCAGGAGTATGCGCCGGAACGCTTTCCTTCATTCTCATAAATATCAATCCAGCGGTTTTCATATCCTTCTTTTAAAATGCTCCTGTATTCATCTCCCAGAGGCTCCAATCCGTCAAATACCACCTGTTTTGCCTCTTCGAAAGAATACTTCTTATCCGGCACATCCACCACCGGAACATATACATCGTACATATGCAGTTCATCAGTCCCCAGAAGTTTTTTTCTGAGCGCAACATAGTCGTGCAGGGCAGGCAGGTTCTGATGTACAGAAGAAATCAAGCTGTCATACACCTGTTCCGGTACGTTGGCATCGTCCAGGAAATAGGCCCTCGCGGAACTGTAGCGCCTTGCTTTTGCAAAAAAAGCCGCCTCTTTTACATTTGCAGCAAATGTGGCTGCCAGGGTATTTCCAAACTGGCCGTATGTTCCGTAAACACTTTCAAATGCCGCTTTTCTCACCGATCTGTCCCTGCTCTCTAAAAGCCGCACATAACTTCCATGGGTGACGGGAATTTCCTCTCCGTTTTCATCCTTAACAGAAGGGAATTTCAGGTCCGCATTATTCATCACATTGAAAATATTGCTGCTCTGGCCCACCTCTCTGGCCGAACTGAGCAGCTCCTCCTGCTCCCGGGACAGCACATGGGATTTTTTCCTCATCATATCCTGCAGCGCGCGGCCATACAACGCCAGGCCCCGGTCCTCCCTGAGCCACTGCTGCACCTGCATCTCTTCCAGCCCCAGAATTTCAGGCACCAAAAAGGCCGCCGCTTCTTGCGCTCTGACAGCCAGGGACTGCACTCTCATTTTCATATCCTGATAAAATCCGTTGCCCGTATCTTCATCAGACCGCTGAGAAGCATATACAACCAGCCGGTCAAGACGTGTATACAGGCCGTAGAAATAATCCAGCGCCTCTTTCAGCTCTCCCGCGGAATTTCCCAGCCTGCCGGCAAATCCAGTAAGCACAGGAAGCGCTGACTCCACTGCTGACAGCTCTTTTTCCCACAGTTCATCTGTTTCAAAAAGGTCCTCCAGACGCCAGGTATCTTCCTCCCGCTGGTCTTTTCTTTTCATCAATTCAGCCATATTTTTTAAATCCTCCAGTTGTATTTTCCTAACTAACAGCATATCACATTTTCACCCGATAAAAAAGAGAAAATACGCCTTTCTTTTTAATTTCAGTTGACAAAATGCACAATGGCTGATATACTTACCCGACAGGGTTAAGAGGGGTTGTAAAATTCTCGTAATTTTGCAATACCCTCATTTTATGATGAAGAAAGTGAAGAAAGACGAGGTTTTACATGGAAACAATTAAATTTGAAGAATTGCAGCTGGACGACAGAATCCTGCGCGCAGTAGGAGACATGGGATTTGAGGAAGCATCCGCAATCCAGGCGCAGGCAATCCCGGTGGAGCTGGAAGGCCACGATATGATCGGCCAGGCACAGACCGGAACAGGAAAAACAGCTGCTTTCGGAATCCCCCTGCTGATGAAAACTGATCCAAAAGATAAACACCTGCAGGCTATCGTCCTCTGTCCCACCAGAGAACTGGCCATCCAGGTGGCAGATGAAATCCGCAATCTGGCTAAATATATGCACGGCGTCAAAGTCCTGCCTATTTATGGCGGCCAGGATATTGTCAAGCAGATCCGCTCCCTGAAAGCCGGGACGCAGATCATGGTAGGAACTCCCGGACGTGTGATGGACCATATGCGCAGAAAAACTGTGAAATTTGATCACGTGCACACTGTGGTTCTGGACGAAGCTGATGAAATGCTGAATATGGGTTTCATCGACGATATCCGCACGATTCTGGCGGAAGTGCCGGAGGAACGGCAGACAGTGCTGTTTTCCGCCACCATGCCTCAGGCCATTCAGGACATTGCAAGACAGTTCCAGAATAATCCCGTAACCGTGCGTGTACTGAAAAAAGAACTGACTGTTCCGAAAATTGAACAGTATTATTATATGGTCCGTCCCAGGAACAAGCTGGAGGTGCTCTGCCGCCTGCTGGATATGTATAATCCCAGGCTTTCCCTGATTTTCTGCAATACAAAGCATCAGGTGGATGAACTGACTGAGGCGCTTCAGGGCCGGGGATATTTTGCCGAAGGCCTCCACGGGGATCTGAAGCAGGCGCAGCGCGACCGGGTCATGAAGGGATTCCGCAGCGGGCGCACAGATATTCTGGTGGCTACCGACGTAGCTGCCCGGGGCATTGATGTGGACGACGTGGAAGCGGTTTTCAACTATGACATTCCTCAGGATGACGAGTATTATGTGCACCGAATCGGCAGGACCGGACGGGCTGGCAGAGACGGTCTGGCCTTCAGTCTGGTGGTGGGCAAGGAAGTTTATAAGCTGAAGGACATCCAGCGTTACTGCAAGACCAAAATTCACGAGCGCCCCATCCCTTCCGCCAATGACGTGAACGCCATCCGTGTGGAGCATATTTTCAGCAGAATGAGCCGCCGCATCCAGGAAGAGGATCTGAGCGACCTGATCGAGCTGGTGGAGCAGAAGGTCAATGAAGAGGATTACTCTTCCATGGATCTGGCCGCTGCTTTTCTGAAGGAACTGCTGGGAGAATCTGAAAATGAATCCCTGAAGGCCGGAATTTCCTCTCCTGACCTGACTGATACGGGAGCCGAGGAAGGCATGGTCCGTCTGTTTATCAACATTGGCCGCAATCAGAAAGTGACGCCCGGCAATATTGTGGGCGCCATCGCAGGAGAGAGCGGGATGCCCGGGAACCTTGTGGGCGCTATCGATGTATATGACAAATATACATTTGTGGATGTTCCCGCCGAATATGCCGGAGAAATCCTGCACGCCATGAAGAAATGTAAGATTAAGGGCAGAAACGTAAATGTGGAGCCTGCGAATCAGAGATAAAAAATGTGGTTGTCGGTTAATACCGATTTTTAGCCTCTAACAGCCAGGGAGGAGATAATCCCATAGAGAAATCCGGGTTTTTTAGCCGGATTTCTCTATGGGATCGTCTCCTCCTTTTTCCTAAGTTGACCATTATTAACAACCTAGTAAATATTAATTACGCTTTCAGCATCTCATTATATGAAACAAGCGTTACATTGCCCATCTCCGCCGCCTTATCCATACAACCCTTTGTGAAGCCGGTTTTGGCAAAGAGATAGAAGTGATTTTGTTTATAGTGAAACAGATTGCTGCGCTCGACAAGGGTTTCCAAAACGCCTAGATCAACCTTTTCATTTGTCCATTTGCACTCGGCAAACAGGGCGGAATCCTTATCCGTTCCCATAATATCGATTTTTTCTTGGGTTTTTGTTTTGGAATTCGTGCCCCACCAGCGACCCAGGTCATTGAAATTTATAGCACATTTATTCTCAAGAAGTAATTTCCAAAGGTACTGCTTGCATATTTCTTCAAACACACCGCCCATATAGGATGGAATCTCCGGCGCAATGCGCTTGTAAGCAAAGTCTGAAGCTCCTCGGGAAATAATCGAGGTGTTTGCCGGTACGAACCGATACCAAAAACGAAACATATTATCCTCAATAGAATAAATTGTTTTACGACTCGCATTTTCGCCATAGGGTGATTCTTTTTTCACAATGCCAAGTGTAATCAAATTTTTGATATAGGTTGCACAGACGCTTGTATCTTCATCAATCTTGTTAGAAATCTCATTCATTTTTGAACAACCGGTGGCAATTGCTGTAATTACCGCATTATAAATTGCAGGTTCACGCACTTCCTGCTTTAAAAGATTGTTAGGTTCTTCGAATATAAAAGAGGACGGATTTAAGTGAGTATTTCTGATATTCTCTTCGATAGAAAGACTATCATCGATCTGCATTAGATACTGCGGGGTTCCGCCTACAATTCCATATGCCAGCGCCTTGTCAATGTCCGCAAATTTTGTAAAATAGCGACAAGCTTCAAAGAAATCAAAGGGGGGGATTTTCAGCTGCGCCGTTCTCCTTCCGTAAAGAGGTGCTTTATATGCTAAAACATGATCCTCCATGTAAGACATAGAAGAACCGCAAAGAATCAGAAACAACTTTGAACTGTCTTTGTTTTTATCAATTAAAAGCTGAAGCGTAGAAGCAAGGCTCTTGGATGCACGGGCAACATAGGGATATTCATCCATAACAAGCACAATTCTTTTCGTTTTTGCCAATTCAAAAACATATTCCAACGCCGATTGAAAAGATGCAAAAGACGAATCGACAGCGATTCCCGTATTATATTCCATAATGCATCTCGAAAAGTTATCGAGATTTTGCTTTGTATTGGTTTCAACGCCAGTAAAGAAAATGGTGTCTTTGCCTTTTGTAAATTCGCTGATGAGGGCAGTTTTTCCCACCCGACGGCGGCCGTAAATAACTGTAAATTCAAATTTATTGGAATAATAAAGCTTATTCAGTGTATTTAGTTCCTGCTCTCTACCTATAAACATCTGTACGCCTCCAAAGATTTAGTTGTTTACGATTTACTTAATTATAACTAACTTTGTCCAAATTGCCAATAGCGTATTCAGCATTTACTTGTTTATGATTTACTAATATATGATTGTATTGAGGGCATAGATTTGCTGACCAAGGAATCATGGCTTTTTGTGCGGTGGGATGCAAGGGATAGAGAAAACTTGAAATAAATTTTTTCTCCCCCTTGACATCATTTTCCATATGTTGTATGATTACATTACCAACACATAGTTTTGAAAACTACGTCATATAATAATATAGAACCAGCAAGGAGGTACTCTATGAAAATTGTACGTAAACTGAAGGATCCCGGCAGCGCGATTACTCATTTTATCGGCATGCTGATGGCTGCGTTCGCAGCGATTCCCCTGATCATCCGCACTGCGCGGGAACCGGAACCGATCCACATCATATCGCTCAGCATATTTATTGTGAGCATGATTCTTTTATATGCAGCCAGCGCAGCTTACCACTCTCTGGATCTCGGCCCGCGCATCAATAAAATTTTGAAAAAGTGCGATCATATGATGATCTTTATACTGATTGCCGGAACTTATACGCCAATATGCCTGATCGTCATCGGCGGCGCTTCCGGTTGGGCTATGCTGGCGCTGGTCTGGGGTATCGCCCTTGCGGGTATCCTGATCAAAGCCCTGTGGATTTACTGTCCTAAATGGTTTTCCTCAGTGCTGTATATCGCCATGGGCTGGGTGTGCGTTCTGGCGTTCACCCAGATTCTCAATTCCCTGCCCACTGCTGCCTTCGGATGGCTCCTGGCCGGAGGCATCATCTACACCATTGGAGGCGTTATCTATGCTCTGAAGCTGCCCATTTTCAACAGCAGGCACAAAGGATTCGGCTCCCATGAAATTTTCCACCTCTTCGTTATGGGCGGGAGTCTCTGCCATTTCATCCTGATGTTCCACTATGTGGCACTGATGCCCCTCAAATAATCCCGGCCTGGCGGCTGAAACAAGCGCCTCTTTCTGGAGGCGGGTCAGCCGCTTGACCGCATATTCCCGGCGCATGGCGCTCCGCTTGTCCGGGAATACTTCAAAATAAATCAGCGTGACCGGAAGGCGGCCGCGGGTGTACTTCGCACCCCGGCCGCTGTTGTGTTTCTCCAGCCGCGCCTTTAAATCGTCGGTCCAGCCTGTATAAAAGCTGCCGTCCGCACATTCCAATATATAGGTATACGCTTTCATCTTCATTCCCTGCGGTCTATGTAGGGCGGGATATCCCCGCCTTTATGGAAAGCATCAGGCTGTTCTTTGCCGCGCCGGAGCGCAGCTGTTTATTGACGGTTGCCCGCCGTAAAAAGCCCGGATGCGTGTTTTCCCTGCCGCCCTTATATAACATATGCAGATTCCCGTCCGGTGTTACCTTCTCCAGGTCGCCGGAGTCAGAAGCAGTAGCATGGGAAACAGCTCCAGACGGCCGGCAAGCATGTCAAACATCAGCACTACCTTTGAAAAATCACTGAACAGTCCAAAGTTCTGCGTGGGGCCCACCATCTCCAGCCCGGGACCGATGTTGTTCAAAGTTGCGGCAACCGCCGTGAAATTCGTGGTAAAAGACAAATTGTCCACTGTAATCAGCAGAACTGATCCAAAAAATATCACTGCATATGTGATTAAAAATACATTTACCGACCGCACCACCTCATGTTCAATGGGATGTCCATCCATTTTAATTTTCTTGATACTCCTGGGGTGGATAAAATGAGCCAGTTCTTTTTTTACAGTCTTTAGCAGAATGACAAGGCGGGATACCTTGATTCCGCCGCCGGTGCTGCCGGCGCAGGCGCCGACAAACATCAGTATTATCAGAATTGTTTTACAATTCTGAGGCCAAAGATCAAAATTTGTGGTGGAAAACCCGGTTGTTGTTATAATGGAACCCACTTGAAATGCCGCATGGCGCATGGATTCCCACAGGCTGCTGTACATATCAGTCACGGAAAGCGTGATAACTGTAACCGCTGCCAGTATAATAAGAAAATATCCCCGGACCTCCTGGCTTTTAACAGCCTGTCTGGCTTTCCCCGCCAAAATCAGATAATACACATTAAAATTCACGCCAAACAGAATCATGAAAATAGTAATTACATTCTGGATATACGCGGAATATCCTCCGATGCTGTCGTTTTTAATGCCAAAGCCGCCGGTGCCTGCCGTACCAAAGGCGGTGGCCAGCGCATCGAAAAATGGCATATCGCCCAGCAGCATCAGAATAATCTGCAGTATGGTCAGGCCGATATAGATTCCATAAAGAATCATGGCCGTCCGCTTTACCTTGGGCACCAGTTTGCTGACCGAAGGCCCCGGGCTCTCCGCCTTCATCAGGTACATATAATACCCTCCGGCCAGAGGCAGCACTGCCAGCAGAAACACCAGCACCCCCATGCCTCCGATCCAGTGGGTGAAACTGCGCCAGATCAGCGTGCAGCGGGACAATGCCTCCACATCTGCCAAAATGCTCGCGCCTGTTGTTGTAAACCCGGAAACAGATTCAAACAAAGCATCCACAAAGCGTGGGATCTCGCCGCTGATTACAAAAGGCATGGCTCCTATAAAGCTCATTACGATCCAGGATAGCGCCACTGTGACAAATCCTTCTCTGGCATATATAACCGTATTATGCGGTTTCTTTCTGGTCAATAAAAAGCCCGCCAAAGCGCTGCAGAGCATAACGAGAAGAAAGGCGTAGCCTGACCTTTCCTGATATACGAGGGCAGTAATACAGGGCACGGCCATAAACGCAGCTTCGATATTCATGACCCATCCCAGAATATACCGGACCATTTGAAAATTCATACGTTCCTCCCTCAGCTTTGCAGGATATCTTTAATATCCCGCAGCCCCTGATTCGTAGTCACTACAATTACCGTATCCCCCACCTGAATCATATCCTGGCCCCTGGGGGTGATTACTTTCCCTTTCCGGTTGATGCAGCCGATCAGCAGGTTTTCTCTCAGCTTCAGAGTTTCCAGAGGAATATTCACTACCGGGGAATCCTCCCTGATATAAAATTCCAGCGCTTCCACATTTCCGTCAGCCAGCTGGTAAAGGGTCTCTACATTGCTCCCTATGGAATTCTGCATGGCGCGCACGTACTGCAGGATATAGTCTGTCGTAATTTTTTTAGGATAGATCACGCTTCCCAAATCCATATTGTCAATTATTTCGTTAAAATTCACCCGGTTGATTTTTGTCACCAGCTTCGCCCGGGATTTGCTGGCGGCAAACAGAGACAGCAGGATATTTTCTTCATCCAGATTGGTCAGGGCAACAAAGCTTTCGGTATAGGGAAGCCCTTCTTCCATCAATGTCGTCTCGTCTGTAGCGTCTCCCTGGATAATCATGGCCTGAGGCAGCATATCGCTGAGCTGCTCACAGCGCTCCTTGCTCATCTCCACTATTGTCACTTTAATCCGCATGTTCAGCAGCTGTTTTGCCAGATAATACGCGATTTTCCCGCCGCCTACAATCATAGCGTCTTTGACCTGATGGGTATCCACGCCAATTTTCTGGAAAAACTCCCCTGCCTTTTTGGGAGGAGCAATAAAATGTACCAGATCCTGGACTTCCAACACAAAATTGCCATTGGGAATGAACACCTCTCCTCCCCGTTCCACCGCGCAGACCAGAATGTCCAGGCCCAGCTTTGTGCTGATTTCTGAAATCGCGTAATTGGCCAGCAAGGAATTTTTCTGAATACGGAATTGGAGGATTTCCACCCGTCCTTTAGCAAAGGTCTCTATCTTCATTGCAGACGGGAAGCGCAGAATACGGGAAATCTCCATAGCCGCGGCATACTCCGGGTTGATTGTCATGGAAAGCCCCAGGTCTTCTTTGATCAGGGCCACCTGACGGCTGTATTCCGGGTTGCGCACTCTGGCAATGGTATGGCAGCCCCCTGCTTTCCGCGCCACAAGGCAGCAAAGCAGATTCAGCTCATCCGACCCTGTAACGGCAATCAGCAGGTGTGCTTTTTTCACACCTGCTTCTGTCAGGACTTCATAGCTGGCCCCATTCCCCACAATTCCCATCACATCCACAGTGTTCACTGTCATCTCCACACGGTCGCTGCGGATATCCACCACTGTGATATCATGCTCCTCTTTGCTCAGCTGCTCCGTTACACTGCGGCCAACCTTGCCGCAGCCAACAATAATAATATTCATAATGAATTATTTTTTCCTTTGCGTATTATTCTTTATAAGATCTTTAGATCCTATCCCCTAGTATAGGAACCCGCAGCCCTTCTGTCAATCATATTTCGTTTTCTTTTTCCGCCTCCAAAAACTTCATGGAAATTTCACTTTACTTTGCATCTTTTCCCCACTATACTATATACTATAGTGGGAAGGTTTACTTTCCGCCTGTTTTAGTATGCCCAGTCTTTTTCTGAAAGGACGTGATTGCATGAAATTTGAAAAAATCAGCGAGAATCAGATCCGCTGCACGCTGAGCAGCGTTGATTTAAATGACAGGCAGCTGAATGTCCGCGAGCTGACCTATGGAACAGAAAAAGCGCGGACGCTCTTCCGGGAGATGATTCAGCGCGCTTCGTATGAATTGGGGTTTGAAGCGGAGGATATTCCGCTGATGATTGAAACCATTCCCTTGGCTGAAGACAGCATTATGCTGCTGATCACCAAGATGGATGATCCGGAGGAACTGGATACCCGCTTTGCCAAGTTTGCGCCTGACGATGATGATCTGGATGAGGACTCATCCTCTCCCCGGTCTTCAGCCGCTGAAGACCGTTCTGCGGATTCCGTGCTGCAGTCAGCCGCGGACAACCAGTCGGCCAGCCTCCTGCGTGTCTTCTGTTTCAAGAGCCTGGACACAGTTATAGCCGCCGCGCAGGTTGTATCCTCTGTTTATCAGGGCTGCAATTCTCTTTACCAGAACCCTGATACGAAAGACCTGTATCTGGCTGTCCAGAAATCTTCCCATTCCCCGGAGGATTTTAATAAAGCCTGCAACCTTTTGGGAGAATACGGAAACCGCATGCCCGGAAGCGCTTCAACAGAAGCTTATTTCAAAGAGCATCTGGACAGTATTGTAGCAGGAAATGCCCTGCAGGTATTAAAAAAACTGTAATCTATTTACAGTTGAATATTGCTGTGAACATCCTGGAAGTTTTTTATAATATGAGAATTTTTTATTGCGGGAAAGATGGCCCTTTTCAGACTTTTCCACACAAAAAGCGGATGGATTCACAAGAAATGTTGAAGTATGCAAGACTTACTTCCGGCATTTTTTGTGAATCCATCCGCTTTTCAAAAGGTTCGTTTCAGTTATTTATGCTCTTTCAGTTCCCTGATCCTCCGGCCTGCTTCCTGCAGTATTTCACGGCTCCGCTTCTGCTCCTGGTAGAAGGCAAACAGCTTTTCCTCCGGCTCGTAAACCGTGCCTCCGGCAGGCTGATATTTCAACGCTTCTTCCGTGGAACCATACAGCCCCAATGAAGCCGCTGCAATCCCCCAGGCGCCGGCGCCCGTGGTTTCCCCCGATTCTGTCACAGTAACAGGCAGCCCTGTCATATCTGCGATAATTTGATTATATAAGGAGAATCTGGACAGCCCGCCGGTGGAAAACAGGCGGAAGCGCCTGCCTCCGCAGAGTTCCCGCAGCACTTCCACGCATTCTGCTACTTCTGCGGCAATCCCTTCCAGCGCGGCGCGGGCAAAGTCCCTTTTCTCCGCTTCAAACCCAATGTTTACAAAGCAGCCTCTGGCGGCGCCGTCCCAATCCGGACAGCCCTTTCCAGCTAGATCCGGCAGCATCAAAATGCCATTCGCCCCTGGCGGTGACTGCAGGATCTCTTCATTCATTTCTGATATATCTTTATTTTTGTCGTAAAGCATGCACTTTACCCAATTATATACAGTTCCCGAAGCATTATTGCTGGCCTCCAGCACATACCTGCCTGGGAGCGACGCAGCTGTCAGAGTCACCCTGCGTTCCGGATCAAATACCGGCTGAGTGCAGCTTACCACGATATAGGACCCGCTTCCGCTGGTGATTCCCATCTCATCGCAGGCAAACAGCCGCTGCCCCACCACGGAGCACTGCTGGTCCCCTCCTGCTGTGACTACAGGGATCCCGGCTGCCAGTCCTGTTTTCAGGGAAAAATCTTCCTTCACTCTTCCCGCGATACTTCCTGCAGGCAAAAGCCTGCAGAGTTTTTCAGGGCCGATTCCATACAACTCCAGCATTTCTTCCGACCACTGTCTTTTTACCACGTCCATCAGTCCCGTGCGGCTGGCCAGGCTGTCGTCTGTCACAAACTCTCCTGTGAGCAGAAAAATCAAATAATCCTGTATTCCGGCCAGCTTATATGCACTGTCATAGATATCCCTTCTGTTTTCCAAAAACCAGCGCATTTTAGGCGCTGAAAGCACAGGGGTGCTGCACATGCCGCAGGTGCGGTAGATCTTCTCTGCCGCCTCCTTGTTGACATGATCACTGATATACTGGGCCCTGTGGTCATACCACATCATGGCTTCCGCCAATGGTTTTCCTTCTCTGTCCAGCGGAATCACGGAAGAACGCTGGGAAGTGAGGGATATTCCGTCCACACACAGCCCCATTTCTCCCGCTCTGTCCGCTATTTCCCGGCAGATATCCTCCAGGCTGTTCCGAAAGTCCTCCGCATCCTGCACGGCAGTCTCTTCATCCGGAACCCGCATCTGGTAAGTTCTGCGGGCCGTGACAAGAATTGTTCCCATTTCATCAAACAGCAGCCCCCGCATGCTGGAAGAACCGGTATCAATCACCAATATATTTTTCATGGCATTTCCTCCGCTCACCGCAGCGTATATCTTGCCACCTCATTGATCTCCCTGTTCGTGGAAATCACCACGCTCGCGCCGTCTTTTTCATATACATAGACATTGGCCGGGCCGCAGTCCGTGTCCAGCACCTGACAGCGGTAGTCCCCTGCTTCTTCGTTCCATTCAAAAGCCAGCAGGTTTCTTTTCCCTTTGCGGTGCCCGATGATCACCATGGGCCTGCCGCACACAGGGCCGCCATAAATAGCATGCGTAAATTCCGCAGGCTCCCCATAAGCATATATTTGATGGAAAACGCCTTCTTTTTTCTTGTAAATGCTGATTTTATCTCCATGGAAAGGGGAGAGAACCGCCAGCTCTTTTTCTCCGTCCCCGTCCAGATCCACCAGCACCGCGTCGCTGGCAGGAGTTTCCAGCAGTCCGGCAATCACCCATTCCCCGCCTCTTTCTGCAGGCGGAAAGAACTGAAACACGCCCTGTTCCGCGGAAATCACAGAGGTAGGCGCGCCCTGCTCTGTTACCCTGTAATAGCCATGGTTTTTGGTAAGCCCATCTTTAATTACTGTGAGCTGCAGCTGGTTATCATCATTAAAACCGCTCAAATCCTCCGGAAGCTCCGCAGCATACACCTTGCCCGGGAATCTCCAGTCCTCTTTGAACTCATGGTCTGACTTCAGCGCGCAGGCGATCAGGTAACGGACACCGTTGCGAACAAGTATATCAAACCGGTGCACAAACGGCAGCTCCACAAGGGTCCGTACTTCCCAGTCCCCTTTGCCACGGGGCGTTACAATCACAATCTTTGCCTCTTTCGAGTCATTGGGAGAGTAAAACTTGTGCGTCGCCAGGAACTGTCCGTCTGTACCCGGCACCTGAACCATGGTCATCACCCCGCCCGGGCCTTCCCACACAGTATCCTCCAGATTTCCGTCCAGGTCAAACAGGTAGCAGGGGTCCTGTTTTTCCGCCGCCACAAGGATATGATCCTTTCCCTGATAGCGCAGCGGCGCGATGGAATAGCATTTCTCCAGATTGGAAATTACTTTCTTTTCTATGTTCATAAACCCTTCTCCTTTAATTCAAAGCTGCCGTCCCATCCAGCAGATCTCCCATCATTTTTCTGGCATTTTGCAGATCTTCCTGCCACTGTGGGTTTCCGGTGTACCAGAACTCCGTCACATATTTGCGCACTCCCAGTTCCCAGGCCGTGCGGACAGCAGCCGTGAAGTCCACGTGGCCGGTCCCATACGGCACCTCCCGGAAAATCCCCGGCTTTGTCTCCTTCAAATGCATGGCTGCCAGATGGCCGCTACCGCTTCTCAGATCTTCCAGCACATCAGTCCCATAAGTTTTCGCCGCGTTCGTGATATTCCCGATATCCGGATAAACCTGCAGATAGGGAGATTTCACCAGGTTCACATATTTCATAGCTTTTCCCACAGTATTCATGAACTCTGTTTCCATGGTCTCAAAGCCCATCACCACGCCGCATCCGGCCGCCATTTCGGCTGCCTTTACAAGGTTTTCCGCAAACCTTGTTCTTGTTTCCTCCGTGGAGTCCTCATAATAGACGTCATAGCCGGCCAGCTGGATGATCCTCACCCCCAGGTCCTCCGCCAGCTCCAGAGCCTTTTCCATGATTTCCATACTTCTGGCGCAGACTGCCGGCTCCGCGCTCCCCATTGGATACTTGCGGTGTCCGCTCAGGCACATGGTGCGGATGGGAACGCCGCAGCTTCCGCCCAGTTCCGCCAGCTTCCGCCGCTCTTCTTTCTTCATTTCCAGGCGGGCCAGTTTCTGATCTGTCTCATCAATGCTGATCTCCAGATAATCGTAGCCTGCCGAAGCCGCAGCCCTGAATTTTTCTTCCCAGGTGAGGCTTCCCGGCACAGCCTTTTCATACAGTCCCAGCGAATATGCCTTCATGTCCCTCTCCTTATTTATAATCTTCTTTGCGGACTATATGGATTTTCACTCCTTTTGCCCGCAGTTCCTCCAAAACATCCTCCGGAGCCAGCTCGTCGGTAATCAGATTCTTCACATCCCCGATAGGACAGCTGGAAAAGCTGCTGTTTCTCCCAAGTTTTGTGTGGTCAGCCAGTACAAAAGATTCCCCGGTGACATGTTCCACCATCAGCGTGTTGATACTGACCTCGTTGGCATTTTCTGTTGTGACGCCCATCTCCGCTGATATCCCATTGCAGCCGATAAAGCTCTTTTTCGCGTATACTGTTTTCAGGCTTCTCAGCGCATAGTCACCCACCATCGCATCTTTTGGATGGCGCAGTTCCCCGCCGGTAAGGATTACCTGAACGCCCAGCTGATGCTCTGTGCTGATGGCCTTTCCGTTGTTGGTAATCACTGTCACATCCTGCCGGTTAATATAGGGCAGCATTGACAAAGCGGTTTTACTGGTATTCAGAAACAGGGTATCCCCATCCTGGACCAGGGAAGCCGCATATCTGGCGATCAGGTTACGGTAACCCGCCTGATCGTTCAGCGTCGCGTCCCGGCGGACGCGGGCTCCGCCGTAATGGCGGATTAAAAGGCCCATATCCTCCAGTTCCTGCAGGTCCCGGCGCATTGTCATGACAGATACCTGGAATTTCTCGGACAGATTTTTAATATTCGTCCCAGGCTGTATTTTCAGATATTCCAGAACCTCCGCCCTTCTCTGATCAACTTCGCTTTTCTTTCGTTTCATACTGCCTCCGGTTCTCTAGTTACAGGATGGACCGGAAGGGAACATTCGGTTCATCCGTAAAGCAATCCTCAAAACCTCTGCGGTAATGATACTGAATCTTATCCTTATCCCCGGGCCATACAAATTTTCCGCCCACATCCCAGATAAATGGTTTAAATTCATAACCCAGAACATTCTTCTTATAATTGTAAAGCATCAGGATCTCCAGCGGATCTGCTTTGAAGTTGGTCCACACGTCATGGTGGAAGGGGATTACCACCTTGCAGCGCAGCGCTTCTGCCATGCGGAGTATATCCACAGAAGTCATCTTGTCCTGGCATCCCACAGGGTTCTCCCCGAAGGAGCCCAGCGCCACATCAATCTGATAATCCTTGCCGTGCTTTGCATAGTAGGTGCTGTAATGAGAATCCCCGCTGTGGTAAACGCTGCCGGCCGGCGTCTGAATCAGATAGTTCACCGCTTTCTCATCCATGTCGCTGGGGCATACGCCGCGCACATCCTCGTCCACAGTAACCAGGCAGGTGCGGTCAAAGGAGTCCAGAACCACGATCTTGCAGTCCTTCACCTCCACAACATCTCCCGGCTTTACAACTCTGCAGCGCTCTTCGGGAACGCCGTAGCTCAGCCATTTCTCCACACTCTTTTTGGGGCCGATGAAAGGCACGTCTTCCTTACAGTTTTTCAGCACTGCTGCTGCAAAGAAAGGATCAATATGATCATTGTGGTAATGTGTGGAAAGCACTGCGTCCACTGTGGTCACTGCAAATGGATCGTATACAATCGGAGCCGCGCGCAGGTTTGGCTGTGTAGCGCGTCCGCCGGTCATGTTGCGCATCTGATGGTAAGGGGCCATCTCCTTTGTCTTCTGAGATCTCTTGCCGTTTCCGAACCACAGGTCAATGGCGATATTCGTGCTGTTCTCAGATTTAATCCACAGGCCCGTGCAGCCGATCCACCACATAGCGAATGTACCGGGCTTCACGTCCTCTCCGTCGATTTCTTCATTCAGCCATGTTCCCCACTCGGGAAAAGCTCCCAAAATCCATTTTTCTCTGGTGATTTCATCCACTTTGCTCATAAGAATCCTCCGTTCTTAAAGTTGCATGCCTTAACCTTTCGGTTATGTTCCATGATTTTATTATATTATATATTTGGTATTTTTCAAGTGGTTTATATGATCGTTTTGTGTTTTATATGTTTTATTTTATGACTTATATGTTTTTATGATATATTTTATGAAGCTCCCCTATGCTCAGGGCATATCCAACGGATTTCTGGAATCATTCCAGCTTTCCCTTTACTTTTCCAAACTGTCCAGCTTATTTTTCAGTTCTGTAATATCGAAACAAGTAACCAGAACAGAATCCTTTCCATTCCACTCCAAATGAGTGACGTCCACAGACGTCCATACATTCAAATACGGGTTATAGATCTGCCTTCCGCTGCATGGCATTCCCTCCCGGCATTCAATGACCGGACAAAAAGCACAGGGGCTGTCCTTGTAAAAAAATGCTTCATGGCAGGCCATCCCTGTCTGTACCCCCTGAACCAGCTCTCTGGTCTTTCTATTGATATAGAGCAGGCTGAAGGTCTCAGGATCAATGACATAGACCCAGGCGCTCAGGCGGTCCAGAATCTTTTCCATTGCCCTGGCGCTGCTCACAGCTTTCTCCTGCGCCCTCCATTTTGTCAGAAAAGTGCTGAGTATTTCCGAAATAAAGATCAGGCCGTTCACCTGTTCCTGAGTCCAGTACCTGTTCATCCGGCACTCATCAAATCCCACAAAACCTTTGTACTGCCCGTTGTCATAAATAGCGCACTGAAGAACTGATTTAATTCCCTGCTGGTTCAGAATTCTGTATTGGCTCTCCTCTAATTCAGAAATATCCCTGCAGTAGAAAACTCCCTGCTCATTAAAGTTGCCGTGATAACCGCTGATATCCTCCACATAAGATATATTCTGAAGGTTGCCGATCTGCGGTTCAACCCCCTCCCCGCACCATTCAAAGGTATTATTGCAGCAGCTTCCATCCTCTTCATCCTCAAAGATATATACTCTGCTCACATCATACTGCCTGCCCACAGCCTCCAGAATGGAATTGACCGCAGCTTCCATGTCATGCGTTTTATACAGAATGTGGAACACATATTCCACCAGCCTGGGGCCTACTGTTTCCTGAATCTCGTTGGAATCAATCCTGGCGTTCACCGCGCTTTCTCCCGCCGCAGGCATCCCATTCAGCGCAGTCTCCGGGCTGCTCATACAAAATTGCCTTTTCCCCTGTTTCTTGGCCTGATACAGTGCCTGGTCGGCTGCCTGAAAGAGCTCCTGGTAGGTTTTTCCGCAGCCGGGATAAACCGCTATTCCTACGCTGCAGGAAAGGTCCATATTGGTCAGCTCCCCCACCGCCATTCCGCCGATCGCTTTCAAAATCTGCTCTGCTTTTTTCTCCGCCAGCGCGCCGGAAGGTATCTGACTTAAAAACACCAGGAATTCGTCCCCTCCCACACGCCCTACTACGTCAATGCTGCGAAACTGCTTCTGCAGGGTATGAGAGATTTCTGACAGCAGGGCGTCTCCGAATAAGTGCCCCATGGTATCATTGATATTTTTAAAATTGTCCAGATCAATCACCATCAGCGCTGCTTTCTGCTCCGGCGCCAGCTGTTCCAGCCCTGCTTCGATATGCTCCCTGCAGGCAATTTTATTGTAGAGCCCGGTCAGCCCGTCCCTCTGGGCCCGCTCCATCAAACTTTCCGCCCGGCGTTTTTCCGCGTCAATATCCATAATAGTGCCGATTGCCCTGACAGCCCGTCCCGATTCATCAAACAGGTCAGTCATACAGATGCGGCACCATCTGTAGTTTTCCTCCACATCCATAATCCTGACTTCTGTTTCCTCTGACCTGGCTCCCCGCCTGATCCGTTCCATCATTGCCGCAAAGGCCGCCTGGTCCCCGGAATAAATATAAGGCGCATGTTCCAGATAAAGGCTTACGTTTCTGGTATTGGGCAGTTTCCCAAATTTCTTTTCCCAGTTACTGGAAAATTCAAGCGTGTCAGCCAGAAAATCCCATTCGAAAATAATATCCGTAGCCTGTTCGATGATCACCTGCTGCCGCTCCAAAAGCATTCTGAGCTTTTCTTCCAACTCTTTGCTGGTCGTCACGTCCACCAGCACGCAGCAAAAATAGGCGTCTCCATTTTCATCCCGTATTAGGCGCCCCTTATCCAGAACCCACATACTCCGGCCGTCCCTGCACAAAATCCTGTATTCCAGTTCCTTGCTGTCGCTGATCTTCATCTGCCTGTGCACTTCCCGCAGCGTCTCTGTCCTGTCCCTGGGGTCAATCATGTTCCAAAAACTGTCGTGGAACAGTTCGGTAATATCCTGCCGGCTGTATCCCAGCATGGACAAAAAGCCTTGGTTCATTTGCATCAGGGTAAGTTCTCTGTCAAACCTGCAGGTGAACATCCCTCCGGGTATATTTTCACTGAGACTCTGCAGACTGGTGCCGGACAGTTCCTCTGACAGCATGATCTTCACTTCATCCATAGCAGCGCTCCTTCTGCCGGCTGCCGGTGATTTCGGCCTCGGCTCTAAAATTTCATGTTAGAATATTCTGTTTTTTTCTATTTCACGATCTTATTTATATGTTATTAGAATAGCACAGCGATACACATTCGTCAACGCAGAAAGCCGCATCCCGATTTTAATCTGAGTGATTAATGTCAGGATGCGGCTTACTTCAAACCTTAATTTTTCTGTTACCTGGATGGCATTTCAAAATCCACAAGCGCTCTGTTCAAGAAATCGTTAAAGGGTTTCATCGTTCTGAAGATTTTCACTGCTTTCCGCACGAACTCCTCCGAGTCAAGAAGCTCATTGTCTTTTATACAGTATTCCAGGTACCAGCTTTTATACTTCAAGTACCGGGCCTGAGGGTGGTCCTGACTGAAGCCTTTCGGCACATTTTTTAAAGCAGTTCCCTGAACGGTAAAATACTTTTGAAACTCTGTATCATGGATGATGCCGTCCCATTCATCCGGATTCCCGGAAATATAATCCCTCACCATTGACGTTGCCTCTTTGAACATATCCGCAAATAGCCCGCCGCCCAGAAAAGACTGATCCCCCGGTTTTATCATGAGATAATACCCCACAGGGACGGGCAGCTTCCCTTTTGACGATATATGTGCCCGAAAAGCCGGATTATATGGCGATTTGTCATGACTGAAACGGGTATCCCTCACCAGCTTAAATGTGATATCTCTGGGTTCATTTTGCAAAATACTGCTGTCTGTCTTGCCGATTTCCAGGATCAGTTCCTGCAGCAGTGCTTCAAACTGCTCATTTGCCTCTTTGAATTCTATTTTATGCTGGTGGTACCATTCCCGGTTGTTATTTTTACTTAATTCTGATAAATAGTTTAATATTCGTTCAGTTTTCATAGCGTACCTCCCACTAAGAATTTTTTACTGTAGAACATAATGCCGAATCCAGAAAATCCCTGATGAACTTCCTGGTCCTCTCTGGAGTCGCATAGGTTTTATAAAATGAATAGACCTGCGCCAGATCATCAATTTCTTCCATGGTCTCTTTGACATCCAGTCTGGTTTTCTCATGAACTTCCTCTGCTGCAGTATAATCCAAACGGCCAGGATTTATCCTGTGATTTTGAACCGCATAGGCAATTCTGTTGCTGCACCTGCACTTTCCAGAGCCATATTCGCCGCAGTATTTGCTTAAAAAATCGGCCATCCTCCTGCGGGCCCGTGACAAACGCTGCCTGTACGCTTCAGGCGTTATCCCTAAAAGTTCTCCCGCTGCATGGCTGTCCAAATTGAACATTGTGCCCAGTACAAAAATACATCTGCTTTCGGAATCCAGGCACTGAAGCATCACATTGGTACAGGACATTTTCAGTTCCTCCGCCAAAATCGACTGATCCACCTCCTGTCCTGAATCCGGCACCTCTTCTGCCCTTCCGTTTTCTATATCATCCCCATAATATTCGAAGCTCAGGGACTGATGGGCGAACATGTGCTTTTTATAGTCTTTCAGATGATTCACTGCAATGCGGAATACCCAGGTTGAAAATGCGCTTTCCTGTCGAAACGAAGAAAGATGGGTGATCACTTTCAGCAGAATTTCCTGCGACGCGTCTTCCGCGTCAGCAAAGCTCCCCAGCATTCTCAGCGAGAGGTTGAATACCGTATCCTGAACGCTGAGAATGATTTCTTCAAGGGACTTTTTATCCCCTGCAACCGCCTTTTCTATTAAATTTTCCATATGTTTTACCTCCTATATAATTAGACACCCTATCTCCTTTTCTGTGACAAGAAAAAAGTACGCCAGATGGTTTTGTTGCACTGGGAACGCAGTTTCCTATGCAACAATAAAAAGCCGGCCCGGATCGGTCGTTCTGACTGATTGCCGGGCCGGCTGTTCTATACAGCCTGTAATTTATGTTTCGCAAAGATCACTGGTAACCATCTGGCGGAATCCGGAGTTCTGAAGAACGCCTGCGGCTCTGTCATTGTCTCCAACCCGCAGCACTACATACGCTCTTCCTCTCAGCTGGCAGAGAAATGCATACATATATTCAATGCTGATGTCAGCTTTGGTCAGCGCCGTCACCGCCTCATGCAGCCCGCCCGGCCGGTCCGGCAGCTCCACAGCGATCACATCGGTCAGCGTCACTGTAATTCCGCCGTCCTTCAGCGCCTCCACCGCTGCTTCCGGCCGGTCTACGATCAACCGCAGAATTCCGTAATCCGTAGTGTCCGCAATGGACAGCGCCCGGATATTGATATCCTGATTTTTCAGGATCTCTGTAATTTCGGCCATACCGCCGTGTTTATTCTCCACAAAAACCGATAACTGCTGGATCGTCATTTTCTCTCCTCCTTTCAGACTTTTCGCCTGTCAATCACTCTCTGGGCCTTGCCTTCCGAACGGCTCAGGGATTTCGGCGCTACCAGTTTCACTTCCGCGGAAATGTTCAGCGTGGACTGCAGCGCTCCCGCGATCTGGCGTTCATAGGTTTCGATCTGGCGCACCTTATCGGAGAACATGGCTGAGGACATCTCCACCTGAACCACCATGTTGTCCCTGTTGTCCACGCGGTCCACTTCAATCAGATAATTGGGTTCCAGTCCCAGCTGTGTCAGCACATATTCAATCTGGGAAGGGAATACATTCACGCCGCGGATAATCAGCATATCATCCGTCCTGCCTTTTGGCTTCAGCATGCGCACCAGCGTCCTGCCGCAGGCGCACTTTTCATGCACCAGGGCGCTGATGTCTCTGGTGCGGTACCGGATCAGGGGCAGGGCCTCTTTTCCGATGCAGGTAAATACCAGCTCTCCATATTCTCCGTCCGGCAGCTGCTCTCCTGTATCAGGGTCGATGATCTCAGGATAGAAGAAATCCTCGTTTACATGCAGCCCGTTCTGTTCGCTGCACTCAAAGGATACACCCGGACCCGCGATTTCTGACAGACCGTAGATATCATAAGCCTTGATATTTAAAAGGCGTTCAATATTCTCCCGCATGCCCTCGCTCCAGGCTTCCGCTCCGAAAATCCCGGCCCGAAGAGGCAGCTTGGATGTGTCCACTCCCATATCCCTGCAGGTCTCGCCGATAAACGCCGCGTAAGAGGGCGTACAGCACAGGAAATCACTGCCGAAATCCTGGAGAATCTGCACCTGACGCTTTGTGTTTCCGGAAGACACCGGAATCGCCGCGGCCCCAAGCTTCTCCGCACCGTAATGAAGCCCCAGTCCGCCGGTGAACAGGCCGTAACCATAGGAAACATGGACATAATCTCTGGTGGTGCAGCCGGCCGCGGCCAGCGCTCTGGCAGCTCCTGTAGCCCACACGTCCACATCCCCTTCCGTATAGGCCACCACGGTCTGCTTTCCGGTGGTTCCGGAAGAGGCGTGTACCCTGGCCACTTTTTCTCTGGGCACTGCCACCAGGCCGTAAGGGTAATGATCCCGCAGATCAGTTTTGTAGGTAAAAGGCAGCTTTACAATATCGTCAATGCTCTGTATTTCTTCTGGTTTCACCCCCATGTCGTCCAGCTTCTGGCGGTAAAAGGGCACATTGTCATAACAGTTTCGCACCATTTTGCGCAGCCGTTCCGACTGCGTTTTTTTCATATCTTCCTGGCCGGCGCATTCTATTTCCGGCTGAAAATAATGCTGTTCCATCGGTTCTGTCTCCTCAATATGTATTTTAGCTATGATATCCCATTCCAAAAGCTTTCAGGTTCATTTCCACAAACTTCTCAGGGACTGTGCGCCTGACGGCTTCCAGCCAGTCTTCTTCAGGAATGTCTGTCCCTGCTGCCAAAACACCCAGCAGCACCATATTCACTGCTTTCACAGACCCTGCTTCCATGGCTTTTCCCAGGGCGTCGATGCGGACCGTATCTGCTCCCGCTTTCTCCACCTGGTCCAGAATTTGTTCAGGATACTCCGCTGCCCCTGTGATCACAGGCATGGGGTCGATCTGCTGCGTATTGACAATCACGCGGCCGTCCTTTTTCAGCCAGGGCAGCCACCTGGCCGCTTCCAGCTGTTCAAAAGCCAGCAGCACATCCGCGCCGCCCTGCTCTATAATCGGAGAATAAACTTTTTCCCCGGACCTTACATAAGTTACCACAGAACCGCCCCTCTGGCTCATTCCGTGTACTTCGCTGACTTTCACGTCACACCCTGCGGCAATCAGCGCCTCGCCCAGCACCCGGCTGGCCAGAAGCGTTCCCTGTCCGCCTACGCCTACAATCATCACATCCATGGTTTTCATCTGGCCTTTCCTCCTTCCGGCGCCTGAATCGCTCCGAATTTGCAGAGCTGTTCACATACACCGCAGCCTACGCACAGCGTGAAATCAATCACAGCTTTTCCTTCCTTCATGCTGATGGCTGGGCAGCCTATACGCATACAGCTCTTGCACCCTGCGCATTTTTCACTGTCAATCTTCAGCGGGGGGTTATGCTTCACCTGTTTCAGCAGCGCGCAGGGCCTCCTGGCAATGATCAGGGAGGGTTCCTCTGCCGCCAGCTCTTCTTTGATGGCTTCCTCGCAGCCTGTCAGATCATAGGGATCGACCACCCGCACTCTGTGGAAACCGCAGGCCCCGGCCAGCGCTTCCAGATTCACCGCAACGGTGGGATCTCCGGTAATGGTATAACCCGTGGCAGGATTCTGCTGGTGTCCGGTCATCCCGGTGATGGAATTGTCCAGAACTATAATTGTTCCGATTCCTTTATTATACGCCATATCAATCATTCCGGTAATGCCTGAATGGATGAAGGTGGAATCCCCGATCACAGCCACCGACTTTCCGGCAAACTCCGCGCCTCTGGCTTTGATCATTCCATGAAGCGCCGATACAGACGCGCCCATGCAGATACAGGTATCTATGGCGCCAAGAGGCTGCAAAGCCCCCAGAGTATAGCAGCCGATATCGCCGCTGACATTGCACTTTAACTTCTTCAGCAGGAAGAATATGCCTCTGTGGGGGCAGCCCGGACACAGCACCGGCGGCCGCCCGGGCAGCTGGGCTTCCACCTCCATGGTTTCAGCGGACCGGCCCAGAATCTTTTCCCGTACAGTGCTCTGGGAAAACTCTCCCAGCAGGCCGAACAGTTCCTTGCCGGTCACATCCAGCCCCAGCACCCTGCAATGGTTCTCAATAATTCCGTCCAGTTCCTCTATCACATATACTTTCCGGCACTTTTTACAGAAATCCCTGATCAGGCGGGCAGGCAGAGGATTCACCAGGCCCAGCTTCAGATAGTTGGCACCGTCCCCCAGCGCTTCCCTGGCATACTGATAGCTGACCCCGGATGTGATCACGCCGATTTCAGCCTGATTGTCCTCCACCCTGTTAAAAGGACAGTCCTCCGCATATTCCGACAGTTTCTTCATCCGCTCTTCCACTACCACATGGCGCTTGATCGCCATTGCCGGCATCATCACATATTTCTGAGGATCCTTCGGAAAATCTTTCAGATCCTTTTCCGCCCTTTCCCCTGTTTCCACCAGGCTTCTGGCATGGGAAATCCTGGTGGTCAGGCGCAGCAGCACCGGTGTGTCAAACTGTTCTGACAAATCATACGCCATTTTTGTAAACTGCAGGCATTCCTCAGCGTCAGCCGGTTCTACCATAGCCAGTTTGGATGCGATGGCGTGGTGCCTGGAATCCTGCTCATTCTGTGAAGAGTGCATTCCGGGATCGTCCGCCACGCCGATCACCATTCCCGCATTCACTCCGGTATAGGAGGCGGTATAGAGCGGGTCCGCAGCCACGTTCAACCCCACATGCTTCATCGCGCAGAAGGACCTGGCCCCTGCAATACTGGCCCCTGCCGCCACTTCGGCCGCTACTTTTTCATTTGGAGCCCATTCGCTGTACATTTCTCTGTATGCGGACGCATACTCTGTCATCTCCGTACTGGGTGTGCCCGGGTAGCTGGATATCACCCGCACCCCCGCCTCATACAGCCCTCTGGCAACTGCTTCGTTGCCCAGCATCAACTGTTTCACTGTTCTTCCTCCTTCATCGTCTCTGTCTCATCTTCTATTATGTCATGCCTGCGGCTCGTTCCGCAGGTCCAGAATACGCTTCGCCTTCCCCTGGAACCGTTCCAGCGTCTTTGGCTGCACCAGCGTTACCTTGGCCTCCAGCCCCAGCACGCTCTTTAAACGGTCATGCATGCTGCGCTGCAGCTCCTGCAGCTCCTGATACCGTTCCAGCAGTTCCGCATCAGCCAGCTCTACCCTGATTTCCAGGGTATCCCTGAAATTCACCCGCCGCAGCACGATCTGATAATGAGGGCCGATGTACGGCATTCCCACCAGCACGCTTTCAATCTGAGTGGGAAATACATTGACGCCCTTAATGATCATCATATCATCCGTCCGGCCCGCGGTTTTGGACATCCTGGCATGGGTGCGCCCGCAGGGGCACGGTTCGTAGGTAATGGAGGTAATGTCCTTTGTTCTGTAGCGGAGCACCGGCATCCCCTGACGGCTCAACGTGGTTACCACCAGCTCTCCCTTCCCGCCTTCCCTCAGACGCTCGCCGGTGGCGCTGTCTATAATCTCCGGCAGGAAATGGTCCTCTGCGAAGTGCATCCCGTCCCGCTCCGGGCAATCCCCTGAGACGCCGGGGCCTCCCAGCTCCGTCATGCCGTAATTATCAGATACATAAATTCCCAGATTTGCCTCGATCTGGGCCCGCATCTCAGGGGTACAGGGTTCTGAACCCAGAATGCCCAGCCTCAGGCTGTAATCAGAAAGAGGATAGCCCGCCTCCTTCACCGCCTCGCTGAGATACAGGGCATAGGACGGAGTGGCCACCAGCCCGGTGACGCCGAAATCCCGGAACATCATCATCTGTTTTTCCGTATTCCCGGAAGAAGCGGGAATCACTGTCGCACCGATTTTTTCCAGGCCAAAATGCAGCCCCAGCGCCCCTGTAAACAGGCCGTAGCCAAAGCTGATCTGGATGATATCCTCATCCGTCACGCCTCCTGCCACCGCTACCCTGGCCACACAGTCGGACCATACGTCGATATCCTTTTTGGTATAAACGCCCACCGTCGGCTTCCCGGTCGTCCCGGAAGAGGCATGGATCCTCACAATGTCCTTCATGGGCGCTGCATTCAGCCCGAAAGGATAATTGTTGCGGAAATCTTCCTTCGTTGTAAATGGTATGTACTGCACATCGGAGAGCTGCCTGATCCTGCTCCCGTCCCCGACGCCTGCTTCCGTCAGCTTCTGGTGATAAAACGGCACCTTGTTGTAACAGTAAGCCACCGTTTCTTTTAATTTAGCCAGCTGCAATGCCTCCAGCTCTTTTCTGGGCATTGTCTCAATTTCCTTCTGAAAAAACACGTCCCTGCTTCCTTTCCCTGCTTTGTTGCAACACCTCAATAAAGTGATATTCCTATTATGGCATATCCGCATTGATTTGTCAAAGTTTTTCAGACAGGCTTCATATTCTTTGTGCAATTCGCTTTTCAATTATGACAGGCTTTGATATAATGTTATAGGTTAAGATATTAAATTATGGAGGAACCAGAAATGACTTTAGAAGAAATACAGAAACGTTTTCTCGGCGACCGTTTCGCCACTGAATGCTTAGGAGCTGAGATTGAAGATGCAGGCCCCGGCTATGCCCGCTGCAGCTGCAGAATACAGCCGCAGCACAAGAATGCCGTGGGTTCCGTGATGGGCGGCGCTGTTTTTACTTTGGCGGATTTTGCCTTCGCTGTGGCCGCAAATACTGACCAGCCAATCACCGTATCTCTGACCAGCCAGATCACCTATCTCGGAACAGCAAAGGGAGAACGTCTTGTGGCAGAAGCGGTATGCCGTAAATCCGGCCGGACCACCTGTTATTATGAAATACTGGTAAAAGATGAACTTGGCAGCCAGGTCGCGGCTGTCACCTCAAACGGTTTCATCAAGGGCTGACCCGCGCCCCGCTCAGCCCTTCCAATGCAGCCTGTGGAGTTCTCCCGCCAGCTGCATGTGAGAAAAATCATTTTGGCGCAGGGCTTCATATAATACCACCGCCACAGAATTGGACAGGTTCAGGGACCGGATATTTTCATTCATGGGAATGCGCACGCAGTTTTCCTGATACTCCAAGAGAATCTCCTCCGGTATCCCCGCGCTTTCCTTGCCAAACATCAGGAAACAGTCCGGCTCATACCGCGCTTCCGTATAGATCTTTTTTGCCTTTGTAGTGGCCATATAGATTTTCGCCCCGGGATTTTTCTCCAGAAACTCATTAAAATCCCCATACACATGCACATCCAGGTTTGGCCAGTAATCCAGCCCCGCCCGGCGCAGCTGCTTTTCATCCAGGGAAAACCCCAGAGGCTGGATCAGGTGGAGGCTGGTCCCTGTGGCCACGCAGGTCCTTCCAATATTTCCGGTATTTGCCGGAATTTCCGGCTCCAGCAACACGATGTTCATTTCTCTTCCTCCCGGTATAATTCATCTTCCTGAGGCTGTTCCAGGAACCTCACCTCTTCCCTGTTATGGAGCTTTCTGGCACATCCCTTTTCCAGACGGCCGAGCGCAGCGGCTGGAACCCCCTCTTTTCTCAGGGTCTGAGCAAGAGCTTCCCCGTCTCCCGCGCAGGCCAGCAGACAGCCCGTTCCGGCCAGCCGATAAGGATTTATCTCCAGCAGCTCGCAGATTTCAATCGTTTCCTGACGCACGAGAACGGCTTTCAGATCAATATCAAACCCCGCATGCCAGGATTCCCCTGCTTCCCATATTCCCTGGAAAATACCCCCTTCGTCTACACTGTACACCGCTTTCGCTCCCGCTTCCCAGGCCCGTTTTGCCGCTTTCACCAGAGGAAGCTGTTCCCGAAATAATCTTGTGGATTCCAGAAATTCCGGGCAGAAACGGCGTTCCAATTTTTCCCTGTTTTTTTCCAGCAGCCGGACAGTCCCTTCCAGAGCCATGTATCCGATCTGAACCAGACTGTCTCCCGGGCAAGGCGGTTTCCTGTTCATTTTCCCTGTTTCTCCTCCTGCGGCAAACAGGCACAATACAATTTCCCGCACCCCCGCAGTCACCTGCGCTTCTGCCGACAGCAGAGGGATTCCATATGTACTGCAGCAATCCCGCAGTCCCGCCATGCTCCTGCGCAGATCACCTTCCGCAGCCCCCGCTGGCATGAATATCTGCGCGGAAATCCCGATGCACTTATGCCCTTCGGCCGCCATCCTGTTCACCAGCCGGATCAGCCGGTATTCCTTTTCTTCCTCCAGCGCCATTTCGCAGAAAAGGCCGGGAAAGCTCTGCCCTCCCGGCGCTTTTGAATTCACATATGGCGCGATACTCTTTCTGGCAGCCGTGCCAGTCACCTTGCCTCTGCGCATCCCGCATTCCTTCCTGCAACAGCCGCTCATCACAGCGGATTTCCATTCCCATCGCATCCGGAATGGACCTTTCTGATTGCCTTAGACCAGTTATATACGCTTCTGTTAATTTGAATATTTTCTGTCAGCTGGCCGTTTACATATACTTCTTTCCAGAGCTCCGCCGTCATCTTAGGACGAAGGTATTCTACTTCTTCATATTGCCCCACGGGAATGCTGTCATCATAGATCAGTTCCATCTGCGGCTCAGGATATTCCGTGGAAATGGTCTTGGAAACATATTTGATTGTGCGCTCCGCGGGCCGGTATTCCGTCCCGTAAAGGCTGATAATCACTTTATTCCCGCTTCTCTCTGCTGCAAAAAATACAGTATTCCCTGTATTATTTATCATCTTCAGATCCAGACCGCTCTCCGGATATACAGTGGCGTCTCTGGAAGGGTCCACATAAGTGACCAGCATCGAATGGTTAGAACGGTACTTCATCTGCAGCTCCGCCAAAAGTCCCACATTATAAAGCGTGCTGGAGATCTGGCATATGCCGCCTCCCACGCTGTCTATGGTTTTGCCGTCCTGAAACGCATGGGCAGGATGATAACCGCCTTCTTCTGTCACCGGTTCCATCATCCCATTGGCAGAGATCTCCTGGCCTGCCAGAAAAGCGCTCCCATTAATCTTCTCACAGGCGACTCTCAGGTTTTCCGCCCGCTCTTCTCCGTCTTCCCACTTAAATTCTGTCTCAAAGGTCGCCAGGCAATCCGTTCCTGCATTCTGCAGATCCCCGGCGCTCACCGCAGGCTTCGATTCTCTTGTATCCACAGTAATATGAACGTCCCCGCCATCCCAGCCGGAAAGAATCTCCACCGCTTCCGTCAGCGCCTCTTCATACATCACAGCCAAACCGGTTTCCCCGTCCTCAATCCTAAGCGCTCCATTTTCCAGATATGCTTTGGCGCTGCGCGCCGGCACATTGAATTTGCCGCACTGTTCCCGCACAAATGCCTGAAATGCTTCCAGGTCATAGGTGAGGTTCGCGTCAATGGTCACGCCTTCCTCGGCTGCCTTACGCTGGTCCTGGTATCTCCTGATCAGAGACCCTTCCGCTCCATAACCCAGCGCTGTATCCACTGCGGACTGCTGGCCGAATCCCAGACGGAAGTCCCGCATGGTGGCCACCACTGCCTGTCCGTTCACATGAAATGTAACCTGACTGTCACCGCATCTGGAAGCATAACGGATCATGGATTCCACAGCCTCTTCCTTGGTGAGTCCGCCTACATTCTGGCTGTCCAGACGCACCCCCTGCGGGATCGTGTTTTCCCGCTGGCGCTTCAGCGCCATCGCCTGCTCTCTGAACCCCGGCGCGGCCCCTTCCGTCTCCGCGGCGGCGGTCTCCGCATCAGCAAATACGGAGACCGGCATCCAAAAGATGCCGGCGATTATAAATATGATCAGTATTTTCAGAAGGGCAAATCTCCCTTTTCTCATGAGCACCTCCGCGCTTATGCAAAGAACGAGGAAACAACCGTTGTCAGGATGAACGCAGCGACGATGGCCAGAATCACAATGGTTATACCGCGCCTGGTTTTCTTGTTATTCATATTCAGCATGTGCATTCCTCCAAAAAATATTCATTTTTATTATGGATCCCGGCGAAGATTTTAAACCTCCGCCGGGGACAAAATTCCGCTTGAAAGAAACTCAATTTTTTGCAGCCGCAGTGGTCGTTGGCGCAGTCGTCTCCGGCGCTTTTGTAGTGGGTTCCGCTGTGGTAGGCTCCGGCGCCTTTGTGGTGGTCTCCTCCGGCGTAGGCTCTGCCGTTGTTTCTTCCGGCGTAGGCTCCGGTTCCGGGGTGGAACCGCCCGTCCCCACGTTCACCCGTTCCGCATACGGTTTGTAAGAACTGGTATTCAATACTGTGGAGCTCTGCAGCGCCCCGTTTATATATACATTTTTAATGAGCTGCGCGCTGGCAGCCGGATGGCCTTCCTCTGTCACCACCCGCTGTCCTGCCGGCAGGCCGGGATCAGGGGTCTCCTGAGGTGCTAAATAACTGGGTCCGGACAACACGCGGGACTGGAACTCTACCTTGCGGTTTGCAGGTCTGGTTTCCCTCCCAAAAATCTGTACCGTCACATTGCCGCCGTTGGAACTGGAAGCGATATAAATAGGATACCCCGTATCATTTCGAAGCCGCAGCGTCTTATACCCGCCCGAGGCAATGGTAGCGTCCCAGGCCAGGGGAACATATCCCACGGTCATGGAATGGTTAAACCTCGTCACAATTCCCAGCTCCGCGTACAGAGACGCCACATACAGCGTGGTGCAGATCTGGCACACGCCGCCGCCGATACTGTCGATGATCTCCCCGTTGGCATAGGCATGGCCTCTCCGGTATCCATTGCCCGTGGTAAAAGGGCCCAAAACAGAATAAAGATCAAAGGTTGCCCCTGCTTCAATAAATGTGCCGTTTAGTTTCGCTGTGCCCACGGTCAGGTTATAGTTCCTGTCCTTATCCGCATCATTAAACTGTGTGGTAAACTGTCCCAAAACAGCGCCAAAACCATTTAAATCCTCTGTAACTGTGGTGGGACGGACTTCGGAAACCGCTACCGCCACTTCGATGGTTCCTCCTCTGTCCCAGCTGTCCATCCTCTGAACCGCTTCATTGTAGGCATTCTCTGTATCCGCCTGTTTTCCCATTGTGGAAGGGTTTACAGTAAAACCATTGGCTCCTCCTCTGGTCACCGTAGCGCTGACTGCCTGCACATTATGGGGAGCCGCGGAGCTTTCTATAAACTGTCTTACCGCCTCCTGGCTGTACACAGCCTGCAGCTCCAGGTCCACCTTATTGCGGGCCAGATCTTCCTGGGCTTTATAGAGCTGGATCAGATTGCCCATACTCTGCAGGGATACCGCCCGTTCTGCCAGTTCCTCCAGATTTGTAAACTCAAATCCCAGGTCTCCCATGGTCGCCCCGTATTTATTGCCCTCTATATCCAGAATCAGCCCCTGGTCCCGCACTGTTTCCTGATAATCTTCCAGTTCTTTCATCACCTCGTCTTCCGTCATGCCTCCGACGTCGATATCAGCGATATGTACGTTTTCAGGAACTTTCGCGTCAGCCTGAACATCCTTCGCCCCAAACAGCAGGCAGAAGCCGGATGCCATCAGCAGCGCCGCAGTTATCATTCTTTTCATTCTCACTCGTCTCCTATCTGCGCGCCTTCCCGTATTCTGAAAGAATTTCATCCGTAATCCGGGAAGCTTCATTTCTTGTGAGAGAATCTATTTCAATTCCCAGTTTTATTCTATGATATTTCAGCAAATCAATCAAGTACTTCTTTTGATGCTTTGTCATACTTTTTTCTTTCTTTATCCTGTACAAGAGGGGTTTTGGCTGAAAAATAGCTTTATTTTCGGACGTTTCCAGTTCAGCCAGCCGATGGAGCAGTTCCGCTGTTGCCACAGCGTCGTCCAGCGCCCTGTGATGATGCTCCATATAGATCTCATAATGGGCGCACAGTGCTTCCAGGCTTCTGCTGGGCAGTTCAGGGAGCAGCTGTCTGGATATCTTCAGCGTATCCAGCCCCTCCTTTTCAAATACCGCTCCTGCATTCACTGCCGCACGTTTTAGAAAGCTGTAATCAAAAATAACATGGTGCCCTGCTAATGGCAGGTTTCCGGCAAACTCTATAAATTCCAGTACAGTTTGCGAAACAGGATGCCCCATAGAAGCCATCCTGTTGGTAATTCCCGTCAGGTTCTTCACCTTTTCCGGAATCTCACACCGGGGATTGATCAGCTTTGAAAAAGTCCCGGCCGGGCGGCCTTCCAGGATTTTCAGCGCCCCGATTTCCAGCAGCCGGTCCTTTTTAGGGTCCAGGCCTGTGGTCTCCACATCCACCACCACATAAGAATCAATCATACTTTCCCCCCTTTATCTCCAGATTTTCCCGGGCACAGCTCTCTCAGAAAGCATTCCCCGCATCTGGGGCTCCTGGCTGTGCACAAGCCCCTCCCATGGGTGATGATCTGAATATTATAAAGAATCCAATGGTCTTCAGGGAGGACGCGCATCAGGTCATACTCGATCTTCTCCGGATCCTCTTCCTTTGTCAAACCCAGTTTGCGGGAAATCCGCTTCACATGGGTGTCCACCACCACACTGGGCTTGTGGTAAATATTTCCCAGAATCACATTCGCCGTTTTTCTTCCGACTCCTGGCAGCCCGGTGAGTTCTTCTATGGTATCCGGCACCTGTCCGCCGTACTCCTTCACCAGTTTTCCGGCACAGGCAATGATATTCTTCGCTTTTGTGTGATAGAACCCTGTAGAGTGAATATCCTGCTCAAGCTCCATAACTTCCGCAGAGGCAAAATCCTCCAAAGACCGGTATTTTTCGAATAAATCCCTGGTCACAACATTGACGCGCGCATCGGTGCACTGAGCGCTGAGCATCACGGCAATCAGCAGCTGCCATGGTGTTTCATAGTTCAGATAGCATTTATACTCCCTGGTATACTGCTCATCCAGAAGTTCGAGAATCTTCCCTACCCGCTCTTGTTCCGCCTTCTGTGCTTTTGTCATTTGTTCCTCCTTTATTGCGGCAGCGCGATCCGCCGCGCCCCGGCATTTCTGTGAAGCGGATCCCGGATACTGTAATCAAACAATACAGCGCATTCCTCTTCCTGACATACACCTTCTTTCAGCAGAAGTTCCATATCCACCGGAAACACCTCCACATGTGCGTCATACATCATCTGCTTCGCAGACAGCCCTTCTCTTCCCTTCAGATACCTTCTTTCCTTCTCTTCCTGCCGGAAAAACGCCCTGACCCGTTCCCAGTACTGCCCCTGTTCCATTCGGAAGCCTGGCAGGCTCTTGGCATTCTCCCGTAAATATATGTCATACATCAAAACGCTTGAACACGCAACCCTTTTTCCAAGATTTAATAAAATTGCAAAATCTGAAAGAATTTCGTAACGTTTTAATCTGGTATGACCCATTCCCAGAAGCCCCTTGTCTTCATAGTAACGTGCCAGCGCCTCATACATAGAAAAAGCGGAAGGAAAAAAACGCAGCAGATATTCCATGGTATTGGAAAACTGTCCGCTGTTGTAGTAAACCTCCACCATCTCCTCCACAGCTTTTAGCTTCAGCACATCCTCATAAGAGAGCCATCTGGTATACAGCACTTCATACGGCGGCTCCGGCCGGTAAACCAGCCCATAGGATTCCGCCATATCGTACATGTGCGATCCCCGCAGCACTTTCAGAAAACCAAGCTGCAGCTGGTCAGGCCGCAGCCGGTACACATCGTTAAAAGAGCGGCCGAAGGACTCATAATCCTCATACGGCAGACCGGCAATTAAATCCAGATGCTGATGGGTATTGCCAAATTTCCTGATCCTCTCTGTTACCTGAGAAATACGGGAAAAATCCGCATTTCTGCGAATTTCTTTCAAGCTCCTGGGATTCGTGGACTGCACGCCGGTTTCCAGCTGGATCAGGCCTGGCCGCATCCCGGAAATCACATCAAGTTCCTCTTCACCGATCAGGTCAGCCGCAATCTCAAAATGAAAATTTGTCACCCCATTGTCATGTTCCTTCAGATATTTCCAGATCTCCAGGCCATGGGATTTCCTGCAGTTAAAGGTTCTGTCCACAAACTTGACCTGCTTCACCTTCTGGTCCAGAAGTCTCTGCAGCTCCCTGAACACCACAGGCAGGCTTTTAAACCGAACCTGCCTGTCCACAGAGGACAGGCAATAGCTGCAGGAAAAAGGGCAGCCGCGGCTGCTCTCATAATATATAATTTTATTTTCAAACTTTTCGGCTCCTTCATACAAGAAGGGCACTTCATCCAGCCGCGCCGGCCTCTCGGGTAAATTTTCCACGATCCGGCCCCCGGGTTCTCTCCAGGTGATGCCCGGAATATCTTCCAATGCCGGGGCGCCTGCCGCATAGTAGGAGAGCACATGTTTAAAAACAATTTCTCCCTCACCCCGCATGACTCCCGTAACCTCCGGCATCCTCTCTAAAATTTCAGCAGCGCAATACGAAACCTCCGGACCTCCCAGCCAAACAGGCAAACCCGGGCAGACCCTGCCCAGAACCTCCGTAAGCTCCTTTATATACCTGATATTCCAGATATAACAGGACAGTCCCAGCACGGCGGGCCTGCGCCGGTAAATATCTCTGAGCGCCAGATCCAATTCAAGATTTATCGTATATTCCGCCAGCTCCACCTCATCACTAAGTTCACCGGAGCAGGCTTTCAGACTGTAAATTCCCGGATTACTGTGAATATATTTTGCATTCACTGCTACCAGGAGAAATTTTCCGTTCATTTCTTCAGCATCTCTTTCTTATCGCTCAGGCCATGCTCCTCCATCATCCTGCGGAGTTCTTCCTCAGAGCCTCTCAGGATCTGGTTTTTATCCACAATGATAAACTGGCGCTCGGTCCGGAAATAAATATGCCTTCCCCGTTCTCCCCATGCCTGCACGTCCTCCCAGGGAATATCCAGATCCGCCTTCTCTGAATGAACGCGGATGGTGTTGTCAAAAATATACTGCCGTTCCCTGTTATCCATAGACTGGTTCGCCCGGCGGAGCGCCTGCATCATTTTCTTTTTTATTCCTGCAGCAGCCCAGTATACGCAAAATACTCCCATACATACAAATGCTGCCGTTGCCAAAAAGAAAAAGGTCTGCTGGTCCCCTCCCTTTAATGCGGATACCAGAGAAAAAACAGCGGCTCCGCAGCAGAGCATAAAAATAATGCTCATGGCAATCCGCTGGACCTTGACCGCTTTCATGCTCCGCATCATCGCGGCTGTCATCAGTTCATATTCATCCTCACCGGGGACAATCCTGCATTCAACCATTTTTTATTCCTCCCTGTTCAAACCTGGCCCGCCGTTCTTTATAGAACGGGCCAGGTGAATTTTTTCCGTGTTACCATACCTTATTATTTTAATACAAAGAGGCTTAATTGTCAAAGCAATCCGAGTCCGGAACGCGACAGGAGCGCACCTCCCTGCGTCCCGCGGCATCTGTCGTATAATAGACCCGCCTTCCATCAGGGCTGAAAATCGGATGAGGGTGCTCATCCTGTGTTTTCCAGCTGGAATTATGTTTTTCAACAGGAATCCAACGGATCGTTCCCTTTTCCCAATCCGGTTTCTG
Source organism: Cuneatibacter caecimuris (assembly GCF_004216775.1). Lineage (GTDB taxonomy): Bacteria > Bacillota > Clostridia > Lachnospirales > Lachnospiraceae > Cuneatibacter > Cuneatibacter caecimuris. The sequence goes on from NZ_SGXF01000001.1 coordinate 1,309,455, forward strand.
AACAGAAATCCAACGGGCCTCAGAATCTCCTGACGCCCCTTCAGAATCTGCAGCTATGCTGTTTTCCTCCCGGAAATAACCGTCGCTGACCAACAGACCGTCCTTCGAAACAGTGAAATGGCCGTAGCTTATATAATTTTCCGGCAGCGCAATTTCGGCTGTTTCTCCCGTTTCAGGTATAATCCTTCCAACAAAATATCTTCCGCCAGCGTACTGCCCATGATAAATGACACTCCTGCCCTCTTCGCTCCACATTTCATGGCAGACCCAGTCATGAATCCCACGCCCCTGGTCAATGCTCCGCAGCGCCCGGTGGCACTTTCCGTCCCAGAGCCACATACGCCTTATTCCGCAGAAAGAAGGCCATTCATGGTTGTAAAGAATCCATTCCCTGTTTTGCGGATGAAACTGTACATGAGTGATCCAGGCCTTTGGAACCTGCTGGCATAAAACTTGCTCTCCGGACTCTGTATTATAAACGCGCAGCCAAGAGCTGAGCCCTTCCTGCTGTATTCTTGCGTCAATATCGTAATCAGGCCGCAGAGTTGCCGGTCCGGGTTTATGTACGTCTTCCAGAGCCCTGGCGTCTGTAGTAGGCACGCACAGCCTGCTGCCATCGTGGCTCACATGCATAAATGCGGTAACCTGGCCCTGGGGAATCTCATTGAGCACACGGATATTGCCGTTTAAATCCGCGCAGCAGAGCAGGCGGCCCTGCAGGTAGTACACCTTTTCCTTACTCTGGTCCAGGCAGACGCTGGCCTTTCCCAGGCCATTTTCATTCCCGTTAAAATATACATACGACTTCAGCACTCCTTCCTGATTATCAGACAGCCGGGCCACGCTGCCTGTGGGGAAATTCTTGTAATACACATTTGGATTCCCGTTTTCTTCTCCGATAAAGACAATCCCCTTTTCTCCCTGCAGGCAGCTGGAAGACGTAAAATACAACAGCTGGCAGTCATATGGTTCCTTTACATCATAATCCATAAATTCCTCCCAAATACACTTTTTATGATAAATATAAAAATGCCCTGGTGAAATCAACTCCCACCAGGGCACCTGTTTACACACTAAGCATAGTGCCTGTGCTTTAAATTACTCGATAATGGAAACAACTCTGCCGGAACCAACAGTTCTGCCGCCCTCACGGATAGCGAAACGCAGACCCTGCTCCATAGCTACGGGATGGATCAGTTCGATAGTCATCTCTACGTTATCACCAGGCATGCACATTTCTGTACCTGCAGGCAGATCGCAAACACCGGTAACGTCAGTTGTACGGAAGTAGAACTGAGGTCTGTAGTTGTTGAAGAAAGGTGTATGACGGCCACCCTCGTCCTTAGTCAGAACGTATACCTGAGCGGTAAACTTCTTATGGCACTGAACGGAACCGGGTTTTACCAGACACTGACCTCTCTGGATCTCTGTTCTCTGAACACCGCGCAGCAGAGCGCCGATGTTATCACCAGCCTGAGCCTCATCCAGCAGCTTACGGAACATTTCGATACCAGTTACAACAACCTTACGGGTCTCTTCATGGATACCAACGATTTCAACTTCATCGGATACATGCAGGGTACCGCGCTCTACTCTACCGGTAGCAACAGTACCGCGGCCTGTGATGGAGAAGATATCCTCGATCGGCATCAGGAAAGGCTTGTCAGTCTCACGAACCGGATCGGGAACATAATCGTCAACTGCAGCCATCAGCTCCAGAATCTTGTCGCCCCATTCGCTGGAGGGATCTTCCAGAGCCTTCAGAGCGGAACCCTGAATGATCGGTGTGTCATCGCCCGGGAATTCATACTCGGACAGCAGCTCACGGATTTCCATGTCTACCAGCTCCAGCAGTTCCGGATCGTCAACCATATCGCACTTGTTCATGAATACTACGATATAAGGAACGCCTACCTGACGGGACAGCAGGATGTGCTCTCTTGTCTGAGCCATAACACCATCCGTTGCAGCAACAACCAGGATAGCGCCGTCCATCTGAGCAGCACCGGTGATCATGTTCTTTACATAGTCAGCATGGCCGGGGCAGTCAACGTGTGCGTAATGTCTCTTCTCAGTCTCGTACTCAACATGAGCGGTGGAGATTGTGATACCTCTTTCTCTCTCTTCGGGAGCCTTATCGATGTTCTCGAAAGCAACTGCCTCACCGGTACCCAGTCTCTCATGCAGAGTCTTGGTAATAGCAGCTGTCAGAGTTGTCTTACCATGGTCAACGTGTCCGATGGTACCAATGTTACAATGCGGTTTGCTTCTTTCAAACTTAGCTTTAGCCATTTTAAAACGTCCTCCTTATAATAGGTGTGCCCTCCAGGGCATATTTTTCATCAAGGCTAGACTCATTATATTGCATATTTCCAGAGTTTTCAAGCCTTATTTTAGTTTACAGGCAAAATTATTTGCCGTTCTTTGCAGCCAGAACCTTCTCCTGAACGCTCTTCGGAACCTGTTCGTATTTCTCGAAGAACATGGAGTAGTTGCCGCGGCCCTGCGTCTTGGAACGCAGGTCTGTGGAATAGCCGAACATTTCTGCCAGCGGAACATATGCGCGGACAATCTTGCCGCCGCCCAGGTCGTCCATACCTTCGATACGGCCGCGGCGGGAATTGATATCACCGATTACATCGCCCATATAGTCTTCAGGCATGGTCACTTCCACTTTCATGATGGGCTCAAGCAGCACAGGGGAAGCCTTCTGCATCGCTTCTTTGAATGCCATGGAACCAGCGATATGGAACGCCATCTCGGAAGAGTCAACTTCGTGGTAGGAACCGTCGTAAACGGTGGCATGAACGCCCACTACCGGGAATCCGCCCAGGATACCGCACTTGGTAGCTTCTTCAATACCTTCGCCAACCGCAGGGATATACTCCTTGGGAATGGCACCGCCCACAACCGCGGAGTCAAACTTGAACAGTTCTTCGCCGTTGGCGTCCATAGGCTCAAAACGGACCTTACAATGTCCGTACTGGCCGCGTCCGCCGGACTGCTTCGCATACTTGCTGTCCACTTCCACATTCTTTGTGATCGCTTCTTTATATGCAACCTGAGGCGCGCCTACGTTTGCCTCAACCTTAAACTCACGCAGCAGACGGTCCACAATGATTTCCAGATGCAGCTCGCCCATGCCGGCGATAATGGTCTGGCCTGTTTCCTGGTCTGTATGAGCGCGGAAAGTGGGGTCTTCTTCCGCCAGTTTTGCCAGGGCTTCGCCCATCTTGCCCTGACCTGCTTTGGTCTTGGGTTCAATCGCCAGCTCGATAACCGGCTCGGGGAACTCCATGGACTCCAGGATTACCGGATGCTGATCGTCGCAGATGGTATCTCCGGTGCTGGTCAGCTTAAAGCCTACGGCCGCAGCGATATCGCCGGAATAAACCTTGTCCAGCTCCTGTCTCTTGTTGGCATGCATCTGCAGGATACGGCCAACACGCTCTTTCTTGCCCTTGGTAGCATTCAGCACATAAGAACCGGAGTTCAGCGTACCGGAGTACACACGGAAGAACGCCAGCTTTCCTACAAAGGGGTCGGTCATAATTTTGAACGCAAGAGCAGCGAAAGGCTCCTCGTCAGAAGAATGGCGCTCAACCTCATTGCCCTCCATATCAACGCCCTTAATAGAGGGGATATCGACAGGAGAAGGCATAAACTCGATTACAGCATCCAGCAGCTTCTGTACGCCTTTGTTTCTGTATGCGGTACCGCAGCATACCGGAACAGCCTGGCACTCACAGGTTGCCTTACGCAGAACCTTCTTCATTTCCTCAACGGAAGGCTCCTCGCCCTCCAGATACATCATCATCAGATCGTCGTCCAGCTCGCAGATCTTCTCCACCAGCTCGCTGTGGTAAAGCTCTGCGTCGTCCTTCATATCGTCGGGAATATCGATAACAGAGATGTCATCGCCCTTATCATCATTATAGATGTAAGCCTGCATTTCAAACAGGTCGATAATACCCTTGAAACCATCCTCCTTGCCGATGGGCAGCTGAAGGCAGATAGCGTTCTTGCCCAGTCTTTTGCGGATCTGGTCAACCGCGCCGTAAAAATTCGCTCCCATAATATCCATCTTATTGATGAATGCCATTCTGGGTACGTTGTAGGTGTCTGCCTGACGCCATACGTTCTCAGACTGGGGCTCAACACCGCCCTTTGCACAGAAAACGCCCACAGCGCCGTCCAGAACACGAAGGGAACGCTCAACCTCTACAGTAAAGTCCACGTGTCCAGGGGTATCAATGATGTTGATACGGTGCTCTAAAGCGCCTGGTTTCACTTTGGTCTTTTCCTGAAGAGTCCAGTGACAGGTGGTCGCCGCGGAAGTGATAGTGATACCTCTCTCCTGCTCCTGCTCCATCCAGTCCATGGTAGCTGTACCCTCGTGGGTGTCGCCAATCTTATAGTTAATACCAGTGTAATACAGGATACGCTCGGTGGTGGTAGTCTTACCAGCATCGATATGCGCCATGATCCCGATATTTCTGGTTCTCTCTAACGGATATTCTCTTCCAGCCAAGATATTTTCCTCCTTTTAGGTTTCAGCAAGGCGCTCCACAGATTAGAATCTGTAATGAGCAAATGCCTTGTTCGCCTCTGCCATCTTGTGCATGTCTTCTTTTCTCTTTACAGATGCACCGGTGGAATTGGCAGCATCCAGGATCTCGTTTGCCAGTCTCTCCTGCATGGTCTTCTCGCCTCTCTTGCGGGAGAACATGGTCAGCCAGCGCAGAGCCAGCGCCTGTCTTCTCTCAGGCTTTACCTCGATAGGCACCTGGTAGGTGGCGCCGCCGACTCTCTTTGCCTTTACTTCCAGAACAGGCATGATATTGTTCATCGCCTCTTCAAATACTTCCAGAGCAGGCTTTCCAGCCTTCTCCTCAACTCTTGTGAATGCGCCGTATACGATCTTCTGCGCAACGCCCTTCTTGCCGTCCAGCATGATGTTGTTCACCAGCTTTGTCACGACCTTGTTGTTGTACAGAGGATCTGCTAATACGTCTCTCTTCTGGGTATGTCCTTTACGTGGCACGTTACTTCCCTCCTTAACTAATTGGTTAAATCATCGGTACTCACATGTCGCACTCTCGTGCTACAAAATGTTCGCGCTCGGTTCTTGTTATCTATCATCCTGCAACCGTCAGGAGCCTAGTTCGAATGCCGGCACTATCATTTCAGTTTGTGATAAATGATTTAATAAAAATTATTTCGCGTCTTTCGGTCTCTTAGCGCCGTATTTGGAACGGGCCTGTCTTCTCTTCGCAACGCCGGCTGTATCCAGAGTTCCTCTTACGATATGGTATCTGGTACCGGGCAGGTCCTTCACACGGCCGCCTCTGATCAGGACAACGCTATGCTCCTGCAGGTTATGGCCTTCGCCGGGGATGTAGCTTGTCACTTCGATTCCGTTAGACAGACGTACTCTGGCAATCTTTCTCAGAGCAGAGTTCGGCTTCTTCGGGGTAGCAGTCTTCACAGCTGTGCACACGCCTCTCTTCTGGGGAGCGGATACATCTGTGGCCTTCTTCTGCAGGGAATTGTAACCCTTCTGCAGAGCCGGAGCGGTAGACTTCTTTGTGATCGTCTTTCTTCCCTTTCTTACCAACTGATTAAATGTAGGCATTCTTTTCACCTCCTGTAGATTTTCATACGCTTCATATGCGGCACGCCCGGGACGGTTGTTCCCGTTTTGACGCACAAAAATATAGTGCGCAAAATGCACGCCTTATTATTATAGATCGGCAAAATACATATGTCAAGTATTTTCTTTGATTTTAATGAAGCAAACGGCAGCGTCTTTGTGTTGTGCAACGAGATATTTGACTTTTTCGTTTTATTTCAATACAATAATACCATCCGGACAAAATACAGCAGGCAATGTCGGGAACATCAGGCAATGAAGTGATACACTGTTCATACAGCAAGGAGGTAACAGCATGGAATGGGCACAGACCATCAGTGACGCAGTAGAATATATTGAAGACCATATCACCGAGGATATTACCATTAATGATATCGCAAAGCACGTCTGTATTTCTCCTTTTTATTTTCAGAAGGGGTTCAGCCTGCTCTGCGGCCTCACTGTAATGGAATACATCCGCAGCCGCCGGCTGGCTCTCGCCGGCAATGAGCTTTCCTCTGCCGGGGCAAAGGTGATTGATGTGGCGCTGAAATATGGATACGACTCACCGGACAGTTTCACCCGGGCATTCACCCGTTTTCATGGAACCACGCCTTCGATGGTGCAGAAGAAAGGCACTATGCTGAAATCTTTCGCACCGCTGAAAATCAAACTAACATTGGAAGGTGGTTATATCATGGATTACAGAATTACACAGAAAAGCAGTTTTACGGTTATCGGCTCCTCAAAATCTTTCCGGTACGAAGAGGCAAAAACTGAGATCCCCCGTTTCTGGGCGGAGCATTATGCCGCAGGCCGGGGAGAACATGTCTGCGGAATGTTCGGAATCAACATTGACGAACAGATGGGCGGGAAAGCAGGAGATGAGTTTGAATATCTTATTGCGGATGTTTATAATCCCTCTATGGATATTCCGGAAGGGTTTGTTACAAAAACAATCCCGGCATTCACCTGGGCGGTATTCCCCTGCAGAGGGGCTATGCCTGACTCCCTTCAGGATGTGAACACGAAAATTTTCTCTGAATGGCTTCCAGCGCTGAAAGATTATGAATTTGCGGCAGGATACTGCATTGAGATGTATGACGATGCATGCAAATATCCGAAGGGGACCAGTGATGAGAACTACTATTCTGAGATTTGGATTCCAGTTAAAAAGAAATAATCTGGTCTGATTGCCAGGAGCCGCAAAGAGGCGGCAGAGAACCTCCGGGGGCGATGCCTGACGGCTGCCGCCCCTTAAAGTTTCTCTGCCGCCTCTTTGCCGAATCCTTTCCGGACGCGGCGTTTTGTTTGATGGCTTATGCGTGAGGGATGTCTGTATATTCGGAAATCTCTCTGCTGATTGTACACAGGTCTTCCACGCTCAGGTCATGGATATCTTCATGACCGGTGATTCTGGCGAAGGTCTTCAGCTCCTCAAAGCTGCACTGCAGGTAATTTGCCACGCGCCCGGCGGACGCGTCTTCCTGAAAGCGTTTTCTGAGCTCCGGGTCCTGGGTGGCAGCCCCCACAGGGCACCGGCCGCTGCCGCAGATTCTGTACTGCTGGCAGGCCGCGGCGATCAGCGCCGCGGAAGCCACTGCCACGGCATCCGCTCCCATGGCAATGGCCTTTGCAAAATCAGAAGATACCCGAAGGCCGCCCGTGATCACCAGGTCAATGGACGCACCTGCCTGGTCAAGATACTTTCTGGCCCGATGTAGCGCATAGAGCGTCGGCACGCTGGACGCATCCCGCAGCAGCTTCGGGCTGGCGCCTGTGGCGCCTCCCCTGCCGTCTATTGTAATAAAATCCGGTTCTGCAAACACACAATATTCCAGATCCTTTTCGATCCGTCCCGCCGCGATCTTTATGCCGATAGGCCTGCCTTCCGAAGCGTACCGCAGCTGGTCAACCAGTTCCTTCAGATCTTCCTTTGTATTGATATCAGGAAATTTTGAAGGGCTGATCACGTCCTGCCCCAGGGGCTTGTTCCGAATCTCAGCGATTTCCGGGGTCACCTTCCCTCCCGGCAGATGTCCGCCCATGCCAGGCTTCGTCCCCTGGCCGATTTTTATTTCCACGGCATCTGCTTCTTTGAGATTCTCCGGAGTCACGCTGTAATGGTTGGGCACATATTCAAATATGTATTTATACGCTGCAGCCTTCTCCTCCGGCAGAATCCCTCCTTCTCCGCTGCACATGGCTGTTTTGGCCAGAGCGCTGCCTTTGGCCAGCGCGATCTTGGCTTCCCTGGAAAGAGCGCCAAAGGACATGTGGGAGATATAGACCGGTCCTTCCAGCACCATCGGCTTCACCGCATTCTTCCCGATCACGGTCCTGATGTTCACCTCCGCATGTTCTTCCAGGGGAGGCGGATTCAGCTGGGCCCCCAGGATCAGGACCTCATCCCAGCCCGGCATGGGCATCTGCGTGCCCATAGCCGCGATAACCGTCTTCCCCGTCACCGCCATCTCATGGATCTCCTCCATATAGCGGCACCCCGCGTCTCTCCGGACGAACTCCTCCGGATAAGCCAGAGATGCTTCTTTCGGCAGGACAGCTCTTGTTTCCTCCTTTTCTTTCAGGGAGGCAAAGCTGCTCTGAGGGTGACCGCAAACGGGACATTCTTTCAAATCTCTTAGCTTATGCTGTTCCGTCTCCTCGAATACATACCCGCACACACTGCACCTGTATTTTGCCATCTGCTCCTCCTTATAATAGTATTAATTACTATTTTCATCATAGCACACCCAGAGCAGAATGCAAGCAGAAATTTCTCTCAATCCCTGACAATCTTATAATAAGCCCGTGCCGTAAGGCTGTACACCATGGCATAAAGAACAGCAAACACCAAAAGGCATGCCAGCGTGCAGACCAGATAAAGTTTTGTGTCCGTAAACCCTGCTGTCCGCATGATCCTGCTGATTACAGGAAAGGCGAACATCATATGCAGCGCCGCTGTTACCAGCGGGAGATAAAACACAGTCAGTATCTGGGAATGGATACACTTTCTGATTTCTTTCTGAGTCATCCCCACCTTCTGCAGAATTTCAAAACGTCTCTGGTCCTCATAGCCTTCTGAAATCTGTTTATAGTAGATAATTAAAATCGTCGCCATCAGGAAAAGACTGCCCAGGAAAATTCCAATAAACAGCAGGCCGCCATGTAGGGTATACCCGCTTTCTATCCCGCCCGCACGGCTTTCCACAGAATAAAGGCCTTCCGGTTTTCCAGGATTTTCCGCGATCAGGTCCCTCAGTGCAATTTCTGTTTCTTCATCCGCGTCTATATTAAAACCGTAATAATGCCGTGGTCTGGTATAATAATCATAATAGGTCTGCTGCAGCTCCTGAAATTTCAAAAGCAAATCCTGATCCCGCACCACCAGACAAAAGGTGTTGAGAATGTTTTTTACCATATTCCCATTATCCGGAAACTCATCCAGCACTTCTTTTACCTGGAAATCCATATCCTGAATCTTTACGTTGCTTCCGGTCCATTTTTCACTTCCAGGGTACAGAAGTACCTGATTCTCCTCCAGTGTCTGATTCTGTCCTGTTACGCGGTTCCAGTCCTCCAACGAAATAACCAGCAGCTCAGAAACATGATCAAGATTCACCTGGCTCATGTCATAATGCTGGTCCAGATAAAAGCCTCCCTCTTTGCGGATCACTTCAAAAGATGTATAAACATAGTCCAGCACATTTTCTTTTGACAGCCCCGTCTGCGCTATCATCTGATCTGTGTACTGCAGTACTGCATCCCTTCCCTCCTCAGAGATATTACTGGAAGATACGATGATATCCCTGGGATATCCGCCTGATACAGTCTTATCAATCCCAAGATACAAAGAAACCGTAGTTGTCAGCATCACCAGAACCATGGTGGACAAAATACAGATATTTGCAAGCCCCACTGCGTTCTGCTTCATTCTGAAGATCATAGAGGAAACGGAAATAAAATGTTTCGTTTTATAATAATAGTTTTTGTTTTTTCTCAAAACTTTCAGAAATACAATACTTCCGGCCATAAACAGCAGATAAGTGCCGATAATGACCAGTATTACCGCGACAAAAAATACGCTTAGCGCCGCTACCGGATTTTTCGTAATTACCGCGAGATAGTAGCCGCTGCCCAGGCAGATAGCTCCCAGCAGAGCCAGAATCCATTTTCCTTTCGGTTCTTTCTCCCCTGTATTGCCGCCCCTCAGCAATTCGATAGGTTTTGAAAGATGGACCTGAAAGAGACTGTTGAGATACACAGCCAGGAAAACCAGGCACAACAGCAGGCCGGTCTGGCCGATGGCTTTGATATTAACCTGAAACCCCAGGCTCACCTCGGTTTTCAGGAGCTTCAGTAAAGCTAGAAAAATAAGCTTATCCAGCAGCACGCCTACCGCCAGGCCGACGGCCAGCGTAATCACCGCCACATAAAAGGTTTCGCAGAAAATAACTTTTGCAAGATGCTTCTTTTCCATTCCCAGGATGTTAAACAGGCCGAACTCTTTTTTTCTGCGCTTCATGAGGAAGCTGCTGGTATAAAACAGGAATATCACTGCAAAAATACCGGTGATCCAGATACCCATATTCAATGTGGTCATCGCTACATCTCTGCCGCGCTGCAGCTCTGCCAGGCCGCTGTTGCCCGCCAGAGAGCAGATAATATAATACATGGCCGCCGTCAGCACGCAGGTCAGCAGATAGGGCAGATAGACTCTGCTGTTCTTCCTCAGGTTAGAGGCGGCCATCTTCCAGTAAAAGCCTCTACTCATGAATCACACCGCCTGACGCAATCATCGTCAGTGTATCAGAAATCTTCTGATACAGCTGCTGAGAGGTATTTCTGCCCCGGTACAGCTGATGAAATACTTCTCCGTCCTTGATAAACAGCACCCTGCCCGCGCTGCTGGCAGCCTTTACGCTGTGGGTGACCATCAGGATGGTCTGACCGTCCGCATTGATCTGGCCGAAAAGATCCAGCAGGCTGTCCGCCGCCCTGGAATCCAATGCTCCTGTGGGTTCATCCGCCAAAATCAATTCCGGTTCTGTAATCAGCGCTCTTGCCACCGCAGTCCTCTGTTTCTGTCCGCCGGAAATTTCGTAAGGAAATTTGTCCAGCAGTTCTGAAATCCCCAGACGCTGTGCAATCGGTTCCAGTTTTTTCTGCATCTGCTGATGCTTTTCTCCCGCGAGCACAAGGGGCAGGAAAATATTGTCTTTGACCGAAAAGTTATCCAATAAATTAAAATCCTGGAACACAAATCCCAGATGATCCCTGCGGAAGGCGGATATCTCCTTTTCTTTCATTACTACCAATTCCCTGCCGTTGAGCTTTACTGAACCGCTGGTGGGAGTATCCAGCGCAGCCAGGATATTCAAAAGCGTTGTCTTACCGGAACCGGATTCTCCCATGATTGCTACAAATTCTCCTTCTTCCACAGAGAAGGTAACGTTGGACAGCGCCTGTACTCTGGCTCCTCCAAACCTGGTGGTGTAGATTTTTTTTACATGATTCACTTCTAATATTGACATAAATTGATTCTCCTCCTTCGCTTTCCACTGCCACCAGTATACAAAAACGGGAAATGTTCTGCCATAGTCCCGGCTTACATTTCCCAAATGCAACTTACAATGTTGTAAGATTATTCTGTCCGGAGCTTCGCTTCCTGCAGACAGATCCTCACCTGTGTGCCTTTTCCAGGCTCTGAGAAAATGGCCATGGAGTGTCCCAACTTAGTCAGAACCTGCCGGCAAAGATAAAGCCCCAGCCCCGTGGCCTTCTGATCTCTTCTTCCGTTGGCGCCGGTAAACCCTTTCTGCCCCAGCCGGGGAATGTCCTCCGGTGCGATGCCGATCCCTGTGTCTTCGATTACCAGAGTCTTCCCTTCGGCATAAATAGTGATTTTTCCTCTGACTGTATATTTCAGAGAATTAGAAAGGACTTGTCCAATCACAAACCGAAGCCACTTTTCATCAGTCAGCACCGGAACATTCATTTCCTTCAGGTCCAGGCCCAGCCTTTTCCTCACAAACAGCGGCGCGTATCTTCGGACTTCTTTTCTCACAAGCTCTTCCAGAGAATGCCTGCCAAACATAAAATCCGTAGTGTCCCCCTCCAGTCTCAGATAGGACAGAACCATCTCCACATAGCGGCTGACCTGAAAAAGCTGCGCCTCCAATTCTCTGCTCAGATCAGAATCCTCCTGCTGGAGGAGAATACGCATGGCGGCGATGGGCGTTTTGATTTGATGTGCCCAAAGCGTATAATAGTCCAGCATGTCGCTGCGCTCCTGGTCCGCTGCCGTGGCAATGCGGTTCTTCTCGTCCTGCAGGCCCTTCAGCAGCATCTCATAATCCTGTTCCACCAGATTCTGCGCCTCCGGAAGTCCCCGGAGCCCCAGGGATATCTGTGCTGACAGTTCCTGCATCCTTTTATGTCTTGAAACATATTTGGCAAAGTCCAAACCACAGATCACTCCCCCGGCCGCCAGGCACAGGGCCATGGAATATAAAACCGCCTCAGCCTCCAGAGTATACATGGAAAACACCACCGCATATATCAGTGCAAACAGAAAAAACAGAAGCAGCCCCTTTTTATGCTGTCTCAGATATTCATAAATTAATTTTAACCGATTTTGATCCGTCACTGTATCAGATATCCAATCCCTTTCTTGGTGGTGATAAAGTCCATCAGACCCGCCTCCTCAAGTTTTTTCTTTAGCCTGGAAACATTTACCGTCAGGGTATTTTCATCCACATAAGAATCCGTTTCCCAGAGGCGGGTCATCAGCGCGTCTCTGCTGACAATCTTACCTTTGTTTTTTAAAAGCGTCACCAGTATCCGGTGTTCATTCCGGGTCAGCTGCACGGTCCGGTCTCCGTAGGTTACAGTGCCGTCCGAAGCGTTCACAATCGCCCCTCTGTGTTCCAGAAGCTCTGTCTTGCCGCCGAAATCGTAGGTCCGGCGGAGCATGGCCTGTACTTTTGCGGTCAGCACCTGTAAATCAAAGGGCTTGGCCACAAAGTCGTCTCCCCCCATATTCACCGCCATCACAATATTCATGTTTTCAGAGGCGGAAGAAAGGAAAATCACCGGAACTTTTGATATCTGCCGAATCTGCCCGCACCAATGGTAGCCATTGTAAAAGGGAAGGGAAATATCCATGAGAACAAGCTGCGGATCAAAAGCTGCAAATTCCGCAAGTACATTGCCGAAATCCTCCGCGCACTTCACCTCATACCCCCAGCCTTCCAGGTGCTTGGCCACCTGGGAGGCGATCAGATCATCATCCTCCACAATAAATATCCTGTACATCTGTATTCACCATCTCTCTTTGCTCAGCAGTTCACCGTTCCCGGCCCGCCAGCTTGATAAACAAAATCCCTGCTATTGTGCTCACCAGGGTGGCCAGAATGGCCGGACCCACGATAGCCGCAGGATTCACGCTCCCGTACTGGCTCCTGTATGTAATCATATTCACAGGAATCAGCTGCAGCGAAGATATGTTAATAATCAAAAAAGTACACATCTCATTGCTGGCGATCCCCTTCGGTTTGGCCTTGCCCGGGAGTTTCCCCGACCTGCGTTCTTCTTCCAGCTTTGCCAGCTCATCCATGGCCTTCAGTCCGGCAGGGGTGGCTGCCCAGCCAAGCCCCAGCACATTGGCTATAATGTTTGTAGAAATATATTCCTCTGCTTTATGCCCTTTTGGTATTCTGGGAAACATCCAGTGCAGAAAAGGCCTGATCAATTTTGTCAGCCTGGCAATCAGCCCGGCTTCTGAGGCCACTTCCATCATTCCGGTCCACAGGGACATCACTCCCAGCATGGTAACGCACAGCGTTACGGCATCCTCCGCCGCCTCTATGGCCCCATTGGTCACCGCCTCCATGTTTCCGGTAAAGGCCCCCCAAATCACCGCCAGCGCAATCATTGCAGCCCAAAGCATATTCAGCATGGCATCCGCTCCCACAGATTCTGTTAATCCAGTTTATGCGGGATACAGGGCCATTATCCCTCTCCGGTAAGCAGCTGCTGATAAACCTCGCGTTTACTGATCCCCCGGTCTTTTGCCACCAGTCGCATGGCCTCTTTTCTATCATGCCCGGAATCCAGGTACAGCTTCATATGCTCTTCCAGCTCCATTTCCTGCCACTCAGCCTGTTTTTCGGCTTCCATTTCCTGCTGGCTCCGGCCTTCCACAACAATCACGCATTCTCCCCGGGGGTCAGAAGCCTGATATTGGCGCAGCGCCTCTTCTAATGTGGTCACAAAGACCGTCTCGTGCTTCTTCGTCAATTCCCTGCAAACAGTGGCTCTTCTGTTTCCCAATTCCCCCAAAAGGATTTCCAGCGTCCGCACAAGACGATGGGGCGCTTCATAGAGCAGAATTGTTCTGGTCTCTGTTTTCAGTTCCTTCAGAACAGCCTGCCGCTGCTTTTTATCCGCAGGAAGAAATGCTTCAAAACAAAACCTTCTGGCAGGCAGTCCTGACAGAGCAAGTGCAGTGACGCAGGCGCAGGCTCCCGGAAGGGCTGTGACTGGGATTCCCGCTTCATGGCACTGGCGCACCAGCTCTTCCCCGGGATCGCTGATGCCGGGCATTCCCGCGTCTGTAATCAGAGCGATCTGCCTTCCTTCTTTCATCTTTTCCACCAGGATTCTGGCCTTATCATATTTGTTAAACTCATGATAGCTGGTCATAGGTTTCTGTATATTAAAGTGATTCAGAAGCTTTATGCTGTTTCTCGTATCCTCCGCTGCGATCAGGTCTACCTCTCCCAAAATCCGAACCGCCCGGAAAGTCATGTCCTCCAGATTCCCGATGGGCGTAGCGCAGAGATATAATTTTCCTTCCATGACTCCTCCTCAGTATCCGTAGGTTTCCCGGATCTCCCTGCTGTATTGGCCGGGGGCTTCAAAAATAATCACCGGCGGTTCCACCGTCAATTGGCTTCTGCCTCCCCGGACCGCCTCTATCAGCACCATATTCGCTTCTTTATCAGCCTCGGGATGGACCAGCTTCATCCGCTTGGGCTCTATCCTGTGCTTCTGCAGCGCCATAAATATCTCCGGCAGCCTATAGGGCCTGTGGACCATATAAAATCTGCCGCCTGGTTTCAAAATCCTGGCCGCCTCCCGGACCACGTCCTCCAGGCTGCACAGAACCTCATGACGGGCGATTGCCTTTGCCGGATCAGGATTCTTCAGCCCGTGGGAATCTTTCATATAGGGAGGATTGCTGGTCACAACATCAAAGGAAGCCCCGCCAAATATGGCAGAGGCCTCCTTAATATCTCCGGTCCGGATACTGATTTTTGCTTCCAGATGATTGAGCGCCACGCTCCTGGCCGCCATATCGGCCACCTCTTCCTGGATTTCCAAACCAACAAACGCCTCTCCCTCTGTTTTCGCTTCCATCAGGATCGGTATAATCCCTGTTCCCGTCCCCAGATCCAGCACTCTTTCTCCGGCCCGGGCTGCCGCAAACCCGGACAGAAGCACCGCATCCATGCCGAAACAGAATTTTTTTGTATTCTGAATGATCTGATAGCCGTTTCGCTGCAGATCATCAATCCTTTCGTGTTCTTTCAGTACGGGCATCGTTTCCCTGCTCCTTCTGGCGGTCCTCACGCCGGGGCTCCCGGTCTCCTTTTCTTGGAAAGTCCTTTTTGGGATGCTCTTTCCGGTTATTTTCTTTCCTGAAATTTTCTCTCCGTCCATTTTCCCGCTTCCCGTTTTCCCGTCTGGGGGCTTCCTTTCGGGAATACTCCTTTTTCGTATCCTCTCTGCGGGGCGCCGGCGCGGAGGATTCCGCCTCCAACTGCTCCAGTTCCTCCAGCTGTTCCAGTTCCGCGTCCTCTACCTGCAGCTTGTCTTTTCTCCTGCGGGGACGGAACTTCAGCTCATCTACTTTATACTCCCGGATTTCTTTATCATCCTTCTCTACATTGACGACTACTTTCACCATCTGGCGCAGAACGCTGACACTGTGGACCTCTCCCCGCAGGCCGTCTGAGGTGATCACGCCGTCGCCCACAGCGGGCAGCCGGCTGTTCAGATATTCATATGTCTCCTGCTCATTTTTCAGACAACACATCAGCCTTCCGCAGGCGCCGGAAATCTTTGACGGATTCAGGGACAAATTCTGCTCTTTCGCCATTCTGATAGATACCGGCGCAAAATCAGACAAATAACTGTTGCAGCACAACACTCTTCCGCAAATTCCAATGCCTCCCAGAATCTTCGTCTCATCCCGGACCCCGATCTGGCGAAGTTCAATTCTGGTGCGGAAAACGGATGCCAGATCCTTAACCAGTTCCCGGAAATCAATGCGGCCGTCCGCAGTGAAATAAAACAACACTTTATTGTTATCAAACGTATACTCCGCATCGATCAGCTTCATTTCCAACTGATGTTTTGCTATTTTTTCCTGACAGATCTTAAAGGCTTCTTTTTCTTTCTCCCTGTTTTTTTGTTCCTGTTCCTCATCCGCGTCTGTGGCAATGCGGATCACAGGTTTCAGCGGCTGCACAACCTTCTCCTCTTCCACAGTCTTGTTGCCCAGCACAACATTGCCGAACTCCACGCCCCTGGCAGTTTCCACAATCACATTCTGTCCCGCTTCAATTTCCAGATCCCCCGGAGAAAAATAGTATACTTTTCCGGCTCTTCGGAACCTGACTCCAATTACCTGTATCATAAATTATTCCTTTCTGCTAATTTTCCTGGATCGTCAAAAGCATCAGCTCCATTGTCAGCTCATAATTGACGTTTGCATCCAGCCTCCGTTTCGCTGTTTCCATTCCTTCCAGAATCGTTTCAATGCCCGGAAAAGAACAAATCTGCGCTTCCTGCCTGATATAACGGAATTCATCCTTAAACACCAGCAGGTTCATGTCGTTCGTTGCCTTAAACAGCAGCACATCCCTGTACCACCGCTCCATAAAATCAATGCAGTCTTTTACCTGCAGCTTATATTCCTCCAGACTGCGTATCGTTTCCAGCAGCTGTTCCAGATCCATTTTGCGCACATTTCTGAGCAGCTGAAGTATTCTGCTCATCATAACAGAAAATGACTCTGACTCTGCCATTTTTCTGGCTTTCCCTATATTTCCTCCCGCAAAGCGGACGATCGTTTCAAGCTTGTCCTCCTGCAGCCCCAGGCCTGCCAGCGCTCCGCGCAGCTGGCTGTCCAGCACCGGCTTCAGGTTCAGCACCACCGCTCTGGACAAAATTGTAGGCAGAAAGCTCTCCGCGTTCTCGCTGAGCAGCAGAATCACCCCATATCCCGGCGGTTCTTCCAGAGTCTTCAGCAAAGCGTTCTGAGCCTGTATTGTCATTTTTTCCGCTTCGTCCACAATGTAAACCTTGTGGGCGCTCTGATACGGCCGGATCAAAATATCCTGATTCAGCCCCCTACGGATATCGTCCACCCCGATACTGGCCGGCTTTTCATGGCCTACATAAATCACATCAGGATGGTTATGGCCCGCCATCTGCAGGCAGGAACGGCATTTCCCGCAGGGCTTGGCCCCGCTGCCTTCACACTGCAGCGCTTTTGAAAATTCCTCAGCAAACAGGCGCTTCCCCAATCCGTCCTCTCCGCTGAGAATGCAGGCATGGGGGACCTTCTGCTGTTCCAGCGCATGCACGAAAAATTCCTTAATATGTTCATTTCCTATAATCTGCTCAAACAAAACAGTCTCCTCCTTCCGCCTCCGGCTTTTATCATACCATATTTTTTTTAAATTCTAAAGCATTTTGTGAAAAAAAACACCTCCCATGGCTGATATATTCATGATACCACATGGGAGGTTATTTTTTCTTAATTCTCCGGCTGATCTTTTAATTATACTTTACCCCGCCGGTCTGATCATTATTCTAAAGCTTTACTGGTTCCTGTTCTGTTTTCTTTTCCGTCCGGCAATCTCCATTGCTGTTGCGGAGCCTGCTACAGTGGCCAGAGCAATCACTGTCACAAGAATCAGCCAGCTCATATTGGTGGAATCCCCTGTACCGGGAGTGCTTTCCACTGTGCTGCTCGGGATCTCGCCGGGCTCTGTTTCTTCTGTACTGCTCTCTGTTTCACCGGGTTCTTCCGCATCCGAACTGCTCTCTGTTTCACCGGGTTCTTCCGCATCCGAGCTGCTCTCTGTTTCGCCAGGTTCTTCCGCATCCGAGCTGCTCTCTATTTCAGCGGGCGTGGTTGCATCTGTGCTGATTTCTGTTTCAGTGGGCGTGGTCACATCCGGGCTGGTCTCCGGTTCAGTGGGTTTGGTCACGTCCGGGCTGGTTTCTGTTTCACTGGGCTCCGTCGCCTCTGTACTGCTTTCCGGTTCGCTGGGCTCTGTCGCCTCTGTGCTGCTTTCCGGTTCGCTGGGCTCTGTCGCCTCTGTGCTGCTTTCCGGTTCGCTGGGCTCTGTCGCCTCTGTACTGCTCTCCGGCTCCGTCGGCTGCTCAGCCTTTATAAGTTTTTTCGCCGCCTCCTCAAGGGCTGCAGCCGCATCAGCCACATCCTTTGGAGTCACAGTGCCGCCCTCATTTTTCAGCACCGTTTCCGCCGCTTCCTTAGCTGCTTCAAACTCAATCCAGCTCTCCGGTGTGTAATCCTCTTTTAATTCTCCCGCGTATTTGTCATACACCGTCTGAAGTTCACTCATATCTACTTTCAGCCCGGCCATAGCTGTCTTCAGTTTCTGAGCCGCCGCAAATACCTCCAGACGTGCGCTTTCATTGGCGCTGTTCAGGAGCGCCTTTGCATTCGTGAGGAACCCGGAAAATGTGCCCCAGCTCTCCGCGGTATAATCTGTTTCCACTTTATCCCCAGCTTCTGCTGTTACGGAAGGCAGGGAAGGCACAGAAAGAATTAAATCAAATTCCGGCATCCATGTTGCAGTGACATAATTCCTGGCCCGGAAATGGATCCGGTCCGCATAGACATTTACCTGATAACCTGTTCCTGATTCTGTAATACCATTTTCTGATTCATTAAAGGACGGGCAGTCAATCATAGTTCCATATGTCTTATCCATTGTAGTGGCAATGCCAAAACCATTATGAATATGTCCGCTCATCACTACAGCCTGCGGATACCCGGAAAGAATTTCTCTTACCCGGTTCATCAGTTCTTCTTCCTTCGTAAACCCGCCATAGGCATTTGCCCGGGGATGCGTATCATTCAGAGCCTGATGCACAGCAACAATTACCGGCTTTTCCGGGTCGGCGGCGCCGGCAGCGCCATTCTCCCCTTCTCCAAGCTTCTGCTCAAACCATACCAGCTGTTCTTCTGACATGTCAATGCAGTCCTTGAGCCCGTCTTCTGTATTGAGCACAATAAAGTGGTATCCGTTGATCCATTTATCAAAATAAACCTTATCGCTGTCCGGATCGTCCCTGTACTTCTTGTTATCCCTCATATAGGCTTCATATGCCACAGCATAGTTGCTTGAAAAACCAGTGGAGGAGGAACTGTCATTTTTGCGCACATCATGGTTTCCCAACGCGATCAGTTTATTGGGGATCTGTCCTGCGTATTGCTCGATAAGGTCAAAATACTGCGTGCGGGAATTATTATCAGAACCAAAGGAAATGTTGTCTCCCAGGGTTACCAATGCGTCGCTGTCAGCATGGTTGGCTGCGATATCCTTGAGCCCTGCTGTAAATTTGGCCGCGCGGGAAGAATCACTGTCCCGTAAATGCACATCTGCCAGCACGTCAAATGTCAGGAGCGGCTTCTTCGCGCTGTCCTGAAGCAGCGCATAAGCATTTTCCAGTTCAGCGCACAGAGCTGCTGCAGTATCTTCATCTGCATTTGCCGCCTGTCCCTTAATTCTCTCAAGGGATGCTTTGAATGCATTGATATTTTCCTGGCTGTATTCCTCAGTTCCGGCAATGCTGATCATCTGCTCCATCTCATTCAGCTTAAGAGAAAGGGCCTCGGAGCGGTACAGATTACTGCATTCGGACTCTGTCAGCGCTTTTTTAATAATCCTCACTTCATCCAGCAGGCATCCATCGGCCCCGTAAGTGAAGTGGCCGTCCGCGCCAAGCACAAACTCTCCGTCGTCAACGCTCGTCCCTGCCTGGCCGGACATATCAACGGCCCCGATTTTACGGCCGTCCATATAGACTGTCATATAGCCGTCCCGATCGAATGAGGTAACAATATAATGCCAGTTATCATTATTCCCTGATATATTCTTGAGCTCGATACGGCTCCCCTTTTTGCCGGATATATTCATGCGAAGGTCGTCGATGCTGTTCACATTAGGCGCGTGGTAATTCCCTACCGCCAAACCGACGTTAGAACCGGAGGCATAATCCTTATTTCCCAAAATCGCAGAGTCACTGGCTCCATGGCCTATGCTTTTATGCCAGAATGCAAGAGTGAAATCTGAACTGCCGAACGTCACGCCCGGCTGTTTTCCAAAGGTGATGTACTGCTCCGCAGTATTTCCTTTCCGATGGCTTGCATCGTTGGAAATCTTAACTGCCTTTCCTTTCACGCCATCCACAAACTCTACTGCGCCTACAATCGTTCCGTTGGTCTGGTGGGATGAGCTGTCTTCCGCAGTCCCATTGTCAAAGGTGACATGCAAAGTCGTCAAATCTTTTGAAACACTGGGTTTGTCCAGGTCATATAATTCAGTCACCTGATCCGGGGTCAGAGCGCTCCGGTACATACGCAGCTCGTCCACAGTAGCTCCAGGTGTGCCATATGTATGAACGCCGTCGGCGCCAAGTACAAAATTCTGTCCGTCCACATCAATGCTTAAATCTTTGTAAGTACTGATATCTTTACTTCCGTAAAGCGCCCCGTCCACATAAACGCTCATGCTGCCGTCCCTGTCAAAGGTTGCCGCAAGATGGTGCCATGTGTCATCGCAAACATAGACTTTATTGATCTCTACGCGTGTTCCCTGTTTTGCAACAAAATTTACACGGACGTCAGCCGGTGTATTGGCAGAAAAGTTTCCCAGTGTCAGACCGCGGTTTGTTCCGGAATCATAATCTTTATTGCCAAATATAGAAACATCGTTGCCGCCGTGGTCATCATTGGCTGTATCTCCCGGCGAAACGCCTTCGGCGTCCGTCTTGTACCAAAGAGAAACTGAAAAATCACTGGTACCGAACTTCAGATTACTGCCGTAATCTACAAAATTAGCGGCAAGGTTCTTTTTACGGTGGTTGGAATCATTTACAATGCGGATTGCCTTCCCACCATTCACCCCTTCCACAAATTCCACTGTGCCATACTGGCTGTCCTTTGTAATGGTTCCATTATTGCCGGCTCCGGAAGCATCGTTGGCTGTTTCATCATCAAAAGATGAATAGAGCACCAGATTAGAGTCCTGTACCGGATCTGCACTGACTGAAGGCAGATTCAATGGAGAAATAGCTAGCAGAGCTGCAAGGGCACAAGCAGTTAAACGTTTTATGTGCATGACACATCCCCCTTTTAATTCTTTAAATTTTCACAAATTGCATCATTCCATATTATACCAAATGCTTCGGTTTTGATAAGTAGAATCTTTTATTCCCCTCCTCCATCCAAAAAGCGCCCAATTTAATCCTCTCCGCCCGCAAATCAGGTGTTTATTCTATTGGAGATAAATAATTTCACCTTCTGGATACAGGCCTCCAGCTCTCTGTTTTCAAATTTTTCGTTTATTCCGCACTCTGCCAGTTTCTCCTCACTGAAGTCCTCAGAATCCGCAAGAAAACGCCTGCACAGCTCTGCATATCTGGGCTGGGGCTCCTTCTGTTCCCTCTTCACCGCCCGGATCAGGCGCTCCCCATCCTCAATCTCTATATAAATCGGAACCAATATCTCTTTTCCAAAATATTCTCTCATTTTTTTGTAGGATTCCAGTGTTCCGATCATCAGATAATCCTGTTCGCCCGGACATATCTGCCCGTCATCCGCCGTAAGATATTTCCATATACCATGAACTGTATGATACGCCCGAAGTTCTATAATAAGCCCCTGCTGTTCCAGCTTCTCTGCTTCCCCGTCATTGATAAAATGGTACTCCACTCCATCTGTTTCTCCTTCCCTCCTGGGGCGGGTAGTATAGAGCGTCACCGTATGCAGCCCCAGGGACTTATCGTCACACAGCCGATGATAGACCGTATCCTTTCCCGATGCACTTTTACCCATGATATAAAATATTTTTCCCATGCCTTTACCTCACTTTACTACCCGCAGCAGTCCTTCTCCGATTCTGCTGCAGCCCTGTACTTCAATGCACTTCTGTCTGTAGCGGGACAGCCTGTTGATCACCATATCATCGATTTCTTCTCCGGCCACAATAAAAGCCACGCCCGGAGGATATAAATAACCAGTCTCCGCGGAAACCCGGCCTGCAGCCTGTTCCAAAGGGAGCCACTCTGAAGGTGAGCTCTCTGCCTTATATGGAGTCATGCGATATTTTGGCCGATGAGACTCTTCCAGACAGGCATCCCGCACCCGCCTTTCTCCCAAACCGGAGCTTTCACACCCGATCTCTTTCAGCGCTCTGCAGAGCCGTTTGAAGCCCTGGTCCGTATCCATCAGGCTTGTCATAGCAATCACAAAAGACTCCGTGCACATTTCCATCTGCAGCCCATAGTTCTGCAGCAAAAGACCTCCCAACTTGGTCCCGGTCACACCCTCTGCAGAGATCAGCAGTTTGGAAGGATCCAGCCTCCACATGGTTTCATCCCGCTCCGCCAGCCTTATTCCAGGCAAATCCTTCAGATATTTTCTAAGTCTTTCCAGGTTCCCGGCATATTTTTTCATACGCTCGCTCCCATCGGCTGCCATGTACTGAATACATCGTTGAATCGCACACAGCAAAATATAGGAAGGGCTGGAGCTCTGATACAAATAAACACAACGGTCAACGCGCTCCATCCAGTCCCGGCGCGCATTTACAGAAGCGTGGAGCACCGCAGTCTGCGTCATAGAAGGAAGCGTCTTATGAAGACTCTGTATCACAAAATCAGCGCCTTCTTTCAACGCAGAAGACGGAAAGCCACCCCCAAAAGAGAAATGCGCGCCATGGGCTTCATCTACAATCAGGGGAATTCCTTTCTTTCTGGTTATTTCTGCAATGCTGCGAATATCGGATACCACGCCTTCATAAGTAGGCGATACCAGAATCACTGCGCTTGCATGAGGTTCGCAATCCAAAGCTTTTTCCACATCCCCCGGCAATATGCTGCCCGCAATCCCCATTTGCCCGCTGATCTGTGGATAAACACAGACGGGCCGCAGCCCCCTGTGGAAAACTGCGTTCAGGACCGATTTATGGCAGTTCCGCGCCATCAAAATTGTCCCCTTCAGCGGAACACACCCGCCCACAGCGCTGAGTATCCCCGAAGTGGAACCATTGACCAAAAACCAGGTGCGGGACGATCCATAAATTTCAGCGGCTTCTTCCTGGGCTTGCCGCAATATACCTTCAGGATGATGCAGGTCATCAAAGCCCTCTATTTCTGTAATATCAATTTCATAAGGATTGCACATAGTCCATTCCTGCCGCTTGTGTCCCGGCATATGAAACGGATAGATCCCCTTTTCCCTGTACTGCAGCAGCTTATCATATAGACTTTCCAACTGTTTGTTCCCTCCTATATAAGAAAAGACTGCCGCACCAGCGACAGCCTTTTTCATCAATCTCTATCCTCTTCCCCAATAAATGTCAGCGCCAGAAATCCGGGCCCCACATGGGTACCGATAATCGGTCCGATTTCCGAAATAATGCTGTCCTTCACCAATCCCTCTGCTTCCAGCATTTTCTGCAGGGCTTCTGCCTGCCCGGGATTTGCACTGTGTCCGATCACCGCTGTCTGTTCCGATAAGGAAACTCCCTCTTCCCGCAGTTTGCCCATGAGAAAATCCATGGCTTTCTTTTCTCCTCTGACCTTTGCACAGACAATCAGCTTTCCTTCCCGGTCCACACTGAGCACCGGCCTGATTTTCAGAGCGGTTCCCACCAGCGCTTCCGCAGTGGAGAGCCTCCCGCCGCGCTTCAGATAGAACAAATCCTGAACAGTAAACCAATGCCTGGCTGCATGACGGTGGCATTTCACCCATGCTGCCAGCTCTTCCAGTTCCATGCCGCCAGCCATGCGCTGCGCTGCATTAAGCACCAGAACAGCCTCTCCTACCGAAGCGCTGAGAGAATCAATTCCAATGATCTTACGATCCGGATACTTTTCCTGTAAATCCTGAATAGTCAGAAAAGCATTCTGCCAGGTATTACTGAGCCCTGAAGAAAAACCAATATATATAATATCCTTTCCGCTTTCCAGAATAGGTTTGAAATTATCCTTAAACATCTGCGGTGTTATCTGTGAAGAATGGGATACCGATCCCTGTTTCAGCTTATCATAAAAAACAGAGAGCGGCATTTCACGGCAATCCGCATAATGAAAATAATCCTTTCCATCCAGATCAAATGCCATTGGGATCACATGAATCCCATACTGCTCTATGACAGACTGCGGAAGATCAACTGTCGCATCTGTTACAAGCACATAACCAGCCATATAAGCTCCTTTCATCTTTTGCCAATATAGTGATCGCGGCGGCGCAGCTGCTCCGACAGCCGATTTTCACCCCGCAAATTCTGTTTCACTTTCTTCCATTTCGCCACTTTACTATAATCTTCCAAAAGTACTTTTATTGCTTGTTCTGCCGGACTATTATTCTTACCAAATCCGGTTAACATTATTACGATAGCTGCTGAATACTTTTATCTGCAAAAGTAAAGCATACTGATATATTAACAAAAATCAATATAAAAGTAAAAAATATTAATATACAAAAAAAGATGCCCAGAACCGGAATCGAACCAGTGACACGAGGATTTTCAGTCCTCTGCTCTACCAACTGAGCTATCTGGGCATAATAAAAATATAATATTTTTCAAAATTGCGGGGGCAGGATTTGAACCTGCGACCTTCGGGTTATGAGCCCGACGAGCTTCCAGACTGCTCCACCCCGCGACAGGGCACTTTCGTGCAATGGATGGAGAAGGATTCGAACCTTCGAAGTCGTCGACAACAGATTTACAGTCTGCCCCCTTTGGCCACTCGGGAATCCATCCATATTTCATGTTTCCATGAAATCAATGGGGCCTATAGGGCTCGAACCTATGACCCTCTGCTTGTAAGGCAGATGCTCTCCCAGCTGAGCTAAGACCCCATATATTTAATTATTATCCGTAAAACGGACAAACGACCCAGAAGAGACTCGAACTCTCGACCTCCGCCGTGACAGGGCGGCGCTCTAACCAACTGAGCCACTGGGCCATAATTAATTTGTACCTTCAAAACCACACACAGAAACCATCCAGGCCCTCCTGAACCTCTTCAGGTCAAGCCCTCGACCGATTAGTAACAGTCAGCTACATACCTTACGGCACTTCCACCTCTGCCCTATCTACCTCGTCGT
>NZ_SGXF01000002.1 GCF_004216775.1 Cuneatibacter caecimuris
GGGAACGCAGTTTCATATGCAAGAATAAAGAGTCTGGCTCGCCGGACTCTCGCGCCGAAGCGCGGTCGCTTTAGCGGCCATATTTCCCCGGCGCGCAGTGCGCATCCCCCGGAGGGTCATGTTGCATAGGGAACGCAGTTTCATATGCAAGAATAAAGAGTCTGGCTCGCCGGACTCTCGCGCCGAAGCGCGGTCGCTTTAGCGGCCATATTTCCCCGGCGCGTAGTGCGCATCCCCCGGAGGGTCATGTTGCATAGGGAACGCAGTTTCATATGCAACATGAAAAGGGCGCCAGTTTCCTGGCACCCGTCCCGGACCCTGTTATGGTAATTCCACACTGGCGATCCGAATATTCACATCCAGGACTTCCAGCCCCGTCATATTCTGTATCGCCGCCTTCACCCGTTCCTGCACCTTGGCGGACACTGCAGGTATGCTGTATCCATATTCCAGATTCAGGGAAAGGATTACCGAAGCGGTGGTCCCGATCACTTCTACTTCCACACCCTTGGATAAATTCTTCATGCCCAGCTTGCTCACCAGTTCTTTTGTTATATTCCCAGCCATGGACGCCACGCCTTTGACCTCCATCGCAGCCAGGCCGGCGATAATGGCGATGACTTCGTCTGCAATCTGCACTTCGCCGATGCCGTCTCCGCTCTGTATCTTGTAAGTGTTCTTTTCCATATCCTTTGCCACGATTGTACCTCCATTCGTCAACGAATTTCACCCCGTTGTGTATATTATACCATCTTTCTGCCTTTTTGCAAACATTTTATTCTGTTTTTAACTCCATCAGCGTGATTACTATATTTTCCACTCCCAGTTCCGTTTTCCTTTTTACGATATCTTCTACCTGCGCCCGCTCTGCGTCCGTCAGGGTAGCTCTGCACAGCACCACATCTACCTGGCCTTCGTTCATAGTCACTACAGCGTCTTCAAACCCCTTGGAACGAAGCAATGTTTCTGCAAGATTCTCTTTTTCTGCGATTTCAGTCAGCTTCACCATGTTGTCTACCGCAGCCTGTTTCTGGTCTTCCGCAATATTTTCATTATTGATGATTTCCAGAAGCGCTTCTTTATTCTTTCCGCGCACCTGTTCCCGGTTCAGCCGTTCCTGCGCCAGGAAATCTGTTACTGTCATACCGCTGGCCAATACGGCTGTTCCCGGAGTGGATGTGCTGCCGGAAACTTCCTGCCCCTGGCCCTCCTCCGGCTGGCCCGCGGCTGCCTGGCCCTCGTCGGGATCGTCCAGACTGGCGATATCGGAACCGTCTGTCAGCAAGGGATCATCCTGGGATTCCGAAGGGGCTGTCGCGCCGGTAGCGTTCTGAAGGGCCTGATTTTCCGCCAGCACGTCATCATCCGACACCTGTTGGAAATTCCCTGTATATGTACCTTCAGTGCTCTGCGTGCTTTCTTCCGGTTTTCCTCCCGCCAGACTGGTATTTTTTCCTGCGTAATTCAGGTACCCTGCAATGGCGATCATTAACGCCAGCGCTGTAATGATGATCTGATTTTTCTTTAAGATTTTTTTCAACTCCAACCGCTCCTTTTCCTGTTATTCCATCTTTAGTACTTTAATTTTATGAGCAGGGACATCAAATAATGCCTGCATTGCTTCACTGATTTCAGAAATTACGGACGGAGAATCCGCTCCTCTTACGCATACGGCAATTCCGGCGATTTCTGGCTTCTTTTCCTGGATCACATAAGGAGATCCTTCCGCCAGCACCACTTCTTCCTTCTGGGAAAACTCCTGGGATACCCTGCTTCCGCCTTCCTGGTCCACTTCATTCAGGGACGACTGAGAACTCTGCACATTTTTCTGCACTACCTTTTCACTTCCGGCCTTCAGGGTAATCGCCACCTCTGCCCTGCCGATCCCTTCCATGGATTCCAGCAGCCTGACTGCTTTTTTTTCCAGCCATTCCGCATACTGATCCTCAGTCATGCTGGTCTGTGCCGTTCCAGTATGTTCTACAGGAAGAGGATTTGTTTCTTTTTTTCCTGAAAAGGGCCAGGACAGCACCAGCAGGGCAATCCCGCATAACAGCAGCAGAAGCATTCGCGGCATCCCGATTTTTTCTTTCCAGCCCTCCCAGATTTTCTTGAATTTTCCTTGAATTTTCATTTTCCCTCCTCAATTAGGACTGCCTGTTCCTCCAGACTGAACGCTTCTGCCAGCCTCCTTTTCAGACTGCGGACGCCAAGGCTTTCCGCCGAAGCTTTCCCGCCGGTCCCGGAAGAAATGATCACCGGTTCCACCAGTCTCTCATCCTTTGGCGCCGTGCGCACGCGGAGATACAGTCTTTTTAATTCCCCCAGTGTTTCTTTTTCTTCAGACAGTTCTGTCTCCATTCTGGTCACCTGATATCCTGCAGCCTCTGCCAGTTCTGAAGATTTCTGCCTGATCCAGGACTCATAGGCTCTGACCGCAGCTTCCGCAGCTTCCTGTTCCAGCTCCGCCTCAGGAATTTCCGCTCCCTCTGCCGGGATCAGCTGCTGAAAACTGTTATAATACTCAGATACTTTATCTTCCAGCCCCAGCAGCCGCAGGGCGGGACCGATCACCAGAAGGATCAGAACCAATCCGGTAGCCAGTTTCATGTATTTTTTGTACTGTTCTGAGGGGAGCAGCAGCATCAGCAGCGAAACCAGCAGCAGGTAGCAGGCGATTCCCCGGACCCAGCCAAAAAAAGTATCCATATCACCCCACCTTTCCTCCTGTAGTCACACAGACAATAGCGATTGTCAGGAAAAACAGCAGCACTGCGGTCAGCACTATTTTCAGCAGCAGCCCCATAGCAGATGCCGCCACGCTGATGCATTCTGTCATTCTGGAATCAGAAATTGGCTGAACCAGAGCAGCAGCCAGATGGTAGCTCAAAGTCAGGACCAGCAGCTTTACCACAGGAACTGCGCTGATCAGCAGTAATATGACAAGCGCGGCCGCGCCGATCCCGTTTTTAATCAGAACACCGGTTCCCAAAACCATGGAAGAAACAGATTCCACGCTGTTTCCGATTCCGGGAATCGCCCGGATCGCCTTCATCACTGTCCCGGATTTCACGGAATCAATGCCAGGCAGCAGGATGCTCTGGATGATCTGCAGGCCAAACATGGCGCCGGCAATGGTTTTCATTCCCCAGGACAGCGCAGATTTCAGCAGTTCTGTCAGCTTGGACAGCCCGTCCTCTCCTGCCAGCTGACCGGCCAGGCCAAATACCATATAGATGCGCACTGCGGGCAGGCCGAAATATAAAAGAGCCCATTCCACCAGACTGATCCCCACCGCCGTGATCTGATAGTAAGCGGCGGAAGTCACTGTCTGCCCTGTCATGGCCACAGCCATAAAGTAGGTTGGGACCAGCGCCTGCATAAATGTCACCAGATTCTGCAGCAGATTTTTCACAATTTGTGATGCTGTGTAAAATCCAGCCATTAATACAGTCATCATCATAATATATGCTACATAAAACGCAGCCTGCGACACGCCGCCTTTTCCAAAGGCTGCGGAAAAACTGGTAAAAACAGCGCCTACTGTCCCGATCAGCAGAACCTGAAACAATACCTTCTGGTTTGCATTGAGTTCTGAAAAAAGGGCATCCCAGATTTTTTTCCAGATATCTCCTGTTCCTCCCGTCTCGCCGCTGATCATCTGCTGCACCAGCTCGCGAAAAGAAACTGCGTCCCCGTCCAGACTGTCCTCCAGCACCTGCTGCACTTCTTCAAAAGAATAGCCGGACAGAGGATCATTCTCCCCGCTTTCTTCCGCCCAGACAGCCTGTCCCGGACAAAAAAGGAAGATCAGGCAGCATACGGCAGCTGTTATGAAATTTTTCCATCCCGGCATATTCCCTCCTTTCACCGCAGGAATGTATCCAGCGTTTCCATCAGCGCCATGACAATGGGCATGCTCAGCGCGAGGATCATCAGTTTACCGAACATTTCGATTTGGCAGCCGATTGCCTGGTATCCCGCGTCTTTGCAGATTCCTGCGGCAAATTCGGAAAGATAGGTGATTCCCACCATCTTCAGCAGTACCTGGAGGTACTCTGCAGATACCGGCAGATACTGCTGCAGCCTGGACAAAACTTCTATAACCCCTTCCAGTTTCTGGGCTCCCACCGCAAAAATCACCACAGCTGCCGCCAGGCTCAGATATATTCCATATTCCGGCTTCATCCCTTTCAGCTGCACTGCCAGCAGCACGGCCAGAATGCCGAACAAACCTATCAGAACCATCCCACGCCTCACAATCCGAACATTTTCTGAATCGTTTCAAACAGCTGCGAAATATAAGGCAGCAGCCAGAACAGCACCAGCAGCATCCCCGCAAGGCTGACAAAAAAGGCGTGTTCATCCCTGCCGCTGTGTTTTAATATCTGACAGATGACGGAGACCATTACGCCCACTGCCGCTATTTTTAAAATTAAATTAATTTCCATATGCAGCTCCCATCACTTCTTTATATCAGCATCACTGCCAGCATAATTCCTCCGAAAATTCCCAGTGTCCTGCTGATCCGGCATTTTTCCGGCAGTTCCTCCGCAATCTGGCTGCAGACCCGTTCCTGCTCCTGTATGTCCAAATCTAAAAGCTTCAGCTGCAGCTGCAGGTCTGGATAGCCCAGGTGTTTTCCAAATTCCGAGACACGCTGCAGATCAGAGGACGACAGGCAGGTTTGTCCTAAAAATTCCCTGCAGCATTCCGACCACAAAGCTGCCAGAGAGCCTGTCTGCATTTCCTGCATCCGGCCGGAAAGCTGATTCAGAAAATTTTTCCATCCCTCCGGCATCCGCCCCCCGATCTGGCGGAACGCGTCCTCCAGACAGGCCCCGGTACAGCTCAGCTCGGATTTCAGCAGTAACAAAAGCTGCAGCGCCTGCCGGCAGTCTTCCAGCCTCTTCTTCTGTCTGGCTGCGGCTCCCATGCCCAGCCCCGCTGAACCTGCCACCACCAGAACCGCCCCCAGCACTTTCCACTCCGTCATTTCAGACTCCTCACTCCCGTCAGCAAGGTCCCCCTGTCATCGAAAATCTGCAGCACTTCTCCGGGGCGCTTCCGGCTGCCCAGCACCACATAGCGTTCAAACAGCCGCTCCTGCAGCATTTCCCTCAGGACGGGCCGAACCTTGATATCCTCCACAGACGCGCCGTGGACGGTGGCAATAATGCTGCATCCGCAGTGGTTCACATATTCAATGGCCTCCAGGTCCTTGCGGCTTCCGATTTCGTCCACTGCGATTACCTGAGGGGCCATGGCCCGGAGCAAAAGCAGCATCCCCTGGGCTTTCGGGCAGCAGTCCAGCACGTCCGTCCTCATGCCCAGATCGTTCTGGGGCGTTCCCATGTAACAAGCACCTAGTTCTGAGCGCTCATCCACCACTCCTACCGTGACCCCTCTGCCATATGTATTCCCGTCCGAAACCTGACGGATCAGATCTCTCAGCACAGTGGTTTTTCCGCCCCCAGGGGGAGCGATCAGCAGGGTCTGGCAGATATGCCCGTCCCGGTTGTACAAAAAAGGAAGCAGCTGGTCCGCGCAGCCTTTTTTCTGGTGGGCGATGCGCAGATTCAGGAATGACACATATTTGATGCTGCGCACTGTCCCCTGTTCCAGGACCGCTTTGCCGGAGATTCCCATGCGGTGGCCTCCCTGCAGCGTCAGATAACCCTGGCGCAACTCTTCTTCATAGGCGTAGAGTGAATATTTCCCCGCCCGCTCCAGTATTTCCTGTAAGTCCCTGCGGCCTGCCCGAAAGGCATTTTTTACCTGCCTGGTGCGGCCGCCGCCTTCCTGCAGATACCACTCCTCGGACTCCACCACCGCGATCACCGGTTCTTCCGCCCGCAGACGCAGTTCCTGAAGCGATTCAAAAGGTATTTCCGCCTGCACCAGCAGCCGTTTCAGTTTTTCCGGAAACAGCTGATAGAGCTGTTCTTCCTGTCCCATTTTACGCCTCCCCCTTTCAGACCATTTATCACAATATATGAGCGGATGGGGGAGATATGTCTTGAATGGAAAAAATTTTATGGGAAAATGAGGGCTTCAGGAAGGGGCGAAAAGTTTTTCTTTCATTTCATAGGAAACTTCGTTCCCTATGAAACATAACCCTCCGGGGTATCGCACTGCGCGCTAAAGAAATATGGCCGCTAAAGCGACCGCGTTTCGGCGCGAGAGTCCGGCGAGCCGGACTCTTTATTCCAAAAAATGACCCTGAGAGAAAATGCGCTTTTTCAGGTACTTTCTCTCAGGGTAAAAATGGATGGTTAAAATTCCGGTGAATGGTGCTCTGGGACCGGGCAGCCGTAATATCCGCATGGCACATATAATCTTGGGCGATAGATGTATCCGCCTATTTTCTTTTTTCTGTACTCCTGATTATAAATTATTTTTTTCAGCAGATATCTGCTTTCCGCTGCATAGCCGGACAAATATACAGCCAAATCCTCCGGCCTGTTTTTATAGTCTGTCCTCAGACAGCAGTCGGCAGCCATTTCAGCATAAGGGCATGAGGATGTTTCTTCCAGGATCTTATTCAAAAAATATCTGGCGTGTTCATACTCTCCGCAGGAATAGGTTAAAACAAAGCAGTCAAATAGTTCTAGTTCTTTTTCCAACTCCATGTCACGAATATACGCTTTAAAATATTTTTTACCTTTTGCATATAGTATTGAATACAGCAAAGAGACCTTTATCTTCAGCTCATGTGATAATTCTTTCGCATCACTATTTGTAACGCCATTCAGCCGCATCAAAATGGAACATGACTCTTCATATTTTTCATAGTGGAAGAGACATGCTGCTTTATTGTATTCATGGCAGAAATCAGGCTGGACTTCAAAGGCGAGGCTCAGATATTTTAAAGCGGTTGTATCATCTCTATCTCCGTATTGTGCCACTTCGTCATAAACAATTCCAAGATTTGTTAAGATAAATGCAGTTTCCTTTTCCGCCAATGCATTTGTTAAGAAATGAATGCCCAGCCGATCGGCATTGTAAACCTTTCCGCTCTTCAGCTCTCTTCCTTGTGTATAATAATACATTCCTAAATTATTCCAGGTTTTATAACCGGGAAATTCTTTTGCATTCTGACGGAACAGTTCCTGTGCGGCTAAAAAATTTCCTTGATCCAGAGATTTTAATGCACGAATATTTCTTTCTTTTGCATGAACATAATTTGTGTGCACGGCAGGTCCGCCTCCTTATACAGGGACTTATTGGGGATTGATCATTTTTAGAAGTCTTATGGTTTCATTGGCTGCTACTCTTATTTTTGAAGCATTTTTTATCTTAGCTGTTCTTCCCAAATCCTGAAGAATACTCTGCGGTGTGAATATATTTTCAGCCAACGCAAACAAAATTGCGTCATTATCTCCGGCTTTTTGATATGCTCTTTGTAACTCCTCACTTTCATCTACATATCTGAGCCTGAGCGATTCTAAATATCCGGCCGCATAAGCTGAGACTGAATTATCTGAACTTTGCCTTCCTAGATATAAAAGCATCCTTTGCTTTGTGCTTGGATACAGTTCGTTCAGATAGGAAAATAAATTCAGAGAATTAATAATATATTTTTGCGCAGCTTCGATAAACTTTGATCCAGGAATACTTTCATCTGTATAATATCTGACGGCTAACCGGTACAGAGCAGCATCGTCAAATACTATTAATTTTTTCAGCCACTTATCCGGAAGGTTTTTATGCGCCAGGCTGATACAGCCTACTTTGTGAGACAAAAAGTAATCCAGGGAATCTTCTGAGAACGAATCTTCTGTCATTATTGGGATGACTGCGTTCCAAAACTGTTCCTCCTGCCCGCTGTTTTTCAGAGCGATGATCCATTTTTTTATCAGTTTTGGATCGGCTTTCAGGTCATTTTCTGTATATCCATTTGTTATTTTCTCTACTGCATCTATGTGAAATAAATTCCGATTTATATCGTCCAGTATATTCTCCAACACTTTATCCGCCTTTTATATATAAATATATTTATTTATCCATCTCACCCATAGTATCGCATAGGCTCCCGCCTGTTTCGCAGAACCCACGTTATTCCTCACGAAAGAGGATGCGCGTAATGATGAATATCTTCTGCTGCAATTGTTCAATTCATCTAAGGATATCTGGCTTTGGCTGGTATGGCACTCCCCCAACTTTATACTAAAATTATACATGATAATGGCAAAATGTCTAACCAAAATTTTCCTTGCTGATTTCTTACTGCCGGTAATGAAATGATATATTTTCAAATCTAATGCAAATTGCCATGCCAAACCAAAGTGGAACATTTTTAATTACGAAAAATCTTAGAGGTTGACTCATCGTAATATCCCATGATATTGTTAAAGTATAAAAAATATTTGAAGGTGGTTCGGAAATGTGTACAAGTTTTGCAGTATACCATAAAAAAGGAGCTGTTTATGGTATGAATTTCGATACTGATGAAATTGATTTAAAACTAAAGGTCGATTGTTATCAGGGTAAAAACTTTTTTTACTTTTCAGCTTTAATAGAAAACAAATACAGGGATATCGCAGGATTTAATAGCGAAGGTCTTTTTATCTGTACGCAAGCGGTAGAATATGGTCCAGGTTTTAAGCCTGGTTGCGATGCAAATGATTGGTCTGCCTTTGATATTCTTGATGAGGTGTTAAAGAAAGCAAGAAAATCTTCGGAATTTTTTGAAATTCTTAATCAAAGAGTAATCTCCTATCCCAGAAATCCATTATACCCAGATTTAGGACTGCATACTATGATTGCAGACAAAACGGGCGATGCATTTATCCTGGAAGAAGGAAATGGTACAAATATTATAAGTCCTATTTCTGATGATTTTATTGTCATGACAAATTTTGCAAACGGGAAATTTAAAGAAACAAATTATAATAAAGTATATGGGGTCGGTGCCGACAGATATATTTGTGCTTATGAATATTTACATAATAATATTCACAGCTTTGACAGAAACAAAGCCTTTGAGGTTTTGAGGCAAACCAGTCAGAAGAATACTCTGTGTACAATTGTATTTGAACCATTAAAAAATGATATTTATATTAGTTTCAAAAAAGATCTTGAAAAAATATGGAAAATATCCATTGCTGAAAATACAATACAATCTACGGATGGATTTTTGAGCAATAATAAAATTCAATTTACAAATGGAGAGATGCTTGTACAGGATCTTGTTTGCTTATATAAATAAAACTATTTCGTGAAGCTTTGAGAGATGAGGATGTGAACAAAGCTGCATACTCTCTGTAGCTGGGGTGCAATTTCACTGATCTTTAAGTATTCCACAGCGAGTGTGTGAAACTTTGGACCTGTTGACAAACTAAAGAAAAATGGCTTTCTGTATGGTATACTTATTATACCAATTGCAGGAGGCCATTTTTATGATGGGAAAACAAAGCGGACAAATCCAGATGGTAATCCTTGACATAGATTCTATGATTCCAGAGAATCATCTTCTGAGACGGATTAAAAACTGTGTAAATTTTGATTTCATATACGAAAAGGCGGCTCCCTATTATTCTCATGTTGGCAGAAAATCGATTGATCCCGTTGTTCTGATAAAAATGCTTCTGATTGGTTATCTTTATGGGATCAAATCAGAACGGAGGCTTGAGGAAGAAGTATCTCTTAACCTTGCTTACCGCTGGTTTTGCGGAATTGATCTGATGGATAAAGTACCGGACCATTCAACATTTAGCCAGAATAGAAGAAGGCGTTTTCAGGAGGCCGACATATTCCGGGAAATTTTTAATGAGATCGTACTGAAGTGTATAGAGTTTGGGATCGTATCGGGTGAAACTGGTGTTGCGGATGGTTCATTCCTTCCGTCCAATGTATCCTGGGACAGTCGCTATGAGGCGGTTGAAACAGTCCAACAATCCACTGTAAAATATATGGAAGAACTGGAAGCAGAGATTTCATCCATGCCTGGATATAAAGAACCGGAAAATGTAAAAAGAGAAAAAGAGTCTTTAAAAAGCCGGACAGATCCAGAGTGTGGTTATATCTATCAGGCTCGTAAAAAGGGACTGGGTTATCTGACGGAGGTGACAGTGGATACCAGTCATGGAATTATTACCGGTGTGGATTGCTACCCTGCTAACCGGAGGGAAAGTGATATTATCCTGGAACATTTAAAAGGACAGCCTTGTAAATATCAGGAAATTGGATTAGATGGCGGATATGATATAGGAGCAGTACACAGAGGACTGGAGTTATTAGGGGTTCAAGGTTATACAGCTATCCGTGAATATTAGAACAATGCAATGAAAAAAGGGATTTTGTTATGAGGAAGAAACAGATCGCTTTGTATGTAGACAGGGAGAATATTTAGCATTTCAGAAATTAATTTATAAAAAGTCAACACAGAATTATTACCGTTTATATAGCCGTTCAAAGAAACAATGTAAAAACTGTCCGGATTTTTCCGCTTGTGCTACAGATCTCGGTACAGTCAGAATCAATGCAAGTGCTTATTATCCCTCTTTTTATCAAAACAGCAAGAAAGTGGGGACCAGTGATTATTTGAGGGCCATGCGTCTTAGGAAGATATGGGCAGAAGGAACATTCTCAGTTTTAAAAAGAGAACATAAATTGAATAAAATCCAGAAAAGAGGCCTTCAGAAAGCGACAGAAGAATGCCTCTTATCAGCAACGGCATTAAATCTAAAACGGCTGGTAAAAGCAGTTTGAATAACTGAATTTACCAGCCGTTTTATGATATTTCAAAAAGACATGTAGAAATAAACGCTGAAAAAGTGAGTTTGTCAACAGGTCCTTTTTTTCATAGTCTCGTTAGCGACAACTTACACACTTTACTAAATCCATTGCTCACGAAGCAATTTGCTCTACTCCCCGAGAAATAGGCGCATTACCAGTCTCTCTCCCGTATTGCTGTTTCCATATCAATATCAATACAGAACCAGTCCAAAATATACCCGATTGTAACCCCGATACTATCCCTTGCTACGGTTTCGATTTCGCTGTTATTTTCATCAAATTCTTCTTGCAGATCATTGATTGCAAGTGTCATTTCATCAAGTTTGCTTTGTATAGTCTCTTTATTTGTTTCTCCGCTTTCCAGCAATTTAATCACTGGTACAATCAACGTTTTTACTTTTTCAACCAAAAATTTGGGATAGTAATCATCATGAATCATGTCCTCTAGCAGAACATAATTTTCATTAAATTTTTTCATAGTTTTCTCCTTCGAAAGATGCTTCCTTCATATTCCGTTCATAAACATTCTCTTTAATTGTTTGATTTAACATTCCGTTTTTTTATTCTACCATAATTCTAAGAACTTGAAATGATCTTCTTTGCCATAGGCTTACTCCCTTGAATGAAATTCCAATTTCCACCCACTAATCGTCTTCTATTCTCCTAAACTTACGTCCTGATAAGCGGATATTACCCTTTCAATATTATATATAAATTTCTTTTGATATTGTTGTTTTGTCCTTTCCGAGCAGCTCTGCAATACGGGTCAATGTATAACCATGGTTCAGACCTTCCTCTATGTCGTATCGGTTCTGTAAAGGCAAGTGTTTTTGATATCTGGAATCCATAAGTTTCCTCCTGATCCGCAGGCAGATATCTTATTATCGTTATACACCTTATGCAGGACTAATTTCCACTTTTCTGCAAAGGTTACTTCGACTAAACCGCCTTAAGTGGACATTTTCTTTTCATTTAAGGAAGTTTTTAATAATATACACTTCTGAAGAGGAAGCAGAATTTACTTTTGTATACAGAATTTAAAATTTGAATTCAGCGAATAGAATTGGTTAAACGTTGATTTTCGACAGCATTTTTATAGAACCTCATCATACAAATCCTTAGCATTTTCAGCACGTTTTTTTACATAATCATCTTTATCCAACATCAATTCATCTAGCCATCTAATTGCATTATCGGGCTTCCTATGTAATATAATCTCAGCCACTTGCCACCTAGCTTCATGTTGAATATGATTTACACCTTTTTCTATAATTTTTAGACAAAATTCATCATTAGCATTTTCTACTATATCATCTAATACATTTTCTGATTCGTTATCTAACGCCATTACAGTTAAAATGTCATCAATGATATCTTCGTCATCAGTTCCTTGACTAATATAATATTTAATATTTTTAATAAGTTCTTCCCATTTAGGAAACATAAATTCTCCCGGATCAAACTGCATATTCATTTGAGCATATTCTTCCTTGGTATAGCCAAACCAATTCCAAAATTCTTCTAATAGCATATGTAATCGCATTTTATCATTTTTTTTCATAATTCTCTCTTTTCTTCTTTTTTCAAAACTATATCATAAATTTCAATTTATATAATAGAACAAATCTATTAGTAACTTTTTACAACTCGTTTCTTTTTATGGATAAAAACCATTTTTTATCTTTTGATAGTTTTTGAACATTGAGGCGTTAATAAATTTTTAACGCCTCAGTTAAAAATATATTTTATAATTCAGTAAAATTCAAGAAAAAATCATCGGTACCTAAAAGAATAAATGTAAGTTAAGGAATTACTGTTATGTACCAAGATTTTATAATCTAAACTTCCATGGATATCCATGAAGTCTTCCTTTTCCTTTATGAACCCTTATTACCCTTCCATCAGAAGCGACTCCAATGCGTATACTTCCATCTGCCCTATCTGGAATACCATTATTCCATGCTTCTTGAGTTTGTTTTACTCCCGTCTCCCCTTCATTCCACTGAGACTTCCCTTTATCATTATTAGGATGGCCTGGAACATGTTTTCCCTGTTGTCCCGCACTCACTGGAGGTGCATCAGGAATTTCTGATACGTCCCCCTGATGTGGTAAATTACTTGTATTTTTCTTCTTAGTTGAGCATATAATAGCGCCAATCCCAAGTACCCCAGCTCCAATGATATATACGGCATCTCCTATCGGCAGTGGCCCATCCGCACCACTAAGCCACCACATACTACCGGTCCACCATTCAAAAACAAGAGCTGCATCTTCTCCGTTCCAATCTAAATATATAGTTGGTTTGTTGTCGCAGTAGGCAAACAGATTTTTCTCTGTTACCTCCATCGGGCTTGCCGTCAGCACCGAGCTCGTATCCGCACTGATAAACCGCCCCACCACCGGATCATAGTACCGGCTCTGCAGATAATACAGCCCGCTCTCCTGGTCGTAGTAGTACCCTCTATAACGGAACGGGTTCGCCA
Source organism: Cuneatibacter caecimuris (assembly GCF_004216775.1). GTDB lineage: Bacteria > Bacillota > Clostridia > Lachnospirales > Lachnospiraceae > Cuneatibacter > Cuneatibacter caecimuris. Next base: position 13,225 of record NZ_SGXF01000002.1, read on the forward strand.
CTCCCACACTCCACTTCAGCTCTCCCGTGGTCGGCAGCACCTTCCCCCAGGCGTTATACTGATAGCTTACCACCTGCTTCCCTGTCCTGTCAATGATTCCGATGATATCCAGCTGCGCATTCCTGATGTAGTAATACCTCGTCCCGTTATACTCCAGGCCCATCAGGCTGCTGTTCTCATCATACAGGAAGTCCAGACGTTCCTTCCCCTTCTTCATGCTCAGGATCTGGCTCCCGTTCAGCACATACTCCGTCTTTTCTCCTCCCACGGTCTTGCTGGTTCGGTTCCCGTCCACATCGTAGGTATAGGATACTTCCCCTTCCCCTCCCTGGATTCCCGACAGCCGTTTTCCTGCCTCCCAGGTGAAGGTCCTTCCCCCCGTCCACTTTGTGGCGTTTCCGCTCCCGTCATAAGTAATCGGCGCCCCGTTGTAGGAGGTCAGCAGGTCCTTCCACCCGCTGTTCTGATACCCGTAGCTGTCGGTGGATACGGGCGTCTTCCCTTCCAGGCTTCCTGTGGTGTAGGCGTAGTGCTTCTTTGTCAGGATGTTCCCGCCGGTGTCATAGGCATAGGTCACGGTCTCATTCTTTCTCACGTCGTTTTCACGCACCAGCTGGTTCTGGCCGTCATAGGCGTAAGACTGGATCAGCGTCCCGTTCTCACGGATCTCCGTGATGTTGTTCATGGCGTCATACTGGTATTCCAGGCTGCTGCTCCCATTGGTCATCTTCTCCGGCAGGATCGTGGTATTCCCCGAAGGGCCCGCCTTGTACTCCCAGGTGGTCTGATACCCGCCCGCATCCTGGTAGGTCTGGGATATGCGCCTCTGCAGGCCGTCCGTACCATAGGACAGCACTGCGGTACCGTTCACACGGATCTCTTTGATCTGGCTCTTGTTGTTCTTTTCTGTCCCGTACACATACTGGGTCTTCAGGCTCTTCCCGTCCGCCACAGTGGTCAGGGAATCCATCCGGTTCACTCCATCATAGGTGATCCGCAGCTCTGCCTGGCCGCCCAGGCCGGTCAGACGGCCTAACGTATCATAGTGGTACTGGATCCCTTCCGGGCACTCCGGCGTGATCTGGCGGTACAGCCTCCCTTCCCCGTCATAGATGTTGGTGCAGACAGTCTTGTCCCCGATCTTTACGGATTTCAGCCGCTCATACTGGTCATACTGATAGCTCACCTTCTGGCCGTTCCCATAGGTGGTCTGGGACAGCTCCCCGTTGTTTGTCAGGTACTGGTGGGTGAGCAGGGTCTGCCCTCCCGCAGAGATGCTGATGCTGTTTCCAAAGCTGTCATAATTCAGAAAGCGATACCCCTGACCGAGATATCGCTTCCGAACTAAGTACTATAACGTATATTTCGTATGTTCAAAGATCTTTTCTCTTATATGTTTTTTTATAATGTAACCTCCTTTACACAATTAATCATCCTTGGCTCATAATACCTCAGGCATCTTATGGTTTCTTCGTTTTTAGGAATACAGATCACACGGCGCTTTCGGTTATTTTGGATTGCTTGATCTTTTTCATCATAGATATGATTATTATATTTAGGGTCAATAGACAATACAAAAAACTTTGCTTCACGATACTTCCACCTATTCCATACATGAACTAACAATGTGCTTTCTTTCAATAATTTTATTTCTTCCCATTTGAATTTTTTTTTGATAAATGGTAATTTACAATCCAGCCTAACTCCGTATTCTTCTAATATATAAATTGAATAGTATTCTAAACTAAAAAGACTTAAAAGAAAAAAGAGTAGTATATACGTTATAGCAAATATCATTGCATCTTTAATTGAACCTCCATTCATCAATCCCTCTATGATTATCCAAATAAAAACACCACCCATAAGGCACATTAGTATCATTGCAGTCTTTTGTACTTTTAATTTTTCTTCTCCATACACAGGTCCATATGTGTATTTTTCACTTTTCTGTTTAAAATTCATAGATGTTAATCTTCCCTCCTCGCAAATCCATATTTATAAAAGACTTGGAAGTGATATCCCCGGCAAGAATATCACTTCCCAACCGCGTACTATAATTTATATCTTTTTACAACAAATATCTTCTTTTTTACCAGATATATGCCACCATTCCTCCCTTCTTCACTATTCCATTTTTGTGATAACTGGCTCTTAGCAAATTATTAGCAGCTTCTGCAAATGAAACATACTCAGCCGCAGCATTTCCATTGCCACTAGATGGCGATGTGTCTCTAATAGAAGCTTGTGCCTCAGGCGTAAAATACATTGCAGTTTGCCCAACATCAATTGTGCCATCTATTACGCTTCCCGGAATTGCTCCAAGTGCTTTTGCGGCTATTCCTTCCCCTTGTAGTGCAAAAGGTAACTCTAGGCTCATATCCATAAGAACATCTGCTGTAAATAGCGCCCAATCCATATTATCAAGATTACCATTTAGTAAATATTCATAATACAGATCAGACGTAAATGTTGCAGCACCTCTTCCTGCAATTGGATGTCCACCAATAGTAAAAAGATATCCCACGGCACCCCCTGCACATCCTGCCTTGAACCCTTTCCAAAAATCTTGACCGCACATTTCTGCCGAAACTCCCATACTTACACCTGATATTGCTGAAACCAGCAAACCGGCTCCTATTATAAGACCTATTATCTGCCCATTCGGATCAGAAAAATTTATCGGATTATTATTGCAATACACAAACAGATTTTTCTCTGTCACGTCCATCTTCCTGGCAAGGAGCACTGCCGCTGTATCCGCGCTGATGAAACGGCCGACTACAGGGTCATAATACCTTGTTTGGAGATAGTATAATCCTGTCTCCAAATCGTAGTAGTAACCCTTAAATCGAAATGGATTCGCTCTTCCTAATGTAGTCGCCAGGCTTCCGGTAACCGACAAGACTCGTCCCCAGGCATCATATGTATATTTAACCACCTGAGTCCCTGTTTTGTCAATCAATCCAATCACATCCGACTGGGCATTTCGAATATAATAATACCTGCTTCCATTATAATCCAGACCTGTTACTTTTCCTTCTTCATCATACAGAAAGTCCATTTGTTCATTATTTTTCTTTTGCCCAAGAATCTGACTTCCTGATAGATAATAGACTGTCTTTACTCCACCAACTGTTTTACTGGTTCGATTTCCATCGACATCATAAGTGTAGGAAATTTCCTGGCCTGCTCCTGTAACGCTGGCTAAAAATTTTCCGGAAGTCCAGGAAAAACCGATATTGCCACGCCATTTTACCGCATTTCCGCTTCCATCGTAGGATATGCTTCCTCCATTATAAGATTTCAGCAGATCTTTCCATCCATCCGTCTGATATCCATAGGTATCCTCTGACTTTAACGTTTTTCCTTCCAAACTTCCTGTCGTATACTCATAATGCTTCTTTGATAACAAATTGCCTCCGGTATCATAAGAATAGACAGTACTTACTCCGGTTCTGACATCGTTTTCCCGGATCATCTGATTTAGGCTATCATATTCATAAGACTGGGTCAAAGTTCCATTTTCTCTCACTTCTATTACATTATTCATGGAATCATATTTATATTCCAGCTTATCATTACCATTGATGATTCTTTCTGGAAGGACTGTTGCATTTCCACTCATTCCATCTTTATATTTCCAGCTGGATTTATACCCGCCCGCATCTGGATAGGTTCTCGATATATGACGCTGTAGTCCATCCATTTCATAAGAAAGAATCGGTATTCCATTTACTTTTATTTCTTTTAGCTGGCTTCTGTTACTGGTTTCTGCCCCATAACAGTATTGTGTTGATGTGGTTTTCCCTTCGATAATGGTTGTTACAGTATCCACCCGATTTATTTCATCATATTTAATTCTAAGTTCTATATTTCCACTAAGCCCAATCAGACGGCCTAACGTATCATAGTGGTACTGAATCCCTTCCGGACACTCCGGCGTGATCTGGCGGTACAGCCTCCCTTCCCCGTCGTAGATGTTGGTGCAGACGGTTCTGTCCCCTTGCTTTACTCTTTTTAACCGGCCATTCGGGTAATACTCATAACTCATGTTTTGACCATTTCCATAAGTTACCTTTGACAGTTCTCCATTATTCGTCAAGTACTCATTTGTCACAAGCGTCTGGCCTCCTGCTGAAACAGAAGCGGTATTTCCAAAACTGTCAAAATTTAGTTTGTAGTCAAAACCATTATGACGGACCATAGTAATGATACCCGCCGCGTCATACTGATACTCCACTACGGAATTTCCCCCGCTCCCCTGGCGGCTCACGCTGGTTAACCGGTCATTGACGCTGTTCCACCCATAGTTCGTTGTCCCTCCCGGGTCTGTCTGGCTGGTCTTTAGCCGCAGGTTCCCGTCATACCCATAGGTGATGACCGTCCCGTCGCTGGCTGTTGTCTTCGTCAGCTGCTTCCCTGCGGCGTCATAGGCCAGGCTCCCCTGCATCTGCAGGCTCCCCCCTCCTGTGATCTTCACCTGGGTGGGGTTCCCGTACCCGTCATTGGTGAACTGGTAAACCAGCCCTTCCGAGCTTTCCGCTCTGGTCAGGTTCTTCTTCTCATCATAAGTATAGGTGAATTCCGTCCCCACCGGGTCCACCACTTTGGTCAGGTTGTCTTTCCCGTCATACTGGAACCGGCTCTGTTCCTGCGCCTCCACGGCGGAAATCAGGTTCCCCTTGCTGTCATACACATAGGTGGGCGCATCGTCTTTGCACATCTGGAACCCGTCAAAGTACGCCTTGTTGTAGTTGTTGTCGTAGAACACATACACATCGATCCGCAGGTACTTCCGGCTGGTGGACGCATTCTGGTCGTCGGTATTGATGATCCCGCTGACATACTGCCATCCGTCCACATAGTAGTTGTAATCCAGTTCCACCCACTTGGGATCTCCGGAATCATACAATACCGCGGCCGCCAGGCTCACCCGGGTATCCGGGATCGCATCCAGCTTCGCCCAGCCGCTTAAGGTATACACATCCCCCTCCCGGCCGCTCACCTTCACCTGCTGGCACAGATGTTTGCTCTGCGCCGGGTCTCCGGTCATGGTATAGCTCTGGCTCCCTTCCCACTTCTGGGCGCCGCTCACTGCTTCGCTCCCCTGGCTGCTCCCGCTTCTGATCCACCCGTAGGCGCTTCCGCCGCTCCCTGTTTCAAACCCGCTGTTGGTCAGAAGGTTATACCGGTTGGCCGCCTCTCCTTCTTCCAGCTGGATGTTGTCAAACCAGGCTTCCCCGCTGCACCCCTCCAGGCCTCCGTTGATGCTCACGGTGTTCTGGCTTTTTCCCGTGGTGAAGGTCACGCTTAATCTCTGCCATCCATCATCCACCGCGCTTTCCGTGGTCCCCTTCAGGGCCCTGGAATAGGCTTTGCTCCCGTTTAAGTCATCCGCCACCAGGTAGGCCCCCCGGCCGTTTCCGCTGACGTTCTTTGTTTTCACATAGGCGGACAGCGTATAGGTGGTCCCGGGCTTCACGCCCAGACGGGAAAACCACTCCCTTCCTCCTGCCGCGGTCCCTTTATACAGCTTAAAGGAGGACAGGTCCAGGAATCCCGTTCCGGCGTCCACCGCCTGGCTCCCTTCATCCCCGCCGAAGCTCCATACGTCAAAGTAGGACCAGCCGTCATGGGCCCCTCCGTTTAACGCCAGGTTCCGCACCGTCTTCTGCATGGACCCTTCGGTCTCCAGCTTGTTGGCTTTCGACCCTTCGCTGTAGAACCGGTAATTCGCCGCAGCCCCTTCCTCATCGTGCAGGTCCACGGTCCTCCCGTAGGAATCGAAATGGTAGGTGGTCACCTGGTTGTCCGCCGTCCCCTCCAGGGCCCCGTCCGGGCCGCAGCCGGTAAATACCGTGGTCCCCACCGACGGGTATTCGATCTTCATGCTCCTGCCTGTGCTGTTTCCGCTGCTCTCATACACCCTGCTGACCTGGGGCACCCCCATATCCAGCACGTATTCATAGTTCACCTGGTAGCCGTCCGCGGACCGGGCCCCGCTCAGCCTCCCTCCCCCGTCGTAGGAGTACTTGCTGCTGCTCCCGTCCGGATAAGTGACGGAGGTCAGCTTTCCGGAGGCGTCATAGCCGTACCGGATGCTCCTCCCCGCCTCATCCGTGATGGAGGACAGGTGACGGTACCCTTCCGTATAGTGGAAGCTCAGCATGTTCCCCGAGGCGTCCTGCATGGTGCTCAGGTAATTCCCGTCGTTATGGGGGGAGTAATTCATGGACACGGTGTTCCCGTTTAAGTCCTGGAACCGGCGCAGCTTCCCCCAGATGTCAAACACCATCCGGTTCCCGTCTTTATCCTCTATGATCCGGTACAGGTCATTGTTGGAGGAGCTCTCCTGGATGATGGTCAGGCCCAGCCCGTCCTCATCGATCAGCTTGTTGTTGTCTTTGTAGAAGTAGTGCTTCGTCCCGTCCCCGTCCAGGTACACATACAAAAACCCGTTTTCCTTGATCTTTCCTGTGGTGGGCTCCAGGCTCTGGTACTTGTCCAGGGTCCACCCTTTCCCGTAGCGGTCGTCTTTATCCAGGTTCGCCGCGTTATAGATATGGGACACCCCTGCGCTCATCCGCAGGCTGGTGGTCTGGGTATCCCCATGGACAAAGACCAGGTTCCCGTTAAAGTCGCAGACATACCCGGTCCCCGCCGTTCCCGCCTGCTGGGTGTGGGTGGACCAGTAGCTTTCCAGCCCCAGGGCGTTCCGGTAGAAGAAATAGCCTGTGGGGTACAGGGCGCTTGGCACATCCGGCTTGCTCCCGCTCACAAAGGACACATTCCCCGGCGTGCTCTCATTGGCCAGGGTCAGCACCAGCCCCTTGTTGCTGCTCCCTTCCCGGTACCACTTCTTGATCACCTTGGTCACGTTGATATATTTCTGACGGTAGATCCCTCCTAAGGGCGCCATGGTGGACCAGTCCAGGACCGGGCCCGCCTGCCCGATGGCCGGCTGGCTGTTCCAGGTGATGCTGTTGTTCCACGCACTTCCCGGCTCTCTGGCCACGATATAAAAGGGCGCGTCCCCGTTGGAGGAAAAGCTTCCGCAGTAGTAATAGATCCTGGCGTCATAGATGGCGTCCCCGGGCTCCAGCTGCGGGAATCCCAGAAAACGGATATACCCCCGCATCAGCCCGTAGGAGGTGCTGTCATTTCCTACGTTGAACTTTCCATAATCGCTGAAGGAGGTCCCGGGCATCCGGGAGGACACAAAGGTATCCTGGATGTTCTGGTAGGAATCAGTCACGGTGATGGGGTCGATCACCACCGGCCAGGCCCTTTCCTCTTCCAAAAGCCAGCTCTCTTCCACCCGGAAGGATAGCCTGGTGCGGGATTCATCCACTGGTTCCAGCACATAGGAGACCCCGTCGCTGTACGCACCTTTGCTGTCCTCCAGAAACGGCGCCTGCATGGTATACACCACTTCTCCGGTCTCCCGGTCCGTCACCCTCAGGCTTCCGTCTTCTTCTTTTTCCATCGCACAGCCGGTATGGTCGATCAGGAAACGCAGGGCGCTGATCTCTGCTTCCGCGTTCTTTAAGGTGATGTTCTCTTTCAGCGTTTTGGCATCCAGGACATCTGCAGGTCAATGCCGGCAGGATCTCCCGGTACACCCCTCCGTCCTCCAGGTTCAGCACCGCGCTCATTTCCTGGTTATAGGCTTCTTTCTCTTCTTCTGTTTCCGGGAAGGCGCTGCCTGCCTGGTATAACGCAGGCTGCCCCGGTACCCTGCGCCACTGAAACTGCGGCGCTTCCTGCTCCTGCTTCTGGAACGGGGCGTTCTTCAGTCCCGCCGCTTCTTCTGCCGTGGGTTCCGCTGCGGATTCCAGGGGCACATCCGTCCCGGTCTCAGCCATGGTTTCCCCCTCTGTCCCGGTGGAATCTGCCGCTCCTGTCTCCCTTTCGCTTTCCCGGACCGGCTCTGCGGAGGTCCCGGCTGCCTCTTCTTTCGTGGTCTCCAAAGCAGGGGCCGGACCCCCGGTTTCTTCCTGGTTCTTCTCTCCGGCCTCAGACGCCGCTTCTTCTCTGGCCCTGCCGGATAACTCCTTACCGGGAAGCCCCTTCTTCTGATCAGATGCCGCTCCCGCTTCCTGCTCAGGCTCTGCCTTTTCCTGCTCTCCGCCCTCTTCTGACAGGACTTCTTCCGAAGCCGGCTCCCCGGAAGTCCCTTCTCCGGAGCTGCTCTCTCCCGCAGCGCCCTCAGTTCCTTCCCTGCTTCCGGTTTCCTCCGTCCCTTCCTCCCCGTTCCCGGCGGACAGCTTCCAGGACAGCTCCTTTCCGTCGTTTGAGATGGACACCAGCTTTTCTGCCAGCGCCTCCCCGGCCAGGCGGATTCTTACATCCGATGCGGTATTCTGGTAATACTCCTTCCCATCCTCCCCTTCTGTCTTCTCCAGGCGGTTGTCAATCTCTTTCCATTCCCCTTCTTCCTCGTAATGGACCGGTTTCCCGTACACCACCGCAGCTCCCGAGCCGTCCTCCATGACGAAATGCTTCACCCCTTCGTCACGCCGCTCAAAGTCCTCCTCCAGGATATAGTGCTGCTGGCTCTTCTCCTTATCCTTCTCCTCCAGATAGGAAAGCGGGTCCACCGTAAGGTTCTGCGTCCGGTCGAACTCCTCCGATGGGATGTAGCGTTTGATCAGGTCTGCATTCACCTGGACCGTGTCCAAAGACAGGCTGGTGATCCATACGGATATCGCCAATACGGCTGCGGTCATTCGTCTCTTCCAATGTTTTCTCATTTTCCCCGGTATCCTTTCTTTTTCTTCCTCTTGTATTCCGGCCTCTCCCGCCGGATGCTCCGCGCTCCACTGCTCCCTTAGCTCTGCACCGGAATCCGCCTCCCCCCTGGTTTGATTCTGAAACCGCCCTTTCCCGCAACTTCATGCCGGGCTCCTCCGGCAATCGGGAGAATTTCTCGGGATGGTCTTATGGTAAAAAGAAGTCCGCTTACGGACTTCTCCGCCTGCGGCGGGTCGAATAAGCGACATGTTTCCGCTCCGCCGCAGTGCGTTCCTCCGCGGAGCGGTTTTATTTCATAGGTGCTCTTTCCTATGAAATAAAAAGGGCATAAAACAGTACTCAAAACTTCTTTTCATCCGTTTCAAATACACTATTTTATGCCTGATCTTCCAAGTCACTTTTCTGTCAGCAAAGGAATCCCTCCATGGGCTTCCTCCTCATTCTTCTTCGCGCTGTTTCGACAATTTCTGCAATTCATCCCGCAAAGGGGCCAGGCCCCTTGTGCGCTTCACGTTCTTTCTCATCACTTAAGTTCAGACTAGCACAGCTTTCGCTGGATGTCAAGTTTTTTTGCTTTTTCTACTGTAAATCTTATGGTTCGACACATTTCGACATCTTCAGTAACCCGCTCAACATCCAACATCCCATCAATACCTGTTATGTACCTTCTCCGCAAAACACAACATATCCCGGATCTCCAGCGCCGTCCCGTCGTCCAGCACAGCCTTTCCGCTCATTTTCCCAAAAACCTGATGCTGGTCAGTCTCAATCACGAGCGCGTTTGTCCTGGCGGCCCGGTCCAGCACCGGCTGAAAGTCCATCTCAAACCTTCCGTCACTGGAAGTGAAGGTCCATGGCTTCAGATAGCTGTCGGAGGGAATATGAAATACAATATCCTCCAGCTTATGGGCCCTTCCGTCATAGAAAAGCAGGTTTTCCGTAGCGGCGGAAGTATCCCCGAACCCATAGCCGATATTAAAACCAAAGGGCTTTCCGTTTACCACCGCATTGCCTGAACCCCAGTACCAGCAGTTATCATAAGTCCAGACACCCCGCCCCCAGTCCAGGGTGCCGAAATCCGTCTCCTCTGAAAACACATACGTCCTGCCGTCAAATTTCATGGAACCGGAGGCAGGCATACAGTTGATTTTCTGGTTATAATAAAAAGCTGTTTTCTTCTCGGAAAAAGGCGTTGCAATCACCATGGTATCCATTTGCGGCTGGCGCAGCAGAATATCACAGGAAAATGGCTTCCCCTGATAAAAATTCTGAAAATTGCACCGAATCCGCCGTCTCCCATTGCCCACGGAAAAAGTCATATGGAGACGCTTATCCCGATAAGTAACGTCCCCTTTCCCCGAGCTCTCCGGCATCTTCATCTTTCCCATGGGAAAGGGGTTCAGGATTGTTTCTGTATGTTCCCAGCCTTCTTTAAAATTCAGCAAGGATACGGACTGCAGCCCGATATACCCGTCGTCTGACAGGGTAAAGGCCCCTGCGAAGTCCTCGCAGAGCACCAGATAATAATCCCATTCCTTGATCCGGAATTTGGGAGCGCGGATCTTTCTTCTGCTGTACTCCCACAGCTGCTGCCTGGCCCATCCGGGTTCCCTCAGGCTCCCGTCTTCCTTCAATAAATCCATCCGCTTCACAACTTCATGATTCCTCATCGTAAACCCTCCCCATTGTCAGCGCACCTCCGCCGTTTTCCACTTCCCGGTCCGGTAGCGCAGATACGATATGATATAATTGGCTGTCCAGCCCACGGGAACCGCCATCCACACCGCGCTGATCCCCAGCACAGGCGCAAACAGATAAGCAAAGGCAACGCGGATGGTCAGGTTCACCAGGTTAGCCACCGTAAAGACAGACATGTCCCCGGCTCCCCGCAGCACCCCGTCTGTGCTCATCTTCAGCCCCAGCATAATAAAGAAAAAGCCCATAAACCGCAAATATCCTGTCCCTGTAGCCATAGCTTCCGCGGAATACTCCGAACCCAAAAACATGGAAATAATCGGCTCATAGAAAAATTCCAGGCATATCATAATAAACAGCGCAAAACCTGCAAGAATCAGATAGCTGATCCGATAGCCCTTCACCGCCCGCTCTTTCTGCCCGGCCCCAATATTCTGGGCCGTAAAAGTGGACACCGCGTTGCCCACCGCAATCAGAGGCACAATACACAGGCTCTCAATCCTCATGGCAGCGGAAAAGCCGGCCAGAGACGCGGAGCCAAACCCATTGACAACAGACTGTACCAGCATCATCCCCACAGAAACAATAGACTGCTGCAGAATCGAAGGCAAGGCGATTTTCAGCATTTTCCCAAAATAACTTCCGTCGAAGAGAGAAACAGTCCCATCCGCCGGATAAGCCTTCAGCTGTCTGCGCAGCACGAAGAAAGAAATCACTGCGGAAATCCCCTGGGCCAGCACAGTGGCCACAGCCACGCCCGCAACGCCCAGATCCAGCACGCAGACCATGAACAGATCTAGAATCACATTCAGCACAGAAGAAAAAATCAGGAAATACAGCGGGATTCTGGATTTTCCCAGGGAGTTAAACACAGATGCCAGCACATTGTACATGAACAGAAACGGCAGCCCCAGAAAATAAATTTTCAGGTAGAGCTGGGCCTGTCCGATCACATTGTCCGGCGTCTGCAGAGCCCGCATAATCCAGGGGCTCAGAAAGAATCCTCCCGCGCCCAGGACGATGCTGAAGATCAGGAAAGACAGCAGGGAAGTGCGCACTGACATCCGCAAATTCCGGTAATCCTTTGCGCCCAGATACTGGCTGGTCAGCACCGAGGCTCCCATCCCTCCTCCAATGGCTACAGATATAAAAACAGTGGTCAGCGAATAAGAAGCGCCCACCGCAGCCAGAGCATCCTCTCCCACAAAACGTCCCACAATCACGGAGTCCGCCATATTATAAAATTGCTGGAACAGATTTCCGATCAGGATCGGAAGCGCAAAGAAGAACAGTGATTTGCCGATGCTCCCCTGCAGCATATCTGTACCCCGGTTTTTCACTTGCCCCTTATCCTTCATAATCCAGGCACGCCCTCTGGCAGGTGAAGGGGCGCACATAGGCGTCGGCTACCGCCACATGGGCCGGATGCGCTCCATAAACAGCGATGTCCTCTGCTTTTTCCAAAGTCGTTACCAGCGCCATATCGTGCGTGCTGGAAGATATGGGCGAAGCGATGAATTCCACTGTCAGCAGGCCGGGAACCTTTCCAACCAGGCTTTTCAGGTTTTCTTCCATTCTGCGCAGCAGTTCCGGCCTTTCCTCCGCCGGGATGTGCTCTTTAAATTTCCACATTACAATATGATGTACCATGATTTTCTCTCCTTTTCTGATGTCTGTCAAGTATTCTCAGCCTTTAAATCTTGTTTACATCTCTGTTTCTTTCCATGTTTCCTGTCTGAAATGCTGAAGGCGGGAATAAAACTGCTGGTAAAAATTGTCTGCGCCGGAATAAGGTTTCAGGTAAAACAGCTGCAGGACAGCCAAATTCATTTTTCGCATTTCTGCTGAATCCTGCATACTCCTGACCTTTATTTTTACTTCGGAGACAAATCCATGCCAGCTCCGGACATATTTCTCATATTCTGCCAGATCCGGCGTGTCCAGCCACTTCTTTACTTTAATTTTGGCCCTGCTCTTTTTCCTGCATTCATGAATCTGAAGAAAATACCGGAAAGAATTTCCTTCATAATATCTCCCCAGAGGAAACAAGCGGCAGATACCGGGCCTGGCGATATGAATTCCGCACCTGCCCTCTTCATTTAAAAATACGCAGGCATTTTCTGAACCCACCGTCGGCAGGTGCGGCAGAATCATCCCCTCTTCTACATGCAGATCAATTATTTTAGAATTAAGCAAGTCCTCCGGCGTCCGGCCAAGATGCCGGGATATCCGGTCAAAATCAAACGGATCCAGAACTACAGTATCTCCCATGTTATGGCAGCAGGCAGAGCAGCCTTCGCAGCCCCCGCAGTCCGCCTTCACCAGATCGTCAGGCCCGTAAAGCCTGCCGTCCGAGATTTCTTCCAGGCTTCCCTCTCTCTTCATCTTGTCTCTTCCTCTCCCTTTTCACCGTATTCGTACATATGCAGCTCATGCAAAGCTCTGGTGGCGCAGATATATCTGGCCTGCCGGTAGAGCCCATCTGTCTTCCCGCTGTCAAAAATCCCGATCACCCTGTCAAACTCCAGGCCCTTGGCCAGATAAAATGAAGTGACAGTCACGCCTTTACGAAAAACTGTGCTGTCCCGGTCCAGATAGGAAAAGCGGTTTTCGAGATCAAAGCCCGAATTCCCCAGCCGCGCCTTCAGCCAGGAAGCCGCGCGGGCTGCCTCTTCTTCTGTGGCAGCAATTACCGCCGCAGTCTCGTAATTTTCCTGTTCCGCCAACCAGGGCAGCGCAGCCTCCAGAGCCTCTTCCCGGTCAGAAAAGGATTTTTCTTCCACCGGCGCGCCGTGGCGCTCCACCAGCTCTATGCCGGAAATCCCTGCCGCTTTGTTGGCGTATTCAGCGATCTCCACGGTATTGCGGTAGCTCTTATTCATCACGATTTTCCGCATCTGTTTTCCAAATATCCCGGGAAGGAAAGCTGTCACGTCCTGTTCCTGCTCTTCTATCGTCTGGGCCTTGTCTCCCAAAATTGTCATCCCGCAGGGAAACAATTTGTCCAGAATGGTATACTGAGGGAAAGAATAATCCTGCATTTCATCCACCACCAGATGCCGAATCTCTTTGCGCCCGCTGTTTCCAAACAGCCTGTATTTCAGATACAGAACCGGATAGACGTCTTCATAGCGAAGTTTTCTCTGCTCTGCAGGCACATCCGGCAGAGAATCCATTCCCTGCTGCTTCAGAAACCTGTTGTATATCGTGTAAACATCTCTGGTTTCATACATGGCCGCAAACTTCTCCTTCAGTCCCGCCAGCTCCTCCTCCGTCAGATCGCTGCCCCGCAGCGTCTCCCATTCATCTACAAAACGTTCCTGCACTGCCTCCATCCTTGATAAAAGAGGGATATCCAGAAATTTCCCGTAAAACAGCCGGATCATCTGGCCGGAATCCATGGAATATCCCCGGACAGACAGGTCTGTAAACTCCACCAGCTCTTCTTCCAGCGTCAGCGCGTAATAATCCAGCGCCTCAACAAAATCCTCCGATTGCTTATTCCGGCAGTTCTCCTGTTCTCCGGGGTCCGCCAGACACCTTTCGATCTGGTCGTACCGGTCCTCACAATCCGCTGCGATTCCCCGCAGTTCCCTGTAAGCGAACAGGTCAAAACTCATTTCCCGGATATTTTCTTCCCCCAGTTCCGGGAGAATATGAGAAATATAATCCGAAAACACACTGTTCGGAGAAAGCACCAGCACGTTGGAAGATTTCAGCTTGTTTCGGTTGTGGTACAGCAAATAGGCGATCCTGTGCAGGGCAACGGAAGTTTTCCCGCTGCCGGCAGCCCCCTGGATCACCAGAATTCTGTCTTTCGTGTTGCGAATGATCGCGTTCTGCTCCCGCTGGATGGTGCGCACAATATTTTTGAGCCGCACCTCTCCCCCTGCGCCCAGCTCTGCCATCAGGATTTCATCATCTATTTTCAGGTCGCTTTCAAAACCATAGATCAATTTCCCGCCGCGGATCTTATACTGCCAGCGGGAAACAAGCTCCCCGCTCATCTCTCCCCCCGGAGCCTGATAAGAAGCCGGCCCCTGGTCATAGTCGTAAAACAGGCTGGAAACAGGAGCCCTCCAGTCAAAAATCAGAGGAACGCTCCCGGTTTTTTCAGAAAAATTCCCGATGCCGATATAAAACCTCTCCGCTTCCTCTTCCCCTTCATAAATAAAATCCACTCTTCCAAAATAGGGAGAATCCAGCATTTTCCGAAAACGCCGTTTCAGCTTCAGCTGTTCTTCATTGGCGTGCATCTGCTGAAACAAAGCTTGCTGGTTATCAAAATTTTCATATCCATACTGGTCCATTTCTGAATAATTTTCCCAGTAATATTCATGCATTTCTTCCACTTCCCTGGCGCCTTCTTCCAGGGAAGAGTTCAGCTGCCGGATTCTGGCCCGCAGCTTCTCCAAAACTTCCTGCAGAAATCCGTCCCCGCTTTCACTCTGCTCTTTTTCCGGCAGATCTCTGTTCTCTGAACCCAGCTGCATCTGATCACCTCATTAAAGATTTTAACCTTTATTATATCCCACCTGGGCGAGAATTACAAGGCTGTATCAAGATACAACAGCAGCGCGATTTCGGATATATTGTTATATGTCCGAAACAGATCCCTTATGAGCTGTAATAATAGTAAAGCTATGCGCGTTGATAGTTATAATACAGCCTTCTATCATGACATACCAATTTTTCCCCCTTCTTCTGATTACTGCATTCGGGGAACTGGTTTTCACTTTACACCATTCCACCACATCCTCAAAATCCAAAGAGAGGTTCCTTTTGATCCGCACTGCGCCTAATTCCGTTGTATGCAGCTGCTCCAAATTGCTCAGTAGTTCATTATCCATTCAGTTTTTCTGCTCCTTTTCCTGAAATCACACGGTTATTGCGGCTGCAGGATAGTCTTTCCCCGGCTGTCCGTCGTCAGTTTGATTCTCTGCCGTTCTCCGCCCTACCTCTTTCACGTGAATGGAGGAGATAAAATGCCGGGAAAACAAAGTCTTTCGGCATTTTATCTCCTCAAATTTTTTCTGATATATTACAGAAATAAGACCCTCTCTACCTCTGATCCCTCCATCTGGCCAGCTGCGGCATCCAGCCCTCCATCTGCTTTCTGGCTTCTTCCTGATTGCCGAAGGGGAATCCGTTTTCCTCATTGAATTTCAAGTTGAGATTGATCATGTCTTCCATCTTTGCCTCCGGCCAGGTAAAAGCTCCTTTCTGATAGCAATAGCAGCAATATTCTCTGTTTTGTGACTGATCGGCATTGCTTCCGAAATCCTCCGGCTTCTCCATCGGCATCCCGCAGCTCTGACAAAATGTTTTGTTTTCCATTTCAATTTCCTCCTACTGTTTTTTCTATAGTATAAAGCATCAAAGCTGACATCTTCTGTCAGCTTTGATATATGTTTTTTATTTTTTCTGCCTCTTCTGCCAGTTCCCTGCGAAGCCATTCCGGTTCAAGCACACTTACATCGCTGCCAAAGGACAGCAAAAAACCTCTCACCCAGCGGCCCGGAGGAAAAGAGGCCTTTACCAGAAAACTGCCGTCCTGCAAACGCTCCGCGCCTTTGGGGCCAAAAAAATCCAGCACCTGAAATGCGACAGCTTCTGAAAAACGCAGCTTCATTTCTATAATTCCACGCATATCTTTTTCTGCATTGCCATAACCTCCATATTCATCCTGTAATTTGGGCGCAGGCCGCGGCTGAAAATGGCAGTCCTCCTGAATGAGTTCCTCCATTCTGCTCAGCCTGAACAGCCGCCATTCCTGCTTTTCCAGGCAAAAACCATATAAATACCAGTTTCCCCCTCTAAAATACAGCTTAGCCGGTTCTGTACGCCGTCTGCTGTGCACTCCCTCTGAGTTATAATAGTCAAAACTGAGCAGGCAGCCTGTCAGAATTGCCTGTTTGCAGGTCTCAAAATATATTTTTTCCCTGCGGCTGGCGTCCCAGCTGCCAAAATCCACTTCTACCCATTCCACCGGTCTTTTTTGAAACAAGCCGGCCACTCTGGAAATCACCTGGGAATCTTCATAGGCCCCCACCGCATTCATACTCTGAAGGCCCGCCAAAATATTCTGCTGATCCTCCTCGCTGAACAGGGAGCGGTCCAGGGAAAAGCCCTCCAGAAGCCGGATTCCCCCTCCCCGCCCCTGACTGGCATAGACCGGAATACCTGCAGAGGACAGCGCGTCCACATCCCGGTAAATCGTCCGCTTGGAAACTTCCAGCTTTTCTGACAGCCAGGAAGCTGTTAATTCTCCCCGTTCCAGCAGCAGATATAAAATCTGAAACAGCCTTCCGTTGTTCATGATTTGATCACCAGCCCCATCCGCCTGGACAGCTCCGCCGCCTGATACAGGTCTACCACAGCTCCCTTCAGCTCCGAGCAGTCATCCGACAGCACGAGATCCGAAATGTCACTGTCTGAAAAATCCATCCCCTGCAGCCTGGTCTTAAAAAAACTGGCATGGGAAAACTGCATCCGCTCCCAATGGACGGACTTGCATCTGCACTGGGTGAGATTCGCGCTGTTCATCTCCGTATCTTCCGCCCGGATATTCTCCAGCCTGCAGCCATCAAAATTAGCATAGCTCAGATTGCTTTCCCTGATTTCCATTCCCAGGATACTGCATCCCGCAAAGCTCGCGCCCACGCCTTTGCATTCCTGCAGCCTCACGCTGCGGAAAAATCCGTTGTTCAAATCACTTCCGGATAAATCACAGTTTTCAAATATCACATCTGTAAACTCACACCGTTCAAAACTGCAGTTCCAGAACCTGCAGTTTACAAACTTTACTCCAGCTGCCATAATGCCGGAGAAATCCAGCTGATCCGCAGTAATATCACGAAACAGCATACCTCTCAGCCGTTCCTCTCTCTCTTTGCATTCCAACAGCAGCTTTTCCCCTTCTGACACCGGGTTCAGATGCTCCGGAAGCACCGCAAATATCTGCTTCATTCATTTTCTCCTGTATTTCAGTCCCTAATAAAAATATTATAACTGATTACGCAGGAGTTTCCAACAGGAATCTGCTGTATTTTACCACTCCCCTTCAAAGCCTGCCCCATCGTCTGTAAAATCAAACAACTGTTTTCCTCCTTTGAAAAAACGGTATCTGACCAGGCAGGCGGCATTTTCATGGATTTTCCTCTCCATCCTGCCTTCCATTGGAGCGCTGAGAGGCTGGGGCGATCCATAAAGAAGTTCTGCGCTCAGCAGCTGGTCCTGCTGCGCTACCACCAGTTTCCTTTTATCCGCATAAATCACTCTGGCACCCAGATATGTGGCAAGGCGGTATTCTTTCTCTCCAATTCTGACAGCGCAGATGCACCCGTCAAACTGGAACTTCCCTATCGGGATGCTGGCGGCAGCAGCCATCAAATCTGCCTGCTGGTTGCAGCACTGCGTCCAGATATACCGTTCCGGAAAAGAATGACCCCTGTCCCCTTCTATATAACCTGTTCCGTCCCGGAACACATACTCCCTGCCGCCAAATCTGAGCCAGCCTGTGACTTTATGCCTGAGGCTGATCACACAATGGCGGCACTGCATACCCGGAAGGAAGCAAAATGGCCCCATGATATCATAGTCCAGCGGAGTGAGGCCGGAAAATTTCAGCACGCCCTCCAGGCTGATCTTTTCGCCCATGATCTTTATCCGGCAGCCTTTTTCTGAAAAAACACTGTTTCCCAGCTTCAGCCGGAAAGCATTCCTTTTTTTGCGGAGAACCCCTTTCTCAAAAGTCTCTTCCCAGGCGCCATGGTTGGTAATCACCTGCAGAGATGCGCCCGGATCTCCATTCTCTCCGGTATGAAGCGCCGGGATTAATGCAATGGTCTCTTTTTCGTTTTGCAGCTTAATATAATATCCTTCAAAATATGATTTCATGTTTCAGCTCCTCCTGTGCGGGATTGTCCAGAAGATGGCCCTGATAATTGAACCGGGAGCCGTGGCAGGGACAGTCCCAGCTTTTTTCAGCAGGATTCCACTCCAGCTGGCATCCCAGATGAGGGCAGGCGGCATGGACCAGATAGCATTTCCCTTCCTCATCCTTATAAACGCCGATTTTTTCTCCCTTATAGGAAACGATTCCCCCATGTCCGGGCTGAATATGCCCCAAAGTTTCTTTTGGGATCTGCAGAAACCTCCTGGATAAATCCTTTACAGCATGCACGCCATCTTTCAGGAAATTCCCGGCTGAAGCCCGAATGGTTTTCCTTTGAGGCGAGTATATTTCCTGGCAGGGATTTTCTCTGTGAAGAACTGCATCGGAGATAAGCTGCGCTGCCGCCATAGAGCTGGTCATCCCCCATTTCCCAAATCCTGTGGCCACATACCAGTGTGGTACTTTATTTGAGAATTTACCGATATAGGGAATCCCGTCCAAAGTCATGCAATCCTGGGCGGACCAGCTGGCCTGGAGACTGCAGGAGGGCCAGAGCTGGCGGGCCTGCTGATAGAGCACCTCATACTGCCCGCCCGCAGGATTTTCTCCGGTACGGTGCTGTCCCCCGCCCAGAACCAGATATTTGCCGTAACTTCGGAAAGACAGGCCGCCCGAATCAATTCCCAGATACATTCCATCTGGTTCCATCGCACCCTCCACGGCGATGCAATAACTTCTTTCCTGGTGCATTCTCATAAAATAATATCCGGGACGGATGGGAAAGGGATAATGCGTGGCAAAAATAACCGACCCGGCCCGGATATTCCCCCTGGATGTATACACCTGGTCTCCTTCCACGCGCAGGACATCCGTATGCTCATAAATCTTCAGCCGGCCGGCCAGAGCGTATAAAAACTGCAGCGGGTGAAATTGAGCCTGGCCGGAAAAACGCACCGCACCCCTGACCGGAAACGGAAGCTCTGTCTTTTCAACAAACTCGGAACGGATTCCTGCCGCGGCGGCGGCCCGTGCCTCTTCTTCCAGGCTTTTGCTTTCTTTTTCAGAATAAAGATAAGCCGGGCATTCCTTCCACCCGCATTGGATATCCAAATCCCTGATTAGGCTGCGGTACTGCGAAATTGCCTCTTCATTTGCCCTGGCATACAGCCAGGCAGCCTTTTGCCCCATTGTCTTTTCCAGTTTGCTGTAAATGATGCTGTGCTGGGAAGTGACTTTAGCCGTGGTATTGCATGTCTGGCCGCTGCCGGTGCGTCCTGCTTCCAGAACTACTGTCTGCACGCCCTGCTGATTCAGAAACCAGGCTGTCAGAACGCCTGCCAGCCCGGCTCCGATCACTACTGCTTCCGCTTTTTCCGGCAGCTGGGCGCTGCTTTCTGTTTTTAGCGGCTTTGCAGTCTGTTTCCAGATTGATTCCATTTTCATTAACCTCCTGTTCCTACTCTAAGCATGCCCCTTTTATAGGAAAACATGAATAGGCGGAGGCAAAACCTGATGTCAGCCGCAATATGCGTTCAGCGCATCACGTAAAAAACCAGCAGCTCCTTCTTTGATTTTGTCATAATAAGCCCTGAAACGTTCGTCCGCAGCATACATCTCTCCCATGGCCCGGTGGGCATCTAGGGAATATCTTCCTTTTCCCCAAAACATGGAGAGCCACTGGCCGTGCAGTTCACAGGCACGCCTTGCGTCCTCCCCAGCAGGATCTCCTGATTCCATGGCCTCTTTTAATACAGCCGCAAATTCCTGTTCCAGCTCCTGCTGTTTTTTCCAATCTTCTTCTGTCATCCCCATCAGCCTGGCATTGGAAGCCTCCACCGCCTCTTTTCCATATTTTTCCGCAATCTCCTCTCCGTACTTCTCCTCATTTTCCCGAAGCAGATCTCGTTTAAACCCTTCAAACTTTTCCTTATCGTTCATTTCTTCTCCTCTCAATGATTCCAGTGTCTTTCTGACATTTCCAATCAGAAGTTCCAGCTGGTTTTTCTTTTCTAGAAGAGCCTTCAGGTGGCCGCTTAAAGCTTTCTCCCTGTCAAATTCAGGATCTTTTACCAGCCGCCCGATCTCTTCCAGCGAAAGCCCCAGCTCTCGGTAAAACAGTATCTGCTGCAGCAGGTCCACCTGCACCTGCCCGTAGATGCGGTAACCGTTGAAGTTCACTCTTTCGGGCCTGAGTAAACCGATTTCATCATAATACCGCAGCGTCCGCCTGCTGACTCCTGATAATTCAGCCAGCTGATTTACCGTATATTCCATCCTGCCGCCTCCTTTCACATTCAGGATAAGGGTTTACGCAACGTAAATGTCAACTGTTTTTTTTATTTTTTACCGGCTAAATTCAAAGACCGCATCCAGCGTGTCAAATTCCAGGCCGGAAAAAATTCTGGCCGATATCTCCCGCCCCAGCTTACGGAAATATTCTGACTGCCGGGAAAGCCCCGCTTTCTCAGATATAATATCAATCAGCCATATCGCTTGTTTCTCCGTTTCCTCCCTTGTACTGCCCTGAAAAAATTGATAGACTGACTCCAGATCCTCTGCTGCAAGCTTCAGCCCAGCCACCTGCTTTCCGGCGATTATACTGCCGACTGCGCGCAGCAGCACCGGGACGCACAGGTTTCCCATATAGGTACCAGTTCCGCATATTTCCAGTTCTTCCACAAGCTTCCGTACAGCCCGGGGATCAAAACATTCTAAAAATATTTTTTCCGTTTCCAGATCCAGGAGATACCTGCTGATTAAATCAATGCCGCAAAGTCCGGTATACTCATGCTGGCAGGCAGCAGGATAATCCAGCGTCAGAATATGGTCCTGGGGATGAAATTTCACATCATAGCGGATGAAAAATTCAGGCATACCAAAAAGCACAGTATCTCTGTAGTTCCTGCAGCCATAATCTTCAAAGTTCTCTGCAATCCTGTGATAGCATTCTTTTGCTTCACAAACCTTCTCCACCGCTCTGTCATATCCGGCGGAATACGCCTCGGCAGCCGTAATACTATTATTCTGAAGTGCGTGTCCATCACCTTCCGAACATTCATGAATACAGTACATCACTGCCCCCATGAGCGTTACCGCAGTTTCATAAGTTACAGAACTGCTTTCTTTTGATGTGAATTTTTCTGCCAGCTCCGCAGTCAGCGGCAGCAGCTCTTCCATGCTGTAATCTGTCATTATATTCTCCACCCCTCCTGGCTTCATTCCCAAAACAGTGTTTTCAGCGCGCGCTGATATAGTTCGCTGTCCCAGCGCTGTTCTTCACTGAATTGCTCATATTCCCCTGATCCTCCGCTCTCCCGGCTGCCCTCATATCCAGCCCGTACTGCCCGGGAAAACCTTTCCAGACAGGTGCTCTCCAGATACTCCGTATCACCGCAGCAGACCGTTTCATATTGTTCCCGCATAAAAACCAGAAGTTCGTCATCCGTAAGTTTATCCTGTGATTCATTCTTAAACAGGTAGAAAATATCCTGCAGTTCCTCCAGAACTTCTTCATAATTATCCTGGAAAATATACTGAGAATCACAAAATGTAAAAATCAGCTTATCCAAAATTCCTCTTCCGAATTCTACTCTTTGATATTTTCTCAGGCTTTCATTGCGCGCCTGCTGCAGCGCAATCAGCTGATTTTCTGACAGCGCAAGTCCATACTTCTCCTCAACGCGCTGCTGCAGCTCGGACAGCACAGACAGCTCCTTTCTGCTCTTTTCCGCTGCACCCAAAACAAAAATATCTTTTTCCATACCGCTCTCCTCCTTTGGCAGACGCTCATTATACTTCTCCCCTGCCGCTATTACAAGTCTTGTAAAAAAGCCATTTTTGTGGTATGATAAATATACTGAAAGGTATTAAAAAAGCGTACAAATCTCTTTTGTCAGAAGATTTGTACGCTCTTTTTTATTCCCCTGTTTTTTTTGCTTCCCGGACGCTGCCGCTGCGGAAAATTGCAAATTTTGCGCAGGCAGGTCCGATCATTTCATAAAGCACTGAGGAAGACAGGATAATCGTCAGGAACTGTGTCCCCATTGCAGCCGGCAAAATCCTCTGGCCCAGAGTGGCCAGGCCGATGGAAACTCCGGCCTGCGGAATCAGGCCCAGGCCCAGATACCGGCAGATTCCCCTGCTTTTCTTTGCCAGCCTGCAGGACACATAAGCTCCCGCGTATTTTCCCAAAATACGTGTCAAAAAATAGGCAATTCCGATTATCCCGGCAGTGCCGAGGGTGGACAGATCCAGCTTCATTCCTGATTCAATAAAAAACAGAGCCATGACAGGCGGCGTAAAACGGTCCAGCTGCCGGAACAATTTTTTATCTTTAGTCAAATTGATATATACCATACCGAAAACCATACAAGACAAAAGCGGAGAAATATCCGCCAGCGCGCACAGCCCTGAAATTCCAAGCAATTCCGTAAGCAAAAGCATCAGGCGGCTGTCCCGGCTTTTTCCTGACGGAACTCCCCTGGCAAGAGTCCAGGCACATACAGCCCCCAGCAGAACGGCCAGCAGATTGAATAAAACAGGCAGCACCGCTTCTGAAAATGTAATGCTTCCGTTAAATTCCGCAGAAACCACTGCTGATGCAGCGCTGAAAGCCAGCAGACAGACAGCATCGTCCAACGCTACTACCTGCAGGAGAATGCGGACAAACTCCCCTCTTGCACGGTACTGTTTGATGGTCATAATCGTGCTGGCCGGAGCAGTGGCAGTGGCCGCAGCCCCGAGCAGCAGAGCAAAATCCAGAGATATATGAAACAAAAAGAAAGCCGTCAGAGTGACCAGAAAGCCTGCTGCCAATGCTTCAGCAGCAGTGATCAGAAAAATACTCCGCCCTGTCCTTCGCATATCCTCAGCTTTAAAAAATTTTCCTACGCCAAACGCGATGCAGGCCAGCGCAATATCGCTGACAAAATCCATGTGCGTGACCAGCTGTGAAGGAATCAGCCTCAATACATCCGGCCCGATTAGAATCCCCACAATAATATATCCTGTCACTTTAGGCAATCTGAAAAATCCCGCGATTTTGGAAAAAATCAGACCTGAAAATAAAATGATGCACAATGCCAGCAATACCCCTGCAGTCCCATCCAGCGCCAGTTCCCGGAAAAATTCCATAGCGCCACCTCTTTCTGTTTCAGAAATGAATTACGTCCGATTTGATCTTTATATTATAGCACTGTTCTTCTGAGAAAGAAAGAGAAGAAGATAAAGCATTTCCCGGAGAGTTTTGTTTTATAGGGAACGCAGCTCCCCATGAAACAAAAGCAGACAGAACACGTCTTGCCGAGTCCTGTCTGCCTATCAGCTGAAAGATAACTTATGATGTAAACAGCTGAGACCAGTAATTTCGTCCCGCCGCATTCTGGTAATGCCCAATTCCAATTTTAGTAAAGTTCGGGTTCAGAATGTTGGCTCTGTGTCCTTCGCTGTTCATCCAGCCATTCATCACCTCCTGCGGCGATCTCTGTCCCCAGGCAATGTTTTCCCCTGAATTTCGGAAAGTAATACCTGCATCTGTCAGAACTGAGCTAAAGCGTCTTCCGTCCGGACGGGTATGGGAAAAGGATACCTCAATTTCCTGTGCTCTGATCTGTGCCGCAGAAGTAATTCCCTGATCCAGCGTCAGCACGCCGATCCCCGCCTTTGCTCTCTCGGCATTGACCAGTTCTGCGATCTGAATCGCAAAGGAATTTTCTTCCTGGTCCGGTTCCGGAGACTCCTCACCGTTCCCTGGATTCTCCGGCTCCGGGCTGGGCGTTTCCCCGCCATTTCCTGGATTCTCCGGCTCTGGGCTGGGCGTTTCCCCGCCATTTCCTGGATTCTCCGGCTCTGGTCTGGGCGTTTCTCCGCCATTTCCTGGATTCTCCGGCTCCGGGCTGGGCGTTTCCCCGCCATTTCCTGGATTCTCCGGCTCCGGGCTGGGCGTTTCCCCGCCATTTCCTGGATTCTCTGGTTCCGGGTTGGGCGTCTCCTCACCGTCTCCAGGCTTTTCTATTTCGGGGAAATCAATTCCGGGAAATTCAGGCGGCAGACAGCCGGTCCATTCGATTACTCCAAATTTTCCGCACAGCTCTTTCAGTATATTCTCCCATTCATCCTGGCTTCCAATCTGCCCCACTGTAACCAGGCAGTTCTTTGACGCCTGACGCAATCCGGCAAAACCTGATTCCGCTGCATGTACCGGCGCGGCAGCACTTCCTGCGATTCCGATTGCCGCTGCCATAGCTAGAATATGATATTTCTTCATCTGTACCTCCTGTCTCATTCGAATTATTACAAAATCAATTCATAATAATTACATTTATGTTACATATAAATAATAACATATGTTAGAACAAAAATGAAACAGGGAATTGCTGGAATCAATTCTTTTATATTCTGAAGACTAACACAAAAGTCATGCCCTCTTTTTCACGCCGGGCAAAAATTTCTCCATCCATTTTCTGCATGATTTCACGGCAGATATACAGCCCCAACCCATGCCCAGGCTTTCCCTGGAGGTTTGAACCCCTGAAAAAACTTTCGAAAATATGGTTGAACTCCGTATCGTTCACAACCAGGCCCGTATTGAATATATGAACCAGCTGACAATATTCTTCCTGAGAAAATGTAATATCAATCCGTCTTCCGTCTCCATACTTAAAAGCATTTTCAAGAATATTCTCCACTACTTCCACCGCGCGTTCCACATCTCCTTTCAGTAAAATATTATCATGTTCACCTATCCTTAGTTCTGTCATCCTGATCCTGCAGGCTTCCTGATATGTATCTAAAACTTTATGAATCATATCGTCCAGATAAAACTCCCCATGATCTATCTGTAAATCAATGATATCCTCCCGTGAACTTTTGATGATCTCAGCTAGAAAGCCCTCAATTTCAACAGCTTTTTCACCAATCTGGTGCGCGGCATGGTCTCTATCGGCCTCCTCAGCATATAAATGTTTTTCCAGCGCTTTTCCGTATAATTTAATTGTGTTCAAAGGCGTCTTAATGTCATGAGACAGAGAGAGCAAAAGCCGCTTTTTTTCACGTGTCAGTTGGAGTTCTCTTTTTTTTGCAACAGCCAGATTATCCTTCAGTAACCCGATTCCCCACAAAAATTTGCTGAAATATTGATTTTTTTCTTCTTTTATAATTTCTTTCAAATGGCCCCGGGCTAATTCTTTAGGAATATTGCTCAGACGTTCCAAAGGCTTTAAAAATTTATATTTCAAATATAGCAATATACATAAAGTAAACAATTCCATAAGGCCAAGACATATCTCGGTTAAGGCCAGTAAGGTCTGTGTATTATAAACCGGCTCAAGGATTTCAAAACGTGCTGCGCCGATCAATTCCTGTTCCTGAAAAACAGGCTTAATGATCAGATATTCTTTGTTTCCCGCGGCATAAAATTCTTCCGCCCGCATCCTGTCTTTCAGATCCTCTGCCGTAAAATATATAACTTTTTTGACATACTCAAAGGAATCCAAATCAAGCCTGTCAGGGGGTGTCCCTTCTGACAGGCTTTCATAGATTCTATTCACCTCTACTTTGTAAAACTGGCTTTTGTCAGCTTCCGACTGCTTTACCTGATAGCCTCCCCACAGAGCAATCATCAGATACACAAGCACAGAAACAAGAATGAGCAGATTAAATTTCTTCATACCGGTATCCTATTCCCCAGACAGTCTGTATCCGTTCCGGTTTTCTGGGATTCTCCTCAATTTTAGAGCGCAGCATTTTAATGTGCACGGTCAGCGTCTGATTTTCACTGTCGCTGTCAATGCCCCATATATGATTAAAAATATAATCCTTATGCAGGGTTTTAGACGGGTTTTCCACAAACAACAGCAGCAGTCCATATTCTTTTGCATTCAGCTCAATCGGAATCCCTTTCTTATATACTTTATGAGCTTCCGGCTCCAGAGTCAGGCTTCCTGAGATTATTACCGGCATTTTTTCAGCCGGAGAGCAGATTCTTTGGAAATGAGCCTTGATCTTGGCAGACAAAATATCCATATCCACCGGCTTCTCCACATAATCGTCTGCCCCCAGCTCATATCCATTGAGTTTATTTTCCTTATCCGACCGGGCGCTCATGATCAGAACAGGAATGCTCCATTTTTCACGGATCGCCCGGCAAACTGCAAATCCGTCCATTCCCGGCAGCATGATATCCAGAAGCACCAGCTTTGCCGTATCATTCGCCAGATATTCCATCGCATCTTCCCCGCTCGCTGCATGAAAAACCCGAAACCCCTCCTGTTCCAGAAAAAGGCGGATCAGTCCGGCCAGCTCTTCCTGGTCTTCTACCAGTAAAATGTCATACATGAAATCTGCTCCTTTAAGCTTATTACCATCCTAATTTCAGCAGCCAGTCATTTAGCTTCTTTTCCCTTGCTCTGTCCTCAGGCGTCCGGCCGCGTTTTCCGAGGTTGATTTCATCCCGGATATCCCCGTCCTCAATATACAATACCCGCTCGCATCTGGAGGCTACTTTCATATCATGGGTAACCAGAAATATACTGGTGCCTTCCTGATTGATACGGTTCAATTCCTCCATGACCTCTATAGAGTTCTGCCGGTTCAAAGCCCCTGTGGGTTATGTATAGTTAGTACAACAATAATAAGGCCTGGATTTCTTCCCGGCCCTGCCTGTACAGCGATATTTTACTTCCATATTTCGCCTTTCTGGTTTAAAATAACTTTCAGGCAGTCACACACTCCATAGCATCCTTTTTGTGTGACTGCCTGTTATTTTGTCTCTAATTTTATCCTCTCCCTGTATTCCTCCCTCCGGTCCAATAACTTCTGCAGGTTACGTCCCTGTCCGCGTTTCTCATCTGACCGACATTGGCTAATTCTTTCCGCTTCCGCCCGGCAATAATCGGAACAGAGATTTGTTGCTGCACTGGACCAGAACGGGCGGAGGCAATATACGCAAGCCTTCATGCGCTTTCCCCTGCGCTCCTTCCTCTTCTGTTCGACCTCCGGCCGCTTATTATATGCCGCCTTCCGTCCTCTCTGCCACTCCAGGGCGGCATCCCTCTGGCATCCTGGACAATACTTCTGCCGGCCACTCTCTACTGTATACTCTTTCCCGCAGCGCTGGCAGATATCCACGCTTCCGAGCTTCCTCTTTGAGCCACCAGACTGCCTGCGCAGCCTGTCCATTTCCTTTTTCCTGACTGCCCGGCAGTCCGGGCATCTTCTGGCACGCGGGCCTCCCGGAAATGATCTGCCGCAATCAATACAGATCCTGTCCCGTATCGTGCTCTTCTGCCGTGATTCCTTCGCACATTCCTGGCACATGATAGAATCAACGTCGCCCTGGAATACTTTCCCGCATCGTGAGCAGGTTCTTAATGTTCTTCTGTTCACTTCAGGCCTTCTCTCTTCCGTTCTTTCTGTTTTTCTAGAATCCTTTCTTTGTTCTCCTGATAATACTTCCTTCTATATTCTGCCCGTTTCGGATCTGTACGTATTTTTTCACTTACCCTTTCCTTGTTTTTTTCGTACCATATCTGAGCGTACGTCTTTTCTCCGCTTGTCTTTTTTCTACAGCTTTCAATGGTGTTTCCTACGTTCCCGGTACTGCACCCAAGTTCCTTTGCAATCTCCCTGTAGGTCATTCCATTAATCCACAATTCGAATACTCTGGCTTCTCTTTCTGTCAAAACGCTATAATCTGCGTCTTTATATTTCCTTCTGACACGGCGTTAGAATGCTCAAATCCTTATCTCTGTACTGTTCTAAGTTCATTATGCCCTCCCAAAGCGCTTAGGCAGGGAGCCTAACGCATCCTGCCTGAAAAAATATTATATCCGTGTCCTGCCTATCTTTCAAGTACCTGTTCCGCCGTTTCCAGTTCTTCCGCGATATCTTCAAAATTCACTTCGTTCTCACAGTGGATTTCATTGTATTCATTTAATTCCGTTTCCGCGAAAAACTTTTTCAGTTCTTCCACTGTGTTTTCCGTGTAGAGGTCTACTCCTTCAAATGTTCCAGTCGGCGCTCCGTCAAAAATCTTTGCCGTCTTTCCGTCTGTAATTATCACCAGATTGTTTCCGTTTGTCTTTTCAAGATATATCTTCATTTTTTCTTATCCTCCGTTTACATTTTATCTCATATATGATATTCTATTTTTAATGGGGAGCGGTGGCAAGACCGCCCTCCCTGTTTCCCCTCGAGCCTTACGGCTCTTTTTTAGTTGTCCTCAATACCCTTCTGGGTATCTTCTATGAGTTTGTCGGTCATTTCTGACGCCTTCTCATATTCTTTGTTTTTCAGTGCTTCCTTCAGGTCCTTCAGGTCCTGCAGAAGCCGTCTCAAGTAACTTTTGAATACGCTCATATCCTCCATTTGTTCCTCCTTCCTCCGCTTGCCCGGATATTCGCTAAAGATTGTCTTCTTTAACTATCTTCATTATACATGATATATCATGTATTGTCAAGAGGAAAATACATTTATTTTCATGTATTTTTGTCCTCTACATATTTAATGATATTTCCTGGCTGCATATCTAACAGCCTGCATATTTGATTTAATGGGACTGGCCCAATGGGCTTACCTTCTCGCAGGTATTGTATCGCGCTCTCATTTAATAATTTTTCTTTTCTAAGCCGGGTTGTTGTGTATCCGGCATCTTTAAGTGCTTCAAGGACGTTAATTTTATAAGTAAGCATATAGTTGTCACCTCCCCTTCTATTTTATTTTACATCAAATACCATTCATTGTCAATCGCATGATTTTTAGTGTATATTCCGCAAACATACTACATTAAATTCAGTGTGTTTTGCTGTAGACATTACGGGGTATTTTGATGATAGCGCAACGCTAACTGTCAGTGAAATAATTTAAGGTATATATTGTGTTTTTGATTAATTTCTTTCTTGACTTTGTAAGGTAATGTGCTATAATTACATTATCTTACAGGCTTGAGTGAGATAAAAACGTGTTTTATTTACACGTAGTCGCTTGCTATGCGGGCGTGGATTGAAATAAACAAACCAATAAACAAGCAAACCTACCTATGTATATTCGCAACGCACAGTGTGGTGTGGATTGAAGCAAGTATTTAGCTTCCAGGGTGCAGGGCCGCTTTGCCAAATATGGCAAGGCGGTTTTTGTTTGCTTGAAATTATCAGGATATGCTTTCTCAGCAAATTGATTAGGCTTTTTGCATATCGCTGTAGCTGTATGTTTTGTACAATAAATTTCTTAATCTTTGTGCATGTTTACTATTTACATATTACAGCTATAGCTGTATAATAATGTCATAAGATAAAGAAAGGAACTTGCTAAGGCAGGCAGGGAAAACGAAGATGAGAACATATGAAATTACAGTAAGACACGAGGATGTAGAGTTCGCAAGTTATTTTGTGCAGGCTCGCACTGCAGAAGAAGCAAGAGCAGAACACGAGGCGTCAAACTACGGTACGAAAATCGTATCCGTTAAATGGATCAGGAACAAATAATAAAGAATGGAGCTGCTTATGCTACAGGAAATGAGAAAAAAAAGAGGAATGACCCAGAAGGAACTTGCAGAAAAGTCCGGTGTATCTATTCGGATGATTCAGAGCTATGAATCATCCGACAGGGATATAAATAAAGCATCTGCGGAAACGGTTTATCGGCTAGCCATAACACTGGGATGCCGATTTGACGAAGTAATGAATATTGAAATTAAGAATAAGGCGTTTGGAAAAGGAGAGTAGACATGGAGAGAAAGTATGAGTTTACAGGAGAAACGACGGAAATAGACTTTCAAAAGTTACATAGGATTGTAGCTGTAAGAGATTTTGGGGTCGTTAGCGCCGGAGACCTTGGCGGATGGATCAAAGATGAGAATAATTTGAGCCATGACGGTACTGCATGGGTGGCAGATGAAGCTGCTATATATGAAGACGCGCTTGTGGAAGATGACGCGTTTGCAATGGGTCGGGTGCGTGTGCGTGGCTCTGCTCATGTGGGCGGCGAGGCGCAGCTAAGTGAGAATTCGTGTGTGGAAGGTGACACATATATTCGCGGCAAAGCGCAAGTATACGGATGTGCGCATGTGCACGGAAGCACGCTGGTGGAAGGAAAGGCAAAGGTACTTGGATATGCAGATATAGCGCAAAGTGCTCATATAGATGGAAATGCGTTAGTGTCTGGTAACGCAGAAATAAGAGGCAATTCCCATGTAACTGGAACCGTGAAATTGCATGGCGATGCCAGTGTATGCGGAAACGCATTGATAAGGTCAGACGAAGATTGGATTACAGTAACCGGGTTTGGCTCCGGAGGGATGTGCGCCACATTTTTCCACGGCTCAGACGATAAAATATATGTTCAATATGACGGATTTTACGGAACAATAGACAGGTTCCGTGAAAAAATTAAAGGTACTAAATACGAAGGTACTTTTATGCCCGCCATTAAAGCTGCATGTATACACTTTAATTCGTTTTCGCATGACTGTGAAAACGAATCTGAAATTATCGTGGAGGAATCAGATGAGTTTGTTTCTTCATTTGGAAAATACAGGGGGCTCCTTTTGTTTGAGCCTATTGACATTAATGTCAATAGGGAAAATGGAACTAAATATTGGATGGACAAGGATATGGCCGATTATCGCTTTGGCTATGTCATGGCAGTTGAGAAATTGAAGGAAGAATTTAAAGATTCCTGCGTTCTGGAAGCCGTCTTAACTCCACATTCCTATTACGGCGGGAATCTTCGCAATCCGTTAAATTTTCGCCTTCGTTGTGTTCGCGAGGACGGGATTGTCCGTGTATACCCGATGTAATATTTTAAGTGATCTTTAAAATTTGTATTGACTTTGTGAGATAATGTGCTATAATTACATTATCTCACAAGATTCAGTGAGATAAAAACGTGTTTTATTTACACGTTGTCGTCTGCTATGCGGGCGTGGATTGAGACAAATATTTATTTTAAAAAAATTAGCGAGGGCCGTTTTGCCGGATATGGCAAGGCGGTTTTTGCATATACGGGAGGGAAAATGAAAAAAAATCAAAAGGAATATCACGGAAATTGCGCGGAATATCTACTTATGAATCCCAGCAGAAAACTCTGGATGAGTGGTGCGATAACTGGCGGCTTGATCAGGTGAGCACAATCATAAGTTTGCGCCGGGCGGCGGAAAATGATAATCACTCAGAAATCATGCACATGATAGATCAACTTATGGGTATGTCCGATAAGCGATTTACTGCCCTTAAAAATGTTTTTGGCATTTTATCTGATCCGGATAGAGAGCTGAGGCACTATGTGGGTAAGCCTGGTGATCCGGTTCCGGAGGAATCCGCAGAACCCCCGGCAGAAAATCAGACCGATGAGTTTATCGCTGAAATTGGCAGGTGCTATAATGCTGGACTGTCGGTCAATGAGATTTCTGACCGTACGGAAATCAGTGAGGATAAAATCATCAAAATACTGGTCACGCAAGGGGTTTTTGAAAACGATATTTACCGGCAGATCAAGCGCCTGCGGGAAAAAGGCGTAAATGATTCCGTGATTGCTGATCGGCTGGGGTTGCAAAAATCTGCCATGAATCGGTATACCCCTTACACCAAGGGGATATATAATTTAAAAAATCCGTCAGAAAATGCCGCCAAGCTGCGGGCCTGGCGGCAGGGAAAAGCAATACATGATTGACTAACATCATTGTAATATGTATAATAAGGTTAGGATATTAAAAAGCAATAAATTGTTTTTGCAAGGGCTGAGTAATTCTCGGCCCTATTTTTTTGAAGAGGGCCGGGATTTCTCCCAGCCCTCTTTTTTCAGCCCGGCAGCGTGGTCAGCCCGCCGCCCAGCGCAATATATCCGGCGCCGGATTTCAGGCGGCCCCATAGTTCTGCGCCCTCTCCGGTATACTCTCCTGTTACAGTGTAGCTGCCCTTGTCCCGGATCACTCCTGTAACTGGATAGTTAGTGCCCGGGCCGCTCCGGATGTTAAGCGCGCCGTCCAGGACCTTGACCATGTACGGCAGCTTATGGCCTGTATCTCCCACGCGGCGGCAGTATGCCTTATGGACGGAGATGTATCCGTCTCCGGACTTCAGGCGGCCCCAGTGCCCGTTGACGATCTCCGTCATGGTATAGCAGCCGTGGTCTGTGATATATCCCACTGCCTCATAATCAGTCCCCGGCCCGCGCCGGATCGTCAGATTGTCCGCCAGCACCTTGTACATGCCCGGCACATATTCTGTTTCTGGCTCTGCCGGCCGCGCAGTTTCTCCTCTCATCCGCGCCCCCACGTCCGCCCGGAAGGTGTCCATATTCTTCCCGTGCTTCGGCCACCAGTGCTCGATATCAATGTGGTTGCTACCGTACCCCAGGCGGTGCACCTCGGCGTGGCAATAGATATCTCTCTCCGTCAGCCCGTATCTCTCGCAGAGATACACAAATAACTGGATCGCCTGCTCATAGATATCGGCAAAATAGGCCGCGTTGGCCTTCACGTCATATCCCACCATTGTTCCGCTGTTTGGCTGGTATGTATGGCCTTCCGGTTCGCAGATCTCCACGCCGATTGAGAGGCCGTTCCAGCCTCCCTTTGGTCCTGCTCCCACATGGCAGCCCACATTGTCCCAGGGCATCAACTGTAACACGCGCCCGGATCGTTCCAGAAACGCATGAGGCAGCGCATTGGCTCCCGGGCGGTTGTAATTGCCATAGAATACATCCGCGGACGGCTGCGCAGCTCCTGGGCTGTGCAGTACCAGCTTTTCTACCTTCATTTTGCCGCGGTCAAAATACGGATTTGCCGTGGCCCACTTCTCTTCTATATACATATTTCTTCTCCTTTCATCCTGGGTTATTCCCCGGCCTGATCCTTGAGCTGCTTGTACACCTGGTTAATGCCGGTCGCTGCAAATCCGGATACAATACCCACTGCAATGCTGGTTAAGATATCCCCTGCGGGCCAGTCTGGCATGGCATACATCCCTACAACTCCCAGGATGCCTCCTAATACTCCACAGATCACTGGCAGCCACTTATTGTCCAGTGTCGTAGCTTTGGCCGTCTGTGCGGCCAGATAACAAATTACTGTAATTCCTGCCACTCCTGCAATTCTGAAATCCATAATCATTCTCCTTTCGATGTGAACTCACCGCATTTTTTAAATATTTCTACTGTCACCCTTTCCGTTCCTTCCGGGCGCGTGGCTTCGTAATATGCTGTTTCGTTCCCGCGTACTCTCAGTAGCGCCTTGTCTCCCTGTTCTCCGCTGACTTCCCACTCCAGGAATATATCCGATGAGGATATTTCTTCACCTTTTTCATCTAAGTGTTTTGCGAGGATTAACCTGCATTTGTCTGTGAAAGCGACTACATTTGCTTTATTCATCATTTCTCCTTCTCCTGGCTCTCCAGGTCTGATATGCGGTGATTAATCACCTTGATCTGTTCCTCTACTACCGGCATCCGGCGCGCGAAGTTGTTGTGCATACGCACCTCTGATTCCAGCTGTTCCAACCGGTAGTTGGTCAGCTTAGAATTAATCATGATGCCCGTGAATGTTCCCAGCGCGCTGCCTCCGAATGCGATCAGCGCCACAATGATCTCTGGTTCCATGTATACCTCCGTCTGTGCTTGTCAATGGTACAGGCTATGCGCCGGTCTTGCCCTGATCTCCATATGTTTCCTCCCTCAACCGTTCAGACTGGCCCCGCCCGAAAGTTTCCGAATGGCTTCTTCCAGTGCGGCAATCCTGTTATCCGTATCTTCAGGAGCAGGCGTCCAGTCTGTGCCCTTATTTCCTTTTTCAATTTTGACCCAATGCACTGTGGAATCTCCGGTTACTGAACCATCGTTGGGATACCGGTAAAATAGTGCATTGGCATAATTTGCTGATACCTCCGGCTCCCTTCCCGGCGAGTAAGAGGCGGTGAACGTTGCGGATACAATCTGTTTTTCCGTTCCTGAAACGCGCAAGTGGGCAACTGCGGTCCCACCCGAAAAACACAAGGTTGTTTTCGTCATTCCCGGCGCTGGAGTTATGCAGATAGTTACTGTATAGGTTTCTCCTGCGACAAGCGGGTCCCCTGCTGGGATACATTTCCGCAGCAGATAGTCGTTAGTTGTGACTTCTGTGCCTGTGTCCAAAAACAAGTTTCTGCCGCCGATTTCGATTCTGTCAATTTTTTCACTGTTATACGCTATCGCAGCCGTAGCAGATACCACTTCTCCCCGTAGGCTATCCAGCCCGGATTCCGTGGCACTCATTCTTTTTTCCAGATCGTTAACAGCAACCAGCGAAACGCGATTGACAAATGTAGTTTTGGAATCAACTGAATTGCCATAATTATGATATAAAATAAATCTGACGTATCTCGTTGCAGGATTAAACTTTGATGCTGATTTTTGATGCGGTTCTTGTAAACCATCAATTATCCATTTTGTTTCAGTCCATTCAGAAGGAGCTGGTTCGTTTATGTAGTTAAAATACTTAATTCCGTCGCTTTTCGTTTGCGAAACCTCTGTTCCTGCTGAAATAGTTCCGTGAACCCAAGGTTCAGTAAGTGTGATTGTATTATTTACTTTATCTACGTTTTCTGACGTATATAGATCTGTAAATACATTTCTGGAATAAACTCCGGCAGGATATTGATAACCAAGGCTATTTTTATAGTTCCAAAATATCAATCCCAGCTCATAAGACTTAGTTGTGTTGATCCACCCGCCTGTAGAAACTAAATGCACAATAGTGTCTCCATTATTAAGATCTTGCGATAGAGTAGTTGTGGACAAAGCGTACGAATAATAATGTGGAGATTCTATGAGTCTTTTATCGCAATCGTATTCTTCGTATCCCAGAAAAGTATTTGGTGATCCTATTCCTTTTATGTTCATCCCGAATTGATATCGTTTATAGACATCCACGGGTATAGTTTCTACGCCAAGCGTAACATTCTTCTTTGTCCCCGAAATCCTGAAGCTCGGATAAAACTTATACGAATTAGTGTAATCCAGTCTAAAGTTGTTGAAATTTACATTTGTATTTTCTGTCCCAAAACCATTGACAATTAAATTGTTTAATTTTATTGAATTAACCTCATTTTTATTTGATTTCGATTCAATATTTTTTGTGTTGTAGGTAATGGCGGCTGTGGCAGAGACTACCTCCCCGCGTAAGCCGTCCAGTCCTGCTTCTGTGGCATCCACCCGCGCCGTTACCCGTGCAAGGTCATCCTTAATCTCTTCCGTGGGTGTGCTTTCGATCAATTCCTTGACCTGTGCCTCCCAGTCTGCTATTGCGGCATTCAACTTATCCTCCTGCTCCTGCAGGATCTTGTCCAGATACGTTGATTCCGATTTGCTCTCCGTGCCTGTATGTCCTACCTCCCGCTTAACGTCCAACGAAAATTGGTTGGTTTTGATGATCCTTCCATCCCCGTATACAATCATGATCTGCGCAGGGATGCGTGTGCACTCTGCAAGCATCTGATTGGTCAATGGTACTGTTACATCATTACCCGACACCTCGCAATCATTATAGATAATCCCGCCAGGTTTGGAAGCCCATATGCGCGCCGTTGCTCCCGCCGGTATGTCCATACCGCTGATCTTGCAGCGCAGCTTTCTCCCGGTATCGTTCTGTGCCACCGACACAATCGCCCTCCTGGAAAAATCCAGCACTGACAAAAACACTACCTGTTCAAGAAATCCGTTTAAAAAAGCCATTGTAATACACCTCCTTAATAAGTTCCGACTGCGAAAGCATAGACGATATACTGATAGGATGTGGACAGCGCGCTGCCGCGTTGCAGGTATGCACTGCCTGCCGTGGTCTTTTCTGACCTGGCATATCTGGACACCCATACATCTGTATTCTGAGTTGCACAGTCCACCCCCAGAAAGCTGGCGGGCGCGTCCTTGAAAGCCGCCGCCCAGTTTCCAAGGCTGATCGCGGACGCTGTTTCAAACACGCCTCCCCATGCTGATGTAATCGGTCCTGTCCAGGTGACGCGCTTCCAGGTAATCTGTATCCCTGTATCAGGATAACGGATATAGCCAGACATGCTATCCCCGCCCTTGACTGGTTTCTGCGCCGCCCCTAAATTTGCCAGCGTGCAGAAGGACTTATAGTTATTATCATCCAGCAGGGTAATCCAAGGATTCCATTCCCCGGATGCCTGAGACCGGTATTGCATCCGCTTTCCATTTCCGTTAGCCACGTGGATTTGGGAATCGAAACCGTTGGTCCCGTCCCAGTTGAGCTGTACAATCGGCCCATCCCCATAGGGCTTATTTTCCGTCATGGAGCTGGTCGCCATAAAATACTCTATGGTCCCCAGCCGGTCCCCAGAGGCTGTCGGCCTGTTCCCGTCTGCCGGCCGGGCTTCCTGCGTTTTCAGCTTTGTGGAAAATCCGTCCACATTTCCGTCCAAGGTCTGACCGTTGATGTATAAGGGCATTTTGATGTCGAATCCGTCACGCTCTGCCACGCCGCCCCAGGTAATGCCCCTGTTGTTGAGGCGGAAGCTGAATAGGTTATAGGCAGTCCCGACATCCGTATAATAATCGCTGCCCCCGAAGCTGTCTCTGACATTAACCCGGATATTATACCCACTTCCGGTATCCGCAGAAATAATTGTACTTGCCGCGAATGCATAGTCTGATAATGTTATCGCCTTACTCGTCCAGGATGTTGCTGTCAGCGTCTTGTAGTACACTGTGCAGGCTTTTGTGTTTTTGTTTCCCAGGGCTGTGATTGCCCCTGCGAATGATACGCAGATATAGGCTCCCTTATCGTATGCCGTCCCGTCCGTGGCGGAATTGCATCGGTAGGCGGTTACAGTCCTGCAGGATGGCGCTGTATAATCCGTCACGGTCACATTGACCGTCTTGCTGGCCGTCTTGCCGCGGCTGTCTGTTACTGTTGCCACTACACTGTTAGTACCTGCTGTTGTCAGGTAGTCAGTCGTTGCTGTGCTGCTGTTGTAGGAGGCCCCGTTGGCCTTGATGCTGTATCCCTTGATCGTTGAGCCATAGCTGCCACTTGCGGATACTGTGATCCGCAGCCGGCTCTTACCCCGGACATATCCTGTTATCCCGGATGGTATGCTTGCCGCCTCCGCCACCGTCACACTGCAGGTCGGGATCATGTCGCTGGATGCGTTGACCGTGACACCCATCAGGCAGTCCCCGATCTTAGTCCCCCCGGAATAAGTGGTGCAGGTGAGGATCAGGCCGCCGCTGTCCGCGTTGGGGAACTGTCTGGCTAAGTCCTTCGGAACCGTCCAGGTGTAACTATCTGTTACGCCTGTGGCGACCGTCCCGGATGCAGCCCCCAATGCGTATGTAATCGTGTGTGTGAATGCCGTGCTGGCCCGGTTGGTCTTGATTGTAATGCTGCCGCCGGCAGCCACTGCAGCAGGGGATACCGTGGACATGCTGGTGCGCGGAATCGTATCAAGGTCCATTGTGCCGCTAATGTTATAATTGGCCAGCCCTGTGTTTTGTGTCTGCTGGAAGATCACGCTGCAGCTAATGCTCTTGCTGCCGTCCGCGTCATGGTATACCCGGATGTTACCGGAGGCCAGCTGCTTATTTCCAATGCCGGAAAAATGTATGCTGCCGATATTGGCCGTGTCTACCAGTGTCTGACCATTGATCACTAATTTCGTCCGGTTGCCATAGCTGAAACCATACTGACAGCTGGATATCAGCGCCCGATAAGTCAGCACATATCTGACGTCACTATAGTTTCCGGCCACGTTGGCGGTACTGGACAATACCAGATCCACCTTATAAGACCGGTCACTCCGGTACTGCTCAAGTGTTTTGCTTGCCATTATGCCTCCTTATATGATATTTCCGTTCAGGGCCACTCCCGGCTGTAATGTTATGTTTAGGTTGACGAGGGTTACAGCTTCTGTTACTTCCAGTTTCTTTACATACATTTTGGAGTTGGAAAAATACGCGACTTCCACACCTGCCTGGGTAAATGCGATCCGATCATTGCGGATGGTCAGGATCAGAGGATTGTTTTCCTCTCCAAGCACAATATTCCCGTTTACAAAGCGGATGTATTTTTTTAGCTCTGCAAATTGGCTCTGGGATTCTCCCTCCATCGTGTTAATCTGCTCAACAAGCCGGGAAAAATTGAAAGTAAAATCCTCCGCCGTCTGCTGGAATTGTGTGGATATAGTTTCCTTGAAGGATTCCAGGTCCCCAGTCTTGACATACTCCGTCAGGGCGTCCAGAACGATCTTATCCGCATACTGTGTGGCATTCGTGTAGTTGGTCTGGACTGTGTTTCTAATCTCATCCAGCCCTGAATTTGTTTCCGCCTGGATATCTTTCATTTCTTCTTTTGTATGTATAAAAATATCCAGCACTTCTTTTTCCTGGTCCTTCTGGATCTGGAACTGGTACTCTGTATAGGATTTCCGGGTCACTCCCAGGGTCAGCTTATTACTGGCCGGATTGAGCAGGTCTGTGGTCATTTTTGACACCAGCATATAGGTATCTATCCCGTGCGGCCGGCTGCGGACTTTTTCGTATCGCCCGAACCGGAATGACTGCACATCGTATCCGGCTGCGGACAGATCGGCAGCTGTCACGTTGATGGTCTGTGTGGGGTGCATCGCTTCTCCCAGTGCTTCCCTTCCCTTTCTCAGTAGGTTTTCCGGGAGTGTCACGTCATCATAGATGATTGTCTTATAGATCAACCCATACTTTGCGGTGGTTTCCGGGTCGCTGACATAATCCAGGCCGTTATTGACAGACTTGATTGTCAGGCGGCTGTCATCCTCCTGCTGCGCGCCCAATGGGATAATTGCCGTGGTAATGTCCTGCCCTTTCAGAATCATGGACAGATCCAGTAAGTTGACGCCGAACTCCACATCCTGCAGGTTTTTGACATCCGTGTCTGCAAGGTAATCCAGATAGACCGTATCCCCGGCAATCCTGGGCATCAGATACCCTCCCAGGAGCTTGACCAGCTTGTCCTGCAGTTCCGTCATTGTGCTGGGGTAATCGCTGGCTGCTCTGGTAATATAATCGTTGGGATCTGTAACTGTGACATTGCCGACTGCGAAGCGCCGTGCATCATCCACCTGGCTGTTGTGCTGGTTGATCAGCAGTTCCAAGTAGCCCGCCACACTTCCCTTATATTGATATGGCCGGACAATGCTGTCATTCAGAAATGCAAGTTGCCCTTCGCAGGTTAGGAGTTTGTCGCCATAAAATCCGATATTCTCGTTCAGCACCCGCCCCCGGAACAAGATTGCCTGATCCTGCTGGACAATGACAATACTCTGCATTTTTTGGGGGAGTGTATATAGTGGGTGCTGTGGATAGATCCGCATTGCGAATGTCCCGGCCTTATTGACTTCCTGCTGAAGCTTCGCCTCCGTCAACTGGTAATCCTGCATGCGGGGATCGTAAAACAGTTTCCCATCTATTTTGACGCGATACATTATAGCGCCGCCTCCTGGTAAGAAAATGAAATGGTTCCGGTTCCGGAAAGGATTATGGAGTGTTCCCCTGCTTCCAACATAATTTCCGGGATCTGCATGGTTCCCGGAGATATAGCAATGGTCTGTCCGGAAAAGGTTATGTGCATCTCGGCATCAGTGGTAATTTCCGGGACCACTGGCCGGAATAGGTTCGGCAGGCTTGTTTCCAGGCGTCCAGATACCTCAAAAGTTTTTACGGTTCTTTTTAGCTTATATTTATACGGATCTGCTGTGATCCCAAGCGTCACGCCTCTGATCTTTCCGTCCTTTTCCGGCGTTACCTTCGTCACCCTTCCTCTGTAGAGAAATTCTGGGTCTGCATCAAGTACAATATCCACGATTTTCCCGTCAAATGCCTGCAGCAGTTCGCAGTATAGTTCCAGCCATCTGGTCATTTTGGGAATTTTTCGCTTGATTGTGATATTGATATCCCTTACATCGTATACCCTTACGCCAAGCGCTTCTGTCAGGTCCAGCCTCCCATCAGCCCCAGGGACATTGATATAATTTTTCTTGACCTGTGCCGGCTGAATCGTGATCCGTTCTACGATCATCCGGTCAGAGATCCGGTCTCCATTAATCGTCAACCCTATCATACTGCGTACCTCCTGGACATTTCCGCAAGCTCTCCCATTTCGTCGTTGATGGTTCTTCCCATTCTTCCCACCAGCGCCGCTCCGTCCAGATAGATTCCAGTATCTTTCTGGACAAGATCCACCAATACGGAATAGATCTGCCCCAGTATCCCCTGCTGTCCGCTTGTTATGGTCTGCGCAGTATCTATCTGCTGAGCCCCGATGCTCAGCATGGCATTGGCCGGAATTGTTGCATCTATATTTTTCAATTCTTCAAATGCTTCTGTAATTCTGTCATTGGCATGATCCATAGACTCCAGCATTCCGACTTCAAAACCTTCCCCGGTATATTCTCCGATTTCCCGGAAAACCCTGGACGGGGACTTGATCATCAGAACGTTTTTGGCGTTTGCTTTTAAGGTGTTGAAAGTTCCCATCATTCCGTTTTGGCTGGCAGCCATTTTGTTGATGAATGAATTTGCAAATGAAGAAGCTGCGTTATTTCCGTAGCTATTCATACTTCCAGAAACTGCATCAGCTGATTTTTTCAGCTCTTCTACGGCGCTCGCCATTTCTGAATTGGCATCCGTCATTTTTTTCGCTACCGTATCAGACATTTGTAATTTTCTTTCGTATAAGTCGTTTAGTTCTCCAAGTTCCGTTTCTGTCATTGTGACCAGCGTATGCGTATACTGATAGGATTCCGGCCCCATCTCTTGCAGGTGCCTAAGCAGTCCCTTGTTGATCCCCTTATCTGACAGTGTTTGGATGTCATCCGACCATTTTGTCATCCCATCAATCTGGCTTTCCAGGTTTTCCAGCATTTTTCCCTTACTGTATGTCTGTTTTTCGTCAAATTCGTCAAATAGCCCCAGCTGGCTTTCAATGCTGTTTTTCGCCGCCTGATATACTTCATCGTATTTCTGTTTGATGGCGTCAAAATTTTCCGCAGTTTCCTGGGATACAACGTAGGTCTGTCCGCCAAATTCCACAATGGCGGTCTGCATTTCTTCCGTCTTTTCTTTCGCCTCTGTGGTATCTTCCGAAAATCCCTTAATTACGCCGCTGAGTTCGTCAAACTTATTCTGGGATTCGTCCAAAACCTCCTGATTCTGCTTAATAATTTCGTCCGCTTCTTCGATTTTTCCTTGAAGATCATCATAGGCGAAATGATTATTGTATATCGCATCCTCACAGGCTTTCATTTCTTCCGCTGTCAGTTCTACGCCGCTTCTTCTTTTTTCCTCCGCTGCCGCTGCCGCTTCCGCATTCGCATCAAGCTCTTTCTGTGCATCGTCTCTGGCCTTCGTCGCCTCTGCCAGGTTCAGCTCCGCTTCCACGCGCTCTTTTGCGATATCTTTCAGGCGCTCCTGGGCCGCTTCCGCCATTGCCAGGTTCATTTGGCTTTCTATAACGGCGTCCATCTGCTCCTTGTTCATGCTCAGAATGCCGTTTTGCTCGTCAATGCTCAGGTTCAGATCCGGCATGATCCCATTGAGTTCGTCCACCATTCCTTTCATGAGGGCGATTTCTCCGGTGGTCTTGTTATGCTTGTCTGCCAGCTTGTACAGCTCATCAGACAGGATTTTTGCGGCTCCATACTCTTCCTGGATGTTCTTCTTGCTGTCATCATAGCTCTTTGATGACCTGTCCACTGTTCCTTTCAAGTTTTCCGTCCGGTCTGACAGCTCATCCAGCTTCTGCTGCATAGTATCCGCCTCATAGGCGGCGTCTTGCATTTCCCCGATCCACGAGCCAATCCCCAGGGTAAGCGCGGCAATTCCTCCGATCAGAAGCGCCACCGGATTGACATTGAGGGCCGCATTGAGCAATGCGGTTTTGACGGCGGCTCCTTCTGCAGCCACCTTATAAGTTACCCATGCTGCTGCGGCAGCAAGGGTTGTTCCGGCAATCAGTTGTCCATTATCCAGTATCCAGGTCAGGCCATCCACTACCGGCGGCAGGGCTGCCGTGGCAAATTCGATAGCCCCTTCTGCTAACCCGGCCATTCCATCCGCCAGGCTGTCTATGCTGTCCCCGAGCTGCCCATGATCCACGCTTTCCGCAAGCCCGGCCACGCTGGAAGAAGCTCCATCCATTGCGCCCGTGAACCGCTCCGAAAATCTCGCCAGGGTCTTGCGCCCCAGAAGATCCAGGTTGCTTTGCAGGTCGTCATACCGGATGTCATTCAGCTGCCCCAGCGCATCCGTGGTCAGGTCGATCTGTCCGTCCACGGACATCAGGGCGTCAATGGCATCAATACCCATATCCTCAAACATGGTCCCAAACATCGCAACTCCGGCGTTGTACTGGTCTGTCTTGTTGGACATGTCTTTCAGGGCGGTTACGACTTTTCTTCCGGCTGCGGTTGCAGAATCGCCTCCGGCGTCAAATTCTTTTCGGATCTGCGCGGCGTCCAGTCCCATCTGGGAAAGCGCATCATCCGCCGTGGCGTCATGCAGCCTGATCCCAAACTCTTTTACCGCATCCCCCAGTTTGTCAACGGAAAATGTGCCGGAGTTTGCGCCGTTGACCAGCATATTGAACATATCTTCCGCGTCATATCCCATTGATTTGAAATGCACGGAATACTCATTGATGGTGTCCAGCAGGTCCCCGTTTTTATCCAGGCCGTTCTGTGCGCCCTGGGTAATCAGGTTATAGGATTCATCCGCTGTCAGTCCGAACTGCTGCATCAGCATTTTTACCGCCCGGATCTGTTCCTGCGTGTCATATCCGAACGTATCCCGCAAAAGCAGTGCGTTTTCACTGGCTTCTTTGAGCTGCGCGGGGTTCATCTGGGATAGATTCTGCTTGATCACTGCCATTGTATTGGCAATGTCACCCATATCTTCACCGAAATTATTGGTGTAGATATCCCGCATTACATCCTCAAACTGCCCCAGCTCATCTTTCGCGGTCCCGGTCTGCGCGGCGAAATTGTTCAGGGCTTGTTTTCCCTGCACGCTGAAATCATATACATTACTTCCAAGGGTCTTAATTCCCCCGGCCAGCGTCTTGACTGCTCCAATTATTGCCTCAGACGCCAGATTCGCTTTTAAAACCTCGCCAAATACTGAGGTTTCTTCTCCTGCGTCCTCTACTTCTGCAGTATAATCTTCTATTGCTTCTGCAGTGTCATCTGCGGAAAGCGCCGCATTCCGCATCTGCTCCTGATTGTCAGAGATTTCCCGGTCCAGCTTGATCAGGTCTGATTCCGCATTGTTTAGCTTGATCTTCCAGTCCTGGACCTTTTTTGAGTTCTCCCCGTACTGTTCCGCTGCATCCTGCAGCGCTCCCCGGAGTGTTGCTACCCGTTTTGCCTGACTGTCGTACTGATCTTCCAGGATTCCCTGTTTTTTCTGCAGTGCCTCTGTACTGTTCGCATTTTCCTCAAACTGCGCCGATGCAAGTTTCATTTCTGACCGGAGGACCGCCTGCGCCTTATTGATATCGGATATTGCTTGACGGTATTCTTTTTCCCCGTCCAGGCTGATCACTGCGCCGATATTCATTTTTTTGCTTGACATGTGGCCTCCTTCCTCAGAATGGTATTACGTCGTCAATCGTTATCTTTGATTTTTTCTGCCCGTGGAAAATCTTGTAATCTTCCAGCATTGCCACTAATTTTTTTGGCGTGCTGTGCCAGATTTCCCGGTCCGTATAGGCGAATAATTTTCCAATGATGAAAAAGCGGGAAATATTCAGCTTGATTTCCCGCTCTCCCGGTTTGGGTCGTTTTCTCCGATATCGTCCTCTTCCTTCATCAAAAACGCCAGAGAATATGCGTTCGCGATCGCCATAAACGCATCATTGATATTCACATTTGTGATATATCTCCGCACTTCCGCCTCATTTATCGGTGTATTTTTTTCTCCGTTCTCTTCGTTTTGAATTTCAATCGCCTCATTCAGCATGATTGTGATGATTGAGGCAATGTTTTTATAAAACGAACGGCTTTTCATATCCCCGATGATTTTTGAAATTTCGTTGATGTGGATATCGAACGTTTCCTGGATCTGATCAATGACATTGACCGTCATCACCAGTTCATATTCTTTTCCCTTGTACTGGTAGGGCGCTCCGGCCCTTCTGATAT
Source organism: Cuneatibacter caecimuris (assembly GCF_004216775.1). Classification (GTDB taxonomy): domain Bacteria; phylum Bacillota; class Clostridia; order Lachnospirales; family Lachnospiraceae; genus Cuneatibacter; species Cuneatibacter caecimuris. Next base: position 57,726 of record NZ_SGXF01000002.1, read on the forward strand.
CGCTCATTTTGTACCCCTTCCCGGCGGGGACATGCCCCGCCGCCTTTGTATTTATGCGCCCTATTCCGATGTATTCAGGCCGGCAAGTTTGTCAAGATATGCTTTTGCCTCTGCCTCGTTAAGAAAGGTCTGTTCTTTTTTCCAGTTTCCAGCTGCATCTGCCATGATAGATCCAGTCATGGAAGGGGTCACAAATGCAGTGGAACCTTCTCTGGTTGCCAGGGATTCGCTTGGTTCACCGAAATTCACTTTTGTGAACCAGATTGCCCGGTATTTTTTTACATTGTTTTCCAGTTTTGGGGCGTAAAATCCCAGTCCCACATATGGAGCCACGTCGTCCGAGTTTGCGATTATTTCCCCGCCCTCTTCTGACACAGAATGCCCCAGAAGTTTGCTCTGGATATCTTCAGTCATCTGGGTAACGCCAATATCCACTGTGCCGTCTGTAAATGATCTGTCAGATTCTACGACAACATCATCCCCGTAGAGTTTGGCGTCTGATGTATTGATCTTAATATCTGCTTTCATGGCCCGCCCAACCACAAAGCCCTTGTCATATGTTACGGTCTGCCCTGCTTCTTTCTGTGGTGCGGCGACGACATACCTCAAGCCGATCATTGCCATAATTATTCCTCTCTTTCTTCCGTCCACTCACACTCAAAAACAATGTGATGTAATTTTGTTTCGGCCTCATACAGCGATTGTATTGAAACGCCTGTGAATCCTTTTTCTTCCAGGTAATCCCGGATTATTTTTTTTCTGTTCATGTAGTTTCCCGGTGTGAACAGGTGCACCTGGATATCAGCCGTGTCTGCTATGGGCTTATCATCTGCATATAGCTCCGGTCTCTCATCCGCGTAGTGAAAAGTAATGTACTCCGGTGCGCTCCCGGTGTAGACATCCGGCTCCACTTCCAGCCCTGTGACTTCCCGCAGCCCTAAGAGTATTGGGTTTATGTTCATCCGCCGCTCACCGCCTTTTCATATTCTTCCTGCATCCGCCTCTCCACCTCTGGCCTGGAATCATTGGTCGCCTTTGTCATTATCGGGATCGGTGGCCTTTTCTGCGAGGGTGATCCATACTCCAATATTGTCATAATTTTCATATTGCTCTCGGGTTCTTTGCGATTATATACCTTTCCATCGATCATTATTGTTTCAGATTTTCCTGTCGGTCTTACGCAGACAAACCATCCATATTGATTCTTCTTGGGTTTGGATACTTTAATCGAATTCAAAAGCTCTTTGGTCCTTGTATGCTTCCCCAGTTCCTTCTTAACATTCCGTTCCAGGATTGTAATGGTGGCATTTAAGATCCTGGGAGCGATACTGTCATAGTTTTCCATCCGTTCCAGCTGGCGTGTTAATTCTGCTGGAAACTCAAAATCGAATTTTCCCATCTGTCACCCCAAAACAATCTCAATCTGTGATTTTCCGATCTTATAGGTCCTGATCACATCGTACCTTGCGCCGTCATAGTCAACCATTGTGGCGTATTCCGGTTTTTTCTGGCTGTCAAGATGCCTGGACTGTTCCCAGTCCTCTTGCCTGGTAGTCAGAACCATTTTCACGGTGACGCCTGCGCGCATGGATTCATAAGCCTCTTGTCTGGTAATGGATTTTTCATTCACAAAAACAGGATATTTTTTTTCTGTGTTTTTCGGAAATCCATCTGTATCTGTACCGCGTTCCGTCCAGATCAGGTCAGCCTCCATAACCCATCACCCCTAAACTGTAATCTCCTGACAATGCCATAGAATCCCGGAGGCTTTCATAAGCCTCCCGGAATCTCTCTGTATTATCGTCATAGCCATAATTGGCCTTGCAGTATAACACAATCGCCTGCGCATACAATGGGTCCGCTTCCGTCCCATAGATCCCGCGCATCCTCATATCACTTTCGCACGCCGCTACCAGGCCTTTGATTTCCTCGTCCGCAGTATCCGCTTTCACACGTACTCTGCTTTTCAGCTCTTTCAATTCCATCAATGCCCTCCGTTCAGCGCCTCAATCAGCTGCGCTTTTGTCATCGTGCTGTACCCCTGGATTCCGGTTTCTTTGGCAGCAGTTTTCAGCTGCGTTACCGTCATCCCATCATGGTACGCGGCGGAGTTTTCAGCCGCCGCCGCGCGGCTCCTTATTCCCCCAGCTTTTTTGTGACCGTCACCAGGGAGTTTGTAACGATTGCTCTTCCGTCACAGATCATCACGGCTTTCGTGATCTTGTCCTCTGTGTCGTTATCCTCATAGGTTTTTACGGTCATTGCATAGTTGGTGTTGAGCATATAGTCCGTCCAGTTGTACAGGAATGCAACCACGGTATCCGCTGTAATGGTTGCGCCAAGGCTTGTCATATAATCATTCAGCACTACACGGCGGCCTAAGAGAGTTCTTTCCGGCTTCCCGCTGATTCCATAGGTTACTCTTGCAATCGGCTGCCCATTCGCATCCACCATCCCCTCAAATTTCATGAAGGTTTTTTTTGTCATATTCCAGACTGCGCCGTTTTCATACGCCAGGGGCAGCGCTGCCTCTGCATCGATCAAGGTCTGATAAGTAGGTTCTTCAGCTGCCGCGATATCAACGTTCTGTCCTTCTGGTACTGTCTCTTTCAGAATTCCTTTCGGCTTCCCTGATCCATCACCATTCAGAATCGCTTCTTCAATGGCTTTCGTCATTGCTTCGGAAACATTGCGGACGAAAACATCTTCAAATACCTTCAGGGACATTACAGTGGTTTCCAGCGTCATAGAAATGGCGCATCTCAGCTTATACCCCTTGATGTCAATGTGACCCGTGGTCTTTTTCTGTTTTTCCGATGTTCCGCCCTCTGCCACCCAAGTAGCCACGGGCTTCACGCTTGAGGTTGGAATCGTTGCGCCTGCCGCGTGTGCGGTTCTGGTCACAAGTGGAAGGATCATCCCGGAGGATTCCATTGTTTCCACAATCCGGTTAATGACTGTGGGAGAAATCACCGCACCCACGTCTGTAGTCTTTGTGGGGCCTGCTGCATTGAATTTTTCCGGGATCGGCGTTCCGTTGATCACATAGTTCATGAATGCTTTCCGGTATTCTGCGCTATCGTAGAGTTCTTCTGATTCTTCCACGAGCGTTTCTACGCCTCCCGTCATTGTCACCGCCGCTCCGGCTGCATTGGAAAGCCAGGGGAGAGTGGCTGCAGTCGGTTCTTCATTCAGCGCCCGGAAATTTGCCTGCGCCTGTGCGATTGCGTCCCACTCTTCATCCAGTTTTTTCACTGCGTTCATTTTTTCCTGGGCCGCCGCTGCCTCCCCAGAATTAATCAGCTGCTGTGCTTCATTCATCAGCTGGGTTCTTTTTTCTTCATACTGTTTCTTTGTCATTCTGTAGCTCCTTTCAGCTTTAAGAAATTTAATTCCGCCTGCAACAGTTCCGTTGTTTCCTTGTCTGCCGGTCGGATCATGCTTTTTACTTTTTCCATCTGTTCCGCTGTGGGAAGGGAAAATAACGGCCCGGCCACTAACGGCGCTTCCGGCGCATCTTCCTCAAACATAATTTTGTCGATCAGTCCTTTTTCCTTCGCCTGCTGCGCTGTCATCCAGGTTTCATGCTCCATCATTTCCAGCACTTCTTTCTGGCTCATTCCCGTTTTCTGGATATAGGCCGTACACAAGGCCTGATCCGCAGTCCGTAACACCTCTGCCATGTGCTCCATTGCATTGTGGTTTCCACTTGCACCGGACGAGACGCAATGCACCATCATCAGCGCCGTGGGAGACATTTCACAGTATCCCGCCATAGCCACAATGGACGCCGCGCTGCAGGCTTCTCCTGTTATGTATATTTTGGTGTTTTCCTGGCTGCGCAGCATGGTATAGATTTCTGACCCGACATCGATCACCCCGCCGGGGCTGTTGATATAGACCTCGATCTCATCCCCCGTCTGCACCTGATCCAGAATCCCCCTAATATCCTTCGGGCATGTGGAATCTTCCCCGAACCAGTCATAGTACCACTTGTAATCATTGGGGATCATCACGCCCCGGATATCAATTCTATGCTTTGTCATTTATCTCGCCTCCTTTCGCTGCCTGAAAAAGCTGGATCATTACCGTTGTCAGCTGCATGTAATTTTCCGCATTCATTTTTCCGAGCATGTTTTCGCACAGGTTGACCACCTGCGTGTCAAGCCTCCTGATCGGTTCGTCTCCGCCCTCGATCGGGGCCATATTCAGCACGGCTCTCCACTCATTTGGGGTCATTGCCCCTCTGTCCACCATTGCCTGGAACCCTAATTTTGTTTGCAGGCTGGCGCACTGCAGGTTGCTGGCCTCAAACTGTATTTGATTGCCGAATCCCCGTTCTTTCCGGCTGAACAGCCGCACGCTGTACACATTTCCAAGCTGAATTGCCAGCGGTTCCACCTCTGCCTCATAATAGGCTGTCCACTCATTTTCCGTCCAGCTGGATTGCACGATTTTCTTGTTCGTGTTGAAAAAACTGTAGATCCTGTCAATGGTCTTATCTGTCTGTGCTGCGTTCGGCACGAAGTCTTTTGGTTCGATTCTCTGGACGTCTGCTTTCACGTCCACGCCCGCAGCCCCGAAGGTACTGCTTTCTACGCTCAGGTAATTGTCCACAAATTCCTGTACCCTTGCTTTGACATCCTCTTCCCGCAGAGATTGTTTGAAGAGCAGAAGCCAGCGCACGATACCTGAATTTTTAATGGCCTTAATGATGCCCTGATCAATGGTCCCGATCACTTGCATCATTTCCGCCAATGCCGGGGCCGGACTTTCGCCGAAAATATCGCTTTCGTTGAAATCCTGCCGCATGTGGATAATATCGGAATACCGAAATGCCGATCCTTTCCCGTTCCTGTACCAGAATTTCAAAAACAGTTCGCCGGATTTTGAATAAACCGTTTCCACCTGCACGCATGGAATCGGATATAGCTGTATTGGTTTTCCGTTGTCGTCCCGCACCACCAGAATGAACGCATTGTTATTCAGACAGAGCTGCGTTGCAACTTTTTCCTGCAGCTGCTGCCCCGTCATATATGGGTTTGGTTCTGAAAGCAGGAAGCGGATGGATGCATCCGGGTTTACTTTCAATCCATTTTTTGGATCATGCCGGATGTGCTTCGCCACCAGTTTTCCTATTGCTTTCACCTTCGGCCGGATGCAGGCCCGCACAATATCGCTTTCGTACAGGCGTCCGTTCCAGGCAAGATAACTCTCCCCATAGGTTGTCACCATCTGCATCACGCTTTTTTCGGACGGGGTTTCCGCTGCCTGGTTCGTTTTTTCCACTTCCTGGTCCTCTGTAGGATCTCGTTTCCAAAATGGTTTCATTCTGTCTCCTATATTACGCTCAAATAATCGTTCAGGTTATCTTCCAGCACCACGCATGCGTCCAATAGTGCCGCCGTTCCGTCTATGCGCCGCCGCTGATTGCTGGTCTTGTGCGGCTGGATGTTTCCGTTCTTGTCCTCATCCACGGCTGTGTTGCACAGGCACCACTTGTCCACCGGGTTGTTATTATAATTAATCAGTTTCGCCTGAAGATTGGCTCTCAGGTTTTTCATCGGGCCGGAAAGGGTTTGTTTCCCCTGTCTGACCGGAACCATAACTGATTCCCCGAACTCATTTTTCATTTCTTCCACCCAATATGTCGCTGACCAAGCATCATACCCGGTCAGGAAAATATGGATTCCATATTCCCGCTCTATCTCCCGGAACCACTCCGTTACATACTTGTGGTGGATCTTATTTCCCGGGCAGGTTCTGATATATCCTTTTTTGATCCAGACATCGTATGGTATCTTGTCCTCAATCACTCTTTTTTCCACAAGCTCCGCTGGAATCCAATACATGGACATGACATAGATATGCGGGTCTCCCGGAACCTGGAAGATCACTTTTGCCGCCGTCAAGTCCGTTGTACTGGATAGGTCCGCCCCGCCGATTCCATACCTGGGCCGCAGGGCCGATAAATCAAATGTGTCTGTATTGTTGGCTTCTTCGAATGTAAGCCATGCCTCCGCTGTAGTTTCCGGAACGTTGAAATCTTTACAGAGCAGGTTCTTGACCAGGGCGGAGTTGAGTTTTGCTTTTTTTACCTTCGCTTCCAGCTGGTCCGAGCGCTTGATTGTTCCAAGTCCAGGGTTTGCTTTAATCCAGCATTCCGGATCAGTCCATTCTTTTCTATTATCAAGCTCGTAAATGATCGGTAAAAAATGTTCATCCTGATATCCCGTCGGATCTCCAAAGCCATTGATCAGGTTTGCAGCTTCGTCATATTTTCTATCAAAAATATGTTCACGAACCATTCCGGCGGTCGTCGTTATAAAAATCATCGGTTCCTCACGGGATGAGGTTCCGTCCACAACTACATCATAGAGATTGTCGTCTGTCCAGGCATGGATTTCGTCCATCGTGGCGCAGTGCACATTCAGGCCGTCCAAGGTCTCACTGTCCCGTCCCAATGGTTTGAAAAAGCTGTCGTTAAAATCTGCGGTCAGTTCCGCTACAAGCGGTTTGTTCCGGCGCAGAAGCACGCTGCTTTTTTTCACCATCCGTTTGGCTTCCAGCCAAATAATTTTGGCCTGGTCTTTTTTTGTCGCTACGGCATATACTTCGGCACCGGCTTCTCCGTCTGCCAGCTGCATATATAATCCGATTGCTGCGGACAACGTGGATTTCCCGTTTTTCCTGGCAACCATCAGCAGGACTTCGCGGTATTTCCGCAGTCCTGTGACCTTGTGAATGATTCCAAATGCCGCTGCCACAAGGGCCTTTTGCCATAATTCTAGGATGAACGGTTTCCCGCCCATTTTCCCCTTACTGTGCCTGCAGTAATTTTCTACAAACTCTATTGCATGGTTCGCCCTGGCGGAACTATATTCCCACTCGCTGAGCGGATCTTCCAGAAATCTTATGATTTCCTGGTATACCCTGAAAACCTTCCAGCCGGTATTGATGCAGCCATTTATTTTCAGGGATTCCCGCTTTTTTAGAAATTCTTCCAGCTGATCTTTTTTCTTTTTCAGAAATGCGGCGCTGACATTCTGCTTCAGTTCCGCTTCCCTGATCTCATTTTCCAGCTGTTCAATTTCCGCAAAAATGGGTTTTTCCCGGATCGTTTCCCAGTATTCCCGGATCGGGTTATACTGTTCGGAATAGACTACTTTACGGGCTGCGTTCACTATCCATCACGCCCTCTCACAAAATCTTCAAAACCATCATCCTGCGGTGCCGGCTTTTCTGTTTTCGGCAGGCAGTCCACCAGAATTTTCATTGCCTGGGTCTGTTTTTGGGACATCTGCAGATATAACTGGGCATCCGGGCTTTGTTTGGTCCCGTACTGGTTCTCACCGTTTTTATATTCAACCGTGGTCCCTTTCCTGATGATCCGGTCTCTCAAGTCTTGCATGGTCACAGTCATGAAAGCGACGTCTTTGATTGTCGCCAATACCAATTTCTTTTTATTTCCGTCTATTTTTGTGAACAATCTATTTAGTCTGGATACTTCCTTTTCAATCCTTTTATTTTTCTCTATGTAGTTTGAAATGCTGTCAAATTCAGCTTCTCTTTTCTGCGCTTCCAGCTCATATTCTTTGTCATTGATCATCTTATACCACACCCCCCTTATGATCTCTTGTGTGTTCTTTGATGGGTTCACCTCGGTTAATTCCGGAAAAAATTTTAGCTGTCAGAAGGGGGGAGTATGGGATTTCCTTCGCTGTCAAACTGCAGTTCCACCAGTCCAGGAATCTCTTCGCCTTTCCCTTCTTTATTGTGGCAGATATGGCAATCATATTTCAGATTCCAAAAGTCAAGAGAGATATGAGGATCATTGATATTGTCCGGTGTCAGCTCTTCTTTGTGATGTACGATATATCCCGGGACTTGGCCGCAGCTCTCACACATGCCTCCGTCCATAGATTTTCTGTGCGCGATATATGCAGTCCGGCAGTCCCGCCATTGCTTGCTGTGATAGAATGCTTTTGCAAATTCTTTTGCCATATTTTTTCGCTTTTTAAAATCTCACCTGACCGCTGCCAGGTGAGTTGAAAGGGGAAAATGAAAAAGACCTGTCCCTTGCGGGAATCGGCGGCATCCGGAATTGAACCGGAACCCAGGGCGCTGCCTTGTCCACCTGCCATTGGTGGGATACCCCGTTACTTGCGCCGCTGGGGGAGAGCGGCGGCGCATGTGCCGTATGTCCTACGGCTGCAGCTTAGAGTGTATTATGCCGCCGACTTACCCCGGATACCAGGGACAATCAGCCACCGGGCTGTTACACCCGGCAGCCGTATCTTGAAAAGGAGGGTAACAAGATTTCTCTTCTGTATGATATAATCGTATCATACTCAACACGGAAAATGAGGCCATCTTTCACAGCTCTCCCAAGGCTTTTCCCACGTTTTCGATAAATCGGGCGGCTATCCGGCGCATCTGTCTTTCCGAATAACTTACGGTTGCCTGCATCCATATGTAAGGCATGTTCCGGCTTCTGTCTGACCAGAAGCGTGCTCTAATTACTTTCCTGTATTCTTCCGGGATCTGGGCATAAGCCTTCTCTACCGCTTCCGTCTCACGCCTGATCCTCTCCATTCGCGGAGTGTTCAGAGCCATAGCAATTCTTTCTTCTGGTTTCTCTGGGAGATTCCCGCTGCCCTGCCCTCCATTTTCAGGCTTGCTGTGCAGCAATCGTTCCAGTGCTGTTTCATATTCTGCTTTCTCGGCTGGGTATCTCCTAATCACCCGCTCTATGATTGCCCAGCTGTCACGCGGTATTTTATATCCCATCTGCATTTTCCTCCTTTCCTGATCTCCTGGAGATTACTCCGATACTGCTCCAGGCGTTCTCTGGTCATTTCCATCGGCTTCACCTCCCAATCAATTCCCTGCCCGGTCTATCTCTTCGAAACATTCTTTCAGTGTCCATTTTGGAACTTCGCACCACTCCATTGTATTAGGTTTTCCATCCTCCCGGTCCAGGTGTACGCTGCCTGGGCCTCCTTCAATCAAGTGCCCTCCCTCCCGCCAAATGCTTCCCGGATCAACAAATCTGTACCCTATCAGAAAGCCATCATCATCATAAGCCTCGAAACAGCACATCTTAGTGCAGCGGAACCTCTTTATTTTGCTCATCTACATTCCTCCTGTTCCATGCTACCTCCGCATCCTCCGCCTTTAAAAATACATTAGATTGCGTCTCACAGACTTTGCATATCACTACTGCGAACGGTCCCTTGTCTATTTGTATGAGTTTTGCTTTCCCTCCGCAAAACGGGCATGGTTTAAGTTTTATTTCGCTCATGTTTCATCCCTCCGGCAGATCAATATTGACAATGATAGCCTTAATCCACGGCAGCTCATTATATACTCTTTTCACTACGCCTCCCGGCTCCCGCCAGAAATCAACTCCACCCACGCAATCTTCCAGCACTCTTTCTCGTTCGTCGTCGTCATCATCCCGGAACCATATCCGGCTATTGCCCATTATGTATTCTCCGACATAGGCAGTTCCCCAGCTCCCGGCCCATCTCCCGTAGTCCTCACCTATGATCTCATAGTCTACCATAGGCAGTATGGGTAGATCAGGGTTTGCTTTTATCAGGTCAAACAGTTCATTTATTTTTTCATTCATTTTCATTTTCCTTTCTGCCTTACAGCACCATTTCCATCTGGCCGGCATCGTAATTCATCCACAATGTTTCCGTTCTCTTGATCCCCGCCTCTGCCTGCGTGCTTTTCTGCACCTTCCTCCATCCTGGCAGGAGATCGTTATATAGATCATTATCATATCCTGATAGCAGCACTTTTCCGGGATGTTCCCGGAGTGCCTCTAACAATTCCGCATGGTCCCGATCTTCCATTTCGCACCTGTACAGATTTCCTTTTCTGGTTCCATGCAGGTAAGGCGGATCGGCGTAAATGAATACATCCCGTGTGTTGTACCGCTTAATCAGTTCCGTTGCTGGGAGATTTTCGATCTGGGCATTTTTCAGCCGCTCGCCTGCAGCAAGAAGTCTTTCCGGCAGCCCTCTCCACCCTCTTGTGGTGCTTGGTCCGTTGCTCTGCTTGCAGCTTCGGAATCCGTTCCGGTATACATTACCGCTGCCAATTCCCATCCAGCACCTTACCGCGAATTTCCGCGCCCGCTCAACGTCTGATTCATCTTCTCCCGCCTCGAACGACTGATAATATTCGTCCCGGCTATATGGGGTCATTTCCAATTTTGAAATCAATTCTTCTGGCTTTTCCCTGACCACACGAAAGTAATTGACCACATTTCCGTCCAGATCATTGATGGTTTCTATCCTGGAAGGAGATTTATTGAAAAATACGGCCCCGCTGCCGAAATATGGTTCCAGGTATACCTCATGTGTCGGCATGTACCCGCATATCCAATCTGCTATGCGGTTTTTTGCCCCTGGGTATTTCAGAATACACTTCATTTTCCCTCTCCTTTTCAAATTCTCCCCGATGCCCCACCGGTGCCAGCGGCGTACCGGCATACCCCGGTCTCCTGCCCCAGTCCATTGCGTGCTGGCTGCAATGGGTTTCCATGTCATTCCGTTCAACTTCTTTTGCAATCAGTTGTTGAGTTATCCGAAAGGCCTTGCTTTTCTTGTCTCTCATCCCTGTTTCCTCTCTATTTCTGCAATCGCCCGAAATACCGGGTAAAATTGCTGCGGTACTACCGCATTTCCGAGGCATTTCAAGCGGTCAACTCTGTTTTTGATCCCCGTTGCGGTCCTGGGGATATCCGGTTCTGTGTCCCAGTAGCGGTTAATCAGGTAATCTCTGTCCAGCCTGGCGGGAAGCCCATCAACCACTCCACCCAATACGGATTCAGCTGCCCACCGTTCCCCTGGCTCATGCTCTTTCTCTCGGCTTCCGAAATCATGCCCCGTTCCTCCAGCTTTTTTAGCTGCTGATAATTCCCGGTCCCTCCGCACATTCCGGCTCCTGTTGTTGGTGTCGGAAACATTGCTATCTGGTCGTTGAGGTTCCGGCTCCTGTGTTCCTTGTCCTCCCATCTGCTCGCCTGACCGGTCCGGTAATCTCTGGCCTGTGGCGTTGCATATAACACTACCCCTTTCAGATTCCCTCTCTTCCGGTCGTGTTCCGCAGACTTGCTCCCCCTCCTCCCGGAGCCTTTGGAATCTGTCGCTTTGGGTGTTGGCCATATCTTGACCTGACCGCTCAGATTGGGTTCTCCCCGGCTGTTCACATACATTTCCCGGTTGGCGGCGTCTGATACTACTGGGGTTTTCCAGATCTTCGGCCCTTCCCATGCTTTCACTGTTTCTGGGTTTACCTGCTCCCGAAGATTCGCCGGCCGCTTCCGTCCCTTTCTGCTCCCGGTTGCTTGACGCTCCAATGCGTCCGGCGACCGCTGGGGAAGGTGATCCATTGTGTTCGGCGTAGCCCACAATCGCAACCCGGTATCTTCTGTGTCTGGCTCCGACAGCGCAAGCTGGAACAAGAAATGTCCTTGTCCGATATCCACAGGTTTCCAGCTCAGATAATATATCGGGGAGTGCCATTCGCACGATTCCAGCAACATTTTCTCCAACAATCCAAGTGGGCCTGAGTTCTTTGATAACCCTAACCATTTCCGGCCAGAGGTAGCGGTCGTCCTCCTTGCCTCTCTGCTTCCCGGCAACGGAAAAAGGCTGGCATGGGAATCCCCCTGAAATAACGTCAACTGTCCTTCTACCTGTTCGCTCATAGTAACTCTCTCCCGTCAATGTTCGTATGTCTTTCCAGCGCGGGACGTCCGGCCAGTGCTTTTCCAGCACCTTTGTGGGATATTCCGCCCACTCGCACTGCCCCACAGTTTTCATCCCCGCCCATTCCGCTGCCAGATCCAGGCCGCCGATCCCGGAAAACAGGGAAAGGTGTGTCAACTCACTCATTCTGCTTCTCCCTCCAAATATTCTTCTATTCTGTCCTTGCATTCCTTACCTGAGTTGCAGTTCTTCGCTGCCGGGCAGGATGCACACATGATAAGCTGTTTCAGGTATTCTGTCATTCTGGCTGGGCTGCTGGACATATCCTCATATACTGTCATGTCGCAGCCTCCTTACTGCTGCGGTCCATTCCACCGTGAACCATTCGATCCACTCCGGTTTGAGTTTTCCTATATGCTCCAAATTCAAAATATCTCTGACTTTTTTCTTTGTCACTCCCTCTTTTTCGGCAATTTCCTCTACGGTCATGCCTGATTTGTACATTTCCTGTATAATTCCGTCTCCTTCTATCATTGTTCTTCCTCCAAATAATTTCTTCCGAATTTTCCCATGAAAGCCGCGTGCCCATATAGGCTTTCATAGGCGCTCTGCCCGTCCTCCTGTAATATCCGCATGAGTTCCTGGTTGTTATGTACTGCCTCCGGGCCGTTGATATGATGATTCAGGCAGAGATATACCTTCAGCCCCTCTGCTTCCGAAATCTGCCGGCCGGGATTTCCGCCAAAAATATGATGTTCATGGACTACTGGGTGAATCCTGTAGTCCTGGTATAGTTTTATACAGAGGTAGCAGGTCCCGTTTTTCTCGTGCAGAATGCTTGGTTTGTGCTGCTTTCTCTTTTTCTTGTACTGTGGTTTTGGATACAGCATTTATTTCGTAATGTCCTTTCCGCCCAGGTATTCCAGTATTTCCTGGGCTTTTTCGCTTTTCATTTCGCAGACATAATAGGCCATTACATTATTTTTCCAGTAGAACCCTTTGTTTTCCCCCATGAGTGGACCCACTGCCGGGGTTTCCACTTCCTCGATGACCGAATTGTCTATAATGTCTATACAATATCGGTCTATCATATGGAGTTTTCCGTTTTCCGGGTCCTTGATTAGTTTCGCCTCTGCTGGCAGGTGCAGAGATGCGCAGGTCTCTTTGAGGGATTTTGTGCATTTTTCCGCTTCTTCCATGGCATTATAGATTTCATGCCACGGGACCTCATACTGATTCCCGGCTTTGGTGGCGCTCAAGACTTCGCCCGGCCCTGGTATTTCCCCGGTCAACTCGATGATTGCACCCAATTCTTTTTTGGGGATCATGTCTTTTTGAATCCATATCACCCAATAGTCCCCTGCCAGGTAGATTCCTGTTCCGTCATTTCCCACTTTGAGGCCATATGCTTTATAGGCCTCTTTGATTAATTTTTTAAATCCATTTGTTTTTAAGAACATAATTTTCTCCTTTCCATTTCTGACAGCAGCCAGTCATAATAGGCGTGGCGGCCGGCGTCTGCAAATAATAGATGTGTCTGGGCCATCTTCCAGAGCTGTTCCCATTCCTCCCGGTTGGCAACCGGTGTTCCCTTTGCGGTAAGGAATCCTTCTGCCGCCCAATGTTCTAAGTTCCGTTCGATCATTCCCACCACAAAATCATTCGCCGTGTGAACATGTACTTCACAGGGCTGGTTCAGGCGGTTCATGGCTTCTATGATCCCCCGGAGAATGACACGGTTATATGTCCCGCAGAATCTCCCGAACCCTTCCCGCGTCCGCAGGTCTCCGGCTGCTGTCCGGCATTCCAGCACATAACCGTATTGCTTATTCGTCGGGCGGGGAGAGATATTGTCTGTTTCGACGTAGATATGTACTTCATACATTTTTTCAATCCCTCCTGTGCCTGAGCAGAGAATAGATCCTGTATTGATATCCTGTTACCGGGTTGATCCCCTCTCGGAGGGAATCTTGATCCAGATAATACCCGACCGGGATGCGTATTTTTTTCCAGTGTTTCCAGGAAAGATAGACCTTTTCTTCTGGTTCCGGGATCGGGAGATTTCGGGAGGCGGAATAGCTGCTTTCCCTCAATCGTGGATCAGTTTTGGGGGTTTTCGTGATGTAAGCCGCCAGGCGGGAAAATTCCCCCTTCTCATACAGGAGTTCGTTGACCACTTTCCCCCAGACCCATGCGCGGGACAGGATCAGGTCTGTATCCGGTATCCGGTTGAGAACTATGTGGATATGCCAGCCGTTTTTTGTTCCAACCTCAATGTTTCTGATCCATTTCAGTTCATGTCCGCGTTTTTTGTACTCTTTGCGGACTTCCCGGATGAATTTTTTGAAATGGTCTTTTGCTGTTTCCATGTCTGGCGGCCGGGCATCCCGTCTGTATGTGAGGTCTGTGAAATAATCGTTTGCCCGGAAATGCGCCCGCAGCTTCCTTCTGGCCATTTTTTCTCTGTTATACTGGTTCCGGCGTTCTATCTGTTCCGGCGTGGGCTTCGCCCTCTTTAACCTCTTCTGACCCGGCGCGCCGTATCTCCCTGTATGGTATTCCTCGACTTCTATTGCATTTTGAAATTTATAGGTTTTTTTCTTGTATGCCATGTCTCCGGTCCTATCTTTAATATCTTTATCAAGTTTTCAAAAACGGCTGAAACTGCCGTTTTGCTTGACTTTCTGACCCGGAAATGGTATACTAATTACGTGGGAGCCTGGATTATTTCCGGGTTGGGCCGGTACTTGAGATACCGGCCTTTTTTATTGTCCAAATTACTTTTTCCCGCGCAATAGCTTCAGCTCCATGATTTCGCGCGGCGTCAGGCCCGTATCTTCGTAGCGTCCCAGAAGATCGACCACTGTTCCAAAAATGCAGGAATTGTTATGGAAATTTTTGATACTGATTTCCTGCCCGCTGTTGATCGGGCATCTGTAGTGCCCTTCGGCAAGTCCAGGATTCTCCCTTGTCATTCTTTCCATGTGGTTTTTTCTCCTTTTTCGAGAATATTCTATTGACTTTTCTTTTGTCTGGGGTATAATAAAGACGTTCAGAAATTTCTTTATCTGCCCGGCCGCTTTTTAATACTCCTTTGCGGCCGGGTGTTGACATTTCCCGGGAATCCGGTTATGATTAGATTGTGTATTTTTTTATGTTTCTGAACCGTCTGGGGTTGCCGCCTCAGCGGTTCTTTTCGTTTCTGGAATTTCGCGGTTCCAGCAGGCTTCGCAATCTAACTCCCAGCAGGTAGCAATGGATTCTTCTGGTGTTTCATACCCATAGTTATCTGGACATCCCACCGCGTCTTCTCCATCCATTCGATCAGGATGCTCCTGTTCCAGTTTTTCTTTGAATGTCATACCGCAACTCCTTTCTGGATTTTTTCTTTTATTTTTTTGATTTTTCTGGAAAGAACAGGCTGACTGCAGCCATATTGTTGCGCCAGTATCTCCTGTCTTGTGCCGTGTATGTAATACTGCAGGATCAGTTCCCTGTCCTGCCTGTTCATTGTGTTCAAAATCTGTTCTGCAAAAAGATGATCTTCTATTGCTTCGAATCCTGATTCATAATCCGGCAGCGTGTCGATCTTCCGCAGCTTGTCCCCGTCCTGCTCTTGTATCGGGGCGTCATAGCTCATTACGCTGCACTGACGTTTTTCCCTGCGCAGGTACATTAATATTTCATTCTGGATTACCGGGCAAGCGTAGGAAGAAAACTGTATTCCCTTCCTGTTATCAAAGGACTGGCTTGCTATAACCAGTCCTAAATATGCCGTGCCCTGTAATTCTTCATATTCAATTCCGGTATTTTTGAACCTGTGGGCTACCATGTTTGCAAGTCCCAGGTGTTCCTCCGCTCTTATCATTAGCTCTCTCCCTGTTCCAGGTTATATTCTGCCCAGAGTTCAAGCCGTATTTCTGGGCTTAATTTTCGGTACGCTTTCCTGCAGTCACTATATGTATGGTGCAGTCCTTTTCTCATTAGCCATATGTAGAAATTCATGCTTTCTCCTTTCTGTGATTCTCCGGTGCTTCAGGTTCCATTTCCTTGCCTTCCGGCATCGTATTGCCTGTTTTTTATCTGCCGTCATGGGGCAGTATTTCAGTTCTTTTTCCTCCATGTCAGTTCCTCCTAAGATTCTAAAACCGTTATTGATTTTCTTGCCTTCTTGCCCTATAATCACTGTACAGGCCCCGCCAGGCCAAGTGCGAAAGAAAGGAGGCCTAAAGTATGTTTGATATTCTCTTTGAGTATTTTGATGGAACTAATTATATTTGCAAAGATGTTAAAAAGATTGTGATTCCTACTCAATCTGGAAAAGTTAGCATCCAGGGAGACGAAATCCTGCAGTATCAATTCAGAATCCATTCTGAAATTTATCTTTACTCTGATTCCAGATGCTATACTGTTTCTTGTTCCAATCTAAAAGCGCTTGAAGTCTTGAAGAAATAATTATTGGTCTCTAACCTCTATGATGATTTCCGCATGGGGGTTAGATTCTTTTATTTTCAAAATAAATGGTAAATCTTCCTTCATGTGCACAAAACTCTTATAATAAAAAAATATTTTTATTTCCATTTTGTCCTCCTTCTTTAGCTGGCCGCCCGCTCTGATTCTTCGGGCTGATCTTTTCTGGTTACGGTCACGGAAATTCTTACATTTTCCCGTTTTGACAGGATCGCCGCAAGCGCGGTGTAAAATGCCTGAACGTCAAATGTTCCGTGTACTTCTACTCCGTCTTTCATAGTTCATCCCCCTTATCCCGCTTTTCTGGTGTCCGTGGAACTTATAAGTTCCTGGAACTTCATGCCGTGAATGAATATTTGCATTTCTTTTTCCTTCTGGCTGTTCACGGATTTCAGCAGTTCAAGCATTTCCTCCGCCTCTGGCTTATTTTCCTTCGGTATGATGGTTTCCATTTCTTTCATATGCTCTCCTTTCTGCACTGTCTTACAGTGCGTATCTTCTGGGCCTATTCCCATATGGCGCTGGGAGGGATTCGAACCCTCCCCGCATATGTTCTGCTGCATCCCGCGCGCCTCAGCTGTTGTAGAATCTTATCATTCCATTTTCGTATTCGTATTGCCACCCGCAAACGTCGAATCTTATATAATTCCAATCGCTTGCGTTATATTGCGGGTCTCTGTGGTATGTATGCCATTTTTTCAGGCGTCCTTCCTCTATGTAATAATCTGATACTTCATGGACGATTTTTACCTTCAGCGGATCGAACCCTAATACTTGTCCGATATACAGTCTTGCGTCCGCGTCTGTCATGTGCTCTGTATCACACATATTTGCAAGTTTCTGATATCGTTCCTGGTTCATGTTCGTTCCTGTGTCTTTGGCAAGTTCTCTTTCTACTTCGTATTTCCGGCTTTCTGGATATTTTGTTGACCAGAACTCTGTTACTTCGTTCCATGTCACTTCCCAGAAGTTATTGCCATCTTCGCAGCAGATTACTTTGTGAAATCTTTCATATTCATCTGTGCTGGTGTATTCTTTGCATTCTCCACCCGCCATGATTTCTTTTTTGGCTTCTGTGTATTCCTGAAATGTTGCTTTCTTCATGTTCTTTTCCTCCTGTATGGTTTCATAAATAGCGTTTTTGGTTTCCGTTTAGCATTCTGTGTTCTTATATGTCTAATATATAGCATTCTATGTTCAAAGTCAAGTCTTTTTTTAAATTTCTATTGACTTTTTTAACATTAAACGTTATTCTATTCTTATGGGAAGAAAGTGAGGTGATTAAATTGACCATTAATGAACGCATTAAATTTTTTAGAAAAGAGATTCTGCATTTTAATCAGAGGCAGCTTGCGAATGAGTTGGGAATGGCTCAGACCGGTATAAGCGGCCTTGAGCAGAACGGCAGAACCGTCACAGATCTATTTATAAATACATTATGCCTTAAATACAATTTGAGTGAGGCATGGTTGCGTGACGGAATAGAGCCTATGTATATGGAGGCTCCCACGTTCAGTCTTGACCAATTTGCCAGGGAGCGTGGGGCGTCCGAACTGGAATTACAGATTTTGAAAGCTTATTTTTCGCTGGACCCTGATATAAGGAAAGCTGTTATTGAGCATTTTAGGTCTCAGTTCGCAACAGTTAAGCCACATGATTTTTCTGATATTCCAGATACGCCGGAGGAATTTGAGAAAATGTATCCTCCGATTGAGGACGATGAGGAAAAGTACGGCGGTGAGGACCATAGAATTGCTGCTGGGTGAACACCCGGCCTGACTTGTTCGACTATCTAAACAAAATGAGTTGCATAGTTCCGATAAAGTTTGTATTTATGTAAACGATGCTCTGCGCTGCATAAATCACAGCATATACGTCGGTGCGAATCATTTTTACGCTTTTTCTTTTCATTGTAAAGCCCCCTCTTTTCGTCAGACCGGGGTGCAATATAATGATAAAACAAAATTGATGTGTTTTCACTGGTATTTTCTTCCATTTAAAAAGCCGAGGAGTGCACTAGCACTTCTCGGGTGGATGCAGAAATACTTAATAGGTTTTACGCCAAATACTTATTGAAAAATATCACTTATAATGGCTTTTATAAAAACATCTACTAGGGAGGCATATTATGAAAATAAAACGCATTGTAGCACTGTCCGCATTGGTTGGGTCTATTACCATTGCAGGATGTGGAAATGGTCAAGGTGTTGAAGCGATTACTTCCGAAATAGCAACATCCACAACCCATATTTCAGAAAGCACTGTCGTTCCGTCGTCAAAAGTTGAGTTGACTACTTCGGCAAGCAAAACGGAGCATGATACAAAATCTGCTGACCCATTTGAGCGATTTCCATTGGTGACGTACGAAGATATACAGGCAGGGACTTATAATGGACAAATGGTGTGTGTTGATGCTATTGTATCAAATATGGATATCCGAGGTTCCTCCTGTTCGTTCAATTTGTGGTATAAAAATGGAGAAACATATTTTCTAGATAGTAGTTCTAACGCTTTCTACAATATAGAGAATGGTGATCCCAGGGAAATTTTCCTCAATACAAGGGATGGTGACATTGTTAGATATATAACTAGAATATATGATGATGGAAGTTTTGGCACAACATCTCTTTTTAACGCAAAGGTAGTTGGTCAAGCGGATATTAATACTGTTATGCAGATTTACCAGCAAAATTGTTCGCCCATCAATTACGAAGATGTGTCAAGAAATCCAGATAATTTTAAAAACATATCATACATGGTTACGGGTACTATATTTCAAATAATAGATGAAGGAAGCTATTCAGCAGAATATTTAATTTCTACTCCAAATGGATACATTTATGCTTCTTGGTATATTAATGAGCAGTTTAGAGGGGCAAGATTTTTAGAAGACGATTCAGTCGTACTGTATGGTTGTTTTACTGGTTTGCAAACATATGATACGCTGATAAACAAAAATACTGTTCCGAGCATATCTATAGTTTCTATGGAACTGCAGTAGTCTTATCAGGATAAAAAACCGGCCCCTGCGCCAACAGAGACCGGAACGCATACCCCACGAAGGATGTACGCCAAATGACATAAGTATTGTATCATCCTTTGCGGGCAGGTGTCAATATCACCTGTTCTTTTTGTACCCATTTTCTGCCAAAAGGAGGAAGATACTATGAATACTGATACCGCCGCGCGTGTTGCTCTATATATCCGGGTATCCGGGGAGGAACAGAAAATCAAGGGGCTGTCCCTGGAATCCCAGCAGGAACGCCTGGAGGCTTATGCGCGAGAACACGGCTGGGTTATTGTCGGCGTATTCGTTGACGCCGCCAAAACAGCCCGGAAAAATATGCACAAGCGTGCAGAGTTCCTGCGCATGATGGAGTTGGTTAAGCAAAATAAGGTTGACCTCCTATTGTTCTGCCGTCTCGACCGCTGGTTTCGTTCCGTGGCCGATTATTATAAGGTTATGGAGGTTCTTGACGCTCATAACTGCGGCTGGAAAACTATTGATGATGGTGAGGGGTATGATACTACCACTGCCAGCGGACGCCTATATATCAATCTCCGTCTCTCGATTGCTCAAAATGAAGCTGACCTTGACGGAGAAAGAATAGCTGTGGTTTTTGATAGCAAAATAGCTCATGGTACAGTGCTTTCTGGCGCCTGCCCATTCTGGCTACGGGTGAATGACGAGAAACGGTATGAGGTGATTCCTGAAAAGGCGGCTATTTTACAGGACGCCTATAATTATTACGAATCCAGCGTGTCACAGCGCGATACGATCCGATATATCCGTGAGACATACGGGGTTAATTGGTGCAATGCCACTTTTAAGCGCATGTTGGTTGATAAACTTGCCATCGGTGTATATGATAAGAATGGTAGATATAATGATAACTTCTGTGATCCAGTCATATCCACTGATCAGTTTGATCGCGTCCAAAGGTTGCTTAAGAATAACGCAAAAGGTAGTCGAGTGTCCGGACGCGCATATATTTTTTCGTCAATTTTGGTTTGCGAAGAATGCAGACACAAATTAGTGGGTACATTGGGCAATGGTATATATTATTATCGGTGCAATCAGCATTTCCAGCGTGGATTATGTTCTCATCGAAAACAGATCCGTGAAGATGCCGTGGAAAAATTGCTTTTTGTGAACCTGGGCACGGAAATTGAAAAATACCGCCTGGCCTGGGAAGTCAAGGAGGAGAAGCGCAGGAAAGCCGCTGCCGGTGTGGATCGTGCTGCCGTCCGCCGAAAACTTACCCGGTTGAAAGAATTGTATGTGAATGAGCTAATTGATCTTGCTGAATATAAGAAGGATTATGACCGGCTTAATTCTTTGCTTGTCGAAAAGTCGGAGCCGTCAACTGACCGGCCGGACTTCGAATCCCTGGAAAAGCTGCTCGATCAAGATTTCCGACAGATCTATGATGATCTGTCCCGGGAAGAAAAAAGGACCCTGTGGAGGTCTGTAATATCCGAAATCAGAGTTGACATGAGCCTCCAAATTACTGGCATTTCTTTTTTGTGATTATTCGTGTACTAACTTTACAGTTCCTGTTGGCTCATCTGCAAAAATGATCTCTGGCTGGTTAATCAGGCTTCTGCATATGCAGGCGCGCTGCAGCTGACCTCCCGATACCTCATTGATATCACTGTCCGCAATTTCACTGATGCCCAGCTTCTGCATCAATCCCCTCGCTCTGTCGTTGGCAGCCTGCCGGCCTGCTTTTGTCCTGCCCCGACCAGTCTGATAGGCTGGCAATATAATATTATCATAAATGGAGAGATTTTTTAACATGTACATTTGCTGAAATACAAAACCCATTTTTTCCAGCCGCAGCCGGCTGATTCTGTCAGGGCTCAAAGAGGAAATTTCGTTCCCGCAAAAATCCACTTTTCCTGCAGTGGCAGAATCCATGCCGCTGACCGTATATAAAAGCGTAGTCTTGCCTGAACCAGAGGGCCCCATCACCCCAATCATCTCACCTTCTTTAATTTCCAGGTTTACATTTCGAAGAACGTTGTTCTGGCGCTTATTGATGATATAAGTTTTGCATAAGTTTGAAACTTTTAATATTCCCATTTTTCCTCCTACTCCATGTTGTTCATTTCATGAATATGAATCTTTTTAATATTCCAGGCTGCCATTACAGTAGCGGCCGTGATTCCGGCGATCAGTATGCCAGGATAGAGGCCATAGACCATCCATGGCACTACCTGAATATCCAGTTCCGCACCCATAATGGCGAAAACAGGTTTTAAAACAAAGTGATTGCTCAAAAGCGACAGCGGGATTGCCGCAACCATGGATGCCAGCGCAGCGCAGAGTATGCGGATTACCTGCCATAACCGTATGGTGCTGTGCTTGAAGCCAATGCTTTTCATCATTGCAATCTCTCCTTTTTCCCTGGCAATAAAGAGCCGTTCCATCAAAAAAGTAATCAGCATAATTACGCCGCATAATATTCCTGTCATTGGCAGCATAAGGTCTTCCAGAGATTCCTGCAGGCCTCCCACATTTTTGTCCACAATTTCCTGTGCCTCAACCCATTCATATTCAGGAAGCTTTTGATTCAGCTCTTCCGCCAGTTCCTTCTGGGTTTTATCAGTCTCCATATCTACCTGAATACACCAATAGTCAAACATCGTTTCTCCCTGCAAATCAATTTCAGGATTCATTCTCGCGCTTGACCCGATCTGCATATAGTCTGAAAATTTTCCGGTTATGATCATACGCTTATTCTGGCCGCCGATCTTCGCATCTACATAATCCCCGATTTCCCAGTGGTTTTTTTCCATAAGGTTTTTTGAAAAAGCGATTTCATTTTCCAGTTCCGGCGCAGTACCTTCCTGATAAGTCAAACAATTTTTATCCGCTCCCAAAAATTGTGTGACCATAATATTCTGTTTCTCATTTTCTTCTGCTTCTTCAAACCACAGGAAATAAATAGAAACGCCGGTCAATGTAGCATTATATCCCTGCTCTGCAAGTTCCCGTTCCACTCTTTCCATACCCTCAGTCAAATCTGCGCTGTTGCTGTACCTTTCATCTCCATCCAGTTCAATTCTGCTGATAAACACAGCGCTCTCAGGGTCCAGGGAAAACTTCAGCGCCATTTCATCGCTCCGCATGGTATTCAGCGTATTCAGTGGGATTGTGATCAAGATAAAACTGATGCTGAAAGTGATCATCAGCATGATATACCTCTTTACATTGCTGAACATATCATTCATTCCAAGAAAACATGGAACAGGCAGCATGCTTCTCCGATACAGACGTATCCCGGCCCTTCTTTTATATCGTTTTCCTGTGTTTCCTCCCCGAATCGCTGCAATCGCGGATATTTTACGGAGCCTTCTGGTACAAAAGTAGCAGAACAGCATTACAAAAGTAATAATTAAAGCTGTGCTGAATATATTCACCCACAAATTCGCGCTGCTTTTTTCCATAATCATATTTTTACTGACACTGGAAATCATGGCCTGACCGATTGGTATGCTGGCGGCCATCCCCAGAACTGCTCCGGATACAACCAAAAACAGATATTTTAAGAGATATATTTTCTGGATTCCAAAATTCCGGATTCCTATAGCCTTCATAATTCCTATTTCACGATAATCTTCTTCCAATGTAAATACCAGTGTGAACCTGAGAACCAGAAGGGCAATTAAGATCAGACAGATCCCGGTAGTGACCAGAAGTCCTGCCAGAATCATATCAAACATATATATCATCTTATAGGTGTCTATGGTAACTGTGCTTGCCAGCGTCTGAAAACCCTGCCTGTTCATTTCTTTTGTAAAGGCTTCCTCATCGGATGTGTTCACATAATATAGTCCAAAAATTTCTGCTTTTTCATCGCCGGAAATTTCCCTGTAATCTTCCGGGTTTATAATCAGACGTTTCATTCCAACCATATCGCTCCCAAATGCCGCATCTTTTGCGATACAGGCAAGGGAAAAGGTACGCTCTGTATCACCCGCCTTTACTCTCACAGAATCACCAGTCTTTAAATTGTTATGCTCGGTTAAAGAGCGGGGAAGAGCGATTTGTCCTGGATTCAGGGTAAAAGGATCTCCATTTTCATCAAATACTTTACAGTAACTGGCATCTGTGGTTCCAAGGTACATGGTATTTCCGCTTGGGTCTGTAATGGAAATATCTTTGTCCAGTATGCTGATCAGCGTATTATAATCGTAATCCTCCACATCAGGCGCCTCTTGGTCCAGCCAGGCGCTGATTTTTCCCTTTTCACTGATTGAAAATGTTACAAGATTCACGTCAGGAATATTCGCATAGTCCATGTAATAGTCTACCGCCGAGCTTACCACCAGAATATTGTTGATACTGCTGGCCAAAAAAACAGAAGCCAAAAACATAA
This sequence comes from Cuneatibacter caecimuris, assembly GCF_004216775.1. Classification (GTDB taxonomy): domain Bacteria; phylum Bacillota; class Clostridia; order Lachnospirales; family Lachnospiraceae; genus Cuneatibacter; species Cuneatibacter caecimuris. Next base: position 81,307 of record NZ_SGXF01000002.1, read on the forward strand.
ACAGAAACAGAATAACATTGACGCTTTTTCTTCGCTTCATGTCTTTTTTTAAAATTCGTATCATCATGTTGTCTTCCTTCCCATATTTGATAGGGTAAGTATAACGGATAAATTATGAAAAAGTCCTTAAAAAATGCCTGCGCAGAAAAATTCTTTTCCGCACAGGCTTCCGCTCTTTACTTATGATATGGTTCATGATTCAAAATACGATATGCTCTGTAAATCTGTTCCATCAGAATTACCCGCATCATTTGATGCGGGAATGTCATCCTGGAAAAGCTGAGGGCAAAATTACTGCGGTTTTTCACTTCCTCAGACAGACCCAGAGAGCCGCCGATCACAAAAGTCAAATGGGACTTACCCTGCACAGCCCAGCCGCCCAGTTTTTCCGCCAGTTCTTCCGAGGCCAGCATCTTTCCCTCAATCTCCAGGGTGATGACGAACGCGTCTTCCTGAATTTTTTCCATCATCCGGCAGCCCTCTTTATCCATAATCTGCCTGCACTGTCCCGGAGATGCTCCGTCCGGCGTTTTTTCATCCGCAACTTCCAGAATCTCCATTTTGCAGTATCTGCTCAGACGTTTTTCGTATTCCCTCAAGGCGTCCAGCCAATATTTTTCTTTACATTTCCCTACTGCTAATACTGTTATTCTCATCAAATCTCCATTTAACCCACAGCATCTCCACAAGCCGCAATATATCTCATCTTTCCGACAGATGCCCTTTATAATTACTCTTATCCGTCAGCAAATCCATTCTCAGAATAAGACAGGAGGCCATATGCTGGCCCCCTGCCCAATGAAGAAAATTCAATAATATTACTTGTTGGATAAATAATCGTCGATTCCCTTTGCGCCGGCTTTTCCTGCCTCCATCGCCAGAATTACCGTCGCAGCGCCTGTCACGGCGTCGCCGCCGGCATACACGCCTTCTTTGGTGGTCTGTCCGTTGGATTCTTCTGCCACGATGCATTTCCACTTATTGATTTCAAGCCCTTCTGTAGTAGAAGAAATCAGAGGATTGGGAGAAGTTCCAAGGGACATGATCACTGTATCCACATCCATAGTGAATTCAGAATCAGGTTTTTCAACCGGACGCCTTCTGCCGGAAGCATCAGGCTCGCCCAGTTCCATTTCCACGCATACCATTCCCTTTACCCAGCCGTTGTCATCCACCAGGATTTCCTTGGGATTGGTCAGCAGGTTGAAAATAATGCCTTCTTCTTTCGCGTGATGTACTTCTTCCACCCGGGCAGGCAGCTCGGATTCACTTCTTCTGTAAACGATATGTGTCTCGGCTCCCAGTCTCAGCGCTGTTCTGGCTGCGTCCATTGCCACATTGCCGCCGCCTACCACAGCCACTTTCTTTCCGGCCACGATCGGCGTATCATAATCATCACGGAAAGCCTTCATCAGGTTGTTTCTGGTCAGGTACTCGTTGGCGGAGAACACGCCGTTGGCGTTTTCTCCCGGAATTCCCATAAACTTGGGCAGTCCGGCGCCGGAACCGATGAACACCGCATCAAAACCTTCATCGGAAAGCAGCTGGTCAACTGTGATGGATTTGCCGATCACAACATTGCATTCCAGCTTAACGCCCAGCTTCTTTACATTCTCAATCTCAGGCAGCACCACGTCCTCTTTGGGCAGACGGAACTCGGGAATACCATACATCAGTACGCCGCCGGGTTCATGCAGGGCCTCGAAAATTGTCACATCATAACCCATTTTTGCCAGGTCTCCGGCACAGGTCAGGCCTGCAGGGCCGGAACCAATTACAGCTACCTTTTTCCCATTGGGTTCACCGGCCTGCGCGGGATCCACATGATTTTCACGCGCCCAGTCAGCCACAAAGCGCTCCAGCTTGCCGATGGAAACCGGCTCGCCTTTGATTCCGCGGATACATTTTCCTTCGCACTGGCTTTCCTGGGGGCATACACGGCCGCAGATTGCAGGCAGAGCGGAAGACAGGCCAATAATCTTAGCAGCTTCTTCAACATTGCCCTCCTGCACCTGTTTGATGAAATCGGGAATATGTATTGCTACGGGACAGCCTTTTACACATTGTGCATTTTTACACTTCAGACAGCGGCTGGCTTCTGCCTGCGCCTCTTCCATATTATATCCCAGGCAAACCTCGTCAAAATTTGTGGCGCGCACCTTGGGGTCCTGTTCACGAACAGGTACTTTTTTCATCATATCCATTATTCTTCACCTCCGCAATGTCCGCAGCCGCCATGATGAGTCTTACCCTCACGCAGCTTCAGGATTGCTCTGCCTTCCTCTGTCCTGTACATCTGCTGACGCTTCATGGCTTCATCGAAATTCACCAGATGGCCGTCAAACTCAGGTCCGTCCACACATGCAAATTTCACTTCATCACCAACCGTAAGCCGGCAGGCTCCGCACATCCCTGTGCCGTCCACCATGATCGGGTTCATGCTGACGATTGTGGGAATACCCAGCTCTTTTGTCATCAGGCATACAAACTTCATCATAATCATGGGGCCAATTGCCACACAGCGGTCATATTTTTTGCCCTGGTTCTGTACAAGATCCTTTATCACATCAGTTACCATGCCTTTACGCACATAACTGCCGTCGTCTGTAGTCACATAGAGATTGCCTGCCGCTGCACGCATCTCCTCTTCCAAAATCAGCATATCCTTCGTCTTGGATCCTACAATTACATCCACATCAATACCGTGTTCACGCATCCACTTCACCTGGGGATAAACAGGGGCTGCGCCAACGCCTCCGGCAACAAATAAAATCTTCTGATTTTTTAACTCTTCCAGATCCTCATGTACAAATTCTGATTCACAGCCCAAAGGACCTGTAAAGTCCTCAAAGACATCTCCTGCCTGAAGCTCAGCCATACGTTCCGTGGAAGCCCCGACAATCTGGAACACGATGGTAATGGTTCCCTTTTCTCTGTCGTAGTCGCAGATCGTCAGCGGAATTCTTTCCCCTTTATCGTCTATCTTAGAAATGATGAACTGTCCGGGTTCGCAATATCTGGCGATCCTCGGCGCTTCCACGTCCATCAGATAGATTTTGTCCGCAAGCTTCTCTGCTTTTAAAATCTTGTACATGGATATGTACCTCCTCTGCAATATGATTATTTCTATTCTAATGCAAACATCTTCATATTTCAACTCTTTTTGATAAATTTCTATCAAATAATTTTGATTTTATGCAAGTCCCCTGTGCGCATTATTCTATACCATCCTTGACAATCCACTAAATTTGTGTTATAAGTAGAATACACGTTTGCATACCAGCATCAACATCAGGGGTTGTACTGGTTTCGACGGGGGTTTTGAAATTGAGACAGCCATTCGCAGTCCGGAACTGCGTTAAAAGCCGGAAACTAAAATAAACGCAAACGATAATAAGTTAGCAATCGCTGCCTAATGGCAGCTGTCGGACCTGGATCTCTCGCCGTCCAGCCATCCGGCATCAAAGCAGGTGAGGCACCTTGCAGCTTAAGCTTTGCGGCTGTAAGAGATTGATGAAGCTACTGAAGGTAAAAGCCTGTGCCCGGCGTTTACCGGAGGGAATGTCAAAAGAGTCACTGTAATGGGAGAGATCTCAATGGACGGGCTTTCGGACAGGGGTTCGATTCCCCTCAGCTCCATTGGAACACGCAAATCCGAACTTGGAAACAAGTTCGGATTTGCGCGTTATAATGGTTTATCATATCCAAACACCGGTAAAAGGAATCTGAATCCGGACCAGACAGCCAAAATGAACAGCAGCGCAGGGCCTCCCCTTTTTATGGCCAATGATAAGTACCCTGCCCTGGGAATCACTGTCTCTATCCGTCCGATGATGTCTGTTTCAAATGTTTTTCCCGTATCCTGAATTTGATTTCCGTCGCCCTTGGTTTCAATATATCTTTTGTTCTGATCCACCTGTACAATTCTATGGGTCACTGTAACGCCGCCTTCCTTACAGAAGGTTACAATATCCCCTTTTTTCAGCAAACGAAAAGGCACAGGTTTCGAGATCACCAGGCTGCCTGCCGGACAAGCCGGTTCCATGCTGGAGGACATCACAGCAAATGCCCTCCAGCCGCACACAAAGTTTGCCAGACAAAAGCAGACCGCCGTCCAGAACAGCACAGAGAAAATTTTTCTGATCTTCACCATTGTTTCCGGAAACCATCCTCACTCACATCTTCCACTGCCCCTTCATAACCGAAAAGATCTTTTGATTCACTGTATACAATCAAGTCAAAGGAATCCAGCAAATCTTCCGGGACATCGTTCCTGATCACGATCTGATCAAACAGCGGCTCTGTATATTCTCCTGCCTGTAAAATTTTTTTATAGTAATAATACCCATCTGCCCCCTGGCTCCATTCCTCAGAAACAGTAACAGGCTCGCAGCAGCTCTCCATGGCGCTATCGGAAAACTCCGCTCTCATCCTCACAAAAACCGGAATGTTTCCCTTGTTTTTCACTGCAGGGCTTTTCATGATCTTCTGTCCCGGCGTCAGCTTCTCCGGTTCCGTAAAGGACTCTTCAATTTCGATCACATCTTCCGGAAGGAGGAACCGGTTCACCGCTTCCTGTCTGGAGATCAGATAAGCAGAGGTTTTGCCTGTCAATACCAAAGCGGACGCAAGCAAACTGAGGGCTGCTGCCCTTTTTAGATACCATACCTTCCTTCTCTTCACCCGGACACCTCCTCAAAACCAGATTGATTCAAAAATTCCTGATAAGCTGTTTCCATCTGTTCCTTAACCGTTCCTTCCGGGCCATTCAGATATTCAGACTGTATGGCAAAAGCCTGCACCCGGATCTCCTGAATCTCTTTTCCCGGCAGTTCCCCTTCCAGAACATCAGCATAATATATGTTTTTAAAAAGCGGGGAGGAAAACTCTCCTTCCTTCAGCACTGCGGCTGTATATGCGTATAAACAGCTATGCGTCTCAGGTCCGGTTTTTTCCCGGATCAGTTCCCAGCCATCCTCTGTCTGGTATCCAAACAGATCCGTATCCTCCGGCCCGGTAAAAGTCTTTCCGTCCGCTGAAACCAGCCGCACCTTTCTTCGGGGAACGTTTACCTGCAGATATACATAGGCGTCCGCCCCCTTCTCATGCGCTACAATGGGATTTTTCAATACTGCGCTCCCCGGCAGAATTCCAACTCCGCTGTCAGGAATTCCGTCCCCGTCTCCATCCGGCAGAGCGTCCCAGTCCGGCTCTTTCAGACTGATCTCCAGCTCACTAAAGGATATGGTATTGATTTTTGTCTCCTCATCTGACAAATAAGAAATCGTAATTCCTCCCGCCAGCCCCGCCGCAACGGCGGCCAGGCCGAATCCGGCCAGATATTTATTCTTCCATTTTTTCATTCCTCCGTACCCCCTTTCGCGCCGCGCCGTTCAGTAAAAAAAGGACGAGCGCAGACAGGACGCAGCAGCAGCCTGACAAGTACAGCAGCGTCTTGTTTCCCGGTTCAGCTCCCAGGTTGGGCGCTGTAATGGATTCTTCCCCTCTTATGGCGGTCCATCGCCAATCAATTCTGCCCAAAAGCTCCTGATACCTGTTATCCATTTCCGGCGATACAGTAAGCGCTGCTTGTATGGTCTTTTCTTCTCCGGCCACAAACTCCCCCAGCAAAATATCATTCCGCATTGTATTGGGTTTTCCTGACTGTTCCTCTGGATTTCCGTCTGCCGGGCCTTTATATATTACCTCTCCGTTTTCATCAGTCAGCAGCAGTGTACAATATTCCCGGATCAGTTTTTTTACCAGTTCTCTGTTTTCTTCCTCCTGTTCTGTTGTCAGCGCGGATAAATAAATCCCGGTTTTTTCTCCGGATCTGTTGATAATACGTATATTCTGGCTTCGATGTTCTCCGGGAAGCAAATCCTTAAATTTCCGAAAAAGATCCCTGTTCTCAGAAGCAGCATAAAACCCTTGTTCAAAATCCATGAATTCCACTGCAGCAATATTCTCAGGGCGCGTCTGTTCGATCTTTTCGATTCCCAGCTCTCCGGCAGTTTTATCCCAGATGCTGATTCCGTCTCCCTCGGCCTGAACACATTCCATGGAGATTCTGACCTCACCCGATGCTCCCGCGTATTCATTTCCTGCCAGGTGTGATAAACTGAAGGACTCCATTAAAGGTTCTTCCGTTTTTTCTCCGGCTTTCAAAATCCGGTTGTAATAATGCCATCCATCTTCTTCTGTCCAGCAGTTGGAATTATAGACAACATCGATCATTTCAGGATTCAGCGACAGATCTTCAAAGTATTTTTCTGCCCTCAGCCTTACCAGCATATCCGAAGTCCCAGTATTGCGCACATTCACAATTTTAGATACCACGCTCCCCGGATACAGTTCCTTTTCCGAATAAATTTCTTCTATTCTGCCCTGGAGGCTGCCTGTGGCAATAACATTCCTTGAAATAGTACTAACTGTCTGAGAAGCAAAAACGCTCCCTGAAACCAGCACCGCTGCTCCGCACAGCATTATCGCCGCACGCCTCTTATATTTGCCGTTCATACATTTCCCCCTCTCATGGGGCCGGTTCTAATTAAACCTGCCGATCCGGATCAATTCTGCCTGTCCATACGTTTTGTCTGTTCCGCATCCAGCAGAGACCAGGCCGCATCCTGATCGGATACATTCTCGCTCTGCACAGCCTGGGCAGTCAGCTTCAGCTGAAAACCATTTCCTTTTTCTGTGACCAGTATGTTGCCAAGGCCGTCTGTCGTATAGGAGTCTCCTCCCAATACCGCCAGGTCCTCATTATCAAAATCTTTAGGGACAGCGATCCGGTTAAAAATTGCCGCCGTTTCTCCTTTGCTGAATATTCCATCGTCTCCGGTGAAATTAAAATACAATGTCCCGCCGTCTGCTCCTGCTGCATTCAAATCTGCTCTGAAAGCAGGATTCACCATAGGAAGCTCTTTGATCTCCTCCCCGGAATATGCCTTTCCCTCCTGAAGCGCTGATCCTTCCGAATCATACCGCAATAAAAACTTAATTTTTTCCAGCCGGACGGGATCTGTGATTTTTTCCCCTGTTCCGTCCAGAATTTCAACCTTAACCCGCATGTAGCTGTCCCCGTCCAGAGCCGTCACCACCGGATCTTTAACGGTTGTATCCCCCGGCTGTTTCCAAACGCCGTCATCTGGCTCCTCCCAGGACGGTTCGTCCAGGCTGATGTCCACTTTTCCAATCGTAAATGTATTGATCTTCTGATCAAAGTCAGTCAGATATGCCAGCGTGCCTCCCGCCAGTCCCGCCGCTAAGAGGCAGACCGCTGCTGCCGCTCTTTTCTTTCCTTTTTTATCCCATAATTTTCTCATCCTTATTTCCTCCAATGGTTTTATTCATCTCTCAGCTTCACAATTTTCCGCAGCGTTCCCCGTACCGCAAGATAAGTTCCGGCGTTGCTCCCATCCGGGTTTCTCGCGCAGGTGAGCAGCCAGCTCTCTGATTCAGGCAGAATCGGCCGTACCAGCCGTTCAACTGCTTCTTGTCTATTCCACACTGATATGGATTCTACCTGAAAACACCATTGCTCTTCTCTGTTTGTCAAAAAGAACTGATCCCCTATGCAAATCTGCGCCAACCCTCCAAGACCTCCGGGATATCCGGGATAGTTATGACCGTAGATCACAATCCCCCGCTTTCCCAGTTCCATATCCTGATCTGCTGCAGCAAGTTTCCATAGGTCCAGCCATCGCATGATTTCTTCCTGCGTTCCCCTGTAAACTCCCTGGAAAATCCCCAGAGCAGGAATCTCCAGAACACAGTTCATCTCCTCTTCAATCAGAGTATCTTCTTCTGTTTTTTCCTTCTCCTGCAGGTAATCTTCTGCAAGAACACTTTCTTCGGCAATCCGTCTGAGGATATCGCTTTTTTGCTCCTGTTCTTTTTCATTCAATCTCCATTCCCATTGACAGACAGCTGCGCTGCATACCAAAACCGCTGTCCATATCGCAGTCTGTACCCTCTTCACTGCATTCGGCCGGGAAAATGGTTGATGACCAGGTCTGTGTGGCTTGTCTTTCCCTGATATATTTTTTCATTATATACTGCTGCATGTCCGAAATCATGTTCTGTCAGGTCAAAGGTACAGCTGTTTTCAGATACATTTCCATTCACCACATCCTCAAAAACCCTCAGCTGGTACCGATAAGTATCCCCCTCCGTCAGCGTATACTTCCCTGCCGGAAGATTGCCGAAAATTACCTTTTTTTCTGTATACTCTGCCGACTGCTCTACATCTTCCGGGAGGAATTCCACTGCGCGGTAATAGGTATGTTCCTTCCCGCTCACGTCTGTTCCTTCCAGGCAGATGAGAAATACCGGATTGCCGTGGGCAAATACAATATCCCCGGTTCTGATTCTCTTTGTTACCGTAAGCTGACGAATCGCAGGCATGTTCGTCCGCTCCAGGGACCTCTCCAACACAGCAGAACCACTGCTATCTCCAGGCAGCTCTATACGTTCTGTTTCGGAATCCAGCGCATAGCCTGGCGGCGCTTTCTCCTCCCTCAGATAATATGTACCGGGACTCAGTGTAGCTGAATATGTACCGTCCCCATAATCTTCCATCTCGTATGCAAAAGCTTTACATTCTACGTCATAATACAGACGGAATTCTGCGCCCGAAAGCGGCTTTCCGCTGGCACTATCTTTTTTTCTGAGCTGAAGAAGGAAAATCTGCTGTTTATTGGTCCTGTAAACACGGCGGGCCACAGTTTCCTCTCCTGTGCTATTCCCGGTCAGATTCAGCTTTGATATTTTCTCATCCCGCGCGTAGCTGACAGGAGGCTTATCCTCTTTTAAATAATACGTTCCCTGAACAATGCTTCCGGTGGTATAGACTCCCTTCCCCTCATCTCTCAGCGTACAAAACCGCTGTGTACAGGCTTCATCCGTATATAATCCAAAAACCGCTCCGGAAAGAGGCGCCCTCGTATCTTCATCTGATTTTTCCAGGATCAGGCAAACCTTCTGCCTCTGATCCTGCGCATGCAGTTCTGTTGTCTTTCCCTCCATAATCTCCACTTCATAAACCGCAGGGTTGACTGCATATCCTGCCGGAGGAGAAATTTCTTTAACGTAGTATCTGCCCTCCGTCAGCCCCTTTAAATCTGCGGACCCGGTCCCTGCCATTGTTTCCGCCCGGAATGCCAGCTGTGTACAACTCCGGTCACTGTATATCCCGTAAACAGCGCCGCCTAACGGTTCTCCCGTATCCGCGTCGGTTTTCATCAGCTTCAGATCTCCTTCAAGGCTGGGGGTCTTTCCTTTCGCTGAGGATACCGGCCCTTTCTGAGAAACCGATGAAAGGACGCCGGCCCATTGCTTTCCGGAATTGCCCGGCCGGAAAAAATGAAAGTTTGCCCTGCTGCGTTCCGTCTGTCCTTCCGCATACGCCGAAATCTCTCTGGAACGGTTTTCTTCCGCCGGAAATCTGACGGTGATTCGAAACTCCCCGTTTCCCTGCTCCAGCTGCAGAACACCATTCTCGGCCACGGCGTTGTTGCCGTTCACCTGAAGCTTTGCGCCATCAGGAAGGCCCTGAAACATGATTCTGCACCCTTCCAGATACAAGGCCCGCAGATGAAAGGCCATGACAAAATCGTTTCCTGATTTTTCTGTTCCTGCAAATTCAACCAGGACTTCAGGAGATGGCGCTTCTTTGCCGTCCAGGCCTGCCTGGATCAGCTGATTCAGCTGGTCCAGCGCATCCACGCCGGCTACCCGGTCCGTCAGGCCTCCGGTACGGATCTGATCCGTGGTCCAGCCTCCGCTGCCCGGCTGCTTTAACTCATCCATCACCATCCAGACAGCCATCTGTGCATTCTGTCTGGTGCATTGCCACGGAATTCCTTTGCTTTCCCAATAGGGCTGGAATAAAAGGCTGCTTTCCAGGATTCTCTGGACTGCCTCCACCGCTTCCTTGCTGAAGGTATCATACAGCATACTGCCGCTCTCAGTCCCCAGTTCCGAATAGGCTCCTCCTTCACAGGGCGCGCCCGCCCCTTCCTGCAGGCACAGGGAAGTCCTTCCGTCTTCGGTCCTGAACCAGGCAGTGCCCAGGGAAGTCCCGTCAGGAAGGCTCAGATAATTTTCATAGAGCCCCTGGGCAAGCTGTTCTGCCTGATGTACTTCCGGGAAAGTTACTTCTTCTTCTGATGCATAGGCCAAGCTTTGGCAGAGCAGACCAAGGAAACATGCTCCTGCCGCAAGCCAGCCCGACGCGCGGCGGCGTTTCCATTTTCTTTTTTGCATATAATTCCCCCTTTGTCATGAATCAAAACAGATTCTGTTAATGGTGATTGGCGCCCGAATCGGGCAGCGAGCGCGTAGCGCTGTGAAAAGTGTGAAACTCAAGAAATGTATGGTTACTATAGCACCTTTTTTTCTGTTTTGCAAGCTCTTTTTTTCTGCGTTATCCCCGGTATTATCAGGATTAGTTGAGTATATTTGAAGGTAAAAATCATAGAACTTCAATTATCGAAAACCCAATAGAAAAAGGCCGGAATTCATCAGGATAATTGATTTTATCCATCAAAATTCCGGCCTTTCTATCCGCCAAAAAAAATTTATTTCACATTAAAGCGATTACAGCGCCCAATTCCCATTGCGGAATACCGGCACCTCTTTTCCATCCTTTGTTATACCGGTAACGGACAGATCTCTGGTCCCTATCATAAAATCCACGTGGTTCATGGAAAGGTTTCCGCCCCGCTCTTTCAGATCTTCTTCCTCCAGCTCTGCGCCTCCCTCCAGATTGGTAGGGTAGCAGGCGCCCAGCGCGAAATGGCAGGAAGCGTTCTCATCAAACAGCGTATTGTAAAACAGAATTCCCTGTTCCGCCACAGGGGAGGGATAAGGAACCAGCGCCGCCTCGCCCAGATGCCTGGCGCCCTCATCCATATCCAGCATGTGCTGCAGCACCTCCTGGCCTTCTTCTGCAGTAAACTCTTCCACCCTGCCGTTTTTAAACACCAGCGTGAAATTCCTGATCAAATTTCCCTGATAGCTCAGAGGCAGGGCGCTGACCAGACGGCCTTCTGCCTTCAGGCGGTGAGGCATGGTGAACACTTCCTCAGTAGGCATATTAGCGAAATATGAAATGCCATTGGGTGAAGTATCCGCACCGCCTTCCCAGCGGTGATTTTCCGGAAGCCCCACGGTGAAATCTGTACCCAGGCTGTTTTCATAGTGCAGAGAAACGAATTGATATTCATTCAGCAGCCTGCATTTTTCTCCCAGCAGCCTGCCATGCTCCTCCCAGCGTGCCACCACGTCTCCCTCTCCGATGCGCAGCGCATGAAAAATCGCCTCCCAGAGTTTTTCCATCCGCTCTTCTTTCGGACTGTCGGGGAATACCTTAGCAGCCCAGGCTTCTGAAGGCACCGCCGCCACATTCCACTTGAACTCGCTGCGCAGCATCATATCATAATACTCTTTATTGGCCTTTTCAGAGGCTTTGCCGGCTGCCGCCATCTTACTCTGATCCACCCCTTTAAAAGCTTCCGGGTCCGTACCGGTGATGGAGATAAACGCAGCATGCTCTCTGGCATACATGAGCTGGGAATCCACCCTCCACTGCGGAAAGGTTTCAAATACCTCCATTGGCGCGTATTCATAGCGAAGGCGGGCGATTTGGTCATCGCTCCAATGTACGATCACTTCTCTGGCGCCGGCCTTATAGAGCTCTTTTACGATCAATCTGACAAAATCCTTGCTCTCCACCGGGCAGCGCAGCACCACGTCCTGCCCTTCTTCCACGTTTACGCCGCAGCGGGCGATCAGCCTGGCGTATTGTTCTAATTTTTCTTCAAATGTCATTTTTTCCTCCTGAATTCAATTCACTGTTCTTATAAGAAAAGTCCGAAGCACACCAAAACCAGAATGCCCAAAGCAATACGGTAATAACCGAATACAGTAAAGTCATGCTTCTTAATATAACCCACCAGGAACTTGATGGCCAGCACAGAAACGGCATAGGCGATCACCATGGCCACCGCCATGACCAGCACCTGTTCTCCGGTAAAGCTGTTGCCTTTGAGCAGATACTTGACGACCTTCAGCCCGCTGGCCCCGAACATTACCGGAATCGCCAGGTAAAACGTATATTCCGCAGCAATATATCTGGAGCATCCGATCAGCATGGCGCCAAGAATCGTCACGCCGGAACGGGACGTGCCGGGCACCAGGGACAGGATCTGGATTAAACCAATGATCAGCGCGGTTTTATAGGTCATCTGAGAAAATCGCTGAATAGAGAATTCCCTGTTCCTGTTTCGGTATTCCAGAAGAATGAACAATACACCGTACAGGATCAGCATGACCGCAATCGTTACATGATCTCCAAAATGCGCTTCCATCCAGTCGTCAAATAACAGGCCGAACACTGCGGCAGGCAGGCATCCCACAATCACCTTTCCCCAAAGGCTGTACGTATTCTTTTTCTGCTGTACGGATTTGCTCTTCGCCCAGGGGTTCAGCTTGTTGAAATACAGGGTTACTACCGCCAGGATGGCGCCCAGCTGGATCACCACCATGAACATTTCGCTGAACTGCTCTGTAAATACTTTGGGGGCCTGGGTTGTAAACAGCTCGTCAAAAAGCAGCATATGGCCTGTGCTGCTGATAGGCAGCCATTCTGTAATCCCTTCGATAATGCCGATCAGTACGATTCTGATCCATTCCAATAAATTCATGCCTGATCCTCCTTGTGCAGATTTTCAATCTGCCAGTCAATTTCTTCCAGCCCGTTTTCTTTCAGAAAAGTATTTGCTTTGCTGAAAGGACGGCTCCCGAAAAATCCCCGGAACGCGGACAGCGGGCTGGGATGAGGCGCTTCCAGAATCAGATGCCTGGGATTGTTCAGCATGGCCTTTTTGCTCTGGGCGGGCTTTCCCCAGAGAATGAACACGATGGGCCGGTCCTGCTGATTTAAAATATGTATTGCAGCGTCTGTAAATTCCTCCCAGCCGATTCCCCGATGGGAAAAGGCCTGGTGGGCCCGCACCGTCAGCACCGTATTCAGCAGCAGCACGCCCTGCTCCGCCCATTTGACCAGATAACCGTTGTCAGGAATATAGCAGCCCAGATCGTCATGCAGCTCCTGATAGATGTTCACCAGGGACGGCGGAATCTCCACCTCCGGCTTCACAGAAAAGCAAAGCCCATGCGCCTGCCCTTCTCCGTGGTAGGGGTCCTGCCCCAGGATCACCACTTTGACCTTCGAAAGAGGGGTCAGGTGAAAGGCGGAGAAAATCTCTTCAGATGCAGGGTACACACGGTATGTCTCATATTCTTTTTTAATTGTCTGATATAATTTTGCGTAATATGGTTTATGGAATTCCGGAGCCAGAGGCTCCAGCCAGTCATTGGAAATCGCTCCCATCTCGTCCTCCTGTATTACAGCCGGACCGGGATGCCCCGTCCGGACAGATATTTTTTCAGCTCCATGATTTCCAGCTCTTTATAATGGAACAGAGAAGCTGCCAGGGCCGCGTCCGCCCCGCCCTCTGTCAGCGCGTCATAAAAATGTTCCTTTGTTCCTGCCCCTCCGGAAGCGATCAGAGGGATTTTCACCGCCTCCGCAATGGTCCTGTTCAGCTGATTATCATAGCCAGCCTTTGTTCCGTCCCCGTCCATGCTGGTCAAAAGAATTTCTCCTGCTCCCATTTTTTCCGCCAGAACGGCCCATTCCAGAGCGTCCAACCCCGTATCGATCCTTCCGCCGTTTTTAAACACGTTCCAGCCGCTGCCATCCGCCCGCTTCCTGGCGTCAATAGCCACCACCACGCACTGGCTTCCGAATTTATCCGCAGCCTCGCTGATCAGTTCCGGCCGGTCAATGGCGGAAGAATTGACAGAAATTTTATCTGCTCCTTCCCGGAGAATGGCGCGGAAATCTTCCACAGACCGGATTCCTCCTCCTACCGTAAAGGGAATAAATACTTTTTCCGCCACCCGCCGGACCATATCGATCATAATGGAACGAGCATCTGAGGAGGCGGTGATATCCAGAAATACCAGTTCATCCGCGCCGGATTCATCATAGGCCGCGGCGATCTCCACCGGATCTCCCGCGTCCCGCAGATCTACAAAGTTCACTCCCTTTACCACCCGCCCTCCGTGGACGTCCAGACAGGGAATAATTCGTTTTGTATGCATATTCAGCGCTCCTCCCTTGTTACAGCCAAAAAATTCTTCAATATCTGCAGCCCCACTCTGCTGCTTTTTTCCGGGTGGAACTGGCAGGCAAACAGGTTCCCCGCCTCCACTGAAGCGTGTATTCTGGTCCCGTATTCTGTCGCAGCCGCCACTATGCCTTCCTCTTCCGCCTTCAGATAATAGGAATGAACGAAATACACATAGGGCTGCTCTTCCAGCCCTGCGAACAGTCTGGCTTTAGGAGCCACTTCCAGGGAATTCCATCCGATATGCGGAATCTTCAGCCCTTTTCCTTCCGGCAGGCGCAGGATTTTGCCCTTCAGCAATCCAAGACCGGCTGAGCCGGGGCTCTCCTCGCTTTCTTCAAATAAAAGCTGCTGGCCCAGGCAAATTCCCAGAAAAGGGATTCCGGATTCCACGGCCTGGCGGATCGGCTCCTCCAGCCCATATTGCCGGATCTTTTCCATGGCGTCTCCAAACGATCCCACCCCCGGCAGAATGACATGGTCTGCGGACAGGATTTTTTCCGGGTCCCTTGTGATTTCCGCCTGTTCTCCCACCGCTTCCAGGGCTTTCTCCACGCTGCGCAGGTTGCCTGCATCATAGTCAATAATTGCTGTCATTTGTTTTCCTCCATGCCGCAGAGCTCTAAAATAAAATCCACGCTGTTTTCTTTCACCGCCAGGCTCCTCCCGGACAGTTCCGCCGCCGTCTGAGGAAACTTCTCATTTACCCGTACCAGACAGGCCTTCTGATTGAGAAAACACACTTTTTCAAAAGGCCAGCGCATCAGAGCCGGATTCAGAAAGCCTTCTCCCAGCTCCAGTATCATCAGGCTCCTGTTCAGCGTCATGGAAAGCCACTTCTGATAAGCTTCCCAGCTTTTCCCTTCTCCGTCCCGGGCAGGAGCGGCCAGATGGTCGGAAGGAATTCCGCAGGATTCGGCCGCAGGATTTTGCTGGGAAGTTAAGATATAATAATCTTTTCCTTCCAGCAGGACGGACAGCCCCTGGTATGCCCTGCGCACCTTATCCGGAACATCCCCGTCAGAGCCGCATTTCCACTCCCCGCCGACGCCTATCAGCACTTTTTGTGCATCAGCAATTTTTTCTTTCAGTCCTGTCAATTCTTTTATATCCATTCTCGTCTCCCGTGTCTTTCGCTCTCCCGCAGAATCACCCAATCAGCGCAGCGGCTTCCCGTATATTCTTTACCCCTTCGCAGCGGATTCCGGCCGGGATCTGCAGCCCCTCCATGCCGGAGGCGGGCAGGATACATCTTGTAAAACCCAGCTTTGCCGCCTCATTCACCCGCTGCTGCACCATGCTCACAGAACGCACTTCTCCGGAAAGCCCCACCTCCCCGAAGATCATCGTTCCTTCGTTCACAGGCTGTTCCCGCATGCTGGAGACCACCGCTGTCACAATCGCCAGATCCAAAGCAGGTTCATTCAGGCGCAGGCCTCCTGTCACATTCACATAAGCGTCGCATTCCGACAGATGCAGTCCCAGCCTTTTTTCCAGCACAGCCAGAAGCAGATTAAATCTGTTGTAATCTGTTCCGGCGGCGGTGCGCCTGGGCATGCCAAAATTCGTTTTGCAGACCAGCGCCTGAACCTCTAACAGCAGCGGCCTTGTTCCTTCCATCGCACAGGCCACCACGGAGCCGGAAGCGCCCTCCGGCCTTCCTTCCAGCATATAGGCAGAAGGATTTTCCACCTGCTCCAGCCCCTGCTCCAGCATCTCGAAAACCCCGATTTCGTTTGTAGAGCCAAAACGGTTCTTCACCGCCCGAAGGATACGGTACATTGCGGAACGCTCCCCTTCAAAGTACAGCACCGTATCCACCATATGTTCCAGAACCCTGGGCCCCGCCACCATGCCCTCTTTTGTCACATGGCCCACCAGGAATATGGTGACACCGCTGCCTTTTGCAATCTGCATCAGCATGCCGGTGCATTCCCGGACCTGGCTGACGCTGCCGGGCGCGGCTGAAATATCTTCCCGGAACATGGTCTGAATAGAATCAATCACTGCCACCTCCGGCTTCCACCGCTCAATGGCCTCCTGAACCGCGTCCAGGCTGGTCTCGCACAAAAGAGCGAGTTCCCCGCCCTCTACCCCCAGGCGCCCGGCCCTCATTTTGATCTGTTTCAGGGACTCCTCCCCTGATATATAGAGCACTTTCCGGTTGGCAGCCAGATTCCTGCAGGTCTGCAAAAGAAGGGTGGATTTTCCGATTCCAGGATCGCCGCCTACCAGCACCAGAGAACCGTGCACCAGCCCTCCGCCAAGCACCCGGTCAAGCTCTGTCATCCCGGTGCTCATCCTGGCTTCCTGCTCCATGGAAATTTCTTTCAGATACTGTATTTCGGAAGGCTTTTTTCTGGCCGCTGTCTTTCCGGGTGCCTGCCCTTTCGGCGCGGCCGGTTCCTCCACCATGGTGTTCCAGGCCCGGCATGCCGGGCACTGGCCCATCCATTTTGCCGATTCATAACCGCATTCTTTACAAAAAAATGCGGTGGTTTTCGCCTTTGCCATATTTTCTCCTCCACAAACCGACAAAGGGGGTGCCGCACCGTTCTGTCCTTCCAGTGCGCGGCATCCCCGTCGCTGCATAGCCTTACGGTTATGCTAATTTATGAATTTCCACCTGAGAAGCGTTGCCTGGTTCCAGTTCCACGCTGACCACCAGCTTGCCTCCCATGTTCGTCTCCATGTTGCCGGCATTGACGCCGTCCACCGTTACACGGTATACCGCGTCTTCTTCCAGTTCCACGGTTATCTGCGCATCTTCCGCGCCTTCTACCTCAAACTGCATCCCCTCTCCGGTCGCGGAAAAGTGCGTCACAGCTGTCCCCGGCACGGACTCGTATACAAACATCCCGTTTCGCTCCAGTTTGGTAATTTCCCTGCAGGTTTTCACCTTGTAGAGATCCCCCTCATGTTCGTAGTTGTCTGCCTTTGCCTTGGCAGGCAGCTCGTAATTTCCAAAGCTGATGCTGCCGTCTTCCTCTGTGCGAATCAATTCTGTTACAACCGCCATCGGTCAAATCCTCCTGCTTTTTCTTTTGCCTTACCGCCTGAATCCTGCTCAAAAACGCATGATCCTCTTGAAGCATTATATAACACTTTCAGCAATTTTACCAGTCTTTTTCTGCTGCTTCACGGAAAAAACAAGTTTTCCTCCCCGCATGCCGGCTTTCACGGTATCCCCTTCTTTGATCTTTCCGTCCAGCACCTGTTCCGCCATGGAGTCCTCCAGGCAGCTCTGAATGGTCCTGCGCAGGGGCCTCGCTCCATATTTTGGATCATATCCTTTTTCGATGAGATAATCCTGGACAGCCTCCGAAACCTCCAGCCCGATATTCATCTGAGCTCTGGTGCGCCTGTCAATTCCTCTCAGCATAATTTCCACGATCTGACGGATATGCGTCTTCTCCAGAGCATGGAACACAATGATCTCGTCTATTCTGTTCAGAAACTCAGGTTTAAAAGAGCGCTTCACTTCTTCCATCACGCTGTTTTTCATATATTTATATTTTTCGTCTTCCGTTTCCTGAGACCCAAAGCCCAGTTTTTTAGGCGTAATGATATTCTCCGCCCCGCAGTTTGAAGTCATGATCAGCACTGTATTTTTGAAATCAATCCTGCGGCCCTGGGAATCTGTGATCTGGCCGTCGTCCAGCACCTGAAGAAGGATGTTGAACACATCGGGATGGGCCTTTTCCACTTCATCAAACAAAATGACTGAATATGGATTTCTGCGCACCTTCTCACTGAGCTGGCCGCCTTCTTCGTAGCCCACGTATCCCGGAGGAGAACCGATGAGTTTGCTCACGCTGTGTTTTTCCATATATTCGGACATGTCCACACGGATCATCGCGTTCTCCGTGCCGAACATTGCCTCCGCCAGCGCTTTGGACAGCTCTGTCTTTCCAACGCCTGTGGGGCCCAGGAATAAGAAAGAACCAATAGGGCGCTTGGGATCTTTTAAGCCCACCCGTCCCCGGCGGATCGCCTTAGCAACTGCGGTAACGGCTTCTTCCTGGCCTACCACCCGCTGATGCAGAATGGTTTCCAAACGTTTCAGGCGTTCCGCCTCTCCCTCTTCCAGGGTGCGCACCGGAATTTTAGTCCAGGAAGAGACGATGTCAGCGATTTCTTCTTCTCCCACCACCGGGCAGGAGGAATTCTTCTCTTCTTCCCATCTGGTGTTGATTTCTTCAATTTTCTCCCGTTTTTCCTGCTGAAGCTTTTTAATCTCTCCCGCCTTTTCGTAAGCTTCCGCTTTGATGGCCTCCACCTTTTCCGCATTCAGCTGCTCGATTTCTCCTTCCAGCTCCTGAATCTCTTTCGGAGCCACCAGCACCTTCAGGCGCACTTTAGAAGAAGCCTCGTCAATCAGGTCAATGGCCTTATCCGGCAGGAACCTGTCATTGATATACCGGGAGGATAATTTCACAGCGGCTTCCAGGGCCTGGTCTGTGATTTTCACTTTATGATGGGCTTCATAAGCCCCGCGCAGCCCCTTCAGGATCGCCACTGTTTCCTCCTGGGAAGGCTCTTCCACCATTACCGGCTGGAATCTCCGTTCCAGAGCTGCGTCTTTTTCTATATGCTTTCTATATTCGTCTATGGTTGTGGCCCCGATAATCTGAATCTCCCCTCTGGACAGGGAAGGCTTCAGGATATTGGACGCATCCATGGCCCCTTCTGCTCCGCCCGCGCCGATGATGGTATGAATCTCATCAATGAACAGCAGCACATTTCCGTCGGAACGCACTTCATTGATTACATTTTTGATCCGTTCCTCAAACTCGCCCCGGTACTTGGAGCCGGCCACCATGCCGGACAAATCCAGCGTAACCACCCGTTTCCCCCTGATGGTATCCGGCACGTTTCCTGTGATGATCTGACTGGCAAGCCCTTCCGCAATGGCAGTCTTGCCCACCCCTGGTTCTCCGATCAGGCAGGGGTTATTCTTGGTCCTCCGGCTTAGAATCTGAACTACCCGGGCAATCTCCTGGGTCCGTCCGATCACGGGGTCCAGCCTTCCTTCTTTAGCGTATTCTGTCAGATCTCTTCCGAACTGGTCCAGCGTAGGCGTGGTGCTTCCGGAAGATTTTCCTTTCCCTCCGGGGGCTTCCTCCCGGTAAGAAGACGGTTCCTGGCCGGAGGCTATATAAAGATCCGCATAAAGCCGGCGGATATTCACTCCCATGGTATTCAGAAGCTTGGTCGCCGCGCACTCAGGGTCCTTCAGCATGGCGATCAGGATATGCTCTGTCCCAATGAGCACGGATTTCATCCGTACCGCCTCCCGATAGCTGTTCTCCAGCGCCATCTTGGCCCGGGGGGTATATCCTCCCGGTTCCAGTACGCTGACGCTTTCCTGCCCGGCGTCCACCAGATTCTGTATCAGCTCAATCAGCCGCTCTTCTTCCACGCCGTGGTTTTCCAGTTCCCTGGCCGCCACGCCCTCTCCCTCTTCCAGGAGGCCCAGCAGCAGATGTTCTGTCCCTACATAGCTCAGCCCCAGTTCCTTGGCTGTTTCAACGGCACATCCAATTGCCTGTTTTGCACTTTTGGTAAACCGGTCCATTTTTTCCTCCTTTATAATTCAGGCAGATTTTCCCGCAGATATTCCGCGCGCGCCTGATCTAACTCAATCCCCTTCAGGGGCTTTTGATAATGAATCTGTAAATTGTAAGGCTGCACATCCATCATCAGTTTATACAGCCTGTTAAAATCCTCCATGGGCACCAGCTTTTCACAGGCCCCCAGGCGCAGTACAGACAGCGCCTGCATGGCGTCTTTCAGAGTCAATATTCTGGCATATTTCAAACTGCCGTAAGCTTTATAAATTGCATCCTGCCTCTCCAGATGATGATTCTGCGCGGCATGCCTGCGCAGCTTTTTTTCCTGAAAAGCGATTTGGCCTCCCAGCTTGGTGAGCACGGCAGCAATATCATCTTCTGACTGCCCCAGGGTTTTCTGATTATAGGCCACATAAAGATCCCCCAGATTCTCTCCGTCCTCTGTGTATGCGTCTTTCAGAGCCACGCCAAATCTTCCCACTTCCCCTGCCAGAGTCTGCATCCGTCCCGTAGCCGCCAGCATCGGAAGATGCAGGATCAGGTATGCTCTCATCCCGGTTCCCAGATTAGAGGGGTAGGTAGTCATATACCCAAACCGCTGGTCAAATCCATAGGCAAACCGCTCATTAATAAAATCATCTATCCGGTCAGCCCTGCTCCAGGCTCCTTCCAGATTCAAACCGCTGGAGGATACCTGCAGGCGGATATGATCGTCTGCATTGAATACCAGGCTTACTGATTCATCTTCTGAAAGCATCAGCCCCACCGCGCCGTCTTTCTGTGCGGCAGAACGGTTGATTACATGGCGCTCCCGCAGAGCTTCCTTCTGGTTCTGGTCAAATTTCTGAAAAGAAGCGTTGTGAAAGGAAAGGCCTGTTACAGTAGAAATCCCCTGCAGCTGGCTATGCAGCTGATCAGTGAGCTTCTTCTTTTCCTCTTCCGGCAGCTTCACCGGAAATAAATAATCCTTCAGGTTACGCAGCAGCCGCACGCGGCTGGCCACTACAGTTTCCTGACTTCTTCCCTCTGTCTCATACCATTTCTGCATCCTGGCCGTTTCCTTTCTTCAGCGCCCGTATTTCATCCCGATATCTGGCCGCGTCTTCATAGTTTTCTGTATTCAGAGCTTCCTGAAGTTTGGATTTCAGAATCCTCAGCCGCTCCGCCGGGTCCGTCTCCCCCGACTCGTTTCCGGTAACAAAATCTCTGCCCGGATTCTCCTGGCATCTGGGATGTTTCCCCACATGCGCGTCGTTTCCCTGTAATTTTTTAATATTGTTCTGCATCAGCACCCCAAAGGTATTGTAGCAGTCCGCGCATCCAAACTGGCTGCCACGCACAAATTCTCCGTAGCTGGTTCCGCAAGTCGGACAGACCACCTGTTCCATGGCTTCCTCCGTCTGCCCCTCAGCTGATCCTGTCAAACCCAAAATACCGCTCAGAAGCTTTCCAAAGGGAAATTCCGACTCAAACAGCTGACCCAGTTCCAGCTCGGAAGCGCACTGGCTGCAGAGCTTATGCTCTGTCTTTATGCCGCCGGCCACTTCTGTCAGCACAATCGTAGCCTCTCTCTTCCCACATCTTTCACATAGCATGATTTATCCTCCATCCAACCTATTCCTGTTCCTGCATAGGCAACTGCGTTCCCTATGCAACTCCCTCCGTGGGATGCGCACTGCGCGCTAAGGAAATATGGCCGCGAAAGCGACCGCGCTTCGGCGCGAGAGTCCGGCGAGCCGGACTCTTTATTTTAGCTCCCGCACCCCAAAAAACTCTGATAAAGCTGGTCGATGAGCTGGTGAATTTCTTCACAGGAAATATTTTTGCAGATTGATTTTGCAATTAAAACCTGCAGCTCCTCCTGCAGCTCCCGGATGGCCTCATATTTATCAGCATTCAGGCTGATAAATGCCCCCCGTCTCCTGTCCACCTGGACAAAGCCTTCCTGCCGCAGCACAGAATAGGCCTTATTTACTGTATGCATGTTGATCCCGATATTTTCTGCCAACTGCCGCACAGAAGGCAGGGAATCCCCTTCCTTAATCTGCTCCGTAGCAATTCCTACAATGATCTGATTTCGCAGCTGCAAATATATCGCTTCATCACTGTTAAAATCAATTTTTACAATCATAGCTTATCACCCGCCTGTATTTTTTGTAATTCCCTGTTATACACATTCTATCACAGAAGCTCAGTTTTTCAATACAAATACGTTGATTTCATTTTTTTTTAATAACTGTTCCACAATTTTCCGTAAACCAGTTTCTCCCCAAAGTGTTTTTTTAAAAAAGAATCCCGCTCACGGGATTCTCCGCCTGCGGCGTGTCGCTTTAACGAAGTAATTCCTTACGCCGCAGTGCGATTCCCCGGAGGGTTTTGTTTCATAGGGAACGCAGTTTCCTATGCAAAAATAAAGAGTCCGCACGCCGGACTCGCGCGCCGGAGCGCAGCCGCTTCAGCGGCCGTATTTCCTTTGCGCGCAGTGCGCATCCCCCGGAGGGCTTTGTTTCATAGGGAACGCAGTTTCCTATGAAATGACAATAAAACAGCAGCCCCTGACTTCCTGTCCGGGCGCCGCTGTTTTATCCTCCTGTCTATTCTGTGTTTTATCCTCTACAAATCCATAAAATCAAAATCATCGTCCTGTTCAGAATTCTTCTGTTCAGCCGAAGGATAGTCCTCTTCCTTTGGCAGGTCTGCTAAATCCTCAAATTCTTCCTCAAATTCTTCTTCAAACTCCAGATCATCCGGCAGCTTCGGCTGTTTTCGGGCTGCGATTCTGGCCTCAAGCCGGTCTTTCCGTTCCTGATCTTCCTGCTTTTCCTCTTCCTGTTTCCGGGCCTTTTTAACGCCCCCGCGAAACAGCAGCACAATAACCGTAATCAGCAGAATCACGGCGAGAACAAGAATTCCAAGCACCAGGGCAACCAGACGGCTGCCTGTTACAAACGACCAGAATGTATTCAACCAGCCTCCTCCTTCTTTCTCCGGCGGCGCCATGGCGGAAGTATTCGCCGCAATCTCTGTGGTAGCAGCAGTATTTATCTCAGTCTCCGTACCGGCCGGAACAGCTTCCCCTCTGACCACCATTACCGTGTATTCCGCAGCATCTCCGTCTTCAGATACCAGCCGGATGGAAATTCTGTTCTCACCCATCTGCAGGTTATCATTCCCGCTGACAGTATAAGTAATTCCCTCCTGGGCGGTTGCCTTTACCAGGACTTTCTCCGTATCCTCCGGAACCACAATTCCATAGAAGTAGATTTCAGGATCAAATTCCACTGAAACCGGCTCCAGAACCAGGCTTTCCAGTCTGAGGGCAGGTTTTGTCTCCGGCTCTCTGCTGCCGGTTTCTGTTTCCTGTACAGCACTGCCTGACTGCGAAGGAAGATCCGGCTCTGCAAATCCATCCCAGGGCTTCCATAGCAGGCTCAGAAGCAGAACCGCCGCTCCGGCGGCAATCAGTTTCCCTATCTTATTTTTCATGGTATCTTTCGCCTTTCTCAAACATCCATGAATTCAAAATCATCACCGGAAGCTGATTTTTTATCAGATTCAGGCGCAGGCTGTTCTCCCAAGTCAATATTGCTGCTCAAAGCCCGGGACAATGATTCCAAATCAATTTCTTCTGTATCACCAAAAGCCGCGTCCCGTTTTACGGAAGGCTGGGCCGCATATCTTTTTTCCTGGGAAATATCAGACGGTCTCCCTGATCCTGTTCCTTCATCAGCAGACTGGCCGTCAGAAGCCATATCTGATAAAATGCCCTCTTCCTCTCCCGCATAATCGTCCTGAATCCCCTCGTCCTGAGCGTATTCATCATCATAATATTCATCGCTGTAGCCGTCATCATAATCATCGTACGGGCCGTCGTCATATCCGCCGTCAGGGCCGTTCCCGCCTTTGTGCTTGTTATACAGCACTACCAGACAGATAATCGCCGCCAGCAGGAGGACAATTAAAATAATCAAAAAAATGTAAACTTTAATGCTCTTGGAATGTTCCTGATTGTACTGGGCTTCCATGGACTCATATGCTTCTTTCGGCACACCGCCGTCATCTCCGGAAACACTGTCAGGCACATAAGGGAAAAAGCTGGTGCTGTCCTGGTCAAAACGGTAAAGCCCCGATTTCCCGTCCAATGTGGTCACATATACCAAAAGTGAACCATTTTGGTTTTTCCAGGCAGTTACCTGTTTTCCTCCAACTGTGATCTGAGTTTCAGCAAATCCGGAAGGCACTTTTACCGAATCCGGTTTCGCATCCCAGATAAAGGTCTGTATGGCAGTGGTCAATGAAACGTAAGGAGTGAACTGCTTCGTCTGCTCGTTATACACATAAAAATCTCCGGCGCCGCTCTCATCCATCACAAACATCAGGATCACGCCGCCGGATGACTGCCCGATCTTTACCTGTTTATCGTGATACGCATAAAAAGTCTCGCTGAAACCGTCCGGCAGCGGCTGGTTAAAATTCTCCGCTACTGTATAGACCTTTCCATTCTTTTCAAAAGCCACCAGCCCTTTCGGCTCTTCTGTCGTGGATTCGCCTTCTGAGGATGTCCCGGACTGTGTTACTGATTCAGTTTCAGAGGTGGATTCTTCCTGAGAAGTTGCTTCCGTGGAGTCCGGCTCCGCTGTGGTTCCCTCGGTGGGAGCTTCTGTGGGAGGGGAAGGGTTGTTTACAGTAATCGTATATGTACTCTTATTTTGTTTGTCCTCCGAAAGAACAACTATCTGTATTGTATTTTGCCCTTCATGCATTGACGCATTTCCAGAAATAGTATAAGATGCTCCCTGAGGTATCTTAGGCGTAACTGATAGAGACGTCTGAAAATTTGGCAAATTAACATTGTATGAGTAGACATTTGGCGAAAAAGCTGGAGCCAAAGATCCGACTCCAATATCCAATCCAGTTAACAAACTATCAGAAGATAAAGGAGGTTGCGTAGGAGTGGCACTTATTCTTACGGAACAAGATGGTCCTCCGTCAATCTCCATATTAGTATAATCTGGTAAAGTAAAATCGCCTCCCACAAAGGAAAAAGTCACTTCACCTTCTTGCTTTGCAATAAAATGTATGTCCCAATACTGCTTATTTGTTACGAAATAAACGACATTTCCTTCTAAACTATCACTGTTTACAGAATCTCCCAATGAAGTTTCTTTATAATCTAATAGCCCTATATTCCCAACCTGCAAATTTCCATTCCAGAGAGTGGTAGAATCAGCTAATGATACTCTTATAACAATCTCTTGACCTACCGTAACTGATGTTGAAGATGGAGAAACGCTAACTGTTCCAGCCGCATATGCATCCTTTTCTCCCAGAAAAATTGTAAAAAGGAAGCATATTACAAACGCACTAAGTAATAGTAAATTTTTTTTCTTCATTATTTCTATTCTCCCTGTGGAATAACTACATTGTGCAATATATGTTGCTGAACATAGTACATATCTGCTGCAGTAATTCTCTGATCACGATTAACATCCGTTGCTACAAAATATACTTCTTCTTGCATCTGTATATGCAATACATGTCTCTGTACAAGCCCTAAGTCTGCAGCAGTTATTTTACCATCACCATTCACATCACCATACACTACAACCTGATATTTAGCTACTGACTCACCACTACTATTCATTATTACTATTTGGTTGCCTGTTCCAATACGCCCGGTATTTATACTTCCATCGGCCTTATGAATCTCCGCATTACAATTTTTCAATGTCATTCCATCCAGGAAACTCTGCGCCATGGTTCCTGGCTCAATCCCATGTAAATACCCTGTCTGCCCACTGATTACTGCATAATCAGGCAACTTAAATTCAGGCTTTGGCACTGGTTCAGGATCACTTCCCCGTCTGGCAATCAGCAGCGTATACGTTCTCTTCGTCCCATTCCCCGCAGTAACCGTCACAGGCACTTCATTCTGTCCATGCTTCAGGCTGATTGTACCCGTCCCGCTGATCGAAGCGTGGGCCGCGTCATAAGCCCTGGCGCTGACCGTCACCTCGCTCACATTCTCGTCCACAATTATGCTGTACGTCAAGGTATCTGTATTAAATGTGGGCGTTAGAGAATATCCGTTTACAGACAGATCCGCCAGTTTGTAGTTAGGACTGCCGTCCCTTGTAGGCATGGGACAGGGGGCTGACGGCATATTCAGATAGACAGGTATCCGGAACACCAGTTTGATATCGTCCATCCCCTCATAAGAGGCTGACTGAGCGATTCCCAGAGAATTGGCGCCGCGAATATGAGTAAAGTACTGATGATAAAACAGCCCATACCCTCCGTCATAAACCACGTTGAATTTTTCAAAATAATTGGTATCCTGTCCATATCTGGTATAGTCAGCGTATTTATAAGCGCCGCCCAGAATCGAATCATACTGGTTGGTCCAGGGAATCCTCATATTCTGGCGCAGCTGCGCATTTGTAATAGTATCCCCTCTTGCATAGATCAGGCCGTTTTCAATGGCCCCCAAACCGTTTGCATTATATGCGCCATGGTTAAAATAATTATAAAGACCGGCGTAACTGCCTTTAATTCCCACAAAATTCCCGGAAATACTTCCCGAATTTCCGTTAACCCCCTGCTCCAAACGAATTTTCGTTCCAATCGCATATGGACTCAGGCCGGCATATTCAGCCGCATCCATAATTGCTTCCACATAGGTATATGTATTGCCCGCGGAATCTGAAACCAGCTTATTCGAGCTGGCCATAAAAGTATTGCGCAGCGCGCGCTGCAGCCCCTCTTCATTTTGGCTCTCAGGATGATAGGCGTTGGAAAGGAACTGGAAAATTTCTTTCTCACCAAACTGGTTCCTGGGGTCTGCGTAGTACTCTACCAGCTCTCTGGAAGCTCTCACCCAGCCGGTCCCGTCATACACGGTCCACTGGCTGGTCTCCCAGTTGTAAGCGCCGTCCGCCAAAGATTTCCAGGAGGATACGGCCTGCTTGTCACTGTTGCTGATCAGGCTCTTTGTACCCATATCTTCATTATCAATAAATGTCTTCCAGTCAATTCCGGTCACCACTGACTGAAACACCCAGTTGGGATGCTTCTGATGCAGCTGATCCAGCGGTTTCAGATAATCCTCCGGAAACCCCTGCGCCCGCAGGGACTGCCGGTAGGCTTCATCCGGCGTATAATTATCTGCTTTCAGCGACAGCCCGGTCAGGCAGCCCGTCAATGCTACCGTCAGCGCAAGGGTCAGTGCCTTCCAGCGGTTCCGTCTCCTATTGTGTCTCATAACCCACTCCTGCCTCTGATGTAATCCCCGTCCAAATCCCATGAACGGCCACTTTATAACCCTTACATTATCCCATAATTGCTAATTGAAGTCAACCCTGATGGAAATATTTCACATTTATTGAACAAACCATCAGAACTTTCTTTTGCAAATAAAATTCAAAACCGCCGCAATTCACCTCCGCGAAACAGTTTTATTTCATAGGAACCTTTCCCGTGAAATGAAAGAACCGGCCTACCAATCGTCAGATTTTTCATCTGACTTTTGGAGGTCGGTTCACCCTCATTCATTCGTCAAGATCTATTACAGGCAAAGCCGGCAGCTTATTTCACCAGCAGGGACTTTCCTGTCATTTCCCGGGGCTGCTCCATCCCCATCAATTCGATCAGCGTCGGAGCGATGTCCGCCAGGCATCCGCCTTCCCGCAGACGGTAAGCAGGGTCTGCATTGATCAGGATAAAAGGCACCGGATTGGTGGTATGGGCGGTAAAAGGCGCGCCTGTTTCCGCATCCACCAACTGCTCCGCGTTTCCGTGATCTGCGCAGAGGAACATCTGGCCATCCACTTCTTTCAGCGCCTCTACAGTCCTGCCTACGCAGGCGTCCACTGCCTCCACAGCAGCCTCGGCAGCTTCCAGTACTCCGGTATGGCCTACCATATCAGGATTCGCGAAGTTGATAATAATCACATCATATTTATCAGATTTAATCGCCTCTACCAGCTTATCGCAGACTTCATAGGCGCTCATTTCAGGCTTCATATCATAAGTCGCAACCTTTGGAGACTTCACAAGGATACGGTCTTCTCCGTCATTAGGAACCTCCACACCGCCATTGAAGAAGAACGTAACATGGGCATATTTTTCAGTTTCAGCGATTCTGGCCTGTTTCAGGCCATTTGCCGCCAGAAACTCGCCAAAAGTATTCGTAATGGAAACCTTTTTGAAGGCCACTGTTTTATTCGGGATCGTTGGATCATAATCGGTGAAGCAGACAAAAGTCAAGTTCAGACGGTTTCTCTCGAATCCTTTAAAATCATCGTCGCAGAAAGCTCTGGTGATCTGTCTTGCCCGATCCGGACGGAAATTAAAGAATATCACGGAATCGCCGTCCTGAATGGTGCCGATTGCCTTGCCATTTTCCATCACAACGGTGGGCGCCACAAATTCATCTGTCTTCCCGTCATCATAAGAAGCCTGGATCGCATCCACGCCGCTGGCGGCAGTATTCCCCTCGCCTTTTGTCAGCGCGTCATAAGCCTTCCTGGTGCGGTCAAAATTATTATCCCTGTCCATAGCGTAATAGCGGCCTGCCACAGAAGCGATACGGCCCGTGCCGATTCTGTCCATTTCAGCCTGCAGCTGCTCCGCGTATTCTTTTGCGGAAGAAGGCGGCGTATCGCGGCCATCCAGGAAGCAGTGTACAAACACTTTTTCCAAACCGTTCTTTTTTGCCAGCTCCAGCAGCGCGTACAGATGCGTGTTATGGCTGTGGACGCCGCCGTCGGAAAGCAGCCCCATCAGATGCAGCGCAGCGCCGTTTTTCTTACAATTCTCCACCGCTGCCAGCAGTTCCTCATTTGTGAAAAAATCCCCGTCCTGAATGGATTTCGTGATTCTTGTCAGTTCCTGATACACAATGCGTCCGGCGCCCATATTCAGGTGGCCCACTTCGGAATTGCCCATCTGGCCCTCCGGCAGGCCCACAGCCATTCCGCTGGCATTTCCTTCCACAAAAGGATATTCCCTCATCAGCTGATCCATAACCGGCGTCTTGGCCAGAGCCACTGCGTTTCCGTCTTTTCTGGAATTCAGCCCGTATCCGTCTAAAATCATCAATACTGTAGGTTTTTTACTCATGCTTCCTCCTGATTTCTGAAAAAAGGAGCGCGCGGCGCACGCTCCCCCTCTCTTTATTCACTGTTGAACCGCAAACCTCTGCCATGCGGCAAACTGCGGCTGATCAATCAGATTCTCACAATCCGAATTACTGAAACTCTCAATGCCAGTTTACAATCTTACCGAAATCGGGCTTCAGAGAAGCGCCGCCCACCAGGCCTCCGTCGATATCCGGCTGGGAGAACAGCTCGGGAGCGCTGGAGGCGCTCACGCTGCCGCCGTACTGGATACGGATCGCTTCGGCAGTGGCTTCATCGTAAATTTCACCGATGCAGCAGCGGATGGCCGCGCATACTTCCTGGGCCTGCTCTGTGGTAGCAACCTTGCCTGTGCCGATCGCCCAGATAGGCTCGTAAGCGATCACAGCTGTTTTTGCCTGATCAGCAGTCACGTTCAGGAACGCGATTTTGATCTGCTGGCGAATCCAGTCAATGGTAATACCCTGCTCCCGCTGTTTCAGGGATTCTCCGCAGCAGATAATCGGAATCATGTTGTGCTCAAAGGCTTTCAGCACTTTTTTATTTACTGTCTCATCTGTTTCAGCAAAATACTCTCTTCTCTCGGAATGACCGATGATCACATATTTTACGCCTGCATCCACCAGCATGTTGGGGGAAATCTCGCCGGTATAAGCGCCCTTCTCCTCAAAATACATATTTTCCGCGCCGATTTCAATATTGCTGCCTTTTGCAGCCTCCACAGCGGGAATAATATCAATAGCGGGCACGCAGAACACCACGTCCGCATCCTCGCAAGCCACCAGGGGCTTTAATTCATTTACCAGCGCAACTGCTTCGGAAGGGGTCATATTCATCTTCCAGTTGCCTGCGATAATCTTCTTACGCATTTTTCAGTTCTCCTGACTTCTATTATTTGTTATCTGCTGCCGCAACGCCGGGAAGCTCTTTGCCTTCCAGGAACTCCAGAGAAGCGCCGCCGCCGGTGGAGATATGGGTCATTTTGTCAGCAAAGCCCAGTCTCTTTACAGCATTTACGGAGTCTCCGCCGCCGATCACTGTGGTGGCGTCTGTCAGCTCTGCCACTGCGCGGCATACTTCCAGAGTGCCCTCTGCGAAGTTTTCAAATTCAAACACGCCCATAGGCCCGTTCCACACTACTGTCTTCGCGCCTTCCAGAGCCTTCTTATAATTTTCAATAGTCTTAGGCCCAATATCAAATCCGGACCAGCCGGCTTCAATAGTATCTACAACCTTTCTCTCCGTATCATTGGAAAACTCTCTGCCTACCACATGGTCAACAGGAAGCAGCAGGTTTACGCCCTTTGCCTTTGCTTTCTCCACCATTTCCAGCGCATAGTCCAGTTTATCAGCTTCCAGAAGGGAATTTCCCACTTCCTGGCCCTGAGCTTTCAGGAAAGTATAGGCCATTCCGCCGCCGATGATCAGAGTATCCACTTTTTCCAGCAGGTTGTTGATCACATTGATCTTATCAGATACTTTCGCGCCCCCCAGAATCGCCACAAAAGGACGAACCGGGTTCTCCACTGCCTCGCCCAGGAATTTAATTTCCTTTTCCATCAGGTAACCCACAACATTTTCCTTTGTGTACTTGGTTACGCCAACATTGGAGCAGTGCGCTCTGTGAGCGGTTCCGAATGCGTCGTTTACAAAAATATCGTTATCGCACAGCGCAGCCAGTTCTTTCGCATAAGCATCGGCATTTTCATCCTTGCCGTATTTTGTCTCTTCCACTCTGTAACGGGTGTTCTGAAGCAGCAGAACTTCTCCGCCCTCAAGAGATGCTGCGGCTGCCTGTGTTTCAGGGCCTGTCACCTTGGGATCATTGACAAATTTCACCTCTGCGCCCAAACGCTCTTTCAGCGCAGCAGCAACCGGCTCCAGAGACAGCTCAGGAAGGGGTTCTCCCTTGGGCTTGCCCAGATGAGAACAAAGGATCACCTTTGCGCCCTGGTCCAGCAGCTTCTTAATCGTAGGAACCGCTCCGTCGATGCGGTTGTAATTCTGAATCACTCCATCCTTCAGCGGCACGTTGAAATCGCAGCGCACAAGAACCTTTCTTCCTTTTAAATCTTTCAGATCTTCTACAGTTTTCTTATTCAGCATGTAAATATGCTCCTTTCTAAAATAAATTTAGAGTCCGGCCCGCCGAAGCGCGGTCGCTTTAGCGGCCATATTTCCTTAGCGCGTAGTGCGCATCCCCCCGGAGGGTTTTGTTGCATAGTTTCCTGTGCAGCAATGTAACGGGCCCGGTCCAAGGACCGGACCCGTTGTGAGTCTTGAATCAATTCTATTTCATTTTCACCGGGAAAATTATGCCAGCTCAGCGAAATACTTGATGGTGCGAACCATCTGGCTGGTATAGGAGTTCTCGTTGTCATACCAGGAAACCACCTGTACTTCGTACAGACCGTTGCCCAGGTCGATTACCATTGTCTGAGTGGAATCAAACAGAGAACCAAATCTCATGCCGATCACGTCGGAAGATACGATCTGATCTTCGTTGTAGCCAAAGGACTCGGAAGCTGCTGCCTTCATTGCAGCGTTGATGCCGTCAACAGTAACATTCTCACCCTTAACAACAGCAGTCAGAATTGTTGTGGAACCGGTGGGAACCGGAACACGCTGTGCAGAACCGATCAGCTTGCCGTTCAGCTCGGGGATAACCAGGCCGATTGCCTTCGCCGCGCCGGTGGAGTTGGGAACGATGTTAGCTGCGCCGGCACGCGCTCTTCTCAGGTCACCCTTTCTGTGAGGGCCGTCCAGAATCATCTGGTCGCCTGTATAAGCATGAATGGTGCTCATGATACCGGACTGGATGGGAGCATAGTCGTTCAGAGCCTTAGCCATGGGAGCCAGGCAGTTGGTGGTGCAGGAAGCAGCGGAGATGATCTGATCATCTGCTGTCAGAATATCTTCGTTCACGCTGAACACGATGGTCTTCAGATCATTGCCTGCAGGTGCGGAAATAACAACCTTCTTAGCGCCGGCATTCACATGGGCCATAGCCTTGTCTTTCTTTGTATAGAAGCCGGTGCACTCCAGAACAACGTCTACGCCAAGTTCACCCCAAGGCAGATTGTTTGCATCGGGCTCTTTATAAATTGTAATGGTCTTTCCGTCAACGATAATGCAGCCTTCGCCAGCTTCTACGGTGTGCTTTCCTTCACCCATATAACCGCAGTATCCGCCCTGAGCGGTATCATACTTCAGCAGGTTTGCCAGCATTACCGGATCTGTCAGATCGTTGATTGCTACTACATCATATCCTTCAGCGCCAAACATCTGTCTGAAAGCCAGACGGCCGATACGGCCAAAACCATTGATTGCTACTTTTACAGCCATTTCAATTCCTCCTAATTGTGAATGATTAGAGTTCTTATAATATAACCGCCGACAGCGGCTATTGACTTATGGAAAATGGTTTGTTAAACTTTCATCAACCTATCTTATTCTAACCGCTTTGCAGAAAAAAGGCAAGTCCTTTTTCCACGATTTTTTAAAATTTTCACATTTCGTCTTTTACATAGCCCGCGATATTGTCGGCATGGTCGGATATGCGCTCCAGATTGCTGATGATATCCAGGAAAATCACCCCTGAGGACGCGCTGCACTCATTATTTGACAGCCTTGCGATATGCTTTTCACGCAGCTCTTCTTCCAGATCGTCCACCATATCCTCCAGCTTCACCACATGCCGCACAGACTCCTTGCTCCCTGTTTTTCTGGCATCAATGGCATACTGAAAAGAGGCCAGCACTTTTTCGCTGATTTCTTTCAGATCCGAGATTCCGGTCTCAGAAAATACGATATTATTATTATGAAGATACTCCGCCATTTCAGCTATATTTTCTGTATGATCCCCCACCCGTTCTATGTCGCTGACAATATAAAATAAGTGGTTAATGATCTGGTGCTGTTTTTCTGTCAGGGACAGATTGTTAATCTGAACCAGATATTCTGTGAGCAATTTCTCCAGGCTGTTGATGGTCTTTTCATTTTCATAAACCTTGGAATATTCGTCAGGCATTTCGTCAAACACACTCCGCACCGCCAGAGTGGCGTTTTCCAAAGTGATCTCTCCCATGTGCACCACTTCATTCAGAACATTCTCCACCGCAACGCCGGGGGTCTCCAGGAAACGCTTGTCCAGATGGCGCACCACTTCTTCCACTGCGTTTTCCTGAGCCAATTCCTTATCCTTTTTGCCCGCAGGCACAACTTTCCCCGAAAGAGCCACCAGAGCCTTGGCAAAGGGAAACAGCAGGGCTGTGCAGACGATATTAAACACAGTGTGAAAAATCGAAATCCCCACGCTGTCAATGGAACCGCTTCCCAGAGCCGGCCGGAACTGGAAGAACAGAAACATTCCCGCTCCAAAAAGCACTGCGCCGATCACATTAAAAGACAGGTGGATCACTGCCGCCCGTTTTGCGTTCCTGGGCGCTCCCAGGCTGGACAGCATGGCCGTACAGCAGGAACCGATATTCGAGCCCAGACTGATATAAACCGCCGAGGCGGCCGTCACCACCCCTCCTGAAGCCGCCAGCATCTGCAGGATTCCCACAGATGCGGAAGAACTCTGCATAATCGCGGTCACCGCAGCTCCGATCAGAATTCCCAGCACAGGGTTGCTTCCGAACATCTCAAAGGCATTCTTAAATATCGGAAGGTCTGTATAGCTCCCGGCCGCGTCTTTCATGAAATCCAGGCCGATAAACAACAAGCCCAGACCAACCAGGATTTCTCCCGCCAGTTTAGACGATGGTTTTTTAATAAACATAATCATAATTGCGCCGATTCCCAAAAGCAGCGGCGCATATAAAGAAGGTGAAAACAGCATCATGCTGTCCCCCAGCTGCCCCAGTGAAACGATCCAGGATGTAATACAGGTTCCGATGTTCGCGCCCATGATCACGCCCACCGCCTGCGTCAGCGTCATCAGCCCCGCGTTTACAAAGCCTACCACCATCACAGTTGTGGCGCCGCTGCTCTGAATGATTGCCGTGATCAGAGCCCCCATCAGCACAGCCATCAGCCGGTTATTCGTCAGCATTTCAAGCAGCTGGCGCATCTTATTTCCTGCACTTTTCTGGATACCATCCGACATGGTGTGCATGCCGTACAGGAACATCCCCAGGCCTCCACAGAACATGAATAAATTCTTTAGGTCTGTTACGTTCATGATGATATTTTCCTCCCAAATTATCTTCTTGTAAAAAACCTTTCGAATTCATTCTATCACATCTTCCTGATTTTTCAAATGGATTCTGAAGAATATTGCATTTTTTGATTTCATCCATTATACTAAAAGCCAGCGGCCAAACAAAAAAGCCGGTGAATAATCACATGGAGGACATATCATGATTCTGGCAGATACGCACACCCACACTGCTTTTTCCACAGACAGCACCTCTTCTCCCAGGAGCCAGATCCGGCAGGCAATCCGCCTGGGGCTTCAGGATTTTTATATTACAGACCATTACGACATGGATTTTCCGGGGGAAGAGCCTTCTTTTGTTTTTGATATACCGGAATATTTCCGGACTCTGGAAGCTTTGAAGGAAGAATACCGCGGCCAGATCTGCCTTCATATCGGGATAGAGCTGGGCCTGCAGCCTCACCTTGGAAAACGGCCGGAAGAGCTGACTGCCTCCTGGCCTTTTGAATTTGTGATCGGTTCCACTCATGTGGTGGATCAGATGGACCCCTATTTTCCGGTTTACTGGGATGGAAAAACGGAACAGCAGGGCCTGCACCGGTATTTTGAGGATATGCTTGAAAACATCAGATCATTTGACTGTTTTGATTCCTGCGGCCATCTGGACTATATTGTCCGTTATCTGCCCTCCGGAAGAAAAGTGAATCTATTCGCTGAATTTGGAGATATAATTGATGAAATTCTCCGCACCCTGATTGACAGGGATATCGCCCTGGAATGCAATACCGCAGGCTTTAAATACGGTCTCGGACATCCCAATCCCCATGAAGATGTGCTCATCCGCTACCGGGAGCTGGGCGGAGAGCTGCTGACCATCGGTTCGGACGGACATGCGCCTGAACATCTGGCCTATGATTTTTCTCTGCTCCCGGAGCTGCTGAAGAAACTGGGATACAGATATTATACTATTTATAAAGACCGCAGACCCGTTTTCCTCAATTTAAACGAATAGTGGAAAAAAGAATCCCGCTCGCGGGATTATCCGCCTGCGGCGTGTCGCTTTAGCGATGTGATTCCTTACGCCGCTGTGCTGTAGCATATCACAACGGCGCTTTCTGCAATACAATTAAATTTTTATCCGGCACGCTCAGGATATGATGGTGCCGGCCTTTTCTTTCAGCCCGGCAAGGGCCTTGTCCAGAGAAGTGATTATGGCCCTTCTGTCCTTGCCCGAGCTGACGAATTCCACTGCTGCCTGCATCTTGGGCAGCGTGGAAATTGCGTCAAAATACCCTTCTTCGATCAATTCTTCGGCTTTCACTGTTGTCAGCTTGCCCAGCTTCTGTTCCTGAGACGTCCCCGGTTTCACAGTCATCTGTTCCGTTCCCGTCAAAAACAGAAGGTCGTCCGCATCCAGCATCTGGGCCAGCCGCGCTGCGCCCAGGTCTTTTTCAATAATCGCACTGGCGCCTCTTAGCCTGGTACCCTGCTGCATCACAGGAATTCCGCCGCCCCCGCAGGCGATCACTACCTGGTCCGCATCCGCCAGCGTCCGGATCGAATCAATCTCGTAAATATCAATGGGCTGGGGAGCCGCTACAATACGGCGGTATCCGCCGTCAACTTCTGTCACATAATTGCCCTTTTCCACTTCTGCGTCCGCCTCTTCTTTCGTCAGAATGCGTCCGATTTCTTTGGTGGGATGGTTAAACGCCTTGTCAAAAGGATCTACCCGGACCTGCGTGATGATCGTGCAGACCGGTTTATAAATTCCCCGGTCCAAAAGCTCGGTCCGCAGAGCGTTCTGCAGGTCGTATCCGATATATCCCTGGCTCAGCGCGCCGCAGACAGCTACCGGCGCTGCGGTAAATTCCTGGTTGTTTTTAGAAAATTCGTTCATAGCTGCATGAATCATACCAATCTGCAGCCCATTGCTGTGGGTGACCACCACCTGGTACCTGGCTTCCACCAGATCGGCAATGGCCCGGGCCGCCCTCTGAACCGCTTCTTTCTGCTGCGGCAAAGTAGACCCAAAAGCCACCCGCCCCAATCCGACTACTACACGCCTTTTATTCATAGGAAAACTCTCCTCTTTTCTGAAGTTTGGAAATATTATATCAGATTCCATGCTGAAATCCAACCATTTCCTGAAATTCTTTCTAATTTCTCTTTGCCACCCTGCCAAAATATGCTATGATTGGTGCATCATTTTATTTTAGAGAGAGGTGGTATTTTGAGACAAACTGTAATCATCGGTTTATCCGGCGGGGTGGATTCCTCTGCCGCCGCTTTTTTACTAAAGGAACAGGGATATTCTGTGATCGGCGTCACCATGCGCCTGTGGCCCGAGAGCTCTGAAGAAGCCGGACTGGCCGCCATTGAAGACGCCCGTCAAGTGGCTGATACGCTGAACATTCCGTTTCATGTGCTGGATTTCAGATCTGAATTTGAGTCCGACGTGATCACTTATTTTATGGATGAATACAGAAATGGGCGCACACCAAATCCCTGTGTCATCTGCAACCGCCGGGTGAAATGGACAGGCCTGTTACAGGCCGCGGACCGGCTGGGAGCTGATTTTGTAGCCACAGGGCATTACGCCAGGGTCAGGAAACTTGACAATGGTCGTTTCGCTGTTTGCCGCTCCGCCACGGATTCCAAGGACCAGACCTATGCGCTGTACAATCTTACCCAGGAACAGCTTTCCCGCACGCTGATGCCTGCAGGAGAATATGAAAAAGAACAGATCCGGGAGATCGCTCAGTCCATCGGCCTGCATGTTGCCGGCAAAAAAGACAGCCAGGAAATCTGCTTTATACCGGATCAGGACTATAACCGTTACCTTGAAGAACATTCTCCCTCCCCGCTCCCCCCGCAGGGCAATTTTGTCACCGCCGGCGGCGATGTTCTGGGAACGCATAGAGGAATCACCCACTACACAATAGGGCAGCGAAAAGGCCTGAATCTGGCCATGGGCCGCCCTGTTTTTGTCACGGCGCTGCGGCCGGATACCAACGAGGTGGTAATTGGTGAATCCGAAGATCTCTTTACAAAGAAGCTGGTCATCCGTCAGGTAAATTTCCAGGCTCTGTCCAGCCTGGCCGAACCAGTACGCGCCTCAGGCAAAATCCGGTATGCCCATCGGGGCGCGCCCTGCATCCTGACTCAGACCGGTCCGGACGAGGTGGAGGCAGTATTTGAGGAACCCCAGCGCGCCATCACTCCGGGCCAGGCTGCTGTCTTCTACCAGAGAGACGCCATACTCTGCGGGGGGCTCATCGTCTGAACGGCAGGAGGTTTACCTGCCAGGTCATAAAAAAGAATGCCGCAGTGCTATCCCCGAAGGGTTTTGTTGCATAGGAAATACAGTTTCGTATACAACAAAGACGCGCCCTGTCTCAGCAAAACAGACGGAGCGCGTCTTTGTTTTCATTGGCCGGCCTGGCCGGTTTTATATCACACTTACATTGTCTGAATCCTATCTGATTTCCGCGTGAAACTCCTGCAGCGACTTCACAGGCAGAGCCTTATCCCTCAGTACAGATTTTACCGCCTCTACAGTAGCTTTGGCTGCCGCCATGGTGGTCATGTAAGGAATTTTATTTTTAATCGCAGCTTTACGGATGTAGCTGTCATCCACAGCGCCCTTTTTGCCTATGGGCGTATTGATGATCAGCTGGACTTTTCCGTTGGTGATCTTATCCAGCACATTTGGGCGGCCCTCGTTGATCTTGGCGATCTTCTGGGCGGGAATGCCGGCAGCCTGAATCATATCGCAGGTGCGGCCTGTAGCCAGAATAGAGAATCCACATTCTGCAAACCCTCTGGCTACCTCAACCAGTTCCGGCTTGTCCCGGTCGCTCACGCTGATCAGCACAGTCCCGGATACCGGCAGTTTGCTCTGAGCAGCCTCCTGTGCTTTATAGAAAGCGTCTCCGAAGTCAGGAGAAATGCCCAAAACTTCCCCGGTGGAACGCATTTCCGGCCCCAGAAGCGGATCTACTTCAGGGAACATGTTAAAGGGGAACACCGCCTCTTTTACGCCGTAATGGGCGAATTTCTTCTCTTTCAGGGAAGACACCGGCGATTCCTTGCCTGTATAAGCAGCTGTCATAATCTCTGTGGCCAGCTTCACCATATTGATCCCGCAGACCTTGGAGACCAGCGGCACGGTTCTGGAAGCTCTGGGGTTGGCTTCCAGCACATAAACTTTCCCGTCCTCAATGGCATACTGCATATTCATCAGGCCCACCACGTTCATCTCTGCCGCAATTTTTCTGGTA
Organism: Cuneatibacter caecimuris; assembly: GCF_004216775.1. Lineage (GTDB taxonomy): Bacteria > Bacillota > Clostridia > Lachnospirales > Lachnospiraceae > Cuneatibacter > Cuneatibacter caecimuris. The sequence goes on from NZ_SGXF01000002.1 coordinate 119,662, forward strand.
TAATCCTTGATGGTGGCAATCTGCTCCTCCGTCAGGCTCTTAGGGGGCAGCACACAGGCGGAATCTCCGGAATGCACGCCTGCCAGTTCAATATGCTCCATGACAGAAGGCACGAATACATTCGTCCCATCGCTGATGGCGTCGGCCTCGCACTCTGTAGCGTGGTGCAGGAAACGGTCAATCAGAATCGGCCTGTCAGGCGTCACGCCCACTGCCTGCCGCATGTAGAACGTCAGCGCCTCGCTGTCATATACCACTTCCATCCCGCGGCCGCCCAGCACATAAGAGGGGCGCACCATCACAGGATAGCCGATGCGCTCTGCGATTTCCAGCGCGTCTTCTGTTGTCACCGCCATGCCGGACTCCGGCATGGGAATCTCCAGTTTATCCATCATGGCGCGGAACAGATCCCGATCTTCCGCCAGATCAATGGTTTCCGGGGTGGTACCCAGAATATTCACTCCGTTTTTCTTCAGGTCCGCCGCCAGGTTCAGAGGCGTCTGGCCGCCGAACTGGGCGATCACACCCAGAGGTTTTTCTTTCTCATATATGCTCAGCACATCTTCCAGGGTGAGGGGTTCGAAGTACAGCTTATCCGAAGTGTCATAGTCTGTGGACACTGTTTCCGGATTGCAGTTCACAATAATTGTCTCAAACCCCAGGCTCTTCAGCGCCTTGGCCGCATGGACACAGCAATAATCAAATTCGATTCCCTGGCCGATCCGGTTTGGCCCTCCGCCCAGGATCATAATCTTATTACCATTGCCGGAAGCCGGGCTGCGGTCTTCCAGGTGGTAGCTGGAATAGTAATAGGCAGAATTCTCCGTTCCGCTGACATGGACGCCCTCCCAGGCCTCCACAATTCCATTTTCCTTACGTTTCTTACGAATGTCTTCTTCCGGGACATCCAAAATCTGGCTCAGATACTTGTCGGAGAAACCGTCCAGCTTCGCCTGCTTCAGCACTTCAGGAGAAGGAAGCTTTCCTGCGTCTTTTTTCAGTGCTTCTTCCTCCTCCACCAGCTCTTTCATCTGTTGGATAAAGTAACGTTTCACCTTTGTCAGCTCAAAAATCTCATCCACAGAAGCGCCTTTTCTCAGAGCCTCGTACATGATGAAATGCCGTTCGCTGCAGGGGGTAGCCAACATGGTCAGCAGTTCTTTTTTGGTCCGGCCGGCAAAGTCTTTTGCGCCGCCCAGGCCGTACCGGCCGTTTTCCAGGCTCCGGATGGCCTTCTGGAACGCTTCCTTGTAGGTCTTGCCGATGCTCATCACTTCGCCTACCGCCCGCATCTGCGTGCCCAGTTTATCCTCAACGCCTTTGAATTTTTCAAAGGCCCAGCGGGCAAATTTAATTACAATATAGTCGCCGCCCGGCACATACTTGTCCAGAGCGCCGTATTTCCCGCAAGGGATCTCATCCAGAGTCAGGCCGCTGGCCAGCATGGCGGATACCAGAGCGATGGGGAATCCGGTGGCTTTTGAAGCCAGCGCGGAAGAACGGGATGTCCTGGGATTGATTTCAATCACAATAATTCTGTCGGAAACCGGGTCATGGGCGAACTGCACATTGGTTCCGCCGATCACCTCAATGGCTTCCACGATCTTATAGGCCTGTTCCTGAAGGCGTTTCTGCACCTCTTCTGAAATGGTCAGCATAGGGGCGGAACAGAATGAATCTCCTGTATGTACGCCCAGCGGATCTATATTTTCAATAAAGCAGACAGTAATCATATTGTTCTTGGAGTCCCGGACTACTTCCAGTTCCAGCTCTTCCCAGCCCAGGATAGATTCCTCCACCAGCACCTGACCCACCAGGCTGGCCTGCAGCCCTCTTGCGCAAACTGTCTTCAGCTCCTCCACATTGTAGACCAGTCCGCCGCCTGCGCCGCCCATGGTATACGCCGGGCGCAGCACCACAGGGTACCCCAGCTTATCCGCGATCTGCAGCGCCTCATCCACGCTGTAGGCAACTTCGCTGCGGGCCATTTCGATGCCCAGGGATTCCATGGTCTTCTTAAATTCAATCCTGTCTTCGCCGCGTTCAATGGCATCCACCTGAACGCCGATCACTTTAACCTCATATCTGTCCAGCACGCCGGCTTTCTGCAGCTCGGAGCACAGATTCAGGCCGGACTGGCCGCCGAGGTTGGGCAGCAGGGCGTCCGGACGTTCTTTTTCAATGATCTGTTCCAGCCGTTCTACATTCAGCGGTTCGATATAGGTGATATCAGCCGTATCCGGGTCGGTCATGATCGTTGCCGGATTGGAATTGACCAGCACGATTTCATACCCCAAGTTCTTCAGCGCTTTGCAGGCCTGCGTTCCGGAATAGTCAAATTCGCATGCCTGGCCGATGATAATCGGCCCTGAACCGATGATCATCACTTTGTGAATATCCTGTCGTTTCATCTCGTTTTACCCTTCTTTTGCATTGTCTCAATTTGAGTTCTCGATATTATAACACATTTCAAACTATTGAACAATATTTTTTTTCTCAAAGCTGATTTCCATGCAGCTCTGACCCGACAGATCTCTGGTCCTGCCATCCGGCTGGCCAAAACCTGCGTAAAGCAAAAAACGCCTGCCCTCTTCTCTGCGAACACCCTTTTCGTCCACTACCGTAAATGCCTGGGCCGGAACCGTGATGTGCACAGTTTTTTCTTCCCCTTCTCCCAGAAGAATCCTCTGAAAAGCGGCCAGTTTTGGATTCGGCTCAGCCCAGGGCGAAGCCAGGTTCCTGCAGTAGATCTGAAGCACCTCGTCCGTTTCTCTTCCTCCGTTAAACATGGATACCCTGAGCCAAAGGCTGCCGTCCTCAGCCTCTTCCTCCACGTCCGCCTCTGTCACCACAGTTTTACCATAGGTCAGACCATAGCCAAAGGGATAGAGGGGAGATCCTGTATAGTACCGGTAAGTGCGGTTTTTCATGCTGTAATCTGTAAACTCCGGCAGTCCCTCTTCACTCCTGTAAAAAGTGACCGGAAGTTTACCTGCGGGAGAATACCTGCCGAAAAGGATTTCAGCAGCTGCTTTTCCGCCCCGCGCGCCGGGATACCACAGCTGCAGTACCGCGGCAGCCTTATCCTGAGCGAGGGAGAGATCCACCGCGCTTCCCGTCATATTACAGAGAATGACAGGTTTCCCTGTATCCAGAACAGCGCGCAGAAGCCTCCTCTGGGGAGCCGGCAGCTGCAGATCCTGCTTGTCCCCTGAAGCGTCGGAATTCCCGGTATCGCCCTGTTCGCCTTCCAGCGTCTCATCCAAGCCCAGGCAGAGAATCACCACGTCACTGTGCTCCGCAACTGTCACAGCCTCTGCCAGCCTGTCATCCTGCTGCCCCAGATTTTCTTCTCTGTCCCGGAACAGGTGGCATCCTTTTGCATAGAACAGACGGATTTCCCGGCCTTCCGGCCTGGTCAGATTATGAAAATCCACTTCCCTGCGGATTCCCTCCAGAACAGTAATATACTCGGAGGAAGTTCCGTGGTAATTTCCCATCAGCGCCTGGCGGCTGTCCGCGTTTGGCCCAATCACACCCACTGTGCGCAGAGAATCCGCACAAAGAGGAAGTATGCCGTCATTTTTCAGCAAAACCATACTCTCTCTGGCTGCCCGTTCATTAAGTGCAAGGAATTCCTTACATTCCACTCTCTCATACGGGATGGAATCATATTCGGTTTCCGCAAACATTCCTAAAGCAAACCGTGTAGTGAACAGCCGGACACATGCCTCTGTAATTTCTTCTTCTGTAACCAGCCCCTGATTCACTGATTCCAGCAAATATTCATAGGAATTGCCGCAGTTCACGTCACAGCCCGCTTTTAATGCCAGCGAAACAGATTCTTCCGGCGTTTCTGTCACTCCATGGGTGGTGTGAAAATCCCTGATTGCCCAGCAGTCTGAAACCACATGGCCCTGAAATCCCCACTCTTCCCGCAGGATCTCTTTCAACAGGCGGAAACTCCCGCAGCAGGGCTCTCCATTGGTCCTGTTATAAGCGCCCATCACCGCCTCTGCACCGCCTTCTTTGACACAGGCTTCAAAGGCCGGGAGATAGGTTTCTCTCAGATCTTTTTCACTGACTCTTGCGTCAAAGGAATGGCGAAGCCCTTCCGGGCCGCTGTGAACGGCAAAATGTTTTGCACAGGCGGCGGTTTTCAGGTACTCTCCGTTTCCCTGAAGGCCTTTCACGTAAGCCACGCCCATTCTTGCCGCCAGCCAGGGATCTTCTCCGTATGTTTCATGCCCCCTGCCCCATCTGGGATCACGGAAAATGTTCACATTCGGCGCCCAGAAGGTCAGGCCTTTATAGATATCTCTGTCCCCGTGCCTGACGCTCTCATTATATTTCGCCCGGCCCTCTTCTGCCACGGCAGAAGCCTCCTTCCGCAGCAGTTCTTCATCAAAAGAGGCCGCCATCCCGATTGCCTGGGGAAATACCGTAGCCGTACCCGCCCGGGCTACGCCGTGCAGCGCCTCATTCCACCAGTTATAGGCCGGAACGCCCAGCCTGGGAATTGCCGGGGCCTGATACCGCAGCTGCCCCGTCTTTTCCTCCAGGGTCATCCTTGCGACCAACTCTACTGCCTGGGCGCGAAACTGTTCTCTTTCTCTCATTCTGATCTCCCTTCCACTAAAAAGAGTGTATGAAGCCTGATCACTGCAGGCTTACCCATACGCAGTATTTCCGCTTCATACACCCTCCTCTCTTTCGCAGGCCGCTTTGGGACGGCACAGCCCCCAAAGCAATTCCGACGGCAGCATGGTGTTATATATTCTTATATGTAAAGTAATCAAAATCCGCAAATTTACGGGATCCGCTCATATCATGGCAATACATGCCAAAATGAGCGCCGGTAAAGCCCCGGCAATGTTCATCCGTCAGGATTTCCGTGGTATATTCCCCGCCTGCCTGAATCCATCCGGCCCCGTCCATAGAATAAAAGAAACGCACAAACGCGCCTGCTTCATCCGTCTGCGCCCGCAGGTATAGCACATCCGTCTCAGGCACTTCAACCGGCTCCATAAGGTCTGTGCAGACTCCGGAATCGCTGCAGATCAGATTTAAAACAGTTTTTCCCGCCTCATCCCTGGTCTTTATAAAAATATAGAAGTTCATGGCGTCATACATGTATGCCAGCCCGGCCGCCTGCTCCGGTCTCTCCGGGACAAAATCCATGGCTGTTTCTGCCATGGCATGCAGTTCTTCCTGGCGCACGCCCATCAGGCTCACATGGTGCAGAGAATTCAAGGACTCCTGGCCGTAGAGCCGCAGCCAGCCAGGCCTTTCCACCTGGTTCATGCTGTCTACCAGCGGCGCCCTGGGACAACTGTACCGAAGGCCCATCATATTCTCATTAAAATCATCCCGTGCAGGAACTTCCGGCAGAGGGTGGATAGGGATGCCTTCCGGCTCTTCTGTCTCCGTCTGCGCGAATCTCCCGCCAGACTCCAGGCGCAGCCAGCCGTCCTTCCAGCATACTTTCTGGATGGCTGTCTCGCGCCCTGTGAGGCAGACCTTTCTGCCATCCTCCGTGGTTCTGGACCGCCCGCAAAGGTGCACCATATACCATTCTCCATGCCCGGTATCCACAAAATCGGCATGCCCTGCCTTCTGCAGCGCATTTTCATCCTCAATGTCAGAAGTCAGCATGGGATTTTCCGGGTCCACCTCAAAAGGCCCCCAGATACTCCTGCTCCTGGCAATCGTCACCTGATGCCCATAGCTGGTGCCGCCTTCCGCCACCAGAAGATAATACCAGTCCCCGATATGGTACATATGCGGGCCTTCTGTAAACCCTGCCTCCGTCCCGCCGAAAACTTTCTCCACGCGGCCAACCAGCCGGTTAGTCAGCGGATCGTACTCCTGGACAGTGATTCCTTTAAAACCGTTGAGCATATTGATCAGATATTTTCTCCCGTCCACATCATGAAACAGAGAAGGGTCAAAGCCAACGCTGTTCAGATATACGGGATCAGACCATACCCCCCGGATATCATCCGCATATACCAGATAATTGTGGGTATTATAGTAACGGCCTTTTTTGGTTTTCACATCTGTAAATACCAGCCAGAACTTTTTGCCGTCATAACTCAGACAGGGCGCCCATACGCCGCCGGAAGCGGGGTCCCCCACCATATTCAGCTGGCTGACACGGCGCAGCGGAGAGGGGATTTGCTCCCAGTTTTTCAGATCTTTGGAATGAAACAGACGAACTCCGGGCCACCATTCAAAGGTGGATGTGGCAATATAAAAGTCTTCCCCGGCACGGATAATGCTGGGGTCAGGGCAAAATCCTCTTAATATAGGATTCTGGATCATAGATAATTCCTCCTGTTATTCATCGCAATCATAGCGCACGCCTACCTGTCTGCGGATTTCATCCATCACTTCCATCACATCCAGCGTCAGCTGATGGGTGTTATGTACTGATTCTGTACGGCCTTCCTCCAGGGTATGGATAAAATCTCTCAGCTCATACACCATCCCATGTTCCGGCTGGTCCACGCGGACAGATTCCGTCCTGCCGTCCCGGTAACGGATTTCCATTTTCCCCAGCCCCTGGATATGATCCAGAAACAGGGTGCCTTCCTCTCCCGCGATTTCCGAAGGCAGGTAAGAATTGGCGATTTTCGTCACCAGATTCACCGCATCCATCCCCGGATATCGGCAGATTACCGTACTCTGCCCGTCTACCCCGCTCTCCAGAACCACACCAAAGGCCTTGATTTCCAACGGCTTTCCAAAAAGCGCCACCATAGGAGCCACACAGTAACAGCCCATATCCAGCATTGCTCCGTTGCAGAGATCCCTCCGGAAAGTATTTACGGACAGTCCTGCCTTATAATCATCATAACGGATGGAGTAGTTTCCAAAATTGGCCACGTACCTGCGCAGATTACCGAGCTTTGGCAGGCTGTCCCTGATCTGAAAGAAATTCGGGAATTCCGTGGTCATCATCGCTTCCATCAGAAGTACCTGTTTCTGCTTTGCAAGGGCCGTCAATGCTCTTGCCTGGGCGGCATTCGCGGTAAAGGCTTTTTCCAGCAGCACATGTTTGCCGTGCTCTATGAACATTTTAGCATATTTATAATGAAATGCAATAGGCGCGCCGATATAAACCGCATCAAAGCCGTCCCAGGCTGCCATTTTTTCCAGATCCGTGAAATATCTGGGCGCATGATGGCGGGCGGCAAACTCTCTTGCCCGTTCTTCTGTTCTGGAATGCACTGCAGCCAATTCGAACTCCGGCACTTCAGCTGCCGCTTTCAAAAAAGTATCCGTAATATTCGTTCCCACAGTGGCAAACCGAATTGTCCCCATTTACTGCCTCCTGTTCCTCTATGGTTTCATTGATCGCTCATTCTGCCTTCAGCACCAGAACCCAGTCATTGTCTTCAGTAAATCTGGCCACCGGCTTCACTTCCGCCTGTTCTTTTCCGGTCATATCATCAAAATAACTGTAAATTCCGCTGGCAGGATCAAACCAAAAAGCTGATACCTTCCTTCCTTTAAAGTTCTCCAGACTGATGGTAAAGCCTTTTCCTAGATAATCATACGCAAACAGGTAATCCTTCCCTGCAAATACCGAAACCCTCTCATATTTTTCTTTCTGTCCGGATACCAGCAGTTCTTCTGCAGGGCGGCCGCTCTGATAGTCCACTGCTTCCATCAGGTCTTTCAGATGCTTCATATGCCCGGCCCCCACATGGTGCAGCGCATCCCACCACATATCTCTCACGCCAAAAGAACCGGGGATGGAACCGTCATAAAACTGCATCACTGCATTTTCTCCGTAGGTATGCCCCATGGCGCCCTGGAATACGGCCCAGTAGGCATAGCGGCGCACATCCCACTCCCTCCAGTAGGGCTGAGAGGTGTCGTGCAGCCCCTGGAGAATCCATTCATAAGAAGGCTCTCCGTCCACTGTGGGCTTCATTACAGAATAGCTGTGATCCCGGTCCACATATCTCCAGTTGTCCTCTCCAAAATATCCTTCCTTCACCGCATTGTCGTCCCAGGCTCCCAGGGAGCTCTGATCATAACGGCGATGGCCGGACTGGAACATATTGAAGTCCAGCCATTCCTCCTCGTGAAACCAGAGAGAGGAAGAAGTGCGCCCGAAGGGGTGGAATCCCACCAGATTATCCGGAGTCAGTTTCTTAAAGGTCCTGCCTTCTGTCCGGAAAGTTTCCGGCGCGTCGCTTCCCCGCACATCCCCGCCCACCAGCCAGATGATGTTTTTCCTCTCCTGACAGCGCCCGGCCAGAAATGTACAGTATTTTTCCGCATTGTCTTCGTTGATCGTCTTATTTTTTACAATGTCTCCCCAGCAGGGCAGCAGGCCCATATAAAGGCCTAATTCTTCCGCCATCCGGATGATTTCATCACAATGCTTCCAGTAATCAGGATTGTCAATCCTGCTCTCCGGCCTGCAGTATTCCTGATCCTGAATGGGGTGGTAGAATACAGACTGAATCACATTATAGCCCAAATCTCTCCTGTTTTTCAGGTAGAGATAGGCCTGCTCCAGACTGCACTGCTGAAACAGCAGCCAGGCAGTATCCCCCAGCCAGAAAAATGGCTGATTTCCGTTGCGCAAATACTTCTGATTTTTGCTGACCTGCAGCTTTCCGTTATCCCAAGGCTTCATTTCCGTCATCCTCACTCTTTTTTTATTCTGCTCTGCATACAAGCACCCAGTCATTATCTTCCGTAAACCTGGAAGACGGCTTCACTTTTGCCGACTCTTTGCCCGTCAGGTCTGCGAAGTAACTGTATACCCCGCTGACAGGGTCAAACCAGTAAGCCGCCACCTTTTTGCCGGCAAACTGTTTCAGGCTGACAGTGAACGCCTCTCCCAGATAATCATATGCAAACAGGAACCCATCCCCGGCAAATACAGAAATCCGGTGATATTTTTCCTTCTGCCCGGAAAGCAGAAGTTCCTCCGCCGGGCGGCCGCTCTGATAGTCCACAGACTCCATCAGCTCTTTCAGATGTTTCATATGCTCGGAACCTACGTGGTGAACGGAATCCTGCCATACATATCTGGCTCCGCATCCGCCGATGACTCTGGGATTTTTATAGAACTGGAAAATTGCTGCGTCCCCGTAGGTATGGCCCATGGCCCCCTGGAACACGGACCAGTAAGCATAGCGCCGCACATCCCATTCTCTCCAGTAAGGCTGGGAATAGTCATGCAGGCCCTGCAGCACCCATTCATAGGAAGGCTCGCCGTCCACCGTGGGCTTCATCACAGGATAACTATGGTCCCGGTCCACATATTTCCAGTTGTCCTCTCCAAAAAAGCCTTCTTTTTCTGCATTATCATCCCAGGCCCCCAGAGATGCCTGATCATAGCGGCGGTGCCCTGACTGGAACATGTTAAAGTCCAGCCACTCTTCTTCATGGAACCATAAAGAAGAAGAGGTCCGGCCGAAGGGATGATATCCCACCAGTTTTTCAGGCATCAGCCGCTTCAGTGTCCTGCCTTCTGCCCGGAAGGTTTCCAGACTCACGCTGCCGCGGACATCTCCGCCCACCAGCCAGATGATATTCGGACGATTCTGATATCTGCCCGCCAGATATTCCACATACTGCTCCACATTGCTTTCATTGAGGGTTCCCGAAGCCACCACCTTGCCCCATGCCGGCAGAAGCGCCATGTACAAGCCGAGATCTTCCGCTATTTTAATCACTTTATCGCAATGATCCCAGTATGCCGGATCCGATACATCTTTTTCAATCTGCTTCCATCCTCCGTCACCTCCCTGCGGACGTGAGTGCACAAATACAGACTGAATCACCGTATACCCTTTTTCCTTACGGTTGCGGAGATAGACATATGCCTCTTCCAGATCCAGCTGCTGGAACAGCATCCAGGCAGTATCCCCCAGCCAGAAAAACGGCTGTTCCCCATTGCAGAGATATTTCTGATTATCACTGACTCTTAAAACTCCATGTTCCCAGGGTTTCATACCAACTTCTCCCTTCATCACTATAAATAATATGTTCTCATTGTTTTAAAGCCGCAGAAACCCGGGAAAAGCACAGCGCTATTCCGGATTCCCGCAGCCTTGTAATTCATTAATATGGAAAAGGGTCAATGTTTTCAAACTCTACTTCCCACTGACCATTTTTCGGAAATCCCGGCAGTCTGCCGCTCCCCGGAAACCCTGCCGTCATCAGAGGCAGGGCCAGCAGCAGCGAGCCATTGCCCGGAAGATACAGGGGCAGGTCATCTCTGGTTTTCTGATAATTATTTCCACTGGCAACGTAACTGTTTTTCGGCGTATCCATCAACAGAAGCTCTATGGCATATTCCGGATCTCCCAGACGAACCGCGGTCATACACATCACCGCAAAGTCCCAGCCCCACAAAGAAGGATAGTCCCAGCATTCTTCCACTTTTTTCAATGAGCGCCGCATCGCTTCCCGGTCAATGCGCCCGCTGTCTATCAGCCCGTAAGCGCAGAGCATAGAAGGGTGATCTTCCGCAAAGTTCTCATAAGTATCCGGGCAGTCATCATGTGCCAGATAACGTCCGTCCCCAATCGCAGCAGGTGCCATATGCTCCGACACGTCCTGCCATTTTCCGGGAACTTCTTTGCCCAGACGTTTTGCCCACTCCACGGCGATCCGCAGGGTAAAGCACCAGTACTCTACTTCAAAAGCAGGATTCTTCGTGACCATTGGCGCATGCCGTTCCTGCACAGGAATTGCAGGCCCTAAAAGCTCATAGACGCCGCGGTCCTGGTTAAAGACTGCAAAATCCACCATAAATTCCGCGGTTTCCTGCACCAGCTCATAATACCTTTCCATAAAATCAGTCCGGCGGCAGTTCTGGTAAGCCAGCTCCAGCATATAGATGATGTGAGGCTGCTGCCAGATCAGCAGAGTCGCAATGGGAGAGGGACTGTCAATCCCGTCCTCCGCCACCATTTTGGGCCATCTGGCTCCCCGGTACCCATTGCGCGCCGCGTTCCGCCTGGCTTCCGGCAGATGAATCTGATACCAGTTCAGGCTGCGCTCCAGCAGATCCGTATGGTTCCATAAAGGCAGATAAGCCTCATGCCACAAATACATTTCCAGATGGAACTTACCGTACCAGCTGTTGCAGGTCAGCCCCGTCTCCTGGGGAGGCACGCTGCCCGCGGACTGAATCGCCATCAGATACTGGCTCAGAACAATTCGGCGCTCCAGTTCCGGAGCTCTTGGATCTTTACTCTTATGAAGATCCACTGCCCCTCCCTTTTCCCAGAAATTCTTCCAGTAAGCCCTGCTGCGGTCCAAAACCACTTTATTCTCCAATTTATCCGGCGGCCCGGATTTTGCAAAGCTAACGGAAAACGCCATTTCAGGGCTTCCGGAACCTGCAATCCTGAAGCTGTGCTTCCCTCGCTGTGACAGTTCCGCGCCTTCCAGTGTCACGGCGGCAAAATACCCGTCCCGGTCCAGGGTGCGCTTCCATACCACATGTTCTGCATCCTGTTTCAGAATCTCTGTCTGATGGGCATCTTCCGCATTCCATTCAGACGCACCGATCAGATGGCTGCCATAGGGAAAACGAATTTCCACTTCCAGGCCGTCTTTCAGGGCCTCCGATTCCACCTGAAAGGATACCGCATCTGTCCCGCTGTCAGCTGCTGTCAGCACATGGCAGGGTATGCCCTCCACCAGGAAGCGGCTCTCCAGAACACCCTCAAACAAATGAAGCTGCTGGTGAATTTCTGTAATCTGCCCCGGTTCCAGTTCTTTTCCGTCCTTCACCAGGCCGATGCGGGCCAGATTCAGCTTGTGCGGATTTTCCCTGACCCAGTCATAGACCGCCTCATTGCCCGGCTTCTTCTCCACCGCATAGGAAACTGTGCGGCCCTGAAAAGGATATTCTGTCAGCTCCACATCATCAAAAGTATAGTTGTACTTCGTCTTACTCACCGGCTTCGTATGCCAGGCCCATTGAGCCATGGTGCACAGAGGCAGGCTTGCCCGGTACGTTTCATATAAAGACTGCATTCCCGTTACATCCGCGGTAAAAGCGAAATTACCGTTACCTACAGACAAAGGCGAATATACATCCGCCTCTGTCAGTACGGGATCATGCCTGGTCACTAACTCATAACGGTTGATTGCCATAGCTTTTCCCTTCTTTATTCAATTAACCTTTCAAGCCTGTGGAACTGATTCCTTCCACCAGATACCGGTTGAAGATCAGGAAGATCAGGAATACCGGAATCAGAGACAGCGTTGCCATGGCAAACATCGCGCCATAATCAGACTGTCCTGAGGAGTCGGCAAAGTTCTTCAGCGCCAGAGACGCAGTCCAGGTAGCCGGCCTGCTTAAATAAATCAACGGTCCCATATAATCGTCCCACTTCCAGTAGAACTGAATGATCAGTGTTGTAACAATAGAAGGCTTTAGAAGCGGAAGGATAATTCTAGAATAAATCCTGTACTTACTGCAGCCATCCACAAAAGCAGCTTCATCCAGCTCTCTTGGGATACCCTGGCAAAACTGCATCATCTGATAGATGAAGAACGCCTGTCCAAAGAAATGCGGCAGCACCAGGGGAACAAAGGTGCCCACTGCGTTTATGGAATTGTAAATCATGTACTGGGGGATCATAATAACCTGCCCCGGCAGCATCAGCGTTGCCAGCATACAAGAGAACCAGATTTTGCGGCCTTTAAACTTAATTCTCGCCAATGCATAAGCTACCATGGAAGAGGAAATTACAGTGGCTAAAGTTGCGATTCCGGCTACAATTAAAGAATTTGTAAAGAATGTACCAAAACTGTAACCACTATAGCCTTTCCACCCATTCGCCCAATTCTCCATGTGCCACCCTAAAGTAGGAAGGAAATTGGCTGAATGGTTCATAATATCATTGTTATTTTTAAAAGAGCCGATGATCATCCAGAGCACAGGATAGATCATTAAAAGACCGAAACCGCCGATGAACAAGTGGTAACAGAATCTGCCGACTTTTTTCTTAGCGCTCATTCCCATTATCCTGCACCTCCTTAATCATCATTTCCAGCTTCATAAAACACCCATTTTTTAGATGTCTTGAAGATAATCAACGTTACAATGGCAATCACTACCAGCATTACCCAGGATATTGCGCTGCCATACCCCATATCGAAATACTTAAATCCTTGCGTATAGATATAATAGGCTATAAAGTTCGTTGCATCAGCCGGCCCGCCCTGCGTAATAATAGCCGCCTGTGTAAATACCATAAAACCAGTAATTGTCTGCATTACCAGGTTGTACAGGATAACAGGAGAAAGGCAAGGGAGCGTGATCTTAAAGAAACGCTGTACAGAACTGGCTCCGTCAATTTCTGCGGCCTCATAATATGAAGTAGGGATTTCCTTTAACCCGGCGGCAAAAATGATCATGGAAGAACCGAACTGCCATACGGTCAGTAACGCCAGCGGAAATAAAACCAAATTTTTATCTCCCAGCCAGTTTAACCGGTCAATCCCAATCGCCCCTAAAATTCCATTAATCATCCCTTTACGGGCAAACATCTGCTTCCACACCAGCGCAACAGCCACAGAACCTCCCACCAAAGAAGGCAGGTAATAAACCGCACGGTACAGGCTGGCAATTTTCGTATTCCTTGTCAGGAAAAACGCGACCAATAAAGCAAATATCAGTTTCAGAGGCACTGCCAATATAACATATAAGAACGTTCTCCAAAGAGAATACCAAAACCGGCTGTCTCCGGTAAACATTCGCACATAATTATTCAAGCCAATAAAATCCGCGTGTACAAAATTATAATTGGTCAGGGAATAATACAATGACAATCCCATCGGAAATATCGTCAGACAAATAAATCCGATGATAAAAGGCGCAGCAAATACATAGCCGACTGCATTGTCAGACTGCATACGCTGTTTGAAGGTTTTGGGCTGTGCTGCCAACGCAGCATTTGCCTTTTTCTTCATCTCTGTTCCTCCTGTCCTTCTTCATTAAGAAACAGCCTGCTGCCGTACAGCAGGCTGTTTCCATTAATCAGTCTTCAGGCTGGCCCGGCCAGCGGTAATGGTTATCTTGTAAATGCGTCGTTTGCAAAGTCAAATACATTCTTTGCAGCTTCTTCAGCGGTGATACTGCCTGCATTTACTTTATCCAGCTGATTCTTGAACTCATCCTTGATGGCATTCTGCTGAGAAGGCTCGTTGATAAATACGTTCTTGGAATCTTCCCATTCGCCTACCATACCGACATAATCGTAAACGCTCTTTTCCAGTTCGCTCAGAGAAGGCTCGATTGCCGCACGGACTGCGGATGTGATCGGCACGCCTCTCTCACCTGCCAGAACCTGATTTGCTTCAGGACTGTTGATAAAGAAGTTGATGAACTCTGCGCATACGTCAGGATATTTTGTCTTATTGTAAATAGCCAAACCCTGAGAAGATTTCACAGCATAGCCGGAAGGGCCGTCAGCGGAATGTCTGGGCAGCGTAGCGATCTTCAGTGTGCCAACGCCGTTCTCTTCTGCAGCTTTCGCCATTGCGATAACCTGGTTGGACAGCGCCCATGTCATAGCAGCTTCACCAGTTGCCACAAAGTTCTGTTCAGGGGTTGTGCCCATCTCATTCAGGGCGCCGCGGTCCGGGTAAGCGCCGCTCTCAGTCATTCTCTGGATCATCTCGATGAAAGGTACCATATAATCCGGCTTGTCGATCATCAGTCCGGAGTTGTCAGCCTTGAAGAAATTCAGGCCGTCCTCCCACTGAGGAACGCCTACTGTACATGCGCCGTAGAATTCTTCCAGAGAGGAAGATCCGTACTCACCAGTCACTTCCTTCAGCGCTTCCGCACACTTCTCGTAGTCTTCCCATGTCCAGTTTTCAGCAGGCTCATCCAGGCCTGCTTCCGCGAACATATCTGCATTATAGATAATCACATGAGCATTGGTGCCCAGGGAGATCTCCATCTGCTTGCCCAGATCATATGTAGTAGCCAGGAAACCATCAGAAATATTATCGGTGTTGATGGTGCCGTCTTCGATATAGGGAGTCAGATCTGTAATAATATCCGTATACTCTGCCCAGTTATTGCCCAGCTGGAATACGTCCCATACATCTCCGCCGCCTACCAGTGTGGCCATCTTCTGGAAATATCCGTCGAAGTCAGAAGGCTCCGTAGTAATCGTTACATTAGGGTATTTCTCCATGAACATTTCAACAACCTTTTCGGTTCTCTCATGTCTGGTCTGGCCGCCCCACCATGCAAACCGGATGGTGCAGTCCTCGCCGTTATTCACCTTCTCCGGGAAAACCACTTCCTTAATATCTCCCTCTTCGCCGCCCTTTGTCTCTTCGGCTGCTTTCGTGGTTTCATCCGCCGCCTTGGTGGTCTCATCTGATCCCTTTGTGGTTTCCGGCGCTTTCGTGGTTTCATCTGCTGCCTTAGTCGTTGTTCCGCCGTCAGAACCGCAGGCTGCCATGGATACTGCCATTGCGGACGCCATCATCAGCGCCATTACTTTTTTTGCTTTCATCTTTTCGCTCTCCTTTTTGTATCTTTTTGCAATGCTGTCCTCCCGCTTTAGTTAAATCTTCAACTAAATTATTTAACTTAGCACTGCTCTTGTGACTGTATTATATATCCGGTTGTGAAATATGTCAAGGGTTTTTCAAAGAAAACACATGGTTTCTTGTTAAATATTTTAGGTTTTCTTTAATTCATTTGAAAGCGTTACCATTATTTATTAAATATTATTTGAAAAGAGTTGATTTTTGTATGGATTTTTTGCGAAAAGAATTACTACCAGTCCCAATGAACATGAAAAAGAATCTCCCAGGAGTTTTTTGCATGGGGAACGCAGTTTCCTATACAAAAGCGCCTCCCCCAGCTATATGCTGATGAAGGCGCTCTTCAATAATATGCAGGTAATTATTCTCTCGTAAATGCAGCGTTTGCAAAATCAAATATATTCTTTGCTGCTTCTTCAGCCGTGACTTCACCTGCGTTCACTTTATCCAGCTGATTTTTCACCTCGTCTTTAATCGCATTCTGCTGGGAGGGCTCGTTCAGGAATACATCTTTTGAATCTTCCCAGGCCCCTACCATGCCCACATATTCATAAATGCTCTTTTCAAGTACGCTCATGGTTGTATTCAGGTCCTCTCGGACTGCGGCCGAAATCGGCACGCCTCTCTCGCCTGCAAGAATGCGGTTAGCTTCAATACTGTTAATAAAATAATTGATAAATTCGGCACAGACATCCGGGTATTTCGTTTCGGAATAAATGCTCAGTCCCTGTCCGGATTTTACGGCACAGCCGGCAGGTCCGTCGGAGGATCGTCTGGGCACTGTCGCAATTTTCAGTGTTCCCACACCGTTTTCCTCTGCAGCCTTTGCCATAGCGATCACCTGGTTGGATAAAGCCCAGGTCATAGCTGCTTCACCAGTTGCCACAAAGCTTTGCTCCGGGGATCCGCCGGTCTCATTCTGGGCGCCGCGGTCCGGGTAAATACCTTTTTCTGTCATTCTCTGAATCATTTCAATAAACGGCACCATATAGTCCGGTTTATCTATCATTAATCCAGAGCTGTCCGCTTTAAAGAAATTCAATCCATTGCCATACTGCGGAACGCCTACAATACTTACGCCCTCAAATTCAGCCAGCCCGCCGCAGCCATATTCGCCAGTAATCTCAGCTAATTTCTCAGCATATTCTTCAAATTCTTCCCAGGTCCAGTTCTCAGCAGGCTCATCCAGGCCCGCTTCTGCAAACATGTCAGCATTGTAGATCATTACATGAGCATTAGTGCCCAGAGAAATTTCCATCTGCTTGCCCATATCATATGTAGTAGCCAGGAAACCGTCGGAAATATTTTCTGTATTAATCGTGCCGTCTTCGATATAAGGAGTCAGATCCAGGATAATATCTTTGTACTCCGCCCAGTTATTGCCTAACTGAAATACATCCCATACATCTCCGCCGCCTACCAACGTGGCCATCTTCTGGAAATATCCGTCGAAGTCAGAAGGCTCCGTAGTAATCGTTACATTAGGGTATTTCTCCATGAACATATCAACAACCTGCTGAGTTCTTTCATGTCTAGTCTGTCCGCCCCACCAAGCAAACCGAATGGTGCAGTCCTTGCCGTCGTTTACCTGGTCAGGGAAAACAACTTCCTTAATATCTTCCTCTTCGCCGCCTTTTGTTTCATCGGCCGCCTTGGTTGACTCCTCCGCCGCTTTCGTGCTCTCGTCAGATCCTTTGGAGGTCTCAGCCGCTTTTGTGGTCTCATCAGCTGCCTTGGTTGCAGTTCCTCCGTCAGAACCGCAGGCCATCATGGATACTGCCATCGCAGACGCCATCATCAGCGCCATAGCCTTTCTTGCTTTCATCTCTTTGCTCTCCTTAAAAGATGTATTCAGCTGATGATCCATTTGGCATTTGAATATTTATTAAAAATATTTAAATGCATTTGATCTCGCTGTAGTTTGTATTGTAGGTCTTTTGGTGTTTACTGTCAAGTATTTTTCTCGCATATTATTTTTTTAGGTAATTATATCTAAAATCATTAGATTCTTTTGTGTGAATCGCATAAAATTTTAAATTATTTTATTTGTGTTTTATTTCATTTCAATCAGAGTCCCATAGTTTATTAAATATTTTTAACAGTCCTCAGTTAAAAAGGCGCTTTCAAAGCTAAGATATAGCTTTGGAAGCGCCCCTATCAAACTCAATTCATAATTTCATCAATAAATCTGGAAGGCTCCATTTCCTTCCCATAGCATTTCTTCACCCAACAGATATGAAGCTTCTGCTTTGCCCTTGTTACCGCCACATAAAACAGCCTGCGTTCTTCCTCTACATCCGCTTCCAGAACCGCTTTGCTGTGGGGGGCAATTTTTTCATCCGCATCCATAATGAATACTACCGCATATTCCAGACCTTTTGCCGCGTGCATTGTGGAAAGAACAATTCCCTCCCGCTGTTTCTGCTTATCCGCCGCCTGTTTCCGCAGTTCTTCCCCATAATTCTCCATATATCTGAACCATTCTTCCGCAGTCCCGCACTCTCTGGCGCTTTCCTGAAGCGCGTCCAGCACTTCCATTAATTCCTCCGGTTTCATCCGCCGGTACGCCGCATATTCCCGTATGTAATCCTCGTATCCGATGCCTTTGCGAATATAGTTCACCGCCGCAAAAGGCGCCATCCTGCCCATGAGGGACAGCTGTCTTTCCAGATCTTCAATCCTCTGTACCATCCAGTCTTTTTCTCCCAGCAGTTCCTTCAGCAGCTCAAAATCCGTCAGTTCCGAATTTGCCAGCAGTTCTCTGCTCAAATAACGGTTGGGCCTGTTCATAATTTTCAGGAAAGTGGAACGCTGCCTGTCGCCCCGGCTCATTCTGATATAAGAAATGATGTCCTTTGCGATCCAGTGCTCAAAGAGATTGGGAAATACTTCCCGCATCTGAAAAGGCCGGTTGGTTTCGATCAGCCTGCTCACCAGCTGCCTGGGCACATTGCTTGTGCGGTACAGCACCGCGATCTCTTCCGGAGGAATACCCTGCCTGATATATTCCGCGGACCTGTTCAAAATCCACGAAGCTTCTTCCTGTGCATCCTTAAATTCCCGGACGCTCACCGGAGCCCCCTGTCGGTTCAGAGTGCGGATATCTTTGTCAAACCTGCTCCGATTTTGAGAAATCAGCCTGCCTGCCGCCGCCACGATCTCTCCGGAACAGCGAAAATTCACATCCAGCAGATACCGGGCCGCTCCCGGATAATCTTGTTCAAACCCCAGCATGATTTCCGGTCTTGCTCCGCGGAAACGGTAAATACTCTGATCGTCGTCCCCCACAATAAACAGATTGTTCTCCGGCTTGGCCAGGAGCCTGATCACTTCATACTGCACCCGGTTGATATCCTGAAATTCGTCAATCAGGATATACTTAAATTTTTTTTGCCATACAGCCAGAATATCCTGCCTCTGTTCCAGGAGTTCCAGGGTCATGGACAGCATATCGTCAAAGTCCACCAGATTTTCCCGCCGCAGCCTGTTTTCATATTCCCGGTAAAGCTTCATGAATATTTCTTCCGAACAGTTTTTAGAATAATAATGCTCCAAATTCAGCCTGTCATTTTTAATGCTGCTGATCTCTTCCAGGATTCCTGAAACAAATTCCCCCTCGTCAGGCACATCCAGTTCCAGCATTTTTACGGCTTCGCAGAGAAATTTCCTGCATTGTTCTTCTCCTGCGATGTTGGAAGCATTATAATGATAGGCCAGCTTCAGAATATAGAAAAAAACGGAATGAAAGGTACCAAAGGTCACCTGGCTCTGCATTCCCGCAAGTTTCTGAAAACGGGCGGACATCTCTCCGGCCGCGGCTCTGGTAAATGTAATTACCAGTATTTCCCCCGGCCTGACATGCTTCTGTTCAATTAAATGCTGAATACGGTGTGTGATCACCAGAGTTTTGCCGGAACCGGGGCCGGCCAGCACCATGGCCGGCCCTGTTCCGTGCTGAATTGCCTGCAGCTGTGATTTTTGAAATTCCATGAAATGTCCTTATTAAGCCTGTGCTTCCTGAAGCTTCTCAATGCCGATGCGGATCCTGCGGAGGGATTCCTCTTTTCCCAGGATCTCCATAAGCTCTGTAGCTCCGCCGGGCGTGGTCTGCTTTCCGGATACCGCAGTGCGGACAGGCCACATCACATAGCCGTTTTTGCATCCCTTCTGCGCTGCATAAGTCTGCAGAGTTTCATACAGGGCGCTGTTCGAATAGTCTTCCTGGGCCTCCAGCATGGGCAGCAGCTCTGTCAGCACTTCTAAAGAGGTCTGCGCATTGGTCTTCATCTTTTTGTGGGTATACATCGCTGTATCATACTCCGGAAGCTCCTGGAAAAAATCCACCATTTCCGGAATATCAGTGAACACTTCGATTCTGGATTTCACCAGAGAAGCAATTTTCTCCTTGTCGCAGTCCCTGGTCACCGCCTGATTCAAAGCCGGCAACGCCAGCTCCAGATATCTTTCCTCTGGCAGCTTTTTAATATATTCCCCGTTCATCCACTTCAGCTTTGTAAAATCAAATACCGCCGGAGATTTACTGATATGGTGATAATCAAACTCCTGAACCAGCTCTTCCAGAGAAAAAATCTCTTCGTTGCTGTCAGGGCTCCATCCCAGGAGCGCTACAAAATTCACCACTGCCTCCGGCAAAAAGCCCTGTTCGGTCAAGTCTTCAAAGGAAGAATGGCCGCTGCGCTTGCTGAGTTTATGATGCTCTTCGTCTGTAATCAGCGGGCAATGCACATAGACCGGAACCTCCCACCCGAAAGCTTCGTACAGGCGGTTATACTTTGGCGAGGAAGAAAGATATTCATTTCCCCTCACCACATGGGTGATCCCCATGGTATGGTCGTCCACTACATTGGCAAAATTATAGGTGGGATAACCGTCAGACTTGATCAGGATCATATCGTCCAACTCCCCGTTGTCCACTGAAATGTCTCCGTAGATCTCATCAGAAAATGTAGTGGTTCCCACAGTGGGGTTATTCTGGCGGATCACATATGGCACTCCGGCCGCCAGTTTCTCTTCCACTTCCTCTTTCGTCAGATGCAGGCAGTGTTTATCATAAATCATGATTTCCTTGCCCGCCACCTCCTGACGCAGAGATTCCAGTCTCTCTTTATCACAGAAACAGTAATAGGCCTCTCCCTTGTCAATCAGCTTTTTTGCATATTCCAGATAGATCCCTTTGGCCTGGCGCTCACTCTGTACATAGGGGCCGCAGCCCCCGTCCTTGTCGGGACCTTCATCATGAATCAGGCCTGTCTGCCCCAGCGTACGGTAGATGATATCCACCGCGCCTTCCACATACCGCTCCTGGTCTGTATCTTCGATGCGCAGAAGGAAATCGCCTCCCGCATGTTTAGCAATCAGATACGCATAAAGCGCTGTGCGCAGGTTTCCCACATGCATGCGCCCTGTGGGGCTGGGTGCAAATCTTGTTCTGACTCTGTTATTCTTTTCCATCTCTCCAATATCTCTCTTTCCTGTAATCTCTTAAATGCAAATCAGTCCCGGCTGCTGCCGAAAAACATCAGCCCCATGGCTCCTGGGCCGGAATGTACGCCGATACTGGGGTTCACATCACAGATCATCACCTCCGGTACGCCCAGACGGCTCTTCACCTGTTCCGCCAGCCATTTCGCCTCTTCCAGACAGTCTCCATGGACAATACCCACCAGATCATTCTGGGGTTCAAACCCTTTGGAACGCTCTTCCATGTAATCCACCAGGGACAGCAGGGATTTCTTCCGTCCCCTCACCGTACCCACAGCTTCCAGCTTGGAATCCCCTGACAGGCGCATGATGGGTTTGATACTCAGGATACTGCCCACCACTGCGGTGGTCTTACTGACTCTGCCGCCCCTCTGCAGGTGGTGCAGGTCGTCCACGGTAAACTGTACGCAGATATGCAGCTTGTTTTTTTCCAGCCACTCCGCATTTTCTTCCAGAGACTTTCCCTGTTTTTGCATTTGTACCGCTTTATTCACCAGCAAACCTTCTGACAGAGAGATATTGCAGGAATCCACCAATAGGATCTTCGCATCCCCATATTCTTCTTTCAGCTCCCTAGCTACCATCACCGCAGTATTAAAACTTCCACTCAGGGTGCTGGCAAAACTGATATACAAAATATCTTTTCCAGATTCCAGCACTGAGCGGAATTCTTCCTCCACCACAGCCGGATTGATCGCCTGGGACTGGGGCTTCTGCCCTTCTCTCATTTTCTGATAAAAAACGGATGGCTCCATTCCGCCCGCGCCTTCATATATCACGTCTTCCACCGTATAATACTGTGGCACTGTGATCAGCCCATGCTCCTGAATATAAGAAGGGGGCAGGTCTGAATTTGTATCTGTAATAATCTGATATTCTCTCATATTAATCCTCCAAAGCGTACTATATTTTATCATACTACTTTTCCTGGAATTTAACAAGTATTTTAACGACCAAAGAATTGGCGCAGATTTTATACAATTTTTACCGAAAACGACATTGATAATTTTTTAACCTATGTTATAATAGAAAATGGAACCGGGAAATAGTTCCCAACTTTGCCAATTTGGCATAAAAAACAAAAGGAGTGTGTTTCCGATGAACAGATTTACATTACCGAGAGATCTTTATTGGGGAAAAGGTGCTCTGGAGCATCTGAAAGAACTGGATGGCAAGAAAGCTATCGTTGTGCTGGGCGGCGGTTCTATGAAGCGTTTCGGCTTTGTAGACAGAGTGCTGGCTTACCTGAAGGAAGCAGGAATTGAAACACAGCTGTTTGAAAATGTGGAGCCCGATCCGTCTGTGGAAACTGTTATGGCAGGCGCAAAGGCTATGACTGATTTCCAGCCTGACTGGATCATCGCAATGGGCGGCGGTTCTCCTATTGACGCGGCAAAGGCAATGTGGACATTCTATGAATATCCTGACGTGACCTTTGAAGAGCTGTGCATTCCTTTTAACTTCCCGAAACTGAGAACAAAGGCAAAATTCCTGGCTATTCCTTCCACTTCCGGAACTGCCACAGAAGTGACTGCCTTTTCTGTCATTACCAACTACCAGACCGGCGTAAAGTATCCGCTGGCTGACTTCAATATCACTCCTGATGTGGCGATTGTAGATCCTGAGCTGGCTGAAACCATGCCCGCCAAGCTCGTGGCCCACACCGGTATGGATGCGCTGACTCACGCTATTGAAGCTTATGTTTCCACACTGAACAGCCCCTTCACCGATCCTCTTGCTCTGAAGGCAATCCACATGGTATTCGATCATATCGCAGGGTCCTACAAGGGCGATATGAACGACCGCGAGCAGATGCATTACGGACAGTGCCTGGCCGGTATGGCGTTCTCCAACGCTCTGCTGGGTATTGTTCACTCCATGGCCCACAAGACCGGCGCGGCGTTCTCCACGGGACATATCCCCCACGGCTGCGCAAACGCTATTTATCTGCCTTATGTGATTCAGTATAACGCAATGGATGAGACCGCTCACAAGAGATACGCCGATATCGCTAGAAGTGTTGGGATCGAAGGCACTGATGATGAGTGCGTAAAGGCGCTGTGCGAAAAGATCGACGCTTATAATGTTGAGCTGAACATTCCCAAAACACTCAAAGAGTTTGGCATTAATGAAGAAGAATTCCTGGAGAAGGTCGACAAGATCGCAGAACTGGCTGTAGGCGACGCCTGCACCGGCTCCAATCCCCGCTCCATCACACCTGAGCAGATGTCTCAGCTGCTGAAGTGTACATACTATGGCACTCCTGTTGAGTTCTGATTCTGCTGTGGCAAATTTCGTTCCATTGGCACGAAATAAAAGGAAGTCCGCAAAGGGTGGCTTCCAATAAATCAGTATGAGAACATTACTGACATTGGGTTGATGCCGTCCAGGAGTGTAATTAAAAAAATCCCGCCTGCGGCGTGTCGCTTTAGCGATGTAATTTCTTACGCCGCAGTATGATCTCCCGGAGGGCTTTGTTGCATAGGGAACGCAGTTTCTTATGCAACAAGAAAAATTGGCGATACTTGGTTTTATAACCAGGTATCGCCTTTTTCTATCTTTTTTATAATTATTACCTGAATCACTAATTCTTATACATGAGAATTGCCTGTAGCCAATATTCATATTTTCTGTGTTGAACGTATTGCTTCTATCGGGTAAAATAAATATAGGGGAAACCATTAAATTCACGGCGGTCTGACACTATTTTCAGCGCCGGGTCACCGTTATAGCCTATTTGAAGAAAAAAGAATCACACAATTATGTAGGAGGTTCTTGTATGTGGGATGATATTCTTGAAATGGTTCTTGAATTTATTTTAGAAATCTCGGTAGATGCTGCAGATCACAAGGGAAAAGGCATCCTGATTGGTCTGGCAACTTTTGTATGGCTTGCAGTAATCATCCTTCTCTTTTGGGTCGGCATTACAGAAGGTGATATTCCTTTGATTGCCTTCGGTATAATTCTGTTGGCTGCATTGGCATTCTGGCTGTATGTAAAGATTAAGAGATATTACAAGGCTAAAAAATGAGGAAGCTTTGGTTCAGTTTGAGCGGCTTTGCAAAAGCAGCAGACACGACAAGCTGTTCCAAGACAAATCCGAACAGAACGTTTTTTTGGACAGGTAGGTCTAAAACAGATTTGCCACAGGATACCGAAATATCCTGCGGCAAATCTTAAAATTGGATAACATCCTAATCCGGCAGAGCCGAAAGGGCTTCTTTTTTATTTCCTTTTCTCTTTCCTGATATGCTGAAAGACAGTATCCACAATAAATATTGCCATGGCCAGGACGCCTGCAATCTCCAGGGTGAGGATCAGATAGTCCCCGCCCGCGGACTGATTCCCATGAAGGAACTGGTACGCGGCATTGTAGATCAGGCCGCCCGGCACCAGCGGCAGGATCCCCGCAATAAAAAAAACAGTCACCGGGGCCTTAAACACTCTTGCAAAAATATGGCTCACAACCGCGATGGCTACGGCAGCCAAGAAATTGGCCAGGACCACCTGACCGGTAAAATGATTGCTCAAGTAATACACAATCCAGCCGATGCCGCCTACTATCCCTGCATAAATCAGATATTTTTTTGGTGTTTCCAGCAGAACAGAAAACCAGATCACAGCGACGAACGCACCCATAACCTGAAAAATCATCTCTCCCATCATAACTGCCTCCTCACCACAGCTGGCCTACAGCAACGCCGATGCCCGCGCCCACCGCAATGGCCACGGCTGTCATCACAGCTTCCAGAATCCTGGCCATTCCAGAAGTATAATCTCCATGGAAGGTATCTCTGATCGCATTAGTAATCGCCACACCCGGTACCATGGGCATGATACAGCTGACGATAATCACATCCCGGTTCAGATTCCATGGGACAATCTTTGCCAGCAGCACAGCCATAAGGGCTACCACGGCAGAGGAGATCAGATTTTCCAGAAACGAATGGATATGGTTTTTTCTGCATAGAAACAATACGCCCGCCAAAATCAGACCTACCAGGCCGGATATAACCAGATCCTCAATCTTCCCACCGAATATCGGCGCAAAAAAAGCCGTTGTGCCGATCACGCCCAGAAAAAACATCCCCGAGCTGTACAGCACCTCTGCCTCTATCTGATCCATTCTCCTGTTTGCCTGCTCCAGATCCATTTTGCCGGAACAAAACAGCCTGGACACCTCGTTCACCTGGGTCACTTTATTCAGATTGGTGTTACGCTCCTGTACCCTGCGCACCATGGTCAGCGTCCTGATGGCGGGATCTGAAATAGTGGCGATCACTCCGGTTGCCATGACAAAGGTATCCGCTGTTTCCAGGTTGCCGGTGGCCAGAATCCGGTTCATAGTATCCTCCACCCGGTAAGTCTCCGCACCGGAGGAGAGCATCACCCTGCCGGCCCTCACTGCAAATTCCAGCAGCCTGTGGTATTCTATTTCCTTTTCATCCGTCACAGCCCAAACAGCCCTCCTACCTGATAGATCAGCACAGCAGACACCCAAGCCAGCCCCAGCTGAAAGAGAACCATTCCCAGGGTCCACTTCCAGGAACCGGTTTCTCTTTTGATTGTTGCGATTGTTGCAATACAGGGCACATACAGCAGGCAGAACACCATCAGGGCTAAGGCGTTCAGGCTGCCAAAGCCGCTCAAGCCCAGAATACCTGCCAAAGCTGACATCCCTGCGGCAGAGTTCACATTTGTTATCTCATACAGCACAGAAAAGCTGGACACCACCACTTCCTTGGCGGAGATTCCGCAAATCAGGGCCAGAGCGATCTGCCACATTCCCAGACCGGCAGGCTCCAGAACCGGCACCAGAAGATGCCCCAATGAAGCTCCGAAGCTTTCTGAAACATTGTCCACCATTCCGGTCATATTGAAATTCAGAATAAACCACAGCACAATAGAGGCCAGAAAAATTGTAGTGCCCGCTTTTGTCAGATAGTCTTTGACCTTCTCCCATACATAGATGCAGATCGTTCTTCCATTGGGCGTCTTATATTCCGGCAGCTCAATCAGAAGAGACTGGTCTGCCCTGGAATGTGTGATCCTGCTGCTGACCAGCGCCACAAGGATCGCCATAACCATTCCCAGAACATACATGGAAAATGCCACTACATACGCACATCCCGGAAAAAACATCTCGGAAAACAGCACATAAATGGGCAGTCTGGCGGAACAGGACATGAACGGCGTGACAAGAATCGTTTTTTTTCGATCCTTTTCTTTTTCCAGCGCGCGGCTGGCCATCACGGCCGGCACCGTGCAGCCAAAGCCCAGTACCATAGGCAGAAACGCCTTACCCGATAAACCCAGTTTGCCCATGAGCCCGTCCATCACATAGGCTACTCTGGCCATATATCCGCTGTCTTCCAGAAAAGCCAGAGCCAGGAACAGGATAAAAATATTTGGCAGGAAGGTCAGGATGCCGCCCACGCCGGCAATAATCCCATCCACCACCAGGGAGATCATCCACCCGGAAGCATGAATTGCCTCCAGGCCGCTTCGGGCCGCCCCGGAAAACCAGTCCAGGCCTACTTCAAACCCTCCCTTTAAAAAATCTCCCACCGTAAAAGTCAGCAGGAAAACGCATGCCATGATTCCAAGAAAAATGGGCACGCCCCAGATGCGGTGAGTCAGATACCGGTCTATCCTGTCAGTAGCCTGCGCCTTCTCACTTTTGTGAAGAAGGCAGTCCGCCAGCACCTCATCTATGTAATCAAACTTCTGATTGATGATCTCTGTTTCGTAATTTTTATCAACCACTGCTGAAACATCCACGGGATGCTCTTCGATCACAGCCTGATCCCGTTCCAGCAGCTTAATGGCATGCCAGCGGAGGATGTTGTGGTCCTCTCCGTATTCTTTCGCCAGGATATGGATCAGCTTCCTTATTTTTTTTTCTATATCCGCAGTATAATGCACAATGTGCTCGCTGGGAACCTCCTGATAATGGTGCACTACGGCGTGGAGCAGCACTTCCAGCCCGGTCCGCTTTCTGGCGGACACCGGTACCACCGGGATGTCCCCCAGCATTTCCGGCATGCGGTGCAGATCAATTTCCATGCCCCGCTCCTCCACAATGTCCATCATATTCAGCGCCAGAATAACGGGCTTTCCCAGCTCCAGCAGCTGCAGCGTCAAATAGAGGTTCCGTTCCAGGGAAGACGCGTCCACTACATTGACAATCACATCCACCTGCCCGTCCAGGATCTCTCTGCGTGACACCTTTTCTTCCATAGTATAAGATGTCAGGCTGTAGATGCCCGGAAGATCCACCAGAGTCAGCTGCGTGCCGTGATAAACCGCGCTGCCCTCTTTTCGCTCCACTGTCACTCCGGGCCAGTTGGCCACCTTCAGATTTGCTCCGGTATAAGCATTAAACAATGTCGTCTTCCCGCAGTTAGGATTCCCGACAAAAGCTACTTTTATCGGCCCGTTTATGCTGTTCCCCATCACGCCGCCTCCTTCACCATAATGGCGGAAGCGATCCGGCGTCCGATGGCAAAACGAGTGCCCCGTACCTTAATAATCAGCGTACCATTGGATTTTCCATTGATGATATCGACTACGGCTCCCTCTACCATGCCCAGGGACTGCAGACGCCTGGCAACGGCAGTTTCAATCTCGATCCCTTTTACGATATAGGAGGAACCGACTTTCCCTTCGTGTAAGCTCATAATTTTTCCCTCAGATCTTTTAAATTACCCAATGGTTAATTTTAGCTTATAGGGATTGAAAAGTCAATACTGACCCAGGGTGCAGAAAGCATTCTCAGTCTTTCCGTTTCAGCAGCAGCGCCATATATTCCCTGCCAGGCAGAGGGATTCTGCAAAAGCCGGTATAATCTCCCATATATTCCCTGGTCATATTCCAGGTATCCAGCACCTCGGCGCTCCAGTTCCCATCCAGATGCAGCGTCTTGCAGTCCGGACGGTGTTCTCCTCCGTAATACAAGCGTACTGTATCCGTATCATTGCTGCACCAGCAGGTTCTGTCTTTTTTCAGGTGCCCGCATTCCGTCCAGACATCATACAGAAATCCGAAGCGCTTCCAGCTCTCCCCATGCAGCGTTCCGCCGTGGCTCCACCAGACATTTTCCAAATCATAGCACTCTCCATGCCCCGGATAACCGCCTTCCATCACCACAGTCCACATGCGGCAGAGCATTTCTTCAGCGGAAATATTGCCCCAGTCCTGCTCAATATTTCCTTCATAGCACATCTCGTCAATGACCACAGGTTTATGGTACTGTTTTCTCCAATTGGAGATATTGGAGATAGAAATATCCGCTGCCTGACGCTGGATGGAACAGTGAGTCACCCAGGGCCTGGAGAAATCATAAAGAATATAGCCGTTGTGGATGCTGCGAAGATGGCCGTAAGGATCATTTTCCACCACCAGCCGGGCATAATGTTCCCAGTCGGCGACCGTCTTAAACCTGCAGAAATCATACTCATTTGCCAGGCTCCACCACACATTTCTGTAAGCTGCAAATCTTGCTGTCACGTAGCGGAGGTAAAGATCATTCGCCCAGGCAGGCATTTTAGAGAATCCCCACCTGTCATAGGGATGCATCAGAATAATATCCGCCTCAATGCCCAGCCTGCAAAGAGCCTCGATATTGCGTTCCAGATTCCGGAAATATTCAGGATTGAATCTGGCAAAGTCCCAGTTATTTCCTTCTGTTTCCGGCGTATATTCATCAAAGTTAGATTTATTAATCCCTGCATTGTCTACTGCTGTTCCTTCATAAGGAAAAGAAACCGGGTTGCGGTAGTTATAATCATAATGCTTTGGAAATACGCAGAACCTGATCTTATTGATGGCGCTGTTTTCCAGCGTCCTCAGAGTTTCTTCCTGCAGCTGCTCTGTCTGCTGCGGATATACATAGCAGGTTGTCCCAATGCTGTAATAAGGTGTGCCATCTGTATAAAAAAGATGCTCTCCCACTGCTTTCACCGGACCATGATTGTCCTTTGCTGCAGGATGCACATCAAAACTTCCCTCTGTTATATCTTCCATACAGCTCCCAAAAATCCTGAATGTATATTTTCCCGGAACTTCCGGCATAAACCTCACTATGTATCTGCCTTCCCCGTCATAAAATCCTTTTACAGTTCTGCTTTCTTCTCCATGTGTAAAAGTTCCCGCCACTTCATATTCCAGATAAGGGTTCCCCTCTGTCTTTCCCTGAACTTCAATCTGGAATACGCCATACTGTTCTACTTGTTTCTGCATTCTCTGCTACCCTCCTGTTTGTTTTCCGCATATTTGATTGTCATCTGAAATATATCCAATGTGATTTAATTATTTATTAAATAATTTACTTTACGGTTTTCAGATTATATGCGCTATTCTCTAGTTAGGGTATAGCATTTCAGGCGAAAAAAGTCAACTATTATTTTATATTTTGCATTTTCGGAAATGAGAAAGCCGTTTTTTAGCTAAATAATTTAGCAAAATTTAATTCCAGAAAAAAAGCAGCCGGAAAACCTTTACTAAAAATCATAAAGATTTCCCGGAACTGCTGCTCTCAACTGCCAGTCAGTCTATTTCATGAGGCAGTCTCTGTCTGAAAAATCTGGCTTTAAATTCTTTCCAGGAAAACGGAAGCAGTGGATAAATATAGCTTTTTCCGGATATAGTCCTGTTGAATCCTACTGCCAAAACCACAATTGCAATTCCTGCTGCGAATCCCCAGACATTAAACAATGCTGTCAAAACCAGAATCAAGATACGCATAAATTTCAGCGCATAGCCCATTTCAAAACTGGCCTGAGAATAGTTGGCTACTGTCACAAACGCCATATAGAGCATTGTCTCTGAATTAAACCATCCTGACTTCACGGAAAATTCTCCCAAAACCAGGGCGGCTATAATACTGAGGGGCGTGGTCAGCATGCTGGGCGTGTTGACTGCAGCCAGCCGCAGGCCGTCGATGGCCAGTTCCAAGATCAGAAGCTGAAAAATTATCGGCACATTCACTTCGTCCGCAAGCCGGACAAACTCCAGCCATTCCGGCAGCCACTGGGGGTTTTGAACCAAAAGCAGAAATACGGGGGTCAGCAGCAGCGTCACCAGTGTAATCAGAAAGCGGCTCAGACGGAGGTAGGTTCCTGTCATCGGCGGAAAATAATAGTCGTCCGCTTCCTCGATAATATCAAATGCAGAGGAGGGCAAAATCATGGCAGAAGGGGAATTGTCCACCAAAATAATTATATTTCCTTCCAGCATTGATGCGGCCGCCGTATCCGGCCGCTCTGAAAACTTGAATTTGGGAAAGGGATTGTACCATTTATAGGGATACAGGCATTCCGCCAGAGACTGCTGATTCATGGTCAGGGCGTCTACTTTCAGATGATTGATCTTCTTCTTCACTTCATCCAGCAGTTTTGTATCCACCCGGTCTTCAATATAGCACAATGCGATATCAGTTCTGGACCGTTCTCCCGCCTGCAGCACCTCCATTGTCAGATATGGGTCGCGAATGCGCCGGCGGATCAGCGCTGTATTGAATACCAGAGTTTCTACAAATCCATCCCTGGAACCCCGCAGCACTTTATCCTTTTCCGGCTCCTGGACGCTTCTGGAAGGGTAGGTGCGGCAGTCAATGGTAATCGCACGGTCATAACCATCTACAATCAGGCAGCTGACTCCGGAAAGCAGTTTTGTCACCAGCTGATCCATCTGGTCCACCAGCTCGATCTCTCCATAAGGCATTAATTCCTTAGAAAACATATGAGGTTCCGGCGGCAGGCCTTCTGCTCCCTGTTTCATCATAAACTCTATGATTTTTTCCAGAATCTCATCCTTTGTAAAGCCGTCAATAAAATACAGCGCGCCTTTCCGGTCTCCCAGCTGTACCACCCGGTAAACAATGTCAAAATTTTTATCCAGACAAAGCTGTTTTTTCATGAATGCCATATTCTGTTCCAGAGAAGATTCCACTCTGACCTTTTTCATGTCGTCCAGCTTCATCCGGTCCAATTTCCGTTCCTGTCCCATAAAAAAACTACCCCTTTTCAAATTGATAGAGGTAGTCTGTGCCAAACCGGCAAAAAATATGTATAATTTTCCACTGAAACAAAGCTTCCGGGACGGGATTTTACAATCCCGCCCCGGTAAAATACAAATATTTATTCTTCTGTGCTGTAAACATCAACCATTCTGGTCAGATGCTCATATTTCTCAGCCGCCAGTTCTTCTGCTTCGTCAAACAACATCTCCGCTCTCTCGGGATCCTTCAGAGCCAGGGAAGTATAACGTACCTCTCCCTTCAGGAAGTCCTTATAGCTTGCTGTAGGAGCCTTAGAATCCAGGGTGAACGGATTCTTGCCCTCCGCCTTCTTGCGGGGGTCAAAACGGAACAGATGCCAGTAACCGGCTGCCACAGCGTTCTTCTCCTCAGTCTGTGACTTGCCCATGCCTGCGCGGATACCATGGTTGATACAAGGAGCGTAAGCGATGATCAGGGAAGGTCCCGGATAAGCCTCAGCCTCAGCGATAGCCTTTACACACTGATTATAGTCCGCGCCCATGGCGATCTGAGCCACATAGATATAACCATAGCTCATTGCCATAGCGGCCAGATCCTTCTTCTTCACATCCTTGCCGCCTGCTGCGAACTGTGCCACAGCGCCTACCGGAGTAGCCTTGGAAGACTGTCCGCCCGTATTGGAGTAAACCTCGGTATCGAATACCATGATATTGATATCTTTACCGGAAGCCAGCACGTGATCAACGCCGCCGTAACCAATATCGTAAGCCCAGCCGTCGCCGCCGAATACCCACTGAGACTTTTTGCCCAGGAAATCTTTATTCTTAACAATTTCTCTGCACAGGTCGCAGTCAGGTTTCTTCTCATCCAGAAGAGCTACCAGAGCGTCCGCCGCTGTGCCGTTGGTCGCGCCTACTTCAAAGGTATCCAGATATTTCTGGCACGCCGCTTTCACGTCTTCATCAGAAGTTCCTTCCAGGATTCTCTCCACCTTGCTCTTCAGGCTGGAACGCAGCGCGTTCTGCGCCAGCAGCATGCCATAGCCGAATTCCGCATTATCTTCAAACAGGGAATTGGACCATGCGGGTCCTCTGCCTGCTTCGTTCACGGTATAAGGTGTGGACGGGGAAGAGTTGCCCCAAATGGAGGAGCATCCTGTGGCATTTGCGATATACATTCTGTCTCCGAACAGCTGTGTGATCAGCTTCGCATAAGGGGTCTCGCCGCAGCCTGCGCAGGCGCCGGAGAACTCCAGCAGAGGCTGCTTAAACTGGCTGCCCTTTACTGTAGTCTCCTTGAATTTCTCCAGAACTTCCGGCTTCTTCGGCAGGGACTGGCCATAGTCGAACATCTTCTGCTCGCCTACATTTTCTTCGAAGGACTGCATTACCAGCGCCTTCTCGCCCTTCATGCCAGGGCATACATTCGCGCAGGAACCGCATCCGGTACAGTCAAAGGCGGAAATGGTCATGGCGAACTGGAATCCGGGCATTCCGGTCATAGGCTTCATCTTCATGCCTTCCGGAGCATTTGCAGCTTCTTCCTCCGTCAGGACAACCGGACGGATGACCGCATGAGGACATACATAAGAACAGAAATTACACTGGATACAGTTGGCAGGATTCCAAACCGGAACATCCACCGCAATGCCCCTCTTCTCGTATGCGGAAGTGCCGGAAGGGGTGGAGCCGTCCACGTAATCCGTGAAAGCGGATACCGGAAGCTTGTTGCCTTCCTGGCTGTTGATGGCGGACTGGATATTGTTTACAAACGCATCTGCATCTGCTCTGCCGCCGGAAACGGTCTTGTTCAGATCCTCTTCCACAGCCTCAGACCAGGATGCGGGAACAGTTCTCTCCATCACGTCCTGAATGCCGCGGTCGATGGCTGCATGGTTCATTGCCACGATCTTCTCGCCCTTGCGGCCATATGTCTTGGTAGCGGCGTCCTTCATATACTTCACTGCATCGTCTACCGGAATCACATTCGCCAGCTTAAAGAAAGCTGCCTGCAGAATGGTATTGATGCGGCTGCCCAGTCCGATCTCCTTGCCGATGGTGATGCCGTCGATGGTGTACAGCTTGATCTTATGATCCGCGATGAATTTCTTCACCTGTCCGGGCAGATGCTTATCCAGTTCTTCATCCGTCCAGCCGCAGTTCAGCAGGAAGCTTCCGCCGTCCCGCAGATCCTGCACCATGTTGTATTTATGCACATAAGAAGGATTGTGGCAGGCCACAAAATCAGCTTTGGAAATCAGGTATGTAGAACGGATCGGCTCTTTCCCGAATCTCAGATGAGAAATCGTAACGCCGCCGGACTTCTTGGAATCATAATCAAAATATGCCTGCGCATACATATCGGTATGATCGCCGATGATCTTGATGGAGTTCTTATTGGCGCCTACCGTACCGTCTGCGCCCAGGCCCCAGAACTTGCAGCGGATTGTGGAAGCAGGAGTGGTGTCGATCTTTTCTGCCACAGGCAGGGACAGGCCGGTCACATCATCCACGATACCGATGGTAAACCGCTCTTTCTCTGTATTGTGGAACACAGCTGCGATCTGGGAAGCGTCCGTATCCTTGGAACCCAGGCCATAGCGTCCTGTGAATACCGGAGTATCATTAAACTTGGTTCCCTTCAGTGCAGCCAGCACGTCCAGATACAGCGGCTCGCCGATGGAACCCGGCTCCTTGGTGCGGTCCAGAACGGAAATCTGCTTCACAGAATCCGGAATGGCATCCAACAGATGCTTCGCGCTGAAAGGACGGTACAGGCGAACCTTCACAACGCCCACCTTTTCTCCCGCCTTCAGCAGGTAGTCGATGGTCTCGTCAATGGTCTCGCAGACAGAACCCATAGCGATAATAATATGTTCCGCATCAGGCGCTCCGTAATAGTTGAACAGCTTGTAATCTGTGCCGATCTTGGCGTTGATCTTATCCATATAGGACTGGGCCAGGTCCGGAATCGCATCATAGTAAGGGTTGCAGGCTTCTCTTGCCTGGAAGAAGATATCAGGATTCTGAGCAGAACCTCTCTGGCAGGGATGGTTCGGATTCAGCGCGCGGGCGCGGAACTCATCGATCGCATCCTGATCCACCAGATCCTTCAGATCTTCATAATCCCACATCTCGATCTTCTGGATCTCATGAGATGTGCGGAACCCGTCAAAGAAGTTGATGAAAGGAACTTTTCCCTTGATTGCGGTGCAATGGGAAACAGGGGTCAGATCCATTACTTCCTGAACGCTGCTGCAGCACAGCATAGCCGCGCCGGTCTGACGGCAGGCATACACATCGGAATGATCGCCGAAGATTGACAGCGCGTGGCTGGCCAGCGCACGGGCACTGACATTGAAAACGCCGGGGAGCTGCTCGCCTGCGATTTTGTACAGATTCGGGATCATCAGCAGCAGGCCCTGGGACGCTGTAAATGTGGTGGTAAGAGCGCCGGCGGACAGAGAACCGTGCACTGTACCGGCTGCGCCGGCTTCAGACTGCATCTCTGTTACCTGCACTGTCTCCCCGAATATGTTCTTCAGGCCGTCCGTAGCCCATTTGTCCGCCAGTTCTGCCATAACAGAAGACGGAGTAATGGGATAGATGGCTGCTACGTCGGTATACGCATAGGATACATGAGCCGCTGCGGTATTGCCGTCCATAGTCTTCATTTTTCTTGCCATGTTCTTTTTCCTCCTATAAAATAAATTGCATGATCAGCTGTGGTACGAGAGCAACATGACGTTTTTTCTATCTGTTCTCATAACATCTCTATTATATTTCAAAACACCTCTGATGTCAAACCTTGTCCGTGTCTTTTTTATGTTTTTTCCCTAAAACAACCGCTGATTCTTTATATAATTTTTACATTTTCGTCATGCCCGGCAGTTTTTCTGTGACCATATACTTCTTCTCCAGAAATCCGATCAGCAGGCCGCCGGCAACATTTCCCGCGGTAACGAAAAACAGCACTTTGCAGATCATCAGCCAATCTGCCCCAAAGGCCCAGGAATATGCGGCCAGATAATACATATTAGCCACAATATGGTCATAACCGCCAAATACAAAAGCAGTGATCAGCAGCCACACATAAAATATCTGAGCAAAAGAACCAGACTTATGTTTTTTACCCAACAGCACCGCATAGCTCACAAATACGGCGCAGAACACCCCCATCACAAACAGGCTCAGCGGCCCGTCCGCCAGTTTTCCTTCTGCCACAGGCGCCAGCTTTTCGGCAATTTTCCCTTCAAACCTGCAAAAATGCGCCGCCGTCGCCACAATCCCTGCGCCCAGGCCATTGCCGATCCAAGCTGCAGCCATATCCTTCATGCCATATTCCCCTGTAGCCGCGGACAGAGGGCATACCCTTGTAAAAAGCATATTGCTGAAGTTAAATACCAGAAAAATTCCTGCCGCAAAAAACAGCGCTCCTACTGTGGAGTTAGGGACGCTCAGATAAGTCATTGCGCCCAGAGCGATGTAAGCGCCTGCCATTACACCTGAAAAAAGCTTCTCTTTCATCATCATTTGTCTCCATTTCATTTAATCCTGTGTAAATTTATCACAGATCCCGGGGAAAATCAACAGGATCGCTTGTACAAAATCCAGAGCAATTTGTCTACAAAATACTTGCCCTGGGGCTCCCTGCCGCCGTATAATAAAGCTGCCCCCATTTGACAGGGGAAAATATCCTATATGGAGGTAATCATATGAAATTCACACAGTCTTCCGCTCTGACTCCCGCTCTGAAGCAGGCCATTGAGTCTCTGGCATCGCGCTGTCTGGCGGCCGATCCGCAGTGCAGCCCGGTCTGGGCGGACGATGACACAGATACTGTATTTTTTTTCTCCTGGGAAAATCAGGTCCTGACCGGCGCTCTGTCTGTAAGCCTTTATGAAGAAGCCGCGCCCGCCCTGCTGATCTCCGCTTCAGTGGACCCGGATTACAGGGGCAAAGGTATTTTCAGACGCCTTTTGGAAAAGGCTGCCGCCTATGCGCAGAAACATTACACCTTTTCAGAACATAAATTGCCTTTTTCCTGCTATATCAATGGTTCCTGTTCCCAGGCCATACCCGTCCTGGACCATCTGGGAGCTTACTGTGCCTCCAGGGAGTTCCTGCTGTCTCTGGACCTGAAAAAGAAAACAGCATTTGAACTCCCCGCCGGATTTGAAGCCGCTGCTTCAAAAGATCTGAATCTGCTGGCCTCTCTCCAGGAAGCCTGCTTTGATTACCCTCCTCAATCCGCCGCGGCCTATATCTCCATGCTGTCTGAGGAACCGTCTCTGTCCTCCTATGTGGTCTGGTACAAAAAAAGAGCGGCAGGCCTTTTTCACCTGCTGCTCTCAGAAAATACTGCCTATCTGATGGGTTTTGCCATCCATCCCGACTTCCGCCGGCAGGGCCTGGCAGTCCATGCCCTGAACGCTGTGCGCGCCCTGCTGCCGGAACAGATTTCCTCCCTCCGCGTCCAGGTGGCGGACCGGAATCCGGTGGCGTATCATCTGTACCTCACTTACGGATTTTGCACTCAGGAATGCGTGTGTGAGTATCATTTTTCTCTGCCTGTTCAGGACTCCTGAGATCTGCCGTACGCCTTTTCTATCTCCTGAATCTGCTGATACAGCCAGTCATTCACCGGCGTTTCAAATCCATGCCTGCGGCCAAGCTCTATGATTGTACCGGAAAACAGCTCCACCTCTGTCTTACGCCCGTCCCTGGTATCCTGCATCATGGAAGGCATTCCGGAAGGGCTCAGGCGTTCCAGGCGCTCCATCCAGCGGCTGATATTATCCTCTGTCAGAGGTATCCCCTCCGCATTGGCCGCCCGTACGGCTTCCCGCATGGCGGCTTCCATGACTTCCCGGGGCCTTCCCGGCTTTCGCACTTCGCCGTAATTCGCTGAAAATACCGCGGAGGACTGATTTAATCCTACGTTAAACACCAGTTTATCCCACTGTGCATAAATAATATCCTCCGGCGTTCTGTAGGGGATCCCTGCCCGGTCCAGATATTCTTTCAGCAGGCGGACCTGTTCTGTTTCCGCACCTGTTTTATCATTGAACACCAGATAGCCCAGGCTGGAGGCTTCCACCAGATTGCCGGTCTTTGTGGCATCCATCTCCTGGGCGATACAGTAAAGGACGTGTTCGCTGCCAAAAGCCCGTGCAATCATATTTTCGCTGGTAATCCCGTTAATCAGAGAAATAATAATTGTTTCCGGATGCACCAGTCCGGCCACTGCCTCCAAAGCCTCCGGCAGCCCCGTGTATTTCACCGCAATGATGATCAAATCTGCTTTTTCCAGGCTGTATCCGGATTCTATGTACCGGAAATCACAGCGGTTTCCATTAAAATACAGCCCCTTGCCTTCATATCTCCGGATTCTCTCCCTGTCAGCAGCAAAACAAACCGATTCTTTTCCGAAAACCTCTGTCAGCCTTTGCCCGTACATGATTCCCAGAGAACCGGCGCCGACCAGCGCCGCCTTCCTGATCTTCTCCATCCCGGCACCTCCTGTCCTTTCATTTCAGGCGCATCACCCGCCCAAAACTGATCCCAGCGCTCCGAACACACCGGTGCTGGCAACGCCCATGATCACGCCCGCGATCAAAACGCCCAGCATCACAGCCAGAATGCTGGACTTGAAATCCATATCCAGCAGGCTGGCCGCCAGCGTACCGGTCCAGGCCCCGGTTCCGGGCAGCGGGATGCCCACAAACAGCA
Source organism: Cuneatibacter caecimuris (assembly GCF_004216775.1). Lineage (GTDB taxonomy): Bacteria > Bacillota > Clostridia > Lachnospirales > Lachnospiraceae > Cuneatibacter > Cuneatibacter caecimuris. Next base: position 157,456 of record NZ_SGXF01000002.1, read on the forward strand.
TCAGCGCGATAAACAGGCCTTTTCCCGCTTTTGCCTGCAGCTTCTGCCCTCCGTGCTCGCCCTTTTCCAGGCACCAGCTGAAAAATTTACCGATATACCTTTTGTCCGAGCCCCAGATCAGGACCTTTCTCGCAAACAGGTAAATAATGGGGACCGGCAGCATATTGCCGATAATGCTGACAACATAAGACGGCACCAGAGGCAGCCCCATGCCCACAGCCACAGGAATTGCCCCGCGCAATTCAATAATAGGCACCATTGAGATTAAAAACACCCAAAAATACTTTCCAAACATAATTTCCTCCAACTGATCTGCTTTCTGTTTTTTGTTACCATTCGAAAAATCAAAGCATTTTATACTATACTATATCCTGGGGGCTCAGACAAGTACAAAATCCTTAATATTTTGGACCTGTCCTGCCTTCCTGATTATTTGTTGATTTTAAACAGTAAAACGTAAAGAAGCGCCGCTCCCTCTCAGAAAATCGTCTGATTTCCTGTCAGGAAGCGGCGCTTCTATGCTCGCAGATGATGCAATGGGATTATCCCAGATATTTCACTAAAGTATTTCTCACAGCGCCCTTGCCTGCCAGAAGTTCCACAAACAGAGCTTCCACCTTAGCGGCCAGGTCTCCTGCTTCATACAGGTTCACCGCGAACAGAACCGGATTGGAAAGGATGTCCTTTAACTGGCCCTGATAACTGGAGGGATCTCCTGCCTGAACGCCGGAAAGCTGCTCCTGGAGCGTCGCCAGCATGGGATCACTGCTGACCTCCATAGGCTCCAGATCGTCGTTCACGCCCAGCAGATAGCGCAGCCAGCCGGCCAGGGCCAGCGGCACGCCTACCAGAGAATTCACATCCAGATCGCTTCTGCCCAGATAGGATTTGATGGTTTCACCGAAACGCACCGGAATTTTCTGGGAGGTATCGGTGGCAATCCGCTGAGGCATATCCGGAATAAAAGGATTGGGCAGGCGCTCTTCAATCACTTCCCTGATGAAATCCATAGGGGAAAGGATCTTGGGGTCCACAACAACCGGGATGCCTTCCTTGTAGCCGATCAGCTCCACCAGAGCTTTCAGCTGGGGATCATTCATCTCATCCGCAATTTTATTATAGCCCAGAAGGCAGCCGTAAACCGCCAGCGCAGTATGCAGCGGGTTCAGGCAGGTGGTCACCTTCATCTTCTCCACCTGGTTTACGGTATCTCTGTCGCAGAAATATACGCCGGCCTTTTCCAGAGCGGGACGCCCGTTGGGGAACTGGTCCTCGACCACCAGATACTGAGGGATCTCTGCGTTTACAAAAGGAGCGATAAAGGTATTCTTAGCCGTCACGATGGGAGCCATAGAGGCGATGCCTGCCTCTGCCAGCTGATCCTCCACGATCTTGGAAGGCCTGGGCGTGATCTTATCAATCATGGACCAGGGGAAGCTCACCTTGGAGGCATCTTCCAGATAGCTGATAAATTCTGCAGGTACAAAGCCATTTTCCATCCATGCCTTTGCAATCGTCATCACTGCGCTCTGCACTTTCTCGCCGTTGTGGGAACAGTTGTCCATGCTCACCACAGCCACAGGCATCGCGCCGTTCTGGAAACGATGGTACAGCAGCGCTGCTACAACGCTCATGGCGTGCACCGGCTTCTCCGGCCCGTTTGCCATATCATTCTTCGCCAGCGGCGTCAGCTCTCCCTGCATATTATACAGAGAATATCCTTTTTCTGTAATGGTAAAGCTGAACATCTGCAGGGAAGGATTTGCGGCTATGGCTTTCAGTTTGCCGAATTCCTCAGCATTGGAGCTGTCCCCTTTGACCATGCCTGCCAGGCTGGCCACGATTTCTTTATCCGTGCTGCCGTCAGGCTTCAGGGAAACCATCAGTGTCAGATTATCATATGCCTTTCCGATCTGGTCCACAATATCAAAATCAAATGTATCGGCAGCGATGATGCCGCTCTTTGCCTCGCCCTTTTCCAGAATCACCTGCTGAAGGCCTGCGATAAATCCTCTGAAAATATTTCCGATCCCGAAATGCACCCATACAGGATTCTGCTGTGTCTCTGCGATCATTGCATCTACATCAAATCCCGGCACTTTTACACCGGCTTTTTCCCATGCCCCCTTATCCTTCAGGGCGCTTCTCTTTAACTCTAACATGTTTTCACTCCACCTTTCTCCCTTGCGGGCATTTCTCCACTAATACTTGTATACTAGCATATTTACCAGCATCATGCAAGCTTTTCCGGCTTTTTGCAGTATATTTTCCACGGCATCAGAAAATATCAAACATCACTTGTGCACAAGCAGAGTCAGGATTTCATAAGGCTTGGCCAGGATCTCAGCCCGCCCATTTTCCAAGCTTAATTCAGACTGTTTCTGCTCCATGCAGTCGCAGAGCCAGACTTTTTCAGGCTGCAGCCCATTCAGATCAACAAAGGTTCTTGTACGCTTGCCATAGCACTCGTACAGCCGCAGCACTGTTCCTTCGCCGTTTTCTGCAGTTTTGATGGTTTCCAGAATCAGGTTTTCTGCGTCTACAGACGCCATGGAAACCTTTTCTTTTATTCCCGGAGCCCTGTGCTGCAGGGCGCGCAGCGGGCAGTTCAGCGCATAGGCCTCCTGTACCACGCGGCCTTCCCGGAAATCCCCTCTATGGGGGAACAGAGAATATGTGAAATCGTGCTCTTCCCGGTCCGCCGCAGGGTTGGGATAGATCCCTGATTTCAGCAGTGTCAGCCGGATAGTAGAGCCCAGCGCGTCGCTCCCGTATTTACTGTCATTGAGCAGCGCGGCGCCGTAACCGGTTTCTGAAAGATCCAGCCATTTGTGGCTGCAAACCTCAAATTTCGCCTGATCCCAGCTGGTATTGCGGTGAGTAGGGCGTTTCACATTGCCAAACTGAATTTCATAGGTAGCCTCATCCGCGCGGATATCCAGAGGGAACGCGGCTTTCAGCAGAAGCTGGCTCTCCCGCCAGTCCGCCTGTGTAACAAAATCAATCCTCCTGGTGTGACGGTAAAACCGGATATCCTGACAGAGCATTGACTGCAGGAACCTTCTTTTTACCCGCAGGGTCATTCTGTAGGGCCCCATTTCCACAACCTCTATCCTGTCCGGTTCAGACCATTCCCAAAACTTGGCTTCGTAATCCGCGTCAATATTCCATGCGTCATACTGTTCGGGACGGTCTTCAAATACCAGAAGGCGGTTCAGCGCTTCTCCTTCCCGGACCAGCTCTCTCTCCTCTTCTTTGTCAAACACTGAAACCAGTTCCCCGTTTCTGTTCCACTCCACACAATAGAAAGGAGTTTCCAGAAGGCGGGACTCTTCATCTGCGGAAAAAGGTATTTCCGCGGCCTTTGCCGGACCATAATATTTCATGCCCTTGGAAGGCGCCTGTTCTGCAAAAACAAGCCAGGTCCCTTCCGCTGTTTTCTGGCAGAATCCCTCAGGCCTCTCTTCCAGCTCCACCAAATCTGAACGTTCGAACCCCAGCTGGTTCCAGACAACCAGGCCGTCCCCTGCTTCCGGCGCGAAAACATCCGCCAGCCGCAGAGAGGTTTCGCTGATCTGGTCTCTCAGGTCTTTCAGCACCTTTTCATACTGTACTTTGGAATCTTCATAAACATCCCTGATACTGGACCCCGGCAGAATATCGTGGAACTGGTTCAGCAAAATCACCTTCCAGGCCTGATGCATCCGTCCCTGCCACCCAGGATCTCCGCAGCCGGCAGTTTCCGCCATCACTTCCAGGCCTTCCGCCTCCATCGCCAGCAGCTCGCACTGCCTGTTGGATTTTTTATTTCTGGCCATAGAGGTATATGTTCCCCGGTGAAATTCCAGATACAGCTCTCCCACCCAGCGGGGAATTTCTTTTCCTTCCAGATTTTTCTCCAGAAGATGGAAAAACTCCTTTGCCTTAGTCTGGCAGACCTGAGGGCATCCGGGAAGCCCCCGGGACATCCTCCTGCTTTCTTCCAGCATCTGTTCCGTAGGGCCTCCGCCGCCGTCCCCATAGCCGTAGCTGGTCAGCACATCCCGGCTCAGCTCCTTATCCTGATACCGCTGCCAGGTCCCCATCACCTGGGAAGGCGTCTGGAATCCATTGTAAGTCGTCTCAAATCCCGCTTCCGGATGGTATTCCGGCATCGTCACATAATCCTGCGTAGTGATAAAATGGGTCAGGATTTCCGTGCCGTCGATCCCCTGCCACATCATTGTATCATGGGGAATCTGATTGAATTCATTCCAGCTGATTTTTGTGGTCATAAAATAGTTGACCCCGGATTTTTTCAGAATCTGAGGCAGGGCCGCGCTGTAGCCGAATACATCCGGCAGCCAAAGGATCTCCTGATTTTCTATGCCAAATTCTTCCCGGAAAAACTGTTTCCCATACAGGAGCTGGCGCACCAGGGATTCTCCGGAAGTCAGGTTACAGTCGGCTTCCAGCCACATGGCTCCTTCCGCCTCCCATCTTCCCTCCGCAATCCTTTCCTTGATTCTTTCATAGGTCTCCGGACTGTCTTCCTTCACAAACTCGTAGAGCTGGGGCTGGCTGGACATAAAACGGTATTCCGGATACCGCTTCATCAGTTCCAGCACGGTCAGAAAACTGCGCAGCGCCTTTTCCCTCGTCTGCCGGAGAGGCCACTTCCAGGCTACGTCAATATGGGTGTGCCCGATACTGTGCACCACCGGATTCCCTTCTTCATGCAGCTCCCGTTCATAGGCGGCGTCCAGAAAGTCCTGGGCTGTTTTAATAGAATGTAAAAATTCCGGCCCTCCCGGTTCCCGCAGATCCAGCAGGCGGACACAGCCGTCCAGCGCTTTCAGGATCACAGCTCTTTTGGGGTCATCCTCCCGCAGCAGGCATGCAATCTCATAGGGCACCTTCAGATCATAATAAAGCTTCTCCACCTCAGGCCGTCTGGCAACCACCGTCCAGTGCAGGAACAGCCTGGGATATTCTGCATTGGAATACCCATAGAGCCGCAGATCATACTCTTTCCCCGCCTCCGCCTGTTCCGCCAGCACCACCTCCTGATGCTTGGAATCATAGGCGCAGCGCATGGCCCCATCCACATAGACAATAAATTGAGGATTATTGGTATCCCACACATTCGTGCAGCCGGTTTCCAGCCGCATCCTCAATTCTGCTCCCTTCATCTCTTCCGGAACAGTAAAATCCGCCTGAAAGCAGTAATGCGCGTCAGGAGCTCCCCAGACTCCTCCCGGAAAAATCTCCCAATCCGCCGCATTCTCCAGCGCCAGATCCCGCTGTCCGTATTCCAGTCGGCGCATCCGCACCGGTTCCAGATTTTTCTGAGCCGCATTCCGCTGCCGGCCCAGCTCCTCCAGATTCATTTTCACCCGTTTTGCTGTCAGATCCATACCCTTCTCCTTCTCTTTTTAAATATTAACTCCCGGCAAAGGCTTCACCTTTTTCAGGAAAACATAATAACACAGCAGGAACAGCACGCCGCACACAGGCAAAATCAAAAAACTCCTGCCCAGCCCCAAAATATCGGAAATCCACCCAAAAACTGCGTTGAAAGCGATATCGAACAGCGTTGCCGCGCTGATGATCATTCCTGTGGCCGTAGCCAGGACCTCAATTTTGTAATATCTGCGGATCAGCAGCACCATGGTAGGATAGATAATGGAGAGCAAAAACCCGGAAATACTTAACAGCATCACTGTCCTGCTTCCAAAGGCCGCGCCCAGCACGTAAAGGGCGATTCCTGCAGTGCCAAATACTTTGATGCTGGACGCGGCGCCCAGCTTCTGCACTACCGGAGCCAGCAGCAGCCGGCCCAGCGTCATTCCCCCAAAGAATATGGCCAGATAATTGGAAGCGCTGGAAGCCGCCATGCCCAGGGCATTCTGCAGATAGGTCACCAGCCAGTTCAGGATTCCATGTTCTGCCACAAAATACAGCCCGAAGCTCACTGAGATATAATAGAACGCAGGATTGCCAAACACTGCCTTCAACCCAGGTTTCTTTCTGTTTTTCTCCGCCTCTCTGGCCTTGTCCAGATCCGTATATTCATCTTCTCTCTCCGGTACTTTTGAAAAAAACAGCAGCACGGTTCCCACAGCGCCCAACGCCAGCAAAATGCCATTTGCTATTTTCCAGCTTCCGATCCCATCGGCAAAGTTTCCCACCAGACTCTGGCTGCCGCTGGTGCCGATTCCCTGAATAAAAAACAGCGTATTCACCACCAGGCCCGGGGTAGCCAGAAATACCAGAGGCGTGGTCAGGTTGATAATCGTATTCATCAAAGTGGACGCCCCCATGGCAAACAGCATGCCGACCAGCAGGCAGATATAATGATCCGTTGCCAGATAGAGGACCAGCGCTCCCATCCATAAAACCATAACGCCTATTGCTACATTTTTTCTTTTGTACCGGTCCACCACCATGCCGCCCAGTGACAGAAACAGCAGGTTGCCTACATAGCTGATGGTGATAATCATCGACAGCTGCACAGTGTTCAGCCTGAAATGAGACTGAAAAATCGGCGCAAAAACACCCCGCAGCGCATCGCTGGCCCCCAATCCGATCATGATCATCATAAATGAAGTGAAAATCATGGTTTTCTGATATTTTTTCATTTCTCGTACTCCAAAATATGTTATACTGTATTTACACGAAAGAAGGTGCTGTTATGATTACGAATACCATAAACTTTTCTCCGGAGCTTTCTTATAATCTGGAAAAACTGGGCCCGGCGGAACAGCTTTTATTTTTTGATATTGAAACCACAGGCTTTACGCCTTCCTCCTCTTCTCTGTATCTCATTGGATGCGCGTTTATGGAACAGGGTACGTGGAAGCTCACCCAGTGGTTCGCGGAAAGCCTCTCGGATGAATGCGAAATCCTCCGGGCTTTTTTCCGCTTTGCTTCCCGTTTTCGCTGCCTGGTACACTTTAACGGCGACGGCTTCGACCTGCCCTACCTTCAGAATTGCTGCCGACAGTACCAGATGGACTGGGGGCTCTCCGCGCTGGAAAGCGTGGATCTGTACAAACTCGTCCGCCCCTGCAGGCAGCTTCTGGGGCTCTCCAGCATCCGTCTGAAGGCCTGCGAAGCATTTCTGGGCCTGCGCCGGAAGGACCCTTTCAACGGCGGCCAGCTCATCGCGGTATATGAGGAATACCTGCAGAGCCGGGATTTCCGCCTGCTGCGCGCCCTTCTGCTTCACAATGAAGAGGATATCAAAGGCATGTTCCCTCTGATGTCCATGCTCCATTATGCCGACTGTCTCTGCAGCCCTCCAAAGCTCCTTACGGCTTCCGGGGACACCGGAAGCCGGACTCTTCTGATTTCTGCAGAACTGAGCGCCTGCCTGCCTGTCCCCATCCGGCGCACTGTTGATTTCCCGGGAGCCCCCCAGGGATTCCCGGAAGCAGTTCTCGCTCTGGAAGGCAGCAGCCTCCACTGCTCTGTCCCTCTGTATGAAGGAGAGCTGAAATTATTTTATCCCAACTATAAAGAATATTATTATCTGCCGGAAGAAGACATGGCGGTACATCAGTCCGTAGCAGAATTTGTGGATAAAAGCCGGCGGAAAAAAGCCTCCGCTTCCACCTGCTATACGCGCAGAGCCGGTATCTTTCTTCCCCAGCCCGGCAAAGAGCCGGTGTTCTCCCCTGTTTTCCGGCAGGAACACCGCTCTAAAACTGCCTTCTCTCTTTGGGAAGGAATCGAAAAAACCGACTCTGCTCTTCTTCAAAGCTATCTCGAAGCCCTTTTTACTGAAGCAGCATCTCCCAGGAAAAACGCTGCTCGTTAAACTGCCAGCGCTCCGCCAGCTTAGGCCCGCAGGCGTTGGAGCCCATACCGCTCTGTCCGCAGTCCAGGCACACTGCGATATGATCCGCTTCTTCCAGCTCATAGTTATGCTTTTTTGACGCCAGCTCTTCAATGGTATATTTTGATACATTAAAGCTGAAGGGATCTCTGCCCGTCACATACCAGCCATTCTCACCGGCCAGCTCCAGATAGCGGCAGTGGAAATGGCTGCCGTTTTCCTGAGGTTTTACATAGTCTTCATGGAGCGCGTCCACGCTGGTCTCAAACACATCCATCCAGCTGGCTTCGTGCTTATCGCAATAGCTCTCATAGGGACCGAAGCCAAAATACTTCACTGCATCCCAGTCTTTCTCCATCTTCATGCGAAGGCCGAATCTGGGAAGGAAGGGGAAATTCATTTCTTTGGCTCCTTCCAGGTTCAGAAGGATTTTTCCCTCCCCGTCTACCGTCCAGCTGGCGGTAAGTCTCAGATACGGCTGTATGCCGGGCGCGGCAATGCTCAATACAGTTCGAATCGTCACTTGTCCTCTCTCTGCCTCCAGCCCGGTTTCATAAACCTTGGTCCTGCTGTGAGGATAGCCTGCCTTTTCCCACTCTTCCATAATGTTCCGGTCATTGTCCACCGGAGCCCGGAATACATTGTAGGCCATTTCCCTTATTTCAGGGCGTCCTTCTTTTTTCAGAGAAGAAAACGTGCCTGTTATCCTGCTGAACACATAGGTGAAGCCTTCTCCTGTCAGCACATATTCCCGTTCATTCTCTTCAAAATGCACATGTTTTCCGCTGCCCACAGAAAGCGGCATTCCAAAATCCTCCTGCAGCACAAACTGGTCAAATCCCAGTTCATGGCCTTCCCGGGTCAGCATCAGATCCTTTTTCTGAAGGTAAATCAGCCGCAGATAGCAGTTTCCTGACCTGGGCACTGTGTAATCCAGCTGTATTTCCGCCTGTTCCCCGGGCCTGACGGAGGGAACCTCCAATTCCCCGGATGCCAGCGTTTCCCCGTTCTGCTTCACTTCATAGCGGATTCCCACCAGATCTGCCAGGTCTGTAAAATCAAAGCGGTTTTCCAGTGTGAGCAATCCTTTCTTCAGGTCTTTGGCATAGGCGCGCACTGGACGGGCCACCTGCTTCAGCTCAAACAATCCTGTGTGAGGGCGCGTGTCAGGATAGACCAGCCCGTCCATGCAGAAATTCCCGTCATGAGGGTATTCTCCAAAATCGCCTCCATAGCCAAACCTCTTCCTGCCGTCCTCTGCTTTCCCCTGGTATACCGCATGATCGCACCATTCCCATACAAAACCGCCTGCAAAGCCGTCATAGCGGTAGATCTGCTCATAATATTCTTCCAGATCCCCCGGGCCGTTGCCCATTGCGTGGCAGAATTCACACTGGATGTATGGTTTCTTCTCGGAATTCAAGTGGTCCTTCAGGAAATTCACATAAGGAAGCTTATCTTTCGGGTCAGTCAGGGCCTCGATCAGCTGTTCATGGTAGGGGCTGATTTCTCCGCCTCCGGTAAAATATTCGTCAATCCATTTGGGGGTGGCGTACATGGTGCTCATTAAATCCAGCATGGAAGCATCATTGGGGTAGTTATCAGTCACCCATACGCTGCCTTCATAATGCAGCAGCCTGGAGGGATCATATTTTTTCACCCAACGCCCGGCCTCCTCAAAATTCCTGCCGTAGCCGGATTCATTGCCAAGAGACCAGATCAGCACGCAGGCCCTGTTCTTATCCCGGATCACATCCCGCTGCACCCTGTCCAGAATCGCCTCTTCAAATCTGGGATCCTGAGCCAGCCAGCCAAAAGTTGTGGCCTGAGAGCCCTGGTAGGTGGTGGTGGTCCCGTGAATCTCTATGTCCGCCTCTCCTATTACATAAAATCCGTATTCGTCACAGAGTTCCATAAACCAGGGGGCGTTGGGATAATGGCTGGTGCGGATTGCATTCACATTATGCTCCTTCATCAGCTGCAGATCCTTCAGCGCATCCTCCCTGGAAATCACATATCCGGTATAAGGGCTGGAATCATGGCGGTTTACGCCTTTTAATTTAACAGGCCTGTCATTGATATACATCACGCCGTCTGCGGTATGGATTTCACGGATTCCCACGGTCTGGATAATCCGTTCCTCTTCACTCTCGATCTCCAGACGGTACAGATAGGGATTCTCTGCATTCCACAGCACGGGGTTCTCTACGGTGAAGGAGACCGTTCCATCTGCGGGCAAAGCCGCTTCCGCAAGGCAGCGGTCCGCTTCATCCAGCAGCCGGCAGGTAACGGGAACCGGTTCTCCTTCCCATTCTGCCTGCAAGCTGATTCGGCCTTTCCCTTCTTCCGGAACCGCAGTCACCATATAATCCCTTACAAAACTCTGAGGCCGCGCCAGCAGGTACACATCCCGGAAAATCCCGGACATTCTCAGCTTATCCTGGTCTTCCAGATAACTGCCGTCGCACCATTTCAGCACCAGAACCGCCAGTGCATTTTCTCCTTCACGCAGGTATTCTGTGATTTCAAATTCACTGGTGGAATGGGAAACCTGGCTGTACCCAACGGTTTTTCCGTTCACCCACACATAAAAGCAGGAGTCTACGCCCTCAAAATTCAGGTACTGGCGAAAAAGCAGATCCTCCGCAGTAAGGGAAAACCGTTTTACATATGCCCCCGCCGGATTTTGGTCCGGCACATAAGGCGGATCATAGGGAAAAGGATATTTTACATTGGTGTACTGGTGTCCGTCAACCCCCATCATCTGCCAGCAGGAAGGCACTGAAATCCGCTCCATCCCTGCTTCCTGCTCCCAAAATTCTTCGGGAACCAGCTGCCAGCTGCCATAATATCTGAACTTCCAATCATCGCCGGACAGCATCTTCCGGCGCTTGTATCCCCGGGTGTCTTCCGGCACATAATAGCACCTGTTTTCCTCTGTGCCGATATGCAGAGCCGCCGGGTCCTCGAAATATCTTTTTAATTCCATTATTTAATCCTCCTCATATATATCCGGACTTTTCAAAATGCCGGTATCCTTCAGCTGATATTCATAGCTCCATTCATCCCCATAAGTTCTCCAGTCATCGGGGCCGTGCCACCACCAGTGTTCATTGCAGTTATGCAGAGCGCCGAAGGTGTTCACCCTGCTTCCATACAGTTTCAGGCTCACCCTGTGAGGGCCTGAGGGCAGTTTATCCACGGTAACTGTATAGGGTGCAAATACTACAGAGCCTGCCGGCCCTCCGTCCACCTCCACATCAATCAGAGCGCCCCGGTACATGGGCACATGGACCTTCAGCTTCTTCCCCCGGCTGGTGCGCGCTTTCAGCTCATAGATAATATTCCCGCCATAAAAAGGCAGCCCCTGAGTAACCAGGCTGCCAAAAGTCAGCTTTTCCGGAAGATCTTCCAGAAATACTCTGGCCCCCTGTACTTTCACGCCGAAATATCCCAGCAGGAAACAGTTCTCCAGATTGGTCTGTTTGCCAAATGCGATTTCCAGCTCCAGGGTGTTCTCTCCCTCCTGCAGTCCGCCCAGGCAAACCTTCTGAATACACTCATCTACATAGTAACCGCAGCTGTTCCCGCCCACTGCTTTTCCGTTCCAGGTAATCCTGGTATGCTCCAGCTCTTCCAGGGCCAGCCAGACATCTTTCCGGCTGACGCTGCTGCGCACCCTATAGCGCAGGCGTACTGTATGAGCGGGCTTCTCCGTGCCGGTCACCCAGGGCTGCGCCACTGCGTCCTGCCTCGGCGGCAGTCCCAGACGCTTTCTGATCAGGTTATCCACCCTCAGCACTTCTTCCCTGCCTTCCCAATCCCCGCCGTCCAAAGCGTATTCAGGCATATCCAGCACGCAGACATTCGGCTCTTCCAGACGGTACTCTGCCTCTTCATAAAAGGTTCCCGGAAAATCTTCCCGGAATGCCGCTTTCCGGCCGATGCGCAGCGGCTCAAAGGGTTCCGCCAGCACTGCCCCTTCGCTTTCCGCCCGGCCCGGCTCCAGTTTCAGAAGCAGGCTGTCATGCCCGTACCAGCTGTATTCCACCACTGTGCTGCCGTTTTCATAAGAACGGGCGATGGGCTTCTGCCCGCCTGTCATGGTGTCCATCACAGTTGGACGCCACTCCCCTTTTATATAGATCCTGATTTTCTCCCGGGGAACCATATCCCTGGCGCTGTTCACCCCGTCGTCCTCGCTGGCTCTGGGGGCTCTGCCATGAGCGATGAACAGGTACCTGTTCTCTCCGTCCTCCCTCAGCTGATACAGCAGCCCGTCAGCCGGTTCTCCCATTCCGTCAAATATGGACAGGTCCCGTTCTTCCTCCAGAAGCTCCAGAATCTCCGGCTGGCTGAATGCCGCCAGAGGATACCTGCGGAATATATCCAGCCTGCTGTCTTTTCTTGCCTCAATATACTTTGGATATTCTCCCATGAAGATCAGCCGTCCTCCGGCCTCACCAAATGCTTTCAGGACTTCATATGTACTCTCCCGGATGGTTTCACAGCCCGGCACCACTACCGCTTCATATTGCATGGGGCCCACTTCCAGGGGGGCCGAAGGGTTGCCACACTGTTCCTTCAGCAGTCCTTCTGAAAGGTAATCAAAATCCAGCTGTCCGAACAGCAGCCACCTGGTGATTTTCTCAAAATTTTCATCCAGCTGCCTGCGCACTCCCGCAGTCTGCTGGGCCACGCCCCAATGCAGCCAGTAGCTTTCCACAGGATGCAGCACGGCGATCCTGGTACGGCATTTTCCTCTGGTCATGGCTGTGTTCACCCTGGCAAAATGGTCTTCAATCAGGCTGTATCTCTTGTACCAGGGAGCCTGATAATTGATGGAAGCAGGATAATCCCGTTTTGCCTCTCCGTTCATGGATACCCAGGACAGATGGGGCGTCCTCACGGTCACTCCCAGGGCGGCCTGCCAGTCACCCTGCAGCTTGTGGCCGCGGAAGTCAAAATCCCAGCCGGTCACGCCGTATAATTCGCTGAGAACCCCTTCTCTGCCGTACTGGTGGGAAACCGACTGCGCCTGTTTGGCAGTGGTATATTCCCGTCTGTCACAGAGCATGTCGATGCCCGGCAGCTGGAAATAGCTGAGGGAACGCATTACTTCTCCCAGCGCTGCCGTCTGGCTCTTCAGCGTGGGCTCTTCCATCATATGTCCTGTCAGCATCAGGCCGTGCCCTTCGCACCATTGCCCCAGGGTATGGGCAAAACTTTCCGCAAATCTGTCGGAAATATGAGCATGGTAATGGTAGCGCAGCACAGAAGGCTTTCCGTCCGCCCTGTCCCAGAACAGCTCCGGCACGCCGCCCATCAGATCCTCTCCATATGCTTCCCGGAAAGTCTCTTCCAGATCATCCGTCCAGGGCAGGGATACGTCCGCCTTTTCTTTGGCATAAGCCAGCGTTTTCTTACTGGTAAACTGTGGTTCGTCCGTAAAAATAGCGGGCACTGTTCTGCCAAAATGATCTCCCACGGCTTCATAATACTGCTCATGGGTGATCCGGCAGAATTGTTCAATGGCTTTCTTATTCAGCGTATCCACATAAGTCTGGTTGTTGTGCCAGGGCGTCTCCTCCGACAGCTCCAGATAAGCGTACCATCTCTCTTTTGTCTCATAACCCGCTGTAACATTTTCTGCTGCAAACACCACTTTACGCGGCTTTACAGCCGCGGCGTCCTCTCCGGCCACCCGGGCATAGCGGGCCAGATATCCTTCCCCGTCCAATACAACGTTATACGCTCCCAGCAGCTTCCTGTTTTCATTGGTCTCTTTCAGAAAAGGGGTGAACAGCAGATGTCTTGCCCGGAACTTCTTCTCTTTTGTCACCAGGCCTCCCGCCGCGCCGGAAGGCCAGCGGTCCTCGTCGTAGGTCCAGGCCAGCATCCCGCGCTTCTGCGCCTCTCTGGTGCAATCCCGCACCAGCTGGAAAAATTCCTGGCTCAGGTATTCCGTAGCCATCCCGGTCCGGCAGTGCATGTTGAAGCCTCCAAACCCCATTTCCTGAAGGTATCCGATCTGGCGCATCAGCTGTTCCTCATCCAGCACGCAGTTCCAGGCCCAGAACGGGGCTCCCCGGTATTCTGATGAGGGATTCTGAAATAAACTGTCTTCTAAATTTTCTGTCTGATTATGCTTGTACAGCATAAAACCCTCCTTTTATTTTCGGCGTTAAGCCCAAATTTTCCTACCTATCACTATAGCATATTCCAGGTAAAAATGAGAGTGTTTTTTTCATTTCCCACATAAATTTTTAAGCCCGGATGAAACCAGGCAGCTGCCTGAGGATTCATCCGGACTTTCCTGTTTTTAATTATTCTTTTATCCTGATCCAAACGCTCATTTCACCTTCTCCCCGGTTCGCCCAGGCATAGTAAGGAATCCAGGTGAGGGTGACAGGCTCCTCGGCAGGGCTGCGCCAGACCTGATACAAATCACCCTCCTCCCAGCCTTCATCGGTCTTTCTCAGGCCGCTGCAGGTCAGCGCGGTCACTCCGCCCAGCATATCTCTGTATTCTGCTGCAAAAACAGCGCCGGCGGGCAGAGAAAGCCTGTGAAGGCCGCTTCCATTGTCCGCCTCCTCCAGGCAGTATACCAATGGCCCCCGCATCACCGCAGCCTTTCCCATATCAGCCCGCACATTGGGATGAGCGGCTATCAGTTCCACCGGCATAGAAAGCTCCAGCACAGCCTCTTCTCCCTGCCTCATCTCCTGCAGCGCAGCGAATCCTTCGGACCTTACCGGTTCCGTCCTGCCGCCGTTTCTGAATACTGCAAAATCCCTGCACCAGCCGGGCACGCGCATTCTCATCGTGAAAGGGGCTCCTTCCACTCTCACCACCCGCACAGAAATCCGGCCGTCCCAGGGATAATCCGTAGAAACTTCCAGTTCTCCGCGGCAGTTCTCTGTTTCAAAGGAGACCCTGCCTCCCATAAAAAGGTTGAGATAAATCCCATCTTTATCCGTGGTAAACGCGTAATTCGCTACAGAGGACAGCAGCCTTGCCAGATTGGGAGGACAGCAGGCGCAGCCGAACCATTTCTGGCGCACCGGCTTGACGTGGGCGAAATTATGATCCTCATGACAGGCCTGCGGCGTCACTTCCAGAGGGTTCACATAAAAGAAAGATTTTCCGTCCAGGGACATGCCGCTGATCACGCCATTGTACAGCGCCCGCTCCATCACATCCAGATAGGAGCTGTCTCCGGTCATTTCAAACATCCGCTTTGCCAGAAACACCAGGCCCACGGCGGCGCAGGTTTCTCCGTAGATCAGATCATTGGGCAGGTTATAATTATAGCTGAAGGATTCACCGTGAGCGCTGGCGCCCACAGCACCTGTGAGGTACAGCTTCTTTTCCACAATATTCTTCCAGATCCGTTTGCAGGCCGCAAACAGCTCTTCATCTTCTGTCTCCCGCGCCACATCCGCCATGCCGCTGTAGAGATAGACTGCCCGCACCGCGTGCCCTTCCGCCTCCTGCTGTCCGCGCACCGGTTCCGCCGCCTGATAGTAGCGGTATCCCAGATCATCCCTCCAATAACAGGTTCTGCCCTGTTCCCTGTCCTCCTGTTCAAAGAAAAGAGGCTGCTGTCCCCGCTGGTCAATAAAATAAGATGCCAGCCGAAGATATTTCTTCTCTCCTGTCATGGCATACAGCTTGACCAGGGCCATTTCCGCAACTTCATGCCCGGGATACCCGGGAAGCTTACCCGGCTCTTTTCCCAGGTGCTCTGCCGCACAATCTGCAAAGGCCGCGCTGATTTCCAGAAAACGGCGTTTTCCCGTAGCCTGGGCATAGGCTGTGGCTGCTTCGATCATATGCCCCAGACAATACAGTTCGTGATTGCTTTCCAGATCAGTAAACCGGTTTTCCAGCCCGTTAATAATATAATAAGTATCCAGATAGCCGTCGGGCTGCTGGGCCTGTCCAATCAGTTCAATCGCTTCATCCGCCTTCTTCTCCAGATCTGCGTCCGGGCAGCGCATCAAAGAGTAGGCAGCCGCTTCCAGCCACTTATACAGGTCGCTGTCCTGAAAAACAAAGCCGCTAAATTCTCCCGTTTTCCTTCCTGCCGCAATTTCAAAATTGCGAATACAATGGCTTGGTTCCGCCCCTTCGATTCTGTCGTTCAGCGCCTCCCACTGGTAGGGTATCACGCTGGCCCGCACCAGTTCCAGATAATTTCCCCAGAAAATATCCTTAACCTGGAACTGATTTACCGGCAGCTGTTTCATATCTTTTCTCATCCTGCATTTCCTCCTGGTCCTTTTGTCCGGCAGCTAACCCGATAGAAAAACCTTTGCTTTTTCCGGACTTATGCTGTATTCTATTATAAATACAAATCAGGATTTTTGAACCTACAGATCAGCATAAATGGTGGTGGAATTTAAGATGAATTGTCTCATATCAAATGCACTTTTACCGGCCGATTACCAGGCCTGCGGAAATCTCGTCAGCGACAACGGCTTCCTGCATACCCGCAGGACCCTTTCCTGCTTTGTGCTGCTTTTGATCCGGCGGGGCTGCCTCCATATCACCCAGGACGGAACTGCCTATGACCTGCATCCCGGCCAGGTCTTTCTGCTTCTGCCCGGCAAAGAGCATTACGGACATCTGGCTTCCCTGGGGCCTCTTTCTTATTACTGGGTCCACTTCGGCCTCTCCGGCCCTGCCGGCCTTTTCCCGGAAGCAAGCCTGCCGGAATCCCTGCAGAAATCCGGAGTTGTCCCCGGCGGCCGGCAGCCGCTGGAGCACTATGTCCTGCCGGAAGTTTTTACGCTGAAAGAAGAGGCGAGGATTTCCATGCTGTTTCATCAGCTGCTGGATTTCTCCCGACTGGACCGCTACCACACCACTCCCAGGATGCGCTACAGCCTGAGTCTGCTTCTTCTTGAGCTCTCCGAAGAATATCTGGCTTCCCGGCCTGCGGACTTGGACGGCCGCATGCCGCCCCGTTTTGCGGAGCTGCTGGCATGGATGGAAGCCAATTATGATAAGCCGTTAACTGCCGGTGCGCTGGCCTGCCGCTGCGGCTATCACCCCGCCTATCTTTCCGCGCTGTTCCGCCGCCACACAGGATGCGGCGTACTGGAATATCTGAATCGCTGCCGGATTCTTGCCTCCCGCAATCTTCTGGAAAACCCTGACCTGAAACTGGAAATCGTGGCCGAAATGTGCGGTTTTGCAGATGAAAAATATTACATGAAACTGTTCAAACGATTTGAAGGAGTAACGCCCAGCCAGTACCGGGAAGCATTTTTCCGGAAAACCATTAATCGGGAATAGAATTTTCGCCGGACTCTCGCGCCGAAGCGCGGTCGCTTTAGCGGCCATAGTTCCTTAGCGCGTAGTGCGCATCCCCCGGGGGGTTTAATTGCATAGAAAACCCAGTTTCCTATGCAATTAAAAAGAGACCCATTACAGAAACGGGTCTCCTTTTTCTACTCCGCATGCCTCAGCCTGCGGATTATTCCTCTTCTTCAGCAACTGCGTCGATATCCACGTCAGCTACATCTTCATCCTCATATCTTCTGGAATCATAATTCTGCAGAGCTTTCATGCTCAGGCTGATCTTCTGGCTCTCGCCGTTGAAATCCACAACCTTAGCCGTGATCTCTTCGCCCACTCTCAGCACATCGGAAGGCTTGTCCACATGCTCCTTGGAAATCTGGGAAACATGCAGCAGCGCGTCAATTCCATCTTCCAGCTCCACAAAAGCGCCGAAATCTGTCATTCTTGCCACACGCCCGGTCACCACATTGCCCACAGCATACTTTTCTTCTGCCGCGATCCAGGGATTCTCATCGGGGAACTTGCGGGTCAGGGCGATCTTGCTGCCGTCGATATTCTTAATCATCACTCTCACTGCATCGCCGGATTTAAACACCTTCTTCGGGTGTTCCATACGGCCCCAGGACATCTCTGAAATATGCAGCAGGCCGTCCGCGCCGCCCAGATCAATGAAAGCGCCGAAATCTGTCACATTCTTCACTGTGCCTTCCAGCACCATGCCGGGCTCAATACGCTCAAACAGCTCTTTCTGCAGTTCCGCCTTTTTCGCAACAATCAGCTGCTTGCAGTCGCCGATGATTCTGCGCTTTCTGGGATTGAATTCTGTGATTACAAATTCCACTTCCTGTCCGGCGTACTTTTCGAGATTCTTCTCATAAGTGTCGGAAACCAGGCTGGCGGGAATAAATACCCTCGCTTCATCCACAACGACGCTCAAACCGCCGGAAAGAACCTGAGCTACAGGAGCTTTCAGAACTTCGTGATTGTTAAAGGCCTCTTCCAGTCTGCGGTTGCCCTTTTCAGCCTGCATTTTGCGGTAGGACAGAGCTACCTGGCCTTCGCCGTCATTTACCTTGACTACTTTGGCTTCCATTTCGTCTCCAACAGAAACCATCGTGGTCAGGTCCGCGTTGGGCACGTTTGTATATTCGTTTCTGGTAATGATGCCATCGGCCTTATAGCCTATATTCAAGATAATCTCGTCTTCTTTGACACTGATGACGGTACCCTTTACGATCTCTCCTGTTGAAATTGTTTTTAAAGATTCTTCCAATAATTGTTCAAAGCTCATTTCTGACATGTGTTTGAACCTCCTCTATAATATTATGTGGAGTTGAAGCTCCTGCCGTGATTCCCACTCTGGCATCCTCCGGAAACCAGTCCGGCTGCAGGTCCGCCGCCGTCTGTATGAAATATGTATGATCACATTCCTTCTTACAAATTTCAAACAGCTTCTGGGTATTCGAACTGTTCTTACCTCCAACCACCAACATTCCATCCGACTGCGCCGCCAGGCTCCTCGCCTCTGTCTGACGTTCCTGGGTAGCATTGCAGATCGTATTCAAAACATTTATATCATAACCCATTTTCTCGAGTTTTTCAACTAAATCTTGAAATTTTCCGTAATGAAATGTCGTTTGTGCCACAATACACAATTTTATTCCATTTGTCAAGCGATTTTTATTAAAATCTTCAATTTTCTCTATGACAACCGGCTCTGTATGGCTCCAGCCCACAATTCCCTCTACTTCGGGATGACTGGGATTGCCGACAATGACTATGGTCCGTCCCTCCCGGCTCTGTTCCTCCACAATCCGGTGAATTTTCTTCACAAAGGGGCAGGTCACATCCACCACTTCCAGGCTCTTTTCCTGAAGCCGTTCAAATATATGGCGGCTGACTCCGTGGGAACGGATGATGACAATCCCTTTCTCCAGGGAATCCAGCTCTTCCGGGGTTTCCACCACACGGACGCCGTTGCTCTCCAGATCCCTTACCACTTCTTCATTGTGTATGATCGGCCCATAGGTATAAATGGGAACGCGTTCCGGCGATTCCCTGTTCTGCTCCACCTGCCTGTAAACCCGCTCCACCGCCCGGCGCACGCCAAAGCAAAATCCTGCGGATTCCGCTACTGTTACCTGCATCCGCTCATCCTCTCCGCAGCATGATCTGTTTCACTACAACAGAAACAACCTCGTCAATGGTCATATGGGAACAGTCCACTTCAATGGCGTCCGGCGCTTTTTTCAGAGGGGAAATCGCCCGGTTCATATCCTGGCTGTCACGCCGCAGTATATCCGCCTTAATGGCTTCCATATCGCACATCTCTCCTCTGGCCTGCAGCTCGGCATAACGCCGCATTGCCCGTACCTCTGCATCCGCGGTCAGATACACCTTCACCTGAGCCCGGGGCAGCACCGCAGTTCCGATATCCCGGCCGTCCATCACCACATCCTGTTTTTCTGCCATCTTCTGCTGCAGCTGCGTTAATTTCTCCCGAACCGCAGCATAAGAAGACACCAGAGAGGCCATCATCCCTACTTCTTCCGCCCTGATCCGGTCCGTAACATTTTCACCGTTCAGGTACACCTGCTGTTCTCCCTTTTCATACCGGATAGAAATATCCAGTTCTTTGCAGGCTTCTGTCACAGCAGCTTCATCCCGGCCGTCTGCGCCCAATTCCAGCACGCGCAGCGCGATCGTGCGGTACATCGCTCCTGTGTCCACATAGACAAAGCCCATTTGTTTTGCCAGTTTTTTTGCAATCGTACTCTTTCCCGCTCCCGCAGGACCGTCAATCGCTACATTAAATGCCATACGCTCCTCCATTTCTGCCTGCCGCCTCACCGGCCGCCCAGCCGGTGGACCAGGCAATCTGTAAATTAAATCCCCCCGTAAGCGCGTCCAAATCCAGCAGTTCCCCTGCAAAATAAAGACCGGGCGCTAATTTGGACTCCATAGTAGAGGGGTTCACTCCCTTCACTTCTACACCGCCCTGGGTGATGATCGCTTCTGAAAAACCCCGGACTCCCGTAACTGTCATTGGGAAATGTTTCGTCAGCTCCAGCAAACGCCGGCGTTCTGCAGCAGTGACAGCGTTCACCTGTTTCTCCGGATCAATGCCGCTCAGGCGCACCATGACTTCCGCCAGCCTGACCGGATACAGCTTCCCCAGAGAATTTTTAAAGCACTTGTTTCTGGCCTCTTCAAAATCCCGCAGGATACGGGCGTCCAAAGCCTGCTGGGACAGAGCGGGCTTTAAATCCAGCTCCGCCTTCAGAGGACCTTTTTCCAGCCGCTTCACCACCCTGCTGGAAGCGCTCAGCACCAGAGGGCCGCTGATCCCGAAATGCGTAAACAGCATCTCGCCGAATCCACTGTACAGCTCTTTCTTCCCCTCCAGAAGCCTGAGAGAAATATTACGCAGGGAAAGCCCCTGAAGTTCTTTACAGAACTCATCTTCAACCAGCAGGGGCGCCAGGGCCGGGCGCAGAGAAGTTACTGCATGGCCTGCGGATTCCGCCATCCGGTAGCCGTCCCCGGTGGAACCGGTGGAAGGATAAGAGCAGCCTCCTGCGGCAAGAATCACCGCATCACCGCGTTCTTTCCTGCCGTCCTCCAGCATAATGCCGCAGCAGCGCCCCTTTTCCAGCAAAAGTTCCTTCACCCCGCTGTTCAGGAAAACCTGTACGCCCGCTTTTATCAGGCCGTTTTCCAGGCCGCGGATCACATCGGAAGACTTGTCAGAAGCAGGAAAGACTCTGCCTCCTCTCTCTGTTTTGAGCGGAACGCCCAACTGCTCCAATAGGGTCATCATTTCCTGGTTGGAAAAGCTATAATACGGGCTGTAAAAAAATTTCCTGTTGGTTATTACGTTGGAGAAAAATTCTTCAGCATCTGCATCATTTGTCACATTGCATCTGCCTTTTCCTGTGATAAACAGTTTTTTTCCCAACTTTTCATTTTTCTCGTATAAACGCACCGCAGCGCCGGATTCTGCAGCTGAAAGCGCCGCAATCATTCCGGCGGCTCCGCCGCCCACTACAATTACCTGATTCATAGATTCTCCCTGTGGAGTTTGTATTTTTTGCAGTTTTACCGCCGGAGGGTTTTAATTGCATGGGGAACGAAGTTTCCTATGCAACAAAGAAAGGGGCCGCTGTCAATCCCCCGCCCGGATGGCTCCGGCCCTCCACCTTTGAAGAGCCGGAACCGGGAGCAAGCTTTTGCAATGACCCCTTTTCAGTCTTTAAACCGGATATGCCTTGCTTGCAGAATCTGCTGCAGCAGGGTCTACTTTTGTTTTCTGAGCCTGTCTGTACTTGAAAAACTCAGTGGCTACCTGAGGGAACAGCGCATAAGACAGAACGTCTTCATCCTGCTCTTTCCACTGAGACATCTCAGCCTCAATGGTAGCCAGTTCAGGCTTCAGCAAATCTGCAGGCCTGCAGGTAATGGGCTTCTCGCCGCCCAGGGCCTTCCTCTGCACTTCAGGGTTCACAGGCTTAACAGTCTGGCCGTATTCGCCTTTCAGCAGCGCCTTGCTCTCCTTTGTAATCATCTTATAGCGCTCGCCGGAAATCACATTCAGCACTGCCTGGGTGCCCACGATCTGGGATGAAGGAGTAACCAGCGGCGGTTCGCCGAAGTCCTTGCGCACGCGCGGCACTTCTTCCAGAACCTGATAATACTTGTCTTCCTGATGCGCATCCTTCAGCTGGGAAACCAGATTGGACAGCATGCCGCCAGGCACCTGATACAGCAGGGTCTTGATGTTTACACCCATCACCTTGGGGTTCAGCAGACCGGTCTTCAGGGCATTTTCCTGAATCGGTCTGAAATAATCCGCGATTTCCGCCAGCAGATTCTGATCCAGTCCGGTATCATAGGGAGTGTCCTTAAATGCTTCTACCATCACCTCCGTAGCAGGCTGGCTGGTACCCATGGACAGAGGGGACATAGCGGTATCAATCACATCTGCGCCTGCCTCCACGGATTTCATATAGGTCATGGAAGCCACGCCGGAGGTATAGTGGGTGTGCATCTGAATCGGGATCTTTACGCTCTCTTTCAGAGCGGTCACCAGTTCTGTGGCCTTTACAGGAACCAGCAGGCCGGCCATGTCTTTAATGCAGATAGAATCAGCGCCCATATCCTCGATTCTCTTCGCAATATCCTTCCAGTAATTCAGGGTATAAGCGTCGCCCAAGGTATAGGACAGCGCTACCTGTGCATGTCCTTTTTCTTTATTCGCTGCCTTAACCGCGGTCTGCAGGTTGCGGATATCGTTCAGACAGTCGAAAATACGGATAATATCAATACCATTTGCAATGGATTTCTGTACAAAATATTCTACCACGTCATCTGCGTAATGACGGTATCCAAGAATATTCTGGCCTCTGAACAGCATCTGCAGCTTCGTATTCTTAAAGCCGTCTCTCAGCTTTCTCAGACGGTCCCAGGGATCTTCCTTCAGGAAGCGCAGGCAGGCGTCGAATGTAGCGCCGCCCCAGCACTCTACGGAATAATAACCAACCTTGTC
Source organism: Cuneatibacter caecimuris (assembly GCF_004216775.1). Classification (GTDB taxonomy): domain Bacteria; phylum Bacillota; class Clostridia; order Lachnospirales; family Lachnospiraceae; genus Cuneatibacter; species Cuneatibacter caecimuris. Next base: position 180,129 of record NZ_SGXF01000002.1, read on the forward strand.
CATTTTATCAATAATCGGCAGCATCTGCTCTGTGGTCATACGAGTGGCCAGCAGGGACTGATGCGCGTCACGCAGTACAGTCTCGGTAATTCCTACCGGTTTTTTTACTACTTCTGACATTTCCTTACCTCCAAATAGTTGAGTTTACATTGCGGGCTGTTTCTTTAGAATACGCCGAAAATTGCCATGAAAGTACCTGCCGCCACGGCAGTACCGATCACTCCGGCCACGTTGGGACCCATCGCATGCATCAGCAGGAAGTTGGTAGGATCTGCCTCCGCACCCACCTTCTGGGACACACGGGCCGCCATAGGCACAGCCGATACGCCGGCGGAACCGATCAGCGGGTTCACTTTTCCATGGGTCAGCTTGCACATCAGCTTGCCGAACAGCACGCCGGCAGCGGTACCGATGCCAAATGCGATCAGACCGAGGGCCACAATTTTCAGAGTATCCCATTTCAGGAATGCCTCCGCACTGGTGGTAGCGCCTACGGAAGTGCCCAGCAGAATTACGACGATATACATCAGAGCGTTGGAAGCTGTTTCTGTCAGCTGCTTCACCACGCCGCTTTCACGGAACAGGTTGCCCAGCATCAGCATGCCGACCAGCGGAGCTGTGGTAGGCAGGATCATACAAACCACAACCGTTACCACAATGGGGAACAGAATGCGTTCCAGCTTGGAAACAGGGCGCAGCTGCTCCATCTTGATGGCCCGTTCCTTCTTCGTGGTCAGAGCCTTCATAATCGGGGGCTGAATGATGGGCACCAGTGACATATAGGAATACGCCGCCACAGCGATAGGGCCCATGTACTGCGTCTGTCCCAGCTTGCCGCAGAGGAAGATAGAGGTGGGGCCGTCCGCTCCGCCAATGATAGAGATCGCAGCCGCCGCCTTATCGTTAAAGCCCAGAAGAATAGCGAAGAAATACGCTGCGTAAATACCAAACTGTGCCGCCGCGCCCAAAAGGAAGCTCTTGGGATTCGCGATCAGCGGGCCGAAGTCTGTGGAAGCGCCTACGCCCAGGAAAATCAGGGACGGCAGAATACTCCACTCATCCAGCAGATAGAAATAATGCAGCAGTCCGCCCACCCCGTTGGATGAATCCTCAACTCTCAACATGATGTCGGGGAAAATATTTACCAACAGAATACCAAAGGAAATCGGAACCAGAAGCAGCGGCTCATAGCCTTTCCGGATAGCCAGGAACAGGAATATAAACGCTACCAGGATCATCACATAATTTCCCCAGGTCAGATTAAAAAATGCGGTCTGATGGATCAGATTGCTGAGTGTGTTTATAACATAATCCATTTTTTAATTCCTCCCATATTTTTTTTGGGAATTCACATTCAGTCAGATGCAAATCCTAGTTTAATGTGGCCAGAACCTCGCCGGCCTCCACAGATCCGCCTACTGCTACGTTCACGCTGGCCACTGTGCCGTCCTGGGGCGCTACGATGTCGTTTTCCATCTTCATTGCTTCCAGTACCAGCAGAACATCGCCCTTCTTCACTGCCTGTCCGGGATTTGCCTTTACCGCCAGAATCTTTCCGGGCATGGGAGCCGCAACCTTCACGCCGCCCTGCGCGCCTGCGGGAGCCGCTGCCTTGGGCGCTGCGGGCGCCGCTTTCGGAGCTGCTTTGGGTGCTGCCGCAGGAGCTGCGCCGGCCGCCCCTTCTTCTACTGTCACTTCATATACGGTGCCGTTTACGGTAATTGTATAATTCTTCATGATTTTTTCCTCCTAGATTTAAGCTCTTTTCCATTTATTGGATTTTCTTCTGATGGAGCGCACCACCAGGCCGTCTGCTGAAGTTTCCTGGGATGCCGCGATCGCAGCGGTGATCACCGCCACCAGCTCCAGGTCATCCGCCAGCTCGCCGGCCGGCAGTTCAGCCATGGGCTGGGGAATTTCGGTATCTTCAATCTCATCTTCAGCCTTTTTTCTCCACATACCAGATACTTTATTCACCAGCATGGGCACAAATTTCAGCAGAGCGATGATACCGCTGATAAGGATCAGGATGATGAACACAGTGCCCATGCCCATCAGGGTATTCAGGCCGGCGTCCGCCAGCTTTTCGCCCATGCCTTTACTGTCTTCCCCTACTGCCACGCCGTCTTTTTCTGTAGTGGTCATAGACAGGACTTCCCACATAGGGCTTTCCGGATCCGAATTATCAATAGTCCCATCCATGCGGACTTTTGTTTCAGAACCGCTCTCATTCTTATAAAGCAATGTCACAGTACACTCTATCGTAACGCCAGTTCTTGTAGATTTAAAATCAAACGCATCCTGAAGAGTACCGATGGTTTCACCATTTTCTGACCAGAATTTAAGACAAGGGGCAATTCCCGTATCCCTCATTGATTCTTCTTTATCATTATACTGCTGTAATGCCGACTCCGCACTGTATTGCTGCAGCGCCGCGGCTGTATTTTTCATAATTACCTGAAGGTTTTCGTCCTCCAGATTCACCGCTTCCGCAAAAACCGCAGTGGCTCCAAAGCACATCACCAGAACACAGGCCAATATGGAAAATATTGCACGTATTCTTTTCATATTCTGTCACCTCGCCTTAAACCGTTCCGTGTTTCTTAGCGGGACGATCCTCTCTTTTTGTGAACAGCATTTCCAGAGCGGCGATCAGACGCTTTCTGGTATCCTGCGGTTCAATAATGTCATCCACATAGCCTCTCTTAGCGGCAGCAACCGCGCTGGACTGAAGGGATGCATATTCCGCAGCCTTGTCCGCAATCAGCGCATTCGCCTCTCCTGCTGCGGAAGCGATTTCATCCGCATACATGATCTTCACAGCGGAAGAAGCATCCATCATGCCGATGGAAGCGCCCGGCCATGCATAAACCACATCCGCGCCCAGAGACTTGGAATTCATAGCGGCATATGCGCTGCCGTATGCCTCGCCTGTAATCACATTGATCTTGGGCACCGTAGCGTTTGCAAATGCGTAAACCATCTTAGACACAGCCTTTGCCATCTTCTTTTCCTGGCATGCGGTAGCCTTGTAGCCTAAAACATTCGCAAAGGTCACTACCGGAATTTCAAAAGCGTCGCAGAAATTTACAAAATCAGCCGCCTTAGCCGCGCCATCCGCAGTCAGAACAGCATCAAACTTTTCCGTTTCCTTGCCTTCTTCATCGTACAGCACTGTACGGTTTGCAACAACGCCTACGGTATTGCCGTTCAGGCGGATCAGACCGGTTACCATTTCACGGGCATATGCCGATTTTGCCTCAAAGAAAAAGCCGTTGTCAGAAATCACGGACAATGCCAGCGCCGGGTCCGCAATATATCCGTCCAGATTTTCACAAATCCGGTTCAGGTCATCGGCGCACTCGTCGTAAGACATGTTGTCCTCGTTGTTGGCAGGCAGAATACCAACTAATTCTCGGATGCCGGAAAGGATTGCGGCCTCGTCAGCCACCATATCCACAATACCTGTCTCTTCTGCGGCAAATTTTGCTGCAGCGGTATCACATTTTTCGGTATAATTTCCGTCCAGCGCGTTGGGAGAGTTCACAAACAGTTTTGCCTTCTTCTCTTCCATAAATGTAAAGTCGCTCATCGCAGGAACCATGGCCATGCCGCCTCCGCAGCTGCCGAACACAGCGCTGATCTGGGGGATCACGCCGCTGGCCTGTGCCTGGTTAAAATACAGGCCGCCAAAAGCTTCCAGCGCGTCGGTTGATTCCTGCAGCCTCATTCCGGCGCAATCGATCAAGCCGATGACCGGCGCTCCCATTTTCATTGCCATCGCATACAGGCTGTTGATTTTCTTCGCGTGCATTTCGCCCACGGAACCGCCCAGAACGGTAGCGTCCTGGCTGTATACATATACCAGGTTCCCGTCAATGGTGCCGTAGCCGGTCAGTACGCCGTCTGCAGGAGTCTCTTTATCCTGCATATTGAAATCGGTGCTTCTGGCAGTGACATAGCCGCCGATTTCAACAAAACTGTTATCATCAAGCAGCGCTTCTATTCTTCTGCCTGCTGATACTTGTGCTGTATTACTCATGTTTCAGCCCTCCATCTTGTATGATAAAATATATAACAAAACCAATTTCTGCCGATTTTAATTGTAACGGATTTCGACTATTATTTCAAGTGCTTTCACTGACATTTTTGTATTTTTTTTAGCAGCGTTTTAATCAGGGAAGGAAAAGCTTCAGCAACTGCCCCAACGACCAGGAAAACTCTCTTCTGTCCGCGGCTTCGGCTGTAAATATTTCCGTTTCTTCCAGTATCTCTCCTCCGGCGCTCCAACGGATCACACCTACCCGCTGCCCCTGGCCGACCGGCGCCTCCAGCTTATCCCTGCACTCCATCTGGCAGGTAATCTGTTCTCCCTTTTTTAAAAGCCACTCAGCGTTTTCCGGAAGGGAAGCGCTCAATTTCACTGTACTTTTCCCCCACAGGCCTCCGCTGTCAGGAATCCCTTCTTCCACCTCCAGAACCGGAAGTTCCGGAAGCTGCAGCGTTTCTTTATGATCATAGGCTGCAAATCCATATTCCGCCAATTTTCTCATATCCGACCATTTCCAGGATTTATTTGGAGGCCATCCGCAGGCAAGCAGCGCGGCGATCAGCGTTCTCCCATCCCGTTCTACTGCACCGATATAGCAGTAGCCTGCAGTACCCGTAAAGCCAGTTTTTCCTGATACGGCGCCTTCCATGGAAGTGAGCAGCGCATTATGGTTCTGGCAGGAGTACTGGGAGGTTCCTTTCATATCAGTGAAGCTATAGGACGCCGTTCTGGTGATTTTCAGGAATTCTTCCCTTTTCGGCGACTCCATGATGCAATAGCGCATAATTCTGGCCAGATCTTCCGCTGTAGTCTCATGCCCCGGGGCATCCAGCCCGTTAGGCGTTACAAAATGAGTATGCTCTGCACCAAGGGCTTCTGCTTTCTGGTTCATCAGCGCGGCAAACCCCTCGACTGATCCTCCCACATGCTCCGCAATGGCTACAGCTGTATCATTAAAGGATTCCAGCATCAGCGCATAGAGCAGGTCTTCCATACGGAAAACCTGGCCGGAATGCATGCCCAGATGGACTTTCGGCTGCGCCGCCGCATTGGAGGAAGCAGTAACCTCCTCCTCCAAATCCGCATGTTCCAGCGCCAGGATGCAGGTCATAATTTTCGTGGTACTGGCCATGGGAAGCACCTCCTGACCGTCTTTGCTGTAGAGAACCCTGCCTGAATCCCCGTCTATCAGAACCGCAGCTTTCGCATGCAGATCTCCCTCGGCCGGCGGCTCTGCTTCCTCCGCCCATACGTTTCCCGGCCCTGCCAAAAAAAGCATGAGACAAACTGCTGCCGCCAGCCGTCTCACGCTCTTTTTTCCCATACTCCATCGTTTCATCGCATATCTCCGGACAAAATCTTTAATCCAGTGTATGCGGTATGTTACCTGGTTATGCGCCTTTATGGATCAGCCCGCTCTGCCAGAATCTCATATTGTCCCGTTTCCAGGGAGATTCGTCCGTCCCGGCACAGCTCTTCTGAAGTCTTCCCATTGATCCGCACAGCCCTGCATTGACAGGGCAGACGGAATTCCGCCTGCGCGTCAAAGGGTATTTTAACCCGGAATATCATGTTTCTCCCCTTCACCTCCCAGCCGCTTTCATATCTTCCGGCCGCAGAGTCATAGACAGCCCGCGCCCATTTCAGGCGGCTGTCAGGTACCGGGCGGATCACAGCCCTCTTAAACCCGCAGCCTTCTTCAGAAGGATTGATGCCGCACATATAACGGTACATCCATTCTGCCACAGCGCCATAGGCATAGTGGTTCAGGCTGTTCATGCCGGTATCGCTGACTCTTCCGTCAGGCAGCACCGAATTCCACCGCTCCCAGACCGTTGTCGCCCCCATGTTCACCTCATAAAGCCAGCTGGGGTAATCCTGCTGCAGAAGCAGCGTATAAGCATATTCCGCCAACCCGTTTTCTGTCAGCGCAGGGCAAAGCCAGGGCGTGCCCACGAATCCTGTGGTCAGATGCACGCCGGTCTTCTCCAGATTTCTTTTCAGATCTTTTGCGACCCTTTTGCGCTGTTCGCCTTCCACCAGCCCAAATACCAACGCCAAAACCTGCGCTGTCTGGGTGTTCACCGCCATCCGGCCGTTCGGCGTAATATATTCTTTCCTGATCGCCTCTTTTACTTCTTCCGCCAGCCATCCATACCGGGCCGCATCCCCGGCCTTTCCCAGCGCAGCCGCAGCTTTTGCGGTGAGCAGGGCGGAACAGTGATAATACACAGATGCCACAAATCCGTTTTCCGTACCGCCAAAGCTGCTGGACGGGTCAGGGTTATCCAGAGCCAGCCAGTCTCCAAAATGGAAACCTGTCGTCCACAGCCTTCTGCCCCCATGCCTGTCATCCTGAGAGCGGACGTAGTCCACCCATCCGGTCATATTCCCATATTGTTCCTGCAGCAGCGTCAAATCTCCATAAAAAAGATACATTGTCCAGGGAATCACTGCTGCCGCATCCCCCCAGGCACAGGACCCATGCCTCCCATAATCCGCGGCCGTCTTCCCCGGTTCTCTCAGACGGCAGATCTGCGTCAGCACATCCGGGACCACATGGGGTGCGGAGCCTCCCAGCTCCTCTTGCTCCATCCGCATGTCCCGAAGATACTTTCTGTAAAACGCAGGCGTATACATATGAAAGCTGGCAGTCCCGCAGAATACTTGGGCGTCCCCTGTCCATCCCATGCGTTCATCCCTCTGCGGGCAGTCCGTAGGCACATCCAGGAAATTTCCCCGCTGGCCCCACAAAGTATTTTCCATCAGCCGGTTTACCAGCATGTCCGAGGTTTCCACCCAGCCGGTCCGCATCATTTCTGAATGGATGACGCAGGCGATAAAGTCTTCCGGATGAATTTCCGTCATTCCTTCCACCTTTACATACCGAAATCCGAAAAAGGTGAAATGAGGCCTGACATGTTCCTTTTTTCCTGAGGAAATATAGACCAGTTCCTGCCTGGCTGTGCGCAGGTTATCCCGGTAAAAATTCCCTTCCTGCAGAATTTCTCCAAAAGACAGTTTTACCTCCGTCCCAGCAGTAACACTGCAGTCAAACTCCACCCAGCCGGTCATCTCCTGGCCAAAATCCAGCACCTTTTCTCCCGCCGGCGTGACAAGCAGCTGGACCGGCCGTCTTGTCTCTGTAACAGTAACCGGAGGGCTCAGCCTGTCGCGCACATCGCCTTCCGGCCCTTCTGAAGGCTGCGCGGGCAAAAAGCCATCCATGCAGCAGCCGCAGGTGGCAAACCCTTCCACTTCCTTACGGGCGTCGTATACCTCCCCATCATAAATACTGCTTTGCAGCACAGGAGATGGATGGCAGAGCCAGGTTCCGTCTGTTCCCAACACAAGTTCCCTGCCGTCCTCCATCCTGATCCGCAGCTCGCAGAGAAGCAGAAATCTGTCTCCGTACAGCTCTCCCATTTCATCCACAAAGCCGAAACGCCCTTTGTACCAGCCGTTCCCCAGAGAGATTCCCACAGCATTGCCGCCCTCTTTCATAAAAGGAGTAATATCGAACGTCACCTGCTGCGCCCAATTCCTGTAATCCGTACAAAAAGGTGTTAATAATTCCCGGCCGCATTTTAACCCGTTTATTTCCACCTCAAAAAGCCCCAGCCCGCAGACATACGCCCGGGCAGAAGACACTTTCCCGTCCAGAAAAAACTTGCGCAGGAACAAAGGGTGAATATCTTTATCAAAGGGCGGCGTTATCCAGACAGCTTCCCATTTTTCTTTTCGTTTTCCCGTTTCAAACCAGGCTGCAGCGCTTTTTGCGGTTTCTCCGTTATCCGCCCACACCTGAATGTCCCAGTAATAGCGGGTTCTCGGCTGCAGATCCAGTTCTGCCCTGAAACCCAGGGAAGAGATCTCCTCTCTCCTGCCGCTGTCATAAATCATTGCGGCCATTTCTTCATCCAAAGATACCCTCAGCCTGGCGGCAGCCTGCTTTTTCCCGGATTCTGCTTCTGCCGTCCAGGTAAAAACCGGATGACTCAGCTCGGCTCCCATTGGATTTTCCAGATGGTCCACCCGCATATGTGTGATATTCAATGACAACCCCTCCTCTTTTCAGGTTTCCACTTCGATTTCTTCTTCTGCCTCTTCCTTAAATTCCTCTACCATTTCAGGGCTGGCCTGGGGCAGATCGCCCAGGGAGGAAATCCCAAAACTCCGTAAAAATTCCTCAGTTGTGGCGAAAAGGATCGGCCTGCCGGGAGCGTCCAGCCTCCCTACTTCTTCGATCAGCCCGTATTCGATCAGCCGGTTTACCGCATGATCGCTCTTTACGCCCCGGATTTTTTCAATTTCAATCCGGGTGATCGGCTGTTTATAAGCAATGATAGACAAGGTTTCCAGCATGGTTTCCGTCAGCGCCTGCCGTTTTGGCTGTGACGCAACCCGGATCAGCTGCTCAAAATATTCTTCCTTTGTGCACAGCTGATAGCTGCCTTCCAGCTCCAGGATCTTGATCCCCCGGTCCGCCCGGTCATATTTCAGCATCAGATTCCGGATGATCTTCCGCGTAGTCTCCTCGTCGTGCTCAATGGCGGCTGCAATCTTTGACAGTTCCACAGAGTTGCCCATTGTAAATAAAATCGCCTCAATAGCGGCTTCCAGTCTCTCCAGTTCCACTTCTTCCACTCCTGTCTGCGGGTTAATCATATTGCTCCAGATCCTCCTTGCGCAGTTCTATGGTATTGTCCGGATTCCATTCCAGAAGGATATCCGCAAAAATCTTCTCCTGCGCCACGGACAGCTTGCCGATCTTGATCAGTTCCAGAACAGCCAGAAAAGTCACCACGACCTCCGGCTTTTCCCGCGACTGCTCCAACAGGCTGCGGAAGCTGAACCGCGGGCTTTTCTGCGCATAATCGATCACATGCAGCAGCTTGTCCGACAGCCTCACCGGATCTTTGCGGATATTTCCGAAAGAACTGCGGATCGGATCGATCTTATCCTCCCTGCGCTGCATCACCTGCCGGAAAATATCCTCCAGTTTCCGCAGGGTCAGCCCGTCCAGCAGCCGGTTCAGATCCACCGGTTCCTCATATTTCGCCACCTCCGGCGGTACGGTGGGCGGCTTGTACAGATGCTGGCCGGCGTCTGTCAGCCGGTCTTTCAGCTCCTGGGCCATGGCTTTATACATTTTATACTCCAGCAGGCGCTCTACCAGTTCTTCTCTGGGATCGATCTCCTCTCCCTCTTCATCCTCATCCGGCGGCAGCAGCATTCTGGATTTGATATCCAGCAAAGTAGCCGCCATCACCAGAAATTCGCTGATCACATCCAGATCCTGATGGTCCATGGCGTTTACATATTCCATGTACTGCGCCGTGATCTCCACAATCGGAATATCATAAATGTCTATTTTATTTTTATCAATGAGATGCAGAAGCAGGTCCAGCGGGCCTTCAAACATCTCCAGTTTGACAGAAATTCCCATTTTTATTCCTTTCGCAGTTCCACTGAAATCAAGGTAGGTCTATTGTTCAGCCGGATATTGATCGAATGCGTGCCCAGCCCCGCGCTGACAATCATCCGGCTGCCGCCGTATTCATAAAGCCCCCTGTCCCACTTGGGAAACATCTGATACTGGGGGGACATCAGTCCGCCGACGCCGGGGAGCCGTATGGTTCCTCCGTGAAAATGGCCGGACAGCACCAGGTCCGCGCCCCATCGGGCATAATTGGGAAAATAGAGAGGCGAATGGGCCAGCAGGATCTGATAGTCACCCTTTTCTTTGCAGCAGGGCCCCAGCCTTTCTTCCACATAACCGTCTTCCATAGGCTCTGTCTTAAATTTGGCTGTATAAAACCGTTCGTCCAGATCCAGCCCGCTGATCAGCACTCTTCCATGGGGCTGAGGTATCGCCACTGTTTCATCCTCCAGATAACAAACGCCCTGTTTTCTCAAAAATGCAGAAAAACGGCTGTACCAGCCGGGGTATTCCTCTTCCTGACGTTTCATCCGCAGCTCATGATTTCCGCTTCCGTAATACACAGGAAATTCTGCCGCCAGTCCGGCCAGAAGACTTTCACAGACCTGAAAATCACCATTTTTCCAGGGTTTTACTGTCATCATATCTCCTGCCAGCAGCACGAAATCTGGTGTTTCCTCTCTCACAGCCCGCAGCAGCTCTTCGTTGTCCTCTCCAAAACTCCAGTCGTGCAGATCAGACAACACCACAAATTTAACAGGTCCTTCCACAGCAGCAGTATAAAACTGCCAGCGGCAGACTTCAAAATGCCGCCGTTCATATGCAGATCTGGCCAACAGCATAACTCCCGCCGCTGCCGCCCCGCCCAGCAACCAGTACCAAATCATTTATTCTCTCCTCACAGGCGCGTCTCAAAAAGGCGCGCCTGCATCTTTGTCCCGTCATCGCGCTCACACCAGAAACCGGTCCAGCACCTTTCCAAGGTAATCCATCAGGCCAGCTTCCTCCACTGCCTCTGCCGCCAGCACCTCCCGGTGCCCCACTGTTTTCCCGTTCAGCGTGTATTCCAGGCTTCCCAGCACATCGCCTTCCTGAATCGGCGCTTCGATCTGTTCTTTAAAAACCAGGTTTCTCTCCATCCCGGAAAAATCCTCCCCGCTGGTGCTCAGATAAGAAAACGGCTCTCCGTATTTGCAGTTCACCTGCTCCTTCACACCGTTTAGAACCGGAACAGGCTCCAGCGCAGGAGGCTCCGCGTCCTGGTAAAGCTTACAGTTGGCGTACCCGTAATTCAGCAGCGTGGCGGCTTCTGAGAACCGGATTTTATAATCCGGAGCAGCCATAATCACAGCGATCAGTTCCACTCCGCCTCGCTCCGCCGTAGCTGATACACAGTATTTGGCAAGGCTGGTGGAGCCTGTCTTCAGCCCGTTGCAGCCGTCAAACTGCTTCAGCAGCTTATTGGTATTCGCCAGGCCGAACTCTTTTGTCCCCTGAGCCGTTACATGGGTGATATTTTCCATCCAGATGCTGGAATATGTATGGATCTGCGGGTATTTCGTCACCAGTTCCCGGGACATTACCGCCACATCTCTGGCTGAGGTCAGATGGGTTTCTGAATCTGTGAGGCCGCAGCAGTCTTCAAAATGTGTGCTGCTCATCCCAAGCCCCGCGGCCCTGGCGTTCATCTGGCTGACAAATTCAGTCTCACTGCCGCAGATGTATTCGGCCATCGCCACAGAGGCATCATTGCCTGAGGCCACCACAATACATTTGATCAGGGTCTCCACTGTCTGTTTCTCCCCCTCTTCCAGGAATACCTGGGAACCCCCCATGGATTTCGCATGGGCGCTGGTGGTCACCTCGTCCGTCAGCTGAATCTTCCCCTCTGCCAGCGCGTCAAAAATCAAGATCAGTGTCATAATCTTTGTGATGCTGGCCGGCCTCAGCCTCACATCCGCATCCTTTTCATAAATCACCGTACCGGTGCTGGCCTCCATGAGCAGGGCGCTCCGCGCCGTCACCCCCAGCGCTGCCGATTCTTTTCCTGTCCCTGTCTCCGCAGGGACTGTTCCTTCCGCCCCTGTCTCTGCCTGCGCGGCCGCCGCAACCGCCGCATCTTTCCCGCCGTCCAGCAAGCCCTGATCCATATCCGCCTGACCGGCCATCACCTGTATTGTACACAGCCAGACAGCCAGCAGCAGACTGGTCAGCCTTCTAATTTTTTTCATCTGATCCCTCACTGCTTTTTTTACTATCTTAAGCAGCATGGATACAGGATATGCTATTGTATCATATTTTTCAAACATTTTCAAATATTTTGTTCAAGGTCATTGACACAGAGGCAACGTACTTTTATAATAAAGTGATTGATTTTGTACTTTACCGTATGAAATCAGAATTTGCTTACAGACGAGAATAAAGGAGTCATTATGTCATTCACATTTATTAAAAAGTTACCTACCCCGGAAGAAATCAAAGAATTGTATCCCCTGGCGCAGAAACTGGCCGACCAGAAGGCACAGCGGGATCTGATGATCCGCGATGTCTTTACAGGCGTCAGCGATAAATTCCTGGTCATTATCGGCCCCTGCTCGGCGGATAATGAGACCGCAGTGCTGGACTACATGTGCAGGCTGAAAAAGATTCAGGAAAAAACTGCCGACAGGCTGCTGATTGTTCCCAGAGTTTATACCAACAAACCGCGTACCACGGGCCTTGGGTATAAAGGCATGCTCCACCAGCCCGATCCGGAAGGCAAGCCCGATATGCTGGCAGGCATCGTAGCCATCCGCAATCTCCACATCCATGTGCTGGAGGAAACCGGGATGAGCGCCGCTGACGAAATGCTGTACCCGGAAAACTACCGTTATCTCTCCGATCTGCTCTCCTATGTGGCCGTAGGAGCCCGTTCTGTGGAAAACCAGCAGCACCGGCTTACCGCCAGCGGCATGGATGTAGCCGTAGGCATGAAGAACCCTACCAGCGGCGATTTTTCCGTCATGCTGAATTCCGTAGTGGCAGCTCAGAGCAAACATACCTTTATTTACCGTGCCTGGGAGGTGGAGACAGACGGCAATCCGCTGGCCCATACCATCCTTCGGGGCGCCGTGAACAAGCATGGACAGGCCATTCCAAACTACCATTATGAGGATCTGGTGCGGCTGATGGATATGTACGCCCAGCAGGATTTGAAAAATCCGGCCTGCATCGTGGACGCCAATCATTCCAATTCCAATAAGCTGCATATGGAGCAGATCCGCATTGTGAAAGAGGTCCTCCACAGCCGCACCCATTCCGATGAGGTAAAAAATCTGGTAAAAGGCGTGATGATCGAAAGCTACATTGAAGGAGGCTGCCAGAAGGTAGGCGGACATCTTTACGGACAGTCCATCACCGATCCCTGCCTCTCCTGGGAAGATTCCGAACGGCTTTTGCTGGAAATCGCGGACAGGGTGTAACTGATCAGCAATAAAGCGTGCGGCGAGCCGGACTCTTTCGTCGAAGCGCGGTCGCTTCAGCGGCCATATTTCCTTAGCGCGTAGTGCGATCCCCCGGAGGGTTTTATTGCATAGGGAACGCAGTTTCCTATGCAATAAAAATAAACCGGCATAGCTTTGACAACACCGCTCTAGCTATGCCGGTTCTTTGTATGGATCTTAATTTGCTTCCATTGCTGCTTTGATTTCAGAATAGGGCAGCATAGAATTTTATAATTCCAGGTTTCCCTTCCTTATACGCACGCAGCAAATTAATAAGCCTGGGACAATCCCGTCCCCAGATTTCCGGTACCCGCACAATAATTCCGCGTTCTCCCATCTGCTCCCGGATACAGGTCTCACAGGCAAGCTTGAGCTGGCCATAAGAGCCTGCAGCCCTGGGCCCATCCTGCTCATAATGCGGTTTCTCCAGCGCGCCGCCAATATACAAAACAAGTTACTGCAGCAATTCTTTCCAGTTCCCGGATCGAATAATCTCCCGGTAATACTCCAGCTCCTCGCCTATGATCTCGTCAATCACCTGCATGCCCAGCACTTCCACAGGGGCCTTATCATCTGTCAGAATCAGGCTCCCGCCCCGCACAGGCTCCAGTCCCGATGCTACCTGCTGCATCATGCGGTTCAGCTGGCCGTCCTCCGGCTGCCCGTTTCTCAGGGCCTCATCCAGCCGCTCCAGCATTTTGCTGTCAGTGCAGGCAAAGAGTTCAATATTAAATCCGTTGGCGGTAGGAATCTGCACCACGTCCGGGAACACCGAAGCCACGGTGTCCGCCAGATAGTCATTGATGGCTCCTTCCTTGCCGGAGCGCATATTCATATTCACCACCATCACACCGTTTTCCGTCAGATGCTCTTTTACTTCAGTAAAAAATTCCCGGCTGGACATCTGAAACGGTATTGTAATATCCTGATAGGCGTCCACCAGAATCACATCATATTTTCCGGCTCCCTGGAGGAAAGCCCTGCCATCCGCCACCGTCACCTTCACTTCTTCCGGCAGCTCAAAATATTCCCTGGCCAAGGCTGCGATTTTTTCATCAATCTCCACGCCTTCTGCTTTGATTCCCGGAAAATACCTGGTGCACATGGTAGCGTAAGTGCCTGTACCCATGCCCAGCACCAGGACTTCCGCCTCATCTGCTTTTCCGGACATCAAAGGCGCTGCCAGCGCGTAATCATAGTACATGCCGGTGAGCTGGCCGTCCTTGCGCATCATGGACTGGACCCCTGCCAGCACATTGGTGGAGAGCACCACGCTGTCCGGATTATCCTGCACCTGCAGATAATTATAAATAGATTCATCCTCATAAACCAGGTTATTTGCCCAGAAAGCAAAACTGTAATCCGCGGAAAAGAAAGAACTGACAATCAGCACAGCAGCAGCGGCGCCGCAGGCAATCACTCTTCGTTTCGCCGTAACAAAATAAAGAACGGAGAGTAGCAGCAGTACAGCGGCAAAGATTAAAAAGGTAGCTGCAGTTCCGAAAGCAGGAATGGTTACAAAAGTAGGCAAAAACGTTCCGATAATGCTCCCGATGGTGTTTAAAGCTCCCAAGCGCCCCACCACTGCACCGTTGTTCTCCAGATCCTGCACTGTATATTTTACCAGGGAAGGCGTCACAGTGCCCAACAGCATCAGGGGAAAAACAAACAGCACCAGGCAGCTGGCCAGAGACGCCCAAACAAGAAAGTTATGGCTTACAAAGGAAGCGATCAGCAGGGAAATTCCCGCTATGATATATTTTCCCACAAAAGGGATCAGGCCGATCCAGACCGCCGCAATCAGCAGCCTGAAATACAGCTTGCCCGGATCAGGGTTTTTGTCCGCGGCCCTGCCTCCCCAAACATTGCCCAAAGCCATGGCAATCATAATTGCACCGATAATTACTGTCCACACGATCTGGGAAGAACTAAAATAAGGCGCAAGCAGCCTGCTCGCGCCCAGTTCTACCGCCATGACGGACATCCCGGAAAAAAATTCCGTGGCATACAGAAAATACCGGTTATTTAAAATGGTCTTTTTTTCTGTCGTCATACTGCGATACTCCTTATTTTTTTATTCAGCTCGTGCGTCTCCATAAAAGCAGATGGAAACGCCGTCCGGTTCAATTCACTATAATTATATTAAAAACCGGTCAGGAATTAAATCCAAATATTTTCTGAGCAATCTTGTAGCACCAGATAATGCAGTCCCGGCCAGTCTTTCCGGGCATATGCAGCAGCCGTCCCACCAGCAGCTCATGGCGCATATGATGATACATTTTAGGGTTCTGCGCCTTCATATACTGCCACAGTTCCTTTTTCAGCGCCAAATTTTCTTTTGTTTCTCCCCGGATCAGCAGAACTGTGGTAATAGCAGTGATGATCATCAGATATTGATACATATAATCCCGGAGATGCGGATTCTCCATTTTACTCAGATCATAGCTGTCATACATGATCTTGTTGACCCTGATCTGCTGGTCCAGCCGTCCCAGCATCACTTTCTCATTCACAGACTGATCGCTTCTGCCGATAAAATACCGGTAAAAATTCACGTCCAGGTAATACATGGTTTTCACATAGGGAAGTGGCTGGTACACATAAATATTGTCCACATAGAAGGTATGCTTCGGCAGCTCCAGGCCGCAGTCCCGCAGCAGCTGCGTACGGTAGATCACTGAATGCATCAGGATATACTGCCACAATTTAAAATTCTTCACATCCTCCCAGGAAAAAAACGTCCCAATGGGAATCGCCTTGCGGTAATTCATCAGCTTTTTCCGCTTGACGCCTACTTTTTCATAGACAAAATTGGAAATCAGCATATCCAGGTTCTGGCCGTCCGCTACCACCTGCCGCAGAAGATCCAGAATCTTTTCATAAGAAGGGCCGTCCACCCAATCATCGCTGTCCACAATTTTCAGGTATTTTCCGGACGCATTCCTGATTCCGGTGTTCACTGCCTCCCCATGGCCGCCGTTTTCCTGATGGATCACCCGGACAATCCCAGGATATTTTTCCGCATATTCTTCCGCTATTTCCCCGGTTTTATCAGTGGAACCGTCGTCCACAATCAGAATTTCGACCTCTTCTCCTCCCGGCAGCAGCGTTTCCACACAGTGCCGCATATAATCCTGCGAATTATAACAGGGAATTGTCACCGTCAACAGTTTCAAGAGTCTTACCCTCCCCAGGTTTCATTTTCATCTGCATCATCCAAAGCAGAGAGATGGCCGCCGCCAGACAAATCACTGTCAGCGCCATATAATAAATCATTCCGTTTGTTCCGCTGAAAAACTGATTAATTTCCTCAGAATTACTGATCACCACGGACAGAATATTGGCAGCCGCATGGAACAGGATCGGGGCCAGAATATTTCTGAACTGCTCGTACAGAAACGCCATACCCAGTCCCAGCATTCCGGCGTAAATCAACTGAAGCATATTACCGTGGTAAATCCCAAAAATCAGCGCGGAAATCAAAGCAGCCGGCCAAAAATGAAGGTATGTCCTCATTCTTTTAAATACCAGGCCGCGGAAAATCAGCTCTTCTGCCACGGGCACCACCAAACCTGTCACCGCCAGCTGTAAGAGCAGCGGACTGCTGTAAATCAGCTGGTTCAGATTTTCCAAATCCTCCTGATACACAGCTGTCATTCCGGTAATATTCAAAAGCCCATTCAGCCCAAAGCAGGCACAGGCTCCGATAATGAACGCAGCCGCATACCACAAGGGAGAAATCTTGCGCCGTACAGGCGCCAAAAACCGTTTATCTCTCTGATAAAAAAACAAGGCAACAGGCAAAGTCAGAAGACTGGCAATTCCCGTGTAAAGCGTTGAATTTTTTACATAAGCCTGCATCAGGGCTTCCATCCCCTGCAGGTCAGTCCCCACGCGCATCTGCAGCGTCAGCACCATCATACCGCCGATGGAAACCAGGTTCAGAATTCCCCAGTGTATCAGCACAGGATACAATACGCGCCAGCAGCGCCACCCCCAATGGTCCTGTCTCATCGCATCTCCCTCTGTTATTTCAGATAAGAATTTATTATCTCTTTCGCCGCGGAAGCATCAGGGCCCACACAATACACCACATACAGCCCTTTTGTTTCCAGAACCGCATCCTTCAGCTTCGGCACCTGTTCCGGTCCATAACCTGCATAAGAAATCTGCAGCTCTTCATTTCTGGACTCGATCATCTTTTTCAAGCCGTCCACTTTATCCGCGGAAGCCGCCTTGAACACAGCGATCTCCTCCGGTGTGCCGCCTGTTCCTGAATAAGTCAGGCTTTCTGCCACTGCGGAAGCGTCCAGTCCCGTATAAAGCATCGCCGCATCCACCTCTGACAGTTCGTCCTCAAATGAGATCTCGCTCAGCAGCTCTTCCGCCAGCTTCTTCTGATCCAGCGTAAAATCTTTATCCTCATCCTTGGAATCCCCGCAGGCCGCCATGGTGAAAACCAGCGCCAGCGCCATCAGTAAACTTGCAATTTTTTTCATGATTTACTCCTTTCTGCTGTATGGTGTCTCAGATACAGATACCAAACCTCGTAAAAACTTTTTGTCATATGCACGCCGTCTTTGGCGGCGCCATAGGCGAAAAGATGGCCGTTTTCATTGGTCATCACTTCATTCAGATCCAGATAATGAGCTCCGGTTTCCGCCGCCAGATCCATGATCAGGCAATTCATCTCATTCACCCTGGCGTTGGTATTCACGCCGTCATCCGACCGGGCCTGGGTCACATGAATAATCCCCTGCAGGTAAATCTCAGCGTCAGGCTGAATCTGCCTGATCCGTTCTAGGAAATTCCGGTAAAGCGACGTAAATTCTTCATCCGTCATCCATCCGGTTTCATTAATTCCCAGAGAAATATATATTTTTTTATACTGCTTCCTGCCCAGGGCCGTGATCACGCTCATTTTCTGATCCTCGCCCGGAACCTCCAGCCAGCGGTTCTCATTCTCGCTGCACACCCAGTCCACAGACATCCCCACCTTTGTCAGGAAATCTGCTTTGGTGGCGCTGATACCGCTGTGCATGCGGAACCCCTCTGTTCTGGAATCTCCAATAAATACGGCATCGTCAAAATAGGACGCTCCGGCATCCGGCCCCTCAGGGACAATCACAGATTTCTGTCGCGCCGAAAGATCCGGCATGGTCTCCAAATGCGCTTCTTCAGGCTCTGTAAACGCTGTCGGATCCGGCGTCACAGAATAATTCACTGTTTCTTCCGTTGGTTCTGTGGTTTCTTCCTCATAGTCGCTCAACGTAGACGAAGCATCCGTTGAATCCGGCTGTATGCCGGCCTCCTCCGTCCACCGGCTGGCAAGAAATATTACGCAGCCAAGAATGATCAGACACAGGGCCAGCGCCGCCAGAATAAGCATCTGCCTGCTCAAGCGTATCTTTTTCTTCATGGTAATCCCTCATATTTTTCTTCTGTCAAAGGCAAAAGACGAGCCTGGATTTCATTATAAGAGATTTCAGGAAGTTTTTCAACAGAAAAATATAATTGTTAGATTTCTGCAATATTTACCAGTTCCAGAGATTCATGCTGGTGTTCCAAACTGGTAATCAGAGCTTCCGCGGTATCGATGGCAGTGAGCACATTCACCCCGGTTTCGATGGCGTGACGCCGGATCAGAAACCCGTCGTGGCTCTTCTGGGCGCCCTGGTTAGGCGTATCGATTACCAAATCAATGTGGCTGCTGTGGTCCAGCAGCAGATCCAGCAGGTTCGGAGATTCCTGTTCCAGCTTATTGATCTTCACCGCATGAACGCCGTTTTTATTCAGCGCTTTGGCAGTTCCCATGGTCGCGTATATCTCATAGCCGATCTTCTGGAACCTGCGGGCTATTTCCACAATGTCCTTCTTATCCGATTCCTTGACGGTAATAATCATTTTTTTGCTCTGGGGCAGATTGATTCCTGCGCCCAGGAAAGCTTTGTACAGGGCTTCATGGAATGTTTTTGCGATCCCTAAACATTCCCCGGTGGATTTCATTTCCGGGCCCAGGCCGATATCCGCGCCCCGAAGCTTCTCAAAGGAAAATACCGGGATTTTAATCGCGTAATAAGCAGCTTCCGGCTGCAGGCCAGGCGTGTATCCCATGCTGCGGATGCTCTCTCCCATAATGACTCTGGCAGCCAGGCCAACAATAGGAATCCCAGTAACTTTGCTGATATAGGGAACCGTGCGGCTGGAACGGGGATTGACTTCAATGACATAGACCTCTCCGTCCGCCACAATAAACTGGATATTGATCAGTCCCTTTACATGCAGGGCTTTTGCAAGCCTGCGGGTGTATTCCTCAATCACCTGCTTGATTTCGGAAGACAGACTCTTGGCCGGGTACACGGAAATGCTGTCCCCGGAGTGGATCCCGGCGCGCTCGATGTGTTCCATGATGCCCGGAATCAGGATGTCCTCCCCATCGCAGACCGCGTCCACTTCGATTTCCTTGCCCACCAGATATTTATCTACCAGAATCGGGTGTTCCTGGGCGATCCGGTTGATAATGCCGATAAATTCAGTAATATCCTTATCATCTATAGCGATCTGCATGCCCTGGCCTCCCAGCACGTAGGAGGGGCGGACCAGCACAGGATATCCCAGATCATTGGCGGCCCTGATGGCTTCTTCACAAGTATATACTGTATGACCTGCAGGTCTGGGAATCCCGCACTTCTCCAAAATAGCGTCGAACAGCTCCCGGTCCTCCGCCGCGTCCACATCCGCCGCAGAGGTCCCCAGGATCGGCACGCCCATTTGCATCAGTGCTTCCGTCAGCTTGATGGCTGTCTGGCCGCCGAACTGCACCACCGCTCCGTCAGGCCTTTCCAGATCCACAATGCTTTCCACATCCTCAGGGGTCAGCGGCTCAAAATACAGCTTATCTGCAATGTCAAAATCTGTGGAAACAGTTTCAGGATTGTTGTTGATAATAATTGTCTCGTAACCAGCCTTTTTAAACGCCCAGGTACAGTGTACGGAACAGAAATCAAATTCTATGCCCTGGCCGATGCGGATGGGCCCGGAACCCAGCACCAGCACCTTTTTACGGTCCCTGGTCTCTTCCACTTCATTTTCACTGCCGAATACAGAATAATAATAGGGAGTTTCAGAGGCAAACTCCGCCGCGCAGGTATCCACCATTTTAAATGCCGCGGCAATCCCGTTTTCTCTGCGCATTGCTTTAATCTCTGCGGCGTCCTTCCCGGTCAGCCCGGCAATCACTGTATCAGGGAATTCCAGACGTTTCGCTTCCGCCAGCAATTCCGGAGTGAGAGGATTTTCTGCCAACGCCTTCTCCATTTCTGTAAGAATCGCGATTTTATCGATAAACCACAGGTCAATTTTCGTAATGTCATGGATCGTTTCCTGGCTGATTCCCCGGCGCAGCGCCTCCGCGATCACAAAGATCCGGCGGTCGTCCACAGTGCGCAGCATGTCCAGAATATCCTCCTGATCAAATTCGGAATAATCCCGGTCCATCAGGCTGTCCACATGCTGTTCCAGAGAACGGATGGCCTTCATCAGGCCGCCCTCGAAATTACTGCATATGGCCATCACCTCGCCGGTAGCTTTCATCTGCGTGGTCAGCGTGCGCTTTGCGCTGATAAATTTGTCAAAGGGCAGGCGGGGAATCTTTACCACACAGTAATCCAGCATGGGTTCAAAGCTGGCGTAGGTCTTGCCGGTAATGGCGTTTTTGATCTCATCCAGCGTATAGCCCAGCGCGATTTTTGCCGCCACTTTGGCGATGGGGTAGCCGGTGGCTTTGGAAGCCAGCGCTGACGAGCGGCTCACCCTGGGATTTACCTCGATCACGCAGTATTCAAAGCTGTCCGGCTTCAACGCATACTGCACGTTGCAGCCGCCCGTAATGTTTAGTTCTGTAATGATATTCAGCGCAGAGGTGCGCAGCATCTGATATTCTTTGTCTCCCAGAGTCTGGGATGGAGCGACCACAATGCTGTCTCCGGTATGCACGCCCACCGGGTCGATGTTTTCCATGTTGCAGACCGTGATCACATTTCCCGCGCCGTCCCGCATCACCTCATATTCAATTTCTTTCCAGCCCGCGATGCAGCGCTCCACCAGCACCTGCCCTACTCTGGAAAGCCGCAGGCCGTTGGAGAGGATTTCCACCAGCTCTTCTTCATTATCCGCGATGCCGCCGCCGCTGCCGCCCAGAGTATAAGCGGGGCGAAGCACCACCGGATAGCCGATGCTGTTGGAAAAAGCGATGCCGTCTTCCACATTTTCCACCACCAGGGAAGGAGCGCAGGGCTCTCCTATTTTCTCCATGGTGGTCTTAAATTCCAGGCGGTCCTCCGCCTTTCTGATGGTTTCCGGCGTGGTGCCGATCAGGCGGCAGCCGTGTGCTGCCAGAAATCCGCTCTCCGCCAGCTCCATGCCAAGATTCAGCCCGGCCTGTCCGCCCAGGGTGGGCAGCACGCTGTCCGGTTTTTCCTTCAGGATAATCTGTTCCAGAACTTTCGCGGTAAGGGGTTCGATATATACCTCATCCGCAATATCTTTATCCGTCATGATGGTGGCCGGATTGGAATTCACCAGCACCACCTCAACGCCTTCTTCTCTCAGGGAGCGGCAGGCCTGGGTGCCTGCATAATCAAATTCGGCGGCCTGACCGATGATAATAGGGCCGGAGCCGATGACCAGTACCTTTTTTATGCTGCTGTCTTTAGGCATGTTTTCTTCCCTCCATCATCTTCAAAAATCTATCGAACAGGTATGCGGAATCCTGAGGCCCGGGACATGCTTCCGGATGGAACTGCACGGTAAAGATGTTTTTTCCTGTATAGGAAAGGCCCTCGTTTGTTCCGTCGTTCACATTTACGAAAGCCGGAACTGCAACCTTCTCATCCAGCCTGCTGGTGTCCACCACATATCCATGGTTCTGAGAAGAAATATATACCCTGCCTGTAGCCAGGTCCTTCACCGGATGATTTCCTCCCCTGTGCCCGTATTTGAGCTTGTAAGTATCGCAGCCTGCGGCCAGCGCCATCAGCTGATGTCCGAGGCAGATCGCAAAAATCGGCACATCAGATTCATAAAGCTTCCTGATCTCCCCGATGATCTCCGTACATTCCTTCGGATCTCCGGGGCCATTGGAAAGCATAATGCCATCCGGCTGTGCCGCTAATATTTCTTCTGCGCTTGAAGAGGCCGGATAGATTGTCACTTCACATCCGCGGTCATTGAGAGAACGGGCGATATTGTTCTTTGCGCCAAAGTCCATCAATGCCACTTTATAGCCGCTTCCAGGCAATATATTTTTTTCTTTGCAGGTCACTTTCTTCACCGCGCCGGAAGGGGCGTAGCCTTTCAGTTTGGCAGTCACTTCCTCCAGATCAAACTGTTCGTTACGGGTGATCATGCCGTTCATGGTGCCTTTTTCCCGGAGAATCTTTGTCAGCGCCCTGGTATCGATCCCCGCAATTCCCGGGATATCCTGCTCTTCCAGAAAATCCTGTATTGTTTCTTCTGATCTGAAATTGCTGGGCTTACGGGAAAGCTCCCGCACAATATATCCGTCCGGCCATGCCTTCGCTGACTCCATATCAGCACGGCAAACGCCATAGTTTCCAATCAGCGGATAGGTCATCACCACTGCCTGTCCCGCATAGGACGGGTCTGTCAGTACCTCCAGATAACCTGTCATAGACGTATTAAACACGATTTCACTGATCACTTCCCGGTCAGAACCGATCCCGGTACCTGTAAAAACATGCCCGTCTTCTAAAATAAGAAATGCTTTCATGTTGTCCCACCTTTCCTAGTCCAGCTGCGGCAGATCCGCGCGCGGCAGCATAAAAATCCGTCTCCGCGCAAAAAAAAAGACATAGTCCTGCCTTTAGTTTTTTGCATTCTACCACAAAACCCGCCCTTTTACAACAGTTTTTTCGGATTTATTTTTATTTAATGCTTTCTTCCTAAATTATTTCTTGACCTGAAGCAGTAAAATGTGTAAAGTGGAACTATCCTATAAGAAAGAAGGTTCTATTCATGCGATTCCGCGACAGACTCTACCAATTCATGCAGGGGCGCTACGGTCCCGACCAGTTCACCTATTTCCTGATGGGGACTTATGTGGTGCTGACCCTCTTATCCATGTTTCTCCGGTTTCCGGTGGTATATGCCGTGTTGAATGTGTTGAGCTATGCAGCAGCAATCTACATGCTGTTTCGCATGTTTTCCAGAAATATCTATAAACGCCAGGCAGAGAATCAGATGTTTCTGCGTTTCTGGGCGCCTTTCGGCAGGTTTTTCAGCCTGCAGAAGCGCCGGGTCAAGGAGGGCAAAACCAGCCGGTTCTATTGCTGCCCCAAATGCAGACAGATTATCCGTGTTCCCAAGGGGAAGGGAAAGATTCAGATCACTTGTCCTAAATGCCGTAATTCTTTTATTAAAAAAACATGAGATATCGTTGAATGAAGCAGAGAAGCGGGGGTAACTCCGGAGGCTATTTGCCGCAAGGCATCGAGCCTCCGGAGTTACCTCTTCCCGTCCCTCTGCCGGGTTTTCTTCTCTCTGAAATTAAATTGTTTATCTTATTCCATGTAAATATTCCACTAATGGGTCTAAATATTTTTTATCCGTCCAGTCGCAGGTTTGCCCGGCGGCTGTTATAAGGTCTCTCATCCATGGCTCACAGGCTTCGGGATTTTTTTTGACCACGAATTTCTGAAGCATTTTGCACAGGGTCCTGTCCAGAAATTTCATTTTGCTCTCATCCCATGCGCCTCTCCCGTAAAAAAGCGGGATTTCTTTTAAGTCCCCTGTCAGGTTATGCTCCTTGATTTTCTCTAATCCGTTCTCATCATAAGGAGAAGCGCCTACGCAGAATATTGCTGTTTTCTTATCTTTTAATCTGCTGAAATTTTCCCGTAAAAAGGATATTCCTGCTATTCCGGATGCGTAGATTCCACCGCACAATATGACTGTATCATATTGTTCCATCTCCTCCGCCGCTGCTTTCTTTGTTTCTATACAATCAAATTCTGTCATCTCTTTGAGCCATTCGGCATATTTTTTTGTGGCGCCATATTTGGACTGATATATTATAGTTCCCTTTTTCATCACAACTTCCTTCCATTAT
The DNA here is from genome assembly GCF_004216775.1 of Cuneatibacter caecimuris. Taxonomy (GTDB): domain Bacteria; phylum Bacillota; class Clostridia; order Lachnospirales; family Lachnospiraceae; genus Cuneatibacter; species Cuneatibacter caecimuris. The sequence continues at coordinate 204,233 of NZ_SGXF01000002.1, forward strand.
TGTTCATTTGTTCTTAACGCCTGTTTCAAAAATACTTCATAGGCAGCTTCCTGCTGCGCGTATATTTCGTCTGTTGAAATTCCCGGCGTCGTTACTGAAAATATCGTGCCGATTCCGATGGTGTAGATCAGCATATTCAAGTGCAGCTGTTTGGCCTCCGGTATGCTGATATGCAGTTCCTCGGCGATAAATCCGGCGGCGCGGGGGTTGGCTTCCGTCTGGTATAAATCGTCCAGGGAAGAAATTCCTTTTCGCTGATGCAAAATAAAAATACGAAACAGGTGCGGTTCTTCTTTGGCTAATTGAATATACGCTCTTCCTGTGCTGCGGAACAGATCTTTTTCGTCAATATGGGCTGCTACATACTCCTGTATAAAATGCCTGACCTGCCCGATCACATCCTGGCGCAACCCCTCCATGTTTTTGCAGTAACTGTAAATGGGTTGTACAGAACATCCTATTTTGTCTGCGATATTCTTTACCATGACCTGTTCCATACCGCTGTTCCTTGCAATTTCATAGGCGGCATTGACGACCATTTCCTTCGTAATTCTCTGTTTTGGCATTGTCTCCTCCCTATAATATAACTCTTTTATATAAATAGATTATATAATAACCTTCAAAAATTGTCAACCTGTATTTCCTTTCTTTAATTTGTACTCCTCTTACCGCGGCGGGTCTTTCCTGTGAAAAAGAATCCCGCCCACGTGATTCCTTACGCCGCAGTGCGATCCCCCGGAGGGTTTTGTTACATAGGGAACGCAGTTTCCTATATAACAAAAAACAGCAAGCCCTTGTGTGGCCTGCTGATAGTCTTTTGTATACCATAACCTCCCCGAAACCACAAGAGGCGGGACTGCACTTCATTTATGCTAAGAAATGGTTTCGGCGTATTCCATGCGTTCCATAATCCAACTATCAAAATAGTCTTCCATTTCCTTTTGTAAGCCGCCTTTGGTAAAGCCCTTCAAAAATTCAACAAGATAGTAGAAAAACATATGGTAACAGTAAAAAGCAAGGCGGTGGGGCCGCAACTCATAATCCACCTTATTTTCACGGAGGGTTTTATTGAACAGGTCTGCCGCCCATTGGTGACAACACATAACCCACGCGTCCCTTTCAGGCGGGGCGTACATGACTTCATCCCAATCGGGAATGTAATATGCCTGTTCGCCGACAAGTAGATTTCCTCCAGCGTCTCCATGCGTGAAATAGAAGTTGGATTGCTCTTTCTCGCAACACTTTGCGAAATTCTGAAGCCGTTCGGCATAATGGCGCAGCAAATCACTCTTTTGCTCTAATAATAAACAAACCTTCTGGGCCTCGACGTTCGCCGCCTGTGCTTTAAGCTGCTCCCACCGGGAAAAGAAGTCTGACGCGATTTCAGCGGAAAACACAGCTTGGGGGATATGAAATCCCGGTTTTGACACAGCGTATACCTTACACAGCATTTCATACTCCGGAATTTTTGTCTCATCCGTCTCATGGTTTTCGCCGTTAATCCACTCAAAAATTGCAAGAACTGCGGACCCAAATGTGGAATACAGCTCCCCCGCCTTTGTTTTGACTACTGTACCGACAAAATCAATGCCGCTGGCACACAGGTAATCAACAACCGCCAGACTGTCACGATACTTGGTTTGGTGCTCCGGGGAATCGTCTAGCTTGAGAAAATATCTGCCGCCCCCCGTATCCACTCGCCACGTCTCACCGTAATAGCCACGTTTTGCCGGAACAATGGAAGTAGCCGAAAGACCGTACTCCCGTTGTATGAGTGTTTTCAATTCAGTTATATAAACCTCGTTTTTGTCGTATTCGTTTTTCCTCATACTATCCCCTCTTTCGTAACAGCCTTTATTGCATCTTATCCGCCAAACTGTGTGAAAACGCAAATTTATACTATTTTTATTCGGTTTTCTAGTTTCAAATCAAAAAACACTCTCGTGCCTCTGCGTTTTCACACAGCCTGCCGCCTAAGTCGAACAAAGACATATCTTTCTTTTTTCCATTCTAATAGTAACGCATGAGAATGTCAAACAGTTCATGTCATGTCATAACTTTGTGCGACTGTTCATAATCCAGTTTGTTCGCTTGGGCACCATCCGGGCACCATTTTACCCTTTGCGGGATTGTATTGAATACAGGGGAAATGCTGATTCCATGGGCCTTTCCGGCTGAAAATAGGATTCCATTACCGCCGAATGTTTACTATTTTTTATAGAGAAGCGCTGACCCATTGCAAAGATCAGCGCTTCTCTATATTTCATTCTGCAGGAAAGAACTCCTATGATATTTCTCAGAACCCGTCTACTGCAGTTCTGCAATTCTGGTAACTCCCACATAAATCTGGCTGATTTTATACCAGGTGGGAAAATCTGTTATCCCTGTCTGCCCCAGGCCGAAGATGGACTGGAACTCTCTCACTGCATTGGCGGTATCCTCATCATAGTATCCTGTCACCATCAGAGAAGGGATTGCGGTGTAAACGCCCGCGATGGTCTGGAGCTGTTCCTGAAGCTGGCGTACTTTATTGCCGCTGGAACCGATGGTCAGATCATAACCCGGCCAGGAAGAGGGGATCCCTGAAATCTGTTCCGCAGAATTGATATAGATGCTGCTCCCATAATAGTTACGCAGTATTTCGATAGGGCTGTATCCCTGGTCTCCCAGATATTTAGACCCCCACTGGGACATCCAGTTTGGACAGGTCACCCGCTGACCGTCGCAGAACTGTGTCAGGATGGGCTGTTTCACCTCCGGCCTGGAGAGGTACTGGTCAAATATTTCGTCCACCACTTCAGAAATCGGCTGGAAAATATTTCTGCCATAGATCCATTTCATATCAAAGGCCGTAGAAGTTGTGATCGTAAAGTCATAGCCCTTATTTCGGTACCATTCTGTATAGACCCTGTTCAGGGTAAAGGACATGATGGCCAGGATATTCGCCACAATAGTGGCATAAGGCCAGGTGGCGTAGATTTCACTGGACGCCACATTTTTAATGTAATCCCGGTATGGCACGAAATAGTCGGGAGCAGAAGCATCCGTGGGGACGCCGTCATGAACCACCACCGTCTCAGGGACCACCACTCTGCTCAGGACAATTTCCCCTGTCTCCTGGGTAGGTTTAATCTCCGCCTCCGCAATTTTCGGCGGATATTCCCCATAGAGGGTGTGGTCCGGAATAAAAATATCCACCGGCGCGTTGGAGGGCTCCAGTGGTTTCAGCCTCACCGGCTGTATGGAAATAACGCCCGGAAGCACTTCTGATCCTGCCACCACCGCGGGCTCAAACCCCTCGGCCTGAATCGTCAGCGTATATTCCGCATATGGACGGGCAGCCTGTTCCGGCTCCATGCTGTATTCCAGAGGCGGAGTCCGCAAAGTCACTTCCTCCGTCTGCCCTGACCCATTTGTCTCCAGCTCCTCTAAAACCTGTTCCGGCTCTTCCGTCCGGGCAATGGATACTCTTGCGTCCGGTATCGGATACTGATTTGACGCTGAGGTCACATCCACCTGCAGCTGTCCGGTATCAGGCCCCGCCTGCGCCGCTTTCAAACTCATTCGACTGCTCATAAAATTCCCCCATTCTCTGGTTTATGGCATTTTATGCGGCCGTCTGTCCAAACTTACCTTTAGTTTAGAAAAAATTTAGAATCCTTTAGATTTCTGATCTAGTATTTCTGTTTTAATTCTGCTATATTATGTCTGAGGAGTGTGACAAACATGCAGTATTCAGTAATATATATCAGTAAGACCGGAAACACAAGAAAGATCGCCAAAGCCATATTTGACCGTCTGCCCGGTGAGGATAAAGATATTGAAGAATTAAATACGCATACAGATCCTGAGAAATCAGAGACAGTTTTTGTGGGCTTCTGGATCAACAGGGGCACCAGCAGCATGGAAATGATGGATTTCCTTGGCAGGCTGCATGGTAAAAACGTAGCTTTGTTCGCTACCTGCGGCATGGGCGCCAGCAAGGCCTATTACGCAAAGCTGGAATCCCAAATGCGGGCGCTGCTTCCCGAGGACAACATCTGCCTGGGATGCTTTCTCTGCCAGGGGAAAATGCCCATACAGGTCCGCAGACGTTATGAAGAACAACAGCTTCAGAATCCGGAAGATCCCCGCCTGACCATGATGCTCAGAAATTTTGATGAAGCGATGCTCCACCCCGATGAAAATGACCAGCAGGCTGCCGCGGAATTTGCCTGTAAGACGCTGGAACGATATGCCCTGTAAGGAAATATGGCTGCTGATGCGGCCGCACTGCGGCGTAGGAATCACCACGCTAAAGCGACACGCCGCAGGCGGGGAATCCCGCGAGCGGGATTCTTTTTCATTTCAGCAGCCTGCGGATGAGACCGCACACCTCATCCAGGGTTTCTTCCTTGCCCGACAGGATATCCTCTTTCACACAGGTTTTCATATGCCTTGCCAGCAGCTCTTTGGAAAAACCGTTTAAAGCTGCCTGGGCGGCAGACACCTGGGTCAGAATATCTACGCAGTATCTGCCCTCCTCCACCATAGAACGAATCCCTCGAATCTGTCCTTCTATCCGGTTCAGCCGGAGCACCAGCGTTTTCTGTTCTTCGGCGCTTCTCTCTTTATGTCTCACTTCACATTCTTCTGGATGCACTGTTTTATCTTGCTGTGCCATGTTCTTTCCTCCGCCTTCAAATTCATAAAATCTTTTTTTACAGCTTCAGCCCTTTCAGGCGCAGCGCGTTTGACACCACGGAAACAGAGCTGAAGGACATCGCCAGGCCTCCAATCATGGGGCTTAACAGAGGCCCGCCAAACAGGTAAAGCACGCCTGCTGCCACCGGTATCCCAAGAATATTATAGAAAAAAGCCCAGAACAGGTTCTGCCTGATATTGCGTATCGTGGCCCGGCTCAGCCTGACCGCTTTGCTTAAGTCCATCAGATCAGATTTCATCAGCACCACTTCCCCTGATTCCAAGGCAATATCGCTCCCGCTGCCAATGGCTGCCCCCACGTCCGCCTGCACCAGCGCGGGCGCGTCATTGATGCCGTCTCCGGCCATGAGCACTCTGGCTCCTTTTTGCTGGAGGCCGCTGACTACGGCTGCTTTATCTTCCGGCAGGACCTCCGCGATCACCTGATCCACTCCTGCCAGGCCTCCCATATATTCCGCCGTCAGACGGTTATCTCCCGTAAGCATAATAACTGAAAGGCCCAGCCCTTTCAGCGCCGCTACTGCTTCCCGGCTGGTTTCCTTCAGGGGGTCAGCCACGCTGACCACGCCCAGAAAATCGGTGCCGCGCAGAACATACATAGGCGTCTGCCCTTTTTGGGCCAGCTCCTGCGCCATATCCTGCATGCGTTTCAGAACTGCCTTTTCCAGGCCTTCCGTCTCCTGCATCAGCCGGAAATTGCCGATGCGCACTTCCTCTCCTTCCAGCACAGCTCTGATTCCTCTTCCGGTCAGGCTCTCAAATTCTTCCGGACTGACAAGCTCCATGCCTTCTTCCTTCGCGCCTTCCACGATCGCCTTGCCCAGAGGATGTTCCGACTGCTGTTCGCAGGAGGCCGCCAGGGATAACAGCGCGTCCCTTCCGATTGCTCCATCCGGAATGATTTCAGCCACCCTGGGTTTGCCTTCCGTCACTGTCCCTGTTTTATCCAGAATCACAGTATCCACCTTATGCAGCATTTCCAGCGCTTCCCCGCTTTTAATCAGAATACCGTTCTGAGCTCCCACTCCGGTTGCAACCATAATCGCTGTGGGAGTCGCCAGACCCAGGGCGCAGGGGCATGCAATCACCAGAACGGACACAAATACCGTCAAAGCAAACGTCAGCGTATGACCGCCGATCAGCCAGGCAGCCGCAGAAACAAGAGCCACCGCCATCACCACCGGCACAAAATACCCCGCCACTACATCCGCCAGCTTGGAAATCGGCGCTTTTTTCCCCTGCGCGTCCTCCATCATCCTGACAATCTTGGAGAGCATGGTATCCTGCCCCACCTGAGTCACCTCTGCTTCCAGAGCGCCATTATAATTCATGCTGGCCCCAATCAACGTATCACCTTTCTTTTTTTCCACAGGAATGCTCTCCCCGGTCAGCATGGATTCATCCACGCTGCTGCTGCCGCGGACGACTCTGGCGTCTACCGGCACCTTCACGCCGGGGCGGATCAGAATCCGGTCTCCGGGCCTGAGCTGCTCCACCGGCACCTCCACCGGCTCCCCGCCCAGCATCAGCTCTGCTGTATCCGGCGCCAGCTCCATCAGTTTCCGGATCGCTTCTCCTGTTTTCCCCTTGCTGCGGGCCTCCATATATTTTCCGCACATGATCAGCGTCACCACCACAGCTGCCGATTCATAATACAGGGAATGCACGCTGGACGGTTCCCACAAAATAGCCACAGTCATCACCAGACTGTACAGAAACGCGCTTCCCGTCCCCAGGGCTACAAGAGAATCCATGTTGGGATGACCTTTGAACAAGGTACGAAATCCTACCACATAAAACCGCCTGCCCAAAATCAATATCGGAACTGTCAGAATCAGCTGGGCCGCTGCAAATGAAAACGGAGATTCCATCATATCCAGAAATCCCGGCAAAGGCAGGGGAAAGGGCAGCATATGGCCCATAGACAGATATAAAAGCGGAACTGCAAAACAGAACGCCAGAATCAACTCTTTTTTCTGCTTTTTCAATTCTGTTTCCTGCTCTTCAAAACGTTTTTTTTCTGCCGCCTCCATCTCCTCCGGATGAAGCAGGATGGCTCCAAAACCCGCCCGTTCCACTTTCCCGATGATCTGTTCCTGGGTTAGTTCTTTCTCTTCATATGTGATCACCATCCGCGCAGTAGCCAGATTCACACTGCTGCGGATCACCCCCGGCAGCTTCCCGGTCACCCGTTCCACAGAACTGCTGCATGCGGCGCAGTGCATGCCAGAAATAGCATAAGTTTCTGTTATCATTTTTACTCCTTTCTTATGTCTATTACCCTATACCCCTATATGGTATATTAAAGTACAAATTTTGTCAAGCAAAAATGTGACAGCCCGCCTTTCCCTGCTGTCACATTTCATCTTCTCCTGAATTCTTTGATTCATGCATACCCCAAAACTATTCTGTCATTTCCCGATACTCTTTTTTCAGATCTGCCATGTACCGCTTCAATTCTTCTTTGCGCCGGATGGAATCCCGGTCAAATATGGCTGCCTGCGGGCAGCTGGCCGCTGCTGTTTCCGCCAGGTCTCTGCTCTGCTCATACTCCTGCTTCCACTGGTACAGCCTGGAAGCATCCGCATTCTTCAGCAGTTCCTCCGGCAGTTCTTTCCCGCACAGCAGGCAGACCTGGACCAGCTGCTTCAGAATACGCTCATCCGGCCATTCCTGAAATGCCGCCTGCAGATACTTCATTCCCCTGCTGTATTGGAATTGCTGAAGGCAGCACACTGCCATCCGCTGTGCAACCATTCCATAAAACTGCTGGCTTCCTCTGGATTTTCTGCCGGCCATGATGTTTTCGTATATATGGAAAGCTGCCTGTACCCTTCGCTTTTCCAACAGGAAATCTGCTCTTTTACACTGCCGTTCCAGCGGCGTCTGCTTTCCCAGCGCATCCAGCCTCCCCTGAAACTGGCCGATTTCCTGATCGCTGTAATACCTGAATTCCCTTAAAATCGCCGTAAGAACAGTGGAAAATTCTGCCTGCCGCTCCACATATTTCCGGATATGCGCCGACTCTTCTGCAAGGCCCAGTTCCTTTTCCAGAAATGTGAACAAAGGTTCCTCCAAAAATTCTTCTCCAATCACCTGGACATGGTGAAAAATATAATAACAGAGTTCTTCAGCTGAATATATCCTGATTCCCAGCCCTTCAACCTGGTACGGATGCGTTGCCAGACGGCTGCTGCATAAAAGATATCCGCTCATAAGCGCCTCCTCATAAATGTATTTCCTGACGGAGCATCTGGCCTGTTGCAGGGAAAAACTCCCCGAACCCTTTGTCGATCACCCGGACCGTCATCAGTTTTTCTGATGAAAAGCTTGTCACAATTTCTATTCGGGTGGTTTTATTGGGCCTTGCCGGAAATTCATCTAACGGAAGGGTTATTTTTCGTCCTGCCGCGCTGCCCACAGGCGTTACGGTCAGTTCCAGCTCCCCTTTATTGTCCGGAATCACCTCCACAGAAGATCTTGTCTCATACCAGTTGCTGCCGGCTTCCGCCAGAATCAGGCGTTTTTTCGTCCCCCTGTCAGATACTTCCATACTGACAGTAGCGCCGATTCTCCCTTCGCACAAAAAGCAGTACGGATATGCGGTTTTTTCTCTCAGCCCGTCCGCCGCAATCAGCGCAGCCCCCTTTGCAAAAAGGCTCGGCTCCATATAGACTTTTCTCCTGCTGCACAGCCATTTTGTAAAAGTGACCGCCCATTTTTCACAGCCTTCAAATCCCTTCCCCGTCAGAAATACAGAGGAATACAGTTTCTTTTCCATCAGGCGCTGGGCGCAGGAACAGAGGATCGTATCTCCCAGCTTCTCTCCCGCGGGACTGTCCAGGATATCCAGGCGGAACCCTTCCTCCAGCGGTTCATGTCTGGCCTGTACCGCCTGAGGTTTGATGCCCCGGAGCACTGTCATATCATAGTAATGCAGCCCTTCCTCATTCAGGTCGAATAATCCGCAGAGACTGGCCCATAAATCTTTACGCTGGCTGACAGAAAAATAAAGAAAGCTTTCCGTGTGGCTCACCAGACGGACCCGGTCTCTGTCGATCCCCAGAGAAACCGCCGCCTCCAAAACCGCGTCTATTACTTCCCGGTCAAGGTTCCGCAGAGTGAAGGTGATTGCCTGAATTTCTCTTACTCCATATTTTTGAAATGAGATTTCCAATATTTCACGGAGGAACTGAGTCAGGAGCTTCTGCGCCGAATAGCAGACGCCTTCTATGGTAGCGGTTCCCCGCTTCCCTGCCAGGCGGATCAGCTTATCTACAATGACTCCTTCTCCCATCAGGGCGCACCGGTAACCCGCCTCTCCCACCAGCCAGGCTTCTTTTCCCCGGCGCCTGCATATTACCGTAGAAATCATGCTGCTGCCCTGGGTCAGTTCCACCGCTTCCGGTTCGCCCCGTTCCGGGTTCCAGCAGCTGATCTGGCAGTAATCGTTACAAAGGTCGCAGCCCAATACCAATCCTTCCATGAAACCAATCCCTCCCAATCATTCCAGCACCGGAAACAGCTGTCCGACCAACCGGTCGGATGCTTCCAATTCTATCATCTGTTTTCGCAGCAGGTTTTCCTGGTCCCTGCCGGACGCCGCCGCCATACGGTTAATTCTCCCAAACCGGCTTTCATCCCCGGACGCTGCAGGAATTCCCCGGCAGGAACAGGCGGCTTCCAGCACCCTTTCCCGCCCTTCCTCTTCCTGGAACACATCATATTCCAGCTCTTCATCCGCAAACAAAATCAGCGCTCTGGCATAGATCCCCGGATACACCTCCGGCAGTTCGGCCACTTCCTGCCACACATTTCTGCTTCCTCCGATCCTGCACCGCAGAAACAGCCGTTTTCCAGGCTCCGCCTGCCGCTGCAGGATCACCCTCCCTGCTATTGCGTCCGGCAGCGCAAAACGGCCCGCAAAGTTCTGATAGCAGGCCAGAATCATCCCTTTCCGGCAGAGTTCTTCCAGATACCGCCCGCACAGGGCCTCCTGGTCTTCTGACAGTTCCGGCTGTCCTGCGTACCAGGACAGCAGCGCTCCATGGCAGATATCCGCCAGGAAGCCGTCGCCGGCCCGGGACAGAGCTTCCACTTCCATGATCCATTCCTCCTGCGCCTGCGCTTTACCGGTCACGTACCGGTGGCTTTGCACGGCCAGATAAGCCTGCACCAGCAAATCCGCCTCCGGACGGTTTCTCCTGTAGCAGCCATACACTTCCTCCAGGCCGTCCTCCTCCCCGGAAAAAAGCATCTGGGACAAAAGTCGCTCCTCCAGTTCATAGGTCTGGGCATGGGATTCCAGAGCTGTTTTCAAAAGCCGGCGCATTTCCGTCGACCTCCCGCAGCTATACATACACAGATATTCTAAAACAGACCGGTTGGTCTGCCCCTTTTCATAAAGGCTCCCGCAAAGCTTTAAGATCTCCTCATCCTTCTGGTACGCCCTTTCCCTGATCAAAGCGTCTGCCAGCGCCAGAAGCCTGGCTTCCCTGATCTGGATCTCGTCATACCGTTTCAGCAGCTGATATGCAGCTTCGCTCTGGCCTGCCTGAATCAAAGTTTCAACCAGCTCTCCTTTTCCCGCCCGGCTCAGGCTCTTTCCATCCTGGGCCAACAGAAAATCTTCCAGCGCGGGAGACGTTATCTGGTTCATGCAGCAATAGTGAACCACTTTTTCTGTCAGTTCCGCCGCAAAAGCCGGATGCAGCTCTGCCTGGCCCAACAGAAAAAAAGCCTGTTCCAGATCCTTTTCTCCCAAAGGCCGTCTGAGCATTTCCCCGCATCTTCTCAGCGCCAGCATCAGATTCCACGGCGCCAGTTCTTCACACCGCTTTACCAGAGCAGGTTCCTCCAAAAGCGCCTCTGATTCATAGGGCACATGGCAGTACACCAGCCCCCGGTCATCTTCCAGCAATATCTCAGCATCTTCAGTATAGACAGGAATGCAGCAGCTCCCGCCCCGCAGCACCCCGGAAAATTCAGTTCTCAGCTGAGGATAGCGCACCAGAACTCTGTGCATCCCTTCCTGGCGGCAGGTGATTTTCCTGGAGAAAAGCAAATCCGGCAGCACCCCGGCCAATCGTTCATCCACCATGTCCAGCTGTACAATCTTTTTGTATAGCGGCGCAAGGCGGCTGCTGATCCGGCCCTGCAGCAGCTGTTCCAGCGCGAACCTCTCCATCTGATCCCGGTATGCCCGGTATACCGATGAATCCGGCCTGTGGTGCTGAAGCACATTTTCATAGAGCACTTCCCTGCTCTGCGCATCCAGTTCGTGCCTGTAGGAAAAATACAGCAGCACATTCTGGGGCAGAGGTTCCTTCCAGTCCTCCGGAAGGGCATACAGATAATATTCATACAGGCTGGTCACAGGCAGGTCCGCTTCTACAGCTTTCTGGTACCAGGGAAAATATCCCGGGGATGTCTTTCCCCCGCGGATCAGCATCTGGCAGGCTGCAGAGAGGATCTCCTGTCCCTGGTATTCCAGATACAATTTATCCAGAAGCCGGAAATACCCGGGCCTCCAGTGCTTTTCATAAGCAGCCAGGGCAGCTGCTTTTCCTGCGGTTTCTCTATTCAGTAAATTTTTCCGCGCGCCGTAGAGCAGGCACTGGAGCTCAAAATTATCCATCACCCGGATCAGTCCGGTATCTTCTGTCAGCAGACGGCAGGCTCTTCCGTACAGAAACGGGCTCCTGCAGCCGCAGCCGTACAGATCCTTCATCATTGCCAGCAGCAGGCTGCTGTTTTCTTTCAGTTCCTGATCCGCTTCCGCCAGGAGCAGCAGAAGAGGCAGCGTCTGCCCCCATTCTTCATAGTATTTCCTTATAATTCTGGCTGTTGTGGCCATCTGCTCCTCATTCTGATTAAACCGCGCCCGCAGGTACAGATAAAACGCATAGCTCTCCACCTGATCCACCCGGGCATCCAAAACCGCGTCCTGCGCAAGCATCAGCTGTTCCTCTGCAGCCTCCGGCCTCTCCTGTTCCAGATAAATCCAGGCCAGCAGCAGCCGGAATATCTCACTCTCATTGCCGCGTTCCTCCAGGCGCTCCAACGCTTCTTCCAGCTTTCCAAGAGTCTGCATTCTGTCGTAAACACCCGCCTGGAGATCCAGAAACAGTCTGGATACCATCAGAAGTTCACTGCGCAGGGGTTCCCCCCCTTCTGTTTCCTCCCCCTGTTCCGGCAGGATATGTATCTCATAGACAAGGCGGCCTCCAGGGCCGCTGCAGATAATCCTTCCGCAGTTTTTCCCGCTGTGGAGCTTGTCCGGAAGGATCTCAAAGGGTATCTGCGCGCGGTTTCCGATAAAATCCCGCTGGGTTACAGTCTGCGCCCCCAGATGGATAAAAGGCGCGTCAGCGGACAATTTCATCCGCAGCCCTCCCCAGCAGCTCCGTTCCAGGATCAGCCGGCTCTGTACTATTTCCTGGGGATGAGGAATTTCCATTCTGTCGTCAGCCAGGCGGACGATAGCAGCATCTTTCTGGTCCAGTCCCGTCAAAAACTCTTCAAGAGCGATGTCCTCCTGACCGGAGGAACAGAGCCCTTCATACAGCGCCCTGTATCTGCCGTTTTTCATGAACGGCAGCTCAGTAAAAGTACGGGACGCAAAAATCCGCTGGGCCCTGTCAAAGTCCTGCTCCGCCAATTTTACAAATTCATCCAGCGTATCAGGAACCGTCATCCCCGGAACCCCTTCGGCCTCCACCAGGAAACAGTATGGAACTTCAAATTCCCCGCTGTCGGAAATAAATTGAAACGCTCCGGCAATCTGCCTTCCAGGCTCAGTCCTCACCGCGGATACCTCGTATTCCAGCCGGCCTTTAAACCCTGAAAACTGACAGTTCTTCAGCACTACATGGGGATTCGTGGAATAAACGAGCCCTCGTATTTTCACCTGATTCCGGCTGGATAGGATCAGTTCTCTGCGCCAGATACCTCCTGCAGGCACAGTTTCCTCCAAAGACAGAGGAACAAATTGTATCTCCGCCTTTTCCCGGAAAATTTCTCCTTTTGCCAGCTGGCTGATTCGCTCTTTCACCAGATCCACCTCGTTTCTTTCGTAACCTTCTGCAGCGTATAATTATTTATATTTTACCTGAAATCTCCGCGCAGTTCAAGGGATATTCCCGTCAGCCTTTGATTTTTTCCAAATATTCCTTCATTTTCTTCTCATATCCGTTATTCGTGGGCCTGTAGAACTTTCTGCCCTCATAACCGTCCGGCAGGTATTGCTGTTTTACATAGTGATTTGGATAATCATGGGCGTACTTGTATCCCAAACCATGGCCCAGCTTTGCGGCGCCTTTGTAGTGCGCGTCCTGAAGATGCACTGGTATGGGCGCGGTCCTGTCGCTTTCCACCGCTTCCATAGCTTCCAGGGCTGCCACGCAGGCAGCGTTGCTCTTTGGCGCGGCAGCCACATAGGATACCGCCTGGGACAGCACAATCTGCGCTTCCGGCATTCCCAGCCGTTCCACAGCCTGAGCCGCCGCCACGGCCACCACAAGGGCCTGTGGGTCCGCGTTTCCCACATCTTCAGACGCGCAGATCATAATCCTTCTGGCAATAAATTTGATATCTTCCCCGGCATAGAGCATCCGGGCCAGGTAATATACCGCTGCGTCCGGGTCAGAACCCCGCATGCTCTTAATGAAGGCGCTAATGGTATCATAGTGGTTGTCCCCTGACTTGTCGTAACGGACCGCCCGCCTCTGAATACATTCCTGGGCCACTTCCAGGGTGATACAGATCCTTCCATTCTCATCCCGGGGGGTGGTGAGAATTCCCAGTTCGATCGCATTCAGCGCATTTCTGGCGTCCCCGTTTGCCGTATCGCTTAAGAATTCCAGCGCCTCATCCGTAATCTCCGCGCCAAAGCTCCCCATCCCCTTTTCTTTATCCTGCACTGCCCGGAGCACAAGTTCTCTGATGTCCTGTTGCTCCAGCGCTTTCAGTTCAAAAATAATGGATCTGGAAAGCAGAGCGCCATTGACCTCAAAATAGGGATTTTCCGTGGTGGCTCCGATCAGGATCACAGTACCGTCCTCTACAAAAGGCAGAAGGTAATCCTGCTGGCTTTTATTAAACCGGTGGATCTCGTCCACAAACAGAATCGTCTTTCGTCCGTACATTCCAAGATTTGCCCTGGCCCCGGCCGTCACCTCCTCCATATCCTTTTTTCCTGCCACTGTGGCGTTCAGCTGCCGGAAATCAGCGCTGGTGGTATTGGCGATGACCCGGGCCAGCGTGGTTTTTCCTGTTCCCGGAGGACCGTAAAATATCACAGAACTCAGTTTATCCGCGGCAATCGCCCGATAAAGCATCTTATCCTTTCCCAGAATATGTTTCTGCCCTACAATTTCGTCCAGAGACGACGGCCTCATGCGGGATGCCAGGGGCGATTGTTTCTCCTGGGTGTTTTCTCTCATATAGTCAAATAAATCCAAAGTTATTCTCTCCTCTTCTGCAGCTGATCACAATATCCTCAGTCTACCACATTTTCAGAAACCGCTCAACTGCTTTTCATCCTTTCAGGTGGCATCAAATGCCTGCCTGCTTCATAGAATAAAATCAGCGAAAGGTGCGGTGGTGATATGGCGCAGAATCAAACGCCCGGACAGGGCGATTCCAGAGAACTGCAGATGATGAAAGCGGTGCTGCCCTATGTGGAGCAGCCCCAGAGGCAGATGTTTTCCACGATCATCCGCCTTGTTAAGGTACAAAGTCTATTGTCCCGGCTGGAGCAGGAGGAAGAGGAACTGCTCTCAGCCTGCAGTTTCGGCGGCGGAGGCATGAATCCTGATTCTTCCAGAGAAGAACTTTTATTTCAGGCTCTAAAACCTTTCTGTTCCAAACGTGAACAGGAAATGCTGGAAATGTTTCAGAATTTCCGCATGGCTTCTCACTTTTATCAGGAATATCAGCAGAATCCGGACAGTGAACAAAAGACGGAGGACTGCTCCGGTTCGGGCGGTCATTCATACCAATATGAAAATTACGGCGAACCCTGCGGGGAAAGCATCCGTTACGGCAATAATTATAACGGCAGTAACGAGACTGCTTACAGCTCCGGCAGCCCTGGCTTTGACACCGGCTCCGGGCAATCCTCAGGAGCAGATTCCCAGCCCGGACAGTCCGGCAGGTCCGGCGGAAACTCCGGCAGACGCTCCCGGCAGCCAGGCTTTCAGCCAACGGATCTTTTAAAATCTATGATGCCCCCGGAACAGCAGAATATGATGGACACCATGCAGATGATGATGTCCTCCGGTTTATTCGGCAATTCCAAATCCCAATCCTGAAAGGAGACCTATGGAGACATATGACTGGCGGCAGGACCCCCTCCTGCACGGCATGAACCCTCAGAAACTGACCTTCCTGACACAGATGCTGGATGAGGCCCAGACAAAGAAAAAAGAAGAGCTGATGCCCTTCTTTCTTTCCATCACTGCCCAGGCAAGAGCCCAGGGCATGGATTTCACCGATGCGGAGACAGATATGATTTTAAAGGTTCTAAAATCCCGGATGAATCCTGCTGAGGTACAGAGGATCGAAATGGTGCGGAAACTCACTGGAATGATCTCAAAGAAAAACAGATAGGCTGTCCGGCCGCTGGAGGAATTTCACTTTCCTGCAGCGGCCTTTTAATTGAATATCACAATGATGCCATGATTCAGCCTGCATTTATTCAAATCTTTTTCCGGGATGCTGCGGATTTTTCCTTCCGACGCAAGATCTGAGAACACCCGCTGAGACAGTTTCAATTTTTCACGGATTATGGCAGAGACTTTCACCGGAAGCGCCTGCGGGCTTTTTATCGTCAGTACAACCTGCTCTTCTAACGAAAATTCCTCTCCTGACACATTGTAAGAAGGCGTGCCCGGGTCAACGCCGTTCCGGCGCAGAAAATCACAATCCATAGCATACTGTGCTGCCAGCGTCTCATCATTCCGGGTAAAACGTTCCAGCATGCCATCCGGCATCCTCTGCGGTGAAATACGGGAAAACACTTCGGCATTCCAGGAGGTTTTACAGGCAGCGCAGCGATAGATCAGCCAGATATCCAATGATTTTTTCTGAGCATTGATCCGGAATTGGCCGGAACTTACGAAATCTGTCTTCCTGCCGCACTTTTTACAGTATTTCCGCACCGCAGGCGCCGAAAGGCACCGCGCTTCCCATGTGATCTGTTTTATTTCTGGACTTTTTCCGAAATCATTTTTATTGGCGGTTTTCATAATTCTTCACCTTTCTTACGATTTATATTATGGTACCATTCTGAAGCAGGTATCCCAACCTAATACTCAGTTCGTAATTAAAGTGTAGAAAAAAGCCGCCTGAAAGCAATTAAAATCACTTTCAGGCGGCACTGCGATTATAAAGTTTTCAGCCTTTTTCTCCGAATGGTTTATTCGGTGCAAAGAACATACCCGCGTCCTCCGTATTCTCTCCGCAATAAGCCACATCCTCCGTCACATCAGCAGTCCGATCATCTGCCGGATAAAGGTTTCGGCGGCTGTTCACAACCTCTGCCAGCCGTTTTACACGTCCGCAGAGAGCCCTGCATAACGCATTCGACCGGGCCTCATCTATAAACAGGGAACCTTTTGTCAATTCCCGCAGCTCCTCATCAACTCCGGCCAGTACGTTCAGATTCAGCCAGTCAAAGGAAGATACCAGCTTGATTTGTTCCTCGTGGCTGTTCTTAAACGGCTTACTGGCTACTCTGGCCGTAGAGCCAATCATCCTGGTTGGTTTATCAAACCAGAGGGAGGTTCCGCTGTCATAAACCGGCGCGGCGCCTATCCATTGGAGTGTACCGGCATTGCGGACAGCGCCAAAATTATTCCGGTGTCTGTCCTCATTCAGAATGAGGTAATCTAACGTCAGCATCTGGTCCAGGCTGTCCCTGATACCTGGGATGCCCTGTTTTTCACAGCAGTCCAGATAATGCTGATAAACAGAAACATGGTTAGGCTTTGGCTGTGACTGCATAATATACCACGCTGTCACAAGCTCAGTGTCTGAAGTTATAAAATCCTCGCACACACTGTACGGATAGTCCTCCTGCATGGTTAGAGTATAAGCCACATGAGGAATTCCCAGCCGCTCCATGATGATAGTCGCCAGTACCTCATTATAAGGCTCCTGCTGGGTCGCACCGCTCCCTGCTTTCAGCAGGCAGCGCTTTCCGTTTATGATCATCCACTTCTTTTTCAGCCAGCCGTCCGAGGTATTGTCCGGCGACATCAGGCTGACTCCCTCGCCAGGCACTGGATGACCGAACAGAGCATTTCCTACGTCCTCTGAAAATGCGTTTTCAAAAAAATTGACATCGCTCCATGCCATTTTCCTGCCGGCAGGGCAGATCCAATACTGGTCGGATAAGGACAGTCCCAGACACTTATCTAAAAGTACCTGCGGAGATGCAATCTTTAGTTTTTCCAAAGCACGCGCTAGTCCCACACGACTTGCCGGAATTGCCCTCCCCCTCCACCATTCATTCAGCGCGGCGCGGTCAATCTTCCCTTTTTTCACCGGGATGCCCACCGGCACATGGGAAGGGGCAAATATCTCACCAACAGCGGAAACAGATGCAGTTGCGCTGTCCAGACGGATTTCCGCCACCGGAATATCCTTGTGCATCAGGATATAGGTTTGAATCGTTTTCACCATCCTTCTCGCTCTCCAATCTACTGTTTATTATTCTACCAAATTGCATCGGGTTATAAACAAGTGGTCTTTCGTACGCAGCTGTCCTGCTCCGGCACAACAGGATACGCTGTTTTGAGAATGCTTCCCTTTTCGTCTATTTGTCTTTTCTTCTAAGATCAGCCGAAGAAACAATAGCATATATGATTGTGCCCATAAGAATCAATGCCGCAACCGGATACAGCAATCTGATTGCAAAAAAGTCTCTATGGCAAGAATCAAAAATAATAACATCTCCTCCATTCATGAAATCAGTCTTCTTCACCTGATATGGACACGCTCTCTTACAAATTTAGCGTGTCAGTCAATCAAAAGTTCTTCTTTATATTTTATCATATCTGGGAAACCAAGTCCACCACATTATATTTCCTTAACGCATAGTGTTCATCCCCCTGAGAGGTTTGATGCATAGGAAACACGGTTTTCCATGCAACAATAAAGAACCGCCGACTGGTTCAGTGCGGCAGCTCTTCCTTCTGGATTTCAACAGTATTCTTTTTCTGCTGCCCCACGATACGCTGTATGCTTTTCAGGGACAAATAATATTTTTCTGCAAGGGCCTCCGTATGCATGCCAGACAGGTAATCTCTGTAAATCTGCATATTTCTTTCGCGCAGCTCTTTGCGCGTAGAGGTCCCTGTACCCCAGCCCTTTTTGTTTTCGGAAACTCTGGGGATATAGATAAATTCTCCGTCCACATACTCCTGCACTTCTTCCAGCAGTTTCTGCGGCAATATGTGTGCTGCTTTTTTATAGCCCATCCTGTGCTCCTTACATTTCTTATTTCTTCAGGAACAGCAATGACCGTACGGCAACACCTCTTTTTATGATTTACCGGTTGCGACAGCCATGCCTACGCAGCCTTTGTTATCGGATTGAGCATAAACGTTCTTCCCTCCCTCAAAAATAATGAAGAAATTATATCACAAAAAGTGAACCGGGAAAACCTCATTTTTCTTTTATAATCGAAAATGAGGTTTTCCCGGATTCCCTTCAGCTTTGTCTGTAAATATAGCTTTCTCCCAGCTTTAGGATATGATATCTCCGCTCAGGGTACAGCCGTTCCATATAGCCTGCAAAGACCAGCGGATCCTCCCCGTTGCCTTTCATCATATCAAAATGTGTGGGAATTGTCAGGTCCGCGCCGATGCATTCCGCAAAATGGGCGGCCTCCTGAGGGTTCATATTGCCGACCAGCCCCTGGGCCTCCCGCAGCCAGTCCCTGCCGTTAATGGGCAGAAATGCCACGGATATGGGTTTTTCCAGAAGCCGCAGGCTGTCGATCACAGGGTCCGCCGCTACCAGATCGCCTCCGTGAAACAGAACTATTTCCCCGCAGTAAAATACATAGCCAAGGGCCAGGGAATTTCCCTCTTCATCCCAGGCATAGCTGTCATGGGGAACCGCGAGAGGGAGCAGGCGGATGCCTCCTTTCAGGACAATCTCTTCATCCTGTCTGGCGCCCAAAACGGATTTTTCCGGAATTCCCGCCGCGGCCAGCTTTTCCCTATAAGGCGCGGGGACGATAAAAACCGTATCCTTCCGGGCCTGATACATTCCTGTCAAAGTATCCATATTCAGATGATCCAGGTGGTCATGGGTACAGAGCACATAATCCGCAGGCAATTCCGCCTCCGGCGGAAACGGCGCTTCAAAATTCTTTCTGCTTTGCCCCTGGTCATCCTTGACAGGAGCCAGCACCGGGTCCACAACGCAGACTGTTTCTCCATATTTAATGATCATCCCGCACTGGCCGATATACCAGAAGGCTGCTTCCTCCGGGGAAAGATTCCAGCCAGCAACCTGCCGGATCAGACTGCCGCCGCTGCAGTACCATTTTTTATTCATTTCATCCATCCGCGTTCCCTCTTCTGTTCACTGCCGGAAAAGCAGTCTGCTTTATTCTACATAATTTACAGTTCCAGCACTGCGGGGCTTATCAGCCGGCGTCTCCGCCGCGTAGCCCAACGCCGCCATGCCCCACACCACATGAGTATCTGGCACGCCATATTCCTCCAGCACGCCGCGCACTGCCGGCTCGTCGCAGATCCCCCTGGCCTGATTGATCCACACGGAACCGATCCCGAGAGAGTGCGCTGCCAGGAAAATATTTTCCATGGCGCAGCCCGTATCCAGCTGGCCGTTGGCATTGTCCCTGTCAGCTGCTACTAAAATCATTGTATCAGGCTCGTAGCAGTTATATGCGGCATTTCCCAACACCCCGCCGATGGCGGCTGCCAGCTTCTGAATCTTCTCCCTGCTGCGGATCACCGTGAAATGCCAGCTCTGCCGGTTCATGGCGCTGGGCGCATAAACCGCAGCTTCCACAATCTGTTCCAGCTCTTTTGCGCTGATATGTTGGTCTGTAAATTTCCGTACACTTCTTCTTGTCACAATATTCTGCATCACTTCATTCATGTTCTGATCCTCCCTGCCAGTTTTCTTCTTCCGGAATCTGCTGTTTTGCGGATGCAGAGTACTTCCTCACCTCTGCCGCTGCTTTCGGCACCTGCAGAATCGTCCCTGCCCCTGCCACACAGCCTCCGGGACAGCCCATCCCTTCAATCAGGCAGCCGTTCTTCTTACCGGCCTTTGCCAGCATCAGCATTTTCTTGCAGTCCGCCAGCCCTTCCGCGTGTTCTATTTTCACTTCTGTTCCGGGATAGTACTCCTGAATACATTTTTCAATGGCAGCCGCCACGCCTCCGGCTACGCCGTATCCCCGGCCCGCCCCTGTGGCGTCCTCCATTTCGTCCTCCGGCATGATGTCAAAATCAATCTCCTTCGCCGCAAACATACCATTCAGCTCTTCAAAAGTGATCACAAAATCCACATCCGAACGCACGCTGGTACGGGATGCTTCCAGTTTTTTAGACGCGCAGGGGCCGATGAATACCACAAGGGCATCCGGATGTTTTTCTTTAATGGTACGGGCAGTAGCCACCATAGGCGTCAGCTCATTTGAAATATTGCTGATCATTTCCGGAAAATATTTCTTAGCCAGCACGGACCAGGACGGGCAGCAGGAAGTCAGAAGAAACGGCAGTTCACCGGAAACCACTTTTTCCACATAGTGTTTTGCCTCTGCCATAGCCCCCATATCCGCGCCCAGGGCTACTTCATAGACGTCCGCGAAACCGAGATCCAGCAGCGCGGCCTTCACCCTGCCGGGCGTCGCCGCATCGCCAAACTGGCCCGCAAAAGCAGGGGCAATTTCCGCAATCACCTTTTTGCCGGTCTGCATTGCACGGATCAGCTGGAAAATCTGCGATTTATCGGCTATTGCTCCGAAAGGACAGCTGACCATACACATGCCGCAGGAAACACATTTATCATTATCAATTTTAGCTCTTCCCAAATCGTCGCTGACAATGGCGTTCACCCCGCAGGCGTCCGCACAGGGGCGGCGCTTCCAGGCAATGGCGTCGTAAGGGCAGTGCTGCTTGCATTTGCCGCATTTAATGCATTTGCTCTGGTCGATATGGGATCTTCCGTCCACCATGGAAATGGCGCCTTTCGGGCATACTTCCATACAGGGGTGGGCCACGCAGCCCTTGCACTGGTCGCTTACTTCATATACGTTGTGCTCACAGGCGTTGCAGGCAGATGGTATCACCTGCATCAGCGGCGGTTCATAATACTTTTCCGCAATATCGCTCTCTTCGATCCCCTGGGTGATATGTACCGGCTTATCCTCCGGCCTGAGGGACATCCCCATGGCCAAACGAAGCCGTTCTGATGCAATCGCCCGCTCACGATAGATACTCTCCCGATAGATCGGCACATCGCCCGGGGTGATCCGATATGGGATTTCTTCGATTCTTTTAATATCTTCCCCACTGTAAGCCAGCTTTGCAATTCCTGTAAAAACCTGTTTTCTCAATTTTCTCAGCGGCGTGTCTATCCCTCGCATACATTGGCCCTCCTGTCTTTTATGGAGAAACAGCCCGCTCCCCCTTCGGGTGCAGGCTACATTCTCTGTTTGCTACCAGTATACCACTTTTTTCAGGAAATTCCAGTAAATAATTTTTCCGCCGAGCGGATGCAGTTATCCATCAGCATTGCGATGGTCATGGGCCCCACGCCCCCCGGCACCGGCGTCACAGCTCCTGCCGCTCTGCGCGCCCTGACGGTATCCACATCCCCGCAGAGCCGGTTGTTTTCGTCCCTGTGAATCCCTACGTCGATCACCGCGGCACCCGGCTTAATGTACTCTTCTGTAATCATCCTGGGTTTTCCCACCGCCGCTACCAGGATATCCGCTTCCCGGCAGACCGCTTTCAGATCCTTTGTTCTGGAATGAGCCACAGTCACCGTGCCGTTCTCTCTTAAAAGCAGCACGGCCATGGGTTTTCCCACAATATTGCTTCTGCCTACCACAACGCAGCGTTTTCCCTCTATGGCGACGCCGGAACGCTTCAGCAGCTGAATCACCCCTGCAGGCGTACAGGGCAGAAAGCCTGGTTCCCCGATCAGCATTTTTCCAACGCTCACCGGATGGAAGCCGTCCACATCCTTTTCCGGGCTGATGGCGTTAATCACTGTTTTTTCGTCGATCTGGTCCGGCAGAGGCAGCTGCACCAGAATGCCGCTGCACTCCTTTCTTTCGTTCAGCTCCCGGATCAGTTCCAGCAATTCCTGTTCTGTGGTTTCTTCCGGCAGCTCATAGGACAAAGAACCGATTCCCACTTCTTCACAGGCGCGTTTTTTATTGCGCACGTATACGCTGGAGGCCGGGTCAGACCCCACCTGAATCACAGCCAGGTTCACCTGAATCCCTTTTTCTTTCAGCGACTGGGCCCTTTCTCTGCACTCCTCCTTAATCTGACGGGCAATGGCTTTACCGTCGATCTTCATACAGCGGCCTTCCAGCGCCTGTACCAGTTCCTCCAGATGCATCCCTCTGGATGCTTTCAGATACACGCAGTCCCCTCTCTGAACCTGGGCCAGCAGCGCGGGTTTCGCCTCTTCTGTATCTTTAAAATTCATCACCCTCGCTCCGGACCCGGCTTTCAGCGCGGTCCGGCCGAT
The DNA here is from genome assembly GCF_004216775.1 of Cuneatibacter caecimuris. Classification (GTDB taxonomy): domain Bacteria; phylum Bacillota; class Clostridia; order Lachnospirales; family Lachnospiraceae; genus Cuneatibacter; species Cuneatibacter caecimuris. The sequence continues at coordinate 226,691 of NZ_SGXF01000002.1, forward strand.
CCGGGCCGCCAGCTCTCCTACCGTCATCACCAGATCCACCTTCAGTCCCGCCAGCTTCTCTCCTACTTCCTCATGATATCTGCCTGTATCCGGCCCCAGTTCCAGCATATCTCCCAATACGGCAATCCGCCGTCCCTCACATGCCATATCCGCCAGGACGTTCAGCCCTGCCAGCATGGACGCGGGGCTGGCATTGTAGGTATCGTCCAGAATCTCCACGCCATTAGCCGCGGAGTACTGCAGCCTGCCGGCAAATCCGCGGAATTCCTTCAGCTTCTCCGCCGCGCACTCCACAGGAATTCCGAAATAATCTGCCACTGCCAGAGCGATCAGCGCGTTGATCACATTATGCCTGCCGGGCACAGACAATTCTACCGGAAGGCTTTTCCCTTTGTATTTCATCATGAAGGAAACCCGGTCCTGCCTGGGCACAATTTCTTCCGCCCGATAATCGCAGTCCTCCCCCGTGCCGCAGAGGATTACAGGGAAACCTGCGCTTTCTTTATGGGCCCGGAGGATCGGATCGTCCCCGTTGAAAAACAACGGGTCCCCCGGCTTCATCCCTGCCGTAATTTTCATTTTCTCCCGGTATATATTATCCTGAGATCCCAGAAGCTCGATATGGGCTACGCCAATATTGGTCACAACAGCCGCGTTTACCCCGGAAATTCCGGCGATCACTTCCATCTCTCCCGGTTCGCCGATCCCCAGCTCCAGCACCGCGACCTCATCCTCCGGGCCAATCTCCGAAAGAGTGATAGGCACGCCGATCTGGCTGTTTAAATTCTTTGCCGTTTTAAACACCCGCTTCCCGGCGGACAATGCCGCGGCAATCATCTCCCGGGTGGTGGTTTTTCCCACGCTGCCCGTAACGCCCACCGCCGGAACCGCTGATTTTTTCCTGCATAGCGCGCCGATTTTCTGCATGGCCTTCACGGTATCCTCCACCGCGATCCAGGCCTTGCCGGAAGAATCTTTCATCTCTTTATGCCTGCTGGTCAGCGCCGCTGACGCTCCTGCTTCCAGAGCCGCCTTTATCATCTCATGAGAATCCACACGGGCGCCGATGACAGGGACAAACAAATCCCCTTCCTGCACCGTGCGGGAATCTGTGCAGAGATGCAGACAGATGGTCTCCGGGTTTCCGCAGAGCACCTTTCCCCCTGCCGCCTCCGCAATTTCTCTTACTGTAAGCCTCATGTATTTCTCCTTTCTTCCTGACAGATTTCTTTCACCAGCGCGTGTTCTGAAAACGGCCGGCGGATTCCTCCTGTCTCCTGATAATCTTCATGTCCTTTTCCCGCCAGCAGGATCACATCGCCCCTTTTGGCGTTGGTCAGCGCATACCGGATCGCATCCTTTCTGTCCGGAATTACCCGGTAAAATCCGCTGCCTCTATGTATGCCGGACAAAATCTCCCCGATAATCTGTTTCGGGTCCTCAGTCCGGGAATTGTCTTCTGTAATAATGCTCAAGTCCGCGAAGCGGGCGCTGACCTCCCCCATCTGCTCCCGCCGTTCGTGATCCCGGTCCCCGCCGCAGCCAAACAGACAGACCAGACGTCTGGGACTGTAAGACCTGAGCGTACAGAGCACGGACTGCAGGCTCACAGCATTGTGGGCATAGTCAATGAGGACTGTTTTCGTCTCATCCTGCCACACCACTTCTGTCCTGCCTTTGATTCTGACGTCCTCCAGAGCCTTCTGAACGTCCTCCGGCCTGACGCCGCATTCCAGCGCGCAGGACGCCGCCAGCAACGCGTTTTGAACAGAAAAGCGGCCCGGCAGGGGCGTTCTGCATTCCATTTTTCCAAACCTTCCGGTGATCCAGAAGCGGACCCCGAACACGCCGGGTTCTCTCCAGAGCCGGATCTGACTGGCTCTGTAATCCGCTCTTCCAAACACCTGAAGCCTTCTGGCGTAGTCGCAGAGATGCCCTTTTTCCGGCTCCGTCCTGGCCACCAGCGGAACTCCCGAAAATGCCTGGGACATTTCATCCGCATACCGGTCGTCCCCATTGAGCAGAGCCCTGCGGCTCTGGCCGAACAATTTCATCTTACAGGCTTTATATTCATTGAAATCTGCATGCTCCCCTGCGCCGATATGGTCCGGCGACAGGTTGGTATAGATGCCCCAGGCAAAACGGATGCCTGCTGTCCGCTGCTGTTTCAGGGCCTGAGAAGACACCTCCATCACCACATGGGTACAGCCCTCCCGCACCATTTCCGCCAGCAGCTCCTGCAGCAGCAGGGCGCCGGGCGTGGTATTGCGCAGGCTCCTGTGCTCTCTGCCGGTCCAGACGCCGTTTGTCCCGATCAGTCCGGTTTTTCTGCCGCTTCTCTCCAGAATTCCGCGGAGCATAAAAGCAGTGGTGGTCTTTCCCTTTGTCCCTGTAATGCCTATAATCTCCAGCCGCTCTGCCGGACGGCCGTTCCAGGCGGCCGCCAGATCCGCCAGCGCCGCCCGGACATCTTCTGTTTCTATCAGCGCGGAGCCGGGTTCCCGCCAGTTTTTTTTCAGCAGCCCGCACAATTCCGGCCCGGCCACAATGCAGGCCGCCCCTCTGCCAGCCGCTTCTCTGGCATAATCCTCCCCGCCTTCACAAGGGCCGGACAGGCATACAAAGATCCCGTCCGGCTCTGTTTTTCTCGAATCATCTGTCACGGATGATATGTATCTCCGGTCATTTCCCTTTATCACCTTGTAAGAAAACTGCGTCCGCAATTCTCTAAAGGTCATTTTACTACCTGCCTTTTCCTCAAATTCTACAATCAGAAAAGTCCTGTAATCCTGCCGCTGTCATCCACATCAATGCCGAAGGCAGCCGGAGTCTTGGGAAGCCCTGGCATGGTCATGATATTTCCGGTCAGCGCCACAATAAATCCAGCGCCCGCGCTCACATATACCTCGCGGATCGTGATATCAAAGCCGGTGGGACGCCCCAGCCTGGAAGCGTCGTCTGACAGAGAATACTGGTTTTTCGCCATGCAGACGGGCAGATTGCCAAAGCCCAGCTCTTCTAAGCGTGCCAGCATCCGGGAAGCCGCAGGCGCGTATACTACGTTGTCCGCGCCGTAAATTTCTCTGGCAATGGTCCCAATCTTGGCTTTCAGCGGGAGATCCAGCTCGTAGAGAGGATGGTAATGGCTTTCCTTACTCTGCAAAGTCTCCAGCACCTTTTCAGCCAGAGCCATGCCGCCTTCCCCGCCTTTTGCCCAGACTTCGGACAGTGCGAATTCGCAGCCCCTCTCCTGGCAGAAATCTCTGATAAATTCATACTCCGCCTGGGTATCAGTGGCAAAGGCGTTCAGCGTCACTACCACAGGAACCCCGAATTTCTGCAGGTTTTCAATATGCTTTTCCAGATTTACGATCCCCTTTGCCAGCGCATCCAGATTTTCCTTTGCCAGCTCCTGTTTAGGCACGCCGCCGTTGTATTTCAGCGCTCTCACTGTGGCCACCAGCACCACTGCGTCCGGCTTTAATCCGGATTTGCGGCATTTAATATCGAAGAATTTCTCAGCCCCCAGATCCGCGCCGAACCCTGCCTCTGTGATCACGATATCCGCCAGCTTCAACGCAGTCTTAGTAGCGCGCACGCTGTTGCACCCATGGGCGATGTTGGCGAACGGCCCTCCGTGAACCAACGCAGGCGTGTGTTCCAGCGTCTGGATCAGGTTCGGCTTAATGGCGTCCTTTAAGAGGGCCGCCATCGCGCCCACCGCATTCAGCTGTGCGGCGGTTACAGGCTCTCCGCTTACAGTATATGCAGCAATGATCTTTCCCAGTCTTTCTTTCAGGTCTGCCATATCATTTGCCAGGCAGAGAATCGCCATAATTTCTGAGGCAACGGTAATCACAAAATGGTCTTCACGCACATACCCGTCCGCTTTGGCGCCCAGGCCTACCACCACATTGCGCAGCACCCGGTCGTTCATGTCCAGGCAGCGCTTCCACACAATCTGCCTGGTGTCGATGTTCAGGGCGTTCCCCTGCTGGATATGGTTGTCCAGCATAGCCGCCAGCAGGTTGTTGGCGGAAGTGATGGCATGGAAATCTCCGGTAAAGTGGAGATTCAGGTCCTCCATGGGAACCACCTGGGCGTAGCCGCCGCCGGCCGCGCCGCCCTTGATGCCGAAGCAGGGGCCCAGCGAAGGTTCCCGCAGACAGATCATGGCCTTCTGATTCAGCTTCGCCATGGCCTGGCCCAGCCCCACGCTGGTAGTTGTCTTCCCCTCTCCTGCCGGAGTAGGATTGATGGCTGTCACCAGCACCAGCTTACCGTCAGGCCGGTCCTTTACCTCTTCCCAGAGCTCATCCGACAGCTTTGCCTTGTACTTTCCGTACAGTTCCAGGTCGTCCCCGCTGATTCCATAAGGGGCAGCGACCTCTGTAATCGGAATCATCTGCGCCTCCTGTGCAATTTGAATATCTGTTTTCATCTTCTGAACCTCCATATGATTATATGATTTCATGAAATTCTTCCATCGTCATCAAAATCTTCCTGGGCTTCGTTCCTTCTTCCTCACCCACAACGCCGGCTTCCGCCAGCTGGTCCATGATTCTCGCCGCCCGGTTGAAACCGATTTTAAACGCCCGCTGCAGCATGCCGATAGACGCTTTATCTTTCTCAATGATAAACCGGCCGGCCTGTGCGAAATATTCATCCTTGTCCCCGCCATGGCCCGGCCCGCCTGTCTCGGCTGTTCCCGGACCGGACGCCTCCAGATTCACGTCGCTGTGACCTCCGCCAATCACGTTTGTCTGCCCGGAAAGGAATTCTACCACATTGCTGACCTCCTGGTCCGAAACAAAAGCGCCCTGTATGCGCACCGGCTTCTGATACCCATAAGGGTAAAACAGCATATCTCCTTTGCCCAGCAGCTTTTCCGCGCCGTTCATATCAATGATGGTACGGGAGTCCACGCCGGAAGAAACTGCAAACGCAATTCTGGACGGCACATTCGCCTTGATCAGGCCGGTAATCACGTTGACAGAAGGCCTCTGCGTGGCGATCACCAGATGGATACCCGCCGCCCGGGCCATCTGCGCCAGACGGCAGATCGCGTCCTCCACCTCCCCGGACGCCACCATCATCAGATCCGCCAACTCGTCCACAATGATCACAATCTGAGGCATTTTATTCAGCCCTTCCGGGCTGCCGGCGGTTTTCAGCGCTTCTTCAACCTTCTGATTGTATCCCTTCATATCCCGGACGTTCCATTCCGCGAATTTTTTGTAGCGGTCCGTCATCTCCGCCACCGCCCAGTTCAGAGCGCCTGCTGCTTTTTTGGGATCTGTCACCACAGGGATCAGCAGATGGGGGATGCCGTTGTACACGCTGAGCTCCACCACCTTGGGGTCTACCATCAGAAGCTTCACTTCAGACGGCTTCGCTTTGTAAATAATGCTCATAATCAGCGTATTGATACATACAGATTTACCGGAGCCCGTTGCCCCGGCGATCAGCAGATGGGGCATTTTCGCGATATCCGCCACCACTGTCTGCCCCGCGATATCTTTACCCACCGCGAATGCCAGACGGGAAGGATATTTTTTAAAATCTTCCCCTTCCAGAATATCCCGCAGCATCACCACAGAATTATCTTTATTCGGCACCTCGATGCCGATCGCCGCTTTTCCTGGAATCGGCGCCTCCATACGGATATCCGCAGCCGCCAGGTTCAGCTTAATATCATCGGTCAGCGCCACAATCCTGCTCACCTTTACCCCCTGTTCCGGCTGCAGCTCATACCGGGTCACGGCAGGCCCTCTGCTGATATTGGTGACCGTGACGCCCACGCCGAAATTCTGCAGGGTCTGCTGCAGCTTAATGGCTGTCTCCTTCAGCTCCCTGTCCAGCCCTTTCGCCCCTTTGGGAGCCGCTCCCCGCTTTAACAGCGTCAGAGGGGGAAACTCGTATTCTTTCAGCTCTATGTAAGGGTCAGGCCTGACAAAAGCTTCTTCCGACTCCTGCTTCGGTTCCGGCGGCGGCAGCTTCCTCTCTCCCGGCACGCCGTCCAGCTCCACTGTGATCACCTTGCCGCTCTTTGTCACTACAGTCTTATACTCATCCGCATCCTCCGGCTCTTTCTGCCTGGATCCGGCCTCTTGCGTATCCTCCGAAAGCACGGAAAAGGACGGCGCCTCCTTCGTCTCTTCTTCCGAGACGGAAACCGTTACAGAGCCCATATGGCGGGTCCTGTGATTTTGTTCCAGTTCTTCCAGCTCCCGGTCGCTGCGGCTGTCCCTGCCGGCCTGCACCACTTCCTCTTCCGGCTCTTCCGGATGGAGGCCGCTGATTGCCCCATAGAATTCGTCCGGGCTTTTCCTGGACTGCGTAAACTCCTCCATCCTTTCGCCGCGCAGAATCTCTTCCGGCGGCAGCGCCGCTTCCGAAGGATTCAGCAGTTCCGGCGCCTCCCGGGTCTCAGTCTTTTTCAGCCGGGTGGCCGGAGTCACTCCGGTAACAGGAGTTTCAAATCGGGCCTTCCTGGCCTCTTCCTGTTTTCTGCGAAGTTCCGCCAGCTCTTCTTCTTTTCTTCTGGCCCGCTCTTCTTTCCGGCTCTCTCTGCGCACCTCATGGAGCTCCTGATGATAATGCATATCCTCCTTCACCGTGTCATAGGCCCGGCGCGACGTATCATACGCCTTTCTGGAGCTTTTCTGCAGCAAGATGAGAAAAGACCGTTCCGTCAGCAGCACCAGGCCGATTACGGCCAGAGCGGCCAGCACCACATAGCTGCCCACCGCGCCCAAAAAAGGGCAGAGCGCCATGCACATCAGGCCGCCCACCACACCGCCGCCGCTGCCGTCTCTGGACGCGGCATAGTAATCCGCAACAGTCATATACGGATCAAATGACGGATAGGCGAACATCTGCCCGATTCCGCAAAGGGCAGCCGCAAGCACCACGGCGCCCGCCGCCTTCAGCCCGATTCCCCGGATATCCTGATTCGCGATCAAAAAACATACCATCAGGAACAGCAAAAAGGGCGTCACATAACCGAACCATCCAAAAATGCCCAAATTGGCAGATTTCAGATATTCTCCTGCTACGCCGCACCATCCAAAATTTGATAATATAAATAGAACAGATACTGCCAGAGTAGCCAGAATCAGAATTTCGTTGCCAAAGGAAATCCCTTTTTTCTTCTGATTCCGCCCTCCGCGCCCGGAGCTGCTTTTCTTTGCAGAGCCGCTTCTGGCAGCTGTTTTTTTCCTTCCGGAAGCGCCGGTCTTTCCGGATGTTTTCGCTGACGTTTGTTTTTTTCTTACTGCTTGTCCAGCCAAAACTGATTCCCCCTGTTTCTTTTTGGAATATCTCAATCAGTATATCATTTTTTCCCGGAATTGTCACCTGTAATTTCCCGCTCCCGCCCCATGAGCTGGTATAACTTGTCGAAAGCTTCCCGGATTCCGCCCACCTCGTTGATCAGCCCGGCTTCCACCGCTTCCTTCCCCACCAGAATCGTCCCCAGATCCTTAGTCATCTGCCCTGTTTCCATCATCATCTGTTCCACCCGGTCCTGTGAAACCCTGCTGTGAGCAGAAATAAATCCGGTAATGCGGTCCTGAATCTTTTGAAAATACTCATAAGTCTGAGGCGCGCCAATCACCATTCCGCTGAGCCGCACCGGATGAATCAGCATGGTTCCTGTGGGCACAATAAAAGAATAGTCCGTAGAAACCGCCAGCGGCACGCCAATAGAATGACTGCCTCCCAAAACCAGCGATACCGTAGGAATGGAAATAGAGGAAATCATTTCAGCAATCGCCAGACCCGCCTCCACATCGCCTCCCATAGTATTCAGAAGCACCAGCATCCCGCGGATAGAAGGATCATCCTCTATCTGGGCCAGCTTCGGCAGCACATGCTCATATTTTGTCGTTTTAGAGTTGGCAGAAAGATTATCATGCCCCTCAATTTCCCCAATTACAGAAAGCAGGTGAATCCTGCTGCCGCCCGGTTCCTGAAGCGTCAGCTGCCCGTTATCCCTGATCTGCTCCTGCTGCTGTTTTTCCTGTTCCTGTCTGTTTTCAGTTTCTCCCATATTAATTCCAAGCCTCCTTGATCACTCACCGGAAAACTCCCGATACACATCAGATTTTATTATCTCCCTTCAGGATGCGCAAAAAATAACAGGGCTATTCAGCAAAACAATTTTTTGTGAATGCCCTTGGGAAATAAAAAGAAGCAGGGTATATTTCGGCCTTGCTCCTATCAGTCAGTATATGCGGTTCAGTTCACCAAATTTTTGTTTGTCAAAGAGAAATAGAACCGAGCTTTTATCTGTTTTCTTTTTTGATTCTGATACTGCAAAAAGCAATGGTAGCTATCGCAATAAGCATTATGATATGGTCGATTCTCACGATTACATCAGAGAGAGGTGTAAGAAAGATATTTACGCCTGAAATTAGCAGCGTTATCATCAAAATGACTACACACACAATCCGTATTTTTTTCATAATCGTCACTCCCTAAAATCAAATTCTTCATTCCGCCAAACTGGAATTTGACGAATACTCATTCTTTATTTTTTTACACCGATTAGTAACAACCATCTATGGTCAAACCATATTTGCCCTTCTTTCCAATATGGCTCAAAGCCTGTCTTTACACCGCCATTTATATCAGCAGTCATAAGCTCAACTATATGTTTTTGAATATCCACAGGCGTATCTGTCAGTTCCATCCAACTTTGAAGATTCACAGGTACAAGAGTTGTTTCCTTCACTTGAAGATCAAACTCATCCTGATACAGCAATACAAATTCCTCCCGGCTCAATATTCGTGTGTGGGAATCATCACGCATTTTTTCTATGGCATCATCACTTTCTCTCAATTCCTCTGCTGCAGCTTCCATATCCCAGACCACTAATTTCCCGCCGTTTTTTAGCACTCTTTGCATCTCACCAAAAAGTTTTTGCGGTTCTGTAAAATGATGCAGAGACAGTCTTGTAATGACAAGGTCGAAGGAACCGTCATCATAGGGTAATTTCATTGCATTACCTATAACAAAAGATATGTTTTGAATATGATTTTTTTCAGCAAGTTTCTTTCCCTGCTCAAGCATCTCTTCCGTCAAATCCAAGCAAATAACATCTTTTACATAAGGTGCCAGGGCTCTCCCGCATATACAGGTTCCGGCTGCAACCTCCAATGTGTGTTCATTGCCTTCTGCATTAATCCGCCCTATCAAATAATCGGTGTATTCTACCTTAGACATATGATATGCTGCAAATTTTTCCGCCTGCTTTCCAAATGACTTTTTTACTTTGTCGTAGTTATTCATAGTGCCGTCCCTTTCTTTGGAATAATAAATTTGTCCATATCATTTTGTTCCAGTTTAAGCAGTGCAATTTTATTCTTAATACCTCCACCGTAACCTGTCAAAGAGCGATTTGAGCCTACCACCCTGTGGCAGGGAACTATGAGGCAAATAGGATTCCACCCGACAGCACCGCCAACTGCACGGGAAGACATCTTTTCAATTCCCCGTTTTTTCGCAATGTCTCCTGCGATGTCTCCATATGTTAGCGTTTCCCCATAGGGAATTGACAGCATATATTCCATGACTTCCTTCCGAAAGTCCGTAAGGTTTTCTATTTTGTATTTCGGAACAAAATCCGGTTTTTTTCCTTCAAAATATAAATCCAACCACTTCATCGTATCTTCAAAAACCGGAAGTAGCTTTTCTGCGCAGTCAATACAATGCTTGGCTGCATCTCTTGAACCTTCAAACCATAAACCTGTAAGAAATTCTCCATCGCTGTTCATCCAAATATCCGAAAAACCATCAGGTGTTTTGTAATAATATTTGTACTTCATCGCCTTACACCTCTTTTCAACACCATCTATTTTCCCATATACTCATTGGAATCTTTAGGCGCTTCCTCTCTATCCACATCCGTATACTCACGAATAGCCGAACACACTGTAATTTTGTAGCTTTCAAACAGTTGTTCTTTTCCTTCCTTTTGGCACATACGATGCTCCATCACATTTCTCCAGCGTTCTACTGCCATTTCGTCTGTCCAGACATTCATAGACAGCAATTTTCCTTCCTCGTTCAGACTTAAAAACCTTTCTGCACGAATAAATCCTTCAAACCCGGACAACATAGACTTTAACATTGCGGCGTTATCAAGATATTTTTGCATTCCCACCTTTGTAGGTTTTACTTCAAACAATACAATCACTTTACTCATGTCGAAAATCTCCTGTTTTCTTTTTGTTTTTACTTTCTCTCCGGTATTCAGACGGCGTGATCTTTTCTTCTTTTTTGAAAAAGCTATAGAACGCCGATAAACTGCCAAATCCAACCGAGTAGGCAATATCAATTACTTTTTTATCGGTGTCCTTCAAAAGCCGTTTTGCTTCTGCTAGTCGGAGATGGTCGGCATAGGCTTTTGGTGTCATTCCGTATTCATCCTTAAAAATATCAGCAAGACGCCGTCCCGTGATGCCAACCTCATTCAGTTTTTTGCACAAATCAGCCTGCTCACGATAGACTTTTTCAATTTTGCATTTTACATCCTCGGCGATCTGCTTCATGGGCTGATAGTCGATCAAATCACTTCTACAGCGTTTGCAGGGACGAAATCCGGCTTTTCTTGCCTGCTCTGATGTTTCAAAGAAACAGATATTTTCCTTTTTGGGTGGTTTTGACTTACAGGAAGGACGGCAGTATATTCCTGTCGTTTTTACAGCGTAAAAGAAAACGCCGTCATATCCCGCATCATTGTTCAAAACTGCCTGCCACATTTCCTGTTCCGTCATGATTTTTTCCTCGCTGGTGCAGGATCAGTAAGCTCAGGAATCGCACCTCCTGCGATTGCCCATAGATAAAGGCTGGCAACTGTACCATAAGGGGAATATCTTTTTCGGTATCGTTCAAACTTTGCCCTATCTATTTCTTTATGGCGATACAGCATACGCATTCCCCGTATAATAGCCAAATCTCCATAGCTGACCACATCGGGACGCTGCATACAGAATGTCATAATCATTTCCGCAGTCCAGACACCAATCCCCTTTAGAGAAGACAATTCCTGAATTACCTGTTCATCTGCCATATGATCCAGAGCAGATATATCAAAGGAACCCTCTCTGACCTTCCCGGTGAAGTCCAGAATGTAGTCTGCCTTTTTGTAGGTCATGCCTATAGATTGTAATTCATCACGGTTTAACGACGAGATACTATCAGCGCTTACATCACCAACTTTATCAGACAATCTATTCCATAGTGTTGCCTGCGCTGCAGTTGAGATCTGCTGTCCAATGATATGATGGACAACGGATGAGAATAAATCATTATCAACTTTACGGTCGATATGTCCAATTCGGTCAATGACCGCTGCTAATTTTTTATCCTTAGATTTCAAATAATCTATTTCTTTTTCACCATAACGAAAGTACAAATGATTCACCTCCATAACGAAAGAATAGCACTTTGGAGCGATAATTTCTTTTCGTTTTTGGAAATCTAATTTTATATATTGATCTCATTAAATTCTAAGTTATCGCAACACCATCCTCTTGAACTTGCGTTCAAGAAGCATCCCTCGCTCTGCTCGGTCAATTCTAATTTATCGCTCCCATTTTAGATAAACCATATCTACTAATTGTACTCCGTCTTCAAACATCAGATGGTCATAATTATCTACAAAAAAATTCTTTACTCTGTGCGATTCTTTGAAACCACAGCTTTTGTAAAAGGACAGCGACGAATAGCAGTCACCCGTTCCTACAAACATAACATTGCAACTTGAGCAATGAGTGAATATAAATTCTATCAGTTTTCTCCCATACCCTTTTCGCCAGTAATTAGGCAAAACAGCAATGTTTTTCAGTTCATAAACGCCGATATCTTCTTGTGTGATTACACATTCAGCTTTCACGCCATCGTCATCCAAAACAAACATTTCACCGCGTTCAAGGTATCTATCTATCATGGCTTCAGACTCATCAGCCAGTAATAGCAGGTCTATATACTTTTTCTTATTATCAGTAATTTTCCTTATATCCATTATTTTCCTCCACAAACTTTCATTTGTCAAACTGTTTCATTATCTATATAGACGGAAAAAGCCAGCAAAAAATTCCGAACCATGGCTATATTATAGCATGCTTCGGTCTATTAGTCTCACTCCAAAGCCCAGAATTTACAAATTCTCAACATTTGTTAGAGTGATAACATCGTAGGTTTGCTCAAGATAATGCTTGTGCTTATTCTTCTCACTCCAACAGGACCAAGTAGTAAAATTGTTTTTGCAGGCAAATGTCATTTTTTATCAAACAGAGCCTCAGCCAGAAGCCCCCTCAGCAGAGAGGCGGAAGAAAAAGCGGAGGAGGCTATTTGCCGTAAGGCATCGAGCCTCCGGAGCTTTCTCTTCCGCCTCTTTGCGACTCCCTCCGGGGGATGCGCAGCTAAAGCGACCGCGCTTCAGCGAGAGAGTCCGGCGGACCGGACTTTATATCAGATCAGCCCTTATGACGATATTTCGCCGCAATAGCATTCATCTGCTCCCACTTTTCTTCCATGTCCTGTACCAGTTTCAGCTGTGTGCGGCAGCGTGCCAGATTTTGCCCCTCCCAGTGGATTTTAAAATAAGTATCCCCCTGAAGGTAATCTGTCAGAAACCTCATCCCGCATTCCAGTGTCATCATCTTCGCACCCACCGGCAGCAGGGACAGTTCCGCAGTAGTCAGACTTTTGCCGCATCCTTCGAGAAATCCTTTTGTATAAGCTTCGAACAGCTCCATATCGCAGGACACTTTGGACAGGTCTGTTTCGTCTTCCGCAGCCGTGCTGGCGCCGAACCGGATGGAATCACCGTAATCATGCAGCGCCAGCCCCGGCATCACCGTATCCAGATCAATCACGCAAATTCCTTTTCCGGTCCCGTTGTCGATCATGATATTGTTCAGCTTCGTATCATTGTGGGTTACCCGGAGAGGGATTTCACCGCATTTTAATTTATCTGACAAAATATGAGTAAACGCTTCCCGCTCCAGAATGAAACGCGCTTCATTCCCTGCCTGCGCCGCCCTGCCGCATTTGTCTTCCTCCAGAGCCTTTTTTAATGCTTCCAGGCGCGCCGGAGTATTGTGAAAATCCGGAATCGTTTCATGCAGGCTGCCTGCCGGAAAGTCCGCCAGCTGCTGCTGGAAACGGCCGAACGCCAGGGCGCTCTGGTAAAAATCCTCCGGCCTCTCCGCCTGGTCATAGCTAGTGGCATTTTCAATAAAACGGTAAAGCCTCCAGTAGTTTCCGGTCATATCCTGATAAAAGCTCTCGCCTGCCCTGGATGGGATCACATTCAGCGTTTCCCGATCCGGATCACCGCCTCTTTCCAAAATTTTTTTTCGCAGGAATGAGGTGACATTCACGATATTTTCCATCAGTGCCCTGGGATCGTAAAAAATATTGACGTTCATCCGCTGAAGAATATAGCGTTTCCTCCCGGATTTTTCTTCCATCGTGACGCGGAAAGTATCATTGATATGGCCGCTTCCGTACGGGATTACTTCCGCAATTTTCCCTTCCGGTTCAAACTGCCCTAAAATCTCCTGCCAGTTCCATAATTCCTGCATCACTGTTCCTCCCACAAGTTCTGCGGATAGAGGCCGCTGTCTTTTAAAGCCTGGATTGCCTGTACCACCTTAGCCTTATCCTCCTGATAAGTGACCCCGTACCACCTGTCCGGGGACTGCAGCACTTCTGCAGTAATTTTTCCCTGCTCCAACAGCTCTCCCACTCTTCCGGGCAGCAGATACTCACACTTCAACGGATTTTTCGTCAGATTTTTTTCCAGGAAAGCCTGGAAGCCATTTTCCAGCTCCTGCAGAATTCCTTTGGGAAAACCCCACAGATTCATGGATACAATGCTCTCGGGCGAGATACCGGTCCAGGTTTTTCCGCCATCTTCCGTATAGGCCGCGCCCTGAGGAGTTTTTTCAATATGAATTCTTTCCCTGATTTCTGCCAAATGCCTTTCTCCGTCCACTGTACATACGCCTCTGGCCACATGCCCGTTTTCACTCAGGGTGTTTTTCAGAATATAACCCACCATAGCGCACCGGGATTCATCCCCTCCCTTTTGGCACAGGTAGTCGAATATCGCCCGGAACGCCTGGGGGCCGTAATAGTCGTCCGCATTAATCACTGCAAACGGACCGTCCACTGCCAAACGGCAGCTCATTACCGCCTGGGCCGTTCCCCAGGGTTTCACTCTTCCTTCCGGCACAGTAAATCCTGAAGGCAGGTCCTGAAGGTCCTGATAAACATAGTCTGTTTCAATCTGCCGCCCAATCCGGCGCCCGATCGCCTCCATAAAATCTTCTTCATCCTCTTTTTTGATGATAAACACCACTTTTTCAAAGCCGGCGCGTTTTGCGTCAAAAATAGAAAAATCCATGATAATATTTCCGCAGCTGTCTATGGGATCGATTTGCTTCAGACCGCCGTAGCGGCTTCCCATGCCTGCTGCCATAATGACCAGTACAGGTTTTTTCATTGTGATTCTCTGCTCCCTCTATAATCTGTCAGTCACTTCCGGGGTCGGCGCCATGCCCTTTCAGTTACCCTTAGTATAGTTCTTCCGGCCATCAAAATCTTTATCTTATTTTTCTCATTTTTTACACGATTGTATCCTTCTTACCGTGCACAATCAGGCGTAATAGTACCAAGTCCCGTTATATACTCACGCCAAAATTCCTTCCAGATAATTTCACTGGGGACTGTAGTCTTCTCCAACGGCGACTTTTCGCCGCAGTCACTGGGGGAAAAGACTACCGTGTAGATTTCCCCGTCATTTAGCTTTTCCGGGTCCAACCCTGCGCTGATAAAGGGCAAATAATCGGAGCAGCCCGCATCGTTGGTAACGACAAGTCCCGTTTCCATAAGCTGCTTGATCTCGGAACCAGTCATATCCCTGGTGGAGACCGGATCATTATATCGGGGGCCAATAGGTATATCAATGTTCTTAGTGTCCAAATCGCCCTTATAGTATTTGCCGTTGGCCGCCGCAACCAATCGTATCCCCGGGGTATACCGCTGTACTGTACAAAGCGAAATGTCCCCAAGTCCTGTGGCATAGAGCGCATTGACCACCAGGCGCGCAGTCTGTTCTGTTGTCAGATCCTCGCTTACCGTGGCCAGAGTGTTGACGGTATTCTGATTTTTAATAGTATCCTGACGAATGGAATCCATCAGTTCAAATGCTCCGTCCAAATCACCGCCGTTGGTGACAGACTCCCGGAGGTATTCTCCCGTAATGGCAAGCAGGTCCTCATAACCAGAGTACAGAAACGGTGCGGCATGGCCTCGGTTCATAGTTTCATTGAGAGGAGCAAATTCCTCTGGCAGCTGGGCTGTGGAACCCACAAGAGGTAAAATATCCGCTTCACTGGAACGGGACAGTTCCTGACCTTCCTCGGTGGAAAACATCTCCAGCAGCTTCAGAGCGTTTTCCAGCTTTTTCTCATTGCCAGGTTCACCCAGGCGCTTGTTGAGGCCGATCTTAAGCCCATAGTTCGTGGCGCAGAATTCACTATCCTCGCCTAGACCATATATTGGAAAGGTCCCGAACTCATCCGAGGATTCCCTGATCTTCCCCAGGAAAAATGACTGCCCGCCCACCAGATATGTCATTGCGCATTCGCGGTTAATCAACATTTTTATGCCCTGCTGATCGCTCATATCTGTCTGTTCGGCGTCGAATATCCCGGCGTCCACCCAATCCTTCAGCAGTGCAAGGCCAGTGCCGAAGCCCTCCCGGGAGGACGCCTCTCCTTCCGCGAATTCCCGCGCCCAGGTAACGCCGTCCGCCGTCATCAGGAAGTCGCAGTGGGACAATTCGCTCATCAGGGTAAAATAGGTTCCGGAATATACTCCGGGCAGGGTCATTGGCATGATGTCTGATTCAGCATGGATATTTTTTACTAAAGAAATAAATTCCTCGTGGTTGGTCGGAACATTCCATCCTTTCTCTGCAAACAGTGTTTTGTTATAGGCGATTCCCCGAGCGCTGGTGGGGCCCTCCAGCATGTAGATCCCGCCGTCCACCGAGAGATTCGTTAGGACACTTGCTTTATAGTTCTGTACAAAGCCATAGCCAGAGAGGTCCAGCAGGGTCTCCTTCTGAATGCTGCCTTCCGGCGCGTAGGAGGCAAGAATAATATCAGGCAGATCATTCTGCTCAAATCGTTCCTGGATATATACAGAAACAGCGGCCCCATAATAGGGCTGTACATCAAAGATGACATCAGGGTCTTCTGCAGTCAGCTTGTCCAGAAGCGGTTCAATTCCCTGGTTGGGTGTCAGAATGCTGAGGGAATGATCCTCTGCTTTGCCTCCACACCCACATAGAGTTCCCGTCAGTACAACGGCAAGCAGTGCTGTAGTCAGCATACGGAATAAAATAGTTGTTTTTTTCAAATTAATTTCCTCCTCTTTTTCTGTCAGGGTGATATTTATAGAGAACGGCCTTGAGCCTGCCAAGATCCAGAGGCTTGGCCAAATGGTCATTCATACCGGCTGCCCGGGTCTTCTCCACATCCTCGGCAAACGCATCTGCCGTCATCGCTACAATGGGCACGTTGGCATCGCTGCGCGGCAGGCAGCGAATGGCCCGGGCAGCAGCCAGGCCGTCCATCACCGGCATACGCAAGTCCATGAATATGATATGATACTGCCCTTCGGCAGAAGCGGCAAACCGGTCCACAGCCTGCTGTCCGTCAGCAGCTGTATCCACAATCAAGCCCAATTCTTCCAGGATGTCCGATGCGATCAGTCGGTTCAGTTCATTATCCTCTGCCAGAAGCACATGCATTCCGGTTACCGTTCCCTGATCCGACAGCTCCCCAAACGCTTCGGAATCCTGAACCGGCAGTGTTACAGTCATCGGAAGAATCACGGAAAAGCGGCTCCCTTTCCCAGGGGCGCTCTCCACCAGGATATCTCCCTGAAGCTTTTCCACCAGGCTTTTGACAATAGACAGCCCCAGCCCTGTGCCTTTATACTGCGTGCGGCTGTCGCTGTTTTCCTGACTGAAGGGTTCAAACATACGGGCCACAAACTCCGCGGACATACCGATCCCGGTATCGCGCACCTCAAATGTGTACAGGGCAACCCCATTCTGCGGGCTCTCCTGGGCGGCTCTCAAGGTGATGGCCCCCTTTTCCGGGGTGAATTTCACTGCATTGCCCAGCAAATTAGTAAGAATCTGATTGAGCAGCAGCTCGTCACTCTCTGCCCAGCAATCAATCAGCCCGCCGGTATCTACCCTGACCTCAATATTTTTTTGTCTTGCCAAAGCCTCAATGTTTGTAATGCATCCGCGCAGCAGCACATGAATATCCAGGGGCGCAGTGCGGACTTCCACCTTGCCCTGTTCGATCCTGGACATATCCAGAATATCGTTAATGAGCAGCATCAGCTGATGGGAACTTTGGTCAATTTTATTCAGGTAACCGGATGGGTCATCGTAGTCCCGTATGGCAAGATGGCACATCCCCATAATACCGTTCAGAGGCGTGCGGATATCATGGGACATATTGGAGAGAAATTCGCTTTTGGACCGGCTGGCCCGCTCCGCCTCTCGCAGGGCTGTCTGCTGCGCTTCCAGGGTTCTGCGTGCGTTCAGACGCATAAACAAAATCAGTACAACAGACAGCGCAAAGGCGATTCCAGCCATCTGCAGAATCAGCTTCTGCACGAGTTCCGTTGTACCGCCGCTTACATTTTCCTCCGGTATGAATAGGACCATTGCCCAACGCTCCGCGACAGGTGCGCTGGAAACGAAATAACGCATATCCTCAAGGAGTATCTCCCCTGTAAAAAAATCCTGCCGTTCCACTGCATCCACCAGCGCCTCATAAGTGGTATCGTACAAAAATTCGGCGTTATTCAGCGCTGTTATAACATTATAGGCAGGCAGGACCTCTGTATTGGAGGTTTGATGATACAGCCGCGTGCCGTCTGTCTTTGTGATGTAGGTGGAGTTGCCCGCGCCAAAAGACGAAACCTCCAGTTCTGGGAGCAAAATGTTCATGTCGATTGTCAGAGCGACATGCGTCAGCGTAACTCCATCGTTCAGCAGAATAGGCTGCGGCAGCCGCTGAAGAAAGAGCATCTGCTCAGTTCCGTCTGTATTGGATTCACGTATTGCAATCTGATGGTCAGGTAGATCAGTTGGCAGCATCTTTGGCAATGGCCAGCGAGTGACAGTGCCCTCCCAGTTGTAACTGCTGCTGCCGGAATCTATGCAGCTAAAAGTCCAGGGAGAATGGGCTTCACTGTTCTGGCTCATATCTACCAGGTTGTCCAGAAGTTCCTGGGTGCTGCGCGCCGGAAACCGCTGTATTGTATAGACCAGCTGGTGCAGCTTCTCCCATTCGTTTTTAATGGAAAGATTCACCAATTCCGAGCTTTTTTTCACATTTTGTTCCATACTGTACAGCCGCTGTATGTATAGCTGTTCGTCCAAAGAAGAAGCAAACAGTATGCTAAGTACCAGCACCAGTACAACGGCGACCAGCATCAGCGGAAATATGTAATTACGCTTATGAGACGCAGTTTTCTTTATTTTATCACTCACAGGCCTTCTCCTTTTTTTCTGTGCTAGATTTCAGCGCAGCTACAAAGAAAAAAGGCCTGAATATTTCCTCAATATTGCAGTTATAAAAATTATTCCTCATTCATTTTCTCCAATTTATATAATACTCACCAGTCTCAGCCTAAATATTTTTAAACAGAAGGTTTCGATGTGCCTCCAATCTCACCTTCCCAAAGACAGCAGCTGCCCTTATGATTTATTTTTGCATGGTACAGCGCCATATCCGCCCGTTTGAATACTCCCTCCATCCCATTTTCCATACTGTCTGAAATAACAATGCCCACAGAGACAGAAGCCTGTATGTCCTGTTCAAACGCGATCTTTTTCAGCGCCCGGCAGATTTCTTTCGTTTTCTTCACCACAACGTCTGCCGATTGTATCTGCTTTAGGATCACGATGAATTCATCGCCTCCGAACCGGGCCAGAATATCGCTTTTTCTGGATTGTGCGCGAATCAGCCTGGTAACCTCCAGGATAAGCCGGTCCCCTTCTGTATGGCCCAGAGTGTCATTGGTCTGCTTTAAGTTATCCAGGTCGAACAGGCAGAACGCAAACGGAGTATCCTCTTTTCCCATCGTACGGATCGCTGCTTCCAATCCACGGCGGTTCAGAAATCCAGTCATATGATCCTGGTTGGCTTCGTTCTGCAGCGTGTTTTCCCTCTCCTGAAAGGACGACAGCCGTATCGCGTGCAGCGTCCTTTTAAGAAGGCTCTTTGTGGTGTGCGGCTTATCTGCATAATCGAAAGCCCCCAGTTCAAATGCCCGCTCCTCTGCTTCCGAATCCTGCGTTCCCGTTACCAAAACCGGTATCTTCCATACAGACAATTCCTTTTTGAGTTTCTCATACACAGCAGATCCCTCCAACCCTGGCAGTGTCCTGCTGATAAGAGCAGCGGCAATCTGATCCTTATGCCTGGCGACATAAGCTAAAAGAGAATCCGCTTCCGCACAGTATTCAACCTTAAAGTGCCTGAGAAATGTTTTTTCCACTGTATTCCGATAATGCGGATCCTCATCGGCTACTATAAGGAACTGCCGCATGGGCCTGAGACTGATACTAAAGTGCGGATGCTCGCTGCACTCATCTTCCTTCTGCCGCTCCTCAGCCTTCCTGTCTTTTAACAACGCTTCTAAATCTTGAGCCGGCATAGGTTTTGCAAAATAATACCCCTGCGCATAATCGCATCCGGTTTCCGTCACCCGGTCCAGCTGTTCTTTGGTTTCCACCCCTTCAGCCACCACGCTCAGCCGCATCCGGCGCGCAAGTTCCACAATGGTCTGCAAGATGCCCTGCCCTACGCTTTTTCCCGTTTCGCCCTGAACAAACTTCATATCCAATTTTAAAATATCGAGAGGCATCTGATTCAGCATATTCAGGGAAGAATACCCGCTGCCGAAATCGTCCATTTCAATTACAAATCCCAATTCGCGCAGCCTTCTCACAGTTTCGATAATCTGGCAAGGTTGTTCCGTATAGGCGCTTTCTGTGATCTCAAGATGAAGCCGGGAGGGCCTCAGTCCATACCTGCGGACTGTACCCATCAGAATTTCAGAAATATTGATATTGTAAATGTCCGCCCTGGAGACATTCACCGAAATGGATATGGGCAAATATCCCCTATCATCCCATTCCTTCAGAATAGCGCAGGCTTTGTCCCAGATAAATTGGTCCAGCTTGGCAATAAACCCGTTCTTTTCGAATAAAGGAATGAATTCATCCGGAAATTGTAATCCCCATTCCGGATGATTCCAGCGAACAAGCGCTTCCGCTCCCACCAGCTTATTGTCCCTGATTCTGTATTTGGGCTGCAGGTAGATCAGAAACTGGCCATCTGACAGGGCGGTTTCCATGCTGTCAATAATAGCCTGCTGGCGCAGCAATTCGCCCCGCAGTTTATCGTCATAGGCTGCAAAATGCTTCCCATATTGTCCCTTTATGCCATGTGCCGCCAAAAGAGCCCGGTCGCACATCTGCTCCACAGGGGTCATCCGGTCTTCAATATAATAAACCCCCCATTTCATGACTACCTTCTGGGCGTTAGGAAGCGCATTAACCTTTTCCAGGGTTCTGGCAAACATATCGTTTGTATATTCTCCATTTTTTTCCAGCAGACAGACAAACTGGTCTGCATTCAGGCGTCCATAGATACCTCTGTCCCCAACAATTTGACGATACTGATCCGCAATACCCTGCAAAAGCCGGTCTCCCGCCGCTACGCCGAAAATATCGTTGATCAGCTTGAAGTTTTCAATATCAGATGCAATAATATTGAATTTGCGTTCTGGATACAACTGTAGAATTTCCCGCACCCGCTGATAGAAAAACTCCTTGCAGAACAGGCCCGTAAGGCGATCATACTGCAGTTGATTGATCATCGCGGCATTTTCCCGCAGACGGATAATACTGGCCGCCCGATGAAGGATGATTTGAGCCTTGTACGGCTTAGGCACAAAGTCACTGGCGCCGTGGGACAGGGCGCTCACTTCATCCGCCTCACTGTCGCTCTGGGTCGTCACAATGACAGGAATAGAAGAAAACAACGAATTCCCCTTGACTTGGGACAGGAACGTATATCCATCCATAACGGGCATATTGATATCCAATAGAATCAGTGCAATCTCCTCATACCGGATTTTTAAAACATCAAGCGCCGCCTGTCCGTTTTCTGCCTCTAAAACCTGATACTCAGAAGCCAACAGCGTATGCAGCAACTCGCGATTGATCTCGTTGTCCTCCACGATCAATACTGTCTTCAGAATTTGCATCCGTATATTACCCCCTTTTCCTCTGTAACTTCAAAAGTATGATTTTCCGCTCCGTACAGAATAGCCGCTTCAGCGGTCATGAAGATAATGGGAACAATTTGCACTTCTGGATAATCGTAAAAATTCACACCTTGTCCATATATACCTAACTTGTATTATAAAGGGTGACAGAAAGATTTTCAACTATTATTATGGCTTTTTACAGGGAAAAATGTTAAAATAAGAGATATTAGCAAGGGAGGGATAAATTTGGAAAGCGGACAAGTTTTTGCTGGTTTTATTTATGAATATTTTCTCAGATGTTTTCAATTCCAACGTTATAGATGCGGAGATATCCTTCCTGCTGTCAACACAATCTGCAAAAAATTCAATGTTGCCGACCAGACGGTAAAATCCGTTCTGAAACAGCTTCGGGAAGAAGGATATATATCAATGCAGCGCGGCAGGCCTGCCCGAGTTATTTTTCAGCAGACTGAAAAACAGAGCAATTCAAATATCCGGCAATTCTTTTCAGAGCGATGGAATGCCTTTTCTGATCTGTGTCAGACGGTCGAGGTTGTTTTCCAGCCGCTGATGATAGAGAGCTTTCGGCGACTTGATGAGCGCGATTATGATATCCTTTTTCCCTTTACGGAACAGGCTGATATTGAGAATCTGATTCATTTTTACTGTTTTGTTCTGCAGAAAATGAAAAACCCATTAATTATGAATTTATTCTGGGAATGTTTTCTATTTTTAGGCTTTCCCTATATCAGCGACCGTACCCTGGAATACTATTCCGCAGAGATCGCGCAAAAACGTTTGCAGGCCATTGTCCGAACAGCGCAAGCGCGGGATTGGCAGCATCTCCATGAGTGTTTATCTGCGTTTTGGAGAGAGTTTGTAGAATCGGCCAAAAACTCCATTGAACCTTACCTGCTGCCTATACCAGCGGACCAGCAGATTTCCTTTGTCTGGAGAATCTATCGGGGCCGTCCACAGATTTGTTACAATCTGTCTACCCGTATCATGTATGAGATCTATCTGGGACGCTATCGGGGACAGTTGTTCCTCCCTTCATATGAGAAAATGGCGAAAGAATACAATGTGTCAGTCAATACAGTACGCCGGACGATTCGTTTGCTCACGCAGCTTCGCGTAACTCTGCCGATTAACGGAAAAGGAATCCGGATTTTTTCCTTGGGAGATCGCACAGAACAGCCGGATTTGACTGTTCCGGCCATTGTCCGTAATCTGGCACTTTTCTATCAGTCCTTCGAACTGTTGCTTTATTCCTGTGAGGATATTGTCCTCCGTACACTTTCGTCTTTGGATCAAGAGGAAAAAAATAAATTGATAAACCAGCTAAAGGACTATGTCAATGCCGGAAATTGTGAACTTACGCCCTGGTGTATCTTTATCAGCGCAGCGATGCGGGCCCCTCTTCAGGGCTTCCGTGAGATTTACGCAAATATTTACGGTCTCGCGCTCTGGGGCTACCCTTTAAAAACCTCGCAGGGGAGATATCCTCCTGTCGATGATAAAGCAGTCTGGTTGACAAAATCCCTGATTCAGTATTTAACGGCTGATGATTTGGAAGACTGTGCCGCAGCTTTTAAAGATTTTGTCTCCATTGCGCTTCCTTCCATAGAAAAATATCTCAGCCTTTTTGGAATTGAACATGCAAAACTTCAGATGTCCCCGTCTGCCCGTTTATATTACCAGACCGGCATCCTGGCCGACCCCTGAAACAGGAATTTTCTGGAAGCCCTTGGTTTATCTTACTTTTCCTAAAAAGGACTTACAAAGGAGGATTCTATCATGTCTTACAACAAGACAGTACTGCACAGCTCTGTGGCAGTGGACTCCATATACAGCATCCACTATTTCGAATATATGAGTGATTTTTCTTTTCCCGGAGAAGCCCATGATTTCTGGGAATTTCTCTATGTGGATAAAGGAGAGGTGGATGTGATAGCGGGCGACCGGCTGGTTTCCCTGAAAAAAGGAGAAATCATTTTTCACAGGCCAAATGAATTTCACAGCGTGCGGGCAAATGGGAAAACTGCCCCTAACCTGGTGGTAATCTCCTTTGGCAGCGATTCTCCCTGTCTTGATTTCTTTCAGCATAAAGTTTTTTCTATTGTTCAGGAGGATCGGGTACTCATTGCCCAGATCATCCGGGAGGCAAAAAAGGTTTTCTCTTCCCCGCTCAACGATCCTTATCTGAACCGCATGGAAAAAAGCTGCCCGCCGCCTTTCGGCGGTGAGCAGCTGATTAAATTATATCTGGAGCAGATGCTGATCTGCATGATACGCAGGGGTATTTCTGTTCCGAACGGTTCTGTTTCCTCTCCTGCTGCGAAATCTGTGAAGCAGAACAGCGATCAGGAGCTCTACAGCCGTATCGTCAAATACCTGGAAGGCAACCTGCAGACGCGCCTCACCGTGGATCAGATCTGCAGGGACACGCTGGTAGGACGTTCCCAGCTGCTGAAGCTATTTCGTGAAAAGAACGGCGGAGGCGTGATTGATTTTTTCCTGAAATTAAAGATTGAAACAGCAAAGCAGATCATCCGTGAAAACCAGTTGAATTTCACACAAATCTCAGAACGTCTGGGGTTTTCCTCGATTCATTATTTTTCCAGACAGTTCAAAAAAATCACTGGCATGACGCCGTCAGAATATGCCTCCTCGGTAAAAAATCTGGCCGAAAGCTCTCATTAAGCCAAGCAGGCGTCCAGCTCTTCTTCTGTTAGTACATGGATTCCAGCCATTTTCAGGGCTTCCGCCGCGAATCCGTCCCCTTCTGTCAGCGTATGGGAAAAGCTCCCGTCATAAATCTGCCCGCAGCCGCAGGAAGGGCTTCTGGATTTTAAAATCGCAGTCCGGCAGCCATAAAGTTTTGCCAGCCTGCAGGCTTCTTCCGCGCCTTTCTTGAATTGTTCCGTTCTGTCTTTCCCTTCTCGGTCCACAGCCCTTTCCCCCCGGCGCTCCACAGGCGTCCGGGGAGTGGGCAGGCCGCCCATCTGCTCCGGACATACCGGCAGCAGCAGCTCCTTGCTGTTCAGCTCCAAAACTTTAGGGTCAGGCTTGCTCTTGCCGTCATAACGGCAGCACTGTCCCAGAAGGCACGCGCTCACCAAAATCATCTTATCCCTCCCCCGAATATATTGCGGGATTCCCGTTTTACCCGCTTCTTGCTGTAGCGCAGCAGCCTGCGGCAGCGAACCCAGGCCTTGTCGCACACCCAGCGCAGCGCCCGGAGCGTAATGGGGGTGGAAACTACCAGCATCAGAACAATCATCATAGCATTAAAACTGATGGTCTCCATATACAGCAGCTTTTCACCGGCAATCAGCAGACCCAGCATCATGCCGATATACATGGCGCAGTAAATCAGGCGCCGGAACAGCGTCGTCAGAGGGAATACCTCTTTAATCATCATGATGCTGGTCACAGAAGTAGTCAGCACACACATGGTGGAACGGATATTTTCATCCACGCCAAGCCAGGACCCCGCGATGGAAATGATTACAACCTGTAATACAATAGTCATCGCCCCCTGCAACGCGTTTCTGAACACATTGCTGAGGAAATTGGGCTCCACAATTCTATAATTGGGCTCCAGCGTCAGGAAGAAATTAGGAATCCCCACAGCAAATACGCTGATCAGAGAAAGCTGAATCGGCACAAACGGATACTCCGTCCCAGTGGCCAGCGTCATGATAGTCAGCAGGAAAGAAAATATAGTTTTTACCAGGAAAAGGGAAGCGGCGCTCTGGATATTGTTGATCACCCGCCGTCCTTCATTCACCACATGAGGCATTGCGGAAAAGTTGGAATCCAGCAGCACCAGGTTGGCCGTATTCTGGGCAGCCTCGCTTCCGCTGGCCATGGCGATGCTCACATCCGCCGCCTTCAGGGCCGGAACGTCGTTCACGCCGTCTCCTGTCATCGCCACCGTATGCTTATTTGCCTGAAGCGCCAAAACAATCTGCTTTTTCTGCACCGGAGTCACGCGGCCGAATATTTTATATTTTTCCACAGCTGTTTTCAGCTGCTCCGCCGTTTTCAGCGTGGAAGCATCCACATAGGCGGAAGCGTTTTTAAAGCCGGCCTCTTCCGCGATATGGGAGACTGTCGCCGGGTTGTCCCCGGAAATCACCATCAGATCCACGCCCTGCTGGTCAAAAAACTGAAGGGTTTCCTTTGCCTCTTTGCGGATCACATCGCTGATCAGAATAATTGCCAGCGGCTTCAGCCCGCCTGGCAGCTGTTTCTCCTCTGCCATCTCTTCTGTATAAGCCAGGGTCAGCACCCGGATTCCGGCCGCGGTATGGCGGTCGATCTGTTCCTTCACCTCCGGAAACGCCCCTTCCGGAAACATGAATTCGAAAGCGCCCATCAAATAAGTGCCTTTATCTTCAAAAGCAGCGCCGCTGTATTTGCGCGCTGAGGAAAACGGGATCAGCGTTCTGGGCCTGTACTGTTTCTTGGCCGGGAAATGTTCCTTTACCGCCTGGAACGTAGCGTTATCGTCTTCCAGGCTGCCCGCCAGATTGCTCAGGATTTCATCCACAGGAGCTTCCTCCAGTGGAATCACGCTTTCCACCTTCATCCGTCCTTCTGTCAGCGTGCCTGTTTTATCCAGGCAGAGCACATCCACCCTCGCCAGCGTTTCAATGCAGAACATTTCGTGGACCAGCGTCTTATATTTTGCCAGATTAATCACGCTCACCGCCAGCGCGATGCTGGTCAGAAGCATCAGCCCTTCCGGGATCATTCCCAGCACGGCTGCCACCATATTGACAATGGAGTCCTGGAAGGTAGAATGATTTACGTAAAACTGTGTGGCAAAAAGCCCCACGCCCAGGGGCACGATCAGCACGCTGACCACCTTCAGGATGGTATCCAGAGCACGCTGCAGGCCTGTGCGGTATTTCTTCATGGTCTTGGCTTCAGACAGGATCTTGTGGGCAAAATTCTCTTCCCCCACATGGACCACCTGCACAGACGCCCTTCCTGACACCACAAAACTGCCGGAAAGTACGGAATCCCCGGGATGTTTCAAAATCACCTCAGATTCCCCGCTGATCAGGGATTCATTGACTTCCAGGGAGCCTTCCCTCACAATGGCGTCCGCCGTGATCTGATTGCCGGAGGCCAGAATCATCATGTCATCCAGCACCACCTGATCCACTTCCACATGCTCTTCCTGCCCGTCCCGGCGCACCCGCACCTTGGCCGCGGTAATCAGCGCCAGCTTATCCAGAACCCGTTTTGCCCGGATCTCCTGGATAATGCCGATCGCCGTATTGGACAGCACCACGCCCATAAAAAACAGGTTTCGGAAAGAACCTACCATAATGATGAGCACTGCCAAAATGATATTAATCAAGTT
The DNA here is from genome assembly GCF_004216775.1 of Cuneatibacter caecimuris. GTDB lineage: Bacteria > Bacillota > Clostridia > Lachnospirales > Lachnospiraceae > Cuneatibacter > Cuneatibacter caecimuris. Next base: position 253,465 of record NZ_SGXF01000002.1, read on the forward strand.
AAAGAAGGTGAACACATTGTCCCGCACAATCTGCTTGACCGATTTGGAACCCTTATTGTCCTGAAAATTCACCTTTCCCTGCTCTGTCCGCTCCTGAACCTGAGCCGCGGTCAGCCCGCTCACCGGCGTCAGATTCACCTCATCCAATGATACCCCCGCATCCAGCTTAGCCGCTGATGTATTGATCTGTACCTGTTCTCCGGTTTCCATACGCTGCTCCTTTGTATTCGCCGCTCTTCTGAAATTTCTCCGCTCCCGGAAAAATACGGCTCCATACTCTCTTTGTTTCCTTTTTTTGTCATTATAACACGGGTTTTTGAAATTTTCATTAAAAAAATTCAAACTTTTCCTGACAAATCTCCTTGCTTTTCCGAACAAAAAGTTCTAGGATGGAAACAGAAGCGATATAAAACAGGAAAAGATTGGAGGAGCACTATGAAACAGGAAAACTGCACCCTCACCTCTGTCCATGACGGACTGCCCCTTTCTGTGCTGGCAGTCTGGCCGGAAAACCAGCCAAAAGGAATTGTACAGCTGGTGCACGGCATGGCGGAACATAAAGAACGTTACCTGGCATTTATGGAATTTCTGGCCCGGAACGGATTTTTCGTTGTGATTCATGACCACCGCGGGCATGGCAAAAGCGTCAAATCTGAAGAAGATCTGGGGTACCTCTATGAAAATGGCGCAGCCGGCCTGGTGGAAGATACCCGGCAGGTTACGGATTACGCCAAAAACATGTTCCCCGGCCTACCGCTGATCCTCATGGGACACAGCATGGGCTCCCTGGTGGTACGCGCTTATACAAAAAAATATGACGATCAGATTAATCAGCTCATTGTCTGCGGTTCTCCCAGTGAAAATCCCGCGGCCGCAGTCTGGTTCGGCCGCAAATTCGCGGGCCGGCTGAAGAAAAAGCACGGGCCCGCCTATAAGAGCGCTGTCATGGATAAACTGGTTTTCGGCCCTCATAATAAAAAATTCCCTGAGGCCCCCAACGCCTGGATCTGCTCTGTTCCCGAGGTGGTGCAGGCCTATAACGACAGCCCTCTGTGCGGATTTTCCTTCACTGCAGACAGCTACCTTTCTCTGTTCGACCTGATGGGATGCGTCTATGGGAAGGACGGCTGGCAGCCGAAAAACCCGGCTCTGCCTATTCTGTTTGTCTCCGGAAGCGAGGACCCCTGTCTGCTCAGGCCGGCAAAATTCAAGCAGGCAGTGGAGCTGATGAAGCAGGCGGGCTACAGCGATGTTTGCGGCAGGCTCTATCCCGGCATGCGCCATGAAATACTGAACGAAGCGGGGAAAGAAAAGGTTTTCGCTGATCTTTTGGAGTTTATGGAAAAACATTTATAGAAACTGCTTGTCCACGGCAGGTATAAAGTTGAAACTTAATGCGCCCGGCTGCAAAATGCAATCGGGCGCATGGAAAATATAAGTGGTTTTACTAGGTTTAAGATTTTAATTCCATTTCTTAACAAGAGTTAATATGTAAAGGGTGGTTTCTGCCACCTAATACATATGACTGCGGCTCATTTGTGGTGAATTGAAAAGCAGTTGTAAGAAAGGAGTTAAAAAAGCCTTATAACCGCTGAAAATCAACGCAAAAGGTGCTGAACCTTATGAAATCTATCTTAGAAGAAATGGGCGGTACATACCGTCAAGTGGACGATTATTTCATCCCCAACCTTGTCCTGTTGGATACCGGCAATTATCAGATCGGCAAATACGGGCGTATGCGCCGCAGTTATCTGAAAGAGTACCGTAAAATCTTCTACAACACCTATATACTGGAAGGTATGCTGTTCAAGCATCTTGCTGAAATTGACCAAGCCTGCAACGAGCGTATGGAAATCATTGTTTCTACTATGGCAAAGCAGGAGGGCGTAACCGAAGCACTCAAAACGGCTGACCAAATGGAATGGGTGCGCCGTATCAATTCCATTCGCAACCGTGCGGAAGAAATTATCTTGACCGAACTTGTAAATGCTTAATCGAATGCCCGTTATCGACTATGTTGGCTGATAACGGGCTTTATTTTGGCGGGGCGATCAGTCACCTTTACAGTCACCCTATCAGTCACCTTGGGGTGACTGATAATATGTGTCAAAGAGCAATCGCAATCTTTTCTCACCAATCGCAACTTAATCAAATAGGCAAACGCAACTTCGTACAGAACAATCAACACTTTTCGGGGCGTAATTAACACCTTTTCATTTCAATCGCTACTTTTTATTTACAAATACTACTTTCCAGAAAGTGAACGTTACTTTTGAGAGTCGAACGCTACTTTTTGCACCTATCATTTGCTGTTGATCTTCCAATAGCCTTTTCTGTCGGAGCCGATGCGTTCGATAACACCTTTTTCTTTGAGTTGTTTTATTCTCTGTGCTACCGTTTTTCTGCTGATTCCCATTTTCTCTGATAGTCGGGGCATTGTATATCCTGGATCTTCGGCAAGGAGTGACAATAACGTGCGTTCTTCATCAGTCACTTTATCAATCACCCTATTAGTCACCTTTCCGAAACGGATAACTCTAAGCGTGTTTACGTATCAATTTCTCCAATGTCCAGTTTTCGGGCAGACAACCGCAGTTGGCAATATACAGCCTATCCATGCTTGCCATCCGTGAAGAAAAAGAACGCTCTGCCGTTGACCGTGTGAAAACTGCCTACGGGGAGAAATACAATCCTATGCTGATGCATGACCGCAAATTGGATGTGACCAATCTGTTCAATGAAGACCCCGAAATACACTTTATCAGAGAAGATGTGCGGCGGAAGCAACAGCGCAAGGATCGGCAGCTAAGTAAGTCAAAACGCCATGAGCAAGAACGGTAATTTTAGATTTGATGTAGATTTAAAGTTATACCCTCGGCATTGCCGAGGGTATAACTTGAGTTAGAACAGTATTGAATCATTAATATCATCTTCTGGTACGACTTCAACGATTCCTTTAAATTGTTGCAAGAATTCGATGGCCTTTTTTCTGTCGAGCAGATCATGGATCTTTTGGTTTTCATAACTGCGCAAACAGTTGTAGCAGGAAGGATCACAATCACATTCACTCATGGATTGCAGCGCAGACATGAATATGCTATGTAGTGTTTTTCCATTCTCCGTTACCAGTCGTCTTGAGTGACCTGCACCACCTGGAACCGAATCATAAATAACAATAGAAAAGTCCAAAATACCATTAAAAAGTTCTGCTGACAAGCACGCTTTGATATCTCGTTTCTCGATATTCAAATCCTTTGCCATAGCATTCAAGATTGCATACATAACCGACACCATTGTATTGTAATCGGATGTATTGCACTTAAAGGATATTTTAGCAACATCGGTCTTGAATTCGTGGTGGAGAGAGCGTCTAACAAGATCATGGCAATTACAATTATACTGTCCATATAAGCTTTCATGTGATTTGGTTGTCGTTACAGATAATGCACCGATACGCATCTGCTTCTTAATCTCTTTTTCGCCAATATTCTCATCTTCGGCTACAGCATAACCGCAGAGTCGGCAAACATAGAAATTATTAACAGATTTCACCATCAAAGAATCATTCGTTGTAGATTCAACCTGAACCTCTATGGAATTAATGAGATACCGATGCTTTCCGATTGTTCTTGCGGCAACATTTCCAATGTAATAATCCTCAGAGCGGTAATTCTTTTCCTGGCGTGTCATAGGAACATCTTTATCCTGCCGCTCGGCAACAAAGCCTGAACGAGGTTCTATGCTCTCGTAGAAATCTATCCTGGACAGTTTTTGACCACAAGATGAACAATGGATACCTTCACTTGTTATGGGTGTTATACTATAATTGACCGTGTTGCAATCTTTATTGCGACACACTCCAATATAGCCTGTATACCAATCCTGCCTATCCTTTCCCGTTGCTGATTTCTTAATATATCGACTCGTATACAGTCTGCCGTTAGCAACAACTTCAGAGGATGGTGCATATTCAGCTATTGCAATCTGCAAGTCTCTGCTCAATCTCAATTTAGAGACATTGTTCGCAGTTGTATTTTGTTGCAGTTCCACCGTATTAACAGGAAATCCGTATCTCGGCAGTATATTGCCACGAGCCAAAAAATCAATTAGCTTATTTTTCTTGTAATGCTGAAGTTTTCTTTCGCACATGGCGGCTTTTGTTAAATCATTTATTTTCTTGAATTGCTTGATTAGCTTTTCAAAATTTTGAATATTATTTTCATATTCTTGAATCAACTGTGTAAATACACCTTCTTCACCACTAAATTCATCAATCCAAGAGAAATCGTCAATCCCAAGACGCTTATGTAGATTATCAATATTGGGAATAGACTTCTTTAGTATATCTAATAATTTTTGCGGATGACTATTGATCCACTCGATAAAGCCATCATATCCCTTTTGATTTATAAACTTGTCGGCATCGTTGTGATTGTATTGTTCTTCATGATCAGCAAAATACATACTCAAAGCCACTGCATAAATATGTCTACGAACAATTTTCTCGTTATCCACTTTGAATAACGGAGGCAATATTGTTCCACCGATCATTCGCTTAGGATCTTTGAAGAACGATAAATCATGAGAACTTAGCTTTGCAAATGTAAGAACAAACGCCGCAGAATCAAGGCTTCGTCCAGCACGTCCAGCACGCTGTGCATAGTTGGACGGTAGGGGTGGAACATCCCGCAAAAATACAGTCTCAAGATCACCAACATCAACGCCCATTTCAAAAGTGGTAGAACAAGAAAGAGCATTGATCTCTTTTTTGATGAACTGTTCCTGATATTCGGCACTCTCCCTTTTACTGAGCTGCGCAGTATGCTCTTTAATAAGCAACGGAGACATTCTATCGCTCATATACAATTTGGCAAAGTGATTATCTCTTGTAATATCGTCTGGATTGATTTCAACAAGCTGTCCTTCGCATTTGACGGATGGACAATGACCCAAATTGAACTGTGTGATTTTACCGCATTTCTTGCAGCGATACCAATGCGCATCAGAAGAACCATTGATCTTTACAACGAAATGTTTCGCTCTAAGCACATAAGTGCCGTCTTTATTCAGGTCATCCATACAATACGGATTGCCGCATTCAGGGTCGGAAAGATATTCAAAATATTGCTTTAAGAATTCAATCGCACGTTCCTCAGATATACCCAGCGTGAAGCAAACATAGTAAAGCCGGTTGGATTTATAATAGCTGTTTCCGCCTACCTTGCTTTTCGGCATCCAATTCGATACGGTTGACCTTTTTCTGTCGGGAGATTGCATAAAAGTAACAAATCTCTGCGATGGAGTAAAGAATATATATTCCCGGTCGTTATCGTCTATATCGCTATCGGAATCGGTATATACAGCCCCCATTTTAACAATTTCAAAGATCAACAAGTCAAGCAATGCTTTTACTGAAGCAGGATCGGCTTTATACTCATCCGCAATAATTTCCACCATTTCCGGTGTATTCCCTTTATACTCAAATTGTATCTGACCCAATGCCGTAAGTGATGTAGCAGAATTATATCGAGCCAATTCGTTTAGTAGAGCAACCCAAGCGTTTTTACGACTATCTAATGTAAGATTGCTTTCGTCCGAATTACTCTTTGCAAAGCTTTTCTTAGCTGTAAAATAATTTGTAAGCAAGGTTACGAAATCGGATATCGTATATTCGTGTGCTATGATTTCGTCCTTTCTTTCCGCAATAATACGGCAGATGCCACGTCTACGCAAAAATTCGTTGTAGCTCTTTCCTAAATAACAAGCAAATTTTGCTGCCTCCTGTCTGCTGTCAGAGAAAGCCAAGAACTGTTTGCCAATTTTTCTTGCAACCTTTTTGTTATTGCTGGCCGCCTTTGCAAAAATGTTTTTAGATCTGGATTGCTCATCGCTTTCAATATATTCGATTTCGGGAAGTTCTTCATACAAAGAGGTCGCCAAAACAGCCGTCGCAGCATCATTACCAAGATACATTCTCTTATAATGGCCTGTGTGACAGTTACCGCATCTTGCACCCATTTTAAGAATTTTCGCCTTGATAACCTTGATGTAATTTTCTCTACCGCAATCACAGGGCAGGTTGTGAATTTCATTTTCGGCAACGATTGCTCCGCAGATCGGGCAGAGATAGAATGCTTCTTTCTTTTTGTCGGTTTCATCTTCTACATCGTCATCTTCAATATCGGCATTATCATCAACATCCAGGTAATAATATTCCACTTTTTCTTCGAGTTTGCTCGCTTGAACTAATTTGCGATTTTCAATTTTGCCGACTAACGAAATTCTGCCGCAGTCATCACAAACCGCTGCTTCAAACACTGCAAACTCATCGCTATTTGTCCGATAAGTTTTCTGGCGATTCAAAAACAATTTTTTGTCTTTGTTCAGAGTAATATAGCCCCCCTCAAGACTGCGGATAAAGAAGTGATATCTTGCGTCAATTAAAGATTTCTTGTTTTTTTGCGCACGAGTACAAAGTGAAATAAATGCGATAGCTACATTTGTGCTAACGGATAGTTTTTCTCCGATTTCCGACAATTCACATATACTACCGAGGCAAAGGCGCAGTGTATGATACAAATCAGAAGTCAGCAAGAAATCATATAGCAATTCCTTTTCGTCAGTATTTTTGTCAACGCTAAAACCATATTCGTTCAAAACTTGCCATACAAAGTTTTCATCATCCGCTAACTTTTCGTATAACTCATCGGGATACTTTCTAATTTCTGGATTTGGAATATATGCTTCTCGTTCGGCTCTGATTATGTACCTTTTATCAAAATCCACGCCACACAGATTCTTCGCAAAGGTGATAATATCATCGTCTACGCTACTATCATTGCCCAAGGTAGCACTGGTTAGGATAAAGCGTGTATCCTTGGTAGCCGAAATTCTTGCTTTCAATCTACGAAGAAGGATGGATGTTTCGATACCTGTTGCACCCGTATATGTGTGCGCTTCATCCAAAACAACGAATCTAAAATCCGCATTGGAAAACAAGGCATCGTCCTTTGGACGTAATAGCAAATGCTCCAGCATCGCATAGTTAGTGAACAAGATATTCGGAGGATTCTTCTTCATCTTGTCACGGGAAAGAATTTCATTTGGCAGTCTATGGCGAAGCTCCGGCACTTTTTCTTTTGCGAACATAGCTTCATACACGGCAATGGCACTTTCCTCATCGTTTTCCGTGCCGCCATTATATGCACCGAAAGTTATATCGGGATAGCACATCAAAATTTCTCTGATGTTCTTCATCTGATCGTTTGCGAGTGCGTTCATTGGGTAAATAAACAATGCACGAACGCCTTTCTCAAGTGTTCCTTGCTCCTTTTCCCGCAATAGTTCATTTAATACAGGAATTAAGAAACAGTTTGTTTTACCACTACCTGTACCTGTAGATACAACGGCATTATTGCCGCCAACAATAGCACGAATAGCTTTTTCCTGATGAAGATACAGATTGCGATTTATCGGCAGCTTGTGACTATGCAGCTTGTCATTCGGCTTGCCTGATTCAAGTTCTCTAAATAATGGAGAAAGGGGACAATCGGCATCCTCAACCATTTCTTCAATGGATTTTCCGTTCTTAAACACATCCTTGATTTCAAGCAAGGGGCCACGAGCGATATTCGCCCTCAACTCTTTAACAAATTGTTTTTGCAAAGAAGGATTCGCAAAAATATGTGTTGTTGCTATATAATCAATAAACTCTTCTTTAATATTCGATGACGCTTTAGCCGGATTGAACATGCTACTTCACCTCCTCTGTTGTAAAGAGGAAATAATCAATTCCTCTTGTGTTCCTATCAAAATTACTAATTCTGTTTTTGGTATCAAGTGTGAATTCACCTAAGAAGTCATATATATCATCCGGATTAGCACCTGCAACGATAAAGCATGAGCTTTCGTTACGAAGTTCGATTCTTATGGGATTGACACTGTCAAATGTTCCTTGGCTGTTCAGCATGGTATTCAAATAAGTTTTCCAACCGTCACGGTTAATTATATACACACTTCCGGTGTAGTAGTGGCAACCGTCAAACTCTCCTATATACCAGAGATGATCCACATAGAATGGCTTGATTTCTTCATAGGATGCTTTGCCTGTCAGCATTACTTTCTCAAACCGCAGACATTTACCCTTAAAGCGTATCTTATTGATATCACCCACTACAACCTGTTGATCGAATAAGCAAACTACCTTTTCGGTCATAAAACCTTTACGTGTCACCAAATCAACGGTAACATCATAAATACCTATTTCAAGTTCTGATAATGAAAAGCAACTACTCTTATAATTCTCGTCAATATTTTCATTTATATCAAAACTATGCTTCACAACATCGTTGGCATGGAAAGAAATTCTGAATCTAGGCGTGGAATCTCCTATAAAAGCCTTGCTTGCATCCCATAGCAACTCTTTTCCTTTTATTGCAAAAGGCGAGAATTTGAACTTTTCTTTCAAACAAACTGTCAGAATTGGGATAACTTCTATATTTTCAATTTTAACCAGTACACAGATTTCAGATTTATTATCCTGTAGCACAGACCAAACGATTTCGCCAAGTTTGAATGAATTAAATGATGTGCTTTCAGACAAAATAGAGTTATTGGTCAAAAACACCTGATAGCCCATTTCTGTAGGCAGCTCGATGACGAGTTCTGCGGAATTCGAGTAGTCTTTGTACCACAAATTCTCACCGTACTCAAAAGAAAAGTCATCATTGCCAATTTTCCATCTTAACACAGGTGGAGACAGCACGACATCTCCATCATCAAAAGGAATAATGATGTCTCCTTGAGCAATATCAAAGGACACACTCTTATCGTGTTTTTCTGTTTGAAAGCGCACCGTGCCGTGGTTTTCTTTGTCAAAATAAAGCTTTTTGTCGTAAGTGATGCTTATGCTATTGAATTTTACGACATTATATGACGCTTCAATTTTATTGTCTACATAGCTGAAAATGCTTATTTTTTGCGGTTCGCACACATTGAGAAGTTCTGTGATGAGAAACGTTCTGTAGCCATCGTTTTCTGTACATGTGAAATCTCCTAATTTAAAATCGGTTGATTCGTAACGTACGCCGTATTTGGATATATCAATATCCGACTTTACAACTACTTGCAGCTCACCATCAATAACGATAAATTCTTCGCTGTCGTGTATAAACTTTACATTGTTCTTTTGATCCGCATAAATTCTTATGTTGCGTTTCTGTTTTTCAAGTACAAAAAATATTGTCCGCTTTGGGTTTTGCAGCAGTTCGCCTTCCTTTGATTGGACGATGTATAAATTGGGTTCGCCTGGGACTTTTTTTATATTTTCGGGATATGCAGAGAATTCCTCTAATTTAGGTGCGAAAAGGATATAATTGCCCGGTAGGCATTCTTCTTGCAAAATCTCTCTATCGTCTCTGAAAAGGAGGTGGTCTCTAAATAAACTTGTTTTTGAATTGTAAATAACCTCGCCACTATGTACAATTTCCAATGTACAATCCATCACTCCATCTTCAAACACGAGAGTGTCCACGCACAAAGTCAGTTGTTTCGTTGCCATGGTAAGACCCGAACCGAAAGTGTACATATCTTGCTGGGCTACAAGTTCGCCATTGTGATAAATATTCAGAAGGGGGATATCATAAAAATTATTTTTCAAACGAATACTCGGTATTACCAAAACCGCTTGCTGCCCGGTATAACTATATTTAGGTCGAATAGTAGAGTAATCGGTAATTGTGCGTTCGTATGCCTTTCTTTTAGGCTTGGCAAGTCCAAAACTTCTTTCTTTTTCTCTCCACCAATCATAAACGATGGTATTATAATACAGGTCATTATCTAAGATTTCACCATTAAACACTTTGTCTAATAAAGCAATTGTGCCTTCGATATACTTGACCATTTCTTTTGAAGAGTCCACTGCCATTCTCTTGATTCCCGCACGCAAGGAATATACACCACTTCCAAGTTTGAAATCATCCTCCAGGGACTTTTCGTTGGAAAACGTTCTCTTGAGTTCCTCTGCAACAAGGACAAATATTTCATCGTTCTTTGAGTATGTAAAATTCATGTCCTCAGAGTATAAATTCCAACACAGTTCCAAAAACGATTCGGTAGAATTGAGAGGAGCAAATGTATGTGCCAAAATGGTGGCGTAATATCGTTTTGTGCAGCCTGACAAATATATAATATTGCCTTGTTTACCGAGCCGATCGATTACACCTGTAAGATGTACATATATTTTCTGCGAACCGTTTGTACCGACTAATTTTTTATAGATGCACTCCCAAAAAGTATCTTCATCGGACTTCCATGTTTTGACTGCATTCACCATAGCAATAAAGATAAGTTTATCATATTCTTGAGGTATGCTGGTTCCCCGACCGTTATCATAATTACGAAGCAACTTACTCGTGAAGTCATATATCCGATTCAATTCTTCGTCGGAAAACATATAGTTGCCAACAAAGGTGTTATTCATTGCTTCACTTATCTTTGGTAACAATTCTTTCACGAGATCCTCCCAGTAGTGATTTTTGATTATTCTGCCGCATTATAGCTATTTATTATCTATACGGATTGCTTCACAAATGTCTCCAATATCGCAATTCAGATAGTCGCAAATGCGCAGAAGAACCGAGAGCGCAACATCCTCTCCTTTATTGAGCTTGCTCATTGTTCCTGTAGCAAGATTCAGATCTTTGCGCAACTGCGGTTTGGTAATATCTTTCTCTATAAGCAACACCCAAAGCTTTTTGTAACTGATTTTCATATCTTCACCTCATGAGCACAAATTACATCAAACAACTTCATTCTATATAATAGCACATAATGTCCCAGTTTTCAAGAAAACGCTGTTATAATTGAGCAAAACACTGCAATTTATTGAAGCAATTAACCGCCGTTAGAGCTTACATAGTCCAACGGCGGTTAATTCAGTTAGTGGATCATTCTTATTAAGAGCTTCTATTTGCAAAAACTCCTCTTGACAAATCTCGCCTCAAGTTCTTTTTCTAAAACATCTGCATAGCGTTGTACCGGCTCTGCAAGTGTTTCCGCGTAATCAAAGATTTGCTCATCATCCTTGTATTCCAGCGGATTTCTGCGTACCCTCAAAGCTGTTTTGAGAACTTCTGGATCAGTGCAAAGATTATTTTCCAACGCCCATTTTGCCGCCTCAGTCTTTGGGATAATTTTACCGGTGCGAAGTGTATAGATGCACCGTGATATATCCAGCATCCAACCAAAAGAATAGAAGCTGCGATCGGTTTTTTGCACATACTTTCTTATAATTTCATAATAGTTCTTCACATCGGCATACAGCTCATCGTACGAAGGCAATTTAAGCCGGCTGGTTATATCTTTTCCAAAAAGAAGAACACCGCTTTCAATCAGCTCTGCCATACTGAAGCTGTCAAACACATAGCTGTCGGTAATTCTTTGTCCGCTTGTACCCCAATATACTACCCGGTCAGCTTTTTTAGAAAGGAACGCGTCCAATGTGAGCATTCCGCCTTCAAAGGAACGGTAATAGGGGTTGCCGGGTTCCTTTTCAAGCATATCCTGGCGAAGGCCTGCCAGCATTTGCGCCTGTTCTTCCGTGATCTGTTTCTCGGTTAATACCAGAATATCAATATCGCTCCACCCCAATTTGAAATCGTTGAGCACTGACGAACCATACAGATAAATTGAGGGGTCTGAATCTGAAAGAATACCGCTGATTTCATGAACCATTTTATTAATGGCAGTTTGTCTGTCTCTGGGTTCTGCTCCTGTTTCTGAAAACAAGTTTTCCGCATAGCGGACGCTGGCCATGGCGTCCTTCCCGTAAAAGTCAGCCCCGATGGAGGCGGCGTACTCCTCCGTCAATACCGCGCCGCCCACCATGATCCTGCACCAGGGGGCCGCCTTCCTCAGCTGACGGATGGTCTCCTCCATATTCACCACAGTCGTGGTCATCAGCGCGCTCAGGCCCACCAAAGCAACCTGTTTCTCCACCGCAGTATCCACTATTTTCTCAGGCTCCACGTCTTTCCCTAAATCAATCACTTCATAGCCATAGTTTTCCAGCAGGACTCTCACAATATTTTTCCCGATATCGTGGATGTCGCCTTTTACGGTAGCCAGAATAACAGTGCCTTTCTTCTCTTCCTCCGTGCCCTTCTGCAGCAAAAAGTTTTTGATCACTTCAAAAGAGGCTTTTGCCGCGTCCGCGCTCATCAAAAGCTGGGGCAGAAAAACTGTGCCTTTTTCAAAGCCCTGTCCCACCACATCCAGGGCGGGCACCAGTTCCTGGTTGATGAGATCCAAAGGCTGCCTGGTCTCCAGCAGCTGCCTGGTCTGCGCCGCTGCCTGGTCTTTCAGCCCTTTGGCAATACATCTGGATAAAGAAGCGGTTTCCTGCCAAACCGGCTGCTTTTCTTCCTGCTGCAGGCTGTATTTTTCCACATAGTGCAGACACTGCTCATCCAGGCCTGCAAGGGCGCAGTAGGAATCGTAGGCGCGCATCATGGCTTCTGCGTTAGGATTGATGATGGCCGCGCTCAGGCCATTCTGCATGGCCAGCCCAAAGAACAGGGAGTTGATATTCTCCCTCTTGGGCAGCCCGAAGGAAATATTAGACACGCCCAGAATACTTTTTCCGCCCAGCTCGTCCCGGATTCTCCGGATGGTTTCCAGGGTCACCAGCGCGCTGCGGTGGTCGGAGCTGATGGTCATAGCCAGGCCGTCGATCACGATATCTTTTGGTGAAATCCCATAGGAAGCGGCTGTGCGGTAGATTTTCTCCGCAATGGCAATTCTGCCCCCGGCAGTTTCAGGAATCCCGGATTCGTCCAGCGCCAGCCCCACCACCACGCCGCCGTATTTCCTGACCAGGGGGAAAACCTGCTCCATCACCTCCTGCTTGCCGTTCACAGAATTCACCATGGCTTTGCCGTTATAGACGCGCAGCGCCTGTTCCATGGCTCTGACATCAGAGGTGTCAATCTGCAGCGGCAGGTCGATGATGCCCTGGATTTCCTGCACGGCCTCTGTCATCGTCGCGGCTTCGTCAATGCCCGGCAGGCCTACGTTCACATCCAGCACATGGGCGCCGGAATCCACCTGTTTCAGCCCCTCTTCCAGCAAATACTCCATATCATGGTTTTTCAGCGCTTCCTTCAGCCGTTTCTTTCCCGTGGGATTAATCCGCTCTCCGATGATTACAGGCCGTCCCCCGAACACCACGGCCTGAGCATAGGAGGAAATCACGGTTCGGTTTTTATCCGTTACAGGCCCGGCAGGGATCTTCCTGCAGCGCTCTGTCACCCGGCGCAGATATTCCGGCGCAGTGCCGCAGCATCCGCCCAGAACCAGCGCCCCCATCAGGGCGATCTCTTCCATATGGTCCGCAAATTCTTCCGGCCCCACATCAAATACAGTCACGCCGTTTTCGCTGCGGGGCAGGCCCGCATTTGGATTGACGATCACCGGCAGCGAGGAGATTTCCAGCATTTCCTTGACGATCCCCTTCATCTGGACGGGGCCAAGGCCGCAGTTGATCCCGATGGCATCCGCGCCAAGGCCTTCCAGAGTGGCCACTGCTGCGGGTACGTCTCCCCCGGTCAGAAGCTTGCCGTTTTCTCCGAAAATCATGGTCACAAAAACAGGGAGCTCTGTATTCTCCTTTGCAGCCAGCAGCGCTGCCTTTGCTTCATAGCTGTCGCTCATGGTCTCAATCAGCACCAGATCAGCGCCATACTTTTCCCCAAGGGATACAATCCGGGCAAAGATCTCCACCGCGTCCTCAAAATCCAGGTCTCCCATGGGCTTGAGAAGGCGGCCCGTAGGACCCACATCCAGGGCGATCCAGGCGGAATCCTCTCTCCCTGCTTGTATCCTGGCTGTTTTCGCATGTTCCAGGGCGGCCCTGATCACCTCTTCCAGCGCTCCCCCGACGGGGAATTTCAGAGAATTGGCGCCAAAGGTATTCGTCTTAATAATATCGCATCCGGCCTCCAGATAGTCCCTGTGCAGGCGGACAATCTCTTCCGGGCGGGTCAGGTTCCACGTTTCCGGCAGCTCTCCCGCCCCCAGCCCCAGAGACTGCAGCACAGTCCCTGTGCCGCCGTCAAAAAACAAGATTCTATTTCCAAGCTCATTCCGTATACTTTTCATGCAATCTGCTCCTGTATTCTCATTCCCTGCGAAACGCGCAGTCTGTTCTGCCGCAGGCCTCGCAGCCCTTTCTGTGACAGGGCTGCGCTTCCCGCCCTGCTCCGATCACCGCTGTTACCGATTTGGTGGGAGCCATCATACAGCCCCCTGTCAGCGTCAGCCCGATATTTTTTGCCGTCTGCAGCGACTGTACCAGTTCCTTTTGATGTTCCAGGGAAAAGTCCCCATAACCGGGGCTGAACCGTGGGCGTAGATACAGCCCTTCCCGCTTCAGGATATTCCCCAGCTCCTCCTGAAAGCAGTCGCAGAATTCCTCCAGCATGGCCGCTGCCGCCGCCTGCAGCGCCACGGCTCTGCTCACTTCCAGCCGGGAATACTGACGGAGCAGCCTGTCCACACCTGCGCCCAGGGTGGCGGCCATCAGCACAAGGCGTTCGCAGCCCGCCAGATTCCTCCAGAGGCTTCTGCTCTGAAACCGCATCCCCTCTGCCCGGATCGTTCCGTCCGCTTCTGTTACCAGAGGCACAATACGGAATATCCCGGCCGGCGCGGCCTTCTCTATCAGCTCCACCACCGCGCGCTCCGCCAGCGCATCTACTTCAGGAGACTCCTCTCCTCCCCGCATGCCCATATAGCGCCTGACTTCCCGCAGATCCGTTTCCAAAAGAGCGGGCTCCTGATAAAACCTGCCGCCGCCGTTTCTGTATTCCAGCATCTTTCCGCCCCCTATCTGCCAAGAATTGCAGAGAGATTTTCCAGAATCTGCCCCGCTACCTCCGGCTTATTCATGGAATAGACATGGATATGATTCACATTGTTTGCCAGCAGATCAATGATCTGTTCTGTGGCATAGGCGATCCCAGCCTGTTTCATAGCCGCCGGATCATCCCCGAACCG
Organism: Cuneatibacter caecimuris; assembly: GCF_004216775.1. Taxonomy (GTDB): domain Bacteria; phylum Bacillota; class Clostridia; order Lachnospirales; family Lachnospiraceae; genus Cuneatibacter; species Cuneatibacter caecimuris. The sequence continues at coordinate 268,519 of NZ_SGXF01000002.1, forward strand.
GTCCACAATGGCCTTGAAGCGGGCGGGCAGGTAGGTGCCGGACAGGCTGCAGATCCTTTTCATCTGTTTGGCATTGGTTACCGGCATGATTCCCGGAAGCACCGGCACGGTCACTCCGATTTCCCGCACCCGGTACAGGAAATTATAAAGGATATCATTGTCAAAAAACATCTGAGTGGTCAGGAAATCGCATCCCGCGTCCACCTTTTCTTTCAAATGCAGAAGATCTTCTTTTTTATTGGCGGATTCCACATGGCCTTCCGGATAACAGGCGCCGCCGATGGAAAAGTCCCCGAATTCTCTGATTTCTGCGATCAGCTCGCTGGCGTAGTGATAATGCCCGGCGTCGGGAAAACTGCCTTCCGCCGGAATATCGCCCCGCAGCGCCAGCACGTTTTCCAGACCTGCCTCTTTCATTTTCTCCAGCTGAGAACGGACCTGGGCTTTTCCCGAAGCCACGCAGGTCAGGTGGCACATGGTCTCCACTCCATAGTTCTGTTTCAAATCCGCGGCCAGGGATACCGTATGGGCGCTGGTGCCGCCCCCGGCCCCGTAAGTCACGCTCATAAAATCCGGCTTCAGGGAAGCGATCCCTTCTGTGGCCTGCGCAACGGCTTCATATTTATCCGCTGTTTTAGGCGGAAAAACCTCAAAAGATAATGTAATCTCTTTTTCTTTCAGCAAATCTCTTATTTTCATTTGTGTCCCACCTCATCTTGTCTTAAAGTTTCTGCTATTTTATCGTTTTAACCCGCAAAAGTCAACAGCTATTCCGGCAATTTCTGCTTGCAGGAACGCTGTTTTTTCTTTACACTGATAATCAGAAGTTTCCCGCTCTTTTCGGCGGGTAAAACAATAAGAACGAAAAAGGAGAACTGCAATGCCAATTATTTATCACGAAACTTCCAGAGAATTTCATCTCACCAACGGGCAGGTCAGCTACCTGTTTACAATTCTGAAGAACGGACAGCTGGGACAGCTGTATTTCGGAAAAGCGCTTCGGGACCGGGAAGATTTTTCCCACTTGCTGGAACTGCGCGCCGGGGCCATGGCTGTATGCCCCTTTCCCGGCGACCCCACATTTTCTCTGGAACGGATCAAACAGGAGTATCCTTCCTATGGTACCGGAGACATGCGTCAGCCTGCCTATGAAATCCTGCAGGCGGACGGCGGCAGAGTCACGGAATTCACCTACAAATCCCACAGGATTTATGCGGGCAAACCTGAGCTGCCAGGCCTTCCCGCTACTTATACAGAGGACAGCGGCGAAGCTTCCACTCTGGAAATCCTGCTGGAAGACGAACTGATCCATACAGAGCTGGTCCTGACCTATACAATTTATGAGGATATGCCTGTGATTGCCAGAAACGCCCGCTTTCTCTGCCATAACCCTGAAGGGGTCTGCCTGAGCCGGGCAATGAGCCTTTCTGTGGATCTCCCGGACAGCAATTATGAAATGATCGAGCTGACCGGCGCATGGGCCCGGGAGCGCTCTGTCCGCTGCCGGAAGCTGGAACACGGCGTTCAGGCTGTCTACAGCATGAGAGGCTGCAGCAGCAGTAACTTTAACCCCTTCCTGGCGCTGAAACGGCCGTCCGCTACCGAACAGTCCGGCGAAGTCCTGGGCTTTTCTCTGGTTTACAGCGGCAGTTTCCTGGCTCAGGCCGATGTGGACACCTATGATGTAACCCGCGTTATGCTGGGCATTCACCCAGACTGTTTCTCCTGGCCGCTGGCAGACGGTGAGAGCTTCCAGACCCCGGAAGCAGTCATGGTCTATTCCTGCCAGGGCCTGGGCGGCATGAGCCGGACGTTCCACAAGCTCTACCGGAGCCGTTTGGCCAGGGGATACTGGAGGGACCGCCCCCGCCCTGTCCTGGTCAACAACTGGGAAGGCACTTATTTCCAGTTCAATGAGGAAAAGATCCTGAAGCTGGCGGAATCCGCGAAGGATCTGGGGATCGAGCTGCTGGTGCTGGACGACGGCTGGTTCGGCAGGCGGGATGACGACACCTCTTCCCTGGGGGACTGGTATCCCGACCTGCGAAAGCTCCCGGACGGGATCACCGGCCTGGCGGAAAAAGTAACCGCCCTGGGACTGAAATTCGGCCTGTGGTTTGAACCGGAAATGACGAATCAGGACAGCGATCTGTACCGCTCCCATCCCGACTGGATTCTCTCCGCCCCGGGACGCCGCGCTTCTCATGGGCGCAATCAGTATGTTCTGGACTTTTCCAGGCCTGAGGTAGTGGATTATATATACAGTCTCATGAGAAAAGTGCTCTCTGAAGCTCCTGTATCCTATGTGAAATGGGACATGAACCGCTGTATGTCTGAGGTATATTCTCATACGAAGGACAGCCCGGCCCAGGGCAGAGTCATGCACCAGTATATCCTGGGGGTTTACAGCCTCTACCACAGGCTCACCTCAGAATTTCCGGAAATCCTCTTTGAATCCTGCGCCAGCGGCGGCGCCCGGTTTGACCCCGGGCTGCTGTATTACGCGCCGCAAGGCTGGACTTCTGATGATACGGACGCTGTGGAACGTCTGAAAATACAGTACGGCACTTCCCTGGTCTACCCCCTCTCCAGCATGGGTTCCCACGTGTCCGCCGCGCCTAATCATCAAGTGTTCCGAGACACTCCCCTTCACACCAGAGCCAATGTGGCATACTTTGGGACCTTTGGATATGAACTGGATCTGACCAGGCTTTCCCGGGAAGAGCTGAATGAAATACGCGGACAAGTGGCCTTTATGAAAGAACATCGGGAGCTGATCCAGTACGGAGATTTCTACCGGCTGCAAAGCCCTTTTGAAGGGGACGGCAATACTACTGCCTGGATGGTTGTTTCGCCGGACTGCCGCTCTGCCCTGGTCGGCTGGTACCGCGTCCTCCGGCATGTGAACACCGGATACCAGCGCCTTCTGCTCCAGGGCCTGCGAGAAGATTTATCCTACCGGGTTTCCGGCAGGGAGACTGTTTATTTTGGAGATGAGCTGATGCGGGCAGGCCTGATCGTCTCAGACAATTCCAGCGGAGACTCTGCGGAAAAATGCAGCGGGTACCAGGGGGATTATGATTCCCGCCTGTATTTTCTCACCGCTGAGGAATAACTGAGTATTATAGTAAGAGTAAGCGCCCCTAGAATGAAGGAAAGGCAGAATCACGCAGAATGAAATTGATTTTACACTATCTGAAGCGGCATATGGGAATCTTCCTGATCTCCACCCTGTTTCTGACCATGGAAGCTTTTGCGGACCTGCTTCAGCCAACCTTTATGTCTTACATAGTGGATGAAGGAGTGGCGCGCGCTGATATCGGGCAAATTTTGTTCTATGGCGCCGTCATGCTGGGAATCGCCGCTGTGGGGGCGGTTTCCGCGGTCATGCGCAATCAGTTCGCCAGCCGCACCTCCCAGACTGTGGGCAAGGAACTGCGGCAGGATATGTACCATAATGTACAGAGCCTGTCTCTGGAAAACATCGACCGCCTGCAGCCCTCGTCGATTATCACCCGCATTACCAATGACGTAACACAGGTTCAGGAATTCATCAACAGCATTATGCGCATGATGGTCAAGGCCCCCATCACCTGTATCGGCGCGATCGTTCTGATCATCATACAGACGCCGAAGCAGGCGCCGGTCATGGCTGTGATCCTCGCCGCCGTATCGGCTCTGATCCTCTGCAACATGAAAATCGGATACCCCAGGTTTGGAACGGTTCAAAAAAAGCTGGACCGCCTCAACGGGGTGTCCAGAGAATTTTTATCTTCTGTCCGCGTGGTAAAAGCCTTTCAGGCTGAAGAAGAGGAAGCCGGAAAATTCAGCAGCGCTTCCGTAAACCTGGCGGCAGCAAATACCGCCGCCCTGCGCACCATGGCGGTCTTCGCCCCATTTATCAACCTGGCCGTTAATTTCGGCATTGTGCTTCTGCTCTGGATCTCCAGAAATCAGGAGAGCTCGCAGATCGGGCGGCTGATGGCGTCGGTCAATTACATGACCCAGGTGCTCTTTGCCGTCACCATGATCGCCAACATCATCAACACTGCGGTCCGCGCGCTGGCTTCTTCCCAGCGGATTCAGGAAGTGCTTTCCGAAACCCCGGCCCAGGCTGCGCCGGAACATCCGCTGAGGCCCGAAATAAAGGGGGATATTGTATTCGACCATGTTTTCTTCTCCTATGCGGGCGCAGGGCAAAATTCCCTGGAAGACGTCAGCTTTCATATTCCTGCCGGCAAGACCGTAGGCATTATCGGCCCCACGGGATCAGGAAAAACCACGCTTGTAAACCTTGTGCCCCGTTTTTATGACGCATCTCAGGGCCAGATCCTGGTCGACGGCTGCGACGTCCGGCAAATTGAAGAAAACCTCCTGCGCGCGGCGATTGCAGTCGTCCCGCAGAAAGCCCTGCTGTTCAGCGGAACCATCAGCGATAACCTGCGGTGGGGGCGGCAGGGCGCCAGTGAAGAAGAACTGGCGGAAGCGGCGGCGATTGCCTGCGCGGATTCTTTTATCCGCGAGACGGAACAAGGATACCTCACCTGGCTGGAACAAGGGGGCGTCAATCTGTCCGGCGGGCAGAAACAGCGCCTTTCTCTTGCCCGGGCTCTTGTCCGCAAACCGCGCATCCTCATTCTGGACGACTGCACCAGCGCCCTGGACGCCCAGACAGAATCCGCAGTTTTAAAAGGCCTGCGGAATATGGGCGGAAACATGACAGTTCTCCTGATCAGCCAGCGCATCTCCGCCGTCATGCAGGCCGACTGTATTCTCTGCCTTGATAACGGCGCTGTCCAGGGTTTCGGCACTCACAAAGAACTGATGGCTGGCTGTCAGATATACCGCGAAATCTACGATTCCCAGATTGGAGGCGATTCCAATGGCAGATAAAAATATGGTTCCTCCCGCAAATCTGAATGGGATTTCCCGTCCCGGACGGGGCATGGCCGCTGTGAAGCCGAAAAATTTCAAAGGAACCCTGCTGCGTCTGTGGAATCTGACAAAAGGGCACCGCAGAGGGCTGGGCTGGATCCTGCTCCTCTCCGCCCTGGCCTCCGGCGCGTCCATCCTGTCTCCTTATATCACAGGGAATGTAATCAACGCAATCAAAGACGGCGACCCAATCACTGTTGTCCTCATCATGCTCATCGCCCTGTATGCCGGCGAATGGCTGGTGAAATTTCTGCAGCAGTTTTTTATGGCTTCCATCGGCCAGCGGGTCATCCATCATATACGCCTGACGCTGTTTGAAAAAATCAAAACGCTCCCGCTCTCATTTTTTGACCGCCATCAGCACGGCGAACTGATGAGCCGCCTGACAAATGACGTGGACAATATCAGCACTACAATCTCAAATTCGCTGACGCTTCTTCTGACCTATGGGTTTACGATTATCGGTATCCTGACGATGATGCTCTGCCTCAGCCCTCTGCTGACTTTGGTGGCTCTGGCAGGCGTGGTTCTGATCTTTTTCCTGACAAAGGTGGTTACAAAGCACACCCGGCAGCTCTTCTCTGCGCAGCAGAAAAACCTGGGAATCCTGAACGGGCAGATTGAAGAAGGGATTTCCGGCCTCTCGGTAGTGAAGGCATTCTGCCGTGAAGAAGAGATGGAGCGGGAATTTGAAGAAAAGAATGAAAAGCTCTGCCGTGTTTCCATCCGGGCGCTGATCTGGTCCGGATACCTGATGCCCCTCATGAATGTGATCAACAACCTCTGCTACGTAGCCGTAGCGGTCTTCAGCGGCGCGCTGTACGTCGCCGGAAAAATCTCCGGCCTCGGGCTGATCACAAGCTTTCTCCTTTATGTCCGCCAGTTCACCCGGCCTTTTGTGGAGATCGCCAATATCTATAACAATTTCCAGACTGCCGTGGCAGGGGCGGAACGAATATTTGAAATCCTGGACAAAACGCCTGAACCGGAAGATAAAAAGGACGCGCTCCCGCTTACGCATCCCCGGGGGGATGTAGTGATGGACCACGTTTGGTTCGGCTATACCCCGGAAAAGCCGGTGCTGAAAGATATTTCTCTCTCTATTCCCGCAGGAACTCAGGTTGCTGTTGTGGGGCCCACCGGCTCCGGAAAAACAACTGTCATCAATCTGCTTACACGCTTTTACGATGTGACCGGAGGCAGCATCACCCTTGACGGGCATGACCTCAGGGATTACAGAATGCAGGATCTGCGCAGGGTATTCGGCGTCGTCCTGCAGGATACCTCCCTGTTCGCTTCCAGCGTGCGGGACAATATCGCTTACGGGCAGAGCGGGGCGGCAATGGAGCAAATCAAAGAAGCCGCCAGAACTGCCGGCGCGGATGCATTTATTGAACGTCTCCCCAGAAGCTATGATACGGTGCTGGAACAGGGAGGAGCGGAGCTCTCCCAGGGGGAGCGCCAGCTTCTGACCATTGCCCGCGCGGTGCTGACCAACGCGCCGATCATGATCCTGGATGAGGCGACTAGTTCTGTAGATACGGTTACGGAGCAGAAAATCCGGCGCGCCATGCTAAAAATCTGCCAGGGGCGCACCTCTTTTATCATCGCCCACCGGCTTTCCACAATCCGTGATTCTGATCTCATTGTGCTGATCGAAGACGGAACCATAGCGGAAATGGGAACTCATGAAGAACTGATCCAGCTGGGCGGCAGATATGCGATGATGTACAAAACTCAGACGGGAAGCGCAGATATCTGATCCGCTGCCGCTCCCGGCCTATCCTCTTAAGAACCAGGCATTTTCCCCGCCGTCAGAGGCTCTGCTCCTCCTGACAGCAAAAGAAAATCGCCTGGTTTTCGTGTATGTGGCTCTGGTGTTCTCTGACAATCCGTATTTCATTTGCGTACCCGTCCAGATCGTTGGGCGTTTCCAGAGCAAAAGGAAGCCCGTAAAGAGCGGGATGCTCTGTCACTGCCAGCAGCGCGTCCAAACCGATCTTTCCCTTCCCCAGCTTGGCATGCCTGTCTTTATGGCTGCCCAATTCATTCTGGCTGTCATTCAAATGCACTGCCTTCAACCGGTCCAGCCCCACGATCCGGTCAAACTCTTCCAATACGCCCTCCAGATTCCCCACAATATCGTACCCGCCGTCAAACACATGGCAGGTATCCAGGCACACTCCCATCCGTTCTTTGCATTCCACTCTTTCCAAAATGTCCCGCAGTTCTTCGAATCTGCCGCCCACTTCAGTCCCTTTTCCGGCCATGGTCTCCAACAGCACTGTGGTTCGCTGTTCCGGCCGCATCACCTGGTTCAGTGTTTCCGCAATCTGCGCGATTCCAGCCTCCGCCCCCTGGCCCACATGGCTTCCGGGATGGAAATTATACAGGCAGCCGGGCAGATGCTCCAGCCTGTCCAGGTCATCCGCCATAGTCCTGCGCACAAACTCCCGTATCTTGGGGTCAGCCGAGCAGGCGTTCATCGTATAGGACGCATGGGCTATCACAGGGCCAAACCCGTGCTCCCTCATTAACTCCGCCAGCCTCCCCGCGTCTTCCGGATCAAGGGCTTTGGCATTACCGCCCCGGGGATTGCGGGTGAAAAACTGGAATGTATTGGCTCCGATTTTCAGCGCCGTCTCGCCCATATGATAAAAACCTTTTGCAGAAGATAGATGGGAACCAATTAAAAACATTTTTTTTAAATCTCCTCTTGATATTTTTTTTAAGATATGGTAATATATTCGTTGTGCAGATGTAGTTCATTGGTAGAATATCAGCTTCCCAAGCTGAGGAGGCGGGTTCGATTCCCGTCATCTGCTTTTTGAAACCCTTGTTGAGCAAGGGTTTTTTTGTTGCATAGGAAACTGTGTTGCCTAGGCAGCAAAACCCTCCGGGAATCGCACCCCAGCAGATCTTGGTCTATCGGCACAGCAAAAAATGTACACTCATATTATTAAGACATTTTATATTTTGCAATATTATAGCGCAAAAGTCAAATCTATTTTCCCTCTGCTGCATCCCTGCAAATCTCCCCCCATTCCTTCGGATAATCAAACACCCTGATTCCATACTCGCACCCCGGCAGCCGTTCCAGCATCCTCACGGCAATCTCCAGAGCCGCGTCCCCGTCCCTGACTGCCCGGGAGTTTCCCCAGACCTCCACCGCCACGGCAGGATTCAGCGTCCCTCCTGCCAGTTCAAGCCCCTCAGGGTCATAAAAAATCCTGTCTATGGCTCTTTCCTCCGCCACCCGGTACTGATCCCGGGTCCTCAGAATATAAATTCCATTATCCGCGCTCATTTCCGTCCTCCTCTGCTGCTTTTGTGATTGGTATTTTCAGGAAATTCTTTTTCTGGTTTCCGCACCGGCATGATCCTCCGCGCTGTGCCCGGACAGCCACTCTTCCAGCAGGCATTCCAGCATCCCCAGCTTTTTGATCACCGTTTCCTTTTCTCTGGAAGTCCGGCTGTCACAGGCCATATCAAAAGTTTTAAACCCGTATTTCTCCACCGGCCTGCAGTGCAGCTCATCCTGAAACGCTTCCAGAAAACCGCCAAAAGCCTGCAAATTTTCATTCCGCTTTGCAAATCTGCAGGCCAGAGCAAGCCAGATAAAAGCGTCTTTGCTGTTGAACATGCCGCGAAACCTTTCCTTCAAAAGATTCTCCATCCGATCCAATACATTCCGCAGTATTTCGAACTCTTTCGCCGTTCCATGCGTGTTTAAATATTTTCCCATCCGTCCCGCCTGCTTCTGCCAGTGGCCGGAATGAAAAGCCGCCGTCACTGTTTCGCAGATCACCCACTCATAGACCCCATGGATTTTTTCCCGCTCTGTAAAGGATGCGCAGTTCTTAAAAAATCCGTGGCCTGCCAGCTCCCTGATCCTTCCGGCATACCTGTAAACATGGGTCAGCGCTGTCTGGGAGGAACTCATGGGTATTTGATTGTTGTACCTGCGTATCAGGCCGGATATCTGTTCTGTGGAGCAGCGGGGATGGATCACAGTCCTGACAGGAAAACTGTCGAAAGCCTGTTTCAGTTCTCCAGGAAGAGATTCAAATACGGCTCCCCTTAAATCAAAAACACCATCTGTTTCCCCCGGCTTGCATTCTATTATGCTGTTTTCCAGAGCGGAAGTGACTTTATAATTTCCATAACGGAAAAGCATCAGGCAGGAGGTCCTCTGTACGCCGTCCGCCAGCCATAGCCGCGCCGGTTCTCCTTTCCGTTCTTCTTCTCCCAGGATGACAGGCTGCATATAGTCTCCGGTGAGCGCTGTATAAATCAGCTCGTTCCTCATTCCCGCATCCCACTGCCCCGCCAGGCGCTGCACGTCCCGGTCCTCCCGGATCTCTCCCCTTTTTACCATCTCCAGATAATTTATCAGTGAATATGTATGTTCTCTGATCTGTCTTCCCATTATTCTCCTCCTCATTCTCTAAAGTAACACTTTGATATTCTCATACGCCTGTATGCCGCACAGGCAATCTTTATAAGTTTTTGGGGAAAGCGCCAGCATTTTTCTGATTTCAGTCCCAATATATCCGTCCGACAGAAGCGTAACGATCTCCCGCTGGATTTCAGAGAGTTTTCCAAGATATACTTCCATCCTGTCCTCTTCAGAAATCCCCAGCCGCTCTGCCAGCTCCCTGTCCAAGTCAAAGGAAGAGGGGATCATTTCTGCCAGCTCCGCGCTGCCGTCCTCTCCTGCCGGCGCGTCGATGGATACACAGCAATAATCTCCCTGCCTCTTCAGCCTGTTCCGTTTCGTAATCTCCGTATGAATCCTCTTCCGAAGACAGGAATATAAAAAGCCGTCAAAACAGCGGTTTCCGTCGTACCGTTCCAGCGCTTTGCAGAAGACCTCATTGGCCAGAGAATAAAAATCATCTTTGTCCATCTGCCGCAGGCCTCCGAATTTACACAGGATAGAGTCCACCATCCTCCGCAGTTTTTTTCCGTTATTCTTATAATATTCCGCCAGTAATTGTTCCGTATCTTCCAATTCTGCCGCCCCCTTCTGCCTGAGTCCAATTCCAGGCTTCTTTTTGTTCCGAATCAGTTCGCTTATCGATCGAATATTTGTTCTTTATTTTGTGAGGCTATTTTACCTCTTTTTTCCAGTCTTGTCAAGTTTATTTCTATGTAATTCCGCAAATTATTTCCTATATATTTTTTATTTTAGTACTTAAAATTGGTTTTCCGCAAATAACCGTTCATTTTGAGTGAATCTGAAAACCAAAAAGAGAAACAGAACATAACAGTGGTTTTCTGACAGTTTAAAAGCAGGAGGACTTATGGAAACAGAATATTTTTTGGAAAATCAGTATGACGCGGTTTACAATCAGCTCTGCCTGGCGTACCGGCCCAAAAGTGACGAAGAACTGACAGCGCTCTGGGCCTATCACCAGACGCACCACAAACAGCGGGGCGACCGCCACTGGATCGGCTTCCTGGTCTGCGAAGACCTGCTGCGCCAGAGGGGAAACACCATTCTGGACCGGACATACCCTAAAAATTAAAAATTCAGCTTGAAAGGACGAATCACTATGAAAAAGACAAACCAATCTTATCTGCCGGCAACCCCGCCGAAAATCCCCACCCGCCAGGAATTCCACCGGCAATTCGGCGGCGTGGTCACTCCCCGGGATTTCAATTCCGCTTATCCTACCTACCCCAGCTATCTCGCTCCCCGCATTTCCTCTGCCCAGCAGTTTGACCGGAGCTGCCAGAGAGACATGGAACAAAGATAAGGAGGAATCATGGGAAAATACGGATTAAAGATCAAAAATATTGAGGCCGGCACATTATATGAATACAATTTAGGGCTCAGGGAGCACTATGAATCCCAGGACGCCATGTTCACCAACAGCCTGTTTTATGATTTCCTATTAAAAAACGGAATGAAAGTATGGAAAGAAGATTCCACCCGTGACCTCATCTGCCTGGAATTTAATTTCGGCTCCAGATCTTTTGAAGAAGAAATCAAAGGCCTTCGGAAGGCTGCCGGAAAAGCCAGGACAGAATACCGGATCGCCAGAGCCGGAGGCTGCAAAGACCAGATCCAAAGCGCCAGACAGAAACGGAAAAGAATCGCATCCCTCTTTCTGGCCGCAGGACAGCGCAAGGATCAGTACCATAAAAAATCCAAAGAAGAAATCCGCGCGCTGTTTTATGAGGAAGGGGTGGACGTGGAATATGCCGCCAGGGCCCGGGACGGCTCTGTCCGCAGCCGGGAAACCATCCACTACAAAATGCTGTACCGCAGCACCGGGAAAGCCAAAAAAGGGTCCTGCATGTTTATCCGGGAAAAACTCTGGAAAAAGGCCATAGATTTCTTATATATGGGAATCCGGCTGCCAAAGCAGGACGCGGCCATTGTGGAAATCAGCGCCTACGCGCCCCTGGTATCCAGCACAATCATTGACCGGATTCAGATCAATCCGGAAAATATCCTGATTCTGAAGGATGTGGACAGAATTTTTCATACCGATGTGATCAGCGTGGAAACAGACGAGAACAAACAATGCAGGGCGAAACGTCGAAAAAACTACCCGCTGAAAAACACATTGTTTGACGGACAGGCCCTCATCGACAGCAGCCTCTTCCCTTCCTGGGGAAACGGCTACCTCCTCCTGCGCCATCACTTCTGCAAAATGGCAGCCTTTTGCTGCCGCATCCAGGATTTTTTCCGGGAGTACTTCGGAGAGGACTACCCCACCGCCACGGTCAAGGACATGTTCGGCAAAGAACACTTTGTCAAAGACATTCAGCTGGTCACCACGGACAATGCCATGAAATGGCTGAAATTCGGCGTTTCCTATGAAAGCTGGTGCCAGAAAGTCCGGGAAAACGGCTCCCGGTTCGGTATTGTAAAAACTGCCCATGAAAGCAAGCTGGGGGAGGTCCAGAAAATGAGCTACCAGATGGTCAACTCCCTCTCCAGAGAAAGCATGCCGGGGGTGGTGCAGGAAAGCGTCCAGTATCTCGCAGAGCTGAAAAAGGATACCGGCAAGTTTCTGGACTATCTGGAAAAGAACAGCAATTTCTCCAATGATTTTGAGGTGCTGGCCGCATTGTGCCGGCAGAACCCGGATTTTTCCAGGAGCGATTACTTCAGAGACCGGAAGCGGAAAATTATCGAAGCCTGCGCCCGCCATATAAGAAGCGGTAAAATCATCCAGAACGCGGAAAACCTTGTAATAGTAGGGTCTCCCTTTGCCATGCTGCTTTACGGCGCCACAGGAGACCAATCCTCCGTTGACAAAGACGCCACCTTTTCCGCAGAGAAAGACGCCATCCAATGCTACACGGAGCGGTTCCGGCCCGGAGAATATCTGGCGTTCTTCCGAAGCCCTTTTAACAGCAGAAATAACCTGACCTGCCTGCACAATATTGACCACCCGTTTTTTCATCAGTATTTCTCCTTCGGCAGGCAGATTGTGGCCGTCAATCTCTGCGGCACGGATTTTCAGGACAGAAACAACGGCTCCGACCAGGATTCTGACAGCGGCTATACCACAAACCAGCCGGATATTGTGGAGCATGCCAGAAGGTGCTATCGGGAATATCCCACCATTGTGAACAACATCCCCAGAAATATCAATACCTATCCCAACACGCCGGACAGCTATGCCAGGATCGACAGCAGCCTGGCAAAATCCCAGACAGATATCGGAGAATCCAGCAACCTGGCCCAGCTGGCCCAGACCTATTCCTATCAGTTCCTTGACCCGAAGTACAGCGATTCTGTGTGCATTCTCTCTGTATTGGCCCAGGCTGCCATCGACAGCGCAAAACGGCGGTTCGATATCGACCTGGACGGGGAAATCAAACGGATTCGGAAAGAGCTGGATATCAAAACCCACAAATATCCCAAATTCTGGCGGCTGATCAAAAAAGACTGCAAACCGGAGGATGTAAACCCCTCTCTGGACTGCCCCATGAACTTCCTCTGCGACCTGAGCCTCCCGGAATTCCGCTCCCCGGACGCCACCCTTCCCCTCTCCGGTTTCTTCCTCAAACATCCCCTGGACATCAACCGCAAAACCTGCCGCAGGGCGGAAGAGCTGATCTCCAAATATTCTCTGGATCTGTATTCCTATAATATTGAAGAAAACGACAACGGAAAATATCTGCTGTTAAGAAACGATTTTGAAGATCTGATCCGGGACATCCGGAAAACCCGCCTCTCCGGCAATTATCTGGGCCTGTTTTCCTGGCTCATCGACCGGGCGTTCCTGATCACGCCCCAGATCAATAAAAATAATTTCAGGCTGAAATCAGTCATTCATAAGAACAAATCCATTCTTCTGAAAACCCTCTATGAAATCAATCAGGAAAACCTGCTGAGCTGTTTTACAAAATCCTGTTGAGCGTTTCATTTTTCGGGACACTTGAACCGGGCCCTGGCCTCTTTCCCTTTGATTTATCAGGAGTTTGCGGATTTCCATAATATCCCCTAATGAGGGAGAAAGAAAATATTTGCGCAAATACCCTCTTTACTCCAACCAGGCAGGCGTTTTCCAAAATCGCCTGCCTTTCCTATAAACCGCGCCGCGGCGGCACTTTCCTGCTCCGCTGCGGCGCGCATGCCGCGGACACAGCGGCGGATACGGGAGGTGATTTTTCTGAACGAATCAATACTGCGGGATATCGGAATCTATAAAGACAAGCTGATCAGCGCGTTTACCGGTTCCAGAGATGTGACAGAAATCCTGCTGGGCGAAAACGCCGGGGAGACACCCGCAGAGGAACTCCTCTTCACCAGGATTTTCCCCTATCTGGAAATGGACGAATCAAAGCCGGAAGAGGTCTCTTACCTCTGCCTGGAAACAGACATACCCTCCGTCCCTTCCAGAATGGTCAAAAATCTGCGGATCACCGTTTGGGCCTACTGCCACAAAAACTGCCTGAACTATTCCAGAGCCGGCTATGCCGGAACCAGGGCGGACCAGCTGGCGGACGCGGCCGAAAGGGCCTTACGAAACCTGCAGGATCTGGGCATGGGAAACCTCCGCCTGGAATCCGCCTCTTATCTGAGCCCCGCAGGCAGCAAATACTATGGCAGACAGATGACTTTTACTGTTTCGGACTTAAAGGTGAAAAATTCACCATGAGCATCTATACGTCTTTTGACTATCTGAGCAATGAACCCTTCTATCTGGAAGGGATCGGGACAGTAAAATGCCCCACGCTGCGGGATATCCGCCGGATTACTTACCGGGTTTTCGAGCTGTACCTGAGCCTCGTCACCATCACCAGGGACAGCCTGTTAAAACTCTCCGGCATGGAAGAACAGTTCAGCGCCATGAGCGGTTCCGAACAGGAAGCCGCTTCTCTCTTTCACCTTCTTCTGTATAAAAATCCGGAGCTGATGATGGGCATGCTGAAATTCTTTTTGCTGGATGAGGTGGAATTCAACGCGGAGACAGGCAGATTCGACATCTCATCCGCCTCGCAGGAAAAAATCCCCATGGGGTCTGTGGGAAGCGATAATTTCGAACTGTTCCAGGAAGAAATGAAATATATCCTGGGACTGGGGCAAAAAGAAAGCCTGGCGCCGAAATTTGCCAATGAAACCGCCAGAAAGCTGTATCAGAAGCTGGAACAGCACCGGGAAGACCAGAAGAAGAACCAGAAAGCGGATGAAAACTACTCTCTGGACAATATGGTCAGAAAATACTGCACCCACAACAAAGTGGGAATCAACATCCTGAACGTCTGGGACATGACCTATTATCAGTTCCACTCCATGTTCAGCGAATACTGCAGCGGCCGCCATTACGACTTCAACGACAGCATGGCAGCCAACACCTTTTCATTCAAAAAATCATCCGACTACAAACCCATGGAATACCTGAAAAAACTAAATATGTGATTTTAAATTCAAGGAGGAAATACAATATGGACATTAATATGGCAAACAGACAGTGCTGCGATCTGGACATCAGAGACTACAAGACAAAGACACCCTGGATGTACGCGGATTTCTGCAACACCACCACAATGGGCTTCAGCTCCGACGCAGTATACGCCAACAAGAAAGGCCAGAAATGCATTAAGTTCGACAACCCGCTGGACGGCACCATCGCAATGACCTTCCAGGTACATCCCTTCAGAGTATACGCCATGCTCAGCGACGGCGAAATCGAGACTTCCGCAGTGATCGCCAGAAAGGAAATCATTAAGGCTTCTGCCGCCGGTTCTCTGACCCTGGCAAACACGCCTGTGGCCGGTTCTGTGTTCGTTTACGCAGAAGATGATTTCGGCGGAAAAGCCATTGAAGGCACTGTGGCTGAAAAAGTATTCACAGCCAAAGAATCTTCCGCGCTGGTGAAGGATACTGCCTATGCGGTAGCCTATCTGGAGGAAAAGACTTCCGGCGTACAGAAAGTTTCCTTCAACAACAAGAAAGTTCCCAAGGACTTCTATATCCAGATGTCCACACTGGACAAGGACGAAAACGGCTCTCTGGTTCCCATGAGAATCACCGCTTACAAGGCGTCTCCCCAGAGAAATCTGGAGCTGTCCTTCTCTTCCGACGGAGATCCCGCTGAAATCACCATCACCTGCGACGCGCTGGTGGACGAAGACGGCAACGTTCTGGACATGATCGAGATCACGGAAGATAACAACTGAGTAACTGAGGCTGAGTTTGCCTGAGATGTTACGCTGGGCCGGCCCATTCCCGCCGGTCCGGTGAAAATATTGTAGTTGAATCAGACACCCGGGGGCGTCCGCTGCAATATCCATTCGCAGAGGACGCCCCTTTTTTGTTGTATAAAAAACTGCGTTCCCTATGCAACAAAACCCTCCGGTGGATGCGCACTACGCGCTAAGGAAATATGGCTGCGAAAACACCGCGCTTCGGCGCGAGAGTCCGGCACCTTTTTATATACACCGGGAAAGAAAGGAACTATGAAAAAACGAATTTTTGACAGTCTGGAAGAAGTGACCGGCGCTTTTGGAGAAGGCGGGATCATCCCCATCACTTCCATGAAACAGGTGATGTTTTATATCTCCCGCTATCAGATCCAGCCGGTCTGGATCTGCCCTTCCACCACGAATGAAGGGAAAATGGCCTATTATTTTATCAAGGCTGAAACAAAGAAACCTTATGAAGAATGGATGAAAACGAAAGGAGAGATCTGACATGGAGTTTTTCAATGAATTTATCACGCCCTTGATCGTAGGCATCTGCCTCTGCGCAGGTTACGTGGTCAAGCACTGGATCAAAGATGTCAGCAATAAAATCATTCCCACTGTTGTAGCTGTTCTGGGCGTTTTTCTGGCTGTCTGGATCAACGGCTGGGAAATCACGCCCCAGGCGCTCTTGAGCGGCCTGATCTCCGGCCTGGCCTCCACCGGCCTCTATGAGCTCTTCCGCCAGTATATTGAGAAAAATTCTGCCGGCGGCGGGAAATGAAAGGACAGGTGCCGCATGAATGGAAACAATGACACAGCTCATGGAACTTGATCTCCTCTCACTGCTCATCGGCATTTTCATGATCTTATCCGCCCTGGTGTCCATTTTCACCCTGGTATCCAAATTCCTGGCCTATATCGGCCGCCCGCTGAAATGGATCAGAGGAAAGGACCAGGATCACGCGCTGCTGCTGACCACCGCCTCCGCCCTGTCCGAACTGCAGAAAAAGCAGGAGGAGGACGTCCGGCAGTCCATCCGCCATGACAAAGAAATCAAGGCGGACCTGGAAAACCTGCTGCAGATGTTTCTGGATAAAGAAATTGACGACTGGCGCTGGGAAATCCTGGACTTTGCTTCCGCCCTCTCCTCCGGCAGACAGTACAGCAAAGAACAGTTCACCCATGTCTTCGCCATTTTTGAAAAATACGAGCAGGTGCTGGAAACAAACAATCTCACCAACGGACAGACCGCCATGAGCATGGAGGTCATCAATGAGATCTACAAAGAACGCCTGAAAAACGGCTTCGCCACATTCTAAAATAAAAAGGAGCACAATATGATCACTTATTTCAAAATGAAGAAATCCGAATGGAAAGCAAAATTTATCTTTTACCGCGCAGCAATTCAGTTCCTGGAAGCTGTTCTGGCCGAAAAGAATTTTGGTCAGAGTCCTGCGGATTCAGAGCGGGACGATGCGTAACACTGCCCTGATTCCTCCAAGGACAGTTCATTTCCAAGAAAGGAGAGGAACATGAAAAATGATATGGATCTTCTGGTGAAGGCGATCCGGGAGGCCAATGGCATCCGGGAAGATATCGCCAAGATCCAGAAAGCAGTGAACAAGACTTCTGTCCGCATTCCTGCGAAAATTGACCAGAACGGGCTGCTGGACAGCGTGAAGCAGATCGCCCCGGATCTGGAGAAGGCCCTGGGCAAGGCCATTAAATCGACTATACAAATCGACGATATTTCCCTAAAAAATGCTGTGGCGCAGGTTGAGAAGGCTTATGTGAAAGCTGCACTAAAAGTCACTGCTCCGACCAGCCAGTCTATCGCAAAAAGCAGTTTTGGTCAGGATAGTAAAACATCAACAGCCAACAAGCAAACTACAAACCTCGGTAAATACATATGAGCGTATGTAATTCAAATCAGAGTCTTTTGTTTGAAATATGCCCTCCATGCCTGAGAAATTTTTACTTCAAGGGTAGGGATGTGTGAATCTGGTCACTTCGCAGAGGTTGTAAAATAAATCGTAATTGATGTCTGCTATACATCAGTGCTGGAAAGAAAGAATAAAAATACCGTATACATAAAATAGCACACTACAACGTAGCTGGAAACGGCAAGCGTGAATGTATTCCGAAAAGGATACCGGTAACGGTAAAAAAAGTCAAACTCAGAAATGAGGGCTATTCGGCATATGGCGATAAGCCTAAGTGCAGGCGCTGCGGTTTTGCAGAGCTAAATCGGCTATCAGCAACGGATCTCCTAAGTCTGAAAAACGAAGATATGGATGTGTTCAGAGACTATAAACGATTTTGAGTCAGAAATGGCTTGTGAGAGATAGTCCGCCGCAGTTGTCAGATCTGTCCTCTGACCAGGGTAAAAACTGACAAAGAGCTCTACTGCTCTTTCTCCCATTCAATAGCATATCGACAGATAGAATGGAAGAAGAAAGAAAGGCATGTGCGGGCCATAATGTTTGAAGAACCGCACTGTTTCCCTGTATTAAAAATAGATAAAAAGTTTATATATAAATCACGGCCAAACAACAAATTATATAGTGTGAAATTAACAACAAAAGGCAATGATTCTGCTAAATCCAAGGTATCTATAAATAAAATGCCAAATATATTTTCCGGTTTTACTGATACCTTTATTAAAAAAGTATTAGAGGGGGATGATGGATTACTAACTTTATTTGCAAGAGAACCTGCTTCTTTTTTGACGGGTAATTTAAAAAATGATTCTGATCGTTTTGCTGGTTCTTTAAATAACTCATCCAAAAATGCAGATCTGGCGGCAAAAAAATTGGACAATATTGATCACGAAGTCATAGATTATGCGCATAATCTAAAAAACGGAGTCATAAGCCAAACTGATTTTGCTAAAGCCTTAAAAAAAACTGCTATAACGGGTAAAATTACTCAGGCAGCTTTAGAAGCACTGACTAACACTGGCAATTCATTAGTTGAATGGGGAATTAAATCAGCTATCAGTGTTGCTGCCACAGTAATAGATAATTTTATTCATTCGGAGGAAAAGGCCAAGGAACAAATGGAAGAATCCGTTTCCACTTATAAGGCCGCTAAACAAGAACTCAGTGAAATCAATAATGAATTAGAAATACAAAAATTCAGAATATCAGAACTGCAGTCAAAAGGTTCTCTTACATATGCTGAGCAGGAAGAACTGGAAAAACTCCAACAAATCACTATAGAATTAGAGAGACAAAAAAAGTTAAAGGAAAATCAGGAGCAATATGCACAGAAGGAAGCCGTGGAAGATACTATAGCTGCCTATAAAAAAGAATTTTCAAAACCAGTTACAGAGGAAGCACTAAAAAAATACCGAGAAGGTGCTGCAGAACCAGGTGCCCCTCTAGCAGCTTATTCCAGCGAATCCAGCGAACTGGCATCCAAAATCGCAGCATATGAACAGCTGATCAAACTTCAAAATGAACTGAAGGATAGTGATCCGGAACAGGCTCAACAACACGGTAAAAATGCGGCAGATGTAGAGGCATCTATTTGGGAAGATATTAAAACTCTTGAAGATTACAAAACAAAGCTCTCTTCCATCCCTTACGATGAATTATCTCAGGATGCGCAAAATTACTTAGATGAGATAAATCATTCACTTAAATTGGCATGGACAGCGATGGATCCAAATGGCTGGAATGATATGGAAATTGATGGCATTTTCAGCAATGCCGGACTGGAAAAAACCAAAATCGAATTGATACAGTTGGCGCAGGCCGGAACCTTGACCCCGGAAACAGTTCAGGGCTACCAGAATCTCAGCGACGCCATCAGCCGAAGCAATCTATACTGCGAGGATGGGAAATCCGCCGTACAAGCTTTTGTTAACGAAATATACCGCCTGAATGACGAATCAAAAAAATTAAAAGCCGACGGAGGGAATACCTTTGATATCTCCCGCTATTCTGAAAACATCGACGCCGTCCAGTCTACTGTCTCCACGCTGAAAAACGCCCTGGACAGCCTAAATTCCGGTTCTCTCAGCGAAAATGACGTGCTGGATCTGATGCAACAGTTTCCCGAACTGATCCCCTACATCGACTTGGCCTCAGAAGGATTCGGGAACCTCAAAACAGGCCTGGAAAGCCTAATCGGCACTTCATCAGACGCTCTCATTTCCCAGCTGCGAGAAGCTGCGCTGACTATTTCCGACCCGGAAATGCTGAATAACATCAATTCCCTGATCAACGCTCTGTCCCAGATTTCAGAGGTGGAATTTAACTGGAGGATGGAAGACACCATTGGGATGATCGACAGCACCATCAGCGAAATGAACAAGCTGGCCAGCCTGTCCAACGACATCTCTCAGAACGGCCTTGTCTTTGATTCCGCCGACGCCTGGGAATACGCCAAAGTTTTTCCTGAAATACTAACTAACGCAGAACAATATACCGACGGAAAAATCAAACTGGATGAAGAGGCGGTCAACAGCGCCATCCAGGGCCGGGAAGCTGAGTTAAAAGCGGATCTGGACACAAAAATCCAGGAACTTGAAAACGAAAAAGCCTCGATTATTGCCAAGCGCAATTTCGCCCAGGAACAATTAAACCTAATCAATTCCATCTCCTCCAGCGATTCTCTGGCCTCGAAGCAGGCGGCCATCAATAAGATCAACAACGCCCAGAGCGCGGTCAACGCAATGATCCAGGGCGGAATGACCGAAGCGGAAGCATATAATACTGCTGCCGCATCCATGACAAACGACACAGAAGCCTACAACCAATATGTAGCCCTCGCAAGCCAGAACATGCAGAATAATATGGACATTTCAGCCACTGAATCCGCCAATTCTGTGGCCAGAAATGTCTCTATAATGAAGAAAAACATTGCAAATCTGGGCACTGACTGGTACAACGTGGGGCTGACAATGCAAAACGCCATGAATGGCACCCCCACGCCCTTTTCTCCCTCCAGTCCGGTTTCCTTCGGTGAAAGCAATAAGATTAGCGCATTAGACAGCGTATCTGCCAAAGGTGTTATATCGCCTTTTGATGTTGAAACAGGCCTTCCAAACGGCGCATATACCATGGCAGATGACTGGCTGAATGAAATAAATAAACAGAGCCAGGCTGCCGATCAAGATTTAGAAAATCAAAAAAGACAAATCGAAGCACAAATCGCCGGTTATGACAAGCAGGCTGAAAATATCGATTCCCAGATCAACATGCTGAAAGCCGCAAAAGACAAGGGGCTGAGCGCATATAAGGCGGAAGATTCAAATAAAAGGTCTTCCGGGTCTTCCGGCTCTAATACCGGCGGCAACACAGAGAAGAAAGAAGAAATTGACAATCTTTCCACAGATATACTGGATCATTTCGAACAGCGCCGCCACGAAATAGAAAAGGTAGCCAAATCCCTGGAAACCTACATGGATAACGTGGAAAGCGCCGCCGGGAAAAACAGTTTTGCCGACCAGCTGATCTCCGTTAATCAAACCCTCCTCTCCGACCTGGAAAAGACCAGAGGCATGTATCAGGAGCAGGCGGACCAGTACCTGTCCATGCTCCCTGATAATTTCAAAGAGCTGGCCAAAAACGGCGGGGTTTCCATGACCGAATTCATCGGCAACACCTCCTCCGAAATCCAGGAAGCCATCAAAAACTATCAGGAATGGGCCCATAAGGTGGACGATATCGACCAGGAGCTCATTGAGTTGAAAGAAACCCTGAAGCAGCTGCAGGCAGCCAAATTTTCCAACATTGCGGAGGAATTTGAACGCTTTATCGAGATTTTCGATTCCGCCAAAGGCAAGATCGACGGCATCATCGATCTTTTAGAATCCCAGGGCCAGAAGGTAGGCGAAGGCTATTATCAGGCGCTGATCGACCAGTCCCGGGAACGCATCAGCCTGCTGGAAGAAGAACGGGAACAGCTGAAAAAACAGATGGACGAAGCGCTGGCAAACGGCATCGAGCTGGGTTCCGACGAATGGGAGGAGATGTACCAGAAGCTGCAGAGCATCGACCAGGAAATCATCGGCTGCTACACAGATATCGAAAATTTCCAGACAGATATTGACAACCTGCACTGGGATACCCTGGACGCCATCGCGGACAGATTCAGCCAGATCCAGGACCAGATCTCCGGCCTCAGCGGACTGCTGGATATTGAAACAGCGACAAAAGGCGCGCAGGGAACGGAATGGACGGATGAATCCCTCACCTATCTGGGGCTCCAGACCCAGGCATATGAAGCAGGTATGTATCAGGCCGCCCAGTACGCCAAAGAGATTGAAAAGCTGAAGGAAGATTATGCCGCCGGCAAGTATTCCGCCGCGGAATATTACGAAAAGCTGGCCGATCTGGAATCCAAACAGTGGGACTGCGTGGATTCAGCCAATGCCGCAAAAGACGCCATCCGGGAGCTCAATGAGCAGCGGGTGAAAGAAGCAACCGACGCTATTGAAAAAGAAATCGACGCTTATTCGGATTATATCGGCACGCTGAAGGACGCGCTCAGCGAAGAAAAAGCGCTCCACGACTACCGAAATTCCATCCTGGAAAAGAACAGGAATATCACAGCCACCGCCAGGGAAATCAACGCCCTGGGCGCTTCCGGAACCGCGGCGGACCGGGCTTCTCTGGCAAAGCTCCGGCAGCAGCAGAATGAAAACATCAATTCCCTTCAGGAAGCCCAGTACCAGCACGACTTAGACGCCAGAAAGGACGCCCTGGACCAGGAACTGGAAGCCTATAAGGCTATGAAAGAGGCGGAAATAGAGGCGCTGCAAAATTCCATCGCTTCCACGGAAGTCTTAATCGGATTGCTGCTGACAGAAGGCGAAGTCATGATTGGCAACACCCTCTATAAGCTCACCGATTTTCTGGATGAAAACGGAGTCCTGCAGGAAGAAAAGCTGAGGGCTTCTCTGGACGCCCGCTACGCGATGTACACCCAGACCTTTGAAGATGTGAAGAACAATACGGACATTGTTATGGCCGGCATCGACCTGATCATCCAGCAGTACGGCCTGTCCATAGACAGCAGCATTACCACGCCCTGGCGCAACGGCTCTGCCGCGGTGGCAGGTTACGGCTCTGATCTCACCGCCGCATCCAGCCTGTTTATTCAGGCCATTCAGCTGGTGGAGCAGGAGCAGATCATTCTGCAGACTGAAGCCAACCGATCCACGGATGCAATGCTGAGAGCATTTGGCGTGGACACCTCCGGGTTGGTCTCCCGGGTAGGCAGCGTAAGATCCGCCCTGGATCAGTCTGCCAACGCGTCGCAGAATCTCGCCAGTGCAACTGCAAATACCCTTGGATCATCCTATGATACAAGCGGTTCGGTAAACTCTGTTTATAGAATTAAAGATGCTGCCGACAGAGCTGCCAACTCTATACGCGGAATTGCGTCCGCGATCAATTCCTTGCCATCAGGAGTAGGCATTGATCTCACAGTAAAGAGCAAAGGCGGCAAAGGTGGCGGCCCCCCGATGACAAACTTACAAATGGCCAAAGGCGGCGTCGTTTCCGGAACCAGAGACCAATGGCTGCACAGAGCGCTGGGGGAAGACACCCTTGCTGCGGTGAGAATGGGAGAACGGGTTCTGACCGAAAAGCAGAATGCTGATTTCGAACAGATGGTAAGAATGCTGCCCCAATTACTCCCCAATATCGCAGGCATCATTTCCCATAACACATCCATGTATTCTCCTTTGCCGGCTGTTCCGGCCATACAAGTTGATAAAATAGATGCTTCCCTCACCGTGCAGGGCAGCGTGGACAAAACCTTCGCATCCCAGCTGGAGTCCGCCCAGAAAGACACAGTAAACAAAGTGACAGGAGCCATCGCCAGGCAGCTGGGCCGGGTGGGCTTCCGCACAAACGCATATGACATGCAGAAAATTTAACCAAACCAGGCGCTCTCCCGCCCTCCCGCTGCCGGAAAGCAGCCGGGCGGGGGCGCAGCCCCATAATCTATCAGAAAGGCAGGCTGTATAAATGCAGATATTCTGTAACAATTTTATTTACGATGGGATCAGCCCATCTGACTACGGCATGACCCCGGGGCATTTCAACTCTTCCGGCCTGGAGGACGGGGACATCGGGATGAAGCTGGACCTGACGGCAGTCTCCGTGGGGTCCGGCCCGGTCCCCCTGCTGCTGGACAGCAGATACGCCGACGTCCTGGAGATGGAAATCACCCTCATCTCAGACGGCAGCTCCCCGGACGGCTTCATCAGTCCCGTAACGGAACGAAATATCTACCGATGGCTCACCGGGCGGAAGCAGTATGCCAAGCTGACCTTTCCCGAAGGCAAACTTGATAGCCTCTACTTTATGGCTATCCCCATAAATGTAGAACCATATATGCTTCTGGATAAAACCGCAGGCTTTCGGATCACCTTCCGCTGCGACGCGCCCTGGGGCTGGGAGGAATTTTCCCTCTCAAAAACCGTGGACAACGCGCTGGAATTCCAGATCGACAATACCAGCGACGATTTATGGTCCGACCTTCCCATGGTCCTTACCATCACCAAACAGGGCACGGGGGAATTTTATCTCTACAACAAGACTTCCGGTGAAACCATGCTCTTTACGGAGCTGCCTTCCGGCGCCGCCACCACTGTGGACGGAAACACGCTGATCGTCTCCTCCACCGTCCCCCGCCACAACTTCTATCCGGTGTTCAACAAAAAATTCCTCCGGCTAAAACCCGGGATCAATGAGCTGAAAGCCTCCGGCAGCGCAGATCTCACCATCAGCTGTCTGTTTCCCAGAAAGGCGGGGATCTAAATGCAGTTTCACACCAGCGCATTATCAGAAATAAAAAACAAGAAATTCTTTATCGCCTCTCCATCCAAGGAAATCTACGGGCTGATCAACCATATCACCGGCGCTTCCGGCAAAATCAATCTCATTGATTATTCAGAGATTTCCTTTACCGTAGCCTATGGAGACAATGTGCAGAACTGGGAGCATCTGAAAAAGTTCAACACGGTCTATGTGGAAGACGTGGGCTGGTTTCAGCTGCAGGAGCCCGCGGAAACAGACGACGGGACCCAGCTGTTCAAAGACTGCGCCATGTATTCGCTGGAATACGAGCTTTCCCAGAGAAACACCTCTTTCACTGTCAACACCGGTACGGTGGATTCCCTGGAAAACATCGTCTTTCTGGACCGCCATCCGGAGCTTACCTGGGAGGATGACTGGCAGCTTGCAAAAGAAGATTATATCCGGTTCTGTCATGATGACGATCCGGACCTGAGCCTGATGCATCTCCTGCTGGAGAAGTTTCCCAACTGGGGCGTTGGCTACATCCATCCCGCGCTAAAGCCCAAAATCCGGAGCTTTTCCGAATTCTCCGGCTCTCCCTATTCCTTCTTAATGGAAAACGCCGCAAAAGCTTTTGAATGTATCTTTACCTTTGATACGGACAAAAACCTGATCAACGCCTATCCCATCAACGACGCGGGGGACACCTTCGACCAGAACGTCTTGGGCCGGACCACAGACCTTTACCTGGGTTTTGAAAATCTGGTCAAAGATTTTCAGCTCTCCCAAAGAACAGAGGAGGATACGGTGACCGCCATCCGGGTTTTCGGCGGGGATAAGCTGGATCTGCGGGATGTGAACCTGGGCATGGACTACCTCTTCGACCTCTCCCACTACTATGACAGAATGAGCCCGGGCCTTCTGGACAAATGGAAGGCCTGGCTGGCCCTCAAAGATTCCCTGTGCGAGGATTATATCGCTCTGGCAATCAGGCACAACAATAATACCCTGGAGCAGCTGAACCTCCACACCATGCTGCCTGAGGATAAGGATTCCGGCACAGAGGACTGGACAAAATACGGGATCAATGAGCTGACATCCAAATTAAAGACCACCAGCCAGATCCTTGAAAACTACGAGAAGCTGGGGCTCAGCCAGGATTCTGAAACCTGGCTCAATGCAGTGCAGAAACGGGACGCGGTCCAGGCAGAGCTGGAGGCGAAAAAAGCGCAGCTGGAAGAACTGAAGGCAGAAGAGGCAGAGATTGTCCGGGAAAAACTGGCCGTCACAAAGCAGATCGACTGGAATTCTTTTTATACAGTATCTGAACTCAAAGAGCTGACGCCCTATATCAAGGAAGCAGACTATACAAACGATACCATCCTCATTCTGGACAGCTACTCCATCGAAGAGATCATCGAGCAGCAAAAAGAGCTGAAAAAGGACGCAGTCAACACCCTGTCCCGCCTCTCCCAGCCCCAGTACACCATCAGCACTTCTCTGGTCAACCTGTTCTCCCTGCCCAAGTTCCGGTCCAAATGGGAAGATTTTTCCCTGGGCAATTTTGTGACTGTTTTAAAAGGGAACAGAGATTTTCTGCTGCGCCTGATTTCTGTTTCTTTCGATTTCTATAACCCGGATTCCATCCAGGTGGTGTGGTCCAACATGTACCGGGACAACCAGGGCACAAACGACATCGAATATCTGCTCAAGGGCATCGCAGGAGGCTCCGTCTCCTCCATCTCTTCCCGCAGCGCCTCCGGCAGCGGTTCCGGTTCCGGGAAAGACCCGGATTCGGAAAAAGGCGGAGGATATACCCTCTCCTACGGGGAATACACCGGGCTGCTCCAGATGCTGGACGGTCAGTTCGACGCCATCACCTCAGATTATATCTTTACAAAAATCCTGGAGGGGGAAAAAGGATATTTTGAGCGTCTCTCCGCCCATATCCTGAGCTCGGATTATGCGGATATCAAGTTCGCAGATATCGGGGAATTAAAGGCCGCTCTGGCAGATGTGGAAAGCCTTCTGGCCGGAAACGCCGGGGTGGGGGATCTGCAGGCCATTCATCTCACAGCGGACAATGCTGTTATCGACGAGGCCGTCATCAAGCACATGATCGCCGCGGAGATTTCTGTGGCCGACCTGATGGCCCATATCGCCAGCGCTGAGCTGATCACCCTGGTGTCCTCTGAAACCGGCCGGCCCGCCATTGCCCTGAAAGGGGCCACCCAGCAGTTCTTCGATTCCGAAGGCAATGTCCGGGTCCAGATCGGCCAGGACGGCGGCGGCGGTTTCAGCTTCGTGGTGCGGGGCGAGGACGGAACCACCGCCCTTTTCGATTCCCATGGAATCAGACAAGAAGGCATCCCGGACAACATCATTGTGAATAAAATGATCGCCCCGGGAACCATCGGGCCGGACCGGCTGGATTTTCAGGTGGAAATAGATTCCGAAGGCCGCCTCATCACCAGCATCGACCGGATCTATACAGAAAACGGAACCAGGTTCGGCACAGAATTCTATGAACTGAAGGAGACCACCCAGGCCCTGGATTCAAAAATCGAAGATAACCTTCAGTACAAAATCGAAATCGACAGCTCCAACGGCGTAATTTTCACCAACAGGATCATTGACACCATCCTTTCCGCCGTCCTGTACCGCGGGAATGAAGACGTGACGGCCCAGTTTGCGGACAGCTGTTTTATCTGGACCCGCCAGAGCGGGGATGCCGATCTGGATGATTACTGGAATTCCCAGCATGAATCCGGCGCTAAATCCCTGCACATCACCAGAGAAGATCTCTATAAAAAAGCACAGTTTCGCTGCTCCTTCTGGCTGAACCATCAGCTGGTTGCGGCAGGCACATTCTGATATCAAGGAGGATATTATTTTATGGCAATCAAAGCTTCCAGCCAAATCACAATTGTGGACATCGACGACGTGGGAAGGCTCAGCGTCTATTTAAACAGCAGCCTTCCTCTTTCTTCAATTTATGACCCAAACAAAGATTCCTACACGCCCTCCTGGGCCAGCACCAATCTGAAAATCACCCCGGTTATCTACTTTAATGAGAAAGCCCTGTCTCCTGCCAGCCCCGGAGTCACAGTCTCCTGGAAACGTAGGGAAGGGGCAAGCACAGAAGGGAACCTGACTGCCGGAGAAACTGTTTCCGGCGGCATCCTTACCGTAAACCAGAACAAGCTGGGCGCGGCTGCCAGCGGCCTGCTCAGCTATATCTGCTATGTGACTTACATGGACCCGGAATCCGGCGTTACAGTAAACGCCCAGAGCCTGCTCTCTTACTCATTGCTGCAGAACGCTGTGGAGCTTCACTACATCTCCATTGCCGGCGGCAATGTATTTCTGTACGACGCTTCCGGGAATCTCACCGGAGAATCCCAGCTGGCCCTGACTGCCACTGCCACAAATGTAACAGTGACCGGATGGCAGTACAAAAATGCATCGGGAGAATTTGTCTCTTATCCCACCACTTCCGACAACGCCTCCCTGACCAGCTCCACACTTTATGTGAAACCTTCCCACGCCATCTTTTTCCACGATGTGGCTACCATCCGGGTGACCACCGATGATCCGGACGTGTACGATATCCATTCCATTTACAAGGTGCGGGACGGAGCCCATTCCGCCGTGGGCGTCCTGACAAATGAATCCCACACGCTGTACGCCAATTCCGCCGGTTCCGTTAGTTCCTATGCCGGAGCCGCCTCCACTCTGGCGGTCTATGAAAACGGAAAGGACATTGTGGATACCTTTACCGTCACCGTCACGCCTTCTTCCGGAATCACAGGAACCCAGAGCGCGGATCAAAAGACTTACACCATCACCGGCTGCACCGTGGATACAGGATATGTGGATTTCACCGCCTCCCGTTCCGGTTACGCTTCTATCACAAAACGATTCGCAGTAACCAGAGTAAAAGGCGGCGCCGCAGGCGCTTCGGCCCGGACTTATTTCATCGACGCCAGCACCCTTGTCCTGAATAAAAATATCAGCAATGTATTCACCCCCAAGACAGTGACCTTCAGTGCTTTTTACCGGGAAGGGACTTCCGCTGCCCGCCAGGCTTACGCGGGAAGGTTTCTCATCGCGGAATCTGCGGACGGAACTGCATTTACCACCAAATATACCTCATCCGCAGATGAAACCTCTAAGGAATATACCCCTTCTTCTCCCAATATAGCCGCTGTGAGATGCACCCTCTATGCCTCCGGCGGCACAACGGCTTCCCTGGACGTCCAGACGGTCGCCGTGACCAGGGACGGCGCCACCGGAGCCGCGGGCGCGGGCGGAACCTCTGTTGTTGTGGGCAATGAATCTCAGGTGATTCCCTGCAGCAGTTCCGGAACAGTATTAAACGCCATGGACGTCACCATCCCCTTCTGCGGCTATCAAGGAATCAGCAAGGCGGCCTGCACTGTGGCGGCAGGAGCCCTGCCCGCAGGGGTTACGGTGAAATCCAACACTCCGGCATCGGCAGGCACGGACGGCTCTCTTGTATTATCCTTCGCCGCCGGCAGCGCCCTGGGCGCGGCTGCGGCCATGAACGGAACCATCGACCTGACATTTACCTGCAATTCCACAACAGTTGTGAAGAAATTCACCTGGACAAAGGCAAAAGCAGCAGTAAACGGCGAGAATGCAGTGCTCTTTGAAATCATTTCCCCTGCGGGAAACGTGATCGTCAATTCCGGAAACAACGTGGTTCTTGAAACCATCATGTATTCCGGCGCATCCGCCGTCACCCCCACCGCATATGTCTGGAAGAAATACACATCCGGCTCCTGGACAGCCGTCTCCGGTCAGACTTCCTCCAAATTGACCGTAACCCCCGATATGGTGGACGCCATCGCCTCCTTCTCCTGCACCGGGACATACGGAGGAAAAACCTATACGGCATATGCCACTGTAACCGACAAACAGGACAACTACAGCGTGGATATCATCAGCACTCTGGGCACCCAGGTCAAAAATGGAGAAGGTTCCGGCGTCCTCTATTACAGGCTTTACCAGAATGGAAAAGAAGTGGACCTGCTGAAAACCACCGCTTTCCTGACCGCAGCGCCGGCTTCCCCTGCTTCCGGCGATTTCTATTATCATATCGATAAAGCAAATAATAAAGTAACTCTGAAAAAATACAACGGCTCCGCATGGGTTGACGCTTCCGGCCCCGACCTGCCCCAGGCAGCCTACCATACCTACCGCCTCGATAAGGATTCCCTTCCCATGGATGAAGGCGAGGCCTGGAAAACGGAAAAAGTGGTATATGTAGACGGAAGCATGATCGATACAAAATGCACCTTTGTCGTGGAGGTTATTTAACTATGGCTTTCACGTTTTGCTTCCCGGCAGGGTGCGGAAAGGAGAAACGAAATGCCGCTAAAAGCGTCAAACCAGGTAACAATCACAAATGTAGCAGACGGTAGAGATTCTGTCACAGTCATTCTCACCGACGAAAACCACACCTTTGCCGCGGATTCTTCCGGGCACGCTGCCGCCGCCGCTGTCTCAACAGACATCCTCGCCTTTCAGGGCATCAAGAGAATTGCCGCTGCCGTGGGAAGCATCACCGGGCTCCCCGCAGGAATGACTATGACGGTAAAGAACAACGGAACTGCCAGCGCTTCCGTCACTGTGGCAGTCACCTCCTCTCTGACCGCGCTCAGCGGGACTGTAAATATCCCCATCACTGCCAACGGGGTCAGTATCACCAAAGTATTCAGTTATACCTTATCAAAAGCCGGGGCAGCAGGATCGGCAGGAGCGCCCGCTAAAGCTGTGGACCTCTCCGCCACATCCCAGGTCTTTAAATCTTCGGACGGAGGGCTTACCTTCTCCCCCGATACCATCCGGCTTACGCCCGTCTTTCAGGGCGGGATAACCTTTGGAAAATGGCAGTACAGCAGGGACGGCGGCAGTTCCTGGACAGATGTTTCCGGCGCAGCCCACGGCCTGACCGTCTTCTCCGGCGCGCTCACAATCAGTAAAACCAGCGATCTGTTCACCCGGGACGTCACGTCACTCTCTCTGAAATGTATCAGCAGCGACAGCGCCTATTTTGATGTAATCACTGTTTTGAAATTATATGATACCGCAGATCTGGAGATCGGCGGCAGGAACCTGGCCCTTAACAGCCGGAAAGGCTGGTACTCCGCCTCCAGCCATGTCATGAACGGGAGGCTCAGTGAAACCTGGGTCCCGGGCGCAGTATATACGGTCAGCCTGAAAGGCTCCGTCACAGGGGCAGGCCTGGGGCTGTGGCGGGATCTGGGAAATACTCCCGCAGCCGAAAGCCTTTCTTATGATGAGACAAAGAAAATATATCAGGCAACCTTTACCTGTCCTGATCCGGCTCCCGGCGATACCGATGTGAACACCTTTTCTGTCGCCACCCATCCGGCTTCCGAAACCGTGACAGCCAGCGTGGAATGGATCAAAATCGAAAGAGGGAACCATGCCACTGACTGGACTCCCGCCCCGGAAGATATCAATACCCAAACTTCCTTAACTGTCCTGGGCACTCAGTCCGGGGTCACCGGAAACTGGACCGGAAAAGCGGATCTCTTTTATCTCCAGGACGGGCAGCAGATCACCTACTGGCTGCCTTATAACGGTTCCGGAAACGCCACGCTGAATTTGACACTAGCGGACGGCAGCGCCACAGGAGCCGTTCCCTGCTATTATTCCGGTTCCACCAGGCTGACCACCCAATATCCCGCGAACAACGCCATCCGGCTGATCTACCGCCAGAACGTCTCTGCCGGAAGCTCTGTGATCTCCCAGGGCTGGTGGGCTGACGCCAACTACAATTCCGATACCTTCGACAGAGTAAAACACGCCAGCCCCATCACAGCCAAAACCGCGATTACAGCCGGGAAACTGATTGTAGGCGACAACAGCGGATATTTCCATCTGGCTCCTTCCGCAGGCTTTGACATCACCAAACAGATTTTGTATGCCGCAGGAAGCATCGCCGCGGGAGCCACAGGCACAAACAATTTCACCCAGTTTCCCGAAGTGGATCTGCAGGCCACAAAAGCCGGCTGGACGGGGGAGGCGAAGAAAACCTGCTATCTGGTGGGAACCCTCTCCGGCACCACCTTCACCCCAGGCTCCGCTCTTTTTACTACAACAGAGCCCGCCTCAGAAGATCATCTGCTCTATATCTCCCTGGGGTATATGTCCGGAACCCACAAAATCTATCTGTATCCCCAGCATGATATCTATATGTATTCCGATAACGGATTCAAGGCGCTGCCCCAGATCATTTCAGAAACAAAATCCACGCTGTCCGGCGTGTCTTCTATCGTGGATAAGGTGGATAAATCCATTACGGATAAAGTCTGGATGACGGATATTGACGGCAAAATAAGCGCCTATGACAACACTACGGTCAAAACAATCACGGACAAGGTCACCTCCCTGACCACCGACCTGTCCGGGATCTCGTCAAAGGTTTCTACCGCAGAAACTACCCTCCGCACAATGGACGGACAGGTCACAAGCCTGACTGCCAGGGTGAACTCCGCGGAACAGAAAATCACGGATGAGGCGATTACTTCTACTGTCCGGCAGTATGTACAGATCGGCGGGGTGAACTTGTTGGATGGGACAAGGGATTTCAGCGGTATGACCGGGGGTTTTGGATATGAATATGGATGGGAAAATGGATTTACCAGCTATTACTACCAAAATACTTCCGACAGTGAATCTGAGAATGTCTGCATATGGCATGATACAATTGATATTAAACCAAATACTTACTATGCATTGAGTTTTTATGCCTCGGGCTATGGTTCCATTGATTCCATTTTATGCAATTCCGTGAGTTCCGCCTACAATCCCTGTGTAGAATCCGAGTCGTTGTCAGGAGGTACCGGCAGTTCATCCTCTGACGGCAGAGTTACTCATCTTCTGGACAGTAATTGGTACCGGTATAAGATGGTATTTAAAACCAGAGAAGATGCCAGTGGCATTATAACTGTTATTCCTGCCATACTGCATCCAGTCGGAGAAATTTACATATACGGAATAAAATTCGAAGAAGGCCAAATCCCCACAGACTGGTCCCCCAGTTCTAATGATACCGATATGAAAATCAGTGCAGTTCAGACCACTGCCTCGCAGCTGTCAGACCGCTTCAGATGGATCGTCAAATCCGGTACCTCTTCCAGCAATTTTGAGCTTACTGATCGTACCGCCACTTTGGCGGCCAATTACATCAACCTTCATGGTTTAATTTCTTTCAATGGGTTGAGCAGTGAAACCCAGGGAAAAATCAACGCTACGCCCGCCTGGATTACCACAAACGGGAATACCCTGCTGAACCTGAAAAATATGGTCATGAAATGGACGGATAATGCGATCAGCACCACCACGCAGATTAACGGCGGATGGATCAAAACCAATACCATCACCGCGGAAAAAATTGCCCTGGGGGATTTTACCAACTATGTTACAGCAAATGAGGTGCTCTCACAATCTGCAATTGCCGGAAATCACCCCTTCGGCAGCGGCGGTGATAACATTTTCAGCAGCGGATACATCACAAAAAAGACATCCTCCAATCCCTACCTGGCCTTGACGCAGTATAAGCCCAATTCTTTTAATAATAATGAAGAGTTATATTATACCTTTACTGCAAAAGGCTCGGCTTCCGGCTCCTGTACTGTCAGTGTTTTCTTTTGCGGAAACCGGTCAACTGATGATTTAACAACTAAGGTCACTGTTTCCGGCCCCACCCATTCCCTGACAACCGCAGAACAGACTTTTTCCGGAACCATTAATCTGGGGTCTTGTAAAAATTACGGATATTATGCCATCTGTATTTATGACAAAAGCAGTTCCAAAATTCAAATCTATGCTAAGAATGTCTGTGTAAGGAAGAAAAACCAGGGTGAATTGATTGTGGACGGCAGCATTACAGCGGATAAAATCAACGTAAATTCTTTGGAAGCAATATCGGCAAATATTGGGGGATTTTCTATCGGCGGGTCTTATATCGCGAAAGGAACTACAGCGCTTGCCGGAGCCTCCAACAGCGTGTATCTTGGGACAAATGGTATTAGCTGTGGAACGACATTTAAAGTAACAAACGCTGGAGAAATGAACTGTAGCAATGCCATTATTACAGGAGGCAATATTGTCCTCAGCACTGGGGAGGAAAGTATCCCGTCCATAACTCTCAAGACAAATAGCCCCGCATATATAAATATGAATGGGTACATGATACGATCATTTAGCAGAGATTCAGGAAAAGAATTATGGCGATTATTTTCTATGTTTAGCTCTACAGCAATCTTTTCAATTAAAGGAAGGATTTTAGTTGAAAAGAGTTATGACGGATCTTGGGGCTCACTTGAAACTGTAGGAGATATGCTTTGTGGAGGTAATATAGACGTTACAGGATCTGCAAGTATTGCAGGAACATTAGATGTCCAGGGGCATTCCAGAACAGCAAATTATCTATGTGCGGGTTACGGTAAAGTCAACAGGGCCGTTATCGGCTCGGCAGGGGATAGGGTATGGTTTTCCTTGCAAAAAAATGATAGTTCATGGGCAAATGAAATAGGTCTTTTTCCTGATCACACACATTTACAAAAGCCTCTCTGGTGCAACACCATCCGTAGTTGTGCCAACAACCAGTCCAACGCCGTGCAGATCCACACCAACTACGCCCTATACGTCAAAAACTACGCCGGCACAGACCCACAGGAAATCATAGCAGGTAAATACACCACAGCATCTTCCGAAAAATTCAAATCCAACATTTCACCCTACCAGGAAAACGCCCTGTCCCTGATCCGCAGATCCCCAGTCTATTCCTACAACCGCAAAATAGACCTGGAAAAAGGAATCCATAAAAAAGAAATCGGTTTTGTGATCGAGCGGGGCGCGCCAGACTGCATTGTCAATGAAACCAGGGACGCAGTGAATATGTACAGCATCAGCGGAATCCTGTGGAAAGGCATGCAGGAACTGGACGGCTGCCTGGCCGCGCATGCCGGCAGAATCTCCAAAATAGAATCAAAACAATCACAGTTAGAACACGAGATCCAAAATCTGAACAGCCAGCTGGCCAGAGCCTATGCGCTTCTGGCAGCGCACGGAATCAGAGAAACCATATCATCCAAGGAGGAAATCAAATGTTAAAAACAAGCAAGAATACTCAATTTACAGGCAGCAGTATTGTAGATGGGGTTTCCATCGCCAGTTTCACCTGCACGATCGGGGAAAATGAAATAAAAGACGACGCCCCGGCCTATTCCTTTTATATCCAGGACCAGGCTGCCTACCGGGAAAACCGGGCAGAAGTAAACCAGGACAGAACTGCATTTGAAGACGCGATGTATTCCCTTTTTGACCAGATCAAAACAGAATCCGCAAAATCAAAAGTTGAACCCGTGGGTAAATGAAAAAGAATCCCGCTCGCGGGATTCTCCGCCTGCGGCGTGTCGCTTTAGCGACGTGATTCCTTACGCCGCAGTGCGATCCCCCGGAGGGTTTTGTTGCATAGGGAACGCAGTTTCCTATGTAATGAAAAAGAATCCCGCTCGCGGGATTCTCCGCCTGCGGCGTGTCACACAAGCGACATCATTCCTTACGCCGCAGTGCGCATCCCCCGGAGGGTCTTGTTGCATAGGGAACGCAGTTTCCTATGCAATAAAATATTAAATACTACAATGGGAGGCCGTTATCTTGAAAATCACGAACTTAGCAGTAAACCAGAGCCTGGAGCCTCTGGCAGATATTTTAAAATTGAGAATGAGCTTTAAATATATTCCGGTCCTGAACGAGCTGTATAACAAGCTGGAAAAACTGAACCAGCTGATCATCGCCCAATATAAATCCCTTTCTGAAGACCTGGAGGCAAACAGCCTCCAGGAAGGTGATTCCGAAGAACTCAAGGAAACAAAAGCAGAGCGCCGGCAGGCCATCAGCAAACAATGCCAGGAACTGCTGGACTATGAAAACGATATCCCGGCCCCTGAGTTTGACCTGGATGAATTTCTTGGGGATATTTCCAAATATCCCCAGAATGAAACTGCAGACCTGCCAGGAGATACCTTTTATAGATTATCGCATATTTTCACACACAGAAGCCCGGATGAGCCGGAGCTGCCGGCCTGAAAGGAGGGTTTCCCGTGCAGATAAATCGTTCTATTTTATGTACAAACACCTGCAATATGCAGCCTGCAGGCAGAACCGCAAAAGATATCCGGTATATTGTTGTCCACTATGTGGGCGCACTGGGAGACGCGAAGGCAAACTGCCAGTATTACGCTTCCTCCAGCGTCGGAGCATCCGCCCACTACTATGTAGGCTTCGCAGGAGATATCTGGCAGTCTGTCTCAGATCAGAATATCGCCTGGCACTGCGGCACCTATGGAACCTATTACCACCCGGACTGCAGAAACGCGAATTCCATCGGGGTGGAAATGTGTGTCAGAAAAAAGAATGCCAGTACATTGTATGCGTCTGATACAGACTGGTATTTTGAAAAAGAGACCATAGAAGCGGCTGCCGGCCTGATCCGGGAACTGATGGAGCAATACGGGATCGAAACTGACCACATCCTGCGCCATTATGATGTCACCCATAAAATCTGCCCGGCTCCCTTTGTCCACAATCCGAAAGCCTGGGAGGATTTCAAAACCCTGCTGAAAACTGAAGACCGAAGTGCCAAAGTAAATTATGTCGCTGCCGTAGAAAGCCCTGACGGTATTCTGATGCTCCGCACCGGCCCCGGCACTTCTTATCCGTCCGTAGGCTCTGCAAAAACAGGCACTGTTGTCAATGTACGCAGGGAGTATCCCAATGGATGGAGATACTGCAGATATTACGACGGCGGAGGTAAATTATGGGAAGGATATATGGGAGGCGCTTATCTGAAGCCCTGCCCGGACTATCCTCATATGATCGTAAAGTCGCCTGACGGCATCCTCAATATGAGAAAATATCCTCATCCCACCGGTGAATTCATTATCGGTCTGAGAAACGGGTACAACGTAGGCGTCCTGCAGGACGCCCAAAACGGCTGGAAGCTCCTGCTCTGCGGAGACAGCTTTGGCTACGCGGACGGCGCTTATCTCACAGAAGTGGGCGGCTATCAGAGCTGGACAGGCAAAATCACCGGAGGAAACCTGAGAATCCGCACGGAACCCGTAAACGGAGACATCCGATATGTCCTGGCGGACGGAACTCTGCTGGAAATTACCGGTGAAATCATGGGTTCTGACGGATATATCTGGTATCAGGTGAAAAAAGACGGCAACGCTATCGGCTGCTGCCGTTCTGATTTTGTGCGGAAGATATAATCTCTTCCGCGTCCCTTGCGGCAGATTATTCTGATTTTATATTATTTTAAATTGCAGAAATCCCTGTTTTGTGTTATACTATTTTAAAAGAGCGAATGCAGATCATAACAGTATGGTTTGTATCCGCTCTTTTTTTGTTTTGGCCCACTGCCATGATCAGATTTTTATATCATGGAGCGGCGCTAATATTTCACAGCAGAACGGAGGTCCTTTTTATGAGACAATTTTTGCAGAAAATATCCTGGAAGGCCATTTGTATGGAGGTGATCGGCAGTTTTCTGGTGGCTGTGGGCATCTATAATTTTGCTGTCAACGCGGAATTTCCAATGACCGGCTTTTCCGGCATCGCCATTATTTTAAACCGGCTGTTTTCCCTGCCGGTGGGCGCGGGCACCATATTGCTGAATATACCAGTATCCTTTCTTTGCTACAAACTGTTGGGACGCTCCTTTTTCTTCCGTTCCATCCGCTGCATGATCCTCTCTTCTCTGATGATCGACTATGTAGGACCCCTGCTCCCTGTATACGAAGGAAGCCAGCTGCTGGCAGCAATCTGTACCGGAGTGATCGCCGGGCTGGGATATGCGCTTATTTACATGCAGAATTCCTCCACCGGCGGATCTGATTTTGTGGTCATGGCGGTTAAAGCGCTGCGCCCCCACCTCTCTCTGGGTAAAATCGTATTTCTTTCTGATATGGTCATCATCCTGGCCGGAGGAGCGATTTTCCGGGATGTGGACGGCATTATCTACGGAATGATCGTCAACTATCTGTTCGCCACCGTCGTGGATAAAGTGATGTACGGAATCAATTCCGGAAAACTGACGTTAATTGTGACAGACAACGGGCGGAAAATCTGCGATGTCATCGACCAGTCCTGCGGGCGCGGCTCCACCATCCTGAAAGCCGCCGGAGGATATCAGGAGGACGAAAAGCAGGTTGTGATGTGCGCCTGCAATAATAAGCAGATGTACCAGGTCCAGAGCGCGGTAAAAAAAGAAGATCCTGGGGCGTTTATCATTATTATGGAGTCCAACGAGGTACATGGGGAGGGATTCCGTACCCTGCAGTTCGGGGATGGGGGAAAGTAGCCGCAAAGAGGCGGAAGAGAAAACTCCGGAGCCTCCATGCCTTAGCTATAGGCTCCTACGTTTTCTCTTCCGCCTTTTTGACTGGTTTTTTCCCGGC
Source organism: Cuneatibacter caecimuris (assembly GCF_004216775.1). Lineage (GTDB taxonomy): Bacteria > Bacillota > Clostridia > Lachnospirales > Lachnospiraceae > Cuneatibacter > Cuneatibacter caecimuris. The sequence continues at coordinate 306,395 of NZ_SGXF01000002.1, forward strand.
AGTTGCCTGATTTATCTGCAGCCGCAGTCTTTCGGGTTTTTATCGAATTCGGGATTGAAAGCATAGAAGTTTCTGGAATCCAGCTGATCCTGCACTGTACGGAGCGCTTCTCCGAATCTCTGATAATGCACTACTTCTCTTGCCCTGAGGAAACGGATGGGATCGCATACGTCCGGATCGTCGATCAGGCGCAGGATATTGTCATATGTGGTTCTCGCTTTCTGTTCTGCCGCCATATCCTCATGGAGGTCTGTAATCGCGTCTCCTTTGGACTGGAACTCGCAGGCGTTAAAGGGAATGCCCCCGGCTGCCTGGGGCCATAATGCCAGGGTATGATCCACATAATATTTGTCAAATCCGGAAGCTTTGATTTCTTCAATGCTCAGGTTTTTGGTGAGCTGATAAATAATTGCTCCAATGATTTCCAGGTGGCCCAGCTCTTCTGTACCGATATCAGTGAGCAGCCCTTTACAGGTCTTATTCGGCATGGTAAACCGCTGAGACAGGTAGCGCATGCTGGCCGCCAGCTCACCGTCAGGTCCTCCTGAGTGCAAAAGGGGATGAAAGTTCTCTCAGCGCCTCCCCATCCTCCGTTGTTTCCCGGCAGATTTCTGACAGCGCTTCTTCCATTTCTTTCTGCAGCCGCATCCGTAATGCTGCCTCCGGCCCCTCACCGACCCGCTTTATTCTGGATTTTCTTCTTTCGTCCTCTGCCCATTCTTTTTTCTCCTTACTTTCCTTTCCATCCTTGCGTTTTTCCATCAGTTTTTCACCTCCAGTTCTACCATATCCCAAAGTCCTCCGGAATATATTAGAAAAAAACAAAAAGAGGCAATAATGAAGACTGCCGCCGCCTATATCCGCGTTTCCACAGAGGACCAGATCGAATATTCCCCGGAAAGCCAGCGAAAAAAGCTGTTGGAATATGCTGCCTCTCACCAGCTCCTTCTCCCTAAAGAACTGGTTTTCACCGACGAAGGAATCAGCGGCCGCAGCGCGGCCAAGCGCCCCGGGTTTCAGAAAATGATCAGCATGGCGAAGCAGACTCCCCGCCCTTTTGACCTGATCCTGGTCTGGAAATTCTCCCGTTTTGCCAGAAGCCGCCAGGACAGTATTTTCTATAAATCTCTGCTCCGACGGGACTGCGGAATAGAGGTGATTTCCATCACCGAGCAGCTTTCTTCAGATCCCACCTCGATTCTGGTGGAGGCTCTGCTGGAAGCTATGGATGAATATTATTCCATCAATCTGGCCCAGGAAGTCCGGCGGGGAATGCAGGAAAAATATTCCAGAGGCGGCGTGGTATCTCCTCCACCCTTTGGCTATCTGGCGCGGGAGGGGGCTTTTATCCCCGACCCGGAAACGGCTCCGCTGGTTCCGGAAACTTTCCGCAGGTTTTTAAACGGCCAGACCCTGCGCGATCTGGCGGATTGGTTCAATCAGCAGGGAATCCTCACGAAAAAAGGCAACCCATTCACTCCGCGCGCTGTTTCCTATCTGCTTTCCAATCAGGTCTACCTGGGACTTCACTGCAGAAAAGGCTGCAGCCCTGTTCCTGGCACCCATCCCGCTCTGGTAGACCAGGAAGTATTCAATCAGGTTCAGAAAAAGAGGAACCATGCCCCCCGCGCCGCCTGTGAATGCCGGCCGCCTTATTCGCTGAAAGGTCTGGTCAGATGCAGCTGCTGCGGCTCGGTGCTCACCAGATCTTCCCGAAATTCTCTGCAATGCTGCCGTTATTCCAGGGGGCAGTGCAAAGAAAGCCATTCTGTCTCCATTTCGGTATTCCGGCAGGTGCTGCTGGATGCTCTCGAGGAAGACCTGGGGGAGATTTCCTTCTCTTTTTCCATCCCCATTTCCAAGGGCAGAGATTCCGGACAGGATTTCTGCGGCGCTGTTTCATCCGAAGCAGCAAAAACGCTGCGACGCAGGCTGGAAAAACGGCTGGAGAGAATTCGGGAAGCCTATGAGGCAGGCGTGGATTCTCTGGAGGAATATCGCGAAAAAAAACAGCAGCTGACAACGCTGCTGTCTCTTTCTCCAGGCCATACAGAAGAATGCACCTCATATCCCGAAATCAGGCAGAGCTCCCCGGAAAGTCATCTAGTCCCGGTCTGTCTGCCTGCCGCCCGGCTTCTGGATTGGATCCGCCAGGACCGTATCTCTCCGGGCCTGCAGAACCGTATCCTGAAAAACCTGCTGGCTTCAGTGGTCTTCGACCGGAAAGAGGGCACATTCCGCCTTATCTATCGTTTTACCACCGCATTGGGATAAATACGCTCCATTCGCTGATCCGGGAAATGTTCGTCCAGAAAGATTTCTATCTGATTAGCCGGAGCCACTCCTGCTGTACGAGCCGTATACCTGCCTAAAGCAGCGGCAGAAACAGCCATATTAACGATCATCAGAGAAACCAGTACCCAAGTCAGAGCTTTTCCGGCCTTCATCGGGATTTTTTCAATGAGCCGGGACAGCGGCGGATAACACACCTTCATCCAAACCAGGGCTGCGATCCCCCAGAAAAAGCAGTACAGCAAATTGATCCTCCCGCCCAGGTTAAAAGGAATTCCGCTGTAATCCCAGAATACCGCGCCAAATACTTTTTCAGTAAATACGCTGCACACATATTCATAAGCCCCTCCCAATACTGTTCCTGCCAAAAACAGATACCTGTCCTCTTTTTCCCGGAAACGGTACAGCAGTCCTGTCAGCAAAACCACAGCCAGCCCCCAGACGATGCTGAATGGCCCGTAGACCACGCTGCTCCTGCTCATCAGCACTCCTGAGGTAAGGAAACAGAACACAGTTTCCACCAGATCGCCCAAAAACGCACCGATCAGGAACAGCCATGCCAGCTTGTAAAAATTGCAGCCTTCCGCAAATACAGCCGCGCCTTTCCCCAGCAGGGAAGGCGCCTGAGAATACGAACTGTTGGGATATGCTTTCAGCAGGCGCTTTTTCGTATAAGAAAAGATTCCCGCTCCCAGCCTGGAAGAAATTCTTTCCAGGTTCCCGCCAAGATTTTCCATCCCTTCGGTTTTCTTCCACCGGAGGGCCACCGCAAATGTTTCTATCGCATCCAAAACCGCTATTGCCAGAAGGATCAGTACCAGAGGAGTCCGGATCACACTGGGAATCATATCCAGCAATTTCAGGAAAAACGGCGCCAGAAACTTGACTCCGACCAGGCCCAAAATCCCCCACAGAAGCGAATTCCCCAGACAGACATATCCCTCATACTGGCATTTTCTCTGAGAATAGTCCCACCACTTTCTTCCATAAATGTGTTCCAGGAATTTTCCCGTCAGAAACTCCGCGACTGTAGCCAGTACCATACATCCTAATAATAAGAAAAACCAATTGTCTTGAAGATCTTTTGTCACTGCCAGGACAATCAGGAATGTGATCCCATACACAGGGCACAACGGCCCGTTTAGAACACCTTTATTCACAAAAGACTTTTTCCGTACAGATACTGCCGCCGCTTCCAGGCACCATCCCAAAAAGGAACAGATCAAAAATAACCCCCCAGCTTTTACCAGTACATTCACTTCATTTTCTCCTTTGTTCTATTTTCCCCTACTATCAGGTTTTTCCGCCCAGGTGACCGTTTGCACCCTAGCCTGATGGATCGACTGGTTTCTAACAGCCCCACCATGTCCCGGAAACTCTGAGCCGCAGCGCTGTCCAGGCAGCGGCGCAAATATGCCTGCGCATTAAACGCTGGTATGATCAGGCTGATAAACGGCATAAATCCTCTCCAATTCCTTCATTTCCTGTGCCGTATCCCCGTCCAGAATTTCTTCCCGGCGGGAAGCATATACCCGCGCGCATTGATCCAAATGCCCCAGCAAAACCCGCTTTCCTCCCTGATCCCCGGGCAGCGCCATCAATTCCGGCAACGCGGAAGCTGGAAAAGAGGCCGGATTATACAGCTCCTGTTCCCAGGCCAGACAGGCGTAGTCAGAAACCGCTGCCTTTTGCAGGAAACGTTTCAGACTGGAAACCTGAAGCAAAGGCTGATCCGCCACTGCAAAGACAAAACGTTCCGCCCCTCCGCCTTCCAGGGACGCATGAAGCCCGGCATGGATAGAGTAAGAAATTCCGTTGGCGCTTTCGGGGCTGTCCACAGGAAAAAAGCCCATATCTTCAGCCGCGTCCAGTATTTCCTGTTCTCTTGCCACTGCAAAAATCCGGCATCCCTCACTCGTCCCGGCAGCTTCCGCCCAATTCTGAAAGCACCGCAAATACAAAGGTTTTCCGCCAAGCAGATGCAGCAGTTTGTTTTTGCCGGGATGCTTCTCATCGGAAAAACGGCGGCCGCTGCCGGCCGCCAGCAATATCACATCAATCTTCACAGCGCTCCATCACAATCCTTTCCGGTTTTACCGGCAGTTCACGGAACCATTTTCCCGTAGCGTTATAGATTGCATGAACAATGGCCGGTGCAGGGGTGTTGATCACAATTTCTCCGATGGATTTGGCTCCAAAAGGCCCGGAGGGCTCATAGCTGCTCTCAAATTCCACGCGGATTTTCCCCACATCCAGCCGGGTGGGGATCTTATACTGCATCAGAGAATTTTCCAGCACTTTCCCTCTGCCGCTGTACTGCACATCTTCAAACAGCGCCATCCCGATGCCCTGGGCGATCCCACCTTCTGTCTGAACCCGGGCCAGATTTGGGTTCACCACTGTCCCGCAATCCACCGCGGCGGCATACTCCACCAATTCCACATGGCCGGTTTCCGGGTCCAGATCGATTTCCGCCATGCCTGCCATAAACGGCGGCGGAGAGATGGGGGAGCTGTTGCTCTCCGTCACCTCCAGGGCCCTGCAGCTGCCGCACATGGCGGCTGTTCCTATTTCTTTCAGGGTTACGCTTCTGCCGCTCTGCAGGTCCGCCACAACGCTTCCGTCAAATTCCGCCTGCTCTGTCCCGCAGGAAAGCAGCTCCGCTCCTGTTTCCAGAATCTTTTCCCGCAGCCTGGCGCAGGCTTTTTCCACTGCCTTCCCTGTGACATAGGTGGTGCTGGAAGCATAGGAGCCGGAATCATAGGGAGAAGCGTCTGTATCCGCGCCCAGCACCGTGATATTCTCAATCGGGCATTCCATACATTCCGCCGCCATCTGCGCCAGAATAGTATCGCAGCCCGTACCCATATCCGCCGCGCCGATTCTCAGCGTATAATATCCCTCTTCATTCATTTTCAGTGTGGCGGAGCCCACGTCCACGCCGGAAATGCCGGAACCCTGCATGGCCATGGCCACGCCCACGCTGCGCACATGGCCGTTGTCCAGCACTCTCCGGGGATATTTTTCCTTCCAGCCGATCATTTCCGCCGCCCGGTCCAGGCAGCGGTCCAGCGCGCAGCTGTTCGTCTGTTCCCCGTAATAGGCGGGCATCACCTGGCCCTCCCGCACCATATTGCGCTTTCTCAGCTCCACCGGGTCGATGCCCAGCTTTGCAGCCAGCTCGTTCACCGCGGATTCCAGGGCAAAAATCCCCTGGGTTGCTCCATATCCCCGGTATGCGCCTGCTGACATCACGTTAGTATATACCACGTCATAAGAAAAACGGTGCGCTTCCAGAGAACCATACAGCGGAATCGACTTGTGCCCTGACAATCCCACCGTCGTGGGGCCGTGTTCCCCATAAGCCCCTGTATTGGAAAGGGTGTACAGATCCACTCCCCGGATTCTCCCGTCCTTCATAGCCCCCACCTTCACATGGACTTCCATTTCATGCCTGGGGGAAGAAGCGGTCTGGCTCTCCTGCCTGGTAAAAATCATCATAGAAGGTTTTTTCGTCATCCAGGTCACAAACGCGGGAAAAACTTCCGCCACCACAGTCTGTTTCGCCCCGAATCCTCCTCCGATCCTGGGTTTGCTCACCCGGATGCCGGACTTTGGAATGCCCAGGGCATTGGAGAGAATTCTGCGCACATGGAAAACGATCTGCGTGGAGCTTAGCACATTCAGCCGCCCGTAGAGATCAATGGTGCAGCAGGTCCGGAAAGTCTCCATCATGGCTTGCTGGCAGGCCTTGGTATGATATGTATGCTCCACAATGATATCACAGTCCGCCAGCACCGCGTCAATTTCTCCATGGCCGCTCTCTCCGCTGGCACAGAGATTCCTCTTGTTATCCGCGCCCACAGGGCAAAGGGATTTCCAGCTGTCTTCAGGATGCACCAGAATATCGCTGTCTTTGGCTTTCCGGAAGTCCAGCACCGCCTCTAACACCTGATATTTTACTTTCAGCAGCTTCAGCGCCTGATCCACAGCTTTTTCTGTCTCTCCGGCCACAATCGCCACAGGATCTCCCACATAGCGCACATGGCGGTCCAGAATCAGCCGGTCGTAGGGGCTGGGCTCCGGGTATGTCTGCCCTGCCATGGTGAACCGCTGCCGGGGCACATCTTCCCAGGTATAGACTGCCTCGATCCCCGGCACTTTTAAAGCAGCGTCTTCGTTTACTTCTTCTACAATCGCATTGGCATGAGGGCTGCGGAGCACTTTGACTGTTAGGCATCCCGCAGGGGCCACATCCTCCAGATACACTGGCTTGCCTGTCAAAAGCTGCATGGCGTCCTTTTTCCGGACAGGCTGACTGACTGATTTCAGCTTCATGACCTCACCCCCTTTTTCCAGGCCAGATAAGCCTGGATTCCCCTGAGCTGCCCCTCATAGCCGGAACAGCGGCAGAGGTTTCCAGCCAGATATTCTTTAATCTCTTCTTCCTCCGGCTCCGGATTTTCCCGGAACAGGGCGATGGCATTCATCATCAGGCCCGGATTGCAGAATCCGCACTGTTCCGCTCCCTGGTCCGCGATAAAAGCGCCAAACTCCTCCGCCTCTTCCTGCAGGCCTTCCAGCGTCTCCACCCGCCTGCCGTCCGCCCGGACAGCCAGCACGGAGCAGGACAGCACCGGGCGGCCGTCCAGCATCACCGTGCACAGCCCGCAGTTGGAAGTCTCACAGCCCCGCTTCACGCTGAGGCACCCGTGGGCCCGCAGAAAATCAATGAGCAGGAGGTCACAGGCTGCATCTTCCTGAATTTTTCTTCCATTTACCGTCACTGTAATCTTCATCCCTGCATTCCTCCGATCTCCAGGCAGGCCCGCTTCACCAGCACCTGCGCCAGGTGCTTCCGGTACCCCGCACCGGCTCTCATGTTGCTGCCGGTCCTGATTTTTGCCGCCGCATATGCACCGAATTCTTCCGCGCTTTTCTCTGTGATCCCCGCGCTGAGAATCCCTTCTTCATCCCGCACCAGCACAGCCCTGCCGGGACGGGCGCCCACAGCCGCAGCAGCCGCTCTGTTCTCTCCTGCACATACGGCGCAGGCCAGAACAGGAAAGTCTGTGCTGCTGTTGCGCAGAGACTGATAGGAACAGCGCCCCGGCTCTTTGGGCAGGATCACCCGCACCAGGATATCCCGGTCCGCAGGCATGGCCGCGAACTGCTCCAGAGAAATCCTCCCTCCCCGGTACAGCTCCACCTCAGCCCCCAGGGCCATAAACTCCGTCAGCACGTCTGAAAAACCGAACCGGCCGAAAATACTGCCGCCCAAGGTAGCCAGATTCCGGAACTGGACGCCGACGATATGGCGCAGGCACTCTCGCATGCTCCCGTCCGTACTCTGGGCCAGCCCCGGATGCTGCTCCAGCTGGCGCAGGGAAACCATGCTGCCGATCCGGAAAGAATCTTCTTCCTCTTCTATGGTATCCAGCCCCAGGCCGGACAGATCTATCGCAGTCTGCACCCGCATCCTGCTCATTTTCAGCCACAGCATCCCGCCGATAATCCTGCTGCTCTTTTTCTGGTTCAGCTCATAGGCCTGCTCCAGGCTTTCTGCTTTCACATAATTCTGAATGGTCAGCATTCCTGTCTCCTCTCCAGACGACGGCCCGCCCGGCTGCTCCCCGCACCCAGTCCAGCTGCCTGCCGTAAAGCCGGCGCAGCCCTTCCATCATCCGTTCCTCGTAATTTTCATCTTCCTGACTGATGCAGTCCAGAATTCTCCCTTCCTGCAGCAGCACCACCCGGTCCGCATAAGCGTCCGCCAGCGCCGGATCATGTACGCTCATTATAGCATGTTTCCCGTGTTTTGTCAGGTATTCCCTCAGGCGGGAAAGCAGCAGGCGGCGCCGCCCGAAGTCCAGGCCGCTCTCCGGCTCATCCAGCACCATCCACCCGGCCTCCTGCACCCTGGCCCTGGCCAGATAACAGAGTTTTCTCTCCCCTCCGCTCAAATGCTCCATCGTCCTGTTCTTCAAATCCTGAATCCCCAGTTCCTCCAGGGCATGCTCCACGGCCTCATACTCTTTTTTTCCCGGCATCTGCCAGAATTTCAGATAGGGGTTTCTGCCCATAACCACAAATTCCTGCACCGGACATCCGGCGGCCTGGCAGTCCTGAGGCACATAGGAGAGAAGCTGCGCCCGGCGGACAGGAGACTTCAGCTGTCCCAAATTTATTCCGTCCAGCAATATTTCTCCCCGCCCAGGATGGTACAGCCCCAGCAGGGATTTCAGAAGGGAAGTTTTCCCCGCGCCGTTTGTTCCCATCACGGCAGTAATCCTTCCGCTGCAGGAAAAAGAGACGTCTTCTAAGATTATTCTGTTCTCCAGATACAGTGTGATATTTCTGAATTCAAGGCTCACAGCAGTTCCCCCTTTCTGCTCCTGCCCGCCAGTGCCAGAGCTAACAGCAGCGCTCCGGCAAAGGAAGTCAGAATGCTTACCGGAATTTCTGCCGCAGTAAGAGACCTGGCCAGTGTGTCCGCAAGCAGCAGGAACGTCCCGCCCCCCATGGCGCACAGGCTGAAGTTCCTTTTCAGATCATCTCCGAAAAGACGCCGGATCATATGGGGAACGATCAGGCCGATCCAGGAGACAGCCCCTGCAGCTGATACCACGGAAGCCGCCAGCAGCGTGGCCAGCAGAGCCCCCGCCAGCCTGACCTTCCCCACCGGCAGCCCCAGGCTCCCGGCCTCCTCTTCTCCCAGCACCAGCAGCTGCAGTTTCCACCGCATCAGCCACAGGCAAAACAGTGAAGCAGCAATCACAGGCGCCGCAGCCCCCACATCCTTCCAGTCCGACGTATGAAAACTCCCCATCAGCCAGTATTCAATGGACGGAAGCTGCTGGGAAGGATCCGCCAGATATTTCAGCATCATTAAAAGAGCGCCCGCCAGAGCGCCCGTGACGATCCCCGAGATCAGAAGCGTCACTTTCTGCTGCCCGCCTGCGGCTTTTGCCAGGGCCACAGTAACCAGCACGGTAAAAATACCGGCTCCGAAAGCGGAAGCCGCTGTCGCCGCTGCAGATGCACCCGCCAGAATCGCAGCAGCAGCGCCCACCGAAGCGCCGCCGGTCACGCCCAGCACATCGGGAGAAACCAGCGGATTCCGGAATATATTCTGATACACCAGGCCGGATATTGACAACGCCGCACCACAGGCCAGAACTAAAAAAGTCCTGGGCAGGCGGATCTGCAGAAACACCCTGCTCCCCATCCCCCCGTCAGAGCCTGTGAGAATTCCCCACAGGTCTGACAGCGTCAGCGGATACCGCCCCACACAGAGGGACAAAAGCACAGCGCCCAGCATTATTCCGGCCATCACCCAGAACCTTTTATGATTCATCAATTACCTCTCTTACCCCTAAAATTTATGAAACGCCCAGCGCCTCTTTTGTCACTGTAATCCCGAAAAAGCGGCTGTAAAAGTCTTCCGCATCCTTCAAATACGCTTCCTCGGAATAGAGCTCAGGATGCAGCCTGCTGGTCAGCCAGAGCACGCCTAATACAGAAGAGGGGGTAGGATAATCCCACGCCTCTATTTCTGAAGGAAACGTCAGTACATTTCCCTTCTGCACCGCGGCAGTCTGCTTCAGAGCCGCATTTTCCTCTATCTCTTCCAGCGTATATTCCGCATAGCTCACCGCGAAAATATAATCCGGATTCCAGGCCAGCAGCTGCTCCGCCGATACAGCCGTCCAATAGCTGTCCGTCAATTCCTGGGACACATTTTTTCCGCCCGCCATGGCAATCAGTTCATTTTGGTACATCTCAGAGGTACAGGTCCGCAGATAGTCGGAACCAGAAGCCAGATAGACCAGAGGACGTTCTGCATCTTTTGTCAGTTCCCGTGCAAAATTCATTTTCCCGTGGTAATAATCCAAAAGCTCTTCTCCCTCCTTCTGACGGCCTGTGATCTCCGCCAAAAGGCTCAGACATTCCTCGAAATCCTCCTGGGTCTCCGGATTTACCACCACCGCCGGAATGCCCAGCGCATCGAAGCTGGAAACGCTCTCTTCCAACCGCTTGGGCAGAATTACCACATCCGGTTCCAGTGCCGCGGTTTCCTCCACATTAATCCCCTTGCCGGAACCCACAGCCGGCAAATCCAGCAGCCCTGGAGCGGCCAGCCTGTACAGCTCTCTGGTATCCGCTTTCATCTCGATCCCCGCCAGATTATCCTCACAGCCCAGCGCCACCAGCAGGGCAGTAGAAATATAATAAGAAGAAACAAGCTTTTCTGCAGGCCCGTCCAGTTTTACCGTTCTGCCCGCCTGATCTGTTATGGTAATTCCCTCCTGCTCTTTCACAGAGGAAGACGTTTCTGCACTCTCTTCAGGGGCAGCTGCCGCTGCTGAAGTTCTCTGTTCTTCCGCCTGCCCGCACCCGGTCAGCGAAGTAAATGCGAAAACAGCGGTCAGGACCAGGCCGATCAATTTCTTCTTCATGATCAGTTCTTAGCCTCCGCAGGCTGGTCTTTGGGCAGCACGATATTCAGAATAATAGCCACCAGAGCGGCGGGCACAATGCCGGAGCCGCCGAAAATCAGCTGTACCGTCTGGGGAAGGTGGGACAGGATCGCGCTGTTCGCGCCGATGCCGTAGCCCAGGCCTAAGGCGACGGAAACAATCGTGATGCTTCTGGCCGTAATCGGATTTTTCGTGATCAGCTGAATCCCGCTGACCACAATAGAAGAGAACATCATCACAGCCGCTCCGCCCAGAACACTTTGAGGCATAATGGAAATCAGAGCCGCCAGCTTCGGAAACAGCCCGCACAGGATCAGGAAAACCGCGCCTGTTGCCAGAGCAAAGCGGTTCACCACTTTTGTCATTGCCACCAGGCCCACGTTCTGGCTGAATGAGGTGTTGGGCAGCACGCCGAATACTGCTGCGAAACTGGAACCCAGGCCGTCGCAGATAATTCCGCCGGACAGCTCTTTATCTGTGGCCTCACGGCCCATACCGCCTTCTGTAACGCCGGAAATATCTCCCACGGTTTCCACCGCTGTCACAATAAACATAATTCCCACCGGCAGAATTGCCCGCCAGTCAAATACCGGCTTCACAGGCATCAGCTTCGGCACGGCGAACCAATCGGCCTGCGCAACCTTGTCCCAGTTCAGAGCCCAGGCTTTCACATATTCCGTGCCGTCAGCCGCCACCCCTGTAGTGGGCAGGAACAGCCCCATTACCATAGCCGCGATATAGCCTACAATAATTCCGATCAAAATAGCAGAATAGCTGGCCATGCCTTTGGTGGCATGTTTCAGCACAATGATCACCACCAGAACCAGGCCGCCTAAAAGCAAGTTCTCTACAGAACCAAAATCCGCCGCCTTATCTCCGCCCCCAAAGGAGTTCACGCCGATGCCGATGAGAGACAAACCGATGGAAAGTACTACAGTACCCGTCACCACGGCAGGGAAAAACTTTCTCAGCGGTTTCAGGAAAAATCCCAGAACCCCTTCAAAAAGGCCTCCGATGATCGAAGCGCCCATCATCGCGCCATAAGCAAGAATTCCTCCGCCCATGGTTTTTGCCACACTGTTGAATACCCCGATAAATCCGGAACTGGTTCCCATGATGATCGGCACTTTACCGCCCACCGGCCCGATGGCAAACAGCTGAATCAGCGTCACAATACCTGCGATCAGCATGGCGTTCTGAAGAAGGGATACCTGCAGTTCCGCAAACTCGCTTCCTGCACCAATCCCACAGGCCCCGGTAATTACCAGGATAGGGGTCAGATTCCCCACAAACATGGCCAGAACGTGCTGCAAACCCAGAGGGATCGCACGGCCCAGCGGAAGCTTACCATAAAAATCATAAGCTTCTTTCAAAGACTTTTTCTCTTTCATCATATATCTCCTTTTCTTTTGTAACACATCCCCGGGGGATGCGCAAAATAATTGTAGCGGCTTTCCCCCTGCCTGTCAAGCAATCCCGGCAAAAATCATATCCTTTTGCACTTTCCTCCTCCAAACTGGCTGATGATAACCTGCGCCAGCTTCGGATTGGTCTGGGTAATCTTTACAGGATACTGCAATCTCTTTTCATAACGGAACATCAGCACATTCCTCCTTCCCACGGAAAAGGTTCATCTGTCCAGGTCCAGCGGTCCTGACAGGTGACGTCGTCGATCAGAAGGGGACCGTACTGTGCGGCATATTCGTCCAGCATGGCCTTTCTGCGGTTTACATGTTCATGGTAAAACTGCATGGCATCTATATCCTGTGGATGGGTATCCAGATACAAAGTCACATCATCCACACAGAAGCTGACTTGAAAGATTTCTTTTAATAACTGTTCCCGGTTTCTCATCTTCTAACTGCGCACCTCCCGATCAGGAATGGAAAATCTAATGCAGGGAAAATTGTGCCTCTCTGCAGGGCTTCATCACAGCAGTACTGATCTCCCCAGCACTGCCACGGCACATAGGCCATTGCCAGCTGGAATCCCGGCATATCGTTTCTGGTTCTCTCCAACTCATACGCAGCCTCCTTTGGCGAAACATTGCCGCAGGCTCCGCGGCAGGGCATGGCTGCGGGACAATTCCCCTGGTCTGCCTGACAGCCGCAGGAGGGGCGTCTGCCGTTATTGCAGGGAGCGGAACATCCGGGACGCCGCATATCAGGACGCCTCTGGTTCATATAACAATCCATAAAAATCTCCTTTCATATTCTGCACGTCTAATAACATAGTATGAAAGTATGCCTTCTTGGTTCCAGAAAAATTGCCGTCCCCTTTCCCTTGTCATAACTCCCCGGTGAAATTGTAAGAATTAAGAGTATGCGGCGGTGAATAAATATGATATAATTTGCATGTTTAAAGCTTTTTGCTTCAAAACATTTCAAATCAGTCTAAATGGAGGTATCGTATGATTGAAATCAGGGATCTCACAAAGATCTATCAGCTGAGCAAGCGGCAGCAGGCAAAGCTGAAGGTTTCCAGCAGCACAAAAATTGCTGTGAACCACCTGTCGCTCACTGCCCATGAAGGTGAAATATTCGGCCTGCTGGGCACAAATGGCGCTGGCAAAACCACAACGCTGCGCTGTCTGGCCACATTGCTGCATCCCACAGAAGGACAGGTTCTCATCGACGGTCTGGATACGGTAAAGGATTCAGCGGCCGTCCGGTCCAAAATCGGGTTTCTGACAAATGAAATCAAACTGGACCCGCAGTTTACGCCGTTGTATCTGATGCATTTTTTCGGCAGCCTGCACGGAATGGACGACGAGCAGATCAGCCAGCGGACCAAGCTGCTGTTTTCTCAATTTGGCATCACAGAATTTCAGGACAAGAAAATTGACGAGCTTTCCAGCGGCATGAAGCAGAAAGCCTCCATCGCAGTCAGCCTGATCCACGATCCGGACGTTATCATTTTTGACGAACCGACCACCGGCCTGGATATCATCACTGCCAGGACAGTGACAGATTATCTGCTTCAGATGAAAAAAGAAGGAAAACTGGTCATCATCTCCACTCACATCATGTCTGAGGCAGAAAAGCTTTGCGACCGGGTGGCAATCATCATTGACGGCAAGCTGGCAGCCCAGGGCACTGTTTCAGAGCTTTTGGCCCAGGAACAGGCAGATGATCTGGAGGACGCTTTCTTCCGGCTTTATCTGGCCCATGAAAAGGAGGTGCAGGCATGAACAACATAAAAATTGTATTTAACAAAGAGATGCGCCGGGTATTCCGGGATCCTAAAATGATTTTCTCTCTTTTCCTTCTGCCGGTCATCATCCTGATCGGGATTTACAGCCTGATCGGCTATCTGGCAAAGGCAGAGGCTTCTGACCAGGAACAGCATAAGTCTGTTATTTCCGTTCAGAATGCTCCCGCGGACCTGGAAAGCGCCCTTTCAGATTTCTTCGGCAGCGCCCAGGTGACCTGGCTGGATTCCCAGGCGGATATCACCGCTGCCAAACAGCAGATTTACGACGGCACTTCCGACCTGCTGGTGATCTTCCCGGAAAACTTCCTGCAGCAGGTGGAGGATTATGAAGCCGGCAGCAGCATTCCTGAAGTGCTGACCTTTTATAATCCTTCGCAGAATTATTCCACTTCTGCAAGGGAAAATTTTGTCGCTCAGATGACCAGCGTTTACGAAAAGAATTTGCTGAAACAGCGTTTCGGCGATCTGAACGCTCTGACTGCTTTTACCATCGATCAAAATAATCCCGGCTCTGTCATCCAGGACGAGCAGAAAGCATCCGGCAAGCTTTTGGCTACCATGCTTCCCTACATGATCACCCTGCTGCTGTTCGCAGGCACCATGAGCCTGGGCACAGACACCATCGCTGGGGAAAAAGAGCGCGGCACCATGGCCAGCATGCTGGTCACGCCAGCCAAACGCAGTGAAATTGTGTTGGGAAAACTGTTGTCCCTGACAGTTTTGTCACTGCTCTCGGCCTTGGTCTATCTGGTAGCTTTGATCGTGGCCCTGCCTCAGGCCATGTCCTTTGGAGAGGAAATGGCGTTTTCCATCACAGGAAGCCAGATTGCCATGCTGGCAGCCGTAATTCTGTCGCTGGCATTTCTGTATGTGGCGCTGGTAGCGGTTGTAGCGGTATTTGCAAAATCAGTGAAAGAAGCTTCCGCTTATGTGACGCCGATCTACCTTCTGGTTATCGTGGCAGGCATCTTCACCATGATCTCTCCTGGCTCCGGGGTAAAGGATACTGTCTATTACCTGATTCCGGTATATAACTGCAGTGTGGCCATGGGCGAGGTGTTCACGATGGATCTGACGATCACGCATTTCCTGCTGACTTTCTTCTCTACTCTGGCTTACGGCGGAATACTTACTGCTGTCATTGCTAAGGCCTTTGGGTCGGAGAAGGTGATGTTTAACGCTTGATTTCTGCGTTTTGCCTCTATTTTCTCCATATCAAAAAGCCTGTTCTGGGTTTCGAATATCAGAACAGGCTTTTTTATTTCTGGTTTTTAAGGATTTTGGAGGGAAAGTCGCGGGGAGACGGCAGAAGAAACTCCGGTGGTTCGATGCCTGCCGGCAATAACCCCCTCCGTTTTTTCTGCCGTCTCCCTGCCTGGGTATTCTCTATTTCTGTTGAGTGTGACATTATAAGCTATTTTATTGTATATTTTGTACCTCTGCCTTTACCTTTGACGCTTACAACACCCTTTTGCCCCATATCTTTCAGTAACTGTGCTGTCTTTGATTTACCAAAAGGTACATATGGTGTAATTTCACTAATTGGTTTCAGTATTGTTTTACTTAAAATTTTATATATCGTTCTTTCATCTTCCGTTAAATTTAAATTCTTTTCGAAAATTGGAAGCACAATCTTAATTGTATTCTCTGATACTTCAAAATCTGGTTTTATCAATCCTTCTTCATAGAATTGTTTTATTCTTGTAATTCCGGTTCCGAATATCTCTACAAATCCCAATCTGTAAAACACATTTGCAAGATTTCTATTTCTTAATACAGAAAGTTTACCAGATAAGTATTCTTCTTCTGTTATTCCAGATGGTAAGCCTCCTGGAGAAACAACTTCAATTCTATCCTCAAACATCAAAACTCTGATCTGAGATTCTACATCCCAGGCTCTATGAATCAAGGCATTTGCAATTGCTTCCCGGAAAGCTGCTTCCGGTATTTTTTCTACCTTTTTTCTTTCAGCACCCTGTATTACTTCATATTGGTAATAGTCTCTAAATACATCGATTGACTTTTCATATACCTCTAATACTGATATATTTTCAAATGTCGATCTTTTTTGAATTATGCTGATGTTTTCACCAAATTTCATTATATCAATTCCTGGAAAATGATTTTTATCGGCCAAAATCCCTGCCGCATTATTATATCCATTGTCATTGTCATATAAGTTCAAGGTTTTTAATGTATCCTGATTAAATGTTTCTATTTGGATACTTTCTTTTAGTTTATTATACAAAATTTCAAAAGACAACTCCTGCTCTTTACAGGGCAGCTCTTCAAACCTAATATTTTTTCCTTCTAATATGAGTCTCGAAAATTCCAATGTATCTACTTCTATCGTTGCTGTATCGTTTCTCTTGTAGGCTTTTGATTTATATAAATATGGCTTCTGAACACCACTTTTTACAGTAAGCTTAATCGTTTGATCAATATTTTGTATTTCAAGTGTATAATTGGGTTGAGGAGAAATGCTATCATTAATTTTATTTTCAATATCCAAACAAGATCGCTTTACATCCGATAATCCCTTAATGTTACCATCATCATCAATTCCAAAAAAGATTGTTCCGCCATCGTAATTTGAAAAGGCACTGACTGTTTTTAAAAAAGTATTTGTAATCGTTTCCTTGAATTCTAATGTTCGTGTTTCACGCATATTAATCCCATCCTTTCCAATCTTATTGATTGTATTATATGCATAAACGCGCAAAAAATCAATCGTAAATTTTTACGATTGATTTTTCGATTGTAATGATGAAAAATTTTCTCAATTAAATTTCAGTCAAGTCTTTCGTCTTAAATACAAAGTATCCTTCGTAGTAATAACTGTGATCAATGCCTTTCATATAGATTTCTCGATCGTTTATGTTATCAGTAAGAGCGTTTTTTAGAATGTGTTTTATTTCTATATCTTTGATGGGACTTCGCTCCATAGCAAGCAGATAATCCTCCTTATCAACCTTGCTCCAATCAACTACATAGCCGATCTCTTTTTTCAACGTCAAATCAAGCCATATTCTCATACTCCTTCCGTTTCCTTCTCTGAAAGGATGTGCCACATTCATTTCCACATATTTTTCGATAATCTCATCAAAGGTTGACTGTGGCATTTTATCAATGCCCTGCAGAGCGGCTTCCAAATACATCAGCGGAGCAAATCGAAAATTTCCCTTCGATATATTGACCTTGCGTAATTCTCCAGCAAAATCATAAATTTCATGAAAAAGATATTTATGAATCATCGCAAGACTTTTATAAGTTCCAGGTTCTAATTTCTCAAAAAAACCATTTTCAAACATCTCAATTGCTTTTTGCTTACTGATTTTCTCTTCTGCTCTTGCTAATTCTGTCGAATCCGTAATACCTAGTTTATTTTCAAGCATAATTTACCTCACATTCTTCATGCGATTTATTTTTCTGTCACGATTCTATTATAATAAGTATACCATAATATAGGCAATGAATCCAATTCTTTGAAAATAAAGAGTTTGGCGCGTAGTGCGCATCCCCCGGAGGGTTTAGTTGCATAGGGAACGAAGTTTCCTATGCAACTAAAAAGCCGCCAGTTTTCCCTGGCGGCTCATTTTATAAAAAGAACACTGATGACAGCACAGCGGAAATACGCCTGCAGCATCACGGTAAATTTGCCAAATGAAACTTCTTCAGCCCAAAACCTCCTGCAGAGCAGCTACCATCGCATCATTTTCCTCGTCCGTCTTGACCGCCAGGCGGATATAATTTCCGCCCTCGAAGCCGGTCTTGGTGGACAGATCTTTAATCAGGATATTATGACGGTTCAGCAGAATATCCGCAAGTCTAGTGGCGGTACAGCCGGACTCGATCCGGCAGAGCACGTAGTTGGCCTGGGACGGATAGACTTTCAGCTGGCTGATTTTTTTCAGTTTGCGCATATACCGGCGGCGGACATCCATAAAACGGACCATCGCGTCCTCGTAATCAGCTTTATATTTTTCAATAATCTGCATATAGTATTCTGCAAAGGAATTTATATTCCAGATGGCCACATCTTTCTTCATGAAGGCCACCAGCTCCCGGTCGGCCGTCGCCAGCACGCCCAGACGCAGCCCGGGCACGCCAAAGGATTTTGAAATGCTCTTTAACACGATCAGGCTGGGATGGGAATCGATCAGCTCCTGTTCCAGCAGGGAATTTGAAACTTCTGTTTCTGCAAAATCCACAAAGGACTCGTCCACAATCAGCCTGCAGCCTTTCTTTTGGGCCCAGTCGGCCATGCGCAAGATATCTTCCCTGGGGATAAAATGTCCGGAAGGATTGTCCGGATTGATCAGGATGACAGCAGCAATTTCCTTTTCCTCGTAGAACCGCATCAGGGAATCCACGTTATAGGCAAAATCCTCCCCCATGCCGGGGAAAGGCAGGATATCTTCTTCCTTCTTCCGGTGGGGATATTCTTCAAAGGTAGGATAGATCATTCCGATCCTGCCTTCCAGATTTTCCATCAGGGACTTGATCAGCTCAGCCGTACCGTTGCCCACGCAGATATTCTCCGCCCGCAGGCCAAAATATTTTCCCGCCAGCAGGCTGTTTACGCCCATTCCGGAAGGATACTGCCGCACCAGTGTATCAAAGTTTGCCTTCATCTCGTCCATAAACCGCTCGTTGGGGAAGAAGGGATTGACCAGATAACAGAAATCCAGCATCCGGGGATATCTCCAATATCCTCCGAACCGCCTCATGTACCGGTTCAGCTTTTCCTCTCCTGTGGCAAAAATGGATTCCGCGATATCCAGGTCCTGGATATCATTAATCTCATACCAACGTTCATCGGTCAGCTCCAGCGCCTTGATCACCGGCCGTTCCTGAAATGCAATCACCTTCAGCGCAGATTCATAATACCGGGTATGCCCCCAGGCTCCGGCATAAGCCTCCAGGAAAGGAACGTATTCCTGTTCCAGGAAGCGCTGGCTGAACTTATAGATATTGGCAGTTTTATAATAATCTCCCATGTTTTCGTAACGGAAATTACGGGTATTGATAAAATTGCTGATATTGCCGTCCTCATCCAGAGAAACCACAGCTCCGTCCATCCAGCTCTCAGGCCGGGCCACCAGCGCCAGGCACGGATAGGGGTGAGACAGAATTTTTTTCAGCACCGCTTCCTCAAAAATAGAGTCGGATTCCAGAAGAAGCGTATCCTCCTGAAGCAAATATTCCTGTGTCAGGGACAGGGAATAAATATTATTCGTCCTGGCATATTCCGTATTCCGAATCAGCACAAGTTCTGTCCTGATAGAAAGAGACTGCACAAACTGCTCCAGCTTTTCTCCCTGATAGCCGGTCACTATCACGATACGGGACAGCGACAGCGCATCCAGCTGGCGAAGCATCCGCTCGATCAGCGGCACTCCGTTTACCTTCACCATACACTTTGCCACATCTTTTGTCAGTTCCCGCAGCCTTCTGCCCATTCCGGCAGCCAAAATAATCGCCTGCATGATCTATCCTCCCTGCTTATTTTGCTACATTGATCCCATCGCCAAAATCCAGCACATAGGGGTAATGGGTCTTTCTCTTCTCTACCGGCGGCATCTGCATATAATCGCCGTAGAAGTTCACCAGCATCCCATGGATATCCTTGGGGAAATTCAGCTGGACGTCTTCAAAAGAATGCTTCTCCAGCGGAAAGGTTTTGTCCTTTTCCATGGTGTTCCAATGAGGGCTTGTATCGCAGAGATATCCCATCCTCTTGGTATGGACATGGTTGTATTTCTTGCACTGCCGGATACATTTCCGGTAAATCCATTTGGGTGAAATGTGAAACCATTTCATCAGACGATGGACCAGGCCGCAAACTGCCTGCGCGGCTTTGGCCTTTCCTCCGGTAAATCCCAGATAGGGATGGGGAATGCTGCGCAGGATCAGCAGCTTGCTCCAGAACCAGGCAGTCCAGGCCTGCACAAAATAAGCGAACTTGCCGTCCGCCACATTATCATAGGCATAAAGGTCCAAAAAAATCCCAAATTCACAGTCCACGCCCTGGAGCGCATACTCCTGAAATTTGGTCCCCCGCTTGCAGAGCCTGGTGCTCATCAAAGGGTAATTCGGATCTTCTTCCGTATTCAGAATATAATAGCGGTCAGACAATTTCTCTCTGACCAGCTGCAGCGCCCGCTCAAAATCTTCTCTGGGCAGGGCGATATCAATATCATCATCCCAGGGGATGAATCCCCCATGGCGCATGGCGCCGATGCCGGTTCCCGCCACCGCGAAATAGCGAAGATGGTGCTCATCGCAAATTTTCATAAAATCTTTGAGGATTTCCATCTCCGTCAGCTGCACCCGCCGGATCACTTCCGGCTCATAAAATCTTGGCATATGCTCTCCCGCCTTTAGTCCCGGTAGCCGTTCTGTACCCAGGCCACCGCGTGCTTATAATCATCCATGGTATCGATCTCTTTTGTCCGGATCTCTTTCATCTGCACCGGAAGCAGCGGCTCCAGCAGCTGATATACATGTCCGCTGCCCTTGCCCAGCCTGTCCGCTCTGATCTGAGCCAGGCCGGTCCACTCATATTCCCCTTTTTCTCTGGAAAAACCGGTAACAACCCGGCCGGACGCTGTCTCCTCTGTCTGGAGCAAAACCGGATTATCTGTGGAAGGCGTTGTTCCGCAGATATACTCTTCATCGCTCTCCAGCACCCGCCGTAAGTCCTCCGGGTTTACCAGCAGATCCCCGTCCAGCGCTACCACCAGCTCTCTGGAATGCTCCGCGCCAATCAGAAAACTGGCGCCTGTCCCTGTATGTTTATAGTCGTGATTAAATGCAAATAAAATATCCTTCCGGTAGGCTGTTACAGTCTCGATCACCCGCTCCTTCTGATAACCCACCACCACCCGGATATCGTCATAATCCTTCAGCAGCTCCAGCTGCCGGATCAGCAGCGGCTTCCCGTCTATATCAATCAGCGCTTTCGTGCTGCCGATTCCCAGCCGGGTGCCCATTCCTGCACAGCTGATTACAATTGTCTTAGAAACTGACATAGTTTTTCCTCCGTATATACCGCATGAGTCGCATTCTGCAATACTGCGGGCGCAATGGGACGCACCCCGCCGAAACCGATCCCAATTTCAGCCGCGCCGATCATCTCCGCATCATTATTCCCATCGCCCACCGCTACAAATGGGGTGGGAATCTGACGGATCGCCACCGATTTATCAATTACCTTACGAATCCCCAGCAAATTTTCTCCAGACTCGTCCACTTCAGCGATGGAGCAGAAATAATGCCCTTCCAGGCCCAGTTTCTCCATCAGCCTGCAGATCCAGACGTCCAGATTTCCGGTCACCACATAGCAGTCTTCCCGATGCTCCTGAATGAACCGCACCAGCTCCTGATGCAGCGGGACCTGCAGAATGATCTGCTGCACCGTGCTGACAGGAATCTTTTTTAAAATATTCACCCGTTCCGTAAAGCTGCGGTCAAAGGGGATTTCCCCGGACATGGTCCGCTCTGTCAGCTCCTGCATCTGCTCCACACAATCAATTCTCCTGGCAATCTCCGGAAGAATTTCCAGCTTTGTTATCGTAGCATCTAAATCAAAAAGAAATTTGTATCTGCCCAAACCAGCACCTCTGTCTTTTGTTTTTAGCAAAATGCTGTGCTTATCATATCATTTCTGCGGGATAAAATCAAGATATAATTCCCTCGCCGTGCATCCCCCTATTCTTTCTGGCCTTATTCAGAATACCCGGATTTTCAATCATTCTTCCTGTCCCGCCCTGTTTTTGCAGATACGGCGGCAGTTATTTTGCCGAAAGCGGAACTGATTTCGCGCCCTTCTACCTTCGCCCGCTCCCACAGAATAAGCAGATCTGTTCTGTCCTGCCTGAGCATATGAAAAGGCGCTGCATCATATTCCCCCTCCCCCATAAGGTTCTTCCCGAATTTTATCCATCTGTAACCATATCCCCAGAAATATTGGTCACCCTCTGTCGAATTAGAATTTCCCGCTCAAAACGTTTATTCGTGTAAACGAGAATGGGAGTATATAAAGAATTCTTCCTGGCAAGGCAGTATTTTCTTTTCTTTATGCGGAAAAAGTTTATCATATTCCTCTGCATCCCTCATTGCAAATTCACATGCCTCACTCTCTTTGAATACCCATCTTTTTCCGTCAAATGCACCGTCAACCAGCGTCTTTACCAGCATCGCTGTCGGAAAATATCCATTGCCAACACATACATTCATTTTGATACAGCTGACAAAACCTCTGGCAACATAATTGGATGGGTGACCAAAAATAATGATACTTTCATAACCTAATTCTTTTGCCAATTCAAACGTTCTTTCTATTAAGGCCTTTCCAATTCCTTTTCTTTGATAATCAGGATGTACTGCAATCGGACCAAATGACAGACACTTTTTCGTGATTCCTTCTTCTGAAGATAGCCTGCCAACCGTATACATGATGCATCCGACTATCTTCCCATCCAGTTCAGCTACCATATCCAGTTCTTTTACAAAATCTTTATGTTTCCTCATTTGATGCGCCAGGTAATGTTCTGTAGCACCTGGTTCATATACATTCCAAAATGCATCACGAATCAAATTTTCAACGATATTGATATCATCCTGTTGTTCGTTTCTAATTATCATTGTATGATCCCTTCCGTCAACTATTTCTGTCCCGTCCACTTCAACCTTACAGTAGATGATTGGGATATTTAGGATGTACTATTTGCCCTGTACCAGCTTTAAGAACTTCTTATCGTTGAATTGTTCATTCGTTAAGAACTCACCATTATAAAACATTGCATAAGATGTGCAAGGGCTTGGCGCTGCCTGTGCCTGTTCTTTTGTTTCAATCCGAATTGCCTTGAATGGAATATTGTTTTCTGCCGCCGTATGTTCAACTATTGGAACATATTTCCCATTAAACGGACACTGGTTCGTATAATATAAAACATAACCCTGTTCATCAATATGCGGATGTCTGGCACCTTCTGTAAATCTCGGAACAACTGCTTTTTCGTCAAATGGAAGATACATAAGGTTGATTCCCGCATCGGATGTATCTGCAACTTGAAATCCCTTATAAATCAAATACCTAGGGTCAGAGAGAAACGGCTTCTTCTTCGCAGAAGAAAGAATACAAAGTCCCGATTTTCCTTTTGCCTTACTGTCCTCAATGCACTTATTTAACAAATCATTTGAATAGCCATATCCTTTGAACGAACCCGATACCCAAAAGCAGTCAATATACATGTAGTTTTCTGCAATAACGGGAACCCACGCATTTTCAGATGGAATATACTCAATGAAGCATTTTCCTCTTTCGGTACCTTTTAAAAAAACAAGTCCATCATCAAAGCATTTCATCATCCACTCTTTTTTTGAAGACACTTGAATATCTTTGTTGTTAGAAATCGCACAACAAATATGTTCCCTATCAATATTGTCCTTCGTTACTTGTATATATTCCATTTTCCCTCCCTGGTGTAAGCATCTCCCTGCATCCCATCAGGGCGCCAAATTAGCCTTAATTTTAATATTCAATCCCGCTTCATCATTGTGCATTTTATTGGTTAAATTTACTTATTTAATTACTTTTTTATATTATATCACCAATTTTTATTACTGTCAATCTTCCTCATTTGAAAACTAGCGGACCGTATTTTGAACGAACCTATTTACTGTAAAAACCTAAAATTCCCCTCCTTCAAAACCGGCAGTCACTCATCTCGCTGCCCGCTTCAAAAAAGGGGAATTCTTTCTTTATTCTATTCAGCCAATCTTTTCCACAATAACCTGTTTCAGATTCTCTTCCATATCCTCCTGCCGGAAATACCCTGTTTCCAGGTTCATGGCATTAGCGGAAGACACCGCCACCGCATAGCGCAGCATTTCCTCCACGCCATAACCCCGTTCCAGCGCCGCAGCCATGGCTCCGACCATGGAATCCCCGCAGCCTACGGTATTCACCGCCTGGATTTTCGGCGGCCTTGCAGTATAAACGCCTTCCCCGCAGACCACAGCCGCGCCGTCGGCGCCCAGGGATATCACCACATAGGGGATACCAGAGCGGTGCAGCTCTTTCGCGCTTTCCAGCATTTCTTCCATGGTCTCCGCCGGGCGGCCCAAAAGCTGGGCGATCTCATCATGATTTGGTTTGATCAGAAAAGGCTTCGCCTTTACACCTTCAATCAGATACTGCCCGCTGGTATCCAGAATCATCTTGACCCCGGCCTTTTTTCCCATGGCGATCAGCTTTCCGTAAATATCCGCCGGAAGGCCCTTGGGGGCGCTGCCGGACATGGTAACCACGCTGCATTTGGGCAGGAGCGTTTCAAACTTTCTCAGAAACGCAGCCTCCTCTTCTGCTGTCACAGGCGCCCCAGGCTCCAGAAATTCCGTGGACTTTCCGTCCCCGTCCAGAATATTGATGCAGGACCGGGTTTCTCCCTTTACATGCACAAATTCATTGGGAATACCCTTTTCCGTCAGCAGCTTTTCCACATAAGCGCCGTTGAATCCGCCTGTAAAGCCGGTTGCCAGCACCTCTTCCCCGCACAGGCCGATGACCTTGGACACATTCAGTCCCTTGCCTCCGGCAGTGTTGCTGCAGGTCTTCACCCGCATCACTTCTCCTGCCTGCAGAGGCCCTTCTATCACATAAGCCTTGTCAACTGCCACATTTAAAGTCACTGTCAGAATCATGTTTACGCCTCGCTGTCCAGAAGAATTTTGCCCTTTACCTCGCCCGGGATCTCAAACAGCTTGAATGCCTCCGCAGCCTGGGACAGGGGGAATTTTTTATAAATAAAGGATTCGTCAAACTTCAGCTGGCCGGTTTTAAAATAATGGGCGGCCAGAGTCCATTCCTCTCCCGGGAACGGCGCGCTGTAGGACATCCAGGAACCGGTGAGGTTGAATTCTTTACGGTTCATGTTCTCCCATTCCTTTACGGAAAAGGTCATTTCCCTGGTAGGCGTTCCGATAAAGCATACACCTGCCTTATTCCCTGCCAGTTCAAAGGCCATCTTCATGGTGATGGTGTTGCCGGCGGTTTCATATACATAATCAAATCCGCGGCCTTCTGTAATGGCCATGGCCTGCTCCATGAAATCCGCGTCCTTTGTGTTCACCGCATGCTCTGCGCCCAGGCGCTTTGCAAGCTCCAATCGTTCCGGAACGATGTCGAACACTGTAGCGGATTTCGCGCCAAAAATTCTGGCCCACTGCATGGTGAACATGCCGATGGTGCCGCCGCCCAGAATCGCCACATTGCCGCCCCCCTGGTAATTCACGCGCTTCAGCCCGTGCAATGCCACGGTGGCAGGCTCAAAAAAGGCTGCCTGTTCAAAGGAAACCGCGTCGTCAAATTTTACAGCGTTCTTTTCCGGAACAGCAACGTATTCCGCATAGCTGCCGTATTCTCTGGAGCCGATAAAGCTGTAGTGTTTGCACAGAGAATAATCGCCTTTCTGGCAGTCCTCACATTTCATGCAGGGCACCAGAGGAACGCCCGCCACTTTGTCTCCGGGCTTTACAGAAGTCACCCCTTCTCCTACTGCTTCTACTGTGCCGGAGAACTCGTGTCCCAGCACATTGGGATAGAAATGGCAGGCTGTTCCGTTGACACGGGGCACGTCGGAGCCACAGATCCCTGTATACTTCACCTTGATCAAAACTTTTCCGGGCGCTGCGCCGGGAGTCTGGATCTCCTCGTAACGAATGTCTTTTACGCCATGAACTACTGCTGCTTTCATTTTTCTCCTCCTTCTAATAACCCATAGACCGGCAGCATGGCATTGGATAATGTCAGATACCGCTCCATGACTCTCTCATATGTTTCATGTATTTCAGGCCGGGGCTCATGCACCCGCTGTACTTTTACTGTTTTTTCCACCGCAGTCTCAAAATCAGGATACATGCCGATGCCAACGCCTGCCAGGATCACTGCTCCCAGGGTGGTGGCTGTATCGGAAGCCGGCACATGGATCTTCTTTCCGGTAACGTCTGCTTTCAGCTGCGTCCACATGCGGCTGTTGGCAGCGCCTCCCATGGCCAGCAGGGAATCCACCTCCACGCCTGCTTCTTTCGCGCAGCGCAGGTTGTGCTCCAGAGAAAAAGCCACGCCCTCCAGGCCGGCCCGGATCATATGGGCAAGGCCCTTGTCGTATCCCAGGCCGTAATATACCCCTCTGGCGTCCGGATTCCATAAAGGGGAACGTTCTCCTGACATATAGGGCAGGAAGATCACGCCCTCGCTCCCCGCAGGCACGGTATCTGCCAGTTCCGTGAGCTCGTCAAAGCTCTTCTGAGGCGCCAGCTCTTTCTGCATCCAGCGCATCACGCCCCCGCCGCCCACGGTGCCGCCCTGGAGCAGCCACTGGTCCGGCACAACATGGGGGCTCAGAATCAGCTTTGGATGGGCCAGGGGCCGGTCTTCACAGATGCTCATGCCCCCTGCCTGCCCTCCCTGTTCCTGGGTCTGCCCCGGGCGGACCACTCCCGCGCCAAGAGATCCGCAGGCAGCGTCCAGACCTCCGGCGGTCACCGGGGTGCCTGCCAGCAGGCCGGTCTGTTCCGCTGCTTTTTCGGTCACGCCGCCCACCACCTGGTGGCAGGCCACAATCTGTTCCGGAACCTTATCCGCCGACAGGCCCAGTTCCGCTGCCAGGACAGGGTCCCAGACCTTTTTGGCCATATCGAAAAAGTGCACGCCATAACCCTGGGAAACTTCCTGGGTTTTTTCACCGCACAGCTTCATGGCTATGTAGCTGTTGCTCTGCAGAAACACATCTGCCCGCGCATATACCTCCGGCATATTTTCCCGGAACCAGATCATTTTGGGGGTGGAATAACTGGGGGTAAACCCATTGCCCGCCACTTCAAAAATCCTGTCCGCGCCCACCTGTTCATTCACTCTGCTGCAGATATCCCTCGCTCTGGTATCCATCCAGATGGGCGTCTTCGCCAGGCAGTTTCCTTCCCGGTCCACCGGAATGGCGGACCAGCTCTGGCCGTCTATGCCGATCCCCGCGATTCTGGAAGGCTGAATCTGGTTTTGCTCCAGAAGCCTTCTTACAGCCCGGCACACTGCCTCCCACCATTCCTCAGGGTCCTGTTCCACCCAGCCGGGATGGGGATAGTAGACCGGGTAATCTTCGCTGGTGTGGGCGAACACCCTCCCGCTCTCTTCAAACACCGCCGCCTTACAGGCAGAGGTTCCAATATCTATTCCCAACAGTAAATCCGCTGCCATGTCATGCCTTTCCTTCGCACCCGCAGACCTTCATGCGGTTCATCACCAGCTCTTTGACCTTTGCCATACCTGCTTTGCCATATTTCTTGGGATCAAATACTCCCGGATCAGCTTCCAGCGTTTCCTTTACGCCTTCCGTATAGGCAATTCTCAGCTCCGTGGCAAAATTCACCTTGCAGATTCCCCGGCGAATGCTCTCTTTCACCGCCTCGTCGGACAAGCCGGAAGCGCCGTGGAGCACCAGCGGAATAGAGACAACTTTGCGGATTTCAGTGAGGCGGTCCAGATCCAGCTTAGGTTCTCCTGTATATACTCCATGGGCGGTTCCGATTGCCACCGCAAGAGAAGAAACTCCCGTGCGCTCCGCGAATTCCGCTGCTTCCTGAGGATCCGTATAGCCTCCGTCCTTGCATTCCAGATCATCTTCCTTGCCGCCGA
Organism: Cuneatibacter caecimuris; assembly: GCF_004216775.1. Lineage (GTDB taxonomy): Bacteria > Bacillota > Clostridia > Lachnospirales > Lachnospiraceae > Cuneatibacter > Cuneatibacter caecimuris. The sequence goes on from NZ_SGXF01000002.1 coordinate 334,079, forward strand.
CCTTTCCCAGCTCCGCTTCCACCGGGATCCCGGAGGGCGCGCAGGCGTCCACAACCCGCTTCGTCACCTCAATGTTCTCCTCATACACACTGTGGGAACCGTCGATCATGATAGAAGTATACCCGGTGCGAAGGGCCTGCATGGCCAGTTCAAAACTGCTGCCATGATCCAGATGCATCACCACAGGCACGCCGGCCCGCTCCGCGGCTGCCCTGACATTGGCCAGATAAAGATCCAGCCCTGCGTATTTCACCGTAGAAGGGGTGGTCTGCAGGATCACCGGAGCATTTAACTCCTCCGCCGCATCAATGACCGCCATCACCATTTCCATGTTCTCCACGTTGAACGCCCCTACCGCATAGCCGCCTTTCTGTGCCTTTGTCAGCAGTTCTTTACTTGTTACCAGTGCCATAATTCCTCCTGTTCCGCGCCTGCGCGCCCACACATTTTATCTCTTTGCTTCTCCGCCGGTTTAAAAAAGGAAACCCGCGGCTTCTGATTTCAGAATACCACGGATTTGAAATTTGTCAATACTTTTATAAAGTATTTTATAAAAGTTTTTTTCTGCCGCTGCACATTACAACGTCTCAATAAACCTGCTGATAAACAGAAACGCTCCGCCTTCCGCCGCGGCGTCTTTTTCGTAGTGGCAGGCCTGGAGATAATCCAGAGGCATCACATGGCCGTCCAGCTCTCCCAGCCTGGATTTCAGTTCTTCCTGCCTTCCGGCCAGATAGCCGCCCATATATCCTCCCAGAATCAGCCTGCAGTCAAAGGAAACCCGGATATTGCTGATCAGCAGGGAAAGATTATCCAGATACTCCTCCCAGGCGTCCCGGTACAGGGCGTTCCCCTCTTCCAGACCGTCAAAAAAAGCTTTTAGCTCCCCGCCGCTGATATCCGAAAGCCTTCTGGCGGAAACATAAGTATCCGCGCATCCCCTGCGCCCGCAATAGCACTTTCTTCCGCCCGGGTGCAGAATCATATGGCCGAATTCCGCGCTCTGCCCATGCTCCCCGGAAACCAGGGAACGCCCTTCCAGAAGAGCGCCTCCCACCGTATTGCTCAAATAGAGATAGGCTCTCCGGCCTTCTTCTCCCAAAGCAAAGGCCTCCGCCAGGCCCGCGGCCGAGGAATCGTGAAAAAAGCATACCCTGCCCGGCAGATACCGCCCCAGCAGCTCCGCTGAGACTCCCTGCACGCCCAGGGTTTCCGCATGCAGGATCATTTTTCCTTCCGCATCTAAAATTGCCGGAAGCGTCACCCCGATTCCCAGAAGCCGAGACCTCTTCTCCGGCCCGTCGGAGGGCTTCCCTTTCAGCAGTTCCTCCACCAGCCGCCCAAGCCTTCTGGCATATCGTTCTGTATACTGAAACGGCAGTTTCACCCTTCTCCTGCTCAGCTGTTTTCCATACAAATCCACCAGCACGGCAGTCATATCCAGAGCTGTAATTTCCACCCCTACCGCATACCTGCTTTCCGGTACAATCCGGTAAGACACAGCTCTCCGCCCTCCTGTGGACGCAAAAACGCCTTTTTCTTCCACCAGCCCTTCCTCCAGAAGGCTGTTGAGATAAAGCGCCACTGTGGGCAGGCTCATAGAAAGCGCGTCCGCGATCTCCTGCCTGCTCACGCCGTCCCTTTCATAAATTGCCTGATAAATTCTGTTTCTGTTGTTTTCTTTCCCGCGGACAGGAATTCCGCTGCTATTCATGGCCTTCCTCCCTAATGTTCTATATTCCCTGAAATAAAGAGTCCGGCTCGCCGGACTCTCGCGCCGTAGCGCGGTCGCTTAAGCGGCCATATTTCCTTAGCGCGCAGTGCGATCCCCCGGAGGGGTTTATTGCATAGGGAATGCTGTTTCCTATGCAATAAAGAGTCCGGCTCGCCGGACTCTCGCGCCGAAGCGCGGTCGCTTAAGCGGCCAAATTTCCTTAGCGCGCAGTGCGATCCCCCGGAGGGGTTTGCTACATAGAAAACGCTGTTTCCTATGTAGCAATAAAAGGCCCTGTTTGTCAACAGAACCTTTTCCCATGCTACTGCTTCATTACTTTCTGGGATGAGCCGCGTAGGACTCCCGCAGGCTCCTTCCCGCAAGAGTCACATACATCTGGGTGGTGGAAATATCTGAATGCCCCAGCATCTCCTGTACTGCGTGCAGGTCAGCTCCGCCTGCCACCAGATGTACGGCAAAAGAATGGCGCAGTGTATGAGGGGTGATATCTCCGTCAATCCCTGCCCGCTCCGCGTACAGCTTGATCAGTTTCCAGAAACCCTGACGGCTCATCTGCCCGCCGGAACAGTTGGTAAACAGCAGATCCGTCTGTTTGCCTTTTAGGAGATGTTCCCGCGCCTTTGTCAGATAACTTTCCAACACCTTTTTCGCCGTGTTTCCAAAAGGCACCATCCTGTCCCTTTCTCTGGCGGCGCAGTGTATGTAACCCATCTCCATATTCACGTCCTTCAGCCTCAGGCTGATCAGCTCGGACACTCTGATGCCGGTGGCATAGAGCAGTTCCATCATAGCCTTATCCCGCAATTCTTTGGGTTTACTGCAGTCAGGCTGGCGAAGCAGCCTGTCCATTTCCTGAACGGATAAAATCCCCGGCGCTTTTCTCTCCACTCTGGGCGCGCGCAGGGCAAAAGCAGGATTTTCCCCGCAGGTCCCTGCCGCCACGGCGTACTGAAAAAAAGCCTTTACGGAAGCCACATTCCGGGAGATCGTTGTCGCCGCCTTCCCTTCTTTTTCCAGAAAAAGGATGTAGGACTGCAGGCTGGTCAGCGTTACCTTATCCCAGCTCAGAATCCCTTCTCCCTGCAGAAACTGCACCAGCTTCAGCAGATCGCGGCGGTATGAAACCTCTGTATTCGGTGTGGTTTTTTTAACAGAATGTAAATATGCTATAAATTGTTCTACTTCGGCTGTCATGCCCGCGCTCCCCTTCATCCTTCGTATCTTTAAGACAATGTAAGCTCTATTATAACGGCTTTTTCCTACAAAATCAAACACATTTTTTCCACATTTACCGGACAAAAAAAAGCAATTCCAGCTTGTATACCACATCTGGTAATGAGTCCTCCGCCAATCTCAACATCTTGGTGTTCTGCTGAAGGAAAACTAGAAATATTTTCCAGCAATCCCCATTATTACCGGGTTTAACCAGGTTTCAGAAGCAATTCCCCCCACTGTCAGCAAAACTGCCCCGGCAATTTTCCAGTATCTCTCCCCCCGCGCCATTCTCCCCCTCTCTGGCGCAAGGCGTCCTGCTGTGTCCCAGAGCAAAAAACCTGCCGGAAGATAAAGCAGATACTGGGGGAAACTCATGCACAGAAAACAGGCGGGAGCCAGAATTCCCTTTCCCACAGCCAGCAGCCCCAGGCAGAATCCGGCGCACATGCCCATAAAAACGGCTGACATGCCGTTAACAATTTTTCCGAAAATAGTCTGCCCCGCCAGCAGCAGCAAAACGCAGCCTCCCAGGCGTCTGGGCGCCAGATATTTCAAATAGGATACTGGCACGCCTTTCACCAGCAGAAGTTTTTCCTGAATCTCATCCCCCCAGAGGCTGACGCCAATCCCTCCCTGGGCCTGAACCAGATTGGCAATACATGCCCCGGACAGAAGTCCGGCGCACAAAAGGATCCAATACCACGGAATTTTTTTTTCATTGTACATCACATCACCCCCGGCAGTAAAAGCTATGCCGGGGGTGATTAAAAAATAACTTTATTTTTGGCGCAGATCTTTGTATGCCATCAAGGCCGCTACCGTCTTTGAGTCCTGAATGATCCCCTGATGGATCAGCCCGCTCAGTTCTTCTATCGTGTGGGTTTCCAATTCGATAAACTCATCTTCATCCAAATGCTGGGCGGAGGGGATCAGGTTTCTCGCCAAAAACACATCAATGGTCTCATTGCAGAAGGCCACAGTGGTCACCAGCTTCACCAGGGGCTCCAGCTGTTCGCAGCGGTACCCGGTTTCTTCTTCCAGCTCCCGGGCCGCGCAGACAATCCCCTCTTCTTCCGCAGAATCCTTGGCGCCTGCGGGGATTTCCAATGTGAACCGGTCCAGGGCGTTTCTGTACTGCCGCACCATGATGATTCTGCCGTCCGGCAGCACCGGGACCACAGCCGCCGCGCCTTTGTGGGCCAGGAAATCCCAGTATGCGATATGTCCCTCCGGCGTCTGGATGGTATCTTCATAAAAATCCAGAATCCGGCCCCTGTACTTCAGTTCTCTGTTCAAACGCTTGATCTTATCCATCCTCTACCTCACTTCAGCTTCTCACATTTATCAAAACAGGCGTCAGTCGCTTTCATCAGGGCATTTCTGAATCCCCACTGCTCCAGCGCCTCCACAGCCTCTATGGTAGTGCCCGCCGGGGAACATACCATATCCTTCAGTTTTCCGGGATGCAGGCCGCTCTCCAAAACCATCTCCGCAGAACCGGCCACCGCCCGGGCTACAAACTGATATGCCTGTTCTCTGGGCATGCCGCATTTGACCACGCCGTCCGCCAGGGCTTCGATGAACATGTATACATAAGCCGGAGAGCTGCCGCTGGCGCAGGCGACGGCGCTCATCAGCCCTTCCGGAACCACCTGCATCTGCCCGAAAGATGTGAAAATAGTTCGGATCATCTCCTGTTCTTCCTCCGAAAACAGCGAAGGATCATAAGATACTCCGGTCATGCCCTTGCCGATCAGAGCCGGAGTGTTGGGCATGGCCCGGACAATTCTTCTGTCATAGCCAAGGGTCTGCTGCAGCTTTTCTATGGTAATGCCCGGCGCGATGGAAATGACTACATGCTCCTGGGTGACAATATTCACAATATTTTTCAGCACTGCGGGATAAAACTGAGGCTTCACCGCAAGCACAAGATATTTTGCATCATTTGCGCAGGCAGCGTTGCTGTCCATAAAGCGGACTCCTGTTTCCTCATAAACCTGCCGGACCCGCTGTTCATTGGCGTCGGAAAACACCAGATTCATTTTATCGAAATATTTCAGCGCGCCTTTGAGCATCGCATATCCCATATTTCCCATGCCGATAAATCCAATTCTGTCCATCTGAATCATCCTCCTCATTTTCCCTTAGAGTAGCACATTTTTTCCAAAATAACAACCCAAACTCTTGCTTTTCAATTCGGTTTCCTGTATATTAGGAACAGGTAAAAGGAGGCGCAGCATGAAATTATTGAAGCAGCCGCAGCATGTGATTTTTGATATGGACGGATTGATGTTTGATACGGAAGCGCTGTGTTTTATCTGTGAGCAGGAAGCTGCGGCAGAATACGGATATACCGTAGACAAGGAACTCTATCTTCAAACATTGGGCGTCAACCAGACCGCTTACCGTGAGATCATGCTTGCTCATTTCGGCGACGGATTTCCGGTGGAAAAAATTTCCGAACTCACCTATCAGAAAATGGACGCCCGCATGGAATCAGAAGGCGTTCCCGTCAAGCCCGGGCTGCTCACACTGCTGGACGGACTTTCTTCCAGGAAAATCCGCTGCTCCGTCGCCTCTTCCAGCCGTTCCGCCCGTGTCCGCCGTATGCTGGCTATGGCAGGAATTTCTTCTTATTTTTCTGTTGTCACCGGCGGTGAAATGACCGAACGATCCAAACCTGAGCCGGATATCTTTTTAAAGGCCTGTGAAACCGCAGGATTCACCCCGGAAGCCTCCCTGGTACTGGAGGATTCTCCCAATGGGCTGCTGGCCGCGCACCGCGCCGGTATTCCGGCAGTCTGTATACCGGATCTTACAGAGCCGCCGGCCTCTGTGCTGAAGCTGGCCTGTTCGGTGCTGCCGCGTCTGGATATGGTTCTGGAATTGCTGCAGCCTAAATAATCAAGGAGGGAAATTTATGAGTAATTATGTCATCACTACAGATTCAGCCTGTGATCTTCCTCAGGAGTATCTGAAAAAACACAATATTTATGCCCAGTCCCTGTTCTACCAGCTGGGGGAAGATGTTTACGGAGGTACAAAGGAGCTGAGCCCTTCAGATTTTTATAATAAAATGCGGGAAGGCCAGATGCCCACCACCATGGCCATTAATCCGGAAGAACTGCGGGAGGGCCTGCATCCCATTCTGGAACAGGGCCTTGATATCATTCACCTTGCCTTCTCTTCTGGCCTGAGCAGCAGCTACCAGAATGCAGTGATCTCCGCAGAGGACCTTCGTGAGGAATTTCCCGACAGGAAGATCACTGTAATCGATACAAAGTGTGCGTCCCTTGGGCAGGGGCTTCTGGTACATAAGGCCGTGATGGCCAAAGAGGCCGGCAAATCCTATCAGGAAACAGTCAGCCACGTTCAGATGATCCTGCCGCATCTCTGCCACGTATTTACAGTGGATGACCTCTTCAATTTATACCGGGGCGGCCGGGTATCCAAAACTGTTGCTGTGCTGGGAACTATTGTGAATGTGAAACCGGTTCTCCATGTAGATGACGACGGACATCTGATTCCCCTTTCCAAGGTGCGCGGGCGCAAGAAATCCCTTACAGCCCTGGTAGATCTGATGGAAAGCAAAATCAAAGGTTACGAAGATGAAAATAATACTGTTTTTATCAGCCACGGGGATTGTATGGAAGACGCAGAATATGTAGCGAATCAGGTCCGGGAGCGCTTCGGCATCCAGGATATCCTGATTCATTATGTAAGCCCCACCATCGGCGCCCACTCCGGGCCGGGTACCCTTGCCCTGTTTTTTGTAGGGAACCCCAGGTAATAGAATAAAGAGTCCGGCTCGCCGGACTCTCGCGCCGAAGCGCAGCCGCTTCAGCGGCCATATTTCCTTAGCGCGTAGTGCGCATCCCCCGGAGGGTTTTATTTCATAGGGAACGCAGTTTCCTATGAAATAAAATAAATACAAGCCAATGCTGCAGGTTCCGGCATATCTGTCCGGGATCTGCAGCATCCATTTTTATTCTTTTACAGGAGTGAATGATCATGAAGAAAAAAAGCACCCGCGCTGCCGCATTTCTGCTTGCCGCTGTTCTGACAGTTTCCGCCGCTGCCTGCGGCAATTCTGAAAATGCCGGAGAGACCACTTTTCCGGCCGCCTCTGAAGGAACTTATACCTCTGCCCAGGAGACTCCGGAAGAGATTTCTACAGAATCTGCCAGTTCTCCTTCGTCTTCTGAAGGTTCCCCGGAAACAACGGGCCCCGTGGAGCAGACGACGGGCGCTCCAGAGCCTGTTCCGTCCTCCGCTCCGACTTTGCAGCCCACTGCGGCGGACGGACAGGCTCTGGGAATTACAGCTCAAAGCGCTGTTCTCTACAGCTGTGCGGACGGAAAAACGCTGGTAGCCAAACGTTCTGATAATTTGGTCTATCCTGCCAGCACTGCCAAACTGCTGACTGCGATCATTGCATTGCGCTATGTCCCTCTGTCTGATGCGGTCACTGTAGGGGATGAACTGGATCTGGTACAGCCCCACTCCAGCCTGGCCTACCTTGCCAAAGGCCAGCAGCTGACCATGGATACGCTGCTTCACGCACTGCTGATCCCTTCAGGAAATGACGCCGCCTACACAATTGCCGCCCATACAGGCAGGGTAATCGCAGGCAATCCGGCACTTTCTCCATCTGAAGCAGTTTCCGTATTTGTCAACACGATGAATCAAATTGCAGCAGAACTGGGCATGAAAAATTCCTTTTTCACCAATCCTGACGGCTATGACGACCCAAAACAGCAGACCACTGCGGAGGATCTGGCTCTGCTGGGAGCAGAATTTGTAAAGCATCCTGAACTAACCGCTATTACCTCACTTTTTTCTTACGATGCGGTATTTACCAGCGGAGAACGGATTACCTGGAAGAATACAAATGCGCTCATTGACGCTTCCAACGCCAACTATGTCAGCGAATGCATCGGCCTGAAAACAGGTAGCAGCGCATACAGCGGCAACTGTCTGGTCAGCGCCTTTACCCACGGCGGCCAGTCCTATATTGCCGTAGTGATGAACAGTTCCAAAGCAGCCCGCTGGTCAGATTCCATACTGCTGTATCAATACCTTATACAGCAGTAAATCATTAAAAGCAGAGGTATCAGAATGCCAAAAGTGAAGTTAACTGTCACAGAAAGTAAATGCAGAGGCGCGTACTGTAAAAAGGGAGATGAATTTCTCATCGGGGATTTATGTCCTCCTCTGTGTCATGAGCTGTGGAATACCATCTATCCGCTGGTTTACGCTCTGCAGAATGGGGCGGAACTGGATTACGGCCCGGGCCGCGCAAAAAAATTTGATGCAAAATGCCCTGACGGGGGAAGAGTCAGCGTGCACGGCGAGGTCATTGCTGAATGATAGGCGGCCTTACTTTTCCTTCATCATCAGGAACTCTGTGTTGTCATCCCTATAGAGATTAGGCAATTCGCCAACTTGCCGGAATCCATTTTTTTCATAAAAACGCTTTGCTACCGGATTAAAATCAGCGACAGCCAAAAATATTTTTTTATCCTCCGCACATATTGCATTCACGAAAAAATCAATCAGGATTTTTCCGATTCCTTTTTTTCGGTATCCCTATAAATTCCCCTGCTCTATGCCTTCCGGCACTGCCATTTTTCCTGCTCCCGCGCCAGTAAAATACTTTCTGCCCAACTCTGAATTTAAAAGGGCTTCCTCACAATCGTTCAAATATTGTCTGGTTCCCTTTTCTATCCTAATATCCATCTGTTCCTCCCCGATGACGTTTTATAGTTTCCCGAACTGCCGTGCCAGAAGCCCGGTGGACCACTCGTACATCTCCATAGTCTCATATTTCCGGTACTCGCACTCCAGAGAAACCAATACCAGCAGATAGATGTCGTACCAGAGAGCGCGCCGCCGCTGGGTCTCTGCCATTGCGGCTATACCGTAGCCTTTTATGAAATCTTCATTTTCTTTGTAAGTCCGAAATCCCACCTCCATCAGGGGGTCCGCCCACAGACTCCTCTCCCAGTCAATGAATCCTGTTATTTTTCCGTTCTGAACAAAAATATTGCCGTCCCACAAATCCCAGTGCACCAGTTTCGGAACCTTTACTTCATAAAAAATGTCCTTATCCTTCTCAAGGTGTTCCAGCAGACCGGCCCCGGAGATTTTAAGATCCACCTTGCCTGCCTCCGCGTCCTGCAATCCCAGTTCCAGCATGCTGCGAAATACAGGAAACCATTCTTCTCCCTGCAGCTTGGGCTGCCCGGGCAGACCGAAACACGGGCAGGAAATTTCATTGATCTTCCGGTTGAGCCCTCCGGCTTCAACCTGTATTCTGCTGATTTCCTCCCGCGGCAGCGTATCTTTCATGGAAAACAGGCTTGCCCCCTCCAGTTTTTCCATGAAAAAATACGGAGAAGGGCAGACTGTACAGCTGCTGTCATACCCATAAATTTCAGGCACAGGGATTTCCGGGCAGGAGGCTGCCATTTTCATGGCCTGCACCTCGCTGAACATGATGTTTTTCTCGTAAGACATCACCCGCACATTCTTCTGCGGCGCTACCTTGAGGATCGTTTCTTTGCCGCTTTTCAGCCGGACCTCATAAGCCACATTAAAATACCCTTCCGTCAGCTCGGTGCAGTTTTCCATCTCTTCTCCTGCAAAAATCTTTGCAGCCATCTCTTCCAGCGTGCGCCGGCTCTGTCTGTTCTTTGTCAGGCTATCCATCCCGTCTTCTCCTTCTGATTATTTACAATTCATCCTGCATTTTCCGCAGCGGCCGGTACACCAGCCACAGCATGGTCAGGTAGCAGGCCAGGCCGCCTGCAAAATTGGATATCGGTTCCGCCAAAAACACACCGGTCGTCCCAAGGCCTCCCACCATGGGCAGCAGCAGCGTCAGAGGAACCACGATCACAACTTTGCGGAGCAAAGAGAAAAACACTGCCTGCTTCGGCCTTCCCAGTCCCACAAATACGCTTTGCCCCGCAAACTGCAGGGACATCATGAAAAATCCAAAGAAGTAGACGTGCATGGACGGAACGCCCAGCGCCAGCATCTGCGCATCGCTGTTGAAAATACGGATCAAAAATTCCGGGAACAGCCAGATCACGCCCCAGGCAGCTACGGTATAGATCACACAGGCGGCGCTGGAAAAACGGATGCCCTTGCAGACCCGCTGATATTTCCTTGCCCCATAATTAAATCCCATCACCGGCTGCGCCGCATTGGTCAATCCATTAACCGGCATCATCAGCACATCCCGGACAGACTGCAGAATTGTCATCACGCCCACATAGTCGTCCCCGCCGTACCGCTGTAAGGTAGAATTACAGAAAATCTGCACCAGGCTGTTGGTTATGGCCATCATGAAGCCGGAAAGCCCCATCACTGTAATGTTCTTCACCCGCTCCCATTTCAGCCTCATGGCGGACAGGCGCAGCTTCAGCCCTGCCTTTTTCCCTGTAAGGAACCACAGCACCCACAGCGCGGATACCCCCTGGGATATCACCGTCGCTATGGCGGCCCCCTTCACGCCAAGGTGGAAGACAAAAATAAATACCGGGTCCAGCACCAGGTTGATCACCGCCCCGATCATCACCGTCAGCATCCCGGTTTTCCCAAATCCCTGCGAATTAATAAAACCGTTCATGCCAAGGCCCACCATCACAAATATGCTGCCGCACAGATAGATGGTGAGATAGGTGTCCGCGTAGGGAAAAGTGGCGTCGCTGGCCCCGAACAGATACAGCATGGGCTTTTTCAGAACAAGGCAGACAAGCGTCAGGACCGCTCCGCTGATCAGCAGGAGGGTCAGGGAATTCCCCATGATTTTCCCCGCTTCTTCCTCGTTTTTTCTTCCCCTTTCGATGGAAAAAAGCGGCGCCCCGCCCTGTCCGAACAGGTTGGTAAACGCCGTTACAATCGAAAGAATGGGGAAAGTGAGCCCCAGTCCGGTGAGCGCCAGCTTTCCTTCCCCGGGAATCCGGCCGATATACATCCTGTCCACCACATTATACAGGACATTGACCAGCTGGGCCAGCATCATGGGTACCGCCAAATTCATGATGTTCCGGGCCACGCTCCCTTTTCCGAAATCAGTTGCTTGTACTGCCGAACCCGCCGTTTCTTTCATCCTCTGCCTCATCATCAATTGTGATCCCATACTCCAGGAAAATCCCCTGCATGAATCCCTGTCCCGCAGGCACCCTGCAGACTTTTCCTTCTCTGGAATCATTGGTCAGCTTTGCAAAAATATGGCCTTCATTGTCAGAATTATAATAATCACTGTCTATGATGCCCACCGTATTATTCATCTGCAGGCGGAACTTAAAGCCCAGGCCGCTCCTGGGATAACAGGTCAGCACCCAATCCGGCTCCATCTTCACCCGGATTCCGGTGGGAATCTTCACGCTTTCCCCGGGGGCCAGCTCCAGATCCACAGGAGCGTAAAAATCATACCCCGCGCTGCCTCTGGTGGCTCTCCTGGGAAGAGCAATCCCATCATATATCTTTCTGCATTCTTCTTCCTTCACCGGGCCGAAGGTATCGCACCAGTCCTCATAAAATCTGGGGAAGCTCACTTTTTCCATTTTAGCAATCCGTCTCATCTTTCTTCTCCTGTCAGTCTTCATACTTCAGCACTACGCTGCCTGATGCCAGGGACGCCTTTACGTCAATCACCCGCTGGTTGGAACTGCCTTTCCACCTGAGGGATTTGTCCGCCAGGGCCTGGACAAACTCTCCGTCCACCAGCACGTCCACGTACTTCACAAAAGGCAGCCGGTTCACCTCTTCCCAAAGCGCTCCCGTATACAGCCATATTGTTTTTTTCGGAAATTTTTCATGGATTTCCTCCACAAGCATGCCGATTTCCTCTGTATTTCTGGGATGCAGCGGATCTCCGCCGCTGAAAGTCACCCCGCTGATATAATCTTTCTCCAGCTCTCCAAAAAGCTCCTGCCTGGCCGTCTCATCAAAGGGCAGGCCGCCGTTGACGTCCCAGGTAATCTGGTTGTGGCAGTTCTCACAGCAATGGCTGCAGCCGGAAACCCACAAAACCACTCTCAGACCGTCTCCATTGAGCATGTCATCTTTTGTAATATTATGATACCGCATGATATTCCTCCGCGCATTTTATTCAGACCCGCAGGCCATTTCACGTCCTTTATTTTAGCATGGACCGGTTTCAAAGTCAACGCCGCAGGGAAAGTCCTCCTGCTCTGTAAAAAGCTTCCGGATATAGGCCAACGAGCCTTTCTCCTCTTTCAGATTTACAGAAAATCCCATCTGCTTTGCAGCTTCGGAAGAAATCTGTGCAAAAAATCCGCACATCTGCCAAAGGGCTTCCCAGGCTTCTTTTATATCCGCCCTGCTGTACGTCTTCAGCAGAGCAGCCTGCTCCTGTTCTGTGAGATATTTCATCAAATATTTATTTCCTTTTCCCACGGAAATCATAAAATCCTGCCGGAAACCAGCCATCCAGCCCAACATTCTCAGCAGTTCCTCTCTCACAGCACGGTCCGCCAGCTGTAAAGCAAAAATTATTTCCTCCCGGCAGAGGGCTTTTGCAACATAGGGCGCCGTCCACCAGAATTCGTTACAGCAGGCTTCAAATTCAGCCTGTGACGGCTTTTTCACCCAGTACATCCTGTCGCTGGCGGGAAGAAGCTCCGGCAGCAGCCCTGTTTTATCCAGTAAAATTACTGTTTCCGTATCCTCCCGCACCATTTCCAGCGCCCGGTCCTTTCGGACAAAAGAAGCGTCGATCCGGTTGCCGTCCGTAAACTGTATCAGGCAGGCATAGCGTTTTTCCGTTTCACCGCCGGGAAACAGAACAGACTGATCCGGCTCCTGCATTACGGCGATCTCTCCGAACCTCGGAATCCAGGACTTATCTTTCTGAAAGTCAATCGTGTTCTCAACCACAAAAACAATATCAAAATCCTGATACCGGTCAGGGGGAGCGCTGGGATTTGCCCTGGAACCATTCATCCAGACAGCCAGGATCTCCTCCCTCTCCTCCGCAAATTCCAGAATCAGCCGCATCATCTCATCTTCACTTCGCATAAATCGTCTCTCCCTTCACGAAATAGAATCCCGCTGGCAGTCTGCCGCAACGAAAAAAGCCCCGAAACTTCCCGGACACCCCCCAGGGCCTCCGGGAAAGATCCGAAGCCTTCCCCTGCAGGTTGTACTTATTTAAAATATCTTACGCCGGACTCAAAGATCTTCATATCCTGATTGCCATAGATATTGATTGCCACCGACTCCCCGATCCGCTCGGAGTGGGCCATCTTGCCCAGAATCCTGCCGTCCGGGCTGGTAATGCCTTCAATAGCGGCATAGGAACCGTTGACATTCCAGGTTTCGTCCTGCGCCAGATTTCCGTCGGCGTCCACATACTGGGTCGCCACCTGACCGTTTGCAAACAGTTTGTCAATCCACTCTTTGCCCGCCACGAAACGGCCTTCTCCGTGAGACGCGGGATTACAGTATACACCGCCCAGCTCTGTCCCCTGCAGCCAGGGAGACTTGTTGGTCACCACTTTCAGGTATACCATTTTGGAAATGTGGCGGCCCACAGTGTTCATGGTCAGAGTGGGGGAATCCGGCGTCTGCTGGCGGATCTCCCCATAAGGAACCAATCCCAGCTTGATCAGCGCCTGGAAACCGTTGCAGATACCCAGCATCAGTCCGTCCCGTTCATTCAGCAGCTTTTCAATGGCTTCTTTCATCTTTGCGTTCCGGAACATGGTGGCGAAGAACTTGGCGGAACCTTCCGGCTCGTCGCCGGCGGAAAAGCCGCCGGGGAACATCACGATCTGAGACCCGCCGATGGCCTTCTCAAACGCTTCCACAGATTCCCGGATATCGGAGGCGCTCTGGTTTTTCATCACCTTTACCGTCACATCCGCTCCCGCCCGTTCAAAGGCCCTGGCGCTGTCATATTCACAGTTGGTGCCGGGGAACACAGGAATGAACACCCTGGGCTTCGCCACCTTATGGCGGCATACATAAATTTTATCTGTGCTGTAAACAGGGGTGTCTACCGCAGGCTGCTCCTGACCGGACACAGAAGGAAATACCTTTTCCAGGGGACGCGTCCAGGCCAAGACCGCCTCCTGCAGCGCCACTTTCGTATCTCCGTAGGACAGCGTACCGTCTGCTGTTACTTCACCGATCACACGGCCTGCCGCCTTCAGATGTCCCGCATCCTCCGGCCTCACCTCAGCGATCAGCGCGCCGTATTCAGGAGCAAACAGTTCCGCGCTGTCCAGATTTTCAACAGACAGCTTTACGCCCAGCCTGTTTCCGAAGGACATTTTGCTCACGGCCTCTGCAATGCCTCTCGCTCCCAGCGCATAAGCGGACTGAATTCTTCCTGCCTCCACGTCGGAGAAGAAATCCCCGTACATTGTTTTCAGTTCTTCATAATCCGGAAGATCTTCTTCATTGCGGGTTACCGGGAAATAAACCAGCACATTGCCGGCTTTTTTCAGCTCCGGCGTAATCATATTCTTATCTGTGGCTACGTCCACCGCGAAAGAAACAAGTGTGGGCGGCACATGAATGTCGTTAAAGGAACCGGACATGGAATCCTTGCCCCCGATGCTGGGCAGACCGAAGCCCAGCTGCGCGTCATAAGCGCCCAGCAGAGCGGAAAAAGGCTGTCCCCAGGTTTTGGGGTTTTCTGTCATTCTCTGGAAGTACTCCTGGTAAGTCATGCGGATTTTGCTGATATCCCCGCCGCCTGCGGCGATCTTTGCCACAGAATCCACCACAGCGTACACGGCCCCGTGATAAGGGCTCCAGGAGGACAGGTAGGGATCAAAGCCATAGCTCATCATGGTGACCACATCCGTCTTTCCCTGAGCCACCGGCAGCTTTGCCACCATGGACTGCGTTTCTGTCATCTGATATTTGCCGCCGTAAGGCATCAGCACGCTGCCCGCGCCGATGGAGCCGTCGAACATCTCCACCAGCCCTTTCTGGGAGCAGACATTCAGATCCCCCAGCATATCCATCCAGGTATCCTTCAGATCTTCTGTTTTTTTCTTTTCAGCAAAGTAGCTGTCAGCCTTCTTCGGGCTTTCCACTACCACGTCCGTCTCCTGGTGCGCGCCGTTGGTATCCAGGAAAGCGCGGCTTAAATCCACAATCTTTTTCCCTCTCCATACCAGTACAAGACGCTTTTCTTCTGTCACTTCAGCTACCGGGACTGCTTCCAGGTTTTCCTCTGCCGCAAACTCCAGGAACCGGTCCACGTCTTTCGGATCCACCACCACAGCCATGCGTTCCTGGGATTCGGAAATAGCGATTTCTGTGCCGTCCAGGCCCGCGTATTTTTTCGGAACCTTGTCCAGCTGTACAACCAGCCCGTCAGCCAGCTCTCCAATGGCTACGGATACTCCGCCCGCGCCAAAATCGTTGCACTTTTTAATCAGCCGGCTGACCTCTTCTCTGCGGAACAAGCGCTGGATTTTTCTCTCTGTGGGGGGATTCCCCTTCTGCACTTCTGCGCCGCAGGTTTCGATGGATTCCTCGGTATGGACCTTGGAAGAGCCGGTGGCCCCGCCGCAGCCGTCCCGTCCCGTGCGCCCACCCAGCAGGATAATGATATCGCCCGGGTCGGAAGTCTCACGGATCACTGCCCGTCGGGGCGCCGCGCCCATCACCGCGCCGATCTCCATACGCTTTGCCGCATAGTCGGGATGATAGATTTCCTTCACATATCCAGTGGCAAGGCCGATCTGGTTGCCGTAGGAACTGTATCCATGGGCCGCTCCTGTCACCAGCTTCTTCTGGGGCAGCTTGCCCTTCATGGTTTCGGACAAAGGCCTGGTAGGATCCGCGGCACCGGTCACGCGCATAGCCTGATATACATAGGTACGCCCGGACAGCGGATCTCGGATGGCTCCGCCCAGGCAAGTAGCGGCTCCGCCGAAAGGCTCGATTTCAGTGGGGTGGTTGTGGGTTTCATTTTTGAAATTCACCAGCCACTCTTCCTCCACACCGTCCACCTTTACCGGCACCACGATGGAGCAGGCGTTAATCTCATCCGACTCCTCCTGGTCCTCCAGTTTCCCTTCTTTTTTCAGCTTTCTCATGGCCATCAGCGCCAGATCCATCAGGCAGACGAACTTGTCCTTACGGCCTTTCAAAATTTCGGTGCGGTCATTGATATATCTGTTATATGTATTTTCCAGCACTTCCCGGAAATCGCCGTTTTCGAAGGTCACATTCTTCAGCTCTGTCTGGAAAGTGGTATGGCGGCAGTGGTCGGACCAGTAGGTGTCCAGAACCCTGATTTCCGTCATGGAAGGGTCGCGTCTTTCTTCTTCACGGAAGTAGTTCTGGATATGCTGGAAATCCCGGAAGGTCATGGCCAGATTCAAAGAACCATACAGTTCCTTTAATTCGCCTTCAGCCATTGCAGAAAACCCATCAAAAATCCGCACATCTTCCGGCTCCTCAAATTCTGTGATCAGCGTCTCCGGGATATCGGAAGACGCTTCTCTGGAATCCACCGGGTTGATGCAATGGTCTTTGATCTTCTGCACATCAGCGTCTGTCAGAGAGCCTGCCAGCACATAGGTGGTGGCCGTGCGGATCACCGGGTCTTCCTCTTCAGACAGCAGCTTCACGCACTGCACGGCGGAGTCCGCCCGCTGATCGAACTGCCCGGGCAGAAACTCCACGGAAAACACGGAGTCCCCGGGGTTCTTCGGAAGATCATTTTCATACAGATCATCCACCGGCGGTTCGGAAAATACCGTTCCCAGCGCCTGCTGATACGCTGTTTCAGAAAGGTTCTCAATGTCGTACCGGATCAGCACCCTTACGCCTGTCACAGCGTCGATTCCCAGGTAACTCCCGATTTCTTCCTTCAGCTCCTGTGCCCTGACTGCAAAAGGCGCTTTTTTCTCCACATATACTCTCTTAACGCTCATTTTGACCTCCATTTATCGTCATGGTAGTAATTATCTTCATAAAGTATACAACGTTTTGGATTCTCTGACAATCGGTAACTTTACTGAATTGCGTTCAGCGCTTCCCGCATCAGCATATGCACTTCGTCCTCCGGCAGCCCCATCTGCTCTGCAACTTCCGCCAGGGTGGCTTCCCGCCCCAGCTCTTCGGCAAGCTTTGTGGTGATCTCGTCCATTTTATTCATGGTTTCCACCATCCTGTCCTTTGCCGCAGCCTCCCCGCTCTCTTCTTCCAGAGCGTCCTCCATGGCCGCCCGGATTCCGGCGCGGATATGCTGCCTGAAATCCATCCCTGCACCAAAAGTTGCAATAGCTTCCATAAGCCCCAGATTTCCTTCCTGAATCAGATCCCCCAGGGGCACCCCCCTGCCCAGGTACCCTCTGGCTTCCTCCAGCACAGTGCGCAGATTGCCCTCCGTCAGCTTTTCCCTTGCTCCCGGTTCTCCGGAAAGAAAGGCTGACGCAAGCTCCGCTTCCTGCTCCCGGGTCAGCTCCGGAAGATCCTTCAGTTCCTCCAGATAAATGCTCAGATATTCCTGTTCTTCCATATTTTCTGCCTCCACCTACGGTTTTTCATCAACAGTTTATCATATTTTTTCCAGAAAGGCCACTGAAATTCAATCTCTTATTCCAATCCGGCCCAGAAATTCCCTAACAGTTTTCCCACGCTCCGCCGGTCCGTCACCTGATAATCCGCCCATTCCTGTGGAAACTGGCTCACCTCTTCCACCCTCAGGAACCTGTCGTCCAACAGCAGAATCACGCCGTAATCCTCCGCAGTGCGGATCAGCCTGCCCGCCGCCTGCAGCACCTTATTCATGCCGGGATAGAGATAGGCAAAATCAAAGCCCTTTTCCTGTCTGTTGTCAAAATACGTTTTCAGGATCTCCCGCTCCGCACAGACCTGAGGGAGCCCTGTCCCCACAATAGCCACGCCGATGAGCCGTTCCTTCTTCAGATCAATCCCCTCCGAAAAAATACCGCCCATCACGCACAGCCCGATCAGCGTACCGCTCCCGTCTTCCGAGAATGCGTCCAGAAAATCTTCTTTTTCCCCCTCTGTCATCCGGCTTCCCTGAGCCAAAATCCTGCAGTCTTCTCCCGCCGCCTCTTCCAGGATCTCATTCACCTGTTCCAGATAAGCGTAGGATGGGAAAAACACCAGATAATTTCCTTTTCTGGCTTCAGCCATCTGCAGGATATATTCTGCAATCTTTTCAAACTCCGCCTGATTTCTTCTGGTATAGCGGCTGCTCACATCCCTGCCCACTGCCAGCAGGCGCCTGGCCGGATCAAAGGGGGACCTGGCATAGACCGCGTAATCCTCTTCGCAGTTGCTCAAAAGTTCTTTATAATAGCGGATCGGCAGTAACGTGGCAGAAAAAAACACCGTGCTCAGCCCCTGCTCCATACATGCCCTCAGCCTGGCCGCCGGGTGAACGCAGAACAGCTTCACCATAAAACTTCCGTCCTCCCGGTGGGCCAGATAGGTTACATAGTTGTCATCCAGACAGTCATAGACGCTTAAAAAGTCCCGCACCACAAAGAAAAAGGACGCCTGTTCTTTCTGGTCCGGATCTCCGGGGTGGTTTTCCCGGTACTTTTCCATCTGGTCATAAATCTGCATCACAGCTGCTGTCAAAGCGCCCAGCCCCTCCCCGTTTTCCAGAACCTGATAGCTGTCGCACTCTCTTTTCAGCTCCAGCATAGCCCGGTTGGCCTTGTCCAGCAGCTTTACCAGCCGCTCACTCTTGCCTGCGAACAGCTTCTTCGCAGCCAGCAGTTCTTCTTTACAGAGCTCAGCACTGTACATTTCTCTGGCCCGCTCCACCAGGTTGTGCGCCTCGTCCACCAGAAAGACATACTCCCCCTGGCTGCCGTCCGCAAAAAAACGCTGCAGCCTCACAGTGGGATCGAACACATAATTGTAATCTCCGATCACCACATCCACCCAGTAAGTCACATCCAGGCTCATTTCAAAGGGGCACACCTGATGCTTTTGGGCATATTCCAGCACATCCTCCCGAGTAATCCCCAGCCGGTGGGAAATCAGGTCGAACACAGCGGCGTTCACCCGGTCAAAATGCCCTTTGGCCCTGGGGCAGCTCTCCGGATTGCAGTCCGGAGAATCCAGCACGCACATCTTTTCTTTTGCCGTCAGAGTCACGCCGGAGCAGACCAGCCCCTGGCTGCGCATCACTTCCAGCCCTTCCTCCGCCACACTTCTGGTGATAGTTTTAGCCGTCAGATAAAAGAGCTTGTCCGCCAGCTTCTGACCCATCGCCTGAACCGCAGGAAACAGAACGGACAGCGTTTTCCCGATTCCCGTGGGCGCCTGGATGAACAGCGTCTTCTGCCGCGCGATGGTACGGTATACGGAAACCGCCAGATCTTTCTGCCCCTCCCGCCAGGGATAAGGAAACTCCATTCCCTGGATCGAATTTCTCCGTTTTACTCTGTGTTCATAAAGAAAGCGGGCCCACTTTCCGTACTCCCGCATATATTCCTGAAAAGTCTCTTCCAGAGCCTCCAATTCCAGCCACTCCTGAAAACGCCGGATTTCTTCGGTGTCCAGGTTGCAGTAGGTCAGCTGGATGTTCGCTCCCGGCAGGCTGTTCTGCACCGCGTAAATATACGCATAGCACAGCGCCTGGGCCCGATGCACGGGAATCATGTCTTCCAGGGAGTTCACATCGAAATATACCCCCTTAATTTCATCTATGGTAACCCGGTCCGTCCCCTGGATAATTCCGTCAGCCCTTCCTTCCAGAACCAGTTCAATTCCACCCTCCAGAGGCACTGTCATCTTCAGGCCAACCTCGGCGCGGTAATCCGCTCCCATTCTTTTCTGAATTTTTCTATGAAGCCGGCTCCCGGCCAGCATGGCTTCCTTCTGGGCCGAAGCGCTGCGCCTGTTGTCCAGGTCGCCGCTGCGCAGCACAAACTCCACCAGATTGCGCACGGAAATCCGTATCTGATTTTCTATTAATTTATACACATTTCTCTCCTCAACCTGTTCAGACGCAAAAGGGGGTCTCAAAAATATGATAGCACATTATACTATAATACCATATCTCCCCTTTTGCGTCCACAGTCCTTTATCTGGTCAGAAATGTATTATAGCCAGCATGCCTCAGCGCACGTTCCATTTCCGCGGCAGGGTCCACATCCTCAAATGCGCCCACCTGAACTTTATATAATCCATCCTGGTGAATAATGTAAGCCGGATATCCCTCCGCCAGCAGCTGGTTTAACAGCTGGTTAGCCAGATTGCCCATCCGGTAAGCCCCCACCTGAACTTTGTAGACCGGCTGGCTGGAGGGCTGCTCTGTTGTCTGTGCCTGAAGCCCCAGCGCGTTCAGAATCCCCTGGGCGATTCCCTGGGCCATTTCATCAAAATTCTCGTCATACAGTTTGTTGTCTTCCGGGTTATCAATAAAACCCACTTCCAGGAGAACTGCCGGCATCTTTGTCCTTCTCAAAACCACCAGCCCCGGGCGTTCTGTGATTTCTCTGTTGGCAAACCCGACTTTCTCCAGCTGTTCATTCACCTCATTACCAATGGCGCTGGGAACGCCGCCTTCCGCAAATACCAGGGCTTCCACGCCTCTGCCGCTGCCTGGTGTGGCCGCGGCGTTGCGGTGAAAGGAAATAAAATAATCCGCGTCCGCATTATTTGCCATCATAGCTTTCTCGTAAGGCGTATCATACACATCCTCTGTTCGGGTATACATCACGTCCAGGCCGCCCTTTTGAAGCAGCTCTCCCACTGCCAGCGCCAGGCGGAGCGCGTCGTCCTTTTCCTGCCTGCCTTCATAGACTGCTCCCGGATCGCGACCGCCGTGCCCCGCATCCAAAACAATTCTTGCCGCCATATTGTCACCTTTTTAAGCTTTTACATTAGCATATGCCGGAAAATCTGTCCCTGCTACTCTCCATCTCTTCCCTGTTCGCAAGTCCCGGCATATTTTTTAGGACACCGCCATAAAATGCACTAAAGACAAACTTCGGAGCAGAAATGAAACTGCATACAAAAATTATTTCCCTGTCAGGAGCCGGCCTGCTCCTGGTGCTTCTGGCAATTTTTATCCGGCCCGGCGCCGATGAGGCAGTTCCTGCGGCTGCCGCTGCCACCGGCGAGCGCATCGAGGCGTCTCCCCAGGAATCTGAATCGGAAACCGCGGAATCTTCCTCCGCCCCGGAAACTGAGAAGGACTATATCAAATGGGTGGATTTTAATGTTCCCATGGAAGCGCTGCAGCTGGCCTATGAATATGATGTCAACTCAGTCTCTGAACCGGTACATCTGAACTGGATCTGGCTGCTCTCCTATACTGCTTCCAGATATGGAGGGGAATTCCCTGCCGCTGCGCTCTCCTTTATGCGGGAAACGGCAGGACAAGTGCTGAACGGGGAAGCGGACCCGGAAGCCCTTTCCCAGGATCAGAAATACTTTTCCTATTATCAGGAAGCCTATCATGCAGTTCTGGGCGGCATGGTGGGCAGCTATCAGATTCAGCTGGAGGATGGAACCTGGGAAAAGCGCTATGGCCTGAAAGCTTTTTCTCCCATCGCAAAAGGGTTTGATTATTCTGATTATGATGATTTCGGCGTGGCCCGCTCCTATGGATACCGGAGGCAGCATTTGGGGCATGATATGATGGGGCTCACCGGCACACCAAATCTTAATAACAGATATAATATTATTTATTATTAATACCTGCTATATAAATATTTAGTTATTCTGATAATCAATCAAGCACCAACCTTAGACTAGTTTATTTCAGTAGGTACACTGATTCGTAAACTCAAAAAGGGCAGGCCTCCAATCAGCCTGCCCTTTTTTCTCTGTATCCTTCCACAAAACTCATTCTGTATAATGCGGAAACCGTTCTTCAAACGCCTGAAAAACCAGGTTTGAAACATCCTCTGTATTTCGAATCCACTCATCTATAGCCCGCATGATATCTGCTTTTTCTTCTGTGAATCCTTCGCTGGCCATACGTTTCATATATCCACCCAAATACGTCGATACATCATAGAACTCTCTGCAACGGTTTACATCCTTTCCAAATTCCTCTAATACTCCTTTATGATGCAGCAGCCCCCACTGATATACTTCCGCCTTTCCAAGGCATTCTTGTGCCAGTCCGGTTTCCTCTCTCTCATAGGCTGCTGCAGCATTCTGAATACAAGTTCTCCAGTTATTGTATTCCTCCTGAATCCCTGCTGATTCCTTTTCCAGGAAGTGATTTACTTTAACGCCCTGTATTATTAGACAAATCAGTAATAATATGCATATAGTGAAGAACAACGCCAATAATTTGTTTATTTTTTTCATTATTTCTCCTATTAACTTACATATATTCCTGATGCAGAAGTAGTAACTGAAGTTTTAGATCCCGTAATACCCTGAAAGCCCACTTTAAACTCATAATTTGCTACAATTTGCTTCTTATTCCCTCTTGGCTGCCCTGCTGCAACCTCTACATTCATACTATATTTATCTCCCTTTGCTTTTATTGCTCGAACAAACGGAATTCTAACACCATTAACATGGTCTGCTTCATCAAAACTCTGTCCCCCCTCTATCCCAATTTCTGTTCTTAAAGGTGTCCAACTAAATGAACCGCCGAATCCATGAAAACTCGCCGAAATACGTGGACTAAAGCCGACCTGAAATCCACCCGTAGTTTGTTGTACTTGATGACCAAATCCTGCATGAACAATACAATCATTATTTATACCCGAACTATTTTGTAATTTCATTTCTCCAGTACATTCATATACAGTTAAAAATTCATTATTTCCTTGATGAACACCATTATAATAATAATCTTGTTTTGCCACGTACATTCCAGAATAGAAGCCTTGCGTCTCACCTGAAAAGTTATAATAATCTATAAAAGTATACAAATCCATTGTATATAAGTACACCCCATTATGGTACATGCTTACTACTCTCGTGTATCCAGATGATGACCTATTCTCAACTAAACCTATTTCCGATGGCTGAAAATACCTGAGCCACCAATGTTCTTCTGTAATATCCAACATATCTGGGATATTGTTGGAATCTATTAATTCAAACAGGTTATCAGTCATTTCACAAACTGGAATCTCAATTAGAATTAATCCTTTACTATTTTTTTGTTGAAGATATAAGACAAAGGTATCTTCAACACTAATGGTATTATGGACCAATAATTCTTTAGGCAACATATTCTTTACTACTTGAAAATTTACTACTTCAAAATTTTTCTCATTATCAACAGCACTAATATAATATGATTTTTCATGCAAATTAGATTTAAATATATTACCGTTTAAATTTATTGGTATAGTTTCATTTTTAATAATCACTTCTCCTTTTAAAGACATTACAGATCCATTTACACTTAACTTTGTGATTCCTATCGAAACTTCTTCTAGATGATTTACAATATCCTCAATTTTTTCAGGTAACTCCGTGGACATTTTTCCTTGATAAATATTCATTGACGCAAAACACACTATTCCTGAAAACAATGCTGTCATAAATCCAACTAATGTTGCCACCAAATATTTTTTCATACAAAACCTCCTTAACTTAAAAGTTTATAGAAGAAACAGCTTACAGCCCAATTTTTTAACTAGTGTACTGTCTGCTTTCTGCTTTCTGCTTTATATTTTGTTAAATCACTCATCCCCTACCAGCTCAAATTTGGGATAGAGTGACACCAGCTTTACTGCCATCTCTTGAAAGGTGGTAGTAAGGTTAAATATCATCATGTCAATACACTAGCACATTGGAATCTCCCCCCATCCAAATTGTATTTAGTTGTTATAAGTATAACATATTTATCATTTTTGTCAATATGTTCTGTTAATTTTAATATTTATTTCTTTTTGACCATTATATATGTTTGTGCAATTTGATTTTTCTCTCTTTATATCTGTATTTCTACTCGTTTTAAATACATTCCCCGTACTTTATTATTTATTTTTCTTTAAAAGCAAGAAATATAAATATATATTATTTTATCAGTATATTTATATTCTTAGCTGTTCGCAAAAATTATTAGACAAAAAATGAAACCTTTTTTGATTTGTTTTGATGTTTTAATTCACCTATTGGTGACTTTATTTTCTTATTTTGGTGTTTGAAATCACCAGTAGGTGATTTTTTTCTCCGTTCTTGATGTTATAATTCACTTATTGGTGACTTTATTTTCTTATTTTGATGCTTAAACTCACCAGTAGGTGATTCTATCCTCCGTTTTTGGTGTCTCAATTCACCTATTGGTGATCCCCTTCTTCCTTTTGGTGCTCAAAATCACCAATTAGTGTCTTTTTCCTTCTTTTTAATTCCAAACATATTAAAAGTTTTTGCAAGATACGCATTTTGTCGGACAAAATGCCATCTTGTTAAGGGCGCAGCCCCTAAGACCCCAAATATAACTATTTTGCACCATTTGGTGCAAACGTAATTATAAAGAATATCTGCTATGCTATATCCTAAAGTACATAAATTTTTGCTTTTGCTCTACCCAAACAAAAAAGAGGGAGTCCTCGCCGGACTCCCCAAAATTTCTTGATCACAATTTTAAATTCTGACATTTCTTTATGTTAATTTTCTTTTCTTCATATACTGAGGATTCCGGCACTTCCAAAATATTCAGTTTTGTTTTTTCATATTCTTGCTTTGTAATAAGTCCGGCCTGATAGTCCAAATAATTTGCTACACGTTCAGCTTCCTTCACAGCTACAATCAGCGCTTCTGGTTTGTTCCTCAAATTTGTTATCCACCCCTGCACATATGCTTTGTGATTTTCCATATGATCTTCGGGTAAGTCCATAGCCAGCTGCGGACTCATAAAGCAAGATGTAATTTCTGCAACCAATTCTTCAAATAAATAATTTTCATCACCAAATATATTCTGTTTTATCCGGTTCAGTCGATCTTGAGCTCCAGTTGCATGGGCTAACTCATGAAGAGCTGTCGCATCAAAAGCATATGATGATAAAAACTTCTCTGGCCGAGGTAAATGAATTTTATCTGTTTGAACATTATAATATGACCTGTCACCTCCATCAAATAAAATCTCTACATTCATATTTTGGCTAATCGTGTTTATTAGAAGGTCTGGATCCACTTCCTTATTATTTATTTCTGGAATATCCGGAATTCCTGTAATTAGGTCACCATTAAATACTACTGCATATTTCGCTTTTAAAAAATATCTTTCATTGTCTATTTTAAGTTTATTTTTTCTAAATTCATCCCAGGAGAGTACCCTTTTTTGTTCTCTATCATAAGGATACCAGTATTCTACCTTAATTCCTTTCCCTTTGGCATCATGTAATTGCCATCCATTTTTTGAAATTTGGTTGAATGTAGCCCAACGGTTATCCTGGTATTTTTCTTGCATTGATATTACAGATAAATAAAACCGGTTGATTCCATGATACATCTTTCCTGTTTGTGCAGACAGGGGCCACATTGATTTATCATCCCATTCCTTAATCCATTGTAAAGGCTTTTCTTCTAAAATATGTATAAAGGTCTGAGCAATCTGCTCTCTGTATTCCTTTGTTTTTTCATTCATCAGTGACTACCTCTTCATTCAAATCATCCAGACTGATTGTTTCATCATCAACAAAGATTATAATATCTTCCATGAGCATCTTCCTTTCTTATCCCAAAAATTCTTGTATAAGCAACCTTCGCTCCCGCATCTGTTCAGATGTATAAAAAGGTTTCAAGTACAAAAGGATTTCCTGTTCAGAAAGCCCCGCTCGAATCCCTTCCTGGACTTCTTTTTGCTGTGCAGAATCTAAGTCATATTTGAGCATATATTCTATTACGCTGCCGGCTCTTTTGCGTTCTTCCGTTTTGCTTCCCGTCTCACTATCTTCCGCAGCCGCAACTCCATAATTTCGAAATTCCTTTGTTATCTTCTCACCTTTAAATCTTGCCAGATCCTCCATAGGAATCTCATAGATTACTACATTTTCTCCGTTTTCCTGTAACCGTAAGAAATGGTTCAACGAAGACTGGTTCAATATTTGCAGCTTCTTTTGTTCTTCTCGCTTTGCAGCCTTATATGGAGGGACCTGTTTTAATGCTATAAACCACTTTTTTCGGAATGTCTGATATTTTCTATCGATAACCGGATCTTCTCCCCGGATTAAAATCAAACTATCCTTTTTGGACAACTTACGCACTTCACCAGGTGTCATAAGAGAACGCTGTAGAGTATCATGGCTTTTGCTGCTACCAGGACTGCGCCCCATACTCTGGCTTTCTGAGCGTTTATCAATAGTTTCATGATCTAGTAGTTTGGATATGTACTCAAAAGTACCAGGATCATTGCCGCCAAGATATATCATCTGGTCACAGTTTCCTAAGATGGTTTCCCAGTAGTCTTTAAATAATGCTTTTAATTGTGAAATGTTTTGTAGGATGATGGATAGATAGATTTCACGGGATCGTACTGTAGAATTCACAGTCACGAAATCATCTGGTAAGGCTACGTTAGCAAACTCATCCATCCAAATAGTAACTGGGATCGGTAGCCTTCCCGCATACAAAATATCCGCCTGGTAATACAGTTCGTTAAATAATTGTGTATATAACATACCAACGATGAAATTATAGGTTTTATCTGAATCCGGAATAACGCAAAAGATTACTGTTTTAGTTTTTTTATCTCCCAGATATCCGATCCCAAGACTTGCCAGGTCAATCTGATCTGCCTGCAAGATATGCTGCAGGTCCTCATTATAAAAAGCCTGCATTCTAGCATTAGCTGTAAAGAGTACAGACCGCACGGTGTCACCCGCAGCCTGCATCATCCGGCAATAAGTTTCTCTGGCGGGATGGTCTTGGGGAAGCACAGAAAATATCTGATCCAGTTCTCCAAGTGTCCTGCATTCTTCATCCACCTTTGCTAAAGACATCAATCGTAGAATTTCCGGAATATTTTGTGATGGCTTCGGTCTTTCCAGCCAGACATATAAAAACAGCGCTTCCAAATACATTTTGGCTGCGTCCTCCCAAATCTGTTCCCCCTTTGATGCGCCCTTATCTTTTGTATTTTCAAAGATGTTGCTGATCAAGCGTCTTACCGATGCCTGATCTCTCAGATATACAAATGGATTATACTGAACAGATTGTTTCATATTAATCAGATCGAGTACCTTGACCATGACACCCTCGTGCTGTAAATAGCCGCCCAAAGTCCGGAGCAGCTCCCCCTTGGGGTCAGTGATAACCATGGAAGTAGAAATGTTATGAATGTTGGGCAACAGAATAGCTGTACTCTTACCGGCACCAGAACCACCAATCACCATCATATTGTTATTGATCTGCGTCATATGTGTATCTAGGCTAATTCTGAGGTGTTCTGACAGGATCCTGTTGGACATTTCCCGTTTGCTTTTCAATCGCCGGCTTAAATCCTCCACGTCTCCCCAAGCTGCGGAACCATGCTCTCGCCCTAGGCGATACTTTTTGGGCCTCGCCATATCCCAAAGCATCCAGCATACATAGATCCCTAGCGCCAGCATAACCATCTTCCCGGTATTCTCATTGAAGTAGTTCCCAAAAGGATGCTGGAACACATCCAGCATCCTTTCTTGATCCAGTGCCATCAGCGTTGTTCCTGGTGGCATTACACCACTAAAAAGATATCCCAGATAAACGGCTGCAGCTGCACCTAACACATACCATTTATATACTTTTTTCATACTATTCACCTAGCTTTTGCTTCACGGAATTTTGGACTATGTTTTGATTTCTGACGTATCTGCGGTTTCTTATAATTATCTACCAGTTTCTTCCCGGAAATTCTGGAGATTTTTCCTGTTTCCAAATTCTTCACCTGGTATATTTTATCCCTAGACATTTTGCAGTATAATGTTTTTCCCTGAATCTTTGGCTGCTCCTCTTTGGATATCAAGAGATATTCTTTTGGGTGGTACGGAATTCTTGTTAAATACTCGCGTCCCTCTGGTATTGGGAAATTAGCCTGCACATTATCATAGCCGGCATAATTCTTTCCATCCACCTGATAGATCAGCTTTTGATTAATTGAAATTTCAACTATGTTTTCCTCCAAGGCTTGCAACACAGACTGTGAGAAATACTGGTCAATAATCTCATTTCCTTTCATGTTCCCATAGACTACCTTACTCTGTTCCACCTGTCCAACCTGGTATTCTCTCTCTGGATACAGGCTGCAAGACAACGTTTTTCCATCTCTAACAGGTTTTCCAGTGATTTCAAGTATAACCCCTGGTTCTAAGTTGATGGAATATTTTTGAGCTGATGGGATGACATGTGCTGTCACTTCATCTCCCCACCCGGAAAATTGTTTCCCATCTACCCGAAACACTTTCGAGGAAGGAATTTCTATTTCTACTGGTGGCAGCATCATTACCTGTTCTTCCTGTACCACAATATTATTTTCCCGAACATCTGGGCTGCTCTCTACCATATCCCATTTATAACGCGATGCAGCAATGGTAGGGCGCAAACGGGATGCCAGAGCTTCCCGCTCTGATCGGTCTGCTGCTGTTGGGTACATCTTCTGTTTTGCAGCCTCAAATGACTCATAAACCTGATTGCCAGTCAAAAGTACCTGCCCCTCATTTTCCTCGTCATATACTCGATAATTCTTTTCTGCAGACAGATACATCAATAAATTTCCATTTCCCAATGGATACATTCCTGCCTTATCAATACTCACATAATGCCGATGCTCTCCTGGGACCCTTACCACCATTTCGGCATCCCGGTTTTCCATAATTGTCTGTGGTGTCACCTCAATCTCCAGGCGTCCCGATAAGGTAAAGTGCCTTTGGTATTCCTGTAGGTTGGCATCCGCACTTACATCTGGTATCTCCTCTTTTTGATCCAAGTTCCGCAAAGATACTAACATCTGCTCTCGCTGTTGCCGTCGGCTCCCACGCTGATAAAACTGGTTTTGATACGGCACAAACGATTCAGCTGCAAGTTCTGAACCTGCGCGAATTCCCTCCTGTCGGCCTCTCATATTGTATAGACTATATTCCTGGTCTTGATCCAAAAACATCAAAAGACTGCCGTTTCCAAGTGGATATGCCCCCGACTTGTTTACTCTGATATACCGCTGTTCCCCTGGTATTTTAATTTTTAGAGCAGATTCTTCTTCTCCCAAAACCATATGCCGCATCACTTCTATTTGAGTTCTGGTAGGATCTTCTAAGTTTCTCTGGTATTCATTAAGACTGTAAATCTCCTGCAGCTCCCGCCCCATGCCCACCTCCACCCCTTGTTCCTGCGCTTCTGCTAAATCCTCCGGATCCGCGTTCCGGGCATACTCCTCTAATGTCCCAATTTTACCAAATCCCAGCTTATTCACGATACTATTAATTCGACTCGCCGCAGAAACCGGAAACATAATCTCCGCAAAACCATCCTTTTTATTCAGATCCGGTAAAATAGAGTATAGTACCTTAAATTCCTTTAATGCTTTCTGAACTTCCTTCAATTGTTTTTCCGGAAATTTGAAGACTTCCAGATCCCCAGGTTCTCTCCGGATCAATTCGGTCAGCTTTGTTTCTCCGCTCTTTGGGCGTTCCTGACGTTTTATTAAAAACGCCTTTGCCAGAACCTGCGTAGCCTCCAATGCACCAGCCCCTACTTTCATCGGGACTTTGATCAATTCTTCTCCGATTCGCATGGATGCGACAATAATTTGTGTAGCGTCCTGTACTTCATTCATTTTATGGTTCTCTCCTTTCTCAACAGATCACTCTGTAATATTTTTTCTTTAAGCAACTTTTCCATAATCTCGGAAGACTGATCACAGCTGATCCGGAAACCTTTCCAGTTACCTCCCTTACCATTTATTCCATTTAGCAGTTTTATGGCCTTATCTTCCATGGGCCATTCCAAAAGATTCTTTGTGTAATCATCCAGCAGATAATCCTTGTCAGGGGTATAATTGGGAACGGCAAGAATCTTAGGCATCCCACATGGTAAAAACAGCCTGTGCCCTTCTCCAATTTCACCGACGTATTCATCAATCCACATATTTTTTTCAACTAAAGCAGTTTTTGAATCTTCCAAATATGCTGAAAGAATAAAAACCTCAATATCTTTTCCTGCTGCCAAACGATTAATCATATCAACTACATTTGCAATGGGACGCAGTTGTATAAAATAACCAGGTTCGTATAGCTCTTCCAAATTTTTAGTAGGACGGAACTCAGCAAGAGTTCCGTCCATATCCACAAATAGTCTTTTTTTCATATGCTCAACTCAAAATAACATAATCCAAATCGTTTTGGACATTAGATTTTCCAGAATCAATCTGCGTAAGTAATTTTCTTACATCTTCTTTATGCAAAAGGGTTCCTATAAAGTATAACTTCTGTACTGCTGTCTCTCTTTTCTCTCCAACTGAAATAATAAATTTTTCCATGTTCTTCTCCTTTTTAATTATAATTGACGGGGTTTTCTGCGTTTTTCACTTTGCAGCCTTTTTTGGTTCTCCAAACGTTTTTGGTATTCTTCAACCATTTCAAACTTTCCTGTTTTGTCATCATAATGATAAGCATGTTTGGACAGGATCTCACCCTCAAATAACTGGTTCTGGTTTGCTTCATTGACAATCGCTGACATATCCGAATTTTCCAGAAGTGAATCATCCGGACTGATTATCATTTCATATATAGATGAAGGGAATATATAATAACCACCCTGCATGAACTTTGATAGCTGTTCCATAACACCAGGGCAAAAAATAGCACCGGCTCCCCCTGATGACTTATTTCCAACCACATACATTTCTGGTACTTCATTCCATGAATAATCCATCATTTCCTTCAACATATCAGGATTCATTCCTTGTTCATAAGCCATTTTTTCAAGTTCTTTCCCGAGCTTTTTTTCCATAGTTGTAACTTCTAAAGGAAATAACTTTTGTGTATTTTCCAAGGCATCCTGATGTAACTGCTCTACTGTAATGTCATAACTTTTTAATATATCATAAGAGAGCATTACAGATGCACCTTCTTTTTGTATTACATCCGAAAAATCAGCTGCATACACAATAGCCATGTCTCCGTAAAGTGTGTGAGGAAAATTTTGAACAGATGGATGCTCAGCTGAGTAAACTTTAATAAACAGGCGTTTTTTTATTTCATCATAGTCCTTTAATGATATACTCAAGCTCTTTTTTTCAGATATATCTTCCCGCATTTCAGCTGCAGCCATTTCCTGCAAAATTTTTCGCAACGGAATTCCCTGTATATAATCAGCATATGCTTCGGTCAGGTTGTGACATAGTGCTATTTCGGAGCCATGTTTCCTTATACACATGCCAAAATATTTTTTGGAAAATTTTGAAACCTCCATCGTTTTTATTTCATAGTCGCCTATTGGATATGGTAGATAGTTCCTTATTCCTCTTGTGATATCCTCTACAAATTTTTCCATTTCAATATCCATTACTTATTCTCCTTATTTTTAAGTAAAGTTTTAGTATTAATCAGCGAAACAACTGCTTGCATTCTTTCAGTTGGAATCTTCGGATCCGCAATTTTTTTTATATCTTTTATCGGTATACCGCTTTCATATGCCTGCATTAATACTGCCAACTGTTCAGTATTAAATGATGTGTTTGAGATTAATTTTATAAATTGCTTTTGTCTGCAATGTGCGATAAAACCAGACGAATAGTTCTTTGCTCTCCCCCCTTCATCAACATCAGAAATTATTGCTTTAACGTTTGTTTTTGTATCTAAAACTTCTTTTGCATCAGAATGTTCTTGCTTATTAGTTTCGATCAATCCCTTCAGCTTTTTAATATCAGTTGAGATCATACGTGCTGCTTTCAGCAAATCTCCCAGTGCCGTATTTTGCTGCAAGAACATTTCATCCATATGTGCTTTCAACTGTTTGTTTGAGTCAGTAGAGATAGAAGTAGTGCGTAATCGATCATACATTCCTATAATGGCCAAATGCCTAACTTGAATGGCACTAAATAAGGTCTTACAGTCAAGAATTTTTTCGATATCCTCAACAGCAAGACCCTCTCTGATTGCTTCCAGAAGTTCCATATACACCTCAATAGGCATTTCCGGTTTGCAGTAAAACCGTTCCATTAAATCCTGATCAGCTCCACATTTAATGTAAAGCTGCACAAGGAATTTTTGTACGTCAGATACTCCGCTCCATTTTTTCCCCTGACTTCTGTTTCCTTGCACGGGTTCTATCATTTCTTTGTTCTGCGGATCCATAACTCCTCACCTCCTTTCCTTCTCCATATAATCGATCTGCCGTTTTCAGTTTTTTGCGTAACTCCTTCAATTTTTCAGAAATCTCTTTTTTCTCTCTTAAAAATCCCACTTCCCATGCTGTATTTATAACTTTTCTTCTCTGTATCAATTCAGCTTTCTGCGACTCCCATTGTATACGCATCTCCTTCAGATCAAATATATTTTTAATCTCATATCGTGTTAACAACAACACCTGGTCCTGTAATTTATGTAGTTCAGTGATATCTTGTCGGTATTTCCATGCCTGGTTATTTCGGTATCGGGTAATTTTCCCGTTTAGATATAATTTCCGGAAATAACGCTTCTGGTATGGCGTCAGTTTTGCCCGATTTTTTTTCATATGTCTATGATTACTGGATATTTTGGAAATAGCTGGCGCCACTTTGGAGTAAGAAAGTTCTATAGTACCAATACGTTTTTTAAGCTGTTCTACTGTGTATTCGTCCCCCAGCCGCCGAGTCCGAATTGCTTTCTCAGCTCCCGGTGCCAGTAATGATAGAACTTCTTTCCCGCGTATTTTATATCCCATCAGAACCAGCTTTTCTAAGAAATCGTTATATGTCCTGGCTCTGCTCAGGCACAAATCAATATCTTCTCTCATTAAGTCAAAATCTGTTTTTTCTTTTTGTTGATTCTTCAGCCATACAATATATGGCATCCCCACTTTTTCTGCAGATAATGGTATTTTTTCGTTTTGCAAATTATCCGGTGGAAGGTTCCCAGGAACATCTTCATATGCTTTCCCTGAAGTATCCATCTGAACATTCTCTGACACACTTTCAGTCATGATCATCTGGTCCACTTCCTGATCCTCCTCCTGTTCCTCCTGATCCTCTATCTGTAATGTAGACAGGCCAAATTCTTTACAGAGTTTATTGGTAAGAGGCTGTAAAATTCTTGCCCAATCGCCTCTTTCATATCGGTATTTATAGCCATCTATACAGGAGACACTATTCCAGACAATGTGTCCATGTAAATGATCTGTATCATCGTGGACCGCATATACCGCTTCATACTTTCCTAGAAACTCTTCAGTAAAGCGTTTCGTAATTTCTAACATTTGCTCTGCAGTGCCTTCATTGGGGGGGAGGGAAAGGATAATATGATACCCCTGGCGCTTATCAGTCTTTCCAAAATATTTCTTAGTTTCAATCATATCCTGGTATGAATTTTGTAAACTGCATCCCAAACTGCCAGTCAGTAGCCCTTCTCTGGTTTTTTCTGGATTAAGTATATAGTTTATTGCATTCTTTAGGTGCTTACCAGGTGTGCCAGGAGATTGATGTATTGTCCCAATTTTTGTAATTGCCATCCTTTTTTCCTTTATCAAAACCGATAATTCACCCTATATTTCACGGTACAATATTTGCTCTATATCTCTAAGAAGGATGTTCAGTTGGAGCATTGCTTTTTCCAGCTCCTGTTTATCCTCTGATCTATACAATCCGGAATTATGAGATTTTGTTATTTGGTTAATATTCGTTCCAATCCTGGATATTTCGATTTTCAGAGAATACAGAAGTTCTCTAATTTCTTTATGATCGGCCGGG
Source organism: Cuneatibacter caecimuris (assembly GCF_004216775.1). GTDB lineage: Bacteria > Bacillota > Clostridia > Lachnospirales > Lachnospiraceae > Cuneatibacter > Cuneatibacter caecimuris. Next base: position 367,864 of record NZ_SGXF01000002.1, read on the forward strand.
CGTCGCTCCAGACGATCTCTTATTATTTCTGATAAGTTTACTTTTTCTTCCCCTCCCGATTCTTTTATTAACTTATCTCTAAGATCCGGACACATCCGGACACTCACTTTTATATTTTTATTTGCCATCCTTGACCTCAGATATCAAATCCATTGCGGCGTTAATAATCATAGCATCAGAAAAATCTTCAACATCAACCAAATGGTCATATATTATATCCAGAAGATTTTCCAATTTTAATAATTTCCTCTCATCTTCACTGGTAATGTGATACGTTGATAATTTTCTGGTAATCCTTCTTTTGGCATCAATTTCTGCTGCTGATCTATATATACAAGCTTTTGGAGATAGCATCTGCAGCATATAAAAATTACTGTACTCAAAATCCAATTTTTCTTTTAACGTTGAGAACAATTTTATTCTCCTTCCCTGGACTTCCTTATTGAGATGTTTTACAATCAAACAGCAAAAAAGCCGGAAACCAACCCGTTTTCCGACTTTCCCTCATTATTTCTATTCAAAAGGCAACCAGTATATCAAACTGATTGCCCCATTTCATATCATAGTTTCAGCTGTCTTTTACGCCTGGCAGGTGTTTCTTTACTTTGATCAATTACCCTGCTTTTTTCTAATACTGGAAGAAAGACTTCTTCATGTCTTATTTGAAGCAGCTCTTTATAAAACTGTCTCCGAACCGGGCTCATCACCTCCAAACCGTGGTATTCTTCTGGAATCTCATCAATCATACGATTTATCCGGGACAAGTCAATGCGGGGGACAATCCTATGAATTGCATCTAAACATCCTGCCTCCGGAGTATTTGAAATATATTCCATTGGATTGATCAGTTTTTCCTTGTCACTGTATGTACAGAAAACCAAACGATAGGAAGCATCCTTCATTGCCTCCGGATTCTGCAGTGTTTTGAGGATTTGATCATTACTCTTTTTGTTTGTCAGGCAATTCCCGTTATCATATACTGGGGTTAGCTCTTTGGAACCATCCGGATGCACCAAAATACCCCAATTACCATTATTACGGTCATTGTTTGAAATCAAAGCATCTACCACAAACATATCCCAAAAACGTTCCTCCACCCCTGGGATCATCTGCAGTGTCTTATTATTCCGGATTGTCTGCAGCACATCTTCCAGATCTACACTGTCTCCATAAGTAGCTCCACTACTAATTTCATCTCTGCCTTTGACATAAGCATTTTTAATATTTTTAAATTCTATCAGCTCATCTCCCTGTTTCCGGAAGTCCTGGCAGGCCACAACGATTTTCCCATCCCGTTCTCCCAGCAAGGTTTTGTGTACCGGAACACCTATTATCTCATAAATATGAGATCCAATGTATTCAGACAGAGGGCTGGTCGCATAAGAAATATCCATATTTCGGAATCCTCTGGTTGATTTGCCAAACTTCAAAAACCAGTTCTCATCCTGAAAAAAAATACCCATTTTGGCACCAGCATTTCCACTGTAATATCTTTCGTTTTCCGGGAAACTATTAAAATCTATCATCATTACCATGCACCATACCTATCTAATATTTTATTTAACTGCTCCTCTGTGAGGACATTGGCCAGATAATACGATTTACTCATAGTACCCAGTTGCCCAATCCAGGCTTCATACCGCACCTCATCCTCCCCCTGGTACAGCCCTTCTACCTCTTCCATCAGAGCCTTTAATCTCTGAGGGACCGGAAAGTCAATTTTTATATCATCATTCCGAAAAGGATCAAACATACTGACACCTCCTGTCTCTATACTACCGGTTTATGAAAGATTTTTCAAGATTCATTCTCTCTTACCGGGGCTCCGCGGTGATGCTCTATATCTTTCCACCGGGTAAGGCACCCGGCATGTATTCTCACTCAAGACACCTCTACAAAAGAATTCAGTTCGCGCTTATACTTATAATAAGTGTTTCTTGATACTCCAATCAGCTTCATAACCTCCATATCATTCAGGGTACCGCCAAAATCCTTTGAATACTTCTGAATCTGCTTTTTGGCACGAACCCCTTTCTGTGTCTCCCGAGCTGGTCCCGCCGGCCTCCCAATATGCTTACCCTGCAGCCTGGCTGTTTGCATCCCCTCCTTTGTTCGCTTCTGTAGATCCTTAACCTCTTTTTCGGACTGATCAAATGCAATTTTTATCTGTTCCCTGGCCAATTCCATCAAATACTGATTTACTCCCTGCAGTATTGAATCAACCTTTGTTCCGGTCATTTCAATATTTCCATGTGCTATTGCATCTCGAAACGTTTTTGTGTTGATGTGTGGTTCATTTAAAAATATAAGATCCACCTCTTTCCTATACAGATCCTCATACAGGCGAAACCCTTCATCAGCATCTCTTGACATCCGGCTGACAGAATCAAACACAATAGTATCTCCAGGCAGTACCTTTGTATACAGCTTCATCCATTCTGGACGTTCCTTTACTTTTGTGCCAGTAAACACCTCCTGCACAATTACTGCATCAGGATAGATTGCCATGATATTTCTGATCTGTCTCGAAATACACTGCTTTGCAGTTGAAATACGACAATATCCATAAATGGCCCTCACTTTAACACCTCCTGTCTCAATAAAAACGTTCCCTTTTATTTATACTTCTATTTTACTTCATAATCCTGGAAAACTCAAGTTTTTTAATACTATTTTACAATCCCCTTTTTTTGGTACTTTAAAACAACCAAATTTTCCTGGCCAATAGATCATGGAGAAGGGCTGCTTTCAATATTTGGAATTTCCACCAACGGCCGGCCGCATAAAACAATATTCTCTGGTGCTACCACGGCCCTACACTGGACTGATCCCATATTACTGCTGGTGTCGATTATCAAACCGTTTCCTACATACAGAGCAACATGATCAATGTTCATAAAACGGCCATTTGCTCCAAATGAATAGAAAATCAAATCTCCCGGTTTTAAATCATCATAGGAAACCGTTTTTCCAGCTGTAGATAAGCCCTGCGCCTGAGAAGCTGCAGTATCTGAACCACCATACCCCAGGTTTATTCCAATCCTATGATACATTCTGGCGGTCAGAGAAGAGCAATCAAAATATCCTTGCATATGTCTATACGCCTGACTATATGGCGTTCCTATAACACTGATCGCACCAGATATCACCAATTTAATTTCCGGATTTTCTACCCTGTCCAGCAGATCGTTCAGGTTCTCTGGAACTTCCGCATTTCCCGGATCCCAAGTCTCCATACCCAGCAACTTCATCAATGAGCGTTTCCTCTCCGGATCCAGGGCAGCAGCCTGTCTTACTGTATTATCATTTGTACCTGCTTGGATGAGATCTGTCAGCTGGCAGTAATATACTTTAGTCACCTTTTGGCATACCTCTTCACCTCCCTGATCCAAAATTTGATAAAAGCTGGTGTAATAGCACATCTCATGAAATGTGCCTTTCAACAGCTCATAATCCATGCTTTCATCATTACGAAAAGAATCTAGTCTATATAAGTAAAGCAGATATACATCAATGAAATTGGGCATTGCGGTAGTATTGTCAGGAAATAAAATCATGGTATCATTGGGAGGTACTGACAAACCATTATCTCCATCAGTGAGTTTTGCGCTTTCTTGTACTTCTAAAACAAAGTCTCCATACATTTTCTCCAGTGCCTCCGCGACAGGAATTAAGGTATTCTCTATCAATTCCTGATCTGGATCCTCATTCCCTCCCAAAACCATATCAATAAGAATTTTAGGACTATCAATTATTACCAGGATAATAACCCCTGGTAGTACAAGCATAAGTAAAGAGAACAGACCACCGATTGCTATTCCTGCAATCTTCCGTTTCGCTGCTGCCAAAATTGCCTTACCAGCTTTTTTTGCGATGCCTACAACCTTATTCTTTACCACTCCCTTACTTTTAGAAGAAAACCATTTTATTTGAAATTTCTTTATTTGCTGGGATTGAGCTTTTTTAACGGATTCCGTTTTCTTTACCTGTTTCAAAGATCCTGACGCTTTCTTTTCTGAAGAAGCGCCGGCACGCATAACCTTAAAACCACTCAGCTGTATGTTATTTTCTTTATTGATATCCTTTTTGGACATTTTGATGGAATTGTTAAAATGGTTATCCGCAGTACCCGTTTTTTTTGTACCAGCCACCCAGGACTTCTCGCCTACCGTATTATTTCGGTTTTTGAAAGATTTTGAAGTCATCTTCTTTGTCATATCCTGCGGCATTTTATCTTTAGAAGGCTTCAGGATATTTCTTTTTTTTGTTAAGGTTTCGTTATGTATTGCCTGTCTATAGTGTACCTCCTTAATCTGCGGTTCCTTTCTTCTGCGCGCAGCATTACCAGCAGAATAATCATTCATGGTCTGCTGATAAGAGTGAATAGAAGAGCCGGCCTGCTTCATTTCCTTTTCTTTATGGATTTTTTTCAATTTAATACTGTTTTTATAATATTTTTCTTTCGCCCATTGCCCGCCATGCCCAGAGAGGCCAGCAGCATAAGCATACTGCTGTATCTCTTGTTCTGTATGGTCTTCTAATGAACGATTTTGTAAATTTTGAGCCTCATGGTCTGATATATTAGAAGAAATGCGGCCTGTTGCAGCCACTCCTTTTGTCCCGGAAGAACCAATCTTGCCCATTTTAAAAAATGCCTTATTACTATACTTCACGCCGGCCTGTATCCGAGTAACTGATTTTTGTAGGTGCATTCTTTCAGCAGCCGGCATCTTAGAATACACAAAATTACTGGTCTTATTAAGAGTATACCCACCAGTGAATTTTACAGCTCTCCCCATACCTGAAGCTAACTTTTTACCTTGCTTCACACTTATTTTTATTACTTTGTTCCGACTGTGCATGTATAATTCATTATTTTTTGTGGACACTACAGACCTCCTCATCATGCAATACTGCCCAATGAGGCAGTGCTTAGATTTCCTATTGTTCTTCTATTCTGTTAGGGAATCTATCTTACCTTTTACCCCTTCCGCTTCATTACTTAGTGTTCTTTCCGAAAAACAATCCTTACTTTCCTTTCTATGTATTTCATGGAAATTACTATTAAGCTGATGATACAATGGGGAATTTTTAGGCAGCCGGATATCAAATGGTATTATCTTAGAACCAAAACGCATCAACCCCAAGCCGGGATCCGTACCTGTTGCAAATTCCAGCTGGCTTTCAGATACTCCGATCATGTCGGCAACTACTTTAGCATCTGAGAGCGATTGATTTAGCATTACAACAAATTCACTATTGGACAGCATATCTGTCCCAATCGGTGATCTGGATATATAAGCGATATTTTGCGTCATGCCAGTAATAATACCGCCGAGTTTTCTCATCATTTTCCAGGCTCTGTTCAAATATGTTGCTGTAATCAAATGCTCTAATAAAACATGGATCTCATCGATTCGAATAAATGTTGCTAACCCTTCTTCAAAATTTTCTCCTACTTTTGACTCGATTACATCAATCATAATCAGCATGGCCATGGATAACAAATCCTCACTCAAATTTGCCATGCCGAAACATATAATTTTATTTTCCATGTCCAAATTACTTTGATGAGAAAAGAAATTTAGTGTACCAGTAACCAAAATCTCAAAAAGTAAGCGCAGATCTTTTTTCTCCTCTTCTGGCTGAACGTCCAGTAAATCATAAAAATCTCTTAAAGTAGGTATTTCAGCATTACGATCACTGAAGAAAGAACGATAAATCCGTTCTACACAGCGATCAATAATTGATTTATATTTGGGATTGAGATCTTCTACTGCTTGTTCCTGGGCCAGAGACAGCATTAATTGAGACTTTCTGGCAATCAGCCCATTTCTCTTGCTCTTAGGAAGATTGTGTGATACTGCAAAAGGATTTGCATATGTCTTTGATTGAGCAGACATATCAATCACTGTTCCTCCCAAACTCCTAACCAGGTCAAAATATTCGTTTTGTGGGTCTATAATGATATGGCAGTCCTTTGGATTCCGTATGATATCGGAAATGAGTTCCAGTTTATTGAAGACAGTCTTGCCTGATCCAGTTTCTCCGAAAATCCATCCATGCGGATTTGAAAGATATTTTCGATCACCAAACACGGGATTCCCGGAAATTTGATTACGGCCGTAATAATTTCCGTGCGGCTGATCCATTGTTTGAACGTAAAATGGCTGCAATACAGCAAGTTCACGGGTAAGCATTGTTCGCATTGTTGCCACTTCACGTATCCCGATTGGTAATATCGTAAGTAATGCCTCTTTCTGTTTCAGCTCATGGATATCCATTTTTACAGAATATCCCCGGGCAATACTATATACATTTTCTGTATGGTCTGCCAACTCTTCTTCTGTGTCTGCCATTAGCATGAGAGACAAATTAACCCAAAACATTTTCTGGTCATTTCTCGTTACTTCTTGGATGGCCTGGTTTACGGCTTCCTTTTCCTGTTGTACGGTGTAAGATATTTCATTACTGAAACTGCCATTTTTATTTCTAAGTGTTTGCTGATCGGAGATTTTTTTCTCCACGGATAAATAGTTTTTATTTAGCCAGTTGATTGCCAGTTCTTTTGGAATTGGAACGGCATCAATACTGATCATGCTGTGCATCGGAGCCTGTGCTAAATCCGTCAGAAATTGATCAGATAAACTGCTTCCTACCTTCTGCAGAAACATAGCACGGCAAAATTTGTTGCCCAGGCGAAAATCTTTGCTGGTAAATTCTGCAGTCATTGAGGCTACATCATTTTTCCAATCCCAGCCGTGCTCTACATAATCCTTATAGTTAAACTGATAATCTGACTCATTGCCCATCCGAAATACATCGTGCAATATTTTAATTCTCTCCTCAGTATCCATGGGAATAATCATACTGCCCAGACGTTTAAATTCTTTTTGAATATTATTTTCAACGTTTCTGAAAAAAGATCTGGCTTCTGTTATGTTATTTTTTCGAATCGTGATTGTCAGGTATTTTTCCTGCCGGATACCAGGACGGTCATTATGGAGTATGGAATTTGCAATAACTTCATTCATTGCTTTGCTCCATTCTCCATACCTTTCATTGACAGGATAAAAATAATCCTCTTCAAAATTCTCCATGTTATAATTTTTATTATTGATTGTCAGCTTAAATTTTACAGGAATAGTATTATACATCCTGCTAAGACGTACCAGTAATTCTGTCTGCGCTTCTTCGTCTTCGATTGCATAGTTAATATCGCTGACTTGATAACATTTACTGTAATTTTGATTGTGCAGCTCAAAAATACCGTCATCACTAACCCTTATAATTTCAAGCAGCTGCTGTGTCGATTTTGGCATTTTATGTAATGGCTTATCGGCCTTTTTTAGTTTCAGCATTTTGTTCATTTATTTTTACCCCTCTTTTAAAACGGTTAAGTTTCTTTTCCTTTTTTACCAATTTCTTTGTTAATATCTCCTGTTCCGCCCAAAATTTTTCTGTAAGTTCAGCATCTTCTGTAGAGATATAAGTAAGAATTTGTTTTTTGGGGAGAGCCATTTTCCCCAAATATTCCCAGACTAACATGTCTTGTTTATGAAAAAATGTAGAGGCCATTATTGGAGCTACAATCAGCGCCCCCATATATCCAATCATTTGAGTATCTATCATATCTTTTAAAAAGATCACTCCACCACCGACAACGATTACCAAAGATCCCATTGCCACAATTTCTTTTATCGTCAGCCCTTTCCATACCGTTTGACGGAAGGACCCCATATCCTGTCCAATCTCAAATTCCATGGTTTTACCAACCTCCTTACAACGAAAATCCTAAAGAACGGACTGTAATATTTTGAGCTCCTTTTACGATGCCAAGTGTCATGATCATCATAAAACAAGCTTCAAACATACGCCCGACTGCCTGCAACATTGCATTCTCTGTTAGTCCGTCAGCAACAGAGAAACCTGAATTTGCAAGCGCCGCGGCTAACATCAAAGCCAGTACAATTACCACGCCTTCCAGAATTAAGCTGATCAGATTTTTAAAATACTGACCTGTGATGTTCATTCCCATTGGAAGACATGCACAGGCAAATATACCCAGTGGTACAATTAGAACTAATTTGATAAATCGCTCATAAAGGACAAATAATAATCCGAAGGCTGTAACTACCATCACTACAAGCATGACAACTGCCAACAGGATCAACAAAATCTGCCATCCCCATCCGGTATCAGAAATAGCCTCTCTTGTGGCATCTGATAAGCTGGTATGTAATGCCTGGGGAGTTCCAACCAATCCGATCAGCGCTCCGCCCGAACGGAATAGCTGTAACGCAATGTTACTGAAATTTAAAATTAACACATTCCCAATCGCAGCTTTTGCAAAAATTTTTACATAATCCCAAACTTGAACCTGTCTGGCATCCGTTATTTCTTTGAAAAAGCCGAGCAGAACCATAAATGCATATAATGTTCCTGCAACGCCGGCAAAAATAGGCAGTACGCCGGCTATAATAGACCATAGAGAGCCTCCAGCAAAAGTATCCGGACTCTGGCCTAATTGCAAATAAACGTAATTTACAATTAGGTTCCAAACTTCATACCCTGATTCAAGACAAAAGATTATTACATCTTCAAACAATTTTTTTCCTCCTACCAAATGGGGCAAGGAAAAAATTCCTATCCCTGCCCACCTTATCCTGATACCTACTCCTTACTTCATCAGGGAAAAATCGTTTCATTGGCTACGATTACCAGGTAATACCCATAAGGGCCAGTAGTTGCTTAATAAACACCAAAATTATACCAGCTGCGATATACATTCCACCATGAACCATTCCCTGGCTGTCCTTCTGTGTTATTCCTTGCACAAATTCAACAACACCTTTTACCGCTAAAAATAAGCCTACTACCCCAATAACAGCCAAAAAAATATCCAGTAATTTTATAAGTGGTTGTGTTACAACATTCGTTTCCATTTTTTCATCCTTTCAGCAAAATAGGGGCCCTCTGGCACCTATCTATGTTCATCATATTCTGTAGACAGTTCCTCTCAATAAGAAGCTGCCCAACTATTAACTGTTCTTAAAAGTATGTACAGTGCCAAGATACAGCAGGTTATCAATATCACTAGATATGGATGTTCTTTGATATACTGTATTAAATATCCTAAATTTGGTATTCCAAACCATACGCGCCCAAGTATATCTTTTGCTTTTACAATACCTGTATCTGGATATTCATTATTATCGCCTTTTGTTTCTACCCCGATATTGTTTAAGGACGCAACTCTATGTGTGACGATTGAGCTATTTTCTGGGCCGGATCGGAATGTTATTGTGTCTCCTATAGATAGATCCTCAAAACTTACCGGCTGCGTAATAACAACACAGCCAGTAGGATAAGCAGGAAACATACTGGATGACAGTACAACATAGGCTCGGTATCCTAAAGCTGATCCAATCAATACACCCAAAGATATTAGTGCGGTACATAGAATGATCCCATTTGATATAATTCTGATTAGGAGACATATTCGATTAGAAGGTTTGGTTTTCCCTCTCTTCATCATTGGCCACCATCTCCTCTTTGCGTCCAATACAATTTGAACGCTTTTGTCATTTTTTCAGTTACATCACCCTGAATAACATCCAAATATTTAGACTGAATCGCATATGCTTTAATCTGGATGTTTTGATGTTCACCTTCCGGCAATGTCCCTTCCAGCACATTGGGGTAATATACCTCATTAAAAAGAGGAATTGTTTTTTCCCCCACAGAGAGCTCTTTATTTGTATAGGCATACAGATATTTGCTCTCCTTGTCCGATACCTGCCTGCTAATTTCTGTCCAGCCATCATTTATCACATACTGGTAGACATCCATCAGCTGCGGTGAAGTAACCATTGATTGGTTTTCTACCAGCTGCAGATCTTCTCTGGGGACAGTAACTTCCAAGTATATGTAGGCAGATACACCACTTATATGAATAACAGTGGGATCCTTTGGGACAGTTGTATTTGGTAGAATTCCATCGGCTATGTCAGGAACTCCGTCCCCATCTTTATCAGGTAAGCCTTCCCAAGCTGGTTCTTTTAAGTCGATCAGCAGATCTCCAATGGTAAAGGTATTGGATACAGAATGCTTATCGGTCAGGTAAGCATTCGTCAGATAAACACTTCCAAAGCCTGTCACACATACACAGATTACAACAGCCGCGATCAGTATTGCCTGCCATTTTTTGATCCTTTTCATCTCTCACCCTCCCTTCTTTTACCTAATTTCTTGATCCCAATTATTAAGGCGGCACCACAAATTATTATGCCTGCCAAAGAGAAGTACATTGCCGTATGGTTGTGGGAAGAGATGCCCAGATTTGGAGCTGTGACTTCATCGTCCGATTCAGCTATCCAAACCCAATTTATACGTCCAGTTAGATTTTGATAATTATTGTCTAAATCTGGACTTACTGTTAAAGAAATGGATAAGTCTGTTCCTTCACCTTTTAATAATTTACCAATAGATTGTTTCATTATCATGGTTTCAGGAGCTTCTGCAGTTGATTCCAAATTTCCATAAATCGGACCAGCATAGATCGTATTCCCGTTAGAATCTGACACCACAATACTGCAGTATTCACGAATCAATTTTTCGATTAGATCACACTGGTTTTCATCTTGCTCCGCCATCTCCGCGCACAGGAAGATTTCGGTTTCCTTCTGGAATCTATTTTCCACATGTATATTCTGGGACCGATTTTCCCCTGGCATCAGATTTTTGAAATTTATAAATAAGTCTGTGTCTTCTGGTAAAAAGACAAAACCCTCGTCAAAGTTCTGGAACACCACAGATGCACTTTCTGTTTGTGCTTGCTGTACATCCCATTGAATATCCAGCTCCTCCATCGTTTTTCCCCAGAAACTGATACCATTTCCAGCTGCCTGAATACATTCCATGTCAATCTGGATATGGCCTATTGCACCCGCATATATATTATTTGCAGTTCCCGATACATGAAACTGTTCAAACAAAGGTTCTGCAGTTTTTTCTCCCGGTGCCAGGACTCCCTTGTAATAGTACCACCCATCGTCATATAACCAGTGCTGACTATTAAAATCAATTTCGATCAGATCCGGATTTAAGCTTTTATTATCAAAATATTTCCGAACCTGGACTCTGGGGATCATATCAAAATCCCCATCATTTCTGATATCAACAACTTTTTTTACTGTACTGCCCGGATAGTGTATCCCTTCTTCATATTCTTCTTCTATTTTTCCAGAGACCTTGGCGATTGTAATTTTGTGGTATGATACTTCGCGGAGTACCTGAGATGCAAAGGCTACTGATGTTCCCAACAATAATACCCCAGTTACAACAAGCGCCAATGCCGGCATATATTTTTTCTTCATCCTGATTCCTCCACTAAAAAGCCCGCAGCTGGCAAAAATCCAGCTGCGGGCTAATCTCCCAGTCCAGATCTATAAAGCAACCGGGGAAAATCAACTATCTAACGCATTTAATTAGGGCTGCAGAGTCATCTGCTGGATGTGCTCTGTATCCAGCAGATCCCAAGCGGCATCCGCGTTGGCAACATTCTTGCTCTGTACAGCTTCTGCTGTCAGACGCAGCTGATATCCTTTTCCTTCTGCAGATACAACCAGGTTATCCTGGTCATCCATGGTGTACGTGTCACCATCCAGAATTGCCATATCCTGATTGTCAAATTCCGTGGGAACTGCAATGCGGTTGAACAGGACCACTTTTTCTCCTTTGCTAAAGATTCCGTCTCCGCCGACATAGTTAAAATACAGCACGTTGTCTGCTGCATCTGCTGCCGTGGTGTCTGCTTTGAAATCAGGATTTACCATTGGCAGTGCTTCAATAGTTTCTTTTTTATATGCTGTTCCTTCTACCAGCGCGGTGCCGGCAGCGTCATAGCGAATTATGCTCTTAATCTGCTTCAGCCGCTCGGCATCTGTGATAAGATTCTCCTCATCATCCAAAATTTCTACTTTCACACGCATATAGCTGTCTCCATCCAGAGCTGTAACCGTTGGGTCCTTCGTTACAGTATCGCCTGGATGACGATTCAAGCCATCCTGAGAATTGTCCCAGCTGGGTTCAGTCAGCTGGATATCAATTTCTCCTACGGTAAAGGTATTTGTGGCTGAATCCTTATCGGTCAGATAAGCCATGGTTACGCCTATTGTAGCGAATACCAATAAACCAGCTGCTGCAACTGCTGCAAATCTCGTCTTTTTTGTAAATCTCATTTTTCTCATCGTTTCATTCTCCTTTTAATCTTTTTCTTATTTTTCCTATTCTGTGTCAATTTGGCGGTACAGACATTACTCCAAAATCCCCTGTACCACCAGATAAGTACCGGCATTACTGCCATCTGCGTTTCTCGCACAACTAATTAGATAAGCTTCTGTATATGGCCGCTTTCCATTGATGATTTGTTCTACCGCCAGATTCCTGTCCCAGATCGTTACTGATGCAACTTTGTATTGATAGCTTCCGTGCCATGCTGTTAGGGTGAAGCGGTCACCCGGCTGTGCATCTTGCAAACGGTTTAGGGACACATTGTAAGCAGGATGGTTATGACCCAAAATGACATAGGCAGTCCCTCCCAAAACTATATCTGGCCGGGCGGCCGTCAGCATCCATATATCAAGGTCATGATTTATCTCTTGTTGTGTGCCATTATATATTCCGCGCACTATCCCCAGTTTTGGGTATTCTAACACACAGTCAAGAAATCCTTTCGCGTAGTCCGGAGTATAAATTACTCCATTCTCATTGTACCATCCATCACTCCAATTTTTCCAATCTCCCAGAGACGCTTGATCCTCACTGGCAGACGGTGCAGTGTCTGGCGCTTGCACCACTGATTCATCACCTCCTTTCATGGAATCCAGGTACTCTAAAGCCAGGCTTTCCTCTAAGCTGATTCTGGATCTGGCTTCATCAATCTCCTCTTCTGCCTGCAGATATTGCTTAAACTGCATAAAAAAAGCTGCCAGGCATACGCCAAACAGCAACAAGCAAAGTAATATCCATATTTTGGGGGCCAGACTACTCTTCATCCCATTTTTCTACAAAACCGGTGTCGCTGGTTTCGTTGCCGGAATAACCGCCCAGATCTTTTGATTCCCCATACACAATAATATCAAACGGGGTTAATTTTTCTGCAGGCGCAGTATCTTTGATTACCACTTGTGTAAATAACGGTTCCGTTATTTCACCCGGGTAAAGAACATGCTTATAATAGTAAAAGCTATCGGCTTCAGAATAGTACCAGGATTCTGATATTGTAAGCGGTTCACAAAGTTTTGCAATATCGCTTAATGAAAACTCCGCGCGCATCCTTACAAACAAAGGTATATTACCAGTATTTTTTATCGAAGGCTTTTTTGTAATCACGTCGCCTGCTTTTATATCAGGAGGCGGCGTGAACTCCTCTTCTATGGTTATCGTGTCTTGTGCAATGATAAAATCATTGGCTGCTGCATTCTTTGATGTCAGATATGAATAGGTATCTCTGACAAGAAGGACAGCCAATCCAACACACACGACAGTCAGAAGGGCAAGTGCCAGTCTCTTGCACATTTTTTTGCCCATACATACGCTCCTTCCTTAGTCCACCAGGACTCCTTTCACCACATTGCTGCCACTGCTCTTTGTTGCAATCATTGCATCTATAATTTCAGAAGTTGTTGATGTATAATTCACAACAATCTTGGCATTGCCCAGTGTTGCAGCATCTTTAAACATGTCAGCATAGTTTGCATAATTTCGAACTGTTATTGTGGTTGATAGTCCCCGGCATCCTTCGAACATACCTCCGAAATCATAATTATTTGAGGTATCCCAACTGCTCAAATCACCAACCGTCCAGCTTGTATTGTAGCCTGCCTCACAGAATATGTAACTGAAATCACCAACATTGTGTGTGTCCCATCGGCTTAGATCTCCGACCGTCCAGCTTGCTGCATTATGTCCGGCTCCATAAAACATGCTACGCATTATTCCGTTCTTAGACATGTTCCATCGTCCAAGATCTCCAACGGTCCAGCTTGCTGCATTATATCCGGCTCCCGAAAACATGCTTTCGGTACTACTCACATTGCAAGTGTTCCATCTACTTAGATCTCCAATAGACCAATTCGATGCACTGGATCCAGTTCCTGAAAACATGTATTCTGTACTCTGAAGGGATGATACGTCCCAATTATCCAATCCAATAATAGAGAAAGAATCCAGTACATAGCTGCCTGTATTTTCAAAAGCAGAATACATCTGAATAACAGAAGAAGTATCCAACATGGATACATCTATGTACGCCAAATTGGATTTGTCTCTGAACATTGAACTGCTATCTTCATTCGCTGCGATCTTCAATCCGCTTTTTTGAGAAGAGATATAAAGTGTTGTACCATCTAACCATGAAACTACACTGCCATCTTTTGCTGCAGAAACATCTGTTAATTTTGCTTTATTTGGTGCTGGAGCATCTGAAAAAACAACTGCTGCTGCATCATTCGGAATATGCATATTGAAATCGTATCCTGGTTCCAGAACAGGTTTTATTTTCTCAAACTGAGCAGTGTAAGTTATATTTCCTACACATTTATCACCTGGTGTAAAGGCAGGTGACCAGCCAGCAAACTTATAACCATCCTTCTGGGGGATCCCAGGGTCTGCAATCGCATCTCCTTCCTTTAATATTTGTGTGTCAAAGGCAGTACCATCAGCGGTAAATAAAACGGTGTATACAACTGAGTTAAAATAATTTGAAACAAGGTATGTATGGCTTGTACCACTCTGATCAGTCTTGACATTATAGATACCGGTTGAAGCACTTGGATGGTTTATCAGATCGAACTGACAAGTTTTTTCAGAGACAACACCGTTTACAACGTCATAAAATGAATCAAAATTATAACGGTTGGTCTCCCCTTCTGTCAATACATAGTTTCCTGCAATTACTTGGAATGTAACAGCTTTTTCTATATATTCGTTGCCCATTCCCACATCAGCTTGGGTAAATTCTATAGCTTTGTGGTAAATATGTTGCTGTCCATCCAAATCCACACCATCCAGCGTTAAAAGGAACGTCGGATTTCCATGTGCCCATACGATATCACTTGCTTTAATTTTCTTGGATACTGTGACTTCCCGGATAGATTTTTCATTTTCGAATTCATAATGAAAATTACTTTCCACGTTATCACGATCAATGCAGATCTGAATGATCTTAGAATCCACATCATATCCAGCTGGCGCTGCTGTTTCTTTTAAATAGTAAGTTCCCTGGCCTACATTTAATGCCTCGTAGGTTCCATCTCCTTTATCTGCCAGCACCATGTATGGCATAGTACAATCCGGATCTGTATAGAGAGTAAACTCCGCGCCTGTGAGTAAGGTTCGTGAATCCTTATCGTACTTGTCCACTGTCACCGTTCCCGTTTTCTTTTGGTTTGTTGTTCGAATTTCTCTTTTTACAACTTCTGCGCCAAGAATATTACCTAGCAACTCAATTTTTATTGGTACAGAATCTAACATATATCCTATCGGTGCAGCATCCTCTCTTAGGTAATAGGTCCCCTGGTCTACATTTAACGCCTCGTAGGTCCCATCCCCTTTATCTGTCATCACCGTGTATGGTACAGTACAATCCAGATCCATATAGAGAACATAGGTCGCACCAGTCAGCACTTCACCCGTCTCTTTATCGGTCTTTTTAACAATCAAATTATAAACCTGTTTTTGATTGGTCCATTGTTTTTCGATTGTTACATTTTCTGCACCCGTATCATCTCCTTCAATTACTACTTCAATGATTTCAGATGAGAGCGCGTACCCAGGCGGTGCCTTGGTCTCTTTTAAATAATATTGCCCCAAAGGAATTCCTGTTTGTCGATAAGTACCGTTACCTACCCCAGTTAAATCATACACTTTATTGGTACATTCAGGGTCACTATACAAACTAAAAGCAGCACCATCCAGAGCAGTACCATCTTCTTTATCCGTTTTCACAACAGTTAAAGTGCCTGATTGCTTTGTATTGGTGACTGAGATATTTCTCTCTACCTGGACATTTCCGGTAGTATCGCCGCTCAAATTTATGGTTGTGACCTCTGGCGAAAGTGCATATCCGGACGGTGCTTTGGTTTCTTTCAGATAATATGTTCCAGGAGCTAACCCGGTTACTTCGTAGGTTCCATCCCCTTTATCTGTTAAATCCGCAATTTTATTATTGAGTGCCGGGCTGCTGAAAACTGCGAAGCTGGCCCCCTTTATTTTAACTTTTGTGTCTGCATCAATTTTAGTAACGATTAAGGTTATCTTCTGCTTTACATCAGTTGCTGCCACCTTAATCGTTTGGCCATTTGATACTGTAACTGGATACACCGTATTGTTATAGGCATATCCGGCAGGTGCAGAGATTTCTTTGACAAAATACTGGCCAATTTTTATATTGGCTGATGTCTTACCGGATGAATCCGTTACTGCAAGCTGCTGAAATAAATTTTGGCAAGCTGAATCTGTATAAATGCCATAAACTGCTCCAGCCAGGGCTGCTCCTGTAGATTCATCCTTTTTTTCCAGCTCTAAAGTGCCAGTAACCGTTGGGGTAGTACCGTCCGTTTCTATTGGATCATTTAATCGCTCCATAGAAGATACTACGCCGGCCCACTGTTTTCCCGCATTTCTCGGCTTGAAAAAATGGAAATTTGCACTGTTTCTTTCAGTTATCCCATAAGCGATTACAGAAATGGTTTTCTCCATATTTCCACTGATTGGAAATGTTAGTGTAATTGTTGATGTACCAGTATTGATATCCTTTTTAAGATATCCATTCTCCAGATTAGCAGTTACCCCATCAATTTTAAAGCTGGTGTTGGTCGGCAAATTCTGAAATGATATCTGCCAGCCAGTTAGATAAGATGCCTGCACCTGATAAGTCATTACAAAGTTATTACCCGATATAGCAGTAGATTTGTATGTTACTTCTACACTTGGATCAGCAATATTTTTTCCACTTAGTCCAACCTGTATTAGCTGGTTCAGTTGTCCTACAGCATCAACACCGGAAACACGATTACCTAATGAGCCGTTCTTAACTTGTTCCGTTGTCCAGCCTCCGGAACCAGGCTGTCCGAGAGCATCCATCACATACCATATCGCAATCTGCGCATTCTGCCGAGTACATTGCCATGGAATTCCTTTGTTCTCCCAGTACGGCTGGAATAAAAGACTGTTTTCAATGATATTGCGGACAGCTAAAACAGCCTCCATACTAAAGGTATTATAAAGCGTACTCCCCGCATCTGTTCCAATCTCCGTATATTTACCTCCACTAGCCGGATCACCGGCAGCTTCCTGTAAACATAAAGAGGTCCGATTATCGGAAGACTGAAACCATGCTGCTCCTAAACCATCTCCAGTAGGAATCGTGATATAATTCTGAAACAGCCCTTGTGCAATCTGATCAGCTTGATGTACTTCTGGAAATTCTATCATTGGGCTTGCCGCATAGACTTCCACAACAGGAATACTGCTAATAACAACTGCTGCTGATAACAGGCCGGCCAATGCTTTTTTTATTCCTCCAAACATACTTGCTCCTTTCCTCTGTTTTTTCTCCTTATAAGTGACTTTCCTATTCTACCCATCCCAAATATTCATACCGCTCCTCCTTTTTCTATTTTGCAGATAAACTTCTGCAGATTCTGCCTCATGGAGTTGAACCATGAAATACCCGGACAGAGTATACAACTGGATATACAGTAAGAGGCAACAATGAATTTACATTGCTGCCTCAAAACTATTATTATTTATCGTCCTTCATAGCATCGGAAACAAAAATAATAGTCTCCTGATGCCCCGCGGGCCACGGCGATCCCAACAGTCAAAATATTGGGACTTTGAAGTCCTCTTGCATGATTCATCATAAATCGTCCAACTGAATAACACTCTTCATAACATGCCTGATCTGAAAAACTCACTCCGACGCCTTCACTCGTGAAGATTAAAGACTCTCCAGGAGCACCATAATAATGAAAAGGTTCACCAGTATCAGCTTGAGCCATATTATTTGCATGTGCCTGGGATGTAGCAGTCAGATCAGGCGACAATGTAAGCGTTCCTAAACCTCTGTTTACACGTTCGTCATTTAATCCTCTTAAAAATTCCTGTACCATCCTATTAATATCCAATGTGCTTTCCGTTGTTGGAACCGCTGTTGTAGGTACTGTTGGTGGAGTAGCCGTTGTTGATGGAGCTGCTGTTGTAGTTTCCGGTGCCACGGTGGTAGGTGTGGATGGGATCGGCTTAGTATCTACAGCCTTTGTACTTGTTTCATTGGTAACATCCATTTTTGTAGGAGTATTTGGCTTTTGAGTTTCAGTTACCTTTTCGGTCTTTACACTGGAAGATCCTGTTGGATACCCCTTAGACTCTTTTGTATTCTGGGGGCCAGTTTCAGATATTACGATTCCAGCTGATCCTCCAATGTCTTCCTGTCGATTATAGATTACTGTAACTGTTTCACCAGTCACCTCATTTTTCTCCAGCGAAATGATGCTACCATCTTCAGTACGAAGCGTCTCAATAACCCTATAATCTTCTCCTTCTTTTTTTGTTTCGCCATGGTCCATTAAATCTCTCACTTCCTTGGGATTGAACTTATCAACCCCCCGGATAGATTCTTTTTCTTCATCAGAAGATAAAAATCTTTCTAATGATTCTGTCTCCTGAAGCGTATCTGATATAACAGGTTCTGCTGGAGCGCTGCCACACCCACCAATTATTACCATTGAGGCAAAACATACAACTAATAAACGAAACATTCTCATCGTTTTTCTCCTATTCCATGCACACTATCCCATGTACACATCAACTGGAACCGGACTAAGATACGATCCATCAAGCCGGTAAATATATAGATGGGTTGAATACCAACCACGATCTCCTTTATGAGCACGGGTTGACACCCGATATGTTGCTGTATTCCCTGTAAGGTCTGCCAGTTCCCACAAGAGATCATCCTGGCCATTTCGATGTGACCAACTAGCAGTTGACACCTTTTGGCACAAGGCCCCATCATTGAAGGTCACTTTCACGGTATATCCAGAAGGACTGATATCAATTGCTTCCGCTTTTAACACTTTAAGCGGCTCTGATGTTCCAGCCGGCACCGTGACATCCACAGCCACAGGCGATGTACAGGCTGCGATATTACTATCATAATAGACATGGGTATGATATACTCCACTTTCGTTTTTATGATCTTTGGTATTTACCCGGAAAGTTGCCGTATTTCCAGATAACGTTGCCTGATGCCAAATCAGATCATCCTGGCCATTATGCGAGGTCCAAGTCGGCATCATCACTTTTTTACACAGTGAACCATCATTGAGGGTCACTTTCACGGTATATCCGGAAGGACTGATATCAATTGCTTCCGCTTCTAACACTTTAAGCGGCTCTGATGTTCCAGCCGGCACCGTGACATCCACAGCCACGGGTGATGTACAGGCTGCGATATTACTATCATAATAGACATGGGTATGATATACTCCACTTTCGTTTTTATGATCTTTGGTATTTACCCGGAAAGTCGCCGTATTTCCGGATAACGTTGCCTGGTGCCAGATCAAGTCATCCTGGCCATTTTTCGAGGTCCAAGTCGGCATCATCACCTTTTTACACAGTGAACCATTATTGAGGGTCACTTTCACGGTATATCCGGAAGGGCTGATATCAATTGCTTCTGCTTTTAGCACTTTAAGTTGCTCTGCTGGCTGCGTTTTATTGTTCAGTGTCCCATTTGACTGCAGTCTGGTCAATAATTCATAACACATCTGGCTATATGCCGCCAGATGTCCCTGAGTACGGCCGCCAAACAAATCCGTAATCTTTGCCAGATCATCAAATTGTGTGTGCATGATCTGCCCCTCTGGCACCCGGCCATCCGCTGTCTCTACCCGGTAAGGTTTTTCATTTCCTCTCGTTTCATCGTATAGACTGGCTTCGCAATAAATATAAGGAATACCCTGATATGTCCAGTGCATTTGATCTGATCCTTGGACCCTGGTTCCCGCGGGTATTCCTGGAAGTCCGGAATGTGTTGTCAGCCCCAAACCGTTCTCTTCTGAAATTTGCAGCGCCGCATCCCGCAGCCAGGTACTGGCCGCGCCGCCCGCGCCGCCGCCACCATGGACATAACGTTTATCTCCTGCAGCAATGCTATCCAGGTTGATAATGCACATGGCCTTTCCAATACCATAAGTCTGCAGATATTTTAGGGAGCCGATCATCCCTTCTTCCTCATCATCCCAGAAAATAATTCTGATAGTACATGGTAAGGGTAAGGATTTATTGGCAATACGCTGTGCCGTCTCCAATACAACAGAGACGCCTGACCCGTTATCATCAGCACCCTTCGTGATCGGATCACTGTCATAATGTGCCCCGATCACAATTTCTTTATCGGACTGCCCCGGCTTGACAAAGATTAGATTCCTACACGCCTGGCCAGATGCACCAGTGAAATTATGAATTTGTGGTTGATATCCCCATGATTGCATTAATCCAATAATCCAATCGCCGCAGGCCCATGCGCTATTGTTTCCAGCCCCGCGCCCCGGAAAGGATTTATTTATTGTGTTGAGATAATCCCATGCCGCTAATCCATAACCGCTTTCACCTGCACGAGCAACTGCTGGTGACAGCATTACGCTACCCAATGTTAAAATCACTACCATCAGAACTGAAATCCATTTTTTAACCTGTTTCATCTTATCCCTCCTTT
Source organism: Cuneatibacter caecimuris (assembly GCF_004216775.1). Classification (GTDB taxonomy): domain Bacteria; phylum Bacillota; class Clostridia; order Lachnospirales; family Lachnospiraceae; genus Cuneatibacter; species Cuneatibacter caecimuris. The sequence goes on from NZ_SGXF01000002.1 coordinate 388,655, forward strand.
TCTATCATAACAAAAACTCATTAATAACTTCCCATACCGATTTTCGTAACTGCCAAAATGAACATAAAAATTGCATACATAATAGAAACTGCAATTTTCACGATACATTTTAGCAAACCGACAATAATATTAACTACTATCATCCTTTTTCTCCCTTCTTCCCTGCTTTTTGGACTCCAGTTTCATCTGTTCTCGCATCCCCTCCTCCGCTATAGCGGCTACCCTGGCTAAAGTAATCATATACTTTTGATTTTGAGGAGATAGCTTGTGCATTATCTCCTGCATTTCCTGCAAATATGTTTCCATAGCCGTTCTCCTCTATTCTTATTAACTTTATGATTTTATAATATCATTTTTCCAATAATTGGTCAATGATTTTTATTAACAAAATGATATTCTACTTGCAGCCAAATAATAGGTATGATATACTCAGCATAGAAAATGGGGTGATTACTATGTCAGGAATTTTAGATCGATTAAAATATTTACGAAAAAACATGCTGAAACTTACTCAATCTCAATTTGCCGGCTGTCTTGGTATTACTCAGACAGCATATTCCATGATTGAAACTGGTAAGAATCCGCTCACGGACAAATGGATCATGGTTATATGCTTTCAGTTTGGAGTCAATGAAATGTGGCTCCGTACCGGCGAAGGAGATCCATTTGTCACATCCCCGTATGAAAAAGAATTTTCTTCTATATACCCCAACCTATCCCCCGTTACCCAGCAGTATCTTCTTGCTTTTGCCAGGGAACTTCTGAAAAAAGAGTTACTTCTTCATGGGCTAGATCCTGAAGAACTCAATAAGCCTCAAGATCAATAAAACCATCCATACGGATGGTTTTATAATGCACTCAAAAAGGCCTTAACAGATGGTTTTATCTCGGATTCAGATTCATCCAGTTCCATTTGGGGTATATTCCAATTAGAATCAGCTTCCACATCTATATTTTGAGATGATTGCATTTCTTTCACTGGTTGTTCTAAATTTTTCACTGTTTTTTCCAGTGTGTCTAACCGATCTAAGATAGATTCCAGTTGCTGCGGCAGAATCTCCTTTGTTTGCTCTGGACTATATGACAAGATAGCCTTAATTATAAACTTTCGATATGTCATACCAGAAGAATTCATGATTTCCCATGCTCTACGCTCTTCTGGAACGTTCAAGTCGAAAGAATAAGATCCGCGTTTAATATTTTCAGCCATAAATTCCACCTCCCATAAATACAAAAAGAGCAGTTTTATGATCTGCTCTCTCATTATTCTTATTATGCAACTATATATTATCACGCTATTTTTATATCGTCTACTTTCATCTACTATCATTTACTTTTCTCACGAAAAATGGCTCCAATCTATCTACATAATTATCCTCTATTTCCTTTGGTCTTATTATAGCCTTTTGAATAAGCATTATAAGTCTTTATAGTATTACGCTCCAACTCATTCAAACTAATAAATCCGCTTTGTTCTAATGCAATCATTTTAATAGTAAAAAAATCGCCATATTTATAGTCTGCATAAACGTTGCCATTTCCATTCCCTGTAAAATGTCTGTTTACTCTTTGAAACACTTTTTTCCCTTGTCCAACATAATACATATTTTTAGTGTGATTATAAATTATGTATACTCCTGCAAAATCATATTGGGTTGATATATGTTTCCTCCCCTTACCTCCATTACTAGAATTTCTTATTTTGAAAAATTCTTTAGGCGTGATCTCCAATGTGTTATCAGCTAAACTTTTAATCTTCTTTTTTATATTTATATTTCGTATTACAAGAAAAGAAATAGATAAAATTATAATTATAATATATATTCCAACAAACTCTTCCATTTTTTTCTATAATCTCCCAGTTTTTCTCACTCGAAAATTTCAAATACACATTCCCATGTCAGGCTTAATGTTACTTATTATTCTTAATTTCAGAATTTCCATTCAGACTTGTTATACTTTTATTCTCCTGTAGGGCCTGCAAATAGGAACCATCCAAAGTAATTTCCTCTGTTGGCTTCAGTAGCTCCTTTAGGTCATGCTGCTGTCCCACATTGGTCACATCAATTTTTTTAACACAGTTTTCAATCCACGAAAAATGCTGAACTAAGTCGTCCATCAAATCATAAATATCCGCCGTTGCCAACTTATTATCGGAAATATAGCCGGAACCTTGACGGTGTGAGAAATTATGCTGTTTGAAGAAACGCCGCAGGTCATCATATGCCTGCCGGTAATTTTTCCCCGTATAATACTCTTGCAGACAATGTGTATCAAGGTCAAAATTAATGGCTTTCAAATATTTTCTTTCCAAATGCTATGCCCTCATAGATTGCTTGTACCTGTAATGGGCAAGCAAATCCTCCTCATTGAAATCTTCTGGGCTATCCGAGTCGTCACTGTCACAGAGTTGCCAGACTGCTACATTGTCCATGAACCATGCCTGCCTTTTCAAAGCGTTAACGATCTTACCAAACAAGCCGAAATCCACCGCCCTCCCGCAATCCCGGTACACCAAAGCCCCGGAACGGTCCTCCATACGAGGCAGACCAGCGGAGTGGAACGCTTGGTCTATTGTATGGTAAATACAGTCCAAATGGTAGATTTTCTCAGCGTTTATCTTATTATCATCCATACGGATAATCATTTTCAACATAGCAGACAACCTCCTTTTTATTTATTATATCACTCGTTCAATGTTTCCACAATCTCAAATATTATCAATTAAAATTTCACTTAGTTACGAATGTCGCAAATTTTATTACCGTTTACGCCTGCGTACATTTTATTCCACCTGGGTAGCTGCGTAAAATTGATTACTGCCATCCGTCAATGCCCTACTCAGTTAACAGTTAAATAAGCATTATCTGCATTCCCTTTTTCAGTATATTTCTAATTATCCAACCAAATCTTAAAAATACAAAAGGTTATTTTCTCCAGAACGCCGGATTACAAAAACCTCTGAATAGTAAAGAAGTTTACCATCCCATTGTTTTATATTATCTTACCCGTCTCCAAGATCAATTCATTACTGTTTTTTTCATTAAATTCTTAGTTTCAGAATTTCCTCTATTTCCTTGATCGCTAAAAATAGCTTCGTAGAAATTTCTTCCTAATTGTTATTTTTTTCTAGTAGGTTCTATATATCCCCTAAGAAGTTTTATCCAGTCGTAAGACTGGATATATAAAAAGAGAATATAAATATAAAAGATATAATATATACATATAATAAAACAAGGCGAAAATGCGCTTATACCAACACATTCAGCACATACTTACTGTTCACATTTTTAGAATAGAAATTTCTTTTTAAGTCTTAAAAATTGAATAGAAAATAAATTAATGGCAGTGATTTTAGAATGATATACTCCAAACAGTGCATGAAATTAGAATGATTTGAGTAAAAAAATCAGGCCGGCAAGATTTTCTCTTGCATGGCCTGCAGCTAAATTGATCTAATATGATTTTGATGAATGTCAAATAGCCATCCCACATCACACAGGACAGCCTATATTGTTTGGAGCTTTATTTTTTCTTTCAGTATTAGGTGAACTAACTTTGGCAATAACCGCCTCCGGACGATCTTTTTCTGTCCTGCATTGTCTCTTCTTAATTGCTCCTGCAGCAATTCCTCAAAATTAAGGTTATCAGGGATCTCTGTTTTATACTGCTGATATAATCTTGCTACATCGTCTATATCCTGATCTCCGACATTTTTCATTTTACATCGGCGTGCCGCAGCAATTACTTGGTTTCGCTTCTCAGCAAATACCTCTGAGAGAGCCTCAGATGGCTTCTGATAGGTTTGCTTTTTAGGGGTGAGGAAATATACTTTATCCTGTAAATGGCACCAGAAAAAGCGTTTTAACGATCTCATATACTGTTTTACCATTCTGGTTGTCACCTGCAGGATTTCTGCGTATTTTTCATAAAATTTCTTTTTTCCTATCTGAGCGCTACCATCTCGATTTCTGGCGGCACCTACCCGTTTCATCAGTTCCATGGCCATAATTTTCTCTTTGGCCTTGAGGGACAGAAAATTTTCTGGTAAGAATATATTTCTTCCAGTATTTAGATATCCTTCTTCTTTTACTGCCTGGATATCACTGCAATCATTACCAACCAGCTGAACATCCCAATCTGAATATGCCTTTTTGGTACAGGAAATTAATCCCACATTTTGGAGGCGGGACTGCACATTATAAAACGTCTGGTATGACCAATTAAGAGCTGCACACACATCTTTATAATATACGCCTACTACACAACCATATGTAGACTGATATCTGGATATGTAAATCAGATAATCTATCTCTGCAGCTGACAGATCTGCAGATTTTATCTTTTCAAAATAGCTCAATCTGAGCTTTTGCACTGTCCTCACCTCCCTGCCAATGTTTTAGGGGTTACTCTTGTGGAAATATGTCAATGCTCTCTTTCAGAGAATATGTTGTTCCTATGAATTTGAATTTTACTGTATTACCCTCATAAGATGTCACCAGGACTCCATTATTGAAAATCAATGTAAATTCATCCCCATCCTCCAGGCGGCCATAATCCTCCGACCATAAATCCAGTGCCTTTTTAATTGCATACATTAATTCTTGCATCTTTATCCTCCAATTCTGGTAGCATAGAAGGCATATCCCCTGATTGATATACTGTTTCTAACTGGGGAGCCATCCACTCACCTACTGTTTTTCCATCCGGTAATACCACATCATAAAAAAATTCTCTTTCAATGGTACTGATACCGGTTTCTACTGCTTCTAACTTCGCTTTGACAATGAGATACAAGGCCTCCATCGGCTGCGGCAAGCTTATTCCCATGCAGCATATGCTGTATCTGCTGTTCTTCTCTTTCTTCCAGCCGGTGTTACCCAAAATTCTTCACTACGCCGATCAGGTAACGGTAAAATAAAGCGGATCTGCCTATTGGCCATGACAAAACCAATCATAGCTGTATTTTCTTTATATCCGGAAACAAATTGCTCTGCACCAGCTCGAATTATCATTTCTTCTAAATCCGCTTTTGTCTTACTTATGGATACTGATGTTTTTTCAGCATATGTGCCCATTTTATCCCTCCTTAGTTTCCCTCCCAATATAGCTGTACACCACATAATGTACAATTTGGCTGTCCCGGCAAAACCTGATGTGTATTTCCCAGGGCTGCACATACAGGACAACTATATTTGATATATGGTATCTCGCCAGGGTTTTCATAGTGACGATCAATAGGTTTTACCTGAGTATAGCGTTTATGAACACTCTTAGATTCTGCAACCTTTCCGGTGATGACTGTAGGCTGCATGTCAATCAGCCTCAGTGTTGACCCAATTTCATCCAAAGGAATATCTAATTCCATAGCTAAGGCCATCAACATATCTTTTAATTTTATGGCATCTATTGTTCTCATTTTTCCTCATCTCCTAAGCGTATCTTTTTCATATGCTTCACGAATCATATCTGTGGATACGTTTTCATGATAAGCTTCGTCATAGAGATCAGCAGATGCTTTGCCGTTAATGGGTAGAACATGGTTTGAATTTACCTTTGAAATCATCTCTGATAGTACAAGCAATGGAGTTATACATCCGCACTTATTACAGCATATGCTTATCCCTGTCGGTACGCAGCTTACCTCTACTTCGAAGTCTTTACCTTTACAATTCGCACATTCCAATGATATTCTGTTCATTTTTTCTCCTTTCTGACAATTCTACAGTTTTCCCCAATATTTATTTTTTGAGAAGGTCGTACATCAATTCATATCCTTTCGCAGTTGCACAAGTATCCTCAATGTATAAATTCATGTCTCTTAAACCGCCCCAAAATTCCATAAAAATGGCCCCTCCACCGCACCATACAATAGGCAGTGTTTCCCGGTTAAAACCAAGTTCTGTTATTTTGGCCACGGTACTTTGAGCATAACTGCTCAGTCCTTTTTCTATTACTTCTTTATATTTTGTTGGCAGCATCGGAGATTTCCCCATCATATAGTTACGGATTTGGTCTTCTTCAATCGCTTGTCCAAAGCGGGTCTGCAGCTCTTCCTGTACCATTTCAATACAGTTAATACAACCTAAATTCAGTGTCCAAGTTTTATCCATATTGGGAATCTGATCGTTTATGAGAGTGAGATTTAATGTTCCGCCCCCCAGATCTGCCAAAAGGAAGGTACTGGGGAATTTAGATATCTGCGGCAGAACTGCAGCATACCCTTGCGGAAAAACTGCAACATCTACTATTTTGGCATGGAAACTTTCTCCTTCGTACTTCCATGTTACCTCCTTATGTTTCTGCAGATATTTGATAAATGCCTGCTTTTCTGTCCCTAATCTTTTTAGGGGTAAGCCAGCAGCTATACAAACTGTTGCATTATTCAACTTTCTGGTTCGCAGTTCCTCTGACAGGGCAGCTAAGGTCAAAATATAATAGTTGTCATTTAAAGTTTTGTTCGGTTGGAAGGGGAGCCGAGTTGCTCCAATGGTATACCACTTTTCTTTATATTCCAGAACCCGTGTGTTTAATGGCGGTTCATATTCCGTCATTGTCACACCTGCTAAAAAATTTCTGTGGGCTGTCTTTATATAATTGAAGCCATGATCGATACCAACAATTACAGATGCCATAATGCTTTCTCCTTTTCTTTTTTATCCAGTACAAGTACATATACGATATATTTTTTTTATTGCATCCTTTCGGATTCTCTGTACCGTGGCGCTTGAGACCTGGTAATGATGGCAAACCCATTGCCAGGTACAGTCTGATAAGTACAGTGCAGACATGATGTTATATTCTCTGGGCGGCAGCCTGTTCAATGATTTGAAAACAAGGTTTAGTTCTTCTTCGGTTTCGTTGATTTGTAGAAGTTCTTTAATATAATCGTCAAATGCACTATCCCGCATTTTGTCTGCTTTTTGTATAATTTGATAGAGCTCTTTACATTGTCCCACATGTACATAAGTGTTTTCTTCTTCTTTGCAGCCAGGAGGGTAAGCTGCTGTAGATATACATAGCTCTTCCAGTTGCTGGCATTCTATCGCAATTTGGCTGCGGCGGTTTTTTATAAATTCTATGTAATCTTTCCGGTTTTTTAGATAATCTTCAACCTTTTCGATTGACAGCAAACGCTCCCCTCCCTTCTAAAAAAAATTCATTGTATATTTATCTGAATGGTAGGCTTGCATCATCCGGAATATCTGGAATCAAGAAGTCTTCTCCTTCAGGTGCTATTGGATCCTGCTGAGTGCTACGGTCATCCAAGAAATATAATTCCAGAACCACAACATCAGTTGTATAGACTCGTTTACCATCCTTATTTGTATAGCTCCCGGTATGGATCTTCCCGATCAGACCTACTCTGCTCCCCCGTACCAGATACCTTTCTACATTGTGTGCCGCCTTATCAAAAGCGATACAGCGAATAAAATCAGCATCTCCTTTACTGTTCCTGCGAACGGCCAATGTAAATCTGGCGGATACGTTGGTATTACCATCTTCTGCAGGAATTTCCCCGTATCGCACTTCCGGATCTTTCGTCAGGCGACCAATTAATTCTACTTTGTTCATAATCTTTTCTCTCCTTTTCTCTTTTTCGGCTGATTTACAGCTAAGGTATTTTCAGTTTCAATTTCTTTTTTATTTTTTAAATATTCATTCTGTGCAGTTTTAAAATCCTTCACTGACATATTGCCTTGAAATACATAAGGATCAAATTCCTCTACTGGATTCATTGATTCATTCCAGGGCATGTCCTCCGGAAGCCATTCCGGTCTGAGGCACCGCGCGGTTTCCTCCATCACCTGCAAGGCCTGTTTAAGAAGAACCTTTACAGCATAGGTATCATAGTCGTATTGGAACCCATCAGTACCGTTGCCATACATATTGTGTTGTTTTACCAGCTCCTGCAGCATTTCCGTAATTTCCTCTTTAATTTCTTTCATTTTGACTCCCCTCAATCGGTCCATCTTCTCAAAGATTTCCTGTGTCTCACTGTATGAAGTAGCCAATTTCTTGACCACAAACAGCCAAATATAAAATTCCATAATTTTTTCTCCTGTACTTGACAAAACAAATAAAATCTGTTATCTTTAAAATAATCTTAGGCATAAGATACTATTTAGTATTCTTATGTTAGTGGTTAGAGAGTGGAGACGCCGCCAAGCATGTTCCGCTCTCTTTTTTTGTTTAAATTTGATCTTGTGTAGTTTCATACTCATTTCTACCTTTCCAGTCCATTTAAACCGCTTATTAAGCAGTTTTTTCTTTGGATTCTTCTTTGTATCCGGCTGCGGCCATAATGATTTTTTGCAGCTCACGCCCCACCTTCTTTTTTTCTGTTTCTGTCAGCTGACTCATATCAATTTCCTGGCCATCGACACACAGAATATTTCTAATTTTCATATGGCACCCCCTTATGTCTTTACTTACCTCACCTTATGCCAGACAGCTTGTACATTTTCCTTAAAAGAATTACTATTATGAAATACTCTTTTCTGCTGGGGCAATGAAATATTCTAATGGCACGTTAAAGTAATTTGACAAAATAAGAAGTTTATCAACTTTAGGGGAACTTTTGCCTTTTTTCCATTCACTAAACAATGTTGAAGTTAATCCCGTATCTTTAGCCACTTTATAGGCTGATACATGTTGTTCATCCAATAAACATTTAAATCTTTCGTATGCAGCACGCATAATGCTTCCTCCTTTTCAGTTTTTTCAGCATTCTATTGACATTAGTTAGAAAATCCTATATAATTCAATTGCTATATTGTATTATATTAAAAAACAGGATTTTAGGATTTTCTAGCTTATCTCTATTATAACTAGGATATTCTAATTTGTCAAGCGTATTTTTTAGGATTTTCTAGTTTTAAAGGAGGCCATTATGTCAAACATGTATGGAATTTTTTCGAAATTACTTAAAGAAAAGGACGTACGTGCAGCTGATGTTTCTAGAGCTACAGGAATTAGTTCCACTGTATTTAGTGAATGGAAAAAGGGTAAAAGTACGCCTAAACAAGACAAATTGCAAAAAATTGCTGATTATTTTGGAGTTTCAATAGAATATCTATTAACTGGAGAAGTAGACCTTTACTATCAGGAAATGTGTGATGACCCAGATATGCGTTCTCTATTTGAAATGAAAAAAGAGATGAAATCTGAGCAGTTTGCTGCTCACATAGAATTACTGAAGAAGTTGCATAATGTTTCCTTAGATCAGATAAAGCAAATTACTGATTCCTTAGACTCCAATAAAATAGAGTTGGAGAAATTTGCTCAGATACATCAGGCATCCGATTTAGAGCAGGAAATTATTATGGCATATTTGGAATTAGATCCCAAAATCAGGAAAATATTTATTGATCACTTTAAGCACAAGTTTTCCCCTACTCCGGATGACCATCTGGATGATTTTCCGGATACACCGGAGGAATTCGAGTTACAATATCCCCCTATCATCGAAGATGGTACAGAGGCTGTATAGGCCCCTGTACCATCTTCTGGATTGATTACTTTAGGTATATCAGCTGCCCTTTGTTGCAGCAAGTATTATAATATATTGTTTTTGACCTTTTATAGTATATTGCATATACCTCCTTCTTCTTTAGATCCGCATACTTGTGAAATAATAATTTTGCTTTTTTCATATGTAACCCCCTATTAATATTTGGTATTAATTATACATTACCTTTCATATATAAATACACCAAACTAATATGAGATTCTCACATTTAGGGGGAATCGGTCGGTATGCCGACCAGATTCTAAGTTATAATTTCTCGTAAGAGTAGAGTTGCTCAGAACGTATATCAAGCGCAATAGCCAACATACATATTGTATCAATAGTAGGATGTGTCCGGTTATTCACTATATCATTTATAGTAGTTTTTCCGACACCTGAAAGATTCGCTAATTGTCTTTCAGAGATACTCTTCTGATCCATAATTTGAGCCAAATGATATGAAATTCTAATTTCCATGGCAGCACCTTTTTATTTTTAGGGTGCTATTTAGCAAATATTTATATTCTGGTAAATATATACTTTACACTTTGGAGGGGAAAGAAATGATTCAACGTGCAGCATTGTATATTCGTGTATCAACTGATAAACAAGAGGATCTATCGCCAGATGCCCAGCGCAGACTGTTGATTGATTATGCAGATAAACACGAAATTGCTATAGAAGAAGATTATATATTCTTGGAGAATGGTATTTCTGGAAAAAAGGCGGAAAAGCGGCCGCAATTCCAACGTATGATCGCTGCTGCCAAACAAAAGCCCCGTCCTTTTGATGTAATTTTGGTCTGGAAGTTCTCGCGGTTTGCCCGGAATCAGGAAGAAAGTATCGTCTATAAATCAATGCTGCGGAAAAAATGCGGGATTGACATTGTAAGTATATCCGAGCCTATCATTGATGGGCCTTTTGGCAGCCTTATTGAACGGATAATCGAATGGATGGATGAATATTATTCCATTCGCTTATCCGGTGAAGTTATGCGTGGCATGACGGAAAATGCCATGCGAGGGAATATACAATGGGTATTGCCCTTTGGTTACTGCACAGACGCAAATAATCAACCTGTCCCAGTTCCAGAAGAAGCGAAAATAGTTCAGGAGATATTTTCAAGATTTGTGTCTGGAGAGTCTATGTATGGAATCTCTAAGGATATAGCACAGCGTGGCATCCTTACCAAGCGCAAAAAACCATTTACCAAAAACATGGTTAAGTATATTTTAAAAAATGAGACATATATCGGGACTTATATCTGGAATAAACCTTCCGGCGACAAAACAATTCGCATCGAAAAAGCATTTGAACCTATTATATCTTCCGATTTATTTGATACTGCTCATGAGAAATTAAAAAAATTAGCTACTGGACCTCAAATACGTCCTTCTGAAACATATGGGCATTGGCTTAGTGGACTTCTCAAATGTTCAAACTGCGGCGGTACTTTAGTAGTGCATCACAACATAATTGCAGGTAAGCGGTATGGATCTTTTCAATGCAATAATTACTGCAAAAGTAATTGTGATATTTCACATTCAATATCTACTGCAAAAGCAGAAGCTGCTTTATTTGATTCTCTCCAAAATATAATTGATACCGGATTTGTTTCATTTCAGCGTGTATCTTCAAATTCATCCCGAGACACCTTTGCCAATTTGCAGATGCAAATCAAACAGATTGAAGCAAAAGAAAAGCGCGCAAGAGACGCTTATCTGGCAGGTATTGACTCAATAGAAGACTATAAGGCATCAAAAAAACAATTAGAAGAAGAAAAAATGAAGATTAAGAAGCAAGTAGATAAAATCTCCACTCCTGATCCAGAGGTAGATAAAAAAGAAATGCTGAAACGGATCTATGATATAAACACTTTTCTTAGATGTGAAAATGTCTCTATTCCTGAAAAATCAAATGCTGTACGAAGTATCATACAAAAAATTGTTTACGATAAATCAAATAAAGAATTAATTTTTTATTACTATTTAGCAAAATAGTTAGCTATATTATTTTTATTGATATAACTACTGCCACTCATATGAGTGGCAGTGGTGGTTACTTTTTCAAAAACTCTGTTGGTGTTATGACTTGGGCAACTGATCCAGCAAAGTCCCTAATATTCCTTGTCATAATATAGTCCACTCCATTTCTTTCTGCTACTGCGTCTACCACTGCATCTTCAAAATCTGGCATGGCACGCATAAGCGCAGTATGAATATCTACGCTCAGTACATCAGCAAAAGTAATAATCTGGGAAAGCTGATCCAGAGTTTCTTTTGCTTTTGCAGCAGATTTAAATGACTTGCGTAGCATATAAAAAACATCGGTAGCTGCGGATGCAGAAATTAAACATTCAGTATCAACTTCAATGGCTTTGCGTAACGCTTGATAGGAATCAGCGAAAAAAGGTTCCCGTTTAAGAAAAATATCTAAAATAACATTTGTGTCAACTATGATTCTCATTGTCTTGCCAGTCTCTCCTCTCTGACTGTATTTTCATCCATGTCAGCTTCCTGCGGTATGATACCTACAAGCTTATCCAAAACCGCAAGTTTATTCACAGAAGGGCTGGTGAGTCGAGCTATATTTTTTCCGTTTTTGGTAATAAAGATATCCTGGGCAGCAGCAAGCTCCAGATATTTACCAAGGTTTGTTTTAAATTCAGTTGCTGTAACAATCATAAAAATTCCTCCTTTGCTATTTAATTTATATTATATAAAAATCGGACAAAAAAGTCAATATAATCGCACGGAATAAAATGTTCAATTTCAAACAAACGATAACAAAGACAGTGAATGGGTGGTTCACTTCCACGTTCTATGCTGCCAGTAATGTCTTTCAGCCGTTTTGTGGTTTGTTTTTATTTTTCAGCCACTGACTACTCCTTTCAATTAGAATACTTTCTGTGTATTTCAAAAAATTCATTGACGCACTAATACTACAGTATTATAATACAAGGAGGCTAATACCACAGTATTATATTGGAGGTGTCTTATGAAACAAGATTTGATAATCTATCACGGCTCCCAGCAAATCGTTGAGGTACCAAAGTTTGGTACCGGAAAGAAATACAATGATTATGGACAGGGCTTTTACTGCACCGAAAACATCGAGCTTGCAAAAGAATGGGCTTGCCCTGTAAAAAATGATGGCTACTCTAACAAGTACCGTCTAACACTTGACGGAATGAATGTTATGCATTTGACCAAAGGAGAATTCAATATCCTCAACTGGCTTGCAATTCTGCTTGCTCATAGAAAATTTGACATTAATTCGCCCGTTGGCAATAGCGCAAGAGAATTTATCCTTAACCGCTTTATGCCAGATGTGGCGGATGTCGATGTGATGATTGGCTATCGTGCCGACGATTCCTATTTCTCTCAGAGACCTGAACCTTGCTATGCAACTCGGCACTCTTGGTGAACAGGTTGTATTGCTATCCGAACGCTCCTTTCAGCAGAGTGAGTTTATTGAGTACGAAATTGCCGATTATCGGGAATACTACTACAAACGGGCAGAAAGGGATCAAAATGCAAGAGTTGTATATAAAAGCAAGAAAAAGAACTTACAGCAGCTCATGGACGATATTTTTGTTCTCGATATTATGAGGGAGGATATGAAGCATGACGACCCACGCTTACAGTCAGTTATATCTGAATAAATCTTCTCGTGCCGTTGGCAATATGCTCCACGACGCCGTACTGGAATTCGGAATGAACGGTACGGACTTTTTGAAACGCTTTATTCAATCCGATGTTTCCGTACAGATTGAAAGTGGCAACCCCAAATACATTGCGGGAAAAAGTGGCTTGGAATTGTTTCTGGAGGTCATGGAGAAAACCACCGGGCAAATCTACACTACAGACCTCATTGAGAGCTACGACCGCAGCGATGTGTATTGGGTAGGCTGGATGCTGACACACTATCAATGGTATTCCGGTCGCACTTTTAAGAGCATTCTGGACACCGTTCCCTATGATGAACTTATCGGACTGTATGGAACGCTGCACGAAGCAGACATTCAAAAGAGCTACGAAGTTCTTGACGCTCATTTTTCCAAAAGCGAAAGCAAGCTGAAAGTAGCCCGAAAACATTGCGGCTTAACACAGGAGGCACTTGCCAATGAATCCGGCGTCTCGCTCAATACTATCCGTGCATACGAACGGAAAAGCAAAGATTTGAATAAAGCTCAGTTTGATATTGTGATGCGTCTTGCCAAAGCCTTAAAATGTGACGTGTCCGAACTGCTTTAGCTGTGGGGAGTTTCAACTTCTTACAAAAATTAAGTTGTTGTTTCCAAAAATGCAAACCACTTTCTATAGGTTATAGATGTTTAGTGTACCAATTAACTGTAACATATCGTTTCAGAAGATTTTTTTATGTTTATTTCAAATATCATTCAAGTTGCTGGCTGATCAACTATGTAAAATATTTTATATAGGTTGTGAATATTTGGGACACCCATTATTGCAGTAGAATCCGGCACTGTGGAAGCCCTGGGCTGGAACCAGTACGGCGGATGGAGGATCGGTATCCGCAGTTTTGACCAGAAACGCTATTACTACTATGCCCATCTGCGCCAGAACGTGCCTTTTCAGAGCGGCCTGAAAGAAGGCAGCATCGTGCAGGCTGGGGATGTGATTGGTTATATGGGACATACCGGATACAGCGCCAAGGAAAATACAAACAATATTGATGAAACTCATCTGCATTTTGGCCTGCAGCTGATTTTTGACGAATCGCAAAAAGAGGGCAATAACGAAATCTGGATCGACTGCTACCAGCTGATCCAATTTTTGAAAAGAAACCGCTGTACGGTGGTCAGAAATGATGAATCGAAAGAATGGTCCAGGGCTGTCCCCTTCCGGGACGAGGGGCTTCCGGAACTGCCCTGTCTTTACCCTCAATAAATAAACTTCCGGATACCGGCGGGCTTCAGCATTCCATCAGGATTTCCAGAGCCCGCTGGTATTTTTCATACCTTTGAAGGTCCTCTTCCCTTACCAGGGGGAGGCGGCTCAGATCGCTGTTATGTTTCAGGTCTTCTATCTTTACTGCTGCAGCCAGGGAATCTTCCTTGACCCGCAGGATATACTCCATGTAATCTTCTCCCCGGCGTCTGGAAATCACGTCCACTGCATGGCAGCAGCGCCTGTCAATCCCCATCTCTTCCAGCATCTGCACCGTATATCCGGCATCCTCGATCACATCGTGCAGCAGCGCCACTACCTTCTCCTGTTCGGTATTCATCTGCTTCGCCACATGAACAGGGTGGTTCAGATATTCTGCGCCTGCTTTGTCTTTCAGCCCTTTATACGCCTTCTTTGCTATCTGCATTGCTATTTCATACTGGCTCATTGGTCTTCACCTTTTCCTTCTGATAGCATCAGTCTAACACTTTAGGATTTATAATTCAAGTGGCTTTTTCTGGGCAGGGGCGCAGGGGAAAGGATTCGCGGGGAGACTGCAGAAGAAACTCCGGGAGTTCCATGCCTGACGGCTATAACTCCCTCCGTTTTTTCTGCAGTCTCCCTGCCGGGCTTTTTTGCTGGCGGATGTGGGTAGGGGCTTACATTTGCTAATCTTTATTCGAATTTAAACGAATGCTTCTGGTATTGATAAGATTTTTTTATATAAAAAATTATAGGATAGAATAAAAGCCTTGACATACATGCACTCTACATGATAATATATACGTGTAAAGTGCATGTATATAGGAGGTGAAACTTTGCCACGTAATAAATATCCAGAAGAAACTGTCCAAAAGATATTAGATGTTTCATTAAAACTTTTTTTAGAAAAAGGATATGAAGAAACTACGGTTCTAGATATTATACACAACATGGGAGGAATGACTCGAGGAGCATTTTATCATCATTTTAAGTCAAAAGAAGAAGTGTTTGATACATTAAGTGACAAATTGTTTAGTGACAACAATCCTTTTGATGAAGCCAAAAAGCAAGATAACCTTACAGGCTTAGAAAAATTAAAGTATGTTTTACAAAGAGCCGGTACAGTAGATAGTGAAAGTCAACAATTAAGTATATCTGTTATGCAGTTATTGAGTAGTCCTGCATTTCTAAAAAAATTGATCATTGACACAAACCGAGACACACTTGCTCCCATTTGTCAGGATATAATTGAGGAAGGGATAAAAGACGGATCTATAAAAGCTCAAAATGCAAAAATGGCCGCTGAAATATTTGTTTTTCTAGTTAATTTTTGGAACATTCCCACTTTATTCCCTATAACAGAGGAAGAAGCATGGGATAAAATAAAAACGATAAAAACTATGCTTGATAGCATTGGATTGCCAGTTCTTGATGATAATTATTTAGAACAATTCAAATAAAATTAGCTTTTAAAAATAAAGTTGTCATGTACGGCAATTTTATTTTTTAAAAAATACACGCATGTAGCATGTATGAAAAGGAGATTATATGAAAACATATTTTAAAGATAACAAATTTTTACTTTCCTTAACAGTGTTAATTGGTATCATTAGTTCATTGGGGTATGTATTTATTGCTATTTTGCTTCAACAACTATTAGATATTGTTATGGCAGGAAACATGGAAAAATTTACAAGAGTAATTATATTTTCGCTTGTCTATTTTGCAATATTAGGAATTTTTCTATTCCTTCAGTCCCTCTTTGAAAAAAAGGTTATCTGCAAAATCATGCGTCAAATTCGTTCAGATACATTTAGAGGAATAGTAAATCATAGTATTGAAGATTTTAACAAGAATAATTCAGCTGATTATATTTCATCAATTACAAATGATGTAAAAATACTGGAAGATAATTTCTTGCTTCCTCTATTTGAAGTTATACAATATTCTGTAATTTTTATTTCTTCTTTGGCAGTAATGATTTATTTTGACGCTATTGTTACAGTATGTGTCATAGTAGCGATTGGTCTTATGTTTGTTGTTCCCAGTCTTATTGGCGGAGTGTTGGAAAAACAGCAAAACCAGTTTTCAGAGAAATTATCGGATTTTACAGTGAGTTTGAAAGATATTTTATCTGGATTTGAAATAATTAAATCATATTCTATGAAAAAGTATATAATTTATAGATTTGATAAAAGTAATCAAGATACGATAAACGCAAAATATTCTGTTGATAAACTAATTGCATTGAACGAGGGTTTATCCTCTTTTCTTGCCCTCATCGTTCAAGTGGTGGTTTTATTCTTATCCGCATATTTTATCATCAAAGGGCGGATAACTGTAGGGGCTTTACTAGGAATGGTACAGGTAGGCAATAACCTAGCCAATCCTCTGCTGATGATTTTTACAAATATTCCCAAAATAAAAAGCGTACAGCCTATTGTAAAAAAACTCCACGATTTATCAACATACACAAAAGATGAGGTTCTAAGGAAAAACTCACTTGCGTTTAATGGCTATATCTCAGCAAAGAACTTATCTTTTTCTTACGATAAACAAGTCGAAGTTTTGCATGGAATAGATTGTACAATAGAAAAGGGTAAGAAGTATGTAATTGTAGGAAAAAGTGGTTGCGGGAAAACAACACTAATCAAACTTCTATCTGGGTGCTATACAGGATATAGTGGCAACATACTTTATGACGGTAATAAACTTAATTCACCGAACAAAAGTGATGTTGTTCTTCTATCATCAACTATTCATCAGAATGTTTATATGTTTGATGAAACTATAAATGACAATATCTGCTTACATGAAGATTATCCAGATGAAATAGTTACTAAGGCAGTAAAAGAAAGTGGACTAGATGAATTTATTTCAAAACTTCCAGAGGGGCTAAAGTATAAAGTTGGGGAAAATGGCTCAAACCTTTCTGGCGGACAAAAACAGCGAATAGCTGTGGCACGTGCTATGATTAGAAACAAACCTATTCTTATTTTAGATGAGGGGACTTCTGCTATTGATATGCAAACAGCATACGATATTGAGAGCAGATTATTGGCGATGAAAAGCTTAACACTCATTACTATAACCCACAATATAAAAAAGGAATTATTGCAATTATATGACAATGTTATTTATATGGAAAACGGAACTATTCAAGGCAATGACAGTTTTAATAAACTTATCAAAACATCACAAGAATTTTCAAAATACATTGAAGTGGTAAAGTGAGACGTAAACAGATGTCATATGAAGCTTGGGAACGAGTTTTTCCGCAGTGCGATCCCCGGAGGGTTTTGTTACATAGGAAACACTGTTTCCTATGTAACAAAACCAAAAACTGCCGCCTGGCGATTTTTCAATCGTTGGCGCGGCAGCTTTTTTCTGTGTGATGTCAACAAATTTTATGGACCTTGGCAGGGGTCAGCAGGCCATCTGTCTCATGGCCATGATGCTCATGAAAACACGCCGGTACTGGTCCTGGGCGTATGTCTCCAGCTTTGCTCTTTCTTCTGCCGCTGTTTCTTTTTCCAGGTTTTCCACTATTCTGCTTAAATTTTTCATGTATGTCTGATCTGCGTCGCCTGTCTCCAGTCTGGTCTTCAAAATTTCGATGGCTTTGCGATACTTGGTGTCATTGTCTGAGGACTCTGCTGTTTCTGTGTTCAGCATCCGCAGCACTGTGTCCAGCTCGCTGCTGCTCCAGTTTTCTGCGGAAGAATTCATCATCATTTCCAGTCTCTGCTGCATGTCGCTGCACTGTAAAAATTTTCTCAACATAATGATTACCTCCTTAATCATTTTCCTCTGATTCTTTTTCCTTGTTCCACACTTAGCATTATACGCATGGTATACGATTGTGCAACTAAAATTTTTTCTTCCGCTAAAGGTTTATCTTGTTGAAAATAGATGTTATAAAGGCTGATTCCCTGGGGAATCAGCCTTCTTTTTGTGAATTATGTATGAGTAATCCTTAAAATCTACTTTTTTCCAGATTCAATACGGCAATTTTTTGGTGATGAGATCCGCTGGAATTAATCTGCTTTTTCTTGAAATAAAAGCTGCTCCACAATCAGGCAGGCGTCCTCGATACAGCCGTTGCAGTCTCTCAGCAGTTTTTTTGTCTCCATACCTTTTAAGTCACGGCAGACGGTAGCTCCGTTTTTTTCTCTGAACACTGTCATGATCGCCTTGGCCAGCTTGTAGGTCTCTGCTTTGGAATCTGGTTTTTCCAGATTTCCTGTACTCTGTTTCAAACCTGCAAGGGCTACTGCACCGGAAATGGAACCGCAGGTCCCTTCCATACATCCCATGCCCAGGCCGTAGCCCTCCATAATCCGGAACATGGTCTTTTCATCCACGCCAGCCAGATCACAGTAGGTGCAGGCCACCGCCTGACTGCAGGTATATCCTTTTTTTCTCAGATCCAGCGCTTTTTGTACTCTGCTTTCCATTTTATCTTTTCCTCCTGATGTGCCGGCACACTAACGCCCGTTCAGCGCGCTGATATTTTTGATCACCACTGTAATATGTCCGTCCGGCTGGGTGATGAATTCCACATTTCCGTTTTCTCCCAACTGGGCCGTGGGGATCTTCAGCTCGATCCCAGTGTCAGTGGTCAGCACCTGGCGCTGGATGCGCGCCACTGTGGAAGGGTTCTGAGGCGCAATCACCGCTTCCTGAAGATGGTGTTCTTCCATAGTTTCTTCAAATTCCCGGCGCATCTCTTCATTGGAAGAATACAGTTTTTCCTTCACCGCTTCCACCTGGATTCCGCCTCGCTTTTCCAACTCCTGGCACAGCACTTGTTTCACCTGCAGTTTCCGTTCCAAGTCTTCTTCCGGGTAATATTTCCTGTCGATCTGCTGCACTGCTTTTTCCACGGCCCTCAGCTGGTGTTTCGTGGACATGGGCCCGCGGCATTCCAGCACCAGTCGGGACAGGTAGTTCACCTTTTCCCCGTTTACTTCGTATTTTCTCTCCGCCAGGCAGATGGAAAAATCACTGAGGCTGATGACAGCCGCTTCCTGTAATTTCTGGCCTGCCGATGGGAGCAGCGCCTCCTGCCTGATAATCATATTAGCGTGGGCCCCGTCTTCTTCTGATCTGGTGAGATGCGTGTAAGAGCTCTTATAGTTCATTTTAAGGATTCCCAGATACTCCTCCCCGCCGTGCCGGAACAGTGATACCAGCAGGTCAGCTGAAGGGATGTCCGGGTTCGCGTTGAGGAACCCGTAAAGATGATTTGCAATCCGCCTGCTTCCATCCACAAATCCCTCAGGGCTGAACTCTGTTTTCAAATACTGCCCCATCTGGGATTCTTCGGTAAATTCACAGGTTTTTGTCTCATCGCCTTCCGTCACCTTTTCCAGGTGCGCTTTTACAAAATCACAGAAGTCCGGGCTCAGTTCCAGCTCTGTATCCGATAATACCGGAAATCCCGCCGCACCGTCCAGAATATGATCCACTGCCTTTAACAGAATAATATCATCTTTCTTCATCGCACCCTCACTGTACAAAAATAAACCGATAGTTTCCGGAACCGGCCCGGCCTTCCAGGAAACCGTTTCCCGGAGCAAAGTCCACGCCGTCCCCTTCCAGCACCTGTTTTGCGCCGTCCAGCCGTACTGTGGCGGTGGTATTGTGGGGAACTGTAATATCCAGCGTCACTTTTTCCTGATCCTGCTTCCAGTTCACAGCCACCTCTCCGTAAACAGAGTGGTAGGAAGCGCTGACCTCTGTCAGCCCGCCTCCCATGCGGGGATGCAGGATGGAATGGCGGTACGCCGGCGCATTTTCGTCAATCTCGATGCCGGCAGCCACCCGGTACAGCCATTCTCCAATGGCTCCATAGGCATAATGGTTAAAGGAATTCATATCAGGGCTCCACATGGTTCCGTCCGGTTTGATTCCGTCCCAATGCTCCCACACTGTGGTAGCCCCGGCCTTAACCTGGTACAGCCACGAAGGAAAATCTTCCTTCAGAAGCAGTTCATAAGCCTCTTTGAGATGGCCGCTGCTGCTTAATGCATGGCAAAAGTAGGGAGTCCCGATAAATCCGGTAACCAGATGGCCGTTCTCTTTTTTCAGCAGCCGCACCAGAGCGCAGGCAGTTTTTTCCTGGTATTCTTCAGGAACCAGCCCGAAGTACAGCGCCACAATGTGTGCGGTCTGCGTCTGGGCGGTCAGATTGCCGTCCCGGTCAAAATAGTGCTCCTGAAATACTTTGACAATCCGGTTATGAAGAGACTGATAGACTGAGGCGTCTTCCTCCCTGCCCAGAACTCCCGCTATTTTCGCGAAAATGCCGCTGGAATATGCGTAATAAGCGGTACAGGTTAAATCTGTGGGCGTGGCGCCGAAATAACTGCCCTCCTCCGCATCCAGCGCCACCCAGTCGCCGAACTGCAGCTGAAAGCTCCAGATCCCTTCTTCATTTTCATGAGCCTGCATGAAATCAATCCAGGCTTTCATGCTGTCATACTGATCCTCCAGAATTTTCCGGTCCCCATAAGTCAGATAGAGGGTCCAGGGATTGATCACCGCCACGTCTCCCCAGGCGGCGGCTCCGTAGGTTCCCTGGCCCACCAGCCAGTCTGTGTCGCTGCATCCGGTAACGATGTCCGGCACCACATGGGGCACGCCGCCGTCCTCCATTTGATCCGCCGCCACATCCTTCAGCCATTTGGAGAAAAAGGTATATGTATTCATGAGATAGCTGGCTGTCCTGCAGAAAATCTGCGCGTCTCCCGTCCATCCCAGCCGTTCATTCCGCTGAGGGCAGTCTGTGGGCACATCCAGGAAATTGCCCTTCAGCCCCCAGGTGATGTTATGCTGCAGCTGGTTCAGCAGAGGATTGGAACAGTGAAACGTCCCTGTCTCTTCCATCTGGGAATGTACCGCACAGGCAGTGAAATCCTCCGGACAGGGCGTTCCGGGAAATGCTTCGATCTTGGCGTAGCGGAATCCCTGGAAGGAAAACCAGGGACGGTATACTGTTTCTCCGCCCTCCCCGCAGATATAGGTCAAGGTTTCTTTCGCCAGCCGCAGATTGGCGGTGTAGACATTCCCGTCCGCGTCCAGCGTTTCAAAACAATGCAGCTGCAGCTTGTCTCCCGGTCTTCCCTTCACTCTGGTTTCAATCCAACCGGTCAGGTTCTGGCCGAAATCCACCACCAGATCGCCTTCCGGGGTGGTGAAAATCTTCCCGGCAGGCAGACGGTCCATCACCCTCACCCGGCAGCCTGCCTGGGCACGCAGCACAGAAAAATCCTGTTCCAGGATCTGAACCGGCTCCCATCCGTTTTCGTCAAATCCGGGCTCATTCCATCCCTTCTGCTCCAGACGGGCATCATAGGTCTCCCCGTCATAGATCTCCGAGAACACCGCCGGACCTCTGCATGATTTCCAGGAACCGTCTGTGGCAACCACCCGGGTGCTTCCGTCCTCCATGCGCAGGATCAGCTGCCCCAAAAAGGCGGTCTGCTTTCCGTAATTATTCCTGTTCCCCACAAATCCCATAACGCCCTTATACCAGCCTGCCCCCACAAATGCGCCCGCCGCGTTGACGCCCTGACGGAGGTATTCTGTCACATCATAGACCTGATACATCAGCTGATTATGGTAGGACGTCCATCCGGGAGCCATTTCATCCTCTCCCACCTTCTTGCCGTTGAGGTAAAAATGGTACAGCCCCAGGGCGGTGGTGCAGGCGTACGCCTCCAGCACGTTTCCTTCCACACAGAATTCCGATCTCAGGTAACGGGAATCCGACTCGCCCGCATGATCTTCCGTCTCTCCTGAAATAAATGCAGCGCTCCATTCCTCTTCCCCCAGCAGGCCTGTGACAAAAGTGGCAGGCGCGCTCCAGCCGCTGTCTTCCCCGTTCTCAGCCGCCACCCGGACCCGGGCATAATAACGGGCCGCAGATATCAGCCGCAACGCCTGGGGCCGCACCTGAGCGGACTGATCCGACTGAACCTCACCGCTGTCGTAAATCAGTTCTCCAAAATCCGCGCCCCGCGACACCTGCAGATGATAAGACCTCTGGCGCACCCCCCTTTCCCCGCTCTCCAGCTCCCAGGAGAACTGCGGCACTTCTGTCACGCCCACAGGATCTTTTAAATAATCAATTAAAATCTGTTTTACTTTCAGCATCTGTTTTTCGTCTCCTTCTCTCCATACATGTTCCAAATCATATCACAGTTTCCCGGAGGAGACAAGTTCCCGTTTCCACTCCCCGCAGATTTCCCGGTACTCCTCTCCGTAAAGGCTCCCCTTCCTCCACAGGAATGTAAAATCATGGGCGGGGATGAAATCCTGCAGCGGAATTTTCTTCAGCAGCCCTGCTTCCAGCTCTTTTTTAACTGCTGCTTCATATAAAAATGTGATCCCGCAGCCTTCCATACACAATTCCTTCAGCACATGAAGGCTGCCAATTTCCGTAACCTGCCGGAAATCCCTGACAGACAGGTTCCTGCCTTGCAGGAATAATTCCAGGATCTGCCGGGTCCCGGAACCTTTTTCTCTGACCAGAAGCCGTTCTCCCAGCAATTCTTCCAGCTGATGCGCCTCACAGGCCTGTGCTGCGGCAGGAGCGCTGACAGCAATATAAGGTTCTCTGGAGAGAGAAACAGATTCATATTCATTTTTCTCAAAAATCCCCTCTACCACAGCGAAATCAATAGTCCCTTGTTCCAGCGCGCTCAGTAAAATGTCCGTATTCTCTACCTGCATCCGCACCACGGCATCTGGAAATCTTCGTAAAAAACCAGCCAATACTCCCGGCATCACAAAGTCCCCAATCGTTCTGGTGGCCCCGAAAATCAGAGCCCGGGAACTTCCTCCCACATTAACCATTCTCTCACGCAGCACACCTTCATCATGGCGCACTGAAAGCGCTGCGCTCTGAAGCAGCCGCCCTGCCTCTGTAATTTTCAGCTGCTTTCCCGTATAAGAAAACAGCCTGGCTCCGTACTTCTGTTCCAGATAATGAATATGCTGGGAAACAGCCGGCTGCGTGATATGCAGCTCCTCTGCCGCCCTGGTATAGTTCATTGACCTGCAGACACAGAGAAACGTCTCGATTCTGAAATCCAGCATCTCCTTCCTCCCCTTATGTTACATTTCTTTTTTTTATGTATCAATAAATATATCTAATTTTTAATTATTGTAAATCTATGGTAGTCTGTTGAAAGCGAAAAATAAAGGAGCAACCGATTATGAACTTACTCAAGAAATTTGCGCCTGGCATTCTGCTCTGCCTGGCAATTGCAATCCCTTCCTGGCTGCTGGGGCAGCTGCTTCCCGTCATCGGCGGGCCTGTGTTTGCCATTCTGGCCGGAATGGCGCTGACGCTGCTTTTAAAAAACAAAAAACCTCTTCAGGGGGGAATCACTTTTACGTCGAAAAAAATCCTCCAGGCCGCCGTTGTTTTTCTGGGATTCGGAATGAATTTGACAGATATTCTGGCAAAAGGGCAGCAATCCCTTCCGATTATCCTGTCCACCATCGCAACTTCTCTGATCGTTTCATTCCTGCTGTATAAATTGTTGAAAACTCCGGCAAAGACTTCCACCCTGATCGGCGTGGGTTCCTCCATCTGCGGCGGCTCCGCCATTGCCGCCACCGCTCCTGTCATCGGAGCAGACGACGAAGAAGTGGCGCAGTCTATTTCCGTGATCTTCCTGTTCAATGTGCTTGCCGCTCTGATTTTTCCGGCGCTGGGCGGGCTGCTTGGGCTTTCTAATGAGGGTTTCGGCCTGTTCGCCGGCACCGCGGTCAATGATACTTCCTCTGTTACCGCCGCAGCCACGGCCTGGGACGGCATCCACGGAAGCAATACGCTGGAAACAGCAGCTATCGTAAAAATGACCAGAACCCTGGCCATCATCCCCATTACCTTGGTTCTGGCTGTATGGCGCGCCTGGAAAGAAAAAGAAAAGGCAGCGGAAGCCAGAAGCAGCTTCAGCCTGAAGAAAATTTTTCCTTTCTTTGTCCTGTTTTTCCTCCTGGCCTCTGTGGCCACTACAGTGTTTCATCTTCCGGGAACCGTGACCGGCCCGTTAAAAGAGCTGAGCAAGTTTTTAATCGTTATGGCCATGGCGGCGATCGGCCTGAACACCAACATTGTCAAGCTGGTGAAAACCGGTGGAAAACCCATATTTATGGGCTTTTGCTGTTGGGCCGCAATCAGCGTGGTCAGCCTGCTGATGCAGTACATACTTGGTATCTGGTGATCTGAAGACCGAACCGCAGCAGCAAAGAATCATGCAGATACTGCTTCCCGCCAAATACAGAGAATCCTGCAATGCAGGATTCTCTGCTCAAAGGAGTCTGCTCAGCCAGAAAACTCCTGCAGCCCTTCAACTGCGTACACTCTGACAGGGCAGGAATCCAGCCCTTTGATCGGCAACGGCGTATAGGATAGAAAAAACGTATCCGTCCGAAGCTGATCCAGGTTCTGCAGCACTTCCAGAAATACCACGTCCACCTCCATCAGCACATCATGAAAAGCAGATACATCCTCATTATTGCTTTCAATGGAAACCCCGTCGCCAAAGCCCACGCATTTCACTTTCCGGTCTTTCAGCCACTGGGCAGTCTCTCTGCAGATAAAGAGCCGCTTATCTTTCTCCGTATTGGTATCCGGCGTGAACGGCGGCAGCTTGTACGGGGAATCCAATATTACAATATCCCCCTCCCTGACTCTGCTCCCGCAGGCTGTTTCCAAATCCGCGGCCATAATTTTTTCATTGGGTTTCATATGGTTGATATTCACATAAACTGCCCGTCCCATAAAGGTGCCGATCGGCAGCCCCTGCACATCCGTCCAATTATCATTATGATGATAGGGACATTCCACATGGGTTCCCAGATGGCTGGTTAAATCCATAATGGTATGGAAATCCGGTATCGCGCCTCCGGTATTGAAACGAAACAGATGGCATCTCCTTGTCTCTGTTGACGGGTCCAGTACCTTTGTCAGATCCACTACTCTCAAACCATTTCCCAGACTGCAAACACTCATCTTTTATTCCTCCTTTTTCAAGCATCTGTGCTCTCATTATATCCTGAAATCCAAAAACAGTCAAAGACCTTTCATATTAGTCTTTACAAATATCCTTTGTTATGCCATACTATTTTTATCTCAACATCCTACGTTGGATGTTTATCATTGCATAGGCAGCTGCGTTCCCTATGCAACAAAACCCCTCCGGGGGATTCTTTTTTAATGAGGAGGAAACAATATCATGAAAGCAGCCCTTGTTTATACCAGCACCACGCCGGAACTCAACGCAATGGTAGAGGACGAAGTCAGAAAACAGTTAGGGGGGCAGGCCGTCCTGATGAGCTACCAAGACCCCACAATCCTCTCTGAAACAAGAGAACACGGTTCTGTCACCGCTCCGGCAGCCGCCAGGCTGGTATCCATGTTCATGCAGGCAGTTCAGGACGGCGCGGACGCCATATTGAACATCTGCTCTTCTGTGGGGGAAACTGCTGACGCCGTACAGGACCTGGCCAGGTATATCGGCGTTCCAATTGTGCGGATTGATGAGGAGATGTGCCGGGATGCAGTGCGCCAGGGAAGCCGGATCGCAGTGCTGGCCACCCTGCCCACCACATTAGAACCTACAAAAAACACCATTCGACGGGTAGCCAGGGAAATGGGCCGGGAGGTAAGACTGGCCGACGGCCTGATCGATGCTTTTGGCGCGGATCAGGAGACTTTCAAGTGCCTGCTGATGGAAAAAGCAAAGGAAATGATGGCGAACGCTGACGTGATCCTGCTCTGCCAGGGTTCCATGGCCTATGCGGAAGAGGTGATTCACGAAGCCACTGGAAAGACGGTGGTCTCCAGCCCCCGTTACGGAGCCGCCGCCCTGCGCAGGGCTCTGGAAGCGAAAGGGGTGATCTGATGCTCACCGATACCACCCATTCCCCCTGCGCTAAGGTCAATCCTCTGCCCTGGGACGCAGTGGACTGGACCGAAGGATTCTGGAAAGATGCCTTTGATAATAACGCCAGCCACACGGTTCCTCATCTCCGCAAAATGTTTGAGTCAAAAGAAATCAGCCATGTACTGGAAAATTTCCGCATCTGCGCAGGAGAATCGGACGGGAATTTCGGCGGAACAGACTTTGGAGACGGAGATTTCTATAAATGGATGGAAGCCGCCATGTACACCGCTGTAAAGACGGGGGACCAGGAGCTTCTGGAAGGGCTGGACTCCTATGTGGATCTCATCGGAAGGGCCCAGCTGCCCGACGGCTATCTCTCCACAAAGCAGATTCTGGGCGAACGGCAGAGCAACGGCGTCAGCCGCATGTCCGATATCAACGCCTTTGAAGTCTACAATTTCGGCCATCTTTTCACCGCTGCCAGCTTATATAAACGCCTTACCGGAAAAGACAGCTTCCTTCAGATTGCCCTGAAAGCCGCAGCCTATCTGGAAAACTTATACGAAGAGGCCCTGAGAAGCGGTGCGGCCCAGACGGCAGTCTGCCCCTCTCACTATATGGGTCTGATGGAACTATACCGCTCCACCAGAGATGTGCGCTGGCTGAATCTGGCGCGCCTGTCCATCCACCTCAGGGATACGGTACAGGATGGCCTGGACGACAATCAGGACAGGATTCCGGTAAAAGAGCATGAAAAAATCATCGGCCATGCCGTGCGTGCAAATTATCTTTATGCAGGCATTGCAGACTTATGCGCAGAAATCGATGATCCGGAATACCGTTCTGTACTGGATAAAATGTGGCGCAACCTTGCAGACCAGAAGCTATATCTCACCGGCGGCTGCGGAGCGATTTATAACGGCGCTTCCCCCTATGGCAATTTCTTCGTCCACCAGCTGGTTCACCAGGCTTATGGATATGAATACCAGCTTCCCAACATCACCGCCTATAATGAAACCTGCGCTTCTGTCGGCAGCGTGATGTGGGCTTACCGCATGTTCCAGCTGGATCCCAGAGCCGAATATTTTGATATTATCGAACGCACCATGCTCAATGTCAATCTGGCCGCCGTCAGCCTGGACGGCTGCAGATTCTTTTATGAAAATATGCTTAGGCGCGCGAAAAAGTTAGATTTTGAATTGATCTGGCCCCTGACCCGTTCCGAATATATTCTCAGCTACTGCTGCCCTCCCAATCTGGCGAGAGCCATTGCGGAATCCTCTGAATATGCTTACTGTACCTCCGCCGATGGATTATGGATGGGTCTGTACGGCGCAAGCGCCGCCAAAATAAAGCTGGAATGCGGGGCTGCTTTCACTCTGACGCAAGATACGGCTTATCCATATGACGGTATGATCCGCCTTCATTTTTCTGATGTGGAAAATGACGCACCCTGCCGGCTGCATGTCCGGGTACCCCATTGGCTGGAGTCCGGGGAAATACGGCTGGGGGACAGAAAAATTCCTCTCACTCCCGCAGAGGCCGGCGCTTACCTGGCTCTGGAAGACTTCTCCTACCAGGAAGATATCCTGATTCATTTTGATATGCCTGCCCGCTACACCATCGGCCACAGCCTCATAGAAGAGACTTCCGGCCAGGCTGCCGTAGAACGGGGGCCTCTGGTATACTGTGTGGAAACGCCAGACTGTCCGCTGGATACCCTGGATGATCTGATGCTGGATCTGAACGAAACATTTAAGCCTGTGGACTACGAAATTCAGGGACGGCCCATGAAGGCTCTGGAAGGAGACTGTTACTGCATGGGCCGGAGCAGTGACTACAGCAGAGACGCACTGTACCAGACCCTGCACTATGAGGGACTATCCAGAACGCATATCCGGCTGATCCCCTACTTTGCCTGGGACAACCGGGATCACGCAGGCGAAATGCGGATCTGGCTCCCGGTTGCCTGGAGATAGGAGGTATCATGAGTGAAACCAACATTTTGAACCGCTCCCTGCAGAATCATTCTGTGGTTCAGAAAATAGTGGATCAGATTACAGAAGCCATCCTCCGGGGAGAGCTCCGGCCGGGCGACCGGCTTCCTACAGAAGCAGAACTTTGTTCTTCCATGGGGGTGGGACGAAATTCTGTGCGGGAAGCCATAAAAATCCTGGAAGCTTATGGGGTGGCAGAAATCCGCAGGGCTGACGGCACCTATATCTGCAGCACCTATTCCCGCAAAATGCTGGACCCAATGCTTTATGGCATGCTGCTCATGCAGAGCAGCGGGACAGAAATCATTCAGCTGCGCCAGGTGATGGACGCCGGAATTCTCCATCTGCTGATCAGCACGATTACAGGCGACGGGCTCAAAATGCTGGAACATGCCTGCCGGAATCTGGAAGCCGCTATGGCCTCCGGTCTGCGGGAGCGCATCATGGAAGCTGATATCAGCTTCCATCTGGCCATTGCGCGGCTCGCCGGGAATGATCTACTGCTCACTGTCTACTCCTATGTGGACAGAATCACCACCCCTTCCCGCCTCAGTGCCATGAATAAAATTCTGGACGCCGGTCGGATTCAGGATTTCCTGTCTCTGCATCAGCAGCTCATTGAAATTCTCCGGTACGGCAGGGCGGAGCAGATTGAAACTGCCCTGTCCGATCACTACATGTTCTGGAAACAGTTATAATTGGAGGTATTTATGGAACTTTCTGCATTATCACACCTGCCCGGCGCGGACGAATCCAGGGCCGATTCTCTTCTAAAAGAGGAGCTGTCTGACTTCTGCCGCAAAATTGTGGTCCTGGACGACGATCCCACAGGAATTCAGACCGTCCATGGCATCTATGTCTATACTGACTGGGAAGAACAAACACTGCTCCAGGCTTTTGAAGCTCAGGAAAACATGTTTTTTATTCTCACCAACTCCCGCAGCTTTTCTGCCGCAGAAACAGAAGAGGTTCACCGTCTCATCGCCCGGCGCATTGACGCTGCCGCAAAGCAGACAGGAAAAGAGTATATCGTGATTTCCAGAGGGGACTCTACCCTGCGGGGGCACTATCCTCTGGAAACAGATACTCTGCGCGGCGCGCTTGGAGGCCTTACCGGAACGGACTTTGACGGTGAGATCCTATGCCCCTTTTTTCTGGAAGGCGGGCGATACACTATAGAAAATGTTCATTATGTAAAAGACGGCGGCACACTGATTCCCGCGGGAGATACGGAGTTCGCCAAGGACAAGACCTTCGGATATCACAATTCTGATCTCACAGCCTATATAGAAGAAAAGAGCGGCGGAACTGTCAGACGAGAGGATTGTATGGCATTTTCACTGGAAGAACTGCGTTTTGGGGACATTGCCGCGCTCACGGGCAAGCTCATGAGCGCCGGCCATTACCGGCACATCATCGTTAACGCCGCAGACTATACAGATATTAAAATATTCTGCACAGCCCTCATCAGAGCCATGAAACAGGGGAAAAACTTTATTGTGCGCAGTGCCGCCGCCCTTCCGAAAATTCTCGGCGGAGTGCCGGACCAGCCTCTTTTAGGCCCTTCCTCCCTGTTCCCTCATCCCGGCAGAACCGGCGGGCTGGTCATCGTTGGTTCTCACGTACATAAAACCACTTCCCAGCTGGAAGACCTGATGAATTCCCACCAGGCCCGGACAATTCATTTTATGGAATTTCAGGTGGACGCAGTTTTTAAAGGCGGTCTGGAAGCAGAGGCCTCCCGTATATTGGCATCTGCAGAAAGCTGTCTGCGAGCAGGAAAGTCTGTGGTAATCTATACCAGCCGGCAGCTGCTGATCCCGGAAGGCGCTGACAAAGACGCTATTTTAGCTGCTTCTGTCTCTATTTCTGACGCGCTTACAAGTATTGTCAGCAGGCTGACTGTAAAGCCTCGTTTCATCCTGGCAAAGGGGGGGATCACATCCAGCGATGTGGGCACAAAAGGCCTGTCTGTCAAAAAAGCGCTGGTTATGGGACAGATCAAAAAAGGAATTCCCGTATGGCTCACCGGCCCGGAAAGCAAATTTCCTGATACCCCTTATATCATTTTCCCCGGCAACGTTGGCGATACCCATACACTTCGGGAAATCGTGGAGGAATTATCATGAAAAAAATTATCATTTCATTGGCGCCTGTAGCCGCAGGTTCGCCGGTAAATGCGGATGATCTGGCTGAGGATGTAGCCGCCTCTGTCAGAGCCGGAGCAGCGATGTGCCATCTTCACTGCAGAAAGCCTGACGGCTCCCTGACGCCTGACACAACTTATATGGAAGAATGCTTTGAAAAAATCCTGAAAAAAACAGATGTGGTGGCGCAGGCTTCCACCGGCGGTGTTTCTGATATGAATATAGAAGAGCGCTGCCGCCCATTAAATTATAAAAAGGTGGAAAGCGCATCCTTAAACGGAGGTTCCACCAATCTGGGAGAAGCTGTGTATATCAATTCTTTTGACGATATACGCTACTGCGCTAAGGCAGTTTATGACCGGGCGATCATTCCGGAAGTGGAGGTTTTCGATATCGGCATGATTCACAATGTGATGAACACCGCCAAAGAGCTTCCGTTCCGGAACCCGCTCCTGTTTAACCTGGTCTTCGGCCATAAAGGCGGAATGCAGCCGGATCCTGAAAGCCTGACCGCCTTTCGTTCCTTTATCCCTGCAGGCACTATGTGGGGTGTCACTCACTTTGGCAGAGATAACTGGCATTTTCTGGCCGCTGCCATCGCCATGGGCGCTTCTGTAGTGCGCATCGGATTCGAAGACAGCGCCTGGCTGGCTCCCGGACTGAACGCAGCCTATAACTGGCAGGTTGTAGAACGCCTGGTTCACCTCATCCATGCCATGGGCCTGGAATGCGCAGCTCCGGCTGAAGCCAGGGAAATCCTCCAGATTCCAAAAAGGTCCCTTTAATATCTGCGCGGCGGGGCTGCCGCTTACCGGCAGTCCCGCCGCAGATTTATACTCTGTCTGCCGCTATGCTCTGTCTTTTATCACATCTCTTTCTGTCAGCCCGCGGCACAGAACAGGGCTGTTTTCCCGGTAACGGGACAGATTGGCCTCCAGCGTTTTCCTGCTGCCTGACGCATAGCAATAGAGACACCCATGGCTGCAGGTGCGGTAAACCCCGATGTCCACACTGGCGTCACAGCCGCATTCCGGCCGCTGATTCCTGTCTTTTCCGGCTGCCGCCTTTCTTCCGCTGATTTCTTCCAAAAGCCTGCTGTCCACACATTTTCCATGAGAAATCCTATAAGCTGACAGGTCCAGGCGTTCCGCGCAGGTACACAGCCGCATGCCCCGCTTTTCTGCAAAGGCGGAAAAGCCTGCAGCCAGTATATTCATCTCTTCCTTATTTAGAGAGCGCAGTTTCAGCGTTTCCATTCTCTTCCCTGTATTCCTGTAATAATCCAGAAAACTGAAAACACACTGCTCCGTTATCCCTTCCAGTTTTTCAGCCAGCTGTTCAAACTGCTCCAAATGCCACTGCACAGAATATTTCCGGGATAAAAAAACAGGGTCATAGCGCCAGATCACCCGCTTAGCTCCCAGCGCTTCCGAAAGCCTGAAAAACGTATCCAGCCTGCGGGCCAAAGACGGCAGCCCCGGCTCTGTATCCTGCCCGTAGGCATTACAGGTATACTGAATATAATAAGGAAAAGAATTCAGTTCAGACAGATGGCTCAGCATGGGCTCCGGATTTTTGCTCCAGAACACAATTCCATCCATATTTTCTGGATTCATTTGAATTCTGCTGATCTGATGCGGATTCATGGGATTCGCAGAATATACCTCGCCTTCCCTCAGCCTCCGGCAAAACCATTCCATGTAAAATGCCGGGATATCTGTTCTGCGGCTGACGCTCAGTATCATGTTGTCTCCTTTCTGAATGCAGTTTCCTATTTGAATAAGAATCCCGCTCGCGGGATTCCCCGCCTGCGGCGTGTCGCTTTAGCGATGTGATTCCTTACGCCGCAGTGCGATCACCCCAGAAGGGTGTTGAAGCATAGGGAACGCAGTTTCCTATGCTTCAACGGCCATGCAACGAAAAAATCCCCCTGGCCGCATTCAATATGATTAATGAATGCGGCCAAGGGGGTTCGTCATGCAAGATGATTACTTCGCATAGTCCACAACTCTGGACTCTCGAATCACATTAACTTTGATCTGGCCCGGATATTCCAGTTCGTCTTCAATCCGTTTGGAAATCTCCCGCGCCATCAATACCATGTCCGCATCGGAAACGTGTTCCGGCAAGACCATGATACGAACCTCTCTGCCTGCCTGAATAGCAAAGGACTTGTCGACACCCTTGAAGGAATTCGTGATGTCTTCTAACTGCTTCAATCTGTTGGTATAAGTTTCCAGGGTCTCTCTGCGGGCCCCTGGTCTGGCTGCAGAAATCGTATCTGCCGCCTGTACGATACATGCGATGAGAGACTCAGGCTCTACATCGCCATGGTGAGATTCCACAGCATTGATTACTACTGCGGACTCTTTATACTTTCTACATAAATCCACACCCAGCTGGATGTGGGAGCCTTCCATCTCATGATCCACAGCCTTGCCGATATCATGCAGCAAACCTGCACGCTTCGCCAGGCGCACGTCCACACCGACTTCAGCGGCCAACAGGCCGGACAGGTGCGCGACTTCGATAGAATGTTTCAGCGCGTTCTGGCCATAACTGGTTCTGAAACGCATCTTGCCCAGCAGACGCACCAATTCGGGATGGATGCCATGTACACCGACTTCCAGGAGAGCGGCTTCGCCCTCTTCACGGATCATGGTTTCCACTTCCTTCTGTGCTTTTTCCACCATTTCTTCAATTCTGGCCGGATGAATCCGGCCGTCCAGAATCAGCTTCTCCAGCGCAATTCTGGCCACTTCTCTTCTGATCGGGTCAAACCCGGATAAAATTACAGCCTCCGGCGTATCGTCGATAATCAAATCCACGCCGGTCATCGTTTCCAGAGTCCGGATATTCCGGCCCTCGCGGCCGATGATTCTGCCCTTCATCTCATCATTGGGAAGCTGCACGACGGAAATCGTCGTCTCGGCTACATGATCCGCAGCGCATTTCTGAATGGCTGTAACCACATATTCCTTCGCCTTTTTGCCAGCTTCTTCTTTTGCCTGATGCTCCATTTCCTTGATCATCTTGGCAGTGTCATGCTTCACATCTTCTTCAACAGATTTCAGTAAATATTCCTTTGCTTGTTCGGAGGTTAATCCAGAGATTCTTTCCAGTTCCTGCATTCCTTTGGCGCCCAGTTCTTCCACTTCGCGCCTCTTCTTGTTCAGATTATCTTCCTTGGCTGCCAGATTGTTTTCGCGTTTTTCCAATGTGTCGGCCTTGCGGTCAAGCGCTTCTTCCTTATTCATCACGCGTTTTTCCATGCGGGATAATTCGGAACGCCTCTCCCTGGTCTCCTTCTCCAGCTCATTCTTCGTCCGGATGGATTCCTCTTTGGCCTCCAGCAATGCCTCACGCTTCTTCGTCTCTGCAGTTTTCAACGCCTCATCTATTATTTCTCTCGACTTCTCCTCTGCGGAGCCGATCTTGCCCTCGTAAACTTTCTTACGATAAGCAACAGCAGCCAGCCAGGCAAGCGGAGCCGTGATAATAAATGTGATAATCGCTGTCACAACGTACGGCACAGGAGCCACCTCCTTATGAAATTTTCATTGTACAAAGACAACAATTAAATTCTAAACGTTTTTGTTAGAAATGTCAAGTAAGCCTTCCGGTTTTTTTCAAAAAAGAGGCTCTTCTCCTCCGTCCCGGAGAGCTTTCAGCTGACCCGCCGCCTGCTCATAATGATACCCTTTTGACAGGAGATATCGCAGCTGTTTCTGATATTCCCCGGGATCCTCCAGATTTTTCCCCCTGCACCGCTTTCGGGCCAGCAGCTCCAATGCCGACGTTTCATCCGGCCGGACCTCTTCGAACGCCTGCTCCAGCAGTTCCCTGCTGATCCCCTTTTGCTGCAGTTCCTGCCGAAGCTGTTTTTTGCTCTTTCTTTTCCCGTAGATTTCCAGATACTGCCTGGCATATCTTTCATCATCAATATAATGGTAACTGCGGACATAAGCTACCGCTTCTTCAATGCATTCCTGTGGGTAGAATCCCTCTTTCAGCTTTCTGCGCAGCCCTGCCTCAGTCTGATCCGCTCGTTTCAGCAGGTTCATGCTGCGCAGCTTGGCGCGTTTCCCCAGCACTTCCAAAATTTCCTCATAAGTTTTCTGCGCCAGTTCTTCTCCTTCCCGGATTCCATAGCGGCGCAGCTCCCCCTGGTACAGTGCGAAAGAAGCACAGCCGTCTATCCAGAGACGGCTGCGCTTCTTATCCAGGGGCCTGATTTCTGTCACTGTCATGGCAAACCCCCTTCAATTATTTATCTGCTTTTTTCTCTTCCTTCTGTTCCTTCTTCTGAGGTGCGGCAGTCTCTTCAGAAACCTCTTCCAGTCCGCGCTTCACCCGAATCTGGTGCTCCACTTCGGCCATCACCTCAGGATGCTCCTGAAGATAGGTTTTCGCATTCTCCCGGCCCTGTCCGATCTTGCCGTCATGGTATGCATACCAGGCTCCGCTCTTGATGATCACGTTGTCCTGAACCGCCAGATCCAACACATCGCCTTCTTTGGAAATGCCTTTTCCGAACATGATATCGAATTCAGCCTCTCTAAAAGGCGGAGCCACTTTATTTTTCACCACTTTGATCCTGGCGCGGTTTCCAATCACGTCCCCGCCCTGTTTCAGCGTATCGATCTTGCGCACATCCAGGCGGATCGACGAGTAGAATTTCAGCGCGCGGCCGCCGGTGGTGGTTTCAGGGTTTCCGAACATCACTCCCACTTTCTCGCGCAGCTGGTTGATAAAAATCACAATACAGTTGGACTTGCTGATGGCTGCCGTGAGCTTTCTCAGTGCCTGGGACATCAGCCTGGCCTGCAGCCCTACGTGGGCGTCTCCCATATCTCCCTCTATCTCCGCTCTGGGCACCAGAGCCGCCACGGAGTCCACCACAACGATATCCACGGCGCCGGAACGCACCATAGTCTCCGTGATCTCCAGGGCCTGTTCGCCGTTGTCCGGCTGAGATATGTAGAGGTTGTCGATATCCACCCCAATGTTCTTCGCATAAACAGGGTCCAGCGCATGCTCCGCATCAATAAAGCCGGCAATTCCGCCGTGTTTCTGCACCGCTGCCACCGCATGAAGGGCCACTGTGGTCTTACCGCTGGATTCAGGCCCATAGATCTCAATAATACGCCCCTTAGGCAGCCCGCCCAGCCCCAAAGCCAGGTCCAGGCTCAGACAGCCGGTGGGGATGGTCTCAATATTCATATGGGCGTTGGAATCTCCCAACCGCATCACAGAACCTTTTCCATATGCCTTTTCAATATTGGCAAGCGCAGCGTCCAGCGCTTTCATCTTCTCATCATTCATCATACATTCTCCTTGTCAGCGAACTCACGTTCGTTTTTCTTAAATATATCTTACTTCATTTCCCCTGTTCTGTCAATAGGCTTTTCCGAAAAAATCCCGCCAGAGATTCTTACCGGAACAGCATATCATGAAAACAAATTTTCTGCAAGCCGCACACTCATATTGCAAAAACGGACCGCCGTTCCACACAGCAGTCCGTTTTTTCTATCTACTATTGAATTTCTTCCATCCCATCCAGCACATCGCAGAAATCAAAGGTGGCAAAATAATCCTTCGGGGTTTCCGCCCGCCTGATCAGCTGAAACTCTCCGTTTTCTTTTAACAGGATCTCCGCGGAGCGCAGCTTGCCGTTGTAATTGTAGCCCATGGAAAAGCCGTGGGCCCCGGTATCGTGAATCACCAGAAGGTCTCCCATATCAATCTGGGGAAGCATCCTGTCAATAGCAAATTTATCATTGTTCTCACACAGGGAACCTGTAATATCATATTTGTGGTCACAGGGACTGTCTTCCTTTCCCATCACCGTAATATGATGATAAGCGCCGTACATGGCGGGCCGCATCAGATTCACAGCGCAGGCATCGCATCCGATATATTCTTTGTAAGTGTGTTTCTGGTGAACCGCGGTGGTCACCAGGCAGCCATAAGGGCCCAGCATAAAGCGGCCCAGCTCCGTATAGATAGCCACATCTCCCATTCCCGCCGGAACCATCACTTCTTCATAAACTCTGCGCACTCCTTCTCCGATGGTCAGAATATCGTTTGGCTCCTGATCCGGGCGGTAAGGAATCCCAATTCCGCCGGAGAGATTGATAAACCGGATATCCGCCCCGGTCTCCTGCTTCAGCCTGACAGCCGTCTCAAACAGAATTTTTGCCAGCGCAGGGTAGTATTCATTTGTCACGGTATTGGAAGCCAGGAAAGCATGAATTCCGAAATGTTTTACCCCTTTTTCTTTCAAAATTCTGAATCCATCAAACAATTGTTCGGTGGTAAACCCGTATTTGGCTTCCCCCGGATTGTCCATGATACTGTTGCTGATCTTGAACAGTCCGCCGGGATTATACCGGCAGCTGATGGTCTCGGGCAGTCCGGCGCAATTTTCCAGAAACTGAATGTGTGTAAAATCATCCAGATTGATGGTAGCGTCAATTTTACGGGCATACTGGAATTCGGAAGCCGGCGTGGCATTGGAAGAAAACATGATCTCCTCCCCGGAGAATCCAAGAGCGTGGGCCAGCATCAGCTCTGTCATGGAAGAACAGTCACAGCCGCAGCCGCATTCCTTTAAAATCTTCAGGATAAACGGATTGGGCGTAGCCTTTACCGCAAAATACTCCTTAAACCCTTTATTCCAGGAAAAAGCCTGACGCACCCTGGCCGCGTTTTCACGGATTCCTCTTTCATCATAGAGATGAAAGGGAGTAGGGTACTGATCCGTAATTTTCTTCAACTGTTCCAACGATACAAATGTTTTCTTCTCCAATGTTTTCACCTCTCCAGTTCTTCGTGTGACGGCATACAAATCAGTCCACTTTCACTACTCTAATGGTATTGGTCTCTCCAAGCACGCCTGCCGGCTGGCCCTTTCTGGGTACGCCTACAGCAAGGACTACCGTATCGCCCTCCTGCACCAGGCCGCGTTTTTTCGCTAATTCCACAGAAGCGTCCACCAGCTCATCCGTAGAACTGGCCCTGGAAGCCAGAATCGGGGTAACCCCCCACAGCAGCTGCATCTGGCGCACCACTACTTTGTTGGGGGACATGCCGATAATTCTGGCATGCGGCCTCCACTTGGAAAGGCTGGTAGCTGTCAGACCGCCCATGGTGGGCGCAATGATGGCTTTCGCCCCGAGCATTGTGGCAGTGGACACGGAGGACAGGGATACCGCATGAGAGATGTCTTTATGGTGTTCTTTATTTTCACATTTCTGATAGTAAAGCGCATCCAGATATTCTTCAGAGGATTTCGCAATCTGCACCATCATCTGCAGCGCTTCCACCGGATACTTACCCATAGCGGTTTCTCCCGACAGCATGACCGCGTCGGAACCGTCATAGATCGCATTCGCCACATCTGTCACCTCTGCCCTGGTGGGGCGGGGATTGCGGATCATGGAATCCAGCATCTGGGTAGCGGTTATCACCGGCTTGCCGGCCAGATTACATTTTTTAATTATCATTTTCTGCAGATGGGGCACTTCTTCTGCCGGGACTTCCACGCCCATATCGCCTCTGGCAACCATTATTCCGTCGCTCTCGGCAATAATTTCATCGATATTATCAATTCCCTCTGCATTTTCAATTTTTGCAATAATTTTCATCTTGCTGCCATGCACATTGAGAATCTCACGGATTTCTCGGATACACTGAGCGTTACGAACAAAAGAAGCAGCGATAAAATCAAACTCCTGATCTATGCCAAACAGAATATCCTTCTTATCCTTTTCTGTGATGCCAGGCAGACGGATGCTCACATTCGGCACATTGACGCCTTTTTTGCTGCCCAGCTCGCCGCCGTTTAAAACGCGGCAGACGATCTGGCTGCCTTTTACCTCCAAAACGTCCATTTCCAGCAGGCCGTCGTCAATCAGAATCTTATTGCCAGGCTTCACATCTTCTGCCAGCCCGCTGTAATTGATATAGGCTTTTTCCTCGGTAGTCTCTGTTTCTTCTGTGGTCAGAATGTAAGTCTGCCCTGCACTCAGCTGAATCTTTTTATCATCCTTTACCATGCCTGTGCGGATTTCCGGACCTTTTGTGTCCAGCAGGGCAGCCACCGGAACGCCCAGCTCCTCGCGGATGCCCCGCAGCAGTTCCAGCCTGGAAAGGTGTTCCTCATAATCTCCATGTGAAAAATTGAATCTCGCCACATCCATTCCGTTTTCCGCCAGCTTTTTCATCACTTCGCGGTCATTGGTATTGGGGCCCATTGTGCAGATAATTTTTGTTTTCTTCATTAATAATATCCTCCAGCTTTCTATCTGTACAAGCGTCAGTCCTGATTCTGCGGATGGCTTGTCACATGCTTATGGGTATACAGGTGGTCCTGGCAGTATTCATAATTCCCTTCGCATCTGGAACAATAACGGAATACCAGATTCGGGTCGTCCTGCTCGGTGCGGCCGCAGACCGCGCATTTATGTTTGGCGCCCCCTGCGGCTGCTTTTACATTCTGCCGGAAGTCTCTGCGCCGTTTGATTTCCTTTGGCGCAATCCTGCGGTAATTCCTGGTGAGCAGGAAGAACACCAGGACGTTTAAAAGAGAGGCCAGTATGCTGGCCCGGCCCACCCAGTCGTTCTGGATAAACAGATAAATATACATCGCCGCATCCACAAGCGCAAGCCATTTCGCTTTAATCGGAAACAGGAAGGCCAGATAGAAATTGGCGTCCGGATAAGTCAACGCATATGCAAAAAACAACGACAGATTGATATAAGTGGCCGACAGGGATAAACCGGTCAGAGAAATGCCTGAGGTCCAGTATACGATGAAACCTGACAATATTGTTCCCAGCATTCCAAGGAAAAAGTACAGGTTAAACCGAAAAGCTCCCCAGGTCCTCTCCAATGTAGTCCCCAGCATATAGTAGACATAACACAGGAGCACCAACAGAAAAACATTGGTTTCCATGGGCATCATCAAAAAAGTAACCAGACGCCAGACCTGACCATGCAGAATCTTATTCGCGTCAAAGCAGACCCACAGCAGCAGTTCAGGAGCTACCAGCAATATGACGCTGCCTGCCGCGTACAGTACAATCACATACATCATCAGATTGCGGATCGCATATCTGCCCAGTTTCCGCTCCATCTTATCCAAAAATTTCATCCAATCCTCCTAAAACCACTTTTTCTTTGCAAATATCAGCGCCACCACCAGGGAGATTACCGCTGCAATCAGCAGCACATACCAGAAGCCCATGGGATCTTCCGCAAAAGGCATTCCCTCCGGGTTCACATTCATCCCGTAAAAGCTGGCAATCATAGTTGGAATAGACATCACCAGAGTCACTACCGCCAGAAACTTCATTACAATATTCTGGTTGTTGGAAATAACAGAGGCAAATGCATCCATAGTTCCGCTGAGGACCCCGCTGTAAATATTCGCCATTTCTATAGCCTGTTTATTCTCTACAATAACATCTTCCAGCAGTTCTGTATCCTCCGGATACTTTTTTACACTGTCCGCCTTCAGCAGTTTTTCTAATACTACCTCATTGGAACGCAGGGACGTGGTAAAGTACACCAGGGACTTTTCCAGCTCCAGCAGTTCGATGAGCTCCTTATTCCTCTGGGCCTTATGGAGCTTGCGCTCGATCTCTTCGCTCTTTCGGTCCACGTTTCTCAGGTACTGCAGGTAAAGGGACGCGTTCCTGTAGAGAATCTGCAGGATAAAGCGGGTCTTCATGTGAGTGTGAAAGCCCCTCACCCGTCCGTCCATAAAGCTGTTTAAAATAGGGGTTTCCTCCAGGCAAACAGTGAAAATCACATCTTTTGTCAGGATGATGCCCAGTGGGATCGTCATATACCAGTCCTTGCCGTTGCGTTCCTCGATCATGGGAATGTCCACCAATACCAGCGTATAATCATCCTCCACTTCAATATGCGAACGCTCTTCTTCATCCAGCGAAGCCCGCAGATCCGCCACATCAATGCCGAACTGCTCCGCGATTTCCGCAGTCTCGGATGCGGAAGGATCGGTAAGCGCCACCCAGCAATTTTTTGTTATTTCCTCTTCCCGGCGGATTTCTCCGTCCACAGTTCTGAAAATCTGAATCATATTTACGCTCCTTTCCGGCCTGCCACGAGACCGGTCAGAAGCCGCAGCTCACCGGATATCCTGGCAGGTCATACCTATT
Source organism: Cuneatibacter caecimuris (assembly GCF_004216775.1). GTDB lineage: Bacteria > Bacillota > Clostridia > Lachnospirales > Lachnospiraceae > Cuneatibacter > Cuneatibacter caecimuris. Next base: position 429,298 of record NZ_SGXF01000002.1, read on the forward strand.
CGAATTTTACTTTCTTCGTGATAGCACGAGCAACTGTCCATCTCACCACTGCCTTTCCTGATTTCATCAATATCTGGCTGAATGCCACAATCGCTTATATTATAGTTTCTCAAGGTTCTTTTGTCAAACCATTTATCTCAGAAACATTCACAGAGTTTTCTGGGGGCCCTTCCCTATTTTTCATAATTTGAACAGTTGCTTTTTGCCGGAAAAGATCATATAATGGTATATTGTGATGTTGTCTCTGCGTGCAGAGCACAATGTAAACAGTACATAGTTTTGCGGGGGAATACACAGATTGCAAGGAGGTCTGAACAATCTATGAAACCGATTTATCGTCTGGGAATTGATATCGGCTCCACTACGGTAAAAATCGCCGTACTGGATGACAATCATACAATATTATTCTCAGATTACGAACGTCATTATGCAAATATACAGGAAACACTTGCCGCTCTCATCCGCAAAAGCATGGAGCAGCTGGGAGAGATGGATCTTTCTCCCGTTATCACCGGTTCCGGCGGCCTGACGCTTTCCAAACATCTGGAAATTCCGTTTGTGCAGGAAGTCGTGGCTGTTTCCACCTCTCTGCAGGATTACGCGCCGCAGACAGATGTGGCGATCGAACTGGGCGGCGAGGACGCCAAAATCATCTACTTTTCCGGTGGAATCGATCAGCGCATGAACGGGATCTGCGCCGGCGGCACCGGTTCTTTTATCGACCAGATGGCTGTCCTGCTGCAGACCGACGCGGCGGGGCTCAATGATTACGCAAAAAATTATCAGGCGATCTATCCCATCGCCGCCCGATGCGGCGTATTCGCCAAATCAGATATCCAGCCCCTGATCAATGAGGGAGCGTCCAAAGAAGATCTTTCCGCTTCCATTTTTCAGGCCGTAGTCAACCAGACGATTTCCGGCCTGGCCTGCGGCAAACCCATACGGGGTAATGTAGCTTTCCTGGGAGGGCCTCTCCATTTCCTTTCAGAGCTGAAGGCTGCCTTTATCAGAACCCTGAAGCTGGAGGGCGATGCGATTATCGCCCCGGAACATTCCCACCTGTTTGCCGCTATCGGGGCAGCCATGAACAGCAGCCCGGCAGTTCAGGTTCCGGTTTCTGATTTGTGTGAAAAGCTGGAGCACGGCGTAAAACTGGATTTTGAGGTGAAGCGTCTAAAGCCCTTGTTCCGGGATCAGGAAGAATATGATCTTTTCCGGGATCGCCACCAGCAGCACAGCGTCAGGAAAGCCTATCTCAGTACATATAAGGGAAACTGCTATCTGGGAATTGACGCCGGTTCTACCACCACCAAAACAGCGCTGGTGGGCGAGGACGGCTCTCTTCTGTATTCCTTTTACAGCAATAACAACGGAAACCCTCTGGCTACCACCATCCGCTCCATCAATGAGATTCGGGATCTTTTGCCTCCTGAGGCAAAAATCGCCTACTCCTGCTCCACCGGTTACGGGGAAGCGCTGATTAAAGCTGCCCTGATGCTGGATGAAGGGGAAGTTGAAACTGTTTCTCACTATTATGCGGCGGCGTTCTTCCAGCCTGAGGTGGACTGCATCCTGGACATCGGCGGCCAGGACATGAAGTGTATTAAAATCAAAAACCAGACCGTGGACAGCGTGCAGCTGAACGAGGCCTGCTCTTCCGGCTGCGGTTCCTTTATTGAGACTTTTGCCAAATCTCTGAACTATTCTGTACAGGATTTCGCAAAAGCCGCGCTTTTTGCCAAAAATCCTATAGATCTGGGCACCCGCTGTACGGTTTTTATGAATTCCAATGTAAAGCAGGCTCAGAAGGAGGGCGCCAGCGTGGAGGATATTTCCGCAGGGCTGGCGTACTCAGTCATCAAGAACGCATTATTTAAGGTAATTAAAATTACAGATCCTAAAGATCTGGGGGAACATGTGGTGGTTCAGGGCGGCACCTTCTATAATGACGCCGTGCTGCGTAGCTTTGAGCGGATTTCAGGCTGTCAGGCCATCCGCCCTGACATCGCGGGCATTATGGGGGCTTTCGGCGCCGCGCTGATTGCCAGAGAACGCCATCAGCAGTCAGGGAAAGAAACCTCCATGCTGCCTCTGGATGATATTCTGAATCTGGAATATACCACAAGGATGACCCGATGCAAGGGCTGCACCAACAGCTGCCGTCTGACCATCAACCGCTTTTCCGGCGGCCGCCAGTTCATCAGCGGAAACCGGTGTGAGCGCGGCCTGGGCAAAGAGAAAAACAAAGATAATATTCCAAATCTGTTTGATTATAAATACCACAGGATGTTTGATTATGAACCCCTGGACCCTGCAAAAGCGTTCCGCGGAGAAATCGGTATCCCCAGAGTGCTGAATCTGTATGAAAACTTTCCGTTCTGGGCTACTTTCTTCCATCGCCTTGGCTTTTCGGTGAAGCTTTCCCCCCAGTCTTCCAGAGATATTTATGAGATGGGGTTGGAATCTATTCCCAGCGAATCCGAATGCTATCCTGCAAAGCTTGCCCACGGGCATGTGAGCTGGCTGATTCAGCAGGGCGTAAAAACGATCTTTTATCCCTGCATCCCTTACGAAAGAAACGAATCCCCCGACAGCCAGAACCACTACAACTGTCCTATCGTTACTTCCTATGCGGAGAATATCAAGAACAATATGGAGGAATTGAAAACCGAACATATTCGTTTTATGAATCCATTTATGGCTTTTACTGACGAGGCCACTTTGGAAAAGCGCCTGGTGGAGGTGTTCCGGGAAGAATATCAGATTCCCAAAGAAGAAGTGCAGGTTGCCGCTCAGGCTGCATGGAAAGAATTGATCGAGTCCCGGGACGATATGCGCCGCAAAGGCGAAGAGGTCCTGGAATGGATGGCGAAAACCGGCCGCAGGGGAATTGTTCTGGCCGGCAGGCCTTATCATGTGGATCCGGAAATCAACCACGGAATCCCTGAACTGATCACCTCCTATGGGATCGCAGTGCTCACGGAAGATTCCGTATCCCACCTGGGCGAAGTGGAGCGTCCCCTGATTGTAATGGACCAGTGGATGTACCATTCCAGGCTGTATGCGGCCGCCAGCTTTGTCAAAACCATGGACAATCTGGACCTGATCCAACTGAACTCCTTTGGCTGCGGCCTGGACGCTGTCACCACAGACGGAGTCAGCGATATCCTTACCGGGTCCGGAAAGATTTACACAGTGCTCAAGATTGATGAGGTGAATAATCTGGGCGCTGCGCGCATCCGAATCCGTTCCCTGATTTCTGCGCTGCGGGTCCGGGACCAGAGGCATCTGGAACGCAAGATTGTATCCGCCGCATATAACCGGGTGGAATTTACCAAAGAAATGAAGGATACTTATACCATCCTCTGCCCGCAGATGACGCCGATCCATTTCGATCTGGTAGCTCCCGCCATGAACGCCTGCGGCTACAAGGTGGAGGTGCTTCCGGAAAGCCGTCATTCCGTGGATGTGGGGCTGAAATATGTAAATAATGACGCTTGTTATCCCTCTCTGATCGTGGTGGGGCAGATCATGGACGCATTGCTGTCCGGGAAATACGATCTGGACCACGTGGCTATTTTCATGAGCCAGACGGGAGGGGGCTGCCGGGCTTCCAATTATATCGGCTTTATCCGCCGCGCTCTGAACCGGGCCGGCATGCCGCAGATCCCCGTGATCTCTGTAAACGTCAGCGGACTGGAATCCAACGAAGGCTTTAAGTTCACCGTGCCCCTGATCGTAAAGGCCATGCAGGCAGTGGTATACGGCGACGTATTCATGCGCGTGCTCTACCGCACCCGTCCCTATGAGGCTGTGCCGGGTTCCGCAAACCGTCTTCACGAGAAATGGAAAAACACCTGCATTCAGACCCTGCAGAAAAAATCTCTGAGCATGAGCGAGTTTCATCGGAATATCCGCGGAATTATCAGGGATTTCGATACGCTGCCCATTCTGAACCAAAAAAAGCCCCGGGTGGGCATTGTGGGCGAGATCCTGGTGAAATTCTCTCCCGCCGCCAACAATCACCTGGTGGAGCTTCTGGAGGGGGAAGGGGCGGAAGCCGTGATGCCTGATCTCATGGATTTCCTTTTATACTGCTTCTATAACAGCAACTTTAAGGCAGAGAACCTGGGCATGAAATCTTCCACCGCTCGGCTCTGCAACCTGGGTATCTCTGTGCTGGAGTATCTTCGCAAAACCGCCCGCAAAGAATTTGAGAAGAGCGTACGTTTTGATCCTCCCAGCCGGATCACCCATCTGGCGGAGCTGGCAGATCCTTTTGTTTCGAAGGGCAACCAGACCGGCGAGGGATGGTTTTTGACCGGAGAAATGCTGGAACTGATTCAGGGAGGCGTGAACAATATTATTTGTACCCAGCCCTTTGGCTGCCTGCCCAATCATATTGTGGGAAAAGGCGTCATCAAAGAGCTGAGGCACGCCTATCCAAATTCTAATATTATTGCCGTAGACTATGATCCCGGCGCCAGCGAGGTAAACCAGCTCAACCGCATCAAACTGATGTTGGCAACAGCGCAGAAAAACCTGAAAGCAGAGGCAGACATTGAATAAAAAAATTATAATAATTAATGGATATCTGGCTTCCGGAAAATCCACCTTTGCATTACACTTGTCAAAAGCAATTCACGTGCCCTGCTTTATAAAAGATACGTTTAAAATTGCCCTGTGCCAAAGCATCTCTGTTGCAGACAGAAACGAAAGCAGCCGTTTTTCCGCGGTCACCTTTGACGCCATGATGTATGCGGCCGAGAGAATGATGGAAGCAGGATACCCTGTTATTATTGAAGGCAATTTTATGCCGGCCGGCGTCAAAAAAACTGATGAGTCAATGAGAATCCGGCAGCTGATCAGCCGATATGGCTATTTGAGCCTTACATTTAAGTTCACCGGCAATACAGAAGTCTTGTACAAGCGCTTCATGGAACGGGAAAAGTCGCCTGACCGGGGTCAGGTCAATACCTTAGGTTTTGAACCTTCTTTGAAAGATTTTAGTAGTTGGTGCCATAATCTGGACGGTTTTGATGCAGGCGGAAAAATAATAGAAGTGGATACAACAGATTTTGCCGCAGTGGATTATGAAATGTATTTCCGGCTGGCCGACCAGTTTATCCATGCCTGAAAAAAAAGAATCTGCAAAACATGCCTAACTTGTTTTGCAGATTCTTTTTATTTACTATGCATTCATCCCATTTTTCCCTTCACCACAGTGCTGTTCTTCCATCTGCCGGACAAGTAGAAAATCAGGCCGATCAGCACAGCGCCTCCGCTGGCGATGGGGGCCGCCAGTCCGATTCCTGTGAGCCCCAGGGGAAGGGCCATCCCAAACAACAGCGCAAAGGGGATGCGGAAGCCCAATGCGGAAAGAATGCCGTTTACCGATGCAAAGGCGGTATGCCCTGCCCCGGTAATCAGGCCGTTGATACAAAAGCTGATGGGAGCTACCAGGTAATCAAAGGTAAATGTGCGCATATATTCCATTCCGCTGCGCACCATATCCGCATCATCATCAAAAATCCGGATGATCTGCTCCGGGAACAGCTGTGCCACCAAAAAAATCGGAATGCTGATTCCCATTGCCAGCATCAGGCCGGTATGAAAGGTTTTTTTCGCCCTGTCCAGCTCATTTGCCCCGATATTCTGAGCAGCCATGGCTGAAACAGAAGATCCCACCGCTATGGAAGGCAGTATGGCGAAACTATTGAACTTTCCCACCACGCCCAACGCGGCCGAGGCGCTGACCCCGAAGCCGTTTACCAGCGCAGTCAGCACCAGAAATGACATATTGGTGGCCACATTCTGAATGGACGTGGGGATTCCCACCCGCATGAGAGTCTTAAACCGTTCTTTTTTAAACTGAAAGGATGAAATCTTAAAATCAAAAATAAAGTCATTTCGCTTCAGGTAAATAATGCACAGCACCATACTGAGCGCCTGAGAAATCACGGTGGCCACCGCAGCCCCTCTGGCTCCCATCCTGAATCCTCCTACCAGAATCAAGTCCAGCACAATGTTGGTCACACAGGCGATCAGCACAAAATACATAGGCCTTTTGCTGTCCCCCACGCCCCGCATGATGGCGCTGAGCGCATTATATCCGAATATGAACACAGTACCCATAATCGTGATATCCAGATACTCTCTTGCCTGCGCAAAAGATTCCTCAGGAGTCTGGATCAGATGAAGGATAGGAGTGGAAACACACAACATGATTGCAGTCATCGCCACCGCGGCCGCCAGCAAAGCGATCAGCAGCGTTCCAATGGATTCGTTTACCGCTTTACGGTCTCCATAACCCAGGTATTGGGCGATCACCACCGTACCGCCTACGCTCAGTCCAATCACAAGATTTGTCATCAGAAATGTCACCTGACCGCCTATATTTACTGCAGAAATCCCTACCGGACCTCCAAATTTCCCTACTATCAGCATGTCCGCCACATTATAAAGCGACTGAATTAAATTTGACAGCATAAACGGCAGGGCAAACATCACCAGCTGGCGGATTACGTTTCCCTGCGTCAGGTCTTTTTCCAGTTTTGCCATTCCTGTTTCTCCCCTCAAAGTAATGAATATATTTTATCACAGCTTTACAAGATTGACCAGCTTTTTGTTTTCGTCATAGGGAATTGGCTCTCCGGCCTGTGTTCCATGGCCATTTTCATCCAGGCAGCTGCATTCTCCCTTTTTGAAATCCCAAAAAGCCCTGATTCTTCCTGCCAGATCCGGATGGGGATAGAGCCCTGTATCCAGCAATGCGACGCAGATACCTTCCCCTCTCGTTCCTGTCTGATGAAGCTGTTTTTTCTCCTCATACCATCGGCCGGTGAGTTTTCTCATTTTTTCCCGAAGACAGCCTTCCTCTCCATCCGTCTCTTCAGGACTTCCAGTCTGCCACTCCCCCCGCATATCCAGATTATTCATCTTCTTTTTATCAGAAAGGCAATCCTGATCTACTCCGTAGACAGCATTGCCTTCTATCTTCAATACCGGTTTCATAATGCCTCCTGCTGCGAGTTCCACATTATAGCTTATGCGGCCAGTCCATCAGCCGTTCCTGCCAACAAACCGGCTCAGATCCAGCATACCCCAGCCCTGGTACGCAGGCGATACCCCCAGATTATGGCAGCACTCCCTGATCCGCAGCTTGATTTCCACATTTGACATCTTTGGTTGTTTGGACAGCAGCAGGGCGATTGCTCCGCTGATCTGAGCGGTTGCCATGGAAGTTCCGCTTTTGCAGCAGTATGGATGAGGCGATTTGCTGTTCATTGCATTGCAGGACATTACCTGATACCCGTTGGCAACCAGTTCCGGTTTCATGATGCAGTTCCTGGTGGGGCCCCTTCCCGAATAATGCACGATTTTGCTCCCCATTACATCCACCTGTTCCATATCATCACAGCTGCCCACTGTAATCACCTTACGGCTGATCCCCGGAGTTGTGATGCTCATAGGCTGATTTCCTCTGTTTCCGGCTGCCACACAGACAATCAGCCCCGCATCCCATAAAGCGTCCACTGCCTTTACCAGCGCTGAATCCTCCCGCATTCCTTTTGGAATCAGAGAGCCTACAGAAATATTTACAACCCTGATCCTGTAGCGGTCCTTCATCTGTAAGACCCATCGAATTCCGGCAATCATATCCCTGATACTGCCCTGGGCCTTTCCGTCCAGCACTCTGACGCCTACCAGGCTGCATTCAGGAGCCATACCTACGACTCTGCCGTCCGAACTGCTTCCATCTCCTCCGATAATGCCTGCTACATGAGATACAAGGCCAATCTGCAGTTTCCTATGCAATAAAAAGAGCAAGTGCACCGCCGTACAAAAGGTGCACTCGCTTAACTTTATCATTGATATAATAACCCTACTTTGAAGGCTTTGCCGCTTCTGATTCCCCGGCGGCCTGTGCAGGAGTACTGCCGGCCGCGTCTCCGGCGGAGCTCTGTGGAGCGGAAGGCCTGTCCTCTTCAGAAGAAGGCTTCTTCTCTGAAGTAGGCTCAGCCGAGGCTTTCACCTCATCAGTCTGCCTCTCTGTACCGTTCTCTCCGCTGGGCACAGTCTCGGTTTCAGAAGGTAACGCCGCCTCAGAAGAGGGCTGCGTATGAACGGCTTCTGTGGTTCTGGGCTGTGTATGGGCCTCTGTAAACTCCGGAGGCTGATAGTTCACTGTTCCTGACGGAATCTGTCCCGCAGGCACAGCGGCAGGAACAGTAATGGGAAACATAGAGTCCGGCGCTTCTTCCCCGCAGATCTGCCAATAGGCGTACCTGCGGAGCACCTGCACCCAGGTGCGGTAAGCGTTATCGTTCTGATGCACATAAAAATCTGTAGTATATCCAGAATACAGGCAGCCATTTTCATCAGCCAGATAAGGGGCCAGGTTAATAAACCCCACCTGGTTTTCTTCCCCATACTGTTCCATGCGCCTGTTCAATTCCCGGATATTGGCGTTTGTCCTGTTTCCGCCCTCCCGTCCTTTGAATACATAGGTGCAGCTGACAACATATATCTCCGCGTCCGGACAAATCTGCCGGATCCTTTTGATTGTTGTATCATAATTGCTCACGATCTGAGCCACACTATTCATTCCCAGATCATTGATACCGAAAGAAAGGACAATCCTGGATGGCTGACGGAGAGCCAGAGCCTCAAAAATCGTGTGTTCCTGTCCCTGATAGATGGGATGTGATACACGCCCCGCAGGAAGCAGAGCGTCATTCAGGCTGTAGCCTGTGAGCGCGATAATCGTAGGGTTCCCCAACATCTGCTGGCCGCTGCCCCGCAGATACAGTCCAAATCCCGCAATAATCGAATCGCCCACAAAAGCAGTATCAGACCAAAACTGTTCCACTTCTTCTGCCGTAGGGGCCACAAAGGCATTGACTGCTTTGCTCCCCTGCATATGATCCCTGCTCGGCCGAAATCCCATCATGTCCGAAGAATCTTCATCCGATGTGCCGGCAACAGACTGCTCTTCTTTTGTAGAGCCGCCTGTTGCCGCAGATACGTTGCCGGGAAACAGAGAACTGCCCGCCAGGGCGATTACTGCACAGAGCACACAGACCGCTGCTGTCCCCAATGCACTGTATACCAGCATCCTGCGCCTTTTTTCACGTTTTTTTCTCTCTTCTCTTGTCATCCTTCTCCATCCTCTGTGAATTGAAGGCCCAGATCATTTGCCGGCCTGCAGTTTCTCCAGATTGCTTCGGATTGCCTGGATAAATTCCAGGCTGTTCACTGCATTTACATTCTGCAGCGTAGAGATTGCAGAAAGGTCTTTTGTCATTGTTCCCTGCTCGATCGTATCAATGGTAGCCTGCTCCAAATTTTCCGAAAACTGCATCAGCTCCGTCAGGCCGTCCAGTTCACCGCGCTTGCGCAGAGCCCCGCTCCAGGCAAAAATAGTGGCAACCGGATTCGTGGATGTTTCTTCCCCTGCCAGATACTTATAATAATGCCGCTGCACAGTCCCATGCGCCGCCTCATATTCGAATTTTCCATCCGGAGAAACAAGCACCGAAGTCATCATAGACAGCGATCCGAACGCAGTTGCGATCATATCGCTCATCACATCGCCGTCATAATTCTTGCAGGCCCAGACATAACCTCCTTCTGATTTAATCACGCGCGCTACAGCATCATCGATCAGCGTATAAAAGTACGTAATTCCAGCCTTTTTAAACTTCTCTTCATATTCCTTGTCATAAATATCCTGAAATATATCTTTGAATGTATGATCATATTTTTTGGATATCGTGTCCTTAGTGGAGAACCACAGATCCTGCATGGTATCCAGCGCATAATTAAAACAGCTCCGCGCAAAGCTCTCAATGGATTCGTTCAGGTTATGCTGTCCCTGAAGGATTCCGGCGCCCTGAAAGTCATGGATCAGTTCCCTCTGCTCGCTGCCGTCCGCCGCAGTATAGACCAGTTCACATTTTCCCGGCCCAGGAATCTTCATTTCAGCCGCTTTATACACATCTCCATAAGCGTGTCTGGCTATTGTAATCGGTTTCTTCCAGGTACGCACATTCGGCTCAATCCCTTTGACAATAATAGGAGCGCGGAACACAGTGCCGTCCATAATCGCCCGGATCGTTCCATTGGGGCTTTTCCACATTTCTTTCAGATTGTATTCTTTTACTCTGGCAGCGTTGGGCGTAATGGTGGCGCATTTCACGGCAACGCCGTATTTCTTGGCTGCCATTGCGGAGTCCACTGTAACCTGGTCGTCTGTTTCATCGCGGTATTCCAGACCCAGATCGTAATACTCTGTTTTCAGATCAACAAAAGGGATCAGCAACTCTTCCTTAATCATCTTCCAGAGAATACGGGTCATCTCATCCCCATCCATCTCCACCAGAGGTGTTTTCATCTGTATTTTATCCATGCTCTGCTCCTCCTAAACCTTCTTTTTTTGCATCATTTGGGAACATAATACCACAATGAATTTCATTATGCAAGCTTTTCCAGTTTTGTGCCAGGATAAAAGTACTCCAGAATCTGCCGGTAATTCATGCCGGCTTTGATCATTCCATGCGCACCATTCTGAGACATCCCCACGCCATGGCCGCTTCCTCCGCCTTTTATACGGTAGCCAATAACGCCTCCGTCGGCCCGTATCTCCTCCAGATAAAAGAAAGCGCTGGGCAGTATATCCCGTTCTCCTGAAGACTCTTTTCCGATATTCGTCTGATACACCGTCTCCATATCTCCTAAAGCCGCTCTGATCGCTGACTGCCCTTCCAGACGGACGCTTCCGCTGTCTCCTGTAAACTGCAGAACCGTTACAGCTCCGCCCGGCGCTCGTTCCTGCACTTCCAGCTGTTTCAAGGTTCCTATATTTATTCTTGCTGCTTTCCCCGCACTCTGCAGGTTTTCCAGGCGTTTCTGTATTTCAGGGAGCTTTTCCTCTGTACTCCATCGGTACCACTGGCAGTCTCCTTCATAACTCTCTGCGCTCTCCTGCATCCAGGATCTGAAATTGCTTTCATATTGCAGCCTGGATGCCTGCTCAATTCTGGCCTCTGCTGTTTCCGCATCCTGAAATGGCCTCACCTGCTGGGACTGAAGATAGGGATACGCATCAGTTTCACTCCCCCATACAGATGCATCTGTTGTGTACCCGCAGGAAGTAGAGAAATAATATGCTGCAATAATTTCCGTACCATACCGAAGCACCTCTCCCTCAGTCTCTTCCACGCCCTGTATGGAGACAGGGTCCGGCGCAAAATTATTATAGACCTGAAATTCTGTGCTGTCTGTCACGTGAGCTCCATACTCTCGGCAGGCATTTTCTTCTATCTGGCGGCAGGCATAGCTCCTGGCGCAGACAGCCTGCAGCTTTGCAGCCTCCAGGCCATATCTGGCCGGCATTTCGCTCCCCACCACCTTTTTCAGATAGTCCTCTAATGTCACCTCATTGACAATGACGATCCCCTGTTCTGTCAGTTTCAGCTCCAGTGTTCCCCCATAAGAAGGGGTCCCCTGATAGCGGCCGATGGTGGGGATTTCCACTTCTCCCCCCTGGGCCTGGATAACCAGACGGTTTCCCGCCTGCAATTCCTGACTGGAAACATCATAGCGCAGTTTCGTTCCTGCAGGGTATGACTGCTCCTCCCCTGTACTGCTGATCATTTTTATTTCCTGTTGGGAAGACAGCTCCACCGCCGGATGAAAATAGGAGCTGAAATCCGTATTTTCCAGCAGAACGCGGATGGTAACAGGGTCCTGCGTCTCGCCGATCAGCGCGCCGCACAGCTTCCCGTCCTCTGCAAAAAAGCGGATATTTGAAGATCCAGTAATGATATTCTCTTTCCCGGCAGGGCTTACCGCTTCTCCTTCGTGATATGCCTGAAAATAATCCTCATAAGGCACCAGGCCATATCCTTCCAGCTCCACGCCTTCTTCCCGTACAGCCAGAACCTTGGCGCTGATCTCCTCTGACTTCACTCTGATTTTCTGAACTTTCCCTTTGCGCAGAATAAGATCTGCAAGACAAGGAGTCTCCACCTCAGATACTCCTTCCACCAGAAACTCCCTGGACACCCCTCCTACCAGCGCGGTCAGACTCCCCGCATCCGAACGGCTGATCCAGATATTCCTGTATGCCACATCTTCCTGCAGCGTTTCTACGATTCGGAGAATTTCATCTCCCCGTACCCATACTCTGAGAACCTGGTCCACATTTGCATCCATTGACAGCCCCTCAAAGCCAAACGTTCCCTGGCTGGTGCTGGCTTTCCATTTATCTGAGGATGCGTTGCCCGGTGTTGCGTACACAACCAGCTTTTTTTCCTGAACCTTGCCTGAGTAGTTGTATTTATCCAGAAATGCCTGATATCCTTTCCACCAGAAAGCTGCGCTCACCGGCTTGTCCGCATTTTCATCAGACACCTGAGCTTCTTCTGCCATTTCTTTCAGACCCAATGTATTCCAGAGGGACGCCGCCTCCTGTACCGTCAGGTAGGCGGCCGCATTCGAAGGCTCCGGAAGGAACTGATCCGGCGACATAATCTCTGTCTGGTATAGGTAGTTATAATACGGCACATACCAGTAGGAAGAATTCTCAGCGGCAAAATAGCCTCCTGCGGCCTGCCTGCAATTCTCTTTTTCTGCGATTCCCAACGCAAGAGATTTTACTGCTAAAGCTCTTGAAATACCCTGATCCCCTGCCTGGCCCCCTGTTTCTTCACTTTCCAAATACCGCAGGCCTGTCCACAGGATGCATGCCGCTAGCGCCATAATTAACAATACTGTACTGATTTTCTTGTCCATTCTGTCCCTCCACGCACCTTTCCTGAAACAATATATGCGCGGAAGGAATATTATATGTCAATATTTTTAAATACACACTTTATACTGAAAGGAAGTTCATTCAGGAAAACATTGTCATCAGCGCCAGCATCACCGGAATAGTCACCACTGACAGCAGTGTAGTCATTGCCACACCTTTGGCGGCCAGCTCACACTTGCCTGTATATTGTTCCGCAAGCATCGCCACCATGCTCCCCACGGGCGTGCAGAATAAAATGCCGGCTAACTGGACCAGATAATCATCATTTACGCAAATCCGCAAAATACAATACCCCAGGGCCGGCAGCGCCATTAATTTTATGAACGAAAACAGCCACAGCTTTTTATCCTTCAGCGTGCTCTTCAAATCCATTGAGGCGATGGATACACCGATTACCAGCATGCTTAACGGCGCTGTCAGCCCGCCAACTGTAGAACATGCAGTGGCCAGCACCTCCGGAAGCCGGATATCTGCAAAAAACAGGATTATTGCAGCAACGCAGGAAATGGTTCCTATATTCAGGACTTTTTTTACGCTGAACCGTTCTGCCTTCTTCCCGGTGCCCGCGCACATCAACTGAACGCCATATGTATAGATCAGGAAATTGAAAGGCAGCGTGAAAATAGCCACATACAGCAATGCCTCGGCTCCCATCAGCGCGCTGACAAGGGGCATACCCATAAATCCGATATTGGAAAATACGATCATTACATTATATATTTTTTCATCCTCACGCTCAGCCCGCAAGATCTTCGGAATTACAAATGCAATAGCAATTAAGGCCGCAAACATACAGATGGAAATCAGCAGCGTGACCGCCAGGCCCCGCCCGCTAATTTTAGAATGATCCCCTGAGACGCTGGCGATTACCAGCGCCGGATTTGCAATATTCAGCACAATTCCGGAAAGCGTTTTATTGGAAGCGGTCGGGATAATTCCCGTTTTATTTGCAATATACCCCACTGCAAGTATTATAAACAGAATCAGCATTTGCTGAAAAACCACCGCAGTCTCCATTTTACTTCAGCTCCTTCAACATTTGGTCAGCATTTTCAGCAGCTTTCACTTTTCCAAACACACCGGCAATCATGCCTGCTTCATCAATCAGATAGGTAGTCCGCACTACGCCCATCACCTTTTTTCCATACATCATTTTTTCTTTCCAGACATCGTAGAGTTCCAGCACCCTTTTCTCCGGATCCGCCAATAAAATAAATGGAAGTCCATATTTATCAGCAAATTTCTTATGAGACGCCGCGGTATCTTTGCTGACGCCAATCACTACCGCGCCTTTTTCCTGGAACTGCGGATAAAGTTCCCCAAAAGCGCAGGCCTGCTTGGTACATCCTGAAGTATTATCCTTGCTGTAAAAATAAAGTATGACCTTTTTTCCTTCAAAATCTGACAGGGAAACCATCTTCCCGTTCTGATCCTCCAACGTAAAATCCGGCGCCTGATCACCAATCTTCAACATTTTTCTTTCTGTCTCCTTTCAAAAACACATATTTTTCCCCGCTGGATAAATCTTCGCGGTATGTATACCCCAGCCTGCGGAACTCTTTCATCTTCTCCGGCTCTCCGGCGCCTGTCTCTGCCAGAAACCTGACCATCTCTCCCCTGGCCATTTTTGCCTGTGTCCCTTTCTGAAGAATCTTCCCGTTTGAATCTTCGCCAAAAATACAGGTGATATACCGGATCTCAGGAGATAAGTAATTTTCTATGCAAAGGCTGTATTCTTTTGACGCCAGATTAATCACGCAGCTTTCCTCTTTTGCCAACTCATCATATATCTGGCTCCCCCAGAAGTCATACAGTTGTTTTTTATCCCCGATTTTCAGCCTCGCCTGCATTTCCAGCCGGTAAGGCGTCACCTTATCCAGAGGTTTTAAAATTCCGTAAAATCCGGACAGTATCCGAAGGTGTTCCTGCACATATTCCCATTCACGAGCCTCAAAAACCTGAGGCGACATGTATTGATATTGTATCCCCTCATAGGCCAGTAAGGCCGGCGTCATTCCCGGCGTCATTCCCTGCGCCAAATCCATTTCCTGAAAACGTCTGTAATTCAATTCTGCAATTTTATCATTGCATTTCCAGACCGCTTTCGCCTCATTATAAGTCAACTGCCTCACTCGTTCCAACAGTTCCTGTGTCCGGGCCAGCAAAACCGGGGTTCCGGAACATGGCATAAAATCCGTCCTGCAATTCATTTTCTTTGCAGGTGAAATAATGATCTTCATGGTTTTTCTCCGCTGTCATCTCCTCTAAAAAATATAGATTACACAAAAAGCGCCGATTATACTCATAATCGACGCTCACTGTACCTTCAAAACCACACACAGAAACCATCCAGGCTCTCCTGAACCTCTTCAGGTCAAGCCCTCGACCGATTAGTAACAGTCAGCTACATACCTTACGGCACTTCCACCTCTGCCCTATCTACCTCGTCGT
>NZ_SGXF01000003.1:0-145131 GCF_004216775.1 Cuneatibacter caecimuris
TACCACAAAAGCAAAATGCCCGTAGAGCCGATAAAATAAGGCTTTGCGGACATTTAAGAAGATATAAAAAGATAGTCAAAAAGATATATATAATTACTTTAAATCTTCGCATCATCTTTAAAAAACCTGCTCAATTCTGCTTGACAATTCTTTCCTGCCGGCGTACAATATTAGTAATCGTTATTATTTACGAGTATGTCCCCCACTATTGACCAGAAGGAGGAAATCATGGCGCTGAAATACAGCAAACAACGCGAAGCTATTAAAGAATTTCTGGCCACACGAACAGACCACCCCACAGCAGATGTGGTATATATGAATATCCGGAAAGCTTTTCCCAATATCAGTCTCGGGACAGTCTACCGGAATCTGTCGCTGCTGGCTTCCCTCGGAGAGGTGAACAAAATGACCCCCGGAGACGGCGCGGATCATTTTGACTGGAATACAGAACCCCATTATCATGTAGTATGTACAGAATGCGGCTGCGTCCAGGACTTGCCTATGGAGCTTGTTCAGGATATGAATAAGCTGGCTGAGAAGTATTATGACGGTGTAATAGACGGCCATAATGTTTACTTTTATGGGAATCTTTAGAAAAAAATGCCCGAAGTATGATATACTCAAAGAGAAGAATATACAGAGGTGTTTAGATGAAAAGAGCACTGTGGACGGATTTCTGGAGAGAGATCCGAAAAAATAAAGGCAGATTTATTTCTATTTTTTTCATTGTTGCGCTGGGAGCCGCGTTTTTTTCAGGAATCCGCTCCGCGCAGTCGGATATGAAAATATCTGCTGATACATATTATGATGAAACAAACTTAATGGATATACGGATACTGAGCACGCTTGGCCTTACGGAAGATGATATCGCAGAGATCAGCAGCGTGGAAGGCGTGAAGCGCGCGGAAGGCGCATATGCGCTGGAGGCGCTTTGCGATACAGGAGAAGTCGAATTGACTCTGAGGCTGGTATCCAGAACAACGGTGATTAATACTGCTGCGGTGGACAGGGGGCGGCTGCCGGCAAAGGAAGATGAATGCCTTGTCGACACTGCTTTTTTAACAAAATCAGGGTATGATATTGGAGATACGATTCAGTTACAGTCAGGAACGGACACCGATCTTTCGGAATCTCTGAAATTTACGGAATTGAAAATTGTGGGGGTTGGCAGGTTACCTTATTATATGGATCTGAGCCGGGGGACAGGCGCTATAGGGGACGGCAGCATTGACTGTTTTGCCGTACTTTCTCCGGCAGCATTTACTTCTCCGGCCTTTACGGAGATATATGTGGCTCTTGAGGGCGCGGCTGAAGAGATGAGCTATGAGGATGCTTATGACAGCATTTCTGAGAAGGTGGCCGGCCGTTTGGAAGGTATTGCCGAAGGAGCCTGTCTCCGCAGGTATCATGTGCTGAAGGCCGATCTGGAGCAGCAGCTTGCAGATGCGGAGAAACAGGTTGCGGATGGAGAGGCGGCCCTGGCGGATGGCAGGGATCAGCTGGATGAGGGCAGCAGGCAGCTGTCGGAAGCGGAGCGGATGCTTCTGGAACAGGAACAGGAACTTCAGGATGCCAAGGCTCAGATCGAGGATGGAGAAGCCGGGATGGAATCTGCCAGACAGCAGATTGCGGATGGGGAAGCACAGCTGGCGCAGGCCGGACAAATGCTGGCAGAGAAAGAGCAGGAACTTCAGGGGGCGGAAGAACAGCTGGCCCAGGGTAAGGCAGAGTACGCTTCCGGTAAAGCAGAATATGAATCAGGCGCCGGGCTGTTGGAGATTGCACAGAAACGCCTTGGCGAGCTTCAGGCAGAGATGGAAGATTATAAGGCGCAGCTGGATCAGCTGGGTATAACTACTACGCCTGTTTTTGATGCGATGAAAGAAAACCTGGATAAACTCCAAAAAGAAGTGGACGAACGGTCCGGCCAGGTTGCAGCCGCCAGGCAGCAGCTGGATGCCGCTGCCGCACAGATTGCGTCAGCCGAGACTCAGATCGCAGAAGGCCGGTCCCAACTGACTGCAGCCAAAGCTCAGCTGGAACAAAAGTCTTCTGAATTGGTTGCGGCCAAAGAGCAGCTGAAGGATGGAGAGGCGAGGCTGGAGGAGTCAAAACAGCTGGTATCTGACGGAGAAAGCCAGATTGCCGATGGCAAAGAACAGCTGAAGGAAAAAAAGCAGGAGCTGTCAGATGCGGAACAGGAATTTCAGGATTCCCACGGGGAGGCGCTGCAGCAGTTGGCCGACGCTCGGGAGCAGATTGATAAGGGAAAGAAGACGCTTGAAGAGCTGGAGGTCCCGGAATGGTATGTGCTGGACCGGAATAAGATAGAGTCTTATGTGACTTTTGGACAGGACGCCCAGAGAATCAGCAATATCGGCAAAGTATTTCCGGTAATGTTTTTCCTTGTGGCGGCCCTGGTCAGCCTGACGGCGATGACCCGCATGATTGAGGAGCAGCGTACCCAGATTGGAACTTACAAGGCGCTGGGATATGGGAATGGGATCATTGCGCTGAAATATTTCTGTTATGCTATGCTGGCTACAATCGGAGGCAGCGTGCTGGGCGTTGTAGTTGGAGAAAAGGTGCTGCCCTGGGTTATCATGAAGGCTTACGGAATGCTCTATACCGGCCTGCCCTATTATTTGACTCCAATTAACTGGGAACAGGCGCTGCAGGCTGTGATTGCTTCAGCAGCCTGTACAGGAATTGCAACTCTGGCGGCCTGCTGGAGAGAGCTCAGAGCCAAGCCATCTGAATTGATGCGCCCGGAAGCTCCCAAGGGCGGAAAACGGGTATTTCTGGAACATATAGGCCCTTTATGGCGCCGGCTGAATTTTACGCAGAAATCCACAGTGAGAAACCTGGTGCGTTATAAGAAGAGATTTTTTATGACAATATTTGGGATCGGGGGCTGCATGGCGCTGATGCTGGTGGGATTTGGCGTACAGGATTCGATCCTGACTGTAGCGAAGAATCAGTATGTAAATATTTTTACCTATAATTCTGCCATTACTTTGAATACAAAGGCGGATGGGGCTCAGAAAGAGGAATTGAGTGAGGCAGTAAAGGAATACCCGGGTATGCGGGAGAACATGGAGCTTTATAGTCAGAACGTAGATTTGGAAGCAGGGGACAGTACAAAGAGCGCTACGCTGTATGTGCCGGCCGATTTGAATAAGGTATTTGAGTTCATGAAGTTCCGCGACCGGAAGAGCGGAGAAGAATACCCTTTCCCTGAGAACGGAGCAGCCCTGACTGAAAAAACCGCGAAAATGCTGGGAGTTGGCGTAGGTGATACAGTGGTCATTAAAAAAGGGGAAACCTCTTCTGCGGAGGTGCGGGTGGAAACCATTGTAGAAAACTATGTATATCATTACATATTTTTGACTCCCTCACTATATAAAGAGCTGTATGGGGAAGCCCCTGTATATAATCAGATGCTGATGAACTACAGCGACACCTCTGAGGGGGCGGAGAAACAGCTGGGGCAGAGAATGATGGAGCTGGATGCTGTATCAGGCGTCACCTTTATCCGGGACCTGGAGGAGAGTATTGATAAGATGCTGCAGAGCCTTAATATGGTAATATATGTTCTGATTACCTCTGCCGGGCTGCTGGCTTTTGTGGTATTATACAATCTGAACAATATCAACATCACTGAGCGGCAGAGAGAGCTGGCCACCATTAAGGTTCTGGGCTTCTATAATCTGGAGGTCGCGGAATATGTGTACAGGGAAAACGTGCTGCTGACTTTGATCGGAATGATCGCCGGGGTGGGCATGGGGATTGTGCTCCATCAGTTTGTGATACAGACTGTGGAGGTGGATGCCATGATGTTCGGGAGAAAGATTGATTGGCCCAGTTTTGTGTACAGCGCCCTGCTGACGCTGATATTCGCGGTGTTTGTGAATTTTATAATGTATTACAGGCTTCGGAAGATCGATATGATTGAATCTCTGAAGAGTGTGGAATAAAGACGGCTATAAAGACCAGGAGGATTTTAACTATGATGACCATACCGAAAAAATATGAACAGATTGATGAATGGAAAACGGTTATGTTCATGTTTAACTCAGCGTTAAAGGAGATTGGAACAAAAATAGAGATTCTGAATAACGAGTTTCAGCATGTTCATAACTATAATCCCATCGAACATGTGAAATCCCGTATAAAATCTCCGGAAAGTATTGTGAAGAAGCTGAAACGGGAAGGGCATGAAGTGACCATTGAAAATATGCTTCTGTATCTTAACGATATTGCAGGCATTCGGATTATCTGCTCTTTTACTTCGGATATTTATCGGATCGCGGATATGATCCGGCGGCAGAGTGATGTTAAGGTATTGATCATCAAAAATTATATTGCCAATCCAAAACCCAATGGATATAAGAGCTATCATATGGTGGTGTCCATTCCGATTTTTCTGTCGGACGGTCCCGTGGAGACAAAGGTGGAGATTCAAATCCGTACCATTGCCATGGACTTCTGGGCCAGCCTGGAACATAAAATTTATTATAAATTTGAAGGAAATGCTCCGGAATATATTAAGGCTGAACTGAAGGAGTGCGCGGATATTGTGGATATGCTGGACGCAAAGATGCTTTCTCTGAACGAGGCGATCCGGGAAGTGGAAGAAGAGCAGAACAGGGCGGAAGAAATGGCGGCGGAAACAGAACGGCAGCTGGCGGAAAAAAGGCAGAGCAGAAATGGATAATAAAAGAGGCCCCAGGGAAAACTGATATGATACAGTATCCCTGGGGCGTTAAAAATAAAATCTTCAAGAAATATCCTTATTGCCCATTCTGCCGCCGCAGCCGGAACAGCAGGAACCGGAACACCCGCGGCAGCCTTTTCCCGCTTTTTTGACACGTCTCTGCAGAAAAACGGCAGCTATTGAAGCAGCCAGTATTCCCGCTGACAGAATCCAGTCCGCCGGACTCACTGCTTCCCCTTCCAGCTGCGCCTCATCAGCTGAGGCGTATCTTCCAGATGGGAGAAATCATTAAAACGTTCCAAAAGAAAACGATCATACTGTTCATCGTAAACAAGCTCATTGATGCTGCAGTTTTCCATATGGTGGCCGAACATATTGCGGCGGGCAAAGCCGCAGCCTATGATCCCGGCCAGCACAGAACGTATCAGGACGCCGTGGGTGACCACCACGATTTCTTTTGCGCCGGACCGGGCGATCTTCTGAAGCTGAGGCAGGGCGCGTTTATATACATCTTCTCCGCTTTCTCCGCCGGGATAAGGTAAATCCCACTCCATTCTGGCCTGTTTTTTCAGAAAAAAATCAAAGTGTTCCTGATTGTCCAAATCACTGTGTCCTGTCAATTCTCCAAAACTGATCTCCCGCAGATCTTCCACCCGAAAGTGAGGAACATGCAGAAAGGAGTTAATGATCTCTGCAGTTTCTACGGCCCGCAGCATGTTGCTGGAATAGAGAGCGTCCACCGGGTACCGTGAGAGCCGTTTTCCCACCAGCTCTGCCTGGTATTTTCCATCCTCAGACAAGCCTACATCCACATTACAGAGGTCTGTATCCTGCCTACCGTGGCGAATCAGATATATTCTTACCATATTACCACTCCTTACTGTCCCATACGATGGTGAAGGGGCCGTCATTTTCCAGAGATACTTTCATCTCTGCGCCGAAAATCCCGCTTTCCGCACTGCCTATTATTTCTCTGCACCGCTGCAGGAAATAATCATATAATTCTTCTGCCAGCTGCGGGCTCCCGGCATTGGTGAAGCTGGGACGGTTGCCTTTCCTGCAGTCTGCATAGAGCGTAAACTGAGATACTACCAGTATCTGTCCTTTTACATCGGCAATAGACAGATTGGTTTTTCCATCTTCATCAGCAAAAATACGCAGTTTGGACAGCTTTTCTACATAACGATCAGCCATTTCCCGGGTATCTCCGCTGCCCACGCCCAGAAAAACCAGATATCCTGTACCGATCCGGCCTGTGATTGTCCCGTCAACCGTAACGGAAGCCCGGCTGACACGCTGGATGACTAACTTCATAGACCCTCCTAATCAGCAGATACGGACTGCCTGTGCTTCCGCTTTCAGACAGAGCTCTGCTGCTTTAAAGGCGTGTTCCTGTGTCATGGCATTTTCTGTCCGGTTCAGGCAGTCCAGGATCAGATCGCCAAAGAAAGGAAAACCGACCGTACCTTCTGCCGGAATATAGTGTTCCCCCTTTTGGTCAACAAGAAACAGATGATCCGTGCCGCTGCCCGGCACCCCTACATTTGTATATTTCCTCAGCTCAATGTAACCTTCGGTACCCACAATGACAGTCCGTCCGTCCCCCCAGGTAGAGAGGCCGTCCGGTGTAAACCAGTCCACACGGAAATAGTTCGTAGCCCCGTTGTCTCCCACCAGCATGGCGTCGCCGAAATCTTCAAGTTCAGGATAATCAGGGTGGTTATAATTTGCAATCCGGCTCTGCTGCACCACGGCATCCTTAACCCCGGCAAAGTAGAGATACTGTTCAATCTGGTGGCTGCCGATATCGCAGAGGATACCGCCGTATTGCTTTTTCTGGAAAAACCAGGAAGGCCTGGTGGGGGCGTTCAGGCGGTGGGGGCCCAGTCCCATCACGTTCAGCACCCGTCCGATGGCTCCGTCCTGAATCAGATTCCCCGCATAGACTGCGCTTTCCACATGGAGCCGCTCGGAATAATAGACCATATATTTGCGGCCGGTTTCGGCTGTTTTTTGTCTGGCGGCTTCCAGCTGTTTCAGCGTGGTGAACGGGGCTTTATCGGAAAAATAATCTTTGCCCGCGTCCAGAACCCTCAGCCCTACCTCACAGCGCCTGGACGTGATCGCAGCGCAGGCCACCAGCCTGATTTCCGGATCTTCCAGAATTTGTTCTTCACAGGACGCAATTTTGCAGCCAGGATACCGGCGGCAGAAATCAGCAGCCCGCAGAGGGTCGGTATCATAGACATATTTCAGCGTTGCTCCTGCCTCTGTCAACCCATTTGCCATGCCGAAAATGTGCCCGTGATCCAGATACATCACGCCTACGGAAAACTCGCCCGGACCGACCACCGGCGCGGCTTTCCCTTTTGGCGCATAGTTCATCCCATCAGCTTTATGTGTTCCCATAGTTCCTCCTTTAACGGAAAATAACCTCACCTGTGGCCGCGTCCATTCCGTCCACAATTGCAAGGGACTCCAGGCGCAGCCCTTTGCCCCGGATCAGGTCGCCGCCCTGCTGGAACCCCTTTTCAATTACAATGCCGATTCCCTCAATGACAGCTCCTGCGCTGGCAACCAGTTCTGTAAGCCCCTCCAGCGCGCATCCATTGGCCAGAAAATCATCAATAATTAAAACATGGTCTTCGGGCCCCAGAAATTTTTTCGATACAATTACATCATAAACTTTCTTATGAGTAAAGGACTGTATCTTTGTGCTGTAAACCTCGCCGTCAATATTGACGCTCTGCGTTTTTTTGGCAAAGACCACCGGCACGCCGAAATACTGGGCGGCGATGCATGCGATGCCGATTCCGGATGCTTCTATGGTCAGAATTTTTGTGACGGGGCAGTGGGAGAACAGTCTTTTAAATTCCCGGCCGATTTCATTCAGAAGTTCAATGTCCATCTGGTGGTTCAGGAAACTGTCCACCTTCAGAACATTCCCTTCTTTCACGATTCCATCCCGGCGGATGCGTTCTTTTAAAAGTTCCATTTTGACCTCTTCTGTAGGAAAGCATTTTTTGCCTTCATGTATTTTTGTTGCTGCTGCGATTATACTATATTTTTATGTGAGTGGCAAGTATTGACTTCCTGGAGAAATCCTTTTATGATAGTACCATGCGCGGAAAATGACAAAATTGGAGAGGCATGATGAGGTATCGCGGGATTAAAAAGGGAAGGTTTATATCCAGGACCAACCGTTTTGCAGCTGAGGTGGAGCTGGAAGGTGAAGCGGTGGCCTGCCATGTAAAAAATACCGGGAGGTGCCGGGAACTGTTGCTGCCGGGAGCCCAGGTATTTCTGGAAGAGAGCGGCAATGCCGCCAGAAAGACCAGGTATGATTTGGTCGCTGTTTATAAGGATGAAATATTGGTTAATGTAGATTCCCAGGCGCCTAATGCAGCCGCCGAGGAATGGATGAGGGCAGGAGCGCCGGGCGGGGAACTGCCTGGAATCCGCAGGCTGCGCCGGGAAGTAGTCTGGGGCAATTCACGTTTTGATTTGTTTGCGGAGACAGAGGAGGGGCCGCTGTTTGTGGAGGTGAAGGGCGTTACTCTGGAAAAGAATGGGACAGCGCTTTTTCCGGATGCGCCGACGCTGCGGGGGGTCAAGCATGTGGAAGAAATGACCCGGTGGGTGAAAGAAGGCGGCATGGGCCTGCTGCTGTTTGTGATACAGATGCGCCCGGTCCTGGGATTTGCCCCGAATATGGAAACACACCCTGAATTTGGAGAAGCCCTGGCAAGAGCCAAAGAGGCGGGAGTCAGGATTCTGGCCATGGATTGTCAGGTTCTGCCGGACAGCCTGAATATAGGCGCGCCTGTTCCTGTACATCTCCCGATTTTTTCATTTCATAGGAATGTGCATCCTGCGAAACAAAACCCTACGGGTATAAAGTGAAGACAGAGAAAGGTGAGGACAATGACGAGAAACGAGAAGATCAGAATTGTGGAACAGATTAACGCATATGCTGATAAAGTGTTTTGTGACGTGGATACGGATAAAACCCAGGTATCCGTCAAGCTGGAGATGCTGCGCCCAGAGATGGAGCGGCTGGCAGAGAAACATGAATTGGCCCTGGAGGACATTTTTGTAATGTATATGGACCTGAATTCTGTGCAGAAAGCGCAGGAGGAACTGCAGTTAAAGGAGATGCTGGCAGATATTCCTGGTATGCCGAAGGATGAAATGCCCTTTGAGTTTTAGAAAGGAGAGGAAGGATGGCGGAAATACTGGATTTTAAATGCCCCAACTGCGGAGGCGCGGTGCGCTTTGACAGCTCGTCTCAGCGGATGAAATGCCCTTACTGCGACGCCAGCTTTGATGTGGATGAGCTGAAGTCCTATGAGGAAGAGAAGCAGAGCGGCGGGCAGGACAGGATGGAGTGGGATACCAGTTCCGGCCCAAAATGGGAGGACGATGAAACAGAAAACATGGCGGTTTATTCCTGCAATTCCTGCGGCGGGGAAATCATCGGGGATAAGAGTATGGGAGCCGCCAGCTGCCCTTACTGCGGCAGCCCGGTGGTAATCGCCGGGCAGTTTTCCGGAGATTTGCGGCCGGATTATATCATACCTTTCAAACTGGATAAAGACCAGGCAGTAGCATCTTTAAAAAAGCATCTGACAGGCAAGAAGCTGCTGCCGAAGATCTTTAAGTCCCAGAATCATATTGAAGAAGTGAAAGGCGTTTATGTTCCCTTCTGGCTTTTTCAGTGTGAAGCTGACGCCCGTATGACTTACCGGGCCACCCGTCTCAGGCACTGGAGCGATTCCAAATACCGTTATACGGAAACTTCTGTGTACAGGGTGATTCGGGAGGGCAGCATCAATTTTGAGCGGGTTCCTGTGGACGGCTCTTCTAAAATGCCGGATGATCTGATGGAATCAGTGGAACCCTTTGACTGGAAGGAGTCCGCGGAGTTCAGTCCCGGCTATCTGGCGGGTTATCTGGCAGACCGTTATGATGTGACGGCGGAAAAGAGCAGGGAACGGGCGAATGCCCGGGTGAAAACCAGCACCAGTGACGCATTCCGTGAAACCGTTTCCGGGTACAGCAGCGTCACCCCGGAGGGAGGTAGCGTCCGCCTGAGCGAAGGGAAAGTGCGCTATGCGCTTTACCCGGTATGGGTGCTGAATACCACCTGGAAGGGACAGAAGTATCTGTTTGCCATGAATGGGCAGACCGGCAAGTTTGTAGGCAATCTGCCTGTGGACCGGGGCGCTTACTGGCGCTGGTTTACAGGCCTTACCGCAGTGATCGGCGCGGCAGCGTACGGCCTTGTATGGCTGCTGCATTAAAGGAGGGCTCAGGATGAAAAGATGGAAAATAACAGCCCTGCTGCTCTGTTTCTTGCTTTTAATGAGTTCTGTATGTGTCTGGGCGGATGCGGCAGGAAGCAGCATTCCCGCGGACCGGCAGATGGAGCGTTTGGTGGACCGGGCGGGCCTGCTCACGGAGAGTGAGGAGAAAAAACTGCTTCAGAAGCTGAATGAAATCAGCGAGAGGCAGCAGTGTGATGTAGCGATTGTGACTGTGGATTCTCTGGAAGGAAAGTCGGCCAAGGATTATGCAGATGATTTTTACGATTATAATGGATATGGCATGGGAGCCGGAGACGACGGAATACTTCTGCTGATCGCCATGAACAGCAGGGACTGGGCGGTGAGTACATATGGCTTCGGCATCAGGGCTTTTACAGATGCGGGGCAGGATTATATTATGGATCAGGTGCTTCCGGATCTGAGCGACGGAGATTATGCAGAAGCATTTTCCGGATTTGCAGATTTGTGCAGCGATTTTCTGGCCCAGGCCAGAAGCGGCAAAGCGTATGATGTGGGAAATATGCCGAAAAAGCCGCTGAGCCTTTTATGGATTCCCGGAGCGCTGGGGATCGGCGCGGCAATCGCGCTGATCATCCTGCAGGTGATGAAAAGTTCTCTGAAAACGGTGACCATGAAACAGGATGCGGATCAGTATATCCGTCCCGGAAGCATGGTACTGAGCAAAAAACAGGACCGTTTTATGTATTCTCATGTGAGCAAAACGGAAATTCCCAGGGATACCGGTTCCAGCGGGGGAGGGAGCAGCACCCATACCAGTTCTTCCGGCCGTTCCCATGGGGGGAGCAGCGGGAAGTTCTGAATCAATTAAATCACCTTGGCAAAGGCCGCGGCCTGCCAGGGTGATTTTTTTATTGCATAGGAAACTGCGTTCCCTATGCAATAAAACCCTCCGGGAGGACGCGCACGATATTTCTTCCTGTTACAGTTTTTTCATTTCCCGAAGGATCAGTACTCCCGCCAGAAGGGCGGCGGCCAGATCTGCGATGGGCCCTGCGTACATGACTCCGTCGATTCTCATAAATACGGGCAGCAGCAGGATCAGGGGCAGCAGGAAAATGATCTGCCGGGTCAGGGACAGAAAAACGCCCAGCTTTGCTTTACCGATGGAGGTAAAGAAGTTGGAAGATATTGGTTGAATTCCGTTCAGAAAAGTAAAAAACAGGAAAATGCGGAAATATTGTTCTGCGAAGCGGAAATAATCTTCGCTTCCGGAACCGAACAGGGCGATAATCTGGCGCGGAAAAATCTGGAATACCAGAAATGCCAGGGTGGAGATTGCCGTCGCAGCACCCAGGGCCAGCCAGAAGCTTTCTTTTACTCTGCGTCCCTTTTGGGCGCCATAATTGAAGCTGGTGATAGGCTGCAGCCCCTGAGAGATACCGATGACAAAGGAAAAGAAAATCATGCTTACCTTTGCGATGATTCCGGCGCAGGCCAGAGGGATTTCACTGCCGTAGGAAGATAAGGCTCCATAGGAGGTCAGAACATTGTTCATCGTGATCTGCACCACCATCATGGCCAGCTGGTTAAAGCAGGGCGCCATGCCCAGAGACAGGATCTGAAGGCAGTCTCTGACCTTAGGTTTCAGGTCCGCCAGACGGAGCGTTACAGTTTTATAATGAGCCAGGTACCATGCAGCGATGGAGGCTGAGATAACTTGTCCGATTACGGTAGCCCAGGCCGCCCCTGCAATTCCCCAGTCAAATACAAAAATAAAGAGCGGGTCCAGAATAGTGTTCAGCACTGCGCCGGTGAGCATACAGACCATAGAAAATTTGGGGCTGCCGTCCGCCCGGATTAAGTGGCCGCCGCCGGTAGCCAGGATCACAAAGGGAAAGCCAAAGGCTGTGATCCCTGTATAGGTCAGAGCATAGCCCAGCACATCGTCAGTGGCGCCGAAGGCTTTCATCATGGGTTCCAGAAAGATATTCACGATCAGGCAGAGAGCCAGCCCGCAGATCACCAGCATGGAAACTGCGGTGCCCAGATAACGCCGGGCTTCATCTTCCCTGCCCGCGCCCATGCACAGGTTAAAATTGGCCGCGCCGCCGATTCCAAAGAGCAGGGCAATGGCCGTACAGGTGGTATTGAGGGGGAAAGCCACATTGGTGGCGGCATTGCCCAGCATCCCTACGCTGTGGCCGATGAAAAACTGGTCTACCATGTTATAGAGGGCGCTGACCAGCATGGCTATGATGCTGGGGACTGCAAAACGGACGAGAAGGCGGGGGATTTTCTCTGTGCCCAGAGGGTTAGCTGTTGTATGGTTCATAGGAACTCCTTTCATTTCTTACATGGTAATTCTGTGCTTCTCCCAATGGCTGAGGCGGTAATACAGATAAATGAGGACGCTGCAGACCAGCCAGCCAAAGGGGTATCCCAGGGCGATCCAGGTTACGGAGTCTGTCAGGCGGGAGGCGATGAACAAATAGACCTGACGGAAAACAATAAAGCTGCCCATCATGATGAGCATTGGGGCTTTTGTATCCCCGGCGCCCCGCAGGGAACCTGCATAAACCTGGTTAGCGCAGCAGCAGAGATAGAAGGGGATCAGAATCCGGAGAAACAGCGTGCCATAACCCACTACATCAGGTTCCTGGTTAAATAGCTTCACCAGCGAAGGCGCAAAAATGATGATGGGAATCATCATCAGGACAGACACGGCGATAGAGAGGAAAAACGCGATGGACGAGCCTTTTTTCGCCCGCTTTAGCTGCCCGGCCCCCAGATTCTGTCCCACAAAGGTGGTTACTGACAAAGAGATGCTCTGAATGGGAAGCATGCAGAATTTATCTATTTTGCCATAGGAAGACCAGCCAGCCATGCAGGCAGAGCCAAATCCATTGATATAGGACTGGACGAAAACATTGGAAAATGATGTAATGCCCATCTGCAGGGCGGAAGGCAGGCCAATCCGAAATATTTTTCCAAGCATCAGTTTGTTGAGGCGTATTTCTTTCCAAACGATCCTGTAAGCGGCGGTTTCCCTGGTCAGGGTAAGGAGAATGAGAACTGCGGAAAGGGCCTGGGAAATTATAGTGGCATAGGCTACCCCCGCGACTCCGGCCCGGAAGACTACCACAAACAGCAGGTCCAGAAGAACATTCAGAATTGCTGAGAATATCAGGAAATAGAGGGGACGTTTTGAATCCCCTACAGCGCGCAGGATACCTGCGCCCATATTATAAAACATCAGTCCGATAACGCCTGCAAAATAGATTCTGAGATAAGTGGATGCAGAGTCAAAAACATCATCCGGCGTTCCCATCATCCGCAGGAGCGGCGGAACCATCAGAACGCCCAAAACAGTAAACAAAATGCTTAGAATGAAGGTCATCAAGATGGTGGTATGTACAGCCTCATGTACATTCTTATCATTGCGCGCGCCGAAATACTGGGAAATGACTACTCCTGCGCCGGTTGCCATGCCAGAAAAAAACCCGATAATCGTGTTGATCACAGGATCGCTGGAACCCACTGCAGCCAGAGCCTCTTTGCCCACGAAATTTCCCACAATGATACTGTCCACGGTATTATAGAACTGCTGAAAAACGTTGCCGATCAGCAGGGGCAGAGCGAACCA
This sequence comes from Cuneatibacter caecimuris, assembly GCF_004216775.1. GTDB lineage: Bacteria > Bacillota > Clostridia > Lachnospirales > Lachnospiraceae > Cuneatibacter > Cuneatibacter caecimuris. The sequence goes on from NZ_SGXF01000003.1 coordinate 13,649, forward strand.
GACCAGGTGCCTCCAAATGTTCCCTTCTGTCATCATAACGTGATCCGCCCGGGCAGAACCCCTCATAACGAATCTCCCTTCTGTCTGTAACTGGTGATACTTATTATTCTAGAAGCTTTTCCCGGCAAAATCAACCGAAAAAAAGGGTTTTGAACAAAAAGGTACAAATATTGCCACGACTGGCTATCCCAACCGGGAAGATCATCCGGTATAATAAAACCAAAGACATGGGGCTGCATGCCCGGGAGGATTGGGATGAAATACGGACATTTTGACAATGAAAAAAGAGAATATGTGATTGACCGGGTGGACCTTCCGGTTTCCTGGACCAACTATCTGGGAGTAGAGGATACCTGCGTTGTGCTGAACCATACTGCGGGGGGATATATGTTTTATAAATCTCCGGAATACCACAGAATCACCCGGTTCAGAGGCAACGGAATGCCGATGGACCGGCCGGGGCATTATGTGTATGTGAGAGACGAGGATACAGGGGAATATTGGAGCGTCTCCTGGCAGCCGGTGGGCCGTCCTTTGGACCAGGCGGATTACCGGTGCCGTCATGGAATGTCCTATTCTGTGTACGAATGTGATTGCCAGGGGATTTCTGCCAGGCAGCGGATGACCGTGCCCATGGGGGAAGCGGCGGAGCTTTGGGACATCAGTCTCAGGAATGACAGCGGCAGGAAGAGAAGGCTCAGCGTAATTTCCTACTGTGAATTTTCCTATCATTTGGTAGAAATTGATAACCAGAATTTTCAGATGAGCCTTTACTGCGCCGGTTCTTCCTATGAAGACGGAATTATTGAATATGATCTGTTTTATGAAGAATTTGGATACCAGTACTTTACCTCCAACTTTGTCCCGGACGGATATGAGTGCCTGCGGGACCGGTTTATCGGGCCCTACAGGTCTGAAAGCAATCCGGTTCAGGTGGAAAACGGAAGGCTGGAGGGACACACAGAGAAAGGCGGGAATCACTGCGGCGCCCTGCAGAAGATTGTGGAGCTGGAGCCGGGAGAGGATGCGCGGCTGCTGTTCATTCTGGGAGAAGGCGGGAGGGCAGAGGGCCGCAGAGTAAGAGAAAAATATGCGGACTTAGCGGCAGTGGATGAGGAATACCGGAAGCTGGCTGTTTTCTGGGAAGAAAAGTTCAGCAGGCTTCAGATCCGGACTCCTAACCAGGCCATGGATACGATGATCAATACCTGGAATCTCTATCAGTCAGAGGTAAACATCATGTTTTCCCGCTTTGCTTCATTCATCGAAGTGGGCGGGCGCACAGGGCTTGGATACCGGGATACGGCACAGGACGCTATGACGATTCCCCACTCTAATCCCGAAAAATGCCGCAGCCGAATTGTAGAACTTCTGAGAGGCCTGGTCTCAGAAGGATATGGGCTGCATCTGTTTGATCCAGCCTGGTTTGCCCCTGATAAAGAAGAGAAAAAACCATTCCAGTCCCCCACAGTGGTTCCCACGCCGGATAAAGACAGTATGATCCATGGGCTGAAGGATGCCTGTTCAGACGATGCGCTGTGGCTGATTCCGGCTGTTTCAGAATATATCCGGGAAACAGGGCGTATGGACTTTCTTTATGAAACGGTGTCCTATGCGGACGGAGGTTGCGGAACAGTATATGAGCATTTGAAAAAAATCCTGGATTTTTCCGGAAGAATGGTTGGAGCCGACGGCGTCTGCCTGGGCCTGCGGGCAGACTGGAACGACTGCCTGAACCTGGGCGGCGGGGAAAGCGCTCTGGTGTCGTTCCTTCACTACTGGGCTCTGGGCCATTTCCTGGAGCTGGCAGAGGCTGCCGGAGAGAAAGAAGATGTAAAAAAATACAGAGAAATGCAGGAACAGGTTCACAAGATCTGCAATACAGTCCTGTGGGATGAGCGGTGGTTTATCCGGGGAATCACAAAAAACGGGCGTAAAATCGGAACCGCAAAGGATGAGGAGGGCAAAATTCATCTGGAATCCAATGCCTGGGCGGTATTGTCCGGCGCCGCGGAGGAAGAAAAGGGCAGAATGGCCATGGACAGCGTGGATGATATGCTCTTTACTCCCTATGGAATCCAGATCAATGGTCCATCTTATACCAGGCCTGATGACGATATTGGATTTGTCACCAGAGTTTACCCTGGGCTGAAGGAAAACGGTTCCATTTTCAGCCATCCGAATCCCTGGGCCTGGGCCGCAGAATGCGTGCTGGGACGGGGAGACAGGGCGATGAAGTTTTATAATGCGCTGTGCCCGTGCCTGCAGAATGACAGGATCGAGGTCAGGGAGGCGGAACCATATTCCTACTGTCAATTTATTGTGGGGAGGGATCACAGCGCCTTTGGCAGGGCCAGACACCCCTTTATGACCGGGAGCAGCGGATGGGCATATTTTTCTGCGACCAGATATATGCTGGGCATCCGGCCGCAGCTGGACTGTCTGGAAATTGATCCCTGTATCCCGGCAGACTGGGAAGGATTTTCTGCAGTACGCCGGTGGCGGGGAGCTGAATACAGGATTTCGGTGGAAAATCCGGAAGGGATCTGCAAGGGCGTCCGGGAAATATATGTGGAAGGCCGGAAAACAGAAAAGATTTATCCGCAGCCGGAAGGCAGTATTTGCAACGTAAAAATTATAATGGGGAGGGATTAAAGTGATTAAATTTGGTACAGGCGGTTGGAGAGCGATCATCGGGGATGATTTTATCCGGTCCAATATTCAGGTGCTGGCAAAAGCCATGTGCGACAAGATGCGGAATGAAAACGTCCAGGAAACGGGTATGGTGATTGGCTATGACAGGCGTTTTTTATCAAAAGAGGCCATGCAGTGGGCCGCCCAGGTGTTTGCTGCGGAGGGGATCAAAACCAGGCTGATTAATTATTCAGTCCCTACCCCGGTGGTAATGTTCTACGTGATGCGGCACCGCATGAAATATGGCATGATGATCACTGCCAGCCATAACCCGGCTCTCTATAACGGTATCAAGATTTTTACGGAAGCCGGACGGGACGCAGAAGAAGAACAGACCTGTCAGATTGAAGAATATTGTAAAGACATAGATCCCTGTGAAGTAGAAGTCATGGATTATGACCGTGCCGTGGAAGAGGGCCTCATCGAGGAGATATATCCTTTGAATGAGTATCTGGATAATATTATTGATACGATTAATATGGAAATGATCCGCAGCAAAAGGATGAGAATTGCCCTGGATCCTCTTTACGGCGTCAGCGGAGCCTCCCTGAGGACCATCCTGCTGACCGCGCGCTGTGAAGTAGATACCATGCATGAAAATCATGATACACTTTTCGGAGGGCATCTGCCTGCTCCTAATGAGGAAACTCTTCGGCCGCTTCAGAATTATGTGACAGCCAAACATTTTGATATGGGCGTGGCGACGGACGGAGACGGAGACCGGCTGGGCGTCATTGACGATACAGGACAGTTCCTGCATCCCAATGAAATTTTGCTGATGCTGTACTATTATCTGCTGAAATACAAGGGCTGGCACGGCCCTGCGGTCCGCAATATCGCCACTACACATATGCTGGACCGGCTGGCAGATTTTTTTGGTGAGGAATGCTATGAAGTGCCTGTGGGCTTTAAATATATTTCTGCCATGATGCAGGAAAAGGACGCGGTAATCGGCGGCGAGTCTTCCGGAGGGCTGACAGTGCGGGGGCATATTCATGGTAAAGACGGGGTTTACGCTGCTTCCCTCCTGGTGGAGATGGTGGCGGTGACCGGAAAAAAACTGTCAGAATTGCTGAGGGAGGTAAAGGAGTTATCCGGCGCAGCTGAGATGGTAGAGTATGCTTTCCGCTTCAGCACGGAAAAAAAGGCTGATATAGAGGAAACTCTGATGAAGGATAAGCTGCTTCCCGGTTTTGATTTCCCGGTGGAAAAGGTCAGCTATATGGATGGCTGCAAAGTGTACTTTCAGAATGGTGGGTGGGTAATAGCCAGGTTTTCCGGCACTGAACCTCTGCTCAGGATTTTCAGCGAGATGCCCTCCAGGGAGATGGCAGTGCAAAATGTGCGCAGGCTGGAAGAATTTCTAAAATTGTAGGAAGCATGAAAATACAGCTCTGCCTGTCCCCGGTATTTTCCATAGATAAATATTGACCAGTATGATAAAATGTAGGTAGCTTATTGGGGGCAGGTAGAATTATGAAGAAAAAGACGTTTTCTCTAAAAGGGAGGCTGGTACAGATTATATTTATCGGCTGGTTCGTCCCGATTTTGCTGTTGATTGTGGTGCTGGGCTGGTATATGCGCAGCAATTACGGAGAGCAGATGCTGGAGGGTCTGTCCGACCAGCTCTATTTTACAGGAAAGATCTGCGCAGAGCGGGTCGATACGGCTGTTACGGCTTCCAGGGCTTCCACTTATGACAGGAAGCTCTGGGAGCTTTATCAGCGTTATACGGCGGAGGAGCTCACTCCGAATGGACTTTATTTGCGCACGTCCAACTATATTTTCAGTACATATCAGAAGGAAAAAGCTTTTCAGGATGTGTATTTCTGGTATACCGAGAATCCTGAGGTGCTCAATTACAGTATGACTAATACTTCTTCCGGCGGAAAATATGAGGAGCAGCGGGAATACTGGGTCAATGATCACCAGGAAGTAAAGGAAATTGCTAAAACACTGGGAACAAAAATCCGGTTTTGGCAAAAAGAGGATAAGCTGTATATGATCCGGAACCTGATGAGCCCGGAATATGAACATTTCGGAACAATTGTGATGAGGCTGAATCCTGATTATATACTGGAAAATCTGAAGGATTTTTCCTGGAGCAGCGCTGTAACGGTATATCTGGACAGTGAACCGGTGGTGCTTTCAGGAAAACAGATCACCATGGAAGAAGCCGGCGGACAGATGAAACGGATTGGGGACGGCGTCAGCCGGGTACGGGGGGATTACCTGATGTACGAAGGAATTCCCGGAGAGACCCTCTGGCTTGGAATTGTAATGGAAATGGATTCCAAGATGCTGTCGGAACCTTTTGTGGGCTATTGGATTGTAGTATGCGGCATGCTGCTTATGCTGCTTGTCATGCTGGCCCTCCTGACCCGGGTGTTCCGCTCTCAGGTCGTGCGTCCGGTGTCTGTATTGATGCGAGGGGCAGAAGAGATTGAGAAGGGAAATTATGGGGGCCATCTGGAGGAAGAGCTGCGCAGCCGGGAATTTCAATATCTGGAGAAGTCCTTTAATCAGATGAGCGACCGGCTGAAGTATCAGTTTGAACATATTTATAAAGAAGAGCTGGCTTTGCGCGATGCCAGGATCGTGGCGCTTCAGTCCAATATCAATCCGCACTTTCTCAATAATACGCTGGAGATCATTAACTGGGAGGCCAGGATGTCAGGGAATGTCAAGGTGCCTAAGATGATCGAGGCACTGTCCACACTGATGAACGCTGCCATGGACAGGAAGAAGAAACCGCTGGTGAGGCTGGCGGAGGAAATGTCCTATGTAAATGCATATCTCTATATCGCTCAGGAACGGCTGGGGAAACGGCTGACAGTGGTGAAAGAGCTGGATCAGGAAATGATGGATTATGAGGTGCCAAGGCTGATTATGCAGCCATTAATTGAAAATGCGGTGAAACATGGTGTGGAGCCCCGGACATACGGCACGATTCGGATCAGGGTCTGCCAGACAGAGGAAAACTTGACGATTGAAATCATCAATGACGGGACCCTGACAAAAGAAGATGAACAGAGGGTGGCCCGTTTGCTGGACCCGGAATACGACAGCAGCAAGGAACCGTCCGGAAATCTGGGAATATCCAATGTCAATATGCGGGTCAAGCTGCTGTATGGTGAAAATTCCGGATTGACCATTGAAAACGGCGAAAATAATGTGGTAATTGCACGGATAAGGTTGTGTAAAAACCAATCTGAACAAAAAAATACAACAAACAGCCAGTTTGACAATTCTCATTTTTATGAAAATGAGCAATAATAGAAACATACCAAGAAGGAACGGTAACGCAAAAATTAAGGAGGGATTTGATTATGAAACGAAAAGGTTTAGCATTAACAATGGCGATGGCTATGGGAGTTTCCATGCTGGCCGGATGCGGCTCCACGCCTGCTGACGCGACGACAGCCGCCCCTGCAACGAGCCCCAAGACAGAGGCAGCTACAACCAAGGCCGGAAATGACTCCACCACAGAAGCCCCCACAGAAGGGCAGACCAGCGCGCTGACCCCGGTGAAATTAAGCGTATTCAGTACATATGCAGGCAATGACGCCAACGCCAGGCTGTTCCAGGACGCCTACAAAGCCTGGGAAAAGAAAACCGGAAGCACGGTATATGACAGCTCCGCAATCTCCGACGAGACAGTAAAAGCACGCGTGACTGCAGACTTTGAAAGCGGCGCGGAACCGGATGTCCTGATGTACTTCACCGGCGCTGACGCAGACAGTTTTCTGGATAAACTGGTTCCCGTTTCTGAGATCCAGAAGGCGTACCCGGAATATGCCAGCAACATGGATATGACTAAAGTTCCTGCATCCTCGGATGGAAACCATTACGGAGTTCCGGTGAACGGATATTGGGAAGGCCTGTTCGTAAACACAAAGCTGCTGAAGGACGCAGGAGTAGATGTTCCGGATGAAAACACCACCTGGGAAGAATTTATTAAAGACTGCGAAACCCTGAAGGAAAAAGGCATCACCCCGATTTCAGCTTCACTTGCGACAGAAATCCATTACTGGTTTGAATTCTGTATCTTCAACCACCGCGATGTTCAGACTCAGAATGTGATTCCGTCCCCGGATAACAAAGATGATTATTTGCCGCTGGTAGAAGGCATCACCGATATGAAGGAAATGTATGAAAAGGGCCTGTTCCCTGAAAATACGCTTTCCATGGACGGCAAGGAAGCAAAACAGCTGTTTATAGACGGCAAGGCCGCATTTTACTGCGACGGCAACTGGGCGGCTCAGAGCATTTTTGAAGGTGCTGAGAACCCTGAAGATTTCACTGTAACTTATGTGCCTGGTGAAGGAAACCGTAAATCTACCGATATTATCGCAGGTATGTCCTCCGGCTATATGATCACCAGAAAAGCCTGGGAAGATCCGGAAATCCGCGAAGCAGCAGTTGATTTCGTAATGTCCATGACAACGGACGATGTAGTAGCTAAGTTTGCAGGCGTTTCCACTGACGCGTTGAAGACCCCGGCAAAGATCGACAAATCCCAGTACAATGCGCTGCAGCTGAGCGGCAAGGATATGGCCAGCAAAGCTACAGGCCTGGCCCTGGCTCTGCAGGATGGAATTCCCACAGAAGCAAGAGTACCTGTATTTGACAATATGGCGGCAATCGTTTCCGGCGAAGTGACTCCGGAAGAGGCAGTAGTAGAGATGCTGACTCTGGTTGCTGAATCAAAGACTGAATGAAATTAAAATAGTCTGACTGACAAAGAGCCGGAGATATGAACAGACTGTCTCCGGCTTTTTCTGACAAAAAGAGGTGATTCCATGGGCTCAATGATTTATAAAAATAAGAAGCCGCTGCTGATTTTTCTGATTCCGGCTTTTGCATTCATGGTAGTATTTCTGTACTATCCGTTTTTCCTGAATATATGGAACAGCTTTCATGTGATAAAAGGTCTGGGACAGTCGGCCAAGGGCTGGAATGACCCGTGGTACAGTAATTATTTAAAGATATTTACTGATCCTAAAATGCGTACGGCTATGGTCAACACGCTGTGGATGATGCTGGCTACTCTGATCGGCCAGGTCGGGATCGCGCTGCTGCTGGCCATGATGGTGGATAACATCAAGCGCGGAGCCAAATTATTCCGGGTGCTCTATTTCCTCCCCATCGTGATTTCCGCCACAGCCCTGGCTTTGCTGTTCAACCTGATTTTCCTGTATGATACCGGGATGCTCAATCAGATCCGTATGGCTTTCGGAGCCAATGAGCTTCTGGACTTTAAAAAGGGTTCTCTGGCTGTGCTCACGATGATTATTCCGGTTACCTGGCAGTACGTGGGATTTTATTTTATCATTCTGGTGACTGGATTAAATAATATTTCTCCTGATATCTATGAGGCGGCGTCCATTGACGGGGCTACAAAGCTGCAGAGGGTTCGTTTTATCACACTGCCCCTGCTGCACAATGTGATCTGCACCTGTATCACTCTGGCGATTACCGGCGCATTGAAGGTGTTTGACCTGCCCTATACCATGTTCCCCAACGGCATGCCCAACAACAAGACATGGCTTACTGGGACCTACATGTACTATCAGACGATCTCGACAAAAGATGTGGACTACGGCAGCGCCATTGCTCTTGTAATCGTTGTTTTGGGTGTGGTGCTCTCTCAGATCGCTAACCATGCCCTAAAAGAAAAAGACTATTAAGGAGGACTGTGACATGGAAAAAGTAAAAACAAAGCGCAGATTCTCCCCGTGGATGGTTTTGGTCTACGCGCTGCTGTCTGCTTGGGCTGTGACTACGCTGTATCCGCTTTTATGGGTGCTGATGAATTCTTTTAAATTGAGAGGACGGATTGTTTCTAATTCCTTCTCTCTGCCGGTAGGAGACTTGTTCACGCTGGATAATTATACCAAGGCTTTCAGCAAGCTGAACGTATGGGGCGCTTACAGAAACAGCCTGGTGATTTCGATCAGTGTGGTAGTGGTGGTGATCCTGTTGGCCGGCCTGTGTGCCTATGCCCTGGTGCGCTATCAATTCAAAGGAAAGGCCTTCCTTCAGTCCCTTGTAATTGCAGCGATGATGTTCCCGGTATTTTCTACCATCATTCCGGTATTCCGGATGATGCTGTCCTGGAAAATTGTGAATACCGATAGTTTGTGGCTGTCGCTGCTTTCCACTGCGCTGCCCCAGATTGCCGGAAACCTGTCGTTTGCGATTGTGGTTTTATCAGGCTACATACGGAGCCTGCCGATCGACCTGGAGGAAGCTGCTTATTTGGAGGGCTGCAGTGTTTTCCAGATATTCTTTAAGGTTGTAGTGCCTCTGACAAAACCGTCTTTTGCAACAGTTGGGATTTTCTGTTTCTTATGGAGTTATAATGACCTGTTTACGCAGATGTTTACACTGCGCAACTCGGACCAGTGGGCCATTACCAGGCTGCTGAATGAGATCAGTTCCCAGGAAGGAACAGACTATGGCCTGCTGGCTGCGGCAGTGACCATCGTTATTGTGCCGGTGATAATAATATATTTCTGCCTGCAGAAATATATTATTAAAGGAATGACAGCGGGGGCAATAAAAGGTTGATCCCGACGGGAGGGGTGTAGTACAATATAAAAAGAATGAAAATGATGATGTTGCGGAATCCGGCGCCTGAAGATAAAACCTGTAATAATGGCGAGGATTCTGCGGCATTGCATTTTATCCGGGGTGTTTGCGATGTATAAAGTTGTGCTGATAGATGATGAAGAAATCATTGTACAGGGAATGCAGAAGGTAATTCCATGGGAGAAGTATGGATGCCATGTGGCAGGGACGGCCTGCAATGGAGAAGAAGGCATGACCGTGATTCGTTGGGAAAAGCCGGATATTGTGTTTACGGATATCAGCATGCCGGGCCTCAATGGTCTGCAGATGATTGCGGGAATTAAATCTGAGTTTCCGGATCTTCAGATCAGCATCCTTACAGGATACCGGAATTTTGAATATGCACAGGAGGCAATCCGCCTGGGCGTGGTGCGCTATCTTCTGAAACCATCCAGGATGGACGAACTTGAAGAAGCGCTTCATACGATGCTGGAACGCCTGAAAGCCTTGTGCCCGGAGGAAACCCAGGAGCAGGAGGAAGACAGGGAAGGGCTCGGCGACAATGCGGCAGGCAGTTTTGTGGTGAAGAATGCTCTGACTTATATAGAACAGCATTATAAAGAAAAGATCACCTTATCTGACGTGGCGGATCAGGTTTATGTGAGCCAGTGGCATCTGAGCAAGCTGCTCAACGGCCATTTGGGGAAAAGCTATTCTGAAATTTTAAACACAATCAGGATTCGGGAAGCGAAAAAATTGCTGAAAGATCCTTCCATGCGCATCAGCGGCATAACTGAGGAAGTGGGATTCGTGGATACCGCTCATTTTTCCAGGGTGTTTAAAAAAATCACCGGCATGTCTGCAAATGAATACAGGAACAGCCTGCGCCGGGAACAGTAAAAAAATTTTAAAAAGTACTTGATTTTTCAGGAGGCATGTTATATAATGTTCATCGTGCTTGTGAGACAAGCAGAGACGCGCTTCTAGCTCAGTTGGTAGAGCACCTGACTCTTAATCAGGGTGTCCAGGGTTCGAGCCCCTGGAGGCGCAGTGAGAAGAAACCGGTTTGGGACTGATGTTCTGAGGCCGGTTTTTTGTTGTGCTGTTAAATATTTCTGAAGAAATCATCCCTTGACAATCCTGCAGAGTATGCTATAGTTTAGATGCGAATAAGTTGCATTTGCATCTGGAGCTATATTGCTGCAAGGAAAGGATAAAATAAAATGCTGCATATTATAGAAGAAACACTGTTGGACAGTATCAAGCTGATTCCATTTCTGTTCCTGACCTACCTGGCTATGGAATATCTGGAGCATAAAACCAGTGAAAAAACAGAAAAGATGATAAAAAAAGCCGGGAAATGGGGGCCGCTGATCGGAGGAACCCTGGGCGCCGTGCCGCAGTGCGGTTTTTCTGCTGCTGCCTCTAATCTGTATGCAGGCCGGGTGATTACACTGGGGACACTGATCTCCATTTACCTGTCCACATCGGACGAAATGCTGCCTATTCTGATTTCTGAACAGGCTGGACTGGGGCTGATTGGTAAAATACTGCTGCTGAAAATCGCAATCGGGATGGCAGCGGGTTTTTTGATCGACTTGTTGATTACAAGAAAACATATTGAGGAACATTATCATATCCATGATATCTGTGAAAAAGAGCACTGCCACTGCGAAAAAGGAATTTTCCGTTCGGCGGTGCGCCATACGCTGCAGATTACGCTGTTTATCATGGCAGTTACATTTGCGCTGAATCTGGTTTTAAGTTTTGGCGGTGAGGAGGCGCTGGCAAGCGTGCTGCTGAACAGGCCTGTGCTGGGCCCTGTGATCGCGGGCGCGGTAGGGCTGATTCCAAACTGCGCGGCGTCGGTTGTGATCACACAGCTGTATCTGGAAGGCGCTATGAGTTTTGGGACAATGATGGCGGGGCTGCTGTCCGGCGCCGGAATCGGCGTGCTGGTACTTTTCCGGGTGAATCGAAATAAAAAAGAAAATATTAAAATTATTGCATTATTATATGCGATTGGTGTTTTGGGCGGTATTGTGCTAAGATAGAACATAGGATAAAATCAAAAACAGCACAGGAGACAGGAGGTGCAGCCGCGTGGATAATAAGGGACGCTGTGGGTATCCCGCAGGAATAAAATGGACGAAACAGAGAAAGAACGTCTATGATGTGTTGCTGAAGGCCCGGGAGCCTTTAACAGCATCACAGATCTATGGCAGGGTTGTAAGAGAAGATAGCGGGGAATGCTATGCCGTATCGACCATTTACCGCATCCTGAATAATTTTGAAGAGAACGGGCTGGTGAACCGGGACGCCTGGATGGGGGATGGTACTGCGGTATATGAGCTGAACAGAGCAGAACACATCCATTACGCTGTCTGCCTGGAATGCCATAAGAGAATTCCGCTCCAGAGCTGTCCCTTTGCCCACATGCATCTGAATACGGAAGCCGGAGATTTTACGGTGACGGGGCACAGGCTGGAGTTGTACGGGTACTGTAATGAATGCAGCATCGCAAGGAAGAAGATGTAAAACAGCAAAATGGAGGCATAAATATGTTAGAGGAATTAGTGCGCAGAGCCAGATCCTGCAGGAGGTTTGAGGAAGAAGTCCCCTTGGGTATGCAACAGCTGGAACAACTGATTGATATGGGCAGGCTTTCCCCTTGCGGGGCCAACAAACAGTACATAAAATATGTGGCCAGCTGCAGCAGGGAAATCAATGAAAAAATATTTTCCTGCCTGGGCTGGGCAGGATACCTGCCGGAATGGGACGGACCGGAACCGGGAGAGCGTCCGGCTGCTTATATTGTGATGCTCCGGGACAGAGAAATCCAGGAAGCCATGACTGCAGACGAGGGGATTGCTGGTCAGAGTATCTTTTTGGGAGCCGCAGAAATGGGGTTGGGAGGGTGCTTTCTGATGAATGTGCAGAGGAAAAAGCTGGCCGGTATCCTGGGATTGGATGAAAATCGGTTTGCGGTGAGCATGGTAATCGCCCTGGGCGTTCCAAGAGAAGAAGTGAAGATCGTCCCTTTGGGAGAGGACGGGGATATCAGATATTACAGGGATGAAAACCAGGTGCATTATGTGCCCAAGCGCAGCCTGGAGGAGGTACTGGTTCAGAAATGGGGGTCTGAAGATGAAAAGTGAAGTCAGAATCTTTCTGGCCGGGGATTCCACAGTCCAGAGTTTCGACGAAGACAGCAGGCCCCAGGCCGGATGGGGCGAGAAATTGTGCGCAGCCATGTCCGGCATAGAGCCGGAGGTATCCCGTCCCCAGGACGTACCCTTTGATCAGGTCCGGCGCTATGTGGTTCCCGGACTGACGGTAGAAAACCATGCGAAATTTGCAAGGAGCAGCCGGACCTTCTGGGAAGAAGGCAGGCTGGATTGTCTGGAACAGAGGCTGCGCCCGGGAGATTTTTTGTTTATGCAGTTTTCTCATAATGACGCCAACAGGGATAAGAAGGAGCGATATGTGCCGGCTGAGGAATTTGAAAGCTGGCTGCTGCGCTATGTAGATGTCTGCAGGAAAAGGAGAGCCGCCTGTGTCCTGGTGACCCCCATTGTAATGCGTGATTTCGACGCATTGGGACATCTGCATTTTAGTTTTCCGGAATACAGGCAGGTTATGCTGAAAATGGCTGAAAAGGGAATTGCGCCTGTATTGGATCTGGGGGCGGTTACCAGGGAATATTGTGAACAACTTGGCCCTGAGAAGACGAAGGAAATTTTTCTCTGGGCAGAACAGGGAGAATATCCCTGCGGCAAATACTGCGGGGGCGTAGAGGATAACGCTCATCTCCAGGAAAAAGGAGCGGAAGTATTTGCCGGCCTGCTGGTCCGGGAGATACTGGCCAGCGGAGAAGAAGCACTGGCTCCCCTGAAGAAGTATTTGGAAGAAAAGGAGAATTGCCGCTGTTAAAAGTCCGCTTTGTTCTGCCTCCGCATATAATGTGGAGAAGGAGGTAGGAACATGAATGTAGTAGAAAAGTGGGCTGAGGCGAATAAAAATTTTGACCGCGGCAAAATGCAGGTGGAGAAATTGGTGGTGCACAGTCCGGGGACCGCACAGCCGGATGCGGATAAGCTGTTTGAATATTATAACAACCCCGCTGTCAATGCACTGCCCCATGCGTTTCTGGAGCGATCGGGCAGAGTGCTGGAAGTGATGCCCTGGGATAATGTGGGCGCGCATGTGGGGGCTGGGCCAAAGGGAGGCTGGAACGGCCTGTCAATCGGGGTGGAGGTCTGCGAACCGGCAGGACACACGTATTTGCCAAACAGCGGAACAATGGTGGGATATGACGTGAAGGCCAACGCGGCCTATTTTGCTGATATCTATGAGCAGGCGATCCAGTTATTTGTGTATCTCTGCGAGAGATACGGGCTGACGGAGAGGGATATCTATTGCCACGCCGAGGTGCACCGCCTGGGCTATGGCAGCAACCACATTGATATTGAGCACTGGTGGCCGAAGCACGGGAAGAATATGGATACCTTCCGGGCGGATGTGGGAGCGCGGCTGAGAGGAGAGAGCCCGGCACAACCGGATGAAGAGTATGGGCCGGGAATGTACCAGGTAATTGTGCCGGATTTGACGATCAGAAAAGGCCCGGGAACAAATTATGAAGAAACCGGGCATATTACAGATGAAGGCGCGTATACAGTTACAGAAATTCAGAACGGATACTGGGGAAGGCTGAAATCAGGCGCGGGCTGGATTTCTGTATATGAAAAATACTGCCGTAAGCTTTCGGGTGAACAGGAAGGCCAGGAAAAACTCCCTGCGATGGTGAAAGTGAAAGAAGATCTGAATATACGAAGCGGTCCTGGGACTGACTACCCTGTCCTGGGAGTGATCCGCGACCAGGGGAGCTATACGGTGGTCCAGACATCGGCAGGAAACGGCGCCGATCTCTGGGGCAAGCTCAAGAGCGGCGCGGGCTGGATCGCTTTGGGCGGCGACTTTACTAGTCAGCCACAATAAATAAAAGAAAAGCAGCGAACAAGGGGGGGCATGCCATGGCCTGCTCCCCTTTTGTTTCAACTCTCAGGTTTTACATAATTTTTCTATAGTTGAGTGCGGGCCTTATAATTTTCTCCCCAATTCCACATTGCGTCCAGAATCGGCTTCAGGCTTCTGCCCAGATCTGTCAGCGAATATTCGACTCGGGGAGGGACTTCCGCATATACGGTGCGGATCAGCAGGCCGCTGCGCTCCATGTCCCGGAGCTGTGCAGTCAGCACTTTCTGAGAAATAGTTCCGATGGACTTTTTCAATTCTCCAAACCGTTTGGTGCCGGGCATCAAATCTCGCAAAATCAATACTTTCCATTTATCTCCTATCAGCATCAGAGTAGTTTCTACCGGACAGGCAGGAAGGCCTTTTTGTATTTCATGTTCACTCATAAGTGAGTTCTCCTTACACTAGTCACTTTTTGATCCTATGATTCTGATTATACAGTATGTTTGTTTTGGGGTCAAGGATTCCTGAAAAAAGCAGTGTGCCTGGTAATTCCGAACTTGCATCAGGACGTAATGGTTTCCTTCAGGTAACTATAGTACAATAAAGTGCGTACTTTAAAATCAATAACCAAAGGCATAAAATAGGGGCATAGAAAATCGTTATTGATATTTTTAGTAAAGCGGAGGAGATATTCCATGTTCAGAGAGAAACAGTCCCCGGTGTTTATCAGAAGTTATTCAGAGCAGGTTGGCAGGCTGGAACAAGAGATAAAGAACGCGGAAGCCCTTGTGATCGGCGCTGGCGCCGGATTGTCTGCCGCTGCGGGAATGAACTATAAAGGACAGCGGTTTGAAAAAAACTTTTCGGATTTCGAAAAGAAGTACGGCATTGAGGATATGTATTCAGGCGGTTTTTATCCCTATGATACATTAGAAGAATATTGGGCCTGGTGGAGCAGGCAGATCATGGTCAACCGTTATGAAGCCGGTGTGGGCAAGCCTTATTGTGATTTGCTGAAACTAGTAAAAGGGCGGGATTATTTTGTGATCACAACGAATGTTGACCATCAGTTTCAGCTTGCTGGATTTGATAAGAAAAGGCTGTTCTATACCCAGGGCGATTACGGCCTGTGGCAGTGTTCCGTACCCTGCCATCGAAAAACCTACGACAATGAAACAGAAGTCCGGAAGATGGCGGCCCGGCAGAATCATATGAAAATCCCCTCCGAACTGATTCCCAGGTGCCCGGTCTGCGGCGCTCCGATGACCATGAACCTGCGCTGCGACGGGAGCTTTGTCCAGGACGGCGGGTGGTATGCTGCTTCTGAAAGATATCACGATTTTATTCAGAATCACAAAAAACAGCATGTTTTGTTTTGGGAGTTGGGCGTGGGGATGAATACCCCGGGAATTATTAAATATCCATTCTGGCAGCTTACGGCGGAGAATCCTGCTGCGATATATGCCTGTGTCAATAAAGGGGAGGCATATTGCCCAAAAGAGATTGAGATGCAGTCCATCTGCATGAATGAAGATATTGGAACTGTGTTAGAGGAATGTATACCATAAAAGGAAACACCATATCAAAAACCCCGCAACCGCAGGAAATCTGCACTTCCTTGCAATTACGGGGTTTTCTGTTATAATGGAGACAACGGGGCTCGAACCCATGACCTCTCGCGTGTGAGGCGAACGCTCTCCCAGCTGAGCTATGCCTCCATAGAACAATATTATTTTACTACATCTGCGGGAAATGTCAATAAGTTTTTTCAGAAATTTGTAAGAAAACCAGCCGGATTCTTTCAGATTCGGCAATTATAATAAAAACATCATGAGTGGGCTGATTTGCTCTGGGAGGAAAATATGTACCGTATTTTAGTGTGCGATGATGACAAGGAGATTGTAGACGCAATTGAGATTTATCTTGGACAGGAGGGGTATCAGGTAGTAAAGGCCTACGATGGAATGGAGGCGCTGCATATTCTGAAAAATCAGGAAATCCATCTGATTATCATGGATATCATGATGCCGAAAATGGATGGGATCAGGGCGACTTTTAAGGTGAGAGAAGAAAGCTCCGTGCCGATTATCATGCTGTCCGCCAAGTCTGAGGATACAGACAAAATACTGGGATTGAATATCGGAGCGGACGATTATCTGACAAAGCCTTTTAACCCTTTGGAACTTATCGCCAGGGTGAAATCCCAGCTCCGCCGTTATACAAAGCTGGGCGCAATCGGCACAGAGGAGAGCAGCAAGGTGTATAAGACCGGCGGTCTGTGGATAGATGATGAGAAAAAAACAGTTACCGTGGACGGCGAACAGGTGAAAATGACGCCTATTGATTATAAGATCCTGCTCTTTCTGGTAAAGAACGCCGGAAATGTATATTCCATTGACCAGATCTATGAACAGGTATGGGGGGAAGAAGCGTTTGGAGCCGATAATACGGTCGCAGTGCATATCCGCCGCATCCGTGAGAAAATTGAGATAAACCCCAGAGAGCCCAGGTATTTGAAGGTGGTCTGGGGGATTGGCTACAAGGTTGAAAAATTTGCACAGGAGGAATAACATTGAAGCATAATTGGAAAAGTTCACGGCTGCTCCGCCTGTTTTTAGGAAGCGTACAGGTGATATCTGCTGTGATTCTTATACTTTTTGCCTCAGTTCTGGTTCAGATATCCGATGCGATTTCCGGAGCGTTGAAAAATCAGCCGGTGGAGCAGAGCAGCGGCTTCAAACGCTATGTGGAGGCGGATCTGGAAAGGCTGCAGAAGTATCTTCAGGAGAGAGAAAAGCGCAGCATAGAGGGGAGAGATGAGAATCAGCCTGTAATTTATATTTACAATGAGGACAGAACGAAGGAGATCCAGATTACCAGACAGGAAGTTCTGGCCATGGAGGAAGGCGGAATTTATTTTTATCAGTCAGGCGATAAATATGTGTTTGGCGGCGGGAATGTGAAAAAGGAGATGACTTTTGAGGAGGAAGAGGGCTGGTACGCGCAATCTCCGGAGATGGGGTATATTACCAGTCAATATGGTCTGGAAGATTTGTTTTATGATGAAATATATTCGTGGATGAACCGAATTTATGCGGAAGAACTGTCTTATCAATCAGAGGAAGAATTCTACATGAACTTCACTGAAGAATCCTCAAACTTCAGATATTATGTAGAAGATAAAAAAACCGGCAAGTCCGTGCTGGCCTGTGGGATAAAAGATCTGCAGGATGCGGAAGGAATGCGGTATTTCAAAAACGTAGACACCGGGTCATACAGGATTGCCTATGGGGTGGACGGTATGATGCCGGCGGCAGATAAGTATCAGGACTATATTGCGGATTATTCTAATGCCGAAAAGTGGCAGACTTTCATGATTGCCCTGCTTTTGACGGGCGGATTGGGGTGGCTGGTTTCTCTGGTCCTGCTGCTGGCCTGTACCGGCTATAAAAAACACAAAGAAGGTATTGTGCTGACCAGAATGGATCATATGAGGCTGGAGGGTTACACCTTTCTGCTGGTGATCGGAGTATTTGGATTGTGGACGGTTTTAATGGTGCCCATCGGGATATTAGGCAGCGGAATAGGCAGCAGCAGTTCGGCTGTGTATCAGGTAATTATGAATGCCAGTGTGATGGGCGCTGTTTATCTTGGATGTTATTGGCTGCTGTTTACCTGTGTACGCCGGTTCAAGGCGCATACTTCTCTGGCTGATAATTTCCTGCTGCTATCAGGGGCGAGGGCTGTGCTGCGCTGGCTGAGGGAGGGCTTTAAAGCTCTTTATAAAGACCGGAATATGTCCGGGAGAGTGATACTGGGCTTTGTGTCCTACGTATTGGCCAGCACATTTCTTCTGCTATTGTGGGACAGCACATACAGCGGTTTTATGAGGCTGATCCTGTTCCTGCTTCTGGCTGCGCTGAATATAGGGACTCTGGCGCTGCTGCTGAGATATGTGGGACAGCGCAGAAAGATTTCCGAAGGAGCAGAAAAGCAGGCGGAGGGAGACTGGGACCATCAGATTGACACCGCAGGGATGTGGGCAGAGGAAAAGACTTTGGCGGAAAGCATTAACCAGATGGGCGCGGGCCTGCAGAAGGCAATTGATTCCGCCACCCGCAATGAACGGATGAAGACGGAGCTGATTGTAAATGTATCTCATGATATCAAGACCCCTCTGACCTCGATCATCAATTATGTGGATCTGATCAGAAGGGAAAACTGTGAAAATGAAAATATCCGCAAGTATATACAGATCCTGGATCAGAAATCCCAGCGTTTGAAACAGCTGACAGAGGATCTGGTAGAAGCCGCAAAGGCCAACACGGGGAATATTGAGCTGAACGTGGAGCGCCTGGATATGGTGCAGCTGCTGAAACAGGCTATGGGAGAACTGGAGGATAAATTCGCGGCTAGAAATCTTTTGGTAGTGCCAAATCTGCCGGAAGAAGGGGCATTAATCCTGGCAGACGGAAGGCGTTTATGGCGGGTGTTTGAAAATCTGTTGAATAATATCTGCAAATACGCCATGCCGGGGACCAGGGTTTACCTGGATATGTGCAGGAGTAATGGCATGGCCGCTGTGGTCATGAAAAATATTTCTGAAAGCCCGCTGAATATTCCGGCGGATGAATTGACAGAGCGTTTTACCAGAGGGGACGCTTCCCGCAGCACTGAGGGCAGCGGCCTGGGGCTTTCTATTGCCAAGAGCCTGACAGAGCTGATGGGCGGGCGGCTGGAACTGTATCTGGATGGAGACCTGTTCCGGGCTACTGTGGAATTCCCTGAGATTATCAGAACAGAAGAACCGAAGGTGCCGGACGGGGGAGAGAAAAAAGAAGAGACAGCAGTTGTTTCCCCCTGGGAAGAGGAATAGAATGGAATTTTTGAAAGGCCACTTGCAAAAGTGGCCTTTCAACGCTATAATAAGCTAAAGTATTCTGTGAGGAGGAAAAAAGATGATTGAATTATTCAAACACGGCGCGTATCTGCTTCACGGCAGCGAGCTGGTGGAGGATACGCCGGATGCGGCAGCAGTGCTGCAGCAGAAGCTGGGGCGGATTCCATCCAGAGAAGAAGCCGCGCAGCAGACTATGGCATATGGAATTTTAAAGGCTCATAATACATCCGGAAATATGGAAAAACTGAAGGTGAAATTTGACTGCCTGACGTCTCATGATATTACTTTTGTGGGAATCATCCAAACAGCAAGGGCAAGCGGACTGCAGGAATTCCCTGTGCCCTATGTGCTGACAAACTGCCATAACAGCCTTTGCGCTGTGGGCGGGACAATCAATGAAGATGATCACATGTTCGGCCTTTCCTGTGCGAAAAAGTACGGCGGCATTTATGTGCCTCCCCACCAGGCGGTGATTCACCAGTTCGCCCGGGAAATGCTGGCTGGCTGCGGGAAAATGGTTTTGGGCTCTGACAGCCATACCCGCTATGGAGCGTTAGGGACCATGGCAGTGGGGGAAGGCGGCCCGGAACTGGTCAAACAGCTGCTGCGCAAGACTTACGATATCAACATGCCGGGAGTTGTTGCGGTTCATCTGACCGGGAAACCCCAGAAGGGCGTGGGCCCGCAGGATGTGGCGCTGGCCATCATCGGCGCAGTATTCGCCAATGGCTATGTGAACAACAAAGTGATGGAGTTTGTGGGAGACGGTGTATCCAACTTGAGCGCGGATTTCCGGATCGGCGTGGATGTGATGACGACAGAGACAACATGCCTGTCTTCTATCTGGACCACAGACGGAGAGATCAGAGATTTCTATGAGATTCATGGCAGAAGCGGTGAATATAAAGAGCTGAAGCCCGGGGATGTGGCTTATTACGACGGCGTGGTAAAAGTAGACCTGAGCGAAATCAAACCCATGATCGCCATGCCGTTCCATCCCAGCAATGTCTATACCATTGAAGAGATGAACGCCAATCTGGAAGATATTCTTGCGGATGTGGAAAAGAAGGCCCAGGTAAGTCTGAGCAATAACAATATAGAGTTCAAACTGCGGGATAAAATCCGGGACGGCAGATTGTACGTGGATCAGGGCATTATTGCTGGCTGCGCGGGCGGCGGTTTTGAAAATATCTGCGATGCGGCGGATATTTTAAAGGGGAAGAGCATCGGTGCGGATGAATTTACGCTGAGCGTATACCCGGCTTCCCAGCCTGTCTATATGGAGCTGGTGAAAAACGGCCGTGTGGCTCAGCTGATGGAAACAGGAGCGATCGTAAAAACCGCATTCTGCGGCCCTTGTTTCGGGGCTGGTGATGTGCCTGCCAACCGAGGGCTGAGTATCCGCCATTCCACACGTAATTTCCCCAACCGGGAAGGATCAAAGGTGACAAACGGCCAGATCGCTTCCGTAGCCCTGATGGACGCGCGTTCTATTGCCGCTACAGCCGCCAATAAGGGGTATCTTACTGCAGCCACGGATGTGGATGTTGACTTTACGAAGCCGAAGTATTTCTTCGATAAGAATATTTATGCCAACCGTGTTTATAACGGCGTGGGCAAGGCGGACCCTGCCCAGGAAATCAAGCTGGGGCCTGGGATCAAGGACTGGCCTGAGATGGTGGCGCTGACTGAGGATATTCTGCTGCGGGTGGTTTCCGTCATTCACGACCCGGTGACCACTACAGACGAGCTTATCCCTTCCGGAGAAACCTCTTCCTACCGCTCCAATCCGGAAGGCCTGGCAGAATTTACTCTTTCCCGGAAAGACCCTGGGTATGTAGGCCGGGCGAAGCAGGTGCGCGCAGCGGAAACGATCCGCCGGACCAATGCCTGCCCCATGCAGGAGGACCAGGAAATTGGAAATGCGTTCCGCAAGGTGAAAGAATCTTACCCGGACCTGAAGGCCAGGGAAACAGGGATCGG
The DNA here is from genome assembly GCF_004216775.1 of Cuneatibacter caecimuris. GTDB lineage: Bacteria > Bacillota > Clostridia > Lachnospirales > Lachnospiraceae > Cuneatibacter > Cuneatibacter caecimuris. The sequence continues at coordinate 34,776 of NZ_SGXF01000003.1, forward strand.
GACAGCGATCTATGCGGTGAAGCCAGGGGATGGATCTGCCCGCGAGCAGGCCGCCTCCTGCCAGAAGGTGTTAGGCGGTTGGGCCAATATCGCAAAAGGATATGCTACAAAGCGCTACCGTTCTAATCTGATTAACTGGGGCATGCTGCCATTCCTGCTGGATGATGAAGAACTTCCTTTTGAAAATCTGGACTTCCTGTTTATTCCCGGAATCCGTAAGGCAGTGAAGGAAAAAGCAGAAACTATTACCGGTTATGTGGTGAAGGATAAACTTGTTCCTTTTACCCTTCGGCTGGGTGAGCTGACAGATGATGAAAGAGAGATTATCCTGGACGGATGCCTGATTAATTATTATCGAAATCATTGACTTAACTGACCGCATTTTTCCGGCCGTCTGACATAACATGAGAAGCCGCTCTCCCGATTAACACAGTTACTTGGGAGAGCGGCTGCTTTATGCCCTGACGCAGGGCAGTAATGAGAAATGAACGATATGAAAAAGCCCTTACTTAGGCAGAAAATCGGATCTGGTTCACAAAACGGCGGTCTCAGGCGCTTTCAGCCATTGCAGGGTATCAGCAATTGTGGTTCTCAGGCTGCGGGGCCAGTATCCCAGCTCTTTGGTAGCTTTGTCATGAGAAAATTTGCTGTTGCTTTTCAGTGTGTACAGAGAGTAGCGGGTATATAAAGGACGTTCTTTTCTTCGTTTTGATATCCATTCAAACAGCGGAGCAAAGGCTTCCGCCATCCAAATCGGCAGTACCGGCAGGCGGCGTCCTCCTTCAATTTCCCGGACAAGGGACAGAATGCTTTTGATATCGTAGTATTTTCCGGACAGGATATAACACTCCCCGGTCCTTCCTTTTTCTGCCGCCAGCAGGCATCCCTGGGCCACGTCCCGCACATCTACAATATCATAACCGCCCCGGACACAGGCGGGAAGGCGGCCTTTCCGATAATCTGACACCATTTGAACCAGATGATTTCTGGAACTGTCATAGGGCCCCAAAATTCCGGATGGCTGGACGACCACCGCATTCAGGCCCAGGGGAACCAGATTCAGAACAGCCTGTGTAGCGGCAGCCTTTGTTTTGGCGTATCCTCCTACCACCGAGGCAGGCGTAAAATGCCGGATTTCCTTCAGGGTTCCCTTTATGCCTTTTTCTGGAATCGCGTGTACCGAACTGACATAGATAAAACGATATACCTTGTATTTCAGCGCCATCTCAGCAATTCTAATGGTTCCCTCCACATTAATTTCTTCCATTTTTCTGGTAAGTCCCTTTGAAATATCAATTAATCCTGCGGTATGGAATACAGTAACCTGGAAACCCTCAGTATTTTCAAACAGGGGGGACAGAGTGGAGGAATCCCGGACATCCCCTTTAAAGTAGGTGATGTTACCGTGGTTTTGAACTGCTTCGTCCGGCAGAACCAGGCCGCGGACCTGGCAGTCCTGATGCTCCAGAGAGCGCAGAAGCGTGCTTCCCAAATGGCCATTAGCCCCTGTGACAATATAAAGTTTCTTCATAATAGACACCTCTTTCAAATAACAAACACACTGTTGATTTACTTTCTTATCTGTATTATAATAAGAACAGCAGATGGCTGCAACCATCAGATATTAGCCTGATGCCCGATTTTTGAACAAACTATACATCAGGTGTTGAAAAGGAGCGGAAGTTTTGAAAAAGTTAATAAATGACCACAGAATAAAGGTTACAAAAATGCTGATTCGAAAAGCATTTCTGAGCTTGCTGGAGAAAAAACCCATTCAGAGCATTTCCGTAAAGGAACTGTGTGAGGAGGCAGGCTTGAACAGGGGGACTTTTTATAGCCATTATTCAGATATTTATAAACTGAAGGAGGATATAGAAGAAGATATGCTGCAGGGGTTCCGCCAGGCTCTGGAACCCTTAGAGGAAATGGATGAAGCGCAAAGGACTCCGGTGAGGATTACTACGGAAGTGTTCCGCTGTCTGAAAGAAAATTCTGATCTGTGCACAGTTACCCTGGGACCATATGGGGATAAGGCCTTTGCGCTGAAACTTCTTCAGATTGGCAGGGAAATATGTGTGGAAAGCTACTCGCGGTATTTTCAGAACACTACGCCTAGACAGATTGAATACTTCTATGCTTTTGCAAGTTCCGGCTGTATCGGTATCCTGCAGAAATGGCTGGCGGACGGAATGACAGCCGCGCCGGAAGAAGTTGCGGAAATGGCGGAATGTATGATGACCAGCGGAATGGGATTTTTATGCGGCAGAAAGCCGGAGTGGCCTGTCGGCCGCATATAATCCTCAGCATGCGGGTTTCATCTGTTTTTCAATTGGATGGGATCAGTCGATCAATTCCCTGGAGATGATATCAGAGTTTGCCCGGGCCTGTTTCAGAAGGACCTGGTAATGCAGCTGCGCCGCATTGATCTGATAAATGCAGCAGTCGATCATTTCCGGATCAGTGACTTGATCCAGATGGTTCTGGGCCAGCGCCAGGCTTTCCCGGGCGGAAAGAAGTTCCCGGCGGAAATCCAGACGTCTCAGCTGTTCCTGGCGGGCTGCGGCTTTTTTAGCGGATAATGCTCTGGGGCGAGGTAACATGGCAAATCCTCCTGTTATGATTGATTTTTGTTATTGTCCTGCTAAAACATATGAGGACAGGCAGGGAAATATGTCCTGTGCGGTATTTTTATTTTTTCTTGCAGCAGGGTGATAGGGATGCAGGGATGTAAAAAATGAAAGATTTACAATATAAAGGAAGGAACCGACGGTGCGAACCACAAGTGAACATGATTTCCCAGGGGGATTCGCACCTGATAAGATGAGTATATTTGACGACAAAAGGGTGAAAAAGAGGAATGTGTATTGATGATCTCTTTCGAATGTGGTAATATTGAACAATAGGCAGGGCGCAGAGGGAATGATAATTGTGCTCGTTTGCTGTCGAAGCCTTGCGTAGGCTTCGTGGATTGAAATAGCGGGTCTATATGATCGATCGGGTGCGGATAGAGTCGAAGCCTTGCGTAGGCTTCGTGGATTGAAATAGAATAATCCATATTAGTAAAAACACTGTACTTTGTCGAAGCCTTGCGTAGGCTTCGTGGATTGAAATCTGCGTTTCTAAGGAGTACCCCTCCCGGGCTTGATCGTCGAAGCCTTGCGTAGGCTTCGTGGATTGAAATTCTCACACAATACAATTCCTGAATAATATGCTCAAGTCGAAGCCTTGCGTAGGCTTCGTGGATTGAAATAGTGATAATGTAATATCACTCATATCTCTGCGCGTCGAAGCCTTGCGTAGGCTTCGTGGATTGAAATAAAAATCCAGTCAAGCATGATTTATCACCTCCCAGTCGAAGCCTTGCATAGGCTTCGCGGATTGAAATTTTGGAGGTTTTTACCATTAATGCATTTACCATGTTGAAGCTTTGCACTGGTTCTGGATTTTAATATTTATAAAACCAAAGTTTTTTAGATAAAAATTAATAATTATTAAAATTCAGGAAAAAGTAAGAACAGTAAAGAAAAAATTAATTTTGGAAAATGAGGAAGGCATGGTATAATGTGAATGACATTGTACTTAAGCAAGCAAAGCACAGCGCTCCTGATAATATAAGCGCTGGATAGTTGCATCGCTGCTGAGCAAATGCCGCCTCCGTTCCGTTATGCGGGATGATAGAAATCCCATCCCCGGCCCTTATCCTCTGCCGCCCGGGCATAACGGAGCATTGAAAATTCGCATATAGAGCAACAGTTTGGTAAAAGGAGGAAATTTTATGTGGGATGATGACAAATTAGAAGAAACAGAAATTGAAGAATACGAGTCTGAACAGGAGGAATATCCCGGCGGGCAGGAAATATACCAGATGGATGCTCCGCAGCAAAAACGCCGCCAGGACAAGCCTTCAGGCAATGGGAGCAGGGACGGGCAGCGCAGCGGCAACCGCGCCGCAAGACCCCGGAAAAGTTCAGCTGCCAGAGAAAGAGCAGAGCGGGAGGCCCGGCGGGAGGCACAGCAAAGAATGAAGAAAAAGAGACGCCGCCGCCGGATCAGAAGAGTTTTTATGCTGATTTTTTTGATTCTTCTGCTGCTCGTAGTAGCCGCAGGAGGCCTGATTTGGAGCAAACTGTCCAAGATGCAGCGGGCATCCATTTCAGATGATCAGATCGTGAAAAATACCATGGCGGATGGGAAGCCTGTAAACCTCAAAGGATACACTAATATCGCTTTATTCGGTGTGGATGCCCGGGACGGTTCCAGGATCGGCAAGGAAATGCACGCGGATACAGATATTGTGCTGAGCATTAACAATTTAACAGGGGAGATCAGGCTGATTTCCGTGTACAGGGATACTTATCTAAATGTAAATGAAGCAGACGATATGTACAGAAAACTGACAGAAGGCTTTTACTACTATGGCCCGGAAGAGGCTATGAACGCCCTGAACCGGAATCTGGATCTGGATATTGAAGACTATGTTGCCGTAAACTGGGCGGCTGTGGCAAACGCCATCAATATTTTAGGAGGCGTGGAAATTGATGTGACTGCTGAGGAACTGCCCTATCTGAACGGCTACTGTACAGAAACTTCAGCAAGTACCGGAATCCCCACCACTCAGTTGGCTCAGCCCGGGCTGCAGACACTGGACGGAGTACAGGCTGTATCTTACTGCCGTATCCGCTATATCGGCATGGATTACCAGCGCACGGAGAGACAGAGGACAGTTCTGTCTCAGATGTTTACCAAAATGAAGCATGCAGGTGTGGGAACATTGATGCGGCTGGTGGATGAAATCCTTCCCCAGGTTTCCACCTCACTTTCAGGGGGCGAGATGACCTGGATGGGGCTGAACCTGTTCCGTTATCATTTAGGCACAAGCATGGGCTTTCCTTATGATAAAGTTGCGATGACGGTTCCCGGGAAAAATGACTGCGTAGTACCAAAAACCCTGCTTTCTAACGTGACAAGGCTCCACGAGGAAATGTTCCCTGGCCTGGAATATACGCCTTCTGCAAAAGTACAGCAGATTTCGCAGCGCATAATTTCCGATACAGGAGTCCAATGATGCAGGTTTGATGGGAAAAAGATGTATAATCAGGGGGAGACGGAGGTTTGTGATGAATCGTATTTTAATTGTGGAAGACGAAAAGCCCATCTCCCGCCTGATTGAATATAGTCTGTCCGGAGCGGGTTATCAGTGTGTCTGCGCTTATGATGGGGCAGAGGCTGCTATTTTGCTGGAACAGCAGAATTTTGATATGGTGCTGTTGGATATTATGCTGCCTGAAATCAGCGGGTTTGAGCTGATGGAATATATCCGCCCTACCGGCGTGCCTGTCATTTTTCTGACTGCGAAGTCAGATGTTAAGGACCGGATCAAAGGCCTGCGGTTGGGCGCGGATGATTATCTGGGGAAGCCCTTTGAAATCATGGAACTGCTGGCCAGAGTGGAAACAGTGCTGAGGAGGTGCCATAAACTGGATTCCAGTCTTTCTATGGATGGAGTAGAGGTGGACTTACTTTCCAGAACGGTAACAAAAGACGGAGACGCTGTTTCCTTAACTCAGAAAGAATATGGAATTTTAGTGCTGTTTCTTCAGAATCCGGGAATTGCACTTTTCCGCGAACGCATTTATGAACAGGTTTGGGGAGGCGAATATCAGGGGGACAGCAGAACCGTTGACCTACATGTCCAGCGCATGAGAAGGAAACTGAGCTGGGAAAACAAAATCGTGCCAGTTTACAAGGTGGGATACAGACTGGAGGTGCACCGTTGAAACTGCGCTGGAAGATTTTTTTTGCCATGCTATTGGTGGTGCTGCTGACATTCAGCCTAGGCGCCACCTTTTTAATATCTGTTACTTTTCATAGTACGTTGAACCGTGAAAAACAGAGCGCAGAGAGCCAGAATCAGCTGATGCGCGCCTCTGTTGCTGCGCTTTTGGCTTCTGTTCAGACGGATCAGTGGGAAAATCGGAAGGAAACAGTTCAAAATGTGATGAAGGAACTGTCAGATTCTCCTGAGAAAGACGCTTTTGTGCGTATCCGTGAAAAAGACAGTGTGCTTTATGAGCAGGCAGGCTGTCCTGCAGAATTGCCGGAAGAATTGCCGGATACGGAAGAAATGATGCAGACAATGAGCCAGACTGGGGAAAACTGGAATTTAAGAACAGTCAGTTCTTTGACTGTAAACGGCACAGTTCTCTATGTGGAGAATTGGAGAAATGTAAACGGAATCTTTGCTGATCGTGAAAATTTGGTCCGGATTTACCGGTGGATTGTTCTGGGCGCGGCAGCAGGAACAGCATTGGTGAGCCTTTTAATCTCTTTCTGGATTGCCGGGCCTGTCAGCAGGCTGTCAAAAGTTGCCCGGGAAATAGCGGGAGGAAATCTGGAAGCAAGGGCCGGAGCAAGGAGAAAAGATGAATTGGGGATGCTGGCTTTAGACATCAACCAGATGGCGGAGCATTTGGAAGAAGATTTTTCCCGCCTGCAGGAGAAAAATGAGCAGCAGGAACGATTTATCGGAAATTTCGCACACGAATTGAAAACGCCGCTCACTTCAATCATAGGTTATGCCGATATGCTGCGCCTTCATAAAAATGATCCTGAATTTACGGTGGAAGCTGCGGGATATATTTTTTCAGAGGGAAAACGTCTGGAACATTTATCTGCTAAGCTTCTGGAAATTATTCTGTTAAAGCAAGGACAGATTGAGAAAAAGAAAATTGCCGCAGGGACTTTTTTGGAGCATCTTTCTGCCCTTCTAAAACCAGTGCTTTCGGAAAAGAATTTACACCTGTATATAGATATTTCACCAGAGGGCGCCGCTTTGTATGGAGATGAAGAACTGATGGAAACTGTTTTTTTAAATCTGATCGATAACTCCAGAAAGGCATGCCAGAAGGGTGGGAATATCTGGGTACGGATTTTGGAGGAAAATAACGCTGTTACAGCCGAGGTAAAAGATGACGGAAGAGGGATGGAGCAGTCAGAATTGCCGAAACTGACAGAAGCTTTCTATATGGAAGATAAGTCACGCAGCCGCCGCCAGGGAGGCGTCGGGCTTGGCTTGTCTGTTTGTGCTGAAATTGTCAGGCTTCATGGGGCCAGGATGAGTTTTGACAGCAGACCTGGAAAAGGAATGCGTGTACGCCTGATTTTTCCTATATCACAAAACTCTCCGGAGGATTGCACTGTAATTGGTCTGAGAGGAGCCGGAAGATGAATCGGATCTGGAAAAAAGTACTGGCGGCGGCAGGGATGGCCGCCGGAATTGGGATTTTGTTCTGGGGCAGCATAGAACTGCCTGGAAAAGTCTTTTCTATGCAGGACGGCATGAGAGAACAGGAGATGGTCCTGTCTGATTTGAAGCCCATTGAGCTGGCGCTTTCAGAGAACCCTGAAAAGATTCCGCTTACTTTGGAAGAAAAGATGAAGATTGTCAATGAAACTGGTTTGGTCATGGCGTATGTTGAGGTTCGCCCCGATAAAGACAAGCTTGAAAATTCTTATGACAGTTTTCCTGCGGTAATATTAGAAAATATTCAGGATTTTATTCAGTGGGGAAACGGACCTTTGAAGGTGAAAGGAGAATATACGGTTAATGATGGGGATACGCAGGAAGCAATATCATCCGCTGTCACCTGGCAGGCGCGTCCTGTGCTGTTCTGTGACAGCGAGGAATTAAAAAGGCAGTTTTGGGTCTGGAATTTTTCAATTATTATTGACGGGTGGCAATGGGACGGCTGGCTGGATGATAAAACGGGAAAGATCGTGGGCATATTCGGAGGACAAAATTCAGAAACAGGGTATGATTTCCTGAAAAAGTATTACGATTCACAGGGATTGCTTGATATGACAGAGTGATGCAAATATGATGGAACGGGCTGATAGAATCAAACTATTCAATGATGAGGAGGCCTGTTTTATGCAAAAGAAAAACAGAATTAAATGGGGAATGATTCTTGCTGCTGCTGTTCTGCTGTCCGGCTGCGGTAAGAAAGAAGCTTTGCAGGGGAGCATGACACCCAGCCAGTCCTATGTGGAGAGCACCAGGGAAAAGCTGCCGGTAGGAACCGAAGCAGCCGGCAAGGGAAAACAGGTGAAAGTTCCGGACTGGGTGGATGTTCAGATCATTCCTGTGCACGGCGTGGCGCGCAGGGGAGAAAAATTGGAAGGAGTAAAAAATATTGTGCTCCATTATGTTGGGAATCCCGGTACCACAGCCCAGAACAACCGGGATTTTTTTGCCGGTGATCAGGCAGAGGTGAGCGCGCATTTTGTAGTGGGACTGAATGGTGAAATTATTCAATGCGTACCTTTGGACGAAAAGTCTTCGGCCAGCAACTTCAGAAACAAGGATACGATTTCAATAGAAACCTGCCATCCGGATGAGACTGGAAAATACACGGAAGCTACTTACCGCGCGGAAGTAAAGCTGGTAGCATGGCTGTGTCAGACCTATGGCTTGACAGAAAAAGATGTGATCCGTCATTATGATGTGACCGGGAAAGAATGCCCTAGATATTTTGTTCAGCATGAGGATGCCTGGGAGCAGTTCCTGAAAGATGTGGGAAAAGCTCTGGCAAGTGCATGATAAAACAATACCAGGAAATAATTATAGTCCTGTGCCAGGAACCGTAGGAAAGCGGGTGTCAGAAGATAACCTGATTTTTAATTGCATAGGAAACTGTTCTTCCTATGCAGCAAAATCCTTCGGAGGATCGCACTGCGGCATAAGGAATTATGTCGCTTGTGCGACACGCCGCAGGCGGGAAATCCTGTTCGTGGGATTTTTTACAGTTCGTCTTTTGCAGGGAATTTTTCATAAGAGTTACAGATTGTTACAGGGTATTGACTTATTAAAATAACGGAGTAAAATGATACTCACAATTCATATTTCCTATTGAGGCGCCTGCCTCTTCTTGCAGCATATGCTGCTCTGGCGGAATGATCCGTCCTGGCTGTCTCGGCCAATTTACTATTATCTTGTTAAAATTAAAAGAAATTGCAAGGGGGATTTTGCGTACGTTTTTATGGGGGGAATGAGCTTGGCACTTCATATTACATTTCTGATCACTTTAATGGTGAGCGCTCTGTGGGATATCCGATGCAGAAGGATTCCTTCGGAAGTGCTGTGGTTTTCAGCCGTCTGCGGCCTGGTACTTTCATGGGGGCGCGGGGGCCTGATTCAGTTTATTTTGTTTCCGCTGAGAACTTTTATTGGATTTGTTCCATTTGTTTTACTGTTCCGCGTTGGGGCGCTGGGGGGAGGTGATGGTAAACTTCTGGGGCTTGGCGCAGGATATTTCGGCCTGAAGGCATATGTTCGGATTGCATTATGGTCTCTGCTGCTGGGAGCTGTATATGGACTGGTCAGGATGCTGCTGCAGCGGAGTCTCATCAGCAGGCTGCGCTGTTTTATAGGCCATTGCCGGAGAGCTGTTTTATGTAGAACATGGACTCCTTATGATGTGCCTGTACAGGACAGGAATAAGGCATCAATCTGCTTTTCCGGAGCAGTGGCGGCCGGATTTTTCTGCTATTTGTTTTTCTGAGGGGGGATAGAGTGAAAAGAATTTTGGCAGTTTACGATACAGATACCGCCTATGGGGACAGGCTTACATCCTATCTGAATACCAGGACCAGCCATCCTTTTCAGATGGTTGCGTTTACCTCCAGGCAGGCATTGGTCAGCTATTTGGATAAACGCCATGTGGATGTGCTGCTGATCAGTCAAAATGTGATTTCTGAAGAAATACTGAGAAAAGATATCGGACAGATCATGCTTCTGACGGAAGGCGATGTGCTGAAGGAACTGAGCCGGTATCCTGCAATTTACAAGTACCAATCATCAGACAGCGTTATCCGGGAAGTGGTGCAGGCATATGGAAGTCAGGAGGAAATATCCTGCGCGGTATGCCGGTCCACAGAACGGATTGCAGTGTATTCACCGCTGGGCCGCTGTATGAAGACCTCCTTATCTCTGGTTTTAGGAGAAATGCTGTCCAGAGAAAAAAAGACAGTATACTGTAGTTTGGATGCATTTTCAGGTTTGTCGTCCATCCTGGGGGGAGAAGGAGAGGAAGATCTGTCTGATGCGCTTTATTTTTTCCGTCAGGGGGATCTCCAATCCAAAATTCATTCCATGCTGAGAACACATCACAGTCTTGATTATCTGGCCTCAGCCAGATGCCCGGAAGATCTTCATCAGGTATCAGCGGGAGATTTAAATGCGGTACTGGATCTGCTGGAGCAGTCCGGGGCATATCAGTGCAGTGTAATAGACGTGGGCGGGTTTGTTACTGACGTGGCTCACATTCTGGAATGCTGCAGCAGGATTTACATGCCGGTAAAGGAAGACACAGTATCATTGGCAAAGCTTCGGGAATATGAACGATATATGCTGCAGGCGGGGAAAGAAGAGGTGATGCTCCGAACAGAAAAGCTGAAGCTGCCTTACAGCCATTGTTTTGGCGGGGGCGAGGTCTATCTGGATCAACTGGTTTGGGGGGAATTTGGAGACTATGTGCGCAGCAGACTTTGCTAGAAAAGGTCAGGATATACGAGGATATCTGGCGGAGAAAGTAGAAAAACGGCTGGACCCTGCCGCGATGCCGGAGGATTCTGAACTGCGGGATATGATTGCCCGGGTTATGACGGAAGAAAGCAGAGATATCTGCATCACAGCTGTGGAAAAGGCAGAGCTGAGCAGAGAACTGTTTCATTATTTTCGGGGACTGGATGTTTTAAGCCCGCTTCTGGAGGATGACAGCATATCCGAAATTATGGTCAATGGTTATGACAGAATTTTTGTGGAAAAAGAAGGAAAAATTCAACGCTGTGACAAGGCTTTTACATCCTCGGAAAGGCTGGAAAATATTATTCAGCAAATTGTCTCCGGTATAAACAGACAGGTGAATGCCCGCTCTCCTATAGCGGACGCCAGACTGCCGGACGGTTCCAGAGTAAATATTGTTCTGCCTCCCGCCGCCCTGGACGGTCCGGTGGTGACAATCAGAAAATTTCCGTTTCATGCCATTGGGATGGAAGAGCTGATCTGCCTGGGATCTATTACGGAAGAGGCCGCGGCATTTCTGGAAATTCTGGTGAGAGCGGGTTACAACATTTTTATCAGCGGCGGGACCGGCTCCGGCAAGACAACATTTCTGAATGCAGTATCCGCCTATATTCCATCGGATGAGAGGGTGATTACCATAGAAGACTCTGCAGAACTTCAGCTGAAAGGCATTCAAAACCTGGTTAGACTGGAAGCCAGGAGCGCGGATATGGACGGTATGCTGGAAATAACCATCAGGGATCTTGTGCGTACGGCGCTGCGGGCACGTCCCGACCGTTTGCTGATCGGAGAGATTCGCGGACCGGAAGCGCTTGATCTGCTTCAGGCTATGAACACAGGGCATGATGGTTCTATTTCCACAGGACATGCCAATTCTGCCAGAGATATGCTGTCCAGAATTGAAACAATGGTGCTGATGGGGATGGATCTGCCGCTGCAGGCAGTGAGAGGGCAGATTGCCTCTGCGCTGGACATAATGGTACACCTGGGAAGATTACGGGACCGGACCAGAAAGGTACTGTCTATCGAAGAAGTAACTGGGCTGCATGAAGGAGGAATAGGTCTGGGGGAACTATATATTTTTCGGGAATCGGGTGAGAAAAATGGGAAAGTGGAAGGAAAATTGGAAAGGACGGAGCGCCGATTGGAAAATACGGCCAAGCTCCAGGCGGCCGGGCTGCAGGAACAGCTGCGGAGGGTGGAATGCAGAGGAGTTCCTGCGCTGCCTGTTTCAGGGAATCATTCTGATGACGGCAGTCACCTATGAGTTTTATCATAGTTTCTGGGCTCCCCTGGTCTGCAGTCCCTGGCTGATCTGGTATTTGTCCGAAGGAAAGAAAAAATACAGTATGAAGCGCCAGGAACTTTTGCGCCGGCAGTTCAGGGATATGACGCTTTCCCTTTCGGGTTCCTTATCTGCGGGATTTTCCGTGGAAAATGGAATGGAGGAAGCGGAAAAGGAGATGAAGCAGTTATGGGGAAGCAGCAGTCTGATTTGTAAAGAACTGAGCAGGATGAAGAACAGGATGGGCTTGGGTAAAAGCCTGGAGAGTGCATGGCTTGATTTTGGGAGAGAGAGCGGACTGGAAGATGTGGAAGATTTTGCACAGATTTTTGCAGTGCTCAAAAAGACAGGAGGTGATTTTTCGGGGAATTTGAAACGTACTGCAGAACAGATAGGAGAGAAAATCCGGACGGAACAGGAGATCCAGACACTGATCGCGTCCCGGAAACTGGAGCTGCGTATTATGAATTGGGTTCCGGTGGGTATATTGCTATATTTGAATTTTAGCGCCCCGGAATTACTGGGGGTGATGTATGAAGGGGCAATGGGCCGATGCGTCATGACTGCCTGCTTAGCAGTATATCTGGGCGCCTGTGCAATGGGCAGAAGAATTACAGAAATTTCCGTGTGAGACATAATGATAATGAAAGGACTGGATATGGAGTTTATTTGCTTGGCGCTGATCATTCTGCCTGTGGTCGTGACAAATTTAAGGAAAAGAAAGAGAGAGGGGATAGAAAAACAGACGCTGGGCCTGTTGTACCCGCTGGGAGACTGGCTGGAAAAAAATGTTGCAGCAGCCGGCAGAATATCTGCCGGGATGCGGGAACAGCAGATAGCAGTGGAACGCTGTGGAGAAAAATCGGGCAATGGAAAAGGAAACCCGCCATTTCAGAAATGTGTGGCAGGGGCCTGGTGTATGCTGTTTATCTTGCTCTTTTTGTTTGCTGCGGCCCGATCATTTATGGGCAGGGAAGAAAATGTGACTGTTCTGCAGCGTGGGGATATTGGAGACGGGGAACAGAGCTATTTGCTTCAGGTAGAAGGTATAAATGATGAAAAGGAGGTGGTGGAAGTACAGGTTCGGGGCCGCGAACCCTCTGATGGAGAACTTGAGACTCTTTTAGATAAGACGGCAGAACAGCTGAAAACAAGTATTTTAAATGGGCATCCATCCCTGGATCAGGTATCAGGCGATCTGCTGCTTCCTGACAGGGTCTCAGGAAATATCCGGGCAGACTGGTATCCTCAAAATCCGGAATTAATGGATTTTACGGGAGAACTATTGACAGACGAGCTTCCGGAGACAGGCACTGTGACAGTTTTAACTCTAATGCTGCGATATAAAAAAACGGAAAAAACATACCAATTTCCGGTACGTCTTGTGCCGGCTGAACAAACTGAAAATCAAAAAATGAGGAAAAAACTGGAATCACTGTTAAAGAAGGCTGTGGAAGAAGATCCGGCTGCAAAGGAGATATATCTGCCGGAAGAGTTGGAGGGGGGCCGGCTCACATATACACACTTTCAGGAAAATCCTGGAGGGGCTCTGGTGCTGCTGGCAGCGGCCGGAGCCGGTATTGGCTTTTGGATTCCTGCAGGGAAAATAAGGAGGCGGTATCAGGAGAGAGAACGGCAGCTGAGAAACGGATATGCGGGTATGGTCAGTAAGCTTGCGGTACTGACAGGGGCCGGACTGACCATGCGAAGCGCCTGGGAGCGCCTGGCAGATGATTACCAGAAAAAATTGAAAGAAGGGATCTCAAAGAAAAACTATGTTTATGAAGAAGTTGTGCTTATGGTGAACCAGATCAGGCAGGGAGCAGGAGAAAACCGGGCATATGGGGAATTTGGAAGGCGCTGTGGTCTATATCCTTATTTAAGGCTGAGCGGGCTGCTGGAACAAAACCTGTCCAAAGGGACAAGAGGTATGCAGGGAATGCTTCTGCAGGAGGTTCAAAATGCATTTGAAGAACGGAAAAACCTGGCCCGGAAATTAGGGGAGGAGGCTGGTTCCAAAATGATGCTGCCGCTGTTCATGCTTTTGGGAGTGGTACTCGTGATAGTCACAGTCCCAGCGTTTCTGGCATTTTAATAAGGGAGGATTTTCAGATGGGGAATACAATCAGGGATTTTTTTGAAGATGAATCGGGCGTCGGCGTAGTGGAAGTAATCCTGATATTAGTGGTGCTGATCGGATTAGTTTTAATATTTAAGAATCAGCTGATCCAGTTGGTTAAAAACATTTTTGGGCAGATCAATGATTCTGCCACAGATGTATATTGACCGGAAGGTTTCAGGGCAGATCACAGTCTTTCTGAGCTTGCTGCTGCCGGTGCTGTTGGGGATGATTGGATCGTTCCTTGAGGCAGCCAGGCTCAGGGGGACAGAGGCTATGCTGCAAATGTATACCTCCTCTGCCCTGGAATCAGTATTTGCAGGTTATTCCAGGGAGCTGATGGAACTCTATGGGCTGATGTTCGCTATAGGCAGTGAAGAGGAGCTGAACAGAAAATTTCTGGAGTATCTGGATTACGAGCGCGATCCGGGAAAAGAATTTCCGGCAGCAGGAGACAGCTTCTTTAGCGTTGATATTAAAAAAGATGATTATTTAAAGGAGCTCCGCATGTCAGAACAGGGAGGAACGCAGCTGGTTGATAGTGCACTGGCATTTTTAAAATACAACAATCCTGGCGCATTTGCAGTTTCACTGTTAGAACAGCTGGAGACCCTGGGGCTGGGTATGGATTCCGCATCGGAAGCCGAAGGGTGGAAGAAAGAATTTGAAGGGACTGACTGGAGCAAAACAGAAGAAGTAGAAACGGGATACAGCAATCAGGAGGTTCAGGATTCTTTACTGGAAAGCGGTCTGGGACAGCTGGAGAGATTTGCAGGCAAGGGAATTTGGAATCTGGTAAAGCCGGATGGCGCAGTGCTCTCAGGCCGGAATATTCCGGAAGACGGGCTTCCGTCTGCCGACTACAGGACGGCGCTTCCGGAAGGTGCAGAAGGACTTGATCTTCTTAAAAATCCTGTGAGAACCTTGCTGTTTGACGAATATGTCCTGCTAAGGGCAAATTGCTGTACGGATCAGGTTCAAGAGGATGGTCTGCAGTATGAGATAGAATATATTTTGGCAGGAAAAAAAGATGAGGAGGAAAATCTTTATGCAATACTGAACCGGATAGCAGGGTTCAGATCTGGCTTGAATCTGATGTATCTGATGCAGGATGAAGGAAAAAAAGCACAGGCAGGAGGGGCAGCGGCGCTGGCATTGGGATGGACAGGAAATCCGGCGCTGATCAGTGCGGCAAAATATCTTATTTTGGCTGGATGGTCCTATGCGGAGGCGTTGTCAGATGTCCATATTCTGCTTCAGGGAGGAAGAGTGCCCCTGTTAAAAAGTGCGGACACCTGGAATTTTGCTCTTGAAAATCTGGTCTCCCTGGGCAGTGAAGATCTGGGGGAGGACAAAACCCTGGAAGGCCTGAAATATCAGGATTATCTTAGAATTCTTCTTGCACTGGCAGATGGGCAGGATAAGTGTTACAGGATGATGGACGTAATACAGCTGCGCATGCAGCAAACCGACAGCACATTCCGTGCCGCTGATTGTACAGGGGCAGCTGGATGCACAGTAAGAGGCACTGCAGGCAGGCGGGGACAATCAGAAGTAACTGCTGAGGATTACTTTTCCTATGCAAGGAGGTGAAGACAGATGCCCTTTTCCGGCATTTATACAGGGAAAAACAAAAAAAGATCTGCAAAAACAGAGGCTCTCCAGGCACAGGCGCGCAGAAAGTGCAGGGAAAGGGTATCTGTCTTTGCTTCCGGGAGCATTACAGTGGAAACTGCTTTTGCGCTGCCGCTGTTTCTATTTATAATGACTGCAGTGCTGCTGCTGGGAGATGTGATGATACTAAAATTACGTTTGCAGGGGGCAATGGAGGCGGAAGTACAGCAGGCTGCTGCGGTGTTGGCTGTTATTGGACAGGAGGGGCAGGAGCAGACGGTAGGGCAGCTGGGAAATGGGATTAACGGAGACTTCTATACTGTTCTTGGACTGCGGGCCGCAGTGATCTCTAAGGTAGGGCGGAATTGGCTGGAGGAAAAAAGAGTAAAAGGCGGAGCCGAAGGAATTTCATTCGCCGGCTCTTCAGTAGATGACGAGGTGGTGGATCTGATTGCCGCTTATCAGGTAAAAATTCCCATTCCAATACTAGGCAATCAGTACATTCACTGTATGCAGAGATGCAGGAGAAAAATTTGGTCTGGGTTCAGCTCAGGAGAGAATAATTCTGAAGATATGGTATATGTGACTTCTTATGGCGCAGTGTATCATGAATCTCTGAACTGCAGCCATCTGAATCTGTCTGCCAGGGAGGTGGATTTTTCTGAACTGGAATTTCTTAGAAATAATGCCGGAGCAAAGTACCGGCCTTGTGAACGATGCATAACAGGCGCACATGCCGGAAGGACCTTCATCACGTCAGACGGGGATTGCTATCACGGTACGATTTCATGTTCAGGTTTAACAAGAGGAATCAGGACGATTACCCGGAAAGAGGCGGAAGAAGAAAACCTGAAGCCATGCAGCCGGTGCGGGGGTGGATGAGAATATGAATATATTACAGATAGGAGGGCTGCTGCTGTTAACGGTACCCTGTGCAGTTGTGGATTTTCGGACCAGAAAGCTGCCGCCTGTGTGGATAACAGGACTGGCTTTGGCGGGCATTCTGTTTTGCGGGGGACAGATCGGGTGGCACCATCTGGGAATTAACAGCCTAGTGGCAATGTGCTTTCTTGTTATAAGTTTGATAACACATGGAGCCATAGGAATAGGTGATGCGCTACTCATAGGAGCCTGCGGCTGTTTTATGACCTGGGCTTCCATGTTGGAAATGCTTCTGCTGGCACTTATTTTTGCAGCTGGCGTGTCCGCGACAGTCCTAATCGCTGGCAGGGGGAACAGAAAAACAGCAATTCCGTTTGCTCCTTGCCTGCTGTTAGCGGCAGCCTTCCAAATTTGTGCGGGGTGGTTGGGATGAAAGGGTTAAAAGGTTCATACACAGTAGAAGCTGCGCTGATTATGTGGGTTTTGATCTTTTCTGTCTGGTCAGTGGTCATGCTGGCGGTCTGTCAATATGACAAAATAGTGTTGGAAAGTATCGCTGCCAAGAAAAGCTGGGAGCTGGCATGGAGAGAGGAAGAGGAACTGCGCAGGGAAATATGGAAGACATCAGAAGAAAAAATGTTTGGAGCAAGAGTTCTGGAGATTGAGATCAGTAAAGGGCTGCTGACCACAGAAGTAAACTGCAGTGCTGAATTTGAGATGCCGATACCAGGTATATGGAAACTGGTATCAGGAAAAAAGCAAATTTTGTTTTACGCTGAAACATGCTGCGGACATCCCCAGGCGGCGGAAGCGGTACGGATTCTTTATGCCTGGAAAGGAAGGGGGGAAGGGCAGGATGATGGTCCATTACAGAAATGAAATGACCAGAAATTATCTGGTGATAATGGGAAAAGAAGAACACTATGCATCGCCTTACCAGCTGAAAATGATGACGGGGAATCAGGTAGAAGGGCTTTTAAAAGTAAATTTCCGGCAGGTAGACGGCTGTAATGAGTATTACTATGATATTACGGGAAAACAGGCGCTGCTTCAATATTTAGGGCAGCATGACCTGAATGTCGGGGAAATCACCAGAATTGTTTTGCAAATCCATGCTGTGATAGAAAATTTGGAAAAGTTTTTGCTGGATTTTCATCAGCTGGTTTTAGAGCCGGAATGTATTTTTTTGGATCATGCCGGAACGAAGTTGTTTTTTTGCTACCGCCTGGATGAACAGTTGAGCTTTTCAAAATCATTTCTTGCACTATCAGAAATGATGATTAAAGAAGTTGATCATCAGGATCAGGCAGCTGCTAAACTGGCATATGCAGTGTATCAAACTGCAGTTCAACAGGATTTTGATCTGGAAGAGCTGCTGGAACTGCTTCGTGAGAACAGGGAGGAACATGCAGAGGCATCAGGAGAGGAGGAAGAAAAAAAGCCAGCAGAAGAAACCGGTACTTATGAAGAAAAGGATGAACCTAAGCCTGCGGAACAGAAAAACTCCGGCGCCCCTAAAAAAATTCATCTTATCTTTTGGATTACCGGAATTATTTGGTGTGCTGCAGCCTGGGAACTGCTGTTCGGCGCAGGGAAAAATTTTCAAAGGTATTTCCCATGGTTTTTGGCAGGTACCGGTGTTCTTATATTTGCTGCTCTGTTAAAATATGCTGGAATAAGGAAAGGTATGGGAGTTAAGGAAGTCCGGGCGGAAGAAGTGCCGGAGAAGATCAAAGAGCCGGAGAGAACTGCAGAATTATCCGGCAAAAAGGAGATTAGAACGGAAGAAAATGAAAATCATGCGGTGCAGGAAGGGATTGAGATGGCAATATCCCCTGAGAAAAATGCGGTACAATTTTTTACTGACAGGACCAGATATCAGCTTGTTTCAATGACAAATGGTACGGACGAACTGGTAGTGGCTATATACAGAAAGACAAAAGAGGAAGAAAAAATTGAAACTGATTTGACAGAGAGCGGATTAAGTGATAAAGTCTGAATCAGCATATAGAAAGGGATGTGAAATCCTGATGTCAGACTTGAAGACTGCTGTAAAAGATCAGTTACTTGCCAGAAAATATACAATGGTGAGAACGCAGAATGAAGAAATTATATTTTTTCTCAAAGAGGCAGGGGGAACCGTGGAATGTCTGTGCCTGGCTGATGACAGGGGCGGAGCGCTGGAGCGTTTTGGGTATGGCTTTTATGACCGTTTATCTGTGAGTATTGGGGAATATATCAGAAACGAATGGAGCAGATTCAGCGGAGATAGTTTTGCCCAGTATAATATGCTGGCGGTGATACTGACAGATAATGTGGTCAGGAGCAGAGAACAGGCAGGAGACAGCATTTTTTATTGGCTGGTGGACGAAGATACCAGAAGGCTTGTGGTCTATGAAAACCAGCCGGGAGAATACGGGCCCGCCCGGGACTGCATTGAACGAGCGCTGGCAGGAAAAGGAACTGAAGCCTGGAAAGAATTGGTGACCCCTGTTAATACGCTGCTTATTGCTGTGAATATTCTTATTTTTGCAATTATGGAGATGCTGGGGGATACCAGAAGCGCAGCATATGTCTATCACTGGGGAGGGCTCGGCATATCTGAGTTCCTCACAGATCCACAGTGGTTCCGGCTGATTACCAGCGCGTTCCTGCATTTTGGCGTTCAGCATTTGTTTAACAATATGCTTGTTTTGCTTGTCACAGGAGCCCAGCTGGAAAAGCTGCTGGGGTGGAAAAAATATTCAATGCTCTATTTATTGAGCGCAATAGGCGCAAATGCCATCTCGCTTTTATGGAACATCCATACAGGTGATGTTATGGTAGTGTCTGCCGGAGCGTCAGGAGCCATTTTTGGAGTGCTGGGGGCTTTGCTGGCGATCCTCCTCCGACGGCGCGGCCATGTGGACGGGATCAGCCGAAACCAGCTATTTCTTGTTATCGGCTTTACCCTGTTCCATGGTATTTCCACTGCGGGAGTTAATAACAGCGCCCATATAGGCGGACTGATTACTGGTTTTCTGCTGGGAGCAGTTCTGTTCCGGACAGGGAACAGGGCAGCGAGACAGTAAAACAGGAACCTCCTCCGGGATTGCTTGTATAAGACAGAATTCCTCCATGCGCCTGTGCAATTCTGGCAGATACCGGCAGGCCAAGCCCTGTCCCATCAGGTTTGGTGGTATGATAAGCCTCAAATACATGGGATACTTCTTCAGACGAAATGCCGCAGCCATTATCAGATACTTTTAATTGTACTGTTGCGGTGCAGCGATGAAGGCTTACATGAATATGTCCGCCGACAGAACTTGCTTCAGAAGCATTTTTAATGAGATTAATTAACAGCTGGCTGATTTTCGTAGAATCCAGTGAAAGGAGTGGAACAGGCTCTGCAACATGCAAAGACAGTGTCTGGCCCTGCTTTTGCAGCCATGGCGAACAGGTGGAACAGATATGTCTGACCAAGGCTGGGAGATCAACCAGAGTCAGGTTTAAAATTGCAGAATTATTATAATCTGACAGCTCCTGGAGAAGCGAGCGCATTGTCTGGAAGTCCGACCGAATATCAGACCAGTGGGCGAAAGAAACTACTTCAGGGTGTTTTAGCTCGATCAGGTCGATAGAGCAGGACGTCATGGTCAGGATATTGCGTAGTTCATGGGTCAGCGCGGAAAATATTGGATCCTTTTTCTCTTTGTCGGTAATATTGATGGGAGTTTCCATAATAGTCTGTCCTTTAATACATTTAATCTATAAAATCTTAGGACAGTATACCATTAATCTTATAAGGGGACAAATGATTTCGTACGACAAAATTCGCGCCGGATGTCGAATTATTGAAAAAACGCGGAGAGAGGGTTCAATTTTTTTTGAAGAAGTGCTAAAATCATATCATGAAAGGTTTGAAGAGACCATAAACTTAAAAAAGGTAAGGAGAATTAATATGAATGACTGTATTTTCTGTAAAATTGCAGCAGGGCAGATACCCTCTGCCACGGTATATGAAGATGAGGAGTTTCGAGTAATACTGGACCTGAACCCTATTTCTGAAGGGCACGCTCTGATTCTTCCTAAAAAACATTTTACGGACATAACTGAGCTGGATGCTGAGACAGCGGCAAAGGTGCTCCCCCTGGCAGCCAGAATCGGAGAGGTTATGAAGAAGGCTTTGGGGTGCACTGGATTTAATGTGCTGCAGAATAATGGAATAAGCGCCGGACAGACGGTATTTCATTTCCATGTTCATGTTATTCCCAGATATGAAGGCGGGCCGGACGTGGTGAGCTGGAAACCGGGAAAGTCAGATCCTGAGGCCCTGAAATCAGTAGCAGGAAAACTTGCGTCTTTTCTTTGATAGGATCAGTAAGAGCAGGACTGTACAGCAGGAGGGAAATCTGCTATGATGGTTTCTGCATATTATAGCGCAGGAGGAATAAACAGCAATGGAAGTATATAAAACTAAGGGAGTATGCGCCCGTGCAATTGAGTTCGAAATTGATGAGAATACTATAAAGAAAGTGAATTTTGTTGGGGGCTGTGCGGGAAATACCCAGGGAGTCGCCCGTTTACTGGAAGGAATGGATGTTGATGAGGCTATTTCCAGAATCCAGGGGATTGACTGCGGCGGAAAGGGAACATCCTGCCCGGATCAGCTGGCAAAGGCACTGATTGCTTACAAGAAAGAGAGACAGTAGAGGCATGGAGATGAAAAGGGTATTGCTTACCGGCGGGGGAACTGCAGGGCATGTAACTCCAAACCTGGCTCTTTTACCCGCGCTGAAGGAGAAAGGGTACCAGGTGGAGTATATCGGCTCTTATGAGGGGATTGAGAAGCAGCTGATTGAAAAAGCTGGGATCCCTTATCATGGGATTTCTACAGGAAAACTGCGCCGGTATTTTTCATTGAAAAATCTGACAGACCCTTTTCGGGTGCTCAAAGGGTATGGTGAGGCCAAGAAACTGGTAAAGGCCTACCGGCCAGACGTGCTGTTTTCAAAAGGCGGGTTTGTGGCTGTTCCGGTAGTATTTGCTGCCAGGAAATATCACATACCTATTGTGATTCATGAGTCTGATATGACGCCAGGGCTTGCCAACCGCCTCTGTATTCCTAAAGCAGATAAGGTATGCTGTAATTTTCCGGAAACAATGAAGCATCTTCCTGAGGAAAAGGCTGTGCTTTCCGGCTCGCCGATCCGCAGAGAACTGCTGCAGGGAGAGCGCCTGGCCGGATTAAAATTTACCGGTCTTTCTGCAAACCGTCCTGTGCTCCTCATGATGGGGGGCAGCCTGGGATCTGCAATTATCAATGAAAATCTTCGAAAAATCCTGCCTGATTTGCTGAAGGATTTTCAGGTAATCCATCTGTGCGGAAAGGGTAAGACAGTTCCTGGGCTGAAGTTGGACGGATATGTTCAATATGAATATATCAGCAAAGAACTGAAGGATCTGATGGCGGCCGCAGATATTGTATTATCCAGGGCAGGAGCAAATTCCATCTGTGAATTTCTGGCATTACATAAGCCCAATATCCTGATTCCGCTTTCGGCTGCGGCCAGCAGAGGAGATCAGATCCTGAATGCCAAATCCTTTGAGAAGCAGGGATATTCCTATGTGATTGAAGAAGAAAGGCTGAACGAAGAAACATTGCTGAGCGGAATCCGGAAGGTATATGCGGAGCGGAGAAAATATATATCTGCTATGGAAAACAGCAAGCTAAATGACGGAGTTCAAGTGGTCTCAGGGCTTTTGGAAGGCTTTTGCGAAAACGGACGATAAATGTCGGGGACAGTATTTTGCTGAAAAAGAAAAATGGCTGTCGAATATTAGAAAAACAGCATAGAATGCAGTGAAATAGGACGAACGATTCTTAGCGCTCTTCTCTTTCCAAAAAAGTGGAATCATGATATTATGTTTGCACATTGGAAAGAAAGGAGCGCTTTTTTTATGAGAGATTTTATGAAAGAATTTCTGGCGCAGGGATACGTTGTGTATCTGATGGGAGCTCTGTGCGCACTGGGTATATTGTGCGAATTGACAGCAGGGCATATTTACAGAAGATTAAACAAACAGGCAGAGAGGATTGTTTATGCGAAACATCCATTTTTTAAGAGATTGAGGATGGAATATGAAAAGGCGGCGCAGATTGGCGCAGGAGTGATGGATGGACAAGTTTTCACTCGCAAAAAGCTGTTTTCCTACAGGGTGTGCGGAATACATCTGTCCAGCTTTGCCCGTGCTGCGATTCCTGCCGGGGTAGCATGCCTTCTGGCGGCAGCCGCTGATTTATTGGGCTGTTTGTGGTTTGGCTTTTCTGCGAGGGAGATGATGTATCCTGCGGCGGGAGGTGCAGTGGCCGCGCTTGGCCTGGCCCTGTTCCATCTGCTGGCCAATGAAAAGGGTAAAGAACGTTACCTGGAACTGCAGGTACAGGATTATCTGATGAACGCGGCAGCCTGGAGAAACCAGGCAGGGCGCGAGGTTCAGAAAGAAGATAAGAAGCCGAATACCGGATTGCACAGTGAAGCCGCCCCGGGCAGAGAAGAGGGGCAGGCAGCTGTTCCCGGGGAGAATTTCTCGGGGAAGAACAGCCGTGCGCGGGCCAGAGAAATTGCCGAATTGAAAAAGAGCCTGGAACAGATTGCTGCTGCCCGAGAGAAAAATCTGGCGGGAGAAGCGAATGGAGCGTTTTCTGCCGGACAGGCCGGCTCAGGAAAAACCGGAGAAAATAAGGGCCTTTTGCTGACGCCTGACCAGGAAGGCCTGATTCAGGAAATACTGCAGGATTATTTTGCCTGATTCCCTTGATTCCAGCGGCAAAGTTCGATATAATGATAAGAAGAAATTGCTGCAGACTGTTCAGGCCGGCAGCAGTTCATCAAGCGGCTGACGCCGCAGAGAAGGGAGAAAAGAGCAGTGGGAAGTAATAAGGTGACGTTTGATTATTCCAAGGCCTCTCCGTTCATTTCTGAAAACGAAATTGCCAATATGAAAGGCATCGTGATGCAGGCGAAGGAAACGCTGCTGGGCAGAACCGGTGCGGGCAATGATTTTCTGGGATGGATTGATCTGCCGGTAGAATATGA
This sequence comes from Cuneatibacter caecimuris, assembly GCF_004216775.1. Taxonomy (GTDB): domain Bacteria; phylum Bacillota; class Clostridia; order Lachnospirales; family Lachnospiraceae; genus Cuneatibacter; species Cuneatibacter caecimuris. Next base: position 58,337 of record NZ_SGXF01000003.1, read on the forward strand.
TAAGGAAGAGTTCGGCAGGATAAAAGAGGCGGCAAAGAAAATCCAGGGGGATTCAGACGTTCTTCTGGTGATCGGGATCGGAGGATCTTACTTAGGGGCGCGTGCTGCGATAGAGTTCCTGGGCCATAATTTTTATAATATGATTTCGAAGGAAGACCGCAATGCCCCGGAGATTTATTTTGTAGGAAACAGCATCAGCAGTACATACCTGAAGCATCTTTGCGATGTGCTGAAGGGAAAGGATTTTTCAGTAAATATTATTTCAAAGTCAGGCACAACTACGGAGCCTGCCGTAGCTTTCCGCGTATTTAAAAAGATGCTGGAAGAAAAATACGGCAAATCCGGCGCCGCCGAGAGAATCTATGCTACAACGGACAAGTCCCGCGGCGCGTTAAAGAAGCTGTCCGACGCAGAAGGGTATGAAACCTTTGTGGTTCCGGATGATGTGGGAGGACGCTTTTCTGTGCTGACTGCTGTGGGGCTGCTGCCTATCGCTGTCAGCGGCGTGGATATTGACGGGCTGATGGAAGGCGCTGCCAGCGGCAGAAGTTGTGCGCTGGAGCTTCCTTATGAAGAAAACGACGCACTGATGTATGCTGCAGTCCGCAATATTTTACTGCGCAAGGGGAAATCCGTGGAAATCACGGCTAATTATGAACCCAGCCTTCATTATTTTTCTGAGTGGTGGAAGCAGCTGTACGGAGAGAGCGAAGGAAAGGACCAGAAAGGAATTTTTCCCGCCGCAGTGGATCTGACTACAGACCTGCACTCCATGGGGCAGTTTATCCAGGACGGCGCCCGGCTGATGTTTGAAACAGTTTTGAATGTAGAGGAATCCAGGGAAACTGTAGTTCTGGAAGAAGAGGCTGAAGACCTGGATGGACTGAACTATCTGGCCGGAAAGACTGTGGACTTTGTGAATAAGAGCGCGATGAACGGCACTGTGCTGGCGCATACAGACGGAAATGTACCAAACCTGATGGTTCATATCCCCAGGCAGGATGCCTATTCCCTCGGGCAGCTGTTCTATTTCTATGAGTTTGCCTGCGGAATCAGCGGATATATTCTGGGAGTAAATCCATTTGACCAGCCTGGTGTGGAGAGCTATAAGCGGAATATGTTCGCTTTGCTGGGGAAACCAGGTTATGAGGAGGAAAGAGCGCGCCTGTTGGAACGCCTGAAATAAGTTTTTAGCAAAAACAAGGCTGCGGCCCCGGTATCAAGCCGGGCCGCAGCCTTGTTTCCATGCAATGGGAGCTCTCTTTTTATCTGTATAAAACCGCTTCGCGAAGGTGCTTTTCTTCATGATCTTAAACCTGAAGATCTTCCTCGATAACCTGAATTTCCAGATAATCGAAAGGAACTTCTTCAATAAAACTGTCCTGCCTGAACCGTGTCTTAGAACCTCTTTGAAACTCTGCGATGTTTTGATCAAGCCAGATCGGCACAGGCAGATCTAATTCATGGCAGATTGTTTCCAGGCCTTGCAGAACCTTTCGGGTCCTGCTGGCAGAGGGGTCGTCGTCACATGCTACTGTATCTGTAACCAGATGATTGCTTTTCCAGATTTTGCCCCATAGTCTGAACATAGTTCACCTCATTTCATCTAATGTGCATAGATCAAGTATACCCAGATATCAGGGTAAAGTAAAGGATGAATTTCACGAAATTTTCTGAGGATTTCAGATAAAAGAGTTGCCGGATTGAAGAATCTGTTATAGAATAAAAATATACCGTTTCGGATAAAGGAGGTCGGGAGTATGGAAGGATCGGCTTCTGAAAATATATTATTTTTAAAAGAAGCAAAAAAGACACTGAAAAAGCTGGATGATGCAAAGCAGCTTCGCAGCAGGCTCAGTGTGGAGGATAAAAGGCTGGAACGTCAGGTGGCCGCGGCTGAGAAAGCGCTGTCAGATGAAATCGGAAGCATGGTGCGCACCAGAAAAGAGGCCATCACCTCCAGCTATGACAAAGAGCTGGCTGCCGATCAGGAAAAACTGCGCAGGCTCAGGATGAAGAGGGAACGGGCCAAGAGCCAGGGGAAGGCGGAACGGATCAGGGAGGAGACCTCTGAACTGGATGATGAGACAAGGGTGCTGAGGACCAGGCTGGCGACTTTGTTCCGGCAGAATGCAATTCCCAGGTTCTGTAATTCCAGGTTTTTTTATGCTCTGTATATGCCCAGAGATTTTTGGGACTGGGTGATTGCGGTGCTGATTTTCTTGATTGCGTTTCTGGCTGTTCCCTGTGGGGCTTTCTGGGGCTTTAAGCTGGAGAATCCCCTGGTGCTGGCGGGAATTTATTTTGGGGATATTACAGTGGTGTCATTTATATATCTCACAGTCAATTCCAGGCTGAAGCTGCCAAACCTGTCAGTGCTCCGGCAGGGGAGGGATATGAGACGGCATCTGAAGTCAAATATGAAAAAGCGCCGCGTGATCATTGCATCAATCCGGAAAGACCGGACGGATGATTATTATGATCTGGAGAGCTACAACTATGAAATTGCGAAGCTGGAAGCGGAGCTGGAAAAAGTGGCTTCCCGGAAGCAGGAGGCGCTGGCCACTTTTGAGGCGGTGACCAAACGTGTGATATCGGATGAGATCACGGAAGCGGGCCGGGAAGAGCTGGAGGCGCTGAAAGCCGCTTATCGGGAAAACAAAGAACATTTCCGGAAAGTGGACGGCAGAGTGCGGGAATTCACGATTCAGCTCACTGATCAGTATGAAGGATATTTGGGTAAGGATTTCCTTACTTACGACAGGCTTGACGCTCTGATGGAAATCCTGGAACAGGGACGCGCTTCCACCATTTCTGAGGCCATTGTGGCTTATCGGACCACAAGGCAGTGAAATGGGGCTGTCCCCAGAATGCTTTTAAAATACCTGAAGCAATACAGTCTGCCAGATTCATTACCAGCCCCAGGCTGGCCGTCTGCAGCTGCGACATCCCTTCCCCCTCCAGGGAGCCCACGATTCCAGTGATGGATATGTGGCCCACATTGGGAAGGGATTTTCCGATTCCCAGCCCGGGCTGAAGAGAGGAATTGCTGAGAGTAATGTATCCGATGTGGTTTTCCCTGCCTAGGGAGGCGTCGATGGCGATAATAAAAGGGTCCTGGCACAGACCAGGCAGGCTGTCCAGCGCTTCCGGAAGATTGACAGCATGGACCGGGCGGTCCAGAGTACCCAGAATAAACAGGCCCTCAGGAGCCTGTTTTTGTAATTTATAGCCGATCAGCGGGCCGAGACTGTCCCCAGTGGAGCGGTCGCTGCCAATGCAGAGGAGCAGCACCGGGCGGCCGGGAGGAGTCAGCTGACGCAGCTGCTCGGCAAATCTGGCGCGGCAGAAGGATTGTCCTGACGGATGGTAATATACCTGATGAGCAGCAGTCATATTGCAGTTCCTTTCTCAAGAAGATTTTCTCCTAGTTTTGCCACTGGTTTCGGGATTTAATCAGCTATCCCAGTATATGAGCGCCTTTTTCTGTTCATTCGCAAAAAATCTGCCTGTTTTTGTCGCTAATTTTTTTTTGCCCAATGACATGCTTTGTCAAAATCCGCACGAAAACTGTGGTAGTATGGCTTATGAATTCTGGCAGAGAGGATGAGGTGAAGGAAATGGACAAGGAGATATTACCCAAAAATATCAGACAGATGGGCGACAGGGATGATCTGTATCAGATTTATCTGGAGGATTACGCGTATACATATATACGCAAACTGCGGCTGAAAGACGGGGGCCCCAGGGTAGGTGTTTTGGTAGGAAAAACGGAAATCATTGCGGGGAATTCCTGTCAATTTATTTACGGGGCGCTGGATGTAAAGGAAATAAAAATAGAAAATGGCATCATCAGTTTTCCGGAGGACGCCTGGAAAAAGCTGCACAGCGAAATACAGGCATTTTTTTCAGACTATGAACTCTGTGGCTGGTATGTGAAAGGCAGTGAAAATCAGGTCCCGGAGCTGCTGAAGCTCCAGCAGGCGCATGCAGCCAATTTTCCGGACGCAGGAATGCTTCTGTTTCTGGGTCAGGAGGAAGAGTACAGCTTTTGGACCGGCACCGGGCAGAATCTGTTCCCGGTTCAGGGATATTATGTGTTTTATGAGCGGAATGAGGCCATGCAGGACTATATGGTCCGCAGAAGCCAGGGGCAGAGCATTGAATCAGAGTCCAGGGATCAGGTCACACGTCACTTCCGGACAGCCCTGAAAGAGCGGCAGGAAGAAAAACTGGAAGAGGGACACCGGGTGAACCGGGTGCTTTATGGAGTATGCGCGGCGATGGGGGTATTGGTGATTGGGCTTGGCATCGCAATGTTCGGGAATTATGATAAATTGAGGGGAATGGAAGAATCGCTGCATCAGGCAGGCATTGAAGCGGGGGCCACTGCGGAGGTGATTCACAGCAGGCCGGTGGTGGAAACTGTGCCAGGTAATTTGTCTCCAACTACAGATGCGGAGCCATCTGCCGCCGAAGAGTCTTCCTTATCTCAAGAAACAACCCAGGGAGGGGGGGAATCCGGCACTGCGGAGAACAAAGCTCCATCCGGCAGCACAGCTGTTATGCAGCCCTGGGAAAAAGCGACAGTACATAGCACTGAAAGAAGTACAGAGAAGAAGGGGAGCGATCCGGATGAAAGCGGCACCGCTGCGGTGTCGGGACTCCCCGTAAATGGAGAGGCCGGGGGCTTCCATGTGGTTGAGGAAGGGGACACTCTGATGCAGATCAGTATTGATGCATATGGAACAATCAGGATGGTGGAGGAGATTTGTGAATTAAATGGAATTACAGATCCGGATAAGATTGTAGCCGGGCAAAAACTGAAGATGCCTTAAAAAAATGGTGCCAAGTCCGTAGAAATGTGGTAAACTGAAGGACAGAAAGAAGAAATTTGCCTGGGGCAACAGGAGGATACAGGATGGATGAAAGCAGAGACCTGCAGAGGGAGCAGAAAAAAAACTTATTGCGCCGCCAGGTAATCAGCAGCGGCCCGGACTCTGAAGAAGCATATCAGGCCAAGCTCAGAGCGCATAAAATACGCAGCTGGCTCATTATCTGCGGCATTGTGGCGGTTCTGGCCCTGGGATTTATTGGTTACAGGATTATTGATTCCGTGCGCAACCTGACTGGTTACAGGATTGACTGGGAACTAAGCCTGGAAAGCGGGGATTCTGCCTATACAGGATATGAAGCGTTTGGGGAAGGGATTCTGAAAGTAGGGAAATCAGGGGCAACCTACATCAGCTCAGATGGAGCGCAGGTCTGGTCTGAAGCATATGAAATGAAATCTCCTATTGCGCAGACAAGAGGAGAATACGCCGCAGTGGCGGATTTGAATTCCAACAACCTGGCCCTGTTCAGTATAACAGGAAAAAAACTGTGTCAGGTTACGACGCCAGGCCCGATCATGCGGATTGCGGTAGCAGGGCAGGGGGTAATGGCGGTTCTCGTCCAGGACGGGCTTTCTGACAGCATCTATTTTTATGATAAGGCTGGGAACAGGCTGGAGGTGGAAGTGAAGACTTCCTTTGCACAGGATGGTTATCCATTGGACATTGCGCTCTCTGCCAACGGTCAGATTCTGATGTATTCCTATGTCAGCGTGGAAGAAGGCACAATTAAAAATAAAGTTAATTTCTATAACTTCGGAGATGAGGGGCAGAAATACCAGGACAGGATGGTGGCGGGCTTCAAATATGGGGATTCCATGATTCCCAGGGTGCGTATAATGGGCAACGGCAATGCCGTGGCCTTTGGAGACCGCATGATCAGTTTTTATTCCCTGAAAAAAGTGGACGAGCCGTCCCGGTTGGACAGAGACCGGGTTTTTGAGCATGGCATTAACCTGATTTTTTACAGCGATGAATATGTGGGGGTGGTAGAAGCCGGCGAAAGCCAACGGGAGCCGGGTACGCTGCACGTCTATCAGCCGGACGGAAAGGAGCTGCTTGCGCAAAAGCTTTCGCAGGAATACGAGGAAGGGATATTTGCGGGAGATGAGATCCTCCTTTATAATAACGGAGCGTGTATGCTGATCACGCTGGGAGGGCATATCAAGTATGAGGGCAGCATGGAAGGCGGAGTGGATTTCATGGCGGCCGGGACAGAGAGAAACCAGCTTCTGGTGGCAGGGGGCGGAAAAATCCGGTCCTGCACACTCAAATAGAAGAAAATCCTTGCGCAGCAGGCGCGATCCCGGTATAATGAAAACAAATACTAGAGAATCAGGGAGGAACAACGATGATAAACTTAGATCAACAGTCAGTGAATGCGATCCGTATCCTTTCCGCGGATGCGGTACAGAAGGCGAAATCAGGCCATCCCGGCCTGCCTTTAGGATGCGCGGCTGCGGCGTATGAATTGTGGGCCAAACATATGAATCACAATCCGAAAGATCCTGAATGGAAGAACCGCGACAGATTTGTGCTTTCCGGAGGACATGGTTCAACGCTGCTGTATTCTCTGCTGCACCTGTTTGGCTATGGGCTGACCAGGGAGGATCTGGCGTCCTTCCGCCAGTGGGGCTCTCTCACCCCGGGACATCCCGAATATCGCCATACGGTAGGCGTTGAAGCCACCACAGGACCGTTGGGGGCAGGTATGGCAATGGCAGTGGGCATGGCAATGGCAGAAGCTCATCTGGCTGCTGTTTTCAATAAAGAAAATTATCCGGTTGTGGATCACTTTACCTATGTGCTGGGCGGCGACGGCTGCATGATGGAAGGAATTTCTTCTGAAGCCTTTTCGCTGGCAGGGACCCTTGGCCTGGGCAAGCTGATCGTGCTCTATGATTCCAACCAGATTTCTATTGAAGGTTCCACAGATATTGCATTCACAGAGGATGTGCAGAAACGCATGGAAGCCTTTGGATTCCAACTGCTGACAGTAGAAGACGGTAATGACCTGGAGGAGATCGGAAAAGCCATCGAGGCTGCAAAGGCAGATACCTCCCGCCCTTCCTTTATTACCGTAAAAACGCAGATCGGGTTTGGCTGTCCTGCAAAACAGGGCAAGGCCAGCGCGCATGGAGAGCCTTTGGGCGAGGAAAATGTAGCTGCCCTGAAGGAAAATCTGGGATGGCCGTCGCAGGAGCCATTCTTTGTTCCTGAAGAAGTTTATGCCCATTATGAAGAACTGGGGGCAGAAAGAGCGAAAGCCGAAGATGCCTGGAACCAGCTGTTCGAAGCATATTGCAGGGAATATCCGGAAGAAGCCGCGCTGTGGGAGAAATACCACGATCCTTCAGCCGCAGAGGCAGCCTGGGACTGCGAGGAATTCTGGAAAAAAGCGGAAAAGCCTGAGGCAACCAGAAGCCTGTCGGGCAAGATGATTAATAAGATTAAAAACCTGCTGCCCAACCTGATCGGCGGAGCGGCGGACCTGGCTCCCTCTACAAAGACATATATGAATGATATGGGGGATTTCAGCAAGGACAATTATGCAGGCAGAAATCTGCATTTTGGCGTGCGTGAGCTGTCCATGGCTGCTATCGGAAACGGTATTCTGCTTCACGGTGGGCTGCGTTCCTTTGTCTCTACCTTCTTTGTGTTCAGTGATTATGTGAAGCCTATGGCAAGGCTTTCAGCGATTATGGGCATCCCGGCGATCTATGTATTCACCCATGACAGTATCGGCGTGGGCGAGGACGGCCCTACCCATGAACCCATTGAGCAGCTGGCCATGTTCCGGGCTATGCCTAACTTCCATGTGTTCCGCCCTGCTGATTCAACGGAGACTGCTGCGGCATGGTATGCAGCGGTTGCATCCAGGAAAACTCCTACAGCCCTGGTTCTGACCAGACAGAACCTGCCTCAGTATGAGAACTCCTCTAAAGAAGCGCTGAAGGGCGCGTATATTCTGGAGGATTCAGAGAAATCCGTTCCGGATGCTATCATCATGGCCACCGGATCAGAGGTAGAGCTGGCGGTTAAGGCAAAAGCAGAACTGCTGAAGGATGGAATGGATGTGCGCGTGGTATCCATGCCTTCCATGGATGTGTTTGAAGAACAGCCAGCGGAATATCAGGAAAAGGTGCTGCCCTCTGCGGTACGCAGGCGCGTGGCAGTAGAGGCGCTTTCTGACTTCGGTTGGGGCAGATATGTTGGCCTGGACGGAAAAGTTTTAGGAATGAAGACATTTGGCGCCAGCGCCCCCGCAGATAAGCTCTTTGAAGAGTTTGGTTTTACTGTGGAGCATGTGGTGGAGGCGGTAAAGAGCCTTTAATTATAACTGTTTAATATGATAGAAAAAATATGGTCTGGCGGGAAAATCAGAAAGGCATTGGTTTTTCCGCCAGTGCCTTTTCAATTTCAGCCATAAAAATCTCAAAAAAGAATTGACAAACAAGTGGGGCCATGCTATACTACTAAAGCTGCGGCTCCATGGTCAAGCGGTTAAGACACCGCCCTTTCACGGCGGTAACAGGGGTTCAAATCCCCTTGGAGTCATTTGGTTTCTGAAAAAAATTTCCAAAAAGGGTTGATATTTTTCCAGAGACTGTATATAATATATAAGCGGTGGCGACATAGCCAAGTGGTAAGGCGTGGGTCTGCAACACCCTGATCACCGGTTCAAATCCGGTTGTCGCCTCTCTGAGAAACTGATGTTTCCATAAAAAAGAGCTTTCCGTTAAGGAAAGCTCTTTTTTATGCTGCAAGATTATATTCTCTTTAGTTCTCTGTCTTATTTTTACTGAAATAGTGCCGAAACGCAGTGCCTATGAATATGGAGGCCCCTGTCCCATATTGCTTGTCAACAGCCTCTATAATCGGTTGATTATGAAGATAATGATCGATCAGAATATCATAATAATTTTCTCCCAACTGCATCGTCGGAGTGTCTTCGGGGCTCAGAAGGTGGACCATATCATCAATAATCGTCTGTATTTCATCTGACCGCGGATCTTGTGTCAGATCCTGAACCAATTTTTCCATTAATTCCTTATTTCGCTCCACATATCCTTTTTCCTTGATCTGCTGCATTTTTTCCATATTCTCAGAAAAATGCAGCAGGCTCTCTTTCATTGCTACTGTGTATTTTTCCACACTGCCATAATATTGCTCCGCCAGAGAACCAATAGAGACTTCGTGGTCCCGGGCTTTTTGGATAAAGTCATCGAATGCTTCTCTGCTTCCCCAGTATTTGACAATCTGATCCTGATTCTGATCCCGGAATTCTTCCAGCGCCCGGATATATTCGCTTAAATCAAATTCTTTAAAGCTCATACATGACTCTCCTTTTTCCAGTTTATCCAGCAAATTCAACAGCTTGTTTAATCTGTCGCGCTTTGCGGTCAATAATGCCTTCTGATTCTTATAGGCTTCTATCCTGTCAAAGTGAGGACTTTCCATGATTGTTTTGATTTCCTTTAGGGGAAAATCCAATTCTCTGAAAAGAAGGATCTGCTGCAGCGTATTCAGGGCGTTTTCATCGTACAGCCGGTATCCGGCCTTTGTCACCTCTGAAGGCCGGAACACGCCGATTTCATCATAATACTGCAGCGTGCGCACGCTGACTCCTGCAAGATCCGCTACTTCTTTAATAGTTTTCATGATACCCGCTCCTTTTTTGAGATTATCCTAATGAAAGAATAGTGTTAGTTGATGTAGACAATAAGACTTTTGTACAAGCTGCCTGCCGGCTTGGGCATCCTGTATGACCGCAAAGGCGGCCGCGCTTTGGCGCGCGAGTCCGGCGGACCGGTCTCTATTATGAATTATACTTTATCACGCAGCGTGAGGGTCAAGTGCTTTTCAAGAAAAGTTTTATACCAGATTAATTTTATCACAATACGGCAAAATATGACGGGAAAAATGAAACGGCCTTGCATCTCAGGCCGTTTTATGCTATGCTCATACGCAAGACAACAGTGTTTCTGAATACATTTCAGAAGGGCGGCGAGTCGCCGTCCGCAAAGTGATTGGAGAAGGCAGCTGCGAAGCAGCGGCACAGTTCCTGTGCCTGCCTGCGGCTTGCCAGGTACTTCCGCACACGGAGTGTGCACGGCTGGGCGCAGAGCGCCCAAACGCCTGAGTACCAGGCCGCCTCCGGCAGATCTTCTTTTGGTGTTGTCTGGGCAGAGGGAAAGGAGGCAGTGGGATGAGCGGAGAAGAGATGTGGAAATACTGCACAGGAGAACAATGCCGGGATCTGCTGCGCTCCTTGGACCTGCTGCGGGGGACTGGCGTAAAACAGGAGCAGGAAATTGCCTGCCTTTATTCCCTGGCAAACCATGCTGAAGCGCATTACCGCAGAGCCAGAATCCCCAAAAAAAACGGCGGAGTGCGTAAGCTTCAGATTCCTGACGGGATGATGAAAAAGGTACAGCGGAATTTGCTGCACCATGTTTTGGACGGTTTGGAACCGTCCCCATATGCAACTGCTTACCGCAAAGGAGCCGGTCTGAAAGAGAATGCCGCGCCTCATACCGGAAAGAAGCAGATCCTCAAGCTGGATCTGGAGAATTTTTTTGAAAATATCACGTTTTCGCTGATTCTGGAAAATGTATTTCCCAGCCGTCTGTTTCCGCCAGCGGTTGGCGTACTGCTGACCAATCTCTGCTGCTACAGGGATTATCTCCCCCAGGGAGCGCCTGTATCAGCTGCAGTATCCAATTTAGTAATGCGCCCTTTTGATGATTATATGGGAAGCTGGTGCGGGGAACAGGGGATTGCCTATACGCGCTATTGTGATGATATGACTTTTTCCGGGGATTTCGATGCACGGAAAGTAAAAAATAAAGCTCAGAATTTTTTGAAAGTGATGGGCTTTTCCCTGAATGCCGGAAAAACCCGCCTGTATGGACAGGGACACCGCCAGTCTGTGACTGGAGTGGTAGTGAACTGCCATCCTCAGGCAGCCAGAACTTACAGGAAAAAATTGCGGCAGGACTTGTATTATTGTGAAAAATACGGCGTTGCCGGGCATCTGAAACGTCAGGGCAGGGATCTTGGCCAGGAAGACGCCGCAGGGGCGTCCTTCCGGTACCTGCAGATGCTTGCTGGCAGGGCAGCTTTTGTCCTTCAGGTGAATCCGGAGGACAGCTGGTGCAGGGAAGCTAAAGGCCGCATAGCCAGACTCCAGTCGGAGCTGTGGGTTTAATATACTGATAAATTGGAGAAAAAACAGAGTATGGAACATACAGATGCTTCCTGTGAAGAAGCGCTGAAGGCCTTTGCATTCCAGGGAACCCCGGTTTGCTGCAGCGCCTATGGGAACGGACATATTAACGGGACTTACCGCGTGGACTGTCAGGGCGCAGGCGGCGGAAAACATTATATTCTGCAGGATATCAATACAAAAGTATTTGCCAGGCCGGAAGAGCTGATGCAGAATATTGGCTGGGTAACAGGATACCTGAAAGAAAAAATAAAAGAAGAGGGCGGAGATCCGGAGAGAGAAACGCTGACCATAGTGCCGGCAAAAAGCGGCGGCCTGTTTTTCAGGGACAGCTCCGGCAGATGCTGGCGGTCATATGTGTTTATTACAGATGCCGTGACTTATGAACGTGCGGAAAGCACGCGGGAATTTTTTCTCTGCGGACGCGCGCTGGGACATTTTCAGCAGCAGCTGGCAGAATATCCGGTAGAACGTCTGGCGGAAACGATCCCAGATTTTCATCATACGCCGAAGCGGCTGGAGGCGCTGAAGAGGGCGGCAGCTGAGGATGTGTGCGGCCGGAATTCTTCTGTCCGGAAAGAACTCCGTTTTTTTCTGGACAGAGAAGAAGAGACGGCTGCTGCCGTCAGCCTTCATGCTGCAGGAAAGCTTCCCCTGCGGGTAACCCATAACGATACGAAATTAAATAATATCTTATTTGACAAGAGGACGGGAAAACCGCTGTGTATCATTGACCTGGATACAATTATGCCGGGATTCTCCGCGTTTGATTTTGGAGATGCCATCCGTTCCGGCGCAAGCACTGCGTCCGAAGATGAGAGAGATCTTTCCAGAGTGAGCCTGTCGCTGGATTTATATGATGCTTTTTCAGAAGGATTTCTGAAAGGATGCGGAGGGAGCCTGACAGAAACCGAGAAAGAAATGCTGCCTATGGGAGCCAAATTGATGACCATGGAATGCGGAATCCGTTTTCTGACAGACTATCTTCAGGGAGACCGGTATTTTCGAATTCACCGCCCTCACCAGAATCTGGACAGAGCCAGAACTCAAATTGCACTGGCGGCCGATATGGAGCGCAAGTGGGAGCGGATGAGGGTGAGTATAGAGAAGTTTTAAATATTGGTCAGCTACATAGGTAAAGAGAAAGAGGCAGTTCAATGGCGAACTGCCTCTCGTTTTTGTTGCATAGGAAACTTATTTCAGCATTTTAGGAATGCTGGTATCCGTGGCAAAATTTTCTGTATTATAGAGCACGAGAATATCCGTAATGCCTTTCTCTTCTATCAGTTGGGAAAGCGGCTGATTATAATACCGCAGATCCACCATAAAGGTTTCTTCAAAATGATTGGCGGCAAAAGGCACAAAGGAATGTGCATAGGAATCTTTCACAATCAGCAGCTTCCGGCCCCGCTCCACCGTACCTTCCGGTCCTGATGATTGGATGGAAATAAGCGGGTCATTCTGTCCAGTGTAAAAGGTGTATTTATCCTTCCCTTCCAGAGCGGAAGGCACATACAGCGAATCCCTGGAAGTACCGTTGAAAGCAGTGAGGCGGTAATTCATCTTTGCTGACTCAGGCTGATAGCAGAGAATGGAATCTGCTTTGTTGGGAAAGTTCACCTTGGAATATACAGTTCCCAGAAAAGAGTCGGAGACTTCCGTTATATTGAAATCTTTCTCCTGCCAGGGTTCCAGGCCCAGAGAGTCCGCCCATAGCTGATAGGCATAAAATGCGCCTCTGGCTGTCCAATGGTGGTCAGTGCGGTAGAAAATGTATTCATTTTTATGGCCGCTCAATGTGGCCGCCGCGTCCAGGTAAACATTTTCACCCACCGCGCTGCGCACGGAATCCAGAAATGCCTGCTGGTCGTAAGGAGAGGCAAAAGGAGGGAGCTTGTCCTTCAATATCTGGGACGCCGTAGGGGTGATCATTACCCTGACCCCGTTTTCTCCCAGCTTTTCCTGGTACTGTTCTACAAACTGCCCCAGAACGGAAATGTTGTTTGCGGCAGTCTGGGAAGTGAAATCGCCTGCCGGGTAGTTTTCAATCAGGTAGTCATCGCTGCAGAAAAAAACATTTTTAATATCCTGTTTAAATGTGGCGCGTTCGGTATAGGTTTTCAGCCTGATCCATTGGTCCCGCATTACAAACTGATCAGTAATAAATGTCTCATAGAGACTGGTAAATTTTTTATCTTCATCGCTGGAAAACAGGCTGTCCAGGGAAAATTCGGGCATCTGCGCCAGATAACGGTTTTCATTTTCTGAAAATTCAACAGGTTTTTTCAGCAGGCTGGCAGCTGTCAGCCCGAAAACCAGGACCAGAAAAATCGCAATTGTCAGTTTATTTCTCATCATATCCTCCTGTTAAAATCGGAAATAAAGGAACGGGTTATAGGTTGCATCCACCAGATAAGCAATGGACAGCAGGAATATAATGATATAAAAACCATTGCACAGCAGGAAGGAAGCAGCGGAGCAAGCCATGGAAGAGGCGCTGCGCCTTACTTTTCTTGGTGCGGGAACGGAAAACTCCCCGTCCTGGGGGATTTCACCGATAACTTCTGCCAGGAGCGTTTTCTGTCCGGCCTTTGTATCCAGCCAGGCTATCAGTCTGGCGGCCAGACGGCAGGGAAGCTTAGAGGAAGCAAAAATCAGCACAGCCAGCAGCACTGCGTTGTTGTACAGCAGATAAATAGACTGACTGTCGAACAGCGCATTGCCATTCAAGCCGAACAAGCTTTTCAGATACAGGAAAATACTGCTGCTCTGGTCAAAGGCAAAGATCACCCAGCTGATAATCACCAGAAAAATGGTATAGAACCAGGAAATAAAAGCAGGGGCTTTTTTTAGATATTTTAAAAGGAACAGTTTTTCCACCATCAGAAGTACGCCGAAATAAGCGCCCCACATGAGGAAGTTCCAGCTGGCCCCATGCCAGATGCCTGTCAGCAGCCATACGATGGCGATATTGCGCAACTGTTTGGAAAGGCCTTTTCTGTTCCCGCCCAACGGGATATACACATAGTCCCGGAACCAGGTGCCCAGGGAAATGTGCCATCTGCGCCAGAATTCTGTAATACTCTTCGAGGTATAGGGATAGTCAAAGTTTTTAAGAAAACGGAACCCAAACATATGCCCCAGCCCGATGGCCATATCGGAATAGCCGGAAAAATCAAAATAAATCTGGAACGTATAGGCAAGAATACCGATCCAGGCAGTCAGAACAGGGAGTTCCCCCAAAGGCATTCCGGATACCGTATCCCACAAAACGCCGATATTATTGGCCAGCAGAACCTTTTTGCCAAGACCGACCATAAAGGTATTCAGGCCGCAGACGAATTCGTCCGAAGTTTCTTTGCGGGTCTTCAGCTGCTTTGCTATGGTTTTGAACTGCACAATCGGGCCTGCAATCAGCTGAGGGAACAGAGTGACATATGCGCCGAAAGAGATAAAATTGCGTTCTACCTCCGCATCATGACGGTAAACATCAATGGTATAGGACATGGCCTGGAAGGTATAGAATGAGATCCCGATGGGCAAGGCAAGTTTCAGCAGCGGGATCTCGGCCCCCAGAGAATTAATGCTGCCCAGAATAAAATCCGTATACTTAAAAATTCCCAGAAGCAGCAAGTTTACTGCAACAGCGCCAATCAGAAAATATCTGGCCTGTTTGTTCCTGTCATCCTTCTGCAGCCTGTGAATCATCAGGCCCGACACATAGTTCACTGTAATTGAAAACAGCATCAGGAATACATACTTTGGTTCCCCCCATGCATAAAAGATCAAACTGGTAAAAAACAACACCGCATTCCGGAATTTTCTGGGCACTATAAAATATAGAAGAAGTACCACCGGCAAAAAGCGGAACATAAAGAGTAAACTGCTGAAAACCATGAAGGCCTCCTTGAATATGATTTGGCTGAGTTTGGTAAATAACTGCCTGAAAAGTATAACATGAAATGATTATAAGGTAAAGGGAAAAATGATGCAAAAGGAAGGCTGGCGCAGGAAAAGGGTTGCATTCTGTGAACAAACAGAATATAATATACTGTATACAATACACAAAGTGGAGGATTCATTTTGAAGATACTGGAATTGCGGGCAATGGCAAAAATCAACCTGGGACTGGATGTGCTGAGAAAACGGGAGGACGGTTATCATGAAGTTCGTATGATTATGCAGACAGTCCGTATTTTTGACCGTCTCAGAATACAGCGGATCAGGGAAACTGGAATAAAGGTCCGGACAAATCTGAACTATCTGCCGGTGGATGAAAATAATTTGGTTTATCGTGCGGCCTCTCTTTTAATGAAGGAAGCGGGCATGGAAGAAGAAGGAATTTTGATTGAGCTGGAAAAACATATACCGGTTGCGGCAGGAATGGCCGGAGGAAGCGCAGATGCCGCCGCCGCCCTGATCGGAGTCAACAGGCTGCTGGGGCTCAGGCTGTCAATGGGGGAGCTGATGCAGAGGGGAGTCAGAATTGGAGCGGACGTTCCTTACTGTCTGATGCGGGGCACCGCGCTGGCGGAAGGAATCGGAGAAAAACTGTCGGTTCTGCCGCCGTGTCCTCCCTGCCATATTCTTGTGGCAAAACCGAGAATCAGCGTTTCCACAAAATTTGTATATAATAACCTGAAAGCAGATGAAATTTCACAGCATCCTGATATTGACGGTCAGATTGCCGCGTTGGAACAGGGGGATCTGCGGGAACTTGCCAAATCTATGGGCAATGTGCTGGAAACAGTCACTGTTCCTGCTTATCCGGTAATTGATAAAATAAAGAAGGCTATGCTGCAGGGGGGAGCGCTGAATGCAATGATGAGCGGAAGCGGTCCCACTGTTTTCGGAATTTTTGATGATGAGAGGGCAGGAAGGCAGTGCTTTTACCGGCTGAAGGGCAGCGGACTGGTTCAGCAGATCTATCTGACGCAGCCTTTTCAGAACAAAGCATTACAGGAGGGATAAAATGGATGATTTCTTAAAAGTAAATGTAAATGAATATTTGCCGCTGAGGGACGTGGTGTTCAATACATTGCGGCAGGCAATTCTGAAGGGGGAACTGGAGCCGGGAGAACGGCTTTTAGAGGTACAGCTGGCGGACCGGCTGGGTGTGAGCCGCACTCCCATCCGGGAAGCGATCCGCAAACTGGAACTGGAGGGTCTGGTGAAAATGGTTCCCCGGAAGGGCGCGGAGGTGGCCAGTATTTCGGAGAAAAGCCTTCGGGATGTGTTGGAAGTTCGCAGGGCATTGGAAGAACTCGCCATGACGCTGGCCTGCCAGAGGATTACCGGAGATGAGGTGACCAGGCTCCGCCGGGCAAACCACGCATTTTCTGAGGCGGCGCGGAAAAAGAATCTGATCGATATGACAGAACGGGATGTAGATTTCCATGAAGTAATTTATCAGGCTACCGGAAATCAGCGTCTGGTACAGATTATAAATAACCTTCGCGAACAGATGTACCGCTACCGTTTGGAATATATTAAAGATGAAGCCAAACGGGCGGTACTGACACAGGAGCATGAGATGATCATCCAGGCCCTGGCGTCCAGAGATCCGGAAGCTGGGAAAGAGGCAGTGCGCAGGCATATTGACAACCAGGAAATCACTGTAACCAGAAATCTGAAAGGAAAAAATTGAGTTCAGTTTTCCAGGAACCTGTTAAGGAACGTCAGAAAGCGGAACCGGAACTTCACCGGTTTCATACTGTTGTAGGTGTCGTCGGACAGCACGCCGTGCAGCTGGTCCTCTGATTCCGGCCCCAGCACGCCTCCAGTCATATCTGTGAAGCAGAGGGCAGGATACATCACGCACCACCAGTTATGTCCCTGCGCGTTTCCGATCTGAATGCGCAGCGCGTCATAATAGCCGGGCGGAAAACACAGTTCGCCATAGGTTTTGGCAGGAAACCAGCAGTTTTCCAGGGCCATGGAGACAGGCTGATCCACACCGTTTTCCGTAAGAACCTCAGCCGCAGTTTTCAGGATCAGTTCTTCATTTTCGGCAGCCGCCTGCATGGCCTCTTCCTTAGTGGAAACTTCTGAAAGGGCGGGCTGAAGCGCCTCCAGGACTGCGTCACGCACTTTTAATTTGACTGCCTGGTCCTCTGGAGAATCGCTGTTGGCCAGAACATGGAAGCGCAGTATGGAGCCGGACAGTTCCTGCTGGACGGACTGTGCCTGGGCGCGGGTATCCGCCAGAGCGGCGGCGATCAGTATGAGAGCAGGGAGGAAAGCGGCAAGCAGGCGGAAACGCAGAGGCCGCAGTTCCTGAAAAAAGTTTTTCATATCTAACACCTTCCTTTTATGTATTCTGACAGGAGTATCCCCGGATCAGGAGCAGTTATACAGGAAATGGGAATATTAGGGTTGCACATTGGGCGGCCAGAGAGTAAAATAAATTAACAACTGAGCAGAAAGAGGATATGATGATGAAAAAGATAAATCTTGCAGTTTTATTTGGCGGACAGTCCTCAGAACATGAGGTTTCCTGCATGTCTGCCGTCAATATTATTGATCAGATAGATAAGGAACGCTACGAATTGCTGCTGATTGGCATTACAAAGGAAGGCCGGTGGCTGAGGGCAGAAAGCGCGGAGGAAATCCGCAGCGGGGAATGGTGCAGCAGCCGGGAGCAGGCAGTAATTCTGCCGGATGCGGTCAGAAAAAGCGCGCTGGTGTCCGGAAATGGAGAGAGCAGAGAGTTTCCGCTGGATGTGGTGTTCCCGGTGCTCCATGGATTGTACGGAGAGGACGGAACTGTACAGGGGCTACTGGAACTGGCTGGGATCCCCTATGTGGGGTGCGGGGTTTTGGCGTCTGCTGTTTCCATGGATAAACTGTATACGAAAATTGTTGTGGATAAATTGGGAATCCGTCAGGCCAGGTACGTTGGGACTCATCGCAGGGACCTGGATAAAATGCAGCAGATCATTGCAGAGGTGGAGTTTAAGCTGGGTTATCCGGTATTTGTCAAACCCTCCTGCGCAGGTTCCTCTGTCGGCGTATCCAAAGCAGAGAACAGGGAGCAGCTGGAAAGAGGGATACGCCTGGCGGCGGCCGAAGATGAAAAGATACTGATTGAAGAAATGATCTGCGGCAGGGAGCTGGAATGCGCCGTGCTGGGAGAAGAGAAAATATCAGCCTCCGGCGTGGGCGAGGTGCTCTCGGCTGCGGAATTTTATGATTATGAAGCGAAATATAACAACCCGGAATCCCGTACAGATGTTTCACCGCAGCTGCCGGAGGGCAGGGAAGAAGAAATCAGGCAGGATGCCATGAAAATATTCCAGGCGGTAGGCGGCAGCGGGCTGGCCAGAATAGACTTTTTCCTGGATAAAGACGGGGTGGTGTTCAATGAGCTGAATACCATGCCGGGTTTTACCGCCATCAGCATGTACCCCATGCTCTGGGAGAGCAGGGGGCTGGCGAAGAAAGAACTGATTGAACGCCTGATCCGTACAGCGTTTCACAGAGGAGAATGAATATGGATAAAAATGCCCCTATCGGAATATTTGATTCCGGCGTAGGGGGGCTGACGGTAGCCCGTGAGATTATGCGCCAGATGCCGGAAGAGAGAATCGTCTACTTCGGGGATACGGCGAGAGTTCCCTACGGCAGCAAGTCCAGGGAAACGATTATCAAATATTCCAGGCAGATTGTCCGCTTTTTGCTCACCAAACAGGTGAAGGCAGTGGTAATCGCCTGCAATACGGCCAGCGCCTATGCCATGGATGCTGTGGAGGAAGTGTGCAAGCTCCCGACCATCGGCGTGGTGAAGCCCGGGGCCAGGGTAGCGGCGGAAGCAACCCAGAACCAGAGGATCGGAGTCATTGGGACAGAAGGGACGATCAGCAGCGGCCTGTATCCGGCCCTGATTCACCAGTTTGACCCGCAGATCGAAGTCATCGGAAAGGCCTGCCCTCTGTTTGTGCCTCTGGTAGAGGAAGGCTGGCTGCACGATCCTCTGACAGAAGAGGTGGTAAAGAGGTATCTGGACAGCATGAAGCAGGAAAAAGTGGACACCCTGGTTTTGGGCTGCACCCACTACCCTTTGCTCCGCTCCATGATCCGGAAGGTGATGGGAGAGGGGGTCAACCTGGTCAATCCTGCTTATGAGACAGCAGTAGGCCTGCGGAGAATGCTGGAATTCCGGGATATGACGAATGAAGGCCGATTGGACGAGGGTGTGGACAAGTATCAGTTCTATGTCAGTGATTCACCGGAGCGGTTCCAGGCTTTTGCAGATTCCATCCTTCCCTGTACGGCAGAACATACGGAAGTGGTAAATATAGAGGAGTATTGAGATGAACAAGGATGTTGTTATTAAAGTAAGCGGCCTGCAGAGTTCGGAGGGCGGGGAAGAGACTGTGGAAGTCACAACAGTAGGGAGCTATTACTATAAGAACAATAAACACTATCTGATGTATGAGGAAGTCCTGGACGGAACCTCCGCTCCTGTGACAAACACGCTGAAAATACAGCCCGGGCAGGTGGATGTGATTAAAAATGGTTCCACCCATGTGCATATGAGTTTCCGGCAGGACCGCCGCAGCACCAGTTTTTACTGCACTCCTTACGGTGCAATTGAAGTAGGGCTGGATACGAAAGACATCCAGCTGCAGGAAATGGAAGAAGAGCTCCATGTCAGGATACGGTATGGCGTGGAGATGAGCAATGAATATGTGGGAGACTGCAGTATCCGGATCGACGTCACTCCGGCAGGATGAGGCAGTCAGCAAAAGATGTCGCTTAAGCGGCTGGCCATTGACTTCTTTCTTGACATTCCAATGAATATTTGCTACGCTATATCTACCATCAATAGACAACACATAGAAAGAGTGACGTAAAAATGAGAAAAAGTACAACAGATTTAAGCGACAGCGAATTGCTGACACTAAAGTGCATCTGGGACGCGGGAAGGGATCTGTCTGCTGCTGAGATCAGAACATCTCTGAAAGACAATTATGACAAGGCTTGGGAACCGCCCACAGTCTGCACTTTTCTGGCCAGAATTGAGAGCAAGGGTTATATCAGCGTGAGGCGTAAGCCCAGAGGGACAGGGAAAGGGTATTTGTATCATCCCCTGATGGATGAGGCCGCATATCGTGAGCAGCTCCAGAAAAAATTAATGGATGCCTGGTTTGACGGCTCAATCAGCAGATTTGTGGAAACTTATTTGGGATCTGAGAAAATTTCCGAGGAAGAAGCGGGACGGTTGAAGGAATTGGTATCTGGTCTTAAATAGGGGGCAGTTCTGAAAGGAATGAGCATGGTTCAATTACAAGTATTAAATGACAGTAATAAGAAATTCCTGAAAGAAATACAAAGAGACGATATCCCGAAAAATTTTGTGGAAGACGTGGAGGATACCATTGAACTGTCAGAGTATGGGGAATCAAATAATCTTAAGGGCCATTGCTACGCGATTCTCTATAATAATATATTTGTTGGGATTATCTTGATTGGAGAAGCAATAGAATGCAGCGCAGATCCTGAAGCAGTGAAAGGGAGTCTTTTCTTTCGGATTATGGGATTTGTAATTGATCAAAATTTTCGGGGGATGGGAATTGGTTCAGAGGCATTGGAGAAAGCGATTCACAGTATTTATTCAGAATTCGGACCCGCGCCTGTTGTATTGGAATGCCATAAAGACAATGGGGAGGCACTGAAATTTTATACCAGAAACGGGTTCAGGAATACGTTTATCCTGAATAATCAGGATTACTATCTGATAAGAGAACAGGGGAAGCCCGGAAGAAGGTAAGATGATAATAATTAAGTGAGGGAAAGCAGCGCGTACACTGCTTTCCCTCACTTAATTATTTTTTCTTTTTCGATTTTTTATCTGGCTGGTTCATTTCATTCATTTTATTCTGAGCTTTTCTGCGGAGCTTTGAAAAAATCCCTTTTTTCTTAGGCGCTGCCGGAACGGCTCCGCCGCGGACGCTCTTGATTGATGTGATATACAGGCCGCTGACAACTACCTTGACCTCCTGCTTCACAGGGAGCTGCTCAAATACCTGAGGATCAGACATCAGGGTCATCACTCTGGGACCGACCTTTGCCTTGACAATGGGCATTTTCGCGCGGCGCAGATATTTAGGAGTCTGCTCTAAAACCTGTTTGGGCAGGCTTGTGCATTCCTTCAGCCGCATTTTTTTCTTATCAATGACCAACATGGATACGGTCTGAGCCACTGCGTCCATCTGCTGCTTCTGCTCCGACTGGCGTTTCTGCATCTTGCGCCCGAGGAAATAGAGGCCAACAAAGATTGCAGCGACCACCAGCAGGATGATGATCATGACAGTCAGGAATGTGTCCACGCCGCTGGCTGCCAGCATTTGATTCATATTCATGAAAAATCCTCCTGGGTTTTAATGATGTACCTGGATATTATAACAGAAGGAAAAGATTTCCGCAAGAGGGGCCTGCAGGTTTTCTGTAAGGTTTCTTTATTATTTATAAGAAAAATCCTTGACAGCTTGACAGAATTATGTTAAGATGGCATGTGCACTATTGTGGCGTCATGTGCCTTGTTATGCCCTTTTTTCCATAAAAGCCTTGATTTTACAGGGTTTTCGGTGGGCCGCGCAGAAGAGTCACATTTAACTATCATAAAACAGGGGTGAACGTCGAATGGAAAAAAGCAGAATCCGGCCTGTGAAATCAGGAAAGAGCGTAAGAATGAGCTACTCGAGACAGAAAGAAGTTCTTGAGATGCCCAACCTGATCGAGATTCAGAAGGATTCCTATCAGTGGTTCTTAAAAGAAGGACTGAAGGAAGTATTTGAAGATATATCTCCGATCGCAGATTTCAGCGGCCATCTGAGCCTGGAATTTGGTAATTTTGAGTTATGCCGTGAAGATACCAAGTATACGATTGATGAGTGCAAAGAAAGAGATGCCACTTATGCGGCTCCCTTGAAGGTTTCCGTGAAGCTGTGCAACCATGAGACCGGAGAGATCAAAGAGCACCAGATATTTATGGGCGATCTCCCGCTGATGACCGACACAGGCTCCTTCGTGATCAACGGCGCGGAACGTGTTATCGTCAGCCAGTTGGTGCGTTCTCCCGGTATTTATTATGGTATTACACACGACAAGGTGGGTAAGCGGCTGTTTTCCTGTACCGTAATCCCCAACCGCGGCGCATGGCTGGAATATGAAACGGATTCCAACGATGTGTTTTTTGTGCGGGTGGACCGTACCCGTAAGGTTCCGGTTACCGTGCTGGTGCGCGCCCTTGGATGGGGCACCAATCAGGAGATCATCGATCTGTTCGGCGAGGAGCCGAAGATCATGGCCACTTTCCAGAAGGATACTTCTGATAATTATTCAGACGGTCTCCTGGAACTGTATAAAAAGATCCGTCCCGGCGAGCCGCTGTCTGTTGACAGTGCTTCCAGCCTGTTAAACAGCATGTTTTTCGATCCCAGGAGATATGACCTGGCGAAAGTGGGACGTTACAAATTCAATAAAAAACTGCATTTCCGCAACCGTCTGAACGGTCAGGCGCTGGCGGAAGATGTGGTGGACCCTTCCACCGGAGAGGTGCTTTTTGAGGCAGGCACTGTGCTGAACCGCAGGACTGCCGCGCAGATCCAGAACGCTGCGATTCCCTATGTGATGATTCAGACAGAGGAACGCAATGTTAAGGTGCTCTCCAATATGATGGTGGACGCATCGGAGTACCTGCCCTTTGATCCCCGGGAAGCAGGCGTTACAGAGTTAGTATTTTATCCGGCGCTGAAAAGTATTCTGGAAGAAAATGACACAGAGGAAGAACTGAGGGAAGCGGTTCACCGCAGAATCCATGAATTGGTTCCAAAGCATATCACAAAAGAGGATATCATAGCCTCTATTAATTATTGCATGCATCTGGAAGCAGGCATCGGCGCGGATGATGATATCGACCATCTGGGAAACCGCCGTATCCGTGCGGTGGGCGAGCTGCTGCAGAACCAGTACCGCATCGGTATGTCCAGAATGGAGCGTGTGGTGCGCGAGCGTATGACGACTCAGGATATTGACGGAATCACACCTCAGTCTTTGATTAATATTAAGCCGGTGACTGCGGCTGTGAAGGAGTTCTTCGGAAGCTCCCAGCTGTCCCAGTTCATGGACCAGAACAACCCTCTGGCAGAGCTGACGCATAAACGCCGTCTTTCCGCTCTGGGGCCCGGCGGTCTGTCCAGAGACCGTGCAGGATTTGAGGTGCGTGACGTACACTATACCCATTACGGCAGGATGTGCCCCATTGAGACGCCGGAAGGTCCCAACATCGGCCTCATCAACTCCCTGGCCAGCTATGCCAGGATCAACGAGTACGGCTTTGTGGAAGCACCTTACCGCAAATTGGATAAGACAGATGTCAATAACCCTATTGTTACAGACGATGTGGTTTACCTGACAGCCGACGAGGAAGACGATTTCGTGGTGGCCCAGGCGAACGAACCGCTGGACGAAGAAGGGCATTTCATTCATAACAATGTATCCGGACGTTTCCGCGAGGAGACTTCCGAATTCCAGAAAAAACAGATCGATCTCATGGACGTGTCCCCGAAGATGGTATTCTCGGTGGCGACAGCTATGATCCCCTTCCTGGAGAATGACGACGCGAACCGTGCGCTGATGGGTTCCAACATGCAGCGTCAGGCTGTGCCGCTTCTGACCACCGAAGCTCCCGCAGTGGGCACCGGTATGGAAGGCAAGGCGGCGGTAGACTCAGGCGTGTGTATGACTGCCAGACGTTCCGGAGTGGTGGAACGTTCCGCTTCCAATGAAATCGTGATCAAAGCGGACGAAGATGGGACAAGGGATGTTTATAAGCTGACAAAGTTCATGCGCAGCAACCAGTCCAACTGCTATAACCAGAAGCCTATCTGCTTTAAAGGCGATCATGTGGCTGCAGGCGAGGTAATTGCAGACGGGCCTTCCACCTGCCAGGGCGAGATTGCGCTGGGCAAGAACCCCCTGATTGGGTTTATGACCTGGGAAGGCTATAACTACGAGGATGCTGTTCTGCTCAGCGAAAGGCTTGTGCAGGACGATGTATATACTTCCGTTCATATTGAAGAGTATGAAGCAGAAGCCAGAGATACAAAGCTGGGGCCGGAAGAAATTACCCGGGATGTGCCGGGCGTAGGCGAAGACGCCCTGAAGGATCTGGATGAGAGGGGTATTATCCGCATTGGCGCTGAGGTCCGCGCAGGAGATATTCTGGTGGGCAAGGTGACGCCCAAGGGAGAGACAGAGCTGACGGCAGAAGAACGCCTGCTGCGGGCTATTTTCGGTGAGAAGGCCAGAGAGGTGAGGGATACCTCCCTGAAGGTTCCCCACGGCGCGTACGGTATCGTGGTGGACGCCAAGGTCTTTACCAGAGCCAACAGCGATGAGCTGTCTCCGGGCGTAAATGAAACAGTCCGTATTTATATCGCGCAGAAACGTAAGATTTCCGTGGGAGATAAGATGGCGGGCCGTCACGGGAACAAGGGTGTGGTTTCCCGCGTGCTTCCTGTGGAAGATATGCCGTTCCTGCCCAATGGCCGTCCGCTGGATATTGTACTGAACCCTCTGGGCGTGCCGTCCCGTATGAATATCGGGCAGGTTTTGGAAATCCATCTGAGCCTTGCCGCAAAGGCGCTGGGATTCAATATTTCCACACCTGTATTTGACGGCGCCAATGAGAATGATATTATGGATACTCTGGAAGTGGCCAACGATTATGTAAACACTTCCTGGGAGGAATTTGAAGAGAAATACAGAGACCTGCTCCGCCCTGAAGTGATGGAATATCTGGGCAGCCATCTGGAACACAGAGGACTGTGGAAGGGTGTGCCCATTAACAGAGACGGTAAGGTGCAGCTGCGCGACGGACGTACCGGCGAGTTCTTTGACGGCCGAGTTACCATCGGGCATATGCATTATCTGAAGCTACATCATCTGGTAGACGATAAGATCCATGCTCGTTCCACCGGCCCTTATTCGCTGGTTACGCAGCAGCCTCTGGGCGGAAAAGCCCAGTTCGGCGGACAGCGTTTCGGTGAGATGGAGGTTTGGGCTCTGGAGGCATATGGAGCATCCTATACCCTGCAGGAGATCCTGACCGTGAAGTCCGATGACGTAATCGGCCGTGTAAAGACTTATGAGGCGATCATTAAGGGAGAAAACATCCCTGAACCGGGAATTCCGGAATCTTTCAAGGTTTTGCTGAAGGAACTGCAGTCCCTGGGACTGGATGTGCGCGTGCTGCGTGAGGACAATACGGAAGTTGAGATCGGTGAAAATGTGGATTACGGGAATACAGATTTCCGTTCCATCATGGAGGACGCCGACCGCCAGTATCAGAGAGAAGAAGAGAATTTCGGCGCCTATGGCTACACCAAACAGGTGATTGCAGATGGTGAACTCGTCGATGAGGAAGCGGAGGAGCCGGGAGAAGAATTCCTGGAAGACTACACCGGCGACGAAGAGAGCCTGGACGAATGATTTTTCAAATCTGAGATTAGAAGGGAGTGCCATTGATGCCTGAAATGACAACCAATGAAACGTATCAACCGATGACCTTTGACGCCATCAAGATCGGCCTGGCTTCTCCGGAGAAGATCCGCGAGTGGTCTCACGGCGCTGTGACCAAGCCGGAAACGATTAACTATAGAACGCTCAAGCCGGAGAGAGACGGATTGTTCTGCGAGCGCATTTTCGGACCTCAGAAGGACTGGGAGTGCCATTGCGGAAAGTACAAGAAGATTCGCTATAAAGGCGTGATCTGCGACCGGTGCGGCGTGGAAGTAACAAAAGCCAGTGTGCGGCGTGAACGTATGGGCCACATTGAACTGGCAGCCCCGGTGTCCCATATCTGGTATTTCAAAGGAATTCCCAGCCGTATGGGCCTGATTTTGGATATTTCGCCCAGGACACTGGATAAGGTGTTATATTTTGCTTCGTATATTGTATTGGATAAAGGGACCAGCGACCTGCAGTATAAGCAGGTTTTGTCCGAGAAGGAATACAGAGAAGCTGTAGACCGCTGCGGATATGGTTCCTTCCGCGCGGGGATGGGAGCTGAGGCGATTCAGGAGCTGCTGCGGGCTATTGATCTGGAGAAGGAATCTCTGGAACTGCGGCAGGGGCTGAAAGACGCCAGCGGACAGAAGCGCGCCCGCATTATCAAGCGCCTGGAAGTAGTGGAGGCATTCCGCGCTTCCGGCAATAAGCCTGAGTGGATGATCATGGATGCGATTCCGGTGATTCCCCCGGATCTGCGCCCCATGGTGCAGCTGGACGGCGGCCGGTTCGCCACCTCCGACCTGAATGACCTGTACAGAAGGATTATCAACAGGAATAACCGTCTGGCGCGCCTGCTGGAACTGGGCGCCCCTGATATTATCGTGAGAAACGAGAAGCGCATGCTGCAGGAAGCAGTAGACGCGCTGATCGATAATGGCCGCAGAGGCCGCCCTGTAACAGGCCCGGGCAACCGCGCCCTGAAATCCCTTTCCGATATGCTGAAAGGTAAACAAGGACGATTCCGCCAGAACCTGTTGGGCAAGCGTGTGGACTATTCCGGCCGTTCTGTTATCGTGGTGGGCCCGGAGCTCAAAATCTACCAGTGCGGCCTGCCGAAAGAAATGGCAATCGAACTGTTTAAGCCTTTTGTAATGAAAGAATTGGTGGCGAAAGGCATTGCTCATAATATTAAGAGCGCTAAGAAAATGGTGGAACGCCTTCAGACAGAGGTCTGGGATGTGCTGGAGGAAGTAATTAAAGAACATCCCGTAATGCTGAACCGCGCCCCTACGCTGCACAGACTGGGTATTCAGGCATTTGAGCCCATTCTGGTAGAAGGTAAAGCGATTAAGCTGCATCCCCTGGTGTGTACCGCCTTTAACGCAGACTTTGACGGCGACCAGATGGCTGTCCATCTGCCGCTTTCTATGGAAGCACAGGCAGAATGCCGTTTCATGCTGCTGTCACCCAACAACTTGCTGAAGCCTTCTGACGGCGGGCCTGTGGCAGTGCCTTCTCAGGATATGGTTCTGGGTATCTATTATCTGACTCAGGAGCGTCCCGGCTATAAGGGAGAAGGCAAGTGCTTCCGCAGCGTGAATGAAGCGATTCTTGCTTATGAGAATCAGGTGATCACCCTGCACTCCAGAGTCAAAGTCCGCGTGCGCAATACCATGGCGGACGGAACAGTGAGAACCGGCGTGGTGGAATCCACTCTGGGCCGATTCCTGTTTAATGAAATCATACCCCAGGACCTGGGATTTGTGGACAGAACTGTTCCCGGAAATGAGCTGCTTCTGGAGGTGGATTTCCATGTGGGCAAAAAAGGCCTGAAACAAATTTTGGAAAAAGTTATCAATACCCATGGAGCTACCAAGACCGCTGAGGTTTTGGACGCGATCAAGGCAATGGGTTATAAATATTCCACCAGGGCGGCTATGACAGTATCTATCTCAGACATGACCGTTCCTCCTGAAAAGCCCCAGCTGATTCAGCAGGCCCAGGATACGGTGGACCGCATTGCGAAGAACTTCCGCCGCGGTCTGCTGACTGAGGAAGAGCGCTATAAAGAGGTGATTGAAACCTGGAAAAACACTGACGACGTTCTGACTCATAAGCTGCTGACAGGACTGGATAAATACAATAATATTTATATGATGGCTGATTCCGGGGCCCGTGGTTCCGATAAGCAGATCAAACAGCTTGCCGGCATGCGCGGACTGATGGCGGATACCACCGGCCACACCATTGAACTGCCGATTAAGTCCAATTTCCGTGAGGGCCTGGATGTACTGGAGTATTTTATCTCCGCTCATGGAGCCCGTAAGGGCCTGTCTGATACAGCCCTGCGTACAGCCGACTCCGGTTATCTGACCAGACGTCTGGTAGACGTATCTCAGGATTTGATTGTGCGTGAAGTGGACTGCTGCGAAAACCGTGTGGATAAAGACGGCAACCGTCAGATTCCTTTTATGGAAATTAAAGCCTTTACGGACGGGCAGGAGACGATCGAGAGCCTGCAGGACCGTATTACCGGACGCTATATTGCTGAAACCATTACAGATCCCGATACAGGGGAAGTCGTGGTGAAAGCAAATCATATGGTGACGCCCAGACGCGCCGCTGCTGTCATGAAAGTACTGGAAAAGACCGGAAGGAACAGCATAAAGATCAGAACGATTCTGACCTGTAAGTCCCATATCGGTATCTGTGCTAAATGTTATGGTTCCAACATGGCTACCGGCCAGCCTGTACAGGTTGGTGAGGCGGTGGGAATTATCGCCGCACAGTCTATCGGCGAACCTGGCACACAGCTGACCATGAGAACATTCCATACCGGCGGCGTGGCCGGCGGAGATATCACACAGGGTCTTCCCCGTGTAGAGGAGCTGTTTGAAGCGCGTAAGCCTAAGGGCCTTGCGATCATCGCAGAATTCGGCGGTGTGGCAACGGTGAAGGACAGCAAGAAAAAGCGTGAAATTGTGATTACAGATCTGGAGAGCGGCAACTCCAAGACGTATCTGATCCCGTATGGTTCCAGAATTAAAGTGCTGGACGGCCAGACTCTGGAAGCCGGCGACGAGCTGACCGAAGGAAGCGTCAACCCTCATGACCTGCTGAAGATCAAGGGCGTGCGCGCCGTACAGGATTATATGATCCAGGAAGTCCAGCGTGTGTACCGCCTGCAGGGCGTGGAAATCAACGATAAGCATATTGAGGTGATCGTTCGCCAGATGCTGAAAAAGATCCGCATAGAAGAGAGCGGCGACAGTGATGTGCTGCCTGGCGTTTCCATGGACGTGCTGGATTATAATGATATGAATGAGGCACTGTTGGAAGAGGGCAAGGAGCCTGCGGAAGGCAAACAGATCATGCTGGGTATCACAAAAGCTTCCCTTGCTACCAATTCCTTCCTGTCCGCAGCATCCTTCCAGGAGACCACAAAGGTGTTGACCGAAGCTGCTATCAACGGCAAAGTCGATCCCCTGATCGGGCTGAAGGAAAACGTCATTATCGGTAAACTGATTCCTGCCGGAACAGGCATGAAGCGTTACCGTTCCGTGAAGCTGAATACCGATGCCTGGGAAGAGGAAAAGGCCGTCCGGGAGGCGAGAGAGCGGGAAGAGGCCGAGCGCATCGCGGCGGAAAAGGCTGCCAGAGAAGCGGAAGAAGCCCAGGAGGATGATCTGGACGAAGAGGATCTGGACGCTGAAGATGTTCTGCTGGAAGAGGATATTCTGGAAGAAGAACTGGACGCTGAACTGGATGCGGAAGCTGAAGAAGAGGCCGGCGACCTGGAAAACGATTTTGAAGAAGAGCCAATTGACTGATTCAGAGGAGCGTTTTCAGGCAGAAAAGTTTAAAATACAATGATGTGCTGCCAAACGACCGAAGTACCGGTATGTTTGGCAGCGTTTTTTGTTTCATAGGAAACTGCATTCCCTATGAAACAAAACCCTCCGGGGGATCGCACTGCGGCGTAAGGAGCCATGTCGCTAAAGCGACACGCCGCAGGCGGGGAATCCCGCGAGCGGGATTCTTTTTCATTGCATAGGAAACTGCGTCTCCTATGAAACAAAACCCTCCGGGGGATCGCACTATGTGCTAGAGAGGAGAATGAGGATGGATTGCAGGATATCGATACCTGTCAAAATGGACGGCGCCCATAACTTCCGGGATTTGGGAGGTTATCCTGCCAGCGGTGGGATGACCAGAAGGGGCTGCTTTTTCCGTTCTGACAGCCTGGCGGGGCTTTCCGGAGCGGACAGAAGCTGGATGAGGCAGATGGGGATTACATGCGTACTGGATTTAAGAAGCAGAAAAGAGATCGAACAGGCGCCTGACAGCCTGGATGACAGCTTTCTCTATTATCCTGTTTGTATGTCCGACAGAATGACGGGCGCGGCGGATTTAAAGCAGTTTCCGAAACGGCTTTCGGAGCTGTACATAGAGATCTTAAATTCTTATCAGCAAGAAATGCTGCAGGTAATGCAGGTGCTGGTGGAGAGGGCAGGAAAACCGGCAGTATTTCACTGCACTGCCGGAAAGGACAGAACCGGGGTTACAGCAATGCTGCTGCTTTCCCTGGCAGGAGTACCAGAGGAGCTGATTATCAGAGATTACGCTTCCAGCGCAGAAAATATGGCGCCGGTATTTCAACAGCAGAAACTGATGCTGGAGAAAGCGGGATGGAAGGTGCCGGAAGTTCTGTTTTCCTCTCCTGCGGAGGAGATGGAGCTGGCAATGGAATATTTAAAAGCAACCTGGGGAGATACGGAGCAGTACCTTATTTCCTGCGGCGCGTCCAGAACAGATTTGATGCAGCTGAAGGCATTACTTGTGGAGAAATAAAAGTTTAAAAATTTGTTGACAGTTCCAGGATGTTATTGTATGCTGGAACTCAGCAAAAGACATCATACGTCATATGTATATCAAAATGTAAGAGAAAAGGAAAGGGGGGAGAGCCATGAAACTGCAGGCAGTCCGAAACACTCCGAAGATTCTGCCTGAGCAGGCTGCGGAACAGATTGCGGACAGGATTGTAGCCGGGAGCTTTGCAGCTGGTCAGCAGCTGCCAAATGAATTTGACCTGGCGGAACAGCTGGGCGTGGGCCGTGGTACAGTCCGGGAGGCCGTGAAGATCCTGGTTTCACGAAATATTCTGGAAATCAGAAGGGGCTGCGGCACATTTGTCTGCAGCCACCCAGGAAGGGTGGAAGATCCACTGGGTTTTTCTTTTGTCAGGGATAAGAAAAAGCTGGCGCTGGACCTGTGTGAAGTGCGGATGATGCTGGAACCGGAAATCGCGGCTCTGGCAGCCGCCAGGGCTACGGATCAGGAAATTGAGTCCTTGCGGAAAGCTGCGGAAGAAGTGGAGCAGGAGCTTCTTGCAGGCCGGGACCATGGTGGAAAGGATATGGAGCTGCACCGGCTGCTTGCAGTCTGCAGCAGGAATCAGGTGGTAGAGCAGTTGATTCCCATGATACAGCGGACTATTTCTATATTTATAACATTGACCGACGCGCAGCTGGTTGAGGAAACGATCAGGACCCACAGGCGTTTGATAGAAGCGGTGAAAAACCGGGATGCGGACGGAGCGCGGGACGCCATGCGGGAACATTTGGAAAATAACAGGCAGAGAATCCGGATAATGCCGGATCATGCGGAAAATCAGGAAAGGCAGGAAAAAAGATGAAAAGTCAGGATTTGCGTAAAATTGCACCGGAGCTGGACCCGCTAAGGCTGGGGACAGGCTGGAAGCCGGAAGATCTGGGGAAGGCGCAGATTATAATTGAGAGCTCTTTTGGAGACAGCCATCCGGGCAGCGGCCATCTGCTGGAACTGGTGGAAGAAGCCAGGGCAGGAGCGGCAGAAGCAGGAGGACACGGCGCCAGATATTTTTGTACCGATATCTGCGACGGCGAGGCACAGGGACATGACGGTATTAATTATTCCCTCGCGTCCAGAGACATGATGGCCAACATGATGGAGATCCATGCAAATGCAACTCCCTTTGACGGCGGCGTTTTCATTGCCAGCTGCGACAAGAGCATGCCCGCCCATTTGATGGCAGTGGGAAGAATCAATATTCCTTCTATTGTTGTGACCGGCGGCGTGATGGACGCCGGCCCAGATCTTCTGACACTGGAGCAGATCGGCGCTTATAACGCCATGTATGAACGTGGAGAAATCTCAAAAGAGAAGATGGATTTTTACAAACAGAATGCGTGCCCTTCCTGCGGAGCCTGTTCATTTATGGGAACAGCGTCCACCATGCAGATTATGGCAGAAGCTCTGGGCCTCGCCCTGCCGGGCAGCGCTCTGATGCCTGCTACCAGCGCTGAGCTCAGGGAATTTGCCAGGGAAGCAGGGCGCCAGGCAGTGTGGCTGGCGGAACATGAGCTTACTCCGGACAGGATAGTTACCATAAAGTCCTTTGAAAATGCGATTATGGTTCATGCCGCAATTTCCGGCTCCACAAACTCACTGCTGCATCTGCCGGCGATTGCCCGGGAATTTGGCATAGAAATCGATGCGGACACCTTTGACCGCCTGCACAGAGGCGCCCATTACCTGCTGAATATCCGTCCGGCCGGTGAGTTTCCTGCACAGTATTTCTATTATGCCGGAGGCGTGCCACGGATTATGGAAGAGATTAAGAGCATGCTGCATCTGGATGTGATGACGGTTACGGGAAAGACGCTGGGGGAAAACCTGGAAGAACTGAAACGGAACGGATATTATGAAAAGGGGAAAAAATATCTGGATGAGCTGGGCCTTACCAGAGAGGATGTGATCCGGCCTTTTGACAAAGCGTTCGGGACGGACGGGAGCATTGCGATTCTGAAAGGAAATCTGGCCCCGGAGGGAGCAGTGGTCAAGCACACGGTAGTGCCGAAAGCCATGTTTGAAGCCACCCTGCGTGCCAGGCCCTTTGACAGCGAAGAAGATGCCATCCATGCGGTGCTGACCCATGAGATCAAGCCGGGAGACGCAGTGATCATACGGTACGAGGGCCCCAAAGGGAGCGGGATGCCGGAGATGTTTTACACCACTGAAGCGATTGCATCGGACGCTGAACTTGGTTCCACGATTGCCCTATTAACGGACGGACGTTTTTCAGGGGCTTCCAAAGGGCCGGCAGTAGGCCATATTTCGCCGGAGGCGGCAGAAGGAGGCCCCCTGGCCCTGGTAGAAGAAGGAGATCTTATTTATTTGAACATCCCTGAGAGAAAACTTCAGATCGTGGGAATCCATGGAAAGGCAATGGGAGAAAAGGAAGTCGCGGAGATCCTGGAAGAGCGGCGCAGAGCCTGGAAACCCAGACCGAACAAATATCCCAAGGGGGTGCTGCGCATTTTTGCTGACCGGGCTGTTTCGCCAATGAAAGGCGGTTACATGGAATGACCGGAGAACTTCTTAAAGAACACTTCAGCAAGTATCCTGGGATGGAGCTGCAGGATGCGGTGAAGCTTCTGTACCAGTCTGAGTTTGGCGGCGGCCATATGATTGCAGACCCAGAGGCCAGCCTGCGGAGACTGGAGGAGGAATACGGGACCTTTCATGAAGGCAGCCAGATCAGCGAGATAAAACCCGGAGAAAAAATACTGTGGGAGCCCGCTGGAAAGGGAATGGCCCGGATCTATCTGGACGCTATGGACGCAGGGCTGTCTGCGCGTACATTGAATGCTATGTTTGTGCGGTCCGCGGAAACCGCCGCGGGTAAACCGGAAGCTTTTCAGGAAAGCCTGGAAGAGCTGGCCGCCCTCTGCCGGGCGGGAACGCTGCCTTTTAGTGGAGAGGAGGCTGAGCAGTATATCAGGGAGTACCGCGGCATGGGATGCCCGGTTCTGAGCCATAGCCGGACTTACCGGGAACTTTACCATCCGGCGTACCGCATTGTGGACAGGCGTTATGCGCAGTATCTGGAAGTATTTCTCCAAATTGACAGGCTGCTGGCGGAAGGCGGAAGTACAGGCCAGATAAATGCAGCAGTGGACGGGATGTGCGGCAGTGGGAAAACCACCCTTGCCGGGCTGCTCTCAGGCGTGTATGACTGCAATATCTTTCATATGGACGATTACTTTTTACAGCCTTTCCAGCGGACGGAGAAACGGCTGCTGGAAGCCGGGGGGAATGTGGATTATGAAAGGTTTCAGGAAGAGGTGCTGTCCCATCTGAAGGACCCAGGAGGGCTAAATTACAGGATTTATGACTGCGGCCGGCAGAGGCTGACAGACCTGACCCATACGGATTATTCCAGAATCAATATCGTGGAAGGCGCTTACAGCCAGCACCCTTATTTCGGGGACTTCTATGACCTCCGGGTTTTCCTGGAAATTCCGGGAGATGAGCAGAGACGCCGCATTTTGGAGAGGAACGGTGAATTCATGTTCAGGAGATTTGTGAGTGAATGGATTCCTATGGAAAATAAATACTTCCAGGCTTATGGAATCCGTGAAAAATCTCTTTGCCTGAAAGGCTGAACAGACAACCCCGGGGACGCGGTTAAGAAAAGCGTTCCCGGTGCTGTCTGTTCAGCCAGTCTACGGCCTCTGCAATGCCGTCGCCGCTGAATTCAAAGCTGGCTTTTACATGATCTGATTCCTCGGAAGCCTCAAAACAAAAAGGTTCCGGCCAAACAATCACCTCCAGACAATCCTTTTGTGCTTCTTCCGCCCCTTCTGAAACTTTATGCAGCAGAAAACGCATGCCCCGGTAGCTTCCCGCAAACCGGGATTTTTTCAGAAAATTCAGCGGCATAATGTCCGATACTTGTATCATTACCTGTCCTCCTGTCCGGCTTCAGCCTGTGATCTGAAGATCAGTATAGCAGAAAAATGCCCGGCGGACAATGGGGCCGCCTGTCAAGGGTTTACCCATTTTACAAATCGCTTTTTTCCCAGCTTCAGTACGTCCCCTTCCGATACCGGCGTATCCAATGCGTCCGGCCCCAGCTTTTCCCCGTTCATCTGCACTCCGCCCTGCTTCAGAAGCCGGTGGAATTCACTTTTGCTGGCAGCATAGCCTGCATCCACCAGCGCGCCGATCAGGCCGGCCAGAGAAACCTGGGAATCTGGCAGGACCAGTTCAGGGATCTGGTCAGGAATCTGTTTTTTACTAAAGGCGGTCTCATAGAAAGCTCTGGCCTGCCGGGTTTCTTCTGAAGAATGATACAGGCCGGTCACAATGCCTGCAAGCTCCAGCTTGACGTCTCGGGGATTTCTGCCTTCTTCCATCTCGCGGCCCAACTGTGCGATGCGGTCAGGGTGCTCATCCGTTGCCAGTTCAAAATAGCGGAGAATCAGCCGGTCAGGAACTTCCATAACCTTTTTAAACATGACTTCTGCCGGTTCGTCCACCCCGATATAGTTGCCCAGGCTTTTGCTCATTTTTTCGACTCCGTCCAGCCCTTCCAGAATAGGCATAAACATCGCGATCTGCTGTTCCTGCCCCATGGACTTTTGCAAAGTGCGCCCCATCAGGATGTTAAATGTCTGATCCGTGCCGCCCAGCTCCAGATCCGCCTTGAGAAAAACAGAATCATAAGCCTGCATCAGGGGATAGAAAAATTCATGGAGCCCGATGGGCACCTGGTTCTGATAGCGGTTTTGAAAATCGTCCCGTTCCAGCATTCTGGCAACCGTGACGGTAGCGCCCAGCCGCAGCACTGTCTCAAAATCCAGTTTGCCCAGCCATTCGCTGTTGAAACGCACCTGGGTTTTTTCTTGGTCCAGCACCTTGAAAATCTGATCGCAGTATGTCTGCGCGTTAGCGCGCACCTGCTCTTCCGAGAGGGCGGACCGGCCTTTCGCTTTGCCGGTGGGATCTCCGATCCGTCCGGTAAAGTCTCCGATTACGATGACTGCCCTGTGTCCAAGATCCTGCATCTGGCGGATTTTCCGCAGAACAACCGTATGCCCCAGGTGGATGTCAGGGGCGGTGGGGTCCAAACCCAGCTTTACAGTCAGGGGAACCTGAGTTTCCACAGACCTTTTCAGTTTCGCCAGCAGTTCTTCTTCGTTCACAATCTTTTCAGCGCCTTTTGCGATCATTCGCAGCTGCTCCTCCGGAGCGGTAATAATCTGATTCATGATTGATATCTCCTTTCTGTCAATTCCGCAAACGGACTTCTTTTACAAAGAAGCTCCTTTTAGGGAATAAAAAAATCCCGTCCTGATTGAAAGGACGGGATAAATTCCGCGGTACCACCTTTTTTCATAAACAGCTCGCGCTGCCTACCTCGTCGAGTACGTCCGGTGAATATGCCGGCAATCACGGAGATACTCTAGCACGATAACGGGTGCAGGGCCCGCCGCAGCCTACTGAGGAAAATCCTGTTTGGTGCGGAGCTCAAAGATGTATTCGCTATGCGTGCCTGTGCGCCTCTCATCGGCCGGCTGCTTTCTGTACAGACAAAACTGCATCGCTACTGGTTCTTGTCACAGCTTTTAGGTTCCAGCAATGCTGGTATGAAATTGGCTGTATCATAACAGAGCTTTTCCGGTCTGTCAACCCTTTTCCGCAAAATATTGAAAATAAAATTTGCAGCAAAGCTCTTTACAATTTCGGGGAGAAGGGGTATACTGTGAAATACGATAACAATATGTTGTTAAATAGTGCGGGGAGAACACTATATCTAGTCAGGAGAAGGAATATGGTATATGTAATTAAGAAAGATGGAACAAAAGAAGAATTTAATGTGGAGAAAATTGTCCGTGCTGTGAATAAGTCGGCTTCCCGTATTCTGTATCATTTTACAGAAGAAGAAATTTCGTTTATCTGCAAGTTCGCCCAGGATAAGGCGATGTCTCTGGGACAGGAAGTGATCAGCATCCAGGATATGCACAATATTGTGGAGGGAGCGCTGGAAAAGGTGAACCCGTCGGTGGCCAAGAGCTACCGCGATTACCGGAATTACAAAAAGGACTTCATCCATATGATGGACGAGGTGTATACCAAGAGCCAGTCCATCCGCTATATCGGGGACAAGAGCAATGCCAACACGGACAGCGCTCTGGTTGCGACCAAAAGAAGCCTGATTTTTAATGAGCTGAATAAAGAGCTGTACCGCAAATTTTTCATGAACCGGAACGAGCTCCAGGCCTGCAAGGACGGATATATCTATATCCATGACCAGTCTGCCCGGCTGGATACCATGAACTGCTGTCTGTTTGACGTGGCTAATGTCCTGAAGGGCGGGTTTGAAATGGGCAATGTCTGGTATAATGAGCCGAAAACCCTGGATACGGCCTTTGATGTGATGGGGGATATTATTCTGAGCACGGCAGCGCAGCAGTATGGCGGCTTTACAGTGCCGGAAGCAGATAAGATTCTGGAACCCTATGCGGAGAAGAGCTATGTAAAATATCAGGAGGAATTCAGAAAATTTGCCGACCCTTCCTGGGAGGGCGTGGAGGAGCGCGCGGAACAGTACGCCATGGCAAAGGTGCGCCGCGATTTCGACCAGGGGTGGCAGGGGATTGAATATAAGCTGAATACTGTGGGGTCTTCCAGGGGGGATTATCCCTTTGTAACCGTGACCCTTGGCCTGGGAACAGGACGTTTTGCAAAGATGGCCTCCATATCCCTGCTGAATGTCCATAAGGAAGGGCAGGGCAGGCCGGGAAACAAGAAACCTGTACTGTTTCCGAAAATAGTATTTCTTTTTGACAAGAAAATTCACGGCCCGGGCGGAGCGTGTGAAGATGTGTTTGAAGCGGGAATCGCATGTTCCGCCAGAACTATGTATCCTGACTGGCTGTCCATGAGCGGGAAGGGGTATATTTCCAGCATGTACCAGCGCTATGGAAAGGTGATCAGCCCCATGGGGTGCCGGGCTTTTTTGAGCCCCTGGTATGAGAGGGGCGGGATGTATCCTGCGGATGAGAACGATGTGCCGGTATTTACAGGGCGTTTTAATATTGGGGCTGTGAGCCTGCATCTGCCTATGATTCTGGCCAAATCCAGGGCGGAAAACCGGGATTTCTATGAGGTGTTGGATTATTATCTGGAGATGATCCGCAACCTCCATATCAGGACCTACGATTATCTGGGAGAGATGCGCGCTTCCACCAATCCTCTGGGTTACTGTGAGGGCGGCTTCTATGGCGGCCATCTGAAGCCTACAGATAAAATCAAACCTATTCTCAGGCCGATGACCGCTTCTTTCGGCATCACAGCGCTCAATGAGCTGCAGGAACTGTACAATGGCAAATCCATCGCGGAGGACGGAGCGTTTGCCCTGGATGTGATGGAGTATATCAATAAAAAAGTGACGGATTATAAAGAAAAAGACGGGATTCTTTATGCGATCTACGGGACGCCCGCGGAATCTCTGTGCGGCCTTCAGGTAGAGCAGTTCCGGAAGAAATACGGGATTGTGGAAAATGTTTCTGACCGGCCATATGTGAGCAATAGTTTTCACTGCCATGTGACTGAGGAACTGACTCCTATCCAGAAGCAGGATCTGGAGGGCAGATTCTGGGAGCTGTGCAACGGAGGCAAAATCCAGTATGTCCGCTATCCCATTGATTACAATGTGGATGCCATCAAGAGTCTGATCTACAGAGCGATGGATCTGGGTTACTATGAAGGGGTGAATCTCTCTTTGGCATATTGCGACGACTGCGGCCATCAGGAGCTGGAAATGGATGTTTGCCCTGTGTGCGGATCAAGAAACCTGACAAAAATTGACCGGATGAACGGATACCTGTCCTACAGCCGGGTCCATGGGGATACAAGGCTGAATGC
The DNA here is from genome assembly GCF_004216775.1 of Cuneatibacter caecimuris. Classification (GTDB taxonomy): domain Bacteria; phylum Bacillota; class Clostridia; order Lachnospirales; family Lachnospiraceae; genus Cuneatibacter; species Cuneatibacter caecimuris. The sequence continues at coordinate 96,728 of NZ_SGXF01000003.1, forward strand.
CGCAAAGATGGCGGAAATTGCAGACAGGGTTTCCATGTAGCCGCGGCTGAAGATCCGGCAGGCAAGAGGGCAAAATCCTTAAATATTTCTGAAATCAGTTGATTTTCTGTAAACGTACGATATAATAAGATAAACGCGGCGGTGCTGGGTCAATAGCTTGATTGCAGGCCGCCGTTGTGTATTTGCTCGCACTGCGGCGCAAGGAAATATGGCCGCGAAAGTCCGGCTCGCCGGACTTTTTCTGCTGGGCAGGGTATGTTGTACAGACAGGAATTGAGGTGGAAAATGGCGGAACAGGTGAATCCCAGACCCGTCGGTCAGGATGTGGATACAGGGGCGGCGAACAGAATCAGCTGGTATATTCTGGCCTGGGTTTTTGTGATTGGCAGTGTGTTTGGCGTTGTTTTGGAAACAATCTGGTACTTTATAATTTATCATGGGTTTTATAACAGACAGGGGCTGCTGTACGGCCCTTTCAGCCCCATATATGGGGTGGGGGCGGTGCTGGTTACGCTCTGCCTGTATAAAGTCAGGGATTCCAATAAGCTGGTCACTTTTTTTGTCAGCGCAGTGCTGGGAGGCGCATTTGAATATTTCTGCTCTTATATGCAGGAAGTGGTGTTTGGTACATACTCCTGGAACTATGCCCATCAGAAATACAGTATCGGCGGCAGGACCAGCCTCTGGTTTGCCCTGGGCTGGGGAGTCCTGGGAACCGTATATATCCGATATGCATATCCCTGGATCTGCCGCACGCTGCGGCGGCTACCGCTGCGCGGAGGAAGGCTGGCGATCCAGATTCTAATCTGGATGATGGCTGCTGACGCAGTTTTGTCCATTATGGCTGTAAAACGTCAGAGCGAACGGCGGGACGGAATAGAGCGGACGGACATATTTTCTGTATATTTGGATGAAAAATATCCGGATGACCTTCTGGAAAGCATTTTCACCAAGGTGAAGGTGGTGGAGGAAGAGAAACCGCCAAAGCCTGAGGAGATTGATCAATATATGCCTCCCAAACATCCTCCCGCGCCGGAACCGGGAAAGAAACATTAAGCCGGAGCCGGTTCCTGTGAATTTTTTGTGAAAATAGTGATTGGGATTTGATATTTGCTGCAAATTATGATAAGATGACAGGAGCCGCGGCAGAAGGAAGTACAGCGGCATTTATGAAGAAAAGAGAGGTTTATCATGAGAAAAAAGATTTTAGCGCTGGCCCTTTGTCTGGCTCTGACGGCAGGCATGGCCGCCTGCGGCAAGGATAATCAGGAGGGACAGGGAGACAGCAGTGCAGCTTCCACGGAGAGCAATACCCAGGCGGAACAGGGGGAAAGCAGTGCGGCTCCCACAGAGAGCACGATTCCGGTACCCGCAGAAACCGCTCCGGAGAAAGTTGCGCTGGAAAACGACCAGCTGGCGCTGGCTGAGTATACCGGACTGAAAGTGCTCAGGGTGACGCCGGAGGATATTGAGGCAAATACGCTGACAAACAGAAAGAACAATTTCCTGGCCTCTCACAGTGAGGAAATTACAAACCGGCCCGCTGAAGAGGGGGATATGGTAGCGGTCGATTTTTCCGGCGCATTAGACGGCGTGAAGTTTGACGGCGGAACAGGCAGCACGGATGATCTGGTGCTGGGTTCCGGAAGTATGATCCCCGGATTTGAAGATGGAATTATTGGCATGGAGCTGGGAGAAACCAAGGATGTGACTGCAAAATTCCCCGACACTTATTCCAATAATCCTGACCTTGCAGGCAAAGAGGCTGTATTCACGATCACCCTGAATAAGATCATTTTTACTCCATCTGAGCTGACGGATGAGCTGGTAAAGGAATATACGGATTATGATTCTCTGGAGGCCTGGGAGAACGCTGCGAGAGAAGATCTGGCGCATTCCCTGATGACTCAGGAGATGTGGGATGCCTATATTAAAACCTGCCAGGTGAAAGAATATCCCGAAGATAAGATTAAGGACTATACAGAGCGCATGACCAGCTTTTATGAGCAGCTGGCGCAGGCTAACGGCATGACCATGGATCAGCTTTTAAGCCAGGGCATGGGAATCACAAGGGAAGAGTTCGATGCGACAGTGGACATGTATGCCAAGAATGACACTGCCAAGCCGATGATAGCCCAGGCGATTGCGGATAAGGAAGGAATTGCGCTTTCTGACGAGGAATATGAGAGCCGTATTTCCTACTTTATGGAGATTTCCGGCCACTATGACAAAGACGCATTTTTTGAGCAGTACTCAGAAGAATATCTGAGAAGTTATATGCTGCAGCAGAAGGTTCAGGATTTCATGCTGGAGAAAGCGGAACTGAATGAGCCGGAAGAAACAGAAGCCGAGACGACTACCCTGGCGGCAAAGTAAGGCTGATAGAAAATAATATGGCGCATGCGCCGGAATGATAAAACGGTATGGCCTTGACAGGTCTTCTCTTTACTGGACGAACCAGTAAGGAGGGGATCTGTCATTTTTATTGTCCCATTTTTCGTTATAAGACCCATACTATTGACAAAGGCTTAGTAACGTGTTAATATAACAATAGTTATATAACTTTTGATATATATGGAGGTGCGGTATGCCGCCGAAGAAAAAAATAACAAAGGAAGATATTATTGAGGCTGCGCTGGAAATTGTCCGGGAAAATGGAATGGGAGCGCTGAATGCCAGGGCATTGGCAAAAAAACTGTCCTGTTCCACCCAGCCGGTTTTCAGCAACTATAGCTCTATGGAAGATCTGCAGGAAGACGTGCTGCAGGCGGCAGACCGGCTGTATCAGAGGTATCTGGAAAAAGGGATGAAAGATCCTGCATACCCTCCGTATAAGGCCAGCGGTATGGCTTATATCCGGTTTGCAAAAGAGGAAAAAGAACTGTTCCGGCTGCTGTTTATGCGGGACCGCACCGGAGAAGAGGTCAGGGAAGACCGGGAGAGTATTGCCGGTCTGTTGGAACTGGTGGCATCGAACATGGGAATCAGCCAGGACGCGGCATACATGTTTCACCTGGAAATGTGGATCTATGTGCATGGCATAGCCGTAATGGTGGCCACGTCATACCTGGACTGGGACTGGGAGATGATCAGTGAAATGATGACGGACGCTTACCAGGGCATGAGAGAGCGATATCAGAAGAAGGAGAAAAATTAAATGGATGCGATTGAAACCTGCGATCTTACGAAAAAATACAAGGGCCTGACAGCAGTGGACGGGCTGAATCTGTCAGTCAGGGAGGGGGAAATCTTTTCCCTGTTAGGAGTGAATGGAGCGGGAAAAACCACGACGATCAAAATGTTGTCCTGTCTGACCCGGCCCACATCGGGAAACGCCTTTCTCTATGGCAAAAGTATTCTTTCAGACAGCCAGGCGGTAAAAAATATGATCGCTGTTTCCCCCCAGGAAACAGCTGTGGCCCCTAACCTGACAGTAAAAGAAAATCTGGAACTCATGGCCGGAGTCCACAGTTTTTCCAGAGAAAAGGCCGGACAAAAAACAAAAGAGCTGAGCGCCAGGTTTGATTTAGACCAGATTGCAGGTAAAAAGGCAAAAAAACTTTCCGGAGGGTGGCAGCGCAGGCTGAGCATTGCTATGGCGTTAATTTCCCAGCCCCAAATTCTGTATCTGGATGAGCCCACATTGGGGCTGGACGTCCTGGCAAGAAGCGATTTGTGGGAGATGATCCGTTCTCTGAAAGGAGAAACCACAGTGATTCTGACCACCCATTATATGGAAGAGGCCGAATCCCTTTCAGACCGCGTCGGGGTGATGAAAAACGGCAGGCTTTTATTTACAGGAACACCCGGCGAAATGAAAGCCCGTGCAGGTACGGATAAATTCGAAGAGGCATTTATCAGGCTCGTAAAGGAGGAGAAACAATGAGACTGCTGACATTTTATCAACGAACCGAAAAAGAAATTCTCAGGGACCCTCTGAATGCGGCCTTCGGCATTGGCTTTCCTGTGGCAGTTCTCCTGCTGCTGACCGTCATACAGGCCAATATCCCTGTAAGTTTATTCGCGATTGAAAGGCTGTCACCGGGCATAGCAGTATTTGGTTTCTCCTTCATGACTCTATTTTCAGCCACATTGGTTTCAAAAGACCGCTCCGGGGCGCTGCTTCAGCGTCTGTACGCTACGCCGTTGAAAGCAAAAGACTATATATTGGGATATATATTGCCGATGCTTCCGATCGCGGCCGCTCAAAGTCTGGTCTGTTTTATGGCGGCTGTGTGCCTGGGGCTGGAAGTTTCGGCTAATATTGTCTGGGCAGTTTTGCTTGGGATGCCTTCCGCCTTTTTCTTTATTGCGCTGGGACTGCTCTGCGGCAGCATATTTAATGATAAACAGGTAGGCGGAATCTGCGGGGCGCTGCTCACCAATCTGGCTGCCTGGCTTTCCGGCACTTGGTTTGATCTGGAACTGGTGGGCGGGACGTTTCAGAAAATCGCGGACGCCCTTCCGTTTGTACACGCCGTAGAGCTGGAACGGGCTGTAATAGCAGGGGATTTCAGCGGCATTTTACCTCACTTGTGGTGGGTGTTGGGGTATGCGGCGGTCACAGGCGCAGCGGCAATTTTTGTATTCACCCATAAAATGAAACATAACTGAAAGTCTAAAAGACATGCTGTATGCAAAAGAGAACTGTATCTATACGTATCATGCGTTCAAGCCTGCGTTTCTGCGGGTTTGGACGTTTTTGTTTCAGCGGAAAGGAACGATGCTGCTATAGCATTGTATAAAATGTATAATTTGGGGGCACAAATATTGTGAAGGATTTTGAAACAAAATGATTGACTTTGATTGAAAATGATTGTATTATAATCTTATAAAATAATATCAATCAAAAACAATCAAAAGGAGGTGATTCCATGATTTATACTGTGACCTTTAATCCGTCTCTGGACTACATTGTAAATGTGAAACAGCTTAAACTGGGAACGGTAAACAGAACAGAAAGAGAACTGCTTTTTCCTGGAGGAAAAGGAATTAATGTGTCCATTGTTCTGAATCATCTGGGAGTGGAAAGTACAGCGCTGGGGTTTATCGCGGGATTTACGGGGGAGGAAATTGAAAAACGGGTGATCCAGGCAGGCTGCAAAGCGGATTTTATACCGGTGGAAACAGGGTGGTCCCGTATCAATCTGAAGATCCGGTCTGATGAAGAAAGTGAAATTAACGGCAGAGGCCCTGAGATCAGCGGGCAAGCGCTGCAGAGGCTGTATGAAAAGCTGGAACTGCTGAAAAAAGACGATATCCTGGTGCTGGCCGGAAGCATCCCAAATACGCTCCCAGACACAATTTACAGCGATATATTAAAACGGCTGGCGTCTGAAAAAGTGAAAGCTGTAGTGGATGCAACCGGAGAACTTCTGGTTAATGTGCTGCAATTTCATCCTTTTTTAATCAAACCCAATCATCACGAGCTGGAGGAGCTTTTTGGAAAGAAGCTTAGAGATAAATCGGAAATCCGTGACTGCGCGCTGAAATTGCAGGATATGGGGGCCGGGAATGTGCTGGTTTCCATGGCGGGAGACGGAGCGCTGCTGGCGGCAGAAGACGGGACGGTTTATGAAAGCCCCGCGCCGGAAGGAAAAGTGGTGAATTCTGTGGGCGCGGGAGATTCCATGGTAGCCGGTTTTCTTGCCGGGTATCTGGAAAAGCAGAATTATGAGGACGCTTTTTATATGGGAATTGCAGCCGGGAGCGCCAGCGCCTTTTCAGAGCAGCTGGCGGAAAAGCCGGAAGTGCAGCGGGTTTTAAAGAGCCTGCGTGGGATAGGAGGAAAAAAATGAAGATTACAGACCTGCTTTCAATAGAGAGCGTGGACCTGAACGGGAAGGCGTCCGGCAAGCAGGAAGTGCTGGAACAAATGGTGGACCTGATGGTGAAGCGGGGAAATATTTCTGACAGAAAGGTTTACCGCGACACAGTATTTTCCCGTGAGGAGGAGGGCACCACAGGCGTGGGCGGAGGGATTGCCATTCCCCATGGGAAAAGCAGCGCGGTAAAGGCTCCGGGACTGGCGGCTATGGTGGTGAAAGGCGGCGTGGATTTTGACGCCCTGGACGGAGAACCAGTGGAGATTTTGTTCCTGATCGCGGCTCCCAATACGAAAGATAACGTTCACCTGGATGTGCTCAGCAGACTTTCTGTTTTGCTGATGGACGAAGGGTTTACACAGAAGCTGAAAGCAGCAGGCAGCAGGGAAGAATTTCTCCAGACCATAGAAGCGGCCGAATCCCGGAGAGAGGCGGAAGAGGCTGGGGAAACGGAGCCGGCCCGTGCAGAAAACAGGAAAAAAATCGTGGCAGTCACTGCCTGCCCCACAGGCATTGCCCATACTTATATGGCTGCGGAGAGCATTGAGAAGAAGGCCAGGGAGCTGGGCTATGAAGTTAAAGTGGAAACAAGGGGTTCCGGAGGAGCCAAAAATGTGCTGACGGAAGAAGATATCCGCACTGCTGACGGGATTATTGTGGCAGCGGATACCAAGGTTCCCATGGACCGCTTCGATGGAAAAAGAACTGTTGTCTGTCAGGTATCAGCAGGGATCAGCAGGCCGGAAGAACTGATCCGAAAGGCAGTCAGCAAAGAGGCTGCTGTCTATCATTCCTCCGGGGAGAGCGCAGGGGAAAGTGAAGGAAAGGAAAGTTCCGGCCACCGGCTTTATAAGCATTTGATGAACGGCGTCTCCCATATGCTGCCTTTTGTTGTGGGAGGCGGAATCCTGATCGCCATCGCTTTTCTGATTGACGGGCTGAGCGTGGATATGGCAGCTCTGTCCGAAGCAGAACGAGCAAATTTTGGTACGATCACACCTATGGCGGCGTTTTTCAAAAATCTGGGCAATGTGGCGTTTGGGTTCATGCTCCCTGTGCTGGCGGGATTCATCGGGGAAAGTATCGCGGACCGTCCGGGACTGGCGATTGGCTTCGTGGGCGGCGCCATCGCATCCACCGGGACTTCCGGTTTCCTGGGCGCGCTGGCCGCAGGTTTTATTGCCGGGTACCTGATGCAGCTGCTGAAGAAAATTTTCTCCAGGCTGCCAAAGGGGCTGGACGGCCTCAAGCCGGTGCTTCTCTATCCGCTGCTGGGGGTGCTGTTTATTGGCTTGATCATGAATTTTCTGATCGAACCGCCCATCGGCGCGCTGAATACCATGCTGAACCAGGGGCTTTCCGCCATGAACAATACCAGCGCAGTGCTTTTGGGCTTTGTGCTGGCAGGCATGATGGCTATTGATATGGGCGGCCCGTTTAATAAAGCTGCCTATGTATTCGGAACCGCTTCTATTGCTGCCGGAAACTATAACATTATGGCGGCTGTGATGATCGGCGGCATGGTTCCGCCCTGTGCGATTGCGTTGGCCACGCTGCTTTTCAAAAGGAAATTTACAGCAGAAGAACGAAAATCCGGCCCCACTAATTTTATCATGGGCCTGGCCTTTATTACTGAAGGAGCGATTCCTTTTGCAGCTTCTGACCCGCTGCGGGTCATTCCTTCCTGCGTGCTGGGTTCGGGGCTGGCCGGCGCCCTGTCCATGGCGATGGGCTGCACACTAATGGCGCCTCACGGCGGCATCTTCGTGTTTCCGGTAGTGGGCAATGCCCTGATGTATCTGGCAGCGTTGGTGGCGGGAACACTTGTCAGCGCCCTGGTGCTGGGACTGCTGAAAAGAAACAGGGCCTGAGCGGAAATGGTTTGACTTTTGCTTCCGGAATCGGCATAATGAAGGCAAAAGGAGGAACCCGAAATGCTTGCAGAAGAGAGATGTGAAGAAATATTAAGAATAATAAATGAAACGGGAAGCGTGACGGTACAGAAGCTGATCGGCCTTACCGGCGCGTCTGAGGCCACGCTGCGGCGGGATCTGAACCTGCTGGCCCAAAAGGGGCTTCTGGTAAAGGTGCACGGAGGAGCTATCGCCCTGGAGATGAACAGCGCCCTTCGGGACTCTGATGTGACAGTCCGTTCAGAGCTCAATCAGGAGGAGAAAAAACAGGCGGCGAAGTATGCGGCTTCTTTGATCGGCCCGGATGATTTTGTCTTTCTGGATGCCGGTACCACCACCGGTTATCTGATTGATTATCTGAAAGTCCCTGCGGACCAGGTGGTATTTGTCACAAATGGGATAATGCATGCGCGCAAACTGGCAGGAAAAGGATACCGTGTGCTGCTGCCCGGCGGAGAGTTAAAAGGGCTGACAGAGGCTCTTGTGGGTGAGGAAGCCATAGATAATTTGAAAAAATACTGGTTTACAAAAGGATTCTGGGGTACGAACGGGATTGATCCCTCTGCCGGGTTCACTACGCCGGACAGCCGGGAGGCGCGGATGAAGCAGGCTGCAATGAAACAGTGCAGAAAGTGCTATGTGCTGGGGGATTCTTCAAAAGTATCGGCAATATCCCTGGTCACCTTCGGGAGCTTTTCGTCTGCAGAAGTGATTCTGGCCCGGGAAGCGGGGCAGCCGCTAAAGAATTTTGACAATGTGATATTGATATAGGAGGCAGATATGATTACGTTTACTTATGTGATTAAGGACGAGATGGGAATTCATGCAAGGCCTGCCGGGCAGCTGGTAAAGCTGGCTTCCGGCCTGTCCAGTACGGTGACTCTGGGAAAAGGAAATAAAAAAGGCGACGCAAGAAAAATTTTTGCTGTCATGGGATTGGGTATCAAATGCGGCGAGGAGATGTCTGTGGCGGTAGAAGGGGAAAAAGAAGCGGAGGATGCAGAGAAGATCCGGGAATTTCTGGAACAGAATCTGTAAGCCGGACGGTTGGCGGAGGTAGCTGGATGAAGGGGATTTACACAGGGAAAGCAGTGTTCGCAGGAATCGCGGTAGGCCGCATTTCTGTATTTCATAAAGAGGACCAGAGCATTAAACGGGTTCATGTAGAAAATACGGCGGCAGAGACTGCCAGGGCAGAGGCGGCCAGAGATGAAGCGAATGCCCAGCTGGCCGGACTGTATGAGAAGGCAGTACAGGAAGTGGGTGAATCCGGAGCCGCGGTTTTTGAGGTGCATCAGATGATGCTGCAGGATGAAGATTATATGGATTCCGTACGGAATATCATTGAAACCCAGGAGGTGAATGCGGAATACGCAGTGGCTTCCACAGGGGATAATTTTGCAGCCATGTTTGCGGCCATGGAAGATGATTATATGCAGGCGCGGGCGGCGGACGTGAAAGACATATCCGAACGGCTGGTGCGGATTCTTTCAGGCGCCAGAGACGCCCTGCCGGAGTCGGAAGGACCGGTGATCCTGGTAGCTGAGGATCTGGCTCCCAGCGAAACAGTACAGCTGGATAAGAGCAGGCTTCTGGCCTTTGTTACACGATACGGTTCTTCCAATTCCCATACAGCGATTCTGGCCCGCACTATGAACCTGCCTGCTTTGATCGGGGTGGATTATGAGCCGGAAATTGACGGGAAGATGGGGATTGTAGACGGAAAACAAGGTATTCTTCTGGTGGACCCGGATGAAGAAACCCTGAAAAAATATGAAAAGCAGCGGGACCAGGAGCTGGATAAGCGGGCGATGCTCAAAGAATTGAAGGGAAAAGAAACCATAACCAAAAGCGGCAGGACCGTAAAGCTTTACGCCAATATCGGCAGCCTTTCTGATCTGGCGTCTGTGCTTCAGAATGACGCGGCGGGGATCGGGCTGTTCCGCAGTGAATTTATTTATCTGGAAAAGGACCGGTATCCTACGGAAGAAGAACAATTTCAGATCTACAAGACTGTGGCGCAGAACATGGCAGGCAAAAAAGTGATTATCAGGACGCTGGATATTGGGGCTGATAAACAGGTGGGGTATTTTCATATGGAGCACGAGGAGAACCCGGCTATGGGATATCGGGCAATCCGCATCTGCCTGGACCGCCCGGAAATTTTCAGGACTCAGCTGCGCGCTTTGTACCGCGCCAGCGCCTATGGGAATATTGCTGTGATGTATCCCATGATCATTTCAGTGGACGAGGTGAGAAGGATACGAAGGATAGCGGGGGAGGTCCGGGAAGAGCTGCAGGCCCAGGGAATTCCCATAGGGCAGGTGGAGCAGGGAATCATGATTGAGACGCCTGCTGCCGCGTTGATCAGCGACCGGCTGGCGAAGGAAGTGGATTTCTTCAGCATCGGAACAAATGATCTCACACAGTATACGCTGGCTATTGACCGCCAGAATTCCAGGCTGGAACAGTTTTATGATCCCCATCACGAGGCGGTGCTCCGCCTGATCCGTATGGTGGTGGAAAATGCTCATAAAGAAGGAATATGGGCCGGAATCTGCGGAGAACTGGGCGCAGATACCTCTATGACAGAAATCTTTGTTAAAATGGGGGTGGATGAATTGTCAGTGTCCCCTTCCTTCATTCTGCCGGTGAGGAAAATTATCCGGGAAATGGAATAGTGTTGGTTTGTAAAATCGGCGCAGCCTTGGGGCACCCTCTGTAAGGAAGGTGCCCCAAGGGTTTTTGTATCAGTTCGGGAGTGAGCTCCTTGAGTTCGGTAATCTTCTTTACCTTATCAATGAAATTTTGTAGGCTTTCGGTCTTGTCCGTTTCGGTTTCGATATAACTCTCCATTGTATGTTCATTTCACAAAGACCAGATTTCCCTGATTGAGTCCCCAAAGCTCGTCTGCATATTTGGAAACATGCTTGGAATGTGTAACTACGATTACACATTTGTTTTCCTCATGCGCCAGTTTCTGCAAGATTTCCATAATATTCTTTTCCGTATCGCCATCCAGATTTCCCGTTGGCTCGTCTGCAATGAGGATATCGGGGTTGTGGGAAAGGGCTCGGGCGATTCCCACACGCTGCTGCTCGCCCCCCGACAGCTTCAAAATTTTCCTGTTCGCCGTTTCTTCATCTATTCCCACCTTTCGCAGGAGTGTGAGCGCAAACTGCTTTTTGCTCTTTTCTACGCTTTTGCTGATACTCATTGATAAGACGATATTTTCAAGAGCTGTTGCATTCGTCAGCAGATTATAGCCTTGAAATACTAAACCGATACTTTTTGCACGGTAATCGTCACGGTCAAGCTGCTTTAGGCTTTTTCCATTAAATGAAATATTACCGCTTGTTGGAAGGTCAAGACCAGAAATCAGAGAGAGGACGGTGCTTTTACCTGCTCCTGATTTTCCCATAATCACATAGACCTTTCCCGGTTCAAAATCCATTGATATATTTTTTAAAACCTGCTTTGCGGTACCCTCATATTTATAGGTTATATTTTCAAGTGATAATACGCTCATCGTGTTCACCTCAGTTTCTCTCCCATAGAATTTTCGTTGGCTCATATTTCGTTATAAAGATTACCCCTGTGGAAGAGGACAAAAGCGCCAAAGCTAAAGCAATCAACATAATTTGCAGAGCAGTTTCAGGAGTCAGCGATACATCAATTTCTTTCAAAGGCTCTATGTCGGGTTCTCCTGCGCCGCCAATACTGATTGCGCCGTTTATGCTTCCGTTCTGTGTCGGCTGATTTTCTACAGCTTTTACCTGTCCCGCTATCAGGGAATCTGCAATCGGCTGAGAAAGCGCACTGCCGATTCCCAAACCTGCTCCTAGGCACAGCACCGTAATCATTACTGTTTCGATAACAAGCATTATTGCAACCTTTGATTTCTTCATCCCCATTGCTCGCAGAACGCCGATTTCATACTTGCGCTCCCTGATTGCCATAGAGGTAATAAACAGCAGGATAATACCGCCGACAACTAAAATCACCCACATAAAGGCCATGGATATTTTTGACAATCCGACAACCGGCGCTACAATTTTATTGTAATTGGCCTCATCTGTTTCGACATTGTAAACCGCAGGTAATCCTTTTTCACGCAGTTCCTTTTCAAAATCTTTCACTAAATCAGGGGTTTTTAATTCGTATTCAGCATTAACACTCAAGTCATTCACACTAAAATTCGCTGTCATCGTTTCTAGCCCCACAAGGATTTCATTTCGGCGGTTTCCATAAGAACCCTCTAAAGAAAATGAACCTTGCGGCACGTCCGAAGCTTTGGTAGCGTCGGCGTAAACCCCCGCTACCGTCAGCATGACGTTCTTTTTGCTTGCAGTATCTTTCACTACAAAGCTATCGCCTGTCTTTAGACCGTTTAGATCTGCAAAATCCGAACTGATTAAACATTCATTTTTATTCTTAAATAAACTTCCCTCAATGATTTTGCGAAGTCCGTCCGTAAAATCAGGCAAATTATTTGTATCAGAATAACCAAGCAGTTTTGCTTCTGGGCTTATGTATTCATCATCAGCACTGCCGCCAATACTGCCTGCCATTACATCGTTTGCTTTTTCATCGACGGCTTCCAGCTCTTCCAAGGCAACACCGGCAAGCATATCCATATGATAAGATTTCAAATACTCTGATTCCGCAAATGACATATATTGTTCTGAACTGATTACCGGCGCTTCTGGAAATGCAAGTATACCATCAGCGTTGGGTTTTTGTTCGGACATCAGCTTATCAAAATCCACGCTGAGCGTAATTTTTGAACCGAACCGAGTCTTATAGTCGTCAATAATTCCTTTTGTGGTGGAATTAATAACAAGTGCAGCGGTTGTGGAAAGTATCAACACAAAAATAATAATACCGAGCAGGATATTTCTGCCCTTGTTCCTGCCAATATTTTTCAAGGCATTTTTTAAAATATACATACACATAAACTCCTTTTGCCGTTTGTTGTATTCAGTATAACAAATGTAATGTTAAGTGAATGCTAACTCAAAACGGCTTTTGAGGAAAAGACAGATAAAATACAGAACCTTTTCCCGGTTCGCTGTCTACCGTAATAAATCCACCGCACAAATCGCATACATGCGAAACAAGGGATAACCCAATCCCGTATCCGTCCCTATTTAATTCATTGATACGGTATCGGTTTCCAAAAATCATTTCCTGTTTATCCTCTCTGATTCCAATTCCGTTGTCTTTCACCATAACAATCACGCTGCCGTTTTTTGCTTTCACAGATAAAAAAATCGGCTTATCCTCACCATATTTCACAGCATTATCTAACAAGTTTGCAACTGCACGGTAGACCCAGCGGCTTTTTGCTAGAATTTCTGTACCATCATCCTCGTTAAAATCAAAGGTGAGATTTGGGGCAGCCTTTCTGTAACTGTCAAATACCTCGGCGCAAATCACTGTAACATCCACTACTGCTTGCGGCGCAGTATCTATATTTTCGCTTAGCGTGAGGATATCATCAATTCCATTTGTAATATTATCTAATTTCTCCAAACCATCGATATTTCCCGAAAGTTCCATTTGTGTTCTTAAAATGGCTACCTCATTTTTTTGTTCGTGGGTTAAATAAGCGCTTAACCTTTTAAAATCCTCTAACCGGTTTTCAAGTTTTTCTTTTAATTTTTCATATGTTTCCGCTAAAATGGGTTCACTTGTAAAAATGGGTTCTTCTACAGAATTAAGAAGCTGTTCAGCAATTTTAACCGTTCTGTTGTAGTGCAGCCGTTTTAAAAGCTGCCAAAGCAATACGGACAAAACAAAAAGTACAATTAAAAAAATAATGGAAGCAGGTATCAGTCTTATTAGCAAATGTTTAAAAAGCGCCGTCTGATATCGTCCGCTTCCCATTAGACTTTCCGCCTTCATCTGCAAGGCTCCGCGGTTACTGACCGCCTCCGCATACTCTGTAGAGGATAGGATATACACGCCTGAGCCAAGATTGTGCTGCATTTGGCTTACCTGCGTTCCAAACCATAACATTGTCCCTGCAAATACAGCTGTAATTAAGATAGAAAAAAAGAAAATAATGATACCAATTTTTGCATTGTTTTTTAGTCTTCTGTGCATAGCGAGTACCCCTTCCCCCGGGTAGTAACGAGGATATTTTTTCCGCACGCATTCTCCAGTTTTTTTCGCAGTTTGCTTAAATGAACCCGCAGAACTGTTGAGAACGGATCAAAGTCTTCATTATATACATGTTCAACGATTTCTTCGCTGGGTACGACGGCAGGATGTTTTTCAGCGATATACTCCAAAATATCAAATTCCTTTGCGGCAAGAGCAATTTCTTTTCCATTCCAGAGCGCCTTTCTGGAAGCAGGGTGGATTGTCAGACCTCCGATTTCTATGAAAGGGTTTGTCCTCCCATAAAATCTGCGGATAACAGCCTGTACTCGTGCTCTTAGTTCCAAAAGCTGAAACGGTTTTGTCAGATAATCGTCCGCACCTAAGTCTAAACCCAATGCACGATCTTCGATTTCATCCCTTGCGGTAATGATAATAACAGGCGTTTCGATGTGTTGTGAGCGTAGGAATTTTAAAATATCAATGCCGTCCTTGTCCGGCAGATTCAGGTCAAGAAGTATGGCGTCATAGTTATTGATAAAAGCAAGCTCCTCGCCCTCGTTTCCCATATAGGAAACATCTGCTTGAAAGCCTGCCTTTTCAAGTCCTGCTCTCATAGAATCAGCCAGCTCTTTATTATCTTCAATGATAAGCAATCGCATATATTTTCTCCATTCTATTGGTAATCATAAACAGTATAGCAAGCGGAATGTTTACTGAATGTTAAGTATTCCGTTTCCTGCACCGTCATGTATTCAAACATATTAAACTTCCCTGATTTACGGATGGATATATTATAATCGCTTAACCGAATAATAACAATAAACGAATTGTAAATAAGCAAGGGGCATATGGAAAAACGGCGGAGAAAACTCTCTGCTGCCTGTTGCCAATTTCTAACAAAGCAGTTCCACATTCACAATATCTGCAAGATAAGGTCAGGCAAATAATAATCGCCTTGCAAAGTGTAACTGATACCTGTTTTTTCATCAATGTATTGCTGCTTTTTGTTCATAGGAAACTTCGTTCCCTATGAAACAAAACCCCTGGGGGATTGCACTGTGGTATAAGGAAATATGTAGCTTGTACGAAATACCGAAGGCGAAGGGATTTATTTTCATGCACGCACTAGAAAATACATAATATTTAATTAGATAATAATAAAATAAATATTGACATTTTAATGTCGTATATATATAATTGTTCCAGGAGGTGACTAATCATGAATCAAGAAATAGTAACAAAAATTGTAAAGGCTAGTGGAGCGGCTCCTGGAGAACTCATTCTGATCCATTTCTGGGGAGAAGATTCAGACAGGTGGATCGCTGACCTCTTTATGGAAGCTGCAGCAGAGGCAGGGGCGTCGCCGGCATTTCTGCAGCAGTCCAGGACGAAGAACAGAGAGCTGTTTTTGAGAGCGCAGGATACCTGCTTTGATCAGAAGTACTTTGATATGCTGTCCCATTTTGACGCGGTTCTGGATGTATTCACATATCAGCCGGTTGTGCTGGGCAGTGAGATTAAGGCGGAAAAATTCGAGATTTACCGGAAATATATGAGCCAGCTTTTTCAAGCGCTGATGAAATGCCGGCGGTTTACACAGATCAGGGTGCCTACTGAGGCAAACGCCGGGGAGTCAGGGTTGGAAGCCCGGGATTATATTTCCCGCATGACAAAAGCATATGATGTGGATTATCCGTCTGTTTTAGCGGAATGTAAAGCGAAATGTCAGGAGCTTAGCCAAAGTGACAGCCTGACGTTGCACACAGGTGAGAACTGCAGCCTGAATTTTGATCTAAGTGGAAGGGAATGGCATATTGACGCAGGAGACGGAGATCTTCCCTGCGGAGAGGTATATATTGCCCCGATAGAAAATCAGACGCAGGGCAGTATTTACTTTGAAAGACTGTATATTGAGGACTGCGGGGCTTTCAACAAGGTACAGCTTAGTGTGGAGAACGGACAGATTATCAGCAGCAATCATGAGCAGGTCAACTGTTTCCTGAATGAATTATCTCCTCAAAGCAAAGTGATTTGCGAGTTCGGTGTGGGAATGAATCCAAATGTTACGGATTTATGCGGATACACAGTGCTGGATGAGAAGATGGCAGGCACATTTCACATTGCCATAGGAAATAACACTATGTTTGGCGGAACCAATGAAGCTCCGGTCCATCTGGATTTTGTGGGAACAGGGCAGATTTTGCAATAGATACATAAACTTTGCTTCTCCGGCCCCTTTCTGTCACAGTGCTCTGAAATGGGACATACACTGATAGAAAGAGGATTGAAGGGAGGAGACAAATGGAGTTTGGGATAACTGGCGTGGCAGGAGTGACTGTAATTTGTTACCTGGCGGCCCAGCTGGTCAAAGCAACGCCGCTGGATAAAAAATGGCTGCCCGGAATCTGCGGGCTGCTGGGCGCTATCCTGGGGGCTATAGGGCTGTACACAATGCCTGGATGGCCTTCCAGCGATATCTTGGACAGCATTGCAATTGGAATTGTATCTGGGTTCGCGGCTACAGGCGTACATCAGATGTACAAACAGATGAAAACCAAACAGGAAGAACAGAAATGATATAAGCGAAATGAGAGGGATGTTCCCCAGGCCGTTCTGACCCGGGGAACATTTTTTACAATATAAGATTTATTTGTCAAAATGTTAAAATACTAAAATATTATCTCTTTTTTAATATTCATCACTCAGCAGGAAATCTGCAATGTGCATGGTCTTGATTCCTTCATAATTACCGCCCGCAAATGCGTCTGCTCGTAATATATATTTGGGATAGTTATCTCGAATATCAAGAAGTCTGCCGTATTTGCATTTCTCCGTTTCAGGAGCGCCAATCTCCTGAGCAGCCTGAATATATAGCTTATTTTCCTGCTTGGTGGCAATAAAATCTATTTCTGTATTATCCAGTTTTCCAACGTATATCTCATATCCGCGGCGTCGCCGTATAGCCCGCCCACATAGGCCCCAACTGTGGAACGTCGCTTCTGCTTGCGGGATTTTTTTCAAGATTTAAAATATAAAATATTTTATTATTGACAATAGTGTATGATGCACAGTATAATAAACACAGGAGGTGGTATTTTGGGTGAAGAAAAAGATTTATTAACCGGGCTGATCCAGGAACTGCGCCGCGGCACATTGATTCTCAGCGTGCTCAGTCAGATGGGACAACCGAAATATGGATACGCTCTGGTGCAGAGCCTGGAGAAGCAGGGGATAGCGATTGATCCTAATACCCTTTATCCGCTTTTACGCCGTCTGGAGAAGCAGGGGCTGCTGCGGAGCGAATGGGAGATGGGGGAATCCAAACCCAGGAAATACTACCAGAGGACGCCTCATGGGGACAGAATCTATGGAGAATTAAAAAAGCAGTGGCGGGAAATGGCTTCTGGCATGGAAAGATTATTGGAGGAGGGATGAACGGATGGATGATAAAGACAGAGAGCTGATGAGGAGATACATCTATGAGGTGGTGCGCAGACTTCCCAGGGACCAGAGAGGGGACGTGGGCCTGGAATTGGAAGAGCTGATTGGAGATATGGCGGATACAGAAACAATGGAACAGGTTCTCACGAAGCTTGGGGACCCCGCAGAATTTGCCCAAAAATACAGAGATGATTCCAGACATCTGATCGGCTCGGAATACTATGATAATTATCTGTGGGTGCTGAAGATCGTGCTGGCCTGTGCGGCAGCTTCTATCCTGCTCACATCTGTTGTAAAAGGATTTTTAGAAGGGAATCATATATTCGGTATTTTTGCGGATACCCTTGCAAATCTGCTCATTTCCGGGACCGGGGCTTTTGGGTGCGTAACACTGGTTTTTGCAGTGATGGAACGAAAGAAAATAATCTTGGATTTTAAAAATGAAAAAGAATGGAAAGTAGATCATCTGAGACAGACGGAAGCACCGGAAAAAACCTGGACTCCTAAAGTCCTTCCCCCAGTGCCTGATAAAAAGGCGGTGATCAGCCGGGGAGAAAGCCTGGTGAGCGTTATCTTCATTGTGCTGTTTGCATCTCTGCTGATTTTTGCCCCTCAGTATTTTGGAGCGGTTTTTAAAGAAGGAGACGGGATCAAGACGATTCCGCTGCTGAATCTGTCTTCCTGGAATGTGATTCTTCCCCTGTTGCTTCTGGGGCTGTTTGCAGGATTTGCAGATGAGATGCTTCGGCTGGTGACAGGCTGCTACTGCAGGACAGTGATGGTCAGCAATATTATTACCAATGCCCTGCAGATTTTCCTGGCGGCCATTGCTTTGAAAGTATTTCCCTTCTGGAATCCAAATTTCATTTCGGACCTGACGGAGCACTTAGAGAAAGCACCGGCTTCCAAAGGAGATATTCTGCTGTATTGGAATACTGATATCATGACTAATATATTATTGGCAGTTATCTGCGGAATTGCCCTGCTGGAAACTGGCGTCACCATATATAAAACACTGCGATACGGAATAAAAAGGTAAAAACCCCGCGGAATGGAGCTCGGAAAACGCCTGTACGGCGCAGGCAGCAGTCCATTCTGCGGGGTTTTTATGAACAGGGGAGGACGGTTATTCCAGCCCCAGCTCATAATTTTTAGCAGCCTGATCCCAGTTGAGCACCTGAAACCAGTTTCTGATATAATCAGCTCTGCGGTTCTGGTTTTTTAAATAATAGGCATGTTCCCAGACGTCGATCAGCAGCACAGGCTTCAAGCCGTGAGGCAGAGGCGTATCCTGGTTGGGATAGGAGACGATTGCCAGCCGGTCACGCTCGTCTTTGACCAGCCAGGTATAGCCGGAGCCGAAGACTTTCATTGCCATTTCGGAAAATTGCTGCTGGAACTCCTCGAATCCGCCAAAAGTACGGTCCAGCTCTTCTGCCAGACGTCCGGAGGGTTCGGTCTTTTCGGGCGTCAGAAGGCTGAAATACAGCTGGTGGTTATATACGCCGCCGCCGTTGTTCTTTACTGCGGGCTGCAGTTCATCCGGCAGGTCCTTATAATGTGTGAGCAGTTCTTCCAGGCTGCGGCTGTGGTATTCTCCATAGGGCTCCAGGGCTTTGTTCAGATTGTCTACATAAGTTTTCAGATGTTTGTCATGATGAAAATGCAGGGTTTCCATATCAATATGAGGTTCCAGGGCGTCATAGGGATAGGGAAGGGGCTGCAGTTCAAATGGGTAATGATGGCTCATGTGTGCTTCCTTTCTGTGAATAAAATTGTTGACCTTTATAGTATATGGAAAAAAATAAGTAATAAACATTTCCCATATGAAATTACTTGCTCTCCCGGCGTAGGGGCAAAAACAAACAGGCCAGATAGAAGAGGCAGGCGAAACCGCAGCCGGCGATGAGCCACAGAATTTTCGGAAGGTTTGTATAGTGGAGGCCTATGTATTCTAAGGCTTTTCCGCCTCCGCCGCCTATGGCGATGACAGCGGCAGGAATGAGGATGCTCTTCGCCGGTGAAAATACAAAAGGATAGGGTTTGCGCAGGGCCTTCAGATGCAGCCCGGCCAGCACCAGTTCACCAGCCAGCATCCCCCACAGACAGGCCAGGATGCCGAATCTGGGAACCAGGAATACCACAAAAGCCAGCTGGATCAGCAGGCAGACCAGATTGTTGGTAAAAGTAATCCCCGTCATGCCAAGGCCGTTGAGGATGCTGCCTAAGGTGGTGCCCAGGTACAGAAAAGGGCAGAGCCAGGCCAGGATTGTAATAAAATTTCCGGCAGTGGCGCTCTGAAATACTATCTGCCCCATTTCATCCCCGAAAAGCAGGAAAATCCCGGTGCATAGGATGCCCAGAAGAAGGCACAGGTGGACGCTTTTCCGGATGGAATTCGTGATTCGCCCTTCAGAACCATCTGCCTGTGCCTGTGCGACAGCGGGCAGCAGCATGACCGCGGCAGAATTCGTGAGCGTGGACGGGAACAGGATAAATGGCATGCTCATGCCTGTAAGAACTCCGTAAAGGGACAGAGCGGCCTGTGAATCCAGGCCGTAGAGCCGAAGCCGGCTGGGGATCATGATCGCTTCCGCACTTTGAAGCAGGCTGATGCAAAGACGGTTCGCCATCAGGGGAAGCGCCATGGCCATAATGAGCCCGCAGGACCGGCGGAAAGTATCAGAGCCGTCAGCGGCGGCGCCGGACAGGCTGCCGCCGGTCCGATGAAAACAGAGGGAACCGGCCAGAAAAAGGACTGAGGCCACTTCGCCCAGCAGAGTTCCTGTAATCGCCCCGGAAGGAGTGAGGGTTCCGCCCCGGGAGACGGATACCTGCCAGATCAGAAACACAGAGGCGACCCGCACTGCTTGTTCCAAAAATTGGGACAAAGCGGGCTGGGTGGCCTTCTTCAGCCCATAATAATATCCGTTGATGCAGGCGTGCAGGCCTGAAAATGGCAGGGCCAGAGCAATCAGCTGCAATAGGGGCGTACAGCGTTCTTCCAGCAATATGTATACGGCGATCGGCTTTGCCAATAGCCAGACCAGCAGCGCGGCGCAGGAAGAAAAGACCAGGGAAAGGAAGAGCCCTGCCCCGAAAAAACGGGATTGCCGCCTGGCAGAGGTCTGGGCGGCTACGAAACGGGAAATGGCAGTTTCAAAGCAGCCGCAGCAAAGCGCGCAGAACAGTCCGAAAACAGGGAAGATCAGCTGGTAAATGCCCATCCCTTCTTCACCGATCGTGCGGGACAGAAATATCCTGTAGAAAAAGCCCACCAGGCGGCCTGCCAGCCCGGTGACAGTCAAAATCAAGGTGCCTGAAATAAACGGATTGCGTAAGAGTTTGGATTTCATAAAAACTCCTTTGTCTGATTTCTACAATCTATTCCGTGTCCTGAGAAATAATCCATAAAACTGCGATCTAAGGGGTGCGGGAAAACGGGAAATATGGTATACTGATACTGCTGTCAGAGATTATACGAGCCGGATCAGAGGAGGTTATGGATGAACCAGGAAACTTATAAAAAAATACGCAAATTGATTATACTGGCTATTCTGCTCTATTTGGGAGTAAATCATATCGATGTGGTGATGAATGCAGTGGTTTGGGGGCTGGAGCTGATCATTCCATTTATTATCGGAGTGGGGGTGGCTTATGTGCTTAACGTGCCCATGCGGTTTGTGGAAAAACTGCTTTTTGGCAGGGTGCTGAGACAAGCCGGACGGCAGCCTTATATTGTTGTAAAACCGGATGAGCAGGAGAGTGTGAAAAGCGGCAGAGGCGTGCGGCTGGCATGCCGTCTGGCCAGGCCTGTGAGCCTGGTGGTGACCATTCTGCTGGTGCTGGGAGCGGTGCTTTTGATTTCTCTGATCGTAATACCGGAACTGACGAGTACAATTGTATCTTTAACGGATAAAATCCCGGCCTTTCTGGAAAATGTGCAGGAATGGGCGGAAGAAATGTTCCGCAAATATCCTGAAGTCGTAGAGAAAATTTCTGCGATTGAGGTAAACTGGACGCAGATGTTCAATACAGTCTGGGATTTCCTGAAAAACGGCGCAGGCGGAGTGCTGGATTCCACCGTGGGAATGGCTGTGTCAATTTTCAGCGGAGCGGTGAATTTCATGATCGGGGTGACGTTTGCCTGCTATATTTTGCTGCAGAAGGAAAAGCTGGGCCGCCAGGCAACGAAAGTGCTGAGAGCCTTCCTGCCTGATCGGGCAGTGGAAAAAACCCTGGAAGTGGGCAGGATGTCCCACAAGATTTTTGCCAGTTTTCTGACCGGGCAGTGTCTGGAAGCATTTATCCTGGGAATGATGTTCTTTGTGACCATGACAATATTCCGGATGCCTTATGCCATGCTGATCAGCGTATTGATTGGATTCACCGCGCTGATTCCTATATTGGGCGCTTTTATCGGATGTGTGGTGGCGTGTTTCCTGATTTTGATGGTGAGCCCAATTCAGATGCTGGCATTTTTGATCATGTTTTTTGTGCTGCAGCAGCTGGAAGAAAATCTGGTTTATCCCCATGTGGTCGGAAATTCTGTAGGGCTGCCTTCCATATGGGTGCTGGTGGCGGTAACCCTGGGCGGGAATCTGATGGGAATTTCAGGAATGCTGCTGTTTATTCCGCTGAGCTCTGTGCTGTATACACTGTTCAGAGGCTGGGTGAATCAGAAAGTGACGGATAAGAATGGCTTGCAATTTGCAGTGGATTCTGTTATGGTAGAAACAGAACAGGAGAAGGAGGAGACAGCTGATGAGCGGACAGAATAATGAAGAGATGGAACAGGAAATGACAGTGACTCTTACGCTGGATGATGGTTCTGAGCTGGAATGTATTGTGCTGACGATTTTCCCGGCGGGAGGAAAAGATTATATTGCTCTGCTTCCCATGGAAGGCGCGGAGGCTGATGAGGGGGAAGTATACCTTTACCGTTATTCAGAAGATGCGGAGGGCAATCCGGATCTGCAGAATATCGAAGACGATGAAGAATATGAGATCGTATCCGATGCGTTTGACGAGCTGCTGGATGCGGAAGAATATGATGAAATTGTCGGTGAGGAAGAAGACAATCAGGAAGAAGAGTGAGATCCCTGGCCTGACGCCAGGCAGCCGGCGATGCTGCCAGATAGAAAGGCATGCGCAGAAGACAGTTAAGGTTTTCTGCGCATGCCTTTTATTGCCGTATGGGAAACTTCATTCCCTGTGCAGCAAATCCCTTTGGGGAACTACATTGCAGCGTAAGCAAATTTACACTTGTCCGGAGGGCGTCTGGGCAAGGGCCTGCTGACGTTTCCTGTATTTCAGCGGAGAGGTCTCTGTATACCGTTTAAACACCTTTTCAAAATAGGTTATGCTTTCATAACCCAGCATTTCTGCAATTTCTGTTATATTATAATCTGTGGAGGCAAGCAGCACCTGGGCCTGTTTGATCCGGTGGATGCTGATATATTCGTTGACTGTAAATCCTGTAACCTCTTTAAAAATCCGGCTGAGATAACACTTGCTCACGAAAAATCGCCGGGCAAGAGCATCCAGGGATTCCTGGCTGTTATAGTGGGCGGCGATATAGCCGGCCACTTCGTCTACCTTGCGGTGCCTTGCAGTTTGAACGGCTTCCCGTTTGGCGGCGGCAGGCTGGCAGCTCATACGGCGGCTGGCAAAGATCAGGAGCTCCAGCATGCGGCTGCGCGCCAGGAATTCATAGCCGGAGGCTTCCTGCAGAATTTCATCAGCAATGCTGTCTAAAAGCTGTTCCACATAAGCGCTGTCTTCAGGGCTTAGCTCTAAAACCCCGTAATTCCGGGAAAAGAACCGCTCCAGCTGAAAACCTGACAGCGTCAGATAAGGGGTGAATTTATCCCCGTCCAGAGAGACCAGTATGCGGTCATGGTATGACTGACCGCCGGCAACCGCCCCGGTCCGGTGAATCTGATTGCGGTCAATAAAAACTAGGGAACCTTTTTTAACCAGATACGTCTGCTTGTCGATGAAATAAAAACGTTCCCCTTCGGAGAGATAGTAAATTTCGTAGTGGCGGTGAAAATGTCTGGTGTGCATGTTGAATTCATAGTCCCGCACGCATCGGTCCAGTATGAGCCCGTCCACTCCTGCCTCATAAACCAACTGCCTCATACGCTCCTCCTGAAAAAGTGCAATATTGTTTGAATTTGGATAAAATAAGGCAAAATATCATAAGATTATTATACTATATTCTAGTATAATGTCCAGTAGAAAAGCACAGAAGGCGTGCATAATTTTCAGCAGAAAGAAAGAGGGATAAGGATGAAGTACGCAGACAACAAAATTACTGATCTGAACATTGCTTATATCGGAGGGGGTTCCAGAGGCTGGGCATGGACATTCATGACCGACCTGTCCATGGAACCGGCTCTGGGCGGTACGATCCGCCTGTATGACATTGACCAGGAAGCGGCAAAACACAATGAGATAATCGGCAACAGACTGAGCGCAAGGCCTGAGGCAGTGGGAAAATGGAATTATGAAGTGTCCTCCAGTCTGAAAGACGCTTTGACCGGAGTGGATTTTGTGGTGATTTCCATCCTGCCCGGCACCTTTGACGAGATGCAGAGCGACGTGCACCTGCCGGAACGCCACGGGATTTACCAGTCCGTAGGCGATACCGCCGGCCCCGGCGGCCTGATCCGCGCACTGCGCACCATTCCCATGTTTGTTGAAATCGCGGAAGCAGTAAAAGAATATGCTCCGGAAGCCTGGGTGATCAACTACACCAACCCCATGACTCTGTGCGTGAAGACGCTGTATCATGTGTTCCCTGAGATCAAGGCATTCGGCTGCTGCCATGAAGTGTTTGGGACGCAGAAGGTCCTGAAGGGCATTGTGGAACAGGAGATGGGCCTGGAGGATGTTGACCGCGCGGAAATCCTGGTAAACGTACTGGGCATCAACCACTTTACCTGGTTTGACAGCGCTTCCTACAAGGGAATCGATCTGTTCCCTGTGTATGAAAAGTTCATTGACGGACATTTCGAAGAGGGGTATGAAGAAGCGGACCGCAACTGGATGAATTCCAGCTTCAACTGTGCAAACCGCGTGAAATTTGACCTGTTTAAGAAATACGGCCTGATCGCCGCCGCGGGCGACCGCCACCTGGCAGAGTTCATGCCCGGAAATACATATCTGAGAGATCCTGAGACCGTGTCTTCCTGGAAATTTGGCCTGACAACGGTAGATTACAGAAAGAAAGACCTGCAGAAGCGCCTGGATAAAAGCGCAAGGCTGGTGAGCGGGGAGGAAGAAGTGGAGATGAAGCCCTCCGGCGAGGAAGGAATCCTGCTGATCAAGGCTCTGTGCGGACTGACCCGGGTTGTCAGCAATGTGAATATCCCTAATACAGACCGGCAGATCACAAATATGCCTGAGTGCGCTGTAGTGGAGACAAACGCAGTGTTCTCCAGGGATTCCATCAAGCCCATCGTGGCAGGGGAGATCCCGGATCAGGTTCTGACCCTGGTGGCTCCTCATGTGCAGAACCATGAACTGATTCTGAAAGCCGCGCTGGACTGCAATTACGATCTGGCCTTTGAGGCATTTATGAATGATCCGCTGGTAAGAGGCCGCATCACAGAGGAAGAAGGGCATGCGCTGCTGAAGGATATGATCCGCAATACGCTGGCCTATCTGCCGAAAAAATGGGCGGAACTGGTTTGATTTAGTTTTTGATTTGAATTTTGGGCGCTGCCTTCTTTTTGGAGGCGGCGCTGTTTTATTACATAGGAAACTGCGTTTTCCCATGCAACAAAACCATCTGAGGGGGGATTCATGCACCGCAAAAATCTCAGGCAGACCTTTTTATTAAAAAAGAATATAAAAATAAGTGTTGTGTGACGGGATTTTTAGGTTTAAAATATTTAATAATGAAAGTACGGAGTAAATGCCTGGCATGTTTCCGCCTGATTCCGATATAAATATAGGGATCAGAAGAAAGAGGGCGGAAGAATGAAAACCTGTAAGTCAAAGCTGTGGATATGGATTGCTGTGCCTGTGGTGCTGGGGATGCTGTCGGGCTGGCTGTCAAGCCTGATGGCCGGAGGATTTGATACCTTTCAAAAACCTGCCTTTACGCCTCCCGACTGGGTGTTTCCGGTGGTATGGACCATACTGTATATTTTAATGGGGATATCTGGCTGGCTGGTGAGCTGCAAGGCGGAAAGCCAGGGGGAGTCCCCTGCAAAGACCCTTGTGCCTTTCGTGGTGCAGCTTGCGCTGAATTTGGCGTGGAGCTTTTTGTTTTTCGGTATGCAGCAGTATTTTCTGGGATTTTTATGGGCGCTGGCTTTGGATGCGGCGGTGCTTTGGATGATTTTATCGTTTTATAAGGTATCAAAGACAGCGGCATATCTGCAAATCCCATACCTGCTGTGGGGAATCTTTGCCGCGGTGCTGAGTTTTGGCGTTTATCTGATGAATTAGTAAAGTCCGGGAAACCGGGCTGCTGAAATGATACAAAGGAGGATGAGAGAATGAGCAAGGTGACACTTGGAAAAACCGGGATCACGGTGGACAAAAATGGTTTTGGCGCGCTGCCAGTACAACGTGTGAGTCAGGAGGAGGGCGTGCGCCTGCTGCGAATGGCTTATGACGGCGGAATCCGTTTCTTTGACACTGCCAGAGCTTATACTGACAGTGAACAAAAGGTGGGAGAAGCCTTTGAAGGGATACGTGAAACTCTGTTTATCGCTACGAAAACAGCGGCAAAAAGCCCGGAGGAATTCTGGAAGGACCTGGAGACCAGCCTGAAGCTTCTGCGCACGGATTACATCGATATCTATCAGTTCCACAATCCGCCGTTCTGTCCCAGGCCCGGGGACGGCACAGGGCTGTACGAGGCAATGCAGGAGGCCAAAAATCAGGGCAAAATCCGTCACATCGGGATCACCAATCACAGGCTGAATGTGGCGATGGAGGCTGTAGAATCCGGCCTGTATGAAACGCTTCAGTTTCCGTTTTGCTATCTGGCGACGGATAAAGACCTGCAGGTGGTGAAAGCCTGCGAAGAAGCGGGAATGGGCTTTATTGCCATGAAAGCGCTGTCCGGCGGCCTGATCACGAACTCCGCAGCCGCATATGCTTATCTGGACCAGTTTCCCGGAGTTCTGCCGATTTGGGGGATTCAGAAGGAAACAGAGCTGAGGGAATTCTTAAGTTACATGAAAGAGCCTCCCGCATTGCGCGGGGAACTGAAAGAACTGATTGAACGGGACCGGAATGAACTGTCCGGCAATTTCTGCCGCGGCTGCGGATATTGCATGCCCTGTCCGGTTGGAATAGAAATTAATAACTGCGCCCGCATGAGCCTGCTGCTGCGCCGGTCGCCCTCAGCGGCCCAGCTGACGCCTGAAGCGCAGGAGAAGATGAAGAAAATTGAAAACTGCCTGCACTGCAATGCCTGCGCGTCTAAATGTCCTTACGGCCTGGATACGCCCCGGCTGTTGGAAGAAAATTATAAGGACTATATGGAGGTGCTGGCGGGCAAACCCCTGTA
The DNA here is from genome assembly GCF_004216775.1 of Cuneatibacter caecimuris. Lineage (GTDB taxonomy): Bacteria > Bacillota > Clostridia > Lachnospirales > Lachnospiraceae > Cuneatibacter > Cuneatibacter caecimuris. Next base: position 123,550 of record NZ_SGXF01000003.1, read on the forward strand.
GGATGATTTTGGATCGCGGTGCAGGCTGCGGGCCCGGTAAAGCTTAGAGAAATCTTGTTACCGGCCGCAGCTTTGCGGCGCTCCTTCCCAAATGGCAGTAAACGGCGGAGAGGGACCGCAAAAAAATAAAGAGAACAGTTGACAGAATCAGAATTTTAATTTATAATAAGCATCGTGTGAACCACAAGGGGCATTAGCGCAGCTGGGAGCGCGCCACACTGGCAGTGTGGAGGTCACGGGTTCGAATCCCGTATGCTCCATATCTCAGAAACCCCGGTAAAGTCAAAGGCTCTATTCAAGGCCTTGATTTTACTGGGGTTTTGATTTGTATAAGCTATCTTTCACATTAATCAGACAATCCGCAAATCATTGATTTCCCTAATTCTACCGCAATCAAACTTGGGCCGGTGATCCATATCCAGCAGCCCGTTCACTTCCTGGTACACATCCGTAAGCTGAGTGTAACAGAACCCGCAGATCTGCGGAATATTCATGATAGCAGTGGTAACGTCACGGTACCGTTCAATCAGCGCGTCCGCGCCCTGTTCCGCCTCTCCATATCCCCAGTTTTCTCCCCCGGTATCTGTGGCAAGGGCAATGCCGCCATATTCTGTCACCATAAAGGCGCTTTCTTCCGGCCTGTGGGGCACATTCATGGCATACAGGCGTCTGCCGCCCGGGAAGACCGCCTCCGGATTCTGCAGGGCCCCAGGGGTGTATTTCTCCGTAAGCTCCCGGCCTTTCATATGGTAGTCGTGGATAGAAGCGATATCTGTTCTGATATTTTCCCAGCCATCATTGGTGCTCACCAGGCGGGTGGGGTCCATGGCTTTGGCCATGTGGTACAGGCTCTCTCCAAAATGCTGCTGGCAGGGGTCATTCAAAATTTTACGCACGCCCCAGGATTCATTGAGTGGAACCCAGGCGATCAGGCAGGGATGATTGTAGTCTCTGACCATAAAGTCCTGAAACTCTCTGGAAATATTGATGATTTCCTGGTCGCAGTATTCATAAGCGCTGGGAACTTCGCCCCAAACCAGCAGCCCCAGTTTGTCCGCCCAGTAATAGTATCTGGGATCTTCGATTTTCTGGTGTTTTCTGGCGCCGTTAAATCCGCAGGCTTTGGCAATCTCCACGTCATAGCGCAGGGCGTCGTCATCCGGGGCGGTGAGACCGGTCTCTTTCCAGTAGCCCTGATCCAGAACCATTTTCAGATAATAAGGAGCATTGTTCAACAGGATTCTCCCCTGGTCAATGCTGATTTTGCGCATGCCGAAATATGTATCAACAGTATCCTGTACTGCGCCGCCGCGCAGCAGACGCACCTGCATATTGTAAAGATTGGGGTGCTCAGGCGTCCAGTAGTGGATTTCATCTATGAAATCATCGGGCTGCAGGGCGATGAGAACCCTGGTCCGGTACCAGTCTGCGGAGGCTGTAACCTGCTTCACCAGTTTTCCCTGATAGAAAACGGAGAAAGCCAGCTCGTCTCCCGGGCAGAATTCCTCTGCTGTTACGATTGCTTCCACAGTATTTTTATCAATGTCAGGGGTAAGCTTAATCTGATTAATGGGGCTTCCTTCTGTAGCTTCCAGCCATACATTCTGCCAGATCCCGGTGTTCTGTACATACCAGCATCGGTCCGGCTGCTGCTTCCAGTACTGCTTGCCTCTGGGCTGGGCAGTATCCGCGCGGTCAGTGGCTTTAACAATGATCTCGTTGGTCTCTGCCAGAAGTTCAGTCAGTTCAAACTGGAACGGGGTATAACCGCCTGTATGGCTGCCCAGGTGAACGCCGTTGCACCACACGTCTGCATGGTAATCTACGGCTCCAAATTTCAGCCAGACTCTTTTTCCGCGCATCAGTTCCGGCAATGAGAAGATTCTGCGATACCAGACGGTATCATGCATATCGCTGGCGTCAATACCGCTTTTAGGGCACTGGTATGCAAAAGGCACCAGAATCTCTCTGGGAAATGTTTTCTTCAGCCATTGCTGCTCCGGCAGATTTCGTTCTTCATCAAAAGCAAACTGCCAGGTTCCGTTCAGGCTGGCCCAATTGACGCGGGCAAAGTCCGGTCTGGGCACATAGGTTTCAAGCATGATTTTTTACCTCCGTTTTTTACTATTATATTTATTATAGTAAAAGCGGAAGTAAAGTCAATCATAAAGGGTTTGGATCGCAAAAATTATGGAATTTCCTTGCTTTAGTACATAATATATGTTATAAAAAGAGCAGTATTTCTATAGAGGAGAAAATATGCCATGGATCAGATAATGAAACAGCCCTTTCAGCTGACTTTACAGGACATTCCGGAGACTTCCAGGATCTGCAGGGCTCTGGGAAATGAAACCCGCCTTCAGGTGCTGGCTCTTTTGACTGATCATGCGATGAGCATCAGTGAACTGGCGGCTGTCTGTTACCTGCCTCTGTCATCCATGTGTCTGCATGTCAAGGTGCTGCAGGAAGCCGGGCTGATCTCTGTTGTGCCGCGGCCGGGGGCGCATGGGACTCAGAAACTGTGCGGCATCACTGCGGCTACGCTGCAGCTGGATTTTTTTGCGCACAGGAATCAGCCCCAGACAGTTCCGCCTGCTTACACAGAGATGCCTGTGGGCCATTATTCATCCTGTGAAGTAACCCCGCCCTGCGGTCTGGCATCGGCGGACTCTTATCTGCATTACGAAGACAGTCCATATGGATTTTATTCTGCCAGGCGGACTGAGGCTGCCATGATCTGGTTTACCAGAGGCTATCTGGAATACCAGTTTTCTAATTATACATTACAGCAGGCTCCGGTTAAGCAGGTGGAATTTACTTTTGAGATCTGCTCGGAGGCGCCGGGATATAATGAAGACTGGCCTTCGGACATTACTCTGGAACTGAACCGCCGTTTTATCTGTACCATTACGACAAAAGGAGATCACGGGGGCAGGAGGGGGATTTATAATCCGGCCTGGTGGAGCGATTCCAATACGCAGTATGGAGAATATAAAAAGATTATCCTTACAAGGGATGGCTGTTATATGGGTGAACAGCGCTTATCAGATACCGGGCTGGACGATCTGGGCCTGGAACAGGGATACCATTTCTTTTTTACCTTGCGGGTGGACGAGAAAAACCGCCATGCAGGCGGATTGAATTTATTTGGAAGGGGGTTTGGAGATTATCATCAGGGTATAGTGATGAAGGTAGTTTACTTTTAATCTTTTTTCCTGGTCTTTATACATAAAGAAATTCCAAAGTTTTAACTGCGAACAAAATTAAAATCAGGCTGCCAAGGAGTATTTAGAGCTGGCAGCCTGATTTTAGATAATTTGTCTGAAACAATTTAAATTATAACGTATCAATTAGAAATGTCAAGACGCAGTTTCGCTGTATAAAAGAAAATCCATTTTAGTTTTTGTTGATGGCAGAACTGGATTCTGAGACAATGTCATTGAGAACCCGGACCAGATCTACCATGGTTTCAATGCGGACGTTGCGTTCAAGGATACAGTTTTTTAAATCAACAGATAATGTTTCAAATTTTTCCCGAACCTGGGGGGATACATAAGACGCCATAGGACCACCTCATAAAAATTCTTATTTTGCAAACATAGTTTCTACATAGTTCTTCATTTCATCATGGCTGGATACCTGGCGAGCCCCTTCGATGATTGTTTCTCTTTCACTCTCGGACAACTGTGCGAAACGGTTTAAAACATCAGAATGCATGGCCAGCTCCATCGTAAAACCTATAGGTAATTCTTCATTATCAATCATTTTTATCACCTCAAAATTTAGTATGGTTTATTAAATTTAAAATATGCGCAGGTCCGGCAAATATTTTTCAGGAAAAAATTCTTGGACAGAAATTAGCTTGAGATTCCTGTGAAATTATAATAGAATAAATTTAACAAAGAGACTTGCTGCGGATGGCTGCGCCGCGGCGGGATGAAGGAGAAAGACATGGGCGGAATGAAGAGTGAGGCGAAACTGACATTTGGGGAAGCTACCAGCCTGATTGTGGGGCATGGGGTGGGTTCAGGAATATTATCTGTTCCCTATCTGGCTTCCAGAAACAGCTGGTTTGACCTGATCTGGGTGGTGGCTGCGGTATATGGAATCAATCTGCTCCTCCATTTTATGATTGCAGAGCTGTCTTACCATAATGGGGGCGCGCAGTTTATAAAATGTTTTGAAAACGAGCTGTTTGTGGGACGGCTGAAAAAAATACTGACCTGGGGGGCCTTTGCCCTGCTGGGGTTTTCCGTATTAGTGAATGTCAGCGGGTTTATCACCGGGGCATCAGCGGTGCTGGTTTCCTGGCTGGGAATACCGGAATGGCTGGGAATGGTTTTGTTTTATATGGCTGCCGCCGCGGTTGTGTTCGCAGGCATGAAGCTGGTGGGGATCTGTGAAAAATTTGCGGTAGGCTCCATGGCGCTGGTGATGGTGATTCTTTTGGTTGCCACGCTGACCGGAAAAATACAGGATTTTCGACTGCAGTTTGTTTCTATGGGCAACGTGCTGGCGCTGTACAGCATGGTTTCCTTTTCCCTTTCCGCAGTGATGTCAGTCCCCCAGGTGGTGAAAGGGCTGGACGGGGACCCGCGCAGAATCAAGGGGGCCATTGCTGCGGGAACAGGAATTAATTTGCTGCTGATTCTGGTGATCACTGTTACCACGCTGCTGGGAGCGGGAAATAATATTTCTGAAAACGGGGCCCTGGTTGATCTCTCCAAAGAGCTGGGAGGATGGGTCAGCATAGTGGGATATGTGTTTTCCCTGCTGGCGCTGGCCACATCTTTCTGGGCCAATACGCTGAACCTCCGGGATGTGGTCTGCGAACAGACGCGGTGGGGAACCCGGGCAGGCTGGGCGCTGTCTTCTTTTCCCTGTCTTCTGATTGCGCTGATGGGAATCACCAGTTTTGTTGGATTTGTCAGGCTGGCGAGCATTGTGCAGGTCCTGACGGGAATCGGTGTGATCGTTGCGTATCACCGGGCCAGAAAACGGGAGGGCTTCAGCCCGATCTGCGGCCGGCTGGGGGGCCTGCCTTTGCAGATTCTGGTGGTGGCCGGTTCCCTTGCGGCTACGGTCGGCGCGCTTTTGAAGATCAGTTGAGAAAGAGGTGGAGAAAGATGGGCAAGTTCAATAAGACCTGTATTACGGGTACGGCGGCCACCGCAGAACTGCTGCTGGGAGCCTTGCCCCACCAGGGTGCGGAAGCGCCTCTGGATGCAGTGCTGAAAAAGGCGGGGCAGGCGTTTGGGGGAGAGAGATGCAGCCGTATTTTTATGTATAATCCAGACGCCATTGCCATGTGGTTTTATGAAAAGCACAGAAAGCTGTTTGTGCCGCTGGAAGAACGGTGCAGCCTGGCGCTGAAAATGCTGTCTGTCTTTCCTCCTGTAACGCCGGTTTGCTTTGCGTCCATGTACAGCGGGATGCAGCCGGAACAGCACGGAATTCGGGAATATACAAAGCCTGTGCTGCGGGCCAGGACAGTGTTTGATGAACTGGCTGCCGCCGGGAAGAAAATTGCGATTGTATCCACAGCAGGAGACAGCATCTCCGAAATTTTTTTGGAAAGGCCGGTGGACTACTATATCTATCCGAAAAAAGAAGAATGTAACCAAAAGGCGCTGGAACTGATCCGGGAGGACCGGCATGATATGATTGTGCTCTATAATGGGAATTACGACTACTGTATTCACCGGTTCGGGCCGGAAGGGCTTCCTTCCATCCACGCGCTGAAGAAAAACATAGCCGCCTTCAACAGCATTTATGACGAAATTTCAGCCAGTTGGGCGCAGCACAACACGGTGCTGGCTTTTGCTCCTGACCATGGCTGCCACAGGAAGTTTTTGCTTTTGGGAGACCACGGAATAAACGAGCCCTGTGATATGAATATAATGCATTTTTACAGCTTTTTGGCCAGAAAGAAATAAAATATGCCATGCCGTCTCACTGACCGCTTCGCTGTTCGGATAAAAGTCAGTGAGACGGGTGTTTTTTAAAGAAGATATTCAGCCGGAGGATTTCCTGAAAAATCAGCAATGACCGCCCTTCCGTCTGAAATATAGAAAACTTCAAATATTGGATTGTCAGCAGTGTGGTACTGCTGCTTTACAATCGGATTCTCCATACAGACCTGCTTTACTTCCATATTGTCCACAAAAACAGCTCTGCCGCTGAGACGGAGCCAGGCAAAAGAGGGGCTGGAAACACAGATCTCAATCCAGGGATTATTCTGCATATCAGCATATACATCTTTTTGGCTGTTTGTACAGAACCATAATTTACCGTCCTTTTCTGTGGAAAACATGAACGGCCTGCACTTCGGTTTCCCGTCTCTCCCGGCTGTAGCCAGATATTGTACTGGATTCTCTTTCAAAAAAGCAGTGACTTCCTTCATGATGTGTTCCTCCTTATACATTAAAACGAATTTCAGGCTTGTCAGGCATCAGCCTGTAATTCTATAATAAATATAAAAGATTCCCCTGTAAAGCAGGCACAATAAAGTGCTATAGTTACCTTGGAGTGACAAGCTAAAATAGCTGCATAGATTACCGGCAAAAAGAGAAGCAGCAGGGAGGAGAAGAGATGATAAAGGATGCAGAAAAGATCCGCGCTTACCGGCTTCATGCCCACCATCTGGATGAAAAAGTTCCGCCTTCTGGGCTGTGGGAGGAGGCGGGAGCCTGCGGCCTTCAGAATTCGCCTCCGGGAGCCTGGGAAACTGCTTTGTTTAACCGGGCGTACGGCTGCTCTCTCCTGGAATTGCAGGATATTTTATACAAAGAAAAAAGCCTGCTGCAGGCGTGGAGCTTTCGGGGCGCGCCGGTGGTTTTCCCCACATCGGAAAGCGATGTATTTCTCACTGCGCTGATGGCCCGGGAGGGGGAACAGCCCTGGATTTATACGTCGGGAATCGCAGCGGCGCTGGATTTTCTGGGGATGTCTTTTGAACAGGTCTATGATCTTATGAGAAAAGCGGTGGGCTATCTGGACTGTCATACCGTGAAGAGCAAGGAAACACTGGACCAGGTGCTGGCCGGGATCGTGTGGAAAGAACTGCCTGCTGAAAAACAGGTTCTGTGGAATGCGCCGTCTATGTATGGCCGGCCAGACAGGCAGACGGTAGGCGGCGCGGCGGTATCGTTTCTTCTCAGGCCCTGTTCTTTTGATTCTCTGGTTGTGTTCGGGGAACGGCAGGGAATAAGCCCAGTTTTTACGTCTTTTCGAAACTGGACCGGCCTTGTGCCTGAAAAAAGAGAGAGTGCGGAAAAAGAACTGGTTCGAAAATTTTTGCACTGTTATGGCCCTGCGACTGTAAATCATTTTGGAGAATGGCTGGGGTGCTCACCTGCGCAGGCCCGCCGTCTGTGGAGTACAATAGAAGAGGAAATGGTGCGGCTGAATGTTATGGGAAGAGTATGCTATATGCTGGCTTGTGACGCCGGGGAACTGGAGCATTCAGTACTTACCGGAGAAAGGCTGCTTTTATTAGGAGCGCATGACCCATATCTGGATATGAAAGATAAAACAGTAATTTTGGAAGATCCAGGCCTGCAAAAGGCAGTATGGAGATATGCTGCCAATCCAGGTGTGATTTTAAAAGGCGGACGTGGGGCCGGAATATGGAAAGCCAGGGCGCAGAACGGGAAATTATATATTTCTATGACGTTGTTTGAGCAGTTCAGCGGGGAGGAGCAGAAGGTTCTTAAGAATTTAGCTGCTGAATATGGTGCTTTCCGGAAGCTGGTTCTGAAAGAATGTACCATAGAGGCCTGATGGAAGCATTATATACAGCGCCGGAGCCGGGCAGCCTCAGGCTGCCCGCTGCCTGGCCACGCCGAAGATATAGAGAATGCTGATAATCATGCTGATCATAGAGGCTGTGATGCTGTCGCGGGACGCGGCATTTACAATCAGGGAAAAGGCCCCCAGGATCAGAAGAACGATTCCCATGGCCAGACAAAGCTTCAGATTTCTTCCCCGTACTCCGTTTATCCCGGCCAAAAAGGACAACAGGATGGAGATAATTGTAGAAATCATCAGCAGAATCATCAATCCAACGCCGGCCGATACATCCCCGGCCGCAGCCCCGAGAATCCCGCCGAAGGCAAGACCGGCCAGCAGGGAGACAATGCCCAGAGCGCCGTTGAGGATATAGAGGATTCCTGTTACCTTCAGAAGTCCGTTTACTTTCATTGTGGTCTCCTTTGCTAAATGATTTTGGTTATAGTATATCATGAACAGGGAATTTTACAACAAAGAATCAGCGGGCTTGCCCACTTTCCATCTTTCCGGTATAATAAAAGGATAAGACAGATAAGGGAGAAAAAGATGAAATTGTACCTTGCCCCGCTGGAGGGGATTACCGGATATGTATACCGGAATATATGGGGTGATATGTTTGGAGGGGCTGACCGGTGTTTTACCCCTTTTCTATCGCCAAATCAGAATTACAGTTTTCAATCCAAAGAGCTGAATGACGTCCTGCCGGAACACAATCAGCAGATGGAAACAGTGCCTCAGATACTGGCAAACCGCGCGGATTATTTCCTGTGGGCGGCTGAGGAACTGAGAAAGATGGGATACGGGGAAGTGAATCTTAATCTGGGCTGCCCTTCCGGGACCGTGGTTGCAAAACAGAAAGGGTCAGGCCTTCTGGCATATCCGGAAAAGCTGGACCGGTTTCTGGATGATATTTTTTCCGGCGCTAAAGTCAGGGTTTCCATAAAAACGCGCCTGGGAAAAGAGTCCCCGGAAGAATTTGAAGGGCTGCTGGAAATATTCAATCAATATCCTCTTGCCGAACTGATTATCCATCCCAGGGTGCAGAAGGATTTTTACGGGAATACGCCGGACCTGTCTTCTTTTTTGAAAGCCCAGGACAGCTGCAGCTGCCCGGTCTGCTACAATGGGGATATCTTTACACTGGCTGATTATCAGGCCTTTTCGGAGGCGTTTCCGGAAACGGGACGGCTGATGCTGGGCCGCGGCGTCCTGGCAAACCCTGCTCTGGTGCGGGAGATCCGGGGCGGAGACAAGCTGCAAAAAGATGAGCTAAGAAGCTTTCATGACCGCCTGCTGGCGGAATATGTCAGGCTGATGAGCGGGGACAGGCCGGTGCTGTTTAAAATGAAGGAGCTGTGGAATTATATGGCCTGGATGTTCACAGAACCGGCAAAAGTGTTGAAAAAAGTGAGAAAAACATCTTACGTAAAGGATTATAAAGCAGCTGCGGAAGAAATTTTAAGAGGGATGGAGCTGGCTGAGGGCGCCGGCTTTCAGCCGTCATAAAGAATCAGGGAGGAATATAAATGCTTATAATAGAATATCCAAAATGCAGTACCTGCCGGAAAGCGGTGAAATGGCTTCGGGAGAAGCAGCAGGACTTTGAAGACAGAAATATTGCGGAGCAGAATCCGACAGTGGAGGAATTACAGAGGTGGCAGAAAATGAGCGGCCTGCCGCTGAAGAAATTTTTCAATACCAGCGGGAAGATCTATAAAGAGCTGGGTCTGAAGGAGAAGCTGCCGGGAATGACAGTTAAAGAACAGCTGGAGCTTCTTGCCTCCGACGGGATGCTGGTGAAGCGGCCGCTGCTGATTCTGGAGGATTCCGTACTGGTGGGCTTTTGCGAAGAACAATGGGCGGAAAAAGTGAAATAAAAGGGAAAGGAAGAACAGGGATGAGCGGGGAAGAACGCAGAGAGGAAGTTCTGAAATATCTGAAAACATCCGGCAGCCCGGTATCAGGCGCGGCGCTGGCGGAAGAATTCGGCGTCAGCCGGCAGGTGATTGTGCAGGATATTGCTTTGCTGCGGGCATCCTGCCACCAGATACTTTCCACCAACCGGGGATATGTCTGCAGCGGAAAAAGCGCAGTGTCTGAAGTGTTTTGCGTCTGCCACGCAGACGATGAAATACAGGAAGAACTGAATTTGATTGTGGACTGCGGCGGGACGGTGGAGGATGTGTTTGTAGAGCATGAGGTATATGGCAGGCTCCGGGCGGACCTGAAAGTCCGGTCAAGGCGGCAGGTGCAGGAGTTTGTGGATGGGATTAAAAGCGGCAAATCCAGTCCGCTGAAAAATATTACTTCAGGCGTTCATTATCATACAGTCTCGGCGGATTCTGAGGCTGTGCTGGATTCTGTGAAAGAAGAGCTGGAGAAGAGAGGCTTTTTGGCGAGGTAACAGGTGAAAAATACAAAGGAAGAAAAACAGGGATCTCAGACTGAGGGACAGGCTATTCCGGATAAAAAACGGGAGAGCAGCGCTGTAACTGCTGTTCTGGAAGAGCTTGACAGGAAATATGGCACAGAAAAACAGGGATTTTTGCACCACCAGCCATGGCAGCTTCTGGTTGCAATCATGCTCAGCGCCCAGAGCACGGATAAGCAGGTGGAGGAAGTGCTGCCGGCCCTGTTTGGACGATATCAGGAAGCGCCGCAAGTGGCCGGGGCTGCGCTGGAAGAAATCGAAGGGTATATTAAATCCGTAGGGCTGTATAAGAACAAAGCCAGGAATATAAAGGAATGCTGCAGGCAGATTGCAGAAGAATTTGGAGGGAAGGTTCCGGAAAATATAGAAGATCTTCTGACGCTGGCGGGAGTGGGCCGCAAAACCGCCACACTTTTCCTGGCGGACTGCTGCGGGATTCCGGGAGTGACCGTGGACACCCATGTATTCCGCATTTCCAGAAGGCTGGGCTGGGCATCCGGAAAAAATCCGGTCCAGGTGGAAAAGGAGCTGGAAAAGGTCTTGCCTGTGGAACACTGGAACAGGATCAATTTTCAGCTGATCTATCTGGGAAGGGAGATCTGTACTGCGAGAAAAGCGCGCTGCGAAGAATGCCCGCTGGCGCAGTGGTGCGAAAAGCAGCTTTAAGGAGGTATCATGAGATTTCTGCATGTTGCGGATCTGCATATCGGTAAAGTGGTGAATGAATTTTCCATGCTGGAGGATCAGGCTTACATCCTGGACCAGATTGCCGGTCTGGCTGTTGAGAGAAAGGTGGATGCGGTGGTGGCGGCGGGAGATCTGTATGACCGTTCCATTCCGCCGGCTCCGGCGGTGATTCTGCTGGACCGCTTTCTGGACAAGCTGTCTGCTGAGGGAATCCCGGTAATAGCTGTTTCCGGAAACCACGACAGTCCGGAACGCTTAAATTTTGCCAGCAGTATGCTGGAAAAGCAGGGGGTGTATCTGGCAGGGATTTATCAGGGGAAAGTCAGGGAAGCTGTGTTACAGGACCAGTGGGGGGATGTGGCATTTTTTTTGCTGCCTTACCTTCGGCCGTCGGTGGTAAACGACTGTCTGGGGACTGGCTGCAAATCTTTCCAGGAAGCGGCAGAGGCAGTTTTGGAAGGACTTCCTGAACGGAAAGGCCGCCGCGTGCTGGTTGCCCATCAGTTCGTGGCGGCGGCAGGCCAGCCCCCAGAACTTTCAGATTCAGAAATGCCGCTCTCCGTGGGAGGAACTGAGCTGGTGGATGCCGCTCTTTTTCAGGGATTTGATTATGTCGCCCTGGGGCACCTCCACCGTTGCCAGCGGGTGGGACAGGGGCCCGTATATTATGCGGGCTCTCCTCTGAAATACTCTAAATCGGAGGTGAATGGCAGAAAATATGCTCTTTTGGTGGAGATGGACGGAGACGGCAGGGTTGAGGTAAAAAAAGAAGAACTGCGCCCCTTGCGGGATATGCGCTGTATCAGAGGTCCTCTGAAAGAATTGATCAGAGAAGAAGTGGCTGCCCTTGGAAACCGGGAGGACTATCTGTTTGTTACACTGACAGACAAAGGAGAGCTGCTGGATCCCATGCGCACATTGCGCGGCGTCTACCCAAATACGATGCAGGCGGAGAGGGAGACCGGGCGTAGAATTCTTCAAGACAGGGCCATGGATGCCGGACCGGCAAAGACAGAGCGCCCTGGACCGGTGGAATTGTTCCGGCAGTTTTATTCCTACGCGTTTAGGGGGGAAGAGATGGACGAAGAACAGACGGCAGCATTGAGGAAGGTTTTGGATGAGATGGGAGGCGAGGCGGAATGAAGCCCTTATTGCTGAAAATCAGCGCCTGGGGTCCCTACGCGGGAACAGAGCAGGTGGATTTCGCAGGAATGGCGGAAAACCGCCTGTTTTTAATTACCGGAGCCACCGGAGCAGGGAAGACGACAGTGTTTGACGCCATCGCTTTTTCACTTTATGGAGAGGTGAGCGGAAAGACCCGGCAGAAGGACAGGCTGCGCAGCGATTTCACAGACGGGGCAGGCGAGACTTTTGTGGAGCTTACATTTTCACATGGAGAAAAGAAGTATAGAATCCGCAGGACACCGGCTTATGAGAGAGCGAAAAAAAGAGGAGAGGGCACGGTTTTCCAGAAAGAAACTGCGCTGTTTTATCTGCAGAAACCGGAAGGAGAAAAGCTGCTGGCGGAGGGGGCGAAAGCTGTGACCGGGGCAGTGGCAGAGCTGCTGAGAATGGATTACAGCCAGTTTAAGCAGCTTTCCATGATCGCCCAGGGAGAATTCCTTGCCCTTCTTTTGGAAAAGTCCGGAGACCGGAAAAAAATATTCCGCAATATATTTCATACAGAATTCTATGAAAAGATCCAGAGCGCTCTGAGAGATCGGGCGGGGCTGCTGCGGCGGGAAAACCGGGAATTGAGAGACCGCCGGGAGGGCGTGGCTCTGGGGCTGGACTTTTCAAATCCTGTTCCGGCGGCACTTTTGGATACAGAGCCCTATAAAAGGTTCAGCCCTGCCGGCGAGCAGGCAGAGCTGCTGAAAAGGCTCAAAGAGCAGGTGAAAAAAGAAGAGATTTTGGAACAGCGCTGCCAGAAAGACCTGGAAATCCTGGACGGTCTGAAGGATGCGGAGGAATCCTGCGCCGCGGCCTACCGGGCTCTGGATGAGAGGAAACAGGCGGTCTGTGGGTATGAAGGGCTGCTGTCAGAAATGGAAGGAGACCTGGAACAGAGCAGGGCGGAGGATTTACAAATCCCTGTTCTGGAAGGGGAAAGGGCCAAAGTCCAGATAGAGATCCTGGAGAGCCGGCGCAGGCAGAAGCTGTGGGAAGAATGGAAAGAAGTTGTTGGGAGACTGGATGAAGTCAGGAGAGATGCTGAGACAAAAAAATTGCAAAGCGAACAAGGAGATAAGGAATGTAAGGAATGTGAAAAACGATGCACTTTTTTAGAAGACAATCTTCAGCGTTATGCAGGAGCAGAGGCTGCGTTGGAGCGGCTGCTGGGGGAACGGCAGCAGGCAGAGGGCAGGATGAAAGCTGCAAAGTGCCTGGAAAAATTGCTGTCGGAGGAGGAAGCCGCGGAGCAGTCTGTAAAAAAAGCGAGGCAGGAATGGCGCAGGGCGGAGGCAGAATGTGCAGAGGCTGTAAACAGGTGGCAGGAAGGAGAGAGGCTGTTTCGCTGCAGCCAGGCGGGATTGCTGGCCAGGGATCTGGACGAAGGTTCCCCTTGTCCCGTGTGCGGTTCTCTTCACCATCCGGCCAGGGCGGGGCTTCCGGAACAGGCGGTGACCCGGGAACAGGCGGACGGACTCAGGGAACTGGCTGCCGCTAAAGAAAAAGCGGCGTCTGCGGCGTCTTCTGCCTGTGCGGTGAAGAAAAAGGAATGGGAGATTGCCGGACTTCGCTGGAGGGAACAGTGCCGGGAGCTTGGAATCGGAGAAGAAAAACAGGCTGTCTTTCTGGAAATCAGCGCATTGGAACAGCAGCGGGGATTATTGGAGAAAAAAATTGCAGAGGCGGAGAAAGACAAACAGTCACTGGACCAGATTCGTAAGGACCTGATTCACTGGAAGAAGGAGCTGGCCAGGCTGAGGGAGCGGCAGGAGCAGTTTGAGTTTGAAAAAGCAGACTGCGGCAAAAAACTTTCTCAGCAGGAGGGCAGGCGGGACGCGCTGAAGCACCAGCTTCCGGAAGGGTATGACGGAGAAGCAGAATTTGATCTTGCCGAAAAACTCAACAGGAAAGAACAGGGGCTTTGCGATGAAATCCAGCGCATCAGAAAAAACAGGGAAGTGTTGGTGAAAAGGCAGAGTGAGGCGCAAAAGCTGCTGGAAAGAGAACAGGAGGAGGCAGAGAGGCAGAAACGGGAGGCGGAGCGTCAGAAAAAACATCTGCTGAACTGCAGGAATGCCGCGGCACATTTGCCGGAAGGCGCGCAGAGCGCGCTGACGCAGCTTCAGAAAGAGCTGGCGGGCAGGATTATGCAGAATAAAAAGGATATCATGGCAATGGAGCAGCTGCAGAAGGAAATGGACCGTAAGGAAGAAGCATATCGGGTAATCGGTTCTCTGGCGTCGGCAGCAGGCGGGGAGAACCCCCGGAACCTGGAACTGGAACAATATGTGCTTTCCGTATATTTTGACGAGGTGCTGCAGGCGGCAAACCTGCGCCTGTACCGGATGACTGCCGGCAGATATCAGCTGTTCAGAGTGGAAGCGGTCAATGACGCCCGGACAAAGGACATGCTGGGAATAGAAGCCGGGGACGCCTATACGGGACGCCGCCGGCCGGTGAGCACTCTGTCCGGAGGGGAGTCTTTTAAGGCGGCTCTGTCGCTGGCCCTGGGTATGAGCGATGTGGTTCAGCGCTATGCAGGAGGCATCCGGGCGGAAGCCCTGTTTATCGACGAGGGATTTGGAGCGCTGGATGAAGAATCCCTGGACCAGGCCCTGCAGGTGCTGTCGGGCCTGGCGGGTTCAGACTGCATGATCGGGGTGATCTCCCATGTGGAAGAGCTGAAGGAGCGGATTAATGAAAAGGTACTGATCCGGAAAACCGCCAGCGGCAGCCATATTCTTCAATAAACCTGGATCTGGCACATTTTCATCGTCAGGAGGGCTGCTTCATGGCTGGCCGGGGTGACGCCCGCGCAGCAGGAAGAGTCTACGAAAATTGGAATTTCGGGAAATGCTGCTTTCAGGAGCAGGGCATTGGATACCACGCAGATATCGGTGCACAGGCCCGCAAGTTCCAGCTGCGCAGGCTCTTCCGCGGTTAATTCACGGATTTTTTCAACAAGGAGGAATGAGCCGAAGGACGGTTTATCAATGACAGTGCAGCCCTGTATAAGCCGGGCGATCTCCGGGTTCAGCTGCCAGCCCGGCGTATTTTCAATGCAATGTTCCACCGGAAGGCTCCGGCCTTCCGCTGTGTTCAGGTAATCAGGCTGATGCGTGTCACGGGTGGCAAGGACAGTCGCGCCTTCTTCCAGAGAGGCCTGGATTTTACGGCAGACCGGTTCGATGATTTTCACAGCTTCCGTGGTGCCCAGCGAACCATCAATAAAATCATTCTGCATGTCAATTACAACCAGTATTTTTTTCATAATTCCCTCCTCTGATTTCGTTTATGGTTTGTTTCCATTTTACCATAGTATTATTCCCGCCGCAATCTTGTAATAATTTTTGAGTTTATGGAAAATTTATAGGTTTGCTGGAATTTTCATCGGTCTGGCATAGACTGTATTTGGAGAATATGATAAAATAAGCATATTACTTCATGATTCCAGACAGATTTCAGGAGGGCACAATGAACCGGATAGAATTTTTAGAGCAGTTGGAAGAAGCGCTGCAGGGTGAAGTCTCGCCGGCTAAGCTGGACGAGAATCTCCGGTATTACGACACATATATTCAGACGCAGGTTCGCCTGGGCAGAACGGAAGAAGAAGTGCTGCAGCAGCTGGGAGATCCCAGGCTGATTGCCAGGACCATTATTGATGTGGACGGACAGGGTGGCTGGGGCGAATCTTCCGGTCCATATGCTTCTTACAGTTCTGAAAACTGCCGGAAAGCGGAGCCGTCGGGAAGCCGCGCGCGCCGTGTGAACACGGACGCCTGGTATACAAGACTGGGCTGCCTTGCAGCAGGCATTCTGACTATAGTAATCCTGTTTGTTATTTTAAAAAGTGTGGTGAAGCTCACCATGTATCTGGCGGTGCCGCTGCTGGTGATTTTTCTGGTTCTCTGGGTTGTGAAGCAGTTCCGTGAACGTTAGCTGCCATTTTTTTCCCGAATAAGAATTTCTGACCGTGAAATACTATTTGCGTAACAAATCAGTGTCAATTTAGGAGGTCAGAAAAATGGATAACTCAAAACAGCAGAATAAGGCATCCAACAACAGCAGAAATGCATCTCAGAACTCCAGCCAGAATTCCAGCAGAAATGCATCTCAGAATTCCAGCCAGAATTCCAGCAGAAACGCATCTCAGAATTCTTATCAGGATTCCAGCAGAAATGCGTCTCAGAATTCTTACCAGGATTCCAGCAGAAACGCATCTCAGAATTCTTACCAGAATTCCAGCAGAAACGCATCTCAGAACTCCAGCCAGAATTCCAGCAGAAATGCATCTCAGAATTCCAGCCAGAATTGCAGCAGAAACGCTTCTCAGAATTCTTACGAAGACTGAGCAAGGTAAGAAAATCCGGGATACTGTTCGTGTATCCCGGTACATAAGCGAGACTTTCCGCATATTATAAATCAGGCGGGACAGGGTATGATATTCCCTGTCCCGCCTGCTCTTGTTTGCTGCATAGGAAACTGGGTTTCCCATGCAGCAAACCCCTCCGGGGGATGCGCACTGCGCGCTAAGGAAATATGGCCGCTAAAGCGACCGCGCTTCGGCGCGAGAGTCCGGCGAGCCGGCCTCTTTATTTGCATAGGAAACTGGGTTTCCCATGCAGCAAACCCCTCCGGGGGATCGCACTGCGGCGTAAGGAATGCTGTCGCTTGTGCGACACGCCGCAGGCGGGGAATCCCGCAAGCGGGATTCTTATTGCATAGGAAACTGCGTTCCCTATGCAGCAAACCCCTCCGGGGGATGCGCACTGCGGCGTAAGGAATGCTGTCGCTTGTGCGACACGCCGCAGGCGGGGAATCCCGCAAGCGGGATTCCTTTTATGGAGCTGGCAGGGATCACTGCCAGGAAGGAGGATGCCATGGGATTTTCTGCTATTGCAGCGAGACAGCTGGATCAGTATGTGGGAAGAAGCGGTTTTCTGCTGGTGGATGTGCGGTCTCCGGAACAATTCCGGGAAGGGCATATCTGCGGCGCTTATAACCTGCCCTATGCGCAGCTGAGGGAGCAGATGTATACGCTTCCAAAAGGTTCAGTTCTGGTCTGTTACTGCGAAAGGGGAGGTTCCAGCCTGAAGGCAGCCAGAGAACTGTCCAGAGCCGGATATGAAGTGATTTCAGTAGCCGGCGGGCTGGAAGCCTATCATGGGAAATATCTGGACACCTGCAATGAAATGGGTTCCAGACGCAGAAAAATGCGCTGACATGTGATAACAGCGTTTTCGAATGATGAAAGGCTGGCGGACCAGGGCATATACCCGCTATCCGTCAGCCTTAACGTTCTTTAAGAGAAAAGTTTTGTACTGAGAACTGTCCCTTGACAGAGCTGTTTTGATATTTTACTATATATAGTAGAGAAAAGGCCCTGGGGATATGTTTCCACAGCGGCATGGAAAGAGGATAATATGCGGGTATTTGAACTGATCGCGCCCTGCCATTTCGGGCTGGAAGCTGTGCTGAAACGGGAAATCCTGGATCTGGGGTATGAAATTTCTTCCGTAGAGGATGGAAAAGTGACATTTTTAGGCGACTGGGAAGCAGTCTGTTATGCTAATATTTTTTTGAGAACCACGGAGAGGATTTTAGTTAAGGTAGGCGCATTTACAGCCAGAAGTTTTGACGAATTGTTTGAGGGGACAAAAGCGCTTCCCTGGGAACAGTTTTTACCGGAAGACGGAAAGTTCTGGGTGACCAAAGCCAATTCTATAAAGAGCAAGCTGTTTTCTCCTTCAGATATACAGTCTATTATGAAAAAAGCCATGGTGGAGCGAATGAAGCAGGCATATGGACGCAGTACGTTTCCTGAAACAGGAGCATCCTATCCGGTGCGCGTGTCTCTGTATAAGGATGTGGTCACCGTGTGCCTGGATACCAGCGGAGAATCCTTACATAAGCGGGGATACAGAAAGCTGACTGCAAAGGCGCCTATTTCCGAGACCCTTGCCGCTGCGCTGATTATGCTGACTCCGTGGAAGGAGGACAGGGTTTTTGTAGATCCTTTCTGCGGCAGCGGGACTTTTGTAATTGAAGCTGCCATGATGGCCGCCCATATCGCGCCTGGAGTGAACAGAAATTTTCAGGCGGAATCCTGGACAAACCTCATTGATCCCGAAATATGGGAGGACGTCCGTGAGGAAGCCAGGGGAATGGAACAGAGGGATGCCTCTACGGACATCCAGGGGTATGATATAGACGGAGAAATCATTCGGGCCGCCAGGGAGAACGCGAAACTTGCCGGGGTGGAGCACATGATCCATTTCCAGCAGAGGCCGGTGAGCCTGATGAGCCATCCGAAAAAATATGGATTTTTAATCACCAATCCTCCTTATGGTGAAAGGATTGGGGATAAAGAGGAGCTGTTTTCCCTGTACAGCGAACTGGGAAAGCGTTTTGCCGCGCTGGATTCCTGGTCGGCATACCTGATTACCTCTTATGAGGATACAGAGCGCTGTATGGGACGAAAGGCAGATAAAAACAGAAAAATTTACAATGGAATGATGAAGACTTATTTCTATCAGTTCCTGGGACCTAAGCCACCAAAAAGACAGGAGAAGGAAATTGAGGCATAGAAGATTTTATATTTGTCTGGCGCTGCTGGTTGTAATATCTTCGGCAATCTGCCTGCATACCGGATACAAAGCGCAGGCGGTTTCCAAGGGGTATGGAGAGGCTGTTTATGCGGATGGGTGGCCGAAGCTGATTGCCGCAGGCATCAATGGAAGCCCGATTTACCTGGAAGTAGACGGCAAGCCGGTGGATACAGGCGATATGAAATTATATATGAATGAGGACAGAACACTGATGCTGCCAGAAAGTATTCTTCGCCGCGTGTTTCGGGTTTCTTCCAGATACTATGACGGGCAGCGGCTTGTGATTGAAAAGAATACCACAGTATTGGAACTCTATAAGGACGCTTTCATGATGAAAGTGAACGGAATGGAACAGCCGTTGGAGACGCCCATGCTGGAACTGAACGGTGAGCTCTATGTCCCATCTGACGTATTTGAGGAATATCTGGAATATGAGGTGAACTGGTCTAAGGCTGACAGCATGCTGTCCATGGTGAACCGGCAGCCTGATGCCAGAAGCCTGCCAGTTTCTTATGATTACAGAAAAGAGGGAAGGGCGGCAACTGTGCGGGATCAGGGAGATCTGGGGACCTGCTGGGCTTTTGCTGCATTGAACGCGCTGCAGACTTCTCTGATGCCGGAGCAGCAGCTGTTGTTTTCTGCAGATCACATGTCCCTGCAAAGCGGGTTTTCTATCACTCAGGACGACGGCGGGGATTACGCCATGTCGCTGGCCTACCTGGCTGCCTGGAAAGGGCCTGTGCTGGAAGAAGAAGATCCTTATGGAGACGGAACCAGTCCGGCAGGACTGAGTCCCGTAGCGCATGTGCAGGAAGCGCAGATGCTCCCCAGGAAGGACTACGAGAAAATTAAAGAAGCCGTATTTCTTTATGGAGGAGTTCAGACCTCCATTCATATGTCCCTTTCCGGACCATCGGGCAGTTCCGACCATTATAATGCGGATACCGCGGCATACTGCTATATCGGTACAGAAAAAATTAATCACGATGTAGTGATTGTTGGCTGGGATGATAATTATTCCAGAGAAAATTTCCATAATCAGCCGGAGAGCGATGGGGCTTTTCTGTGTATGAACAGTTGGGGAGACAGCTTTGGCCAGGGCGGATATTTTTATATTTCTTATGACGATACCTATATTGGGATATATAATACAGTATATACCAGAGTGGATGGAACAGACAATTACGATCACATCTATCAGGCTGATCCCTGCGGGGCAGTGGGGCAGATGGGTTTCAACGATGAAACAGCATACTTTGCCGCGGCATATCAGACGGGCGGTACGGAAACTCTGGATGCGGTGGGCTTTTATGCCACAGATGCCAATACGACCTATGAAATATACCTGGTACGGCAGTTCGGCTCATCAGAAGATCTGCACCTGAACCAAAAACTTGCGTCAGGCACCTTTGCCAATGCAGGATATTATACGGTGGATCTGGACCCGGTTCTTTTGGATGCGGGAGAACGGTTTGCCGTGATTATAAAAATAACTACGCCGGGAGCCGTTTACCCGGTAGCCATTGAATTTGCAAAAGATGAAAAAACAGCGTCAGTGACGCTGGACGACGGGGAAACCTATGCCAGTATGAGCGGGGAAAACTGGCAGCGGCTGGAGGAAACGCAGAGCTGCAACGCCTGCCTGAAAGTGTACACATCAGATGCCCAGCCCTCCCGGACTGCGCAGGAAAGAGAGTGACTTATGAAACAGAAAGTAATATTTGCAACCTCGAATGAAGGGAAAATGAAGGAGATCAGGATGCTGCTGGCGGACCTGCCGGTGGAAGTCCTGTCGATGAAAGAAGCGGGGATTACAGCAGATATCATTGAAGACGGGAACAGCTTTGAGGCAAATGCGCTGATCAAAGTGAGGGCGCTGAGAGAATTTACGGACGGATTGATTCTGGCAGATGATTCCGGCCTGGAAATCGACTGCCTGGGAGGGGAGCCGGGAGTATATTCCGCCCGGTATATGGGAGAGGAGACTTCATATACAGTGAAAAATGCCGCCCTGATCAGCCGGGTAGAAGGGATTGAAGGGAATCAGCGAAGCGCCAGATTCCGCTGTGTGATTGCGGCCAGCCTGCCGGACGGGCGGGAGATGACCGCTTCAGGTAGCATGGAGGGGCTGGTTGCGGAGAAACCTGCAGGTGCAGGCGGATTTGGATATGACCCGATTCTCTGGCTTCCGGAATATGGATGTACCGCTGCGGAGCTGACGGCGGAGGAAAAGAACAGAATCAGCCACAGAGGTAAGGCCCTTCGTGCCATAAAAGAGAAACTGCTGGAATTATATCCTGAGTGGAAGGCGTGACAGGCGGAAATGAAGATGAAAATATTGATTGTGAGCGATACGCACAGACAGCATGCGGGGCTGCAGAAGGCCCTTGATCTGGTGCGTCCTATTGACATGATGATTCATCTCGGGGATGTTGAGGGAAGTGAAAATTATATCAGGACGCTGGCCGGATGCCCGGTGGAAATGGTGGCCGGCAATAATGACTTTTTTTCTGATCTGGGAAGAGAAAAGGAACTCAGGCTGGGGAAATACCATGTGCTGCTGACCCATGGGCATTACTACAGAGCCAGCCTGGGAACAGAATTTCTTCTGGAGGAGGCCAGGGCCCGCAGTTTTGATATTGTGATGTTCGGGCATATCCACCGTCCGATGCTGGAATATTCGGGAGGGATTACGATCCTGAATCCCGGCAGTATTTCTTATCCCAGGCAGGAGAACCATAAGCCTTCCTACATAGTGATGGAACTGGACCGGGAGGGGGAAGCACATTATACGATCTGTTATCTGTGACAGCGTTTTTGTTTCATAGGAAACTTCGTTCCCTATGAAACAAAACCCTCCGGGGGATGTGCACTGCGCGCTAAGGAAAATGG
>NZ_SGXF01000003.1:145223-348462 GCF_004216775.1 Cuneatibacter caecimuris
GAAATATGGCCGCTGAAGCGGCCGCGCTCCGGCACGAGAGTCCGGCGAGCCGGACTCTTTAATTCATAGGAAACTTCGTTCCCTATGAAACAAAACCCTCCGGGGGATGTGCACTGCGCGCTAAGGAAATATGGCCGCTGAAGCGGCCGCGCTCCGGCACGAGAGTCCGGCGAGCCGGACTCTTTAATTCATAGGAAACTTCGTTCCCTATGAAACAAAACCCTTCGGGGGATGTGCACTGCGCGCTAAGGGAATATGGCCGCTGAAGCGGCCGCGCTCCGGCGCGAGAGTCCGGCGAGCCGGACTCTTTATGTTAAAGTTTTTGAGCGGTTTGAAAAAAATATGTCAATTTCAAAAAAAAGTTTAAAAAAAAGGTTGACAGCCGCCGTGGTTTTAGGTATAATAACTCTCGCGTCATGAGAGATGACAGAGATGAACGGATACGGGGTGTGGCTCAGTTTGGTAGAGCGCCTGGTTTGGGACCAGGAGGCCGCAGGTTCGAATCCTGTCACCCCGAGTTGTAACGCTATGTTTGCGGGTGTAGTTCAATGGTAGAACACTAGCCTTCCAAGCTAGATACGTGGGTTCGATTCCCATCACCCGCTTTTATGTGTCTGTAGCTCAGCTGGATAGAGCAACGGCCTTCTAAGCCGTGGGTCGAAGGTTCGAATCCTTTCAGGCACGCTGGTGCATTGCACCCTTATTTTTTGCTGTATGGTGGGTATAGCGCAGCTGGTTAGCGCGTCAGATTGTGGCTCTGAAGGCCCAGGGTTCGAATCCCTGTACCCACCCTCGCAGGACGTTCCTGCTTACTATTGGGCTATCGCCAAGCGGTAAGGCACAGGACTTTGACTCCTGCAGGCGCTGGTTCGAATCCAGCTGGCCCAGTATGGGATACTAGCTCAGTCGGTAGAGCACCTGACTTTTAATCAGGTTGTCGGGGGTTCGAATCCCCCGTGTCTCATGATTAGGAGGTGCCGCTCAATTATCAAAACAGATGATTGAGCGGCATCTTTTTATGTTGCATTTTGTGCTGCCCAATTCTAAAATGGATACAATAAAAAGCCGGTACGCTTCGTACCGGCTAAAAGGGGAAAATATGAAAAAGAGAATTTATTGGAAAAGGCGTTTGCCTTTTGTAATTAATACTATAAAGCAGAGATGTGACAGTATTATGACCGGTACATAAATAAATCATGAAGGGAAAGTGAAGAATCTGTGAAAAAAATGGAAGCAATGGGGCTCGAACCCATGGCCTTTCGCGCGTCAGGCGAACGCTCGTCCCAGCTGAGCTATGCTTCCATAAAACTGAATATATTATACCATAGATTTCCCGTGAAAATCAAGTGTTTCTGCTTAAAGATCAACCAAAACATTTTTTACAGGGCTGTCTGCCTTCTGCCAGGGCCTGAGACAGAGATACCTTTCTTGCTTTGTCCGGGTTCATATTGCCGCAGTTGGGTTTATTATGATATTTTTCACCGGTTGCCGACAGCCATACGGTTTGTTCCACCGGCTGCCTGACAGGAACCGTCTGGGCAGGCAGGGTGGGGGCCGCAGTCTGCGGCGGCGCTGCAGCTTCGCTGCGAACTGGAGTTGCAGTGGTGAGTTCAGGAACAGAAGTCCGGTCAGGGGCTGTTTCGCTTTCGGCCGGAGCTTGTGTCTGGCTGGGTTCTGTTTCTGAAGCCAGAGTAACTGTTTCAGGAAAGGCGGATTCCGTTTCTGCTATAGAAACTGTAGCAGAAGGCTTCGCCTGCACAGCGATTTCAGTGGTCTGCCCAATATCGGAAGCTTCTCTGCCGGCTTTTGGAAATATGCATGTGCAGAGAAGAAAGGAAACACCAAAAACCACGGGCATAGTATACTTGGAAAGCGAATAAGGCTTTAGGACATCCTGGACCAATGGATTGCAGGAAAGACCAGCGATAAGAGCAAAAA
The DNA here is from genome assembly GCF_004216775.1 of Cuneatibacter caecimuris. GTDB lineage: Bacteria > Bacillota > Clostridia > Lachnospirales > Lachnospiraceae > Cuneatibacter > Cuneatibacter caecimuris. Next base: position 147,162 of record NZ_SGXF01000003.1, read on the forward strand.
CTGCCGCTGCAAAAACGCCTTGGGCCAGAGCGGCAAAAAAAGTGAGAAATAGAAAAGCTGATAATGCCCATAATAAAATTTTCTTTGTTTTTGTATTCATTGTGTATAATGCCCCTCTAAAAATATTTGGCAATATGCGTTTGCCTTTATCTGCCCTCAGTCTAACTCCTTCAGGATAAACTGTCAAGGGAATCTGAAATACGGTCATATTCTGATGTCCTGCCTGCATAGTTTGGTAAAAAGCCTGGAACAGGGGGATTTTTCCTTGAAAGATTATATTGAAGAGCGCGCGGTGGAAATCGGTCGGTATATTATTCAATACCACGCCACAGTGAGGCAGACTGCCCGTAAATTTGGCATCAGCAAGAGTACGGCGCATAAGGATGCTACGGACCGTCTGGAACAGATTGATCCGGAGCTGGCGAAAGAGGCCAGGGTGATTCTGGACATCAATAAGTCGGAACGCCATATCAGAGGCGGATTGGCAACAAAGGAGAAATATCAGCATCACGAGGAATAGGAGGGCAGAGGGGCTCCTTGACAAATCAGACGGAATCCGCTATGCTGAGAAAAACGGTTTAGTCCGTAAATGCACCGGATGGGAGAACAATTATGTATTCTTATACAATCGCACAGTGGCTGCTGTTTTTCTACATATACTGCTTTTTTGGGTGGTGTATTGAATCCACTTGGGTTTCTGTGCATCAGAAAAGGTTTGTAAACAGGGGATTTCTCCGCGGAACCTGGATACCCATTTATGGGTTCGGGGCAATGGCGATGCTTTTGGCGGCTGTGCCGGCAGGAGGCAACTGGTTCTGGATGTTTATCAGCGGAATGTTTTTTGCATCTGTTCTGGAATATATCACCGGAGCCTGTATGGAAAAAATATTTAAGGTACGGTATTGGGATTACAGCGATAAAAAATTTAATCTCAACGGTCATATCTGTCTGGGAACTTCTATTGCCTGGGGATTGCTCACCATTGCCCTGACCCAGTTTATCCATCAGCCCATGGAGCGGCTGGTGACGGAGGTTCCGCAGTTTTGGAGCAACCTGGCTGCCGCGGTTTTAAGCATATTGTTTGCTGCGGATGTGGCAGTGTCCACGAAAGCGGCCCTGGACTTCCGCAGAGTGCTTGTTGCGCTGAGTACTGCCAGAGAAAAGGCTCAGGAGTTGGCGGCTGAAGTGAGGGACAATATGGGCGGACGCCTGGAAGGGTTAAAGGAATCAGCGGGGGACCGTCTGGACGAACTGAAAGGCGGCGCTGAGGGACTGCGGGAAAGCGTGGAGGACAAATTTGAGGACCTCAGAGAACTGCTTGGAAGCAGGTTGGATGATCTGAAAGAAAATCTGGGCGACCGGGTCGAAGAACTGAGAGGTCCGTTGAAAGGACACAGGCTGGACTATTTTCAAAGAAGTTTGCTGCGCAGCAATCCCGGCGCGAAGTCTTCCGAATATGCGGAAGCTCTGAGGCTTTTGCAGAAACGCATGGAGGAGCGGAGACAGGAGAAGCGGGCGCGCAGGAGGAAGAAAAAGAGAAAATAACCAGAGGGTTTTGCTGCATCAGGAACGTGGTTTCCTATTCAATGAAAATAAGGCCGCTGCCTGGTGTCCCGGGCAGCGGCCTTGGAGGTATATGTGAATTTAGTCAGTTAACGGGGGGACCTGGCGGTTTCCCGCCAGGTATGAGTATGAAAAAGCTTTGTGTGCCCAAGTGATGGGGAATCACCTGAACAGTACCGCATTTGTTTGGTACGTGTATTAGTATAACCGATAATTGTGCACAAAGTTTGTACAGGCTCTGAAAAAGAAATGAAATTAATAAAAAAAACATGAAGGAAATCTTGAGGAAATATGAAACTCAACAAATCTTCCGGGAAGAGAATCAAAAAAATACCCAGCCTGGGCTGGATAATCTGAAAAAATATATAAATGATAAATTATTCGGGGGGTACCTGGCGGTCGCCCGCCAGGTATGAGTATGAAAAAGCTTTGTGTATTCAAGTGATGGGGATCAACTTGAATAGTACCGCATTTCTTTGGTACAACTACAGTATATAAGGAAAATGTGTCTAAAGTTTGTACAAATTATAAAAAAGATATGAATAAAAACAAAAAAATGGAGAAGGATGAAAAAAGCCCTTTTAAATTTTGCAGGAATTGTATATAATGGAAAATGTATGCGAGAAACTAAGGATAATACGGACGCTGCGTCCCATGCTTCAGGAGAGAGAAAGGAGATTAAAGATGCTTTCAGCAGATATTGGAATTGACTTAGGAACTGCCAGCATTCTGGTTTATATAAAAGGAAAAGGAGTTGTGCTTAAGGAGCCGTCAGTAGTGGCTTTTGACCGCGATACAAATCAGATTAAGGCCATTGGTGAGGAGGCGCGGCTGATGATCGGCAGAACGCCTGGAAATATTGTTGCGGTGCGTCCGCTGCGTCAGGGTGTAATTTCTGATTACACAGTGACAGAAAAAATGCTGAAATATTTTATCCGCAAGGCTGTGGGGAAGCGGACCTTCCGTAAACCCAGAGTTTGTGTCTGTGTTCCCAGCCAGGTGACGGAAGTGGAACGCAAGGCGGTGGAAGACGCAACTTACCAGGCCGGGGCAAGGAGCGTATCCATTATTGAAGAGCCGGTGGCAGCAGCTATCGGAGCCGGGATTGATATTGCAAAACCCTGCGGGAATATGATTGTGGATATCGGAGGCGGCACTTCTGATATCGCGGTGATCTCTCTGGGCGGAACGGTGGTGAGCACCTCCATTAAGATCGCCGGAGACGATTTTGACGAAGCTATTGTGCGCTATATGAGAAAGAAACATAATCTGCTGATCGGTGAAAGAACGGCAGAGGAAATTAAGATGAAAATCGGCACCTGCTATGCCAAACCGGAAGTGGCGACGATTGATGTGCGCGGGCGTAATCTGGTGACCGGACTGCCCAAGACCATCACATTTACTTCTGATGAAACTCTGGAGGCCCTTCAGGAACCGGCTATGCAGATCGTGGACGCTGTTCACAGCGTGCTGGAGCGCACTCCTCCGGAGCTGGCCGCGGATATTTCCGACCGCGGTATTGTCCTGACCGGCGGCGGGGCTCTGCTCAACGGCCTGGAAGAGCTGATTGAGGAAAAAACCGGAATCAGCACCATGACAGCAGAGGATCCTATGTCTGCAGTGGCCATCGGAACAGGGAAATATATCGAATTTTTAAATAATCCCGGCGCTGATAGCAATGAGTAATCAGTGTGCCTTAATGGCGCAGTTGGGATAGAAAATGGCTGCTGTCGGCTTTTATTATGCCGGCAGCAGCTTCCTTTTATCCTGCGGTAAGCTGATATCAATGGGAGAGAAAATGCTCCGTGTAATATGGGAGGGGAGAAAGGGGGAATTGCGTTGTCCACGGTGGAAGGATATGTGGAGCGTATTGTATACAGAAACGATGATAACGGATATTCCGTACTTTCTGTAAGCAGCGGCGGAAAAGAAATCACTATGGTAGGGACGTTTCCCAGTATTTCTCAGGGAGAGTATTTGTGCGCTACGGGAGAGGAGACGGAACATCCTATGTATGGGCCGCAGCTGCAGGTGGAAGAATACAGTTTTGTGGCTCCTTCGGACGCGGAGTCTACAGAACGTTATCTTGGGTCCGGGGCAGTAAAGGGAGTGGGGGCCGCGCTGGCGGCCAGGATCGTAAGGCAGTTCGGAGACGATACCTTCAGAATTATTGAAGAAGAACCGGAACGGCTGGCTGAAATAAAAGGGATCAGCGAGCGCCGGGCCATGGAGATTGCGGGGCAGGTGGCTGAAAAAAGGGATATGCGCAAAGCAGTGATTTTTCTGCAGCAGTATGGCATTTCTCTGAATCTGGCTGTAAAGATCTATCAGCAGTATGGGCAGGAGCTGTATAATATTATCCGCCAGAATCCTTACCGGCTGGCTGATGACATTGCTGGCGTGGGCTTTAAAATGGCTGATGAGATTGCGGCAAAGGCCGGGATTCAGGCGGATTCTGATTTCAGGATTAAAAGCGGTCTTCTGTATACGCTGATGAATGCATCCGGCCAGGGGCATACTTATCTTCCCCAGGAAGAACTGGTTTCACAGGCTGCGGGAATGCTGCAGGTATTGCCGGAAGAAGCGGAAAAGCATATTATGGATATGGTGATGGACAAGCGGCTGGTGGTGAAACTGGCTCCGGCACAGGAAGGAAGGAAAAGGCTTGTCTTTTCTTCTTCTTATTATTATATGGAATTGAATTCCGCCAAAATGCTGCATGATCTGAATGTAAGCCTGGAGGTGGAAGAATTTAGTATTTTAGGCCAGATAAAAAAACTGGAGGAAGGGGCGGGCGTAGAGCTGGATCCTCAACAGCGCATGGCTGTGGTGGAAGCAGTTAAAAATGGACTTTTGATTCTTACCGGGGGACCCGGAACTGGCAAAACTACTACCATTAATATGATGATCCGTTACTTTACCGGCGCGGGCATGGATATTCTGCTGGCTGCTCCCACGGGCCGCGCGGCAAAGCGTATGACAGAGGCCACAGGATATGAAGCCCAGACCATACACCGTCTGCTGGAGGTATCCGGGGCACCGGAAGACGGTGCGAGAAGTATATTTGGAAAAAATGAAGAAAATCCTCTGGAGGCGGATGTAATTATCATAGACGAGATGTCCATGGTGGATATCAACCTGATGCACGCGCTGCTTCGGGCCGTTCCTGCAGGGACAAGGCTGATCCTTGTGGGAGATGTGAACCAGCTGCCGTCTGTGGGGCCGGGAAATGTGCTGAAGGACATGATTCAGTCTCGGTGCTTTCATATGGTCATGCTGACTCATATTTTCCGCCAGGCAGCCCAGAGCGAAATTATTGTAAATGCCCACCGGATTAATTCCGGAGAACGTGTGGAGCCCAACCCGGACAGCCGGGATTTCTTGTTTGTGAGAAGAAATCAGGTGGGGAATGTGGTGGGCGCTACGCTGACCCTGGTCAGGGATAAGCTTCCAGGCTATGTGGGAGTATCCTTCCGTGAAATCCAGGTGCTGACTCCAATGAGAAAAGGAAGCCTGGGGGTGGAAAGCCTGAATGCGGTGCTGCAGGAGCATCTGAATCCGCCGTCGCCTGACAAAAAAGAAAAGATATTTGCTCACTGTACCTTGCGGGAAGGGGATAAGGTGATGCAAATTAAAAATAATTATCAGTTAGAATGGGAGATACAGGGAGATTACCATATTGCTGTGGATCGTGGAATGGGGGTGTTCAACGGAGATATGGGGGTGGTCCTGGAAATCAATTTGTTTGCCGAGCAGCTGACTGTAGAGTTTGAAGAGAGGCGGAGGGTGAATTACAGCTTTAAGCAGGTGGAAGAGTTGGAGCTTGCTTATGCTGTGACTATCCATAAATCCCAGGGCAGCGAATATCCGGCTGTGGTGATTCCGCTGCTGGCAGGCCCGCGGATGCTGATGAACCGGAATCTGCTGTATACAGCCGTGACACGGGCGAAGACCTGTGTAACCATTGTGGGAAGTGTGGAGACCTTTCAGGAGATGATTGATAACGTGCAGGAACAGAGGCGCTATTCCGGACTGGCTGACAGGATCAGGGAACTTTGTGCTTTACAGGAAGAAAGCCAGAGAGCTGATGACGTAATTTAGGCTTCGCGGAATGCCGCTTTGGAAAAACAGGGGAGAGGAATGAGGGGCAGAAAATGAAAATATGGAGAGAAACGCTGGCCCAGGAGAAGAGGAAAGATCTGGCTCTGGGAATCCTGTTTCCCAGGAGATGCCCGGTGTGCAGGGGAATAGTGCGGCCGGAAGGGGCGTATATCTGTAGAGAGTGCAGAGATCTCCTGCCATTCGTCAGGGGCCCGGTATGCTACCGGTGCGGTAAGCCTCTGACCTCGCCGCGTCAGGAATACTGCCGGGATTGTTCGGAGAAGAGACGGAGTTTTGAGCAGGGGAGCGCCTTGCTTCGGTATAGAACTGAAGACGGGCTGACAGCCCGCATACTTCATGAATTAAAGTACAGCAACCGCAGAGAATACGCAGAAGCGCTGGCGGAGGAAATGTATCTGAAGATGGGAGGGCGGTTTAGAGCGTGGAATGCGCAGGCAATGATTCCTGTTCCTGTGCATCCGGCACGTTTAAGAGCCAGAGGATATAACCAGGCGTCTTTGCTGGCCAGGGGGCTGGGACGCCGTCTGAAACTGCCGGTGGCAGCGGGGCTGGAACGTGTCAGGAAGACAGTTCCACAAAAAGAATTAAATGAGAATCAGCGTCTTAAGAATCTGCTCAGCGCTTTCAGGGCATTGCCGGAGGCAGGACAGTGGGAAAAGATTATTCTGGTGGATGATATCTTTACGACCGGGAGCACGGCGGAGGCATGTACGAGAGCGCTGCTGAAAACGGGTGTGAAAAAAGTGTATGTGGTCTGCGCGGCCATCGGGGCAGGCCGGGAGACGGTCTTGCATGAACAGGGAGATTCCTGAACTGGAGGGTGCGGATGAGATTTGAAAAAAACAGTATTGAGGCTGTGAAAGTGATCAGAATTGCGCTGGCCAGCCTGTTAGCCATTTTAGCCGCGGATGTGCTGGGCCTTAAATACAGCGCTACTGCGGGAATTATTGCGCTTCTGAGCATACAGGATACAAAAAGGGAAACGGTCTGGGGCGCAGTGCGCAGGTGCATTTCTTATATTGCCGCTGTGGGCGTCTCCTGGGTTGTATTTCACTTTTTTGGATTTCATGCCTACAGTTATGGAGTGTTCCTGCTGATTTTTGTGGCGGCCAGCTATTATATCGGCTGGCAGGATGTGCTGTCCACCAGTGCGGTGGTAACTACCCATTTCCTTACAGAGGCGCACTATGGTCTGGATGTGGTGGGAAATGAACTGGCGCTGCTGGCAGTTGGCACGGGTATGGCGCTTTTGATGAATTTGCTGTTAGGCCGCGGAATCCAGGCTGTGCTGAGGGATATTGAGGAAGTGGAAAAGCGTCTGAAAGTGATTCTGAACGATTTGTCTGCTTATGTGCAGAGAGTGGATGACACAGATCTGGATGGAGAAGCGCTGGGATATCTGGAGCAGTTCCTGGAAGAATCCAGAAAAAGGGCATACCAGATACAGAATAACACCATGTTTGCAGATTCTGAATATTATCTGGATTATATGGAAATGCGCAAGGCCCAGTGTCAGACGCTGCGCCAGATTCATGACCACCTCCATCATCTGGCTTATGTACCGGAACATGCGGCGCTGGTGGCAGAATTCATCCGGCATGTGGCCGATACAGTGCAGGAACGGAATAATGCAGACGGGCTGATTATGCAGCTCCATGAACTGATACGGCTGCACAAGGGAGTCCCCCTGCCGGAAAATCAGATTCAGATGGAAGATTTTGCGATTTTATATGATGTGCTGAATGAACTGGAATACTTTTTGAAACTGAAAAAGAAATTTGTGGAGGGGCTGAGCCAGCAGCAGGTGAAAAGATACTGGGAAGAAGGTTGAAACCAAACTTGCTTTTGCTGAAATATCGTGCTAAGATGTATCTGATATGTCATTGGTGTGTTTTTGAAGTACAATCTATATTTAAAACGCTTGTTTAAGGGGATTTTATGCTGATTAAAGAGGGGAGAAAACAAAACTTAATCATTGCTGTAATTCTGCTTGCCATGGTGGCGGCGGTATGCAGGGGTGGGTTTGATTCAGGAAGTCAGGCCTTTGTTTTGCATCCCCAGAAAGCCACGCTGAGCGCTCCGGAGGCGGTGATTCAGAACGGAGACTGCTGGGCCGGCAGGACGGAAGAGATCCGTCCGGCTTTTTCCGGCCCGGAGCGTTTCCGGTATGCCAGGACTTCGGGAAGAAGCATTCTGCTTCTTCTGCTGTTATGCTCCCCGGTATTTCTGCGGGATTTTCTCCGGCGGGTCTGGGAAATTCTGTCAGCGCGCAGCCGACGTATTCATAAACAATTATATATTATAATGTATATACAGGACAGTGACGGCCGAAAAAAATCCATATTGGCTGATAAAAAAAATATTATTAAAACGCTGCATGAAAATATGAGCCTGCCGCCTGGGATGACCGGGCAGGCTGTAAAACCCAAACTTGGGGGGAATGCGGTCTTGCCCGCTTAATTCAGCGGCGGCTCCTGTAAAAGGAGAAGAAAAATGCTTTTTAATATTGCGATATGGATTGTTACAATTGTCGGCGGCCTGGCCGGCCTGCTTTCTACCTTGTATCTGACGGTATCTCTGTTTGTGGTTCTGGGACAGAAGATTTACCGCAAGATCAAATTTCATGCTTCAATGTATGACTGATCGTAAGGATAAAGGAGGCAGCGTATGGACGGATTGGTAACGTATATTCTGGTGGGCGTATTATGCGCAGCAGTTTTGGGCGCGGGCGTGTGGTCTTTTATACATGAAAGAAACGGCGAAGCTCCGGAAGAGGAACACGCAAAAGAGCAGTGATTTTTAAATATTGAGACAGGAAGCGCAGAGATTTTGCGGAGACGGCTGGCAGAATCCCGGCGTTTCCTGGTCTTTAAAAATTCAGAGCAGATTTAAGAAACTACTTGACTTTCTATCTGCCCTGTGCTAAACTGGACGGGCGAATGGAATCGCAGGTCTTTTTTTTATGCACAAATTTTCGGAATCCGCAATTTTCCGGAGAGGCGGTACAAAAGAGAGGGCTGCACACTATCAGCAAGTAGAAAATAAGCGGAGGTGGAAGTTGTGCGCGTTAAAATCACATTAGCATGTACGGAGTGCAAACAGCGTAACTACAACATGACTAAAGAAAAGAAAACGCATCCGGACAGGATGGAAACTAAGAAGTACTGCAGGTTCTGCAAGAAGCACACTATGCACAAGGAAACAAAGTAATCAGATCACATGAGGTGAGCGTATGGGCGAAGCAGTAGAAACGAAGAAAAAGGCTCCGAAGGAAAAGAAGCACTTTTTCAAAAATCTCAAAGCTGAATACAAAAAGATTATCTGGCCCACTAAGGAAGATGTAGGGAAAGAAACGGTTACGGTGATTCTGGTATCTGTATTCCTGGGCGTTGTTATCGCGGTGGTGGACATCCTGGTCCAGCTCGGCGCCAGCGTACTCTTTTCTTGAGAAGGTGCATTGTATGGCAGACGCAAAGTGGTATGTGGCACATACCTATTCAGGCTATGAGAACAAAGTAAAGGTCGATATTGAGAAGACGATCGAGAACAGAAAGCTGCAGGACCAGATTCTGGAGGTCAGGGTTCCGCTGGAAGACGTGACGGAAATCAAGAACGGACAGAAGAAATTAGTGCAGAAGAAGATGTTTCCCGGATACGTTCTGCTGAACATGGTGATGAATGATGAGACCTGGTATGTGGTGCGCAATACGCGCGGCGTGACAGGCTTTGTAGGCCCGGGTTCCAAGCCCGTGCCCCTGACGGAGGATGAGATGCAGAATCTCGGCGTCCATTCGGGAGAAGTCATCGTGGATTTTGAAGAGGGCGATATGGTGACCGTGACTTCCGGTGTATGGGAGGATACGGTAGGCGTGGTGCACTCGATTAATCGCAGCAAACAGACTGTGACCATCAATGTTGACATGTTCGGCCGTGAAACCCCGGTTGAACTGAGCTTCACAGAAGTGAAGAAGATGTAACGCGTCCCCCTCGGGACGGTGGGAGGGAGATTCCCGCAAATACCACATTATTTAGGAGGTGCCGAAAATGGCAAAGAAAGTAACAGGTTATATCAAATTACAGATTCCCGCTGGTAAGGCTACGCCAGCACCGCCGGTTGGTCCTGCTCTGGGTCAGCACGGTGTGAACATTGTACAGTTCACAAAGGAATTCAACGCGAAAACTGCTGACAAGGGTGATCTGATCATCCCTGTTGTGATTACTGTTTATGCAGACAGAAGCTTCAGCTTCATTACCAAGACTCCTCCGGCAGCTGTTCTGCTGAAGAAGGCATGCAACATCAAGTCCGGTTCCGCTGTTCCGAATAAGACTAAGGTGGCTACCATCACCAAGGCTGAGGTTCAGAAAATCGCTGAGATGAAGATGCCTGACCTGAATGCAGCGACTGTTGAAGCCGCTACCAGCATGATCGCAGGTACCGCGCGCAGCATGGGTATCCAGGTTGTAGACTGAGTTGAACATTGAGAGGATTGTGGGAGGGACTTCTCCCGATATTACCACTAGGAGGTTTTTAGAATGAAACGAGGAAAGAAATATACAGAAGCTGCAAAGCTGGTGGACCGTGCGGTTCAGTATGATAAGGCGGAGGCAATCTCCGTCGTAAAGAAAGCAGCGGCAGCAAAATTTGACGAGACAGTTGAAGTTCATATCAGAACCGGCTGCGACGGCCGCCATGCCGAGCAGCAGATCCGCGGAGCAGTTGTACTGCCTCACGGAACCGGTAAGAAGGTTCGCGTTCTGGTGTTCGCAAAGGGCGACAGGGCTGCTGAGGCAGAGGCTGCAGGAGCAGATTATGTTGGAGCGGAAGAGCTGATCCCCCGGATTCAGAATGACGGATGGCTGGATTTTGATGTAGTTGTGGCAACTCCCGATATGATGGGCGTTGTGGGACGTCTGGGACGCGTGCTGGGTCCCAAGGGTCTGATGCCCAACCCCAAGGCTGGTACCGTTACCATGGACGTTACCAAGGCCGTAAACGACATCAAAGCCGGTAAGATTGAATACAGACTGGACAAGACAAATATCATCCATGTGCCGATCGGTAAGGTTTCCTTCTCCGAAGAGCAGCTGGGCGACAACTTCCAGACGCTGATGGATGCCATCATCAAGGCTAAGCCGAGCTCCCTGAAGGGTCAGTACCTGAAGAGCGTTACACTGACTTCTACCATGGGCCCCGGCGTAAAGCTGAACGTTGCAAAGCTGGTTAATGCCTGAGTTTTGCAAAAATGCTTGACATCCTATAAATAATATGATATGTTTTAAAACGTGCCGTTCTTTTGCGGAAAGGACGGCGCACACTGCCGAAGACAGCAGGTGCCGTAAGGCATAAGGTGCAAACGCCTGCCGAGGAGATAAGATTTTTCATTAGAAAAGCTTATTGGAGCCTCTCTGTCTTTGGATAGAGAGGCTGTTTATTTTTCAGCGGCTTTCGGCGAAAGCTCTGTGGAATAAATGGGTTTGAGGCGGTACCCCGCAGGTTTTCCTGCAAGAATCTAATAAGGAGGTGTACCATTCATGGCAAAGGTAGAATTAAAGCAGCCGGTTGTAGAAGAGATCAAAAGCGTGCTGGACGGTGCGCAGTCTGCTGTACTGGTGGACTACCGCGGCCTGACTGTAGAACAGGATACGCAGCTGCGCAAGCTGCTGAGAGAAGCTGATGTGACTTATAAAGTTTATAAGAACACCATGATCCGTTTTGCAGCAGAAGGCACGGAGTTTGCAGCACTGGATCCTAACTTGGAAGGCCCTACTGCTCTGGCAGTATCCAAGACAGACGCAACAGCTCCTGCAAGAATCCTGAACAATTTTGCAAAGAGTTGTGACGCTCTGCAGCTGAAGGCTGGCGTGGTTGAGGGAACATACTATGATGAAGCAGGTATCAAAGTGATCGCGACCATCCCGTCCAGAGAAGAGCTGCTGTCCAAGTTCCTTGGCAGCATCCAGTCTCCGATTACAAACTTCGCTCGTGTGATCAAGCAGATCGCAGAGAAGCAGGAGGCATAAGATTACGGCAGAAGCCGTTACGGGCAGCGTAGCCCATCCACTTACAAATCAAAAATGGAGGTAAAATTATCATGGCAAAGTTAACAACAGCTGAGATTATTGATGCAATCAAAGAGTTATCCGTTCTGGAACTGAACGATCTGGTAAAGGCTTGTGAGGAAGAGTTCGGCGTATCCGCAGCAGCAGGCGTTGTAGTGGCAGCAGCAGGCGCCGGCGCAGCAGAAGCAGCAGAAGAGAAGACTGAATTCGACGTAGAGCTGACCGAAGTTGGCCCTAACAAGGTTAAGGTTATCAAGGTTGTTCGTGAAGCAACCGGCCTGGGCCTGAAGGAAGCAAAGGACGTAGTAGACGGCGCTCCCAAGGTTGTGAAGGAAGCTGTTTCCAAGGAAGAAGCAGAAGAGATCAAGACCAAGCTGGAAGCAGAAGGCGCAAAGGTTACACTGAAATAATTTTCCTGAATAAGACCCCCCTGAGAATTTCGTACTTGCGAAGCTCTCAGGGGGTTTTTGTGTTATAGGGATTTCTTCTGCCTGAGCTTTTTCCAGACCCATTTAGCGGCGGAACAGTAGATGCTGAATAACCCAAACCCTCCCAGAATTCCTGTTGCCAGCCTGCGGGGGTTGGTGGACTGTCGGATTCCGGTTTCCTGAAGACCCCAGTCCAAGCCCATGATTCCCAAAAATATTGTGGACAAAATCACCGGTACGTTACGTAAACAACTGACTGCCAGAGCAGCCAGCTGCCCCGCTGCCACTCCGGTGCACCTGGCGCAGACCGGAAACTGGCGGCCGCGGAAGAAAAAGCTGCGTTCCGGGAGGCGGTGGCATCCGCTGCGCACACCGATTTCGTCCATCAATTGTACCAGGTATTGCCGCAATTTTGACATATATGGACCACCCTGGTTTTCGTAGTTGTTTTTGTCTTTCCTTTTCCCATTCCGCAAAGACCGCACAGGAGGCCCGGGACGCTGAAGATCAAAAAACCGAGACAGGATTTTATCCAGCCAAACCCCTTTGTTTTGCCTTTGGATTTTGTTTCTGTTACAGCCTGGCTGGAAACGGATTCACTTCCGCATTTTGGACATATCATTTTATTTCCTCCTGTAAGTCAGATTTGGATTTGCCGCCAAGTAGTTTGAATAAATCCAAAATAACTGCGGCGATTATATTATAACGTATACATTAGGATACCACAGCAGAAGAAAAGGTTCAATAAAAAGTGTGACATATCTAATTAAAATGTCATGATAAAATAAACAGTAAAGTGCAGGCAGCTGAAAGGCGGGACAGTATATGGGGAATCTGGAAAAAGAGGTAATCAGGGCAGAAAGACTTTCGAAATATTACGGAGACGGGGAAGCTCTGGTGAAGAGTGTGGATCATGTAGATTTTTCTATTAATAAAGGTGAAATCACTGCTATTGTGGGAAAGAGCGGATCCGGAAAAACCACCTTGCTGCACATGCTGGGCGGGCTGGAGACACCTACTCAGGGAAAGGTGCTGGTGGATGGGGTATCTCTGTATGATCTGCGGGATTCGCGTAGAACAAAATTCCGCAGGGAGAAAATCGGATTTATTTTTCAGAAATTTCAACTGGTTCCGGAGATGACCATACGCCAGAATATTCGTTTCCCGCTGGATGTAGCTGGAAAAACTCTGGATCTTCAATTGGAGGAGGAACTGGCGGAGCTGTTGGATTTAAAGGATAGAATGGGTTTTTATCCCCATCAGCTTTCAGGAGGCGGGCAGCAGAGAGCAGCGATTGCCCGGGCGCTATTGATGCGTCCGGAAATTATTCTGGCCGATGAGCCCACAGGAAATATCGGAGAGGCAGCAGGCAGGGAACTGCTGGATTTCATACGCCGTTCCAATGAACGCTATAAACAGACTTTTGTTATTGTCACACATGACATGAGTGCGGCGGCTTCGGCACATCGGATGATCCATTTGCGGGACGGCAGGATCGAGGAGGGGTGAACTGGATGAAAATGAAGAAAATGCTGGGATACAGTCTGCAGAGTGTGGTGAAAAGCGGGAGTTGCAGAGTTTTTCTGGCAGGAGTTATTCTATCCATGGCGCTGCCTCTGCTCTTTTTTACTGCTACAGGGAGCATGCTTTATACCATGCAGGAAAAGAAAAAAGACATTTATGGAGAATTCAGTGATCTCTATTATGGAAACGATGTCTCTGTATGGGAAAATGGACATATTCCGGAAAATGGCCTCCTGGCTGACAGCATGCTGGAACAGCTGCTGAAGGGAGAGGGGAATGAAAAGATATGGAGTTTTGGAAATCTTTACAGCTGGGACTTGTCAGGCAGCAGCGGAAAAAATCCTGTGGATCAGGGGGATCAGACCGGACAGGCCGAACAGGTATATGTTTCCCGGCTGGAACAGGAAAACAGCAGAAACGGAGAACAGAGCACAGGAGGAGCAGGTCTGCTGTCGGCCGGATATGCGGATAATAATGCAATTTTGCTGGGAAGGCTCCGGCTGAAAGAAGGGGAATGGCCGCAGAAGGGGCAGGCAGTATTGGCAGAAGCTTTATGCAGGGAATGGCCCGGAGGGGTCAAAACCGGCGATGTAATTTCCTGGGGAGGACAGAGGTTTATTGTGTCTGGGGTTATTGCAGATTATGGCATGCTTTGGGCTGCCAATGGGAAACAGAAAAAAGAAGACTGCGCTGTACCAGAGATTCTCCTGTCGGCGGAGGATTTTTCCAGCCTGGTGCTGGCCGGGCGTCAGGAAGCCGCAAGGCACCGCACATTGATAAAAGGGGAAAGCTTGTTTTCTTCCGAATCCTATCAAGGGGATACAAATCTGGTGCAGAATATTCCTCTGAAAAAACAGCGTTTTTCTGTACCGGACATGCTGCTGGGAGCTGTATACATCTGCTCCGGGCTGCTGCTTGTCCAGATACTTCTTCTGGTTTTCCCACAGCTGGAAAAGCGCATGGGAATGTACCGGCTGATGGGAGTGGAGAAAAATCGGATTCCATTTTTCTTTTATCTGGATTTGATCTGGATCTGGATGATCGCGGTGCCCGCGGGCTTAGCCCTCGGAACGGGAGGCGGATGGCTTATCTGCAGAATTAGTGAAGTAGTATCAGGGATTTCCGTGCAGTTTTCAATGGATTGGCGACAAGCTTGTATGATCTTTGCGGTGACAGGAATTTTGGTACTGGGGGCGGGGTGCCTGCCTGCTCTCCGCCTTCGGAGGGCAGAGGCGCTGCCGCGGCCGGGTCTGGACTTTGTGCGCAGGCGGCGGGGAAAACGCCTGGCTTCAGAGGTACTGTTTGGCCTTCTGGTGTTTTTTCTGTTTTTTCTGTACGGTTTTTCAGTCTGTTTTTTGAAAGCGGATGAGTCATTTAACATCTCTGCTCCTTTATATGGTAAAATTCCAACGGATTATGATTATGAATTCCTGGGGGCTCTGATGAGCAGCGATACCAGCTATGTGGATGAGAACGGAAATCATCTCAGCATCAGCACCATGAAAGAAGATGATATTTTCTCTGTATACAATGAGGCATATCTGGGGATGGATGAAGAGATGCTGGAATATCTGAGTCAAACAGAGGGGATACGCAAAGTGCAGGCCTTTCGTGAATACTCCAGGCTGTATATGAAGCTGGACAGAAACGACCCGTTTCAGAGGGCGCTGGAAGACGACATTTATTCCGCGGATATCATGAGTTTCGATGAAAAAATTGCAGAAATTTTTGAACTGGACAATGACGGATATATCAATGTAAATCTCCGGGGGTTTCCGGAAGAAGAGCTGATGAGCCTGGCGCCTTATGTAGACGAGGGGGAGATTCATCCGGATAAGCTGCGCAGCGGGGAAGAAGTGATTCTGGTAATACCGGACAAACAGATAGAGATCAGCGCAAATTCTGACGGAACTGTTACTATATCCACTTCTTTTCTGGAAAAGGATCAGTATGACGGAAGCCCTGGCCAATACCGGGATGAATATTATCATGTGGGAGATGAGCTGGAACTTTTCAGGCTTTATTCAGATAACCCCGGACTGCGGGGATTTGTAAATGAGAAAATCGTGCGGAATGAGGTAAAGAAGCAGGATTTCCATCTGAAAATAGGAGCAGTAATACGATGCAGGGCAGGCTGGTTTGAAAATGAAATGCAGCCTCCGGGAAGCTTTTATTTATATGGGCTGAATGAAACTTTTGATGCTGTTGGGATTAAGAGTACCTATAATCGGGTGAGAATCTACGGCAGAGAGGGCGGGGGCGGGCCGGCGCTTCAGCGTGGAGTATACTGGCTGAGCGGGCAGCTGCCGGATATGAGACTGGAAGACCGGTACCAGTTTATGGCGGAGTACAGACAGTACCATTTGATGCTGGCCGTGTTGACAGCGTTACTGACAGGGCTTTCTGCAGCTATGGGCGCAGGAATGGCGTCAGGCAGGCTGCTGGCCCGGATTCGGGCAGACCGGAAGCGGACCGGGCTCTATCTGGCGGCCGGCTGTACCAGAATGTCGCTGTTCTGGAAAATGGTCCGGCCCGCGCTGGTGGTCATACCCGCGGCATGGGCTGCTTCCGCCGCAGTCATATCAGTGATTGCTGAAAAGATGTTTTCCCTGCCTGCCGGATCAATGGTTTCTCAGGGAGTACTGGCTTTGGCGGCAGGATATCTGCTGTTTGGAATTGCTGCTGCCATTGGAAAAAGAGCATTTTTCAGGGACAGCATCAGCTGCCTGATACGGCAGGAAGATTAAGAGAAGAGGCGGAGTGTGAGAAAAGAGCAGGAGGAAAATCAGTTTATTGCCTTCTTATTTGATAAGAATTATAACAGAATTTATGAGTACTGCTGCCTCCGGCTGGGGAAGCCGTTTCAGGATGCGGAGGACTGCGCGATGGAGGTGTTTTCCAGGGCATTCAGACATGTTGAAGATCTCATGGAGCATCCATGCCCGGAGCGCTGGCTTTATGTGACGGCCAGAAACATTTCTATGGAGATGCTGCGCAGAAGAATGAAATACAGGTATGCGGACAGTTTAGATGATCTGAGGCCAGACCGGACTTCTATGTATGGAGCAGAGGATAGTGCGGAAGATAAATTTCTGGAAAGCTGTGAAGAAAGAGAAAGTGCGCAACTGGAAAAGTATCTGACCGGGACGCTCAGGCCGGGAGAGCTGGAATTGTACCGGCTTCTGGTGACGGAAAAGAGGGCAACAGTAGAAATTGCGGAAGCGTTGGGCGTATCGTATACTAACGCTACAACAAAAGTGTACCGGTTGAGAAAAAAACTAAAAAAACAGGTAAAACTGCTGAAGAAGGGGGGAATCCAAAATGAAGAAAATTACTGACAGGACCCCGGAGGAATATCTGGACGGGCGGGAATTTCTGCCGGATGAGATGGAGCGCAGGGTGAAAGAAATGCTGGTCATAAAAAATGGCAGTCTGCCAAAGACATTTTCTGAAAAAGAACTGAAACTAAAATGGCGGGCCCTGGCAGCTGACCGGCAGTCCCGCCGGCTCAAGGTGTGGAGGGCGGCGCTTACCGCAGCGTGCGTCATTCTGACCATAACAGCGGCAGCCGTAGTTTTCAGGCCTGTGAAATCCTATGGGGGAAACACTTATATTACGTTTCGTACCGAAAGCGGCGGACAGGAACAGTTCCGCTATCAATATAAAGACTTGGATCTTATTTATGGCAGGACGCACCGCTACAAGTCCTGGGAAGAAATGGAAAAACAATTGGGGTTTAAACTTCTGAAACCGATGGGGCAGGAATTAGACTGGATGCATCTGGAAGCCCCTCCCCAAAGCGATTTTTATTCTGTGTATGCAAGTTTTACGGAAACTTACGGGGCGGCGCCGATTACTGGATATCATGTCTATTTTGTCCGGAACAGAAGTTCCGCATACACATATACCTATCAGATCAGCCGTGAATGGGAGAAGCTGGGGGAGAAGCAGATCGGAGGAAGGCAGATCGCGCTTTACAGGACTGATTACGGAAACGGCAGAGGGTATGGCGCCGCATTTTCAGAAGACGGCGCGCTGTACCTTCTGTCAAATGAAAATGGCGCCTCGCTGGAGGAGTTCTGTGACGCACTGGCGAAACTGGATCAATGACAGCGCGGGGAATCGGCTCAGGGAGCCGTAAAAAGGCCGATAGCAGGCTGCCAGAAGGAAAAGAATACGAAACATGCGGTAAGCACAAGGAATCCTGAAACAGCGGCAACAGTTCCGGTATGGCGTTTGGGGTTTTTGAGAGTCTGGCGCAGGCTGAGCAGAAAGGCGGTAAGAACGCCCAGAATAAAGCAGGCGATATCAGCCCACAGCAGATGGAACCCCAAAATACCGGTATAGCTGTAAAACAGGACGACGATGGCAGCCAGCCCGGCACAGATTCCCCAGAAACGGTAAAAAAGCAGACCAGGATAAAACTGCCGCAGAAACAGGGATTCCAGTATGGAAACCAGCATGGCAGGGAAGAATAACAGCTTAAGATGTTCCCAGGTGGATTCATTTATGGGTGAAAACCAGGCAGTGATCCAGCTGTTCCCGCTCCATTCATAGACGAAGTGGAGGAGACAGCCTGCGATGCAGGTGAACAGAATGGAAAAGATTGTGCTGCGGGTTATGGGTTTCATCAGACGCCTCCTATAAGTTTACAGTTGAAAAGCCGCATATGCAAAGTAGTTTTAGCATATGCGGCTTTTTTAATAATTATTCAGCCTATCGTATGAAGTTTATCTGCAGCCGCAATTATCCGGTTCATTGTAACGGATGACAGGCCCGGGGCCCATCTGGGCGTTAAAGCCGCAGGGAGATTCCTGACAGGGACGGGGCTGAGGCCTGCAGCCCTGATTGCAGTCACAGCCCTGGTTTCCGCCGCAGCCCTGGTTTCCGCCGCAGCCTTGGTTTCCGCCGCAGCCCTGGTTTCCGCCGCAGCCCTGGTTTCCACCGCAGTTTTGATTTCCGCCGCAGCCCTGATTACAGCCGCAGGAATTTCCACACTCAGGAGCGGAAGGCCGGTTTCCGCCGCAGCCGCAGCCGGGGCGGCCTCCCGGACGGGAACCGCAGCGGGGAGGTTCAGGTCTTCTATTATTCTGACAGCCGCAGCCACATTGACTGCCGGCAGCAGCTAAAGCTGCTAATATACAACAACAATTCATGAGATTATCACTCCTTTCCCTGTATAATATGTGAATTGGAAGTAGCCTGTGCGGGTAAAATGTAGTAAAATACTGGCAGAGGATACAAACAGGAGGAGAAAATGAAAAGAGTATTTCTGATTGTACTGGACAGTGTGGGAATCGGAGCAATGCCGGATGCCGCTGAATATGGAGACGAAGGAAGCAATACGCTGGGCGCGGCGTCCCGCAGCGCTCGTTTTTCGATGCCCAATATGGAAAAACTGGGGCTGTTTGATATTGAAGGAGTGAACTGCGGTCCAAAACTGGGCGGGAAAGCTGCCGGGGCGGTTGCCAGGATGAAAGAAGCCTCCAGCGGAAAAGATACCACTACGGGACACTGGGAAATTGCAGGTGTGATTTCTCCAAAGCCCATGCCTACATTTCCTGAGGGATTCCCTCAGGCGTTACTGGAACAATTTACAGAAAGGACCGGAAGAGGCGTGCTGTGCAACCGGCCTTACAGCGGTACGGATGTGATCCGGGATTTCGGGAAAGAACATATGGAAACCGGAAAACTGATTGTATACACATCTGCGGACAGTGTGTTCCAGGTGGCGGCCCATGAAGCGGTGGTGCCGATAGAAGAACTGTACCGGGCCTGCGAAGCCGCAAGGGATATCTGCCAGGGAGCGTGGGCGGTGGGAAGAGTGATCGCACGGCCCTTTGAGGGAGAACCGGGACATTTTGTACGGACTGCCAGAAGGCACGATTTTTCGCTGAAGCCGCCCAGAGAAACGGTATTGGACGCCCTGAAAAAGGCAGGCAGGGATGTGCTGGCGGTAGGAAAAATCAATGATATTTTTGCCGGCCGCGGCGTGACGGATATGGTTCGGACAGAATCAAATGCGGAGGGGATTGACCGTACCGCCCAGTGGATGGAACGGGATTTTGAGGGATTATGTTTTACGAACCTGGTGGATTATGATATGCTGTACGGCCATAGAAACGACGTGGATGGCTATGCGGAGGCGCTGACATATTTTGACACAAGGCTGCCTGAGCTGCTGGAAAGAATGCGGCCGGAGGATATATTGATGATAACTGCGGATCACGGCTGCGATCCCAGCACGCCGTCCACAGATCATTCCCGGGAGTATACGCCTCTGGTGATTGTGGGAACCCCGGTTAAACCAGGAGTAAATTTGAGGACCAGAAATACCTTTGCGGATATCGCGGCCTCTGTTGGAGAGTATCTGGAAATACCATACAGAGGTGACGGCAGCAGTTTTTGGAGCAGTATTGCAGCAGAAAGGTAAGATGTACCGTAAAAAGTCCGTGACATTTTAATGCCGATGAGGTATGATTATTGCGGAAATTACTTACAGAAAGGTGGATTAGAGATGTATTGCGTGAGAAATGTGACTGAAACGGTTTACTGGGTCGGCAGCAGCGACCGGCGCCTTGCCCTGTTTGAAAATCTGTTCCCCATTCCGCGGGGCGTTTCGTATAATTCTTATCTGATCCAGGATGAGAAGACTGCGCTGATGGATACAGTGGATTCCTCTGTCAGCCAGCAGTTTCTGGAAAATATAGCTCATGTGCTGGAGGGAGGAAGTTTGGATTATCTGGTGGTGAACCATATGGAGCCGGATCATTGCGCCCTCATAGGTCGGCTGTTGGAATTATATCCGCAGATGCAGGTGGTGGGCAACACAAAAACCATACAGATGATTCAGCAGTTTTATGATGCAGATCTGGAAGGACGGACTCTTCTCGTAAAAGAGGGAGATACGCTGGCCCTGGGAGAACATACCCTTCATTTTGTGACAGCCCCCATGGTGCACTGGCCGGAAGTGATGATGGCCTACGAGGAAAAGGAAAAGCTTCTGTTTACAGCAGATGCTTTTGGTACTTTTGGCGCGCTGGACGGCAACCTGTTTAACGATGAAGTGGATTTTGAGACGGAATGGCTTCCCGATGCCAGACGTTACTATACAAATATTGTGGGCAAGTACGGAGCGCAGGTTCAGACAGTTCTGAAAAAGGCGGCCGGGCTGGAGATCAGTATGCTTTGTCCGCTGCATGGGCCGGTGTGGAGAAGCAATCTGGAATGGTTTATAAATAAATACGATAAATGGAGCCGTTACGAGCCGGAAGAAAAAGCGGTTGCGGTGATGTATGGATCCATGTACGGGAATACAGAAAACGCAGCGTGCGTCACAGCCTCTGAACTGTCAAAGGCAGGGATACGGAATATTAAAGTGTATGACATCTCAAGCACAGATGTTTCAGAGCTGATTGCAGAAGCCTTTCGCTGCAGCCACCTGGTGCTGGCGAGTCCTACTTATAACGGCGGTCTGTATCCGAAGATGGAAGCCCTGCTGAACGATATGAAGGCGCTGAATGTACAGGGGCGCACGGTGGGCCTGATTGAAAACGGGACCTGGGCGCCTGCGTCAGGAAAGCTGATGCGCGCCGCCCTGGAAGGAATGAAGAATATGACAGTGCTGGAACCTGTGCTCACAGTCAAATCTTCACTGAAAGCAGAACAGGCAGTGTCTTCAGTGGATACACTGGTGAAAGAGATTGCGGCGTCTGTTCTGGCAAACTGAATATGAAATAATCGTCACATTCCCCGGTATGGCAGCGCGGCTGGAAAGCATGTCCATATCGGGGAATCAGCCTGTTGACGGAAAGAAAAGAAGATATCTTTAGGGAACCTTAAGGGTGCAGATCTATGATGAAGGATAACAAAGTCATAGGAGGGATATCATGCGTATTTTAATAGCAGAAGATGATCCGAGGCTGCTGAAAACGCTGCTGCATATATTAGAGGCAAACGCATTCTCCGCGGACGGCGTAATAAACGGCACAGATGCGCTGACATTAGCGGAATCCGGCGAATATGACGGCCTTGTGCTGGATATTATGATGCCGGGAATGGACGGCATACAGGTGTTGAAAAAACTCCGGAGTCAAAACATCACAACACCCGCCCTGTTTCTGACGGCAAGGACAGAAATCGAACAGCGTGTGGAGGGGCTCGACGCCGGGGCGGACGACTATCTGCCGAAACCATTTTCTACATCGGAACTGCTTGCAAGGGTGAGAGCGATGCTGCGCAGAAAAGATAACTATACGCCCGACCTTTTGAAAATGGGCAATTTGGTGCTGAACTGTTCTACTCATGAAGTCATGTTCGGATCACAGATGCAAAAACTCAGCGGAAAAGAGTTCCAGGTGCTGGAGATGATGATGCGCAATCCCCGTGTTCTCATTACCACAGATCAGTTTATCACGCATATCTGGGGTTGGGAAACCAGTGTAGACACCAGTGTTGTATGGGTGCATATTTCTAATTTGAGAAAGAAGCTGGAAGCGATGGACGCGCCGCTCAAAATCCGATTTGTCCGCAATGCCGGTTATGCGTTAGAGGACGGGACATGATTTATAAATTAAGAAAGCATCTTATTTGGATCAGTGGATTGTCTGTTATCATTGTTTTTATCATAATTTATACAGGCATCTGTGTAGTAAGCACGAAAAGCCTGAATAGTACGATGGATATGTTAACAGACGAAATATCTCCGGATGACGGCCGGTTTCCGGAATTTAACGAGATGAACCCGCCTCCGGATGGAGGGTTTGCACCTTTTATCACAGAGGAGACCCCTTTCAGCACCCGCTTTTTTACAGTTAGGTTTGATCTTTTGGGGCATTTTGTCTCAGCGGATGTGGAATTTATTGCCTCTGTCACCGCTGACGCCGCGCAGGAGTACGCCGGCCAGGCTATGGGCTCAGGAAAGGAGCGCGGCTGGATCGACGGATACCGCTATAAAATATCTGATACATACATGGGGCAGATTGTAGTATTTGTTGACGGGACAATGAACCGCTCTTTTACAAGAATGCTCTTATTGACAGTGGGAATTGTCCTGCTGTTCAGCCTTGTACTGATCCTTCTTCTGATCATTCTGTTTTCTAAACGGAGCGTTAGGCCCATTGCGGAGAGCTATGAAAAGCAGAAACAATTTATTACAGACGCAAATCACGAGCTGAAAACGCCATTGACACTGATTCTTGCCAATTTGGACATTATAGAGGCAGATATCGGAAAGAACGAATGGCTGGATGATATTCGTGCTGAGGGTGAACGGATGAATGCCCTTGTGAAACAACTTGTGATGCTCACCCGCATGGATGAGGAAAAAACGGATGTCAATGTCAGCGCATTTTCACTCAGTGACGCCATTACCGATACGGTATCTGAGTTCAAGATGCTCGCGGAGGAAAAAGGAAAACCTATCTTTGCAGATGTGCAGCCAGGGATTACATATACTGGTGATGAGGCGGAAATACGGCGCGTGATTTCAATCCTATTGGATAACGCACTGAAGTACTGCGATAAGGGCGGGAGTATCTTCCTGGCCCTCACCGCCAAACGCCATCCTGTGATCTGTGTGGAAAATACATGCGCAGAGGTGGATCACATAGAACTTGATAGGCTGTTTGACCGATTCTACCGGGCGGACAAGGCCCGAACTTTTACAGGCGGTTTCGGAATTGGCCTTTCCATTGCCAAAGCCGCCGTGGAAAAGCATCGCGGGGAAATTTGCGCATACAAAAAAGGTCATGATCTCATCGGTTTCCGTATTGTCTTAAAATAGCATACTGATATTATGCATCATAGGGAAGCGTTTTCAAAACGGAAACGCTTCTTTTTTTGAACTAGAAATTTCCTTTAGGCTGTCTTTAGCCCCGCCTTTTATAATGAACGAGATTCAAAGGTGTAAGGAGGAAATATCATGAGTACGACCCAAAAATTATCTAAAGCGGAACGCAGAAACCGCCATATCCGCATCGGGATATGTATTGCCGCCATTGCCGTTCTGCTGCTGATTGCTGCGGTTCTTTTTCTTCAAAAGCAGGTACGCCAGAATTTTGCTTCAGGAGAACGGGAGGTTTTAAGAGCTGAGGTCAGCACCGGCAGCATCAGCGCCACTGTTTCTGGTTCAGGTGCGCTTGTAAGCGATGGGATCAGGGAGGTGACTGTCCCGGCCGGCGTGGAAATTAAAAAGGTTTATGTGGAAGCGGGCGTATCTGTGGGAGAAGGCGACATTCTGGCTTCCGTAGACACAGCTTCCGTTCTGTCGGCATTATCGGACACACAAAAAAATCTGGACGAGTTGGATCAACAGCTTGCGGATGTCAGCGGCAAGGAAGTGGATTCCACCATTAAGACCGCTATGAAAGGCCGCGTAAAAGCGATCTTTGTGGAGGAAGGCGACGATGTTTCCTCTGTCATGTATGAGAACGGTGCGCTCCTTCTGTTGTCTCTGGACGGATATATGGCCGTGGATCTGGAATCCACTGCGTACAGTGTGGGAGATACAATGACAGTGACTGCATCGGACGGAACGGCCTATACAGGGACAGTGGAAAAGGTAACGGCTGAAAAAACAACGGTTTTGATTCAAGATGACGGGCCGGCCTATCAGGATACGGTAACTGTTGGAGACTCCGGCAGCGGGAAGCTGTATATCCATGAGCCGTTAAAAATTACGGGCTATGCCGGAACTGTTGAGTCTATAAAGGTAACAGAAAACAGCGCTGTTAGTGAGGCTTCTGCGCTGCTTACATTGACCGGCACCTCCTATTCCGCAAATTATGACAGTATCCTGGAGCAGCGGGAGACTTTAGAGGAAACACTGCAGGTACTTGTGAATCTCTATCAAGACGGAGCAATTCTCGCGCCAATTTCAGGAAGTATCGACAGCGTATCTTACAACCAGGATTCTTCGGAGACCCATACACAGTCCGATTCCGGATATGGAAGCAATGCGGTTCCCACCGAAACTGCGGCTGTTTCTGCACCGGAAGAAGAATCCGTGCTGCTTGCCATTGATCCGGAAAAAAGCATGACCGTTTCCATCAGCGTAGATGAAACGGATGTGCTCTCTTTGGCAGTGGGGCAGGAGGTATCCGTTACCGTGGAATCCATTGGAGATGATACATACACCGGTACGGTGACGGAAATTGATACGTCTGCGGCATCCAGTTCCGGCGGTGTAACAACTTATACGGCTACCATCACCTTAGACAGAGCGGATAGAATGCTGGCCGGCATGACGGCTTCCGCGTCTATTGTGATTGAAGGTGTGGATAATGCGCTGCTTCTTCCGGATGACGCTGTTCGGAAAACCAGTTCCTCTGCCTACGTGTATACTTCTTATGACGAATCCACCGGAGAGCTTGACGGTATGACGGAAGTGACAGTCGGCCTATCCAATGGCAGTTATGTGGAGATATTGGAGGGGCTGAAAGAAGGCGATACAGTGTATTATACGGAATCACAGGATAACGGTCTCGGTAACTTTAACTTTGGCGGCGGAATGCCTGGGGGCGGAATGTCCGGCGGCAGTATGCCTGGGGGCGGTATGCCAAGCGGCGGGAATATGCCGGATAACATACCAGGCGGTTCAGGCGGAATGAACTTTCCCGGAAATTAAGGAGGAGGACAGCATGATCGACTTAAAGAACGTTTCCCGGATCTATCAGATCGGTTCCGGGAAGGTATTCGCACTGAACAAAGCAACGCTTCATATCGATGAAGGGGAGTTTGTCAGTATTATCGGTCCTTCCGGAAGCGGGAAATCCACGCTGATGAATATCATCGGCTGTCTGG
Organism: Cuneatibacter caecimuris; assembly: GCF_004216775.1. GTDB lineage: Bacteria > Bacillota > Clostridia > Lachnospirales > Lachnospiraceae > Cuneatibacter > Cuneatibacter caecimuris. The sequence continues at coordinate 172,661 of NZ_SGXF01000003.1, forward strand.
ATACAGCGGATTCCGGCACCTACCTTTTGGACGATATTCCCATTGAAGCTTATACGGAGACTGAACTCGCCAAAATACGTAACCGGAAAATCGGATTTGTGTTTCAAAGCTTTAATCTGATCCATAAGCTGACAGCTGAGGAAAATGTGGAGCTGCCCCTGATTTACCAGGGCATTGGCAAAGCGGAGCGAAAATCCCGCGTCGCGGAGGCGCTTGAACGGGTCGATCTGACAAAACGGTCGCGCCATCTTCCTTCGGAGCTCTCCGGGGGCCAGCAGCAGCGGGTAGCCATTGCAAGAGCGATTGTCACAAGACCGTCGCTGATATTAGGAGATGAGCCCACGGGTAATCTGGATTCTAAAACCACGGAGGAGATCATGGATATTTTTCATGAGCTGCATGCCCACGGCAATACCATCGTTCTCATCACTCACGATCAGGAGATCGCGGAGCAGGCTTCACGGATCGTACATATCCGTGATGGAAAGCTGTCGGAGGTGAGCGTATGATTCAGTCATTTAAAATGGCGCTAAAATCCATAGCCGGGAACAAATTCCGGGCGTTCTTAACGATGCTGGGGATTATCATCGGCGTCATGGCGCTGGTCATCCTGGTAAGTTTGGTCAGCGGAGCTACCGGATCGGTTACGGACTCTATTTCCAGCTTGGGCAATAACCTGCTCTCAGTGACGATCTCTGATGACAAAGGGGCGCCGGTCAAGCTTCAGACGCTGAATGAGTGGATGGAGAAAGACGGGATTGGACTCATCGCACCGTCAGGCGAAACCAGCGTGACGGGGAGATATGAGGGCAACAGCAGCTCTGTTACTGTATATGGAACCACCCCTGCTTATGAAACGGTCAACGGCCTTTCTCTCTTATTGGGAAGGTTCATCAAATCCTCCGATGTGGATAGCCATACGAATGTGGCGGTCATCAACGAAACGGCAGCAACGGAACTTATTGGGTATACGGACTGCATCGGGGAAGAAGTGTCGCTGGACGGCGTTAAGTTTACCGTTGTTGGCCTGCTGGAAGATGACGAGAACTCTCTGACGGCCGTTTTTGGCAGCGGTTCCATGGTTGCTTATATCCCGTATACATCGCTGATGCGCCTGTCTTCTGAGGTATCGTCCGACATTACCAGCTTTTCTGTCAGCGCCGAAACAGACATGGCAGCGGCAGAGACTGCTATGACATCGCTTTTGATGGAGCGGTTTGACCAGGACGATGATGCGTTTACGGTATCTTCACAGGATGTGCTGGAGGACGCTATGAGCAGCGTAACCTCTGTCTTAATGATCCTGCTGGGCAGCATCGCGGGGATCTCCCTGATCGTCGGTGGGATTGGCATTATGAATATCATGCTTGTTACCGTAACGGAGCGGACGCGGGAAATCGGCATCCGCAAAGCAATCGGCGCAGGGAGAAAGGTCATCCTGCAGCAATTCCTTCTGGAATCGGTTGTCCTTTGCATGTTTGGCTGTGCCATTGGCGTGTTCCTGTCATGGGCGGTGCTTCGGATTCTTTCAGTAGTTGTATCCAGTCTCAGTATGTCGTTTTCTCTGGAATGGAATGTAGTGCTGATCGCCGTGGGCTTCTGCTTTATGATTGGAATCATGTTCGGGCTGTATCCGGCAAATAAAGCTGCGAAGATGGCGCCTATCGACGCACTCCACTACGGTGGTTAAATGGAGGTGAATAAACCAATGAATAAAAAAGCAATATCCTCTTCCAGAAAAAGAAGAGGAATCGTCTGCATCATCCTCATGGTATTTTTTATGCTCATATTGATTGCTGATTTATTAAATCTCGCCCTGACTCCCGCAGCGGGCGCAATGGATTTTTCTGAATTTGATCCATCCTCAATTCCCTCCTTTAACGGGAGCGGAGAAACACCCAACGGACAGTTCTCCATGCCGGAAGATTTTTCGATGCCGGAAGGCGGATTTAACTTCCCGGGCGGCAATACGGAAGACTTCTCATTAAACGGCCAGCAGCCTTTTGGCGGTGGGAATAGTTTCTTGTCTCTTGTCCGCAGAGCATGGCTCCCGATTTTGATCGTCTGCCTGCTGGGCGGCGGGAGCTGCCTGTTCTTGTATATCCGTATTAGAAAGAAATCATCTGCCGGGGCGCAGCGGCTTATTGCGGATCCAAAAGAAGGCCCGGAGGATGACGAGGATGTAAAGAAGAAGAAAAAGGGAGGCTGGATTCTCCCGGCGTGTCTTGTAATTGCTGTCGCAGCGGTGATTGCGTCGCTGCCTCTCCGAAATTCTGATACAGACGCTGTGTACGCAGACAAACAGGTGGTATCCGGTACAGCGGAGAAAGGCACGATATCTACTGTGATCTCCGGGACAGGAACGCTGACAGATGAGACGTCTGAACGGGTCAGCATTCCTGACAGCGTTACTCTGACAGCTTATCATGTGAACAACGGCGACACGGTTGCGGCGGGGGATATTCTGGCTTCCGTCAATAAGGCTTCGGTAGGTGTTGCTATCGCGGAACTTCAAGGGATAATAGATGAGCTTGACGCGGATCTGGACGCAGCCGCTGAAGAAAACGCTGCTGCTTCGATTACGGCTGCTGTGGGCGGAAGAGTTAAATTGATTTACGCGCAGGAAGATGCGGGCGTTTTGGATACCGTATCCGAGCATGGATGCCTGATGCTGCTTTCGCTGGATGGCCTTATGGCTGTAAATCTGGAAGTTACAGATGGCGCTTCCGTAGGTGATACGGTTAAAGTCATTCTTCCTGACGGGGCGGAGGAAAACGGACGTGTTTCGGCAAATGAAGACGGAATTTTGACTGTTACGATTTCCGATGAATCGGGAAACTGCGGCGATTCGGTATCCGTATGGAGGGAAGATGGAGGACAGCTTGGCGAAGGCAGCCTGTATATACACAGCGAATTGAAAATCACCGGGTATTATGGGAAGATTTCTTCCGTGCCGGTGGAGGTAAATACTTATGTGGATGAGGGCGACACCCTTTTAACGCTCAGCGATGTAGGGCATACAAGCACTTATCAAAGTCTTCTGAACCGAAGAAGAGCGCTGGAGGATCAGATGGATTCCCTGTTTCTGCTTTATCAGGACGGATATCTCTATGCCGAATCGGATGGAACCGTGTCCGGAATTCCCGAAGACAGTGCGGTTATCCAGGAATCGTCAGTTTCCTTTACTGGTTTTATGACCCGCCCCGAGCAAAGCGCTGTGCAAGCGAGGCTGCTCTCCAATTCACCAACAGGAGAAGATGATTCCGTACTGCAGAATTTTGCTGCAAAAGTTGTTTCATCCGGCAAAGAAAGCGTTGAGTTCTCCGTATCCTCAGCTGCAATCGGAGCGTTGGATTATACGAATCTTTCCGGGCTGTCAGGAGAAGATTATGAGTATACGGGTTCCTATTCCTGTGAAGGAGCCGACTTGGTTTATGCGTATCAGGACGGGATATGGAAAACAATCAGCGCATCGAAGCTTGTTCCCGGTGAATTTTGTGTTATTACCGTTCAGGCCGGTACAGCGGGATCCATGACTCCGGTCTGGATAGTGTGCAGTCGTGCTGCCGGTGAAAATGAAGATTCTCAGGAACCTACTGACCCTCAGGAACCCACTGACCCTCAGGAACCTACTGACCCTCAGGAACCTACTGACCCTCAGGAACCTACTGACCCTCAGGAACCTACTGACCCTCAGGAACCCGCCGACCCTCAGGGACCTACTGCCCCACAGAAGCCTGCCGATCCGATGAGTCCTTCAGATCCGGGAATATCTGCATTTCCTTCTCAGGGGAGCGGCGGCTCTTTTCCCTCCGGTTCAGGTTCTTTCCCGTCAGGTTCTGCAGAGTCTCCCTCTTTCTCGGGCGAAGCAGGCGAAACCCAGCAAGAGAAGGAAAACGAAGAAAAAATTTACGAACAGTACAGTCTGGCAGAAAAGCAGGTGCTTTCTATCACATCACAGGAGAGTATGAGCATCACGATCAGCGTGGATGAGCTCGATATCCTTTCTATACAGGAAGATCTGCCCGTAAAGATTACGCTGGAGGCGCTGAAAGGGCAGGAATTCACCGGCGCCATCACCGGGATTGGAAGGACCGGCTCCAATGAAGGCAGCAATACAAAATATAGTGTAACTGTATCGCTTCCGAAAGAAAAAAATCTGATTGCCGGGATGAACGCTGCCGTCAAGATCACAACGGCAGAGAGCGAGGCGGCCGCTGCAATTCCCGCGGCGGCTTTGGAAGAAAGAGACGGGAAAACCTATGTCTATACGAGCTACGATGAGAAAAAGGACGCTTTGGGAGGTCTTGTGGAAGTGAAAACCGGGGTTTCTGACGGGATATTAGTGGAAATTGTATCCGGTATAGAAACCGGAAGCAATGTGTTTTACCGCTATGCGGATACACTGACTTACAACTTCTTTTCTGCGATTGAAAAATGATGGAATTCTGCCTTTTGATCGTAACACATACAGGCAGGGCCTGACAGCGGTATACCGCTTCGGCCCTGCCTGTATGTGAACAATATTCGTTAAAATAATTATTTCAGCGTTTGGCGCTTCCGGGTTCCCTGATCATTTGGGCGATAATATCCTGTGTATATGCGCCCAGGAATTTCTTTTGGTCTTTTTCCAGTTCTGAGATAATAATTGGCTTTCCGAACTCCACGGTGACTTCAGCCCTGCGGATAAAAGGAACATGGGCTTCAAAAATGTCCGCCGTATGGTGGAAGGCCACCGGAATAATAGGGCATTTTCCTTTTTCTGCAATTTTCAGGGAACCTTCGTGGAAAGGAAGCATGGAGCCTTCTTCATTCCGGTTCCGGGTGCCTTCCGGGAAAATCCAGATGGAAATTCCTTTCTTAACATACTCAATTCCCTTGAGGATTGTTTTCATACCTTCTTTGATATCTTTGCGGTCCAGGAACAGGCAGTACAGCATTTTCATCCATAAAGACAGGAGCGGAATCTTCTCCATTTCTTTTTTTGCCACAAAGCCTGTAAGGCCGGGGACGAGTGTGTAACCGATCACAATATCAAAATAGCTGCGGTGGTTGCCGACATAGAGCACAGCCTGGTCTGTGGGAACATTTTCCTTCCCTAAAACGGTGACTTTGGTGCCGGACAAAAACAGGATGACGCGGAATACGCCTTTGATCAGAGCCAGAGAGCTGCGGTCCTTCAGGGGCTTATTAAACTTACCGATCATCCACTCGATCAGCTGCAGCAGTATTCCCACAAGCAGATATACAATTACTGCAATCAGCACGAGAATTAATCGTATCATTTTATTTTTCCTCCGTATTGTTATAATATAATTGCAAACCGTTAAAGAAAGTATATCATGTTCCAATGCCCTCTGGCAATTATTAAATTTGCAAAATAGCAAAAAGAACCATTGACTTTTGGACCGGTATGCGAGTACAATATAAAAGGTTGATTTGGAGGGCGTTTGAATGAGAAAAAAATCACATGTGTCTCTGGGGCGTTATCTGGCGTATGATATGGACTGCGCAGAACTGTTCCGCCACCGGAAGGCATTTATTTTGGGAAATGTTTTACCTGACTGTAAACCTTCCTTTGTTACAACAAAACACGAATTTGAAGAGACAGCGGCTGCCGTGTTCGGCGCCATCGAACGGCTGGTGCTGCTGGATGAAAAATATGAAGAAAATGACAGGGCGTTTTGCAGAGACCTCGGGCAGGTGATCCATTACCTGGCAGATTATTTTACATATCCTCACAATGCTCATTTTAAGGGGAATCTGAAAGACCATTGCATGTATGAAAAACAACTGAAGAACCAGTTGGGCGCATATATCCGCGGAGGTTATCAGGCCGAGGCTTTTCCCCAATTGGCTGAGGTGCATACCCCCGGTTCACTTTGCCAGTATATCAGGAAGATGCATGAGGAATACTGCAGGCTTCCCGCCAGTGTGGAGCTGGACTGCCAGTATATTATAACAGTATGCTATCAGGTAGCTGCAATGGTGATGGAACTTTCATACCAGCAGAGGAGGATGCGCTATCCTGTGGGAGTTATGGTTTAAATACTGTCCATGAATTTTTAAATTTTATATCGTGAAAGGAACGCCGCAGCCTCTGGAGGCTGCGGCGTTCCTGTATGATGAATTATTCTTTAGAGGATGTGTCCTGCAGTGCGAGGTATCCTTCTTCACCGGTACGGATTTTTACCACGTTTTCTATATCGTAAACGAATACTTTTCCGTCTCCGATATTACCGGTATAAAGCACTTTCTTGGCTGTATCAATAACTGTCTGTACAGGGACCAGACTGACTACAATTTCAATTTTTACTTTAGGAAGCAGGTTCATGTTCATCTCAACGCCCCGGTAATAAGCGGAGGAGCCTTTCTGTATGCCGCAGCCCATGACGTTGGTGATTGTGATTCCGGTTACCCCGATATTATTCATGGCCTGCATGAACTCATCCAGTTTATTCTGGCGGGTGATGATAACTACTTTTGTCAGTTTATGGATTTCAGATTTTACCGCTTTGGTTGATTCTGCGGGTGCAGATGCCGCGGAAACCGGCGCGGCAGATTCAGGGGTTTTGAAGCCCATGGGAGTGGGGACAGACGGAAGGGCGTCCTGTACCATGAATCCCGCATAGCTGCTGTCAAGTCCATGCTCCATGACATCCAGCCCGGCGATTTCCTCTTCAGCGGAGACTCGCAGGCCGATGGTATGCTTGAGAACCTGGAACACGATGGTCATGACGACCGCCACCCAGGCGATGACGGATACGGTGCCCAGCGCCTGAATTCCCAGCTGCTGGAACCCGCCGCCTGTAAAAAGTCCCAGATGCGCTGTGCCCGCTCCGTCGGAAAACAGGCCTACGCAGAGAGTGCCCAGCGCGCCGCAGAGGCCGTGTACGCCGATTGCACCCACCGGGTCGTCGATTTTGGCTACTTTATCAATAAATTCAATGCCGAATACAACTGCAAAACCGGCAATGATTCCTATGATGGCCGAAGAAGCGGGAGAAACGGTATCGCAGCCTGCCGTTATGGCCACCAGGCCTGCCAGAACGCCATTTAATGACATGGATACATCCGGCTTTTTATAACGGACCCAGGTGATAATCATGACTGTAATGGCGGCTACTGCTGCTGCCAGGTTTGTGGTTACAAATATTTTGCCTGCGGATACAATTGCCTCGCCCTCCATGCTGACAGTGGAGGCGCCGTTGAAACCAAACCAGCAAAACCAGAGAATAAAGACGCCCAGTGCGCCGATGGTCAGGTTGTGGCCGGGAATTGCTTTGGGCTTTCCGCTTTTATCGTACTTGCCGATACGGGGTCCCAGGATCTTTGCGCCCACCAGTGCGGCGACTCCGCCTACCATATGTACGGCGCAGGAGCCGGCGAAGTCATGGAATCCCATCTCAGCCAGCCAGCCGCCTCCCCAGATCCAATGGCCGGAAATGGGATACACAAAGAGACTGATCAGAAGGCTGTATATGCAGTAGGAAATAAATTTTGTGCGCTCAGCCATGGCTCCGGAAACGATAGTGGCCGCTGTGGCGCAGAAAACTGTCTGGAAGATCAGGAACGCCCAGAAGGGAACGCCGGCCGGAAGCATTCCGGCCCCATAATTTGCCTCAGAGGCGATGCCTCCGATGGTGCCCACGATACTGCTTCCGGCTCCGAACATCAGGCCGAATCCTACCAGCCAGAACACCGGAGTGCCGATGCAGAAATCCATCAGATTCTTCATAATAATGTTACCGGCATTTTTGGCTCTTGTAAAACCGGCCTCCACCATAGCAAAGCCTGCCTGCATGAAAAATACCAGAGCGGCGCCTACCAGCACCCAGATTGTGTTTACCGAAGAAAATTCACCCATTTTTCATATCCTCCTATTAAAAAAATCGGAAATACAGTTATGGCCGTCTGGAATCCCGGGCATTCGCAGCAGCCAAGGGGGCTGTACCGGCAAACCGGTACAGAAGTATAAAGAAAAGGCGCCTTAGAACGAAAATTCATTCTAAAGCGCCTGTGCTTTATATTCCCTTAGTATACACAAAAAAAGCCGGTTGTCAATGACTTTCTTAAAAAAATGAAAATTTGGGGTTGACAAATGTACGCGAGAGAAAGATAATAGGGGAGTGCTATTTACAACTTAATGTGTTAAAGGATAGCTGGCAAAGGCGCCGGATACAGACTGCGGAGGAACCGTACGGGTCTGTTTCTGGCGCTTGTTTTATTCCACAGGAAAAGAGTTCCTGTGAAATAAAACCGCTCCGCGAGCGGGATTCTTTTTTAAGAAAGGATGAAGACGATGAAGACAAAAACAGAAGGAAATCCTGGCCAGGGTCTTTACCGCCCCGAGTTTGAACACGATAACTGCGGAATCGGCGCGGTTGTCAATATGAAAGGCAGGAAAAGCCATGACACTGTTGCCGGCGCGCTGAAAATCGTAGAGAATCTGGAACACCGTGCGGGAAAGGATGCGGAAGGAAAGACAGGCGACGGAGTGGGGATTCTGCTGCAGATTTCTCACAGGTTTTTTCGGAAAGTATGCGGGGAAGCGGGAATTGAAATCGGTGAAGAGCGGGAATACGGAATTGCTCAGCTGTTTTTTCCGCAAAATGAGCTGGCCCGCAATCAGGCGAAGAAGATGTTTGAGATTATTATTGAGAAGGAGGGGCTGGAGCTGGCCGGCTGGAGAATTGTACCGGTCCGTTCGGAAGTCCTGGGACATAAAGCCAGAGAATGTATGCCCTGCATTATGCAGGCGTTTATACTAAAACCTGCCGATGTGGAAAAGGGTCTGGAATTTGACCGCCGTCTGTATATTGCCCGGCGGGAATTTGAACAAAGCAATGATAATACTTATGTAGTGTCCATGAGCAGCCGTACCATTGTGTATAAGGGGATGTTTCTGGTGGGACAGCTGCGCACGTTTTTTGCTGATCTGCAGGATCCCTCCTATGATTCCGCTATTGCGCTGGTACATTCCAGATTCAGCACCAATACGGATCCCAGCTGGGAACGGGCGCATCCCAACCGCTTTATCGTACATAATGGAGAGATTAATACTATCCGGGGAAACGCGGATAAGATGCTGGCCAGAGAAGAAAATATGGAATCTCCCTATTTAAAAGATCAGATGCACAAGATTCTGCCAGTGATCAACCGGCGGGGGTCGGATTCCGCCATGCTGGACAATACGCTGGAATTTCTGGCGATGAGCGGGATGCCTCTGCCGTTGGCTGTGATGGTTACCATCCCGGAACCCTGGGCCAATAACGGAACAATTTCCCAGGAAGAGCGGGACTTTTATCAGTACTATGCCACCATGATGGAGCCCTGGGACGGCCCGGCTTCCATTTTGTTTTCAGACGGGGATGTAATGGGCGCCGTTCTGGACAGGAACGGCCTGCGCCCTTCCAGATATTATATCACTTCTGACGGAAATGTGATTCTTTCCTCGGAGGTGGGGGTGCTGCCGGTTCCGGAAGAGAAAATCATTCTTAAAGAACGCTTGCATCCGGGAAAAATGCTTTTGGTAGACACGGTACAGGGCAGGGTGCTGGACAACAAGGAGCTGAAAGAATACTATGCCGGACGCCAGCCTTACGGAGAATGGCTGGACAGCAATCTGTTGGAATTAAAAAATGTGAAAATTCCTAATAAACGTGTGGATTTTTATGAACCGGAGCAGCGGGCACGGCTTCAAAAAGCTTTTGGCTACACATATGAACAGTACCGTACCAGCATTTTGAATATGGCGCTGAACGGAGCGGAGAGCATTGGGGCGATGGGGGCGGATACGCCGCTGGCAGCGCTGTCTAAGGAACGAAGACCGCTGTTTGATTATTTTAAGCAGCTGTTTGCGCAGGTCACCAATCCTCCCATCGACGCAATACGGGAGGAGATAGTTACCAGCACCGCGGTATATGTGGGACGTGACGGCAATCTTCTGGAGGAGAGTCCGGAAAACTGCCATGTGCTGAAAATTAATAACCCGATTCTGACCAATACAGACATGCTGAAAATTAAAAATCTGGATCAGCCGGGGTTTCAGGTGGCGGTAGTTTCTACTATATACTATAAGAGCACAAAACTGGAACGGGCGATAGACCGGCTGTTTGTGGAAGTGGATAAGGCATATCGGGACGGCGCGAGCCTGCTGGTTTTGTCTGACCGCGGCGTGGATGAAAATCACATGCCAATCCCGTCTCTGCTGGCAGTTTCGGCAGTGCATCAGCATCTGGTCAAGACAAAAAAACGCACTTCTGTAGCCATTATCCTGGAGTCCGGCGAGCCCAGAGAGGTTCACCATTTTGCAGCGCTATTGGGGTACGGAGCCAGCGCCGTCAATCCTTACCTGGCTCTGGAGACCGTCCGGGAACTCATTGACACAGGCATGCTGAGTAAAGACTATTATGCGGCAGTGGACGATTATAATCACGCGGTGATCAGCGGCATCGTAAAAATTGCATCTAAGATGGGGATTTCCACCATACAGTCCTATCAGGGTTCCAAGATTTTTGAGGCAGTGGGTATTTCTGAGGAAGTGACAGAAAAATATTTTGCGGGAACTGTCAGCCGGGTAGGCGGAATTACCCTGGAAGATATTGCGCAGGATGTGGAACGCCTTCATTCAGAGGCATTTGACCCTCTGGGACTGGAAGTGGATCTGACGCTGGACAGCGTGGGCGCTCACAAGATGCGCAGCGGCAGGGAACAGCACCGGTTCAATCCCGCAGTCATCCACCTGCTTCAACAATCTTCCAGACTGGGGCGGTATGATCTGTTTCAGGAATATACCCGCCTGGTGGATGAAGAAAACAGCGGAAATCTCCGGGGCCTGCTGGACTTTGTCTACAGTGAAACTCCTGTCCCGCTGGAAGAGGTGGAGCCGGTGGAAGAAATTGTAAAGCGCTTTAAAACCGGAGCCATGTCTTTTGGCTCCATCTCTCAGGAGGCTCATGAGACCCTTGCCATCGCCATGAACCGACTGCAGGGTAAATCCAATACAGGAGAGGGCGGAGAAAGTGAGGAGCGCCTGGATTCCGCAGGGTCGGAAACAGACAGATGCTCCGCCATCAAGCAGGTGGCCAGCGGACGGTTCGGCGTCACCAGCCGTTATCTGGTCAGCGCAAAAGAAATCCAGATCAAAATGGCACAGGGTGCAAAACCCGGGGAAGGCGGGCATCTGCCGGCTAAAAAAGTCTATCCCTGGGTGGCGAAAACCCGTCACTCCACGCCGGGAGTCAGCCTGATTTCTCCGCCGCCTCACCACGATATCTACTCCATTGAGGATCTGGCCCAGTTGATTTATGATCTGAAAAATGCCAATACCATGGCGGATGTTTCAGTAAAACTGGTTTCCGAGGCTGGCGTGGGCACTGTGGCCGCTGGCGTAGCCAAAGCCGGCGCTCAGGTAATTCTGATCTCCGGCTATGACGGAGGCACAGGCGCCGCGCCCAGAAGTTCTATTCATAATGCGGGCCTGCCCTGGGAACTGGGGCTGGCAGAGACTCATCAGACATTGCTGATGAACGGCCTGAGGAACCGGGTTCGCATTGAGACAGACGGCAAACTGATGAGCGGACGGGACGTGGCTGTGGCGGCGCTGCTGGGAGCGGAGGAATTTGGCTTCGCCACCGCGCCATTGGTGACTTTGGGCTGCGTGATGATGCGGGTTTGCAACCTGGACACCTGTCCGGTGGGCATTGCCACGCAGAACCCGGAGCTGCGAAAACGTTTTCGGGGAAAACCTGAATATGTGGAGAATTTTATGCGTTTTATCGCACAGGAGCTTCGGGAATACATGGCAAAGCTGGGTCTGCGCACGGTAGATGAGATGGTCGGGCGTACTGATCTGTTAAAGATGTCGGAGAACGCAGCGTCAAAGGAGCCACACCAGGGAAAGCTGGATCTGGGAGCGATTCTGGATAATCCATATGCAGGGGCGGAAAATGTGACCTTCCGCCCCAAGGACGCCTATCATTTTAATCTGGAAAATACGCTGGATGTAAAAGTATTGTTGAAAAAATGCGGAGGCGCAGTGAAAAAGGGGGAAAAAACGGAACTACATCTGAAGGTAGGCAACACGGACCGGTCTTTTGGTACAATATTGGGTTCCGAGATTACCAGATACCATAAGGATGGCCTGCCGGAAGATACTGTGGTGATTCACTGCAAGGGGGCTGGCGGCCAGAGTTTCGGAGCTTTCATCCCCAGAGGGCTGACCCTGGAGCTGACAGGGGACAGCAATGACTACTTCGGGAAAGGGCTGTCCGGAGGCAAGCTGATTGTAAAAGTGCCGGAAAACGCGGGGTACCAGGCAGACGAGAATATTATCATCGGCAATGTGGCGCTGTACGGCGCCACCGGCGGAACCGCTTATATTAACGGCGTGGCCGGAGAGCGGTTTGCAGTCCGCAATTCAGGAGCCATCGCGGTGGTGGAAGGCGTGGGAGAGCATGGCTGCGAGTATATGACGGGCGGAAGGGTGGCAGTGCTGGGCCGCACCGGTAAAAATTTCGCGGCAGGAATGAGCGGCGGGATAGCCTATGTTCTGGATGAAAACAATGAGCTCTATAAAAATATGAATAAAGCCATGATTTCCATTGAAAAAATCAATAATAAATATGATGAAGAAGAACTAAGAGAAATGATAGAGGCCCATGTCAGGGCAACCGGCTCGAAAAAAGGAAAGGAGATCCTGGAAAATTATGCAGCTTACTTGCCCAGGTTTAAAAAATTGATTCCGAATGAGTATCAGAAGATGCTGCTGCTCAGCGCCAAACTTGAAGAAAAGGGATTGACGGCGGAGCAGGCACAGATGGAAGCGTTTTATGAGAGCGCCGGAGTTCAGCAGTGAGGAGGAAAAATGGGAAAGCCTACAGGATTTTTAGAATATAAAAGAGAGACATCCAAGGCGGAGGCTCCGCTGGAACGCATCCGCCATTTTCATGAATTCCATATGCCGCTGAGTACAGAGAAACAGAGGAGACAGGGAGCCAGATGTATGGCCTGCGGCGTACCTTTCTGCCAATCGGGAATGATGATCGGCGGGATGGCCTCCGGCTGTCCCCTGCATAATTTGGTGCCCGAGACAAATGACCTGGTTTATCTGGGAAACTGGAAGCAGGCCTACCGCCGTTTGGCCAGCACTCATTGCTTTCCGGAATTCACATCCAGGGTGTGTCCGGCCCTCTGCGAAGCGGCCTGTACCTGCGGTCTGGATGGGGAGCCGGTATCTACAAAAGAAAATGAGCGGGCAATCATTGAGATGGCTTTTGAAAAAGGATGGGTGGAGGCAAAACCGCCGGGAGTACGGACAGGAAAGAAAGTTGCTGTGGTAGGCAGCGGGCCGGCGGGACTGGCGGCTGCCATGCAGCTGAACCGCAGAGGACATCTTGTGACAGTATATGAACGAAATGACCGCCCGGGAGGCTTGCTGCGCTATGGGATTCCCAATATGAAGCTGGAAAAATCCGTGATTGACCGGCGCATAAAGCTGATGGAGCAGGAGGGCGTGAAATTTGTTCTGAATGCCAATGTAGGCGCGGAGATATCTGCCGGGGAATTGTTGAAAGATTTTGACAGGGTCATTCTGGCCTGCGGCGCTTCCAAACCCAGGGAAATACAGGTCCCGGGGAGAGAGGCGAAAGGAATCTATTTTGCCGTGGATTTTTTGAGCGCGGTTACGAAGGCATTGCTGGCCAGCAATTTTGAGAACCCGCCCTTTGAACTGGCAAAAGGCAAGAATGTGGTGGTAATCGGCGGCGGGGATACAGGAAATGACTGTGTGGGGACGGTTTTGCGCCTGGGCGCCGAATCCGTAGTCCAGCTGGAAATGATGCCAAAGCCCCCTGTTTCCAGAACAGAGGATAACCCATGGCCTGAGTGGCCGAAAGTGCTGAAAACAGATTACGGTCAGGAGGAAGCTGCTGCGGTATTTGGAAAAGACCCCAGGGTTTATCAGACTACGGTACAGGAATTTATTATGGGGAAAGAAGGCCAGGTGGTCCAGGTCAGGACCGTGAAACTGCGGCCGGAGAAAGACAAAGAAACAGGGAAAACCAGGATGGCCGCTGTGCCGGATTCAGAAGAAGTGATTCCGGCAGACCTGGTGCTGATTGCAGCAGGATTCCTGGGAACGGAACCTTATGTGGCAGAGGCGTTCGGGACAGAATTGGATATGCGCACCAATATCAGGACGGATGCGGAAAAATATGAGACTTCCGTACCGCGGGTATTTGCGGCGGGAGACGCCAGAAGGGGACAGTCTCTGGTGGTATGGGCAATTCGGGAAGGGAGAGAAGCTGCCCGGGCTGTGGACGAATCGCTGATGGGATACACCAATTTAATGTGATAAAAGGGCAAAATATCAATTGACAAATAAAAAATCCCCTGCTATAATGCTCCCATGAACAAAGGCGTTCTGAGGGAAGAATTTTTCCTGAAGTGCGCCTTTTTGTGATATGAGAAATTCATTAGTTCGGATAAGGAGAATGTGTGATGGCGGATTATACCAGAGACGATGTGCTGAAAATGGCGGAAGAGGAAGATGTGGAGTTCATTCGCCTGCAGTTTACCGACATGTTCGGTACGCTGAAGAATATTGCGATTACGGCCAAGGAGCTCCCCAAGGCTCTGAATCAGGAGTGTGTGGTGGATTGTGCGTTTATTCCGGGAGTTGACGGAGCGGAAGAGACGGATATGTATCTTTATCCGGATCCCAATACTTTTACAATTCTGCCCTGGCGTCCTCAGCAGGGAAAAGTGGCCCGGCTGATCTGCGATATCTACAGGCCTGACCGGACGCCTTACCAGCTCAGCTCCAGGTATTTGCTGCACAGGACGGCAGAGCGGGCCAGAGAACAGGGATACAGCTTTTATGTGAATCCTGAATGTGAATTTTTCCTGTTTCACACAGATGATAACGGCCTGCCCACCACGGTCAGCTATGAAGAGGCAGGTTATCTGGATCTCGGGCCTTTGGATTTCGGAGAAAATGCCCGGAGAGACATGGTGCTGACCCTGGAAGATATGGGCTATGAGATCAGTTCATCCCATCATGAAACCTCTCCGGCCCAGCATGAGATTGATTTTAACGGCGATATCGCGGAAAAAATGGCAGACCAGATCATGACGTTTAAGCTGGCGGTGCGCACTGTGGCAAAACGGCACGGCCTGCACGCGACTTTCATGCCAAAGCCCAGAGCGGACGGGAACGGGTCCGGCATGCATGTGAACATGTCGCTGTTCCGATACGGAAAAAATATATTTGCGGATCCCGGAGATCCGATGGGGCTCAGCAGAGAGGCCTACTACTTTATTGGCGGCCTGCTGGCCCACAGCCGGGAAATGGCGGCTGTCACGAACCCTCTTGTTAATTCTTACAAACGGCTGGTGCCCGGATATGAGGCCCCTACGGAAATCAGCTGGACCAAGAATAACCAGACTTCTTTGATTCGGGTTCCGATCTGCCGGGGGGAAGAGACAAAAATTGAACTTCGCAGTCCGGACGCAGCAGCCAATCCCTATCTGGTATTCGCTGCGTGTCTGGCGGCAGGATTGGACGGCATTGCCAGAAAAATTCAACCGGAAGCAGTGGGCGGGGAGGAAAATTTTCCCGCGAATCTCAGAGATGCGGTGGATGAGTTGGAAAAATCAGAATTTATGAAACAGATATTGGGCGAGGAGTTTTTCAGGGAATATATCTGCGCTAAACGCAGGGAATGGGAAACCTATACCAGACAGGTGACAGAGTGGGAGCTCAAAGAATATCTTTACCGAATCTGATGCTACGGCAACAGGAGGGAGTGATGGCGGATGGGCGGCAGCATCATCATTGCATTGGGGAACGCCGAATTTGCGCATTCGGTAGAGAAGGTTCTGATACGCTATGGCTTTACTGTATCTGCGGTTTGCACCACTGCAGCCGGAGCGCTGCTGGAGATTTCCCAGACAGACAGCGGCTTGGTGATTACAGAAGACTTTATGCCGGATATGCACTGCAGTGAATTTGCGGAATATCTGCCAAAATATTTTGAGATGCTCCTTCTGGAAAAAGCAGGGCATGTGGGAGAGCTGGAGAATGGAAGGATGGTTTTGCAGCGGCCGGTAAAGGTGGCTGATCTGGTTAATACGGTTTCCATGATGCTGACGCAGCTGGAGCGGCAGAAAAAAAGGGATAAGAAAAAACCGGCTCCCCGTTCATGGAAAGAAAAGAATTACATCGACAACGCGAAGATGCTGCTGATGGAACGCCATCAAATGAGCGAAGAAGAGGCATTTCGTTATATCCAAAAATCCAGCATGGATTCGGGAACCAATATGGCGGAAACTGCCCAGATGATATTGATGCTGATGATAGAATAAGGTTCGGAGGCGCTGTATGGAATTTGTGGAAGGAATTAATAAGAAAGAAATTTGCGGCCTGAAAGAGATGCTGCAAAAGGAATTGCCTGCTTCTGTACAGACAGAGGGGGCGGTGCACAGCGTCAGAGATATGGGAGACGTTATTTTTATCATTCTGCGCAGCCGCGAAGGGCTGTTTCAGGTGGTCTGTGAAAATGAACAGTGGGAAACTCTGCCTGAAAAAATAAGGGAGGGGATGGCCGTCCGGGTGAACGGACAGCTGAGAGAAGAGAAGCGGGCGCCTCACGGAAGAGAGCTGGCCCTGAAGCAGGCGGAGATATTATCTGTGCCGGAAACTCCGCTGCCTCTGGCAATTGACAAATGGAAGCTCTCCGCATCGCTGGAAGCGAAGCTGAACATGCGGGCGCTGTCCTTGCGCAACCCGAGGGAACGGGCCGCATTCCGGGTGCAGGAGGGCCTTACCAGAGCTTTCCGTGACTTTTTAAACAGGCAGGGATTTACGGAAATCCACACGCCCAAAATTGGCGCCAGGGGAGCCGAGGGAGGAGCTAATATGTTCCGCCTGGAATATTTTCACCAGCCGGCCGTGCTGGCCCAGAGCCCCCAGTTCTATAAACAGATCATGGCAGGGGTGTTTGACCGGGTCTTTGAAACAGGTCCTGTGTTCCGGGCGGAAAAACATAATACGAAACGTCACTTAAACGAATATACAAGCCTGGATTTTGAGATGGGTTATATTGACGGTTTTGAAGAAGTGATGGAAACGGAGACCGGGTATCTGCAGTATGCTATGGAATTTCTGAAAGAGCATTATCAGGAGGAGCTGGACCGGCTGAGCCTGAAGCTGCCGGCCGCAGACAGAATTCCCAGGGTCAGGTTTACTGAAGCGAAAAGGCTGGTTTCGGAAAAGTACGGCAGAAGCATTAGAAATCCCCATGATTTAGAGCCGGAAGAAGAACAGCTGATCAGCAGATATTTTCTGGAAGAATACGGAGCGGAGTTTGTGTTTGTCACCCATTATCCGTCTAAAAAACGGCCCTTTTATGCCATGGATGATCCGGAAGATCCACGGTATACGCTGAGCTTTGATTTGCTTTTCCGGGGGGTGGAAGTGACCACCGGAGGACAGAGGATTCATGATTACAAGGCGCTGACGCGCAAGATCGCGGACAGGGGGATGACAGAAGAAGGGCTGGAATTCTATCTGGATGCCTTTCGATATGGAATGCCCCCTCACGGGGGCCTGGGGATCGGCCTGGAGCGCCTTACCATGCAGCTTCTGGGAGCGGAAAATGTGCGGGAGGCCTGCCTGTTCCCCAGGGATATGAATCGCCTGACGCCGTAAGGAGAGAAGAATGACTCATATAATTGATGATGAAATATTGGATAATGTCTGTACGCTTGCGCAACTGAACTTATCTCCGAAAGAACGGGAAGGTGCGAAGGCAGAGATGCAGAAAATGCTGGATTTTGTGGAAAAGCTGGAAGAGCTGGATACGGAGGGAGTAGAGCCCATGTCCCATGTTTTTCCTTTGCGGAACGTGTTCCGGGAGGACGAGGTCAGAAATGGAGACAGAAGAGAGGAGATGCTGGCGAATGCTCCGAAGAAAAAGGACGGCCAGTTTCAGGTGCCAAAAACAGTAGAATAGCAGGAGGCGTGAAATGGAGCTGGGAAAACACAGCGCTCTGGAGCTGGCGGATCTGATCAGAAGGCGTCAGATCAGCGTTACAGAAGCGGTAAAAGATACGCTGGATCAGATTGACAGGCAGGAAAAAGAAATCCACGCCTACCTGTATATTGATAAAAAGAATGCTTTGGCCCGGGCAAAACAGGTGGAGAAGAAGATTGCGGCCGGGGATATGAAAGGCCCTTTGGCGGGAGTGCCTGTGGCGGTGAAGGATAATATATGTATGAAGGGGGGCAAGACTACCTGCGCTTCTAAAATATTGGAGAATTTTGTAGCTCCCTATAACGCCCATGTGATCGACCGGCTGGAGCAGGCCGGTATGGTGATTCTAGGAAAAACCAATATGGATGAGTTTGCGATGGGGAGCACCACCGAAACATCCGCATACGGCGTGACGCGCAATCCCTGGAATACCGGAAGAGTTCCCGGCGGTTCTTCCGGAGGCTCCTGCGCGGCGGTGGCGGCAGGGGAAGCTTTTCTTGCGCTGGGTTCTGATACGGGGGGATCTATCCGCCAGCCCAGTGCATTCTGCGGAGTCACCGGATTGAAACCGACCTATGGAACGGTATCGCGGTACGGGCTGGTGGCCTATGCCTCGTCATTGGACCAGATCGGCCCAATCGGAAAAAATACGGCAGACTGCGCGGCGTTTCTGGAGGTTCTTTCCGGCCATGATGAAAAGGACAGCACTTCTGTAAAGAGGGAGGATCTGGATTTTTCTTCTGCTCTGGGGAAAGAGGTTCGGGGAATGCGTATCGGCGTTCCAAAAGAATTTATCGGGCAAGGTCTGCAGCCTGCGGTGCGCCAGGCATTTATGGATGCCATGAAGGCTTTCAGCGGGATGGGCGCGTCAGTAGAGTTCTTGAGTTTAAAAACAGTGGACTATATGATTCCGGCCTATTATCTGATTGCCAGCGCCGAAGCGAGTTCTAATCTGGAACGGTTTGACGGAGTGAAATACGGGCGCCGGGCCGCAGACTGCGCCGGGCTGCATGATATGTACCGTAAGACCAGGACGGAAGGATTCGGTCCGGAGGTAAAACGGCGCATCATGCTGGGGAGTTTTGTGCTCAGCTCAGGATACTATGAGGCATATTATCTGAAAGCGCTGAAAACCAGAGCCCTCATCCGGCAGGACTTTGACCGGGCGTTCGCGGATTTTGACGTGCTGCTGGCTCCTGCCGCGCCGTTCACGGCTCCGGAGATTGGGAGCAGCCTTCGTGACCCGCTGGCTATGTATCTGGGAGATATCCATACGGTAGCGGCAAATCTGTGCGGTCTGCCCGCGCTGAGCCTGCCCTGCGGAAGAGATGAATCGGGGCTGCCTATAGGGCTGCAGATCATCGGGGACTGTTTTCAGGAGAAAAAAATCCTGCGGGCTGCCTCGGCTTTTGAAGCCTGCAGAGGGGCGTTTTCCATGGCATGGGAAAAGGAGGCGGACTGAATATGAAGCAGTATGAAACGGTGATCGGCCTGGAGGTCCATGTGGAACTGGCTACCAGGACAAAAATTTTCTGCGGCTGTTCCACTGCTTTTGGAGGGGAACCCAACACCCATACCTGCCCTGTCTGCGCCGGGCTGCCGGGTTCTTTGCCGGTTCTGAATAAAAAAGTGGTGGAATTTGCTCTGGCGGCGGGGCTGGCTGCTCACTGTGAAATCCATCGGCTGACCAAGTTTGACAGAAAAAATTATTTTTATCCGGATAATCCCCAGAACTACCAGATTTCCCAGCTATATGTGCCCATTTGCCACGACGGATGGCTGGAGATTGAAACCGGGGCAGGAAAAAAGAAGATCCGTATCCATGAGATGCATATGGAAGAAGACGCGGGGAAGCTGATTCACGATGAGTGGGAGGACTGCTCTCTGGTGGACTATAACCGCAGCGGCGTGCCTTTAATTGAGATTGTATCGGAACCGGATATGCGCAGCGCGGAGGAAGTGATCGCTTACCTGGAAAAACTGCGGTACACGCTGCAATATCTGGGAGTATCTGACTGCAAGCTGCAGGAAGGTTCCATGCGGGCGGATGTAAATCTTTCTGTTCGGGAGGCGGGCAGCCGGGAACTGGGCACAAGAACGGAAATGAAAAACCTGAATTCTTTTAAAGCCATTTCCAGGGCCATAGAGGGGGAGCGCAGACGCCAGATCGAATTGCTGGAGGCAGAGAAACCGGTACAGCAGGAAACCAGGCGCTGGGATGACAATAAAGAATATTCTTATGCCATGCGTTCCAAAGAGGACGCCAAAGATTACCGGTATTTCCCCGATCCCGACCTGCCGCCGGTGGAAATTTCCGAAGATTGGATCAGAGATATACGAAGCAGGCAGCCTGAATTGCGGGATGAGAAGATGCCGCGCTATCAGGCGGAATACCGGCTGTCCGCCTATGAGGCGGGAATTCTTACAGATTCCCGTCATTTGGCCGGACTGTTTGAGGAGACAGCGAAGGCCTGCAAAAGCCCGAAAAAGGCGGCTAATTGGTTTCTGGGAGAAGTGCTTCGGCTGCAGAAAGAGGACGGACTTGACCCGGAGCAGGTTTGTTTTTTACCAGAATATCTGGCGGCCCTGATTCAGAGCTTGGATGATGGAAAGATCAGCGCGCAGAATGCCAAGCTGGTATTTGAAAAAGTATTTCGGGAGAATATAGAGCCGCTGGCCTATATAGAGGAGCACGGGCTGAAAATTGTGGAGGATTCCGGCGCTCTGGAAGCTGCGGTGCGGGAAGCGCTGGCGGCAAATCCGGGACCTTTTTCCGAGCTGAAAGGCGGTAAAGAAAAGGTCTATGGATTCTTTGTAGGCCAGGTCATGCAGCGGATGAAAGGGAAGGCAAATCCCGCCGGCGTCCGGCAGATGCTGGAAAAAATTGTGAAGGAATCGTGAGTTCTGTGCAAACAGCGCTGAATTTTTAAGAGAGAGCCCTGATAGTCAACCAATGGCTTGAGGGGGCTCTTTTTTTGTGTTATAATAAAATTTATTGGTACCTGAGCAGAATGAATGAAGGAGACAAGATGAAAAAATGGATATCCGCCATGTTTGCTATATTCGCATTGCTGCTTTTGGCCGCTGCCGGGTGCGGCGGTACAGGCAGCGTGGTTACTATTGAAGATCCGGACAGAGAGATTACCACAATTACTTTTTTCGGAAATAAATATGAGCCGGAAAATGTGGAAGTGATCGAAGAGATCATCTCTGGTTTCATGGAGGAGAATCCGGATATAAGGATTTCTTATGAAAGTTTGAAGGGGACGGAATATTATGATGCCCTAGAAAAGCGGATGAAGGCCGGAAAGGGCGATGATGTGTTCATGGTCAACCACGATATTTTGCTGGAGCTGGAGGGGCAGGTGGCTGATCTGTCCGGACTGAGAACAATTACTGGGTTTACCGAAAGGATGCTCGATCAAATGGAGGAAAACGGAAAAATTTTCTGGGTCCCCACCACGGTATCTGCGTTCGGCCTTTACTGCAATATGGACTTGCTGGAAGAACACGGGCAGAAAGTCCCAGAAAATCTTGGGGAGTGGGAAGCGGTGTGCAGTTATTTTGCAGGCAGAGGGATTTTACCGGTGATTGCCAACAATGATATCTCACTTAAAACTCTTGCCATCGGCCGCAGCTTCTTTCGGGCTTATCAGGAGGGGCGGCAGGCTGAGATATTTGAACAAATCAATGATGGCGAAGCGGCGCTCAGTGAATACTTGTATTCCGGGTTTACTGTGGCGGAGGAGTTCATTCAGAAGGGGTATGTTGACAAAGCGAAAGCTTTGGCTACCAAGAAAACTTCAGAGGATCTGCAGGAATTTATCCTTGGGGAATCCCCCTTTATGCTCACAGGCGCATGGGCGTCCGGCCGGGTGAGGGAAATGAATCCTGATTTTGAGTTTCAGGTGTATCCGCTTCCGGTATTGGATGATGGGGCTTTGCTGGTGATCAATCCCGATACCAGGCTGAGTGTGAATGCCGGCAGCGAACATTTGGGCGCAGCCATGAAGTTTGTGGAATACTTTACTGCGCCGGAAAATATACAAAAATTTGCTGATCAGCAATCTTCGTTCAGCCCGCTGATAAGAGGGGTTCCATCTTCGGAACCGGAAATCCAGCCATTGTATTCCTGCTATGCAGAAGGACGTACAGTGATCGGTACGGATGCACTGCTGAACCTTCCGATCTGGGAGCTCACAGCCGGTGCATCCCAAAAGCTGCTTTCCGGCGAGCCGCTGGGAGCGGTGATGGAGTGGCTGGACCGGCAGGCTGGGGAGGATGAACGATCATGAAGGGCGGAGATAGAAGAGAGACAAAAAGTTCTAAACTTACCATTGCGCTCACAGCAATTTTTATAGGCGCAGCGCTCGGCATTATGACTTACATGTTTATCAGTGCGGTGCAGGCAAAGCTTTGGCAGCAGTCCATAAATACAATTATGGAGAGCACTCAGCAGGGGCGTAATACCCTTCGGGTACAGCTCCAGGAGGAGTACGGTACCATGGAAACTGTCAGCGCTGCTTTAACTGGTATTGATATGACGAAGAGTGCGGATGCATTGGATGCGTTTTTAAGCAATTACAATGCAGTTGACCATGGGATCAGCCTCTATCTGGAAGACGGCAGATGTTTTCCTGCGGATGAGGAAATTGACAAAAATGTAGCAGAGTTTTTGCATGAGAATAATGCCAAAAGCGGGATGATTGATCCTCATATCAGCAGTGTAACGGGCGTGAATGTATTTCATTTGTTTGTTCAGGCTGAATTGTCTGACGGAACGAGAGGGTTTCTGGTGAAAGAGTATGAGGTGGGGCAAATTGTCGATTCCTTCTCCGTCTCCTTTTATCAGGACGCGGGTTTTTCTTATGTAGTCGATACGGATGGCAATGTGCTGATCCGCCCTCCGCATCCTAACAGCAATAAAACAGTACAGAACCTGTATGATATTCTTCGGGAATCAAAAAATGATTCTGCAGGACTGGAACAATTCCGGCAATCTCTGACCGGGATGAAAACCGGGTGGGCAGTGTTCTCCTATCAGGGAGAAGATACGGTTTTTTGTTATATTCCGTTGAAGCTGCAGTCAGACTGGTATCTGATTTCTATTATCCCGGAGGATGTTGTCAATGCACAGACCAATCAAATCATCCTGAAAACATTGATTCTGATCCTGTGGATCATTCTGGGGATTGCGGTTCTGGTGCTGATGTATTTCTATTATGTAAGGCGGACCAACCGCAGGCTGCGCAACCAGGCCGACTATATCAGCCATCTCTATAATGCAGTGCCGGAAGGAATCGCATTGATGACGGTGGAATCGCCCTACCTTTTCCTCCAGCTGAATGAGGAGGGGCGCCGTCTGTTGGGCTGTCAGGAAAATTCCTGCGAGCACACGTTGGGCGGACAGAGCCTTCAGGATGTGGTGCACCCGGAGGATTATGAAAGGACAGCCCTTTTATTTCGGGATTCCGTCCAAAACGGTAATAAAAACATTTTTGAGATCCGGCTCAAAAGAGTTGACAACACCTTTTTCTGGGCGGATGGGATTGTAGAGAGAACATTGGACGAGAACGGAATGCCGGTGATTATCACTGCCGTACATGATATCACGGAAGAAAAGCTGGCAGAAGAAGAGGCGGAACGCGGGAAATTGCAGGAACGCCTGACTCTGGTAGGAGCGATCTCCAATGCATATCCCTTAATTGTCAGCCTCAATCTGACGAAGGATACTCTGAATTTTATCTATATAAAACCAGGCTTAATGCTTCCGGTAGGCGTGCAGAAGTCCTTCCGCCAGTTATATGAGGATATGCTGCCAACGATACATAGAGACAGCCTGGAGGAATTCAAACAGTGTTTTGCTCCTGAAAATCTTTTTAGGGGTCTGGGAGAAATGCGCAAAGAGATTTTTTGTGAGGCGAGACAGCAGCTGGCAGATGGAGCGTATCACTGGACCTCCACCCAAGTGATCGCGGTTGACAACCCCTATTCGGAGGACAAACTGGCCATACTGATTTCACGTCGGATTGATGAACAGAGGTATGCGGAGGAGCAGCGCAGACAGGCGCTCCAGAGCGCTCTGGACAGCGCAAAAGCTGCTAATGTGGCGAAAAGTCAGTTCCTGTCCAATATGTCCCATGATATACGCACACCGATGAACGCAATTATCGGAATGACCGCCATTGCAGCTGCGCATCCTGATAATCCTGAAAGAGTATTAGAATGTCTCAAGAAAATCAACCTTTCCGGCAAACATTTACTGAGCCTGATCAATGATGTACTGGATATGTCCAAGATCGAAAATGGGAAGCTGGCGCTGCGGAATGAGCCGTTTAATTTTGCCCAGCTGGTATCAGATACTGCTGAGCTGGTCCGCGCGCAGACAGAGGCCGGACAGCTTCAACTGGATGTGCGGCTGGATTTCCTGGAAAATGAGGAGGTCATTGGAGATTCTCTGCGCATCAGGCAGATTTTTATTAATATCTTGAGTAATGCAGTGAAATATACGCCTGCAGGAGGCCGGATCAATGTGGAAGTATGGCAGGAAAAAAATGTTTATAATGGGTATTACAGCTATGTCTTCCGCTGCTCTGATACAGGGGTTGGGATGAGTGAAGAATTCCTTAAAAGACTGTTCCAGCCTTTTGAGAGGGATCAAAATACCACCAGCAGTAAAGTGACAGGAACGGGGCTGGGCATGGCGATCACCAAAAACCTGGTGGATTTGATGAATGGCGGTATACGGGTAGAGAGCCAGCCGGGAGAAGGGTCTGTATTCACTGTAACAATCCCTTTGAAAGTGCAGAATGTGGAGCATGAGGAGGTGCCGCAACAGTGGATGGATGTACGCAGTCTGATTGCCGATGATGATTTACAGGTTTGTGAGAGCACCAAAGAACTGCTTCAGGCGATGGGGCTTCGCGCGCAGTTTGTCACCACGGGCCGGGAAGCGGTTTCACGGGTATTAGAGGCCAAAGATACGCAGGACCCGTTCCAGCTGGTGATTCTTGACTGGAAGATGCCAGAGATGGATGGCGTTACAGCAGCCCGGCGCATCAGGGAAGAGGTGGGGCCGGATATCCCGGTGGTTATCCTGACTGCCTATGACTGGGCGGAAATTGAGGGGGAAGCCCGCAGCGCAGGTGTTACGGCGTTCCTTTCCAAGCCCTTTTTCCGGTCAAAAATGTGTTACCTGCTCCGGGAACTGAGCGCGGGGGACGAACCTCCCAGGTGGAATTCCTTTGAAGGCAAGGCTGATTATACGGGAAAACATGTTTTATTGGTTGAAGATAATGAAATCAATATGGAAATTGCGCGGACTTTGCTTGAGGAGACAGGGGTACTGCCGGAAGAGGCGCATAATGGAGAAGAAGCAGTAAACATGGTGAAGAAATCTGCAGAGGGGCACTATGATTTAATTTTTATGGATATCCAGATGCCGGTTATGGATGGGTATCAGTCCACAAGGGCGATCCGCGGCCTGGCCCGCAGGGATGCTGCGTCCCTGCCCATTGTCGCTATGACAGCCAATGCCTTTGAGGAAGATGTGAGAGAGGCTTTCCAGGCAGGTATGAACGCTCATTTAGCAAAACCCATAGATCTGGAGCAACTGGAACAGATTCTTCATCAGTTTTTAGGGGCGAATCGCAGGGAGAATTAATCTGTCCGTTTGGCATAAAATGTGGTTATAATATATGGAAAAGAGGGGCATGTCTTCAGTATGCCCCTCTTTTTCAATGAGGCTTGAAAATTTAAAGGATAAAATGTGTTATTTTGATTGACGCTGGGAAGTATTTGGAGTAAAATAAATAAGAACATTTGTTCTTGATCGGGGAGAAGAAAGGGAAGCAGTTTACTGAAATGTTGAACTGGAAAAAACGGGTGAAGATGTTGCCGTGTTTCCAAAAGAAACAGCAGATGATAAATACTTTCAAAAGGGATAGGACTATAAAAAAAGTGAAATACCAATTCGCTACACATGTGTAGCGAATTCGAGTGGAGGTCTTATGAATGAAAAAAAGAATTGATAAAGCAAAATGGTGACAAACTTCCAGCCATGGAAGAGACTTGTAGAACAGGAGCAACAGGGAAAGCCTAAATCAACATATGGCTCATATCTGTTGAAAAACCTTTCGCGAGAATTATCCGATGAATTTGGAACAGGTTTTTCAGTTGCTAAACTACTGAAAAAACATAATATTATATTAATAATGATGTATAAGTGTTACTGTACTGTATTGATGTACTAAAAGGAGAATTTTATGGATCATTTCGAGTTAGTTTCCGAATACCAGCCTACCGGAGACCAGCCTCAGGCTATTGAAGAGCTGGTGCAGGGTTTTCAAAAAGGCAGCCAGTTTGAGACCCTGCTGGGCGTCACCGGATCGGGTAAGACATTTACCATGGCAAATATTATCGCGAGGATGAATAAACCCACGCTGGTGCTGGCCCACAACAAGACTCTGGCGGCCCAGCTCTACAGCGAGTTCAAAGAATTCTTCCCGAACAATGCGGTGGAATATTTCGTAAGTTATTACGATTACTACCAGCCGGAAGCCTACGTCCCTTCCACAGACACATACATTGAAAAAGATTCATCCATCAATGATGAAATTGATAAAATGCGCCACTCAGCTACCGCGGCGCTGGCGGAACGGCAGGATGTGATCATCATTTCCTCCGTGTCCTGTATCTACGGTTTGGGCAGCCCCATTGATTACAAGAAGATGGTGGTATCCCTGCGCCCCGGGATGACAAAGGACAGGGACGAGGTGATTCACCAGCTGATCGACAATCAATACACCCGCAATGATATGGACTTTCACCGGGGAACCTTCCGGGTGCGGGGGGATGTGCTGGAGATTTTTCCTGCGGCTTCCGGAGAGGACGCGGTAAGGGTGGAATTTTTCGGGGATGAAGTGGACAGGATTACGGAAATTGACGTTCTGACCGGAGAGATCAAGAGCCGGCTGGAGCATGTGGCGATTTTCCCGGCTTCCCACTATGTGGTGGCCAAAGAGGAGATGGAGCGTGCCGTCCGGGACATTGAAGCAGAACTCAAGGAACAGGTGGCGCTGTTCAAAAGCGAAGGAAAACTGTTGGAGGCGCAGCGGATTTCCGAACGGACTAATTTTGATATCGAGATGATGCGGGAAACCGGCTTTTGTTCCGGCATTGAGAACTATTCCAGGCATCTGACCGGACTGGAACCGGGACAGGCTCCCCATACCCTGCTGGACTATTTTCCGGAGGAGTTCCTGCTGATGATTGACGAGTCCCATATCACCGTGCCTCAGGTCCGGGGAATGTATGCGGGAGACCGTTCCAGGAAAAAAACGCTGGTGGAATTTGGGTTCCGCCTGCCCTCAGCCCTGGACAACCGCCCGCTGAATTTCCAGGAGTTCGAGCAAAAACTGGATCAGGTGCTGTTTGTTTCCGCAACGCCCAGCGATTATGAAGAAGAGCATGAAATGCTGCGGGCCGAGCAGGTGATCCGGCCTACAGGGCTTCTGGACCCGGAGGTGTGCGTCAGGCCGGTGGCCGGGCAGATTGACGACTTGTTGGGAGAAATCCGGAAAGAAACGGATAAGAAGAACAAGGTGCTGGTGACCACGCTGACCAAGCGGATGGCAGAAGACCTTACAGATTACCTGAGAGAAGCGGGCGTGCGGGTGAAGTATCTGCATTCTGACATTGTGACCCTGGAGCGGGCCCAGATCATCCGGGACATGAGGCTGGATGTGTTCGACGTGCTGGTAGGCATCAATCTGCTGCGTGAAGGGCTGGATATCCCGGAAATTTCCCTGGTGGCCATCTTGGACGCGGACAAAGAAGGCTTTCTGCGGTCCCAGCGTTCTCTGATTCAGACCATCGGGCGGGCGGCCAGAAATTCAGAGGGCCATGTGATCCTGTATGCGGATACCATGACAGACTCCATGCGGGGCGCGATAGACGAAACGGTGCGCCGCCGGAAAATCCAGCAGGAATACAATGAAGCACATGGAATCACGCCCCAGACCATCCACAAGGCGGTGCGGGATCTTGTGACGATTTCCCAGGCCGCAGAAGCCGCGCGGGACAGGCTGGAGAAAGACCCGGAGTCCATGGATGCAAAGGAACTGAAGAAGCTGATCGCGCAGGTGACAAAAAAGATGCAGCAGGCAGCGGCGGAGCTGGACTTCGAATCCGCAATGGAGCTGCGTGACCAGATGAAAGAACTGAAACGCCACCTGCTTGAAATAGAAGAACCATAAATGGAGGAATTATGTCTGAAAAACAGTATATTAAGATAAGAGGAGCCAATGAGCATAACCTGAAGAATCTGGACGTGGATATTCCGCGCAACGAGTTCGTAGTGCTCACCGGCCTGTCCGGTTCCGGGAAATCATCCCTGGCTTTTGACACAATCTATGCGGAGGGGCAGCGGCGTTACATGGAGTCGCTGTCCTCCTATGCGAGGCAGTTCCTGGGGCAGATGGAAAAGCCAAATGTGGAGAGCATCGAAGGATTGTCCCCCGCCATTTCCATTGACCAGAAATCCACCAACCGGAATCCCCGTTCCACTGTGGGTACAGTGACAGAAATTTATGATTACTTGCGCCTTCTGTATGCCCGGGTGGGGATTCCCCACTGCCCTCAGTGCGGCCGGGAGATCAAGAAACAGACTGTCGACCAGATGGTGGACCAGATCATGGAGCTGCCGGAACGGACCAGGATCCAGCTGCTGGCTCCGGTGGTCCGGGGCCGCAAGGGGCAGCATGTCAAGGTGTTCGAGCAGGCCAAGCGCAGCGGATACGTGCGGGTGCGGGTGGATGGAAATCTGTTTGAACTGAATGAGGAAATTACCCTGGATAAAAACAAAAAACACAATATTGAAGTTGTTGTGGACCGCCTGGTGGTGAAAGATGGGATCGGGCAGAGACTGACAGATTCCATTGAAAATGTGCTGAAACTTTCGGACGGGCTGCTGGTGGTAGATGTGTTCGGGGAAGAACCTCTGAATTTCAGCCAGAGCTTTTCCTGTCCGGACTGCGGAATCAGCATGGAGGAGATAGAGCCCCGCAGCTTTTCCTTCAATAATCCTTTCGGCGCCTGCCCTGACTGTTTCGGGCTGGGATATAAGATGGAGTTTGACGAGGACCTGATGATTCCTGATAAAACCCTGAGCATCAACCAGGGGGCGATTGCAGTGATGGGGTGGCAGTCCTGCTCTTCCCCGGGCAGCTTTACCAGAGCCATACTGGACGCGCTGTGCAGGGAATATGACTTTGACCTGGACACTCCTTTTGAACAGTATCCTGAGAGAGTTCATGATATTCTGATCAATGGCACAGACGGACATTCTGTTAAGGTATACTATAAAGGACAGAGGGGGGAGGGCGTTTATGATGTGGCTTTTGAAGGGCTGATCCGCAATGTGCAGCGCCGTTATAGGGAGACATCCTCTGAGAGCATTAAATCTGAATACGAAACCTTTATGCGCATCACCCCCTGCAAGACCTGCGGTGGCAGAAGGCTGAAAAAGACGTCTCTGGCAGTGACGGTTTGGGATAAGAATATTTTTGAGCTGACGGAAATGTCCATCAAAGATCTGCACCGGTTCCTGGGAGGGCAGGAGCTCACCCCTTATCAGGAGGCTATCGGAGGACAGATCCTGAAGGAAATCCGCGCCAGAATTAATTTTCTCGTGGATGTAGGGCTGGATTATCTGTCCCTGTCAAGGGGGACAGGCACCCTGTCCGGGGGCGAGGCACAGAGAATCCGTCTGGCGACCCAGATCGGTTCCGGCCTGGTGGGCGTAGCCTATATCCTGGATGAACCCAGCATCGGCCTGCATCAGCGGGATAATGACAAGCTGCTGCATACGCTGCTGAGGCTGCGGGATCTGGGCAACAGCGTGCTGGTGGTGGAACATGACGAAGATACCATGCGGGCGGCGGATTATATTGTGGATATCGGTCCGGGCGCGGGCGAACACGGCGGAAAAGTTGTGGCTGCCGGGAATGCGGAGGAGATCATGGCCTGCCCGGAGTCTATCACCGGGGCCTATCTCAGCGGAAGGCTGGAAATCCCGGTGCCGGAGAAAAGAAGAGAGCCGGTGGGCTGGCTGACCGTGCGGGGGG
Organism: Cuneatibacter caecimuris; assembly: GCF_004216775.1. Classification (GTDB taxonomy): domain Bacteria; phylum Bacillota; class Clostridia; order Lachnospirales; family Lachnospiraceae; genus Cuneatibacter; species Cuneatibacter caecimuris. The sequence continues at coordinate 202,824 of NZ_SGXF01000003.1, forward strand.
CCAGGGAAAATAACCTGAAAAATATAGATGTGAAGATTCCTCTCGGGGTGATGGTCTGCGTCACCGGCGTTTCCGGGTCCGGCAAGAGTTCGCTGGTAAACGAAATCCTTTATAAGTCTCTGGCCAGGAAACTGAACCATGCCAGGACCATTCCGGGAAAACACAGATGTATTGAGGGCGTGGAGCAGCTGGACAAGATCATTGCTATTGACCAATCGCCTATCGGGCGCACGCCCCGTTCCAATCCGGCCACTTATACCGGCGTGTTTGATCTGATCCGGGATCTCTTCGCCTCCACAGCGGATGCAAAGGCTAAAGGTTACCAGAAAGGCCGATTCAGCTTTAATGTAAAAGGCGGCCGCTGCGAAGCCTGCTCCGGAGACGGGATTATTAAAATCGAGATGCACTTCCTGCCGGATGTATATGTGCCTTGTGAGGTCTGCGGCGGGAAGCGGTATAACAGGGAGACGCTGGAGGTCAAGTACAAGGGAAAGAGCATTTATGACGTGCTGAATATGACCGTGGAAGAGGCCGTGAAGTTTTTTGAAAATGTCCCTTCCATCCGCAGGAAAATTGAGACACTTTATGACGTCGGGTTATCCTATATCAGGCTGGGCCAGCCCTCCACCACTCTGTCAGGAGGAGAAGCGCAGCGGATTAAGCTGGCGACAGAGCTGAGCCGGAGAGGGACAGGACATACCATCTATGTGCTGGACGAGCCTACAACAGGACTGCATTTTGCAGACGTGCACAAGCTCACGGGAATCCTTCAACGTCTCTGTGACGGCGGAAATTCTGTGGTGGTGATCGAGCATAATCTGGACGTGATCAAGACAGCGGATTACCTCATAGATATCGGCCCGGAAGGGGGAGACGGGGGCGGCACTGTGATCGCACAGGGAACTCCGGAGCAGGTTGTCGAAAATCCCATATCCTTTACGGGAAAATATGTGAAGAAATATCTGAGAAGCGGGGAATGAGATGAAAGAGAAATACAGACGTTATGCCTTTTTTCTGACCATATTGCTGGTATGCGCTATGACAGGAGCGGCAGAACTGCTGCAGGAAAAAGAGATTATTTTTCCTGAAATCACCGCGCTGGCGGTAGGCGCCTGGGCGGCGCCGAAACAGCTGTGGAAGACTGACAGGCTGCGAATATGGGCAAGCATCACGTTGTTTGCAGTGATGGGGGTGCTGATCGTACGTTGTATTCCCCTGCCGATATATGCGCAGATGATTCTGGCTTTTGCTGTATCCTCCTGCGGACTGCTTTGGTCAGGCACAAATTTTGCGCCTATGATCTCCGCTATGGTTCTGCCAGTGCTGATGCAGACTGATACCTGGATTTATCCGGTTTCTGCCTCTGCACTGGCCGCTGTCATTGTACTGGTCCAAAAGCGGATGGAAAAAATCGGCTGGCGCAGCGAAGGCGAATTCATGCCGGCCCGTTTGGAAAAGTCAGATTGGATTATGCTGGTGAGGCGGGTTCTGACAGTCGCTGTCCTGGCGGCCCCGGCGCTGTGGCTGGATATGAAATTTGCAGCAGCGCCTCCTCTTCTGGTGGCGTTTACCAGTATGACAGAACCCGGGACAGCGCTGAGGAAGAAACCTGCAGCGGCCGTGATGGTAGTGACTGCCTGTGCGGCCGCCGGGATTCTGTGCCGGTATGGCCTCACCGGATTGCTGGGCCTGCCGCTGACGGTTTCGGCGGCAGCGGCCACTGTGGTGATGCTGGCTGTCATGTCCGGGACAGGGATCTACCTGCCGCCCGCCGGCGCGATTACAATTCTGGCCATGCTGATCCCGGCTGATCAGATGCTGTTTTATCCGCTTCAGATCGCGGCAGGCTTTGCAGCTCTTGTGGTCTGTGCGCTGGTGATCGCTCCGGAGCGGGAGGAGAAGTACATAGAGGACGCGGGAGAAGAGGGAATTTAACTGTTATTTTTGAGTGAACCCGTACGTTACGGCCGCCCTGTTTCGATCAGTCTTTTGATTGGCCTATCAGGGCGTCCTTTCCCAAGAAGGCCTACTCAGACATCCTGATAAACGAAAACTACTATCTGCACATGTATAAAAGCGGATAGGGATTTCCTTGCTCATCATAATCAGTTCTTTTGTAAACCTTGAAACCCATGTGTTCATAAAAACCTTTTGCAAGAGGATTTTGCTCATTCACTGCCAAATCGTTAATCAAATATTTTTCTATTCCATATTTAAGCAGCTCACTGCCTAAGCCTTTTCCCCTTTCTTCATCAGAGATAAACAGCATTTCAAGGTGCTGTTCTGCAATTCCCATAAATCCTATCGGTACTTGATTTTCGTTTTCTACAATAATTAAATGGGGAATTTCGTTTAATGCTTGAGGAACATATTTCTTAATTTCCTCTATTTCGTTCTTCGATAAAAAAAGATGTGTCGCTTTTACAGAACTTTTCCAAACCTCTAACAGCTGTTTTAGCAACAACGGATTTCTATCCTTTATTTCAATTATTTTCATTTCAAGCCTCCCCAATTTTAATTTCGTCGGTACGCCTTATCCGGGCCAGTGATGCGTCCGTCTTCAAAATGCAGGAGCTGCTGCGCATGCTCCACTGTAGAGAGCCGGTGCGCGATCACCAGGGTGGTTTTGCCCTTGCGCTGCGCCTCCATAGCGGCGATTACCTGGGCCTCCGTCCGGGAATCCAGCGCGCTGGTGGCTTCGTCCAGGATCAGGATGGGCGCGTTTTTCAGAAAAGCTCTGGCCAGGCAGATGCGCTGTTTTTGCCCGCCGGAGAGGCGGACGCCTTTGGGGCCTGTGAGAGACTGGTAGCCGTCTGGCAGTGCCATAATAAAATCATCAGCCATGGCATACCGGGCTGCCTGCCGGATTTCTTCCTCAGCGGCATCTTCCCGGCCAAAGCGGATATTTTCTTCAATGGTTCCGTCAAACAGATAAGCGTCCTGCTGCACATAGGCGATCTGCGACCGCAGATCGGCCAGCTTCAGGCTTCGGATGTTTTTTCCGTCTATGTAAATATTGCCGGAATCCGGTTCATAGAAACGGGGGATCAGGCGGCAGAGCGTGGATTTGCCCACGCCGGATTCTCCGGTAACCGCCGCATAGCCTCCGGCAGGTATTGTGAAGCTGATATCGTGAAGCACCTCGCCGGTTTCCTGACGATAGGAAAAAGAAACGTGTTCCATGCGGATTTCCCCGCGGCATTCCAGAAAGGACTCAGCATCCGCTGCATCCCGGATTTCCGGTTCCATCTCCATAAAATGCATGACCCGCTCAAACCCGGCCATACCCTGCTGGTACTGGTTGGTCATGCCTGCAATTCTGCGGATGGGTTCAGTCAGATAGCCCACGTACATGAGAAACGCCACCAGAACAGATACCGGAATGCTCCCTTTGGAGATCAGAACCGCGCAGCAGCCCACCACCAGAATGGTCATCAGCTGCAGCAAAAACTGCACGCCCTGATATTCCACAGACTCGATAAAATAGATTCCTGTACGGCTGTGGAAAAATCGTTTCCCGGCAGCGGCGAAACGGCGTTCCGCCTGGGCTTCCTGGCCATATGCCTGCACCACCCGGATACCGGAGAGCAGATCCTCGGCCTGAGCGTTAATATCGCTGATATCCTGGCGATTTTTCCGGGAAATGATCCTCACTTTATGGGAAAAATACAAGGTATAGAGAGCCATTACCGGAATGCATAAAAATGCGATCAGGGACAGGGGCCCGCACACGGAAACCAGAATAATGCCGGTGCCGATAAATTTAACAATGCTGGTAACATAGTCCTCCGGACCGTGGTGGAACAGTTCTGTCAAATCCAGCAAATCATTGGTAAGAGAGGACATCAGCTGGCCCACCCTGAATTCGTCATATTCGGAAGAGGAAAGCCGGGTCAGATGGGCGAATAGCTTCTGACGCAGAGCGTTCTCCATTTCCGCTCCCAGCTTGTGGCCGTAAAAATCATAGAAATAGTTAAAGAGCATTTCCAGAACAGCCAGGGCCAGCATAACGCCGCAGACCGGCAGAAGTTTGCTCAGCGCCTCTGAAGAATCCATATCTATAACGATATTCGTGATTTTACTGACGCACAGCGGTATCAGCAGCGTAAATAAGGATGCTGCAAAGGAGCAGAGCAAAATCAGGGAAAAGCGGAACCTGCAGGGCAGATACAGTTTGCAGAATTCCTTCAGGCGGGATTGGGATTTCATGAAGACCTCCCGGCGTCCCAGCGTTCCACAATTCCGATCCCCAAAGGATATGGGCCGGTGTGCACGCCGATGGTTGCGCCGATTTGGCGTATGGGCAGGCTGTCTTTCGGGAGCTGGCCGTTTAATGCTTCCAGAACCTTATCCTGAAAAGGCACGGCTTCCTCGTGGTTTATGCCTGCGCCCAGGGCAAAAGAATATTTCTGTGGATCTAAACCGTGTTTTTCAAAATGCTCCGTAAGCTTCTGGACTACTTTATCCAGCGATTTTTTCCGGCTGCGGGCAATGCCTCCAAGGAAAATTTCCCCCTGTTTGAGGGTGATGACAGGGCGGAGAGACAGCCAGTTTGTGACCATGCCGGCCACTTTGCCGGCCCGGCCGCCTTTCAGGAGATAGTCCATATTAGCGATGGTAAAGAAAATCCTGCCGGTATGTTTGATTTCTCCAATCCGTTTTACCAAATCTTCATAGGAGAGTCCGGCCTGCCGCATACGGGCGGCCTCCACTGCTACAAGCCCTTGCAGCACGGTGTTCACTGTAGTATCAATCACGGTAATTTTGATATCCGGATATTTTTCCAGCACGGCCGAACGGGCGGCTACAGCGGAATTGTAGGAGCCGCTGAATTTTGTGGTGATGCAGAGGCAGATGATGTCCGTGCCTTTTTCTGCATATGGAAGAAAAGCATTGATAAAATCCTGTACTGACGGAAGGGAGGATTTGGGACATGCCTTGGGGTGGTCGATCATTTCCTGGTAAAAATCTAATACGCCCACTTCGGCAATTTCCTTTCGGTAGACCTCCCCATCAAGAGAGACATAAAAGGGAACCACATGGATTCCATACTGCTCTGCTAATTCCGGCCCCAGATCGCAGGAGCCATCGCTGATAATCTGATACATAGTATTAAAAACCCTTTCATTTGTTGATATCCTCTATATTCTAGCATAATCTGGAAGGTTGTCAATCCGGGAAGCATAATACAAAAATCAGTAAAACTTAAAAGTGCAGGATTTTACAGGAAACAGTTGCAGTTTTTCCATTCAATTTGTCAAAAATTGTTGATAGAATACAAATATCCAAAACAGTTGAATCAAATAAAAGGAGGAACACATGAAAAGAAGATTTTATTGTGCAGTGATGGCCGGAGTGATGGCCGCGGCAATGACGGGATGCGGGAATACGGACAGCAGCAAGACCACAGTGGCCGCAGGAACAGAGAACGCAAATGTGAAGGGTGGGGAACTGAGCATTCTGGCACCCCAGAACAGCGTAAACGACGGAACATATGCCATGGTGGATGCTTTTGAGAAAAAGTACGGCGTCAAGGTATCTCTGGAACTGCTTCCGGACAATGAGGCGGAAAATCTGATTCGGTCCAGAGCGGCAACAGGGGATTTGGGAGATATTGTGGATTTTCATTCCGGATCTCAGCTCAGCACTCTGAGCCCCGGCGATAATCTGATGGATATTACCGGAGAAGGGTATCTGAAGAATGTGGACGATACCTTCCTGGATTGCGTGACTGTGGACGGAAAGGTGTATGGTACGCCAGTAGGCCCTACCTATGCGGGAGGCGTATTTTATAATAAGAAGATCTATGAGGAATTAAAGCTGGAAGTGCCGAAGACATGGGAAGAATTCCTGGAAAACTGCAGCGCCTGCCAAAATGCCGGATATACGGGCATCATCGGAACATACGGGGACGCCTGGACCTCACAGCTGCTTCTTTTGTCGGATTTTTACTATCTGAATTCCAGCGAGCCGGATTTTGCAGAGAAATATACTGCCGGAGAAGTGACGCTGGAGGACGCGCCGGAGTATTTGAAGAGCCTTGAAAAGCTGGCTGCCCAGAAAGAGTATTTCAATGCGGATTTCCTTTCCAGTACAAATGACGACGGATGCAGGATGCTGGTAGAAGGAAAAGGTGCGCACCAGATCATGCGGACCAGAGAGTATAACAGCATGGTAGAAAGCTACCCGGAGGCTGAGGAACTGATTGGATTCTTCGCAGTTCCCGGAGAGGACGGTTCAGACAGTGGAATTACTGTCTGGATGCCTCATGGATTCTATATCGCCAAAAACGCAAAGAACCTGGAAAACGCGAAACTGTGGCAGGAATTTACCACTACTGAAGAAGCTGCCAAGGCTTATGCTGCGGCCTCCTCTCCCATGGGGCCTTTTATGCTCAAAGGCGTGGATCTGGGGAACAATGTACGGCCCGCGATTCAGGAGGTGATGAATTATGTGGAAGGAAGGAAATCCGCTCCCGCAATGGAATTCCTCTGCCCGGTGAAAGGAACGAATATGGCACAGATCTGTGTGCAGATCGGTTCAGGAGAAATCTCTCCGGAAGATGGGATCAAGGCGCTGCATGAGGATAATAAAAAATCAGCTCAGCAGCTGGGGCTGGAAGGCTGGAAGTAAACAGAATGAAAAAGGAGGATGAAACACAGGATGAAAAGAAAGGGTAAGCATAAATCTATAGCGCAGAAAATTTATTCCAGAAAACTGATGCTGCCTGCCGCGGCAATCTATGTGGTGATATTTGTCATCCCCACATTTTCATCCTTCTTTTTCAGTTTCACCAGGTGGACACTGAAGGATTGGGAGTGGATCGGGCTGGATAATTTTATCACTTTTTTCCAGGAACCATCTCTGCTGATCGGCCTGAAGAATACCATTCTTTATGGAGCGATGACCTGCGGGCTGAAAGTAGTGATCGCCCTGCTGCTGGCAATTTTGCTGACCAGAGGATGGAAAATTGAAGGATATCTGCGGACCGTGATTTTTATTCCCACCATTATCAGTACCATCGCCATCGGCCTGATGTTTAAAAGCTTCATGCATCCCACAAATGGAATTATCAACCAGGCCCTTGACCAGCTGGGAATCGGTTCCGTTTTCTGGCTGACAGACAAAAGGCTTGCGCTGTTGTCAGTAGCGCTGGTGGATGTGTGGAAAGGACTTGGAGTGGCGACCCTGATTTATGTAGCCGGGATTAAGGGAATTGACCGGACCTATACGGAAGCAGCGGAAATAGACGGCGCCAGCGGGGTACAGCGATTCAGGTATATTACTCTTCCACTGATCCGACCGGCTATGAATTCAGTGCTCATCCTTTCACTGATCGGCGGGCTGCGCAACTTTGATCTGATCTGGGTGATGACTGGAGGCGGTCCCGGATTTACCACGGATCTGCTGACCACGGTGATTTATAAACAGTATGCCAATGGATTATACGGCCTGTCCACAGCAGGAAATGTAATTCTGTTCCTTGTGGTGGCGCTGATCGCCTTCCCGGTATATTATTATCTGACAAAAAAAGAGGAGGTGTACTGATGAACAAGCGGGTCAAACGGCTGATTTTTCAGGTAATTGCAGTGCTGGTCACTCTGGTGGCTTACATCGTCCCGTTCTATTTCATCATTCTGACAGCGTGCAAAAATAAGAAGGAAGCCTCCTGGCTGAACCTGAGCCTGCCTACAGAATGGAAACTTTTTGAGAATATCAAGGAAGTCCTGACTGTAAATGACGGGATGATCATCCGGGCATTTTTTAACAGCTTGGTATTGACAGTCTGTTCTGTGCTGATCATCGTTGTGGTTACAGCCTTGCTGGCCTTTGTGATGCAGCGCAGAAACGACAGGAGCACCAGATTGTTCAGCCTGCTGATTTTGGCCGGGCTGATCGTCCCTTCTTCCGTGGTGCCTACATACTGGGTGCTGGATTTCCTGCACATTTCTAAAACCATTGTGGGTTTGATTATCGTGGAAGTGGCGCTGAATATATCTTTTGCCACCATTCTGTACAGGGGATTTATGGGATCTATCCCGCAGGCGATTGACGAGGCGGCTATTATTGACGGGTGCGGAACCGGAAAATTATTTATGAAAATCATTTTGCCGCTGCTCAAACCGGTAACAGCTACAGTAGCAGTGGTATCCACCCTCCATGTGTATAATGATTTTGTGAACCCTCTTTATTATCTGCCCGGAGCCAAAAACGCTACTATCCAGCTGTCCATATATTATTTTTCCGGACAGTATGGCAGCGACTGGAACCTGGTATTCGCTGATATCCTGTTGATCTCCATTCCTGTGGTGGTGATGTATGTGGTATTTAACAAGCAGATAGTGGAGGGAATGGTAGCGGGTTCTGTGAAAGGATGAAAAAGATGGATTTATATCCCAAGAGCAGTCAGCAGTACAGTGATGAAGTATTTCAGAATCCCCCTGCGCAATACAGGGGGACTCCGTTCTGGGCCTGGAATACCAGGCTGGACAAAAAGAGGCTGGAAGAGCAGATTTGTGTCCTAAAAGAAATGGGCATGGGCGGCTTTCATATCCACAGCAGGATCGGGCTGAACACAGAATACCTGGGGCCGGAATTTATGGAGGACGTTCGCTTTTGTATTGACCGGGCAAAGGAACTGGGTATGCGGTGCTGGCTGTATGATGAGGACAAGTGGCCTTCAGGTTATGGAGGCGGTAGAGTGACGAAAAACCCGGAGTACCGGAATAAGTTTCTCTTGTTTTCACCGGAAAGAAAAGAAGATGGCTATATGCGCCAGAAAACTCCGAAGCAGGTCACCCGTCTTGCTGCCGGTGGACAGGGACGGCTGCTGGCTCGGTATGACGTAGAACTGAGGGATGGGAAGTTAGAGGGTTACAGACTGCTGGCAGAATCGGACAAGGATACGGTAAATACATGGTTTGCCTATCTGGTGACTGCGGAAGCGTCTCCCTGGTTCAACAGCCAGTCCTATGCAGACACATTGAACCCCAAGGCTACAGAACATTTTATTAAAGAAGTGCATGAGCGTTATGCGGCTGCAGTGGGAGAGGAGTTCTCAGGCGCCGTACCGGCAATCTTTACAGATGAGCCGCAGTTTTCCCAAAAAGATAATTTTTCTTTTGCAAAATCGGAGGAAGAACTGAAGATCCCTTATACGGAAGACCTGGAGCATGGCTTTTGCAGGACGTATGGATGCAGCCTGCTGGAATCTCTGCCGGAACTGTTTTGGGAACTGCCAGAAGGGGTTTCTGAAGTGAGATATAAGTATCACGATTATGTGGCGGAACGGTTTGCCCGGGCTTATGCAGATACTATTGGAGCCTGGTGCCGGAATCACGGCCTTTTACTGACAGGACATGTGATGGAAGAAGCGGAGCTGGGGTCTCAGACCAGGGCTTTAGGGGAAGCCATGCGCCAGTACCGCGGGTTTGGACTGCCGGGTGTGGATATGCTTGCAGACCGGTACGAATATAATACGGTGAAGCAGGCTCAGAGCGCTGCGCACCAATATGGCTGTCCCGGCGTGCTCAGCGAGCTGTACGGTGTGACCAACTGGGATTTTGATTTCAGGGGGCATAAAAGGCAGGGGGACTGGCAGGCCGCGCTGGGAGTCACCCAGAGAGTGCACCACCTGAGCTGGCTGTGCATGAAAGGAGAAGCCAAACGGGACTATCCGGCCCCGATTGACGAACATTCCCCCTGGTATCCAAAGTACCATCTGATAGAAGATTATTTTGCCAGGATCAATTCTGCGCTCACCAGAGGCAAGCCCCTTGTTCATATTGGAGTGGTGCATCCAATAGAAAGCTATTGGCTGTATTATGGGCCGAATGACCAGACGGGGGAAATGCGCAAAGAAATGGAAGAGGAATTTTCATCCCTTGCAGAGTGGCTGATCTTCCATTTGCTGGACTTTGATTATATTTGCGAATCTCAGCTGCCTAGTCAGTACACAACAGAGGGGGACGGGAAATTCCATGTGGGAAAAATGGCGTATGAAGTGGTGGTGGTGCCGCCGCTGAAAACCATCAGAAAGTCAACCCTGAACTGCCTGAAAGAATTTGCGGATATGGGAGGACATGTGCTTTGGCTGGGAGAAAAACCGGAATATATAGACGCGCTGTCTGCGGAGAAAAGCTGGTTTTCATTTGGGGAAAACGCGCCCTTTGAGGCCTTTCCGGTGCGCCGGGAATTAGAACAGTATCAGGAGATATCTGTTTATGGAGAGGACGGGACCTTTGCGGATCGTTTTATTTCCCAGATCCGGCAGGACGGGGAGGACAGATGGGTATTTCTGGCCCCGGGGAAAAAAGAAGAGCGTGCCTGCGTGCCGCAGTGCAGCAGAAATATCCTGCGGATCAGAGGCTGCTGGAAGGTGTGGGAATATTGTGCTCTGGATGGAAAACGAAAGGAAGTACTGGCTGCTTATGAACGCGGCTATACTGAATGCAGGATTCCATTCTATGAGGATGACAGCCTGCTGCTCCGGCTGATTCCGCAGGATGAATTGACAGCCAGCATGGATTGCGGAAGGCAGAATATCCGGGATGCCGGAGGCGTGGAGGCAAGAAAGCAGGAGGGTTATCTGCAGGGGCCGGAGGAATATTCGCTTTCAGAGCCCAATGTCCTGCTGCTGGACCGGGCGGAGTTCTGGGTGGACGGCAATATACAGGCAGAGGGAGCCCAACTGGAGGTAATAAAAATAGAAGATATTCTCCGTAAGAAATTGGGATATTCTCTTCGATCTGAGAGCTATCCTCAGCCTTGGTTGGAAAACGGGAAAACCCAACCCGTATGCAGGCTGACGCTGCGTTTTACCTTTGAGTCAGAGGTGGTAATAAAAGATGCGAAGCTGGCGGCAGAATCAGAGCAGGGATGGGATCTGGTGTTGAATGGAAAGCCTTGTATCAGGACAGAGGAATTCTGGCTGGACCAGGCATTTACTGTCTACCGGCTGCCGCAGATCTGTTCAGGAAGCAATGAATTGGTTTTCCAAGTCCCTTTTGGAGAACAGACCGCGCTGGAATGGAGCTTTCTGCTGGGAGAGTTTGGGGCAGAAACAGACGGCAGCAGCCTGCGGCTCACCAGAAAGCCTGAAACCATTCAATTTGGCGATCTGACCCGCCAAGGTTTCCCCTTCTTTGGAGGCAATATCGTTTATCATACGGAACTGAAGATAATAAGCAGAAAGCATGTGACGCTTCAGATTCCAAATTACTCTGGAAGCCTGGTTTCAGCCCGTGCAGAGGGTAAGGAAGAGCAATATCTTTTTTGCTCCCCATATACAGCAGACTTGGGTATTCTGGAAAAAGGAAAACACAGGGTGGAGATTACAATATATGGAAACAGGAGAAATACCTTTGGGCAGCTGCATCACTGTGACAGAAACGAGGAATATTTCGGCCCTAAAACCTGGAGAACAGAAGGGGCAGCCTGGAGCTGTGAATACCAGCTGCAGCCCATGGGAATTCTCTCTTCTCCTGTGATATACAGCGAGGATGAATGAGGGGAAATATGGCATATCTGTATTTAGCAATTGTAACAGTATTGTTCAGCTTTGGCGGAATCCTGATCAAAGCAGCTGGAACTTTATTTTCACCTAATATGATCTCATTTCTACGGTTTGCCTGCGGGATTTTCTTACTGTCTGTATTGCAGAAAGCCAGAAAGAGGAAGGTAAAATGGAAATTTGCCTGCCATCTGATCTGGCTGGGAGGATTTTGTAAGGCGCTGCACTATCTGGGAGAAAATTATGGAGTGGCAAATGGTTTTTCCTATGGGAATGTAGTGGTCTGGCCAGTACAGACGATTGTTGTCCTGATCATTTCTATTACAGTGCTGCATGAAAAAATCAGCGCCAGGAACATCCTTGGCGCTGTTCTGTGCATGGTGGGAATTGGTGTCATTTCCTGGAACGGAGCATCGGCGGAAGTGTTTTTTGGAGAACACCTGCATCTGCTAGCAGCGTTTGTGATTGCCGGCGTCGGAGCTGCTTTATTCGCCGTTTCGCAGAAAAGATTGCTGAGCCAGATGGGAATTATGGAAATGAATGGTTCCATGTTTGCGGTGGGAGCCGTATGTTGCATGTTTTTTCTGCCATTCCAGAATTATCCGCAGAATGAGGTTAGTTTTTCTGGTATAATAGCATTAGGTATATTAGGAGCAATCACTGGCATTGGTTTTTTGCTGCAGGCGGAAGCAATGAAAACAGTTCCCCTTTTTCTGATCACGGTTATTCAGAGCGCCACAGTGATTCTTTCGCTGGTCTGGGCAGTGCTGTTTTTTCAGGAACCTGTCACCGGATATATTATCTGCGGAACACTCTGCTTTATCGCCGGGATGCTGTGTATTAATCTGAGAGGGCCGAAAAAGGAGGCGCGGCATGTGGAAAGTCATCGGAGATAGGCTGTCGGGCATACGCCTTCGGCTGTTGTTTTTATATGTGGGAATTTTATTTGCCATTCTGATCAGCGTTTACATAGGGACGGTATATGGCAGCTATCATAATTATCTGGAAGAAGAGGGGCAGAAAATTCAGTATACGGTGGAATCTGTCCTGGACAGACTGGATCACGATATAGAACAGATGGATTACATCCTGCTGGACGCTATCTCGGACGAGTCTCTGATTAGTGCGCTCAAGGAACTCCGGTCAGAAAAAAACATGACGGAGAAACGCAAGTATGAACTGACCAATATTGTTTCCGACTGCATTGTAACAGAATCTTCTATACGGACGCTTCACCGGCTGAGCGTATTCACATCAGATAGTTTTTTTGTTACAACAAACGTGGATAAAAAAGCCTATCCGGCAAAGATGATCGAGAATATCTGGTGGCTTTCCAAAGCACGTATGAAAAAGGGGGAAAAGGTGCTGCTGGGGCCGGGCGCGGATCCATGGGGGAGGCAGAGGGCTCAAGTGATTACTCTGGCCCGGCTGGTACGGGATCCGGGGAAGGAAATCGGATTTATTGAAGCACAGCTGGACTTTGAGAAAGTTCGGGAGATATGCAGCGTGGCAGAATCCTTCAGAATTACTGTACTGGATGAAAACGGACAAATATTTTATACGAACAGCGGCGCTGACGGAACAGGAAACCAGGACGCAATGGTTCTGGATCAAGAAGAAAGAAACGGAATCTGGGAGAATCCGGCCACTGGAAAACAGGAACTGGTCCGCACGGCGGTTTCTTCCGAAACAGGGCTTAAGTGCCTGGTTTTCCAGGAAAATTCATTTTGGGACAGCAGCCTGGGGATTGTCTGGAATACCGGCGTTTTTGCTGTGATGTCTGTGGCGCTATTGTCCATCATCTTGGCGGCGGTGTTTATTCATAGGATTCTGAAGCCTTTGCTGGAATTGAAGCAGGTGCTGGAGCGAACAGATCTGGATACTTTGCAGGAAAACGGGAATATATCGATCTCAGGCAGCAAAATCAAAGAAATTAATTCTTTAATCTCGTCTTTTGGCAGAATGAACGTACGCCTGACGGATTCGATCCGCCGGGAGCGAAGCGCTTATCAGGCCCAGATGAACGCCAGGTTCGACGTGCTGCAGACCCAGATCAATCCGCATTTCATGCACAATATGCTGAATGTAATTGTGAATATGACGTATGAGGGAGAGCTGCAGGAGATCCCTGAGATCTGCAACCGCCTTTCAGAAAATATCCGTTATTCTACGTCCACCAGGGAGCAGACCGTTACTCTGCAGGAAGAACTGGGCTTTATTGAAAATTATCTGATTCTGATGAAGAAAAGGTTTGAGTATAAGCTGGAATATGAACTGCGCCTGGGGAATCTGGAAGCCAGTCAGATTCTGCTTCCCAAGTTATCCCTGATTCCTTTTGTGGAAAACGCAGTATACCACCCGTATTATGAAAGCCAGTCAGAGATCATCCGTCTGATTATCGAAACAGGCGGGGATTCCAGGGAATGGTATCTAGTCATACGGGACAACGGCAATGGGTTTTCAGAAGAAGAGATTCGGAGTTTAAGGGAAAAGATGGAGGCATATTTGGGACAGCTGAAAAACAGCCCGTCTTTTCCCGGACTGGAAATCGGCGGAATGGGAGTGATTAATACCTATGCCAGGCTGGAACTGTTTTCCGGAGGAGCGATCCGCCTTGAGCTGAGGAACGCTCCAGACGGAGGAGCGGTGGTGCTGATAAAAGGAGGGGATGGAGATGTACCGGATTCTGATCGTAGAGGATGAGCCGCCGATCGCCAGATATCTCTGCAGGCTTCTGGAAGAGTTCCAAGAAACGTTTGAAGTGGCCGCCACAGGGGGAAACGGGCTGGAAGGGCTTGAATTATATGAAGAATACCGCCCAGACGTGGTGATTACGGACGTGCGGATGCCTATGATGAATGGCCTGGAGATGATCCGCCGGATTAAAAAGGCTGACCCGGATGCACAATTTCTGATCATCAGTGATTACCGGGATTTCGAATACGCCCGGGATGGGCTGCAGTTGGGAGTATATAATTACCTGATTAAGCCTGTGACAAAAGAGCAGCTGAAGGAGAATCTGAAACAATTGGAAGAAATACTGGAGCAGAATCGCCTGGAAAACGGACAGAAAGCTTTGCAGAGCATCCTGCGGGGAGAATTGGAGGGGGATGCAGTAAAACGTCTGAAAAATACCGTTTCGAAGTATCAGCTTGTGCTGCTGCAGAAAGGCTGCGTGCTTAACTCGCGGATGAAATACCTGGTGCAGGCGGAGGAGCAGGGCGGAGTCACCTATGAGGAGGCAGAGCAGATGCTTCCTGATCCCAGCCGCGCGGCTGCCTGGTGCCTTGCGGGAGACAGCAATGTACTGGCTGTTTTGTGGGACGCCGGTACAGGCCCGGTACAGCTGAACATGTTGGAAAAGCAGGAGGGAGAGGGATATTGGACAGCTGTCTGTTCGGAAATTTTTACAGACTTAAAGGCTGCCGCTTCTTGTTGTTCTGCATGCAGAAAAATTTTATACTACAGAACTATAATCGGAAAAAGCCAGACCCTGCCCGGATGGAAGCCGCAGCCGCAGGGAGAACTGACGAGGGCGGCTTCCATCCGGGCAGCAGAGCTGATTCAGGCAATGAAAATGAACAGCTTTGAACAGTTGAAGAATGAGATAATTCACTGTTTTGATGAGATGGAACAAGAAGAAATTCCTCAGTATCTAGTGGAAGCCGGACTTCAGAAAATTCTTCAGCTGACAGCAGAAAAACGAAGTATCACGGCTGAGCTGCAGGATACCAGCACAGCAGAAATTATTTTCCTGTCCAAAAGCATGACAGAAGTTCTGGGCGGATTTTTGGACATGCTGATGATGGGCTGGGATTTTGGAGAGAAAAATGAAGGGGGAAAGAAAAAGGGGCAGGGGGTCATGGAAAATATAGAACAGTATATCGGTGCTCACCTGAATGAGGTGTTTTCCCTGCAGGATATCAGTTCCGTTTTCGGGTATTCTCAGACTTACATCTGCAGGCTTTTCCGTAATTATCAGAATACCTCGTTCAAAGACTATGTGACTGGACGGAAGATTGATAAGGCCAGGGAACTTTTATCCGCAGGGGAGAGCGTGGGCGCTGTCTCTGAATATCTGGGTTATCTGGATCAGTTCTATTTCAGCAAGGTATTTAAAAAGCGGACGGGAATGAACCCATCAGAATACAGAAAGAAGGCGGAAGAAGAAAAATGAAATTCAGCATGACAATCCCGGTACAGTACGACACCTGCTTTTCTCCTTTTCGCGCGTCGGAATGGAGGCAGGGGCTGAGTAAAATCCGTGAAGGAGGATTTCAGGCGGCGGAGCTGTGCATCTCCGACTATGGGAGTTTGGATATTCGTGAAATCAGACGGGAACTTGAAAACTGCGGGCTGGGCTGTTCCACCATATCCACAGGACAGGCGGCAGGCAGGGAGCAGCTTTCCTTGACCGGAGATCGGGAAAAAATGGAACTGGCCAGAGCGCGTCTGTCAGAACATATTAGGGCCGCGGAAATTTTGGAATGCGGAGTTACCATTGGTTTGTTGAGGGGGTCAGGAGAGGCCGGAAGCCTGCAGGATGCTCTTGAGAGGCTGGCGGAGGGGCTGGAACCTGTGGTCCGGGAAGCGGAGGAAAAGGGGGTAGTTCTATTTCTGGAGGCATTAAACAGGTACGAATCCGCTCTGTTAAATACTGGAAAAGAGATCCTGGATTTTTTTGCCGGATATTACAGAGGGTGCAGAAATCTAAAAGTATTATGGGATTCTTTTCATGCTAATATCGAAGAAGCATCACTGGAGAAGTCCATTGACAGCCTCGGAAGTTCTCTGGGGCATGTCCATTTGGCAGATTCAAACAGGCTGCGCCCTGGTTTGGGCCGTATAGATTTTTCCGCTGTGAAGGGATCTCTGGAGCGCATTTCTTATGGTGGATATGTTTCTTTTGAATGCCTGAACGGTCCAGATGAAAAAACGGTCTGGGACGATTTGTGCAGGTTTCGCCGGGAGTGGGAAAAGCCGGCTTGACAAATGAAGAAAAATCAGTTAAATCTAGAAATATCATATAATGAAACTGGAGGGAACTGTCGATGAGTAAATCCTGCCTCACCACTCTGTGTTATCTGGAACAGGACGGAAAATATCTGATGATGCACCGGGTCAGCAAGAAAAATGATGTGAACCGGGATAAATGGATCGGCGTCGGAGGGCATTTTGAAGAGGGAGAAAGCCCGGAAGAATGCCTGCAGCGGGAGGTGAAGGAGGAAACGGGACTGGAACTGCTTTCCTGGCGTTTCCGGGGGATCGTGACCTTCATCGCGGATGAACATCCCGCGGAATATATGTGTCTTTACACATCAGCAGAGTGGGACGGGGACGCCTCCTGCCTGCCGGATTGCAGGGAGGGCGTTTTGGAATGGGTGCCTGCGGATGAGATCGGCGGCCTGCAGCTGTGGGAGGGTGACAGGATTTTCCTGCGGCTGCTGGCGGAAAACGCTCCGTTTTTCTCCCTGAAGCTGCGCTATAAAGGAGACGTTCTGGAGGAAGCTGTTTTGGACGGAAAAAATCTTATGGAATGAAATTGCAGATTCTGCACATTATTCAGCAGAAAAGCCGGATGAAAGCATCCGGCTTTTTTGTTATTGTATAGGAAACTGCGTTCCCTATGCAACAAGACCCTCCGGGGGATCGCACTGCGGCGTAAGGAATTACATCGCTAAAGCGACACGCCGCAGGCGGAGAATCCCGCGAGCGGGATTCTTTTTCACGATATAGGGACATGAAACGTATCCATCACATCTGGGACTGGGATGTCCAGGCCGTTTTCAAAAATTGACTGTTGGGCAGAGACAGATTTGCGGAAGGCTCCTGGCGTAATATTGTATTCCTTTTTGAAGGAGCGGATTAACGTTCCTGCCAGGTCAAATCCGCAGCGGGCAGCCACATCTTCCAGAGGGAGGTCCGTAGCCGCCAACAGCTCTCTGGCCCGGGAAAGCCGGCAGAGCGTCAGGTACTGTCTGGGCGTATGCCCTGTCAAATCCCGGAAGGTGTGCGCCAGATGAGAGCTGCTCATATAAAAATGGCGGGCCAGTTCTTCCACATGGATATTTTCTGCATAATGGCTTTCCAGGTATTCCAGCACCTCATATACGGACTGATGGCCGGAGGCTGAAACCACAGGGAAACAGGCGGGGCAGCAGCGGTAAAGGGAGACAGTAAACTGCCCCAGCAGATACAGCATATTTTCCAGATAGAAAGGAGCCTTCTGCCGGAACTGGCCCTGGATTTCTTCCAAAAGCCGCCGGGGTTCTTCCGCTTCTCTGGGAACGGGCAGCAGGTGGCAGAAATCCGGTGCGTGTTTTATGTAAATTGCGGAAAGAGCCGGGTTCTGTATCGTGCGCCGCAGCGCTTCTCTGGAGAAACGGATTCCGGTCCGGCTGTAAGGAAAATCTGTGATCTCGAAGACATGGGACTCCATGCTGCCGAATACCAGGATGTCCCCCGGGCATGCATCATAGGAACGGCCGGAAAAATGTACGCGCACCGCGCCTTCTGTCACCATCACCACTTCAAAGGCCTGATGGGAATGGAAAAAGGAATGTACATACTGGGAAGGGCGGACGGTGGACTCTTTCCAGGCAATCATCTGAGAATTGTGCATAGGGGCTCCTTTCTGAATATACGGGCGCTGCTGCAAATCTGCAATGTATTATAAAGAAAACGGAGGTAGAAAGCAATGAAAAAGAATGTTTTTTTTCAGCAAGTCATGAAAAATCCCTGGTTTCTGGCCGCGGTGGCGGCGACTCTCGCGGAAGGAGCGGTGAGGATTCTTCTGGCGTCCCTCGGCGGCGCTATGGTCAATGAGGCTTCTGCGGGAAACAGCGCAGGCCTGTGGTATCCGGCGGCCGGCGCGCTGGCCCTGAGCCTGCTGATTCTGTTCTGCATCTGGGGAAAAGAGCGGCTCTATGTGACCTCTCTGGAAAAAGAAGTGCTGCGGATCAAGAAAAACTGTTTTGCCAGGCTTTCCGGCGCGTCCATGGCTTCTCTGGACGAATGGCACAGGGGAGAGCTGGGAGCAGCCTGCCTGAATGATATCAATGCGCTGTCAGCTTCTTTGCGCCCCTTTGTGATCATGTGTTTTTCCCTGGTTTTAATGCGGGTAGAAACAGTCCTGTACATGATGTGGAAGAACTGGTTCGTCACAGCGGCCATGCTCTGCTTGTCCCCGCTCATTCTCTGGCTCCAGAACAGGATTGCCCGCCCGGTAAAAAAATACAAAAAAGAAAGCCTTCAGGCTGCCGGAATAATGCTGGGAACAGTATCGGACTGTTTTTCTTCCGCCGAATATATTAAGGCTGCTTCGTTGCAGAAAGAAATGGAGGAACAGTTTTTGTCCTGCCAGAAAGCGCAGGTGGAGGCGGCGCTCAGGGCGAAAAGGCTGGAGGCCGTCCAGGGGGCGTTTTCCTATCTGGCGGAGATTCTGCCCAGAGTCCTGCTGATTCTGGCAGGCGGATATGAAATCAGCCGGGGAAGGATGAGCGTGGGTGATCTGATGGTATTTGTAGCGCTGTCCTCTTCTGCAGCCAGGTTGTTTAAAGGATTTGCCGATCTTAACATTCATCTGCAGAATGTGCGGGCCTGTCTGGAACGGGTGGAACTGAAAGGAATCCGGCCGGAATCTGAGAATCCGCCGGACATGGAGGGCGAAAGCAAACACTGCCTAAAAGCTTTAGTCTTTGATCAGGTATCGTTCGGGTATCGCAGCGGGCAGCCGGTGCTGAATAATTTTTCCATGCAGGTAAAGGAGGGGGAGTGGATTCAACTGGCCGGAGAGAGCGGAAGCGGAAAATCCACAGTGCTGCAGCTGATCTGCGGTTTTTATATGCCCTGGTCCGGAAAAATCCTGGTGGAGGGGCTGGAAGCAGGAAAATGCGGATTGCAGGAAATGAGAAGCAGAATCGCTTATGTACCCCAGGAACCGTATCTGCTGCCAGTCTCTGTATATGAAAATATTGCCTGCGGAAGGGCAGAACAGATAAGCCGGAGCCGTGCGGAGGAGCTTCTGCGCCAGGTAGGGCTGGGAAGCTGGCTGGATGGTCTGGACAGAGGGCTGGACACTCTTTTGGACGGACATGAGACCGCGCTGTCAGGGGGTCAGAAGCAGCGGATTGCTATTGCCAGGGGGCTGGCAAAAGGGAGCCGGATCATTTTGCTGGATGAAGTGACGTCCGGTCTGGACAGAGAGACGGAAAGGAAAGTCTATGAAACTTTCCAACAGGAACTTGCGGGGCTGACAGTGCTGCTGGTGACCCATAATGAGCTGGAAATTTCCGGGGTACGCCGGATCGATGTGGGGAGGTGTTTTGGATGAGAGAATTCAGAAAATTATTTGAGTATACTGCAGGAAGCAGGGCAAGGCTGGCTGTGGGGATGATCTGCAGAACAGCGGAATTGGTTCTTTCGGTGTTCCTGATGGCCGGGCTGATCGGAGACGCGGTATTTCTGATCCAGTCTGAAGGAATGGCGGCGGTGGTATTTCTGACGCTGCGGCTGCTGCCGGGATTTACCGCAGTGATGTGCCTTCATATTGCAGGAGAATATCTGGCCGAGCAGGCGGCACAGCAATCAGCCGCCCGGATGCGCGGGGATTTTTTGAATAAGCTGCTGGAGGCCAGGATGGACGCGGTATATGGGCTGAAAGGCGAGCAGGTGCTGGCTGTTTTTTCAAACGATATTCAGGCTGCATTTACCAATCTCACCCAGGTCCTTCAGGTCCCGGCGAATGCTCTGGCGCTGGGCGGAAGCGGTTTGGCCTATATTATTTCTATGCACTGGAGCATGGGAATTCTTGTCCTGATGATAGGCTTCTGGCAGCTGGCCTATAGCCTGACCCTGTCCCGCAGGATGCGGAAGATCAGCGACCGCCTGATCCTTGCCAGAGGGGAAACCTGCCTGTGGATGGAGTCTGTGCTGGAGGGGATAGAAACAGTGCGCATGGACGGGCTGGGCGGGGTGGCTCAGGAAAAATATGAAAAGGCGTGTCTGGCGGAACAGAAAAAAGCTGTGGCTTATGGAAGCCTGTCAGGGCTGATCGGAGGCCTGAACAATACAAACGGGCAGTTTTTGGAGAAGGGAAGCATCTTTCTTTCAGGGCTTCTGGCCGCGGGAGGGCAGCTGGGAATCAGCCAGGTAGTGCAGGTTTCCCAGCTCTCAGGCCAGGTAGCGCAGGTTTTGAATGTTTCCAGGATTCTGACGGATACGCAGATGTCGGTAGCTGGTACGGCAAAGGTATTCGGGATGATGGCCGGGCTTTTGCCGGAACAGCCGGGGCAGGAGGCAGGAGCGGGAGGGGAACCGGAGATCGTGCTGGAACACGTCGCTTTTTCCTATCAGCCGGGGAAACCGGTATGGCAGGACCTGAACCTGAAACTGCGGGCAGGGGAGATAGCGGTTCTGGCCGGGGAGAGCGGCGGAGGGAAAAGCACGCTGCTGCGGCTGCTGCTGGCGCTGTATTTGCCGGATTCCGGCAGAATTCTCATTAATGGAGCAGATACCAGGGATTGGGACAGGAAAGCGCTGCGAAAGCTCATTGCCTATGTGCCGCAGAAGCCTGTGCTGTTTCCGGGAACAGTTGCGGAAAATATTATGGCCGGATGGAACAGGGATGCGGAGGGAGCCAGAAGAGCGGCAAAGCTGGCGCAGATCGATGAGGTGATCAGGAAACTTCCGAAAGGCTATGAGACCAGGATCACAGGCGGCTCCGGCTGTTTTTCGGGCGGAGAGCTGCAGCGTCTGGCTCTGGCGAGAGCGGTTTACAGAAACGCTCCGGTCTGGCTCCTGGACGAACCTTCCTCTGCGCTGGATTCCCGAAATGAAGAAGAATTATACCGATGCCTGGAAAGCAGCCGGGAGGGCAGGATCATCCTTATTTCCACTCATAGGGCTTCGGCTGAACGCATTGCCGACCGGGTCGTCAGGGCTGAAGGCGGAAAAATTTGGGATTGAACTCTGCGCAGTTCCATAGTAAACTGTTCTCAGAACGATTTGCTCAGCGGGAGGAAAGAAATGATCAAAGATTTCAGCAAATATACAGACTATATTATAGAACAGGCTCAGGCACTGCTGGCCATCGACAGCCCTTCCGGATATGGAAAAGAAGTGACGGAGTATCTTCTGGCAGAGCTGCAGAAAATCGGCGTGCCGGCCAGGAGGACTGTCAAGGGAGGCGTGCTGGCGGAATTCGGCGGAAGAGACAGGGAGGATGCGGTGCTGCTGGAAGCCCACTGCGACACTCTGGGCGCCATGGTCCATGAAATAAAAACAAACGGAAGGCTGAAGGCAGTCAATATAGGCGGTATGATGGCTGCCAACGCGGAAGCAGAAAACTGCCGGATTCTTACAAGAACCGGGAAAATTTATGAGGGAACCTGCCAGCTGGCGGACGCATCCGTCCATGTGAACGGGGACTATGGGAAAACAGAGAGAACCTGGGACACCGTGGAAATTGTGATCGACGAACCGGTTTCTTCTAAAGAAGAGACCGGGGCCCTGGGGATCATGCCCGGGGATTATATCTGTTTTGAACCCCGCACCAGGGTGACGAAAAGCGGATATATCAAGAGCCGGTTTCTGGATGACAAGCTGTCCAGCGCAATCCTTCTGGGATTTGCCAGATATCTGAAGGAAGAATGCCTGGAACCGGAGCGCATGATATACGCGCATTTTACCATTTATGAGGAAGTGGGGCACGGAGGCAGCGGCCCCTGCCCTGCCGGAGTGACTGAGGCCTGGTCCGTGGATATGGGCTGCGTCGGGCAGGGTCTGCAGTGTACGGAGAGAGAGGTCTCAATCTGCGCCAAGGACAGCGGAGGGCCCTACAATTATGAAGTGGTCAGCAGGATGGTCCGCGCAGCCCAGCAGAACAACATTGGTTTTGCAGTGGATATCTATCCTCATTATGGCTCTGACGTGGAGGCGACTCTCCGCGCGGGGGCGGATGTGAGGCACGGCCTGATCGGGCCGGGCGTGTATGCTTCCCATGGCTATGAGCGGAGCCACAGGGACGGAGTGGAAAATACGCTGAAGCTTCTGGCAGCCTGCCTGACAGAAAATGAGGCATAATAAGTTGAATATTGAACAGGAAACAGAAAAAGAGAGGAAACAACGAGATGAAAATCACATTGAAAGACGGAACTGTGAAGGAATACCAGGAAGCAAAAAGCATCTATGACATCGCTGCGGATATCAGTGAAGGCCTGGCCAGAGCGGCCTGCGCCGGAGAGGTGGACGGAGAAGTGGCCGACCTCAGGACAGTGATTGACAGGGACTGCGCGCTGAATATCCTGACGGCCAGAGACGCCGCCGGCCTGCAGGTGGTGCGGCACACGGCGTCCCATGTGCTGGCTGAGGCGGTAAAGAGGCTTTTTCCCGGCGCGAAATGCGCCATTGGGCCCGCAATAGACGAAGGATTCTACTACGATTTTGACGCGGAGCCTTTTTCCAGGGAGGATCTGGACAACCTGGAAAAAGAGATGAAAAAAATCATTAAAGAGGGAAAACGTCTGGAACGCTTTGAACTGCCCAGGGAAGAAGCCATTGCTTTTGAAAAAGAGCAGGGAGAGCCTTATAAGGTGGAGCTGATCCAGGATCTGCCTGAAGGCGCGGTGATTTCTTTTTACCGGCAGGGAGAGGGTTTTACCGACCTGTGCGCCGGCCCTCACCTGATGAACACAAAAGGGATCAAAGCCTTTAAGCTGATCTCTTCCTCCATGGCATACTGGCGTGGAGATTCTGACAGAGCCCAGCTGCAGCGGATTTACGGCACTGCCTTTGCCGCGAAGGAGGAGCTGAACGCTTATCTGGAACATCTGGAGGATATAAAAAAGCGCGACCACAACAGGCTGGGCAGGGAAATGAAGCTGTTCACCACTGTGGATGTGATCGGACAGGGCCTGCCCCTGCTGATGCCCAAAGGCCAGAAGATTATCCAGACGCTTCAGCGCTGGATTGAGGATGAAGAAGATTATAACCGGGGATATGTGCGGACAAAGACTCCTTTGATGGCAAAATCAGATCTTTATAAAATTTCCGGCCATTGGGACCACTATAAAGACGGGATGTTTGTGCTGGGGGAGGAAGAAAAGGATAAAGAGGTGATGGCTCTGCGCCCCATGACCTGCCCTTTCCAGTATTATGTATATAAAGCAGAGCAGCATTCCTACCGGGATCTGCCCATCCGCTACGGAGAGACCTCCACGCTGTTTCGGAATGAGGATTCAGGAGAAATGCACGGCCTTACCAGAGTGCGCCAGTTCACTATTTCGGAAGGCCATCTGGTCATCCGCCCGGACCAGGTGGAAGAAGAGATGATCGGCTGCCTGGACCTGGCGGACTACTGCATGCGCACCCTGGGCCTGCAGGATGAGGTGACCTACAGGCTGTCCAAATGGGACCCCAGCAACAAGGAGAAATATCTGGGAGACGAAGCGTACTGGGAGAAGACCCAGGATACGATCCGCAGGATTCTGGTGGAGAAAAACCTGACCTTTACAGAGGCGGACGGTGAGGCGGCGTTTTATGGCCCCAAGATCGATATCCAGGCTAAAAACGTGTACGGCAAAGAGGACACGATGATCACCATCCAGCTGGACTGCGCCATTGCCGAAAATTTTGATATGTACTATATCGATCAGAACGGCGACAAAGTGCGCCCCTATATCATTCACCGCACCTCCATGGGATGCTACGAGCGGACGCTGGCCTGGCTGATTGAAAAGTATGCCGGTAAATTCCCTACCTGGCTCTGCCCGGAACAGGTAAGGGTGCTGCCCATTTCTGACAAATACGAAGCATATGGCGCAGCGGTAACTGAAGAGCTGAAGAAAAACGGGATTCTCTGCAGCCTGGACAGCAGATCCGAAAAAATCGGTTACAAGATCCGGGAGGCCCGTCTGGACAAGCTGCCTTATATGCTGGTGGTGGGACAGCAGGAGGAAGCGGACGGGACGGTTTCTGTCCGCAGCCGTTTCGCCGGAGACGAGGGAGTGAAGCCTCTGGGCCAGTTTATCGGACAGATTGCAGAAGAAATCCGCACAAAAGCGATCCGGAAAGAAGAAATTCAGGAAGAGAAATAACCTGGCGTTTCAAAGGAAAAGTACAGAAAGGAGTTTTTATGAGGAAAACAGAGCTGTCAGGAAAACAGGATTTTCAGGAAATGATGATGGATATTCTGAACCCTCTTCTGCCGCATTACAGCGAAGGCTGCGCGCGGCTGAATATCGGCGTGACCGCCGCCCATTATGACCAGGGAGCAGTATGGATGGAGGCTTTTGCCAGGCCTCTGTGGGGGCTTGTGCCATTTCACGCGGGAGGAGGAAGCAGCCCCGAATTTGACAGGATCTACAGAGAGGGGCTGGCCAATGGCACGGACCCGGATCATCCGGAATATTGGGGAGAGCCTGCGGATTATGACCAGCGGTTTGTGGAAATGGCTGCTATTGCTTATGCGATTCTGATGCAGCCGGAGATTTATTGGGAACCCCTGACAGAACAGGGGAAAAAGAATCTGGCCGGATATCTGTACAAGATCAATGAGCATGAGCTTCCGGACTGCAACTGGATTTTCTTTGATGTGCTGGTGAACATCGCCATGAAGAAGGTGGGCTATCCTTACAGCGAAGAATGCCTGGCCAGGTATCTGGACCGGGCGGAGGCCTATTATCTGGGAGAGGGCTGGTATAAAGACGGAGGCGGAGACCAGAGGGATTACTATATTTCCTTTGCTATCCATTTTTACAGCCTGATTTACGCGAAATTTATGGATCAGGAAGACCCGGAGCGCGCCCGCCTTTACCGGGACCGCGCCTGCCTGTTTGCGAAACAATTTATCTATTGGTTTGATGAAGACGGCCCGTCCATTGCCTTCGGCCGGTCCATGACATACCGTTTTGCCCAGGTCAGCTTCTTTTCCGCCTGCCTGCTGGCAGGAGTGGAGCCTTTTCCTGTTCCTGTAATGAAGGGACTGATCACGAGGCATCTCCGGTCCTGGCTGGAGCGCCCTGTTTTTGACAGGGACGGGATTCTGACCATTGGATACGGTTATCCAAACCTCCTGATGGCGGAACAGTATAACGCGCCCGGCTCCCCTTACTGGTGCATGAAAGCATTTGCTTTTCTGGCCCTTCCGGATGACCATCCTTTCTGGTCGGCGCAGGCCGGGCCTCTGCCCCAGCTGCCGCCGCAGTGCGCCATGGAACAGGGCGCCATGATCCTGCGCCGCTATCCCGGACATGTGACGGCATACGCGCCGGGACTGTACAGCTCCCAGGAGCACAACCAGATGCCCGCCAAATATGGGAAATTTGCCTATGACAGTAAGTTTGGCTTCAGCATCGCAAAATCTTCCTGCCAGCTGCATGAAGCAGCGCCGGACAGCATGCTGGCTTTCTGCGTGGGAGATTATGTCTTCATGCGCCGGATCTGCCAGGAATACAGGATCGAAGAGAACGCTGTGTATTCCAAATGGTCTCCGTTCCCGGGAATCGAGGTGGAAACTGTGCTGATCCCCACAGAAGAGGGGCATATCAGAAAGCACAGGATCACCAGCAGCATCGCCTGTGAAGCAGTGGACGGAGGCTTCGCGGTTTCCAACGCGCTGGGAGAACAGGCAGTAAAGGAAGAAAAAGAAACAGAAGGGCTGGCGTCCAACAGCTGGAGCAGCTGCAGTGTGAAGTCCCGGAAGGGAGAGGGCAGGGGCGAGGTGATCATACCCAGTCCCAATACGAATCTGCTGTATCCCAAGACCCTGATTCCTGCGGTCCGGTATCAGATCAGAGAAGGGGTGACAGAGCTGGAAACAGAGGTCAGAGCTGCGGTTTTTGGCCCCAGGCCGTCCGCCCAGCCGTTTTGACCGAAATGCTGCAGAACAGGAGGAAGGCGTATGCAGATCACATCAGCAGGAGCGAATAAAATGCTGCGGGCGCTGCGGGATGAGCGCAGCTACCTGGAAAGGATGGAAGAACGTTCCAGAGAGTACGTGCTGGCGGAGAATGAAAAACAGGAGCCTCCGGCCTATGATTATGAGGAGACCACTGCGAAAATGCAGGAGATCGACAGAAAAATCTGCCGGATCAAGCATGCGGTGAATGTTTTTAACACCACCACAGTCCTGGAAAAACAGGGAATCACCATTGATGAGGCGCTGGTAAAAATGGCCCAGATGACCCAGGCCAGGCTGCGGCTGGAAGATATGCGCAGCCGCCTGCCCAAAACCCGTCATGAAAGCTATGGCCACAGCAGCCTGATCGAATATGCGTATCTGAATTACGATGTAAAGAAAGTGCAGGAAGACTACAGAAAGCTGAATGAAGAAATCATGGAACTTCAGCTGGAGCTGGACGCCTGCAATCAAACCAGGACCTTTGAACTGGAACTGTGAGCAGAGACGTTCCGCGTTCCGGGCAGCCGCTGCCTGCCGCGGCCAAAGGCCGCAGATCAATGCAGGTTGGGGATCCGTCACTGTCGCACGTTATTTTGTTATTGTTTTATCAGTTATGGTTTACGGTCGGACTCCTACATGATTTTTTGCAGCGCTGCCAAAAACTTGGGCCTGTCCCGGCGCGGAAGTAGACGGTTCTATGCGCCTTTACTAATTCTTAACCTTTTAACAGACAAAATGGTCTTTTTGGAAGCTATTCCGCTACTCCGTAGAAGGAATCGCAGCCTTCACCACCGCTCCTCTGGCCCTCGCTTCCGTCACAGGAGCAATCCTTTGCCTGCTGTCCCTCCTCATGGTACTATTTGTGGTCATACGGGCGCTGCTCTTCGGCGATCCCGTAGCAGGCTGGCCCTCCCTGGCCTGCATAATATTATTCTTAGGGGGAATACAACTGCTATGCATGGGAATATTAGGCGTCTACCTTTCCAGAACCTATCTGGAAACCAAAAAACGTCCGGCCTATCTGGTAAAAGAAGAAAAATAAAGTTATAAAGCATCGGCCGGAACTCCCCCGGCAGAGAGGCGGCAGAGAAAACTCCGGAGGCTCGATGCCTTACGGCAAATAGCCTCCTCCGTTTTTTCTGCCGCCTCTTAGCGGCTCTCCTGCCAGCCGCTACCTAGATAAAACCGTCTACTTCAACCTTTTTCCGGACAAAAAAGCCCCAGGCTTTGCCAAATTAATCATCTCCGCCGCCTGCGCAGCCATATATTCCGGCGTCTGAACAAAATTATTTTTTTCCCAATAGCAGACATAACGGATAAACTGATGTGTGGTGCAATAAAAATAAAAATCAGTATCAATCGCAGATTTTGACTTATCCGGAACAAACTGCCCGATTTTTTTAAAAAAGTCTATGGCTAATGTACAGAAACGTTCCAAATCAAAGCCGTCAATTCTGGAATCCAGAATAATACGGTATAGTGACATATTTTCAGCCACATGCTGAAAAGTTTTCAAAGCCACCTGAAAAACATATTCTTCCTGAGAGGACATCTCGCTGCATAGCAGCATCTGCGTGCCGATCATCTGAACATACCGTTCTGCTTCTTCCGTGATCATCTTTTCCGCCAGATCATATTTATCCCGGAAATGGCGGTAAAAGCTGGCTCTGCTGTAGGTAGACCTGGAAATAATTTCATTGGCCGTAATTTCCGGAAAAGTTTTATCTTGCAGCAGTCCGATAAAAGCGGCGATATAAGCTGCGCGGGACCTGCACCGGGAAACTGGAAAATCAGAATTCATGATAATATTACCCCCTGTGAGGAGAGACAAAATCAGCAGATTTGTCTCATAAGAGATTGTTTTGGACAAAGTGTTTCTTGTTGCTCATGAACTGTAATGTTATAATTATAACAAATTTTATGCGGTATCGCAAATCAGAAATTATGGAGGTAAAATTCATGGGTAAGCTTCAGGATAAGGTCGCCATTGTTACCGGCGCTACGTCGGGCATCGGAACCGGGGTTATGGAGTGCTTTCTGGAAGAGGGAGCTAAGGTGGTTTTCTGCGGCAGGAGAGAAGAAAAAGGAAAGGCTATTGAAAAGGAACTTCAGGAGAAGGGTTATGACGTAACTTTTGTCCGTGCTGATATGACTGACAGCGCGGATGTGGCCAATCTGTTTCAGAAAACCCTGGATACATATGGAAAACTGGATATCCTGGTAAATAACGCAGGAGTTTTAAAGAGCTTTGAGATCGCCAATATGGATGTGGAAAGCGATCTGGATCAGGTAATCGGACTGAATTTGAAAAGCTATTTTGTGGCCACCAAATTCGCTGCGAATGCGATGAAAGATGGCGGCGCTATCATAAACGTGGCTTCCATCGGCGGTTTGAGCGGGGCTCCTCATTTATCTTCCTATGGCGCGACTAAGGCAGGGGTGCTTTCCCTGACCAGATCCATGGCCAAGGAACTTGCGCCTATGAACATCCGCACAAATGCGATTTGCCCCGGAACAATTTATTCAGAAATGATGCAGAGGGACAGCGAGTTTACAAAAGCAACGCTGGCGACGATTCCTATGGGAAGAGGCGGAGAGCCGAGAGAAATCGGTACGGTTGCAGTGTTCCTTGCCAGCGAAGATTCCTCATATGTGACTGGAACGAGCATTGTGGTTGACGGCGGCATGACGGCATAACAAGTAGTGACGAAAAAAATAGAAAAACAGGGACAGCTTGAGAAGATTAAGCTGTCCCTGTTTTTTTTATAGAAAGAGTCCCTATTTTGTATATCGTGCCGTACAATAGCTTAATAAATTGACATTTGCTATTTTTTATGATAGACTTATTTGGTACAGGTACACAGAGATTTGGCTTTTCTGTGTATTGCAGCTGATTAAAAAGATTTTATAGCTGCATTAAGAGAAAGCGCATACATGAAAAGGATTAACCCTGAAGATGAAACTCCAAAATAAAGTTTTAATTGTAGATGATTCTGAGCTGAACCGTTCCCTGCTTGCAGAAATGCTTTGCGATGAATATGAAGTCTTAGAGGCCGGGAATGGGCTGCAGGCCGTAAAGCTTCTGGAATTTCATCAATTCGAAATTTCGTTGATCCTGCTGGACATTGTCATGCCTGAGATGGATGGGTTTGAGGTATTGGCAATAATGAATAAAAATAAATGGATTGAGCATATCCCAGTCATAATCATTTCAGCCGAAACAACAGCAGCCTATATTGATGCGGCTTATGATTTAGGCGCAACCGAGTTTATAAATCGCCCGTTTGATCCCAAAACAATCAAACGGCGTGTCTCCAACACCATTATGCTATATTCCAAACAGAAATTTCTTGAAAATGCAGTGACAGAGCAAGTTTTGGAAAAAGAAAAAAGCAATCTTATTATGGTTGAGGTTTTAAGTCACATTGTCGAATTCCGTAACGGTGAGAGCGGAATGCATGTCCTTAACATTCGGTTGATCACTGAAATGCTGCTGACCCAGCTCTGCGCTTCACAGAACCAATATCGCTATCTTCAATCCCAAATTTTATTGATTGCAAACGCGTCATCATTGCATGACATTGGTAAAATTTCTATAGACGAGAAGATTTTAAATAAGCCTGGCAAGCTCACGCCTGAAGAATACGAAAAAATAAAGATGCACAGCAGCATCGGCGCCAATATACTGGAAAAAACTCGATATTACCCCAATGAGGAGATTGTGCGGATCGCAAGAAATATTTGCCGGTGGCATCACGAGCGATATGACGGTAAGGGTTATCCTGACGGTCTTGCAGGAGATGAAATTCCCATTGAGGCTCAGGTGGTTTCCCTGGCGGATGTGTATGATGCTTTGATCCATAAGCGTGTTTATAAGGAAGCCTATTCGCATCAAGAAGCCTTTGAACTGATTTTCAGCGGAAAATGCGGCGCATTCAATCCGCTGCTGCTCCAATGCATGAAAGATATAGGCCCCTTGTTGGAAAGAGAGCTGAAACTCCGTTCGCTTGGCTATGTCACAAAAGAAGAAATCAAAGAAATAATTCGAACTATTCTGCAGAGCGGAGCCGCCTCCAATCGCACATTGGCTCTCTTGGAGCAGGAACGGATTAAATATCAGTTTATCGCTAAAATGTCAAAAGAAATCCTTTTTGAATATACATACCAGACTGATGTCTTGACGCTGTCAGAAGAGGGTGTTTTCCAGCTTGGATTACCTGAAATTATTGTGAATCTGAAAGAGGACAGGCTGTTTCAGCAGGTTATTAAAAAAGAGGACTATCAAGACCTGCAAAAGAAGATTCGAGATGTGTCGCCAGAAAAACCTACCATTTCGGAAAATTACTGCCTGTGCGTTCATGGACAATGGCGGTGGTTCAAAATCATAGCGCGCCCTCTTTGGTTAGGGAATGATACGAATACAGTTACAGGCGTGATCGGAAAGTGTACAGACATTCATGAGGAAATCACCGAACTGGATCTATTAAAGCAGACCGCCAATTTTGATGATGTAACTGGCTTATACCGCAGGAAATATGCCCGAACAAGAATAAAAGAAATTATCGAAAAAGAGCATTCTGCGAACAAAATATATGCGCTGATGCTCTTTGACCTGGATTTCTTTAAAAATGCAAATGATCTTTATGGGCATATGTTTGGAGACAAAGTGCTGCGCGCGGTGGCGCAGAAAGTGAAGAGATCAGTACGGAACTCAGATATAATTGCCAGAATCGGCGGGGATGAATTTTTGCTCTTTGTGGAATATAAGGCGGATATCACCCCCGTAGCAGAGCGCATTTTTCAATCCATCGGCGGAATGTATCAAGATTTCCATATTTGTGCGAGCATGGGAGTTGCGCTTGCCCCGACGCACGCAACAGAATATGAAGACCTGTTTCATTGCGCGGATCAGGCTCTGTATGCCGCAAAGCATAAAGGACGGAATTGTTACTGCATCTATGACGATTCCATGAATAGTTTTTTGTCCGTACTATCAGAAGAAATGCCTTATGAGGAAAAGAGGACATGAAATACGATAAATTTCAATATTACAGATTATTTGAGATATTAAAGAATAAAATCGAAACCGGATTAATTCCGAAAGGGACAATGCTCCCTTCCTTTGCAGATCTTTGCAAAGAGTACAAAGTATCCAATAAAACGATACGCCGCGTGGCTGCAATGCTGTCTGACGCCGGACTCATTGAGACAAAAGAGAGACAGCTTTCTGTGGTGATTTATGATCAGGCTGACCCGGGAAATGATTTAGCTTACAATTTGCATGAGCCAAATGTCCCCGTTATGACAGACATCTTAAAAACAGCGGAAATTGTTTATTATCCATTTATATGTCATGGAATATCCCTGTGCAACAAGTATGATTGGGATATCCCTGAAAAGATTGTCCGGCAATTGAATCCCAGGATACCAAGGCTTTTTTGGAAAAATTCCAAACAGATCTGGCGCTTTTTTATTGCCAGATGCGAAAATGAGTTAAGCCTTCATATCGTTGATTCTCTTGGATTTCTGGGAGTGGAATATAGGGAAAACAATTTTGATTCACGCGTAAGATATCAGCAGACACTCCTTAATTTTATTCAAAAGAGCAGGACATCGGCGCCTACAAGCGATGCCATCAAAGATTTCCTTGCATATATTCATGATATTACCATTTCAAGGGAAGATTTTCAATGCTACGTTCCTGTTGATTCGCCCTTTCGAATTGGCGTTCAGGGTCTGGATCAGTGGATGAAAACAGCGGATGAACGCTATTCCAGCGTATACCTGGACATTTTGGGGCTTATCGCCATTGGTTATTATCAGCCGGGAGACAGGCTGCCCTCACACGCCCAGATGCAGAAGCAGTATGGCGTCAGCGTAAATACGACGACACAGGCCATTCAATGTCTGCAAAAATGGGGCGTGGTAGAGGCGACACGCGGAAAGGGAATTTTTGTTTCATCTAATATAGAGGCATTAAATGATATCCATGTGGACCCGGAATTAATTGCAAGCCATCTCAGAAGATATTTCGAGTGCCTGGAGCTGCTTTCACTTACTGCGGAGGGAGTAGCTTACCAGGCTGCGGTCCATGTTGCCAATGAGCAAATCCGAAAGCTGATTCAGCGATTGGACGAAGCGGAAAAATATAGCTGTTTATATCAAGCTGACCCTATTGTCCTTCTGGAATTTTTAATTGAGCACATTCCATTTGATGCTCTGCGGTCAATTTATACAATTATACTTGAAAATTACAGAATTGGCCGAAAAATACCGAAACTAATAAACCGGGCCAATGCATCCGGAAAACTGGAGATACATGGAATGTGCAAAGAAGCAGCAAATGCTTTGCTGGAAGGAGACCAAAGTTTATTTGCAAAACAAGCCGCCGCGATGTTCAAGTATACCCATCAACTTATCGTTGAAGAGTGTAAAAGGTTAGGCTACTGGGAGACAGTTAAGAAAATATATGACGGCTCTCAGCTTTGGAAATAGTTTTCTTGATAAGACTTTAATCATGCTGAGCGGAGGGTGGTAAAGCAAGATGGTAAGAGAAATGATTGGCAAGACAAAAAATGCCAAAGTAAAGAGTCTTCCGTGGCTTAGGCGGATGACTGTTTTGCTGGTGTGTCTGCTCCTCTCCGAGGTCTTTATTTTTACTGTTACTTATCGTCATTTAAACCAGTCGATTCAAAATGAGCGTATTGACTCCATTGAGCAAATGAGTACTTTGATTTCAGAAAAACTGCTTTTGCTGAGGCAAACTTATGAGGATAAGGTGCGACAGGCGGCTCTTGTTATCACAAGCAACCATGTCCAGTCTCTGGACCAGGGGCAGGAATTGCTTCTGGCGTTTGAACAGTTATATCTTTTGGCTGAGGACGGTTCCTGTATTTCTCTGACCGGAGAGAGAATTGTACTGTCTGAATCAGAAGAAATTAAGATGTTGAAATCTTCGGATGAGATTCGGACAGATTTTTGTACAGTACAGGCTAAGGGAGATTTTTGGGTTTTTATGTCTCCTATTTCCGATGTTACCATAGACGGTAAAGAATTTTTTGGCGTTATCATGCTGGTAGATGCAAATTCTTATGCAGAGGCTGCGGCCACCGCGTTATACGAAAATCAGGGAGCCTCTTATGTTGTGGATCAACAAGGCGTGATCGAACTGCGGCCGACTGAATCCACCGCCAATGAATATTTTGGAGGATATAACCTGCTCCATACCCTGCAGGAAAAGAAAGTAGACAAGCGCCAGATTCTTGCACTGCAGCAGGGGTTGGAACAGCAGCACAAGGTGGAATCCATAGCAAAAATAGATGGAGAGATCTGGCGTATTCAAAGTTTTCCGGAAAGCGGGGGCAACAGTATTGTGATAGCTGTTCCGATTTCAATAACGGCGGTAGCCACCTTTGACGGAATGCGTAATGTAATCATTATGATCGGGCTGACCCTCTTAACTGTAGTTGCCATAGCTGCAGTTTGGATATGCTACTATGTAAAGAAAGGACAGCAGATCAAACTGGAGCAAGCAAAAGCCACCTTGAAAAGTGATTTTATGAACAAGGTCTCACATGATATCCGCACACCGCTGACAGCTGTGATCGGGCTGAACGACCTGCTGCTGCACAATGTGGACAAACCAGATATTGTGGCGGATTGTGCGCGGAAAGCGAAAAAGTCCGGTGAATATCTTATTTCCATTATCAATGACGTATTAGATATGAGCAGGATAGAAAGCGGAAAGTTAAGGATTTCCCATACGGCTTTTGATATGAAGGAACTGCTGGATACGGTTATTCAGCTGGAAACATATTCCTCGTGTAAGAAGGCGCTGAATTTTCATCTGGACTGTCCGGATCGCATCCACAGAGGATACCTGGGGGACGCTGTCCGTATTAAGCAGTGTCTTGTCAATTTGATTTCCAATGCCATAAAGTTTACCCCAGAAGAGGGGGGAGTGACCCTGACTTACCGGGAATGTCAGGAAAGCGTCACGTATACCAGGGCCTGCTTTATGGTGGAGGATACAGGGATCGGCATGAGCGAAGAGTTTATGCAGCAGATGTTCCATCCCTTTGAGCAGGAACAGTCCTCCCTTACCTCCGCGCATGTGGGCAGTGGTTTAGGGCTGGCAATTGTACACAGTCTCGTGTCTTTGATGAATGGCACCATTCATGTGGAGAGCGAACTGAACCAAGGAAGCAAATTTGTCATAGAGCTTCCCCTGGAGCGGATCGAACTCAGCGAATCAAAACCAGAAAAAGGGCAAAGCAATGAACTGCCAGAATATATGCGTGGAAAGAGAATACTGCTGGCGGAAGATAACGAAATCAATCGCGAAATTGTGGCAGCGCTTTTAAGCGGGCTTGGATTTTCGGTTGACGGGGCGGTTAATGGCGCTGAAGCTGTGGAGCGCTTCCTAAGTTCTTCCATGGGATATTATTCTATAATCTTGATGGATATTCAAATGCCGGTGATGAATGGCCTGGAAGCTGTGGCTGCTATTCGCAGCTCGGCCCACATGGACGCGCAAAGCATCCCCATCATCGCTTTATCCGCAAACGCTTTTGAAGAGGATGTGGAAAAATCTCTTGCTCACGGGATGCAGGCTCATATCAGCAAGCCGGTAAATTTAGAAGCTGTTAAAAAAATATTTATCCAATATATACATTAGGGAGGAAGCCGTGTGAAAAAGCAAAAGT
Organism: Cuneatibacter caecimuris; assembly: GCF_004216775.1. Classification (GTDB taxonomy): domain Bacteria; phylum Bacillota; class Clostridia; order Lachnospirales; family Lachnospiraceae; genus Cuneatibacter; species Cuneatibacter caecimuris. Next base: position 237,940 of record NZ_SGXF01000003.1, read on the forward strand.
TATGGATCTTTTTTGTAACCGGCGCCATGCTGGCGGGAATGGCTGGATGCTCCGATATGCAGAAAAAAACAGAGCCAGAGGCGCGGTTCTGCGCAGACAATGAAATTTTAACTTATAAGCCGGTGGACTTCGATAAAACGGTCATCACCATTGGCACATATGCGCCTTGCAACGCAAAGCCCGTAGAGCTTGCCATCGAAACGGAATTTCCCAACGTTGATATCGTTATCATGGATCAGGCCAGCATTCCGGACATCCAGGAACATTTGAAAAATCCCGGAGTACAGAAAGATTTGGAAGATATTATTTTTACGGGCGCTATAAAGGATGCTGAGATAAGCAGTAATATTCTCTATGACTTATCGGCGGAGGATTTCACATTCAGGTACAATCAATCCGCGTTGAATGACTTAAGCTCCGGGGGCAAACTCTACCAGCTTCCTATTAACAGCTCGGTACAAGGAATCTTTTACAATAAAAATCTGTTTGAAGCCCACGGCTGGGAAATACCAGAGACGATCAACGCATTTTATGCCCTGTGTGATGAAATTTCCGCCCAAGGTATACGCCCCTTTGTCCCCTGCTTTAAGTATTCCATGGATGGGGTAGGACTGGGATTCAGCAACCGCGCGGTTTTTTCCACCATGGAAAAACGGGAACAGTATGACCTGTTCTGTAACGGTGAAGCTTCATGCAAGGGCGTGTTGGAGCCATATTTTGAGGTACATAAAGAACTATATGACCGTGGTATCGTGGTGGAAGACGACTTTTCTTCCAGCCTGACGAAAAATCGTTACGCCCTCTATGCCGGTGAAATTGCTATGCTGCCGGAACAATTGACCATGTTCTCCCTGTATGAGGACGAACAGCCTGCGTGTGAAATTGGCTTTTTTGGTTATCCTACCGATACGCCGGGGGAACGCTGGATGCAAATGTCTTTCGGGCGCAGTATGGCGCTGTCCAAAGCGTCCATGGAGGATCCCGGCAAAAAGAAGATTTTACTGGACATCTTTGCATTTCTCAGCACAAACAAAGGACAGCAGGCCTTACAGGAGCTTTATTCGGGATTGAGCAGCGTGAAATCCGCCCAGGCGAATTTGAGGGAAGAGTTTTGGGACGTGCAGGCATGCCTTGAAAATGGACAGATTTTTTTCGCGGACAGTATTGGAAATGATCTTCATAATCAAACCATGAAAAAGTATTTAGAGGACGATCTGACCTTGGAACAGGTTATTGCCGAAACGGACGCCATGACTGAAAAAATCACAGACAGCCGGGAACCGGAAGAGTCAGTGGGGACTGCTGAGGAGGAATTTACTATTCTGGAAACCAGCTTCTTTATAGCCGATGCTATGCGTTCTGCCACTGGGGCGGAGATTGCTCTGATTCCACATTGCACTTATTACAATGGAAATTTTGCGAAATTTTATGAGGGTGATGTGACCATGCTGTATCGGTTTTACCTGCGCGGTCTGGATGACGAGGATTACCTGACAACCTATGAGATCCGCGGCGCTGATCTGAAAGCCCTTCTGGAGCACCCCATGATCAACGGCGGGGAAATCAACGCTATGTACGCTTTTTCCGGCCTCACGATGGAATATGCCCCCTGGCGTGACCAAAACAATAACGTGATAAAGCTGACCCTGGCAGACGGCAGTGAAATCGCGGACGATAAGCGCTACACCGTTGCCGCCTGGGCTACTTCTATTGACGAAACCTATATTGCCTCTACTTTGAGTGTTCACAGTGAGCTGGGCAATAATACAGATCTGGTGACTGCCGCCGTCAGGCATGCAGGAACGATTTCTCCGCCAAAGGACCACCGGCTTACAATAAAATGGGACTAAAAATTACGCGCCGACACCTGCGAGGACCATATTAATACAGTATGACCTTTTCATAGGCTGTTATAGGAGTGAATATGAGACGTTTTGTATTAGAGTTAAAAAAACAGATGACAAGGCTTTGGCCTGTGGCTGTGCTGCTTGTCATAATGTGTACAAGAACTATTCCGGCCTATGCCGCAGAAGAACAACCCGTCCGGATCCGTGTTCCGTTTCCGGAGGCGGAAGGCTTTACAATGACCGACGAAAACGGAACACGCTCCGGCCTGGTAGTGGATTATCTGTATGAAATTGCAAAGTATACCGGTTGGTCATACGAATTTATTGAGACCGACGCCAACGACATGACGGGAGAGTTTATTGCCGGAAAATATGACCTCATGGGCGGCACATACTATTCTCCGTCGTTTGAGGAATACTTTGCCTACCCGGATTTCAGCTGCGGCAATACCAAAGCGGTTTTACTGGCCAGACAGAATAATGACGCTATCAAAGGGTATGATTTAAGGGATTTGAACGGAAAAACCATAGGCGTTGTGGAGCGGGCCACAGATAATGTGCGGAGGCTGAAGGAATTCCTCTATGTTAACGGCTTAAACTGCACAATCAAACCATATACCTCTGAAGAAGTTGCCGCTAATCAAATTAACCTGGATTTGGAGGAGGGAAAGATTGACCTGAAACTTGGAAATGCGACGGATGATACAGGTGAGTTTCGCGCGGTGGCGTATTTTGATGCACAGCCCCATTATCTGGTTGTGCAGCCAGACAACAAGGAGCTTCTCGATCAGCTGAACTGGGCAATGGAGCATATTCTTTTAGCCGATCCTCATTTTTCGGAAGAAGTATATCAGAGATATTTTGATGATACTGGGGTGGAAAATTTGTTGCTGAGCGAGGAGGAAAAAGATTATGTGGAGCAAAAGGGCACAGTGACAGTGGCGGTTCCTGACTATTATCATCCGCTTTATTGTATTGGCTACGAAGACGGAGACCATTCCGGCTTGGTTCCAGAACTGCTGAAAAAAATAACTAAACGATATGGAATGAAATTTTCCTACATATTGGCAGACTCTTATGACCATGCGCAGCAGCTTGTTATCGAAGGCAAAGCTGATATGGCCGGCATTTTTTTCGATGATTCCGCGGATGCCATGCGCAGTGAACTGGTACAGACCAAGTCTTATGCCGCGTTAAATGATTTAATTGTACGCAATAGATCTGTGACTTATCCTGAGGACGGATTAACCTGCGGGCTTTTGGAAGGGCGCCAGCTGCCTTCTTATGTAAAAGCTAGTGAAGTAGTGTATTTTACGACTATAGAAGAAGTTTTGTCGGCGGTGAATACTCATAAGGTGGATTTTGCCTGCGGGCTTTCTGCGCGAATGGAACAGATGATGCAGGACAAGATTTATACCAATGTAGTTCCTGTTACTTTATCGGCGAACCGCATTAAAATCAGCTTTGCTATGCCGGCGCCCGCAAATCCGGAGCTTTTGTCCATAATAAACAAAGGCATCAACAGCTTATCCGAGGATGACAGGAATTCTCTTCTGGATCATAACCTGATTTCAATCGGAGACACGAAGGTTTCAGTGAAAAGTTTTGTGGAGGCTAATCCTATTTTAACAATCGCCGCTGTATCAACAATTTTACTGCTGGTCACAATGGTGATTATCGTAATATCCAACATGCGTGTAAAAAATGCCAATATGCAAAAAAACATTGCGAGAGCAGAGGCGGATAACAGAGCCAAAAGTGAATTTCTCTCCCGAATGAGCCATGAAATCCGTACGCCCATGAATGCAATCGTTGGAACGACCGCGCTCATAGCGATGAAGGATGATATTCCCGAAAGCATAAAAGGAAATTTAGCAAAGCTTAATTCTACCTCACAATATTTATTGGGGCTGATCAATGATATTTTAGATATGAGCCGAATTGATAATGGTATGCTTTCAATTGCAATGGAAGACTTCTCCTTGCGTCAGCTGTTGGATGAACTTTGCAGTATGATGCAAACACAGGCACAAAGCCGGGGGATATTACTTTTCTGTGAAAATAATTTCAAGCATTCAGATTTGAAGGGCGATGCAATCCGATTAAAGCAAGTTTTGATGAACCTGATATCCAATGCGGTTAAATTCACACCGCCAGGAGGAGAGGTACATCTGAGTGTGGAAGAAACGGCAGCCTCGAATTGGCAGGCTACCTATTTATTTAAGGTTTCTGATAGCGGCATTGGCATCAGAGAAGAGGATTTAGAACGTATTTTTGATTCTTTTGAACAAGTGGGCGCCAGTCAAATGCGAAGTCAGGGAACAGGGCTGGGTTTACCGATCAGCCAAAATATTGTACAGCTTATGGGCGGGAATTTACAGGTGAAAAGTAAAATAAATGTGGGCAGTGAATTTTTCTTTTCTCTTCCGATTTCCTTTGGAAGGCCCATAGAATTAAAAGCACCGCCTGAGTCATCTGTCCGTTTTAAAGATGTACGGATTCTGTTGGCTGAGGATCACCCGATTAATGCAGAGATCGCGATTGACATATTACAATCAAAAGGCATTCAGGTGGAGCTTGCGGAGGATGGAGCGGAAGCGGTTAGACTTTTTGAACAAAGTATTCCCGGGTACTTTGATCTTATTTTAATGGATATGCGAATGCCTAACATGGGAGGTCTGGAGGCGACAAGGGCAATACGGGATTCCGGCCGCTCAGATGCTGCGGAAATCCCCATTGTCGCTCTAACCGCCAACTCTTTTCAGGAGGATAGGGATATGGCGAAAGAGGCTGGTATGAACGATTTCCTTACAAAGCCGTTGGAGATTGATTTACTCTATGCGGCGCTCCAGAGATGGCTGTCTAAAAATTGACGGCATTATATAATCCGTGACAGACGATACACATATCATGTGCTACACTGTTTCAGCAAAATTTGTCTTGTCAGTCAGTTCGGAGGAAGGGAGGAGCAGAAGACAGAGAATCATTGGCAGAGAGACATCCTGCCGGTCAAAATATTAAAATTAAATAGGAGGTAAAGTAAGTGAAAAGTAAAAGAACAAACCGTTTCCTGGCGCTTCTGCTCACCTTTTGTATGGTGATCGCAATGGTGCCGGCGGCGCCGTCAGTGGCGGTCACAGCCGCCCCGGCTTCCGTCACCCAAATCAACACTGTGGAGGATCTGAAGGCATTTCGGGATTCTGTAAACGGCGGAAACAGCTACAGTGGACAAACCGTAACATTGAATGCGGACCTCGACCTTGCAGGGGAATCGAACTGGACTCCCATCGGAACTTCCAGCAACGCATTCCGGGGCGTTTTTGACGGGCAGAATCATATCATCTATAATATGACCATCAATACGACACAGCGCTACTGCGGCTTTTTCGGATATCTGAATGGCGCTGCAGTCCGGAGGCTAGGGATAGAAAATGCAAATGTGACCTCCTCCGGCAACGATGTGGCGATTTTATCCGGGTATGCCCAGGGCAGTACCATTGAACGCTGCTATGTGACCGGCGCTGTGAAAGGCTACGCTGCAGTCAGCGGTCTGTTAGGTTCTACCTACAGCACACTTACGACAGTTCAGAACTGCTATGCCCGCGTAGACTTAAAGCCTACCGGAGGAAGAGGAGACACGGCGGGGATTTCAGGCTGGAACTCAAGCAGCAGCATCAGTATTATCAACTGTTATTCCGCCTGCATCGGGGAGCTTCGTCCCATTGCAGGATGGAGCGACGGCGCGGCTGTTCCCAATGAAAAAATTACAAATACATATTTTGACAAAACACTTTCCCCAAATTTCAGTTCGTCCAGCGGACGTACGGATCTTGGAAGAACTTCCGGAGAGTTAAAACAGCAAAATAATTATATTAACTGGGATTTCAGCAACACTTGGACCATTGACCCCGCCAAAAATGGCGGATATCCCTATTTGCAGGGATTCATCCCCGGGCTGGGAGGCGCTCCTGGTTCCATATCCATTACGGTAACAGATACAGAAAAAAATCCTGTGACGGATGCAACCGTTATTATTAAAGACAGCAATCAGAACGAGACTGTATTAAACCATCAGGGAGACGGCGTTTACTCTGGCACTGTTACCTCCTCTGATACAGTTTATGATATCCTTGTAAACGGCGATAAGGTGGGAAATATCACCCAATCCGGAAATGGAGCTGTATCCACGGATGTGGAGATAACACCGTCCCCTGCCGATACGCATCTGAACCACCCTGTCTGCGGCCTGAGCTGCACCCATGGCGATCCGGCGCATGCGGAACTTGTGTGGACGGCATGGGAAAGTGCAGATTCCATGCCCCACAGCGGCGGGAATTATTATTTGAAGCAGGATGTCCGGCTGGACAGCCGTTGGGATGTAGATGCCAATATCAACCTCTGTCTGAACGGCCATACGGTTACGGGCCCTGCGGTATTTGCAGGCAGTGATATGCCCCGGGCTTCTGTCCAGGTAAAGAGCGGCGCATCGCTGACGGTATGCGACTGCGCAGGGGAAGCCGGCGGAATAAATGGCGTTAATGCGTTATACTGTGCGGCCGGCGGAACGCTGAGCATCTATCAGGGACATTTTACCGGAGCCGGCTCCGCCATTGTCTGTGACGGAACAGTTTCTATTTATGGCGGAAGCTATGAGGCTGACAGCTATGTAATTGATACCACGGGTTATCCGGACTCCACTTTCGGTAAGCTGTATCTTACCGGATCGCCTGTACTGACGTTATCTGGTACCGGGAGCGTGTCTGCCATAATAAAAGTTGGGAATAAGGAAAGTATTGACGCGAAAGGATACAGGGGATCCAGTGCAACAATAGACTGTGCTGGCGTTGATATCGGTGAAACTGTTGTCTCTTCCGTTGACGATGTCAATAAAGAATTGTTTACCCTGGTTTCAGAAGATTATATCCTCAAACAGAACGGTACAGACCTGGTGCTGGCGGCAAAGTTGTTCGATCTGCAGACAGCGATTAACGAGAGCAGCGGTACGGCCGGCCAGCCGGAAGTGATCACAATTCCAGCCGGCGGAATTGCAATTACTGCCACGATCACAATTCCAAGCGGCAAGTACGTGACGCTCACTGGCGGAGCGCTGACCCGCGCTGCGTCCTGTACAGGAAATATGTTTGAGGCTGTTGCGGGAAACAGCAGCCTGACGCTGGAAAACATTACGCTGGATGGAAATAAAGGAGAGGTTCCGTCAGCAGGAAATATTCTTAAATTTAATAAGGGCGGTACTCTGACAATAAATAACGGCGCAGTTTTGGAAAACAACGCAAATACTGCCATTTCCTTTGGCGCAGGTTATAATGTAACTGCCAATCTTGTTATGAACGGAGGTTCCATTACCGGAAACAGCAGCACAGGAATGGGCGGAGCCATTAACCTGGGCGATAATGGCGGTACAATTAACTTTACCATGAACGGCGGCGTGATCAGCAATAACACGGCAGTCAGGGGCGGCGGCGCAATCAGCGATACAGGGTGGGGATCAACCACAATTCGCATCACAGATGGAAGCCTTACAGGAAATACTGTCACCGGAACAGATGCAGACGCTACCTATGGGGGAGCGATTTACAGCAATTCGGTTCTGATTGTCACCGGGGGCGAAATCAGCGGGAATTCCGTACTCTATGGACGGGGCGGCGGAATATACAAAGCAGCGGGCGGCAGCAGTCCGGAACTGGTGATCACCGGGGGAACGATCAGAGACAACACTGCCCGAACTGCAGTGGAGGCTGAAAGAAAAGGCCATAATGTCTATGTGGTGAACAGTACCTTTACACTGGGCGGCAGCGCGAATATCCCCAACGGACTGTATCTGGATCTTCGCAGCAAACCGTTCCAGATCTCCTCTGCGCTGGAGAATAAGGTGGAAATTGAAGGGATTTATGGTTACCCGGAAGCCGGGGATGTGGTTGCGTCAGGAAAGGATTATACGATTACCCCAGAAGATCTGGCCAAGTTTTCTTATAAAGACGATGCTTTCTGGTTTACATTACAGAACAATCAGATTAAGCTGGCTTCGGTTACCTGTACGGTTGCACTTCCGGCGGGCGAAGGTTATACGGTTACCGGCAGTTCAGACCCGGTTGTAAAAGGGGGCAGCTACAGCTTTACTCTTGCGCTGGCAGATACCTATTACAAAACTGCTGCTTTCGCGGTAAAAGCCAACGGTGTTCTCCTGACAGAGCATAACGGCAGCTACACGATATCTGATATTGTGGAGAACCAGACAGTAACTGTGGAAGGGGTAGCGCAGGATATGGCGGCGCCTTCGGCTCAAATCACACTGGGCAGCAATCACTGGACTTCTTTTCTGAATACAATTACCTTCGGCTTGTTCTTTAAGGAGACTCAGACGGTAGAGATTACGGCGGATGATGCTGATTCAGGAGTGGAGAAAGTGCAGTATCTCCTTACTGATGCGGTGTACAGTGATGGAAAAGAATTAAACGATGCCAATGTGTCTTGGACGGATTACACGGGAACCTTCACCATGGCGCCAAATTCCAGAACATATATTTATGCAAAAGCGACTGATCAGGTGGGCAACGTTGCTTTTATCCGCTCTGACGGCATTGTGCTTTACACAGATTCCGCGCAGGATACTGGATCCATCAGCTTTACAAAAACCGGGGTGTCAGATGTAACCGCGCAGGTTAAGCTGAACGGAAATACAGTGAAGGAAATTCAGTGCGGGGGAACCGTATTGACGAAAAATGTGGATTATACGGTCTCCTCGGAAGGCGAAATTACATTTAAAGCCGTCTGGCTCGATACACTTGCGGCGGACGTGAAACCGTATATTCTGACGGTCAGCTATCACCCCCTGGGCATGGAATATGCGGAAAAGGACGGCAATGCCGCCCCTGCCGCAACTGAAATTGCCCTTACTGTCAGCAAGGCGGCAGGCAGCGTGAAAGAGCTTTCGGATCCTTCTAAGGTTTATGACGGCCAGCCTGTTGAAGACGCCTCCTTTACGGCGCTTTCTTCCGGCGCGGCGAGGGTAGAGTACAAGCTCCGGAACGCGGACGACAGCACATATTCGGCCATTAAACCGTCCGTTAGAGGAGACTATACGCTGCGGGTTTCTGTGGCGGGAGATGAAAATTATGGAGCAGCCTCCGCAACAAAGGATTTCACAATCAGTTATTTGGAAGCACCCCAGGTACCCTATACCCTTTCAGGAATACAGGGGGAAAACGGCTGGTTCAGAAGCGATGTAGAGATTCTGCCTCCGGCGGGATGGACAATTTCCACTGCTTTAAACGGAATTTATGGCGAGAAGCTGACTCTGACAGGAAGCACTGACGGGGAAACAGTATATTTGAAAAATGCCCAGGGTCAAATGACGGACGGGATCGCTGCGGAAACAGTTAAAATTGATAAAACAGCGCCTGAGGGAGAAATTACCATTGCTTCGGACAAGTGGGGTGAATTCCTCAACGCGATTAGTTTCGGTTTATTTTTCAACAAAAATGTAGACGTCAGCATTACCGCGTCTGATACAGGCAGCGGGGTAAAAAGCATTCAGTACTTCAGGAGTGAAACAGGGCTCAGTGAGAATGAAGTGAAGGTGCTGACAGGATGGTCAGATTATAAGGAGCTCATCAGTGAAACGGCCAAGGATGCAGTGAAATTTGTGTATTATGTCAAGATCTCAGACGATGCGGGCAATGTGACTTATATCAGTTCTGACGGGGCTGTTTTTGATATCATGGCTCCGGCAGTCAGCGGTGTTTCTGACGGCAGCACATATTACACAACGCAGATTGCGGATGTTCAGGACGCAAACCTGGAATCAGTTACCCTCAACGGCGAAGATGTTACCGGCGCTGTAGCGCTGCCCGGCAATCGGGAAGAAGCCTACACGATTACTGCAGTTGATAAGGCAGGAAACAGCACTGTTGTGACTGTGACCATGAAGCCGGTTTCCACAATTGCCGAACCGATTGACAGCATCACCGAGGACCAGGTGACCTCTGCTGACATAACTGTGATTGAGGCAGTCAAAGCAGCGGCAGAAGCCGTAGACCAGAGGAATGCCGCCGATGAAGAAAAAGCAGCGCTCCAGGAGATTCTTGACAGGTGTCAGGCTATGCTGGAGAAAATTCAGGCAGTATCAGATGAAGCCAAAGCAGTGACGGACGGTGTTGATGGTTATGATCCTCAGACCGTGAATTCCTCAGACAAAGAGAATATCGAATCTTTAGTCAGCCGGATTGATTCGCTTTTAATGAGCGGGAATCTGACTGAGGGCGAGAGAAGCTTGCTGGATGCGGTCAGAGAAGCAGCAGCTGGCCTGCTGGATAATATTGCGGAAACCACAGCAGAATATGAGCGTGTGAATGATGCGTCAGAGCAGTACAGCCCCGATACTGTGAAATCCTCTGATAAGGAAGAAATTGAAAAGCTGATCGGAGATATAGACATCCTTTTGACAACTCAGAATCTTACTGAGCCAGAAAGAAATGTTCTTCATGACAGCAAAACAAAGCTGGAAGGCCTTCTTGCAAAGCTTCAGGATGTTGCGGAGCTGTTGGATCAGCTGGAGAAGGAGATGGGGGGTTATACTTCCGAAACAGTGAAATCTACGGATGAAGACGCGGTCAGACAGATCGTTGAAGAAGCAAAAATGCTGCAAGAAACAGGAAATCTTACAGCCGAGGAAAAAAAGGTCCTTTCAGAAATCATTAGCAAAGGGGAAGAACTGCTGGAAAAAATTTCAGAAATCAGCGGCGCCCTGAATGAAATCAGGGATCAGGCGGAGAATATTGACTTTGATCAGGCTGATTCAGAGGACCAGAGCAGCATCAATGATCTGGTGGAAAACATCGAAGGGCAGCTCAGCGGCGGTCATCTGACGGATGATGAGAAGGCGGAACTGGAAGAACTCAAAGATCGTCTGGAAGAGTTGTTGGATGAGATCGGCAAAGCGTCTGAGGCAGTAAAAGAGGCCGGCAAGGGTATTGAAGGCATTCATCGGGATAATGTGAAGCCTGAGGATAAAGCAGCTCTGGAAGAAGCCAAAAACGCTTATGAGAAGGTAATGGAGGAGCAGGGCAATCACCTGACTGAGGCGGAGAAGAAGGAAATCAGTGATCAACTTGCAGAAATCGACGCTCTGCTGGAACTGATTGACAGGATAGAAAATCCGTCTCCCGGAACAGGAGATAACAGCCGCTTGTTCCTGTGGTTTATATTGACGCTTCTGTCCGGGGGAGCAGCATTGACTCTGGCGGCCAGAGGCAGAAGGAAAAAGAATCTGTAAGAATTAATGAATAGAGGGAGGGTTTTGCTGCACAGGGAACGCGGATTCCCATGCAGCGAGACAGAACCGGCGGCTGTCGAAGGACAGCCGCCGGTTCTGCATCAGGTATATAACAATTATTCATGCATAGAGGGAATTGCCAGAGCCATTCGGACAGCCGACAGGTTCTGTTCCAGCGTGTCGGCCCCGTTTAAGACAAGGACTCTGCAAGTCAGCAGCTTCTGCCACTCATCATGTTTCGCCTTACTGCGCACTTCCACGCCTCCCTCATCATACTGAGCGGCCCATTCCATAAATTTGAGATGATTTTCATACATATCGCCGCCGGGAGCGATGCGCGGGCCAAAATGGCGTTTTTCCCGCTCTTTGAGCCGGGCCAGCCTGGCTTCCGGCTCAATGACCAGGCGCAGGCAGAGTGTAAAACAGGGTATGAGGCTGTCTCCCCAGTCTGTCAAAGATCCGGAAACCACCACCTTGTCCCAGGTTTCCATATCTTTTTTCATCAGCTGGATTCTCTGTTCCCGGTCTCTTTTTGCCGTATATTTGGGATCTGTGGGAAGCCAGAAATAATCGTCGGAATCCATGAAAAAATAGCCCAGCTTTTCGCTGATATACTTTCCAAGAGTGGTAGTCCCGGAGCCCGAGGCCCCGAAAATATGAATAACGCTTTTTCCCATTCCCGGCATCGGATCATTCTCCCAGGAAATAGCGCCCGTAAGCATCCGCGGCCAGAATTGCGGCGCAGACGGATTCCGGCGTTACCTCAAAGGGCATGTTGTGCAGCGTGTCATTTTCCGCGCAGGCTGCTTTGGCCACGGCCATGATCTTATCGTTTGTCACTTCTTTGACGCCCAGCTGCTTCAGCGTTACAGGCAGGCCCAGCTCAATACAGAAATCAATGATTTCCTGCAGCTCTTCAGCGGGCACGTCTTCCAGAACCAGCTGTGTGATGGTGCCGAACGCTACTTTTTCGCCATGGTACATAGAATGGCATTCTTCCAGAACTGTGAATCCGTTGTGAATGGCGTGGGCTCCTGCCAGGCCGCCGCTTTCAAAGCCGATTCCGGAAAGCAGGGTGTTGGCTTCAATGACTTTCTCCACGGATTTTGTGCAGGCTCCTGCTTCCAGCGCAATTTTGGCCTTCACACCTTCTTCCATGAGCGTATCAAAACAAAGCTTGGCAAGAGCCATGGCAGCCAGTGTGACCTGGCCTCCGGCGCAGGTAGCAGCAGCTTTACGCTGTATGGCCCGGGCCTCAAAATAAGTGGCCAGCGCGTCTCCCATTCCAGAAACAGTCAGGCGGGCGGGAGATTTTGCAATCACCTCTGTATCCATCAGCACCATATTGGGGTTGGCAGGAAGGAACAAGTATTCTTCAAAAACACCGCTGTCTGTATAGATCACTGACAACGCGCTGCAGGGAGCGTCGGTGGAAGCGATGGTGGGGCAGACCAGCACAGGGGTTTTGCGGTAGTAGGCTACAGCCTTTGCGGTATCCAGAATTTTTCCGCCTCCGATCCCGATTACCATATCGCACTGTTCTGCTTCCATTTTCGCTGTCAGCCTGTCAATTTCCGTACGGCAGCATTCGCCGTTAAAATAATCAAAGACCACGCTGCAGCCGGTTTTGTCAAAGCTTTCCTGAATCTGGCTTCCAACGCGGCCATAGCCGGACTTTGTAATCAGAGCCAGCGCTTTTTTTCCGTAACCTTCCGCATAATTTCCCAGTTTCTTCAGTTCACCTGCGCCCTGGACATATTTGCCGGGGCTGATCAAAATATTTGCCATCATTAATTTTCCTCCGTTAATTTGTTAACAATATTGTAGGCTACATGGACAGCGCTGTCAAGTGAACAAAATATGAAAAAGAATTTCATTGAGAAAGCTGAAAACGGCTGATATAATAGGAACAGCATGGGCGGAAGGAGAAATTTGAGATGACTAAAATTTTACTGGTGGAGGATGACCGGAAGATTGTTGAAAATCTGCGGGAATTCCTCCGCAGGGAAGGTTTTGAGACGGAAGCTGCGGCGGGACAGCAGGAGGCGCTGGAAAAGCTGGAAAACGGCTCCTGGGATCTGGTGCTGCTGGATATCTCTCTTAAGGATGGGAACGGTTATGCGGTCTGTTCCGCGGTGAGAGAACGCTTTGGCGTCCCGGTGATTTTTCTGACTGCCTCGGGAGATGAATACAGTGTGGTGACAGGGTTTGACGTGGGGGCGGACGACTATATTGCCAAACCTTTCCGGCCCAGGGAGCTGGTGTCCCGGATCAGGAATGTGCTCCGGCGTAATAACCGGCTGGGAAAAATCATGGAATATGGCGGCGTATCCGTGGACGCGGTGAAAGGCACAGTCATGAAAAACGGCAGGGAGGTGTTCCTTTCCGCATTGGAGTACCGACTGCTGCTGGTATTTTTCAATAACATGGGCATTGTATTGTCCAGGAACAAACTGCTGGAAGAAATCTGGGATATCGCGGGAGAATATGTGAATGACAACACCCTGACGGTTTATATCAAGCGGCTGCGGGATAAAATCGAAGACGACCCACAGAATCCGTCAGTGATCAGAACGGTCCGGGGGATGGGCTATAAGGCGGGAGATTGAGATGAAATTTTACAGAAATCCTGAGATCAGGCGGAGTATCTGGCTATGGGCCCTTTGGCTTGCAGCTTTTGCAGCGGCGGCAGCTTGTCTGGACTGGCGGTTCGGAGCGCTGTCGTCGGCCTTTGGCCTGCTCTGCGGAGCGCTGCATTTTGTCCCCACCTTCAGGCGGTACAGGGCTTTGGCAGAGTTAAGCCTGGAGATCGATGAGATTCTTCATGGAAGCGTGGGGCTGGATTTGGACCGGTTCGCAGAAGGGGAGCTGGCGGTGCTCCAGAGCGAAATTTATAAAATGACGGTTCGCCTCCGGGAACAGGCCGAAAACCTGAAAAAAGACAAAGTATACCTTGCAGATTCTATTGCGGATATCTCCCATCAGATCAGGACACCGCTGACGTCCATCAATCTGGTGGTGAATTTTCTGGGGCAGGAGGGCCTGGAAGAGGAACGCAGGATTGCCCTTGTACAGGAGCTGCGGGGCCTGCTGGGGAGAATCGACTGGCTGATCGGCACACTGCTGAAACTGTCCAGGCTGGACGCGGGCACAGTCCGATTTGCCAGGTCACAGGTGAATGTAAGGGAAATGCTCGGCAGGGCGGCGCAGCCTGTGGAGATTCCCATGGATCTGCGGGGACAGCGCCTGGTTCTCAAATCCTCGGGAGAAGAGACTTTTTACGGAGATCTGGCATGGACGACGGAAGCTGTGGAAAATATCCTGAAAAACTGTATGGAGCATACGCCGGAGGGAGGCTGCATTACAGCCGAAGCGCGGGAAACGCCGATCTTTACGGAAATTGTGATCTCTGATACCGGGGAGGGAATTGATGAAAAAGATCTTCCCCGGCTGTTCGAGCGGTTTTACCGTGGGGAACATGCTGCGGAAGGCAGCGCGGGCATCGGCCTGGCGCTGGCCAGAATGATTGTGACGGAACAGGACGGTTCCCTGAAGGCAGGCAACAGGCCGGGCGGCGGGGCGGAATTTACCATACGTTTTTACAGGGCCACAGTATAATAATGTGACAGAATTGTCACCCGCAAGTCACCGGAGCGTCATCACCGGGGGGTATGATGGAGCCATATCAATCAAGGAGGAACAGGGATGGAAATATTGAGAGTGGAAAACCTGATGAAAGTGTATGGCTCGGGGGAGAATGAAGTGCGGGCATTGGACGGCGTCTCTTTCAGCGTGGAAAAAGGGGCGTTTGTGGCGATTATCGGGCCGTCCGGCTCCGGGAAATCCACGCTTCTGCATATACTGGGAGGCGTGGATACGCCTACCTCAGGAAAGGTGTATATGGAGGACCAGGATGTATACGCACAGAATGAGGAACAGCTGGCGGTATTCCGGAGGAGACAGGTGGGGCTGATTTATCAGTTTTACAACTTGATTCCTGTATTAAATGTGACAGAGAATATCACGCTTCCGGTGCTGATGGACGGCAGGAAGGTGAATGAAAAGCGGCTGCAGGAACTGATCGCCACGCTGAAACTGGAAGGGAGGGAACAGCATCTGCCCAATCAGCTGTCCGGCGGCCAGCAGCAGAGGGTTTCCATTGGAAGAGCGCTGATGAACGCTCCGGCAGTGGTGCTGGCGGATGAACCTACAGGTAATCTGGATTCCAAAAACAGCCAGGAGATCATTGAGCTGCTGAGATATTCCAATAAGAAATACGGACAGACGCTGATTGTTATCACCCATGACGAAAATATCGCTCTGCAGGCAGACCGTATCATCGCTATAGAAGATGGGAAAATCACCAGGGACGAGGTGATCCGGGGATGAATATTTTTGGCAGGACCACCAGGAAAACGCTCTGGAAAAATAAAACCAGGACAATCGTGACGATTATCGGGATCATGCTGTCGGCAGCCATGATCACCGCAGTGCTGACCAGCATTGTGAGCCTGCAGGAGTATGCCCTGAACTGCGCTGTTTATCAGGACGGGAACTGGCATATTTCTCAGGAAAATCTGACGCAGGAGGAGCTGTCCCAGGTCCGTGAAGACGAAGATGTTGACAGCGGAGCCGCGGCCCAGGAACTGGGGTATGCGCCGGTGGAGAATAAATGGGCGGAAAAGCCCTACCTCTATGTGCTGGGCGCGGACGGATTGTTCATGGAGCGGATGCCTGTTCATCTGATCCGCGGCCGCCTGCCGGAAAACAGCTCGGAGCTTTTGATACCCAATGAAATTGTGGAACGGGGACAGGCGGAAATTTATGTGGGAGATCAGCTGACGCTGGATTTGGGGGACAGGATGCTGGGCGGAGAAACATTGTATCAGCATAATCCTTTGATGTTGGATGAGACAGGAGAATTGAGAGAAACGCTGCAGATACGGCAGGCCAGAACCTACACAGTTGTCGGTGTTTATGAGACGCCGGGCTTTGAAGATTACAGTTCTCCCGGACAGACGGCGCTGACATGCTGGGATGATTCCTCTGCGGCGGAAACATATTCCGTATATTTGCTTTTAAAGGATCCGGGAAAAGCCTACAGCTATATGAATGGATCAATGTATACCGGCACAGCTAATACAGACGTGCTTCTGTACAGCGGCGTTTCCTTCTATGATACTTTTTACAAAGTGCTTTACAACCTGGCGGCCATTTTGATCGGGCTGACGATTTTCGGATCAGTATCTCTGATCTACAATGCTTTCTCCATATCGGTCAGCGAAAGGACCCGGCAGTTCGGCTTGTTTTCTTCAGTGGGAGCGACCAGACGGCAGCTGCGCAATATGGTGTTCGACGAAGCGGTCTATCTGAGCCTGATCGGCGTCCCTCTGGGAATCCTGTGCGGCGTGGCGGGGATCGGAGTGACTTTAAACCTGATCGGAAACAAGTTTTATTCCCTGTTTGGCGTGGGGCAGGTGGCCTTTCGCCTGAAAATCTCACCGTTTGCTTTGGCTGCAGCGGCGGTCCTGGCCTTTATCACAGTGCTCGTATCAGCCTGGATTCCCTCCAGAAGGGCGGCCAGGGTATCGGCTATTGAGGCAATCCGCCAGACAGGAGATATCAAGGCAGGGGGAAAGGTGAAAACCTCACGGATAGTTTACAGGCTGTTCGGACTGGAAGGAATGATTGCAGCAAAGCATTTTAAACGGGATAAGAAGCGGTACAGGGCCACAATTATTTCTCTTTTCATGAGCGTGGTGATCTTTATATCTGCCAGCAGCTTCTGTACTTATCTCACAGATGCGGTGACAGGTACATTCCAGGTGCATGATTATGATATCAGCTACAGTGTTCCCCAGGACTTGAAGGACAGCCAGGGCAATCCGGTTTCTGCCGGACAGGCGGCTGCGCTGCTCTCTCGGGCGGAAGGAGTGACCCGTTCCAGCTTTGCGGCGGTTGCGATAGAAGAGGATCTGGAAATACCGCCGGAGTGGATGCCGGAGAGCACCAGAAAGTATTTTGAAGGGACTGGGACAGGAGGAGTTGAGACAGAAGGAGCGGAAGGTTTTCAGGCAGGGCTGATGATATATGGCGTGGATGAGGTGACCTACCGCGGTTATCTGAAGGAACTGGGCCTGCCGGAAGAAACATATATGGATGCAGAGCATCCCCTGGGGGTCGGATATTCCTGGCTGAGGGATTTTAACCGGGGCACAGAACGGGTGGAGAGCCTGCAGCTGCTGGATCAAGAACGGAAGTCCCTGCCTTTTTGGCATTTGAACAGGGCGAAATTTGAACAGATGTTGGAACAGGGCAATACCGGCGATATGACAGAGGAAGAATATGAACAGAGAAGACGGTCTTGCCTGGAATCCAGAACCCTGGAGATCGGAACCTATGCGGACCGGCTCCCTTTCGGCCTGAACCGTTCCAAAAACCACAGCGTCTGTATTGTATACCCTATTTCAGCTTTTGAAAAACTGAATTTGGGAAGTACGTCTGCGACGATATATTTTGAAGCTGCAGATCACAGCCTGGTTTTTCAGAACATGGCGGAAGAAGCAGGGAAAAACGGGCTGCCAAGGGAATATTTGTATGATGTGTATGCGGTGAATGAAAACGACAGAAACCTGGTGCTGATTATCAAGGTATTCTCTTATGGTTTTATTGTCCTGATTTCCCTGATCGCGCTGGCAAATGTATTTAATACGATTTCCACCAGCATCTACCTCCGGAGGCGGGAATTCGCCATGCTGAAATCGGTGGGTATGACCAGAAAAGGATTCCGTAAGATGATGAATTTTGAGTGCCTGCTTTACGGGCTGAAAGCCCTTGCGTTTGGCATCCCCACTTCCTTTGCGGTTACCTGGCTGATTTTCCGCAGCGTCCGGATGGGGTACGACACCGGATTTTATCTGCCCTGGCCGGCGGTGGCTGTGGCTGTGGGGAGTGTTTTCCTGGTGGTATTCGCCACAATGATGTATTCCATGAGGAAAATCAGCAGCGATAATCCCATTGACGCGCTGAAGGACGAGAATCAATAAACTGATTGAAACCCTTCTGATTTGCGGGTATAATAGAAAGAAAAAGATTCCATAATTTGGTCAGAGGAGGACTCGGATGCGGATTTTATTGATTGGGGGAACAGGCACGATCAGCGCCGCCATAACAAGACGGCTGCTGGAAGCAGGAGAGGAACTGTATCTGCTGAACAGAGGCCGCAGGAATGACAGGGTGCCGGAAGGGGCCCATGAGATTTTTGCGGACATCAATGAAGATGAGGAACAGGCGGCGGCCGCCCTGGAAGGGATGACTTTTGACGTGGTTGCGGATTTCATCGCGTTCCGTCAGGAACAGGCGGAGCGGGATGTGAGGCTCTTTTCCGGCAGGACCGGGCAGTATATCTTCATCAGCTCCGCGTCTGCCTATCAGAAGCCGCTGTCTGACTACAGGGTTACGGAGGGGACCCCTCTGTCCAACCCTTACTGGCAGTACTCCAGGGACAAAATTGCCTGTGAAGAGTACCTGATGAAGCAGTACCGGGAAACCGGTTTTCCGGTGACCATTGTCCGCCCCAGCCATACCTACAGCGAATACAGCGTGCCTCTCGGCGTGCACAGTCCTGGCGGCGGATATCCGGTGCTGAAGCGGATGCTGGAAGGAAAGCCTGTGATTATCCACGGGGACGGCACTTCCCTGTGGACAATGACCCATAATACGGATTTCGCCTGTGGATTTACCGGCCTTCTGGGCAACGCCCACGCCATCGGAGAGGCCGTGCAGATCACTTCCGACGAATCCATGACCTGGAACCAGATTTATCAGACAGTTGCGGCCGCTCTGGGCGTAAAACTGAACCCGTTATACATCCCCTCCGTCATGCTGGCTGAGTCAGGCAGGTATGATCTGTACGGAGGCCTGCTGGGGGACAAGGCCAACACGGTGGTATTTGACAACAGCAAGCTGAAGCGCCTGGTTCCAGGCTTCAGGGCAGTGAAGCGGATGGATCAGGGGCTTCGGGAGTCTGTAGAATATGTGATGTCCCATCCGGAGCTTCAGAAAGAGGACCCGGATTTTGACGCCTGGTGCGACCGCTGGGCCGCAGCCATGGAATCAGCCCGGGAAATGATGAAAGAATGAGCGGCCTGAGCCGGCAGAGAGGAGATGACCATGAATAAAGCAGTGCAGCGCCTGCTGCAGATCCTGTCCCATCCGGAGGAGGAGCTGGATTTGGGGAAGTCCAGAAAGCTGATGAATATTAAGACCCTGGACCCCTTCAAGCTGTTCTACAGGACCCTGGACCACAAATTCTACAACGGGGACCACGAGGTGCCGGTGCGGATCTATTTTCCCAGCGAAGAGGCCTTTGAGACAGTAGATATAGAGAAATACCGGAAAGAACATCCAGTGTCGTCTCCGGGAAAAATGGAAGACAATACCTGGCCTGTACTGCTTTTTATTCATGGAGGAGGCTTTGCGACGGAGAGCGTGGAGTCTTATAACAGGATTTGCTGGGACCTGGCGAAGCATACAGAGATGGTTGTGGTATCCGTAGATTATCCCCTTGCGCCGGAATTTCGTTTTCCCAGACAGCTGGAAGACTGCTACGCGGTGGCGGAAGCGATTTTTACAGACAGAAGTATTCTGAATGTGGACCCGGAAAATATTACGGTGATGGGAGACAGCGCAGGAGGGAATCTGACCGCCGCGCTGTGCCTGCTGGCGCGGGAACGGAAAACCTTTCTTCCTAGGCGGCAGGTCCTTTTGTACCCCTGTCTCAACAATGACTATTCGGAACACACTCCCTTTGCTTCTGTACTGGAAAACGGATCGGACTATCTTCTGACCAGAAAAAACATGGTGGATTATCTGAATCTGTACGTTTCCTGTGAAGAAGATTGGCAGAATCCGTATTTTGCGCCTCTTTTGGCAGAGGATCTCACAGGGCTGCCCAAAACACTTGTCATTACTGCGGAATATGACCCGCTCAGGGACGAGGGGGAAGCCTTTGCCGGAAGGCTGGCAGAGGCGGGAGTGGAAACGGCTTTGCACCGGATGGAGGATACAATCCATGGTTTTATCCAGATGCCGCCTCTGTATCCTCCGGTGCAGGAGGTATACCGGATGGTGCGGGAATTTGTGAAGGAGATGGAAGATGTTTCAGGCAAAGAAAACCAGGTGGAGGAATCTTGAAAACGCCGCCAAGATTTTTCCGGCTACCAGCAACAAAAAGGATGAACGGGTTTTTCGCTTTGTCTGTGAACTGAAGGAGGAAGTGGAACCCGGGGCGCTGCAGGGGGCGCTGGATTTGTGCATACAGGAGTTTCCCATGTTTTCCTGCGTGCTGCGGAAAGGGCTGTTCTGGAATTATTTTGAATCTACGGATATTCAGCCGAAAGTGCGGGAGGAATATAAGGTTCCCTGCAGCCAGCTCTATGTCAGGGATCAGAAAAGCCTGCTGTTCGAAGTGACTTATTTTGGAAAGCGCATCAATTGTGAGATGTATCACGCGCTGACGGACGGTACCGGAGCGCTGGCTTTTTTCCGGGTTCTGGTATATCATTACCTCCGGGAAGCGCATCCCGAGGAGGTGCGGGGGCCGGTGGCCTCTGTGCTGGCAGATGCAACGGCGGAAGAGATGGAAGAGGACAGCTTTGAAAAATATTATGGGGAAGGCAGGGAGGTGACAGATATCCCTGCCTATCGGTCTTTCCAACTGAGATACCGCCGGCTGGAATACGGCAGCCTTCGTCTGATCCAGGGGACGCTGTCTGTGAAGGAAGCGCTTTCCCAGGCCAGGCAGCGGGGCGTTACGCTCACAGTATTTCTTACCGCTGTCTATCTCTGCGCCATTGCAAAGGAGCTGGCGCCCAGACAGAAAAACAAAATAGTTTCTCTGATGGTTCCGGTGAACCTGAGAAGCTATTTTCCATCCAAATCCATGCGGAATTTTTTCTGGTGGATTGATATTGGCTATAATTTTGAGGGCTGGGATGGAGATCTGGAAAAAGTCGTGTCCTTTGTGGGAGGCTTCTTTAAAAAAGAGCTTACCCGGGAACGGATGGCGGCACGGATCTACGGCCTGATGAAATTCGAGCGGAATCCCCTGGTGAGGATTTTGCCTCTGGCGCTGAAACAGGCAGCTCTTTATCTGGGAACCAACATGAAGCCTTCCGGAAATACCGCGATTTTTTCTAATATAGGGAAGATCGTAATGCCTCAGGAGTGCTCGCCTTTTCTGGAACAGTTTGAGGTGTTTACCAGCACCCCGAAGGTGGAGCTCTGTATGTGCTCTTATGGAGACAAGCTTTCCCTTAGTTTCACCTCCAGCTATGTAGACACCAGGATTGAACGGAATTTTTTCCGGATTCTGACTGATTTGGGAATAAAGGCGGAAATATCTGCATGGTCCCCGGAGGAAGGAGGAGGCGCAGAATGAGATATTGTGAAAATTGCAGAGTCAGAATCAGAACGCCGCAGAAACGCTGTCCTCTGTGCCAGGGAGCGCTGTCCGGCGATGGAAGCGGCTGTGAGCAGCTGTTTCCGGATCTCAGTGAAGAAACATCCAAACTGGCGTTTTGGTTTAAAATCTATACCTTTGTCTGTGTTCTGGCAGCAGTAGTGTGTGTGTCGCTGAACGCGGCGCTGCCCTTTGATACCTGGTGGTCGCTGTTTGTGCTGGCCGGCGTTGCCTGCGCCTGGCTGGTGACGGTGGTGGCGATCCGGAAGCGGCGGAACCTGCTGAAGAACGCCATGTGGCAGCTGGTGCTGGCCTGCATCGCGCTGGTGCTGTGGGACTGGGCCACGGGCTGGCAGCTCTGGGCGCTGGACTATGGCCTGCCTGCCGCGGTTGTGGCGGCCCTGGTTTCCATGCTGGTGATCATCACAGTCAGAAAAATGAGTTCACCGGAATACATGATCTATTTGCTGATGTGCTGCGGTTTTGGACTGATCCCTCTGGTTCTGCTGGTATGCGGCGCGCTGAAGGTGCAGTGGCCGTCCATTGTTTCCTCGGCCTGCTGCGTGATTGTGTTGGCGGCTTTCGGAATTTTCCAGGGGGGATCGGTTTGGAGCGAGCTGAAAAAATCCCTGCATCTGTGACGGACGGGGATGGAACAGAATAAAGTGTAATGGAAAGGAGTTTGTTATGGATACGAAAATTTTCAGAAGTATGTCTTATGGAGTTTATGCCGTGACCACTATGGATGGAGAACGGCCCACAGGGTGTATTGCAAACAGCGTGATGCAGATCACGTCCTCTCCCGCCACAGTGGCGGTGAGCATGAACCACGACAATTATACCAACAGCTGTATGGAAAAATGCGGGGTATTTGCAGTGTCGGTATTGTCAGAAAATTCTGATCCGGGAATCATCGGGACTCTGGGTTTCTCTTCCGGAAAAGACAGGGATAAATTTACAGAGATCGGCTATGAAATGGCTGAGGGGGTTCCTGTGGTGAAGGATTCCTGCGGATATGTGGTATGCCGCATTATCAACAAGATGGAAACCTCCACGCATACTGTTTTTCTGGGTGAGGTGATCGGGACAGGAACTTATGCGGGAGCTGCGCCGGCCATGACCTACGCTTATTATCACCAGGTGATTAAAGGAAAGAGCCCCAAGAATGCTCCTACATATCTGCAGGAGGAGCCGGAAACGGCAAAGGATGGGGAAAAGAAACTGAACCGCTATGTCTGCCAGGTATGCGGATATGTTTATGAAGGAGAAGAACTGCCTGAAGATTACGTATGCCCTGTCTGCGGCGTGGGGGCGGAAAAATTTAAGAAAGAGGAGTGAGCGGAAGGCCAGCTGTTCAGCCGGTAAAATAGTCAGAAGCATTTTGGGAAGCGCGCCGGAGCATTTCCATTAATACGGTGCGCTCCAGCTCAGTGAGATCCTTCGTCAATTCCAGAGTCCAGGCTTTCCCCAGGCCATCCAGGGTGGAATAAAGGTCTTTGGCTTTTGGCGAAGGGTAAACTCTGACAGACCGGGAATCCTCCGGGTCGGGCCGGCGGGTTACATAATCCTGAATTTCCAGCTTTGCCAGCATTTTAGCCACTGTGCTCTTGTCCATGTCCAGAAACTGGCAGAAACTGTGCTGCGGGACGCCGGGATGGTCGCAGGAGATCATGAGAAAGGGCACCAGGCCTGCGGTCAGCCCCAGAGGCTCCAGCTTTTCATTCAGATACATCTGTGATTTCCTATGGAGATGAGAAATCATTTTAATAATATCCACAGTGATTTCCATAAAAACCTCTTTTCATCTATTCGTTGCAATTCCAACAATTTTGAATTTTATAATTGAAGTTATATTCACTACAAATTTACCAGTATGTCAAGAGGAAGTCAAGCAAATTATTGCAGCGTATTCAGTGAACGCCCCGGCTTAATCCGGGCTTAATTTTGTTTGTTAAAACAGTAATTGACAATAAAGCGGAAAATGTATTACAATAGAAAAGGTTGCATTGGCAACTAAAGGAAAGGAGTAGG
This sequence comes from Cuneatibacter caecimuris, assembly GCF_004216775.1. Taxonomy (GTDB): domain Bacteria; phylum Bacillota; class Clostridia; order Lachnospirales; family Lachnospiraceae; genus Cuneatibacter; species Cuneatibacter caecimuris. The sequence goes on from NZ_SGXF01000003.1 coordinate 261,572, forward strand.
TATAATGAGTCAAACAGAAAAAGTGAGGGAGAACAAGATGGGCGTCATGCCTGTCAATAAGCTGCTGATATCCATGTCTGTCCCCATGATGATCTCAATGCTGGTACAGGCCCTTTATAATGTAGTGGACAGCATGTTTGTCGCCCAGGTCAATGAGAATGCGCTGACGGCGGTTTCTCTGGTGTTTCCGGTCCAGAATCTGATGATTGCCGTAGCCTCGGGCACTGGTGTGGGAATCAATGCGCTGCTGTCCCGGAGCCTGGGTGAGAGAAATACGGAACAGGCAAACCGTTCGGCAGTGAACGGGGTGTTTCTGGCAGCGCTGAGTTATATTGCCTTTGCGATCCTGGGCATTACCTGCGCGGGGATATTCATGAAAGTGCAGACGAATGACAGCCAGATTGTGAGCTATGGGGCTTCTTATCTTCAGATTTGCTGCATTATGTCATTTGGTATGTTTATGCAGGTTACATATGAAAGACTGCTGCAGTCCACAGGAAAAACTTTTTATACTATGATCACACAGTCAGTAGGGGCGATCATCAATATTATCCTGGACCCGATTATGATATTCGGGCTGTTCGGTTTTCCCAGGATGGAAGTGGCGGGAGCCGCACTGGCCACAGTGATCGGCCAGATCTGCGCCGGGCTGCTGGCAATGTGGCTGAACCACAGAGTCAATAAGGAGATCCATGTTTCCTTCCGGAAATTCCGGCCCTCCGGTGAAATGATCAAGCGGATTTATCTGGTTGGGGTACCTTCTATCATCATGATGTCCATCGGTTCCGTGATGACCTTTGGGATGAATAAAATCCTGATTGCTTTCACATCCACGGCCACGGCGGTGTTCGGCGTGTATTTCAAGCTCCAGAGCTTTGTGTTCATGCCGGTTTTCGGGCTGAACAACGGCATGGTGCCTATCATTGCCTATAATTACGGAGCGAAAAAGCCGGAACGTATCACCAAGGTAATGACTCTGAGCATCATCTATGCCATGGTCATCATGGTCATCGGCTTTGCGATTTTTCAGTTCCTGCCCAATCAGCTGCTGATGATATTCAACGCTTCGGAACAAATGCTGGAAATCGGAAATTACGCGCTCAGGATTATCAGCCTCAGCTTCCTGTTCGCCGGATTCTGTATTATCTCTTCCTCAGTTTTCCAGGCGCTGAGCCATGGCTTTTTAAGCCTCGCGGTGTCTGTTGTCCGCCAGCTGGTGGTGCTGCTTCCCGCGGCGTTTATCCTGTCCAAAGCCGGGGGCCTGCATGCGGTATGGTGGTCTTTTCCTATCGCGGAGCTGTTCTCGCTGGCAATGTGCCTGCTGTTTGTACGGCATGTATATAAAAAAGAAATCCATCCGATGAAACAGCGGCAGGAATGATTCCCCTGATCATGAAAAAATCCCGTCCTGCAGAGCGATAGTGTTCTTGCAGGACGGGATTTTTTTTATTGAATCGCACTGCGGCGATAGGAAAACTGGAAATATGGATTACAGATCGTCGGTTTCCGCCGCCATCTGCGCCTGGATCAATTCCGGAATGCTCTTCCGGTCCAGATGCAGAGCGGTTGCCAGCTCATCTGTCAGCATCTTTTCAGCGGAGCGCAGGAACTGCTCATCTGAGGTGTGCAGCTTTTTTCCTTCCTTTAAAAGCTGTAATTTCTTTTGATACAGAGTTTTCACCAGCCGGGAAAGCTCAGAGCAGTTGCCGGAAGAGATGATACGCTGGTATCTGTCCCGGCGCTCATGCCCGTCAGTCACCCACATGGAAGGTGCCTGCTGGAGCGCTTCAATCAGTTCAGAGGCTTGATCCTCTGAAAGGACAGGACGCATATTTTTTGTAACCAGGGCCTCATTGCGGACCGGGACGAAAACGGTTGCCCTTTCGTCTTCCACCGGCTTCAGAACATAGTAGTCCTGCGGCTTTCCCATCAGAGCTTTAGAAGAGATCTCAATGATTTTGCATACTCCATAGGTTCCATAGACTACCAGATCATTTTCATGGTACATATAATTACCTCCTGTTCGAATACTTCTATTATAACATTTTCGGAGAAGAAAAGACAGAGGAAATTTCTACGAAAAATATTATAGTGTTTTTGTGCAGGTTTCCGTAAAATTTATTCCGGGAATCAGAGAATATGCGAAAAACCCGTTTTACAGGGATTTAACAAAGCCGGGATATTAAATTTTACACATATTCTTTATACTATAATCAAGATAGGGATAAAATGATTTCAGGCGGATTTGCTTGCCGCCATTCAAAAAACAAAGTATACTGTAAAACAGGAGGCCCTGAAGATGCGGAACAGGTTTGACGAACAGCTGGATAAATTGAATTTGGAGCTGATCCGGATGGGCGCATTGTGTGAGGACGCGATATCGGCAGCAGTGGGCGTGCTGATAGAAGACGACGATACGCTGACGGACGTTGTAAATGATACGGAGCAGAAGATCAATCAGAAGGAGCGGGAGATCGAGGGGCTGTGTATGAAGCTGCTGCTGAGCCAGCAGCCGGTGGCAAAGGACCTGCGGCTGATTTCTTCAGCCCTGAAGATGATTTCTGATATGGAACGGATCGGGGACCAGGCCTGTGATATTGCGGAGATTGCCGGATATCTGAAAGGAAATCTCTCCAAAAGCAGGATTCATATTGGGGAAATGGCGTCTGCAGCTTCGGAAATGGTTACTTCCAGCGTAGATTCTTTTGTAAAGAAGGATCTGGAACTGGCCCGGAAAGTGCAGCAGGCGGATGATGTTGTGGACGGGCTTTTCGACCAGGTCAAGCAGGAACTGACCGGAATGATTGCCTGGGACGTATCCTGGGGGGAAACATGTGTGGATCTTCTGATGGTCGCCAAATATCTGGAGAGGATCGGGGACCACGCAGTGAATATTACAGAATGGGTGGAATATTCCATCACAGGAAAACATGCCGCCCGGTGACAGGAGAGTTCAATGATATATCTGGTGGAAGATGATCTGAGTATCAGGGAAATGGTGGTATATGCGCTGAGCCATTCGGGCCTGCCGGCCAAAGGGTTCGGGCGTCCGGCGGAATTCTGGCAGGCGATGGAACAGGAGATTCCGGATATGGTCCTGCTGGATATTATGCTGCCGGAAGAGGATGGTCTGCAGATCCTGCAGAAGCTCAGGCTTGCGCAGGAGACAAAAGAATTGCCGGTGATGATGCTGACAGCAAAAAGCGCGGAGTATGATAAGGTGATCGGGTTGGATGCGGGCGCGGATGACTATATGACGAAACCTTTTGGCGTAATGGAGCTGGTGGCCAGAGTCAAGGCCCTGATGAGGCGGGCCGGAGGCGGAAAAAAGCAGGAGCCTGGGTCTGCGGAACTGAGATACAGGGAGCTCCGGGTGAGCCGGGGGCAGCACCAGGCCCTGGTGAGGGAAAAGCCGGTGACGCTCACATTAAAAGAATTTGATTTGTTATGCCTTCTGCTGGAGCACGCGGGGATGGTTCTGACCAGAGACCAGCTGCTGAACCAGGTGTGGGGATACAGCTTTGATGGGGAGAGCAGGACGGTGGATGTTCATATCCGTACCCTCAGACAAAAGCTGGGGGAGTGCGGCGCTTATATAGAGACGGTGCGGGGCGTGGGCTATAAGATCGGAGGGGACAGATGACCAGAAGGATTTTCAAGGCTGTTTTTGCTACTTCCTTCGCGGCGCTGGCGGCTGTGCTGATCCTGACAACAGCAGTCCTGTATCAGTACTTTACAGGTGAACAGCGCAGAGAGCTTCACGATGAAGCCGCATATCTGGCGGCCGGTGTGGAAGCGGACGGCTTGAATTATCTGAATATCGCGGGAAAAGGGAATACCAGGATCACCTGGGTTGCCGGTGACGGCGCGGTGCTGTTTGACAATCAGGCGGATGTGGGGGAAATGGAGAATCACGGGACCCGGCAGGAAATCCGTCTGGCTCTGGAAAACGGAACCGGAGAGAGCAGCAGGTATTCTTCTACTCTGGCAAAGGAAACCTACAATTATGCGGTCCGCTTGAACGACGGCACGGTGCTGCGCGTGTCCCGGACTGATTTCAGCATTTTCTCCATCATTATGGGCATGCTCTCTCCGGTAGCTGTGGTGGCGTTTCTTGTGCTGGTGGGTTCCGGAATACTGGCAGCCCGTCTGGCGAAAAGTATTGTGCGGCCGATTAATGATATTGATCCGGAGCATCCGGATATGGCTCAGACCTATCCCGAGCTGGACCCGCTTTTACAGCGGATTGCGCGCCAGAACCGGCTGATCCGGGAACAGATGGAGGAATTGAAACAGAGACAGCAGGAGTTTTCAGAGATCACGGACAATATGAGCGAAGGACTGCTGGTGCTTTCACCTGCGGCGGAGATCATTTCATATAACAGGAGCGCCAGGGAAATTTTAGGCATGGAATACACGGGGAAACGCCAGAGTGTTTTTGTATGGAACAGGAGCCAGGCGCTGCGGGACGCGGTGGAGAAAGCCCAGAAGGGGCAGCACTGTGAAGAGAATCTGGAACTGGACGGCCACGTGTATCAATTGATCGCCAATCCGGTCAGCCGCAATGATGAGATCGTAGGGATGTTGCTGCTGGTTCTGGATGTCACGGAAAAAGAGCGGTGGGATTCTCTGCGCCGGGAATTTACGGCCAATGTTTCCCATGAACTAAAGACCCCTCTGACTTCGATTTCCGGGTATGCGGAAATGATGAAGGAAGGCCTTGTTCCGGCGGAGGATATGGGGGAAATGGCGGAGCGGATTTACCATGAAGCCAGGAGGCTGATGGCGCTGGTGGGGGATGTGATCGAGCTTTCCAGGCTGGACGCCGGAGGGGCCGGGCAGGAAATGGAGATCTTGGATCTGGCGGCTCTGGCCGCTCAGGTGGCGGAGCCGCTGTCTGCCTCGGCACAGAAAAGAGAGATATCCATAAAGCTGGAGACAGAGCCTGTGACGGTCAGGGGAATCCCCCGTGTTCTGGAAGAGATGATCTATAATCTCTGCGATAATGCGGTAAAGTACAATAAACAGGGGGGCAGCGTCCTGATTCAGGTGCGCAGGATCGGAAAGGGCGCCCGTCTGGTGGTGGAGGATACCGGAATCGGCATCCCCTTTGAGGACCAGGAGCGGGTGTTTGAACGGTTTTACAGAGTGGATAAGAGCCATTCCCGGGAGATGGGCGGCACAGGGCTGGGCCTGTCCATCGTGAAACATGGTGCAATGATCCACAATGCCCGGCTGCGCCTGGACAGCGAGCCGGGCAAGGGGACCAGGATACAGGTGGATTTCCCCTTTGTATAGCCTGGCGTCAGCGGAGGGGCTGCATCACTGCAGCACATTCCATGGGCGGGAGAACCAATGTGCCGTTTATCTTACGGTCAGTCAGCAGATCTGTCCCCAAGCAGTGTTCGATCACTGCGTTCTGGCTTCCGTAATTAAAATAAAAGACAAAATTATGTTTCCCGTCCGACCGCCGGTGCATTTCCACATGGCGGGGCAGGGCGGGAATTTCTATGCCTGCGTCTTCCAGAGCCATGCGGTATATCTTTTCCATTCCCGCCTGAGCCAGCCGTGCGCCGACGTACCAGGCTGTGCCGCTTCCAAACTTGTTTTTAGCAGCCGCGGGGCTTCCGGCATAAAAATCATCCGTGTATTCGGCCAGAACCTCCGCGCCCTCCAGTTTCAGGATTTCCGCAAAGTCATGGATCACAGAGCAGTCGCCGTCTGCAAAACGGGCGCTGTTTGTATCCGTGGGGTAGAGCGTATCGATTTCCTCGCTGTAAAGGCCGAAAAGCCGACGCAGGCCGCCGCCGGGAAAACCTCCCAGATAACACAGCGTATGCTCATTGACATAACCGGTGAGGTAGGTGGCGATCAGCTGGCCTCCCTGCTCCACAAATTTGATCAGGCGTTCGGCAACCCCCTCATGGAGCAGATAGAGCATAGGGGCTGCCAGCAGGCGGTAGCCGGAGAAATCTTCTAAAGAAGAGATCACATCAGTCTCCACCCCCAGTTGCATCAAACTCTGATACTGGAGATATAAGGTTTCTTCGTATTGTTTGCCGGATTGGGACAGACCCTGCATGTCTTTTATCGCCCAGCGGTTGTCACAGTCATAGAGTATGGCGGCTTGTGCTTTTACCGGGCTTCCGGTGACAGGAGCCAGCTTCTGCAGCAGCCTGCCGACCTCCGCCACTTCACGGAAGGTGCGCGTGTTGTCCGTGCCCAGGTGGTCCATCACCGCGCCGTGGAACTGCTCCGCGCCGCCGCGGCCTTTGCGCCACTGGAAATACTGGACGGAGTCGGAACCGCAGGCCACAGCCTGCAGGCAGGAGAGCTTATGTACCCCGGGCCGTTTTAATTTGTTGAAAGGCTGCCAGTTGACCTGGCTGGGCGTGCTCTCCATCAGCAGAAAGGGCTGCTCCTGCTTCAGGCCGCGTATGGAAGCATGCTGGAAAGCAGTTCTGGCGGCGGTCTGTTCCAGGGTTTCCTGATCATTGTGATATCTGGGATAGGAATCCCAGGACACCAGGTCCAGAGGCTTGGAAAACTCGTGATAATCCAGGCCCTCATATAATTCCATCAGATTCGTGGTCACCGGGATATCCGGCGTGATTCTGCGGACCGCATCAATTTCCTGCTGCATGAAGTCTGTGGTGTTCCAGGTGGTAAAACGCCTCCATTCCAGCAGAAGGCCGGGGACAGAGCGTTCCCCATTGGAAAAGGGCGGTTCAATCTGGCTGAAATCGGTATAGGTGTGGCTCCAGAAGGAGGTCCACCACTGGCGGTTCAGTTCTTCTATATTGTTGTGAAAACGGTTTTTCAGATATTCCCGGAATTTATTCTGGCACAGGGGGCAATAGCACTCTCCGCCGAATTCATTGGAAATATGCCACAGGATGACACCGGGGTGGCGGCCCGCGGCCTCTGCCAGCCTGGTATCCATAATCTTTACTTTTTCTCTGTAGGCCGGCGAACTCATGCAGTGATTATGGCGCAGGCCGTGGCGGTCCCTGAGCCCGTTTTCCGCCACCCGCATGGCCTCCGGGTAAGCAGCGTCCAGCCAGGCGGGACGGGCTCCGCTGGGTGTGGCCAGCACAGTATAGATGCCGTTGTCATACAGGCGGTCCATGATATCCGTGAGCCACCGGAAATGAAATTCCCCTTCAGCCGGTTCGTATGCGGACCAGGCAAATATCCCCAGGGAGACACAGTTGACCCCGGCTTTCTTCATCAGCCGCAGGTCCTCTTCCAGTATATCCGGGCGGTCCAGCCATTGGTCGGGGTTATAATCCCCGCCGTGAATCATTCCGCTGATCTGCGGAAACAGAATCTTTTTTTTCATTAATTTCTCTCCTTCTTTTTCAATACCAATACGTCCCAGGGAGCCAGCTTCACCATGCCGGTAAAAGTCTTTCCCGACTGATAATCAGTCAGCTGGTCGGAACCGAAATCCACCCAGGCTTCTGAGACATTATGATTCAGGGCGAATACAACGCTGGCCTGGCCGGAGACCCTGTTGGTGAGTTCCACCCCAGCGGCAGCAGGATAGAGCGGCCGTATGCCGAGACTGCTGCAGACAGAGCCGAAGAAATCGGACAAAAAAGCGTCCTCCGGCTCTGTGCCGATATACCAGGCGGTTCCCTTTCCAAAGCTGTTTCTGGTCAGGCAGGGAACTCCGCGGTAAAAATCGGATTCATATACCGCCATGGTCTCTGCTTTCCTGGGATGGACGATATCGCAGAGAAAGCCGCAGCGGTAACGGGATGCGGGCAGGCCTGCCCTGGCGTCCGTCAGCATGTAATTGAATTCTTCCGGGCGCAGGGCGTCCGTCTCCTCCACCCAGATTCCCAGGACTTCCTTTAATTTGCCGGGATATTCCCCGAATACGCAGCGGTCATTTTCATCCACCAGGCCGCTCATAACAGTGGCCGCGAAAGTCCCGCCTTTCCGGACAAATTCCGTGATCCGTTCTGCCACGCCTTCTTTTGTCATATACAGTTCCGGGGCCAGGATCAGATCGTAGGAATCCAGGTCACTGTCCACAGAAAGAATATCCACAGGGATATTTTTTTCATAAAACGCCCTGTAGTATTTTGATACAGTTTTCAGATAGTCCATATCTTTGCTGGGCCCGCTGGCCAGCTCCAGGGCCCACCAGTTGTTCCAGTCGAAGAGAATTCCCACCCGGGAGGAGATCCTTCCTTCGATCAGGTCGCTTCCCAGCTTTTTCAGCTCTGCGCCCAGGCGTTTGACTTCCCGGAAGACCCGGGTGCTGCCATGGCCTGCATGGCTGATCACGGCGCCGTGGAATTTTTCCTGCCCGGCGATGGACTGGCGCATCTGGAAAAACAGGCAAGTATCGGCTCCGTGGGCGATCGCCTGATAGCTGATCTTGCGTACTTCGCCGGGGCGCTTCAGTTTGTTGTAGGGCTGCCAGTTCTGCTGGTTGGGGGACTGTTCTGTCATCATGTAGGACTGCCCGCCTTTGAGCCCCCGCATGATATCATGTTTGAACGCCACCAGATCGGGGGGATCTGTGGGCCAGGGATAATTGTCCCAGCCGGCCACATCCATGTGTTTGAGCATTTCAAACTGGTCCAGTTTTTTGATAAACCCGGAGATGTTGGTGGAAACCGGAATATCCGGGTTGTATTTCTTCAGAATATCCGCCTCGTTTCGGAAACATTCAGCGGTGGAGTCAGTCATGAACCGCAGATAATCCAGCTCCACATTGGGCTGGAAGCGGTAATCGTCATTGAGCTCCGTAGGCAGCATGATTTCGTCGAAATCATAGACGGTGCGGCCCCAGAAAGCCGTATGCCAGCGGGCGTTCAGCTCCTCAATGCTGCCGTAACGTTTTTTTAGCCAGCCCCGGAATTTGTCCTGGCAGACCGGGCAATAGCAATAAGTTCCATATTCGTTGGAAACGTGCCAGACAGCAAGGGCCGGATGACGGGCGTAGCGCCTGGCCATTTCTTCCGCGATGGCGGCGGCCCGTTCCCTGTATTTGGGGCTGTTGACGCAGAAAAATACCCGCATCCCGTGAGTGCGCCTTCTGCCTTCGATATCCACGGGCAGCACTTCCGGATATTTTCTGGAAAGCCATGCGGGCTGGGCCGTGGTGGGGGTGGCCAGGCAGACACGTATGCCGTGGGACCAGATGATGTCCAGAATCCGGTCCAGCCATTCAAAATGATACTCCCCTTCCGCGGGTTCCAGCTTTGCCCAGGAAAAGACAGGCAGGGTCAGCAGGTTGATTCCTGCTTCTTCAAAAAGCCGCATATCTTCCAGGATGGTCGCTTCATCCCATTGGTCCGGGTTATAGTCGCCGCCGAAGTAGATGCGGTCCGCTTTTTTTAACATGATCAAATCTCCTTTGAATATTTACTCATCCTGTTGCAGAAAATCCATGTCTTCGTCTGTAAGGCTGACGGAAAAAGCTTGCAGATTGTCCTTGATATGGGCCTCTGTAGAAGGGCTGATAATGGGAAATACCGGCAAGGGCTGGCGCAGCATCCAGGCCAGGCTGATCTGTGAAACAGAAGCGCCTTTTTTCTCCGCCAGTTTTTCCGCCTGCTTCAGCCGCCGGAAATTCTCGGGATAGCAGTATTCCTGTACTGTTGTGGGGGAGAGGTACTGATCCGCCAGGCCAGGAGAGGAGGTGCGGAATTTTCCGGAGAGGAAACCTCTTGCCAGGCTGGAATAGGGAAAGACCGCTATATTATGGCTGGCGTACCAATCCCGCTCTTTCTGATGCGCAGGGCCGGAGATGCAGACGCTGCGGCAGGCGGGATCGCCGATCTGGGGAACCAGGCTGAAGCAGGGGCTGACTGCGGTGAACCCCTCCAGGCCGCGGCGTGCGGCGTATTCATTTGCCTGCCGGATGCGGTCCTGGGTCCAGTTGGAACCGCCGAAACGAAGGATCTTGCCTTCCTCTTTCAGCTGGTTCAAAACTTCTACGATTTCGTCCACAGGCACAGAAGGATCGTCCCGGTGGAGCAGATACAGATCCAGATAATCGGTTTGAAGCCGGTCCAGGGATTCCCTGACCTGGGAAAGGATACAGGAGGCGGAGAGGCTATCCTCTGAGCCTGCCTGTCCCGGATTGCAGCCCTTATCCAGCAGAATTACCTGCTCTCTGCACCCCCGGCGCTGCATCCAGAGCCCCATATTTTTCTCTGCGTTTCCGTAGGAATGGGCGGAATCAAAGATTGTAAACCCGTATTCCAGGGCCAGATCCAGGCATTCGCAGGCAGCTTCCGGCTCGTTTCCCCGGATGCTGGGGGCTGCGGTGCCGAACACAAACCTGGAAGCTTTTTTATTAGAAAGGGAAAGCTGGGTATATTCCATTTGCATGCTCCTTTTTATGATGAGTGGGGTTTTAAGGGTAGCTTAGGAGAAGACGAGAGGAAAGTCAAGTGAAAATGAGAGGTTTGCCGAAAAGATTTTCAGGCCTCAGGCATCCGTGAGGAGCGGGAGCTGTATCGTGGCCTGAAGTCCTCCTTTTTCACTGTGATCCAGAACCAGAGTCCCTCCATGGACCTTAGCGATCTGCCGCACAATCATCAGTCCCAGGCCGTGCCTGGGGCTGCCGTCGCTGCTGTCCGAAAACATATAGTGGGGCGCGTTCCTGAGGCCTTCCAGCTGTTCGTCCGCAACACCGCAGCCATTGTCTTCCACAACGATTTTTCCACTGCTATCTTCCTGCTGTACTGAGATATAAATGCTGCAGCCCTGAGGATTATGGACCTGGGCGTTTGTGATCAGATTGGAAACAGCCCGGCGCAGCAGGGAAAGGTCCCCGCATAACCGGCAGGAGGAGAGGCTGTCCGGGGTTTCCCACTGAATGGGGTACCTGCCTTCTGCGTCCAGATTCAGGAAATCCACGGCAGTCTGCCGCGCAAGAGGAACCAGATCCAGACGTTGCAGATTTAAAGGCTGCATATTGTATTCCAGCTTAGAAGCCAGATTCAGGTCGTTAATGAGGTTTTTCATGCGCATGCTCTGCTGCCGGATGACAGAGGCCTTCTTCCTGTCTTCTTCGGAAATCTCCGGGCTCTCTTCCAGCTGTCCGGCGTACCCCATCACCATGGACAGCGGCGTCCGGATATCGTGGGATACGCCTGCGATCCAGCCGGCCCGGGCTGTTTCCTGCTTCCTCAGGGCGTATTCCTGCTGCTGGAGCTTTTCCGAGGTGCGGTTGATGGCCTGGGCGATTTCTGACAACAGGCCGGATTCCGTGACGTGAACGTCCTTTTCTTCAGGAAGCTGTTCCACTCCGGTGACAATGGGGCGTACGGAGCGCAGCAGCCGGGTGGTCGCAGCCATATAGATGGCAAAAACCAGGAGTATATTGATGCCCAAAAAGAGCAGGAAGTTGCGGGGAAATCCGGCGATCAGCTGGTAGCTGAAGGTGTTGTCAGCCAGTTTCCAGTAGCTGTCTTTCGGATAGCCCATCACCAGAAGCCCGTCGGGGTGGCTGGCTGTCGTGGTGGGGTATTCCTGCAGATAGCCCCTGGTCAGCCAGGAAATCCCCTGAATATCATAGGACAGGGGGATTTCTTCCGGGAGATTCTGGGTGTGCCAGACGGCCTGCAGGGATCTCTGGTCGATGAGCAGAGCAAAGGCCTGGTATTCTTCTATGGTATCGGAGGCTTCCTGGGTCAGAACATATCCCTCCTCCTGCCGGGTCAGGCCGTCCGCTGTCCTGGAGGCGGCGGACCAGGCGCCGCTTTTTCCTGCTTCCTGATAGGTGATCAGGATCAGGAGGAGAATATTGATCAACAGCAGCAAGAGCAAGGAGAAAAGAAGCACCGCAGAAAAACGGCGGATCAGTTTCGGCACACTTTTCACTAGTTTCCCTCCCTGGTCATCAGCTTATATCCCAGCCCTTTCACTGTGATCAGAGAAACAGGCCTGGAAGGGTTTGCTTCTATTTTTTCACGCAGCCGTCTGATATGGGCCATTAGAGAGTTTTCATATCCATAGGGGTTTTCTCCCCAGAGGGCTTCACACAGCATGTCGATGGTCACGATCCTGCCCGCATTGCGGTACAGGGCGGAAATCAGCTCATATTCCTTGGCGGTGAGAGGAAGCGCGGAAGTTTCCCGGAGGACTTCTGCGCGCTGCAGATCCACCTGGCAGTCTGCTAAAAGGATTCTGGGGGATTCTTCTTTGTAGCAGCGCCGGAGAATCGCCCCAATGCGCAGGAGCAGCTCCCTGGGGAGGAAAGGCTTGACCATATAGTCGTCCGCTCCCAGCCCCAGCCCCCTGAATTTGTCTTCATCCTCTCCACGGGCGGTGAGGAACAGAACCGGGATATCGGAAAACGTCCGAAGCTGTTCCAGCAGAGAAAAGCCATCCCCGTCCGGGAGCATCACATCCAGCACGGCCAGGTCAGGTTTCCATTCCCTGCACCGCAAAAGGCCCTCTTTCATGGTGGAAGCTGCCGCCAGCTGACAGTATCCTTCCTGGGAGAGGATGGATTGCAGCATCTGCAGCAGCTGGGCTTCATCGTCCACTAAAAGTATTTTTTTTGATTTCAGATATTCTGGAGTCATAATCAATTCCTCTCTGTAAAAAATGACAGGCAGTTGCTGGGTTTATTTTACCATGGACGGCTGGGACAGACAACTGTGGATGAGCATTTATGGGATTATTTTGATCGAATAGAGGAGGGCTGAGTTTGGAACGGGTTTTTGAATGCTTCGAGTGTTGAATTGTGTCGAAAAGTGTCGAACCATAAGATTTTCAGTAGAAAAAGCAAAAAAACTTGACATCCAGCGAAAGCTGTGCTAGTCTGAACTTAAGTGATGAGAAAGAACGTGAAGTGCACAGGGGGCCAGGCCTCTTTGCGGAGTGAATTGCAGAAATTGTCGAAACAGCGCGAAGAAGAATGAGGAGGAAGTCCATGGAGGGATTCCTCTGTTGACAGAAAAGTGACTTGGAAGATCAGGCATAAAATAGTGTATTTGAAACGGATGAAAAGAAGTTTTGAGTACTGTTTTATGTCTTTTTTATGTTAAAAGCGAAACGAACGATAACAGGAGGATAGAAAAAATATGATGCCCAGTTTTAAAGTAATATTTTTTCCTTTCGTATTAGTGTGTATAATCGCTTTTTCAGTACCATCGTTTGCAATGAAAACAGGATTTATTACACAAGCAATTGATTCCCAGAGCCAGAAAGATATTATTGAATCAAGAGATTTAAAAGTGATTAATCATGTCAGCGATAATAGTCAAATTGTCTGTTTTAGCGTCAATCCCCAGGGAAGTATCGCGATTGGGTTGGAGAATGGTTCAGACAGAAAAGAAATTGCAGTTTATAATCTGGAGGGAGCATTCCAGTATGGCTATTCATTTGCTATTTATGGAACCTATGCTCTGGAGTGGGATGGCGACAGAATCATTCTTGCCAATTGCCGGGGAGATTCTGCAGAAATGTATGATAGAAACGGGCTGTGCCTGGAGGCAGGAGAAATTGAATTAAATGCGGAAAATAATCTATATTGGAAAAAACTTTTTGAAAGGACGGAGATGAGGTGCGGCGGGTACACTGTCAAATTTGATAAAAATCTCAGATAATGGGTCATTACACAAGATTAATTGCAATATCAGAGGATGGTACGGAAAAAGTGATATTTGATGCGGGAAAGTTTCCAATTATTCGAAATACAATTTTTAGTGGAATACTCATACTGGTTGGAATCACAATAGCTATTGTAAGTGTCAGACATTATAAAAAACAAAAATAGTAAGGTTAACAGGAGGAAGCTGCGGTGAAAGAGAATAACGAAGCTTTTATTAGAAGAGGAGTCAGACAGTTCATATTTGGATGCATATTATCAGTGAGTGCATTCTTGTTTATAATATTTGGCGCAATAACAGGAGATTTGGACTTGGTATGGACGGATTATGTGGCACTTGCCGGATTCCTGAGCTTTCTTGTGGTTGGTCTGATATTCATGATAAAGAGCTATCCTGCCGTTATGCTGCATGAGGAAGAAAAATTGAACGATAAATATGAAAAGATGCAATTATGTGAACTATTTTGCATGCAAAAAGAGGAAGTACAGGCAAAACTGCAATCAAATGAATGTACTTTTGAAGAGGGATACTATAAAATAAAGAAGTTTTCTTTTCTGAAAGACTCTGTTACATATTATTTCCGTATGGCGGACAGCAATGACCTTGAAAGCACGATTGAGGGGGAGTTAGAGAAGTTCGACCGAATAGAGAAGAAGCAGAGGAATAACTGCCTGATCTTACTGCTTTATTTGGATCAGATAAGTATGGATGAAAAAGAAAAGATTAAAGAATTTGGAAAAGTGGGTATTATAAATGAAAATATTATTGATCCCAACTTAAGTATTGCCGCGATGCTTGTGGCGATAGATAATGCGGACAATAAAGGATATTTTTTACCTGTACGCGGAAATATTGTTTCCTTATATGCTCATTGCTGCAGGATCGTGAAACGAATATTCGCTTAAATGTTGATTCGTAGTGGGTTGCCCTAACGAGGAAGAGACAAACATTCCCGGAAAGGAGAAAAATGTTCGGTGCAATCTTATTAGAAGAAGGAATGGACTTTTTTACAGACATGTTTCAAGTGGTTCAATCTTTAAAGGGAAGACAATTAGAGTACAATTGGCTGATTACAGATATTGAAACGAATGCTATAAATGAAAAAATTCCAGAGCTGCAGAATGATTTCTGCTGGATGTCCGGGAATGAATTAACAAAGTTTATAACCCAGTACTCGTCAATGCAATGGATGTGGGGAGTATTTACAGGGTTTAAGCCTGAAGTATCATATTCTGAGATTATGAAATATCCGCTGCCTTATGCCAATGAAAATCCAGACCTTTGGAAAACCCCATTAACTTTGCAAAACCCGTTGGCGACGTTGGAGATTGTCTGCTGGGACAGCAGCCTCGTTCTCATTGTGAGCAAGAAAAAGGAAATTGTATTGGATTTTATGGAAAAGTTTCCCGGAAGCCGGGACTTATTTTTATATAACGAAGATATAAAAGTATGACCATTCTTAAATTTACATGCCGTAAAGGGGGCCGTAAATACCATGAAAGACGAGTGGAGATTAGTAAATCAAATGAAGTATATGAAGGGCGTGGATTTGCTTCTGAGCGACTATGTTCCCACCCCGGGCAACGACCATGACCATTGTGAATTCTGCTGGGAAACATTCAGCGTGTATGACGGCGATTTACATAAGGGATACTGTACTCTGGACAGGTACAAATGGATATGTGAAGATTGCTATGAGGATTTTAAGGAAACGTTTGAATGGAAACTGACTGAAGCTTGATCCGGAAGATGACCAGACCCTTGACAATATGTTAACGGTTATGGCGCTGGACAATGAATCAGAAATTGTTCTGGATGATATCGTCAGCTATGCCAGCAACGAGCTTGTACATAGAATCATTGAAAGAGGCGTCAGCCATATGCAGCATGAGGCGCGTTGGCAGATTGCGGAGATCCTGCTGCGGCGGAAGCCGGAAAATGCTCTGGCGGTGCTGGATGCTTTGGCGCTGGATGAAGACAGTTATGTGAGACAGAGGGCCCAGAACGCCATAGACTGGTTTTCTGAAAGCTGAACCCCCAATGTTCTTGACAAAAGGAAAAGGTCACGTTATACTGTATATACTATATATGTACAGAATGATATTATGGCAATGGGAGGAAAAAATGAGAATTGTTCTTTCATATCAATCCGGTGTACCGATTTATGAGCAGATAAAGGATCAGATAAAGGCTTCAATTTTATCCGGAGAGCTGTGTGAAGACGATCCCCTCCCATCCCTGCGGCAGCTGGCCCGGGATCTGAAAGTCAGTCTGATCACCACCACCCGGGCCTATGGGGATTTAGAATTAGAAGGTTTTGTTCATACCATGCCGGGGAAGGGAGTTTATGTAAAAAAAGTAAACACTGGTTTTATCAGAGAACAGCATATCAAAGAAGTAAACGCTTCATTAAAAAATGCTGTGCGGCATGGGAAACTGGCTGGTTTATCTATGGAGGCAATACATGAACTGCTGGATTCAGCAGAGGAGGACGGCGAATGAACAATGCAGCGGAAGTCAGAAATTTAACCAAGAGATTCCCAAAGTTCCATTTAGATAATATCAGTTTTTCCGTGCCAAGCGGGTTTGTCAGCGGTTTCATCGGGGAGAACGGAGCGGGTAAAACTACTACGCTGAAATTGATGCTGGGCATGGCGCTAAAAGACGGGGGGGATCTCCGGCTGTTTGGGAAACCGGCTGAGGAAGTGGCTCTGAAAGAAGAGATCGGCGTACTTTTCGAACAGCCCTATTACCAGGAGGACTGGACGCCGCTGGATGTGGAGAAGGCTGTGGGGCCTTTTTATTCCCAATGGGACACTCATGTTTTTCACCAGTATTTGCACAGATTTTCTCTTGACCCAAAGCAGAAGTTCAAGACAATGTCCCGGGGGATGAAGACAAAGCTGGGCATGGCGGTCACGTTGTCCCACAACGCGAAGCTTTTGCTTCTGGACGAACCCACCTCCGGCCTGGACCCGGCGGGGCGCGATGAGATGCTGGATATTTTTCGTGATTATATGGTACAGGAGGGCAGAAGCATTTTTTTCTCCACCCATATTACCGGGGATCTGGAAAAAATTGCGGACTATATCACTTATATCTGCCGGGGCAGGATTCTGTACAGCGGCCCGAAGGAGGAATTGCTGGAGAAGTACTGCCTGATCCGGGGAGGAAAAGAGGAGCTGCCGGTGCAGAAACAGAACAGGATTCTGGGGCTGCGGGAACATCCGGAAGGCTTTGAAGGGCTGATAGAAACGGAAGAACTCGGCGGTTTCCCTCAGGGCGTTATTGCGGAACCGGTTACACTGGAGGATATTATGGTTTACATGAATAGAAAGGAAGGAAGAAATGATTAGGCAGATCGAGATGGACTGGCGGGCAATGAAATGCTATCAGGTTAGGATTTTTTTGCTGCCTGTATTCGCCGCCGCAATAGGGATGTATAATCCGCTGCTGGTGATTCCCACCAGTGCGGTGATGTTTCTGTTCTTTTCCATCAATGTATTTGCAGTGGAGGAAAAGGGAGATTTGAACAGGCTGTATCTGACGCTTCCGATTCCAAGAAGCTCTATTGTGATGGGAAGATTCATTTTTTCCACAGCGATGGGGCTGGCTGGAATTTTGACCGGCATCCCTGTCATGCTGCTGATCACCCCCTATGCGGCTTCCCAGTATTACGGCCCGACGGCCTGGTATTTCTCAATTGTAGCGGTGAGTTTGCTGCTGATCGCTTTTTTAAATCTTGCCATGTTTCCCATACTGTTCAAACTGGGATACAGCAAAGGGAAATTCTGGGGTTTTATACTGCCTCTGGTATTTATTTCTCTTTTATATGGAGGATACGCGGTAGTTTCAAACCTTCCGGGGAATGAATTGCTGTCTTTTAACCTGATGGAATATGCTTATAAAAATTTGCTGGCTGTCAGCGGAGGATTTATTTTGCTGTCGGCAGTTCTCCTATTTACTTCTTATAAAATATCAAAAAAATCGTATTCCAGTCGGGATTTCTGAACACAGGGATTTTGGAAGCAAAAAGTGAAAAACATTGAAGCCTTGGCGGAAAATACATTTTTCAGTATTTTTTGCCGGGCTTTTTTTATTGCATAGGAAACTGCATTCTCTATGCAACAAAACCCTCCGGGGGATCGCACTGCGGCGTAAGGAATCACGTCGCTAAAGCGACACGCCGCAGGCGGAGAATCCCGCGAGCGGGACTCTTTTTCATTGCATAGGACAACCATATGCGCCGCCGGCTGAATGTAAGGTAAATGTAAGGGAGGGGAAAGGCTGGCGCAAGGTTGGGCTGGTAAGATACTGGCATGGGGAGAAAGGAGAGAGACACATGAATATGATAGAAACGGACCATCTGACCAAACGATATGGAGATTTCACTGCGGTTTCAGAGCTGAATCTGCACATTCCCCAGGGAACAGTATACGGGTTCCTGGGCCCTAACGGGGCGGGAAAATCCACTGCCATGAAAATGTTTCTGGGGCTGACCAGACCTACGGAGGGGGGATTTTATATTGACGGAAAAATATTTCCTCAGGACAGGATGGAAATATTGAAGAAAACAGGTTCTTTTATTGAGGCCCCGGCATTTTATGGAAACCTCACGGGAGAGGAAAACCTGGATATTGTCAGGCGGCTGCTGGGGCTGCCCCGGGAAAGTGTGGAGGAAGCCCTGGAAATGGTGGGTCTGGCAGAGTACAAAAAGCGGCTGGCAAAAAAATATTCTCTGGGTATGAAACAGCGGCTGGGTCTGGCTTCCGCGCTGATTGGCAGACCGCCTATCCTGATTTTGGACGAACCCACAAACGGGCTGGACCCGGTGGGCATCCATGAGATCAGGACTATGATACGGGAACTGCCCAGCCGATATAACTGCACAGTGCTGGTTTCTTCCCACCTGCTTTCAGAAATAGAGCTGATGGCCGACCTTGTTGGCATTTTGAACCGGGGGAAGCTATTATTTGAGGGGACGCTGACGGATCTCAGGGACAGGGCCAGATTTGAAGGGCTTCCCACAGACAATCTGGAGGAGACCTTTCTTGCGCTGATCCAGGAAGATAACCTGAAAAGGGGGATGAGGCAATGAGTCTGGTCTGTGAATATAAAAAGTGCAGGCGCAGCGGTCTGTTCCCGGTTTTTCTGGCCGGCGGCCTGCTGGCGGCAGCTGTTCCCGCCATGAATATGTTTTTCCGGTCTGAATTATATTTACACAGGCCGCAGACCCCGCTCACCATTCTGCTGGAAGCGAACTGGCAGATGATGGGCATGCTGAATTTGTTTCTGGTTCTGGCAGGAGCTTCTGTACTGTACCACATGGAATTCGCGGACAGAGCTTTCCTCAGAATGGAAACGCTTCCTCAAAGCATGTTCGGGATGTTTATCAGGAAATATCTGGTGCTGGTTTCAGTAATTCTGATGGCCTTTGCACTGGAGGCGGCTTCTCTGGCCGGGGTCAGCATCTGCTGGTTCGGCATGACAGAAGGGATGTGGAATGAACTGGGAAGGCAGATGGGCTGTCTGCTGGTCAAAATGCTGCCGGCCCTGGCCCTGATGCTGGCAGTTTCTTCAGCCAGTGAAAATCTGTGGATTACTTTAGGTGTTGGAGTGACAGGGATTTTTGCCGCCCTGATTCTTTCAGGAGCCGGAAGGCAGAACCATATTCTGCAGTTATTTCCCTTTTTGCTGCCATTGGAAACGGCATGGACAGACGGCAGGCTCCTGCTTGCGGCTGGGGCAGAAACTGCGGCTATCCTTGCGGCTGGGCAAGGGTATCTGTGCATAAGGAGGAGGTTTCGATGAGCTGGTTTTCTCTGATTGGGATAGAAATGAAAAAACTGCGCCGGTCACATATTTTCTGGCTACTGCTGGCGCCGCTGCTTGTGCTGTGGATTCCCATGGTGATCAATTCAGGCATGAATTTTAATATGCAGGCGGAGGGGATTTCGCCGGAACACAACTTTCTGGTGCAGAGTCTGATGGGGCTGGCCTGGTTCATGTTTCCCGCCAGCCTGGTGGTGGAAACCGTGCTCTTGAACCAGACGGAGCGCGGAGGGAGGGGAATGCTGAAAATGCTGACGCTGCCGGTAAACCCGGCGAAGCTGTGCATGGCAAAATTTATTGTGCTTCTCATCCTGTCCGGCCTGCAGATGCTCCTGATGGGAGCGCTGTATTTTCCCTGCGCCGCCGTCGCCTCGGGCATGCAGGATTACCAGTTCATGCTGCCGCCTCTTCTGGTGTGGAAGGAGGTCGGGTTTTTGTATCTGGCCTCCATTCCCATGGCAGCCTGTTACTGGCTGCTGGCTGTATGCGTCAGGACACCGGTTTTTGCGGCAGGCGCAGGGCTGGCGCTGATCGTGCCGTCTGTGCTGATGATCAATACAAAGGTATGGTATCTCTATCCAATGTGCTATCCTTTTTATCTTGCAGCAGGAGAACTGAACAGGTACGCTGCTGCTATGGAATATACGCCCGCCGCTTTGCTGCCCTGGATTCCCGTGGCGGCAGCGGTTACGGCAATGAGTTTATTTATGGCCTGCCTGTTTTTCGGGCGGGCGGAGAGGAGAGCTTTATGAAAGAAAGAATCTGTACAGCTGTCAGCACGGTGCTGCTGGCCGCGCCCTGGTCCATTTTTATTCTCCGCCAAAAGACCTGGGCGCTGGAATCCCCCGGGGCGGAAATTGTGATCGGCTGTTACGCGGCCCTGATGGTTCTGGGCTGCCTGTTCACCTTACTGGCTTATGCTGCCGGAAAGGTGCAGAACAGCTGGATGAAACTCTGCCTGGTCATACATATTGTGTATGCTGTCGTAGGCGCGGCAGCGGCAGTGATGATGGCAGCGGGAAAAATATTCTAAAATCCTTTACAGGCGTTTACCAGACGGAACACCTGCTCCGCAGTATCCCGGAGGTTCCGGCCCGCGGCTTCTTTTACCATGGCTTCTTCCAGGGTGGAAGGCCTGCGCAGAATAGGAAAGTAAGCGTCTATTCCGGCCTGATTGCAGGCCCTGGCGTCTTCTGTAACGCAGCCGGAAAATGCCAGGACAGTTTTTCCGTACTTTTTGGCCAGGCAGGCAACTGCCGCAGGCGCTTTGCCCATGACGGTCTGACTGTCCAGGCGGCCTTCTCCGGTTACCACAATATCTGCTCCCTGAATATATTCTTCCAGCCCGGTCTCATCCAGCACAATGTCGGCTCCCGGTTCCAGCACCGCGTTGGTAAAAGCCTGAAACGCGAACCCAAGGCCTCCTGCCGCGCCTGCTCCTGGAAAATTGGGATCAGCTTGCGGACAGAGAGCAGCATAGCGGGACAGCCATTCATCCATTTGGCGGATCATGGCAGCGTCCGCCCCTTTTTGCGGGCCGTAGACTGCGCTGCAGCCCCGAGGCCCGCAGAGAGGATTTGAAACATCACAGGCGATCCGGAAAGAACACATCTTTAAAAGCGGATTGACGCCGGCGTCTGTGATGGAGACCAACTGTTCCAGGCCTTTTGCCCCGGGAGAGACAGGGTTTCCTTCCCGGTCCAGAAGGCCGAAGCCCAAGGCCTGGAGCATACCGGTTCCGCCGTCATTGGTAGCGCTGCCGCCGATGCCCAGGAGAAATTTCCTGCAGCCTTTTTCTATAGCGTCCAATATCACCTCACCCACGCCGTAAGTGGTGGTATGAAGCGGGTTCCGTTCTTCCGGAGATACTAACGTGATCCCGGCGGCTCCGGACATTTCGATCACAGCCAGCTTTTCTGACCCCCTCTCCACAAGGCCATAAGTACAAGTTACAGGCCTGCCCAGAGGCCCGGTAACACGGACAGTTTCCAGAACCCCGTCCATCCCCAGGGTCAGCGCCTCTACCGTGCCCTCCCCCCCGTCAGCCAGCGGGCGTACGGCCACAGCAGCTTCAGGCCAGGCCAGCAGCACCCCGTCTTTAATCTTTTCTCCCGTCTCCAGCGAAGTCAGGCTCCCCTTAAACGAATCAATGGCAATCACAACATTCACAGCCAGATACCTCCTTACCAAATTTTACTTATGTCCAATATAACATTAAGGCGGAAAGCGCACAAGCCTTAATCACCAGAAACCCACAGCAGCCAGACCGCCTGGATTCCCCAGATATTCCCGGCTGCTCCTCCCGGCCAGAAAAAAGCCCAGGCAGGGAGACGGCAGAACAAACGGAGGAGGATATAGCCGTCAGGCATCGATCCTCCGGAGTTTCTTCTGCCGCCTCCCCGCGACTTATTTGCCGCCTCCCCGCGACTTATTTGCCGCCTCCCCCGCCCCTCCGCAAAGAAAAAAGGAGCTGCAAAGCAGCTCCACACCACGCCCAATCAGTCCAAATGAAACACAGTCTGCAGATCAACACTTACAGGGCTGTTGTCCGGATTCGTCTCCATAATATCCGCCATAAAATCCCACCACTTGCGGTTGATGGCAGTATCCGCGCCTTTCGCCCACAGCTCTTCATCCTCGATCTCGATATACCCGAACAAGGTCAGTGTTTCCCGGTCCAGAAAAATAGTGTAATTCTTCCCGCCATGTTCATGGATCATATCTTTCATTTCCGGCCACAGAAGATTGTGGCGCCTTTCATATTCCGCTTCCTGTCCGGGAAACAGTTTCATTTTAAATCCTTTGATCATCTCATCATCCTCCTTATATTATGGAATCACATCTACCGCTTCGGAATCGTAAGCTTCCAGAGTCAGCGTGACGGGTTCGGTTTCCGTGTATACCGTAACAGTCTGGGTTTCTCCGGAGTTATTCATCACAACCAGCTTGCCGCTGGCCGGATAATAAGCACATTCAGCCTGAGGGATGTCAGTGAGCCAGGTGCGGTCCAGCGGTTCTCCGCCTGCCATCAGAATCAGGTTCAGCAGCATTCTGGTATTTTCCAGGGTGACAGAGAAATGGGAGAGGTAGATCCCCATTCCCTGGCCGAATTTGTTGACTGTCAGCGCGGGAAGGCCATTTCTTTCGGCGAGAACTTTGGCTTTGCCGTCCGTAAGGTACAGCCCGGGGCGGCCTTCGATGGAATATCCGTCGGGCAGCAGCCCTGGGATGGTTTCCAGTTCATAAGCCCATCTCCCGTGACACACCCGGTCCCCGGTATCTTCATCAATGCCCAGCACATGCGCCATGCGGAAAAAGGTATCATATCCGGGAGTGGCGGAAGGCTCGTCGACGCCGATAAACGCGCCGCCTTCGGCTACAAAGCGGGTCAGTTCGCTGACCACTTCCGGATCTTCCCAGGCGTCGCCGCCGCTCCAGGCGGAACCCGCAAACCCAGCGTTGATGACCACATCTACATGGTCCAGAGCTCCGGCCAGCACATCCTTGAAATTCAGGAAGCATACATCTACCGGAAGGCCTGAAAGCGCTTCATTAATGTGGATCAGATCGTGCATGTAAGTTTCATGAAAATGACCGGAAAGGGACCAGGAACGGAGGCTTCCCCAGGTATGAAGCACTGCCACCCGGGTCTGAAAGGCCAGGGGTCTGCCTGCTTTATGATAATCGCAGATATCCCGGAACTGATCCGTTACTTTTTCTATGTAGTCGCAGAAATCCGGAAAACCTTCTACCAGGTGGAGATAGCCGCCCAGCCCGATGCGGTCCACCGGCTCGCGCAGCAGTGCCCGCCGCACGCTGTTCCAGTATTTTTTTGCCTCCAGGGTAGGATTCCCGCCTTCCATAAAAGTAGGCGCTCCGCCCAGGCCTACCGGGAACAGGTAAGGATGCAGGCGCAGTTCGTGGGTGGGCACGTCCACCCCGGAACACAGCCGGGCTTCATAGCCGGAGAATACGCATTTAATCAGGCCGTCAAATTCAAATTTGTGGAAATTGCGTCCGTAGGGCTCCACGCCGATCCAGCTGTCGTCA
This sequence comes from Cuneatibacter caecimuris, assembly GCF_004216775.1. GTDB lineage: Bacteria > Bacillota > Clostridia > Lachnospirales > Lachnospiraceae > Cuneatibacter > Cuneatibacter caecimuris. Next base: position 285,043 of record NZ_SGXF01000003.1, read on the forward strand.
TAGAACACGTAGGCTTTTTTGCCGTAGTCGTGCACCAGCTTGATCAGTTTTTTACCGAAGCGGATGACAAAATCATTGACAAACTGCATCCAGTCCAGTTTTCTGGAATTGGCCGGCATGTGGGTGACATGAAGCTTGCCCTGGTTGACGAAGTCCTCCGCATTTAACCGGTAGCCGTACTGGCGGGCAAAACGGTCCAGCGCCAGGGGGCTGACGGTGAAGTCATAGGATGCCCAGTCAGAATACAGATAGGGGTTTCTGGCATCGCTTCCCCAGATCCAGACAAAGTTATAGAACATAGAAGTAAAGCGCACTACAGTGGTATCCGGATGGTTTTCGCACCAGTCCCGCATCCAGTCCAGCAGAAATTCCTGGGTTTCCTGGTAGATGGGGTCAATCTGCATCAGGTGTTCCTTGTCCCAGTTGTTCGTGGTGTGATTGTACATGGAAATTTCTTCCCAGATACGATAGGCCAGGAAGCTCACAGTATACTTATGCCAGGGAATGGCTTCTGTGATCGTGACGGTTCCGGTTTCCTCATCATAAAACCATTTCTTGCGGCGGACTACCTCGTTGGTGGTGCGGTCATACACCTGCCAGTAGCGCATGGCCGGGTCGCTGGCATTGATGCGGAACTGCTGCTGGAAAAAGTCCTTCATCAGGGAAATAATCAGGATGTTCCGTTCCGCTGTAACAGGCCGGGTGCAGAGGAAGGTCTGCTGCAGCTTGTCCGGATTCTGTCTCGCCCATTCGTTATGGTCGCGGATCATACAGATGGTGGAATAGATCCCATAGCCTGTTCCCAGGATCTCGTCTGAAAGAACGGTCCCGTCGCTGTCCCGGATCACATCTGCGCCCCATTTTTCCGCCATTTCCAATGTTAATTTTTCATACCCCGCCTCGCCGGGCAGAGTGAAACCACCATTTTTCTTTGACATACATATCCTCCTGAAATATTGAGGGAACCCCCTCTGAATCTGTAGGTAAGTTTACCACAGACCGGAGGGGGTGACAAGTTAATTTCTATTTTTTTCCAGCCTCAGAACATTCCAGGAATGCTTGCCCAGCACAGCGGTGAGGCGCCCGCCCTCCACTTTGGAAATGCCTCCGGAGCAGGGCTTTACTTCATCCGGATTCTGCTCGGTATTGACCGCTTTCATGTCCGGGTGAGTCATATAGAGATGTTCTGTGACGCGGTAGTCTGCAAACTGCCGCAGATCACAGGTGATTTCCATATCCTCTTCCAGGTCCTTGTTTACTGCAAACACGGTGAGCGCTTCATTTTCTTCATCCATGACCAGGACTGCGTCCAGATAAGGCGCGTCCCCGAAATTCCCGCTGTCGTATACCGGAGATTTCACCAGCGTGTTCAGGACGGTTCCCTGTCCCAGGGTGCTGGCGTGCATGAAGGGGTAGAAAATGGTCTGACGCCATGCGCCGGTATCGGAAGTCATGATAGGAGCGATGACATTTACCAGCTGGGCCAGGCAGGCTACTTTAACTCGGTCGGCATGGCGCAGCAGTGTGATCAGCAGGCTGCCCACCAGCAGAGCGTCCTCAAAATTATAGATATCCTCCAGCTGATGGGGGGCCTGCACCCATTTCTCCAGCTTTTTATCAGCTTCATTGGAATGATACCACACGTTCCATTCGTCAAAGGACAGATTGATCTGTTTCTTTCCACGTTTTTTTGCCTTCACATAGTCGCAGATGGACACCACAGAGGAGATGAACTGGTCCATACCCACGCTGTTGGCCAGGAAGTCCGGGGTGTTGTCCGCCGCGTTTCCATAGTACTGATGGAGGGACAGATAGTCCACCTGTTCATAGCAGTGATCCAGAACAGTAGCTTCCCAGGAAGCAAAGGTGGGCATATCCAAATTGGAGCTGCCGCAGGCCACCAGTTGGATGGAAGGGTCCATCATTCTCATGATCCGTCCGGCCTCTTCTGCGGCGCGGCCATATTCCTCCGCGGTTTTGTGGCCCATCTGCCAGGGGCCGTCCATTTCGTTGCCCAGGCACCACAGCCTGATGTTGTGGGGTTCTTCATAACCATGCTTCCTTCTCAGGTCGCTGTAGTAGGAGCCTCCCTTTAAATTGCAGTATTCCAGGACATTGCGGGCGTCGTCCGTGCCTCTGGTGCCCAGGTTCACTGCCATCATCACTTCTGTATTGGCTTTTTTTGCCCAGTCCGCGAATTCATTGAGGCCGAACTGATTGCTTTCAATAACGCTCCAGGCCAGATCTACTTTGGCAGGCCGCTGGTCTTTGGGGCCTACGCCGTCTTCCCAGTGGTAGCCGGAAACAAAATTCCCCCCGGGATAGCGCACGATGGGAACCTGCAGTTCTCTGACCAGAGCCAGGGTATCCTTTCTCAGGCCCTGTTCATCGGCAAAAGGGCAGTCCGGCTGATAGATGCCTTCATAGACCGCCCGCCCCAGATGTTCGATGAATGAGCCGTATATCCTGCGGTCAATCTGTCCGGTAATAAAGTTTTTGTCAATAATCAATTCGGATTTTTTCATGAGTCCCTCCATTGCGAAAAGCCGTTGCGGCTGGTTTTCTGTTAGGTCTAATATATAGAAAATGGTGCGATAAGCCTATATTTTTTCGTCCGGCGTAATTGATGTTTTTTCCGAAGATTTCAGTAAGCGGGTTTTCTGGCTGAAGTATATTAGATATATATCTAATATATAGTTGACAAACAAGAAATACCGAGTATAATATCTAATATAATATTAGATGAATAACTAATATAATAGGAGGAAGCCATGTATAAAGAATTATGGAATTTCAAAAATTACAGAAAGCTGGCGGCGGCCAATGTATTCGGCCGGTTTGGAGACAGTGTGGACGCTCTGGTATTTACCTGGCTGACGTATGAGATCAGCAGAAGCGCCAGTTTAAGCGCAGTGGTGTTTGCCGTAAACCTGCTTCCCACGGTGCTGCTTCAGCCGCTGTTCGCGCCGTTTGTGGACCGGTTGAAAAAGAAACCTGTGATGGCGGCCTGCGACTGTGTCCGGTCTGCATTGACCGGCGTATTTCTGATTCTGTTTGCTCTGGGAAGCCTGCAGCCATGGATGATGATCGCCTTCACTGTGCTGGTGAATTCTGTGGAAGCATTCCGCGTGCCGGCAGGGGTATCCATGATCCCTCAGCTGATCGGCAGAGAGCAAAGAGAAAAAGCGGTAAGCCTGAACAGCGCGGTTTCACAGACTGCCACGATTGTGGGCTCCGCGGCCGGCGGCCTGCTTATTGCAGTTAGCCCGGGGGCGGCTCTGGCCGTGGATATGGGCGCTTTTCTGGTTTCGGGCCTGCTGATACTATGGATGCGGGTGGATGAAACCATAGTCAGGGCTCAGAAGGAGCATGGAACGGGTTATTGGCAGCAGTTCAGAGGGGGAATGTCCTATCTGGGGAAAAACAGGGTATTCCGGCTGATGGTGGCCGGAGCCCTGGTGTACAACAGTCTTGGCGCAGTGGCATCCGGCCTGCTGGCTCCTTATATTCAGGAACTGCTTCACAAAGACGCATTCTATCTGTCAGCGGTATCGGTAGCCAGCACCGTGGCTGGTCTGGCGGCGGTATATTTTTACCCGGTGATTTCCAAACATATTACCCAGCGCCGCCAGTTTGTATATCTGGGATTTGGTTCCCTTGTCCTGATCTACGGTCTGCTGCTGCTTTTCCCTCTGATGGGCGGGATTCCGCTTTTTGCAGCCTGGTGTGCCGGCTGGCTGTTTTTTGGCGCGCTAAGCGGAATTTTTGGAAACCAGATCAGTGTGAAAATGGTCACTGCGGTGGAGGAAGAATATCTGGGCCGGGCCGCTGCACTTTTTAATTCTCTGGGCTGTATGATGGCCCCGCTCACCTCTCTGGCTGTAGCCGGATTGGTGAATCTGACAGGAATGGCGCCCCTGTTGGGCGGATGTCTGGCGCTGTCACTTGCGGTGCTTCTGATATTCGCCCGCGTTCCTGATTGCAATTTGCTGGATGAACAGATATAATGGAACCCAGAGGTGAAAAACATGAGATTATTGAGGCCAAATCAATACCTGGAAGCCTGCGGGGCAATCCTGCGCGTGGTGGGAACCCGGATGGGAAACAGCGACATTGCCAGCATCCGGAAAAAATACCGGGATACCCCGGAAGTGACGGAAATGGCGGATGCCGCGGAAGAGATGGAGCGGCTTGCAAAACCGCTGGTGCCGGAAGGCCCTGTTTATGATGAAATTATTTCAGAAGAAGGCCCCTGTTTTCTTTATTTTATGATCGCATACCTGAATCCGGAGACAGGGGCCGGACCGCAGGATATGCTGAAAGAATTTCAAAAAGACAGCGGTATGACCATGGTAAAATCCCTGCTGAAAGAAGAACAGGAGGACCAGTTGGGGGAGGACAGCGTTTCCCCTGCCGCCAGGATTCTCCGCAGCAGCCTGACCGGGGAAGAGAAAAGTACGGTTCTGACCTTTTTGCTGGATGAAGCAGTTGTGCAACAGTTTGTCTCGGTGCTGGAACAGGTGGCGGAAGCGATTATGCCGGTGCTGGAAAAGTCCGCGGCGCTTTATGAATCTGCGGACAGGTTTTTCCGGGAGGAGGATGCAGGCCGGGTACTGGAAGAGCGTCTCCGCGTTTCCTGTGAGGAGTGCAGGGACTGTATCCCTTGTCTGGCCTCTTTCAATGGAGCCGCCATGTACGTGATCGAAAAGGAAGTGAGCGCGCTGTGGGTGGGGCTGCTGTTTTTTGTCATCAAAGTGTTTGATGTGGGGCCGCTGGATCTGCAGCAAACCGGAGAGCGGCTGAAGCTGCTGGGAGATCCCACGAAACTGAAGATATTGAACATCCTTTCCAAAGCCCCGTCTTATCAGACAGAACTGGCGAGACAGCTGTCACTTTCCGTCCCCACGGTGAATCATCATCTGAACGCTCTGCTGCAGAAGGGGATGGTCCAGGCTCAGGCGGATCTGGAATCCAAGCGCGTCTGGTACAGTATCCATCCCGAAACAGTGCGGAATGTGCTGGAGGAAACAAAACGGCATCTGAATCTGTAAATTCACAGGAGATAATATGTTTCAGATACATTACTGCGATTACCATGTGTCGGAGCGGGACGGGGAGCTGATCTACCGTCCCACCGGCAGCGGGGATTATCTTTTTTTATATTTTGCCACATCTATGAAGGTCTACCGGGAAGGGCAGATGGAAATCGCCCGTCCGGGGGCCTGTGTTTTATATACGCCGGGAGAGGAGCAGCATTACCAGGCGGTAAAGGGATTCCGCAATAGTTATGTTCATTTTGACGGACCGCCGGGGCTGGGGCAGAGGTATGGGATTCCGGTCAATGAGGTGTTTTATCCCTGCGGGGAACAGGAAACCGACGGAATTCTGGCCAGGATACATTCTGAATATCTGACCAGGCCGGAATTTTATGAAGAAGCGCTGGATGCGCTGATGCGGCAGCTGATGGTCTGCCTGGGCAGGGCGGTGCATTCCAGGGGGAGCGATAATCAGGAAGAAACCGATCTTTTCCGGCGGTTCCGGCAGGCCAGGTATCAGGTGCTGTCGGAGTGCGGAAAGGACTGGACTACAGAGCAGATGGCCCGTCTGGTCAGCCTGAGCCGCAGCCAGTATTATGTGTATTATGAACGCTTTTTTAACCGTTCTCCAAAGGCTGACCTGATCGACGCCAGAATTGAGAAAGCGAAAAATCTCCTGACCAATCAGGCGCTGCAGGTGCAGCAGGTGGGGGAGCTGTGCGGATTTACCAGCATCAGCCATTTTAACAGGTATTTTAAAGAACGGTGCGGCTGCCCGCCGGGAGCCTATGCGGCGGCCAAAAGACAGGAAGAAAAGGACAATAAGGGAAAATGAACGGCAGTTTGGTTAAATTGCAGGCTATGATGTTTCTGATGATGCTCATCGGCATCATTCTGCAGAAAAGAAAGATTATTACTAAAGAAGTGAGAAAGGGCATGACGGATCTGGTGATTGATGTGATCCTCCCCTGTAATATTATTCAATCCTTCCGGCTGGAATTTGACGTGTCGGTGCTGATGCAGTTTGCAGTGATTTTTGGGGTGGCGGTCTGCGTGCAGCTGGTCTGCTGGGTGTTGGGAAAAGTGCTTTACCGGGCAAAGGACCCGGGAGAAAGGGCGGTGCTGCAGTATGGGACTGTCTGTTCCAATGCCGGTTTTATGGGCAATCCCATTGCGGAAGGGGTATACGGTTCCCAGGGGCTGATGATGGCCTCCGTTTATCTGGTGCCGCAGCGGATTGTTATGTGGACCGCAGGATTATCCTGTTTTACCAGCAAATCGGAAGGCTCCGTGGTCAAGAAGATTCTGACCCATCCCTGTATTATTGCAGTTGAAATCGGACTGGCGCTTTTTCTCTTTCAGATTCCGCTGCCGGAGTTCCTGGGAGATACGGTAAAGAGCATTTCAGGCTGCAATACGGCCATGTCCATGATCCTGATCGGCTCTATTCTGGCCGAGGTGCACATCAAAGAGCTGCTGGACAAGACCGCGCTGTTTTATTCGGCGGTCCGGCTGGCGGTGATCCCGGGCCTGGCTCTTCTCGGCTGCCGCCTGTTCGGGATCGGCGGGCTGGTGGCGGGAGTCTCCGTTCTGCTGGCAGCCATGCCGGCGGGAAGCACCACGGCGATACTGGCTGCGCGCTATGACGGCGATGCGGTGTTCGCTTCCAAATGCGTTACGCTCTCTACAGTGCTTTCTCTCATAACGATTCCCGTTTGGTGCCTGGTTCTGGATGCTGTTCTGTAGTCAGGTTATAACCTTTGTATACATTATAACTTGAAGTTATTAAAAGGATTCCAAACCTGTATACTTGCAGAGGGCGGATTTCCTTGCAAAATGAAGGAAAATAAGGTACTATGAAGGATACATAACTTGAGACAGGGGAGGATATTCCGATGGATTTTCGTGTTGCTCTGATTCCCGGGGACGGGATTGGACCTGAAATTGTGGCTGAGGCCAGGAAAGTGCTGGATGCGGTAGCGGTAAAGTATGGGCACCGGTTTACTTATGAGACATTGCTGATGGGAGGCTGTTCCATAGATGCCTGCGGGGTTCCGCTTACAGAGGAAGCGGTGGCGGCGGCAAAGGCGTCTGACGCAGTGCTGCTGGGCGCTGTGGGCGGTGACGTGGGCAATTCCAGATGGTATTCGGTGGCGCCTGGCCTGCGTCCGGAGGCGGGGCTTTTGAAGATCCGCAAGGAGCTGGAATTGTTCGCCAACATCCGCCCCGCATACCTATATGAAGAATTAAAAGCCGCCTGCCCTCTGCGGGATGAGATTATCGGGGAAGGCTTTGATATGGTGATTATGCGCGAGCTCACCGGCGGGCTGTATTTCGGCGTCCATGAGACAAAAGAAGAGGACGGCCTCAGAAAGGCCACGGATGTACTGAATTATAATGAAGAAGAGATCCGCCGCATTGCGGTAAAGGGATTTGAAGTTGCCATGAAGCGCCGCAAAAATGTGATCAGCGTGGATAAGGCTAATGTGCTGGATTCTTCCCGCCTTTGGAGAAAGGTTGTGGAAGAAGTGGCGGCGGATTATCCGGAGGTGAAGCTGACCCATATGCTGGTGGACAATTGCGCCATGCAGCTGGTGAAGGACCCGGCGCAGTTCGACGTGATCCTGACGGAAAACATGTTCGGCGATATTCTTTCTGATGAAGCCAGCATGGTCACCGGCTCCATCGGCATGCTGTCCAGCGCCAGCCTGGGGGCGGGAAAACTGGGGCTTTATGAGCCCAGCCATGGTTCGGCCCCGGACATCGCGGGACAGGGAATTGCCAACCCCATTGCCACGGTTCTTTCCGCAGCGATGATGCTCCGGTATTCCTTTGATCTGGACCGTGAAGCGGACGCGGTGGAGGCTGCGGTCAGACAGGTGCTGAAAGAAGGATGGCGCACCTGCGATATCTATTCTGAAGGAACGAAAAAGGTGGGAACCGCTGAAATGGGCGACCTGATCGCGGCCCGTGTATGACAGGAGGATGTTCAAATGAAAAGTGATGCAGTGAAATGCGGAATGCAGCAGGCGCCTCACAGGTCTCTGTTCCATGCGCTGGGATTTACAGAAGAAGAGATGAAAAAACCTCTGGTGGGGATCGTCAGTTCTTATAATGAAATCGTGCCCGGCCATATGAATATTGATAAGATTGTAAATGCCGTGAAGATGGGCGTGGCCATGGCGGGGGGCGTGCCGGTGGTATTCCCCGCAATCGCGGTGTGCGACGGGATCGCCATGGGCCATGTGGGAATGAAGTATTCTCTTGTGACCCGGGACCTGATTGCGGATTCTACGGAATGTATGGCTCTGGCCCATCAGTTTGACGCGCTGGTGATGGTGCCCAACTGCGATAAAAATGTGCCCGGGCTTCTGATGGCGGCGGCGAGAATCAATGTGCCCACCGTATTTGTCAGCGGCGGTCCCATGCTGGCCGGCCATGTGAAAGGGAAGAAGACCAGCCTGTCCTCCATGTTCGAGGCAGTGGGCGCTTATTCTGCCGGTAAGATGAGTGAAGAGGACGTGCGGGATTTTGAGCAGCATGCCTGTCCCACCTGCGGTTCCTGTTCCGGCATGTATACGGCAAATTCCATGAACTGCCTGACCGAAGTCCTGGGCATGGGCCTGAAAGGCAACGGCACCATTCCGGCAGTTTACTCCGAGAGGCTGGCGCTGGCGAAGCATGCCGGCATGAAGGTGATGGAGATGCTGGAAAAGAACATCCGCCCCAGGGATATCATGACAGAGGAAGCTTTCTATAATGCGCTGACTGTGGATATGGCTCTGGGCTGTTCCACCAACAGTATGCTGCACCTTCCCGCCATCGCCCATGAAGCAGGGGTGGAGCTGAATCTGGAAATTGCCAATGAACTGAGCGCGAAAACCCCTAATTTGTGCCATCTGGCGCCTGCTGGCCATACTTACATAGAAGAGCTGAACGAAGCGGGCGGCGTATACGCGGTGATGAACGAACTGAACAAGAAGGGGCTGCTGCGTACAGAATGTATGACTGTGACAGGGAAGACCGTTGGGGAAAACATCGCAGGCTGTGTGAATAAAAATCCCGAAGTGATCCGTCCTGTGGAAAACCCTTACAGCCAGACCGGAGGCATCGCAGTGCTGAAGGGCAATCTGGCGCCTGAAGGAGCGGTGGTAAAGCGTTCGGCTGTGGCGCCGGAAATGATGGTTCACGAAGGGCCCGCCAGAGTATTTGACTGTGAAGAGGACGCGATTGCGGCAATTAAGGGCGGGCAGATTATTGCCGGGGATGTGGTAGTGATTCGTTATGAAGGCCCTAAGGGAGGGCCGGGCATGCGTGAAATGCTCAATCCCACCTCCGCCATTGCCGGAATGGGCCTGGGTTCCACAGTGGCGCTGATCACGGACGGACGTTTCTCCGGGGCTTCCAGAGGGGCCAGCATCGGCCACGTTTCTCCGGAAGCAGCGGTGGGCGGCCCCATCGCTTTGGTGGAAGAGGGGGACCTGATACAGGTCAATATTCCCGCCAATACGCTGACTGTAAAAGTTTCTGAGGAAGAAATGGCTGCGCGGCGTGAGAAATGGCAGCCCAGGGAACCCAAGGTAACCACGGGATATCTGGCCCGCTACGCGTCTCTGGTGACAGATGCCAGCCGAGGCGCGATTTTAAAAAAATGACAGGAGGGATGAATATGCAGCTGACTGGTTCTGAAATTATTATTGAGTGCCTGAAAGAACAGGGTGTGGATACCGTATTCGGTTACCCGGGAGGCACGATTTTAAACGTATATGATGCGCTTTATAAACATTCTGATGAAATTACCCATATCCTGACCTCACATGAACAGGGGGCGGCCCATGCGGCGGACGGATATGCCCGCGCTACGGGAAAAGTGGGCGTGTGCATGGCTACTTCAGGGCCCGGGGCCACCAACCTGGTGACGGGAATCGCCACAGCTTATATGGATTCTGTGCCGGTGGTGGCGATTACAGCAAATGTGGCGGTGAACCTGCTGGGCAAGGATACCTTCCAGGAAGTGGATATCGCAGGCATCACCATGCCTATCACCAAACATAATTACATTGTAAAAGATGTTACAAAACTGGCGGATACCATCCGTGCGGCTTTCATTATCGCAAAATCCGGCAGGCCGGGTCCGGTGCTGGTGGATGTGACGAAGGATGTGACGGCCAACACCACAGAATATACGGCGAAAACTCCGGAATCAGTGCTTCCGGTGACGGACAGGATCAGAGAAGAGGATCTGGAAACTGCTGTTTCCATGATTCAGGAATCGAAAAAGCCTTTCCTCTATGTGGGCGGAGGGGCAGTGATTTCCGAGGCTTGGCAGGAACTGAGGGAGTTCGCGCATAAAGCAGATTGCCCGGTGACAGATTCTTTAATGGGGAAGGGCGCCTTTGACGGCAACGATCCTCTCTACACAGGTATGCTGGGAATGCATGGAACAAAGACTTCCAATTACGGCGTGACGCAGTGCGACCTGCTGATCACTGTGGGAGCCCGCTTCAGCGACCGGGTGACGGGCAATGCGAAAAAGTTTGCGGAACATGCAAAAGTCCTGCAGCTGGATGTGGACCCTGCCGAAATCAACAAGAATGTGCGCACCCACGCCTCTGTGATCGGAGATGTGAAGGTGGTGCTGCAGAAGCTGAACCAGAGGCTGGAACAGCAGGATCACAGCCAGTGGCTGGCTGAAATCAACGGAATGAAGGAAAAGTTCCCGCTGCACTATGATGATTCCAGGCTGACCGGCCCTTATGTGATCGAGAAGATCTATGAGGTGACAGGGGGAGACGCCCTGATCTGCACGGAAGTGGGGCAGCACCAGATGTGGGCGGCTCAGTTCTACAAATACAGCAGGCCCAGGACTTTGCTCACCTCCGGCGGGCTGGGAACCATGGGCTACGGGCTGGGCGCCTCTCTGGGCGCAAAGATGGGCAGGAAAGACAAAACTGTGTTTAATATCGCGGGGGACGGCTGTTTCCGGATGAACATGAATGAGATCGCTACTGCCACCAGATATAATATCCCGGTGATTCAGGTAGTGCTGAACAATCATGTTCTGGGAATGGTACGCCAGTGGCAGACCCTGTTCTATGGCCAGAGATATTCCGCTACGGTGCTCAACGACGCGGTGGATTTTGTGAAGCTGGCGGAAGCTATGGGAGCCAAAGCCTACCGGGTGACAAAAAAAGAAGAACTGGAGCCCGTGCTGAAGGAGGCCATGGAGCTGAATATTCCGGTGGTGATCGACTGCCAGATCGACTGCGACGACAAGGTGTTCCCGATGGTAGCCCCGGGGGCGGCAATTTCCGAATGCTTTGCAGAAGAGGATCTGAATAAAAAGGATTTTGGATGAATAGGATGGTATCCGGAAAAAGTTCTTGACGGAATAAAGTTTATGGATTAGAATACAATACATGTACTTTATTCAGATAAAGCAATAGCATGGTAGAGGATCGACGTATCGGCTGCCAGAACAGGAGGTAGGAAATGAGCAGAGTGTATAATTTCAGCGCGGGGCCGGCTGTGCTGCCGGAAGAGGTGCTGAAGGAAGCGGCTGAGGAAATGCTGGATTACAGGGGATGCGGCATGTCAGTGATGGAGATGAGCCACAGGTCCAAGGTATATGATACCATCATTAAAGAAGCAGAGCAGGACCTGCGTGATCTGATGAATATCCCTGACAATTATAAGGTGCTGTTTCTGCAGGGCGGGGCGTCACAGCAGTTCGCCATGATTCCAATGAACCTGATGAAAAATAGGACGGCGGATTATATTGTGACCGGCCAGTGGGCAAAAAAAGCGTACCAGGAGGCCCAGAAATACGGCCGTGCCAACTGCGTGGCTTCCAGCGCAGATAAGACGTTTTCATACATACCGGACTGTTCTGATCTGCCTATTGATGAAAAAGCGGACTATGTATACATCTGTGAAAACAATACCATTTACGGAACAAAGTTTAAAACGCTTCCGGATACAAAAGGGAAACCGCTGGTAGCGGATATCTCCTCCTGTTTCCTCTCTGAGCCTGTGGATGTGGCCAAATATGGCATGCTTTATGGCGGCGCGCAGAAAAATATCGGTCCGGCCGGCGTGGTGATTGCGGTTATCCGGGAGGACCTGATTACGGAAGACGTGCTTCCAGGCACCCCTACCATGCTGACCTACAAAACACATGCAGACGCGGAATCTCTCTATAATACGCCTCCCTGCTACGGCATTTATATCTGCGGCAAGGTCTTCAAATGGCTGAAGAAGATGGGCGGTCTGGAGGTTATGAAAGCCCGGAATGAAGAAAAGGCGAAGCTCCTTTATGATTATCTGGATTCCAGTAAAATGTTTTCCGGTACCGTAGAAAAAGAGAGCCGTTCCCTGATGAATGTGCCTTTTGTGACAGGGGACGCGGAGCTGGACGCCAAATTTGTGAAAGAAGCCAAGGCTGCCGGTTTGGAGAATCTGAAGGGACACCGTACCGTGGGCGGCATGCGCGCGAGCATATATAACGCCATGCCCAAGGCGGGTGTGGAGGCCCTGGTGGACTTCATGAGGAATTTTGAAGAAGAAAATCTTAAATGAGCAGGGGGAATGACAGAATGAAAATAAAATGTTTGAATCCCATTGCCCGGGTAGGGCTGGATCAGCTGGATGCGGGATATGAGATAGCGGAGGAGCTGGATCAGGCGGACGCCGTACTGGTGCGCAGTGCGGCCATGCATGACCTGAAGCTGCCGGAGGATCTTCTGGCGGTGGCCAGGGCGGGCGCGGGTGTGAACAATATCCCTCTGGATGCCTGCGCGGAAAAAGGCGTGGTGGTGTTCAACACGCCCGGCGCAAACGCCAACGGGGTTAAGGAACTGGTTCTGGCGGGGATGCTGCTGGCGGCCCGGGATATTGCCGGAGGCATGAACTGGGTGAAGGAGAACAGCGGGGATGAAAACATCTCCAAGGCCATGGAAAAAGCCAAAAAGAATTTCGCAGGTACGGAGATCCAGGGCAAAAAACTGGGTGTGATCGGCCTGGGCGCCATCGGCGTGCTGGTGGCAAATGCAGCCACCTCCCTGGGGATGGACGTCTATGGCTGCGACCCTTATCTGAATGTGGAGCATGCGCTGTCTCTGTCCCGTCATGTGCACCTGGTGAAAGACCCTTCAGAAATTTATCAGAACTGTAATTATATTACGATCCATGTGCCTCTGACAGAAGGCACCAGGAAAATGGTGAACCAGGAAGCCCTGGCGCAGATGAAAGGCGCGGTGCTGCTGAATTTTGCCAGAGACCTGCTGGTGGATGAAGAGGCGCTGGAGGAAGCAATCGTTTCAGGCAGCGTGCGCCGTTATGTAACGGATTTCCCAAATCCCCGCACTGCAGCTATGGAGGGCGTAATCGCTATGCCGCATCTGGGCGCTTCCACTGAGGAGTCGGAGGATAACTGCGCGGTTATGGCAGTGAGAGAGCTGAAGGACTATCTGGAAAACGGGAATATTGAGAATTCAGTGAATTTTCCCTCCTGTTCTCTGGGCGGCCTGAGGAAAGCGGCCCGGATCACAGTGCTGCACCGGAATATGCCCAATGTGATCAGCAGCTTCACCTCTCTTTGCGGCCAGGCGGGCGTGAATATTGCGGATATGATTTCCAAGAGCCGCGGGGAATATGCCTACGCCATGTTTGATCTGGATACTGAGCCGCCGGTTGGTTTTCTGACCCGGGCCCAGGCTTTGGAGGGCGTGCTGAGGGTGCGGATCCTGCAGTGATTTCAGACGCAGACGGCGGGTATTCCGTTCCGGTATTTCCGGCCGGGAACCCGCCGGGGAATCTTCGGGGCAAAACAGAAAAAACCATAATAATTTTTTAATATATTGATATTCGGGAAAATATTTTGAATATTAAAATATATCTTGACACAGTCATAAGAAAAGCTATAATTATAACTAGTGCTTTTACCAATTTGCTTATAAGGAATGACAGAAGAAAATCGAAGTCTGGCCCTTTCCAGATTTCAATTTTCTTTTTTTAGGGAATTTTACGCGGTAAAGCAATAAAGAAAAGGCGCTGGAAAGTGTATAACGGGAGCTGCCGCTGACGGAGATATTCTCCTGGAAACGGGGAGGAGATGAAGAAATCAGGGAGAAGGGCCTGCGGAAAGATCCCTTATTATACAAGTGATTATTTTAAGGAGGAAAATATGAAGAAACTAGCTGCATTGCTATTGACGGCGCTGCTTATGGTAACCACCGCCGTGTCAGCTTTTGCAGAGACAGAATCAAAGGATATCTGGATTGACGCTGATGTTGCAGTGAGCGCCGGCCAGGTGACAGTTTCCGTTGAAACAAACGGAAAGGCTACTGACGGCCTGCTGACTGTTACATATAATTCTAAGAGCCTGTCCTGCAAAGAAGAGGATGTGACGTTTGCATCCGGAGTGGATATGTTTTCTGTAAACGCAGCAGAGGAAGGCATAGTAAAAATCAGCTGGCTGGCCGGAGAACCGGTTCCTGCAGGAACGCTGCTGGAAATTGGTTTTACAGTAAAGTCAGAATATAAAGAAGGCGACGTGGCGCTGGGCGGAGAAGCTTTCGACCAGGACGGCGGCGCGCTGACCGTGGGCGACGATGTCCCGGGGCCGGAGGAATCCACAACAGAATCAGAAACAGAGGCGCCGGAAACACAGACTACGGAATCAGATGTGACTGAGCCGAATACCGAGTCCACCCCGGGCACGGGCGACGCCACTCACTTTGGCGGTTACATTCTGCTGATCTGCATCGGCGCGGCCGGATGCGCGGCAGCTGTATGGACCCAGAGAAGATCCAGAGAGAGGAGAGGTACAAAATGAGACGGAAACGTATAGCAGCATTAATAATGACATTCTGCCTGTTCGCGTCCTCCTCCCTGGTGAGCGCTGACGGGACTGCGTCATATGCGCAGCCGGAGAGCGCGTCTGCGGCGGAACAGACCACTGCTGAGGAACCCTCAGGCCCGATAACAGACAGGACAGAAGCAGGTCTGGACCCGGAGAAATATACCGGAAGCGACAATGCTTCAGAAACGCATCAGGGTGAGGAAAAGGAAAATCCTGATAATATTGCGGATCCCGAAAAGCTGACTCCTGTAACCGGTGAATCGGATGGCGTTGGCACTACTTCAGATATGAAGCCCCAGAATGAATCCGCAGGCGCAGGCAATAAAACTGCGGGGGATGAGCAGGGGAAGGACAGCGCTTCTCTGGATAATAAAGGGAAGGCTTCTGTTGAAAAGATTGACAGAGAGTCCCTGGATGTGGACCTGAAACAGGAAGGTTCCTCCAATCAGGTGGGCGAAGCTTTAAAAGATCAAAATGTATCAGAGGATGAGCTGGTACGCGTTATTATTGTGATGGATGGAAATTCCGTCATTGAAGGCAACAGCAAAGCTGAGCTGAACGCCATGACAAAACTGAAGTCTGTCTTCCTGGAAGCAGGCCAGAACGCGGTAGTCTCCAAGATCGAAGATGATGTTCTGGACGGCGGGGATGTCGATATCCGCTACCACTACACCTGGCTGCTTAACGGCGTGGCCGCGCAGGTGCCCTATGGGAAGATCGACGCCATTGAATCCATTGAGGGAGTGGACAAGGTGCTTTTGCAGCCTTCATACCAGCTGATGGATAAGGGCGCGGATACCTATACGATCTCTGACGGTTCGATGATTGGCCGTGAGGATACCTGGGCCAGCGGATATACCGGCAAGGGAATTAAGATCGCAATTATTGATACTGGTATCGATGAAGACCATCAGAATTTTGCTGCCATGGCGGCAGACCGGCTGACAGCAGATTCAGCCACGCAGGAAACGATCGGTTCTGTTCTGGGCCAGCTGAACGCTGCCTCCAGATACCCGGGACTGTCGGTTGACAGCGTATACTACAGCAATAAAATAGCCTATGGCTTCAATTATTCAGACACGAACCTCATAATCAATCACAGCACCGATTCTCAGGGAGATCATGGTACCCATGTGGCCGGAATTGCTGCGGCAAACGACCTGAACAACGGAGAGGCGGTAGGCGTTGCCCCCGACGCCCAGCTGTATGTGATGAAGGTATTCGGCCGGATCGGCAGCGCTTATGCGGAGGACGTGCTGGCTTCCATTGAAGACGCACTGATTCTGGACGCTGATGTGATCAATATGAGTCTGGGTTCTCCCTGCGGATTTACATCTGACGGTGAATTTTTTGATGATATCTACGGACGGGTAAATGAAACCAACACCATCCTGGCGATTGCTGCGGGCAATTCTGCGACTCTGGGCCAGGGCAATGCCTGGGGAACCAATTCCAACCTTGCCAGCAATCCTGACAACAGCACGGTCAGCTCCCCTTCAACCTATGTGAATGCCACCTCTGTGGCCAGCGTGGACAATGTGGGCATTAAGGGCTATTATTTTGAAACAGCCGGCAGAAAGATGTCCTACATTGAGGGCCAGAACGGAAGCAATCAGCCGATGATGAACCTGGCAGGGCAGCAGCTTGACTATGCTTTGGTGGAAAATTTCGGACAGACCATTGATGATTTTCTTGCCGCAGATGTGGCCGGTAAGATCGCAGTGGTTCAGCGCGGCGTTACTGCGTTCACGGAGAAATGTCAGCTGGCTGAAGAAGCAGGTGCGATTGCCTGTCTGATTTACAATAATACAGCCGGCACCATCAATATGGATATGAGCTCCAGCAGTTCTATGATTCCCTGTGCTTCCATCACGAAGATGGCCGGAGAATACCTGGTATCTGCCAAGGAAGAAAATCCCTCTGCAGTGATCCTCTTCTCCACGGACCAGGCGGTGGTGCCCAGCGAGACTGCTTACCAGATGAGCGATTTCTCATCCTGGGGCGTATCTCCTGATCTGTCCCTGGAACCTGATATCACGGCTCCGGGCGGTAATATTTATTCTACGAGAGATAACGGAACCTATGGACTGATGAGCGGAACCTCTATGGCGTCTCCTAATGTGGCCGGTATGGCTGCGCTGGTAACGCAGTATGCAAAAGAGAAGTATCCGGAAATGTCCGATGCGGAAATGCACAACTTTGTAAACACCCTGCTGATGAGCACATCCAGCCCTCTGGAATACGGCGATGGCGTGATGTTTTCTCCCCGCCGACAGGGGTCCGGGCTTGCAAACGCCTATAACGCAGTGAATACTGGGGCGTATCTGTCCGTAGACGGCGTGGATATGCCGAAAGCACAGCTGATGGATGATCCTCAGAAGAGCGGTACTTATTCTTATACATTTAAGGTGACAAGCATCACCAGCCATGCAGCTTATTATGATCTGTCCACTCTCCTGCAGACAGAAGGCGTAATGCACGATGAGGCTCTGGGGAAGAACTTTATGTCCATGACTCCTGCTGCTCTGGACGGCTCCTCTTCCGAAACCTCTGAAAGCATGGTATATACTTATGATTATAATGAGAACGGCCGGGTGAATACATCTGACGCCCGCAAGCTGTATCTCATGGTTCCCGGCGGCGAAGCGGACAGCGCGGATGATTTCTTCCGTTACAATCTGGACGGCGACGAGAATGCGGACAATGACGACGTGCAGGCATATCTGGACGCCCTGACAGGAAAAACAACAGGCGTTGATCTGAGCGCGCAGGTTCTGAAGGTAAACCCTGGTGAAACTGCTTCTGTTACAGTAAATGTACAGGTATCCGACGCCGGCAGGGCGTACATGGACGCGAATTTTGAGAATGGCATTTATGTAGAAGGCTTTACTCAGCTGGAAGCTATGAACCGTAACGGTGTGGATCTGTCCCTGCCTTATATGGGTTTCTACGGCGACTGGACGAAGGCTCCGATTCTGGATTCCGGTTTTTACTGGGAAAGCGAGGATGAAACTGAGTACAGCCAGTATACGAATACGCTGCTGACGCAGTTCGGCGAGGATGAGAACAGTGTTTGGGCTCCTGGTATCAATCCCTATTTTAACATAGAATTTGATCCGGATAAGATTTCTCTGTCCCCCAACGGAGATTCCTATGCAGACAGCATTGAGGACATTTATGTTTCTCTGCTGAGGAATGTGGCTGCAATGAAAGTTTCCTATGTAGGAGACGACGGCACTGTATATTTTGAAGAAACGATACAGAATGTGGCGAAATCTTTCTACCGGGATGACGCGGGAATGATCATTCCTTTTGTATACTCCCTGTACGGAAGAGGTTATGATCTGACGGATGCAGAGGGAAATGTTCTGCCCAATAACACCAAGCTCACTTTGAATATCGAGATGAACCTGGACTACAGGGAGCATGCCCAGAACAATTTAAGCGATAAGTGGCAGATTCCGATTACAATTGACACAGAAGCGCCGGTAATCAAAGACGCAGTAGTTTATGCAGAAGAAGGAACCGGAAAGCAGTATCTGGAACTGACTTTCAGTGACAATGTGGCGGTAGCCGGAATGAATTTCTTGAATAAGAGCGGCACCATGATCCTGGCCCAGTATCCTGTTGAGGATACTCCTGCCGGAGAAGACTGCACAATGCTGTTTGATATCACCGGTTTTGGCAACGAATTCACTGTGATACCGGGCGACTATGCGCTGAATGAAAACGCATACGTCATCAGAACGGAAAATAATGATCCGGTACTGGATGAGAACGCTTTGTACGGCTACCGTGTTCATGATGACCAGTACGGCGATGACAGTGTATATGGCTGGCTGGCAATTAATCCGGAGAATGCTGAAGCTAAAGTGCTGGACAGCGAGTACTACATGGACTATGCGCTGACAGCTGCTGAGTATGTCGGCGGGTATATCGTGGCAGTGGATGCGAACAAAGAACTGCTGTGCATTAAGCCGGGATACTGGGACGAAAGAAACTCTATTGCTTCACTGGGATTCTCTGTGAGAGAGCTGGCCTTTGATCCCGTGACAGAGAAGCTTTACGCCTACAGCGGTTCGGATTATGCTCTGTACAGCATTGACATCTATACTGGGGAAACCGTCAGGCTGACCTCAGAAATGGGCTTTATGGACACTGCGGTGGCTATGGCTTTTGGCAAGGATGGTAAGCTCTATGGTATTGATACCATGGGCAATTTGAAACTGATCAATGCAGCCAGCGGAGAATGGTCGGATCAGCTGCTTGAATTGCCTGCTGTCGTTGGCGGCTACCCGTCCTACGCACAGTCCATGGTCTATGACGATGAGCAGGACTGCCTCCTGTGGGCGTCTTATGTAGGAGAAAGCGGCACTCTTTATAAAATTGATGTTCTCAATAATTATGCTGTGACCGGAGTGGGAACCATTGCCGGCAATGCTGAGGTAGTGGGTCTGCTGAAGCTGGACGGAAGAGGGTTCAGCCTTCCTGCTGAAGCTCCTGCGGAAAAGATCAGCCTGCAGCAAAAGAGCGTGAGCTTGCTGCCCGGAGGCAGCCAGCAGCTGAACGTGGTTAAAACTCCCTGGTATGCGGTGACTGGAGATCTGGTCTGGAGTTCTGCTGATCTTAATGTGGCAGAGGTGGACGAATATGGAAATGTTACAGCTAATGGAGTGGGTGAAACCGAAGTAACAGTAAAAACAGCGGATGGGAAACTTCAGGCGGTCTGCAGAATTAAGGTAGTGAATCCGCAGGCAGATCTTACCGGGTTTGTAATGACTGGAAATACTATGTTTAATCAGTGGGTTTCCTTTAATGCCGGCAATACAGAACAGGCAAAGGCACTGACAGAAAACGGCATACTGGCTTACTATGCAGGCGAATACCTGGACGGGTATGTCTATGCCTACAGCGCGGCCACAGAGTTGTACAGAATCAATGCAGAAACAATGGAAGCAGAGAGGATCTCTGCCCCCAGAACAGACTTTGTAATGGCCGATATGGCATATAATTATGCGGATGGATATCTGTACGGCATCGCGCAGGAAACTGCAACAGGCCAGCCTAAGCTGGTGGCCATTGATGTGCTGACCGGCAAAATGCAGACCGTGGGAACACTGGTGGATGATAATGGTTATCCCGCCACTGCTCTGGCAATATCGACAGAGGGCACGATCTATATTCTTT
The DNA here is from genome assembly GCF_004216775.1 of Cuneatibacter caecimuris. Lineage (GTDB taxonomy): Bacteria > Bacillota > Clostridia > Lachnospirales > Lachnospiraceae > Cuneatibacter > Cuneatibacter caecimuris. The sequence continues at coordinate 305,128 of NZ_SGXF01000003.1, forward strand.
CTGAATCCGGCGTCCTTAACAAATGGAACGCCCGGCTGGAGAAGATGGAGAGCATTGGAGCCACCGGCTACAGCGCTTCTTCCTATACACAGAGTATGGCCTATGACCACAATGGCGGCGGAATTTACTGGTCCATGATTTCAAACGGCGGACAGGTAGGACTGATGTACATTGATCCGGACAGCGGAAAAGCGCTGGCGCTGGGCGCTGTGGACAGCGGAGCGCAGATTTCTTCCCTCTATGTGGTGCCGGAAAATGTTCCTGAACGGGAGAAGGTTCCGGTGGAAAGCATGACAGTGTCAGAGGATCCCCTGGTGATGCTGGAAGGTGCGAAGAAATGCGTTCCGGTAGATATCCTGCCCTTTAATGCTACGGACAGAAATGCGGTTTGGACCGTTGAAAACCCCGATGTTGCCACAATCGAGAATGGCATAATCCTTGCGAAGAAGCCGGGAACCACAAAGGTGTCCGGAAGCCTGTCGGGACAGCAGGATGTACAGTTTACTGTACAGGTTATGAAGTCCGGAGGAAATATCAGAGGTTTTGTTCTGGCGGACCTGGGAAGCGGAGCACAGGATTTCTGGGGCCAATTTAAAGACAATGACCTTTCCAAGGGCGAGGGGCTGGCGGATGGTTCCGCCTATGCGCTGACCGCGGGAGAATATTACAACGGCAAAGTTTACGGATACGGCACTGATAATTCTACTTATGCGGGCCAGTTTATGGTATTTGACGCCCAGACATTTAAGATTGAGAAAACAGTGGTTGGAGATTATCCGGAAATGAGAGATATGGCCTTCGACTATTCCACCGGTTCCATGTACGCTCTTGGCGGCGTAAAGAACACAGAGGGAAATACTTCTCTGTATGCGGTGGATCTGAATGACGGTCAGGTTTATCTGATTGCAAAACTGGCTGCACGGATGGTTGCCATGACCTGCTCTGCAGATGGAAAACTGTACGGAATTGACAGTGAAGGTATGCTGTATCAGATTGGGAAAAATGACGGCAGCCTGATTCAAATCGGGTCTACCGGCTATTCTGCCAACCAGTATCAGTCCATGGGATATGACCATAACACAGGAAATATTTACTGGTCACAGGCTTATAATGATCCCATGACCTGGGCTACCACCGCTTCGCTGCTGATTGTGAACCCCAAAGATGCGTCAACAGTTAATCTGGGACAGATCGGCACAAATGGCTGCCTGGTTTCTGCGCTGCATACTCTGCCGGAGAAAGAAATACCGGTTCAGACCCCAGAAGTGACGAACGTGCTCCTGGACAGCGCTTCCATAATGCTCTATCCCGGTGAAACCGGCGAGCTGAAGGCCAAAGCGTTATGACTGAATCAGCGGAGTTTACATTTACATCTCTAAATCCTGAAATCGCGTCAGTAGATAAGAACGGCGTGGTGACGGCAAAGGACGAAGGAGAAGCAGAAATTAAGGTGGAATGCGGAAAAGCCAGCGCAGTCTGCAAGGTATTTGTTGCAGGCGACAGCGAGGTAATTTATGCATTGAATTCCACAGGATGGGAAAAATCCCCTCTGCTGAAGCCGGGCAAGATTTCTGAAAGCAAGAAAACTCCGGCAGACAGCGGCCTGGAAATTGCTAAAGCCACTTACTGCGACGGGTATTTCTATGCAGTGGACACCTCCGGTTACCTGTGGAGGTTTACAGAGGACATGAGCGCAGTTGAAAAGATCAGCAGTAAACGGATCGGGGAAATGCTGGATAACGGGGATGTCTTTGACAGCAGTTACGGTGTTCCTTCTGTTGTGGACCTGACGGCGGACCCGGTGTCAGGCAAAGTGTACGCCATGGTTGTGGGCGCATCTGAGATGGATTTCATGATCTATGAGGAATACTATATTTATGAGCTGGATCTGACCAGCGGTGCTGCCGCGGCAGCGCTGCATGTGCCGATGAACATTGTCAGCCCCAGGGAATTTGTATTTGCCGGAGAGACAGGGCTTCTGATCTATGACGGATATATTGATAAGATTTATAAAGCGGATCTGTCTATGGAAGATGGAGATTCCGCAGGCGAAGTAGCCTGGGTACAGTCTGATCTGGCAGCCGGCAGCAAGATGGGAATGGTCTACAGCCAGAAGATGGATTTGGCATTTATCGCCACGATCGATGAATATCACGGACACCCTATGGCGCTGTATGTGCTTGATCCTTCCACGGGTAAGTTCAGGAAACTGGCTGCAGCTGCCTATAACAAAAACATGGTGGATTTGGTCTTGCTGGAAGACCAGGTAAATGCGCTGTTTTCGGATATCCTGGGAACAGACCGGCCGGAACCTTCAGAGACAGCCGTTCCTGAGGAAACCAGTGCGGTAAATACTGAAGCTGAAACAGATTCTGGAGAAAGCACAAGAGAATCATTGCCTGATGCTGAAACTAAAACAGCAGAAGAATCCGCAGAGTCTGAGACAGAAGCAACAGAATAAATATGAATCTGCAGGATAATGGCAGATTGCAGGTAGATGATCCGGGGCGTGCCGCAAGGCCGCCCCGGATCTTCTTTAAAATAATAGAAAATTTCTTCTGGCTGAGTGAAAGTCCTTTGGAAATGAATACAATCCGATAAGGGTTTTGCTTATAAACAGGAAAGATCTCTGAACTTCCCAATTCAAAAACTTGTGTTTCATTCATATTGGAAGTATAATAAAAATGTAACGGAAACCCGGAGCAACCAGCGAGGAGGAGTTCTGTGAAAAAAAAATCTTATTTGGGGATATGCTGCCTGTGCCTGTTTCTGGCAGGATGCGGAAGCCGGGATATTGATGGGGTATCTGCTGTAATTACAGGAAACGATCAGAATGAGGAAAGCAGTTATGAAGAGGAGACGGAAATGAAAAATACTGACAAAACAGCGCCGTGGCAGGGTACTTCGGCTCTGGAACCCATTGCGCAGGGCAGCCGTTTTGTCCCCGTTCCTTCTTTTCCCGGGGAAAGCGGGGCAGGAAAAGAAGGAACGCCCGTGGCCTATGGCGGGACAGGTAAGGCGCGCACAGCTTACAGGGGCAGGGAGAATTCGGCAGTATATATTTCTTCCGCAGAAGAATTAAAGAAATATGCAGAAGCAGAGGGGCTGGAAAAATACGACGACAGTTTCTTTCAGGATCACGCCCTTGTGCTGGTGAAAGATACAGTGAACAGTGGCTCAGTGAAAATAGAGATTCAATCTATGAAAATGGATGGAGATAATATCTGGATTACATTGTCCAGGAGCAGCGCGTCAATGGGCACCGCCGACATGGCAACCTGGGTGCTCTGGGCCGAGGTAGACACAGGGCTGGAGGGATATGCCTGGAAGGTAGCAAATCCCGCTTCTCCGTCTGACCAGGAAAGCCGGTGAGAAGATGATGGATCAGTTGTCATTATTTGATGGACTGGAGGTCTACCATCCCCTGGCCAGCCGGATGAGGCCGGAAGACCTGGATGAATTTGTGGGCCAGGGTCATCTGCTGGGAGAGGGGAAGCTTCTGCGGCAGCTGATCGAGCAGGATAAAATCCCGTCCATGATTTTCTGGGGCCCTCCGGGAGTGGGAAAGACAACGCTGGCCGGAATCATCGCCCGCCGCACCCATGCCAGATTCATCAACTTCAGCGCAGTTACCAGCGGCATCAAGGAGATCAAAGAGGTGATGGTCCAGGCCGAAGACAGCCGCAGGATGGGGCTGAAGACAGTCCTGTTTGTGGACGAGATTCACCGTTTCAATAAGGCCCAGCAGGATGCTTTTCTGCCTTATGTAGAAAAAGGCAGCATTATTTTGATCGGGGCGACCACAGAAAACCCTTCCTTTGAGATCAACAGCGCGCTGCTGTCCAGATGCAGGGTTTTTGTCCTTCAGGCCCTGTCGGCGGAGGATTTATGTGAGCTGCTGAAGATGGCGCTGCGCAGCCAGAAAGGCTATGGATATCTGAATATTGATATTTCAGATGAAATGATTCATATGATTGCGGAATTTGCCAACGGAGACGCCCGCAGCGCGCTGAACACCCTGGAAATGGCTGTGACCAACGGAGAGATCAAAGCGGGAAAAACTTCGGTGACCATGGAAACCCTGAAGCAGTGTATTGGAAAGAAGAGCCTTCTGTACGATAAAAAGGGCGAGGAACATTACAATCTGATTTCCGCCCTGCATAAATCCATGCGCAATTCGGACCCGGACGCAGCGGTATACTGGCTGGCGCGGATGCTGGAAGCGGGAGAAGATCCTCTGTATGTAGCCAGGCGCCTGGTGCGTTTTGCCAGCGAGGATATCGGCATGGCGGACAGCCAGGCGCTGACCCTGGCCGTGTCTGTTTATCAGGCATGCCATTTTCTGGGAATGCCGGAATGCAACGTGCATCTGAGCCATGCGGTAATCTACCTTTCCATGGCGCCGAAGTCCAATTCTGCTTACATGGCTTACGGCCAGGCGAAACAGGACGCCCAGGAAATGCTGGCGGAGCCGGTTCCCCTGAACATCCGGAACGCCCCTACGAAGCTGATGGAAGAGCTGCACTATGGGAAGGGCTATGTATACGCCCATGATACGGAGGAAAAGGTCGCCAGAATGAAGTGCCTGCCGGATTCTTTGACGGGGCGCGTCTATTACAGGCCGGGAACAGAAGGGGCTGAAAGGGCGGTCAAAGAGAAACTGGAGAGAATAAAAGGCTGGAAAGCAGAGAGCAGCTCCAAAGGAGAAGAGGAGCAGAGCAAATCATGAAGAAACAGGAGATGAAATGGATTATATAGATATGAATGCCGAAACAATTGATCGCTGGGTGGAAGGAGGCTGGGAATGGGGAAAACCTGTTTCTCACGAAGTCTATGAAGCAGCACTGGCCGGCAGCTGGTCTGTGGTGCTCACTGCCGTAAAACCAGTGCCCAAAGAGTGGTTTTTCCCAATGAAAGGCTGCCGTATTCTGGGACTGGCGGCAGGAGGAGCACAGCAGATGCCTGTTTTTGCGGCCCTTGGGGCAAAATGCACTGTCCTGGATTATTCCAAGAAACAGCTGGAGAGCGAAAGGGCGATGGCCCGGCAGGAGGGATATGAGATTCAGATTGTGCGGGCCAGTATGACAGACCCGCTGCCATTTGAGGACGGTTCTTTTGACCTTATTTTCCATCCGGTATCCAACTGCTATATTGAGAAAGTGGAACCGGTGTGGCGCGAATGCTACCGCGTTCTGAGGCCGGGAGGCCGGCTTCTGGCCGGAATGGATAATGGAATAAACTATATTGTGGATGAAACTGAGAAAAGAATTGTACACCGTCTGCCTTTTAACCCTCTGAAGGACCGGGCCCTGATGGAAGAATTGGAAAAGGAGAATGGGGGCGTACAGTTTTCCCATACGATGGAAGAACAGCTGCGGGGCCAGCTGAAGGCCGGGTTCCGCCTGCTGGATCTCTATGAAGATACCAATGGCTCCGGTTATCTGCATGAGATGGGAATTCCCAGTTTTTGGGCCAGCCTGGCAGAAAAATAAGCAAAGCGTCTGCCTGTTGCGGAGCGCAGCAGCCTATGATATACTTTTCATGCAGATTGCAGTCAGAAAATCAGTGCGAATTACAGGAGGTAAAGATATGGCGATCGTAAGGCCCTTCCGGGCAATCCGTCCTGCCGCAAAGCTGGCGGAACAGGTGGCGGCCCTGCCCTATGACGTATATAACAGGGAAGAAGCCAGAGCTGCAGTACAGGGAAAACCGTTATCATTTCTAAATATTGACCGGCCGGAGACGCAGTACCCGGAAGGCGCAGATATGTATGGGGATCATGTGTATCAGAAAGCCCATGACCTGCTGGCCAGGCAGATCAGTGAAGGCGTCTATGTACAGGAAGAAAAGCCCTGCTACTATATCTATGAGCTGACCATGGACGGCCGGACACAGACAGGGATCGGCGCCTGCTCGTCCATTGATGATTACTGCAGCCAGATAGTAAAGAAACACGAAAACACAAGGGAAGAGAAAGAACAGGACAGGATTCGGCATGTGGACGCCTGTAATGCGCAGACAGGCCCTATATTCCTGGCTTACCGTTCGAATCAGAAGATCAGCAATGTGGTCAGAACTGTGAAGGAGGGAGATCCTCTGTACGATTTTGTCAGTGAGGATGGAATCCGCCACAGGGTATGGAGGATCTCGGAGGAGAGCCGGATTAAGGAAATCCGGGAGGGATTTGAAGGGATTCCCTGTACTTATATTGCAGACGGGCATCACCGGGCAGCTTCTGCGGTGAAGGTGGGGCTGAAACGCAGGAAAGAGCGCCCGGGTTATGCAGGAGAGGAAGAATTCAACTTTTTCCTTTCCGTGCTGTTCCCGGAAGAAGAATTGAAAATTTTACCTTATTACCGTGTGGTGAAAGATTTAAACGGCCTGACAGAAGCTGGGTTTCTGGAACGGATCTCAGAAGTATTTGATGTGGAAAAACGGGACGGCGCGGTGGAGCCCGGGAAGAAAGGGCAGTTTGGCATGTTTCTGAAGGACCGGTGGTATCTGCTGACGGCAAAACAGGAGATTTTGTCCTGCGATCCGGTAAAGGGGCTGGATGTTTCCCTGCTCCAGGACTTCCTGCTCCATCCGGTGCTGGGGATAGGAGATCCCAGGCTGGATGCCAGAATTGATTTTGTGGGCGGAATCCGGGGAGTGAAGGAGCTGGAACGGCGGGTACATACAGATATGGCAGTGGCATTTTCCACATATCCCACGTCGATTCAGGAGCTGTTTGCCGTGGCGGACGCGGGGCTTCTGATGCCGCCCAAGTCCACCTGGTTTGAACCGAAGCTGCGCAGCGGCCTGCTGATCCACAGCCTGGGAGAGCAGGAATGAAACAAGAGAAATGGAGAGTGCAGGGAAAAAAGGCTGATTTTGAAAGAATCGGCAAAGAGTTTGGGATCAGCCCCATCGTGGCGCGGCTGATCAGAAACCGGGACTTGACGGAGGCTGAAGAGATCAGGCAGTATCTGAACGGCGGACTGGATGACCTGAATGATCCTATGCTGCTGCCGGATATGGAAGCTGCCGCCGGGCTTCTGGAAGAAAAAATCGCATCAGGAAAAGCAATACGGATTATCGGAGATTATGATATAGACGGGGTTTGTTCCATCTATATTTTGTACAGGGGTTTGAAAGAGCTGGGGGCCAGGGCGGACTGGCGGATTCCCCACCGGGTGCAGGACGGTTATGGGCTGAATGTGCGCCTGGTGGAGGAAGCGGCAGCGGATCAGATCGATACGCTGCTCACCTGTGACAATGGGATTGCGGCGATAGAACAGATCGCCAGAGCCAGAGAGCTGGGAATGGCCGTGGTGGTGACGGATCATCATGAGGTGCAGGCAGAGCTGCCTGCTGCCGATGCGGTGGTGAACCCAAAACGTGCGGATAACCAATATCCCTTTCCCGGAATCTGCGGAGCCGTAGTGGCCTGGAAGCTGGTGACTGTGCTTTTCGCCCGCAGGGGAATGGAAGAAAAAGCAAAGGATTACCTGGAATTTGCCGCGCTGGCTACAGTAGGGGATGTGATGAGCCTGCAGGGTGAGAACCGGATTATTGTCCGGGAAGGGCTGAAGAAGCTGCGCTGTACCGCGAATCCCGGGCTGCGGGCGCTGATGGACTGCAGCGGAATTTTGCCGGAGAATCTGAGCGCCTACCATCTGGGCTTTGTGATCGGGCCCTGCCTGAACGCGGGGGGAAGGCTGGATACCGCAAAAAGGGCGGTGGAAGTGCTGCTGGCCGGAGAGGAAGAGGCGCCGGTTCTTGCAAGAGGATTAAGGGAACTCAATGAAGAGCGGAAGGATATGACGCTGCGTGGACTGGAACAGGCTGTGGGCATCATTGAACAATCATCTTTGCTCCGGGACCCGGTGCTGGTGGTGTTTCTGCCTGACTGCCACGAGAGCCTGGCCGGGATTATTGCCGGCAGGCTGCGGGAGCGGTACAGCCGCCCTGCGTTTGTACTGACCAGGACAGAAGAGGGACTGAAAGGTTCCGGGCGGTCCATTCCGGCCTACCACATGTTTGAGGGGCTGAACCGCTGCCGGGAACTGCTGACCAAATTCGGTGGGCATCCCATGGCTGCAGGGCTCTCCCTGAAAGAAGAAAATCTGGAAGAACTGCGAAAGAGGCTGAACCAGGAATGCGGGCTGGGGGAAGAGGACCTGGTTCCTACGGTCTGGATCGATATGGAGCTGCCCTTTCTTTATGCCACGGAGGAGCTGACGGAGCAGTGCAGACTGCTGGAGCCCTTTGGGAACGGGAATGAAAAACCAGTGTTTGCCGCGCGGAACGTGCAGGTAAACAGGATGAGCAGGATCGGAAAGTCCAGAAACATGCTGAAGCTGAGCCTTTCCGATGCTTCGGGAGCGGAACTGGAAGGGCTGTTTTTTGGAGACGGGGATGCATTCTGCGCATACTATGGGGAGAAATTCGGAGGGGAAGAGGTGGAGAAAGCATTCCGGGGAGACAGGAACAGTCTCCGTCTGATGGTGGCATATTATCCGGATATCAACTGCTATCAGGGCAGACGGAGAATCCAGATTGTGATCCAGCGATACCTATAACAAGAGAAGAGGAAAGAAAATTGAAATTTGAACAGTATATCCGGGACCATCTGTCGTATTTTGTTCCAGGGGATAAATGGAACTATGAAGACGGCTGCGTGCTGATGGGCTGCGTGATGATGTATCAGGCCACAGGAGACAAATTTTACAAAGATTTTATCATTAAATATATGGATGGTTTTATACGGGAAGATGGGACCATAGACCGATATTGCAGGGAAGAATATAATATTGACAGCATTCATTCCGGGAAAGCGCTGTTTTTCCTCTATGAAGAGACGGGGGAAGAAAAATACCGCAGGGCTGTGGAAGAACTGATGGATCAGCTGCGGACTCACCCCAGAACGAAGTGCGGGAATTTCTGGCATAAAAAAATATATCCCTGGCAGATCTGGCTGGACGGCCTGTATATGGCACAGCCGTTCTATATGATGTATGAGACAAAGTATAACCAGAAAGAAAATTATGGTGACATTGTCAGGCAGTTCCGGAACGTGCGGAAATATCTGTTTGATGAGAAGAAACAGCTGTACTGCCACGCCTATGATGAAGCAAAAGCGCAGCTCTGGTGCGATAAAAATACGGGAAAATCCCCGAACTTCTGGCTGCGCTCCATTGGATGGTACCTTCTTGCGCTGATCGACACCATGGATGAAATGTCCGAAGAAATTTATGAGCATTACCGGGCGCTGGAAGACCTGTTCCGGGAAGCCGTAAAGGGGATTCTCCGGTATCAGGACCCTGAGACTGGGCTGTTCTGGCAGGTGGTGGATCATCCGGAGGCAGAGGGCAATTATCTGGAGACTTCCGGCTCCGCCATGGTGGCCTGCGCGCTGCTCAAGGGCTGCAGGCTGGGCGCTCTTTCAGAAGAGAAATACGGCCATGTGGGCAGAGAAATTCTTCTTTCCCTGGAGGATCGGAGGCTGGAAGAAAAAGACGGCCGCCTGCAGCTGGGGGGCATCTGTTCTGTTGCGGGCCTGGGACCGGGAAGCGCCCGGGACGGCAGCATTGAATACTACCTGTCTGAACCGGTGGTCTATGAGGACCACAAGGGGTCCGGCGCCTTTATGATGGCTTATGCCCAGCTGCTGATGTATCAGAAGAGCATTGGGGAGGAGCTGCGCGATGGAGATTAATATTTTATTCCATACAGCCAGAAATGTGGTGTTTGAGATTCTGGACGGGGAGATCTATGAGGCGGAAAGCGATTACCGTGTGTTTCTGGACGGTGGCCTGGTGCAGGAGAGCCGGCGTACGGTCCAGAGCCTGTATGGGCTGCAGCCGGATACGGAATACAAATTGGCTGTGGAAAAGCCGGGGGAAGAGGCAGCCTTTGCGGAATTTTGTACGGACCGGGAATTTGTGACCTTGAATGTGAGAAAGTTCGGGGCCAGAGGGGATGGAAAGGCTGACGATACCCAGGCGGTCCAGGCGGCTATTCTGTCCTGCCCGCCGGAGAGCAGGGTTCTGGTGCCCCGGGGAATTTACCGGATCACCAGCCTGTTTTTAAAAAGCGGCCTGAGAATGGAGCTGGCGGAGGGCGCGGTGCTTGCCGCCGATCCCGACCGCAGCAAATATCCTGTGCTTCCGGGGATGGTCCGGAGCTGGGATGAACAGTCGGAATTTAACCTGGGCACCTGGGAAGGTAATCCGCTGGATATGTATGCTTCCGTCATTACCGGGATTCATGTGAAGGACGCGGTGCTCTATGGACAGGGAACCATAGACGGCAATGCCTCTTATGATAACTGGTGGAGAGATCATAAGAAGAAGCAGGGAGCCTGGAGGCCGAGGCAGATTTTTCTGAACCGCTGCGAAAACGTAGTGGTGGAAGGCATAACGGTAACCAACAGCCCCAGCTGGAATATCCATCCGTATTTTTCCGAAAACCTGAAATTCCTGAATCTGAGGATTCTCAATCCAAAGGTTTCTCCCAATACGGACGGCCTGGATCCGGAATCCTGCAGAAATGTGGATATTATCGGAATTTATTTTTCTCTTGGCGACGACTGTATCGCCATAAAATCCGGCAAAATATACATGGGAGCGAAGTATAAAACCCCTTCTGAAAATATTAATGTCCGCCAGTGCTGCATGAGGGATGGTCATGGTTCCGTAACCATCGGCAGCGAGATGGCCGGCGGAGTCAGGAACGTCATGGTAAAGGACTGCCTGTTCCTGCATACAGACAGGGGGCTCCGGATTAAGACAAGGCGGGGCCGGGGCAGAGATGCGGTGATTGATCATATTGTGTTTGAACACATCAGGATGGATCAAGTAATGACCCCTTTTGTGATTAACTGTTTTTACTACTGCGATCCGGACGGGCATACGGAATATGTGCGGGCCCATGAGGCGCTTCCGGCGGATGAGCGCACGCCTGAGATCAAAAACCTGGCGTTTCAGGACATCCGGGCTGACAACTGCCATGTGGCCGCTGCATTTATGGACGGGCTGCCTGAGAAAAAAATTGAGAGAGTGCTCATGGAGAATGTCTCAGTGAACTATGCCTCCCGGCCCAGGGCTGATGTGCCGGCTATGCTGGATGGAGTGGAGCCCTGTACGGGAATGGGGGTATTTGCCCGGAATATTCACGAACTGATCTTAAAAAATGTGCGGATAAGCGGGCAGAAAGGACAGGATTTTATCCTGGATCAGATCGACTGCCTGCAGAAGGAGGATTAAATGAATCTTGGAATCAGGGCGCATGACGTTAAGCCGCTTCCTTTTGAGGAACTGGTGAAAGAAATTCATGAAGAAGGCTTTGGGTGCTGCCATCTGGCGCTGTACCGCGCCGTTCGGGATTTTCCGGTGGACACAGCGGCCATGACGCCGGGACTGGCGATGTACATGAAAAAGGTATTTGAGAAAAACCAGGTGGATGTGGCGATTCTGGGCTGCTATAAAAATCTGGCCAATCCGGACCCCGCCCAGCTGGCGGAGATCACTGAGAGCTACAAAGCCCATATCCGATTTGCTTCCCTGCTGGGATGCGGAATGGTGGGGACAGAGACGGGAGCAGTGAATACAGAATACCGCTATGAGCCCGCCAACGGATCTGAGGAAGCGCTTCAGATTTTTATTGAGAATCTGAAGCCGGTGGTGGAGTATGCGGAGAAGCTGGGCGTGATCTTTGCCATCGAGCCGGTATGGTCCCATATTGTCTGCAATGGAGAACGGTGCCGACGGGTATTGGACGCGGTGAACTCTCCCAACCTGCAGGTGATTTTCGACCCTGTAAACCAGCTGAACGCGGAAAACTGCGAAGGCCATGAGGATCTCATCAAAGAGGCTTTTTCCTTGTATGGCAAAGAGATCGCGGCAATCCACGCCAAAGACTACAGGATCGGGCCGGACGGGCAGTTTGAGTCCGTGGCTTCCGGCTTCGGTCAGCTGAATTACAGCCTTCTGATGCACTATGTGAAAAAGATGAAGCCCCATATCCATGTAACCCTGGAGGATTCCGTGCCGGAAAACGCCCTTGCTGCCAGGGATTATGTGCTGAAAAAATACGAAGAAGCCTGAAGAACGGAGGAAAAGAGAAGTGAAACATTTAGAGGAATATGTGATCAGCATCCCGGATTTCCCGGAACCGGGAATTATTTTCAGAGACGTGACCGGAATCCTTCAGGACCCGGACGGACTCCAGCTTGCAGTAAACCAGCTGCAGGATTTCCTGAAAGATACGGAGTTCGACGTGGTGGTGGGCCCGGAATCCAGAGGTTTCATATTTGGAGTTCCGGTAGCCTATAACCTGAAAAAATCTTTTGTCCCCGTGCGCAAGAAGGGGAAACTGCCGCGGAAAACCATTTCGGAAAGCTATGCGCTGGAGTATGGATCTGCTGAAATAGAAATTCATGAAGACGCCATCAAGCCAGGACAGAAGGTGGTGATCATCGACGATTTGATGGCCACCGGCGGGACTACGGAGGCGATCATCCGCCTGATCAGCCGGCTGGGCGGCGAAGTTGTGAAGGCATGCTTTGTCATGGAGCTGGCCGGGCTGAATGGCCGGGAAAAACTGAAAGGCTGTCCGGTGGACAGCGCGATCATTTATGAGGGGAAATAAATAATTGCTTCCGGGCCGGACCCTTTAATGGGTTTTCGGCCCGGATTTATTTACGAATTTCGCCCGGAATTTGGAATAGACAAACTTCTGGCTGCTGTACAGCCCGTAGTAGCCGGAGAGCATGAAGCTGACGGCGCAGGCGATCGCGAACAGCAAGAGGCCGGAGGAACCGAACAGTTCGATGCTCAGCAGGATGGAAGCCACCGGGCAATTGACGCTTCCGCAGAAAAGGGCGGTGAGCCCGATGGCGGCGGCCAGGCCGGTATCCATGCCCAGCAGGCCTCCGAAAAGGCTGCCGAACGTTGCGCCCACAAACATGGCAGGAACGATTTCACCTCCTTTAAATCCGCAGCCCAATGTCACCGCGGTGAAAAGTAATTTCAGAAGAAAGGCTTCCGGGCGCACAGCTTTGCCGTGAATGGCGCCTTCAATGATGTTCATTCCCACACCGTTATAGTCCCTGGTTCCTGAAAGGAAGGTGAGGGCGATGAGAAGAACAGCTCCGGCGGCAATCCGGAGATACTCGTTTGGTATTCTGCGTTTGAACAGAGCAGAAGTACGTCCGATGACCACGCAGAACAGCACGCTCACAGCTGCGCACAGGCCGGATAATATTACTACCTGCGCTACCAGGGGTACGGAAAGCACAGGGGGGCTGTTCAGTGCAAACACAGTGGGAGAGATCCCAAAATACCCGGTGATTCCAAAGGCGACGGCAGCAGAAATAATACAGGGAACCAGGGCGCTGTAGTACATGACTCCCACGCTGATGACTTCCATGCTGAAAATGGTGGCAGTGATAGGCGTGCCGAAAAGCGCGGAAAAAACAGCGCTCATGCCGCAGAGCGTGATGATGTGCAGGTCCCGCTCGTTCAGGCGCAGAATCTTTCCGACGGTAGAACCTACGCTGCCGCCGATCTGCAATGCAGCGCCTTCCCGTCCGGCTGAACCGCCGCCGAAATGTGTGAGGATGGTGCTGAAGAAGATCAATGGAGCCAGCAGGGGGGAAGCCTGCCGGGGAGAGGAAACAGATTCAATGATCCCGTTGGTCCCCCGGTCGTTATGCATATGGCAGAGACGGTAAGAAAATACAATCAGCAGGCCGAAGACTGGCAGCAGAAAGATCATCCAGTCATGGCCGGACCTGAATTCGGTCACGTACTCCACCGCATAGTGGAAAAGGGTGCCGATCCCGCCGCAGACAGCTCCTACTGCAGCTGCCAGGAGGGTCCATTTAAAAAAAATCCGCAGATAGACCAATATGTATTGTATGGTTATTCTTGTTTTATGCCAGAAATGACGCAGCATTGCTTCCTCCAATCCCCTCTCATCCAGCCACCAGGTTCTGTCTGAGCACCTGTTCCAGATATTGTTTCTGCTCCGGGGACAGAGGCAGGAAGGGGCGGCGGGGTTCCCCCGCGTCGATTCCCTGGGCGGTGAGCACATACTTGATAGCAGGGATCAGGCCCACGCTGCAGAGCGCTTCCATAATATTATTTGCTTTTACCTGGAGTTCCAGAGCCAGCTCCAGGTCCTTCTTTTTATATGTATCGAAGATCAGCTTGTAATGGGGAAGCATGAAATTGAAGGTGCTTCCGATGGAACCGTCGGCGCCCAGCGCCAGTCCGGCCACCATGGTTTCATCAAAACCGTTGAAGACCACCAGATCCGGATTCAGGCTGCGGATGCGTTCCATCTGGTAGACAACCTGGTTGGTGTGCTTCACGCCCAGAATTGCAGGGCTGCAGAACAGCTCACGGTAAACCGGGTCTGCCAGGTTGAATTCTTTGCCTGTATTTCCGGGAAAATTATAGATGATCACAGGCATTCCTGAGGCTTCATAGATATCATGATAATACCGGGAAATTTCCCTGCTGCCGAAACCGTAATAGAAGGGCGGGGTAGCGGCGATGGCGTCAAACCCTAATTCTTTGGCGTATTTCGCATAATCGCATGCCTGGCAGGTGGATACCGCGCCCACATGGGCGATCAGATTCGTTTTTCCCTTCAGCTCTGAAGCAACCTCAAAAGCATTTTTGCGTTCCCGGGGAGAGAGCAGGAAGCATTCGGCGGAACTGCCTCCGATAAACAGCCCTCCTGCGCCTTCTTCCAAATTACGTTTCATAATTTCAAGCATAGCAAGCCGGTTGATGCTGCCGTCTGCTGAAAAAGGTGTGACTGTGGCGGGATAAATGCCCGCCATTTTTTCTTTAACTGAGTTCATTTTTTGTTCTTCCTTTCTTCAGGCCGGTTCTGGTATTTCCATGACAGACATTCTGAAAGCGTCTTCTTCAGCTGGCTGATGGATATCGGCTTTGCCAGATGACCGGACATACCTGCCAGACGGGCCTGACGCACGTCTTCGGCAAAAGCGTCCGCAGTCATTGCAATGATCGGCAGTTCCTCCACTCTTTTCAGGCCGGAATGCCGGATTTCCCTGGCGGCGTCATAACCGCCCAGCTCTGGCATCTGTATATCCATTAATACCATATCATAATAGAACTGGGGATGGGAAAGCACGGCGTTCACAGCTTCCCGGCCGTTCACCGCGGTCTCCACCCGCGCCCCTAAAAACTCCAGCATTTCCACCGCGATCTGGCGGTTTAGCTCATTATCTTCAGCCAAAAGCACCATCAGTTCGGTGAAAGATCCTTCGTCATTTATTGCTGCATTCGCTGCGGGAGAAGGCAGAGCTGCAGCGCATTTGGTCAGACAAAGAGTGATGGAGAAACGAGTGCCCTGACCGTACCGGCTTTCAATCTGCAGATCTCCGCCCATCAATCTGACAAGATTTCTAACGATAGTCATCCCCAGACCGGTTCCGGAGATCTTGCTGGTTCTGATCTCATCGGCCCGGCTGAACGGCTCAAATATGTGTTCCAGATATTCTGGCTTCATGCCGATTCCGGAATCCTCTATAACAAAACAATATGTTCCGATCTGCAGCTCCTGTTTTTTCAGCTCTTTCAGTGAAAAACTGATTTTTCCGCCGGGTTCTGTATATTTCGAAGCATTTTCCAGAATATTGACCAGGACCTGCTTCAGGCGCCGCATATCTCCTGTAACCATGAAGTGGGCGTTTTCGTCAATATTAATGGAAAACTGCTGGCATTTGTTTTCCAGGGAAAGGCGGATCATTTCTGATGCTTCTTCCATCAGGGAACGGAGATCAAATTCTTTTTCTTCCAGCTGGACCGTTCCGCTTTCGATTTTGCTCACATCCAGGACTTCATTGATCAGGCTGAGGAGATGGGAACTGGACGAGGTGATTTTATCCAGATAGTCTTTCGTACGGCTTGTATCTTCCAGATGAAGCCGGGCCAGCTCCGTCATTCCTACAATGGCGTTCATGGGGGTTCTGATGTCGTGGCTCATCCGGGAAAGAAAATCGCTTTTAGCCTGGCTGGCTTTTTCCGCTTTCTGCAGCGCGTCCTCCAACAGCAGCTTGGCTCTGTGCTCTTTCTCCAAAGCCTCCCTCTGCTGGCGGCGGGCCTCATCAATATTCCTGGAGAGTGTAATTTCAATGAGGTCGTCTGTGTAAGGGCTTTCTACCCGGACTACCTGGGTGAAATTCCAATAGCAGGTCCCGTCCTCCCCCAGGTGAGGGACTTCCATGGATATAATACGTTCTCCCTTCCGGAAAGAATTCACCAGGGAATCCCGGGAAAACCTATCCAGGAACGCTTTCCGCAAATCAGGGCGGACGGTGGAGACTTCGGATTGTATCAACTCTTCAAAGGTCCCTGCGTCCCCTGGCTTTTTGATTGGAAAACGCTCATATTCCAACATATGATAGGTGTTCCGGGTCAGGTTCACAGCGATCAGCATCTGATAGGCAGATTCGACAGCCGTGGCCAGCTGGGTGACTTCCAGGTTCCTCTGCTGTTCCTGAAGGTATTCTTCCTGGATATCCCGGAAAACCAGGACGCACCAGCATTCTTTCTCACTTATTTTTTCAATTCTGGCAGCTGTAAATTCTACCATATGATAACTGCCGTCTTCCATCATGCGGCGCAGCCGTCTGGTGATCAGCCGTCTGCCTTCGCCAAACAGGCGCAGCATGCTTTCACGGGAAAAGTAGCTGTTAAATGTATCTAAATCGTCAGGATGCATTACTTTTCTGGAGTATTTCTGATTTTCCATTCCGAAATCACCCTGCTCAGGGATATCCGTCCACAGCGCGTCTTTTTGACAATTAACGTAATAGTCCTGTGTCAGATTGGCTATGATACACTCGTCAAATACGGTAACCAGGCTTTGAGCATACATCCTTTCGATCTGGCGGAGCCCCTGTTTCTCCTCGAAATTCATGCGGTGAGGAGCTGCAGTGATGACTGCGGCCTGGATATGACCGTCCCAGAGGATTCGGCTGGCCGTCACATCTACTGTGGATTTCAGCAGGGGATCGTAACAGACAATATGGCTTGAGGAATTATCGTTCAGCCCTTTCAGGGGACAATTGCGGCAGACCTCAGGCCAGATTTCATGGCAGAGAGCGCCGGGAACAGCTTTGCCCCGGCCGGTTTCACGGCAGCGCTTGTTACAGTACAGCAGCCGGTGTGTTTTTTCTTCAATTACATAGACGCTGGTATCTCCCAGTGCATCAAGAAGACTGCTCAGATTGTCGGCAGACATGATTTTCCTCCAGTTTGAAATCGTTATTTGTGTCAGGCAGGATTTCTTGCTACCAATTATACAACGGCGGAAGAAAAATAGGAAGTAGTTTTTCCCGCAGAAGCCCTGTCAGAATCAGGATTCCGCATTCTGCCGCTTGACAAAAAAAAGACCCGGGTCTATAATGAATTCACTGATCAAATAAAGGCTGTGATGGAGACAGTAGGCTTTTGTGGAACGCTTCAGCGAGCCGGGGAAGGTGCGAGCCCGGCGCAAGTACAGACTGACCGAAAATCACTCCGGAGCTGCGGGGCCGAGCCAGCGTGGTTAGGCCGTGACGGATGCCCGCCGTTACAGGGGCCGCATATGTCAGTATGTTGCAATAGGTGGTTGCGAAGATTCCCTTCGTCCTGTTCGCAGGACGGAGGGATTATTAATTTACGCAGACGCAAAAACAAGGAGGAAGAACATGTTTAAAAAGGTATCCGCAGATCTGAATTTTGTGGAGAGAGAGAAAGAAACAGAGCAGTTCTGGAAAGAAAACCACATTTTTGAAAAGAGCATGGACAGCCGCAGGGAAGGGCCTAATTATATGTTTTACGACGGACCGCCCACGGCAAACGGCAAACCCCATATCGGACATGTACTCACCAGAACCATTAAAGATATGATCCCCAGATACCGCACTATGAAAGGCTATGAGGTGCCCCGCAAGGCCGGATGGGATACCCACGGGCTGCCGGTGGAGCTGGAGGTGGAGAAACTTCTGGGCCTGGACGGGAAGGAACAGATCGAGGAATATGGCCTGGCGCCGTTTATTGATAAATGTAAAGAGAGCGTATGGAAATATAAGGGGATGTGGGAGGATTTCTCCAATACAGTAGGGTTCTGGGCGGATATGGACGATCCTTATGTTACGTATGATGATAATTTTATTGAATCTGAGTGGTGGGCGCTGAAGCAGATCTGGGAAAAGGGGCTGCTGTATAAAGGCTTCAAAATTGTCCCTTACTGCCCCCGCTGCGGCACGCCGCTGTCCAGCCATGAGGTGGCGCAGGGTTATAAGGATGTGAAGGAGCGTTCCGCTATCGCCAAGTTCCGTGTGAAGGACGAGGAAAACGCTTTTATCCTGGCCTGGACCACCACACCCTGGACCCTGCCGTCTAATGTGGCTCTTTGCGTGAATCCGGACGAGACTTATGTGAAAGTACGTTCCGCCAACGGAGAGACATATTATCTGGCCGAGGCGCTGACCAGCGTGCTGAAAGAAGAATTTACAGTGCTGGAAACCTTCGCGGGAAAAGAACTGGAATATAAAGAATATATCCCTCTGTTCCCTTACGCAGTGGAAATTTGTGAAAAACAGCAGAAAAAGGCATTTTATGTGGTGTGCGACAGATATGTCACGCTGACAGACGGTACCGGAATCGTTCACATCGCCCCCGCGTTCGGCGAGGACGACGCCAGCGTGGGCCGGAAATATGATCTGCCTTTTGTTCAGCTGGTGGACGGCAAAGGAGAGATGACAGCCGAGACGCCCTGGGCCGGCATGTTCTGCAAAAAGGCGGATAAAGAGGTGCTGAAAGCGCTGGAAACTGCCGGCCTGCTGTTTGAAGCGCCGGTGTTTGAGCACAGCTATCCCCACTGCTGGCGCTGCGATACGCCACTGATCTATTATGCGAGAGACTCCTGGTTCATTAAAATGACCGCAGTGCGTGAAGATCTGATCCGCAACAATGATACTGTCAACTGGATTCCGGAGAGCATCGGAAAAGGCCGCTTCGGGGACTGGCTGACCAATGTTCAGGACTGGGGGATCAGCCGCAACCGCTATTGGGGAACGCCTCTGAACATCTGGCAGTGTGAATGCGGGCATATGCATTCCATCGGCAGCAAGGAAGAGCTGAAAGCCATGTCCTCTGACTGGCCGGAGGGAGGCGTGGAGCTGCACCGCCCCTATATCGATCAGGTGCATGTAACCTGCCCTGAGTGCGGCGGGCAGATGACCCGGGTGCCGGAAGTCATCGACTGCTGGTTCGACTCCGGGGCCATGCCTTTTGCCCAGTATCATTATCCTTTTGAAAATAAAGAATTGTTTGAAAAGAATTTTCCCGCGGACTTTATCAGCGAGGCTGTGGACCAGACCAGAGGGTGGTTTTACTCCCTGATGGCGATCTCCACGCTGCTGTTCAATAAAGCGCCCTACCGGAATGTCATCGTGCTGGGGCATGTGCAGGATGAAAACGGACAGAAGATGAGCAAGTCCAAAGGCAATGCGGTGGACCCGTTTGAAGCGCTGGCAAAGCACGGCGCGGACGCGATCCGCTGGTACTTCTATTCTAACTCCGCGCCCTGGCTGCCGAACCGTTTCCATGATAAGGCGGTAACAGAGGGGCAGCGCAAATTTATGGGAACCCTGTGGAACACTTACGCATTTTTTGTGCTGTACGCGAATATTGATGAACTTGATCCCACGAAATACCAGCTGGATTATGCACAGCTTCCGGTGATGGATAAATGGCTGCTGTCCAGGATGAATACGCTGATCCAGAACTGCGACCGGTTCCTCAATGATTATAAAATCCCTGAAACTGCCAGAGCGCTGCAGGATTTTGTGGATGACATGAGCAACTGGTATGTGCGCCGGAGCCGTGAGCGTTTCTGGGCAAAGGGGATGGAGCAGGATAAGATCAACGCATATATGACGCTGTATACCGCGCTGGTCAACGTATCCAAACTGGCTGCCCCCATGATTCCGTTTATGACAGAAGAAATCTATCAGAACCTGGTGCGCAGCGTGGATGCGTCAGCCCCTGAGAGCGTGCATCTGTGCGATTACCCTGCTGCGGATGAGGCCCATATTGACCGCGGGCTGGAAGCGGAGATGGAGCATGTGCTGAAACTGGTGGTCATGGGACGCGCCTGCCGGAATACCGCAAACCTGAAAAACCGCCAGCCTCTGGCCCGGATGTTTGTGAAAGCCCCCTTTGGGATGCCGGAATATTTTACCACCATTGTGGCGGAAGAGCTGAATGTGAAGAAAGTAGAATTCACCCAGGATGTCCGGGAGTTCACCACCTACACGTTTAAGCCCCAGATGCGCACGGTAGGACCCAAATACGGCAGGCTGCTGAACCAGATCAAGCAGGCCCTTCTGGAGGTGGACGGCAACGCCACCATGGACCGGCTGAATGAGGAGGGCAAAATTTCTCTGGACATTGACGGCAATTCTGTTATACTGGAAACAGAGGATCTGCTGATTGAAATGAGCCAGAAACCTGGTTATGTTTCCGAGAATAACGGAGACGTAACGGTGGTTCTGGACAGCAATCTGACCCCGGAACTGGTGGACGAAGGCTTTGTCCGGGAACTGATCAGCAAGATCCAGACAATGCGCAAAGAAGCAGGTTTCCAGGTGACGGATCATATCACCGTATACCATCAGGGCAGCGAAAAGCTGGAGCAAATTTTTGCAGGGTATGAAAAGGAAATCTGCAGCAACGTGCTGGCGGACAAAGTGGCCGCCGGAGAGCCGGAAGGCTATCAGAAAGACTGGGATATCAACGGAGAATCTGTAAGCCTGGGCGTAAAACGCTGATTTGGAGGAAAATGTGTATGGTTCAGAATAAAATGGGGTTTGACAAAGAAGTTTTTAAGAAGAGCGTGATAGACAATGTGAAGATGCAGTACCGCAGGACCATTGACGAGGCGACGCCGAAGCAGGTGTTCCAGGCGGTGTGCTATGCGGTTAAGGACGTTATCATTGACGAATGGATCGCCACGCATAAAGCATATGACAAAGAAGATGTGAAAAAAGTCTACTACCTGTCCATGGAATTTCTGATGGGCCGGGCTCTGGGCAACAATATCATCAATATTATGGCACGGGAGGAAATCCGCCAGGTGCTGGAGGAACTGGGCTTTGATCTGAATGTGATCGAGGACCAGGAACCCGACGCAGCCCTTGGAAACGGCGGCCTCGGCCGTCTGGCGGCCTGCTTCCTGGATTCCCTTGCTACTCTGGGATATGCGGCGTATGGCTGCGGCATCCGGTATAAATACGGCATGTTCGCGCAGAAGATTGAAAACGGCTATCAGGTGGAGGTGCCGGACAACTGGCTGAAGGACGGCAATCCTTTTGAGGTGCGGCGTAATGAGTATGCCTGTGAGGTGAAGTTCGGCGGATATGTCCGCGTGGAGCGGGATATGGATACAGGGAGAGATCATTTTATCCAGGAGGGGTATCAGTCTGTGCGTGCGGTGCCCTACGACCTGCCGGTGGTGGGTTACGGGAATAATGTGGTGAACACCCTTCGTATCTGGGACGCGGAACCCATCAACACATTTAACCTGGATTCTTTTGACCGCGGAGATTATCAGAAGGCGGTGGAGCAGGAGAACCTGGCCAAGACCATTGTAGAGGTGCTGTACCCCAACGACAATCACTACGCAGGAAAGGAACTCCGTCTGAAACAGCAGTATTTCTTCATTTCCGCCAGCATTCAGACTGCGGTCCGTAAATATATGGATTCTTATGATGATGTGAGAAAGCTCTATGAGAAGGTCGCTTTCCAGATGAACGATACCCATCCTTCCGTAACAGTTGCGGAGCTGATGCGGATTCTGATGGATGAATACCAGCTGACCTGGGAGGAGGCATGGAAAGTGACCACCAGGTGCTGCGCTTACACCAACCACACCATTATGGCGGAAGCACTTGAGAAGTGGCCGATTGAGCTGTTTTCCCGCCTTTTGCCCAGAATTTATCAGATCGTGGAAGAGATCAACCGCCGGTTTGTACTGGAAATCCAGGCGAAATATCCCAATCAGCCGGAAAAAGTGGCCAGCATGGCGATTATCTATGACGGTCAGGTGAAAATGGCGCACATGGCCATTGTGGGAAGCTTTTCCGTAAACGGCGTGGCAAGGCTGCATACGGAGATTTTGAAGCAGCAGCAGCTGAAAGATTTCTATGCGATGATGCCGGAAAAATTCAACAATAAGACAAACGGAATCACCCAGCGGCGTTTCCTTCTGCACGGCAATCCTCTGCTGGCGGATTGGGTGACGGAGCATGTCGGAAATGAATGGATTACTGATCTGCCCCATATATCCCGGCTGAAGGTATTTGCAGATGATGAGAAGGCTCAGCAGGAGTTCATGAATATTAAGTACCGGAACAAGCTGCGTCTGGCAAAATATATCAAAGAGCACAACGGCGTGGACGTGGATCCCAGATCCATTTTCGATGTGCAGGTAAAGCGCCTCCACGAATATAAGAGACAGCTGCTGAATATTCTGCACGTAATGTATCTGTACAATATGATCAAAGATAATCCGGATATGGAATTCTATCCCCGGACATTCATTTTCGGCGCAAAGGCGGCGGCCGGCTATTACCGCGCAAAACTGACCATCAAGCTGATCAATGCGGTTGCGGATGTGATCAATAATGATAAATCCATTAACGGCAAGATTAAAGTAGTATTTATAGAGAATTACCGCGTATCCAACGCAGAACTGATCTTCGCGGCGGCGGATGTCAGCGAGCAGATTTCCACAGCCAGCAAGGAGGCTTCCGGCACGGGCAATATGAAATTTATGCTCAACGGCGCGCTGACCCTGGGGACGATGGACGGCGCGAATGTGGAGATTGTGGAAGAGGTGGGCAAAGAAAATGCCTTTATTTTCGGAATGTCATCTGATGAGGTCATAAAGTATGAGACCGAAGGGGGCTATGATCCCATGGAGATCTTCAACAGCGATCAGGAAATCCGCAGGGTGCTGATGCAGCTGATCAACGGCTACTATGCGCCTCAGGACCCTGAGCTGTTCCGGGAGATCTACAATTCCCTTTTGAACACTTACAGCAGCGACAGGGCCGACACCTATTTTATCCTGAAAGATTTCAATTCCTACCATGAGGCGCAGATGGAGGTGGAGAAAGCTTACCGGGATGAAAAACGCTGGGCCCGTTCCGCGATTCTGAACGTGGCCAGCAGCGGAAAATTCACCTCTGACCGGACCATTCAGCAGTATGTGGACGAAATCTGGCATCTGGATAAGGTGACTGTGGAGCTGTAATAAAATATACAAAAGTAAAGTAACAGGGTTACGGAGGAGAAAGTATGTTAAAGGAATTTAAAAAATTTATCATGCGGGGCAATGTGATCGACATGGCAGTGGGCGTGATTGTGGGCGGCGCTTTTAATTCACTGGTGCAGACCCTGATCAATGATGTGGTGATGCCCCTTTTGGGCCTGCTGACCGGCAAAATTGATTTTTCCAACCTGTTTCTGGCGCTGGACGGCAACCATTATGAAAGCCTGGCCGCTGCGGAAGCGGCCGGGGCGGCGGTAGTAAAATACGGCAGCTTCATCGGCGGGCTGATTCAGTTCCTGATCATGGCGTTTGTGGTATTCCTGGTAGTAAAGGGGATTAATAAACTGCACCATGAGGAACCGGCAGCGCCCGCAACAAAAGCCTGCCCCCATTGCCAGTCCCAGATCAGCATCAAGGCCACAAAATGCCCGTTCTGTACTTCTGACCTGACAGAATAACAAATCATGAAAGAGCTGCGCCACAAACGGTTGAAAAACCGTGTGTAAGAAACCTTATTCCATAGGCAGCCGCCGGAAGATCCCGGAAGGACGACGGCAGAGAAAGCGGAGGAGATTATAGCCGTAAGGCATCGAATCTCCTCCGCTTTTTCCGCATAGTTTTCTCTCCCTGCGCATATATAATGTCATTGGACAAAACAGGGAAAGGGCGGGATAGGAATGGATAAAAGACGATGGGCCAGGCGGGCCGGACAGGCTTTAATCTGCATTATTTTATGCGTGCTTCTGCCGTGCCTGGTGACCTGGTGGTGGCAGGGGCAGATCCAGCTTCCAAAGGGGGAGCCTTTTACCAGCGGAAAATATGTGCGGCTGGAAGACGGCGAAACAGTTGAGGACCTGGAAGAATATCTGGTACGGCTTCTTCCCGGCCAGATGGACGCCTCTTTTCCGGAGGAAGCTCTGAAAGCGCAGGCGGTGCTGCTGCGCACCTGGTGTCTGCGCAAATTAGACGGCAGGAACTATATCAGCGAGGAGGAGATCGGGATGAGCGCCTGGAACCCTTCTCAGATGAAAGCGGTCTGGGGAGACCATCTGGAGGATTTTTATGACAAATGCCGGGAAGCTGTAGGGGATACCGCAGGGAAAATCCTTACCTGGCAGGGACAGCCTGTACTGCCTTTGTACCACGCGGTCAGCGGCGGAAACACCCGTACCGGAGATACGGAACTTTTTCCGTGGCTGTTGGGGGCGGAAAGCGGGGCGGACCGAAATGCTTCCGGGTATCTGCAGATCAGATCCTGGTCGGAAAAAGAATTTGCGGAGGCGGTCAACGGAATTGACAGCCGGTATCAGGTGAATTCCGAAGGGATCGGGGATTCTCTGCAGGTAGTGGAACGGGATGAGGCTGGGTATATCCGCTTTCTGATGATCGGCGGGCTGCAGTTTGACGGAGAACGGGTGGCAGAGGCGCTGGGGCTTCCATCAGCCTGCATGAGCTTTGACCGGTATGAAGGTGAGATACGCGCCACCTGCCGCGGCAGAGGGCATGGATATGGTATGAGCCAGGCGGGGGCGGCGGCGATGGCCGAAAACGGAGACAGCTGGGAGAAAATTTTACAGCATTATTTTCAAAATACTGAAATAACGGAATAAGCGTCACTTTTTCGGTAAAACTATTTACCGAGGTGATAAACTTGAATAATAGTAAACTGAAAAAATTTCTTCAGGACAAAGGAGGACTGGTGCTGCTGCTGGCCATGCTGCTGCTGGCGACCGCAGTGACCGTAGCGGTTCTGATGAACCGCGGAAGCGAGGGAGAGGGAGAAGATCAGTACCTGGATCTGGACAACCCCACTCAGGAAGTCGTGATTCATGAAAGTACACAGGAGAGCCAGGTTGCGGAGGGCACGGCTGCAGAAGCAGGCGGACAGCCCAATGGAAACCAGGTGGGAGAAAGCGCATTTGTGGATAATACGGGAGGCCAGGTTGCCGACGGAGGTACAGATCCGGCGGAGACCGGGGACGCCCAGTCTGTTGCGGCAGGCGTGGACGATGCGCTGCAGGCGGCGCTGAACTTTAACAGCGCGGCCAAACTTTCCTGGCCGGCAGAAGGCGAGCTGGTTATGGATTTCAACATGGAGCATACCGTATACTATCCTACCCTGGACCAGTATAAGGTGTGTCCCGCTATTATGATCCAGAGCGAGCCTGGAACCCAGATCAAATCTGCGGCAAACGGACAGGTAGTAAAAGTATCCAGCAACGAAGAGCTGGGAAATTTTGTGGAAATGGACCTGGGCGGCGGATATCATGCAGTGTACGGACAACTGAAGGATATTGCTGTGACAGAGGGCACCTATGTGCCGGCGGGCACAGTGTTCGCCACGCTGAATGATCCCACAAAATACTATGTGGTGGAAGGACCGAACCTGTATTTTCAGCTGACGCTGAACGGCCAGCCGGTAGATCCGGTGGA
Source organism: Cuneatibacter caecimuris (assembly GCF_004216775.1). Taxonomy (GTDB): domain Bacteria; phylum Bacillota; class Clostridia; order Lachnospirales; family Lachnospiraceae; genus Cuneatibacter; species Cuneatibacter caecimuris. Next base: position 330,910 of record NZ_SGXF01000003.1, read on the forward strand.
CTATCTGGAATAAAAAACCTTGCCTTTTCCGGGAATTCTGTGTTAAGCTATAGACAGATAAGTACCGGAAAAGGAGGGGTAAGATGCGGAAATTTGCTTTTTTACTGATGGGGCCGCAGTTTGATCCCGAAAAGCACCGTGCAGAGTTTCAGGTACCGGGCATGGTGAGTTACATCAGGACAGTGCGGGATTTTACAGAAGCGAAAGCGGCGGTGCAGCAGCTTGCCGAAGACGGCGTGAAGGCGATGGAAGTCTGCGGTGCGTTCGGCCCGGAGAGGACCAGAGAATTAATTGAAATTACGGGAGGAAAAGTGGCGGTAGGATACGTGACCCACTTCCCGGAACAGGATGAGCTGTTCGATACATTTTTTAAAAAATCCTGAGAAAAGGGCTGCCGCTTTAATAATGTAAAATTATAAAGCGGCAGTTTTCTTTTACATTTTCAGAAAGGAAACACATGGAAAAAATCAAATTACATAACACGGATTTGACTGTATCGGAAATTTGCCTGGGAACGGTGAACTACGGTTCTCATTACAGCAAAGAGGAGAGCTGCCTTCAGATGAACACCTTCCTGGAGGCAGGAGGAAACTTTCTGGATACTGCGCTGGTATATGGCGATTGGGGGAATGAAAAATCAAGCAGCGAGAAAATCATCGGACAGTTTTTGAAGGAAAAGCAGGCCAGAAGCAAGGTGGTGCTTTCCACCAAGGGCTGCCATCCATTTCTGGAAACAATGCACATTTCCAGAATGAACGTAGAATGTCTCGGTGAGGATGTGGAGAGAAGCCTGCGCCATTTGCAGACGGATTATATTGATTTGTATTTTCTCCACAGGGACAATGAAAATACTCCTGTGGAAGAAATCTTAGAGGGGCTGGAGGGACAGGTGAAAAAAGGGAATTTGCGTTACTACGGATTCTCCAACTGGACACTGGCCAGAGCAAAAGAAGCGGAGATGTACGCGAAAGCACATGGATTAAAGGGCTTTGTGTGCAACCAGGCGGAGTTCGGCCTTGCTGATGTGAATGAAAAACCAAAGGACCAAGTGGTTCTGGAGAACGATTTTTATCAGTACCACAAAGAAACGCAGTTAAATGCCATGGCCTATCAGTGCCAGGCCAACGGTTATTTTGCCAGGAGGCTGCAGGGCAGAGAGATCCCAGAGAATCAAAAGAAACGCTACGCCGGACTAGGCAATGATGCCATTTTTGAAAAGCTGAAAGAATTTGAGAAGGCCGGCTGCTTTGCAAACCATTTTTTGCTCAATTATATCCGCAAGTGTAAATTTCCCGCAATCCCTATCTGCGGCTGCCGCACGGTAAAACAGTTGGAAGATTCCATCCGGGGTATCAACGAAAAAGTACCTGGGCAAATGCTGGAGGAATTGATTTCGCTGAAGAAGAAACAAGTGTATGATTGGTAAAGCGGCAGCCCCTTTTATCTTATTCCTTCCCCAGCAGCCGGGACAGGGGACGGATGATTGTTTCCAGCTCGCTGACAGTTTTTTCCGTGGTGACTACCAGCTGGTTTACATTTTCCAGCATGGACTGCAAATCCGAATCTTTCAGCTGTTCAGAAACAGCGGTCAGGTTTTGGCTCACTTCTTCCATCTGCCCCAGCATCCTGCCGTAACGTGGGATCAGGGCCAGTGAGCAGGCCAGAAACAGAACAAGCGCTGCACCCAGAAAGGCGGCTGTAAGCCGCATGGCCTTCAGCTGCCTTTCCAACAGCCTGCTCTGTTCCCGGGCCGTTTTTAACAGTTCCTGTTCATTCCTGCTGTCCATCTGCCGATCCCCCTTTGCTCATATTGCTGTTATGATAGCGCCCGTCATAGGTGACCTCCCGGCCAAACCACCGGGGCGGTATAAAAGCCTGCGCGTCTTCTGCGCTGGAAAATTCCACTTCAGCCAGCCATAAGCCCTCATACTTGCCGAAAAACTGATCTATTTCTGCGGTGAGGCCGCCGGAAAGAGGGATCAGATAGCGGCGCTTCGTGAGAATACAGCCGTCCGCCTTCTGCAGCAGGTGGGCGTAGGCTTTTTCATTCAGCGGCAGGTTATATTCTTCCCTGACCATCATGCCCCCGCCCTTATAAGTCATGTAATAGGCGTCGTCTTCTTTCCTGATCCGAACCACAGGGTCAGTACAGAGATAGGCCTGCTCAATCAGCTTGCTGGCACAGCCGGCAACCTGAGGAGGCTGCTCCAGCAGAAATTTGCGTTCAATCTCCATTTTGTAGTCCTTTCTTTGTATCAATAGGAAACTGCGTTCCCTATGCAACAAACCCCTCCGGGGGATGCGCACTGCGCGCTAAAGAAATTACTTGTTTTCAGTATAGCCTAAGTTGACAGAACTTACAAGATTCTTTATAATGAAAAACATAACAGGAGGAAAAGACAATGAAGCGAGTGTACGCCTTTTTGGCAGATGGTTTTGAAGAAGTGGAATGTCTGACCGTTGTGGATCTTCTCCGCCGGGGCGGGGTGGATGTGACTACGGTATCCATCATGGGCAGGACAGAAGTGAAAGGCGCCCATGGAATTACAGTGCTGGCGGATCAGGTTTTTGAGAAGACGTCCTGTAAGGACGCGGATCTTTTATTTCTTCCCGGAGGGGGAGAGGGAACGGAAAATTTGTCTGCCCACCAGGGCCTGTGCGGGGCCTTGAAGCTGGCGGCGGAAGAGGGCAGGCGTCTGGCTGCTATCTGCGCTGCACCCAGCGTTCTTGGGCGGCTTGGAATCCTGGAAGGAAAGCGGGCGACCTGTTATCCCGGATGGGAAGGAAATCTGAAGGGGGCAGTGTACACAGAGGACGGAGTCGTGACGGACGGGCTGATCACCACTTCCAGAGGACTGGGATACGCCATTGATCTTGGGCTGGAGCTGCTGGTGATCCTGGCCGGTATCCGGACCTCCATGGAGGTGCGCGGCGCGATACAGTTTGAATACTGAGATACAAAGGAGAGTATATGGGTACGGAAGAGAAGGAGGGGCAGGAAGCTGAGGCCATCAGAACCGGGCTGACCACAGAAGAGCGGCGGCAGATGTATTACAGGCAGATGGAGCAAAAGTCCAGGCAGAAGAGCCTGAAGAAAAAGCGCCGCAGGAGAAAATGGCGCAGGTTCTGGCAGAGCAGGCTTCCCTGGATTCTGGGGGCGGTTCTCTTACTTGCGGTCCTGGCAGTTTTACTGGTGCTGGTTACCAGGGGCTGCGGCGGAGAATCTGAGAAGGAAGTTACGCAGATCTGCTTTACCGGGGAGGACGGCAGCCTGTATTTTGGCAGCAGGGAACAGACGCTGGTGGACGGAAACCATGAGCTTCTGTTTTACAGCCCGGATTACAGCCGTTTTCTGGTGCTGAAGGATGGCGCGCTTTATTATGTTTCCGGAGGCAAAGAAACATTGATTGCGGATAAAGTGGATGGGAAAGCAGTGTCAGCGGACCGGGATTTGAAGACGGTGGCATACTACCAGAAGAATGATCTTTCTTATTCGCTTTTCCTGTGGAACCAGGAGACGGGGAAGCGCCAGGCGCTGGAAGAAGGAGTGGAATATCTGAATACAGTCAGGATCAGCAGAGACGGCGGGCAGGTGGCTTACGCGGTCCAGGACAGCGAAGGAAAAAACCAGATCCGTGTGGCAGATGTTTCCTCTCTGCAGTCTGAGGCTGTTGTAGGTTCTGAGGATTATCTGTCCTGTTACTATGCGGAGGGAGAAGAACTGATTTATTACTCTCTGGCGGATAAACGGCTGATATACCGTAAGGGCGGCCAGGAGCGGACTCTGGGCTCTGATGTCCAGGATGTGCTGGTTTATCCGGAGGACAAAATCGTGGTTTACCGGGATGCCGGGGAAAATGTATACGCGGGAAGCTATGTGAAGGACGAACCCATTTCCGGCCTGGGAGGGGGAATCAAGGCATTATATATTGTAGGTGAGGAGGATTCTCCCATGAATCCGTCAGGCGCTTTAGAGATCCGGGAAGCAGCCAGGGGAGAGGTGGTGTATGGCTCCGCCGGAAAGCTCTTGATGAAGGCCGGCAATGCGCTGGTTGAAGCGGATATCCTCACGGGGAAAGTCTGGCCCATGGCTAATGAAGCGCCGGACCGGGTGGTATATGCAGGCAGCGGTGAACGCGTCTATTATCAGACCGGAACTGTGCTGAAAGAAACTTCAAGAGTTGAAGCCGGATGGACCACGGGGCGGGTGTTAACTGAAAATTGTACTGAATTTGCTGTGGTCGGGAAAAGCTTTTCGGCAGTATGGCTGGAAGGAAAAGATCTCTATACCCAGGGTTCAGAGGCTAAGAAACTGATTTCAGATTCTGTCCGCAGACTGGAAGAAGGCACATCCGGGCGGGGGATGGCCTATCTTCAGGGGACCAGCCTGTACTTCCTGGAAGAGGCCGGAGCAGACCCTGTGCTGCTGACAGACGGAGCGGATACCGCGCTGGCACCGGTAACGGCAGGAGGGAAGGTTTTTTACCGGAAGCAGGACAAAACACTGCATCAGATTGATATTTCGGGTAAGAATGACAAAGAAATTGCGGCAAATGTTACCAGCTACTATGCAGTGTGGAGATAACGGCGATTTATAAAAGTTTTACTGGAATTTCCCAAAATGATGTGTTATAATGAATTTTCGCAGGCGCCATACGGTCAGCCTATATGCCAAAGATGGGGCGCCTATATGATTTTAGGAGGACAAAAGGAAATGAGTGTAAAGGTAGAAGCACTGGAAAAAAGCATGGCAAAACTGACAATAGAGGCTTCCGCAGAGGAGTTTGAGGCCGCTGTTGAAAAGGCTTACCAGAAAAATAAGAACAAAATCAACGTGCAGGGTTTCCGCAAGGGCAAAGCTCCCCGCAAGGTGATTGAGAAAATGTACGGAACAGGCGTATTTTATGAGGACGCTGCCAATATTGTGATACCTGAGGCATATGCGCAGGCTGCCGAAGAGAGCGGGCTGGAAATCGTATCCCGTCCTGAGATCAGCGTGGAGCAGATCGAGGCTGGAAAGCCTTTTGTGTTCAGCGCCACTGTGGCTGTCAAGCCTGAGGTGAAGCTGGGGCAGTATAAGGGCGTGGAAGTGGAGAAAGCTTCCGCAGAAGCCAGCGAAGAAGATATTAACGCGGAACTGCAGAAGGTTCAGGAACAGAATTCCAGAATGATCGATGTGGATGACAGGGCTGTTGAGCAGGGGGATACTGTTACTCTGGATTTCGAAGGCTTTGTGGACGGAGAAGCGTTTGAAGGCGGCAAAGGCGAGGATTACGAACTGGTAATTGGTTCCGGCAGTTTCATACCCGGATTTGAGGATCAGCTGGTAGGTGCGGAACTCAATGTAGAAAAAGAAGTAAACGTGACCTTCCCTGAAGAATATCATGCTAAGGAGCTGGCAGGAAAGCCTGCAGTGTTCAAATGCACAGTTAAGGCTGTGAAAGTAAAAGAACTGCCCGTGCTGGATGATGAGTTTGCAAGCGACGTATCCGATTACGATACGCTGGAAGAATACAAGGAGAGCCTGAAGAAGGACATCCTGAAGAAAAAGGAAGAGGCTGCCAAAACCGCCAAAGAAAATGAGGCTGTGGACAAAGCCGTTGAGAATGCTGAAATGGAGCTGCCGGAAGCAATGGTGCAGACCCAGGCTGAGAACATGGTGGAGGATTTTGCCCAGAGAATTCAGGGACAGGGCCTGACAATGGAACAGTATATGCAGTATACAGGCCTGACTCCCGACAGAATGGCGGAGCAGATGAAACCCCAGGCAGTGAAGCGCATCCAGACCAGACTGGTGCTGGAAGAGATTGTGAAGGCCGAGAACATCCAGGTTTCAGATGAAGAGGTAGAAGCCGAGCTGCAGAAGATGGCCGAAATGTACAAAATGGAGCTGGATAAGCTGAAGGAGTACATGGGTGAGGAAGAAAAAGAGAGCATGAAGAAAGACCTGGCCGTTCAGAAGGCTGTGGATCTGCTTGTGGAAAATGCGATAGAAGTTGAAACCAAGAAGGAAGAGGAGTCTAAGGAGGCGGAATAATATGGCATTAGTGCCTTACGTCATTGAACAGACCAACCGTGGAGAACGTTCCTATGATATTTACTCCCGGCTGCTGAAGGACCGTATCATTTTCCTGGGAGAAGAAGTGAACGAAGCGTCAGCCAGCGTGATCGTCGCGCAGCTTTTGTTCCTGGAATCAGAAGATCCCGGAAAGGATATCCATCTGTATATTAACAGCCCCGGCGGCGTTGTGACTGCCGGTATGGCGATATATGATACCATGCAGTATGTGAAATGCGACGTTTCCACGATCTGCATCGGCATGGCCGCCAGCATGGGCGCATTCCTGCTGGCAGGAGGAACAAAAGGAAAGCGCTATGCGCTGCCGAATGCAGAGATTATGATCCATCAGCCTTCCGGCGGAGCCCAGGGACAGGCCACGGATATCAAGATCGTGGCGGAACAGATCCTGCGCACCAAGGAAAAGCTGAACAGGATTCTGGCTGAGAATACCGGTCAGCCGCTGGAGGTTATCGCGGCTGATACGGAACGCGACAACTATATGGGCGCGGAAGAAGCCGTGAAATATGGATTGATTGACGAAGTGATTCATAATCGCTGAGGAAGAAAGAGGTAAAGCATGGCAGGTAGAACAGATGAACAATATTACTGTTCTTTTTGCGGAAAGAGCCAGAACCAGGTCCACAAGCTGATTGCGGGCGGGAAGGGCGCTTATATCTGTGACGAATGTATTGAGCTGTGCTCTGAAATTCTGGAGGAAGAGCTGGAGGAAGAACAGGACCAGCAGTTTGAGGAAATCAATCTGCTGACTCCCCAGGAGATGAAAGAGGCGCTGGATCAGTATGTGGTCGGGCAGGACGACGCCAAAAAGGTTTTGTCGGTTTCCGTATATAACCATTACAAAAGGATTATGTCTGCCACGAAGATTACAGACGTAGAGATACAGAAGAGCAATATTTTGATGCTGGGGCCTACCGGTTCCGGAAAGACTTTTCTGGCGCAGTCTCTGGCAAAACTGCTCAACGTGCCGTTTGCCATTGCAGACGCTACCACACTGACGGAAGCCGGCTATGTAGGCGAGGATGTGGAGAATATTTTGCTGAAGCTGATCCAGTCGGCGGATTATAATATTGAGCGGGCCCAGTATGGGATTGTCTATGTGGATGAGATTGACAAGATTACCAAAAAATCCGAGAATGTCTCCATCACCAGGGACGTGTCAGGAGAAGGCGTACAGCAGGCTCTTCTGAAAATTCTGGAAGGCACGGTGGCCAGCGTACCGCCCCAGGGGGGCCGCAAGCATCCCCAGCAGGAGCTGCTGCAGATTGATACCTCTAATATCCTGTTTATCTGCGGGGGCGCTTTCGACGGCCTGGAGAAGATCATCGAGAGCAGGACGGGAAAGACATCCATCGGTTTTGGCGCCGAGGTGCTGGAGAGGGCTGAGAAAAATGTGGGGGAATGGCTGAAACTGGTGCTGCCCCAGGATTTGGTAAAATTCGGCCTGATCCCGGAGTTTGTGGGAAGGCTGCCGGTGGTGGTTTCTCTGGACCTCCTGGATAAAGAGGCCCTGGTACGGATTCTCACGGAGCCGAAAAATGCTCTGGTGAAGCAGTACCAGAAGCTGTTTGAACTGGACGGCGTGGAGCTGAACTTTACTCCGGACGCGCTTACCGCAATCGCGGACATGGCGCAGGAGAGAAAGACCGGAGCCCGCGGCCTGCGGGCGATTGTGGAATCGGTGATGATGGACACTATGTACCGGATTCCGTCGGATGATACGATCGGCACCTGCCTGATCACGAAGGATACTGTGGACGGCAAAGAACAGCCGGAGCTGACTCACCGTGAGGTGGAAGTGCTCCGTACGGATAAGAAAGAACGTACCCGCAAGTTTCTTGGCAAGAGCGGGGAGATTGCTTAATAATTGAATTGTTGGGCTGCGGCAAGACCAGGGGAGACCCGATTTGCGGCAGCCCTTTTACCTACAGATTTTAAATTACGCAGGAGGAAGAGTATGCAGGAAAAATGTTATCTGCCTACAGTGGCGATGCGCGGCCTCACCGTGCTGCCCGGAATGGTACTCCACTTTGATATAAACCGTCCGCGTTCCATGGAAGCGGTAAACAAGGCGATGGTCAATGACCAGCGCCTGTTTCTGGTTTCCCAGAGAGAAGCGGAAGAAGAGAAACCTGAGATGGACGGACTTTACAGAATAGGAACCATAGGCCGTGTGAAACAGATGCTGAAGCTGCCCAATCAGACCATCCGGGTACTGGTGGAAGGCCTGCAGCGGGCGCGTCTGGAGGGCCTTCAAAAAGAGGAACCGTACCTCATCGGGGATGTGCAGCCACTGGAAGACGGGGAAGAGCCGGACGCAGTGAGCCAGGGGGCCATGGTCAGGGTGATCCGGGAGCAGCTGGAGGCTTATCTGATGGAAACGCCCCAGGCGCCCAAGGAGCTGCGGCGCTTTGTGATGGATGTGGAGGAACCGGGCGCACTGCTCAACGGCGTGGCCGGGCTTTTGCCCATGACGAATACGGCGAGGCAGAGATACCTGGAAGAGGACACGCTCACCGGGCGCTTTCAGATGATCGGACAGAAATTGTCCAATGAGCTGGAAATCGGCAAAGTCAAAAAGAATTTTCAGGAAATGGTCAAAAACCGGATTGATGAAAACCAGAAAGAATATATTCTGCGGGAGCAGATGAAATTGATCCGGGAAGAGCTGGGGGAAGAGAACAGCAGCACGGATGCGGATAATTATATGCAGGAACTGGAAAAGCTCAGGGCAGACAAATCCACAAAAGAGAAGATCGCAAAGGAAATAGCCCGTTTCCGCGCCCTGCCCTATGGAAGCCAGGAATCCAGCCTGGCCCGTACCTATATTGAGACGCTTCTGGAAATGCCCTGGAATAAGTCTGCCAAGGAGACCATGGACCTGAAGAGGGCGGCCCAGGTCCTGGACGAAGACCATTACGGCCTGGAAAAAGTTAAAGACAGAGTGCTGGAATATCTGGCGGTCCGGGCGCTGAACGGGAAAGGGGAAAGCCCCATTCTGTGTCTGGTGGGGCCGCCCGGAACAGGAAAAACATCCATTGCCAGATCAGTAGCCCGGGCGCTGAAACGCCAGTATGTGCGGATCTGCCTGGGAGGGGTACGGGACGAAGCAGAGATTCGCGGCCACCGGAAAACTTATGTGGGGGCTATGCCGGGACGCATCGCTGCCGGAATCCGTCAGGCAGGCGTCAGGAATCCGCTGATGCTGCTGGACGAGATCGACAAGGTGAGCAGCGATTATAAGGGGGACGTGTCTTCCGCGCTACTGGAAGTGTTGGATTCGGAACAGAATTCAAAATTCCGGGACCACTATCTGGAGCTGCCTCTTGATCTGTCCGACGTGCTCTTTATCGCCACTGCCAATACCACACAGACCATTCCCGGCCCTCTGCTGGACCGGCTGGAGATGATCGAAGTGAGCAGCTATACAGAAAATGAGAAATACCATATTGCAGACCAGTATCTGGTGGAAAAACAGCGGAAGAAAAACGGGCTGACAGTAAAACAGTTTACCATATCGCCGGACGCCCTGAAAAAGCTGATCCGGAACTACACGAGAGAAGCAGGCGTGCGCAGCCTGGAACGCCGGATCGGGGAGCTGTGCAGAAAAGCCGCCCGGGAGATTTTGGAGGGCAAAAAAGAAAAAGTGCATATTACCTGCAGAAATCTGGAACATTATCTGGGAAAAGAGATGATCACCTTCGAAGATGCCAATGAAGCGGATGCTGTGGGCATCGTCCGCGGCCTGGCCTGGACCAGCGTGGGCGGGGACACTCTGCAGATCGAGGTGAACGTGATGCCGGGCAAGGGGGATATCAGCCTGACCGGCCAGATGGGCGATGTGATGAAGGAATCCGCCCAGACAGCCATCAGCTATATCCGTTCCATCAGCGCAGGCTATCAGATACCGGAAGATTATTTTGAACGGCATGATATCCATATCCATATTCCTGAAGGAGCGGTGCCAAAGGACGGCCCGTCGGCGGGCATTACCATGGCCACGGCAATCTTGTCCGCAGTAACAGGAACTTCTGTCCGTGCAGACGTGGCGATGACTGGCGAAATCACGTTGAGGGGACGGGTACTGCCCATCGGAGGCCTGAAGGAAAAACTGCTGGCCGCTAAAATGGCCCATTTAAAACGTGTGATTGTTCCGGAGGAAAACCGCAGGGACGTGGAAGAGTTGTCCAGGGAGATTACAGACGGGCTGGAAATTCTTTATGTGAAGCAGATGGATCAGGTTTGGCAGGCGGCAGCCGGCGGAAAGGAAACTTGATATGATCATTAAAACAGTTAATCTGGAGACTGTGTGCGGGATTACCAGCACATTTCCGGAAAACATTCTGCCGGAATTCGCCTTTGCCGGGAAATCCAACGTGGGGAAATCTTCACTGATCAACGCGCTGATGAACAGGAAGGCATATGCAAGGACGTCCGCGCAGCCGGGAAAAACCCAGACCGTGAATTTTTACAATATCAATGACGCTTTTTACTATGTGGATCTGCCCGGATACGGCTATGCGAAGGTATCGCTGCAGGAGAAAGAGCGCTGGGGAAAGATGATCGAACGGTATCTTCATACTTCCAGGCAGCTCAGGGCAGTTTTCCTTCTGGTGGATATCCGCCATGAGCCCTCAGCGAATGACAAGATGATGTATGAATGGATGGTCTACCACGGCTATGCCCCTGTTATTATCGCTACGAAGCTGGACAAGATTAAGCGCAGCCAGCTGCAGAAACAGCTGAAGCTGATCCGCAGCGGTCTGGGGCTGAAAGGCGAAAGCCTGATCCTTCCCTTTTCAGCGGAAACCAAACAGGGACGGGAGGAGATCTGGGCGCTGTTGGAAGAACTGATGCAGGAACAGGGGCCAAAAAATCCCGTATAAACGGTGGAGAAGTTGTGGATATGGATGAAATATGAGGATAAACAGGAAAAAGTGCGAAAGAGGAATTGCTTTTTTTCTACAATCTCTCTATAATATAACCTATCAAGACCAACGAGTCCGGTTCACTGGACTCTTGCGCCGGAGCGCGGCCGTTTTAGCGGCCATATTTCCTTAGCGCGTAGTGCGCATCCCCCGGAGGGTTTTGTTGCATAGGGAACGCAGTTTCCTATGCAACAAAAAAGAATCCCGCTGGCGGGATTCACCGCCTGCGGCGTGTCGCTTTAGCGACATAGTTCCTTACGCCGCAGTGCGATCCCCCGGAGGGGTTTGTTGAATAGGGAACGCAGTTTTCTATTCAAAAAAAGTATACAAAAGTCGGGTGATGGTGTATGGAAGAAAAAATTCAGGTTCAGGGACAGCTTTTGAATACAGATAATATGAGCCAGGAAGAGAAAGAAAAACTGGCGAAGGAGGCGGCGGAGCTTCGGCGGGAAATAGAACCGGAGGCCAGCGTGAAAGCGCCGCCTGATTTTACTGCGCCGGAAGATCTGTATCGCGAACTGATCGCCAGTATCCGGAAATACCATCCATCAGACGATATCACCATGGTGGAAAAGGCGTATTACTTTGCCTGCAAGGCCCATGAGGGCCAGTTCCGCAAATCCGGCGAGCCGTATATTATCCATCCGATCTGTGTGGCGATTATTCTGGCGGAGCTGGAGCTGGATAAAGAGAGCATTATCGCAGGGCTGCTGCATGATGTGCTGGAAGATACGGACACCACGTTTGACGACCTGGTCCGGGAATTCGGGGAAGAAGTTGCGTTCCTGGTGGACGGCGTCACTAAACTGACGCAGATCAGCTGGGACATGGATAAGGTAGAAATCCAGGCGGAAAATCTGAGAAAGATGTTTCTTGCAATGGCCAAGGATATCCGAGTGATCCTGATCAAGCTGGCGGACCGGCTGCACAATATGCGGACCGGGCAGTACTGGAAGCCGGAAAAACAGAAACAGAAGGCCCGGGAAACCATGGAGATCTATGCCCCTATCGCTTCCAGGCTGGGTATCTCCAAGATCAAAACGGAACTGGATGATTTTTCTCTGAAATATCTGTACCCCGAGGTGTATTACGATCTGGTAGAAAAGATCGCTATGAAACGGCCGGAACGGACCTCTTTTGTAAAAGGGATCATCGCTGAGGTTTCGGAGCACATGGAGCGGGCGGGAATCAGGGCCAAAGTGGACGGCCGGGTGAAGCATCTGTTCAGCATCTATAAGAAGATGGTGAACCAGAGCAAGACGCTGGATCAGATTTATGATATGTTCGCGGTGCGCATCATTGTGGACAGCGTGAAGGACTGCTATGCGGCGCTGGGCGTGATCCACGAGATCTACAAACCGATTCCTGGGCGTTTTAAAGATTATATCGCCATGCCAAAGCCCAATATGTACCAGTCTCTTCACACCACGCTCATCGGCAGCAATGGACAGCCGTTCGAGATACAGATCAGGACTTATGAGATGCACAGGACGGCGGAATACGGCATTGCCGCCCACTGGAAATATAAAGAAGTGGGCAGCGGAAAAACAGCCGCCCAGAGTGAAGAGGAAAAGCTTTCCTGGCTGCGCCAGATTCTGGAATGGCAGCGGGAAATGTCTGATAATAAAGAATTTTTAAGCCTGCTGAAAAATGACCTGGACCTGTTCTCTGACAGTGTCTATTGCTTTACCCCCACGGGAGACGTCAAAACCCTGCCTGCAGGTTCCACGCCCATTGATTTTGCGTACAGCATCCACTCAGCGGTGGGAAACAAGATGGTGGGAGCCAGGGTCAACGGCAAGCTGGTGACCATAGATTATGTCATTGAGAATGGGGACCGGATTGAAATTATCACCTCCCAGAATTCCAAGGGCCCCAGCAGGGACTGGCTGAAGATTGTAAAAAGCTCTCAGGCACGGAATAAGATTAATCAGTGGTTTAAAACAGAGCTCAAGGAAGATAATATTATCAGAGGGAAAGAGCTGGTATCCAATTACTGCAAGACGAAATCCATAGTGCTCAGCGATCTGGTGAAACCGGAGTTTATGGAAAAGGTCCTGCTGAAATACGGCTTCCGGGACTGGGATTCTGTGATGGCGGCCGTGGGCCACGGGGGCCTGAAGGAAGGCCAGGTGGTCAACAAGCTGCAGGAAGAATACCGGAAAAAGCATAAAAAAGAGCTGACAGACCAGAAGGTGATTGAAGCTGCCGCAGAAAACAAGGAAAAGGTGAAGATTGCCAAATCCAAGAGCGGCATTGTGGTCAAAGGGCTTCATGACCTGGCAGTCCGTTTTTCCAAGTGCTGTTCTCCCGTGCCGGGAGATGAGATTGTAGGCTTTGTGACCAGAGGCCGCGGCGTCTCCATTCACCGGACCGACTGCGTGAATGTGATCAATCTGCCGGAGTCGGAGCGGGTGCGGCTGATCGACGCGGAATGGCAGAAGCCGGAAAATGACAGCGGCTCTGAAAAATATTCAACGGAAATCCGGATCTATGCCAACAACCGGGTGGGAATGCTGGCGGATATATCTAAAATATTTACAGAACGCCAGGTGGACATTACTTCCATGAATGTGCGGACCAGCAAACAGGGCACTGCCACCATTGTAATGACGTTTGATATCGGCGGCGTGGAAGAATTGAGGCGTCTGGTGGATAAGCTGCGCCAGGTGGAGAGTGTGATCGATATTGAGAGAACGGCCGGCTGACGGTTTCATATTTGTAATAAGGGCTGCTGCGTCTGACAGAATCATGCGGCGGCCTTTTTATTACATAGGAAACTGCGTTCCCTATGCAACAAAACCCTCCGGGGGATCGCACTGCGGCGTAAGGAATTACGTCGCTAAAGCGATACGCCGCAGGCGGAGAATCCCGCGAGCGGGATTCTTTTTCAAAAGGGATAGTTCTGAAAGGAGGATTTTATGGGCGGGATTCAGGTGGAGTATACTGCGCTGGGGATGTGCGGAACCAACTGTTATTTAATTTATAATAATGAGTCCAGAGAAGCGGTGCTGGTGGACCCGGCAGATCAGCCGGAACGGCTGGAGGCCTGGGTCAGAAGACGCGGTGTGACGCTGACTGCGATCTGGCTGACCCACGGGCATTTTGACCATATGCTGGCAGCGGATGAGCTGAGAAAGGCTTTTGGTGTAAAGATTTATGCGATGGAAGCGGAAAAAGAGCTTCTGGGCAATGCTTCTATGAATCTGTCCGCTGCATGGGCCGAAGCTGCAGTGCTGCAGGCTGATGTATGGCTGAAAGGCCGGGAGATCTTTCCTGTGCTGGGCACAGAAGTGGAAGTCCTTTCCTCTCCGGGCCATACGCCGGGAGGCTGCTGCTATTATTTCAGGCAGGAAGGTTTTTTGATTTCAGGGGACACCTTGTTTCGGGAATCTCTGGGACGCACGGATTTTCCCGGTTCCAGTACCAGACAGATTATTGAATCCATCAGAGAACTTCTGAAGCTGCCGGAGAGTGTGACAGTTTATCCGGGGCACGGAGAGGAAACCACCATAGGTTATGAAAAATTACACAATCCGGTAGCTCTGTACCGGGGATGAGGAAAAGATATGCTGGGAATTATTTTAAGCAGAGAGTTTTTAGAATATGAGGTAAGGGGGCTGGCAATGTCCTTCTTTCCCGGAGAGCCGATGATTGTATGGTACGGGGAATGCGGAGGGAAGGAGGAATGCGGCGTCTGGCTGAAGATAAATTATGGCCCTGAATCCGTCAGGATGGAAATCTGGAGAGAAGAGGACATCCCAGGAAAATTATGCAGGGAAACAACTGTATGTTATGAGGAACGCCGGGAGACAAAGGGCGTGGTAAAAAGGCTGATGTATGACCTTTTAAAAGATTTCACAGGGAAAACCCTGCCCTGGGGGACTTTGACAGGCATCCGGCCGACTAAAATCGCCACTTCCCTGCTGGAACAGGGGACGCCGGAAGAGGAGATTGGCCGTATCATGAAGGAGGAATACCTTTGCGGGCCGGAAAAAACCGCTCTGTCCATAGAGATCGCAAAGAAGGAGATGCAGGTGCTGGAACCTCTGGATTATAAAAACGGATACAGCCTGTATATTGGAATCCCTTTTTGCCCTACCACCTGCCTGTACTGCTCTTTTACATCCTACCCGATTGGGAAGTGGGCGGCCAGAGTGCAGGAGTACCTGAACGCTTTATACCGTGAAATTGATTTTGTGGCGGAAAGTTTTCAGAACAGGAAGCTGAATACAATTTATATCGGCGGAGGGACGCCCACCACTCTGACAGCGGAACAGCTGGATGAACTGATCGGATATGTGAAAGGAAAATTTGACCTTACAAATTTGCTGGAATTTACTGTAGAAGCGGGCCGCCCGGACAGCGTGACCCTGCCCAAGCTGGAAGTATTGAAAAAACATGGAATCAGCCGGATTTCCATCAATCCTCAGACGATGAAGCAGGAAACGCTGAGGCTGATCGGACGGCATCATACGGTGGAACAGGTGAAAGAAGTCTATGCGATGGCGCGTTCCCTGGGATTCGACAATATCAATATGGATCTGATCCTGGGGCTGCCGGAAGAGACCATGGAAGATGTGCGCTGCACGATGGAGGAGATTTCAGCCCTGCGGCCGGATAATCTGACGGTTCATTCCCTGGCCATCAAGCGGGCGGCCCGGCTGAATATGTTCTGGGAGCAGTATGCCGGCCTGCGGATGGTCAATACAGAAGAAATGATGGAGCTGGTGGCCGCATATGCAGGAAGGATCGGCCTGCAGCCATATTATCTTTACCGGCAGAAGAATATGGCCGGCAATCTGGAGAATGTGGGCTATGCGGCGGAAGGTAAGGCCGGTATTTACAATATTCTGATTATGGAAGAAAAACAGGATATTGTAGCCCTGGGTGCGGGAGCCACATCCAAGGCGATTTTCGGCGACAGGATTGAGCGCTGCGGAAATGTAAAGGATATTGACAATTATTTGGAACGGATTGATGAAATGATCGAAAGGAAAAGAATACTGTACCGCGTCGGGGAGGATAGGCGATGACGGACGAATATAAAGGGAGCAGAGGCAGCCTTTCCGGTTTGCTGCCTATCCTCATATTTTTGGCGGTCTACATTGGGGCAGGCATTATTTTTCAGGATTTCTATGCCATGCCGGCGATCGTAGGCTTTCTGATCGCCCTGACTGCAGCGTTTCTGCAGAACAGGAAGAAAAGCTTCCAGGAGAAACTGACAGTCGTTACCAGGCAGATGGGGGATGAGAATGTCATGACCATGTGCCTGATCTTTATTCTGGCAGGAGCGTTCTCCGGATCAGTCCAGGCGGCGGGCGGCGTGGACAGCACGGTAAACTTCGGTCTGTCTGTCCTTCCTCCTTCTGTGGCCGTAACAGGGCTGTTTCTGATCGGCTGTTTTATTTCCACAGCGATGGGGACCAGCGTGGGGACAATCGCTGCCCTGACGCCAATTGCTGTGGGAATCAGCCAGAAAACCGGCCTTTCCGGGGCCATGTGTGTAGGGGCGGTGATTTCCGGGGCTATGTTTGGGGATAACTTGTCCATGATTTCTGATACAACCATCGCGGCCACCAGGACCCAGGGCTGTGAAATGCGGGACAAGTTCCGGGAAAACATAAAAATCGTGCTGCCCGCGGCTGTTGTGACTATGGTTTTGTTTTTGGTACTGGCAGGAAAAGCGGAGTATCGTCTGGAAGAAAATCTGGACTATAATTTTTTTAAAATCCTTCCGTATCTTGTGGTCCTGATCGGCGCGCTGGCAGGGATGAATGTATTTTTTGTACTGATTCTGGGCACAGTGCTTTCGTTGATTGTGGGCGTGGCCGCAGGCGCAATCCTGCCGGAACAGATTTTTACCGTGATCGCGAAAGGCCCGGACGGAAAAGGCGGAATCATGAATATGTACGATATTACCGCAATTTCCATTATTGTATCAGGCATTATCGGACTGGTGAAAGCAAACGGGGGGATTGATTACATCCTGTACCATATTAGGAAGAGGGTCAAAACCCAAAAAGGCGCCCAGGTGGGAATCGCGGCGCTCAGTTCCCTGGTGGATATTTCAACGGCAAATAATACCATTGCCATTGTGATGGCCGGGCCTGTGGCAAAGGATATTTCTGAGGAGTTCGGCGTGACGCCCAGGCGTACGGCGGCATTGCTGGATATTTTCACCTCTGTCTGGCAGGGAATTATTCCTTATGGCGCGCAGCTTTTATATGCCAGCGCCGGAGCGGCCGCGCTGGGCCTTTCACCGGTAGATTTTCTGCCTTATCTTTTTTATCCTGTGCTGATGGGGGTCAGCGCGTTGGGATACATTTTATTTCCCAGGAAAGAGCGCCTGTGAAATAAAACCGCTCCGCGGAGGAACGCACTGCGGCTGCAGGGAAATATGTCGCATGCGCGACCCGCCGCAGGCGGAGAAGTTCGCGGGCGGACTTCTTATTTCCCAGGAAAGAGCGCCTGTGAAATAAAACCGCTCCGCGGAGGAACGCACTGCGGCTGCAGGGAAATATGTCGCATGCGCGACCCGCCGCA
>NZ_SGXF01000003.1:348560-428176 GCF_004216775.1 Cuneatibacter caecimuris
CAGGCGGAGAAGTCCGCGGGCGGACTTCTCATTTCCCAGGAAAGAGCGCCTGTGAAATAAAAGTTGACAACAATAAAACACGCACATGTGACTGGAAATTTCCAGTACAACATATGCGTGTTTTTTAAGAGGACTTCATATAGCGTTCAGACATTAAACCGGAACAAAATCACATCTCCGTCCTGCACCACATAATCTTTTCCTTCCAAACGTACCAGCCCTTTTTCCTTAGCGGCAGAATAAGCCTTACAGTCCAGAAGATCCTGGTAGTTGACCACTTCAGCGCGTATAAACCCCCGTTCAAAATCGGTGTGGATTTTGCCGGCAGCCTGAGGCGCTTTTGTCCCTCTGGTGATGGTCCAGGCCCTGGTCTCCTGTACGCCTGCAGTGAGATAACTGATCAGGCCCAGGATGTGATAGCTGGCAGTGATCAGTTTTTCCAACCCGGACTCCTTCAGCCCCAGGTCGTCCAGAAACATCTTCTTTTCTTCTTCGTCCAGCTCTGCGATTTCCTGTTCGATCTGCGCGCAGATTACAAACACTTCGCTGCCTTCCCCGGCGGCATACTTCCGCACGGCCTGCACATGGGCGTTGGAAGCTCCGTCGTCCGCCAGATCATCTTCCGCCACGTTGGCGGCATAAATCACAGGCTTGTCAGTCAGCAGGTTCAATGATGCGATCAGCTCCGCCTCATCCTCATCTTCAGGTTCCAGGGCCTTGGCCTGGCGCCCGTCCTCCAGAACAGCCTTCAGTTTTTCCAGGCTGGCCAGTTCCTTTGCCAGAGCCTTGTCATTTTTTGCACCTCTCCCTGTCTTGGCAATCCGGCGTTCCAGCACTTCCAGATCAGCAAAAATCAGTTCCAGGTTAATGGTCTCTATATCCCGCAGGGGATCAACACTGCCGTCCACATGAATGACATTTGTATCTTCAAAACAGCGCACAACATGAACAATGGCATCTACTTCCCGGATATTGGCCAGAAACTGGTTGCCCAGCCCTTCGCCTTTGGAAGCGCCTTTTACCAAACCTGCAATATCTACAAATTCAATGGTGGCAGGGGTGAGCTTTTCAGATTGATACAAATCGGATAAGAGTTTCAGACGAAAATCCGGCACAGGCACCACCCCCACGTTGGGATCAATGGTACAGAAAGGATAATTGGCAGATTCCGCCCCGGCTTTGGTCAGAGAATTAAAAAGGGTGCTTTTGCCTACATTTGGCAGACCCACGATACCTAATTTCATCAGATGACTTCCTTTCTAATTGGCATACTTTCACAGTTATTTAGTTTAGCACAAGAAAATCGGAAGCGCAAGGACAAAAAGCGCCGCATGCGAGTAAGAAAAATCGACATGAACAGCAAAGAAACGACCAGGATTTGACAAAAAGCGCGCACAATATGGAGAATTTTGCGGGATTTTGCCTAAAAAAAGGCGATAAGGATGAGGAATGGCGAAAAATGCGATGAAAATTTATTGATTTTTAGGAGATTAGGGGGTATTATAAGAACAGATAAAGAATTTTGTCTGAAACTGAAGTGCATACGAAAGATGAGATCCTATGAATAAGGGGGAAAGCATGAATAGGAAAAAAGAACAAATGACAAATCCCAAAAAAGTACCTAGCAAGTGTAAAGGAGTATTTATGGAGACAAAAGATAAAAAGAAAGAACTTGAAAAGAAATTTGAAGAAGAACGCAGAAAGCTGAATGAACTGCTGGAGAACGGTTTGGAAATGACAGATCAGGAAGTGCTGGAGCAGGGCCGCAGGATGGATGAATTGTTAAATAAGATGATGGACTGACAAAAAGGCGTCATATTCATAGGGGACAGACAGGTTAATATCGCAGGAAACTATTGGTAATTCAAGGTTTCCTGCGATATTTTGAATTTGGGACTTGTATTTTCCAATGAAATGATTTATTATGAATAAAGGTGGTGGCAAGTGGGGATTTGTGCCATTTTAGGACAGGCTAGTGGTGGAAAGAAGGTGAAGCGGAATGTTTATGAGCGAATACAATCATACGCTGGACGCCAAAGGGCGTCTGATTATTCCGCTGAAATTCCGCGAACAGCTGGGGGAGAGCTTTATGATTTCCCGTGGACTGGATCACTGCCTTTTCATCTATCCGATGGACGAATGGAACGAATTTATTCAGAAACTGCTGAATATCCCTCAGCTTTCCAACCCGAATGCAAGAAAACTGGCCCGTTTTTTCATGGCCGGTTCTTCCGAATGTGAAGTGGACAAGCAAGGGCGCATTCTCATTTCTCCCGTACTCCGGGAGTTTGCCGGGCTGAACAAGGATGTGGTTCTGGCAGGAGTGGGAAGCCGTATCGAAATCTGGGACAAAGCCGCTTGGCAGGAATACAATGATTATGACGATGTGGAAAGCCTTGCGAAGACGCTGGAAGCATTTAACATCTGACGTCGGAGGCACTTATGGAATTTGCACACACTTCAGTACTGTTGGAGGAAACTATTGATCAGCTGAATATCAGGCCGGACGGAATATATGTGGACGGCACTCTGGGAGGCGGAGGCCATTCCTGTGAAATCCTGAAACATCTGACAGAAGGCGGAATGCTGATTGGAATTGATCAGGATGAAGCCGCGATCCGGGCCGCGTCAGAGCGGCTTGCAGTATTTGGCGGCAAAGCAGCGATTTACAGAAGAAATTACTGTGAAATACAGGAGGTCCTGGCTGAAGCAGGGGTCGGGAAGGTGAACGGTATTGTGCTGGACCTGGGGGTCTCCTCTTACCAGCTGGACGAAGCAGAGCGGGGGTTTTCCTACAGGGAGGATGCGCCGTTGGATATGCGAATGGACCGGAGGCAGGAACTGACCGCCAGAGATATTGTAAATCAATATGAAGAGGGCGCGCTGTACCGCGTGATCCGGAACTACGGGGAAGACAGATTCGCAAAAAACATTGCCAAGCACATTGTGCAGGCGAGACAGAAAAAACCAATAGAAACCACAGACGAGCTGACGGAGATTATTAAAGCAGCGATTCCGGCCAGGGTCAGGGCTACAGGAGGGCATCCCTCCAAACGGACCTTTCAGGCTATTCGGATCGAGCTGAACCGGGAACTGGATGTGCTGGAACAATCTGTTGACAGGATGATCGAAGCGCTGGCGCCGGGCGGGAGGCTCTGTATTATCACTTTTCATTCCCTGGAAGACAGGATTGTGAAGGTGAAGTTCAGAGAGAATGAGAATCCCTGTACCTGTCCGCCGGATTTTCCGGTCTGTGTCTGCGGAAAAAAATCCAGGGGACATGTGGTAACCAGAAAACCGATACTGCCTGCAGAGGAAGAGCTGGAAAATAATCCTCGTGCCCAGAGCGCGAAGCTCAGGGTATTTGAAAAGATAGAAGAAATATAGCAGGAGGCAAAACAGTGGCTGTGAGAAGAGGACAGGCTGCCGCCGGATCCGGCAGCAGCGCAGATAGAATCGTTCGGACTTATGTAGATGGAAATACTGTCCGCAGGCTGGAGCCAGCGCCCAGAGAGCATGAGCGCCGGGAAGTCCAAAAAGATATCAGAATCAAAAGAAACAGGGAGAAAGCAGTCCGGATGAACCGGGCTTATTTGATCATGCTCACCGCTATGATCGTTGTGACAATGGGGATCTGTTTTCATTATCTCAGGCTGCAGACTTCTGTTTCATCTACGCTGCGCAATATTAATACCATGGAGGAGGAATACAGCGCTCTGGTGGAGAAAAATAATGCCGCAGAGCTGAAACTTCAGTCAGGAGTTGATCTGGACTATATTTACCGGGTTGCAACAGAAGAGCTGGGGATGGTTCCTGCCGGCCAGGAGCAGATCCGCCTGTATGACAGAGTAGAAAGCAGGTATGTAAGACAAAATGAAAGTATTCCGGAGAATTAGTGATAAAATAAAGGCGATGCGCAAGAGGCCTTTTAAAAGATACATGAGATATAAGCTGGCGTTACTGTTTTTTATCGTAACGCTGGCTTTGTTTGTACTGCTCATCATCATCAGCAATTTATCTAAAAATGAGGACAGGTATTCCGTGAAGGTGCTGTCCCAGCGAAATTACAGCAGCAGCGTGCTGGTGGCAAAGCGGGGAAATATCCTGGACCGTAATCACACGCTGCTGGCGGCCAGTGAACAGACTTACATTCTGATTCTGGACCCGAAAGTAATCTATACAGAACAGGAGTTTGCCGAAGGAGAAGGGGACAATAAGGTGAAAGTGAGCAAACAGCCTTATCTGGAACCTACGATAAACGCCCTGGTGGAAAACCTGGGCCTGGACCGGGAATCCGTTATGGAGCAGCTGGAGGGAAAAAAAGATAAGAGTTACCTTCGCCTGAAAACAAACGGCGCGAAAACAGTGCTGACCTATGACCAGAAAACTGCTTTTGACGCTTTCTGTGAAGAAATGAACAAAGAATATGCGGATGTTAAAAAAGAGGAAAATATAAATAAGACTGCTTTTGAAAAGGCCCAGAGAATAAAAGGGGTCTGGTTTGAAACGGAATACAGGCGGGTTTATCCCTATAATTCCGCGGCCTGCAGCGTGCTGGGCTTTACGACAGGGGACGGCAGTACGGGACTGTGGGGGCTGGAAAGCTATTATAATAAGGAACTTGCCGGGGTAAACGGAAGGGAATACGGTTATGTGAATGAAGACTTCGATCTGGTGAGGCAGGTAGAAAAGCCCCAGGACGGTTCTCAGCTGGTTTCCACCCTGGACCTCAACATGCAGAACATCTGTCAGAAACACATTGACGAATTTATGGAAACCTATACCGGCAAGGTATTTGACGAAGAAGGCAACATGAAAGACCAGCCTGCCGGAGAGGAGCAGACCCCTGGCGCGGAAAATATCGGCGTGCTGGTGATGAATCCCAATAATGGGGAGGTTCTGGCAATGGCCACCAACTCCACCTATGACCTGAACCATCCCAATGATATTCTGAAAGAGAAGTATACGGCGGAGGAGCTGAGTTCCATGGATAATGAAACCCAGCTGGAAAAGCTCAATCAGATCTGGAGGAATTTCTGCATCAGCGATACATTTGAGCCTGGTTCCACAGCAAAGCCGCTCACCATATCCGCGGCCCTGGAAGAGGGCGCTGTCAAGGAAGATGAAACATTCACCTGCGATGGCTTTGAGATGGTGGCAGGCTGGAGGATTAAATGTCATGTATTTCCGGATTACCACGGAGAGCTGGATCTGTCCGGCGCTCTGGAGGAGTCCTGCAATGACTCCCTGATGCAGATTGTTAAGAAATTGGGAGCTCCTGCATTTGCGAAATACCAGAGGCTGTTCGGGCTGAACCGGAGGACCGGTATAGACTTGCCCGGAGAAGCCGCCGGGATACTGTATCAGGAAGAAAAACTCAAAGATGCGGAACTGGCGACAGGTTCTTTTGGACAGGGATTTACAGTAACCATGGTGGAGCTGGCCTCTGCGATCTCTTCCGCAATAAACGGAGGATACTATTATCAGCCCCATCTGGTGAAACAGGTGCTGGATTCGAAAGGCGCGGTGATCGACAATAAAGAATCTGTTCCGGTGAGCCGGGTCGTCAGTGAAGAAACCAGTAAATTTATCAGAGAGGCGCTGTACCAGACCGTGAACCAGGGAACCGGCGGCGTTGCAAAAATTGACGGCTATAAAATCGGCGGAAAAACAGGCACTGCGGAGAAACTGCCCAGAGGCAATGGGAAATACGTGATTTCCTTCATCAGTTTCGCCCCGGCGGACAATCCGGAGCTGCTGCTGTATGTGGTGATTGATACGCCTAATGTGAACAACCCCAACAGCAGCGAAAAAGCCCAGCTGGTGGCAAAGGCTATATGGGAAGAACTGCTTCCCTATGCAAATATCTACAGCAGCGAGGCGGAGGATGAAAATAAGCCGGAGGGGGATGGGCAGGAGCAGTGGCAGGGCCAGGGAATCATGGACCAGGAAGACCCGAATGCGCAGCCTGTGGAGAATGCAACTGCTGAATCCGCAGAAACGCAGCCTATGATAGAAATGCCGGAAGAGAATCCCACAGAATTGCCGGGAGAAGAATAATCAGGACAAACGTTTCATATACTGGACCAATTGGGAAGGGATGTGAAACAGATGAAAACTTTGCTAACCGGACACCGCAAGGGAATTGTAACCGCAGCTATGATACTGTCCCTGATGGGAGTAGGGCTGATGGTGCGGCTGGGATATCTGATGCTGCTGGACGCGGATCAGTATTATCTGATGGCGCAGGAGCTGCACCAGCGCGAGCGCAGGATCAAAGCTGCCCGTGGAACGATTTATGATGCCAACGGCGTTCCAATCGCCACAAACAAGACGGTCTGTACAGTTTCAGTGGTGCATAGCCAGGTGACGGACCCTGAAACAGTGATACGGACTTTGACAGATAAGCTGGGCCTGGAAGAAGCTGAGGTCCGGAAAAAGGTGGAGAAGCGTTCTTCCAGAGAAGTGATCCGCACCAATGTGGAGAAGGATCTGGGGGATGAAATACGTGAGTGCGATATGGCGGGGGTAAAGGTGGATGAAGACTATAAGCGCTATTATCCATATGGAAGTCTGGCCTCAAAGGTGCTGGGATTTACCGGCAGCGATAATCAGGGGATCATAGGCCTTGAAGTTGCTTATGAATCAGTACTGAAAGGGACGGACGGCACGATCCTGACCCTGGCCGACGCAGCAGGAAGAGAGATCGAGAATGCTGCGGAGGAGCGGGTGGAGCCTGTGGCCGGCAAGAATCTGCATCTGAGTCTGGATGTGAATGTACAGAAATATCTGGAACAGGCGGCAGAAAAACTAATGATACAGAAACAGGCCAAGCAGGCTTCGGGCATTGTGATGAATCCCAAAACCGGGGAAATCCTGGCAATGGTCAATGTGCCGGAATTTGATTTAAATGACCCTTACTCGCTTCCGGAAGGGACCGACACTTCCCAGGAAAGCGCTCAGGATCTGCTGAATAAGATGTGGCGGAACGCCGTCATCAACGATACATATGAGCCGGGTTCGACGTTTAAAATTATTACTGCCGCAGCCGGACTGGATTCAGGTGCAGTGACGCCGGAGTCCACCTTCAGCTGCCCGGGATTTTATGTAGTGGAAGACCGCAGAATCCGTTGCCACAAGACGACAGGCCATGGGGCGGAAACCTTTGTGCAGGGCACTATGAATTCCTGTAACCCGGTGTTCATCCAGGTAGGCCTGCGGATGGGCGTGGATGTGTTTTATTCTTACTTTGAGCGCTTCGGGCTTCTGAAGAAGACCGGCATAGATCTTCCGGGAGAGGCGTCCACGATCATGCACAAACCGGAAAATATGGGGGAAGTGGAGCTGGCAACAGTTTCTTTCGGCCAGTCTTTCCAGATCACTCCGCTGCAGCTGATCACCACGGCCAGCGCCATCATCAACGGCGGCAGGCGGGTTACCCCGCACTTTGGCGTATCCGTGCAGTCGGCTGACGGCAGCCAGATCACAAAACTGCAGTATCCGGTGGAGGAGGGCGTGCTGTCGGAAGAAACCAGCGCGAAAGTCCGTTCTATTCTGGAACAGGTAGTGGCGGAAGGCTCCGGAAAAAACGGGGCGGTGGAAGGATACCGGATCGGCGGAAAAACAGCCACTTCCGAGAAACTTCCCCGGCGAACCGGTAAATATATTTCTTCGTTTATTGGATTTGCTCCGGCTGACGATCCGGAAGTGATCACGCTGATGACCGTGGATGAGCCGGTTGGAGTATATTACGGCGGCACTATAGTGGCGCCGGTGGTAGCAGAATTCTATGAGAATATTCTGCCCTACCTCGGGGTTGAAAAATCATCATGATTCCGCTATACTTTAAGAGTTGAAAAACGATGCGCGGCAAAGCCCCGCAGAACAAAAGAGGTGCAGTCATGAGCAGTCAGGTAATATTTGCAGTATTGATATCTTTTGCAGTGAGCGCGGTGCTGGGACCGGTGATCATCCCTTTCCTGCACCGCCTGAAATTTGGGCAGCAGGTCCGGCAGGAAGGCCCACAGGCCCACTTGAAAAAACAGGGGACTCCCACCATGGGAGGAGTGATGTTCCTGATCGGCATTCTGGTCACCTCCCTGATTTTTCTTAAGGATTACCCCAAGGTTGTGCCTGTTTTATTTATGACCCTGGGTTTCGGCCTGATCGGTTTTCTGGATGATTATCTGAAGGTAGTCATGAAGCGGTCAGAGGGGCTGAAGCCATGGCAGAAAATGGGCCTGCAGCTGATTTTGACCGGGGTGTTCATTTTTTATGTGATGCAGAATCCGGAACTGGGAACAGAAGTGATTCTGCCGTTTACCGGCGGAAAAACATGGGACATGGGTCCTTTTCTGTTCGTCCCCTTCTCCCTTATTGTAATTCTGGGTACAGATAATGGAGTGAATTTCTGCGACGGACTGGACGGTCTCTGCTCCAGCGTGACCCTGCTGGTAGCAGTATTTTTCACAGTGGTGTCCATTGGGGAAAAGGGAGGGATCGAACCTGTAACAGCGGCCGTGGCAGGAGCGCTCATGGGCTTTCTGTTGTTTAATGTTTATCCTGCCAAAGTTTTTATGGGGGATACAGGTTCTCTGGCGCTGGGCGGTTTTGTGGTGGCCAGCGCGTACATGTTGAAAATGCCGGTTTTTATTGCTATTGTGGGACTGGTTTATCTGGTGGAAATCCTCTCTGTGATTCTGCAGGTGGGATATTTTAAGGCCACAGGCGGCAAGAGACTGTTCCGCATGGCTCCGATCCACCACCATTTTGAACTGGGCGGGTGGTCTGAAACAAGAGTGGTCGCGGTATTTTCCATTGTGACGGCGCTGCTCTGCCTGGTAGGTTATCTGGCGTTATAACACAGGAGGAAAGTAATCATGGCAGAAAAATCAGTCTTGGTGGCCGGAGCCGGAATCAGCGGACAAGGCGCTGCGCGTCTGCTGCATCAGGTGGGCAGAGATGTGATTCTATATGACGGAAATGAAAACCTGGACAAGGAGGCCCTGAAGGAGCGGCTGTGGACGGACGGCAGAGGGCTCAGGATTCTGGGGGGCAGTCTGGACATGGAGGAACTGGCGCAGGTGGAATACTGTGTGCTGAGCCCGGGTATTCCCGTGGATTCCCCTCTGGTAGAAAAATTAAAAGAGATGGGAATCCCCGTATGGAGCGAGATAGAGCTGGCTTACCATTACAGCAGGGGAAAACTGGCGGGGATCACGGGAACTAACGGCAAGACAACCACTACGGCGCTGGTGGGCCAGATCGTGAAAAACTGGATCGGGGAAGAGCGCAGCTTTGTGGTGGGCAATATCGGAATCCCTTACACCAGCGTTGCCCTGGACACCAGAGAAGACAGTATTACTGTCGCTGAAATAAGCAGTTTTCAGCTGGAGACAGTGATCCGTTTTCATCCACAGGTATCTGCAGTCCTGAATATTACGCCGGATCATCTGAATCGGCATCATACGATGGAGAATTACGCGGCAGTGAAGGAGTCTATCACCAGGAACCAGACTGCTGAAGATACCTGCATATTAAATTATGAGGATGAGGAACTGCGCCGTTTCGGTGAGACGCTGAAGACCCGCGTAGTCTATTTCAGCAGCAGCAGAGAGCTGGAAGAGGGGCTGTATCTGAAGGACGGGGCTGTATGGTATAGGAGCGGAGGACAGCCTGAACTGATCGGGAGAACGGAAGAATTCCATCTGGTAGGCGCATGTAATTATGAGAACATTATGGCGGCCGCGGGGATCGCGCTGAGCCTGGGCGCCCCCATTGATGCGGTGAAGCGGACCATACGGGAATTCCGCGCGGTGGAACACCGGATTGAATTCACCGCCGAAAAAAACGGGGTGAAATATTATAATGATTCTAAGGGAACAAACGTGGATGCGGCTGTTCAGGGCGTAAAGGCAATGACTTCTTCTACCGTGCTGATCGGGGGCGGATATGATAAAGGGGTGGAATTTGACGACTGGATCCGCTCTTTTGACGGAAAGATCAAGAAGCTTCTGCTGATGGGGCAGACCAGAGAGAAAATTGCGGCCTGTGCAGAGAAATATGGATTTTCTGATTATGAATTTGTGGAATCCATGGAGGAAGCGGTGGAGCGTGCTTCCCAGCTGGCGCTGCCTGGAGAAGCAGTGCTTCTGTCCCCGGCCTGCGCCAGTTGGGGGATGTTTGAGAATTATGAACAGCGGGGGAGGATATTTAAAGAACTGGTGCATAAACTGTAATCTGGCGGCGAGGAAAGGATGTGAGCAGGATGGAACATAATGGGGAAAGGCCCGGGGCGCGCGCAGGGCAGAACAGGCAGGTCCGGAATATGGGAAGCAGGCCTTCCGGCGCAAAGACGAGGCGGCCCGTTGCGCGGAAACAGGGATATTTTGATTACAGCCTGCTGTTCATCGTGATCTTTCTGTGCTGTTTCGGCCTGGTAATGCTATATAGCACAACAGCCTATACAGATATGATCGCCCACAAGGGAGATATGTTCTATACAGTTAAAAAACAGGCTGTATTTATGCTTCTGGCATTCGGCGTGATGCTGCTGGTATCCAGAATAGACTACCACTTCTGGATTATGCTGGCAAAATACGGATACATTATCTCCCTGGTTCTCAGTGTGGCGGTTATCTTTGTAGGGAAGAGCGCGAAGGGTAAAGCCAGATGGTTTGAACTGGGGCCAATCTCCTTTCAGCCGGCCGAACTTGTAAAGATCGCTCTGATTGTAGCGCTGGCAGCTTTCCTGAATAAAATGTATCCTTATCTAAAAACTGTCCGGGTGCTCCTGGTAACGGCATTTTTGGTGATTCTTCTGGCGATCCCCGTGACTGTGAATAATCTGAGTTCCGGAATCATTATCATGGGAATCGGTTTTCTGATGGCATTTGTCGCAAGCAAGCAGCGCTGGCTGTTCGCAGCGGTGATTGTGGTTGGTCTGGGGGCGGTGGTGCTGGCCTACCAGACCGGATTGCTGGAGCACTTTTTGCATGGATACCAGATGGACAGAATCAACGCTTGGCTGAACCCTACAAACTATGAAAAGGATGAGGGCTATCAGATCCTTCAGGGCCTGTATGCCATTGGCTCCGGCGGCCTGTTCGGACGGGGGCTGGGGCAGAGCGTGCAGAAGCTGGGATTTTTGCCGGAGGCCCAGAATGATATGATCTTCGGTATCATCTGTGAAGAGCTGGGCCTGTTTGGGGCTGTTCTGGTAATCGCCCTGTTTGTAATGATGATCTGGCGTTTTATGTTTATTGCCAACAATGCCCCGGATTTCACCGGGTCCATGCTGGCTACCGGCGTGATGGCCCATATGGCGATCCAGGTGCTGTTAAATATTGCGGTAGTGACCAATACCATGCCAAATACCGGCGTGACTCTGCCTTTTATCAGCTACGGCGGTACTTCGCTGATGTTTCTGATGGTTGAAATCGGGCTGGTTTTGAATGTTTCCAACCAGATACAGGCCAAAAGTTAGGGAAAAATGAGGTAACAAATCCCCTCCCGGCACATATGATAGTTTATGATGCGGTTTCAGGAGGGGATTTCGTTGCCTTGTTTCGTCATAAATGGAGGCTTTCCGCTGCACGGTGAAGTGCAGGTGCAGGGAGCCAAAAATGCGGTGCTGCCGATCATGGCGGCGTCAATTCTCAACTGCGGGATCACAGTTTTGACTCATGTGCCCCGTATTACAGATGTGGCAGATATGAAAGAAATCCTGGAGTACCTGGGCTGCAGGGTGGATTGGTACGGCGATGTACTGGTAATCGACGCAAAATGCCTGGATTCCTGTGAAATCCCCGGGTATCTGGGACAGAAAATGCGTTCTTCTATCATGCTTTTAGGCGCGCTTCTGGGAAGGACCGGAGAAGCCGCCACATATCATCCCGGAGGATGTTCCATCGGCGCCAGGCCTGTGGATCTGCACTGCCGCGTCCTGGAGGCTCTGGGAGCGGAAATGAACGTGGAGGATGGCAGAATCTTTGCGCGGGCAAAGAGGCTGAGAGGGGGGGAGATCTATCTTCCGTTTCCGTCAGTGGGCGCTACAGAAAACGCTGTTCTGGCGGCTGTCTGTGCGGAGGGGGTATCTGTGATCCGGGGATGCGCCCGGGAACCGGAGATTGTCCAGCTCTGTATTTTTCTTAACCAGATGGGAGCGGAAATCGCGGGGATTGGGACCGGACGGCTGATCATTTCCGGGCGGAGCTGTCTGCATGATACCTGTTACTGTGTGGAAGGGGACCGGATTGCTGCTGCAACTTATCTGTATGCAGCCGCCGCCTGCACAGGAAAGGTTACCGTGAATGGAGTGTGTCCCGAATACCTGATCAGCCCCCTGAAGGCGCTGGAGAAAATGGGCTGCTGTGTGGAAACCAGCCGCTGCGCCGTAAGAGTCGGGCTGACAGGAAGGCTGAAGCCGCTTCGCGAGGTGCGGACCGAAGTCTATCCCGGGTTTCCAACAGATCTGCAGTCGCCGATGCTGACACTGATGTCCCTGGCAGAAGGAAAATCTGTGATGCAGGAGGATATCTTTGAGGGCCGCTTTCGCACTGCGCAGGAACTGGTAAAGATGGGAGCCGATATTGTAATAGAAGGAAACCGGGCTGTGGTGGCCGGAAGGGGCGGTCTGCAGGGCTGTGAAGTGACTGCCCGGGACCTGCGCTGCGGCGCGGCCCTGGTAATTGCGGGTCTGGCTGCAGAGGGTACGACTGTGGTCAGTGACTGCCACCATATTTTAAGAGGCTATGAGGACCTGCCGGGGCAGTTCAGGCTGCTGGGCGGGCAGATTGAAGAAGAAATACAGGAGACGTAAGCGTGGAAAAAAACATAAAAAGGAAGAGAAAGCAAAAAAAACGCAGAAAAATCCTGAAAATCATACTGCTCCTGGCGGCGGCGCTGCTGGCCGCCGGAGCGGCGGTATTCTGGATCTTTGATATACGGCAGGTTACGGTAAACGGCAATCAATATTATACGGCGGAAGAGATTGAGGACAGGCTGTTTCCAAATGCGCTGGAAAAACGGACAGGCTGGGTCTGGCTTCAGGAAAGGCTTGGAAATAAAAAGGAGATTCCTTTTATTCAAAATTATACGGTGGAGCTCACAGGGCCTCATTCCGTAAATGTGATTATTTACGAAAAAAGCTATGCAGGCTGCATTTATTATACCGGAAACTACCTGTATTTTGACAGAGACGGCATCATAGTAGACAGCTATGACACGTTGATTGAGGGGGTGCCTGTGATCGAGGGCCTGGGCTTTGAACAGGTGGTTTTGTATCAGCCGCTGCCGGTGGACGATCCTAACGTATTTGCCGGGATTTTGAATATGACACAGCAGCTGCAGAAATACGGAATTAAAGTGGACAGAGTAAAGTATAATTCTAAAATGGAAGCTACCGTCTACATGGGAAATGTGCGGGTGAAAATTGGTTCTTCAAAGTATCTGGAGGAAAAGATCGCAGAGCTGTATTCCATGCTGGATCAGCTGGAGGGCCAGAGCGGGACGCTGCATCTGGAAACCTATGACAAGGATGGGAACCACGATTATTTTTCCTTTATCCCGGACTGACCGGGTATGTGGAAAATTTTTTCAGGGAAATTTAGTGGAAAGACTTGATTATTTGAGGAAAATCAAATATAGTATAACGTAGTGACTTTTATTTTGACCCCGTTGTACCAGCGCTTTTGCGGCTGGAGGCGGATCTTTTGTTTGGTAATTACATAAGTATTTGAAGATAGAAAATTCATTGAAAGCTTTTGAGGAGGACAAGCCAGTGTTAGAAATCAGAGTAGATGAAGCGGAAAATTCTGCAAGAATTGTTGTGATCGGCGTAGGCGGAGCAGGCAATAATGCGGTGAATAGAATGATCGAAGAGAATATTGTAGGCGTGGAGTTTGTGGGGATTAATACCGACCATCAGGCTCTTCAGCACTGTAAAGCTCCGACTCCTCTGCAGATCGGCGAGAAGCTGACTAAGGGCCTCGGAGCAGGGGCTGTTCCTGAAGTAGGAGAAAAGGCGGCTGAGGAAAGCTGCGAAGAGATTAAGAAACTTTTAGAAGGCTCCGATATGGTATTTGTCACCTGCGGAATGGGAGGCGGCACAGGAACCGGAGCTGCGCCTGTGGTGGCCAGAATCGCCAAGGACATGGGAATTCTGACAGTAGGCGTGGTTACGAAACCCTTTATGTTTGAGGGACGCACCCGTATGTCCAATGCCATGAACGGAATTGAAAGGCTGAAAGAGGCGGTGGACACCCTGATTGTGATTCCTAATGACAAGCTTCTGGAGATTGTGGACAGAAGGACTACCATGCCTGACGCCCTGAAAAAAGCGGATGAAGTGCTTCAGCAGTCTGTGCAGGGTATCACTGACCTGATCAATATTCCCGGACTGATCAACCTGGACTTTGCAGATGTGAAGACAGTGATGAGCAATAAGGGGATCGCGCACATAGGAATCGGTTCAGCCAAGGGAGACGAAAAGGCGATTGAAGCAATGAAAATCGCCGTATCCAGCCCTTTGCTGGAAACTACCATCGAAGGCGCCAGCCATGTGCTGATCAATATTTCCGGGGATGTGAGCCTGCCTGAAGTGAATGAGGCTGCCAGCTATGTAAAAGAGCTGGCCGGAGAAGAAGCGAATATTATTTTTGGCGCTACATACGACGCCACCACAGCGGATGAAGCCACCATTACGGTGATTGCCACCGGGGTGGAGGACCGCAGCAATATCCCTAATGTGAAGCGCATGATGGTGGACTTCAAGCCTGCATCAGCTGTTTCAAAACCTGCGTCTTCCGCATATTCTGCTGCAGCCGCAACATCCCAGCCTGACCCTAAAACTCTGTTCCAGCAGGCGACTTCTTCAAACAGGACGCCTTACGTGGCTCCCAGAACGAAAGAAGAGAGAAGCATTAAGATTCCTGAATTTCTGAAGAAACAGAAATAAAATAAACTATGTGCAAAGCCTGAGACAGGCGGTAAGATCAGATTATTCTGATTCTGCCGCCTGTCTCAGGCTTTTTTGCTGCATAGGAAACTGCGTTTCCTATGCAGCAAACCCCTCCGGGGGGATGCGCACTGCGCGCTAAGGAAATATGGCCGCTGAAGCGGCCGCGCTCCGGCGCGTGAGTCCGGCGAGCCGGACTCTTTTTTGCATTAGAAACTGCGTTTCCTATGCAGCAAACCCCTCCGGGGGGATGCGCACTGCGCGCTAAGGAGGTATGGCCGCTGAAGCGGCCGCGCTCCGGCGCGTGAGTCCGGCGAGCCGGACTCTTTTTTTGCATTAGAAACTGCGTTTCCAGAGAAGCTCTAATGTCGTCTTGTGTCACTTATTCCCGACCGATTTTTTCCCTGCAGGTCCACGGTTTGACAAACTTTTCAGCGGGTTTGCGCTATACTGGTTGGGTCAGTGAGGGAAGACGATGGTGTACATAGATGTATATTTCGGCCTGAATTTATTTATGAATGTCCTGGTACTGTTTATCACCGGAAGGGTGAGAAAATATCCCAGGGGCTGCCTGCGCAAGCTGGGAGCGGCGGCACTGGGAGCTGCGGGAGCGCTCCTGCCGCTGTGCCTGGAGCTTCCGTTCTGGGCGGAAAGCCTGGTTCTGCCGATAGCGGAAAGCCTGCTGATGTGTCTGGCAGCTTATCGTCCGGGCAACTGGAAACAGCTTGCGGTACAGGCGCTGTGGCTGTGGATGGTCACATGGATGCTGGGAGGAATTCTGAATTGGATGTATTTTCATACCAGCCTGGGATACGGGATTCAGCTGCTGGCGGCGGGAAAACCATTTCCTGTATCTTCCTATTGGGTACTGGCTGCCGCTGCAGCGGCAGGAGGGTGTCTGATGGCTGCCTGGTGGGTGTACAGAAACAGAAAAGACCAAAAAAGCGTGGTTTTTCCTGTAATATTATGGCACAAGGGCAGAAAAGTGGAGGTTACGGCGCTGGCGGATACAGGAAACCGGCTTTATGCGCCGGGAGGAGCGCCGGTCAGCCTGATCGGCCCGGAGACCGCCGGACAGATTCTGGGACAGGAAGAATTGGCCGCAATACAAATTCTGAATGAATATGACACATCGGATAAAAGTAAGGAATGCACTGGAAGTAAGGAAAATAAGCTTCCGGATAAACTGCTGCTGATTCCATACCGCAGCGTAGGGAAGAGCCATGGGCTGCTGCCGGCAGTGCGGATCGACCGGGCGGAAGTCTGCTGCCCGCTGGAACATCGTGTAACAGAACAGGCAGTGATCGCAGTCAGCAGGGAAAAACTGACGGAGAGCGGCCGGTATGAAATGATTCTTCATACAGGCTTGTTATAGAAAGGGAGTGGAGGATATGATAAAGGTATCAGTTCCCGGGAAATTTCAATTCCGGGTGGTGTCAACGGTACGCAGCCTGGTGCTGCAGCAGCCGGAAGAAATTCATTACATAGGCGGCGCGGATGTGCTGCCGCTTCCTCTGGATGCAGAGGAAGAAGCAGAGGCGATTCGCCGTCTGGACGCGAAAGACCCCGAAGCCAGATCTTTGCTCATCGAGCATAACCTGCGCCTGGTGGTATATATTGCCAAAAAATTTGACAATACCGGTGTTGGCGTGGAAGACCTGATTTCTATCGGGACCATCGGACTGATTAAAGCCATTAATACCTTTAACAGCGGTAAAAATATTAAACTGGCAACATATGCTTCACGATGTATAGAGAATGAAATTCTGATGTATCTGCGCCGCAACAGCAAAACCAGAATGGAAGTTTCCATTGACGAACCGCTGAACGTGGATTGGGACGGAAATGAATTGCTTTTATCGGATATACTCGGTACGGATGAAGATGTGATTTACAGGGATCTGGAAAGCGAAGTAGAGAAAAAATTGCTGAAAAGCGCTATCGAAACCCTGAGCGAAAGGGAAAAAAAGATTGTGGAACTGCGTTTCGGACTTCACAGCAGGGACGGCCAGGAGCTAACCCAGAAGCAGGTGGCAGACCTGCTGGGAATCTCCCAGTCTTATATCTCCCGGTTAGAAAAGAAAATCATCAAGCGGCTGCGCCGGGAAATTGTGCGTTTTGAATGAGAAAATTTTGACATTGCTCCTGGGTTATGATAAAATAAATCAAAGTCAGGAGGATGGACCATGAATTTGTTATCACTGGAAAATATCAGGAAAACATATACTGAGAGGCCCCTGTTTAACGGGGCTTCTTTTTATCTGAATGAAAATGAAAAAGTGGGTCTGATCGGTGTAAACGGTACGGGAAAGTCCACGCTGCTGCGGATTGCGGCAGGCCTGGAAGAGCCGGAAGAAGGGCGGGTAGTCAGAGCAGGACATGTGAAGATCAGTTATCTTTCACAGACCCCGGAATTTCCCGGGGACCGCACCGTGCTGGAATGCGTGGCGGAGCCAAACCGTACGGAGGAAAATGCCTGGAGCATTGAGGCAGAAGCGAAGGCTATGCTGCAGGAATTGGGCATCAGGGATTTTGGACAGAATGTGAATCTGCTGTCAGGAGGACAGAAAAAAAGAGTGGCCCTGGCGGCAGCTCTGCTGGCCCCTGCAGATATCCTGATTCTGGACGAGCCTACGAACCATCTGGATTCTGAGATGTGCGCCTGGCTGGAAGCCTATTTGAAAAATTACAGAGGGGCGCTGCTGATGGTAACCCATGACCGTTATTTTCTGGATCAGGTCAGCAACAGAATTGCGGAACTGGATCAGGGACAGATATATAGTTATCAGGCCAATTATGCCGGCTTTCTGGAATTGAAGGCCCAGAGGCTGGAGATGGAAACAGCTTCAGAGAGAAAGCGCCAAAGCATCCTGCGCAACGAGCTGGCGTGGATCATGCGGGGGGCCCGCGCCCGTTCTACCAAACAGAAGGGGCGGATACAGCGGTTTGAAGAGTTGCAGAACCGGCGGGGACCAGAGGAACAGGCCCAGGTTGAAATGGAGTCCGCTTATTCCAGGCTTGGCAGGACAACAGTGGAGCTGGAAAGCCTGGGGATGGCATATGAAGAGAATGTCCTGTTCCGCGATTTCAGCTACATTTTTTTGAAAGACGACAGAGTAGGCTTTATCGGGCCCAACGGCTGCGGAAAATCTACGCTGATGAAGCTGATTGCCGGAAAGATGGAACCATGGCAGGGACAAGTAGTTGTGGGCCAAACAGTCAAGATCGGGTATTTTTCTCAGGAAAATGAATATCTGGATGAAACGGTGAGGGTGATCGACGCCGTGCGCGAAAAAGCGGAGTATGTGCGCACAGCGGACGGTCTGGTATCAGCTTCACAGATGCTGGAGCGCTTCTTATTTCCCTCATCGCAGCAATACAGCCCGGTGAGTAAATTGTCAGGAGGTGAAAAACGCCGTCTGTATCTGCTGCAGATTCTGATGACTGCGCCTAATGTGTTGATTCTGGACGAGCCTACCAATGATCTGGATATCAGGACGCTGCAGGTGCTGGAAGACTATCTGGATCAGTTTGCCGGAATTGTAATTGCAGTATCCCATGACCGGTATTTCCTGGACCGTGTTGTGAGGCGGATATTTGCTTTTGAAAACGGAGGCAGGATACGGCAGTATGAGGGAGGCTATACAGATTACAGTATTGCCTGCCTGCAAAATAGGAGCAGCGGACAGGAAACCGCTGAAAAAGCGCCGGAGAAAAAGAAAACAGAAAACAGGGACTGGAAGCAGGGAAAGCCTGTAAAATTAAAATTCAGCTATAAAGAGCAAAAAGAATTTGAGAATATTGAGGATGAGATTGCCGCGCTGGAAGAAGAACTGGGCAGGATAGAGCAGGAAATGATGGAAAATGCCACAAACTCATACCGGCTCGCCCAGCTGGAAGACAAGAAAAACCAGGCGGAGCAGGCTCTGGAAGAAAAGATGGAGCGCTGGGTTTATCTGAATGACCTGAATGAGAAAATAGAAGCGCAGGATCAGTAAAATATTGGGAGATATTCTGAAGATTTTTTTGGAGAAAAAAAAGAATCCTCGAATATTGTCGAACGTTTGCAGTCGAAATTGCTTGAAATAGCGGTATTCAGGACGTATAATAGGGATATCAAAAAGATACGGAGGCTGGAATGGGAAGTAACATAGGGATGGAGGGTGAAAATATGAGCAGGGAAGAACAGATCGCCCAGGCTCAGAAAAGGGTTTTAGCCCGAATTAAGAAAATGAGCCGGCTGAGGCGTTTCCTGATTTCCCTGCGGGTGGCCGGTCCGGAACCGGATAATGTGGATCCTGAGCTGGAAAAGGATGAGAATGTAATGATCCAGCGGCAGATTTCCAAGTATATTAAACTGCGGAACAGAAGAAGGCGCTGGAGGGCGATTACTGCCTGTGTAGGAACGCTCTGCGTGGTATCTCTGGGAATTATGGCGATCGGGAACAGGGAGCAGAGATCGAGTTTTACGCCGGGCAACGGTAAAATAAACAGCGGGGATTCAATTATTCTGCCCGGTACTGTGACGCTGAATACGCGGATGTCCGAAATAGCCGCTTCCTTTCGGACTGAAACAATACAGTTTTCATATATTCCTGAAGGGCTGGATATCTATGAGTTCGATATCTATGATAGTTACGCGTGTATCATGGGGAGGCTTCCCAACGACGATGTTCTGATCATTGAAGTGAAGAAAATGCTTACGGATCAATACGCTACCGGCCATATAGGTGTAAGGACATATGTGGAATCTATAGACAGCAGCCTGTTTACCCAGCCGATTGAGATTTATTATGCAGTGGTCAGCGACGATATGAAATATTACGCCGCGGTGGCGATGAATAACAACTGTATCTATGAGATCAGCGGGTTCAGCGATCTGGACGAGATGCGGAAGATGATTGAGGGGATTACAGACTATAAAGGTGAAAAATAAAAATTACGGACAGATATAAATTGAGACAGCATAATTGTTTGGATTATGCTGTCTCAATCTGTTTACTGCATAGGAATCTGTGTTTCAGTGTTTATCGTTTGGAGTAATATCCGAAGGTATAACCCTGCGCCCGGGCTTCGTCGATAAAAGGCGCCAGAGCCTGAGTATCTGAGGTGGACACGGCATGCAGCAGATAAATTGCTCCGGGATGCAGCTGGCTGGTCACACGCTGCAGTGTTTCAGCCGGGTCAGGCTGGTTATCCACTTCCCAGTCTTTGTGAGCAAAACTCCAGAAAACGGAGCGGTAACCCAGGCTGTTGACCAGCGCCAGGGACTGCTCGCTGAAAATGCCGGCAGGATAACGGAAAAGATACATTTCATAGCCGAAATTTGATTTGATGTATTCATGCAGGTCCATCAGCTCATGCTTCTGCGTTTCAAGATCCTGGCTTGGAAGCCCTGCGGAAGGGTGGGTGACGCTGTGGCTGCCCAGCACATGTCCTTCGTCGATAATTCGCTGAACCAGCTCAGGATTCTGCTTGGCAAAGGGCATGGTCACAAAGAAAACGGCTTTACAGTTTTTCTCCTTCAGTGTGTCCAGTATTGCAGGAGTACAGCCATTTTCATAGCCTTCATCAAAAGTCAGGTAGATTGTTTTGGAATCTGCCCGAAGAAAATCAGCTCCGTAGCCCCCGTACTTTTTCTGATAACCAATGCAGCCGTTGGGGCGGTTCTGTTCATCCCGGTCTTTAGAGGAATAGCCCCAGGGGATGGATTCATTGGACAGGGCGGCAATATTACTCATATCAACAGCCATGGTGGGAATTTCCTGCCCTCCGTCAGCAGCCGCAGGGGCGGTGGTTTCAACAGGGAGGGAAGTGGTCTCTTCAGGAGAAACGCTTTCTTCTGAAGAGGATTCTGAATCACCGGCGGACACTTCTATATCACTGTTTTTCACAAAGCAATTCTGGTAATTAAACAGGACCACGCTCCATTCTTCCCCGATACCGACACGCAGAACTTCAATTCCGGGAGTAAAACGCGCGATAACAGCTGAGTCTGTGGACTCATCGGCGTAAAGATTGGTATCAGCAATAATCCTAACCATTTCACTTGTTTCTTTGTAGCCTTCTTTTAACGGGCCGGGTTCCATGAGGCCGCCGCTGGCGGCAAAGGTGATGATATCTGGCTCTGTAGAGGGAGCTTCTGTTTCACTGCCGCTTTTTCCGCAGCCTGCCAGTATGATGGAAATGCTGAGAACCGCAGCGCCGGCCGCAGCCAGCCCGCGCCGGCAATCATATCTTTTTTTCATTGGGTCATCCTTTCTGTGCTTGTATGATAGTGTTTCTGAACGCTTTCATTGTTTTATAGGAACTGCGTTTCCTATGAAACAAAACCCTCCGGAGGATGCGCACTGCGCGCTAAGAAAATATGGCCGCTGAAGCGACCGCGCTTCGGCGCGAGAGTCCGGCGAACCGGACTCATTATTTTGCGGAGTTAAAATCGTTTCTATTCTATCATGGAAGGAAGATTTTTACAACAGATGGTTTGTGAATCCTTTGCATCAGTTTGCAATCAGAAAAGCAGGCGCCTTTAGAAACCAGTTTTGTCAAGGCCTGAACAACAGGTTTTACAGGAAAATATAACCTGACTTTAACTCGTATAAAGGTCTTCAAAACCGTGCATGATTATTCCAGAACTTGAATTTGATTCTGGAGGCGTAAGAGAGGATGGCAGGCTACAAAGTAGAGATATGCGGCGTCAATACGGCCAAGCTGCCGGTGCTGCGGGAAGAAGAAAAAGAGGCGTTGTTTGCCAGAATTCAGGCGGGGGATATGGAGGCGCGGGAAGAATACATTAAGGGAAATCTCCGGCTGGTGCTCAGTGTGATCCAGAGATTCTCAGGCAGCGGGGAAAATGTGGACGATCTGTTCCAGATCGGCTGCATTGGGCTGATTAAAGCCATCGACCATTTTAAACCAGAGTTTATGGTGAAGTTTTCCACCTATGCGGTCCCCATGATTATCGGAGAGGTCCGTCGCTACCTCAGAGATATGTCCAGCTCCATCAGAGTCAGCAGATCCCTGCGGGATACAGCATATAAAGCGATCCATGCCCGGGAGCAGCTGACTAGGAAAAACGCGCGGGAACCTTCGGTCATGGAAATCGCAGAAGAAGTGGGGCTGAGCAAAGAGGAAATTGTCTATGCCATGGATGCGATCCAGAGCCCCGTAAGCTTGTACGAGCCGGTTTATACAGACGGCGGCGACGCTTTATATGTGATGGACCAGATCAGCGATAAAAAAAATAAAGAAGATAACTGGATTGAAGAAATCGCGTTAAAGGAAGCGATGAAGCATTTGAATGACCGGGAAAAGAATATTATCAGAATGCGTTTCTATGAAGGCAAAACCCAGATGGAGGTGGCAAAGGAGATTGATATTTCCCAGGCTCAGGTCAGCCGTCTGGAGAAACATGCGCTGCGCACCATGCGTACCTATCTGGTTTAAAGTGCAGATTGGCAAAACAGGTTAATTTCTGCACAGAAAAGAATC
Source organism: Cuneatibacter caecimuris (assembly GCF_004216775.1). GTDB lineage: Bacteria > Bacillota > Clostridia > Lachnospirales > Lachnospiraceae > Cuneatibacter > Cuneatibacter caecimuris. The sequence continues at coordinate 371,008 of NZ_SGXF01000003.1, forward strand.
TGGACAGACTTAGAAAAAATAACTATAATAAGAATTGTTGTACAGTGTTTTATTGATGGGGCCCGGCGGGCCGGCTGATTTCAGCCGGTCTGCCGGCATTTTATTAAAGGGTTTCTGCCCCGGACGGATTCTGATCGATCAGACCCATGTTCTGTTTTTCTAATACACTGCCTGAAAGGGCAATTATCTTAAATTCATCATCAATGTAAAATAATCAATTGTTTTAATTTTATCTTGGCTCTATTCATTCAGGCCGGGATTCATCCTTTTTTGTGAGCAGCTTTTTGTAGGTGCAGTCCATTCCCAGCGCGCCCAGAGGAGCTGTGATCAGAATTCCCAAAACAGCCACAGAGAGAACCATCCGGCCGCAGGGCAGGCCCATGGCCAGCGGTACCGAACCGATAGCCGCCTGGACTGTTGCTTTTGGCAGGTAAGCGATGATACAGAATATCCGCTCTTTCAGATTCAGCTGTGTTTTCAACAGGCAGAGGAAGACGCCAAAGGCCCGGAATACAAGGGCGGTCAGTATCATGATGATAGCCGCAGCTCCTGCGTCCACCGTATACCGTATATCCACAGCTGCCCCGACCATCACAAACAGGATTACTTCAGCGGCCAGCCATAGCTTGCCGAACTTCTCCGACAGCCGTCTGGATACGAAAGCAATGCTTTTTATTTTTATGGCGCAGGCCATGCTGACCACTGCAAGCAAACCGGATACAGACACGATTCCTTTCAGCCAGGTCTCGGCAGCCATCAGAAGAAAGGAAACGCCCAGCACAATGATGACTTTCATGCTGTTTCTGACGCAGTTTTTGTGGGCAAAGGCAGTTTCAAAAAAATAGCTCAGGGCAAAACCCGCCGCAGCGCCCAAGGCGATGCCGGAGATAATGGAGACAGGGATATTAATAAAATCCATAATTTGGGCGCTGCCGCCCTGAGCGATTCCGGCAAAAGTAGAAAACAGCACGATCACAAATATATCGTCACAGGAAGCGCCTGCCAGGATAAGCTGAGGAATACTTTTGGATGTGCCGTATCTGTGCTCTATGAGGTGAACCATACGAGGCACCACAACCGCCGGGGAGACGGCGGCCAGAACAGCTCCCATCACAGCGGCCTCCGTCCTGGTAACGCCCAGCAGGACGGGGGCGAATAAGAAGAAAGCCAGAATTTCAAAACTGGCGGGGACGAAAGACATCATCACCGCGGGCCGCCCGACTTTTTTCAGATCAGATAAGTCCAGAGAAAGCCCGGCTTTCAGCAGAATGATGATCAGGGCCATCTGCCGCAGTTCAGATGATATTGATAAAATCGACGGGTCCAGCAGGTCCAGGACATAAGGGCCCAGAATAATGCCTGTGGCCAGCATTCCGATAATCCGCGGCAGCTTCAGCTTTTGGCAGACCGTGGCCATGGAAAGGCCGATCAGAAAAATCAGGGCGAGAGAAGTTAACATAATACATCCTCCTTGGATTTACAAAAATATTTCTTTAGCGTGTAGTGCGCATCCCCCGGATGGTTTTATTGCGCAGGGAACGCAGTTTCCTGTATAATAAAAACAAAAAGCCGATAATTCTGCGACAGAAAAAAACCATCACAGAAGTCATCAGCTTAATAAGCGGTTCAGGTTGCCCTAGGGAGAACTTCATTCCCCGTAAAATTCTAAATGTAATTTTATGAAAAACCTTTGGTAATTATAGTATTATTTTTGTGTCATGTCAAGGGTTTTGTCGCTGAACTACCATAAATAATTACAACATAATTCCCTGAAAGTCAATCCATAAATCATCATAGATATTGACCTTTATTTTGTCCTGAAAGGTGCAGGAGGTGACTTTGAAGTTTTCTTTTTCAAGGTAATATACAAAAATATTCTGCTCCATGGGGTTTACAATCCAGTATTCCTTAACACCTGCATCAAGGTACAAGTTTAGCTTTTGTACATAGTCATGGCTTGAATTACCAGGGGAAACGATTTCAACAATCCAATCCGGAGCCCCTGTGCACCCTTTGTCTGTTAATTTGCTGCGGTCGCATATTACGCTTATATCAGGTTCAACAATGGTTTTCCTATCCTCTTTCAATTTGACAGCGAATGGAGCCGGGTAGACCTCACATGTGCCGTTCTTTGATTCAATGTAATCCCTGATTTTATAATATAAAGTACCGGATATCTTTTGATGAACTCTGCTGGGAGCGGTGTGGTAATAGATTTGGCCGTCAATTAGTTCGGCCCGTACATCTTCCGGAAGAGCATAATAGTCAGCCTCTGTGTAAACCTGTTTTTGAGGTGTTGCCATAAATAACACTTCCTTTCCTGGTGGGAGGATTCCTTTTGATTTCACTTTAAATGATGTAATTCAAAATGTCAAGCAATCACTTAAAACCCAAAAGAACAACAGTTAATTAAGAAAAAAGACTTGACAGAAGGAGGCGGAATGGAGACAATAGCAGTGTTGAGAAGGAGTGATTCCAGAATGAAAATTGTCAGAACAGAGCAGTTGGTTTATGAATATCAGAAATACGACGACCAGGGCAACCCTTCCGAAGTGACCCGGGCGATAGACGGAGTGGATCTCCAGGTGGAACAGGGGCAGTTTATTGCAGTGCTGGGCCATAATGGGTCCGGCAAATCCACGCTGGCAAAGCATTTAAACGCCCTTCTGCTGCCCAGCGGAGGAACCGTGTGGGTGGAGGGAAAGGACACGGCCCTGGATGAAAATCTGTGGGATGTGCGCCAGACTGCGGGCATGGTTTTTCAGAATCCGGACAATCAGATCATCGCTAATGTGGTGGAGGAGGATGTGGGATTCGGTCCCGAAAACATGGGCGTTCCCACAGAGGAGATATGGAAGCGGGTGGATGACAGCCTGAAAGCTGTGGGAATGACGGCTTACCGTTACCATTCCCCTAATAAACTGTCAGGCGGCCAGAAACAGCGGGTGGCCATCGCGGGAGTAATGGCCATGAAGCCAAAGTGCATTGTGCTGGACGAGCCCACCGCCATGCTGGACCCCAATGGGCGCGGGGAAGTGATCAGAACCGTCCGCCGCCTGCAGAAGGAGGAAGGGATTACGGTGATTCTGATCACCCATTATATGGAAGAAGTAACGGAAGCAGACCGGGTTTTTGTGATGGATGAAGGAAAGATCGTGATGCAGGGGACGCCCCGTCAGATATTTGCCAGGGTCAGGGAACTGAAACACTACAGGCTGGATGTGCCCCAGGTAACAGAGCTTGCTTATGAGCTGCAGCAGGCGGGCGTGAAGCTGCCGGACGGAATATTGGAGACAGAGGAGCTGGTGAGAGAATTATGCCGATTACGCTGAAACATGTGAATTATGTCTACGGACAGGATACGACCACACCGGTACATGCGCTGGAAGATGTGAATCTGGAAATCAGGGACGGCGAATTTATCGGCCTGATGGGCCATACCGGTTCTGGAAAGTCTACGCTGATTCAGCATCTGAATGGGCTGATCCGGCCTACCAGCGGAGAAATACTTTATAACGGTGAAAATATATATGGGGAAGGATATTCCCTGAAGGAGCTGCGCAGCAAGGTGGGGCTGGTGTTTCAGTATCCGGAGCACCAGCTGTTTGAAACGGATGTGTTTTCCGACGTCTGCTTTGGACCCAAAAATCTGAAGCTGCCGAAAGAAGAAGTGGAGAAGCGGGCGGCGGAGGCGCTGGAAATGGTGGGGCTGGACGAGTCTTATTACAAGCTCTCGCCCTTTGAACTTTCCGGAGGGCAAAAAAGGAGAGTGGCGATTGCAGGGGTTCTGGCCATGCAGCCTCAGGTGCTGATCCTGGATGAACCTACAGCCGGACTGGACCCTGTGGGCCGGGATGAAATTCTGGGACAGGTGCGCCGGCTGCACGAGGAAAAAGGGTTTACGATTATACTAGTTTCTCACAGCATGGAAGACCTGGCTGTATACGCCAGGAGGCTGATCGTGATGAGCAAAGGCAGGGTGAAATTTGACGGTTCTCCCAGAGAAGTATTTGCTCATTTCAGGGAGCTGGAAGAGATCGGCCTTGCCGCGCCGCAGGTCACGTATATTGTCCATGCCCTGCGGGAAGCAGGCTTTCCCATCGAAACGGATCTGATTACTGTGCGGGAAGCGAAGGAAGCAATACTAAAAATTTTGAAGGATGTGTAATCAATGATTAGAGACATAACAATCGGTCAATATTATGGTACCGATTCCCCCATACATCGGCTTGACCCGCGCACAAAGCTGGCTGGCACCCTGTTATATCTGATTTCTCTGTTCATTGCGGGAAACATCTGGTGCTATCTGGCGGCCACGGTATTTCTTTTCATAGTGATCCGGCTGTCCAGGGTGCCTGTAAGCTATATGGTAAAAGGAATGAAGGCGATTATCTTTCTGCTTCTGCTGAGCGTGGTATTTCAGCTGTTTCTGACGAAAGGAACGCCCCTGATTGATTTTTGGATTATCCACATCTCCAGGGAAGGGTTGACGCTGGCTGTATTTACTGCCATCCGTCTGGTATACCTGATCCTGGGGTCCAATATGATGACCCTGACTACCACGCCTAACGGATTGACGGACGGGTTGGAGAAGAGCCTGGGATTTCTAAAGAAAATCAAAGTGCCGGTCCATGATATTTCTATGATGATGTCCATAGCGCTCCGGTTCATTCCGATATTGATAGAAGAAACAGATAAGATTATGAAAGCGCAGATGGCCCGGGGCGCTGATTTTGAGAGCGGAAATCTGCTGCAGCGGGTAAAAAATATGGTGCCGCTGCTGGTGCCTCTGTTCATTTCCGCGTTCAGGAGGGCGTCTGACTTGGCTATGGCTATGGAGGCCCGCTGCTATCGCGGCGATGAGGGCAGGACAAAAATGAAGCCTTTGAAGTACCAGAAACGGGATGCAGCGGCGTATGCGGCGGTGCTGGGGTATTTTGCTCTGGTGGTGACGCTTCAGGTTTGCCTGTAAAATCAGTAAAAAAGGGATGAGAATGACAGATGAAGCGAATTAAACTTGTGGTTTCTTATGACGGAACCAATTACTGCGGCTGGCAGATGCAGCCCCGGGGCGTAAGCGTGGAGGCGGTCCTTAATGAGAAGCTTTCCGGGCTGCTGAGGGAAGAAATAGCCGTGATCGGGGCCAGCAGGACGGATTCCGGCGTGCATGCGCTGGGAAATATCGCGGTATTTGATACAGAGACCAGGATTCCCGCGGATAAAATCTGCATGGCCTTAAACCAGAGGCTGCCGGAGGATATTGTGATCCAGTCTTCCTGTGAAGTGCCGTTGCCCTGGCATCCCCGGAAGTGCAATACGCGCAAAACATATGAATACAAGATTCTCAACAGAAAAATCCCCCTCCCCTGCCTGCGCCGGTACGCCTATTTTTATTATATGCCTCTGAATGCGGAGCATATGGCAGAGGCTGCCGGGCATCTGGTGGGGGAACATGATTTTTCCAGCTTCTGTTCCAGCAGGAGCCAGGCGGAGGATACGGTCCGGGAGATTTACAGTCTGGATGTCAGTCAGGAAGGCGAAGTGATCACAATCCGGATCTGCGGGAATGGCTTTCTTTACAACATGGTCCGCATCATCGTGGGTACGCTTCTGCGGGTGGGTACGGGAATGTATCCGCCCGGGCATATGAAGGAGATTCTGGAAGCCAGAAACCGCCAGGCCGCGGGGCCAAAGGCGCCGCCGGAAGGGCTGACGCTTGTCTCCATTGAGGAAGAAACGGGACTGGAACCAGTGGTTCAGAGAAAAAACGGGCGCTGGGATTATAAACTGGTGCAGAAAGAGATTGCCCCGAAAGGCCATGCCTACCTGCTTCTAAGGAGCTGCGGGGAAGAAGACTATGATCGCACAGTGCTCCGGCTGACGAAACAATGCGTACGCAACGGGGCGCGGCAGGTGCATCTGGCTGATTTTACAGGACGCGTCTTTGATGGGCGTAAATTTGATTATTTTACCTACCGCCACGAAGGCGGGATGTGGCTGCTGTCCAGGCCGGTCCCTGACAGAAGAGAGGCAACAGGAGAATTGGAGCCGCTTTTGCTCACCCGGGAGACGGGGAAACTCTATCTGGATGTTTATAACAGATCTTTCCGTGAAGTGCCGGTGGGAGCTACCTATGGGCAGGAGGATATTGAACGGCTGCTGGAAGCCCCGGAATCAGAAGCATTTCTGCTGCGGGCCGGAGGGGAGACGGTTGGATTTTCCGAATGGCTCCATGAGGACGGCAGGCTGGAACTGGAAGGCGTGGGAATCCTACCTGAATTTCGGGGAAAGGGGTACGGCAAAGAGGCGCTGCAGCTGTTTTTCCAGGGCGCGGCAGAACGGAATTACCGGGAAGTGGCGCTGGTTTGCGCGGAGCATAACAGGATAGCCTGGAAGCTCTATGAAAGTTTGGGATTCCAAAAAGAAAAACTGCTCTCCGAATGGTACGTGACAGAAGATGAGAAGAAAAATCAACAGGAAAATTTTGAAAAAAATGATTGACACAGCCGGATCAGTGTACTATAATGTAAAGGCTGCGGTATGTCTGCGGCCTATTAGGATGAGAAGAGTGTATGAGCCAATGCCCCGGTAGTACATTTTTTCATAAAAAGAACAGAGCAGATTTCATAGGAGGTAAACCAATGAAAAGTTACATGGCAAGTCCTGCAACAATTGAGAGAAAATGGTATGTAGTTGACGCTACAGGATATACATTAGGCCGTCTGGCATCTGAGATTGCCAAAGTGCTGAGAGGCAAGAACAAGCCCGTCTTTACTCCTCACATCGATACAGGTGATTATGTGATCGTTGTGAATGCTGACAAAATTCATGTGACCGGCAAGAAGCTGGACCAGAAGATTTATTACAACCACTCCGAGTATGTCGGCGGCATGAGAGAGACAACTCTGAGAGAGCTGATGGCAAAGAAGCCTGAAAAGGTGATTGAGTTAGCTGTAAAGGGTATGCTGCCCAAGGGACCTCTGGGAAGAAGCATGATCAAGAAGCTGCATGTATATGCGGGTCCGGATCACGAGCAGGCAGCTCAGAAGCCTGAAGTTCTGACATTTTAATCGGGTAGCGGAAGGAGGAAATTACAGTGGCTAAGGCAAAGTTTTATGGAACAGGAAGAAGAAAGAGCAGCATTGCCAGAGTATACCTGGTACCGGGTACCGGCAATATTACGATCAATAAGAGAGATATCGACAATTACTTCGGTCTGGAAACACTGAAGGTAGTTGTTCGTCAGCCTCTGACAGCAACAGAGACATTGGATAAATTTGACGTTCTGGTGAACGTACACGGCGGCGGCACTACAGGACAGGCTGGTGCGATCCGTCACGGCATCTCCAGAGCCCTGTTGCAGGTTGATGCAGAATATCGTCCGATCTTGAAGAAGGCAGGTTTCCTGACCAGAGATCCTCGTATGAAGGAAAGAAAGAAGTACGGTCTGAAGGCAGCACGTCGTGCTCCTCAGTTCAGCAAGAGATAATCAACCTCAAAAATGCCAAAAACCCTGGAATCATGCGGATTCTGGGGTTTTTCATTCTTCATCATGAAGGCGGCAAGATACTTAAATGCATTTAGCGGCCAAATGCGCATAGGCCGGCCTTGATAACTGATGAAGTTTCATATTTTATTGATGACGCAGCATTTATTGGGGATACAGTTCCAGCGGCCGGGGATATTCCCATCTACATAAACAAAAAAGACATTATCCTGCTTGGGACCAAACGTATACCAGGGAGGAAATGCAGAGGAAGATCCGTGACGCCAGGAACATAATCGAAAGGCTGGAGACTGCCGCAGCAGCCGCATCTGGTTTGAAACATCTGGCTGGGACAAGGAAAAAGTATGGCAATACAAGGAAAAGATATGACAAAGGGCCATTCCGGCCGGATGATTTTAAGATTTGCTCTGCCGCTGATGCTGGGAAACATCTTTCAGCAGGTATATACCCTGGTGGACACAGCGGTGGTGGGCCAGGTAGTGGGGGTTAACGCCCTGGCAGCTCTCGGTTCGGCAGACTGGTTTAACTGGATGAGCCTGGGGCTGTGCTCCGGGCTGACGCAGGGATTTGCGATATTGATGGCACAGTATTACGGCGCGAAAAATGAAAATTCGCTGAAACATACCATGATGGTCTCGCTGGTGCTGTCTGTGATTTCAGCCCTGGCGGTGACGGCGGTATTTCTGGCATCAGCCAGACCGGTGCTGACGCTCATGGGCACAAGGGAGGAGATCCTGGAGGACGCGCTGCTGTACGTGTATATCATGTTCAGCGGAATTATCATTGTGATGATCTATAACTGGCTCTCCTCTGTGCTGCGGGCTATTGGAGACAGCGCCACCCCTCTGTTGGCCATGGGGGTGGCCTCTGTGTGCAATATCGTGCTGGACCTCCTGTTTGTAGCAGGATTTGGCTGGGGCATTGCAGGAGCGGCAGCGGCCACTCTCATCGCTCAGGTAGTTTCCTGCGTTTACTGCTTTCTCCGGATACGGAAAATTCCGATTCTGCAGGCGAAGCGGCAGCACCTGCGGGGGGAGCCGCAGATGGTGAAGCGTCTGTTTGGCCTGGCGGCCCCGATGGCGGTGCAGAATGTAATTATCGCTGTGGGCGGCATGATTCTTCAGTCCATCGTGAACACCTTCGGCGTGATATTTGTGGCCGGGTTTACGGCAACCAATAAGCTCTATGGGCTGCTGGAAATCGCGGCTGTGTCCTTTGGTTTTGCGGTATGCACTTATACCGGGCAGAACCTGGGGGCAGGCAAATATGACAGGATTAAAACCGGCGTTCGCCAGGGATTTGGAATGGCGGCGCTCACCTCCGTGCTGATCGGAGCCGCCATGCTGGTATTCGGGCAGCATATTGTATCCATATTTGTGGAAAAGGGAAATGCCGATGCGGACCAGGTGATTACATATGCCTATCATTATCTCACTGTCATGGGATCTTTTCTCCCCGTCCTTTATTGCCTGCATATTTACCGCTCCGCCCTTCAGGGGATGGGAAATACCATTATCCCCCTGGCCTCCGGCGTGCTGGAACTGGTGATGCGCATTTCCGCTGCGCTGATCCTGCCCGGCTTTATGGGGGAATACGGTATCTATATGGCGGAAGTGGCGGCCTGGGCGGGCGCGGCTGTGCTGCTGTATGTGTTTTATAAAAGGAACATAAAAAAGCTTTTTGTCCGGTAAATAAAAGAAGGGAAACGACCGCCGTTTCCCTTCTTTTATTCGCTGCTTATATTGATACATTATTCGATGGAGAGCACCTTGGACAGGAAATCTTTCAGCCTGGGGTGTTTGGGATGAGAGAAAAACTCTTCCGGGGGCGCGCTTTCCAGGATCACACCATCATCCATGAACAGAATCCGGTTTGCCACTTCCTTTGCAAATCCCATTTCGTGGGTGACGATGATCATGGTCATGCCTTCCAACGCCAGAGCTTTCATCAGGTCCAGAACCTCCCCCACCATTTCCGGGTCAAGGGCGCTGGTGGGCTCGTCGAACAGGATTACGTCCGGATTCATAGCCATGGAACGGATGATAGCTACCCGCTGTTTCTGGCCTCCGGACAGGGTGGAGGGGTAGACGTCAGCCTTATCCTCCAGACCAATGCGCTTCAGCAGATCTAAAGCCTGTTTTCTGGCCTGAGCGATGATCTGCTTTTTAGAAACTGAAATCTCTTCCAGGGGCACCTTTTTGGAAGCTCCGCGGAACAGATTCAACAGGAGGGTACGCATATTGCTGCGTTTTGCCCTGCGCAGCTCCTGGCACTGGACGTATACCGGGGCCATCATAATATTCTGGACCACAGTCTTATTGTTAAACAGATTGAAATGCTGGAATACCATGCCCATGCGCCGGCGGTGAATATTGATGTTGACGCTCATGTCAGCGATATCCACGCCGTTAAACACAACTTTACCGCTGGAAGGGTCTTCCATGCAGTTCAGACAGCGCAGGAACGTGCTCTTTCCGGAACCGGAAGGCCCGAGGACCACAACGATATCACCGCGGTTGATGGTAACATTGATCCCCTTCAGCACCTCATGTCCGCCGTAGTTTTTTTTCAGGTCAATTACGTCGATCACTCTTACTGAACCTCCTTTCCAGCAATTTGATTCCCAGAGAAATCAGCAGCACGATCAAAATATAAATCAGCGCCATGACGAGATAGGGAACCATGAACTCATAGCTGTTGCTTCCGATGTAGCTGAAAGCCACATATAGGTCAGCAGCTCCCACAAAGCTGACGACAGAGGTTTCCTTGATCAGAGAGATAAATTCATTTCCCAGCGTGGGGAGAATATTTTTTACAGCCTGAGGAATCACAATTTTGCACATGCTGGTTCCAAAACTCAGGCCTACGGCCCTGCCGGCTTCCAGCTGACCGCTGTCCACTGACTGAATGCCGCTGCGCATGATTTCTGAAATATACGCGCCGCTGTTGAGTCCAAACACCAGCATGGATACCTGTACGCCGGTGGTTTTGAGGCCCATAATGGGCAGGAGCACATAGTAGAACACCAACAGCTGTACCACCATAGGCGTTCCGCGAAACAACCCAACATAAAAACTGCAGAAACCATTCAGAATCCTTGGAAACATCTTATATTTAGGAATTACCCGGACAGTCGCGATCAGCGTGCCGATGAGGATTCCGATGATCAGGCCTGCGACAGCGATGAGCAGCGTGTTCTGCAGTCCCTCCAGAACTTTTACATAACCGTTCTGCTCCAGAAATATTTCAATAAACTTGTCTATTTTCTGACCGAAATTACCCATAATACCATCCTTTGCAGTGAAAGAGCAGTTACTGCATCTTATTGATTGCTTCTGTAATGCAGACAGCAGGTGCAGAATCGATCACCACATAATTTACATTCCCGTTTACCAGATCCTGAACAGCCAGAGATCCATTTTTATAAGGAACACATTTTACAGGAAATCCTTCAAAACCAAGATCTTCGCTTCCTTCCAGGTAAAACTGCCCGGTGGTTCCGCCCTGAACGCCGAAGGAGGTTTTATTATCCATGCTGTTCAAGATCTCTTCAATAGCAGCGGCATCCTTGCAGTCTTTAAATTTTTCATCATCACTGCGGACGATCAGACGCTGGGAAGCTTCATAATAAGGATCGGAAAAGTTTACATATTCTTTTCTGTCTTCGGAAATGGTGAGCCCTGCCATGGCAATGTCACATTTCTGCTGTCCCACAGAGAGGCACACTGCTTCAAAATCCATGTTCTGGATTACCAGCTCCTTGCCCAGCTCTTTTGCCAGGAGAGATGCAATTTCCATGTCGATTCCGTAATAGTCTTCTCCCGGAGTGTATTCAAAAGGTTCAAATGAAGCATTCGTTGCGACAATCAGCTGATCCTTGGAAGAATCCAGGGGCGCAGATTTCACTGCAGAAGGCGTTCCGCCTCCGAAATACTTGTCAAAGATCTGATCCATGGTGCCGTCTTCTTTGATCTTTTTGATAAATTGGTTCACCTGTTCCAACAGTTCGGGCTGGTTTTTATCCACGCCAAATGCATATTCTTCATTGGTCAGGTCAATCTCGATAATTTTGGCAGTCACTTTTTCACCGGACTGCCCGCAGCCGCAGAGCGCGGTGACAGCCAGCGCTGCGCCTAACAGTAATGCAGCAAATTTTTTCATCATAATTCCTCCTGTAAATATTAAGTAATGTATCAGCTACTATATCATTTTGCGGATTTGAATGCAATGTTAATTTTTAATAAAAATGCAGAAACAATGAATAATTTTGCACATAGATATAATTTGTAAAATCAGCCGATTATTTTACGAAGATTTAACATGAATTTGCGGGAAGATTTTACACGGATTTGATAATCTGTTTTCGGAAGCGTATTTGTGCCCGGGTAAACAGGCGCCGGGTGGGAAGAATGTAATCATGTCAGAATACAGAAAACGGAGGAAACCGGAGAATGAACAGTACATTTCAAACGATATTCGGCCTGCTGGGAGGGCTTGCCATTTTCATTTTCGGAATGAATATGATGAGTGAATGCCTGCAGAAAGCAGCAGGAGAAAAAATGAAGAGCATCCTTTCCATGCTGACCAGAAATCCTGTGCTGGGCGTGCTGGCCGGGGCTCTGGCCACCGCGGTGCTGCAGAGCAGCAGCGCCACTACGGTGATGACGATCGGTTTTGTCAGTTCAGGTCTTATGACGTTGCCGCAGGCAATCTCCGTAATCCTTGGCGCCAATATCGGCACTACCATGACTGCTCAGCTCATTGCATTTAAAATCAGCGATTATATTTACCTGATCGTATTTATTGGATTTTTACTTTCTTTTGTAACAAAAAAGGAAAAATTGAAAAATATCGGACAGACGATTTTCGCATTCGGCCTTCTGTTTACAGGTATTGAAATTATGGGTTCTGTAATGGAGCCGCTGGCTTCCAGCCCTGTGTTCCTGAAAATGATCGAGCAGGTTTCCCATATTCCTGTATTGGGAGTGCTGGTAGGAACGCTGATGACCCTGGTTGTGCAGAGCAGCAGCGCTACCATTGCGGTTCTGCAGAATTTTGCATCTCAGCCTGCTGCAGATGGGATCACAAGCATCATCGGGCTTACAGGCGCTATCCCCATTTTGCTGGGCGATAATATCGGGACCACAATCACAGCTCTTTTGGCCTCTGTGGGCCAGTCCAAAGACGCCAGAAGGACCGCGGCAGCCCATTGCATTTTTAATGTGTCCGGGGCGCTGCTGTTTATCTGGCTGATCAAACCCTTTGCCGCTTTGATTCGGTGGCTGTCGCCCGGAGGCGCAGAGGTGGACGCAATTTCCAGACAGATTGCCAATGCCCATACAGCCTTTAATGTCACAATGGTTCTGATCTGGGTGCCGCTGATCTGGCTGATGGTAAAACTGGTGATGCGGATCATTCCGGATGCGAAAGGCAAAGAGGAACCGGAACGCCAGCCAGGATTTTTGGACCGAAGGATCATCAGCCAGCCGGCCGCCGCGCTGGAACTGGTGGCCCGGGAGGTGGTGAATGCCGGAAAGTCCGTCCATGAAATGCTCTCTCTGGCAGGTACGGCAGTGAAAGAAGGAAACGCCCGGACTGTGGAAATGATCCGGGAAAAAGGCCGGTCTGTACAGAAAACCTATGATGAAATTATGGAGTATCTGGCCGATTTGTTTGCAGCAGGAGTCCTTACAGAGGAGCAGGCGTCACAGACCGCGGGGCTGATGTATGTGCTCAGCGATATTGAAAGAATGGGAAGCCTCTGCTGTGAAACAGCGGATGCTTTCAGGAAAGGGGCGGATGGCAAACGTGCTTATTCCCGGGAGGCATCCGTGGATTTGGCGAAAAGCCTGGAAATGATACAGGAGATGTACGGACAGGCGGTTCAGGCCCTGATGTACGGCGATACTGTGAGCGCGGAAAAGATTCTGGAGCAGAGAAACCAGGTGATGACGCTGGATATCGGAATGCGCCGGGCCCATATGGAACGGGTGAATCAGGGCAGATGCAGCCCGGCGATGACCGCCGCTTTTACCGGAATTCTGCACAGTATTGACAGAATGGGAAACAGCTGTGTGAATATGGCGGATGCAGCCATGTCAGGAACGCGGTTTACTTATTTCCTGGGCGGCCTGCCAGGCTGAACGCGGATGTGAAGACTTTAGGAGAAATATTTGCGCCTCTGTGATCAGGGGCGCTTTTGTTATTGCAAAGGAGATATGGCCGCTAAAGCGACCGCGCTTCGGCGCGCGGGTCCGGCTGGCCGGACTCGTTGTTCTTTCCCTGATTTAAATTGTTAGTTGACAGAAACAGAGTTATATTAGATAATGAAAAAAATGTGTTTCTGAGCAAACGAATCATTGGAGGGAAACTGGATGAGCGGGACAAAGAACGAAATTCGGGAGATGATTGAACAGGGGAAGGCAGTTTTGGGAATTGAACTGGGCTCCACAAGGATCAAGGCAGTGCTGGTGGATGAAAACCACAGGCCTGTGGCGTCAGGAAGCCATAACTGGGAAAACCGGCTGGAGAATGGGATCTGGACCTATTCTCTGGAAGATATCTGGGCCGGGATTCAGGACAGTTACCGCAAGATGGCGGAGGATGTGAGGGGGCAGTATGGAGCAGACCTGAGAAAGATCAGGGCTTTGGGATTCAGCGCAATGATGCACGGCTATATGGTTTTTGATAAAGAGGACAGGCTTTTGACGCCGTTTCGCACCTGGCGCAATACGATGACAGGGGAAGCATCTGAAAAGCTGACAGAAGCATTTCAATATCATATCCCGCAGCGGTGGAGTATTGCTCATCTGTACCAGGCGGCGCTGAATGGAGAAAGTCATGTAAAAGATGCCGCTTATCTCACCACACTGGCAGGATATGTGCACTGGAAGCTGACAGGCGAGAAGGTTCTGGGAGTGGGAGAGGCATCCGGGATGTTTCCGATTGATATACAGACCCATACATATCAAAAAGGGATGCTGGAAATATTTGACAGGCTGGTGGAAGGATATGGATATCCCTGGAAGATCGGGGAAATTCTGCCCAGGGTGCTGACCGCAGGGGAAGCCGCAGGAGTTCTGTCGAAAGAAGGGGCTGGGCTGCTGGACACCACGGGGCTGCTGGAGCCTGGAATTCCCCTTTGTCCGCCGGAAGGCGACGCCGGAACCGGAATGGCCGCTACCAACAGCGTCGCAAGAAGGACCGGCAATGTTTCGGCCGGAACATCTGTTTTTTCCATGGTGGTATTGGAAAAAGAGCTTTCAAAAGTATATCCTGAAATTGATCTTGTTACCACGCCTGCCGGAGATTTGGTGGCCATGGTGCACTGCAATAACTGTACGTCGGATCTGAATGCCTGGGTGAATATTTTTAAAGAGTTTGCCGAAAGCTTTGGCATGACGGCGGACATGGACAGCCTGTTTGAAACCCTGTACCGCAAGGCCCTGGAAGGAGATGCGGACTGCGGCGGGCTGCTGGCTTATAATTACTTTTCGGGCGAGCACATCACCGGCTTTGAGGAAGGGCGCCCGCTGTTTGTCCGCCGTCCTGATGATAAATTTAACCTGGCTAACTTTATGAGGGTGCATCTCTTCACCGCGCTGGGCGCTTTGAAGGCCGGAAATGACATCCTCTTAAAACAGGAAGGCGTGCGTCTGGATAAAATATTAGGGCATGGCGGCCTGTTCAGGACGAAAGGCGTGGGCCAGCGGATGATGGCCGGTGCTTTGAATGTGCCTGTTTCTGTGATGGAAACTGCCGGTGAGGGCGGCGCATGGGGAATTGCCCTGCTGGCTTCCTATATGGTCGGGAAAGAAGTGGGGGAGACACTGGATTCCTATCTGGAAAAGAAGGTATTTGCAGGAGAGACGGGAGATGAAGTGCTGCCGGAACCTGAAGACGTGGCCGGCTTTGATCTTTTCCTCCGCCGCTATCTGGACGGACTGGAAATAGAGCGGGCGGCGGTGAAGTGCCTTCCGGAATAAGTGCCTATGAAATCTGGTAATGATAAAACGGGTAACCCCTTTTTAACCCTCCTGCCTGCGGTCAGCCGCTGCAGGAGGGTCCTTTTGAGGGATGAAAAATTTTAAAAAAATGTGACCTGCCGGCTGTCCGGCGCGTGTTATAGATGAAGGGAGCTGAAACAGTGCGCTTCAAAAAACAGGAATCAGCAGACCCAGCGGTTCAGGGGCTGGAAGAGATTTACGACAGATACGGCGCTCTGCTGTTCCGCGTCTGCTTTTCAGAGCTGCAGAACAGACAAGACGCAGAGGATGCGGTACAGGAAATATTTCTGAAGCTGCTGCGCCGCCGGCCGGTATTTTCTGACAGTGATCACCAGAGAGCCTGGCTGATCAGGACGGCAGTGAATCAGAGCAGAGACCAGCTGAGGCGAAGAAAAGTGCGGCTGGCGGTTCCGTTGGAAGAACTGCAGGAATATGCGCTTTCAGAAGAAGAAACGGGATTTCTGGAAGAGGTGATGGGGCTGCCGGACAAATACCGGCTGGCAGTTACGCTGCACTATCTGGAAGGATACTCTGTGAAGGAGACGGCGGTCATGCTGAGGATCTCTGAATCTGCGGTGAAAATGCGCCTGTCCAGAGGACGGGAGCTGCTGAAGGGATGGAAGGAGGACAGCCATGTTTGACCGGAATATGCGGGAAGCGTATCAGAAGGTGCAGCCTTCTGCAGGGCTGCGGAACAGGGTGCTGCAGCTGGAGACAGAATATGGGAGGCCAAAAACCAGGCGGATCGCAAGCAGGCGTCTGCTGGTGTCTGCTGCGTGTTTTGCAATCCTTCTGGGAACGGCAGGACTGCTGTTTCGGGGAAATCCATCCATACGTGTCTGGTCTGGCGGGACCCCCCTGAGCGAAAAGCCTGCAGTGGTTCAGACTGTGGGGCAGGGGCCTGGAAAAGTAAGGGCAGAGGCATTTATCATGCCGGCCAATGCGCAGGCAGAAGTACTGCTTCTTCTGGAAATTGACAGCGGCAGTGCAGAAATACATGCGGATCAGGGAATACTGTTTTTAGAGGAAGCTTTCGCGGAAGATGCGGCAGCTTCCCTGAAGATATCAGGGAAGACAGCTGTATACTGGAAACTGCCGGAACCGGCGGCAGGCCAGATACCGCGGCTGTATATTTCAGCCAGAGGGCAGCATGCCGTCGTAACAGTGGAAAAAACGGAAGACGGCTATGCGGCAATATTACAGGAAGAATAAGGAGAAGAGAAGTGATGAAAAAAAGAATGATCAGTCTGGTGCTGGCGGCAGCGCTGGCAATTACAATGACAGCATGCGGGAGCGGATCTCCCAAAGAGACCACAGCGGCAACTACAGAGGCGGCCCAGCTGGAGGGATCTCTGACAGATATCGTGGATGAGATATATGAAAATGCAGTAGGATTTGAAATTGCTGTAGCTCCTGCGGAGAAACTGGATACTTCAGACGCGGAAATGTTCCAATATATTACCGGTATGTCTGGCACAGATTCTGTGGAAGAAGCAGTCTATTCTGACGCGATGATTAATGCAGTGGCATATTCCATGGTGCTGATCCGGGCAAAGGACGGCGCTGATGTGGAAAAAATTAAAAAAGAAGTTCTGGAGGGTGTGGACCCCAGAAAGTGGATCTGTGTGTCGGCTGAGAATGTGGTTGTTACCAACTGCGGCAATGTGATCATGATGGTGATGTCTGACAAAGAGATGACCGGCATCATTTATGACGCGTTCCAGAAGGTGAGCGGAGGCAAGACCGGGGAACAGCTGACCAGGGTAACTGAAGAATAAAACAGAAGGAAAGGAACGGCGGATGCGAAAATTTGTGAAATCCAGGAAAATGGCTGCGCTGCTGATCGCGGCTGCGGTTCTGGCGGCAATTTTGTGTCTCGCCGTTTTTTTGCCTGGAGCTTTGCGGAAAGCAAAAGAAAGCGGAGAAATCTATGTATCAGGCGATTGCGCTTCCAAACTGGACTATCCGCTGAAAGAGAAAAGTCTGGAAAGGGCGGCCCTCCGGTTCCGGTACCTGTATGACAATTATCTGGCAGGGAAAGGACTGTCGATTTATTTTTCCGTCATACCGGATAAGAATTATTTTTTGGCAGAAGAAAGCGGATATTCTGCCATGGATTATGACCAGCTCCGGGAGGATTTGAAAAACCGGCTGGATTATATGCAGTACGTGGAAATATTTGATTGCCTGGAGCTGGAAGACTATTACAGGACTGACAGCCACTGGAGGCAGGAGAGGATCGGAAAGGTGGCGCGGCGCCTGGGGGAGGCCCTTGGGGTGTCCCAGTATCTTGCTGCGGACTATGAAGAACGCTCGGCAGGACTATTTACAGGCTCTTATATGAGAGAAGGAACTCTGGAAATGGAGCCGGACGAGCTGCGGTACCTGGTCAGCCCGGAACTGGAAAACTGTACGGTGTATCATTATCTGGACGGGCGGACGACGCCTGTGTATGATTGGGAAAAACTTCGGGATAAAGATGCCTATGGTTTTTTCCTTTCAGGAACTGATCCGATTCTGACCATCGAAAACCCTGAAGCTGGGACGGACAGAGAACTGGTGATCTTCCGGGATTCTTTCTGCTCCAGCCTGGCGCCCCTTCTTGTGGGCGGTTACAGAAAAATAACCCTGGTGGATATCAGATACGTCCGCTCTGATAATCTGGGGACGTATCTGACATTTCAAGATCAGGACGTGCTGTTTCTTTACAGCACTTTAGTGCTGAATAACAGCGCTATCTTGCGTTGAAAGCGGGGTTTTGCCGGGGAATCTGCCATTCCTCCTGTTTTTTGGTGAAGAAGTACTGCTTCCTGTACCGGTAGATCAGGAAGGCGGAAACCAGGCAGGATGCCAGCTCCGCCAGGGGGACTGCCAGCCAGATTCCGTCCGCGCCAATCACCATCGGCAGAAGGATCAGCGCTGCTGTGAGAAATATAAAGGTGCGCAGCAGCGAGATTAGTGCGGATACCTTGCCGTTTTGCAGGGCTGTGAACAGTCCGGAGGCATAGATATTAAATCCGGCGAACAGATAGCCGGTGGAAAACAGCAAAAAACCATGAAGGGCCAGCGGGAATACATCGCTGGTTTTTTTAATGAATACAGATACGATGGGTTCCGCCAGCAGATAGGAGAGCACCGTAACCAGAACGGTGAGAGCCCCGATGATCTGGGTGCTGATCCGGAACAGCTTATGCACCCTCTTGTAATTTCTGCTGCCAAGGCTGAAACTGAATACCGGGGACGCGCCACCGATAAACCCCATAAAAACCGCAGTCAGAAAGAATTGGGCGTACAGAGCTACCGTGATCGCTGCCACGCCGCCTTCTCCCAGGTACTGCAGAGCAATCTGGTTAAACAGCAGGGTGGTGACGGATATGGACAGATTGCTGACCATTTCAGAAGATCCGTTAAAGCAGGAAAATCCGATGATTTTGAGGCGGAACCGCGGCCGTACAAAGCACAGAGCGCCTTTGCGGTGAAATAAAAAATAGAAAAAACCAGGAATCGCCGCCACAGAGTATCCGATGGCAGTGGCCAGGGCTGCGCCTTCCACGCCCCATCCCAGAACTGCCACGAACACGTAGTCCAGAGCAATATTAGTGGTCCCTGACAGCACGGTCAGAAGAAAACCCAGGCCGGGCCTGCCCGCTGTAATGAAAAAGGAAAGAAAAATCAGCTGCAGAGCTGCCAGAGGCATGAACAGTACTAGCAGATGCAGATATCCGTAGCAGTCCGCCCAGAGCAAGTCCGTAGCGCCCAGAAAACGCAGCAGCGGGTCCATGAACAGGATGGATAAAAAGGAAATCACAGCCGCTAAGATTACGGCCAGGATGGCAATGGAGGTGAAATTTTCCTTTGCCTCCCGCGTCTTGCCTTCTCCCATCTGCTTTGCAACAATGGCGCTGCCTCCGGAGGAAAACATCAGAGTCACAGCCAGGATCACACTGATTACCGGATATACGATATTCATGGCGGCCAAAGCATTTTCCCCCACGCAGTTAGCGATAAAAATTGCATCCACCATCTGATAGACTGACATAAACAACAGGTTCAAAATACTGGGAACAGTAAATCCCAGGAGGGAAATCATGCCGAAATCCCTGTTCAAGCGGTTCATATTCTCATCTCCTTATTGACTGATTCCGCAGCTGCATCAGTGGGAAAGGAAAAAATTGATTGCAGCTGGGTCTGTCAGATATCATAAACCATACAGCAGCTGTAAGGTCAAGGGAAATATTTATATCGAAAATCGATAAAAAACAATTGACAATCGAAAGAGAAAGAATTAAAATAAAGAAAAACAGGCTGAAAGACAGCAAATAGGAGGATGCAATGGAACAGAAGAGTTTGAGCAGGTGGCTGAAAGTAATACTGGCAGGGTTGGGATGCTGCGGTGCAGTGGTTTATATTTACCTGATTCCTGTGCTGGGCAGGGAAATTGTGCAGCGGTATCCGGAGCTGCAGCTGGAAACTGCATACCGGTGCTGGCTTGGGATCTGCTGGATTACTGCCGTTCCGTGTTATCTGGTACTTCTGGAGGGATGGAAGATTGCAGGTGAGATTGGCCGGGACCACTCTTTTTCCATGAATAATGCCAGGAGCCTGAAACATGTTTCCGGACTGGCAGCTTTTGACGCGGCATTTTTTTTCGCCGCAAATATTATTCTGCTTCTGTTGGACATGAACCATCCCGGCATTGCCGCAGGCTCCATGTTCGTGGTATTTGGAGGCGTGGCAGTGGCAGTGGCTGCCGCTTCCCTGTCCCATCTGGTACAGAAAGCAGCGAAAATACAGGAAGAGAATGATCTCACCATATAGGAGGCGGAAATGATTATTGTCAATATAGATGTGATGCTGGCGAAGCGGAAAATGAGCGTGACAGAGCTTTCAGAGCGTGTTGGGATTACCATGGCGAATATCTCCATCCTGAAAAACGGGCGGGCCAAAGCGATCAGAATCGAGACGCTGGACCGTATCTGCCGGGCGCTGGACTGCCAGCCGGGGGATATCCTGGAGTGGAGAAAGGGCCCGGAGGATGCCCCGGAAGAAAAATGACAGTCATAAAAACGGCAGAGTTTGAGATCCTGAGCAGGGAATTATTGCCAGGTACTTGACAAGTGTTATATACTGTTATATACTGTTTATTGAACAGGAGGTAAGGTGATGAAAATTATTATTAATCATTCTTCCATGCAGCCGATCTACGAACAGATTGTGGATCAGATTAAAACCGCGGTTTATGGAGGCGCGCTGGAAGAAGGAGCCCTGCTTCCCTCTGTTCGAACCTTGTCAAAGGACCTGAAGATCAGCGCGCTGACTGTAAAAAAAGCATACGACGCCCTGGAGGAAGAGGGCGTTGTGGTGACCGTGCACGGGAAAGGAAGCTTTATCGCCCGCGCGAATCAGGAACTTTTGATGGAGGAGCATAGAAAAGAAGTGGAAGCCGATTTGGAAATGGCCATCCGAAAAGGTAGAAGCTGTGGAATGAAGGACCAGGAAATCAGAGATTTGTTTGATTTGATGATGGAGGAATAAGAATGTTGCTGGAATTGGAAAATGTTCAGAAGGCTTATTCTCAATTCAGTCTGAGCTGCTCCCTGAAAGTAGAAGAAGGATGTGTGACCGGACTGATCGGTCAGAACGGGGCCGGGAAGAGCACGGTATTCAAGTCCATTTTGGATCTGGTATATCCGGACAGCGGGAAAATCAGCGTATTGGGAAAGGATCACAGAGATATTACTGTGAAGGATAAAGAGGAGATCGGGGTGGTGCTGGCCGGCAGTGGTTTCAGCGGTTATCTGACGGTCCGCCAGATTATTCCGGTCCTGCGCAGCCTGTACAGGAATTTTGATGAAAAAGAGTTTACAGAGCGGTGCAAAAAGTTCCGCCTGCCCACAGATCAGAAGATCAAAGAGTTTTCCACCGGGATGCGGGCGAAGCTGAATCTGCTGGCAGCGGTATGTCATGGGGCGAGGCTGCTTCTGCTGGATGAGCCCACGGCAGGACTGGATGTGGTGGCCAGGGACAGCATGCTGGGAATCCTGAGGGAGTTTATGGAAACAGAGGGCAGAGGAATTTTAATCAGCTCCCATATCTCCAGCGACCTGGAAAGCTTGTGCGACGACTTATATATGATAGACAATGGGAAAATTGTGCTTCATGAAGAAACAGACGTGCTGCTGGACAGCTATGGGCTGCTGAAGGTCAGTGAAACAGATTACAGGAAGCTGGATAAACGTTATCTGCTTCGTGTAAAAAAAGAGCCGTTTGGCTACAGCTGCCTGACCAATGAAAAAAAATATTACCTGGAAAACTATCCGGAGGCTGCCATAGAAAAGGGAAGCGTTGACGAAGTGATCACCATGATGACAAAGGGGGAGGCAATATGACCGGACTGCTGAAAAAAGATTTGAGCCTGACAATGGTTAATAAAAAACTGTTCATGATTATTCCCTTTGTAGCTCTGATGCTTTTGGTGATGGGAAACGGGGATAATGTATCGTTTGTAATGGGTTATCTGGCGGTAATGTTCGGGATTCTGGTACTGACAACCATTTCCTATGATGAAATGGACCACAGTGATACCTTCCTTTTGACCCTTCCGGTATCCCGGGAACTTTATGTCCGCGAAAAGTATGTATTTGCGCTGCTGACATCTTTTGGGGGCTGGCTGCTGTCTCTCTTTTTCACAGGTGCCTATCAGATGATTGCAGGCTCCGGGATTGCAGACTGGGCTTCCTGGCTGGGAGGCTCCGCAGCCTTTCTCCCGCCGGTATTTCTGCTGCTGGCAATCATTATTCCGGTGCAGCTGAAGTTTGGTGCTGATAACGGACGGATTGTGATGGTTGGCGTTGTGGTGGTGCTTATGGTAGGAATCATGGGGATTTCCAAGTTCCTGGAAGGAAACGGCATTGATATCGGGTCTATTTTAAACCGTTTCCTGGTTGATAATACTGTATTCACTATTATAACGGCAGTTCTGGCTGCGGCATTGGCCCTGATGGCATCTCTGGCAGTGAGCATTGGAATCATGCGTAAAAAACAGTTCTGATCCTGTTTGACCTTTTCCCGGCAGTCTGCTATAATGAATCAGGGATTTGAAAAATCCTGCCAGGAGGAATATCATGCATGACAAATTGACCCAGGAAGATATCAGGAAAATTCAGGAAGAGATTGACTACAGAAAGCTGGTGGTGCGTCAGGAAGCTCTTGAAGCAGTGAAAGAAGCCAGGGCCCACGGGGATCTCAGTGAAAATTTCGAATATCATGCTGCCAAAAAGGATAAAAATCAAAACGAAAGCCGCATCCGGTACCTGGAACGGATGCTCAAGACCGCTCAGGTGGTGGAAGACCGTTCAGGCTCGGACGAGGTAGGAATTAACAATACCATAACCCTGTACTTTGAGGAAGATGAGGAAGAAGAAACATATAAGCTGGTGACTACCGTTCGCGGCAATTCCCTGAAAGGGCTGATCAGCATAGAATCCCCTATCGGAAGGGCCGTGCTGGGACACAGGCAGGGAGACCGCGTCTATGTTCAGGTCAGCCAGGCCTCCGGCTATTATGTGGAAATCAGAAAAATAGAAAAGACAGAGGACGAAGGCGAAAAGCTCAGAAGCTTCTGAAGAATACAGCCAGGCGGCATGCGGATCAGCATGCCGCTGTTTTTGTTGCATAGGATAGTTGGTCCTAAAAGAGGGGGAATAAATGATTCTACTTATCAAGCAGCGGGAAAAGAGATATAATAAATTTTATAACTGAAAGTGCGCGTATTGCTGGGTCTCTTATTGAAACACGCTGCATTTCAGAAAAATTAAAGCCGGGGGGAGGCGTCAAAATCAGGTGTTTTTGGTATGAGGGAAAATAATAAATAATTTAAAATAATATTATAAAAGGAGGAGAATTTATGAGAGGCAAAAAGAAGGGCTGCAGGCGCTTCCTGGCGCTGGTGCTCGCAGGGGTGCTTGCGGTTACGGGGCTGCCCGGCGGCACGCAGGTACAGGCAGCAGAAGCAGAGCCTGTGACGGTTACTACAGAAAAGGATGTATATGTCCAGGGCGGCGGTGATGCAAATAAGGTAATGACCGGGTCAAACATTGTCATAAAGACGCCGGAGAGTTCATCGCTGAACTCTACTTATCACCGCAGAGGGCTGATTGAGTTTGATCTGACAGGCGCGCCGGAGAAGTGCAATACTGCTGTCCTGAAACTTCAGGTGGCAGCGCTGGGCAAACAATACAATAACACAGACCGCATGGTAGTCTATACGACAGGGACGGGCTGGGATGCGTCGGCCATGACCTGGAACAAGATGCCGGAGAGGACTTCACAGGAGCCTGCCGCTTCCGCCTATAAGGCAAATATCGACGGAAACCAGGGCGTTGGGGATTTCATGTGCATCGATATCAGCAAAGCAGTGGAAACAGCGCTGAAAAACGGAGAGACCTCCATCAGCCTGGAGCTGGAATTTCCGGTTCCCCAGGGCGGCGACCACGCGCTTTATTTTTACCGTCATACTGCGGAAGGGAAGACCGGACCGCAGCTGGTGCTTTCCCACGACGCGGTGAAGGACCAGTACGACGAGATCTGTGCAGGGCTGCGCAAGAAATGGTACGACTATATCCTGGGCGGAGAGCTGGATCTGAATGATCCGACGGTCAGCAGCTATGTGGCTTCCGTACATAAGACTGCAGAAAAATATCTGGCGGACATGAATAAGAGCGATGCGGCCGGGAGAAAAACGCTGTGGAATGATCTTCCGATCACAGTTTATCCTTCCAGCGATACCGGAAGCGCCGCGAAGGTGAGCTCAGGGAATGTGACGTCTAACTTCCAGAGATTAAAATCCCTTGCCATGGCGTATGAAACAAAGGGCGGCGCCCTTTATCAGAATGAAACCCTGCTGGCGGAGATCATCTCAGGGCTGGATTTTATGGTAGATACATATTACAACGGAACCACCAGCACCAACTGGGGCAACTGGTATCACTGGGAAATCGGAACCCCCCAGGCTTTAGCGTCAACCTTGATCATTCTTCAGAACAAGCTGACAGAGGCCCAGCTGGAGAAATATATGACCGGAATCGAACGCTATGACAGCGGATGCGGTTCTGCAGGCATTCCGGGTTCTCCCACCATGACAGGCGCAAACCTGCTGGACAAGGCCCTGGTGGTTGCCCAGGCGGGAGTCCTGACAAATGATGCGCAGAAGCTTGCGCATGTAAGAGACGCCCAGAAGAGTGTTTACACCTATGTGACAAAGGACGACGGTTTCTATCGGGACGGTTCCTTTATCCAGCATCATACCCTTTCCTACACAGCGGGATACGGCGCTACGCTGTACGGCGGGATCGGCGTATTTTTCTATATGCTGGACGGAACACCCTGGGCGATCCAGTACGCGGACGGCAGCGAGCAGATGGTGTACGACACGATCTTTAACTCCATCGAGCCTCTGATCTATGACATGCAGATCGCAGACAGCACGGCAGGACGCGGCATCGTGCGCCCGACAGCGAACACCCGCACCCGTGCGGTTGGCATCGTGGCCTCCATCCTTCCCATCGGGGCTTCCATGAAGGGAGAGATGAAAGCGCGGTTTGACAGTTTTGTAAAAGACTTTATCCAGACGGATGAAGATTATTATTTCAGCCATATGGGCAACATCACGAATATCCAGCTGGCGAAGAAAATCATGAATGACAGTTCCGTACAGCCAAGACAGAACTATTCTGTACATAAGACTTATGCCGGAATGGACCGTGTATCCCATGTCCGTCCGGACTACATGTTCAATATTTCCATGAGCTCCACCCGGCAGAGCAAGTTTGAGAACTACAGCGACGAGGGATATAAGACCTGGAATATTGCAGATGGTATGACATATCTGTACACAGATGAACTGGATCAGTACACCAATGATTATTGGGCGGTCATCGATCCGTTCCGCCTGCCGGGGACTACCATGGAGCGGGCTCTCACGAGAAAGAACTTTACGGCACAGGCAGAATCAGGCAGGACGCCTTATGACTGGGCCGGCGGAGTGACGCTGGGCACATACGGAACAGCCGGCGTGCAGATGAAATCCCTTGGAAATGAGACAAGCGGAAACGGCGGCGGCCTGACAGGAGCTGATTCCAAGAAATCATGGTTCATGTTTGATCATGAGATCGTTGCCATCGGAAGCAGCATCACATCTACTACAGGAAACTGTGTGGAGACGGTCATTGATAACCGTCAGATAAAGGGAGATTTGTCCAATCAGGTGACTGTCAACGGAGAGACGCCGGATATCACAGACAACAGCGCCAACAATGACAAACACGGCACTGTAATCGAGAATGCCAAATGGGCGAATATCCAGGGCAGTACCGCGAACTCCACGATCGGATATTACTTCCCGGCAGAGGGCACGGCAATCAATGCCCTGAAAGAGTTCCGCCAGTCCAATTATAATACGCAGAGCAGCGTCAATAAAGAAGCCAGCGGCGGATATGCGACGCTGTGGTTTGATCACGGAAAGAACCCCTCAGGGGACAGCTATGAATACGTGATCCTGCCGGGAATGAACGCAGAAGAGACTGCGGCCTATGCAGGAAATCCGCAGATCGAGGTCCTGGCGAATAATGACAGCGTCCATGCGGCGCGCCACAATGGTCTGGGCATGACTGGACTGAATTTCTGGAAAAATGAGACGGCGACCGCAGCCGGCGTTACTTCTGACAGCCAGGCTTCGGTGATGATGCAGCAGACAGACAATACCCTGGAGATTGCTGTATCAGATCCCACACAGAAGAATAACGGAACCATCGAACTGACCGTGGACGTACCGGGCGTATCGGTGATTGCGCAGGACAATACAGTTACAGTGACGCAGCTTGCGCCCCAGGTCAAAATCAGCGTAAACGTGGCAGGCTCTATGGGACGCAGCCATACCGTGAAACTGGAGCTGGAAGTGCCTGTGGACAAGACAGGGCTGCAGGAGCTGTATGATGAAATAGATGGAGAAGTAAAGGAAGGCGGCCTGAAGGAAAGCGATTATACGGCGGAGAGCTGGGGGCTGCTGACGGAAGCGCTGGAAAATGCAGAAACAGTTCTCGGCAAGGACGACGCAAGCCAGGACGATGTAAACGCGGCGAAGGAATTGCTGAGCGGCGCGAGAAACGGGCTGATCGCCGAGAAATCAAAGCTGCAGGATCTGTATGACGTGATAGTGGGAATGGGACTGAAGGAGAGCGATTATACGGCGGAGAGCTGGGGACCGTTTGCGGAAGCGTTGGGGAATGCAGAAACTGTGCTGGGAAATGACGGCGCAAGCCCGGCGGATGTGACGGCTGCGTACGAAGCGCTGAGCAGCGCCAGAAAAGGGCTGATTACCGACAATACAAAGCTGCAGGAACTTTATGATGAAATAAAGGGAATGGGCCTGAAGGAAAGCGATTATACAGCGGAGAGCTGGGGACCGTTTGCGGAAGCGCTGAATAAAGCAGAAATCGTGCTGGGAGATGAGAAAGCGAGTCCTTCAGATGTGGCAGAGGCCAGTGAAACGCTGAAAAACGCGAAAGAAGGTCTGACCGCCGACAATACAAAGCTGAAAGACCTTTATGATGAAATAAAGGGAATGGGCCTGAAGGAAAACGATTATACGGCGGAGAGCTGGGAGCCGTTTGCAGAAGCGCTGAATAAAGCGGAAACTGTGCTGGGAAATAAGAAAGCCAGCCCTTCAGACGTGGCAGAAGCTTGTGCCGCGTTGAAAAACGCCAAGGAAGGGCTGGTTGTGGATAAGGCAGAGCTGAGGGCCCTGTATGAGGAAATAAAGGGCAGCGGCCTGAAGGGCAGCGATTATACCGCGAAGAGCTGGGCGGTGTTTGCAGTAGCATATCAGAATGCAGAAAATGTCCTGGAGAATGACGCGAGTCCTGCAGACGTGGCGGCTGCATATCAAGCGCTGAAAAGCGCCAAAGAGGGGCTGGCTGCCGACAATACAAAGCTGAAAGACCTGTATGATGAAATAAAAGGAATGGGCCTGAAGGAGAGCGATTATACGGCGGAGAGCTGGGGGCCGTTTGCGGAAGCGCTGAATAAAGCGGAAACAATTCTTGGCGATGATAAAGCAAGTCCCGCAGACATAGCGGCCGCATTCAAAGCGCTGAGCAACGCCAAAAAGGAGCTGAAGCTTGTTCCAAAGGATGTTGTGGATAAAACAGGTCTGCAGGGCCTCTATGATGAGGTGAAAGATCTGAAGGAGAGTGATTATACGGCAGAGAGCTGGGGGCCGTTTGCGGAAGCCAGGGAGAAAGCCAAGGCAGTTCTTGACAAAGACGATGCGAGCCAGGCTGAAGTGGATGAGGCGCACGGTGCGCTGAGCGCTTTAAGAGAAGGACTGATAAAAGCGGATACAGGCAAACCTGATCCGGACAGCCCCGCCACCGGCGACCAGACAAATCTTTTGTTCTGGGTTATGATGATGGTACTTGCAGGAGGAGCATGCGCAGCGGCCAGACGCCGCAGCAGAAGAAAATCTATCTGAACAAAATTTGACAGATAAAAATATATGGCTGGGATCCAAAACATGGTCCCGGCCATATATTTTTTAGCAAAAACACCATTCCCCATGCAGCAAAACCCTCCGGGGGATGCGCACTGCGCGCTAAAGAAATATGGCCGCTAAAGCGACCGTGCTTCGGCGTGAGAGTCCGGCTCGCCGGACTCTTTATTCTCAGAAATTATTCATCAGTCCTGCAGATAAATATTCACCGCATTGCGCAGGCCGCGCGTCAGACGGTTGGTGCCGGCATTCTGCTTCTGCATCCCCAGCAGGAATGTCAGCCCCTGTTCCGGGGCGTTGGAGAAGTAGGGGCCGAGCCAGCCGTCCCAGCCGTATTCTCCCGTCAGGCCATGATATCCTGACATGCCGGGGCGCGCCATCACGCGCATCAGATTGCCGTAGGTATATCCGGTCAGTCCGTCCCAGTTCTTCCACATGGCCTCCTGCTGCCAGGGCAGGAGCTCCGCCCGGGTGAAGAAGCGTACGGTAGCCGGGCTCATGATTTGCTTCCCCAGATACATACCATCGTCCATAAGCATTTGAGCGAAATGGGAATAATCCAGCAATGTGGAGACCAGGCCCGCTCCCCCTGATTCAAAAGCAGGGGGCTGCTCCATGGTGTAGCTGATGCCCAAATGGTCGGTGGGAGCCTCCCGCAGAACGCCGTCCACAGGATTGTATACCCTGGCAAAACGGGGGCGCTTTTCCGGCGGAACCCAGAAACCTGTGTCCATCATGTCCAGAGGCTGGAACAGGTTTTTTTTCAGAAATTCACCGAATGACATGCCGGAAACCACCTCCACCACCGCGCCCAGCACATCAGCGGAAGTGCCGTACATCCAGGAAGAGCCTGGGGCGAATTCCAGCCTGTTTTTACCCAGGAGGTTTGCGAATTCTACGGTTCCGATGGGAGAACAGGTTTTACAGGAATCTTTAAGCGCCCGGAAGGAACGGGAAACCTCAGGATCCGTGGCCAGCCCTGGTTTGGGATACGCCAGACCGGATGTCATGGAAAGCAGATCATGGATGCACATTTCCCGGGGAACCGGATAGGAGTCATTGCCGCAGGCTACCGTTTGATTGCGGAATCCCGGCAGATAGCGGGATACAGGATCGTATAAATCCAGTACGCCCTGCTCCGTCAGCAGCATGACTGCCGCTCCTGTAATTGGTTTGGTCATTGAGTACAGGCGCAGGATCGTATCCGGCGTCATGGGAAGGCCTTTTTCCATGTCTCTCCACCCTGCCTGACAGGAGAGAATATTCCTGCCGTTTTGAAATACCATCAGGCAGCAGCCTGCAGCAAATTGTTCTTCCACAGCCCGCTGCATGATGGCAGCGCACTGTTGTTCCAGTTTTTGAATCATCTCTTAGCTCCTCCTTAAATCCATCCGCCGTCCAGCGTGATCACCTGACCGGTCAGATATCCGGCTTTGTAGGCCAGATGGTAGACCAGATCCGCCACCTCAGAGGCTTTGCCCAGACGGTTCATGGGGATTTCATCTATCAAAGAAATTAATTCTTCATCGCTCATAAAACTGTTCATTTCCGTATCAATGGCTCCGCAGGCCACCGCATTGACCTGAATTCCGCTGGGAGCTGCTTCCTTTGCCAGAGCCCTGGTCAGCGCGTTGACGCCGCCCTTGGCTGCAGAATAGGCGGTCTCACAGGAAGCGCCTGTAGTCCCCCATACGGAAGAGACATTGATGATCCTGCCGGATTTCCGTGATATCATATCCGGCAGCGCCAGCTTGCAGCAATAAAACACAGAATCTAAATTAACCCGGATGACTCTGTCCCAGTCCTCCGGCGTCATATCCTGGAACAGACCAATATAAGAAATACCGGCATTGTTTACCAGCACGTCAGGAGATCCGAACTGTTTCTTTACCAGATCGAACATCTCGCGGCAATTGTCGTACACGCCCACATCCCCCACATAAGCCAGACATTCCGTCTGATATGATTCCACCTCTTTTTTTACCTGCATCAGATCATCTCTGCGGGAAACACAATTGATCGCCACCCGATACCCTTTCTGAGCGAACTTCAGAGCGACTGCTTTTCCGATTCCGCGGGAAGCCCCGGTTACCAGCACTGTTTTTTTACTCACTTTGATCCCTCTTTTCTAAAAAACTTTGCCTGCAGCACTGTGAACAGTATAGCAGAAAATCGCCCTTGACGCCAGACAAAACATAAATAAGAACCCATGCTCTGATAGCCTTGTAAAAAACAGGGAATAATGGTAAACTGTACACAGGCGAAATAAAACGGAACAGGTGAATAAAAACGTAATAGCAGAGAGGAGATAAAAGATGTACGATGTAGTAATTATCGGATCCGGCCCCGCAGGGATGGCCGCTGCCGTATATGCCGCAAGAGCGGAGCTGTCCGCAGTGACAGTGGAGAAAGAGCCCATGGGGGGCGGACAGGTGGTCAATACTTATGAAGTGGATAATTATCCCGGGCTTCCCGGGATCAATGGATTTGATATGGCGGTAAAATTCCGGGAACATGCGGAAAAGCTGGGGGCCTCTTTCCTCAGCGGTGATGTAAAATCTGTGGAGGACCTCGGAAAGATCAAACGTGTGACGGTGGGAGATCAGCTTTTGGAGACCCGCGCTGTTGTAATTGCCAGCGGAGCGTCTCACCGGAAACTTGGAATTCCGGGAGAGATGGAACTGGCCGGGGTGGGCGTATCTTACTGCGCTACCTGCGACGGCGTGTTCTACAGAAACAAAGTGGCCGCTGTGATCGGCGGAGGCGATGTGGCGATTGAGGACGCTATTTTTCTTGGCAGGATGTGCAAAAAGGTTTATCTGATTCACCGGAGGGATAGCCTGAGGGGGGCTAAGAGCCTGCAGAACAGGCTGTTTGCGCAGGAAAATATAGAAGTGATCTGGGACACTGTGGCAGAAGCCATTGAAGGAGAGGATGAAGTGACCGGACTGCGTCTGAAAAACAGAACAACAGGAGAAAATCGGCGCCTGCAGACAGACGCAGTATTTGTGGCAGTGGGCATTCAGCCTAATTCCTCAACTTTTGACGGGCTGGTGGACATGGACGAACAGGGATATATACTTGCAGATGAAAATGGCATCACGTCCAGGCCGGGGATTTTTGCTGCGGGAGATGTGCGCACTAAACAGCTGAGGCAGATTGTTACGGCAGTGAGCGACGGCGCGAACTGTATTGCTTCCGCAGAGCGATGGATGATTCAGGAATGATCGCTGGGAATGATTGGTAAATAAGGGATTTGGCAGCGGAAACGGCAAAATCATGTTGACATGGATTAGGCTGGTTGATATAATTTAAATTAGGACTATAAGCAATTACGACAAGATGAAAAAATTGGAGGGATACATGATGAGGAAATCCAAGACGATTTGGAAGGCGGCAGCAGGGTGTCTGTTCGCCTCCTGTCTGCTGATCGGCGGATCAATACCTGCCTGGGCCTCTGCGCAGGAAGCGGAAGCGCCTGTGGCCGGAATGGCGGTCTCCCTGAATAATTATTATGCGTCCAGCCTTACGCCGGAGAGCGATATTGCCGCATATATGCGTTATACCGTGATGAAGTCGGCAAAAGGGCTGGAGAATCAGCCATCGGAACCGGAATCTTCTGAGGGAGAACCGGATTCTCAGAATCTGGACGAGCCGGAGAGCATTACTGCCAGCGCGTATGAGAATGTGGCTGTGGCGCAGGTGGAAGGCTACGTGAATGTGCGGCAGAAGCCGGACGCTCAATCAGGGATTGTGGGTAAGATTTATAATAATTGTGCCGCTACTATCCTGAATACTGTTTCGGCAGCGGATGGGAAGTGGTACTACATACAGTCGGGAAATGTGACCGGATATATCAAGGCAGAGTTTTTTGTGACCGGCGAGGCTGCGGAGACGCTGGCCAAACAGGTAGGTGTGATGATGGCGACCATTAATACCAATACCGTCCGGGTACGCAGCGTGCCGTCTCTGGGAGATGACGCGCAGGTTCTGACAACGCTTCCTATGGGAGAACAGTACGTGGTTCTGGAAGAGATGGCGGACTGGGTTAAGGTTGCGGTGGATGATGATATTATCGGCTATGTATATAAAGCCTGTGTGGATTTGCGGGTGGATTTCAAGACGGCGGTTACACTGCAGGAGGAAGCCGACCGGGCGGCCGATCAGGCCCGCAGGGACCAGGAAGCCCAGGACGCGCTGGATGCGTTGAATAATGCAGGACTGCCGAATACAAGCACAGCGGTTCCGACTACAACGGCGCCCACTGCGCCTCCTACAGCGGCTCCGACTACCACTGCGCCCACGGCTGCGCCTACCGCGCCTCCCACCACCACTGCTCCGGTAACAGCTCCGCCTACAACGGCTCCAACAACGGCAGCGCCTACTACGGCGCCCACCACTAGCGGCTCCGATGGAGAGATCGGCGGACAGTTTGCCGCAGTTAGAAGAGCTTTGGTTGCCAATGCCCGTAAATACCTGGGATGCCCTTATGTATATGGAGGAAACAGCCTGACAAACGGAACAGATTGTTCTTATTTTACTATGGCATTGTACAGCATGGTAGGGATCAGTATTCCCCGTACCTCCGCCATGCAGTCTACTGTGGGAAGAACGATTCCCTACAGCCAGGTGCAGCCGGGCGATCTGTTGTTTTATGACGGCGGGACAGGCCAGATCAATCATGTGGCGATGTATGTGGGAGACGGTATGATTATCCATGCTGCCAATGTTCAGCTGGGCGTGTGCATGTCGTCCATGTATTACCGGACACCGGTAAAAGCCATTACGCTTTTAGATTGAATTTTGCAGAAACTAAATAAATAGAGGTAAGGCTGCCGCGGGAAGTGCGGCAGCCCTACCTTATTGCATAGGAAACTGCGTTCCCTATGCAACAAAACCCTCCGGGGGATGCGCACTGCGCGCTAAGGAAATATGGCCGCTGAAGCGACCGCGCTGCGGCGCGAGAGTCCGGCGAGCCGGACTCTTTATTATTGCATAGGAAACTGCGTTCCCTATGCAACAAAACCCTCCGGGGGATCGCACTGCGGCGTAAGGAATTATGTCGCTAAAGCGACACGCCGCAGGCGGAGAATCCCGCGGGCGGGATTCTTTTTCATAAGGGAATTTTCAGAGGAAATTCCTGATACAGTAAAAATCAGACAGGCAGGAAAGGAATATATAAAAATGATTATCAGGAATTCTTTGCTCAGCCTTTGGAGAACAAAGGGGAAAACACTGCTGTTTTTCGCTGCCATTGCTCTGCTGACCGTATTTATGGGCCTGGGCGCGAGCGTCTGGATGAATACGGAACAGCTTCTCAGGGAATGTGACAGCTCCTATGTCAGCGTCGGTCTGGTGGAATATATGGGGCCGGATTACCCTGACACGGATGTGGCGGAACCGCAGGCTGCGGCTCAGAGGGAAAAACTGCAGGAGCTGGCGGAAGGGAACTGTCCCGGCGTGATTCAATGGGTCGGCGGAGACGCAGGGCTTGCCCTGGCACAGGGAGCGAAGAGGATTGAAAAAGGGATTCCCTACCCCAACAATAGTGTAGTGATTATTAAAGATGTATATCCGGGAAAACTGGAGGAATATGCAAGAGAAGGGGAAAAATGGTATTTTGCTACAGTGGAAAAAGTGTTGTACAGCAGATCAGGAGAGGAGGATACTTATCTTTATTTCCATTTAGAGGACGAATCCTTTCAGCCGGAAGACGGACACTCCTATCTGCTTCAGGGAGAATGGTATTCTGTCAGCTCCCAGGTTGAACTCGGAGCATTTACCGGGAATGCGGAGGAAGAACTGCGGTCCGCTCCTGTGTGGGAGGATGTGACCGGGAAAGTGGACCAGGTCTGCGGGGACGATAAAAATGCGTACCACAGAATTGCGCAATTCTACCGTACCGCCAATGAGGCTCTGACAGTACAGGAGACTACAGCGCTGGAATTTCTGCCGGCATTTCATCAGGGTCAGCTTTCTGTTACGGAAGGGAGGGCCTTTACAGAAGAAGAATACAGAGAGGGAGCCAAAAGCTGTGTGATTTCCGGACGTATGGCGGGAATTCTGGGACTGTCCGTCGGGGATGAACTGCCGCTGGCCCTGATACCGGTGGATCAGGAAAATGTCTATGCCAGCTTCCGCACAGACAGGGAATACAGCCGGGAGCCTTATAAAATTGTAGGAATTACCAATGAGTCCGATGAATTTACAGATGATATCTTTATTCCGGATCAAAAGGATTTTACCAGCAACTATGGCTATACCGTAGGTCTGGTACAGCTGGAGAACGCCCGGGCAGAAGAGTTTGAACAGTGGCTGTCCGCGCAGGCGGAGGACCGGGTCAGGGTCAGCATTTTTGACCAGGGCTATCAGAAAGCTGCGAGATCTCTGGATCTGATGCGCCAGGCAGCTGCTGGGATCACAGTGGTCTGCGCCATCGCATCTCTGGTGATCCTGGCAATGTTCGGCTATTTATTTGTTTACAAGCAGTCGGCTGCAATTAAGATCATGAACCAGCTGGGCACGCCGAAGAAAAAGATTAACCTCTATCTGGCTGCCGGGTGCGGTACAATAGCTGCATCAGCTGCCGCGGCAGGAGCAGCCGCGGGATATTTCTCCGGTCAGACGCTGCTCATGAACCTGGAAAAGCTGCTTCGCAGCTCAGGGAAAATGCAGCTGGATACAAGATACAGCCTGACCGCTCTGGGAATTGAAAAGGCCTTCGGCGGGACGCCGGAAATATCCGGATTGTGGTTCCTCCTGGCCGGGCTGGGGATGTGCCTTCTGGCAGTGGCCAGCTGCAGCATCTTTGCGGTCAGAGTCTACAAAAACCCGCAGAAGAAGAAAAAGCAGGGCCGCAGAAAAGGTGAGACACCGGCAAAGCAGGCCCGCTCCTTTGGAGGAAGCGGCCGGGCGGCCGGATTTGCCTGGCTCTCTGTAAAGAGAGGAGGTATCAGGACTTTGGTGGTGCCTGCGGTGACGCTGGTATTGGCGTTGTTTATCAGCGTACTGGCAAGTTCCTGGGAAAAGAATCAGCAGCAGATGGAGGCCCTGTCGGAGCAGACTGAAATCAAAGGGAATTTTGTATCGATTAATGGCAGAAGGATTGACAGCCTTGCTGTTCCCGAAGAAATCCTGCATAAAATGGAGGAGTCAGGCCTGTTTCAGGATATCACTGCATCCATGAGCCGGGAGATTCATTACCTCTATCTTGGAGAAGTGGGGCCCGGACTGCCGGAACCAGAACCCCTTCCGGTTCCTGTGAGCAGTTTTGATTATGAGCGCAGACAGAGAGAAATGATGAAATGGCCCTATATGGTGTTGACAAACAGCTGGGTTGCAACGAAAGAATTTTTTTATTCCGGCAGCCCGGAGGTCAGCTGGCTGGACGGCTATGACGAATCTTTTTTCACAATGTCCCGGGAAGAACTGGAAGGTACCGCTGAGGGAATTCCATGCATTGCTCCTTTGGGAATGATGGAGGAAAAGGGGCTGGAGAAGGGCGATGTGATAGGCGTCGGGGCTTATAATGGGAGCTGGCTGGTGAACTTGAAAATTGTGGGGAGCTACAGGGGAGGAGGGCAGAATGAGAATCTTTTTCTGCCGCTGCAGTCGCCTCTTGAGGTGAATGAGAAAAGAACATATGATACCGTGCGCTTTGTATTGAAAGAGCCAGGAAAACTGGGCGAAGCTAAAAATTTCCTGGAAGAGAGCCAGATCTGCCAGGTAAATAACTACAGCGGAATCCGGAAGGCAGTGGTGCTGGAAGACATTGATTACCAGAAATCCGCAATCCAGCTTTCTGAGAGGATCGGGTACCTGAAAATGATTTTCCCGGTGCTTCTGGTGCTGGCCGGAGGGATCAGTTTTGTGCTGTCCTACCTGATGGTTCTGGGACGGAAACGGGAACTGGCCCTGATGCGGAGCATGGGCAGCGGAGTGTGGCGCACTTTTGCTTCATTTTTCCTGGAACAGGCCGGGCTCTGTCTGTCGGGAGGCATTCTGCTTTTGCTGATCTGGGGGATATTCAGCCAGGTGAGCGTATTTCAGGCGCTGAGCGTGGCGGGAGTTCTGGGCTGTTATCTTCTGGGCGCGGCTTTGTCGGTAGCTTTGCTGAACAGGGCGGGACTGGTGGAAATCTTGCAGGATAAGGAGTGAAAACAATGGATTTGATGGAATTAAAAGATGTGTCCTACCGCTACAGGAACAGCGGGCAGGGTGTTGAGATACTGAAAGGAATTTCCTGCGGCTTCGGGCTGGGTAAAGTGTATGGAATCGTGGGGAAATCCGGCAGCGGCAAGAGCACTGCGCTGACGCTGATGGCTGGTCTGGACCTGCCGGAAAGAGGAGACATCCTGTATGAAGGAATTTCTACCAGAAATATGGATCTCAACCTGTACCGGAGGACAAAGGCGGCGGTGATCTATCAGAGTTTTCAGCTTTTCCCTCTCCTGACTGCTTTGGAAAACGTGATGTACCCCATGGAGCTGAATGGGATGAAAAGAAAGGAAGCCCGCCTGCAGGCCGGGGAATACATCAGGAAGGTAGGCCTGAACGAAGAGGCTTTCCACAGATTTCCTTCCCGGCTGAGCGGCGGAGAGCAGCAGCGCATCGCTATTGCCAGGGCTCTTGCCATGCAGACAAAGCTGCTGCTGGCGGATGAGCCTACGGGGAACCTGGATTCCGCCAATACCGGGAACATTATGGATATTCTAACACGGCTGGCTCACGAGGACGGCTATTGTGTCGTGATTGTCACCCATGATCTCGGGCTGCTGGACCGGATGGACTGCGTCCTGCGGATGAAAGACGGGCTTTTGGAGGCCTGTGAAGAAGCACCGGAAGGTTTTGTGATCTAGAAAATGGAGCCGCTGCCCCATAGATATTTTCTCATCTATGGGGCAGCGGCTCCGCTAATTTACAATATAGATAAACTATCTCAATCGAATCCCATCAGTCCAGTTCAGGTTCAATTAACCCGTAGGTATTGTTCTTCCGCTTGTACACAACATTTACTTCTTCCGTATCCGCATTAAAAAATACATAAAAGCTGTGTCCCAGAAGCTCCATCTGCACACAGGCTTCCTCGGGGTCCATGGGCTTGATGCCGAACCGCTTTGTGCGGACAATCTTGATTCCTTCGTCTTCATAATCAGCGTCCATGTACGCCTGGCTGAAATCCGTTTCGGAACCGGCCTGCTTTTTGTCAACAATGCGGGTCTTATATCGTCTGAGCTGCCTTTCAATGATTTCTTCTACCAGATCAATGGAAACATACATATCAGTGCTGGTCTGCTCGGAGCGGATGATAGTCCCTTTTAACGGGATGGTCACCTCGATTTTCTGCCTGTCCTTTTCCACACTGAGCGTTACGTGAATCTCTGTATCAGGCGTGAAATAATGCTCCAGCTTGCCGATTTTCTCCTGAACCGCATTTCTCAGGCCCTCAGTAACCTCAATATTTCTTCCTGTAATGATAAATCTCATAGAACCAACTCCTTTACCTGTATTTAAACGGCAGCGATTCTGCCGTTCAGGGCAGTACCGGGAAAACTCTAAGTTTTATAATGATATTATAACACATCACAGTATATTTTCAAGCAGTAATTTAATTGAAAAGACAATTTTTCTGTGAAAAGCAAATTGTCCAGTTGAAAATCCAGTAAATCTGAGCATTGCAGACTTTACATTGTAAAGTGGCTGTCAAGTATTTTTTTGAAAAAACCGGGCATGCGGGACAGGTTTGTGAAAAACAGACAAATAGGAATGGGTAAACTAACAAAGAGAAAAAGTGACATAAATCGCATGGAAACTTGTGGATAATGTGGATAACTCGGTGCATAAGTGGATTCATCAGGAAAAATGAACTTTTTTGGCAGGCTCAAATGTGGATAAGTTAGTGGAAAAAAAATTGGGAAATCTTATGTATACGTCTGCTTACAGAAAAAAGCAAGTTATTTTGTGCAGGCTGTCCAAGTTTGTGGAGACACAATATGGAAACAAT
Organism: Cuneatibacter caecimuris; assembly: GCF_004216775.1. Lineage (GTDB taxonomy): Bacteria > Bacillota > Clostridia > Lachnospirales > Lachnospiraceae > Cuneatibacter > Cuneatibacter caecimuris. The sequence goes on from NZ_SGXF01000003.1 coordinate 409,071, forward strand.
TCTGACAATTTGTTCTGCCATAAAATGTAAACGAAATGTTAAAGCTGGAGCTGATAAATTATAAATGGTTGAATATTCGGGGGAAAAATGATACAATAGAAATATTGACGTGGAATGATACGGGCTTTGACCCGGAATGAAGGAGCATATTTATGGGAATGATTCAAAAAATATTTGGGACCCACAGCGAGAGGGAAATGAAGCTGATTATCCCGCTGGTGAACAAAATTGAAGCGCTGCGCGATCAGATGCACGCTCTTACCGATGAGGAGCTGCGGGGTAAAACCAGAGAATATAAGGAGCGTTACGCCGGGGGGGAAAGTCTGGATTCCCTACTGCCGGAGGCTTTTGCCACGGTGCGCGAGGCTGCCCGCAGGGTGCTGAACCAGGAACACTACCGGGTACAGCTGCTGGGAGGTATTATTCTGCATCAGGGCCGTATTGCAGAGATGAAAACCGGTGAAGGAAAGACGCAGACTGCTCTGCTGCCTGCTTATCTGAACGCGCTGGCAGGAAAAGGCGTGCATGTCATCACAGTAAACGACTATCTGGCGCACCGCGACGCAACCTGGATGGGCCAGGTTCATGAGTTTCTGGGACTGACCGTGGGCTGCGTGCTCAACAGCATGAACAATGACGAACGCCGCGCGGCATATGCCTGCGACATCACATATGTGACCAATAACGAGGTGGGCTTTGACTATCTGAGAGACAACATGGTGATCTATAAAGAACAGCTGGTGCTGCGGGATCTGAATTACGCCATCATCGACGAGGTGGACTCGGTTCTGATTGATGAAGCCCGTACGCCTCTGATCATTTCCGGCCAGAGCGGGAAATCCACCAAGCTTTACGACATCTGCGATATGCTGGCAAAGCGCATGGAGAAGGGCGAAGAGACAGAGCTGTCCAAGATGGACCTGATCATGGGCGAAGAGGTGAAGGAGAGCGGAGACTTCATCGTCAATGAAAAGGACAAGGTGGTGAATCTGACCGCGCAGGGCGTGGAGAAGGTGGAAAAATTCTTCCAGATTGAAAACCTGGCCGACCCGGAGAATCTGGAAATCCAGCACAATATTATCCTGGCCCTGCGCGCCAATTATCTGATGTTCCGTGATAAAGACTATGTGGTGAAGGACGATGAGGTTCTCATCGTTGACGAATTTACAGGACGTATCATGCCCGGGCGCCGGTATTCCGACGGCCTGCATCAGGCCATTGAGGCAAAAGAGCATGTGAAGGTGAAGCGGGAGAGCAAGACTCTCGCGACCATCACGTTCCAGAACTTCTTTAATAAATACGGCAAGAAATGCGGCATGACCGGTACTGCTTTGACGGAAGAAAAAGAATTCCGGGATATCTATGGCATGGATGTGGTTGAAGTGCCTACCAACCGTCCGGTAATCCGTATTGATCAGCAGGACGCGGTATACAAAACGAAAAAAGAAAAGCTCCGCGCCGTGGTGGACGAGGTGGAAGAGTCTCACAGCAAAGGACAGCCGGTGCTGGTGGGCACCATCACCATCGAGGCGTCGGAAGAACTCAGCGGCATGCTGAAACGCCGCGGGATCCAGCATAATGTGCTGAATGCCAAGTTTCATGAGCTGGAAGCGGAGATCGTGGCACAGGCGGGCCAGCACGGCGCGGTGACCATCGCCACCAACATGGCCGGACGTGGTACGGATATTAAGCTGGACGATCAGGCCAAGGCGGCAGGGGGATTAAAGATTATCGGTACGGAGCGCCATGAATCCAGGCGTATTGACAACCAGCTGCGCGGCCGTTCCGGACGGCAGGGAGATCCGGGAGAATCCCGTTTCTACATTTCCCTGGAAGACGACCTGCTGCGTTTGTTCGGTTCTGAAAAGCTCATCAGCATGTTCAACACCCTTGGCGTGCCCGAAGGGGAGCAGATTGAGCATAAAATGCTTTCCAGCGCCATAGAAAAAGCGCAGAAGAAGATAGAAGGGAATAACTTCGGCGTTCGTAAAAATCTGCTGGAATATGATCAGGTAATGAATGACCAGCGAGAGATTATTTATGCAGAACGCCGCCGCGTGCTGGACGGAGAAGATATGCGCAGCGTAATTTTGAAGTCAATTACGGATATTGTCGACAATGCAGTGGATATGTGCATTTCAGATGATCATGATAAGGCGGATTGGGACGTCAGAGAACTGGTTACCCTGCTGATTCCTGTGATTCCCCTGGCCCCTGAGACATTCCGGGAGGCTCTGGCGGCTGCTTCTAAAAAAGACCAGCTGAAGCAGCAGATCAAAGAAGCTGCTGTGAAGCTCTATGAGGAAAAGGAAGCGCAGTTCCCCTCTGCGGAGCAGATCCGGGAGCTGGAACGCGTGGTGCTGCTGAAGGTGATCGACCGGAAATGGATGGATCATATCGACGATATGGATCAGCTGCGTCAGGGCATCGGCCTGCAGGCTTACGGTCAGAGGAACCCGCTGGTGGAATATAAGATGAGCGGTTATGATATGTTTGACAGCATGACTGCTAATATTAAGGAGGATTCTGTCCGCCTGCTGATGCATGCCAGAATCGAGCAGAAGGCGGAGCGGGAAGAGGTCGCGAAGGTGACTGGCACCAATAAGGACGATTCCGGCCCCAGAGCGCCCAAGCGCCGCGAGAGCGGAAAAGTATATCCCAACGATCCCTGCCCCTGCGGTTCTGGCAAGAAATATAAGCAGTGCTGCGGCAGATTTAAATAAAAGGAGTGTGCTATGGTAGAACTTGATCAATATAAACATGCGCTTTCGAATTATGACGGACCGCTGAAAGAACTGGGGGCTTCTCTTGACCTGGAGAATAAAAAGCGGCGCATTACGGAGCTGGAGCGCATGATGGAGGAGCCCGGGTTTTGGGACAATCCGGAGGAATCCCAGAAGGTGATGAAGGATCTGCGGGGCATGCAGGACGTGGTAAAAACATATCAAGGTCTGCAGTCCCGGTATGAGGATATTCAGGTGCTGCTGGAAATGGGTTATGAAGAAAACGATCCTGCTGTGCTTCCGGAAATAGAAGAGGCCATGGACGAATTTTCTACGACCCTGGAAAAGATGCGCACAGCCACACTGCTCAGCGGGGAATATGACAAGAATAACGCGATTCTGCGCCTGAACGCGGGAGCGGGCGGCACGGAATCCTGCGACTGGGCGGGGATGCTTTACCGGATGTACTGCCGCTGGGCGGATTCCAAAGGCTATACCACTGAGGTATTGGATTATCTGGACGGAGACGAAGCAGGCATTAAATCCGTGACGGTGCAGATCAACGGTGAAAACGCCTATGGCTATCTGAAATCCGAGAAAGGCGTGCACCGTCTGGTGCGCATTTCTCCATTCAACGCGGCGGGAAAGCGCCAGACCTCTTTTGTTTCCTGCGACGTGATGCCAGATATCGAAGAGGATCTGGATGTGGAGGTCAATGAGGATGATCTGAGGATCGATACCTATCGTTCCAGCGGCGCGGGCGGACAGCATATTAATAAAACTTCTTCCGCCATCCGCATCACACATATTCCCACAGGAATTGTGGTGCAGTGCCAGAATGAGCGTTCCCAGTTCCAGAATAAAGACAAGGCCATGCAGATGCTGAAGGCGAAGCTCTATCTGCTCAAGCAGCAGGAAAACGCCCAGAAGGAATCGGAGATCCGCGGAGAAATCAAGGATATTGCCTGGGGCAACCAGATCCGTTCCTATGTGCTTCAGCCCTATACCATGGTCAAAGACCATCGTACGGGCGCGGAATCTTCCAATGCCGGAGCGGTTCTGGACGGAAGCCTGGATCTGTTTATGGGCGCCTATCTGCGTTGGCTGGCCAACGGGTGCAGGAAGGTGGACGGAGCGGGGGAATAACCGCATAACATTCACGAAGTTGTGCGTATCGGGATAGGTAGTCTTGACAAACTGATACGGATGTGGTACGCTATTGCAGCGATTATAGGGCTGCCGGAGCTGTGAAAGCACAGGCTGAGAATCCGGCAGCCTAGTTTTGATCACGAAGTTAGACAAAACTAACCACATAAAGTATGCAGGAGGATAATTATGATGATGAACAAACGGCTGATCAATACAGTCAGCCAGTCTAAAAAGTACATAGCAGGGAATGTAGCGTTTCAGTGGTGCAGCATGGCGGCTAATATTGCGGGAGTGTTTGCAGCAGGGAACCTGATTGGCCGGCTGGCGGCGGGCAAGCCTGAGAAAGAAGTCCTGTGGGGGACCGTTTTAGTTGTGATTGCTGTACTGGCAGTCCGCTGCATTTGTCTTCTGGGGAGCGCAAGAATGAGTTTCCTGTCCTCAGAATCCGTAAAAAAGACGCTGCGCCGGGAAATTTATCAGAAACTCCTGCGGTTAGGCTCCTCTTACCAGGAGCGGGTTTCCACCTCTGAAGTGGTACAGATGTCGGTGGAGGGAGTAGACCAGCTGGAGACGTATTTTGGCGCTTACCTGCCACAGTTTTTTTACAGTATGCTGGCTCCGGTTACGCTTTTTGCAGTTCTCTCCTTTATCAGCGTTCCTCCGGCGCTGGTTTTACTGCTTTGCGTGCCTTTGATTCCGGCGGCTATTGCTGCGGTTCAGATATTCGCCAAAAAGCTGTTGGGAAAATACTGGGGACAGTATACTGCTCTAGGCGATATTTTTCTGGAAAATCTTCAGGGACTCACTACACTGAAAATATATCAGGCGGATGAGTATAAAAGCAGGCAAATGGATGAAGAAGCTGAGAAATTCAGGAAAATTACAATGAAGGTGCTGACCATGCAGCTGAATTCCATTTCTGTCATGGATCTGGTAGCCTTTGGCGGGGCGGCTTTGGGGGTGATTCTGTCTCTTTGGCAGCTGTTGGCCGGAAATATAAGCCTTGCCGGATGTTTCGTCATCATCCTGCTGGCTGCGGAATTTTTTATTCCCATGCGGCAGCTGGGAAGTTTCTTTCATATTGCCATGAACGGAATGGCGGCCAGCGATAAAATTTTTAATTTGTTGGATTTACCTGAACCACAGCAGGGGAAAGCCAAGATTTCGGTTAAGAACCCGGATATTTCCATAAAGCATGTGAGTTTTTCTTATGACAGAGAACGGGAGGTGTTAAAGGACATCATTATGGAGATCCCTGGGGGTAGCTTTACTGCTGTCGCAGGGGAGAGCGGGTGCGGAAAATCTACTCTAGCGGCTCTGCTGATGGGACGGAATAAAAGTTACAGTGGAAGCATTCAGGTCGGGGGAATAGAATTATCCCAGGCGTCAGAAGAAAGTCTGATGAAGTCGGTTACCTATGTGGGACACGACAGCTATATTTTTAAAGGAAGCGTTCGGGATAATCTGAAAATGGGAGACCCGGGGGCGGAAGAAGAAAAAATGTGGAATGCTCTGGAAAAAGTAAATTTGGCTGATTTCCTGAGGACCGAAGAAGGGCTGGATACTCAGCTGGAAGAACGGGCGTCCAATCTGTCCGGGGGCCAAAGGCAGAGGCTGGCCCTGGCCCGGGCGCTGCTGCATGACAGCCCCGTGTATATTTTTGATGAAGCTACTTCCAACATAGACGTGGAGAGCGAAAATGAAATTATGGCACAGATCAGGTCGCTGAAAGGAAACAAGTCAGTCATTCTAATTTCCCACAGGCTGGCCAACCTGACTGGAGCTGACCGTGTTTATATGATGGAAAATGGCAGAGTATGCGAGGCGGGAACCCATGAAGAACTTTTAGACTATGGCGGCGGCTACGCGAGGTTATGGAAAAAGCAGCAGGAATTGGAGATGATCGGAAAAGGAGGCGGGCAGGAATGAAAAAGCGCAGTAATTTAAAAATCATGCTGAAATTGTCCGGATTGGTAAGACCGCTGGCGGGGTGGATGGCGTGCGCGGTACTGATGGGAGTGACGGGATTTTTGTGTTCCATTATGATACCAGTGCTGGGGGGCTATGGAATCCTTGATGCAGTGAACGCTGGTTCGCCATTTACAGTGAAGACTGTGTGTATAATCGTGGGAACTCTGGCTCTGCTGCGGGGAATCCTGCGTTATGGTGAACAGGCCTGCAACCACTATATTGCGTTTCGCCTGCTGGCCTTGATCCGGCATAAAGTATTTGCTGCTCTCAGGAAACTCTGTCCGGCGAAATTGGAAGGAAAAGACAGGGGGAATCTGATTTCCGTGATCACTTCCGATATAGAGCTGCTGGAGGTGTTTTACGCCCACACGATTTCCCCTGTGGTCATTGCTGCGGTAATGTCTCTGGCCATGACATTTTTGATCGGCAGGTACCACTGGCTGGCCGGACTGATTGCTCTGTGCGGCTATGTGACAGTGGGGGCTGCTGTTCCTCTGATGATTTCCAGGCGCAGTGGCAGCGTGGGAATGGAATTTCGGAAAGGCTCCGGAGAATTGAGCAGTTTTGTGCTGGACAGCCTGCGTGGGCTGAAGGAGAGCCAGCAATATGGAACCGGGGAGAAACGATTGTCTGAGCTGGAAAATAAAACAGACCGGCTGTCTGAAAAACAGGAAAGGATGAGCAGTATGACAGGCCGCAATATGGCTCTGACCAATACTCTGATCCTCATAGTTGATTTCCTTCAGCTGGGGGTATGCACCTGGCTGTATTTGGATGGGCAGATGGGGTTTGACGGGCTTCTGATTTCCGTCATTGCTACCATGTCTTCTTTTGGTCCGGTGATTGCTCTGGCAAATTTGGGAAGCACTTTACAAAATACTTTTGCAGCCGGAAACCGGGTGCTGGATATTTTGGAAGAAACACCTCAGGTTGCCGGGACAGCAGGAAAAGAAAAGACAGTTTTTTCCGGCGCGGGGCTGGAAAAGGTGACTTTTGGATACGGGGACGAGTTGGTCCTTCAGGACTTGAGCCTGCAGGTAAAGCCAGGTAAAATCACGGGAATTGTGGGAAGGAGCGGAAGCGGGAAGTCCACCATGCTGAAACTGCTGATGCGGTTTTGGGACGCCCAGGAGGGGCGTGTGGAGATTTCAGGTAAGGATATCCGCCAGGTGAATGCGTCGGATCTGCGGGAAATGGAAGGATATATGACCCAGGAGACCCATCTGTTTCATGACAGTATCGCCGCAAACCTCAGAATTGCAAAGCTTTCCGCCAGCAGGGAAGAACTGGAAGAAGCCTGCCGGAAAGCCTCGATTCACGATTTCATCATGACTTTGCCCAACGGATACGACACAGAAGTGGGGGAATTGGGCGAAACCTTGTCAGGCGGGGAACGTCAGCGCCTGGGGCTTGCCAGAGCGTTCCTGCACGATGCGCCGCTGCTGCTTTTGGATGAACCCACCAGCAATCTGGACAGCCTGAATGAAGCGGTAATTTTGAAGTCTCTCCGGGACCAGCAGGAAGAGAGGAGCGTGGTGCTGGTTTCCCACAGAGCCTCTACTATGAACATTGCGGATCAAGTTTACCAGGCGGAAGAACTGTCCGGGAAAAGGAGCTGCTGATGGATAAAAACAATAAACGAGAACGGGAAAAAAAGCTGGTTTCGGAAATGATCCGAATTTACTGTCGGGGAAAACACAGAGGAAAAGAGGAGCTATGCCCGGAGTGCCGGGAATTGGAGGAGTATGCCCGAATGCGCAGCGACCGCTGCCCGTTCATGGAAACAAAGACATTCTGTTCCAACTGCCGCGTACACTGCTACAGGCCGGACATGCGGGAAAAGATCCGGGAAGTCATGCGCTATGCCGGCCCCCGGATGATATTTCACCATCCGGGGACTGCAGTCCGGCACGTCATAGAGAGCAGAAAAGAGAAGAAAAGATTGGAGAGTGAAGGATGAAAAAAGTATTATATGTAATTCTTGGTTGTATCGGGCTGGGACTTGGAGCGCTGGGAGCCGCGCTGCCGCTGCTCCCGGCATTTCCCTTTCTGATGCTGGCCGCCTTTTGCTTTGCCAGAAGCTCGGAACGATTGCATAACTGGTTTCTTTCCACCAGGCTCTATCAGAAAAATCTTGAGAGCTTTGTTCAGGGCAGGGGGATGACCTGGGGAGCCAAAATCCGCATTATGATCATGGTGACCGCCACGATGTCGGTGGGATTTGTAATGATGAGCAGAGTTCCTGTGGGAAGGATCATACTGGGCTGCGTATGGGTGCTTCATCTTTTTATTTTCGTATTCGGAATTAAAACTCTGAAAACTGAGGAACATCGTGATGAAGAGGGGTATGCTGATATCGATGCGGCGTGAGCCAATTTGAAAAGACTGCCGGATGTTTTGCTTAGCAGTGCCGCAGATTGGGAGCTATAATAAAATAAGATTTGTCTTCGAAAGGCGGAAAAAATGTTCGGCCCTGGCCTGCGAAGGTTAAAACCGCAGGCCAGGGCCGAACTCATTTGCTGCCAGGAAACAACAACTAAACCAAATACCGGAATCCCTGCAGAAACCATCCGAAGACATACATCATACTTCTCTTCCAGCCCGGCAGGCTGCGGATTTCAAGGCCTTCCGGAACCTGGTAGGTATCAGGGCCGGTGACCTTCCGGCAGTCCTGTCTGAGGGCGTCCATATAACCCTGCAGTTCGGCGGTCAGCTCTTTGCTCTGGATCACCAGCATGGATTCCGTATCCATATAGGTGCTGCGCAGGTCAAAATTGTAGGAACCGATCACAGAGATATCGTCGTCGATGGTGACTGATTTTCCGTGATAGGAAGAACCGCCGTCGTATTCATAGATGGAGAGGCCTGTTTGAATCAGGTCTTTTTTGTTGTGGAGATAATCGCTGGAGGCCACCATATTGTCCCCGTTGTCCACGGAATTCAGCATCAGCGTGGTTTCCGGAACAGCCTGAGCAACGCCGGAGAGCTGCTCATACATGAAATCATTGCAAACCGCATAGGGCGTATGGATGGTGACCTGGGTCCGGGCGGTTTTCATCAGCTGGGTGAGTTGGTAAAACAGCACTGGTTCTTTGCTGTAAATTCCGGTGGGGCCGGTGAGAAGCTGAACCGAATTGGTGGGGTGGGTGTTCAGGCTGTAATCAAAAGGAGCGAAGAGATCCGGCCTGTTGTTCTGCAGTTCCTGATAATGTGCCCGCAGCCTATCCAGTTCCTCTGAAAGGTGGAGCGCCTGGAAGGGGAATACAGGACCTTCCCCGAAGGTTTTCACAGGTTCCTGCAGCAGCTGCATATAATATTCTTCAGCCTGAAATAAAGAAGATTCCCGGTCGTTTTCTCCCTGCCTGGTATTCCAGATCAGAACCTCCCGGTCCAGGCTTTTATGAGCGCTTTCATAGCTGCCCAGGAAATAATCAAAAGTATTGCGCCCGCCCAGTATAAACCCCTTGTCGTCCACAATAAGGATTTTGTCGTGCATGCGCCCCTGACTGGTCCAGGGGGTAAAAAGATTGATGGGGTTATAAAATCGGAACACAATATTCTCATGGGAGGCCAGGGCCCGAAGCGTCAGGCTGTTCTGAGCCCGAAGCATGCCGCTGAGCCCGTCCACCAGAATCTCTACCGGCACGCCCTGGTCCGCCTTGCAGATCAGAAGGGAGGCAAGATCTTCGGTGCTGGCCCCTTCCCGCATATCAAACGTGGTGAGAATAATCCGTTCCTGGGCCAGATTGATCAGCCGAATGCGCTCATCCAGCGCAGATTCCGCAGTTTCCAGCAGCATCGCCCGGTCCGGACCGGTCTGTCCGCTGCGGAAACGATCCGCCGAAAATGAGGCTTTCTGAGCCTCTGTTAATTCAGAATACTTTACAAAGGGCGCTATGGCGCCTATAATCAAATAAGCAAGCAGTAAGGCTGCCGCAATGAGGACAGCCCACAATCGTTTATGTCGCATCATGGTTACTCCTTGGCCTTTCTCTCTTCTTTAGTTTATTACAAATATACTGTGAGTGTATCACGGAAAAAAATATTTGTCAAAAAATGCTTGCGCTGTTCCGGAATTTGTGATAATATCTTTCGAGTGAGGACACATGTATTTAAACGACGAACATTCCGAGAGGATGTGAGGACGAAATGGCAGAAAGTAAATATTATGTAGTAAAGCAGAAGGCAGTGCCCGAGGTATTGCTGAAAGTGGTAGAGGCCAAAAGGCTTCTGGAATCCGGAAAGGCCAGGACTGTGCACGATGCGGCGGCACAGGTGGGAATCAGCAGGAGCTCCTTTTACAAATATCAGGATGATATTTTTCCGTTTCACGATGACGCCAGGGGCAGGACTGTCACAGTGCTGCTTCAGATGGAGGATGTGCCAGGGCTGTTGGCTTCGGTGCTCCGGCGGGTGGCGGAAAGCCGGGTGAATGTGCTGACAATCCATCAGACGATACCGGTAAACGGGGTGGCCATGCTGACGCTCAGCATAGAAGTGCTGCCGGGGGCAGAGGATGTTTCCGCCATGCTGGATAAAATTGAACATCTGGATGGCGTGCATGATTTGAAAATATTAGCGAGGGAGTGACAGAAGTGAAGACTGCAATTTTAGGGTATGGCAATATCGGTTCCGGGGTGGCCCAGGTGCTGCGCATGAATGCGGACTGCGTGGCCAGGCGGGCAGGAGAACCGCTGGAAGTAAAATATGTGCTGGATTTGAGAGAATTTCCGGGTGATCCAATGGAAAAATATGTGGTGCATGACCTGGATATCATCGTAAAGGATCCGGAGGTAAAGATCGTGGTGGAAACCATGGGCGGCACAAAGCCTGCCTATGATTTTGTAAAAGCCTGCCTGAAGGCCGGCAAACATGTAGCCACCTCCAATAAAGAGCTGGTGGCGAAGCATGGGGCGGAGCTGATGCAGATCGCAGAAGAGAAGCACATCAATTTCCTGTTTGAGGCCAGCGTAGGGGGCGGCATTCCCATCATCCGTCCGCTGAATGAATGTATTACCGCGGATGAAATTGATGAAATCACCGGTATACTCAACGGCACCACCAATTTCATGCTGACAGAGATGGCTCAGGAAGGCATGCCCTATGAGGAAGTGCTGAAGCAGGCTCAGGAACTGGGATACGCGGAACGTAATCCGGAAGCGGACGTGGAAGGCCATGACGCCTGCCGGAAAATTTCCATCCTGGCCTCCCTGGTTTATGGCAGGCAGGTGGATTCCGAAGAGGTGTACACAGAGGGAATCACGGAGCTTTCCGACCGGGATATGGCTTATGCCGCTGCCATGGGCAGGACAGTGAAGCTTCTGGGGACTGCCAGGAAAAAGAATGGAGAAGTCTATGTGATGGTGTCCCCTGTGATGATCGGTCAGGATCATCCTTTGTACAGCGTAAACGGCGTGCTCAACGGCATTCTGGTAAACGGCGGGGTGATCGGCGACCTGATGTTCTATGGCGCGGGAGCCGGGAAACTGCCCACTGCCAGCGCGGTGGTGGCGGATATGGTGGATGCCGCCCGCAACCAGCAGGTGACGGTGATGCAGCGTTGGAGCGCTGAAAAGCTGGAGCTCGGCGACTGGAAGAAGACCGAAAAGCAGTTTTTCGTCCGGCTGTCCGGGAACCCTGAAAACAGGCTGGCAGAGGCGGAAAAAGCCTTTGGCCCCTGCCAGGTGCAGAAGATTTCGGGGATGGAAGAATTTGGGGTGGTGACGCCTGTGTTGTCAGAAGCGGACTTTGAAGAGGCCGCCGCCAGGTTGGAAGGCGTGATCAGCAGAATCCGCCTGGCATAAATAATTGCTGGAGGAAAGTATGTTAATTGTAAAAAAGTTTGGCGGCAGCTCAGTTGCGGATAAAGAACACATTTTCAACGTGGCCCGCCGCTGCATAGAAGATTATAATAAGGGGCATGACGTGGTCGTGGTGCTGTCCGCCATGGGAAAGACTACGGATGGACTCCTGGCTAAGGCCCATGAGATCAATCCCCACCCATCCAAACGAGAACTGGATATGCTCCTGGTTACAGGGGAGCAGGTATCCGTTTCCCTGATGGCCATGGCCATGGGAGCCCTGGGCGTACAGGCGATTTCTCTCAACGCGGCGCAGATACAGATGCAGACTACATCCGCTTATGGAAATTCCAGGTTGAAAAGAATTGATACAGAGCGGGTGCGCAATGAGCTGGACGCCCGTAAAATTGTGATTGTTACGGGGTTCCAGGGGATTAATAAATATGACGATATGACAACTCTGGGCAGGGGCGGTTCAGATACCACAGCGGTAGCGCTGGCAGCAGTGCTTCACGCGGATCTGTGCGAGATCTATACGGATGTGGACGGAGTATATACAGCTGATCCGCGTATTGTTCCAAACGCACGAAAGATGGATGAGGTCACGTACGATGAAATGCTGGAGTTCGCCTCTCTGGGTGCGAAAGTGCTTCACAACCGTTCCGTGGAAATGGCTAAAAAATACGGGGTCCACCTGATTGTGCGCTCCAGCCTGAATACATCGGAGGGAACCATTGTCAAGGAGGAAGTAAAGATGGAAAAAATGTTGGTGAGCGGGGTTGCCGCCGATAGAAATACAGCCCGGATTTCAGTGATGGGCGTAAAAAACGAGCCGGGAATCGCGTTCAAGCTGTTCCAGCATCTGGCGAGACATAATATCAATGTGGATATTATCCTGCAGTCCGTGGGCCGCCATGGTACAAAGGATATCGCGTTTACTGTTGCGCGCACGGACCTGGAAGAGGCGCTGGAAATCATCAAGCGTCATATGGATTCTCTGGGCGCCCAGACACTGGAAAGCGAGGAAAAGGTGGCGAAGCTGTCCATCATTGGAGCCGGAATGACCTCCAACCCCGGCGTCGCGGCAAAAATGTTTGAAGCTCTGGCCAGCGTGGGCGTGAATATCAAGATGATTTCTACATCAGAAATCCGCATTACCGTGCTGATTGACGAGGCTGACGTGGAGCGGGCTATGCGCTCCGTCCATGACGCTTTCTCTTTGGGAGATTAATGAAAAAGCTGATTTTGCAGCCCGCGGAGCGGGATGTCAGGATGGAAGAGACTCTTTACCGTCTTCTGACCGCGTTTTTGGCGGCAGGGCTGTTGGGGGCAGGCGTAATCTGGCTGTTCAGGCTGGATCTGAGCCCGTTTCTGCTGCCCTGTGCCCTGCGCACCTGGCTGGGAATTTACTGCCCCGGCTGCGGGGGAAGCCGTTCGTTTCGCTTTCTTTTGCACGGGCAGATCCTGCAGAGCCTGTTTTATCATCCCCTGGTGCCATACGGGGCCGCGGTCTGCGGGTGGTATTGGATCACCCATACCCTGCGCCATCTGACCCGGGGCAGGATCAAAGGGATGCGCTACAGAAATTTGTACTGTTATCTGGCGGTGGCGATTGTGATATTGAATTTTATCTGGAAAAATGTGATGCTGCTGGCATTTCATATGGAACTGATCCCCTGAAGGGCTTTAAAAGCCTGCAGGGGATTCTTTGTTTCATAGCAAGCTGCGTTTCTTATGAAACAAAACCTTCCGGGGGATGCGCACGACGCGCTAAGGAAATATGGCCGCGATAGCGACCGCGCTCCGGCGCGCGAGTCCGGCAAGCCGGATTCTAAAAAAAACTGTTGACAATATCCTTTCAATCAGTTATAGTACAGATGTAATGTAGTTAGTTACTTGACTAACAAACATACACACAGGAAAGGGAGTGGTATAGTTGAACATAAATCCGAATATAGAAAAACCGATTTTCATCCAGATTGCGGAGCAGCTGGAAGACTCTATATTCACTGGAGTGTTCCCGGAGGAAAGTAAAATTCCCTCAACGAATGAAATATCTGCACTGTTGAATATCAATCCACACACTGTTTTAAAGGGAATGAATTTACTTGTGGACGAGGAAATTATCTATAAGAAAAGGGGGCTGGGAATGTTTGTAAAGGAAGGAGCAATTGAAAAAATACGCCAGAAAAGGCAGGGCCAGTTCTACAATCAGTTTGTAGCGGCGCTGATTGAGGAAGCCAACAAGTTGCATATGACGAAAGACGAAATTATTTCTCTGATAGAAAGGGGTTTTGAAAATGAATGCAATTCAAATTAAGAATGTTACAAAACGGTACAAAAATGTTGCCGCCCTTCATGATGTGTCTTTTTCCTTTGAATCCGGAAAAATTTATGGATTTCTGGGGAGAAATGGCGCCGGAAAGTCCACGCTCATCAATATCATAGCCAACCGCATTTTTGCGGACAGCGGAGAAATCCTGATTGATGATCTTCCGGCAAAAGAAAATATTAAAGTCCATGAAAAGATTTTCTGCATGAGCGAGGCCGATTTATATGACGCGGGTTTAAAAGTGAAAGACCTCTTTAAATGGATCAACCGTTTTTATGACTCCTTCGATCTGGATAAAGCCTTTGAGATTGCAGGGAAGTTTAATCTTGACACGAACAAGAAATTCAAGGCATTATCCAAAGGTTACCAGTCCATCTTTAAATTAACCGTGGCCCTGTCCCTGATGGTTCCATATGTGATTTTTGATGAACCAGTTTTGGGCTTAGATGCAAATCACAGAGAACTATTCTACGATTTGCTGTTGAAAGACTTTCAACACAACGAGCGCACGATCATTATTGCCACGCATCTTATTGAAGAAGTGGCAAATATCATTGAGGAAGTTGTTCTGATTGACCAGGGAAAAGTGCTGCTGCAGGATCACGTAAGCACGCTGATGGAAATGGGATACAGCATATATGGACCTGCCAAGGAAGTAGACGCTTATTGTGCTGACAAAAATATCATCGGGTATGATGAATTGGGAAATCTGAAAATCGCTTACGTGCTGGGGGAAAAGACGCCGCTTCCCAAGAACAGCAATTTATCGGCTTCAGCCATGAACCTGCAGAAACTGTTTGTCAAGTTAACGGAGAAAGGAGGCATTTGAAATGAAGAAATTAAAAGCTGCTGTTCAGTATGAATGTATGACTTCATTTAAGTTTATATGGATTTTTTATGCCATACAATATGCTGTGGTTTTACTCATTACGTTGATTGTAGGGATCAGCATGGGAACTTTTGAAAACCTGGGAACCGACGTTTTAGAAATGAACACCTTGATTTATATTGGGATATTGGGAGCATTAGGCTTTAAAGAAGACTTTAAAATGCTGATCCAGAACGGATTTACCCGCAGGCAAATTTTCACTGCAACCCTTTCCATGTTTTGCTTTATTTCCGGAATTATGGCGTTTGTGGATACTGTGGTCGGGAACGTCATTCACCACTTTAACAGCGGCTATTCCTCCCTGTACAGTGGTATTTATGGCTACGATAACATATTTATGAATTGGCTGTGGCTGTTTCTTCTTTATGTTACGCTTTGCAATTTGTTATACTTACTGATGCTTATCATAAATAAAGTCGGAAAGACAGCATCCATTTATTTAGGAGTGGCTGCCGGCGGTATGGTATTGCTGATTATCGCAGTATTCAAGTATGTACTTTCAGCCGAAGCAGTGGCCAGTATGATAAGCTTTTTCATGAAATCAATGGGATTTATGCCGGACGGAACGATCAACTGCATGTTTCCTGTCCTGACCCTGGCGGCTCTGGCAGCAATTTTTGGAACAGGTTCGTATGCAATCATCCGCCATACAGAACTAAAATAGGCGGTGGGCAGTTTTACAGCGGGAAGAATCCCTGGCAGAGAGGCGGAAGAGAAAACGGAGGCGGCTATAGCCGTAAGGCATGGAGCCTCCGGAGTTTTCTCTTCCGCCTCTGTCGCGTATCATCCGCATTCTTTATAATATTAGGCAAAAATGAAATAAAATGAATTCTTTGTAAAATAAATCCCGGCGGCATTGACTTTCAGGTTTCGGATGATAATATTAAGACAGAAGAAAAGGAGGCGGTATTGATGAAAGAAGTAAAACCACCCAAAAAACCACTCATATTTTATTATTTGATCGCATTATTAATTATGATGGCGCTGAATTCTCTGCTCCTGCCGTGGCTGACCAGCAGGCAGGTGGCGGAAGTTTCCTATGGAAAGTTCCTGGAAATGGTGGAGGAAGGAAATGTCAGCCAGGTCCAGGTGGAGGACAGCCAGATCATATTTACCGATAAGGCAGAAAAAACAGGCTATTATAAGACGGGAAACATGAATGACCCGGAACTGGTGGACCGCCTGAGAAAGGCGGGAATTCAGGACTTCGGTACGCCCATTGTGAAGAAGTCTTCCAACATTTTCAGCTATATCTTCTCCCTGTTGTTCCAGATCGTGCTGATCGTCCTTGTGGGGCAGCTGCTGATGCGCTTCCTCATGAAACGGATGGGCGGCGGCATGGGGGCCAACGCCATGAGCTTTGGAAAGAGCAACGCGAAAGTATATGTGGAATCCAGCACGGGAATCAAGTTTGCTGATGTGGCGGGAGAGGACGAGGCAAAAGAGGTGCTGACAGAGATTGTGGATTTTCTGCACAACCCTCAGAAATATACGGAAATCGGAGCAAAGATGCCCAAAGGCGCTCTTTTGGTGGGCCCGCCCGGAACAGGTAAAACTTTGTTGGCCAAAGCGGTGGCAGGAGAGGCCAATGTGCCTTTTTTCAGCATATCAGGCTCGGAATTCGTGGAGATGTTTGTGGGAATGGGAGCGGCCAAGGTCCGGGACCTGTTCAAGCAGGCGGCGGAAAAAGCTCCCTGCATCGTGTTTATTGACGAAATTGATACCATTGGCAAGAAGAGAGACAACGGCGGATTCTCCGGAAATGATGAGCGGGAGCAGACGCTGAACCAGCTGCTGACAGAGATGGACGGTTTTGACGGCACAAAGGGAGTGATCATTCTGGGCGCTACCAACCGGCCGGATTCCCTGGACCCCGCGCTGCTTAGGCCGGGCCGGTTTGACCGCCGGGTTCCTGTGGAGCTGCCTGACCTGAAAGGACGTGAAGAGATTCTGAAGGTCCATGCCAAAAAGGTGAACGTGGGGCAGGATGTAGATTTTGGAGCCATTGCCAGAATCGCGGTGGGAGCCAGCGGGGCGGAGCTGGCCAATATGGTCAACGAAGCCGCGCTGCGGGCTGTGAGACACAACAGGAAATTTGTGACCCAGGCGGACCTGGAAGAGAGTGTGGAAGTGGTGATTGCAGGCTACCAGAAGAAAAATAAAATTCTTACGGATAAAGAGAAACTCATCGTATCCTATCATGAGATCGGCCACGCGCTGGTAGCGGCCCTGCAGACAGATTCTGCACCGGTGACGAAGATTACCATAATTCCAAGGACTTCCGGGGCGCTGGGCTATACGATGCAGGTAGACCAGGATGATAGAAATCTGATGTCCAGAGAAGAACTGGAGAACAGGATCGCTACCCTGACTGGCGGCCGGGTAGCGGAGGATTTGGTTTTCCATACAATTTCCACCGGCGCGTCCAACGATATCGAACAGGCCACAAAGCTGGCCAGAGCCATGATTACCCGGTACGGCATGAGCGAAGAATTTGGAATGGTTGCTTTCGAAACGGTGACCAATCAGTATCTGGGCGGAGACGCTTCTCTTGCCTGTTCAGAAAATACTTCTTCTCAGATTGACGCCAAAGTGGTGGAACTGGTGAAACGGCAGTATGAGAAAGCCAGAAAGCTTTTGGAAGAGAACTCCGGCAGGCTGCATGAGCTGGCGAAATACCTGTATGACCACGAAACCATTACCGGAGAAGAGTTTATGGAGATCCTGCACACACACCAGGAAACCGAAATTCTTACAGATTCCTTACAATAAAATGCTCCCCGAAATGAAATTGTAAGGCTGAAATCACAAAATGAACACAGTTTTTACATTATACTGGATAAGACTTACAGAAGTGGTGAATTGTCTATGAAAGGGAGCGAATACAATGACCATGGAGACATTTATCCGGTATATGAATTTTGCGATTCTGGTTTTGTTTTTTCTGTGCTACTCATACCAGGTCGTATATGTGTTTATCAGATTGCTGAAAAAGGATGTGGTGAGAGGGGAACGGCCTTTCCACCGTTATGCAGTCATCATCTCAGCCAGAAATGAAAGCGCGGTGATCGGCGGCCTGCTGCAGAGCATCAACAGCCAGAAATATCCGAAAGAACTGCTGGATGTTTATGTGGTGGCCGATAACTGCACGGACAACACGGCGGAAATTGCCGCTGAAAACGGAGCGACAGTGTTTGAGCGTTTTAACCGGGTTCAGGTGGGCAAAGGCTATGCGCTGAATTACATTTTCCATAAGATCGATGAGGACAAGGGTATCCGCTATTATGACGCTTATATGGTGTTTGATGCGGACAATGTGCTGGATGAGAACTATGTTTACGAAATGAACAAAGTGTTTGACGACGGCTACCCTGTGATCACCAGCTACCGCAATTCCAAGAATTATGATTCTAACTGGATTTCTGCGGGATATGCCCTTTGGTTCCTCCGCGAATCCAGATACCTGAACGGAGCCAGAATGCAGTGCGGTTCCAGCTGTGCGATTTCCGGCACAGGATTCATGGTGGACAGCCAGATTATTGAGAAAAACCAGGGATGGAAGCATCATCTGCTCACTGAGGATATCGAATTCTCCGTGGACAACATCATTCAGGGCAATGTGATCGGTTATTGTGAGAAAGCAGTGCTCTATGACGAACAGCCTGTCCGCTTTAAAGAATCCTGGAATCAGCGTCTGCGCTGGGCAAAGGGCTTTTACCAGGTGGTGGGAAAATATGGGAAAGGCCTGGTGGAAGGATGTGTTAAACACCGCAGTTTTCAGTGCTTTGACATGCTGATGAACATAGCGCCCGCCATGCTGCTGACCATCGCGACCCTGCTGATTAACGGCGGCGCCATGATGATGGGGCTGATTAACGGAGAAGAAAGCCTGTTTTTGCTGGCAGGAGGAGAGATTATTAATTGTGTGGCCAGTATTTACCTGTCACTGTTCTTCTTCGGTATTGTGACAACAATTACGGAATGGAAACAGATCCACTGCAGCAGTACGAAAAAAATCCTCTATCTGTTCACCTTCCCTATCTTTATCTTCACTTATCTTCCGATTGCGATCGCTGCGCTGTTTAAGAAGGTGACATGGACGCCTATCCAGCACACCATTGTGCGGAATGTACAGGAGATCAGGCAATGAAAAAGAATCCCGCTGGCGGGATTCTCCGCCTGCGGCGTGTCGCTTTAGCGACGTAATTCCTTACGCCGCAGTGCGATCCCCCGGAGGGTTT
>NZ_SGXF01000004.1 GCF_004216775.1 Cuneatibacter caecimuris
TCTGTTCTGAATGTCTCAATTCAGCCGCGTGATTGTCTCACGCTGACTTCTTTAAGAATTTTCAGGGTTGTCTTATTGTTCAGTTATCAAGGTTCCTGTGCTCGCCGCTCTTCAGCAGCAACTCTCTTAGTCTATCATACCCTCTCGGGTTTGTCAACTACTTTTTGAAAGTTTTTTTGAGGTTTTTCGACCTCTTTTGCTCCTGCGCTTTGCCGCAACGGTTATTAATTCTATCACAACCCGTATTAGCTGTCAAGCACTTTTTTATTCTTTTTTCAAAGAATCTTTTCTGAAAAGAAAAGCGGAGAAAGAGGGATTTGAACCCTCGCACCGCGTGAACGGTCTACACCCTTAGCAGGGGCGCCTCTTCAGCCACTTGAGTATTTCTCCAAATGCCATCTTTTCAATCGCACTCTCAGAGTGCATGGTATATTTTACCCGAAAGGGACGAGCTTGTCAACCTCTTTTTTACAATTTCTGTTTTTTTTATTTCTCTCTGCGGTATTTCTTAACCGCCGACTCATAGAGATCGTTCCCCAGGCTGTCAATAACTACAATCACAGGAAAGTTCTCCACCTGCAGCTTGCGGATCGCTTCTGTGCCCAGATCATCATATGCAACCACTTCAGATCTGGTGATGCACCGGGACAAAACAGCGCCCGCTCCCCCCACTGCCGCAAAATAAACTGCCCCATTGCGCACAATGGCTTCTTTTACTTCCCGGCTGCGCTTTCCTTTCCCGATCATACCCTTCAGCCCCAAATCCAGCAGCGCGGGGGTGTACTTATCCATTCTGCTGGCGGTTGTGGGGCCCGCGGAGCCAATAGGCCTCCCTTCTCTTGCAGGTGACGGCCCCATATAATAGATCACGTTATCCTGCATCTCTACAGGCAGCGCTTTCTGTACATCCAGCGCCTCCTGCATTCTTTTGTGGGCTGCGTCCCTGGCTGTATAAATAACGCCCGTCAGGTAAACATAATCTCCGGCCCGCAGCTCTTTTATTTTATCATCTGTCAGAGGCGTGGTTATTTTTCTGTCCATGCTATTCCTCCTTAAATCGTACGTGTGATATGACGGTTCACATGGCAGCAGATATTAACAGCCACCGGGAGCCCCGCAATGTGCGTGGGAAACGTTTCAATATTTACAGCTAAAACAGTCTGGGTTCCCCCAAGCCCTCCGGGGCCTATTCCAAGTCCGTTGGCCCTGTTCAGCAGCTCCGCCTGCAGATCTTGAACCCAGGGAATATCCGGCTTCACCTCAAGATTTCTGGTAAGCGCCTTTTTCGCCAAAAGCGCGCATTTTTCAAATGTTCCCCCGATCCCCACTCCCACAACCATCGGGGGGCAGGCGTTTGGCCCCGCGTCCCTGACTGCCTGAAGCACAGCGTCTTTAACACCTTCAATTCCGTCCGCAGGTTTCAGCATGAACACGCGGCTCATGTTTTCGCTGCCAAAACCTTTGGGCGCAACCGTAATTTCCAGGTTATCCCCTGGAACAATTTCATAATGAATCACCGCCGGGGTATTGTCCCTCGTGTTTTCCCGCAAAACAGGATCTGAGACTACAGACTTCCTCAGGTACCCTTCAGAATACCCCTGACGCACGCCTTCATTGACTGCTGCTTCCAGATCTCCTCCTGTAATATGGACTTCCTGTCCAATTCTTAGAAATACTACCGCCATTCCGGTATCCTGACAGATCGGAATCATATCTTCTGCCGCAATCTGCAGATTTTCCGACAGCTGGTCCAGGACCTGACGGCCCAACGGGGACTTTTCTTCCTCATGAGCCCGGTTAAATGCGTTTTTCATATCTTCCGACAAAAAATGATTGGCTTCTATGCACATCTCCTTTATGTTCTTAATAATCAAGCTGCAGTCCACTTCCCTCATTTGTAATCCTTTCTTTTCATAAGCGTCCTTTTTATTTTTTATTTATCATAGAAGAAAGCAGGTTAAAATGCAAGTATTTTTTCTTTAAGGCACGGCGGCATCACTACCTTATAACAAATTCCGGACAGCCCATGTATCCGGGGGCAATAGAATATTTTTCAAAAACAATCACTACATTCCCTTCCTTGTTAATGTAAAACATCTGATTCTCCGACAGCTTCTCAAATCCTTTTACCCCTTCCGGTTCCTCTTTGCCATAATCATAGAAGAGCTGGTCCGGATCTGTCTTTGTCCTCTGTTCAATCTGACTTTTTATCTCTGCAGTGGCGATTTCTGCATAATCCGGCCCCAGCAAATCCCTTAATGTCAGCTCTTTGCCTGTTTCTAAATCTATATTATAGAAATACCGTTCAAAATAACTGCTGGCCAGGCTTTCCGTCTTCCAGATTTCAAAAGAAAGAAACTGTTCGTCTGAACATTTAATGTCATAATTAATATCAATAATCCAGGGCGTAAATTCCGATTCATTTCCCCCGGTCTTCAGATATGCCTCCATACACTCTTCTACATTCTTCTCCGCCTCTCGGATAATCTCATTAATTTTCATTCGTATTTCATTATTCACCCTGTTTTCCAGATCATCATTGCCGGTATTTTTAAGCTCCGGTACCGTAACGTTCAATATCTTGCGTTCATCCTGCTGTACATAGTTTTTAAAGACAAATATTCTTGAAATCTGACCCAAAACAGGTATGCTGTCCACCTGCGCTGCAAAACCTGTATTAACATTCAGCTCCGTTATAAATAATATCAGGATTGCAGCAGCCGCAAGTAAGATCCTGTATCTATATGGACGCCGTTTTCCTGCCGGGCTGTGGGCCAGAATAACTCTTTCTAATCTCTCTGACAATTCTTCCGGCACCGGTATCTCGTCATATTGTTTTTTTGCTTCCTTCCAATCCAACATTCCTCACTCCCTCTCCATCTGACGTTTTAGAATACGTATCGCCTTATACAACCGGGCCTTCGCGGTATTTTCATTTAACTGCAGCGTCTGCGCCACCTCGCTGATTTTCATGTCTTCATAAAACCTCAGTATAATTACAGAACGCATATCTTCAGGCAGACGGTCAACCATTTCATACAAGGTAATTCTATCCACTGTCTGAGATTCCTCACACTGGTACGGCACATTGTCTTCCACCTCTCCTGAGCTGACAAGTTTTTGATTTTTCTTAAGAAAATTCAGGCTCTCATTCATCAAAATACGAAAGAACCAGGTTTTCATATAGGAAGAGTCCCGCAGCGTTTCTATTTTTTCCAGCCCCTTTATCGTCGCTTCCTGGACGATATCCATGGCGTTGTCAGGATTTTTTACATACATATAGACGAATCGGTAAAAATCTTCCTGGCAGGAGCCTATCATTTCCACAAAAAGTTCATAGTTTTTGGACGCCGTTGATTTCCTTTTCCACATTATTTTATCATCCCGCCATCTTTTTTGCCGCCTCAGCATCAGGGCAAACGCAATAGATCACTGTGCTGCCCAAAATTTTAATCCAGCCATTACCAGCCTTTTTTGCTTCCTGCGGGGCATAGGAAGTGAAACTCTCTTCTCTGTCCTTCCTGCGTTTTTCCAGTTACTCTTTTACTTCTCCGGCCGATTTTTCATCTTTAAGCCGGACCACTACCAATTCATCCGCCGTCGCGCCTCCGCTTGCCAAAGCAAAGTATTCCTCCCACTGCCCGGAATTCAGCCCATAAAGTACTGTCATCATTTCCGGCTCCACTGGCGTCATGGTATCTGGAAAGTCTGCCGCTGACGCTATCTTTGTTCCCAATTCCTGCACATTGACTGCCTCTGGCTTTTTATCCGCACATGCCGATAAAATCAGGCATGCGGCCAATATTATGGCTGCTGAGTATCTCAATTTAAAATGCTTCATTTGCCCTCCCCTTTCCTGTGTTATCCAATCAGTTACCCTGCGCCTTTTCCCGCAGATATTCCAACCAAATTCTGCAGTACTCTTTTGTCAGATGGATTCCATCACTGGAGGCTCCTTCCGGAAGGTTCCCCTGAGCATCCTGAACCGCCTCTGATACATTCAGAAAGGTAGCGTTCTCCTGCGCTGCGACTTCTTGGATCCACCCGTTAAACTTTCTTACATTCATGTTATTATAAATTGAATCTCCTTCTGACTTTTTCTGAGATACCGGCAGGATTGACTGAATATATATTTGGGCCTGCGGCTGAATCTCTTTAACAGCACGGATTAATTTGGTATATTCCCCTTTAAACTGCTCCCCATAGGGCCATCCCAGCTCGTTAATACCCAGCATAATATATACACGGCCAAAGGAATGCTGCCGGAGGGCGTCCAGCACGGTTCCTTTGGCCCCGTTTTCCAGACCGATTACCGGTTTTGTCTGCGCCGTGTTCACCATAAGACCCGTGGCAGTATAAAAAGTCGCGGTATGCAGGCCTGTATAAATCATCAGTCCTTCTGTCCGGGAGTCTCCGATAAATACCGCATCTGAAAAGTCGTCGGCCGGCTTTATCTGAACCGGCGGCGCAGAAACTGCTTCCGATGAAACGGCCGATTCTGACGGCTTTTGAGAAGAGGGTTCTTTACCAGTCCCCGTAACGGTAAGAGGCTGTTCTCTCTCCGCAGTCTCTGTTATTTCAACCTGCGGCAATATTGGTCTTTCCTCTTTATTCTCCGGCGCAGCTATTCCGGACACTTCATGTACCCCCCAGGCTGCTGCCATAAAAGCGGCCAGAAGCAAAAGAACTCCACCGGCTTTTATGTCGTTCCACCTTCTGTCTTTTTTCTTTCTTTTCTTCACGCAGTTCATATTGTTTTTCCTCCTGTGTATGTGTCTTATATCTATTAGACAACCCATTGGCGGAAAAAGTTTTAAAAATGTCGCTTCAAATAGAAAGTCGTAACGCGGGGGAAGAAAAAAACTCCGAAGACTCCATGCCTTACGGCTATAGTCTTCTCCGTTTTTTCTTCCCCCGCTTAGCCCGGTTTCTATCTGGCTGCGGCTTAAAGTTCAATATCATAAAGGGGCTGCGCACTAATTGCTTAGTGGGCAGCCCCTTTCATAGGCTTAAATTATTCCATTGTATAGGGCATCAGCGCAATATGACGCGCTCTCTTGATCGCTACGGTCAGCGCTCTCTGATGCTTTGCACAGTTGCCGGTGATTCTTCTGGGGAGGATTTTTCCTCTCTCAGATACATATCTTTTCAGCTTTGCTGCGTCCTTGTAATCAATTACGCCGTTCTTCTCTCCGCAGAATACGCAGACTTTCTTTCTCCTGCGTCCGCCTCTTCTCTTCATGGGAGAGTCCGGTCTGTCGCTCTTATTATATGCCATTGTGATTGCCTCCTTATCTTAGTTGAAGGGAAGGCCTTCGTCTTCCACTCCATCCGGGATGTTCATAAACCCTTCTCCGACTGCGCTCGCAGGTGCAGGTCTGGAGGAAGGCTGCTGGTAGGATGGCTGAAATCCCCCGTCATTGCCGGAAGAAGCCCCCTTACTGTCAGCAAATTCCTGATCGTCTAGAATCACTTCTGTCGTATAGACCTTCTGGCCGTCGCGGTTCGTATAGCTGCCGGTCTGAATCCTTCCGGATACAAGCACACGCATTCCCTGGCGGAAATACTTCTCAGCGAACTCTGCTGCTCTGTCAAATGCAACGCAGGGAATGAAATCTGCCTGCTGGCTCTCTCCATTCATATCGCGGCGCCCTCTGCGGTCCACCGCCAGCGTATATCTGGCAATCGCCATTGAACGCTCTCCCTGGGAATAACGAACCTCCGGGTCTCTTGTCAGTCTGCCCATCAGAATTACTCTATTCATACGATCTCCTCTTTCCTGTAAGCGAATTACTCAGCCTCGCTCTTTACGCAAAGATAACGGATTACAGGTTCCATAATACGAATTCTCTTCTCGACTTCGTTCGGACACTCTGAATCGCTCTCGAATGTAACGAAATAATAGAACGCTTCTTTCATCTTCTGGATTTCGTAAGCAAGTCTCTTCTTGCCCCAGTCATCCACATTAGTCACTGTACCGCCAAAACGCTCAATCAGAGCCTTTACATTGTCGACTACAGCCGCTCTCTCTTCGTCTTCGAGCTTTGCATTCACAACAACAGCTAATTCATATTTGTTCATGCGTCTCGTACCTCCTTTTGGTCTCTGGCCCCTTGTCCATCGCAGGGAGCAAGGAAATGATAATATATCACGAATGGTTATTCTATCATAATTAAAAAAGAAACGCAAGCACTTTTTTCAATTTTCTTCCTCCCCTTCCCGAAAAAAAGAATAACCATTTTTTCCATGCTGCTTTTGGCAGTAAAGCGCCTTGTCAGCTTCCTGATAAAGCTGTTCAAAGCTTTTTCTTTTCCCATGGTTTCTGGATATTCCAATGCTTACGGAGCTGCCCGGTTTTCCTTCTCTGGCGGGAAGGACCCTTCCCACCCTTTCTTTTACCGCCTCTGCCCTGACTGCGACCTGATTTTCTGTCTCAAATCCGTCAAAAAAAATGCAGAATTCATCTCCGCCCACCCGGCCTATCACATCCTCTGCCCTGAACAGAGACCGAAGGGCTGCCGCGCAATCCCGGATCACCCTGTCCCCCGTCAGATGTCCATATGTATCATTTATATTTTTGAAGTAATCAATATCAATCATAAATAAGGTGCCGCTTCTCACATACCTGGACATCTTCAGGCGTTTCCTGATTTCCCGCTCAGTTGTACCTTTATTGTATACATCAGTAAGAGAATCCCGCTCCGCTTTTCGAATCAGCTCTAATTCTTCTCTTTTCCGGTTATCAATATCAATCAGATAGAAATATCCTTTCAGGTCTCCCAGCACCTGATCTTTAAATAGATGCATGTCCGCATTATGCCAGCGCATCTTGCCATCCTGCTGCAGCATCTCGCAGTCCAAATGAATCTCATTTTTTTTCTGCTGAAACGCGTTCCA
Organism: Cuneatibacter caecimuris; assembly: GCF_004216775.1. Classification (GTDB taxonomy): domain Bacteria; phylum Bacillota; class Clostridia; order Lachnospirales; family Lachnospiraceae; genus Cuneatibacter; species Cuneatibacter caecimuris. Next base: position 6,898 of record NZ_SGXF01000004.1, read on the forward strand.
TATGTTGCCCAATGAAAATGCTTCTATGAATTCCCGGTAGCTGTCCTCATGAACCCGTTCTTCTGCCAGCCGGAACACAAAATTCTCGTAGGATTCTCCCTTTTCAGGAAGAGCGGCTCCCTCTCCATGAGCCTGGCAAAAAATAAAATCTCCGGTGGAAAAATTCACTTCATAGGCAGACTGGCATTCCTGTCTCATTGCGCGCCTGAATTTCTCCTCTATGGCCGCCGCCTTTTCTGTTTCCTTTTGAAGTGTAATATCCTCCATCATGCCCACAATGCGGCGGACATTTCTTTTCTCGTCTCTCATACCGGCCAAAGTGATCCGCTGCCAGGCCTCTTCCCCATTTTTTATCTGCATCTGCATTTCACAGGAAGTCCTCTTTTCTCCTTCTGTTATTTGTTTTATTACATTCTTCAGCCCCGGCCGGAACCTGATGATCTTTCTTCCCCACAGCACGCATCCTCGTTCCAGCTGATCTAATGATACGTTTATCTGTTCCTCCCGCTTTTCCGGCACAATCAGTGCCAGACATCCCATAAGCATATCATATTCAAACACAATTTTATCTGAATTTTCCATAACAATACGAAAACGCTCCGCCCCCATATGCAGTTCCCTGTTCTGCTCCAGCAAAAGCCTGGCCTGCCTCTGAAGCTGTTCAGCCTGCTCTTCTAGAAGCTGCCTGGCCTCCAGTTCCTGCTGCTTGTTCTCATTAATATCTGTAGTAAAAAGAGTGGCCATTTCAGCTCTGCCGTCTTCCCGGAATTTTGCCGGGACGATCTGCAGGCGGAACCAATGATAGCTTCCATCAGAAACTTTTGACCGATATTCAAATTCTTCAAATCCCTGGCCCTCCAGTTTTTTACCAATAACTTCCGGCATCAGGCCCTTTTCATACAGCAGACGGTCAAGAGGGTGGACGATCTTCCTGGCATAAGTATGGACCATATCAGTATAGTTTCCGGAATGGGAGTAATTAACTGCTGCTGCCTCTGTCTGTGCCGGAGCAAAAAAAGTATTCTCAACCAGGTTTATATAATAAATGGAATCAAACCGGACGGACATACTCATAAAAATTTCCTGTATCGCAGCTAAATCCCCATGATAGTTCCGTACTTCTTTTTTCATATACCTTTCCTTCCTCACTGGCTGTTTTCCTGGTCATATTCATCTCTGATTCATTGACAAGCCTTTTTTTCTACACTATAATAGCATATGAGTGAAGGAGGCAGAACATGCAGATAGATGTAGGCGATATTGTTAAATTAAAAAAGCCGCACCCCTGCGGCAGTTCCGAGTGGGAAGTACTGCGCGTGGGCATAGACTTCCGGCTCAAATGCCTGGGCTGCGGCCATCAGGTTATGGTTCCGAGAAAATTAGTTGAAAAGAATCTGAGAGGGCAGCGCAAACCGGATTGATCCAGAGCGCTGCCCTTATACTATATCAATATTGATGTTCCTCCAGCGCCTCCTGCAGCACTTCTCCCACAGAACCGGCAATCACCAGGTCCGCTCTGGAATCCATGGGCGTGGGCGTCTTGTTGATCAGCACCAGACGGCTGCCCTGATAATAGTCAATCAGTCCGGCTGCCGGGTAAACCGTCAGGGAAGTCCCTGCCACAATCAGCATATCAGCCTGGGCGATAGCCGCCGCCGAACGGTTCAGCACCTCCATATCCAGGCTTTCTTCATAGAGTACCACATCCGGCTTAATCACGCCGCCGCAGCCGCAGCGGGGAATGCCTTCTGCACGCAGGATCTCACCCAGCTCATAGGACTTCCCGCAGCGGCGGCAGTAGTTCCGGAGCACCGAGCCATGGAGTTCCAGTACATTGCCGCTCCCGGCTTTTTGATGCAGCCCGTCTATGTTCTGAGTGATCACAGCAGCCAGTTTCCCCTGCTTTTCCATTTTGGCAAGGGCCAGATGCGCGCCGTTCGGCCGCGCATCCGGATACAGCATTTTGTTTCGGTAAAACCTGAAAAACTCTTCCGGATTCCTCCGGAAAAAGCTGTGGCTTAAAATCTGCTCCGGAGGATAACGGTACTCCTGATGATACACCCCATCCTGGCTGCGGAAGTCGGGAATCCCGCTTTCCGTGGACACTCCCGCTCCTCCAAAAAACACAATATTTCTGCTTTCGGAAATCCATCCTGATAATCTTTCTAATGGATTCAATCCCATCCCTCCGTTCGCATCGACTCAGTCCAGCTTGATTCCTTTCAGCAGAGCGCCCAGTCCGGTGGTGGCCTGTCCTGACTCTTTATAGTCAAAAGCCGGCTCAGAATCCTTCTGTGTCACGTCCATCAGCGCCTTCATGCTCAGACTGATCTTACCGTTTTCCACTTTTGTAATTTTTACTTTAACCTTCTGACCTTCTTTCAGAACTGCTTTGGGGTGAGAAATCCTCTTGTCGCTGATCTGGGACACATGAAGCAGGCCGGAGATTCCGTCCCCGATATCCACAAACGCGCCATAGTCCTTTAGCTGCTCAACAGTTCCCTCTACAATACTTCCTACCGCAACGCCCTTCACTTTTTCAGCCTTCTCCTCCAGAGACTTCTGCACCAGAATATCCCTGCAGGACAGCACCAGGCGTTTCTTCGCCACATCCACCTCGATGATGTTGGCCTCCACCTCTTTATTCTGATATTCTGAGGTATCCTCCACATAGCGCAGCGCCAGTTTGGACGCCGGGATAAATCCCCGCACGCCTTCCACAAACATCACGGCGCCGCCCTTTACAGCCTCCGCAATCCTGCCTCTCACCACAGCATGATCTTCCATCATCTGCTTTAATTTGTCCCATGCCAGCACATCATCAGCCTCTTTTCTGGAAAGGACCAGGTTGCCTGCTCCATCGTCGATCTTCACTACCGTTGCGGAAATCTCATCCCCTACATGGATCTCTTCAAAAATGGAAAAGCCCGGATCACCGCTCAAATCTTCCAGCGCAATCTTTCCCGGGGCATAGTAATCAAAATCCAGCAGCACGCCTTCTTCACTGACCTCGATCACTTTTCCTGTCAGAATGTCTCCCACGCGGATCTTGCGGAATGACGCCTCCAGTTCCTCTTTAAAATCTTCCATTGTTTCTGCCATACTGCTTTTCCTCCTAAAATCCTTCTGTTCTTCTCTTTTTGTGGAGTTCCTTGCGTTTTACCGCACCCTCCCACTCTGCCTTCTGGCTTTCAGTCTCCACTGTCAGTCCGGGCACAGGAACGGGCTTCTGGTTTTCATCCACTGCCACCAGCATCAGAAACGCCCGGTTGATGGGCCTGCGCATGCCGTCCGGGGATTCCACATAGGTATCCACCCGCACTTCCATGGACGTGCGCCCGGTATAGGTCACCCGCCCGATCAAAACAATGATCTCGTTGCGGTATGCCCCGGCCTTAAACTGCAGATTGTCTATCGCAGCCGTTACCACATCTCTGCCGGAGTGGCGCCTGCCCACAATCCCCGCGGTCTCGTCAATCCAGGCTAAAAGCTGGCCTCCGAACAGCCTGCCTGATCCGTTAATATGCTGCGGCATCAGCAGATGCGTCTGCTCTGTCTGTGATTCTTCCACCCGTTTCTCCATCTGGTCCCTTCCTTACATTGAAAATCTATACTGCTTATTATACATGAAAACGCTGAATTTGCAAAGGTCTCTCTGTATTTTTACGGTAATTTATGATATACTGAAAAAAAGACTATGATCTGGAGGACTGCTTATGAAGCTGACGTTTATCGGCGCTGATCACGAAGTGACCGGCAGCTGCCACTGCCTGGAGGCCTGCGGCAGAAAATTCCTCATCGACTGCGGAATGGAGCAGGGAAAGGATGTATTCGAAAATCAGGAAATTCCGATTCCTCCCTCTGAACTGGATTTTGTTTTGCTCACTCATGCCCATATCGACCACTCCGGCATGCTGCCCCTTTTATATGCCAGAGGTTTCCGCGGCGCGGTATACGCCACTTATGCCACCTGCGACCTCTGCGCCATCATGCTCCGTGACAGCGCGCATATCCAGATGTTTGAAGCAGAGTGGAGAAACCGCAAAAACCGCCGGGCGGGAAAAGAGGAAATCACACCGCTGTACACCATGGAGGACGCGGAAGGCGTAATCCGCAAATTTGTCCCTGTCAATTATGACGAAAAGCTGGAACTGGCGCCCGGCCTGATGGCCCGGTTCACCGACGTAGGCCATCTGCTTGGCTCCGCCAGCATTGAAATCTGGATGGCAGAGGATGATATCACCAAAAAAATAGTATTTTCCGGGGATATCGGAAACGTCCACCAGCCTCTGCTGCGCGATCCGCAGTATCTGAAAGAAGCGGATTATGTGGTGATGGAATCCACCTACGGCACCAGAAGCCACGGGGAAAGGCCGGATTACGTTCACAACCTGGCCCAGGAAATTCAGGAAACTTTCGACCGGGGCGGAAATGTGGTCATCCCCTCCTTTGCGGTTGGCCGCACCCAGGAAATGCTGTATTTTATCCGCCAGATTAAATCGGATCAGATGATCCGTGGACATGAAGGTTTTAAAGTCTACGTGGACAGCCCGCTGGCAGTGGAAGCCACCAGCGTGTTCAACAGAAATCTGCATACCTGTTTTGACGAAGAGGCAATGGAACTGGTGAATAAAGGCATCAACCCCATATCTTTTCCGGGCCTGTGCACCTCCGTCACCAGTGATGAATCCAAAGCCATTAATTTTGATCAGGAGCCAAAGGTGATTATTTCTGCTTCGGGCATGTGCGATGCGGGCCGGATTAAACATCATTTGAAACACAACCTCTGGAGGCCGGAATGTACGATCCTGTTTGTAGGCTACCAGGCGGAAGGTTCGCCGGGCAGGCATATTTTAAGCGGCGCGCCGGAAATTAAGCTGTTCGGCGAAACCATCAGCATTCATGCCCATATCATGCAGCTGGCAGGCGTCAGCGGCCATGCTGATAAAAACGGCCTGATTCAATGGCTGACCGCCATAGAACCCAAACCCGGAAAAGTCTTTGTGGTCCATGGCGACGATTCCGTCTGCTCTGAGTTTACAGAATGCCTTATAAATGAATACGGATACGACGCCTGCGCCCCTTACAGCGGCTCAGAATATGACCTTCTGCAGGATGCTTTTGTGGTCGAGGCGCCTCCTGTGCGCAAGCCTGAAACAGCAGTGGCCGCCAAGGTATCTGAGGTGTTCCGCAGGCTGGTGAGCGCAGGACAGAGGCTGCTCACCGTCATCCAGCATAATAAGGGCGGGGCAAATAAAGATCTGGCAAAATTTGCGGATCAGATCAATTCCCTCTGCGATAAGTGGGACAGATAAATCCTGTGCTGCGAATATTCTTTCCTATGAAGCAAATCCCGGACAGTCTTTTTCCTCCTGCCCGGGATATCATATTTGGCATTATTCCTGCATATTTTCCCTGTATACCGCCGGCGGGATACCATACTGGCGTTTAAAAGCTCTGCGGAAAACCGGGGCGCTGCTGTATCCCACCGCTTCCGCCACCTCATCAATCGTCAGGGCGCTCCCTCTCAGAAGTTCGCAGGCTTTGGACAGGCGAAGGCGCTGCACGTACGCTGTAAATGTCTCCTTAAAGCTTTCTTTTATAAAAACGGAAAGATAGCTTTCATTCAGGGAAAAATGTTCCGCCAGCGCCTGGAGACACAGGTTCACATCCGTATAAGATTCTTTTAAATATGCTTCAATTTCCCGTTTCAGTTTAGACTCCCTGCCATACCGTTTCTCCTCCACCTGGCTGCAGATACTTTGAAACAATTCCAAAATACGGATGAAATCCCAGTGCCCCATCCTGCTCAATTCATCAACAATTTGTTTCTGCCTTTCCTCTTCCAGCATTGCCTGCTCAGAAGCTTTGTAAATTGTCCCTTTTACTTCTTCCAGCAGCAGCCGCATGGATTCATAGTCCAGGCAGGTTTCCATGAAATTTTTTCGCTGGATTTTTTCCAGAAGTTCTCTGATTTCCTGCAGCTTTCCCTCTCTGCACAGATGGAGCAGCCTGTATTCAATTTCCATGGGATAAAAATAGTGGAAATCATTGGCCCGGCCTTCCTCTATATTTTCCATCCCTTCTGCTTCCCCGCTCAGAATATACCGTTCCATCTTCCGCTTCGCGTCCATATAGGACTGATCGATATAAACCAGCGAATCAGTAATGCCTCCATAAAAAAATACAGGCGCAACATTGCCGAACTCCCCAAAGGTATCGCTCACATTTCTGACCGCCTCCTCCAGTTGTTCTATACAGGCAGCTTCTTCTGTTTCATGAAATGCCGCGATCATGGCAATGCAGTTGTCGTCGATATCAGCCTCCAGCGCTGCGCCCAACAGCGGGTCCACGGAGCAGACGCTGCGGATTACCGCCTTCATCGCATTGCTTTCCTTTAAAATTTCTCTGGAAACTTTCTCACGGTAACCGCTGATATAGAGCAGCAGCACCGCATAGCGCTGTCCCGAGAAAGCGGTTCCCGTCTGTTCCATCCCGGAAATAATCTCTTCCATATCAGAAAACTTTCCCCGGATCAGCTTTGTCACAAAAACATTTTTCATCACCGGTTCATATATTTCTATTTCCTGGCGGATATATTGATTCTCATGAATCAGCCGGTCCACGGCAGTCTCAATATTCAGGGGATCTTCTCTTCTTACCGTGCTGTTCTCATTCTGGTATTCTCTGAGTCGGCGCAGCATGGAACGTATGGGGAGCGTGACCCAGGCGCTGAAAAACAGAATGAAGACTGTAGTGACTGTCATACACAGTAAGAAAAGCAGAAAAAACACATTCCGCAGGCCCTGTACATCCCGCAGCACGTCGCTGATGGGCTGTACGGAAACGTATTGCCAGCCGTTTCTGGGCGACCTGGTATAGGAAATAATAGAATTGACGCCCCGAACCTCCCGGTGCTCCACCCCCTCGCTTTCCTGTGAACGGAGATCCACCATCCACAGCTCTTCCTCCATACCGGAGGAGGCCACCAGCTTCCCGTCGGAGGTTGCAATATAAGCATAACCATGATTCTGCCCATACGCAGTTTTCAGCAGCTCTGAAGCTTTTTCCTGACCGATCAGCACATGGACAGATCCCAGGGTATCGCTGCTGAATCCCATAGGGACAGACCAGGAAAAATCCATCATTTTCCGCGGCACTCCCTCCTCTATCATTGTACAGGACCGGAAATATCCCAAGTAAGGAGATTTTTGAATCAGCTGCCGCATCCAGTCCTCATAGGACTTTTCAGTATCCGCATACCTGTTCTCATAATATTCCCGGGTGGTATACCGTCCATTCTGAGTCAGGATGTAGTCGTCCTTCCTGAACCAGACATAAATTCCGTCTATGGTGATATCCGCAAACGAAATTCTGGAAAACTCCCTCAAAAGATTCCACAGCATTTCAATTTCTTCCGTCTTGGATTTATTATTCAAATACATAAACTGCAGGATTTCGGGATCATTTGCCAGCTGATTCAGGTATAGTTCCGCCTCCCGGATATGCCCTGTCATCACTTCTTTCGTCTGCTCCAGGGCCTGCAGGCTGTTTTTTTCAGCATTTTTCTTCAGCAGTCCCGCTGTATATCCATATAACCCCCAGGAAAACATCAGGGAGATAACCATAATTGCAAAGTAGGACAACAGATATTTCAGGATAAAATTTTGTTTCGCGGCAACAACCCGTTTTCTCATTCGCGCCTCCCTGTTACAAGCAGGAATGGGCTGCCCTTCGGCAGCCTGTTCCCCTATCTTATTTATTTCTTATCTTTCATATACTCATTTTCATACCATTCCGTCATAAGACGGATCTTTACGTCTCCTCCTGCTTTTCTCCAGCTACTCACATAATTATCCCACTCCGCGTCAATATCCACAGTACCCATAATCGCTTTATCCCGGAATTCATATACCGGCTGCTCCAGATCGTACATGGCCAGTTCCGGGAAATATGGCGCAATCAAATCCACCTCGTCAAACATTCCGTATTCAGTGGACTGCTTCAGGAACTCCAGACTGGCTTCCCCAAAGGCCTGGCTCAGCAGATCTTCCAGCAAAGGCGTATCAATCTGCGGTTTCTGGGTTCCCAGAAGAATAAATCGCAGGGAGGTATTCATTCCGCGGCGTTCTTCTTTAATTTCAATCTTATCACCCTTCTTTTCATAGTCAAGTCCCTCTATACCGGCGAATACAAACACGCCTCCCTCTTCGGAGCAGCCCCAGTCCAGAATTTCCAGAACCTTTTCCGGATGTTTGCAGTCCTTGGAAATCGCAGTATAATTTCTCACCGGGGAACCATACTTATTTCTGGCCTGGGTACCGTCCGCCTTCAGCGGGGGGGCCAGCCCCACCAGGTTTGCCGGATCATAATTTTTGCTCCGCAGCTCCGTGGTCATCCAAAACCACAGGAACGTGCCGTACTTATCGCTGGCGGCTTTGTCCCACATCTGCTGGCCGGTGGTGACCACAAATTCAGGGTCCAGAATCCCGTCTTCATACAGTTTGTGCATAAATTTCAGATAATCCTTATACCCTTCTGTCAGGAAATTCGGAATCAGCTCCCCGTTTACATACTGAGACTCCGCGCCGTTAAACGCGTCCAGGAACGTGGTTGTAGTTGCCGTAAAATTTCCCTCTCCGCTCATCATTCCATATGTATCCTGCTTGCCGTTTCCATCCGGGTCGTCAAATGTAAACCGCTTCAGCATGTTATACCAGTCATCTATGGTTTTGACCTCCTTGGGGTCAATATCCAGATTCTCCAGGAATTTCTTGTTTGCAAAAGTCAGAAGAGGCGTCTGGTCATAACGCAGCAGCGGCACTCCATAAACTCTGTCCTCATATTTGCACAGGTTCCAGCCCAGTTCCGAGATCTGGCCGGACAGATTTTCATACTTCGGGATTTTATCTGTGATGTCCATGAGCATCCCTTCATCCGCCCATTTCGCCAGACTGGCCTTGTCCATCATCATCATATAATCCGGAAGTTGTCCGGAAGCCATAATGGTGTTTACTTTTTCCGGATATTTGGAAGCCTCGCTGATGATCGTCAGGTCCACGTTAAACTTATCTTCCAGAAATTTCACATAAGGGCTGTCGTTAATATCATATCCTTCTGTATCTACATTGACGTTTGTCAGAAAGGTCAGCGGAATCCGTTCCTCGCTGTTCTGTGTTCCTCCCGCCGGTTCCGTGCCTTCCGCCTTTTGAGTTCCGGTTCCCTCTGAACCTGTGCCGCCGCAGCCTGCCAGGCCGCATACAATCAATACTGCTGCCAATATGAAAGCGATCCTTCTCCTTAGCATCTTGTTCCCTCCTTTAAATTCCTCCTAAAATACACCAGTTATATCCATTGCCGCTGACTCCCATCGCCTTTTCGTAAAATGGATTTTCATATCTTGCTCTGGCTTCTTCCGTGTCCCTGGCATTCGCATCGTACCAAATACTGATTTTCCCATCCTTCGTGAATACCAGCAGCTGTTCCCCGCCGCGGGAAAGCAGTTTTCCGGACAACGCCACAGTTCCTCCAACATTGCCCGCAAGCTTCCCGAAACGGTCCCGCACATCTCCTGTGGAAGCCGGAAGCCCGTAAACAATCTCATGATATCCGTCCCCGTTCAGATCCACAGGCATGCTTTTATAGACGCTGAAACCCAAGTCCACCTCGCTTCCGTCCTCAACCTTGTAAACAAATTCCTCATACCTGTCGTGATACCTGCCGTCCGGCCCGCAGGATTTATGCCCGATACGAATTCCCATGGCGTAATGTTCTCTGTTTTCTCCCAGCCGCGCAGTCCAGCCCAGATCCATATGCCCCTGTTCCAGGTTTCCCCAAATCCTGTTGCCTTCCGTATCATAACAGCAGAGGCGGGGAGATGCTCCCGGGTCTCCTTCCCTGCAGGTAAACAGCCGCCAGGGCCGGCCGTCCCGGAACACCGGCTGAATCACATCAGAGTGGCCGCGATAGCTGCTCCGGTCCGCGCAAAACAATTCCTTACCTCCCGCCAGCTCCAGGCACCGTTCTCCCCACAGAAGTTCGTCTGTACCGTCTCCGTTCAGATCCAGCACAGGGCACATGTGGCTTCCTCTGGCTCCCGGCTCATCTGCCCGGATATGCGTCTCCCACAGCAGTTCCAGCCCAGGCCCGAATCCCTCAAAGAACATATCTCCATAGGTTCCCTGAGCCGCCGTCAGAACCGGACGGCCATTGGCGTATCCGCCCACAATAAAATTTCTGAACTGCTGGCTGAGCTGCATGCTGCGGCATTCCGCTGTTTTGGGCCAGGGGATTTCAGCGGTTTTTTCCCCTGTCAGCCCGTTCAGGCCGCAAAGGGTATAACTGGCTGTTCCCAGAGGATGATCCGCATTTTCATTGTTGACAAACCAGATTTCATCAATGCCGTCCCCATCCAGATCAAATGCCAGCACGGGGCAGAACCACACTCCCGGAATCACTCCTTCTCCCAAATCTCTTTTCCAGAGGATCTGCCCCTCTTGATTAAATACCAACATTTTCAGGGTATCCTTGGGGAAGAAAAACATCTCCACATATGGGTCCACATCAAAATCCGCCCCATAAAGCGCCAGAAACGCCCGGACCTTTCCCAGCCGTACCGGAACTGCCCTGCACTGTCCCAGCTCCTGACCCGTATCCAGTTCAAAAGCCTGTTTCAATAAAATCTTTTCCATTTCCTTCCTCCTATCCTTTTATTGCTCCTATCATCACCCCTTTTACAAAAAACTTCTGTACAAAGGGATAGACTACTAATATGGGCAGCGTAGAGGCAAATATAGCCGCTGTCTGTATGCTCAGTGTGGGAATCTCCTGTTCCGCCATGCTGCCGAACATTTCCTGAGTGCTGGAACGCATGACCAGATCAATCAGATAGGACTGCAGCGGTTTCAGCTTAGAATCATTAATATAAATGACCGCGTCCATCAGCGCGTTCCAATGGGATACCGCTGTAAACAAACCGATGGTTGCGATTGCAGGCTTTGAAAGAGGCATTGCAATCTTAAAGAATATTTTAACGTCGCTGGCCCCGTCAATTACCGCCGATTCCTCCAGCCCCTCCGGAAGTGCGGAAAAGAAACTGATCAATATAATGGTATTCCAGGGATTCACCGCCATGGGCAGGATCAGGGCCCAAATGGTATCGAAAATACCAGTGTAGCAGATTGTCAGATACGTTGGAATAATTCCGCCGTTAAACAGCACGGCAAATATTACCAGTTTCATAAACCATTTGCGCCCTGCCAGGTGTTTTCTGGACACAGCATATGCAAACATGCATTGCACAATCATTGCCAGCGCAGTCCCCACCACCGTGCGGAACACGCTTACGCCAAAGCCCCTGAAAAATTTCTGGTCCCGTATGATCATCTCATAGGCTTTTGTGGAAAAGCCTTTTGGAAACAAAATCACCTCTCCTTCCTTAACCAGCGCCGGATCACTGAATGAAACCATCAGAATGTAGTAAAAAGGAATCAGGCACAAAAAGGCAAATCCGATCAGCACAATCCCAATGATAATCCTGCCAAAATCCAATTTCTTCCTAATCATCTTCCAGCCTCCCTACCAAAGATTTTTATCAAACAGTTTTTTGCAGGTGAAATTCGCACTGGCAATTAAAATCAGGCCTACTACCGATTGAAAGAGGCCTATGGCAGTGGTTATGGAAAATTGGGCCTGGCCGACGCCGATCCGGTAGATATAAGTGCTGAGCACATCTCCCACCAAATACACCTGTGTGTTGGCCAGCACATAGATCTGTTCAAAGCCCACATCCATCATCCTGCCGATTTCCAGCAGCAGAAGCACCACAATGGTGCCTGATATTCCCGGCAGGGTGACAAATCTCATCTTTTGCCACCTGCTGGCTCCGTCTATGGAAGCGGCTTCATATAATTCCGGGTTGATGGAGGTCAGCGCCGCCAGGTATAAAATCGTTCCCCACCCGGCAGATTTTATAATCTCTGTAATCACCACGATACCCCGAAAGTATTTTGGCTCGGCCAGAAAGAAAATCGGTTCGCCGCCAAACATCTTAATAATTGCATTCACAATTCCAGTGGAAGGCATCAAAAACTGGATAATAATAGAGCCAAAAACAACCCAGGATACAAAATGCGGCAGATAGATCGTAGTCTGTATCCATTTTTTTAATCTGGCGCTTTTCAGTTCATTCAGCAGCAGCGCCAGAATAACCGGCACAGGGAAATAAAACATCAGCTTCAGTAAATTGATTGCCAGCGTATTCCAGACTAACTGAAGGAATTGAGGATGTTTGGTGAACAGAAATATAAAATTATCCAAGCCCACCCAGTCGCTTCCAAAAATGCCCTTGGCAAAGCTAAACTTTTTAAAAGCAATAACCAGCCCCGCCATAGGAATATACCGATAGACAATCAGCAGTACCAGCGCAGGAAGCATCATGAGAAAAAGATACCTGTTCCGGTAAAGACGCCTTTTTTTCTGATTCATTCCAGTTACCCCCTCTTTCTCCGTCAATTTCTGTTCCCAACATATCATTTTGGGGGGATAGCTACAAGAATCTCTTAATTTTAAGGATACTTTATCTTAGAAATGAGAGCATACAGTTCATTTTGAAGATACTTCAGGGTGTGTTTTTCTCAGAAACACAGAAAAAATGCCCGCCTGCACTCTTCTGCGGAGCGTCTTTATATGTAAAAGAGTTGGTAAAATTTTCTGTATCATAAAAAGGAGCTGCCGCACTAAAATGTGCTGCAGCCCATATCTGTCCCCAAAATAACACCATGCCTTAGATCCCAGTATCTAAAAAACAATTGCGGCCGGAGGTCCTTTGGCAGAGAGGCAGCAGAGAAAACTCCGGAGACTATAGCCGTCAGGCATCGAGTCTCCGGAGTTTTCTCTGCCGCCTCTTTGCGACTCTCCCCGCAAATAAAATCCTACTTCCAGCTCTTCATAAACTCCATATAAGCCGCAAATGCAGCTTCCCCGTCCGCAATTTCCGGATGCCACCATTTTTCCCATTCCAGGGAAAGGAATCCGTCGTATTGATTCTCTTTCAAAGTCTGAAGCATCTGGTTCACAGGCACGCGCCCTTCTCCTACCATGGCGATATCAAAGCCATCCCGGTCAAATTGATTGGCATCCTTGATATGTACATGACGGACTCTGCCTTTCAAAAGCTCCCAGGTCTCCTCCGGCGCTTCGCCCCAGCGGTAGGGATGCAGAATATCCCACACAACGCCAAGATTTTTCTGGCCTGACATGTCCAACACCCTTCTCACAGACACGCCTGTAGAAAAATCATCATGGGTTTCCAAAAGCGGCATTACCTCATACAGCTCCATCAGATCTCCCAGCATTGCGCAGCCTTCCGCTACCCATTTTTCACATTCCGCCCGTACCATCCCCTCCGGAATCCTGCCTCCGAAAATGCGGATATAAGGACTTTCCAGCTCTGCGGCAATCTCCGCAAATCTCTGCGCCTCCATCAGCGCTTTCCTGGTGCTCTCCTTTGTGCCCTGGCTGAAATTCACGCTGGTCCCCACATCTGTCAGCGCAATCCCGGCATCAGCCAGATATTTCCTCAGCTTCGGCAAATTTTCCCGAGAAAATTCTTCGTTTTCCCACAGGTTCATGGTCCCGTTGGCCCCGCGCAATTCTACGCCGTCAAACCCCAGCCGCGCTGCCAGTTCGATGGTTTCTGACAGTGATTTCTCCACACACCCCAGTGAACTAAATGATAATTTCATCGCCTTCTCCTCCTTAATGGTAAGATATCCCTATTATATCACATCCCCCAGCTTAAATAAAGTACACCGGATAGGGGCCATCCATATGGTATCCCAGCTTCTCGGCAAGGGCCACGGAGCGAAGATCGTGGGCATCCCAGCTGGGGTACCAGCCACGGTCCAGACATTCCAGAATCAGCTTGGCTCCGCAGGCCAAAGCCAGACCCATCCGCCGGAAATCCGGCCTGGTATCGATTTCAACTTCAATCCCGCCGGTATAAATTGTATAGGAAGATGCACCTGCCACCGGCTTTCCCTGATACAGGGCCACGATCCCCAGCCCTCTGTTCACAAAGTCCTCAGCCCCGAGAAACTGGGAACAGAAATCCCTGGACCATTCTTCCCCCATCAGCGCTTCATTCAGGCTTTCGTCAATCCGCCGGAGGCAAAATCCTGCCGGGAGGGCCTCAGTGTATCCCTTTAGTTTCTTCCTGTCAAATACATCCGGCTCTTTGCGGATCGCATAGCGCAGAGCCTTTTGGGCCTTCTCCCCCAGCTCTTCCTCTATCGCCCTGCACCAGTCTTCATTCTGCGGCGTCACAATCGGCGCCGCTGCCCGGCGTATCAGCGCTTTATCCGGATTTCCCGCAAAAAAGCAAAAATCTCCAACCACGATCTGCGCAGCAGCAGGGGTTTCCCTGCCGTCCGTAATCACATATCCCATGTGCCCCTGCAGGCAGGACCATATCATGGTTTCCTCCCAGCCTTGGAAGAGGCGTGCAATTTTTTCATCCATATGAATTCCTTTGTCCTGTCATGAAACAGAAAAATTTTCTTATTCTATAGACGGGCAGGGCAGCCGCTTTGATGCAGCTGCCCCGGCCCTTTATTTTAGTTGCAGGCCGCTTTAAATTCGGTCCACACCTTGTTATATGTTTCCGTCGCCTCATTATTCACATTCTCTACCATTTCCATGGTACGGCCTTCCGGCGCCACCAGCAGTTCCCGCAGTTCTTCCGGAATCAGGGCTTCCGCCGCCTTGTTGGTGCAGTAGTAGCCCAAAAACTCAAACATCTGCTCCGCCACTTCGGCGTCCAGCATGTAGTCCAGGAACTCATACGCCTCTGCGGAATTGGGGGCCGCAGAAGGGATAAACGCTCCCATCACGCCAAAGCCCAGGCCTTCTTCCGGCACGCAGACCTTCAGATTGGGGTTCGCGTTCAGCGCAGCATAAACCTGGGAAGTATACAGGTATGCCACGCTGGCCTCTCCGTTCAACAGCGCATTCTGGGTATTGTCGTCCTGAATCATTCTCACGTTAGGCGCCAGTTCTTTTAACTTTTCACCGGCTTTTTCAATAACCGCAGGATCTTCTGTATTCATGGATTCTCCCATGGCCTGCAGGGTCATGCCGATAATCACCCGGGAATTGGCCGTCAGCGCGACGCTGCCCTTCAGCGACTCATTCCAGAGGTCATTATAGCCTTTGATTTCAAAATCCACCTGCTCCGGATCGTAAACAATTAAAGGAATACCTGCCCCATGGGGGATCGTGTATTCATTTTTCGGATCGAAAAACTGGCTTTGAAAAACAGGATTGATATTCCCATAGTTTTTCAGCTTGGAGGTGTCCAGCTTCTGTACCAGCCCCTGGGCAATGGCGTTTTCAATAATATAATCGTCCGCGATCACCAGGTCATAGTCCCCGCCCTTTGCCGCACTCAGCTTCTGCAGCATGGCTTCATCCGTATCAAATTTGGAGTAGACAATTTTAATCCCTGTTTTTTCCTCAAAATCTTTCAGCAGTTCCTCCGGGAACATCAGATCCCAGGTAAAAATCACCAGCTCCCTGTCTCCTGAAGCCTTTGTCTCATCGCTGCCGGAAGGGGCTTTTGTTTCCTGTCCTCCGGGCGCGGACGGCTCTGCCGGAGAACCTCCGCAGCCAGCCAATGTTCCTATGGCCAATACCGCAGCCATTACAACAGCAATCCATTTTCTTTTTAGTCTCATAAAAAATTTCCTCCTTCACTGTCCGGTCCTTCTGCCCAGCCTCCGGAATAACCCGGACAGCAGCAGAACCATCACCGTTACGCCCAGCATCACTGTGCAGAGGGCATTGATCTCCGGCGTAACGCCGGTCTTCATCTGGGTATATATTTTCACCGGAAGGGTGGTAACCTTCGGCCCGGTAACAAAAATACTGATGATCACATCATCAAAAGACATGGCAAAAGCCAGCAGGCAGCCGGAAGCCACTGCGGGAAGCAGCAGGGGAAGGGTCACTGTAAAAAATGTCCGCACCGGCGTGGCGCCCAGATCTCTGGCCGCTTCTTCCAGAGAATGGTCCATTCCCACAAGTCTTGCTTTCACCATCATATAAATATATGGAATACAGAATGCAGTATGCGCGATTACCAGGGTCAGCATTCCATTTGGCAGGTCCAGCAGGCTGAAAAACGCCAGAAATACCATGCCGAGGATAATTTCGGGGATCATAATGGGCAGCGTCGCTATGTATTCCACCGCCCCTTTAGACCGAAGCCGCAGCCTGGAATTCCCCAATGCCCCCAGAGTGCCGATGACCGCGGCTGCCAGACAGCTCAGCCCGCCCACCACCAGGCTGTTGACCAGCGCTTCACGGATTTCCCTGTCCTGAAACAATTTACCATACCAGTCCAGAGAAAATCCTCCCCAGATGGCAGTCAGCTTTGAAGCATTAAATGAATAAATCACCACCATCAGGATCGGCAGATACATGACCGCCATTACTGCCGCAAGAAATACGGCGGGAAGCTTTGTTCTGTTTCTCAAAATAATCCCTCCAATTCCGTGCTGTGGGTCACTTTCTGATACAGAAAGATCAATAGGGTGGTCATGATCATCAGTACCACGGCCAGCGCCGCGGCAAAGGGCCAGTCAGCTCCCCGGGTCAGCTGATCCTGAATCAGGCTGCCCACCAGGACGATCTTATTTCCCCCCAGGATATCCGCGATAAAAAACAGTCCCATGGACGGCACGAAGGTGAGAATCACGCCGGAAAGCAGGCCCGGCATGGTCAGCTTCAGCGTTACAGACAAAAAGGCTTTCATCGGCGAAGCGCCCAGATCCCTGGCGGCCTCCACCAGCGACCAGTCCATCTTTTCCGCACTGGAATACACCGACAGCATCATAAAAGGCAGCAGGGCATACACCATGCCGATGAGCACAGCAGGATATGTATACAGTACCTTCAGCGGATCAATGTCAAATCCTAAAAAACGGACTGTCTGATATACGGCGCCCTTTGCCTGCAGCAATATCATCCAGCCGTAAAGCCGGATCAGAGAGCTGGTCCAGAACGGTATCATGATCAGCATCATCATGCGCCTTTTCCATGCCTGTGATAATTTTGCCATAAAGTATCCGAAGGGATAGCCGATCAGCACCACCAGCAGCGTGGTGGATACCGCCAGCTTCAGAGACTGCAGAAAGGTATCCAGATAAACAGGGTCCAGAATGCGCAGATAATTGTTCCAGGTAAATACTTGTTCCACCCCCCAGCCCTCAGCCTTTGTCTGAAAGCTCAGCACCAGCATATAGACCAGCGGGCCGGCCACAAAAACAATAGTGAACAGATACAGCGGCAGCGCCGTCAGCCAAACTCCGCGGGATCTTCTGCCCGCGCCGCCGATCTTTCCGGCTGCCGCGCCGGACGCCGGGCGGCTCATGACCGGTCTCCCTTCAGCTCCGCAGCTTCCAGCTTCTCCCGGGGCATTCTCCCGCCCGTCCCCGGGTTTCCCGTCCCCTCTTCCGGGAGGTCGTCCTCTACCTCCACCGCGTGCTCAGGGAGCCAGCCGATTTTAACCTGTTCCCCTTCTCTTACATCCGTGTCAATTCCGTGACGGCTGGCTGTCAGCTCCGTACCGTCCTCCAGCACAAATACCACCCGGAGAAGGCCTCCCGCAAAGGATTTTTCCTTGACAGCCCCATTTCGGACGCAATATTTGTCAGATGCGCCCTGCTTTGCGAAGAGCAGGTTCTCACTGCGCACTGCCAGGGTTTTTCCTTCTTCATGAATAATATTGGCGCTTCCTACAAATTTTGCCACAAAGCTGGTGCGGGGATGGTGATACACTTCATCCGGGGTACCAACCTGTTCAAAAGAGCCCGCATTCATCACCACAATCCGGTCAGACATATTAATTGCCTCTTCCTGGTCATGGGTGATGTAAATAAATGTGATCCCCAGTTTTTTCTGCAGCCTTTTCAGCTCCAGCTGCATCTGGCGGCGCAGCTGGAGATCCAAAGCGCCCAAGGGCTCATCCAAAAGCAGAACCCGGGGATTGTTTACAATCGCCCTTGCAATCGCAACTCTCTGCCTCTGTCCGCCGGACAGCTCAGAAGGTTTTCTCTTTCCAAAACCCTCCAGCTGCACCAGCTGCAGAACTTCCTTCACACGCTTCTTCTGCTCCTCTTTGGGAACCTTTCTGATTTTCAGGCCATACGCCACATTGGAAGCCACATCCATATGGGGAAACAGCGCATAGCTCTGAAACACTGTGTTCACATCCCGCTTATGGGGTTCTTCCCTGGTGACGTCCTTCCCTTCCAGAATCACCCGGCCCTCATCCGGCTGCTCCAGACCCGCTATGATCCGCAGCGTGGTGGTCTTGCCGCAGCCGGAGGAACCCAGCAGCGTAATAAATTCACCCTGCTTCACATCCAAGCTGATCCCTTTTAATACCTCAGCATCCCCAAAGCTTTTTCTTATCCCCCTCAGAGATAATATCATTTCTTCCATAAATTCTCCTGCCCGGTCACTTTCTGCCGGATTTTCCGTTCCCTTTTCCGCCTCCCGGCGTTCCCAGTTCCTTCTTTACCTCATCCAGAGAACGTCCCACCCGCACCATAAACCGGTCCAGGCTCACGTTATCATACCCCAGAAAACGAAGCTGACGTTTCAGATTTCCCTTTTTCCCCATAGCGTTCCTCCCACAGGACGTTTGATATATCATATGCTCTGAAACCTTCCCCGCAGCTTGTTTCATTAAATTACAGGAAAAGGGCGCTGCAAAAACTTCTTCGCTTTGCAACAGCCCCTGCCTATTGATTATATACAATTATCCTCTGATTGACAAGCTTTTTTTAGTCTCCCACTCCCGTCAGGCCCAGTACTTTCCTGATCGCCTCAATGCTGATCCGCGCGCTTTCCAGCGGGTGCAGCGGGCTGTTGTCCAGCTCCACGATCAGCCAGTCCTTATTCATTTCCCTGGCCTTCAGAATCACTTGTGTATTGTCCAGCTTCCCGGTGCCAATGGCGGTGAATTCCACGCCGTCTTTTCCGGCTCCCAGATAATCCTTGATATGGATCATGGGAACGCGGCTCCCCAGCTTCTCCATGTAGCCCATCGCGTCTATGCCCGCATAACGGCACCAGAAGGTATCCAGTTCGAATGTGAAGGATTTTTCCTGCTCCAGAAGGTAGTCCATCACAGCCATGCCGTCTATTTTCTCAAATTCAAAGTCATGATTATGGTACTGCAGCTGAATACCCTTTTCCCGGCACTGAGCGGCCAGATCCTTTAATATTGCGGGCAGGGCGCGGTAATATTCTTCTGTCCGCAGGGATGCGTCCACATACGGATACACCAGATAAGGAATGCCGGCTTTTACCGCATAATCTATTTCGCCCTGGGCATCCGCGTCCCACCTGGGCTTATGCACATGGGTGCCAATCGCCTCCAGGCCAAACTCTTCCAGCATTTTTTTCAGCTCGCCAGGCTCTGTATCATGATACAGAAAGAACTCCACACCCTGGTAGCCCATCTTTGCGATCTCTGAGAGCACCTTTCTCATGGACTCAGGATCTGTGGTCAGTTCTCTTGCAGAATACATCGCATACCCGATCTTCATCTTTTTTCCTCCTGTCCTCACGCCCACCACATATCCGCGGGCTTCTCAGAAATAATTACTTCACGTATCATCGCCACAGCCTTCTTCAAGCCTTCTTCCACGGACATCAGGCTGTCTTCATGCTCAATGCTGATAATATCATCATAGCCGGCCATGCGCAGCTCAGAAATCACATCCTTCCAGAAGTCCTGCCCGTTTCCGTACCCTACTGTACGGAAAATCCAGGACCGGTTTGACTCCTCGCCGTAAGGTACAGTATCCAGAACGCCCTTCTGTGCAGTGTTGATCGCATCGATCTTTGTATCCTTGGCATGAAAATGATAGATGGCCCCCTTCAATTCGCGGATTGAAGCAACTATATCATTACCCTGCCAGATCAGATGGGACGGATCAAAGTTTGCGCCGAAGGTATCTCCCAACGCTTCCCGAAAACGCAGCATGGAGGCTGTATTATATACCTGAAAACCAGGATGCATTTCAAAAGCTACCTTCACGCCGTTTTCTCTTGCCAGCGCCCCTGCCTTTTCCCAATAGGGAAGCAGACAGTCGTTCCACTGGTAATCCAGCACTTTCAGAAAATCATCCGGCCAGGGGCAGGTCACCCAGTTCGGGTATTGGGAAGCGGGGGAATCGCCGGCGCAGCCGGAAAAAGTTACTACTTTTTTTACGCCCAGCTCACAGGCCAGCCGGCAGGTATCTGTAAATTCTTCATGTGCCCTGGCGGCTACTTCTTTATTGGGATGGATAGGGTTGCCGTGGCAGCTCAGGGTATTCAGCTCAATTCCGGCTTCCTCAAAGGTACGGGAAAACTCCCGCAGCCTGGACTTGTCCTTCAGCAGCTCCTTGGGATCGCAGTGATGTTTTCCCGGAAACCCTCCGGCGCCCACCTCCACTGCCTCCACTCCGATATTTTTCAAGTATGCCAGCGCATCTCTCAGGGGCATTCCCTGCAGAGGAACTGTCATAGATCCAACTTTCATACCGCGCCTCCTTTTTTATTTTTTCAGGCCGGACAGATAGATGACAGACTGGCGCTGCGCTTCAATGAGCTCATCCTCCCATGTCATTTCATCACTGTCCGGAATCAGATTTCGTTCCTCCAGATATTCCAGCGCCTTTGTCAGGCCGGTCTTCAGGTCTGTGCAGGGGCAGAACTCAGGAATATCCCTGGCGATCTTGTCTCCTGCATACAGCCCATTGTAGATAAAATTTGTGGTTATCATAGGAGATACTTCAAAATGCGGGCTGGACTGCAGGGTTTTTAAAGGGACCTCCACCATCTCCACTTCTCTGCCCAAAATCTCCATCATGGCGGTATGATAAGCTCCCCAGTCCCAGCCTCTCATGGCTCCCAGGTTATAGGCCTGGCCTTTGCACCATTCATGCCTGAGCGCTCCCAGAAAAGCCCCCGGGGCATCATCCACATACAGGAAATTTCTTAGAATATAGGGATTTCCTGTTACAATAGGCTTTCCCTTCCTAATTCGGTCCACCCAGCTGTTGTCCATGCCGATCTGTCTCACCAGTGTTCCGGCCCTGCCATAGGTTACTGTAGGCCGGAAAATAGTGATAGGAAACCCTTCTTTTCTGAATTTATCAAAAAAGAATTCTTCCATTGCCTTTTTCGTCACGCCATAGCCCCAGGTGGGCCGCTGGACCATATGCTCTCTGATGGGAATCTCCCTTCCCAGCAGCGCGCCATAGGAAGCGCCGGTGGAAACTGCAATCATATGTTTTACATCCGCGGAAAACAGCTCGTAATCCTGTTCGGCGTCCTCCAGTGTAAAACAGGCAAAATCTATCACATACTCGTAACCGCCGCCTACCGCGCTCCTGAACCCTTCCGCGTCCTTCCGGTCCGCCTGGACCCATTTTGTACCCGGCACAGGGTTTTCGCCCTCCATAGGAAGTGTTGTTACAGTTACGTCATATCCCTCGTTTACAAGCGCTTTTGTCACGCCCAGTCCAATATTTCCAAAACCTCCGATTACCAATGTCTTCTTCATGTTTTTCTCCTGCTCACCCTGCAAGGTGTCTGCTTCCAGTTTTCAAAACCGGCGGAGCGCGCTATCCTTGCGTCCCCGCCGGTTCCTGTATCTTCTTTATGCATAGGGGAAGGTATTTTAGAAAATGAATTATTCAGCCAGCTCCGCCATTACCTCACGCCATACCACAAAGCGGTGGGTGATCTCTCTGGGGCTCTCGCAGCCTACTGCCGCGATAAATTTCGGACCCGCCTGGCGCATTGCCTCAACTGTCTTCTCTTTCAGAGCAGCTTTTACTTTATCACGATTTCCGCCGTAGAAATCAGAGTGGCGGTCCACTCCGCCCATCAGCACCTTATCGCATTTCGCGCGGATCTCTTCCAGGGAAGGGTTATCCGGAGAGGCGTCTTCCCAGTTCAGGGCCTGGGCGGGCAGATCCAGCATGTGATCCATGAAGCAGACCTTGGCGCTGCAGATGTGCAGCATGGTGAACCATGCGCGGCCCTCAATGGCTTTCAGGGCCACCTCATCCCAGGGACGGATATATTTCAGATAATCTTCCTCCGCGATGTTGTCAAAATATGTGCCTCCGGGGCAGTAGAAGAAACCGGCGGCTCCAACCTTCAGGAATGCATCCATGATATTGACCACCTGCTGTGTCAGCACGTCCATCACATGAAAATACAATTCCTCGTTTTCTCTGGCAAATTTCATCATACCGCCGTCCAGAAACGCGGGCTGCTGGGCCTTATTTCCATAGCTGGTCAGCTGGCACAGCATGCGGTAAGGTCCAAATATGGTGGGCAGCACCGGCACGGTGTCCTTATAGTAATCGCAGAGAATCCTGATCATCTCCGTCTCGCGGGCAATGGCGCCCTGGGTCACATCCGTAGTTTTTACATTCTGCAGGTCCTCGATTTTAGTGAACGCAGCGATACGGGTCTTTTTAAAGCACGCGTCTTCACTGTCTGTGGTCTCGTCGATCACCTGTCCGTAATCTTCTGTGTTGTACAGGCCGTTCTGCATCACTTTCAGAATATCAAAATCATGCTGGTTCTCATAAGCGATCACAGCCTTTGTAAAATCACCGATATGTTTGTCTTCCAGGTTAAGATGAGGCCCCCAGGCGATAAACGGCGGGCGGTCTACAGGTTTTCCTTCCAGAACCGCTTTTACACGTTCCATTTTTGTCATTGTTTCCATGGTAGAATCTCCTTTTTCTGCGGTTGTCAGTCTCATTTGGCCTTACAGCGAGGCCTCTTTCTCCGGGACCCCGCTGTAAGCACAAGTCAGAACGTTTTATTCAACGGTCCAGGTTTCGTACGCCCAGCCCTTGAGAGAGAAGTCGTCATAAGGCATGCCGCTGATCTTTTTGCTGTTTACAAACAGCATGTCAGCATGGTACAGGAATACCATCGGTACTTCTTCTACAAGCATTTCCTGCAGTTTGTCGTAAGCAGGCTTTCTTTCCTCTGTTGTCAGGCCCTTCAGACCTTCTGCATACACATCCAGCCACTTTTCATCTGTGATGCGGTTCCAGCCATTGGGAGCCAGCTGGAAGTAGAAACGGCTTTCGGAGGGTTCAAAAGGAGTGGACGCCGAGCCCATCAGGCCCAGATCGAACTCGCCGTCAAACAGTTTGGAGTTGATCGTCGCCGCGTCATACGTCTCGATGTTCATCTGCAGGCCAATGGCTGCCAGCTGCTGCTGTACCAGAACGGCAATAGTCTGGCCCAGGGTATTTGCGGAACTCATGATAAAGGTCAGGGGCTTGCTGGTATCATAGCTGGACTGTGCCAGATACTCTTTTGCCTTTTCAGGATCATAAGGATTTCCTTCTACATTTTCGTTGCGGTAAGGATTTTCAGGAACGATTGCGCTGATGGCCGGTCTTGCATATCCATACAGAACGTCGTTGATTATACTCTCTTTATTGATGGCATGGTCAATGGCCAGACGCATATTCTGATCCAGTTTCTCGTTGTTCAGCAAGATATGAGAGTTGCCGAAGCCAGGCTTTTCAGTACATACCAGATCCGCGTTATCCTTCGCCAGCAGATAATCGCTGTAGGACATCAGGGAGCCGTATACCGTGCCGTCCACCTCGCCCGCCAGCATAGCGGACAGGATGTTGTTTGCAGGAATCACGCGGATGATCAGACGGTCCATCTGAGGTTTTCCCAGATAGTAGTCTTCTCTTGCCACATATTCCATTCTTTCTCCGGAAATGATATTATCCAGAGTAAAAGCGCCGGATGTAACAGGGTTTTCCCAGAACTTGTCGGTCAGCACCTTTTCTACCGGGATATCCTCCAGACAGTGTTTCGGCAGTGTGTAAGTATAGCGCAGATTGTAAAACTCTGCCAGCACGGTGGAAGTCTTATCTTCTTTAAATTTCAGTTCTACCGTATGATCATCCAGCGCTTTTACCCCCAGTTCTTCGCCTTCAATCCGAACGCCCTGATCGTCAGTGCCTGTAAAATTGTTCACTACCCGACGGCCGCCTGCCGGGTCCAGTTTGGGGTCGGAAGCCAGCTGCATGGTGAACTCCACGTCGTGGGCCGTAATCGGCTCGCCGTCAGACCAGGTGGCCTTCTCATTCAGTTTACAGGTCAGCGTGGAACCGTCTTCAGACTGCTCCCAGCTCTCAAACAAACGGTGCTTGATCTCTCCGCTGGCTGTTGTGGTAACCCAGGACTCATACATGGGATACAGGAACGCCACATGGGTGTCTCTGTTGGACAGGAACGGGTGAAGCGCTTCCCAGGGGCCTGTACCGGCAAGGGTCACGATCTTCTCTTCGCCTTCTTTGGAAGGCACCTTCGTCTCATCTCCTCCCTTGGTCTCTTGGGAGCCTGCCGTAGTTCCTGTGGTGGTTCCGGCTGCAGTTGTGCCCGCATTTCCGCCGTTTCCACAGCCTGCTACCATAGCTGCCGCCAACAGGAGCGCCGCAATTTTCGCTACTTTTTTGTTCCTCATATTTCTCCTCCTTTTGTGGTCCCTCTCCGGGGATATTAAGGTGTCTCTATTTGTACCGGCGGGGCACTTACAGCATCGTGTCCAGCCGTACCAGAGCTACTGCGTATACGCTCATGGAACGTATCAGGCTGTCGATATGCACAGCCTCGTCTGCGCCATGGGGATGGCCGAAGGGATTTTCTGCTTTTATCCCGCCGGGCCCGTAGGGCAGCGCGTTGGGGAACTTTCTGGCATGTGTGCCTCCCCCCATGGTATAAGGTTCGTATTCTTCTCCCAGAAACTCATGGCAAGTATCCAGAAGCATTTTTATCACCGGCGCGTCAGGGTCTGTATACCGGGGGGCGCTGTATTCCAGATCTTCTATAACGATTCCTCGCCCTTCGCATACCTCCTTCAGGTTTTCCAGCAGTTCTTCGCTTTTCTGACGAATGGCGTAACGCACGTTGATGTTCTGGCTCAGCACCCCGTCTTTCAGCGAAATCATGCCTCCCACGCAGGTGGTCCGCCCTGATATATCGTCCGTGAAGTCAATTCCCAACCCTGTGCCGTAGTTATCTGTAAATATTTCTGCCAGGTTCCGGACCGCCTCTGCCCCGTCTCCTGTCACCAAATCGTATTCCGTTAGCAGCCGGTTCAGCTTGCCGATAGCGCTGTCGCTTCCCTCAGGAAATGCGGCATGAGCGGCAATTCCTCTGGCTACGATCATCACGGCACTACCTTCCCGGATCACCTGTACATCGTCAGGATGCTCTGCCGCCAGTTTCGCAACCGATTCCCTGTCGGCGTCCACCAGCTTTGCCCAGGCGGTATCAGGGACAGAATTTGAGGCTACGCCGCCTTCCATGGCGATCAGGTTGCCGGTGCTCACCTTCTGATTCAGGTTTGCAGTCAGCAGGCCTTTTTCTCCGATAATCATAGCCCATCCGCCGTCACAGACAATGGTGAATTCCGGCGCTTCGCGGACTTTCAGATAATGCTCCACATCCTGCATGCCTGCCTCTTCATTAAAACCGCAGATCAGGCGCAGGGTATGGTCCAGGCTGACGCCCAGATCCCGCATGCAGCGCATGACATAGAGGGACATGATCACCGCCCCTTTGTTATCGCTGCTGCCCCGGCCAATAACAAATCCGTCCTTTTCCACTGCCTGATAGGGCTCAAACCGCCAGCCGGTGCCTTCCGGCACCACATCCAGATGCCCCAGGATGCCTATTTCCTTCTCCTTTTTACTGCCGCCCGGAGCCAGAACGCTCAGGGTATAGTAATCGTCGTTTTCAATATCAAAACCATATTTCCGGCCCATTTCCGCCATGGCGTCAGCACAGTCCTTACAATCCGTTCCGAAGGCAAAACCGCCTTCTCCCGGCTCGCTGATGGATTTACGGTTGACAATAGAAATCAGGTCCTGCACCATCTCTTCCCGGTGGTCTCTGGCCCACTGCGCTACCGCAGCGGACAACTCTTTATCATTCATTTCTGCTCCTCTCCGCCGCCCTCACACAGGTGGCAGGCTACGCCATGTCCGCCAGCATCAAATTTAAACTCCGGCCGCTCCGTTTTGCACCGGTCTGTTGCGTATCTGCAGCGGGTATGGAAACGGCATCCGCTGGGCGGATTCATAGGGCTTGGCAGATCCCCTTCCAGAGGAATCCGGTTGATCTTCACATCCGGGTCCGGAATCGGAATAGAGGATAGCAAAGCCTGTGTATAAGGATGTTGGGGATTCCTGTACAGCTCGTCACAGTCTGCCAATTCTACCAGATTCCCCAGATACATCACTGCGATTCTGTCACTGACGTGCTTTACCACGCTCAGGTCATGGGAAATGAACAGGTAGGCCAGCCCACGGTCCAGGTTGATCTCTCTCATCAGATTCAGCACCTGGGCACGTACCGATACATCCAGCGCGGATACCGGTTCGTCGCAGACGATGAAGTCCGGGTCTGAAATCAATGCTCTTGCGATCACGATACGCTGCCTCTGTCCGCCTGAAAATTCATGGGGATAACGGTAAATCTGATACTCCTCAAAACCCACATACCGCAGCATTTCCCGGCATTTTTCAAATCTTTCGTCCTTGGTCCCGATCTTAAATATATCCAGGGGGGCTCTGACAGCTTCCAGAACCGACATGCGGGGGTTGAGAGATGAGTATGGATTCTGAAACACCATCTGCATATGCTGCCGCATCAGGCGCATCTCTTTATTCGAAAGCTTGGACAAATCCTGCCCGTTATAGATGATCTCTCCTTCTGTTGGTTCGATCAGGCGCAGCAGCGTGCGTCCCAGGGTAGATTTCCCGCAGCCCGATTCCCCAACAAGGCCTAAGGTTTCACCCTTATGCAGGGTCAGGCTCACATCGTCCACAGCCTTCACTACGTTTTTTCCGCGCCCCTTAAAATATTTCTTCACATGGTTCGCACTCAGCAATATCTTCTCATCACTCATCGCAAACCTCCTTCGCTTCCTGCTCGTACAGCCAGCACTGAACGCCTCTTCCGTCCTCCAGTCTGAACTGGGCACGCGGCCCAGCAGAAACTGCATATCCGCAGAAGGCGCGATCAGCATTGCGTCCAGCCCCTGCCGGTTGATTTCCTCTGTCAGCCGGTTAAAATACATCTGATTCATGATCAGTCCTCCGTTATCAGCTCCCGGGTCAGGTTTTCAGGATTCATGCACTGCAGGTATTCCGGTACAAATCTTCCGTCCTTACGGATCAGTTCACCATCAAACCAGATCTCCCCTCCGCCAAGCTCCGGTGCGTGGGAGGTCACCAGATCCCAGTGAATCGCCGATTTATTGTCGCCGCCGTTACCGGGGGTGAAATGCAGGGACATCGCCATTTTCTCGTCAAACAGGGTATCTGTGATCGGTTTTGTGATCATGGGTTAAAGCCTATCGCAAATTCACCGATTCTCCTGGCCCCTTCGTCTGTATCTAAAATCCGGTTCATCAGCTCCGTATTATTCGAAACAGCATTCACCACCACGCCATCCTTCAGTGTCAGCTCCACGCCGGTAAACACAAACCCCTGAAAGCTGGAAGGAATATTGTAGCGGATCTTTCCATTTGCAGTTCCCTGCACTACGCTGGTGCCCATCTCTCCGCAGGGGCGGTTGAAAATTCCGCAGTAGGATTTTTCATCCTTCATCCCTTTCACTGAGAACGTCAAGTCTGTGCCCGGGCCGGTGATCCTCACCTGATCCGCCACGGAACAGCGCCTGCACAGCGCCTCCGCAATTTCATTCATCTTTTTGTAGTCCAGGCAGTTGGCGTTAAAGTAATAATCTTCAAATGCCTCTGTGCTCATTCCTGAAAGCTGGGCCATGGATGGATTAGGGTAACGCAGCACGCACCATTTCGTATGGGGCAGCCTGTGTCCATAATGCAGCTTTCCGTGGTATTTGTTATACAACGCCATCTTTTCTGCAGGGACATCAGCATATTCATTGATATTGTCCTGTTTCCTGATTGCTATATAGGCGTCCATATCCTTCATCCGGACCGCTTCATATTCATACCAGGCCTCCATAGACGCCTCTGAAGCGCCCAAGATAAAGCTCCGGTTCACCTGCGCGTTCTGAAGCGATACATAGGGATAACCCCCCGCGCGATAGGCCGCTTTGACAAATTCCTGCACAAAATCTTCCGAACCGTCCCAGGCTTCGATCAATACCTTTTCACCCGGCTTTAATGAAACAGAATACTCTATCACCTGTTTCGCCAGTTTCGCCGCTCTGAAAGCAAATGTGTCTACCGCCACAGCCTCAAGAGCTATTAATCAGCCCGGCAGCGTTAAACCAGAGACCAGGAACCGGGTGCTGCAGACGATGAAGGAGCTGAATTACCAGGTAAAGCAAAACAGCAGCAAGCTGCTTCTGGCTACCTTCCCTGATTTTACAAACCCATTTAACGGATCTTGCATAAAGGGAATGCAGGGAGCCGCCAGGAAACGTGGTTATCAGCTGTTGCTGCAGCAAATTGAGGAGCCGAAAAATCCCCGCTCCTATGATTTTCTTATGAACAGCTCCATGTTTCGGGGGATCATCTTTACCCATACCCTCCCTGACCAGGAAACTATGGACGCTATTAAAATGCGGTATTCCGTTGTGATGTGTTCTCAATATAATGTTTCTGACGACACCCCCTGCGTGATCATCGACGACTATGCCGCCGCAAAAAGCGCTATTTCCTATCTCCTTTCTATTGGAAGGACACAGATCGCTATGATTAACGCCAAACTTCACCACAGCTATGCCCAGCTGCGGGAGAGAGCTTATATGGACGCTCTGGAAGAGGCCGGCGTTTCGGCCCGGCCCGGCTGGATTGCCCATATCGCCAGCATTGATTATGAAATGGCTTATTCCGCCGCCATCAACATGCTGTCCGCCAGCGACCGTCCGGACGCTGTATTCTGTGTTTCTGACGTATATGCCAGCGCCGCCATCAAGGCTGCCGGTCGGCTGGGGCTGTCTGTGCCGGGAGATATCGCCGTAATGGGCTTTGATAATGTCAGCCTCTGCAATATGACAGTTCCGGCGATCTCCACTGTGAACCAGCCCATGCATCAGTTGGGCTGGCAGAGCTGCAACCTGCTCATCGATCAGCTGGAAGGGATTCCGGCTGTCAGCCGTAAAATTGTTCTGAATACGGATATTGTTGTCAGGAGTTCTACGTAAAAAACAGCGCCCTGGCCGAATATCTGTCAGGACGCTGTTTTATGTGTTTTTCACAGAAAAAGCGAGAGAGTTGCTAATGGAATACGCCATACTGCTGGACCAGCTCACGCTCAGTCTGCCCCTGATAGAACAGGGCGTTTATGATTGCCGTATCATCCTCGGGCAGAAACGCAAGGCAGGCCCGCTGCTTGTCCAGGAGAAATATTTATCCTTCTTGTTCGATTTCCTGTCCCTTTGCTGGAGTTTCACTGGCTTCAGGGATTTCCTCTGGATCCTGACCGGAAATTCCCCCATGTGATTCGGCGGGCAGCGACGTTGTTTCTTCCTCGGCTGGTTTACTCACTGGCGTTGGATCAGCGGTAGCCGCTGGCATGGTGGGAGCGACTGTAATTTGGTTTTCTGGGGGATCGGCACGTTTCTGGCCGATAGTACAGCCTTCAGTTATATCTGCCTTACCGGAATACTCCCCCCACACGCCGGTAAAGGTATATACTCCATCCTTTTCGGGAATCAGGATAAAGGTCAGCCTATCGCCAGGGCACAGCGAATCCGTATAAAGAGGTGCAGCGCCGCCTTCCACCTCACAATATCCGCCACTTGGCGCGGTGCCGTCCGCAGTCAGTGTGACATTGTAGGCTTGTCCGGCATTCAGCATCTGGCCGGGGGCCGCCGGCTCGCCGCCCTCGTCAGTGAGCGCAGCGGATATAGTAAAGCTGGCCGCCTTGATTGTCTGCGGCGTGGTTTGAATGCTCACAGAAAACCAAGCCCAAGTCATTCCCGTAAGGCAGACCATACAGATGATAATCCCTGCAAAAGAGAGTAAAAGTAACTGTAAAATATTTTTATCAGTTAGCTTAGCGTGTTTTGGATTATATATGGCAGATTTCAGCCATTGTTTCAAAACAACCGCCTCCTTTCGTTTTAGTTATTTTATCGGCAATCAAAAGGCATGAACAAAGGCTCATGCCCTTTGATTGCCGCCTCTCCGAAGAGAGAACGGCTTTGTGTACCGGTTCAAATTTTAATCGAACGGATTCGGGAATTCATTTTCATCCGGCAGTGCTGTCTTGAAATTGAGCATTGTCAACTTTTCTTCCCTCGCCCCAATTATTTCCGCTAATGTCATAGGTAATACCATCTGCAAGAGAAGTCGCTTTGATAACCTCTTTGCACAGATCACCAGAATTAACTGCGGTGTTATTCTTAATGGTAAACTGTGTATCAGCGCCCACACCGTTAAACCGGATAATACGGTCTTTGATGTCTTCAAAGCTATTGTTTTCAATCACAACCGCTTTATGGTCAGTCACCGACTGGGACTGAACTGCAATCGCATTGTGACCTATTGTATTAAAGGTACAGCCAGTAACGGAGATACCGTTGATATGCGATGTATATATTCCCTGATAGCAGTTTTTAAAGGTGCAGTTTTTAACCGTAAGATTTTTGACATTCCCGTTATTGGCCTCATTGTAATAACGCAGTGCCTGACCGTTGGCTGAAGCTGTACCCTTGGTTGTAAAAGAGCAACCGTCAAATGTTACGCCGTCAATCACAGTATCCAGCTGAGAGGTTTCGATATCTACATTCCCGGTAAAGCTGATATTCACAAAGTTAATATTGCTCAGTTTTTGCGTTAAATAGTATCCGCCTTGCCTAGTATTAATCGGGTCTTGGGTGTCATACATATGTCCGGAAACAATCGACAAGCCTTCAACATTTACACCGTCTTCTGCGGCAATGGTCAGATTCTCAATTGTCCTGATATAGGTGCTGCGGCCGTGCCACTTATCGGGTTCAACATGCGCCTTGAACTCATCTATATCGGTAAAGGTCAGCGATGTTCCATCATGGCCATTTCCATTCGGGCAGATATATACGGTATCGTCTTTCGATTCAGCGGTAACCGTTCCGATTTCAAGCTTTCCGTAATTACCCGGAGCAAGGATCAGCTTAGTGTCTGACATACTGCCGTGCTGACCACTGAGATACTCCCCGATATTACCAGGGGACACTCTGTAAGTAGCTGCAAAATCAGCGTCCGTGTCATAATCTGAGCCAAAGCTGTCGCTTTCAGCTGTGTACTGAGTCGCAACAAGCTGAATGGCAAAATCGCTGCCGATGGAGAGACCCTGATATTCGTTGTCCGCTGTTTCCCGCATTTTAAAAGCGATGGTCGCAACATCCGCCGCATTATCGCCCGCAGGGATATGACCCTTTGCGGCATAGGGCTTTGCAAGAATTTGTGTCAAAGTGCCGATTTTATTTGTATCGTTAAGCTGAGTGCGGTCGCTAATCTGCTGACCGTCTTTTATGTAGTACACGTCGATCACGTCAGCCAGCTCCCCGACATCGCCGGTCGGTACAATCCGAATCTCATATTTGAGCGACAGACTGCCCAAGTTGCTGATTTTGACATGGCGCACCTCGGTATAGCCCGGCTCCCACAGGTCATAGTTGAAAATTGCCTCCTTGGATGCGTCCTTCCACTCTGACGTATTGAGCGCCTTTGTTCCGTCCGCCCATTCCATGGTGACGTCCAAATTACCCGACTTGATGATGTTGCCTGCGCTGGTGACAGAATCGGTGAACCATGCAAAGGTGCTTCCCACCAGCATGGCCGCGCACACGACAACTGACAAAACACTTGCCAGCAGTGCGCGCTTGGTATGTTTGCTTTGTGTCATTGTTCTAGCCTCCTTATATAATTTTGTCGGCTTTTTTCGGTGATAAGCGCGCTCCAAAGAAATGCCGCCAAAACTCAGAGGGCGCTGTTAAGTGTTAGTTCTTCCCCACTTCTTCATGGAGTTCGGCAAATTGCCTAAAGTTGGGTTGTTACGCACCCCCCCCGTGGTGGATTTTGCCAGTTGTGCAGTTTGCCATATATCTTCCTCCTTGCACATTGGGTCTGCCTTGCAGCTTTATGTCATCAGCTCATTGCCGTCGACACCGGATTTTCAGTCAAACAATTGATACGGATTGTTTTTGGTCTGTACCGCGTCTGCCTTTAGGGCGAAAGAGAGATATTGAGCCTGTCCGCTGTTCCCGCCTTCCTCGGGATAATGGAACGTGATCGTCAGCTCCCGGCGCTCGTTCAGCTTCACATGAATCTCACATTTTATTTTATTATAAAATACCACAGTCTTACTTGTTTCGCAACATATATTCTTAAAAATTTTGCTGGAAGCACAAAAAGCAAGCCGGGATCATCATTATTTCCTTCCGGTTAATTTTTTGCGCTTTTTTTGGGTACATAAAAGGCTTCCATTTTCATTGTACTATATCTTCTTTGGAGGTGAAAAATCAAGAAAATAGTTTAGAATACAATTCCGAATGATACACGGTAGGCTGCAATAAGATCACACAAAATATTTGAAAAAGAGCTGGGGGCTATCGGGAAATAGATGGCCCCTTCTCTCATAACAGTATTATGCCCTTTTCAATCCTTCACCATAATATCTAAAATCACCTTATTGGTATAATTCATGCCGTCCCGGCTCAGGGTGCCCACCTCTTCAATGGTATTTTCAATCCCTTTTTTAATGATTCCTTCACCGTGGACAAACTCTTTTCCTTTCTGAGCCATATGGAAACCCAAAAGCCCAGCGTTAACCGCCATGGCAATTTTAGCCGCGCAGGATGGTTTGGCGCCGTCGCAGATTGTTCCTGACAGAATCGCCAGTCCGTTCACAATAGTATGTTCTATCACCGTATCATCCGCGCCATGAAGGTATGCTACCCCTGCCGCCGCACCGCAGCCCGCGCAGACAGCTCCGCAGTAAGCGGACAGGTATCCGATGGACTGTTTGATCCGCACCGCAGTGAGATTTGCCAGCACCAGCGCGCGGATCAGCTCCTCATGGCTGGATTCCAGCTCTTTTGCGTATTCCACCACCGGCATGGTAATTGTAAGCCCCTGATTCCCACTGCCTGAATTGATCACTGCAGGCATCTCACAGCCGCTCATCCGGGCGTCGGACCCTGCAGCCGCAGCCGCCATGGCACGCATCTGGACGCTGGGGTTCTCTTCTCCAAGCAGCAGTTTTTTCCCGATTTCCGCCCCCCAGCCTCCTGCCATTCCTTCTCTGGAAAGAGCGGTATTGCACATAATTTGATTCTCGATCGTCTCTGCAACGTCTTCCAGCCTGCAGGTTCTGGCGTAATCAATCACTTTCCGGACTTCCAGAGTTACAGGGTCCTCCTGGTCTCCTGAAGCCGGTTCCGCCAATTCTCGTTTCAGAATTTCCTCCTGATCCCTCTTCAGAAGCACCACATTGGTATGAGTGTCCACAATCCGTACTTCCGAAGTATGTCCTCCTGCCCTCATTTTTATTAAAATATCAAATATTCTTCCTGAGTCCGACAGTTTCACGACTACAGGACAGGCATTCAAAAATGTATTTACCCTTTTCCGGGTATCCGGCGGCGCACAGGACAGGGCCTCCAGAGCAGAGTCCTCGCGGCCTACGGTAATTCCTGCCGCTATAGCGGTCTCTATCCCTTTCATTCCTCCTGTGGCCGGCACTACCACACTCTTCACATTTTTTACAATGCTGCCGCATAAATATCGTTCCGTCCGGCAGACGGGCCTGGGTCCATTCCACCACGCCGCCCACCGGAGGATAGGCTTTCGCCGCGTTTTCATGAAACTCGATCCCAAGCCCCGGCCGTTCATTGGCATAGATATATCCGTTCCTCACTTCCGGAATCCCTTCAAATACCTGGTACATGGCCGGGGAAAATTCCGTCCATTCCTGTACGCCAAAATTAGGGCTGCTGAGATTCAGGTGGAGATTGGCCGCATGTCCCACGGGGGATACGTCCCCCGGTCCGTGCCAGGCGGTCCTCACCTGAAATAAAGATGCAAATTCGGCTATTTTCCGCGCCGGAGTCAGACCGCCCGCCTGGCTGATGTGAATCCTGATAAAATCAATCAGCCTGTCGCAGATCAGATCTTTCCACTCCGCCGGATTGTTCAGCAGCTCTCCCAGTCCAATGGGTGTTACGCACTGCTGCCGGCACCTGCGCAGCCAGGCGCTCTGCTCCGGAGAAACCGGGTCTTCCAGAAAGTACAGATGAAGCCCTTCCACTTCTTTAGCCAGCGCAAGGGCGTCAGAAGGATACAGCCGCTCGTGGACGTCATGGATGATCTCCAGCCCGCTGTCTGTATTGGTTCTGATATAGTCCAGCATTTCCACGGTCTTTCTGATATATTTCTTAGGATCGTAGTAATCTCCCTGGGGGGCATTTTCCGGCTTCACCCCCGCCTCAGTGCCTCCGTAGAAACCTGCCTGGCAGCGTATATACCGGTATCCCTCCTCCATTTTCTTTCTGACCTTTTCTAACAGGACTTCCTTTACAGGGGAATTTGTGTGCACATAAGCGGCTGCCGCTTCGCGGCATTTGCCGCCAAACAGCTGATAAACGGGCATGCCGGCTATCTTTCCTTTGATATCCCAAAGGGCCATATCCACCCCTGCCATGGCATTGTTCAGAACCGGCCCGTTCCTCCAGTAGGCGTTCACGTTGCACAGCTGCCATATTTCTTCGATCTGCTGGGGATCACGGCCTTCTAAAAGAGGGGACAAATACTCGTCAATTACTGTTTTCACCGCCAGGCAGCGCTGAGTAAAGGTTGCGCATCCCCAACCATATAACCCGGGTTCATCCGTTTCCACCTTTACCACCAGGAGATCAATTCCATCCGGGGCTGTAAGAAATGCTTTGACCTTTCTTATTTTGAACATATTTCCTCCTTGCCGAAAATTTTTTCCTTCTATAGCTCCTCCGCAATATCCAGATACCATCCGTCAGGATAGGAATATTCCCCTCTGTAATTAGAACCATTATAATGGGGATATTTTACCGGAACCTGAACACTGCTTCCGGAGTCTCTGTCCTGGGTGTAAATATACATACGGCGGTGATCCCATACCATCAGCTCATCCCGGCCGTCTCCTGTCAGGTTGGCCGCCTCCGCGCAGAGCATAGGATGCCCGTCTTCCGGAAAGGGCACCACAAGGTCTCCCTCTCCGTCCAGAAGTCCTCCCTGTCCGGGCTGCGCATTGGTCAGAATCAGATCCCTCCCGTCTCCGGTCCAGTTTACCGGTGTCAGCAGCTGGCCGTTTTGTCCTGTCTCTTTCTCCCACAGGGTATTCCCGTTCGTATCATACATATAGATGATTCCCTGATGT
Organism: Cuneatibacter caecimuris; assembly: GCF_004216775.1. GTDB lineage: Bacteria > Bacillota > Clostridia > Lachnospirales > Lachnospiraceae > Cuneatibacter > Cuneatibacter caecimuris. The sequence continues at coordinate 42,351 of NZ_SGXF01000004.1, forward strand.
CCCCAGTAGTTCACCAGGCAGATTCCAAATTCTCTCCGTTCCGGGGTGTAGTTCCCAATGCTGATCCGCTGGGCATGCCCGATCCCTTCCCGGAACACAATATTCCCCTGAAGGTCTGAAATAATGAATCCATCCGTCCCGCTGGCCAGAGCCAGGTATCCCCTGCCGCTTCCCTTTCTGAACTTTCCGGCCGCAATTTCATCCGTGTGATCTGCCTGTACCGGCAAAGTCCAGATCAGTTCACCGTCCGCGCTGATCATGTTGTAGCCGCAGAAGATTTCATCTCTGCCGTCCCCGTTGAAATCCTGGGTGTAGGGAAAATGTCCTGTGTTTTTTCCGTTCTGGAATTTCCAAAGAAAGTTTAAATTTTCATCATAGGCATAGAGACGGCTGTAACGGTCTTTCAGCAGGATATCTGAGGGCCTCTTTTTTCCGGAGATATTGCAGATCCGGATCCCGTCAGGATTCAGCCGGTCGAAAGCATATCTTCCGTTTGGAATACCCAGCAGTTCGCTTCCATCCTCAGTGGAGTACGGAGCAGGCGCTTTTTTCTTCACTTCTCCTGTCTTTCCGTCCAGGATCAGCAGTTCAAAATTTTTTGCAGTAATCACCTCATCCACGCCGTCCCCGTCAATATCGCAGACCTGAAGGGGAACATCCGCAGACAGCAGCCCCATATCAGGATTATCAGAGGGTTCTCCCCTCTGCCACAGCACTTCGCCGTCCAGAGATACTGCTGTCAGACAGCTGACAGACGCATACGCATCCTGGAATACTCTCTTCTGGCACTGGGCAAACACAAGATGCCATTCCTCTGTCCCGGTGAGATGTCCCAGCCGCACCTGCCTTCCGCAGCCAAAATTTTTCAGGTCCAGGGTTTTCCACAGTTTCATCCCAGGAAAAGCGGCCCTCTTTTCTTCCAGGCGTTTTTGCGCTGCCTCTTTTGCGCGGGTGATTTCCTGCCATGTCTGCTCCGAAACCCTCAGGCTTGCTTCTCCGAACATGGCCGGCCTGGTAGCTGTCAGGGCAAACCGGCCGCCTCTGCCGAGTTTTGGATTACAGATTTCCAGAATCAGGCGGCCGTCAATCTGCACCTGCATTCTGTCCCCGCAGATTTCTGCACAAATCCGGTAAAAAGTATCGCAATGAAAAACGAATGGCGCGCTGTCCAGTAATTCTTTCTTTTCTTTATGCAGATCATATACCCTGAGATTCTGCTCCTCCAGCACGACCAGAACCATATTCAGGGAATTTGCCGCGCACACACCTATCCCGGCCATTCCGCCTGTATGCAGCGGCCGGACCAGCGCTTCAGCCGTATAATCCTTCCAATCCGTCTCCCCTGTTTCCAGCATAGGGTACATAGTATGAGGGTGGTCTGTATCCACCCTCATTTGTTCCATATAATGCTTTCCTTCTGCTTCTGTGATAATCCAGGAAGGGCCCCGGTATTCATAATTGCATACCGGGTCATACCAGATCCCGCGATCGCCCTTCACTGGATAAAAATGATATTCTCCCATGGCGGAATGCTCCGGATCATAAGGGAATTCTCCGATGGCAAATCCGCCAAAATCTTCTTTTACCAAATAATGATCACGCAAGTTTTCCATATATTCCCTCAGACATTCTGTGTTTATCAGAGCAGCAGGATATCCTCAATGCCAAAGGAACTGCCAAGGACTGCTTCTCTGGTGGATTGATCCTCGTTGATCACAAATCCCCCGTAGATCTCCGGGCTTCTCAAAATTCCGGCATCCTTCAGCTGATATTCATAGCACCACCTGCTGCCGGTGCTCCTGTAGGAGTTGGGACTCTGATAAAACCAGATTCCAGGAGTATGATGAAGCTGGGCAAATCCGTTCTGCCTGGTGCCGTAAAGCCTTATCGCAATCTCATGTTCCCCTGGCTCCACTCCTGACAGATCCGCCTGATAGGGGGAGAAGGCCACATTGCCCCAGTCCTCTCCGTCCACAAAAACTTTCAGCAGGCCGCCCCTGTATCTGGGAATCCTGATCTTCAGCTGTCCCGTGGCGCGGACCCTGAACTTATAAAGCAGGTTGCCGGTATAAAAAGGAAGTCCCTGACAGGTAATACTGCCAAATCCAAGCCGGCGCACCGGAGGGATAATAGTTTTTCTGGTGCCGTTTATATTTACGCCAAAATCCCCCAGCAGATAGAAATTTTCAAGGTTCGTCCTGGTTCCCACCGGCACCTTCACCTCCAACAGGTTGACGCCTTTCTCCAGAGGCGGCAGCGCTGTTTTTTCAATACATTGGTCCACAAACCATCCTGTGCGCTGTTTTTTCACAGGAATCAGGTTCAGCCAGATTTCTGTATCATCCAGATCTTCCAGGGCCAATTCCGGTTTTTCCACTGCGATTTCACTGAAAATCCTAAACCGCAGCGTAAGCGTATCCCTGGGGGCCTCCGGCGCGATGCAGTATGGCTGCGTCACTTCTTTTCTGCGCAGAGGTATTCCAAGCTCCTGCCTGGCCAGGTTATCAATCCTGAGAATTTCTTCTTCCGGCATAAATTCTCCGCCGTTGAGCGCGTACTCCGCTATATCCAGCAGCAGCATATTGGGCTCTTCCAGTTCCACCGGCACAGTGCCGAATATCAGATCCTCAGGCCCCGCAGCCTCGCTTTTGTCTGCAAAGGAACCCTGGTCGCAGCCTGGTTCCAGACGCAGCAGCATACTTTCATGGTGATACCACCGCCGTTCCAGTACAGTATTTCCATTCTGGTAAGATGCCTGTACCGGACGGATCTCTCCGGTAAGGGTATCATACAATGTCAGCTTCCAGGAGCCTTTTAGCAGGAAGCGCACATAACCTGCGTCGTCCACATCCTGGCAGACGGGATTTTTTCCGGTAGCTGCAAAAAGCCACAGATACTCTCCGTCTTTCCTCATCTGGTGCAGAATCCGGTCTTCCCTGCTGCCGTCTTCTCTGCGGATATCCAGGAACCTCCAGGGTTCCAGCGCCTCCAGCACCGCGGTTTCCGAGAAGCTCACCCTGCTGCTGTTCTCATAAAGGTCTCTGACTGCGTCAGAAGGCTTTGCATCCACAAGCTCAGGGCATTCTCCGATAAACAGCAGTTCTCCGCCCTCTGCCCGGAATTCTTTCAGCCGGTGGAGGGTGGTGCCGCGCAAGGTCTGGCACCCGCAGACAATCACCACGTCATACTCCATCTCCCCGACCTGCAAAGGATTTCCGCCCCGGTCACAGAAATGGGGCAGTTCGTTTTCGGAGATATAATCAAAGTCTATTCCATGGAACAACAAGGTCTCAGCCAGTTCATGAAACTGTTCTTCCATATGTTCCCGCACCGCAGCCGTCTGCTCTGAAGGCCCCCAGTGCAGCCAATAACTCTCAATCGGGTGTACCACTGCCACCCTGACGGCAGGTACGCCTCTGGTCATGGCTGTATTCAGTCTGGCAAAATGGTCTTCAATCATAGAGAACTGGTCATACCAGGGGGACTGATATCCTATGGACGCGGGGTAATCTCTCTTTGCTTCTCCCTTCATGGTCATCCAGAACAGATGAGGCACCCTGACGGTAACGCCCAGCGCCGCCTGCCAGTCCCCCTGGAGCTTATAAGTCCTGAAATCGCAGTCCCAACCTGTCACGCCGTAGAGCTCTGACAGCATGGCCTCCGCCCCCATCTGATGAACAATAGACTGCGCTTGTTTTGCCGTGGTATATTCATGCCGGTCGCAGAGAATATCAATTCCCGGTATCCCGAAATGCCGGTAGCACCGCATGGCCTCGCCCAGAACCTGGGTCTGGGTTCTCAGTTCCTCCTCCCCAAGCACATGGCCTGTCAGGGCGATTCCGTTCTCCCTGCACCAATCCCCGATCTGCCTGCAGTAGGCTCTGGCAAACCGGTCCGCCACATGGTTGTGGTAGTCATATCTCAGCTCTGATACTTTTCCCTCCGGCAGCTCCCACAACAGCTCCGGAATGCCAGCCAGCAGATCCATCCCATATTCCCTGGAAAAAGTTTCTTCGATATCCGCCGTCCAGGGGAGAAACAAATCTTTTTCCTCGCCCGCAAAGCTCAGGGTATTTTTATTATTATACTGCGGTTCATCCGTAAAGATAGCAGGAACCGTTTTTCCAAAATCCTCTCCCACCGCCTTTTTATACGCCTCATGGGTGGTTTCGATAAAAGATTTCATGGCATCGTCAGACAGGGTGTCCACATACGGAGCATCATTAAACCAGGGATCGGCTATCCCGTGTTCCAGATAAGCGTACCACTTGGTTCCCTCTGCTTCGTCCCCTTCCCCAATCATTTTCCATGTCTTCAGCGTGCCGTCCGAATTCAGAGATACGTCATAGACCGCCAGCAGCTCTCCGTTGTTCTGACGCATGCCGCCCCGGCCTCTTCCCGCTACAGAGCCCTGGTTCTCCTGCTTTTTTCCGTTTTCATATGGCCTCGTGGTGATCATCAGATTTTTTGCGGCATATTCCGGTTTATCCCGGGTCACAATTCCTCCCGCCGCTCCTGACGGCCATCTGTCTTCATCATAGAGCCAGGCGAGCATGTCCTCTTCCTTGGCCTTTTCCACGCAGGTTTTAATGAAGTCCATAAACTCTTCATTGAGATATGGGCTGTCCATTCCTGTACGCACATGCATGTGAAAACCGCCCATGCCCATTTTTTTCATGATCCCGATCTGTTCCAGCAGCGTCTCTTTGTCCAGCTTCCCATTCCACGCCCAAAATGGCGTACCCCGGTATTCGCAGGTGGGGTTTTTGAACAACTCGTCCGACAGCGTCTTTTCTCTGTTTTTCTCGTACAGCATTCTTCCATCTCCTCATTCATCGTTTTTTTCCGCCATCCTCCTGGCTTTGTACTGGGATGGTGTCATTCCTGTATACTTGCTGAAAACGGTTCCGAAATACAGCTGCTCAAAACCGATTTTCTCGGCCACCTCGCGCACCAGCAGGGAAGGGTTTCCGTCCATCAGGCTGCGTGCCATCTGGATTTTCCGCTCTAACTGATATTCCTTATAGGTCTTCCCCGTATAAATCCTGAAAATCTTCCGCACATAAGGCTGGCTCACATGGAATCTTTCACAGATCTCCTGCAAAGAGTTATTTTTTTCCGGGTTTTTCTCCATCAGGCTGCAGATCTGATCAAATAATTGCTTTTCATTCTTCCTCAATGTTTCCGTCTCCATATGTACTTCCAAAAAGACTTCTTCCATTTCTTTCCACAGGCTGTCCCGTATTTCGGTAAAGCAGTCCCCCTGCCAGATGATCTCGTCCAGCCCCTCATTATATGGGATGCTCTCTGCCTTTAATATGTTATTTTTTATCAGCTGGACTGTAAGTTCATGCATCCAGCTCCGTATGTGGGCAATATCCGCCTGGCTCTGCTCCCAGACAGCGAACAGTTCAAAAAAATGCTTCTGGAAACTTTTTTTGTCCCTTGCCTGAACATCAATCCTGAGCTGATTTTTCAGCGTTTCATCGGGAATTACTGTTTCCTCAGAGCACATATAACTTGCCGGAAGAACTGCCTGTACTGTTTTCCCCGGGATTATCATACGTCTCAAAGCATCCCGGTACAGCCTGCGCAGGGCTTCGATCTGCCCGTCCTCCCCATTCACCTCCGGGATCAGGATGCAGGCGCAGGTGCGCCTCCTTGCGGGCCGGGCCATAATTTTCCTGGAAACAATCTCCAACGCTCCGTCTTCCTCTTCTCTATCCTGCAGAAAAAAGACCCAGTTTTTGTAGACCAGCCAGAGAATCCCCTGTTTTACTCCCGGACCAACAAGGCAAATTTCCTCCTGGTCGTTTCCGTAATACACTGCCAGCAAGCGTATGTTCCTGCAGGAGAGCGCCCGGGAAAAGGCCGCCTCATCCCTTTTCCGAAATGCGATCTGCAGTTCCTCCTGCTGCCGCCTCGCATTGCGTTTCTGGCAGGCCGTCCTGATAGAAAGCAGGTTCTCCCTCAGTTCTTCCGGGTGGATAGGTTTTAAAATATAGGCGGTGGTCTCCAGCTCAATGGCCTCTTTTGCGTACTCAAACATTTTATACCCGCTGATCACCAGGAAATACATTCCTCTGTTCCGGGCTCTGGCTCTGCGGATCAGCTCCAGCCCGGTCATACCTGGCATCCTGATATCTGTAATCAGCACGTCAGGACGCTCTTTTTCAATCAGCTCCAGCCCTTCCTCTCCGCTGCAGCAAACGCCGCAGACAGAAAAGCCCGGTATTCCTTCTGTAATCTTCTTCACAAACCTGCCGATGGGAGGTTCGTCCTCAGTAATCAGTACCTTGATCTCTCTCATTCTCTTCGTCACATTCCTTCATCACTGCAGACAACACCACACGGAAACCTCCCGAGGGCTTATTTTCTATTATATAGTCAAAGTCCCCGTTGTAAAATAGTTTCAGCCGCAAAATGGTATTTCCCACGCCTATTCCGTCCCGTACGCCGCTTCCGTCCTCCAGCGTATTATCCCAGGCCAGGCGCAGTTCTTCCTGAAGGCTGGAAAGGACCTCAGGATCCATGCCCGCGCCATTGTCTTCAATAGAGATTACCCAGCGGCCTGTTTCCTCGTATCCCCTGATCCTGACATCAATAGAAACATGTCCCGTATCAAAAGCATGCTCAAAAATATTTTCTACAAAAGGCTGCATCACCAGCCTCAGCACCGGCTGTTCCAGAACTTTTTCCTCACATCCCAGCTCATAGGTAATGCGGTCCTCAAACCTCAGCTTCATGAGTTCCAGGTAAATCCTTGTATTCTCCATTTCTTCCCGTACTGTGGCAGTGGTGCTGTTCCTGTCTGAAATAAAGTACCGGAGCAGCCCCGAAAGCTTCAGGCAGGCGTCGTACACCCGGTCATCCCCGTTTTCAGAGCCCATGATGCCGATAATATTCAGGGTATTGTACAGAAAATGGGGATTGATCTGCCCCTGCAGAGAATGAAGCAATTCCCTAACATGCAGGGTTTTTAAGGTTATTTCATTCTGTATCATGGTGTCCAGGCGGTTTCGCATCCGTACAAATTCTTCATATAAATATCTTGTTTCTTCGTATCGTTCAAAGGGCTTTCTGCTGGTCACGGATTTCAAATTTTCCAGCGTAGTGGACTGCATTTCTTTCTTCAACGCTACCAGCGGCATAGACAACTGCCTGGAAAATACCAGAATGCCTCCCACAGTGAGCGCCAGAAGCAGAATCCCTTCCAGAAGGAATGTAAAGATGGTCCCGATCACGATTTCATAAACCAGGCTCATGGGTGAGGCCAGCGTCACTGTAATTTTGCTCCCCGGATTCAGAACGGAAGCCACCAGATAGTCTTTTTTCAGCTCCCGCATCCCTTCCTGCAGATATTTCTGTTTTGGAAAACCTTCTGTGGCATAAATAACCCGGTTTCCGCTCTGCACCATGATTTCAGAATCACTGAGCTCATCAATCCCGAAGATATAGTTCAGGTCCTCCAGCCGGATCTGCACGGCCAGATACCCCACTACTTTCCCCGGGTCCCGCACCGCCCTCACCAGTGTCAGCGCCTCCATACCAAATTCAGGGACGGCGTCTCCCGACACAGGAAGAAGAATTGTGGCGCCGCTGTTATGATCCGCCTCCTCCTTCCATTCCAGCCTGTCTATCTGCTCCTGCCCCAGCCTGAATTGGAAGGAATATTTATTGTTATATTTTTCGTTAGTGATAAAGTGTCCTTCCTGGTTAAAATAGGCCAGGTTGTAGTTGGACATGACATTGGAGTAGGTACAGATGGAAGCTGTAAGGCCCTGATAGTATTTGTTTTCTTCATAGGAGGTATTGTTTTTATAAGTCAGCCCCTTGGCCATCTGAATAAAGCCGTCCCTGCAGATCACATCCAGTGAAATGAATTCCATCGTGTCTTTCAGTGAATTAAACTGCGCCTCTGCCAGGGCAGCTGCGGAATCCAGTTTGGCCTGGGAAGATTTCTCCGTACTTTTTGTAGTGTTTACCACAACAATAACCAACAGCACCAGCAGCGGTATCACCGCCAGCACCAGATATGAAAGGATCAGTTTTCTGGTAAAGCTTCCATGCTTCATATAATCATCCCTTTACTGCTCCGGCCGTCATCCCCTCCAGAATTTTTTTATTTAAAAACAAATACAAAATGATAATCGGCAATGAAACAATAATTGCCGCCGCAAACAGGTGTCCATAGTCCGTTGTCCAGGCGGATTTCAGGGAGAACACGAACAGCTGGACTGTCTGCGAACCGGAACCCGACATATAATACTGAGGGTTCTGGAAATCATTATACACTACAATGGAACGCAGAATCACAACAGTTGCAGTGATCGGCTTGACCATTGGGAAAATCACCCTGGCAAAGAGAGCGAACGGCCCGCAGCCGTCTATGATGGCAGCCTCATCAATCTCTCCCGGAATGGTGGACACATATCCTTTATACAGCATCGTTGCAAAAGGAAACAAAGTCGCCACCTCTACTACAATCAGCCCCGGCAGGGTATTGGCAATATGAAGCCTGTCCAGCATCCAATAGGTAGGGATGATCGCCGCAGGAACAATGAGCCCCGCCAGAATCAATTTGTTGGATATGGCTCCTATCCCGCCTGTTCTGCGCTGAAGGACATAAGCCGTGGCAGACGCCACTAAAACCAGGATAAGAATCGAGGATACCGTGAGAATCAGGCTGTTTTTAAAAGCCTTCAGAATCGCGCCGTTCTGGTACTGAAATACATATGTATAGTTTTCAATAAAGTTCCATTTCTCCGGCAGGTCCAGAGTCAGTTGGGCCGCCTCTGCCTTCTCTTTTCCAGAGGTAAGGATCGCAAAATAAAATATGATCCAGTGTGTTACGAGCGTGGCAAGCACAATGATGACTTCCACGATTTTACTCAGCAGACTTCTTTTTCTTACCATTATAACCGCTCCTCCCACTTGCTGACAAAGGAATTTAATGGAAATACGATAATAGAAACAATGACGAACAAAATCACGTTTCCTGCCGTAGCCAATCCATAGCTTCCTCTGGAGAATAGTTTATACACAACAGAGCCAATCACTTCTGTGGAATATCCGGGGCCTCCGCCTGTCAGGGTATAGATCAGGTCGTAATCTCTCAGGCCTCCGATCAGGGACAGGGTGAGAACTGTATTGATGGTGGGGATAATCAGCGGCAGGGTAATTCTTGTAAAATTCTTTCTGCCTGTGGCTCCGTCGATTGCTGAAGCCTCATAATAATCCCGGGGGATAGCGCTCAGGCCCGCCACAAAAATAATCACCGCAGTTCCCAGGCCTTTCCAGATATCTATGGCGCAGCAGGTGGCCAGCGCAATGGTCTTATCTGTCAGGAACCGGACCACCGGGAGCCCCGCCCCGGTCAGAGCCTGATTGACGATTCCTCCGGGGTCCAAGACGCTTTGAAAAGCTGTTCCGATCACTACATTGCCAAGCAATGTGGGGAAGAACACCACAATCTTCAGGTAATTGCCGGTGCGGATTCCGCTGCACACATACTGCGCGATCAGCAGCCCCAGGATCACTTTAGCGGAACAGGTCACGGTTGCGTATATCGCCGTATTGATCAGCGCGGAACGGGTGCTGGTCATGGTGAAAAAGGAAATAAAATTCTCAAATCCGGTAAATACTGATGATTTTAAATTCCAGGTGGTCATTGAAAAATAAAATGACGCAAAGGTAGGAATCACAAATATCGTAATATAGATGAGCAGGCCGGGAACTGCCAGCCACATCGGATATCTTTTTTTATTCATGCGTTTCGTCCTCTCTGATAGAAAGGCAGCCCGGCCTGAAAGCCGGACTGCCCAGATTTTACAGAATATTCAGGAACAGCCCTGATTACCAGCCTGCGATTCCTTTCTGCTGCGCATCAATCGCGTTATCCTGTTCAATTTCTGTAATTGCCTGATCCGGTGTATAGTCGCCGGTTCCTACCATCTGAAGAATTGTCGCCATGTTGGAACCCTTAATGTCGCTGAAGTATTCCATTACCGGCGAAGAAGCTTTATCCACCCAGCTCTGCGCTTCGATTACAGCTGTGGATACATTGTCAGGCAGATCGACTCCGTTCAGCATGAAAGCGCCGGTAGGCGTGGTTTTTGTGCAGTACGCATCAATGGATTCACCTGTGGTCAGGAATTCCATCAGCGCCAGAGCGCATTCTTCTTTTTCTGCGGGTACATTTTTGTTGAGCGCCCATCCCGGAGGCATCCAGGTGGCTACGCCCAGTGACTTATTGTCTTTGTCAGGAAGAGGGAAGAACCCGATGTTATCGATTCCCTCCGGAGCCAGTTCTTCCACTGTGGCCATTACATTGGTGCGGCACACCAGCATGGCGGCTTCTCCGTTTGCCAGCTGAACCGATGCGTCTTCAAAGGTCAGAGACAGGGGATCTTCGCACTGATATCCTTTTTCCCAGAGATCGTACATCTTAGTCAGGCCCCTCATGTAAGCCTCGGATTCATGCAGCTCCAGCTCCTTCGCGGTATACTGCTTTGCGAAATCAGGATTTTCATTCTGTACGTAATAGTACTGTGCCAGGAACAGGATCTGTACGCCTGACGGAGTGTTGTAAGGAGACGCGCAGGGATCAATTTCAGATCCGGTCTTGATCTTCTCGCAGTTTGCCAGGAACTCTTCCCAGGTCTCCGGGATTTCCAGCCCCATGTCCTCATACACCTTCTTGTTATAGAACACGCCCGCTACATTGGATGTAGTGGAGGGAACCACGTATACAGCCCCTGTTTCCTTGTCTGTTACGATTTCCCTGTAGCTGTCCACGATGTTGGAAAGCCATTCCTGCCCGGACAGATCATAGATATTGTCCTGAGGTGAAATGTTCTGCAGTTTGGCTCCGATGGAGGTCTGCCACAGATCCGGCAGATTCCCGGTAGCCGCGCGCACCTGAAGGGTGTTTTCGGATTCATCCGCATTGCTGGACAGATGCTCTACTTCAATCTTGGCTCCTGTCAGTTCTTCAAACGCTGCAAACTGAGCATCGAATGCGTCTGAAACGTCGCCGGTGGTACTGTGGGCTACATTCAGTGTAATGCCTGAAAAATCCCATTTCCCTGAGGGCTGTTCTCCCTGCGTTTCATTACCTTTTGTTTCCTTGGCGGCTTCAGTGGTTTTCGCTCCACCCTCCGCCGCAGTTGTGCCTGGCGTGCCGGAGGATGAACAACCGGCCAGACTGGCTACCAACGCTGCAGTCAGTGTAATTGCTGCAAATTTTTTCATAATGTTACCTCCTCGTGTATTTTATGCTCCCATCTTATCATTTTCGACAAAAAAGTCCATAGAATATCCACAATGGCAATATCGAAAAAAAGAAATAATTATGCAATATGACCGATGCCCTGTTTTTATTTTTCAATTAGGCCGATAAAGTTTTCGATCTCCCACAGAGTTTCTTTCCCAAGTCCCAGCTGCGTCCCCATTCCCAAGAGGAAGGGCAGTTTGCTCATTTCTTCCAGGGTCATCTGCTGTATTTCATCTCCGTCCAGTTTTTTTAATATCGGGACTTTTTTATAAAGATATTCTCTGATCTCCGGCCGGCGTACCAGCACCCGGATGGGCTCCTCCATAGAATAGCAGGGGCTCCAGCCCTGGCGAAGCACATAACGGTAATGGTACTCCCCTCCGGGCAGCAGTTCTGAACCTGTTTTGTTCTCTTCTGCATAAGGCAGTTCCAGCCGGGCGCAGGCCCCAAAGGGAATTTCCAGGTCCAGCTTTAATTCATCACGCTCTCCTTCTGTAAGGATTTCCCAGCTGATCCTGTACCTTCCGGCGGCAGTATCCAGTTCCGCCGATAATTTTCCCAGCTTTCTGCAGGGGACAGGGGATATCCTGACTTTTGTAAACCCTTCCCCTCCTTCCAGCGCCTGTATTCCGGCCCCATGGCGGTAGAGCCAGGCTGCTACGCTTCCATTTGCATAATGGTTCAGAGAGTTCATGCTGTTTTTTTGTATTTTCCCATCTTTCCCCAGAGCATCCCAGCGCTCCCATACAGTAGTGGCCCCCAGCTTCACCGGGAACAGCCAGCCGGGGTATTCTTCATTCAAAAAAATTTCATATGCGATATCGTCTCTTCCGCAGATTGAAAGAGCCTCCAGCAAAAATGGCGTGCCCGCAAATCCTGTTTTCAGCTTATATCCGTCCTGTCTAATCCGGCTCACCAGCTGGCTTTTGAGCCTTTCCTGCTGCTCTTTTTCCCTTACGATCCCAAACACCAGGCCCAGCACTGCGGCTGTCTGGGTATGGACAGCAGTTTCTCCTGCGGGCGTAAAGTATTCTCTCAGAATGGCCTTTCTGATGTTCTCAGCCTTTTCTAAATAATGCCTCTGGTCCTCTTTTTCCCCCAGTACGCCGGCCGTCTTCCCTACCAGCAGAGTGGAATAAAAGAAAAACGCGGAGGAAATGTAGTAGACCTGGGTTCCGCCTGTGGGCATGTGCTCAAACCCTCCGTCCAGGGCCAGCCAGTCCCCATAGTGAAAGCCGTTCTGCCACAGGCAGGGGTTTGTCCCGAACTTTTGATTCTCCCTGTCAATATATCCGATCCATGCTTTCATGCTCTCATATTGTTCTTCTAAAATAGAAGGATCTCCGTAGATTTCATAGAGCCTCCAGGGGATGATCACCGCCGCGTCTCCCCAGCCCGCGGATGTCCGGGCGCTCTGTCCTACAGCGGGCACGATCTGGGGGACCAGTCCCCCTGTTTTTTCCTGCTCCTGCGCGATATCATGAAGATATTTCCGGAAAAACGGATAGCATTCCATATTCAGACAGGCTGTTTCCGCAAAAATCTGCGCGTCCCCCGTCCATCCCAGCCGCTCGTCCCTCTGCGGGCAGTCTGTGGGAATATCCAGGAAATTTCCTTTCTGGCTCCACAGCACATTTTCCAGGAAACGGTTCAGCAAAGGATGCCCTGTGGCAATTTTTCCTGTGGAAGGAAGATCGCTGTACAGCACTTCGCCGGTAAAATCCTCCGGCCTGGGGCTGTTTATTCCTGTAATCCGCACATACCGGAAGCCAAAAAAGCTGAGTCTGGCGTGAACCCATCCTGGCTTTCCGTCTGAAATATATTCAAACCTGGCTTTTGCGGTCCTGTAATTTTTTTGATAAAAGCAGCCGTCCTGCAGCACTTCCCCATGTTCCAGAACAATTCTGCTGCCTTCCGGTTCCCGGCAGAAAAACCGCACATATCCTGCCATGTTCTGACCCATGTCCAGAATGGTCTCTCCGGCCGGGGAGCATATGATCTTTTCCGGATAAATCCTTTCCATCACTCTGACCGGCACGCTCAGCCGTTCTTTCACCCTTCTGGAATCCAGATGTCCCTGCTCAGCAGCAAAACAGGCGCTATCCTCAAAACAGCCGTCCTGAATTTCTCCGTCATAGATGTCAGAGCTCAGAATCCGGCTTTTTCTGACTCTCCAGCCAGTATCGGTACTCAGAATGCAGCTTCCGTCTGCGTACAGGTCAGCCAGGCATTCAAACTTGTTCTTCCGGCGGCCGGTTTCTCCCAGACAGCAGCCGTACCTGCCCTTATACCATCCGTCCCCCGCCGCGACCTGGATGAGGTTTTCCCCCTCCTGCAAAAATTCCCCCACATCATACGTCTGGTACTGGACGTATTGGTCATAAACGGTCAGCCCCGGCGCCAGCGCTTCATTCCCGCATCTTTTTCCGTTAATACGGACTTCATATACGCCCAGGCAGGTCATGTAAAGCCTTGCTGAAGAGGGTTTCCTCTCTAACCGGAAATCTTTTTCGAAAACCGGCTGCACCTGCCCGTCCAAACACGGCGTAATGCTGATCCCCTGAAATCCCTGCTCCATCAGGCCGGTCTCAAACCATTCGCTCCGGCTCATTTCCGTATTTCCCAGATCGTCCCAAACCTGCACTCTCCAGAAATATCTGGTACGGGGGCTCAGTTCCAGATCTATTCTGGTTCCCGTCCCCTTTACCCGGGAGCTGCGGCCGGTGTCCCAGATGATTTCACTGAAGTTCTCGTCTGTGGATATCTGAATCCGGGCGCTGTCCTGATAACGGCCTTCTCTGTTTTCCACTTTATAGGAGGCCGTCAGCGTGCGGAACCAAAAACCCAGAGGCCGCGTCATATGGTTTATTCTCATCTGCTCAATTTTCATTGCCCTTCTCCTGTCATTTTGATAGTTTTATTTTATCTGATGGAGGGGAAAAATCTATAGAATAAAAAAAGTAGTGGTATCAAAAAATAGAGCATAGTTCTTTCAGTCAAATATATTGTTGATTTGTGTCGAATTTTGTCTGTTTGTTTTATAATAAATATTGAATATTGTTAGCTATATAGTATATTGACTTTTTATTTTTGGCTGATATAATAAAATTAACAATCAATTATTTAATTTACAGGTAAAGGGGGAGGAGTCCAATGGATAACTATATTTGCAGTAATTAAACTAAGAAAAGGCGCCCCATTAGAAAGGAGACTTAGTTATGAAAAAATATCGTACAATTTCTTTTATGCTGATAGCCGTATTTATGTGTATTTCCATTTCTCAAGGAGTTTTTGCTGGAAATGTTGATATACCTGAAACTGTAGCAGAGAAAATAGCCCTTGTAAACCATGCAAAAGCAGTAGCTAAAGTACGGACTTTTAAACAAGAGCCATATGATGGATATTTGCTTGAGTTGCTTGCAAAAATAGGTTCTGGTGAATTAAGCGAAGAGGAGTGTAAAAACGAATTAGAATCATATGGCTGCTTTTTGTTGGAATCAGAAAGTAATCCAGAAATTCAGATGTATTCTAACCCAAGTGATGTCTCCATGTCAATTCCTACAGTAAGTTATCTAGCACAAAATGATACTTGGATCGTAGGTGGAGGAGGAACATGGAATAGCACGGCTGGAATTCCAAAACCTAATATGTTATTTGTTACAGAAGGAAAAGAACAAAATGTTGGAAACAGGGACGTTGTTGGTCTATCATTCAGTAATACATATGGTTCTAGCGCTGGTTGTAATGCAATAGGTGGAACCTCATATATGAGTGATAAAACCAGTAAATATCAAGTCTATAATAGTACATGGACTCATGGAGATGGTATCCATGGAATTGGATATGAGCTTCAAGATACTTGGGTTGCCACAGATGTTACCGGTACAACTTATTTACCCTCCTACAAAGGATATCATTTTGGATGTAGTGTTCAATTTAACGGAAATTTTAAGAACTATCATGGAAGTGTTTATTCTTATTATGGACATACTGAATCCAAATGTGTAATAACCAGTATAGCTTTTAATACAGGATATTCTCCTGGAGTTACAGTTACATTTAGCGACAGTACCACCGGATTTTTTAGCAAAAGTTGGCAAAAGGGCTTTTAGGTGAATGTATTATGAAAAAAATAGTCTTTGGCTCAACACTAATCATCTGCTGCACTGCATTTTTGATCTTTATGATGTCCTTAGGGTATATTTCTCGTGGCATGTCTTTTTTTAGATTAGCAATCATTGCTATCCTTATCGCAGGATTCTATCTCTGCATAAAGGGCCTGCGGGAAAAAGATTAAAATTCTCAGTATAGAAAAGCAGGAAAAGACGCGGGAGGCTATGGCCGTCAGGCATTGTGCCTCCCGCGTCTTTCTGCCGCCTCTCTGCCAGGGATTTCTGGCAGCAGCGCATTTTTACCTTCTCGGTCCAAGTTAATTCACTCTACAGAATCCACTTCCATCCCAAAATACAACTCCATCCCGAATCCGGGCAGGTCCGGCACGGTCAGCTTGCCGTTCACCAGCTCATAGCCGGAGGTATCCACGCCTTCCGTAGTATCTACGATTCCTTCGATACTTGGCACATAGGGGTAGGCGGCTGCCAGAGCGGCGGTATAATTTGTTTTTACTCCCCAGCCCCAGTTATGGGGGGATATCTTAATCTTTTTTTCCCGAAGCATAGGTAATATTTTTCTCCACTCTGTAAATCCAAAGCCTGCTATATCCATCTGCAGCACGTCCAGCGCCCCCGCTTCCGCCAGCCGCAGCAGCAGTTCCAGGTCAGGGTGCGCCTCTCCGTCCGTAATCATGGTCCGGGGGCATTTTTCCATGAGATAGGCTTTCAGTTCCCGGTCGTCCTCCAGATTTTCTTCAAAAGGTTCCTCGATCCAGTACAGGTTACACCCTGCCGCGCCGTCTACATACCGTTTCACCTCATCCACCGTATAGGCGCTGTTAATATCCACCATGATACGGGATTCCGGAAAATATTCCCGCACCAGTTTTGTCACCTGGATATCCCGCTCAATGCCCTGGTTTTTTTCCATCCAATTCAGGCCCCGGCCGATTTTCAGTTTAAAATCCCGGAAACCCAGCGCATAGTCGTCCTGGCACTCCTTTAAAATCTGCCGGATGCCCTCTGGCTTCTGATCAGGGCTCAGGTCGTCGATCAGGATCGCGCCGTCATAGCAGGGAACCGGATTCTGACCGCCATGGCCGATCATCCAGGCCACAGAGACGCCCATAATCCTTCCGGCCAGATCATGGAGGGCAAAATCATATTCCTTGAGCCGGCTGTCCCGGATTCCCACTGCGGGATCAAATAGTTTCGCCACCGTCCGGCCCAGAAGTGCGCGGTCCGCATCCTGTCCGGCTGCCGGCCGGCCCAGGCAATAGCCCCATCCGGCTGTACCTTTATCTGTAGTAATCTCCTTCACCAGAAAAGTATCTCCATAGCCGTGCTCTCCCCTTACAGAGTTCTTGCCATTTAATCTGGTGTAACGATTCCGCACCTCCAGAGTACGGATTTTCTTGATCCTGTGCTCATGCAGTTCTTCTGCATGAAATTCATCAAAATGTTTCATGAGCGCTCCTCTCTAGCCTTTCAGGCCCGATGTGGCAATTCCCTCCACGAAATACCGCTGCAGCACAAAATAGATAAGAGTGCAGGGCACCATTGCAATTACAGACATTGCCAGAATATTTTTCCACTGAATAGCAGACGTAGCGTCCAGCGCCATTCTAAGTCCCAAGGAAACGGTATATTTCCCTACAGAACTGATATACACATATTGCTGGAAGAAATCATTCCAGGTCCAGATAAACTGGAAAATCACCGCTGAAATCACAGCCGGTTTACTCAGGGGAACCAGAATCCGCACCAGTGTCTGGAAGGAAGAACAGCCGTCAATTCTCGCCGCTTCATCCAGTTCCCGCGGCACCCCCTCAAAAAACTGTACAAACATATAAACAAAAAATGAGGAAGTAGCACAGGCTGCCGGCACCCAGAACACCAGATAAGTATCAATCCAGCCGAAGCTCACATACAGCAGGTACCGGGGGATCAAAAGGACAGAAGCAGGCAGCATCATCAATGCCATCATAACCGCAAACAGCACCTTCCTGCCGGGTACCCGGAATCTGTTAAACCCATACGCCGTCAAAATACTGGAAACTACCGTCAGCGCCACAGTAGGCACTACCAGCAAAAAAGAATTCCAGATATAAGCGCCAAAAGTAATCTGGCCGGAGCCCTTCCAGCCCTCTATGTACCCTTCCGGATGAAAGCTTTCCGGCAGCAGCTTCAGCGTTCCAAAAATCTCCTGATTTGACTTGAAACTGCCGAAAAACATATAAATCAAAGGAAAAATCAGAATCAGTCCCAAAAAGGCCAGTAAAAGATATTTGAAAATCAACCCCGCCGCACGCAGCCCCTTCTTATGCTTCATCATGATACACCCACTTTCTGGAACTGATAAAAATCAGGCCGCTGAGGCACATAATTCCCGCAAATAACAGCCAGGACAACGCGCTGGCATATCCCATTTTAAAGTTGGTAAATGCTTCCCGGTAGATCTTGATCCCATATAAAAACGTTGATTTATTGGGCCCGCCGTTTGTCAGAACATAGGCTGTGGAGAACTCCTGGAAGCAGCTGATCAGCTGCATGATCAGATTAAACAGCATGATCGGTGAGATCATTGGCAGAGTAATCCTGAAAAATCGCCGGATGCGGGAAGCGCCGTCAATCTGCGCCGACTCGTAAAGCTCCTTCGGCACATTTTTGATTGCCGCCAGAAACAGCACCATAGAAGAACCGAACTGCCAGATGGGGATAATGCTGATGGTCAGCAGCGCAATCCCGGGGTCCCCCAGCCAATTTGGTCCGGTAAGGCCAATCCCTTCTAATACAGCGTTAATTACGCCCTGTTTCTGAAACACGAACTTCCATATAATCGAAATTGCCACACTGCTGCCGAAAATAGAAGGCAGATAATAAACAGTCCGGAACAAATTAATTCCTTTCATGTCCGCACTCAGAAGCACCGCTACCAACAATGCAAAAAGCACCCGGCCCGGCACCGCCACCAGTCCATATTTAAGAGTGACCTCCACATTTTTCCAGAAATCTGCATCCTCTGTCATTAGCCTGACATAGTTTCCCAGTCCTAAAATCTGAAAGGAGTCTCCCATAGATTTGTCTGTAAAAGACAGCACAAATGAATAAACAAATGGATAGAGCTGAAAGATCAGCAGCCCTAAGAGCCATGGCAGGAGATACAGGAGGCCGCTCCAGTCCCGCCTGGTATAGCGGTGTTTTTTTATCAAAGCATTCTGTTTCATCCAATTCCTCCCTTTACCGTAAATACCGCGCCAGGCCTGCATTCCGGGCCGGGCGCGGCACTCTTGGTTTTTCTTACTGCTGATAGCTTTCTTTAAGTTCCGCAACCTTTTTGGTCATCAGTTTGATGAATTCATCGGCTGCTGTCTCCGGTGTCAGTTCTCCGTAATACAATGCGTTCAGCACATCATTTTCAATGGTCTCGATCTCTGTGTTCGTGCTGATTACATTCTGGCCCTGGCCGCCTTTATGGTCCTCACACCATTTGAGCACCTCCTTCAGGCCGTCGTCCAGCAACCCTTCCTCTGATACGATGTCCAGGGCGCTGCCAGTTGCCGGCACAGAACGCGTCATGCCGGAAATCCGCTGAGCCTCCGGATCATTGAAGAAGTAATTCACAAAGTCCAGCGCTTCCTCCAGATGCGGGCTTTTGGCGTTAACCGCAATCATATTGGTGGGGCGCATGACAATACCAGTGTTGGCTGCTTCGCTGTCACCCATCGGAACCAGGCTGACCAGGTCCCCTTCTTTCAATGAAGCTTTCATCGGATCATATTCCGAAGAAAAATGAGGCGCAAAAACAATCTTATTGTTGAGCCACAGAGGGTTTTCCACTGTGGATTTGATCCCTACCACATCGTCATAAGGCTGTGTCACGCCATTTTCATACAGCTCCATCACATATTCATAGGTCTGGATCAGGCTGTCACGGTCAAAGCCCAGCGAATAATCATCCTCCACCAGCTTCTTGCCAGTGAGATTGAACAGGTACGGCTCAAAAATATAACGGTTTATGGCATTGGAGTAAAACAAATAGGCATTTTCATCCTGTTCGTGAACGCGCTTCCCTTCCTCCAGCACCCGCTCCCAGGTGAACTGCTTGGTCAGATCTACACCATATTGATCAGCTGCCGCTTTGTTTGCAAAGGATACGGTAAAATTAATGCCGCTGGGGATTCCAATCAGACGGCCGTCTGTGGATGTAACGCCGTCCAGCAACGCCTGGGAAATATCGCTGAGATCCACTGCATCCGTTTTAGTGAAATCCACAAAATCATCTGTCTTCCACAACGCTTCCAAATATGCGTAGTCGATTTGAATAATATCCGGCGCTGTGTTTGCCGCCAGCTGTGTGGTCAGTTTCTCCAGGTAACCATCAAAACCGCCATACTCGCCGGCTATTGTAACACCAGGATGTTTTGTTTCATAATGATCAATTACCTGCAGCGTCTTTTCGTGTCTGTCATCGCCGCCCCACCAGGAAAAGCGCAGGTTTACCTCACTCTTTCCCCCTGAAGTATTCTCTGTGTTTTCGCCCTCTGCCGCAGGCTTCTGCCCGCTGCCTCCACAGGCCGTGAGAGACAGTGCCAGAGAGGCCGCCAGAATCACTGCCATCATTTTTCTTTTCATCCTTTTCCTCCTTCATGTCTTTTTCGGATTTGTATTTTGAGAGTAGTATACATGATCCTTCTGCATTGCGCCCCCCGCCGGTTTTACTCTTTTTTTCCTTTATTTTACAAAAGTGTCTTTTTTATACTATAGTGTTATTTCTTTACATCTGAATTACATTTTTATTTAGGCTGTAGTATAATATACTGGATTTCTGAATGTTTACAAAGGAGGGCCTGATATGTATTCTCTGATTCTTGCAGAAGATGACTTCCACATCCGCACCGGGTTAGCGGATTTTTTTCCCTGGGAATCATTGGGCTTTCATTTAGCCGGAAGTTTTCAGGACGGTGCGGAAGCGCTGGCCTTTTTTCAGGCCCACCCTGTGGATGTAGTCCTCACTGATATCAAAATGCCTGCTGTGGACGGCCTGACTCTTGCCAGAGAAATACGCAGGCTCTCTCCTGCTGCAACCATCATCTTTATCAGCGCCTACCGCAACTTTGAATATGCCAGACAGGCCATGGAACTGGGCGTCAAACGCTACCTGATCAAGTCTGCCAAATATGATGAAATGATGAGCTTTTTCCAAATGCTCCGCAAAGAGCTGGATCAAGAGCTGCTTACTTGTAACCCTGCCACTGGAGCGATACTTACAAAGACAGAAAATCCAGTGATCCGGAAAGTATTACAGCAGATAAATGATCACATTGATAAAGCCTCTCTGCAGTATATTGCTGACAGTGTCTCAATGAATCCTGTCTACTTAAGCCGCTATTTCAAAGAACAGACTGGCGTCAACTTCTCTGAATATTTATTGAAAAAACGTATGGAGCTGGCCGGCTACTATTTATCAAAAACCACGCTTTCGATTACAGAAATAAGCGAAAAGGTAGGATACAGCAATGATAAGAATTTTTCGAAAGCCTTTAAGAAGTATTTTTCTATTCCGCCGTCACAGTACAGAAGGCAGTCCTGAGAACAGTGCCGCAGGCCGTCTCTTTCACAGGCAGCTGAAACGCTCCGCCCACCGGCGTTTTTTCTGGCAGAACCTTTTCGGCAGGCTTTGTTCCATGCTGATTCCTGTCTTCGGGCTGGCCGTTTTAATCGCCATGATCTTCGTGCCCATCCTGGCCAATGAATACACGAAAAACAGCCGGAATCTCCTGTATCAGTACCGCACAAAGCTGGAAACGCTTTTCAATGAAATTAATTACATGAACATTGAATTGTCCATGAATACAGAACTCTTCAGCCTGCTCAAACGGGTTTCTGTCAATGCGGACTCCAATTCCGAAATCAATCAGGCCAAGACCCAGTCCAACCGATATCTGATTCCTCTGATTGCCAGCCGCAGTTACATTGATTCCATGTATATCTATATTGATAATGAAAACGGCCGGTTTTTCTCTATTCCCCAGGGGCTGGTCAACCTGTCCTCCTACCCGGATTACACCTGGTATCATTCCTATCAGCGCAAACGTTCCAGTCAGGTATCTTTGTGGAGCGATACGAGAAGCTACCGCAGATATTCTTTTGAAGAGCTGACCGATGTAATGACCATCTACCAGAAGCTCTACTACCAAAACGGTGTCTCAATCATCAATATTAATCTGAGTTATCTGCGCCAGGAGCTGGATGCCCTTCAGCTGCCCAAGGACCAGCACATTCTGATCCTGAACCAGGACGGCAGCCTTCTGTTGAAAAACTCTTCCAGTGAGATATCAGACGAGCTGCTGGATGCTCTGCATAGTGCAGACGCCTCTCAGACAACGCTCCGGATTCAAAAGGAAACCTACCAGATTACCAGAGAATATTCTGCTCTGGGCGGCCTGCAGTGTATCTCTGTAATTCCGCTGGGCGCTATCTACTCCTCTGTCTATCAGGTTTTTCTGAACCTCCTGCTGATGATTCTGGTGATCGCTTTGATCTCCATTTTACTGGCGCTGCACAGCAGCAAGAAATTCTACCGCAATATCATGCAGGTCGTTGATATTCTCACCAGTGAATCCACAGAATCCGGGACTGCGGCTTCGGGCGGCAGCGTGACCGAGAACACAGATTTGTATCATCTGATCACTCAGAATATCCTCCGTCTCCATCTGCAGCAAAACCAGCTGAAAATGGACATCATTGAAAACCAGTACAAGCAAAAAAACCTGGAGCTGAAAGCGCTCCAGGCCCAGATGAGTCCCCATTTTCTTATTAATACACTGAAATCGATTTTTTGGATGAGCTACAAGATTACTGCTTCTAAAAACATAGTCTGTGAGATGGTAGAAAATATGACGGACATCCTCAGCTATTCCCTGACTTCAAAAGATACTCTGGTCCCTCTGTCAGAAGAAATCTGCCATACCAAAAGCTATATTGACATCCAGCGTGTCAGGTACCAATACGGCTTTACCGTAACCTGGGAGTATGAAGAAACAGTGACGGCTCTGCCCTCCATTAAATTTCTTTTGCAGCCCATAGTAGAAAATGCAATAATACATGGTTTTCATGGCGCTTCTTCCGGACAGCGCATCAAAATCCGCATTCAGCGGGAAGGGACTGTGATCATCATCCGCGTCCTTGACAATGGGGGCGGCATCCCCGCTCCCAGGCTGGCTGAAATCCAGGATGCGCTGAGACAGCTGGAAGGAAGCGACCAGCATATCGGGATTTTTAACTGTAACCGGCGCCTGCACCTGATCTTCGGCCAATCCGCCGGACTCTCCATACACAGCCGGGAAGGGCTGGGAACTGTGGTGAAGATACAGTTCCCTTTCAGTCCCCGACCTTTTCCGGACTCCTGATAGGCCATGTTTCTATTTATCCAGTTAGAATGGAGGTGATGTCTATGAAGCATTTCGATTTTAAGGATCTAATGTCCTTTGGAATGTTTATCTTAGCGTTGCTGACATTCATTTATTTGATATGTCGCTAGCTTAACATAGAAAAACCACCCTTATACTTTGACCGGTAGCAGGGTGGAATTTCTACTTTACTATTGAGGACAACCCACCTTGTGGGCGATTGCTCCCTTTTCTGTCTATAATATAACATTTTTTTGCTTTAAATTCAAGGCTTATTTTTTGTATGTTTATTATTAAGACTTTTCAAACCCTGGGCCTGAACTTGCTGGCCTCCTTCAGGCGGGCCATAGCCCTGGCCAGGGAAGCCTGGGAAATATGGTATTCCTCCAGGCTCTGTTTCTGTCTCAGCTGCTCCTGGGCCCTCTCCTTGGCTTCTTCTGCCCGCCGCACGTCGATTTCTTCCGGCCTTTCCGCCGACAGCACCAGCATGGTCACGCGGTTGTGGGAGACCTGGGCGAATCCCCGGCTGACGACGGCGTGAAGCCATTCCCCGTCCGGTTTCTGAAGGCGCAGTTCTCCGATTTCCACCGCAATCACCATATCCTCATGGTGGGCCATAATTCCTTTTTCCCCGTCTATGGCCGGAATCACCAGCATCTGACAGGGGCCATCATAAAATACACGGTTTGTCGCCACCACTTTTAATGTAAATGTGTCCATCCCGCTGCCTCACTTTCCGTCACTGCTGGCCTTTTTTCGCTTTTTCTATCACGTCCTCCAAAGTGCCCACATTGAAAAACGCCCACTCAGGATATTCGTCCATTTCCCCGTTAATGATCGCCTGAAATCCTCTCACGGTTTCTTTCAGCGGCACATACCTGCCGGGAACCCCTGTAAAGTTTTCCGCCACAAAAAATGGCTGGGACAGGAAACGCTGGATTTTTCTGGCCCGGGATACTGTCTTTTGGTCCTCCTCGGACAGCTCTTCCATGCCGAGAATCGCGATGATATCCTGCAGCTCTTTGTACTTCTGCAGGACTTCCTGCACCCGCCTGGCCACATCATAATGTTCTTCTCCCACCACATCCGCTTCCAGAATCCTGGAATTGGACTCCAATGGGTCAACCGCCGGATAAATACCCTGCTCCACAATTTTTCTGGACAGCACTGTGGTGGCGTCCAGATGGGCGAAGGTGGTAGCCGGGGCAGGGTCCGTCAGGTCATCCGCCGGCACATATACTGCCTGTACAGAGGTGACAGAACCATTTTTTGTGGAAGTAATCCGCTCCTGCAGTTCGCCCACCTCTGTGGCAAGCGTCGGCTGATATCCCACCGCAGAAGGCATCCTGCCCAGCAGCGCGGATACCTCTGAACCGGCCTGGACATATCTGAAAATATTATCAATAAAAAGCAGCACATCCTGGTTTTCTTTATCCCTGAAATACTCCGCCATGGTCAGGCCGGTCTCCGCCACGCGCATGCGCGCTCCCGGCGGCTCGTTCATCTGCCCGAACACCAGGGCCGTTTTCTCCAGCACACCGGAGGCCTTCATCTCTGTCCACAGATCATTTCCCTCTCTGGAACGCTCTCCCACTCCGGTAAAAATAGAGTATCCGCCGTGCTCTGTGGCCACATTATGGATCAGCTCCTGGATCAGCACTGTCTTTCCCACACCGGCTCCGCCAAACAGGCCCACTTTTCCGCCCTTTGCGTAAGGGGCCAGCAGGTCAATGACTTTGATCCCGGTTTCCAGGATCTCCACCACCGGGCTCTGCTCCTCAAATGTGGGCGGCTCCCGGTGGATCACCCAATGTTCTTCCGACTCCAGGCCCTCCCCTCCGTCGATGGCCTCTCCCAGCACATTGAACAGCCGGCCCAGGGTCTTTTTCCCCACGGGAACCTGGATGCCCGCGCCGGTGGCCGTCACTTCCATATCCCGGTGCAGGCCCTCGCTGGCCTGCAGCATGATACAGCGCACCACGTGGTTCCCGGTATGCTGCGCCACCTCCATAACGCAGCGTTTGCCCTGATTATCCACTTCCAGGGCGTCTTTGATTTCCGGAAGCTCTGAATCCTCCGGAAATTCCACATCAATTACAGGCCCCATGACCTGCACAATTTTTCCTTTTAACATTCTATCAGCTCCCACCATAGTGAGGAAACCTCCTCTCTGTCAATGCCTGCGCTTCTTCTGCGCCTTTGCGCCGCTGACCACTTCTGTAATTTCCTGGGTGATCGCCGCCTGCCTGGCCCGGTTATAGGCCACAGAAAGTTCACGCAGCATATCATTGGCGCTGTTTGTCGCTCCTTCCATTGCCATCATTCTGGAATTTTGCTCGCTGCAGTAAGATTCTACCAGCGCGCCGAATAAAAAACCGAATACATAGTTGGGGACGATATAATCCATTACAACTTCCCCGGAAGGGGAGAACGCTGTTTCTTCCAGCGGCACGCCTGCCGGCAGCTTCCCGGTAAAGGCCGCTTTTTTCAGCGGCAGCAGCTGCTGGATTTCAGTCTCGGCCTGGACCGCATTTTCCATCTTTGTGTAAATCACGTAGACTTCATCCAGTTCCCCGCTTTCAAACAGTTCCAGCATTTTTTCTCCAATTACCCTGGCTCTGTGAATGGTGGGATTCTGCGCGGTGTAGTGAAACTGGATATCTACTTCCACATTTTTCCTGGCAAAATAATGACGTCCGATTTCTCCCACCACATACAGCCTCACACCGCCCCGCGCGGCCCGTTCCTCCGCCAGCTTCATGACATTATGGTTATAAGCGCCGGCCATGCCTTTATCCGCCGTAATCACCACATACCCCCGCTTTCGCAAATCTTGCGGAATCTCCTGACGTTCGTCAAAATACCGGTGTTCCAGCTCAGGGATATGGCGGAGAATCCTGGCGATATTAGCCTGCAGCGTATAGAAATAAGGCTCTGTATCCGCCAGGATCTTTCTGGCTTTTTTCATTTTAGAGGAGGAAATCATATACATGGCATTGGTTATTTTCCGGGTATCCCGGATGCTCTTCATCCTGCTTTGAATTTCCCTGGTATTAGCCATAAAACCTCCTGACTTCGCGTCTTACCTGCTCTTGAATTCCTGAGAGAGCGACGCAATTTTGTCTGACAGCTCATCACTGAGCACTTTTTTCTCTTCTATCTCTCTGCCAACTTCCGGATGCTCTCTGTCAAACCAGTCCAAAAGCCTGCCCTGGAAATCCTTGATTTTTGATTTCTCTACGCCCAACATCACCTTATGAGTGGCGGCGCAGAGCGTGATTACCTGATGGCTCAGGCTCATGGGCCTGCACAGCGGCTGTTTTAAAAGCTCCATCAGCCCCTGTCCGTATTCCAGCTGTTCCTTAGTGCCTTCATCCAGATCTGAACTGAACTGCGTGAATATCTCCATTTCCCGGTACTGGGCCAGGTCTATCCTGATGCTGCCCGCAGCCTTTTTCATCGCTTTTGTCTGTGCCGCGCCGCCCACGCGGGATACGGACAATCCCACATTAACAGCCGGGCGCATGCCTGAGAAAAACAAATCGCTTTCCAGAAAAATCTGCCCGTCTGTAATGGAAATCACGTTGGTAGGGATATAGGCGGATACGTCGCCTGCCTGTGTTTCTATAATCGGCAGGGCCGTAATGGAACCGCCCCCTTTTTCCCCGCTCAGACGGCTGGAACGTTCCAGCAGCCTGGAATGCAGATAAAACACGTCTCCGGGATATGCTTCCCGGCCAGGGGAACGTTCCAGCAGCAGAGACAGGGCGCGGTACGCCACCGCATGCTTGCTCAGGTCGTCATAGACGATCAGCACATCTTTTCCCTGATACATAAAATATTCTGCAAGGGCCGTGCCCGCATAGGGGGCCACATACTGCAGGGGCGCGGGATCGCTGGCCACAGCAGACAGCACGATGGAATATTCCATAGCGCCATGTTTTTTCAGCGTGGAGACGATACGCGCCACAGTGGAGGCTTTCTGTCCTACCGCCACGTAAATGCAGATCACATTCTTCCCCTTCTGGTTCAGGATTGCGTCCACGGCAATGGATGTTTTACCGGTCTGGCGGTCCCCGATAATCAGTTCCCTCTGACCGCGGCCGATAGGAAACATAGCGTCAATCGCCAGGATTCCGGTTTCCAGAGGAACGCTGACAGATTTCCTGTCCACAATCCCGGGCGCATCTTCTTCTATCGCCCGGTACCCTTCCGCCGGAATCTCTCCCATGCCGTCTATGGGCGCGCCCAGCGCGTCAATGATTCTCCCTAAATAGGCAGGTCCCACCGGAATGCCCGCCCGCTTGCCGGTCCTGGTCACCCGGGTCCCTTCATGGATTCCGGTATCCCGGCCCAGCAGGATACAGCCGATCTCATTCTGCCGGATGTCCTGCACCATTCCCTTCACGCCGTTTTCATATATTACGATTTCCCCGTACATAGCGTGGTCAATGCCATATACAGTAGTAATTCCGTCCCCGATCCAGATCACTGTGCCCACTTCCTGGGTCTGTCTGTGTACCTCAAAATCCTCTATCTCACTTTTCAAAATTGATATAATCTCATCTGAACTGATCGCGCTCACCCAATCACCTCCAGGTCAATTTTTGTCTCAGCCGATCCAGACGCCCCTTCAGGCTCCAGTCATATTCCTGATCCCCCGTCCGCAGCACGAATCCTCCGATCAGCTCCGGTTTATATATCAGGGCCAGCTCGATTTCCCGCGCTCCGGTTTCTCTGCACAGGAACTCTTTCATTTTTTGCTGCTGCCCCGGATCAGGCTCCGTCACATAATACAGATCCGCCGCAGCCCTCTTCTCATGGCTCATGCAGCAGGCGCGGTACGCTTTGCTGATATCGTATATTTCCTCCATCTGATGATGGGCGCACAGCACCTTCAAAAAGCTGCGCACATTCTCAGAAAATATCCGGTCAATGATTCTGCGCTTCTTCCCCTGAGGAATCACAGGGCTTAAAAGCGCTTCCATCAGCTGCGGATTTTTCCGCAGGCAGGAAGCCGCGCCCTCCACCTCTTCCAGCAAAACCCCGGCGCCGTACAGGGCCTTTGCATAATTCACCGCTGTCTGCGTCATTTTCCATCACCTGTTTCTGTGATAAACTGGTCGAAAAGCGCCTGGTCTAATTCCGCTCCGGCCTTCCCTGCCGTGACTTTTTCCGCCGCGTCCATGGCCAGAGAAGCGATCTGCGCCTTCATTTCCCGCAGGGCCTGTTCCCGTTCCGCCTCCACGGATTTCCGTGCATTTTCTATGATCTGACCGGCCTGAACACCGGCGTCCTTCAGAATCTGTTCGTATTCCGCCCTGGCGTCTATCCTGGCCCTGGCTACAATTTCATCAGATTCCAGCCTGGAAGCCGCAAGACTCTGTTCATACTGCTGCTTCATTTCCTGCGCCTGATTTTTCTGCGCCGCAGCGTCCTCCAGGGAAGATGCAATCAGCGCTTTCCGCTTTTCCATGATCCCTGTCACCGGCCCGATCAGAAATTTCTTCAGAAGCAGATAAAGAACAATCAGGTTAATGATGGTGAATACCAGGTCCCAACCTAATTTCAGCATCCTTCCCACCTGCCTTTCTTGAAAATTGTTCTTCTCACTTCAGGAAAAGAATAATCAGAAGTCCAATAACAAAACCATAAATAGCAGTTGCTTCGGCCAGCGCGCATCCCAGCAGAAGAGATTTGCTGATTTTGCTCTCCGCCTCAGGCTGCCTTGCGATCGCCTCCACTGCTTTCCCTGTGGCATGGCCGATCCCGATACCTGCTCCAATACCTGTTAAAACTGCTACTGCTGCTCCAATTGCGATCATAGTCATAGCTGTAATCTCCTTTTCTTTGAATTGGTCCATTCATTTTCAGCCGTTCTTACTCCACAGCTTCCTTGACAAACAGGGAGGTCAGGAATACGAACACATAGGCCTGGATCAGGCCGTCGAAAATGTCGAAATAAAAACTGAACGGCACCGGAACAAACACCGGGACGATCAGTTTGATCAGTTCCATCACCACAAACGCGCCCAACACATTGCCGAACAGACGCATACACAGCGACAGAGGCCGGATAAAAATCTCCAGCACATTGATAGGGGCAAGCAGCGGCATCGGCTCCGCAAAGCTTTTCACCCATTTTTTGGGACCTTTCTGCCGGATGCCGGCGTACTCGATCAGTATGATGCTCATAATTGCCAGCGCCGCTGTCACATTCAGGTCCTTGGTAGGGGACTTGAAGCCCAGCAGGCCGATCAGGTTTGCCACGCCGATATACAGCGCCACCGTGATCAGATAAGGAATATAGCGTTTTCCATGCTCCCCCAGGATGTCTTCAAAGAAATCCGACAGCCATCCAATAAAAGATTCCAGCAATAGCTGTACCTTTCCCGGATTTTCCACTTTCAGATTCCTCACAAGAAGGATTGACAGAAGCACCAGCCCGGCCATGATAATCCATGTTACCACCGTGGATTCCGCCACCGGTATCCCCCCGAACAGGGGAATAGTGAACACCGTATCACAGTTCAGCTCTTCCATCAGTTTTTCAGCAAGTTCCTCCGTACATCTCACTCCCTTTCTGCATGATCTATCTATATCAGATTAACGCTTCCGGTATGCGATCAGCTTACAGATCGCCTTCCCTTCTGCCGAAAAGCGGGCCTCGTATTCTGTCATCACATTGCCTTCATTCAGCAGGCCGTCGTGGTGCAGATCCCTGGTAGACGCTTTCAGTATCCACCCGGCTTCTTCCACCGAAGCCAGAGAAAAGTCAAACAGCTCCTGATTGTCCGTTTTAAATTCCACCAGTCCGTGTTTTTTCAGGATCCGGTCATACCTTTGAAAAAACTGCGGGGACGTAAGCCGCCGTTTGGCATGGCGGTCCTTTGGCCATGGGTCAGAGAAATTCAAATAGATGCGGTCCACCTCTTCCGGGGCGAAAATCTCAGGCAGAGCTTCTGCATCCAGCCTCAGATAATACAGATTATGCAGCTCCCCCTCTTCCCGACGCTGCAGAGCGCGCAGAAGGACAGAAGAATATTTTTCTATCCCGATATAATTGATGTCCGGATTTCCTTCCGCAAGGGATGTGATAAACCTGCCCTTTCCCATCCCTACCTCTATCTGAATAGGGTTGCTGTTCCCAAACAGCTCTGCCCAGCGCCCTTTCCACTGTTCCGGCGCATCAATTACATAAGGGCTTTCTAACATCGCTTCCCTGGCCCCTCGGATATTTCTTAACCGCATATTGCTCTCCTTTTCTGGTTTGCCTCTATCATACAAGCCTTTTTTTAAAAATGAAATATAAAATATCCAGATAATTTTAGGATTTTTCTTCGTTTTATAGTGAAAAATTTATGAAAGAGGTGTATGATAATAAAAGCATAAAAGTAAAAATAGCACAAGGAGGGTGTCATGGATCAGGTTTTGGAACGCATTGAGCAGATCAATTCCACAGCTGCCGGGATCATGGAAGAAACTGCCCGGAAAAAGGCAGAGATGGATGCGGATATGGACAGGCGCACCCGGGATTTTGACAGGAAACTTCACCAGGACACAGAATTACGCCTGGAAACCCTGCGCAGGCAGCTGCAGGGAAAGCTGGAGGAAGAGCTGTCCGGACTGCGGGCCGATACAGCTTCTGAGCTGAGCGCATTGGAAGAAACCTACCGCGCCAGGCATGGGGCAATCGCCCTCCGCCTGGTGGATGAGATGACCAGGGAGTGACATTATGGGTAATATGATGACCTACAGCGGCATTGCCACAAAGGTGCGCGCCATGAGCAGCCGGCTGTTGTCTGATGAGGACTACAGGCTCATGTGCAGGCTGGCTTCGGTTTCCGAAGCAGTCCAGTGGCTGGGGCAGCTTCCCGCATATGCGGATATTTTCTCCCGCTTGGGCGGGCAGACGCTGCACAGAGGAGAGATTGAACGGCTGCTGCAGAAATCCCTCTACGCCGATTTTAACCGGCTCTATCTTTTTTCAGCGCCGGAACCAAGGCAGTTTCTCAAGCTGTATTTTCCCCACTTTGAGATAAAGCTGCTGAAACAGTGCCTGCGCAGCGTCTTTGACAGCGGACAGTTCTCTGTGGACCTCAGCGGGTCCTATGAATTTTTTGCAAAATATTCTTCTCTGGACCTGGCTGCCCTTTCCGCCTGCCATACCCTGGAAGAATTGACGGAAGCGCTGCACGGCACCAGATACCAGCCTTTATTCCGGCGGCTTCTGCCTATCCCGCATCCTACGCTTTTTGATTACGAAATGGCGCTGGATCTGAGGTACTTTTCCAATATATGGAGGATGAAAAACCGTATTTTTGACGGGGAGGACCGCAAACTGATTACAGAGGCTTTTGGTTCCAGGCTGGATCTGCTGAACCTGCAGTGGATCTACCGCGCCAAAAAATACTTTCAGCTGGAAAACGAAGAAATTTACCCGCTGCTGATTCCCGTTCACTACAGGATATCTGACAGCACGTTTCAGGCTATGGTGGAAGCAGAAACTGAGGAGGCTTTCCTTCAGCTGGCTGCCGGCACCGGCTATGCAAAAGCTTTTCAGGAGGAAAAAGGCAGACCGCTTAATCTTGAAGAGCTTTACAGAAACCTGCTGCGCCGGATTTACCGGTCTCAGAGCCGCAGGATGCCTTACTCAGCTGCCTGCCTGAATACCTATTTGTTTTTAAAAGAAGAAGAACTTCACGATATTGTCACCGTGGTGGAGGGAATCCGATACCAGCTGCCTGCAGCGGAGATATATGAATTTATCCGGTAAACAGCGGCAGCATAAAGGAGGTGCTTAGTTTTGATTGTTAAAATGAAATTTCTCACCATCACCGGTCCCAAAGACGACCTGGACAGAATGATGGATGAGTATTTGTCACGATATGAAATCCACCTGGAAAACGCCCTGTCCGAACTGAAAACGGTCAGAGACCTGCAGCCTTTTAACGAAGCAAACCCCTACCGGGAGCTGCTGGCGCAGGCTAAGTCCATGGTAGAATTGCTGGACGGCAGCCTGGACCGGCCCGAGGGCAGCATCTCCATGGAGGAAGCGGTAGAACTGATTAAGCAGCTGAACTGGCAGCTGGAAGAAAAAAATTCCCACCGCAGCGATGTCACCGCGAAACTAGGCGAAGTGCGCGAAAAGCAGAAAAAGCTGGAACCTTTCCGTTCCCTCAGCTTTGATACCTCCAGGCTGCAGGGCTTCCGTTTTGTAAAGCACCGCTATGGAAGCATTGCGAAAACCTATTTCCGGGAATTTGAAAAATACGTCTATGACGATCTAGAGACTGTTTTTTTTAAATGCAAAGAAGATTCAGAAACAGTTTGGGGAATCTATTTTGTCCCTGCCTCCGAAGCGGACAGAGTGGACGCCATCTACGCCTCCATGCACTTTGAACGTATTCACCTCTCCGGAGACCTGCAGGGTTCCCCCGATGAATACTGGTCCCGGCTGGATGAGCAGGAGAAGGAGCTGGCCGCTCAGGAAACAGCCATTTCCAGATCCATTGCCGGGGAATTGAAGAACCGCCGGAAAGAGCTGCTGCTGGCTGTAGAAAAGCTGGAAAAGCTGTCTGAAAATTTTGAGGTGCGCAGGCTGGCTGCCTGCACCCGGGAACATCACGAGATGTTCTACATCCTCTGCGGCTGGATGTCAGAGAAAGACGCGGCGGCTTTTAAAGAAGAGACAGAATCAGATGAAAATGTTTACTGTGTCACTGAGGATGTGGACCGGAGCGTGGATTCCCCGCCTCCCACCAAGCTGAAAAATTCCAGGCTGGTACGGCCCTTTGAAATGTTCACCAGAATGTATGGTCTGCCCGCCTATAATGAGCTGGACCCCACGCTGTTTATCGCCCTCACTTATGCGCTGATCTTCGGGGCCATGTTCGGCGACGCGGGCCAGGGCCTGCTGCTGGCCGTGGGCGGCTTTCTGCTGTACCGTTTCAAGAAGCTGCAGCTGGCTGCTATTGTGGGCTATGCGGGAATCTTCTCTACTATATTCGGTTTCCTCTACGGCAGTCTGTTCGGGTTTGAAGATATTCTGCCTGCCCTCTGGCTGCGCCCCGCCAGTTCAGAGGCTATGGTAAACCTGCCTTTTGTAGGAAAAATGAACACCATTTTTGTGGTCACCATTGTGTTCGGCATGGCCTTAAACCTGCTGGTCATGGTTTTCCACATCATCAACAGCCTGAAGGCGAAGGAAACGGGCGACACCTGGTTTGACCACAACGGTTTTGCGGGCCTGGTCTTCTATGGAGCCGCCGTCACAGTCATCATCCTGTTCATGACAGGCCACAGCCTGCCCGGAGGCATTGTACTGGCCCTGATGTTCGGCGTGCCCCTTCTCCTGATCGCCCTGAAAGAGCCCCTGACCAACAGGCTTCTTAAGAAAAAGGCTGAGACGAAAAACAGCGCTGTGATGTTTGTGGTGCAGACTTTTTTTGAATTGTTTGAAGTGCTGCTCAGTTATTTTTCCAACACCCTTTCCTTCATCCGGATCGGCGCATTTGCAGTGAGCCATGCCGCGATGATGGAGGTGGTTATGATGCTTTCCGGCGCGGAATCCGGCTCGCCCAACTGGATTGTGGTGGTGTTCGGCAACCTGTTGGTATGCGCCATGGAAGGCCTGATCGTGGGCATCCAGGTCCTGCGTCTGGAATACTATGAACTGTTCAGCCGTTTTTACAAAGGAACAGGACGGGATTTCAAATCTTATACCCACCCCCGTTCCAAACACTTATCCAAGGAGGAATTATCATGAACCTGATCGTAAAAATTCTGTTGTTTGCCGCGCTGATCCTCAGCATTGTAATTCCATTCGCCTGTTTTCTGGCCGGAGAGCGCACCAAACGCCGCTACCGGAAAACTGTCAGTGTCAACGCGGCCCTGTTCTTCGGCACTCTGGCTGTGGCAGCCATCACCGGTCTGGCCACTGCCGATCCTGTATCCGCGGCTGAAACTGCCGCGGCCGGAAGCGCCGGGCTCTCCACCGGCCTGGGATACATCGGAGCAGCTCTGGCCGTAGGCCTGTCCGGTATCGGCGGCGGCATCGCTGTCGCCAGTTCCGCCAGCGCGGCTCTGGGAGCGATCAGCGAAGATTCTTCTATCCTGGGCAAGTCCCTGATCTTCGTAGGCCTGGCCGAAGGTGTTGCCCTTTACGGCCTGATCATCGCATTCATGATCCTTGGCCGCCTGTAAGGCAGAACAGGAGCGGGCATGAAATTATTTCTGATCAGCGATAATATCGACACCTATACCGGCATGCGGCTGGCAGGCGTGGAAGGCGTGGTCGTGCATGAGCGGCAGGAGCTTCTGGACGCCCTGGACGCGGTTTTCGCGGACAAAGAAATCGGCATCCTGCTGCTGACA
The DNA here is from genome assembly GCF_004216775.1 of Cuneatibacter caecimuris. Lineage (GTDB taxonomy): Bacteria > Bacillota > Clostridia > Lachnospirales > Lachnospiraceae > Cuneatibacter > Cuneatibacter caecimuris. The sequence goes on from NZ_SGXF01000004.1 coordinate 76,526, forward strand.
GAGAAATTTTCCAGGGATTTTCCGGAGGATATCAACCAGCTGAAGCTGGACCGCAGGCTTCCGTTAATTGTAGAAATCCCTGACCGGCACGGTACAGGCCGCAAACCGAATTTTATTACAGATTATGTCAACGAGGCCATTGGGCTGAAATTATAGAAAGACAGGTGAATGCCTTGACCACTGAAGAAAAGCTGCTGCATTTCCAGGAAACCGCCCTGACGGACGCCCGCAGGCAGAGTTCCAGAACCCTGAAAGACTATCAGGACGCGCTGGAAAAGGTATTTGCAGAGCATAAAGAAGAGAGCCGCCAGAAGGCTTCTCTGAAAATCCAGACCGAAACCGACCGGCTGAACCGGGAAAGCAACAAGCAGCTCTCTCTGCAGCGGCTGGAAATCCGGAAAACTGTCAGCAAAAAGCAGAAAGAGCTGGCGGATAAATTATTTGTGGAAGTGAAAAACAGGCTGGAAGAGTTTATGAATTCTTCCGAATATGAAGAACTTCTGGCGCGGCAGATCAGAGCCGCCCAGGAATTTTCCAGGGGGGCGGATTTTGTGGTCTATCTGGACCCGGCAGACGCCAGGCTGCAGAACACCTTATCCGCTGCCACAGGCTGCAATCTGAAAATCAGCGCCTATTCTTTCATGGGGGGAACCCGGGCAGTAATCCCCTCCCGAAAGGTTTTGATCGATAATTCGTTCCAGACAAAGCTGTCCCAGGCGCGGGAGAATTTCATCCTGGAACCGGAAGGAGGGGACAGCGATGGAAAATAAAACCGGCGTCATCCATGGCATCAACGGCCCCGTGGTCTACCTGAAGGGGGACACGGGATTTAAAATGTCCGAAATGGTGTATGTAGGAAAGGAAAAGCTGGTGGGGGAAGTCATCGGGCTGACTGCCGATACCACCACAATCCAGGTCTTTGAAGAAACCGCAGGGCTGCGCCCGGGCGAAGCGGTGACAGCCACCGGAGATGCCATATCTGTGCTGCTGGCCCCGGGAATCCTGCACAATATTTTTGACGGCATCGAACGCCCGCTGAAAGCCATTGCCGAAAAATCCGGCGCATATATTGACAGAGGCGTGAGCGTAGATTCATTGGACCGTCAGAAGAGATGGCGGACCCATATCACCGTGAAACCCGGCCAGGAGGTATCCGCCGGAACAATTATCGCGGAAGTACCGGAGACGCCTTCCATTGTCCACCGGGTGATGATCCCGCCGCAGATGGAGGGCCGGGTGCTTTCCGCAGTCCCTGACGGCGATTACACCATTGAACAGCCTCTGTTAACCCTGCAGCTGCCGGACGGATCGGAACAGCAGGTTCCCATGCTGCAGAAATGGCCCATCCGGGTGCCAAGGCCCATCGCCAGACGTTTTCCGGCTTCTCAACCCCTTCTCACCGGCCAGCGTATTCTGGACACCCTGTTCCCCATTGCGAAAGGCGGGACCGCGGCAGTGCCCGGGGGCTTCGGCACCGGCAAAACCATGACCCAACATCAGATCGCAAAATGGTCCGACGCAGATATCATCATCTATATCGGCTGCGGCGAGCGGGGCAATGAAATGACCCAGGTTCTGGAGGATTTCTCCAGGCTGGCCGACCCCAAAACAGGGAACCTGCTGATGGACAGGACTGCGCTCATTGCCAATACCTCCAACATGCCGGTGGCCGCCAGAGAAGCCAGCATCTATACAGGCGTGACCCTGGCGGAATATTACAGGGATATGGGCTACCATGTGGCCATCATGGCGGACTCCACTTCCCGCTGGGCGGAGGCCCTCCGGGAACTGTCCGGGCGCCTGGAAGAAATGCCCGCGGAAGAAGGTTTCCCGGCCTACCTGGCCTCCCGGCTCTGCGCTTTTTACGAGCGGGCGGGAATGGTGCAGAATCTGAATGGTTCCGAAGGTTCCGTTTCCATTATCGGTGCGGTCTCCCCCCAGGGCGGGGATTTCTCCGAACCGGTTACCCAGAATACCAAGCGCTTCGTCCGCTGCTTCTGGGCTCTGGATAAAGCGCTGGCTTACGCCAGGCATTTTCCCGCCATCCAGTGGCTGAATTCCTACAGTGAATACCTGACTGACCTGGCCCCCTGGTACGCGGAGCATGTGGGCAGTGATTTTGTCCACTTCAGGAATGAAATCATGGCTCTTCTGAACCAGGAAAGCAAACTCATGGAGATCGTCAAGCTGATCGGCTCTGACGTGCTGCCTGACGATCAGAAGCTGGTGCTGGAGATCACCCGGGTCATCCGGCTGGGTTTCCTGCAGCAGAACGCCTTTCACCAGGACGACACCTGCGTGCCCATGGAAAAGCAGCTGAAAATGATGGAGATTATTCTTTACCTGTACCGCAGATGCCGGGCTCTGGTCACCATGGGAATGCCTGTCTCCATTTTAAAAGAAGACAACATTTTTGAAAAGATTATTTCTATTAAGTATGACGTGCCCAATGACAAGCTGCAGCTGTTCGATGAGTACAAAAAACAAATTGATAAATTCTACGAACAGGTAATGGCCCGCAACGCATAAGGAGGAAGCTGAATGTCAATTGAATATTTAGGTTTAAGTAAAGTTAACGGCCCTCTGATTGTGCTGGACGGTGTTCAGGACGCCGCTTTTGATGAAATCGTGGAAATTATTGTGGACGGAACCACTAAAAAGCTGGGGCGCATTGTGGAAATCTATGAGAACCGCGCGGTCATCCAGGTTTTTCAAAACACGGACAGCATTTCACTGCATAATACGCATACACGGCTCACGGGCCATCCTATGGAAGTGGCTCTGTCCCCGGAAATGCTGGGGCGCACCTTTAATGGCATCGGACAGCCCGTTGACGATCTGGGGCCGATCCATGCAAAAGTCACAAGGGATATCAACGGCAAGCCTTTAAATCCCGTAGCCAGGGAATATCCCAGAAACTATATCCGCACCGGGATTTCAGCCATCGACGGGCTGACCACCCTGATCCGGGGGCAGAAGCTTCCTATTTTTTCGGGAAACGGCCTGCCCCACGACCAGTTAGCCGCACAAATTGTGCGGCAAGCCTCCCTGGGAGAAAATTCTGATGAAAAATTTGCCATTGTATTTGCAGCAATGGGCGTGAAATATGACGTGGCGGAGTTCTTCCGCCGCACCTTTGAGGAAAGCGGCGTCAGCGACCATGTGGCGATGTTCCTGAACCTGGCCAACGATCCAGTGGTGGAGAGGCTGATCACCCCCAAAATGGCCCTGACCGCGGCGGAATACCTGGCCTTTGAGTGCAATATGCATATCCTGGTAATCCTCACGGACATGACCTCTTACTGTGAGGCCATGCGGGAGGTTTCCTCTGCCAAGGGCGAAATCCCCTCCCGGAAAGGTTACCCCGGCTATCTTTACAGCGAACTGGCAACGATTTATGAACGGGCCGGAATCCTCCAGGGGGTAAACGGCTCTGTGACCCAGATCCCTATCCTCACTATGCCAGGGGATGACATCACCCACCCCATTCCGGACCTCACCGGATATATTACAGAAGGCCAGATTGTGCTGGACCGGGCCCTCCACGGCCAGTCCATATACCCTCCCATCAATGTGCTGCCCTCCCTTTCCCGCCTGATGAAAGACGGCATCGGAGAAGGCTACACCAGAGTGGATCACCAGGATTTAGCAAACCAGCTGTTTTCCTGCTATGCCAAGGTGGGGGACGCCAGGGCACTGGCTTCTGTCATTGGAGAAGATGAGCTTTCCTCTCTGGATAAAAAATATCTGGAGTTTGGAAGAGAATTTGAAAGCCGGTTTATCGGACAGGACGTATACGAGAACCGCACGATAGAAGAGACGCTGGATCTGGGCTGGGAGCTTTTAGGCATGCTGCCAAGAGAAGAACTGGACCGGGTGGATACAAAGCTGTTAGACGAGTTTTACAGGCCGGCGGGCGAACAGTCTCAGCAAAGCTGACCGCATGAGCCCTGAAAGGAGGCTGAATTGTGGACCCCAATACATTTCCCACAAAAGGAAATCTGATCCTTGCAAAAAATTCTCTGGCGCTGGCCCGGCAGGGCTATGAATTGATGGATAAAAAACGGAACATCCTGATCCGGGAGCTGATGGATCTGATCGGCCAGGCCAGGGACATCCAGTCCGAGATCGACCGCACTTTTACCCAGGCCTACGCGGCGCTGCAGCGGGCCAATATCCAGCTGGGAATCAGCTATGTGGCGGAAATTGCGGCTGCCGTTCCGGTGGAGCGCTCCGTCCGCATCAAGACCAGAAGCATTATGGGAACGGAAATCCCTCTGGTAGAATATCAAAAAGACTCCAACCTGCCCACCTATGCGTTTTACAGCACCAGAGAATCCCTGGATGCCGCACGGCTGGGGTTTGAGCGGGTGAAGGAGCTGACCATCCGGTTGTCCATGATCGAGAACAGCGCCTACCGGCTGGCCGCCAGCATCAAAAAAACCCAGAAACGGGCTAACGCCCTGCAGAATATCACCATCCCGTCCTACCAGTCTCTGGCGTCCAATATCCAGAACGCGCTGGAAGAAAAAGAGCGGGAGGATTTCACACGCCTGAAGGTCATCAAACGAATGAAAGGTTCCTGATACAATGTATAAATACCTGACCAAACTCTCTGTCTGCCTGCTGGCCTGCGTCATGCTGCTGGGCTTTGCCGCCCTGCCCGCCCGGGCAGCTGTCAGAGAAGATGTGGATTCCATCCTGGAATCATTTCCAGAGGATCAATGGCCCGCCCAGCCTGAACTGAACAGCCAGGCCGCCGTCATTATGGAAGTGAATACCGGCGTCATGCTTTATGCAAAAAACGCCACGGCATCCAGTTTTCCTGCCAGCACTACGAAAATTATGACCGGGCTGCTGGCCGTGGAAAACTGTTCTATGAACGATATTGTCACGATTTCCCAGAAAGCAATCTCCAGCCTGACCCCCGGCAGCAGCCATATCGGACTTAAGGCAGGGGAACAGCTGACTGTCCAGCAATGTATGTATGGGCTTCTTCTGCCTTCCGCCAATGAAGTGGCCTATGCTCTGGCAGAACAGGTATCGGGAAACGTGAAAGAGTTCGCGTCCCTGATGAACGCCAGGGCTGCGGAGCTGGGCTGCGTTAACACCCATTTTACCAATCCCAGCGGGCTTCACGATCCCCAGCACTATACCTGCGCCTATGACCTGGCAAAAATCTTTTCTGCCTGCGCCCAGAACTCTGCTTTTATGGCAGTGGATTCTACCCCTACTTATGTGCTGCCCGCCACAAATCTGACCGGAGAAGTCAGGCCAATGGCTACCACGCATCTGATGCTGCGCAAGGGCTCTCCCTATTACAGCCAGTATGTACTGGGAGGTAAAACCGGCTCCACGCCCGAGGCCGGACGCTGTCTCGTCACCTATGCCAAGAAAGATTCTCTGGAAATTATCGTAGTCACTCTGCATGGGGAAGATTCCATGCAATATGCTGATACACAGAAACTTTTGGATTACGCTTTTTCACATTTTTCCTGTGTCCGCCCATCTGACGCGGGAGCCGCAGGAAAAACCCAGGCCGTAAGCCCTCTGGCTTCCCAGACCGGCGAACTGGCTTCTTTTCATATGGATGGTTCCTCACTGGTGGTACTGCCTGATACGCTTCAATTTTCCGACCTGAAAGCAGAAGCCTCTTACCAGCAGCAGGAAAACGGGACCGCTGGAACACTGACCTACACCTATCAGGGTTATCCCCTGGGAAAAGCAGTGCTGATGGCCTCCGCCCATGAAGAAGGCGAATTGATTTACAAAAAAAACACCCAGACTCAGTATCACCCGGCTGAAGAAGCGCTGGAACAGGGTTCCAGGCTGATTGTCCTCAGACTCTGGCTCCTGATTCTGGGCGCTGTGGTTCTGATTCTTATGGGCCTGGGCATATACCTGCTGGCCAGGTTCTTTTCTCCCAGAAACAGGAATGACCGGAAGCGGCGGCAGAAAAGAGGGCGGCTGCGTTATTAAATTTCAGAAAGGCAGTTATGGATGAAGATTCTGAATTTTGGTTCACTCAATATTGATTATGTTTACCGGGTAGATCACTTTGTGCGCAAAGGGGAAACCATTTCTTCCCGTTCTCTCCAGGTTTTCAGCGGCGGCAAGGGACTCAACCAATCCATCGCTCTGGGGCGGGCGGGCGTCCCGGTATTTCATGCCGGCTGTATCGGGGAAGACGGGCGCTTTCTCCTGGAGCAGCTGAAAGAGGCGGGAGCGGAACCCCGTTATGTATCTGTCCTCTCTGATATGCGCACAGGCAACGCAATCATACAGAATGATTCTTCCGGGGATAACTGTATTATTTTGTACGGAGGGGCCAACCGGGCTGTGGGAAAACAGCAGATTGACCTGGTTTTGAAGGATTTTTCAAAGGGCGACTGGCTTTTGCTGCAAAATGAAACCAGCTGTCTGAATGAGCTGATTGAAGCGGGGCATGAAAAGGGAATGGTCATTGTCCTGAATCCTTCCCCCATGGACGAGGTCATCAGAACTGTAAACCTGCAGCATGTGGACTGGTTCCTGCTCAATGAAATCGAGGCAGCCCAGCTCACCGGGCTGCCGGAAAATCAATGCGGCAAAGAACTGCTGATCCAGGCGCTGCAGCAGGAATTCCCCTCCTCTAAAATTCTGCTGACCCTTGGGGAAGAAGGCTCCTGCTGCGCGGCAGACGGACAGGTTCTGAACCAGCCTGCTTATCCTGTAAAAGCAGTGGATACCACAGCCGCCGGGGATACCTTTACCGGTTACTTTCTTTCTGAAGTTTTACGGGGCGGCTCTGTGAAATACGCACTGGATATCGCCTCACAGGCAGCCGCCATCGCTGTTTCCCGCAGAGGGGCGGCGCCTTCTATTCCATGGCGGGATGAGATTCCAGGAATAAAACTAATTTAGCCCACTTCGATTTTGCGGCTGTAATTGTTTAAATACAGAAAGCTTTTACAATACCAGCTTTCTACTGCTAATCATCATAGTCATGCAGTGACATCGTATAAACAAATCCGTTTTTCATAGCAGTCCGTTCTTCTTCCGCATTCTGTACTGCGCATTCGTGGCAGAGCTGCCCGGCCCCTGGAATATAATCACTGCGCATTTCTACCGGCATTGATTTAGGTACATTTGTAATAGCTCTGCACAAAACGCATATTTCATAATCATCTCCGGATTTAAAGCTTTCAGGGTGCTGATTAGCCCACTTATGCTTCAACACGGGTTTTTTACTTTGTTTCTGTTTCATACAACTTCTGCCTTTCAATCAGAGTCAGTAGTATCAGAATCTTTTTCGGGCCTGTCACAGAACACCGTTATCCGTGCCACTCCGCCATAGGTACAGGTATAGAGTACCAAATCATGCCCACTATTTTGGACGGCTTCTACCTCCGTAGGGTTCAGCGTATCCACCAATGTGACTTCATAGAGGTTTTCAATTCCTTCCATATCGGTGAAAATCACAGTATCGCCCGTTTCAATCTGAGAAAGATCTCCAAAATGGTTTTTATAGTTATGAGCCGCAATGACCAAATTGTCCGTCCGTGAGGAGCCAAACTGGCGGCATGGGGCGATTTTCAGTCTATCATAGTCCCACTCGGACATTACCGGCAATTCTAGCTTCAGATCAGGGATAGTAATATAGCCCACATATCCGTAGCCCTGGATCTCCGTAACAGGCAGCTCCGGGAGAAGGGCCTCCTGTGGTGCAGAAGGATTATATATAATCTCTGCAGGGGCAGCAGGTTTTCTTTCCTGAATGACGGCCTGCACATAGGAAAGCAGTTTCTCGGCCTTCTGCCCCGCCTGTACATCCTTCCGCCAGTTGTACAGGAAAAGGGACAGTGCTGAAAAAATCAGCGCTATCCCTGCAAATAGGTATACAATGCCTGATTTTTTAGGCATGTTTATCCTTTCGCTTCCTGGCAATCACCATTACGCCGTATACAATGAGCACAAGGCCGAGAATGCTCATCACGGGGACTGGCCAGTTTAACTGGCCCGTATGAATCAAGGATGCCGTATTCGTAATGGTCACAACACCATTCTGATTATAATAAGAGGGGGTATAACCTTTTGGAATGCCGGTCTCCACAACGCTCCAATTACCGCTTCCATTCAGATTCTCCCATCTGTAGCTCCAGTTATTCCGGGCATTCAGAGTGACCTTCTCTACAGCATGGTCTCCATCAAACAGAGTAACGGTTACAAAATCCGGACGGCTTCCATTTTTGTTATTCTCATCAGACCAGACCTTTTTCACCGTCAAATCCACAGGTTTTGGCGCAGGGACCGGGATATAGTCGTTATGGTTGATTATAAACACTGTGTTGTCTTTTATCTTATAGGAAACTTCATATCCCTTGACAGTTTCCTCCTCCACCGTCCAACTGTACTGATCGTCCAGCCCGTCCCATGTAAAAGTCCATTGGTTTTCCTTGCTCAGACTCACAGTTTCAAAAAGTCTGCCGTCCCGCAGAAGCCAGACATCCACGCTGTCGGGCCGTTCGGGATTTCCGTTATCGTCCCACACCTTATGAACCGTCAGCTTTTCATATTCAATACCTTCCGCCAGAAAAACCCAGTCCGCCTCTCCCACACAATTGGCATACTTGTTATCCAGCTCGGCGGGCACATCAAGTTCTACTTTCAACTGGCTTGTTTCGCCTGCGCGCAGATCTCCCAGGAAAACATGATCTGCCAAAGCGCCCGCCTTGTCGGGAGATGCCTCATAAATGAGCTGGGCGCCGTTATAGATGCGCATAGTCAGCCTGGACAGAAAATCCTGCATCGTGGCCACGGTTTCATCCCGTTGGTTATCGATATTGGCCTGATCTTTGCCGTCGGCATTTTCAGCGCTTTCACTGTAGGTCAGCGGATTACCATATTCATCATGGACAACCACTTTCATGTAAAGCTTGATATAGTTACAGTCTGTCGCGGCATTTTTAATCTGAATGATTTCCGACAGATGATCACCGGGTATTACATTTTTGAATCCATCAAACAGATCAGAAGCAGTGTATTGGCTGCCAGTCTGAAACTCGAAGCCCTCCGCAAGGCCCTTAAATGTTACCGATGGTTCCCCCGCGAAGGCCGTAAGCGACAGGCTCATGACCATCAGCAGAATAAGCAGGAGCGAGGAGCATTTTTTTGCAGTATTTTCCAGTTTCAATTTCCCGCACCTCCTTAACCTTGATATGCAGTGACGCTGCCCGGGTAAATACTGACGCCCCAAGAGTCCCCGACCGCTTCGGCCGGCCCGCTCTGAATGGCCTCTGCCATCACCTCGATAACCTGCCTGCCGCCATCAGCATCAGTATATCTGCCGATCAGAGCGATACTGCCGATCAAATCTGCAGCAGGCTTTTTGCCAGGAGCCACTGGCAAAGTGTAATAATAATACTCGCCATATTTTACCCAGTTGGTTCCGGGAATAAAAGCAGGGATCTCCGCTATGCCGCCGATATGCTGTCCCTGGTCACTTACCCGGTAAGACACCAGCTTCACACGAAGGTAAGCTTCTGTGTCTCCAGTGTTGGTAACATTGACGTTTTTCTTGTTGATTCCGTCAAATTCCTCTGACACCTCGCAGGTCACGCGGGAGGGAATAAAAGTGTTGTTTACCGGCGCAGTCTGAGCGCCCAGGTAGGCCATTGTCCCACAGACAGCAAGAGTTACGACCAGCAGGAGGGAGAAAAACAGCATTCTTGCTTTTATGATGCGCTGCCGACGTTTTGTCTGTATATATCGAACTTTATTTTTTTCGTGATCCATATTTTTCCCTCCCTCCATAATTCTCAGTGCTGAAAATGTTTTTTACAACATTGCTGAAACCGTTGAGCCAATTGTTATTGATTTTCGTATTGGCGCAGGTAATACTTCCGCTGGGATGTTCCGCAGTCAGTACAAAGCCTGTGCCGTTGTCACTGTCATAGCGCCAGCTCCAGCCCTGGTCCTCGGTAACCGTGTAAGTACCCACCGGCAGCTCGGCAATCGTTTCGCTGCGATTACCTACGATGGTAATTTCCGAATATTTCCGGCCATCTTTCTTCACAGTAAATACATATGGCTCGCCCTCAGCGCCGCCAGTCTTGGTAACAGTAAGCCTGCAGGTATTTATGTGGAGAAGGAATTCGTAATTCCCGGGCACTTCACAGGACTGACCGGTACAATTGATATGCTGGAAGGCTGTATGCATTGTTACATCGGTATTACCGATCCTGACAGCTGCATCCACAGGCACATCCTGCTTAGTATTGATCTTGGCATCCTTAACCTTGGTCTCATCAGGGGTATAGACAAAAGTCAATTCCGGAGCACTGCCCATCTTATTTATGTCGGCTTCCGTTTCTCCGTGTACCCACTTGGTATACGTAAGATTTTCGATAAAATCGGTGGGAACATCGGCTCCGTACCAGGCCTCACTGTCCTGATAGGTCAATTCCGGCTTATAGACAAGGATGTTCCCCTTACCGCTGCCAGTTTGCTCCATAGCATCACCCTCGGTCTTGGGAGAAACCTTGAGGGAAACTGTGTACTCACTATCTTCCGTTAACCCGGTAAAGCCGTTTGCAACCGCATTCCCATCCTTGTCCATGACCTCTGCCGTGATTTCTACATAGGCAGTCTGCCAGGCTTCCAGGCCATAGTTCTCATCAGCCCTGGACAGGTCAAGCACCACATCCCCGACAGAAGCAGTACCGTTTTGAAGATCAGCAGCTGGTATGTTTTGAAGAAGGTACACGTCTTTATCTGGGGCAGTAACGGTGATGGAACCAATCTCTACATCCACTTTTGGTTCAGGGAAGATAAACACAGGTTCATCAGCACCATCGTTTTCATAAATCCCGGCGCTGCTGTTGGTGGGTACGCCGTTTCCGCCCAGGAAACCAGCCTTTGGCTCAACGGTAAAGGAAATCACCAATTTATTGCCGCGGTAGTTTACGTCTCCATTCGCTGCTGTTTCTGTGCCGCACCAGTTGGCCGCAAAGTCAAAGCCGGTAACATCTACTCTGTCGCCGCTGACAGTGGCAGCAGCGCCCATGGCACTGTTGTTCTTTGTCCATTTGCCATCCTGGCCGTAGGCATAGGTTTCCAGCATAATCTCAGACGCATCAGCACCTTCGGGCAATGTAAAGGAAGGAGAAATGATGTCTTTAATTACGGTTTCCCCGTCCAGAGTGGTGGATGAGCCTCCTTCCTCAATCTGGTCGGATATCTGCTGAAAAATAGAGTTTAGGGTATCCGCGTCAGAAGCAGAAAGATAGTAACTGGGGGTACGTGGCGTGCCATTGTTGGAGGACACATCCTGCATAAACTGGTTTGCCTGTCTGTTGCCCGCTCCTTGGGCGATGCCCGCAGAAGTCGCATCAGCGCCTTCAAAGATTCCAACCGAATACACAGTCACACCCATGTTTTTCAGAGTATCAGCCTCATCAACGGCAGCCGAGGCAACGTCACTTTCATAGCTGCTATATCCCGGCGTACCGTCGGTAAAAAGAATGACAACCCGATTGCGCTTTTCCGTTTCCTGCAAGGGATTTGCATCAAAAATTCCCTTTGCCATTTCAAGGCCGTAGTTGGGATAAGTTGCACCGTGAGCATCCAAAGCATTTTTAGAAGCGATTACATTGTTATAGCCCGCATCAGTGTCCATATTCTGTAATGCGTCATCGTAGTAGCCGCTGGCGTTGGAATTGTAATTGTATTGCTGTGAGCCAACAAAAACCTCTGTGTTCTCATATGCCGGATAACCACTTTGCCCCCGGTTGCCAGTGGCAAATCCGACAACAGCGACACGATGGTTTACGTCATCAGCCGTCCCAATTATCCCATCCTCACCGGCAGCTTTAGCCCGAACACTGTTGGTAAAGTTGGCAACGGCGGTTTGCAGCGCCTCTAACCGGGATGTACTAGAAGATGCATACCGCTGATATAGGGTAAACTCCGGCTGGGTATTCGCACCGGTAGATATGCCTATGGTCTGGGTTATGCCGTTTTCGTCGGTGTAGGTGTATGTATAGGTATATTCGCCCCTGTTGCTTTCCGTGCGATAATAGAGAGGGCCTTTATCACCGAAATCAGGGGACTGATCACTGCCTTGACAGACAACAGTCGAGCCGTCGGGAAAGGTATAGGTATAGGTGTATCCCTGCCAATCCCGAGAACGGGTCAGTTCAACTCTCTGATATTCCTCTCCAGTTTTAACAAAGAGACTGTCGGCATACTTCCAGTAATCATCCGGACTGTAGTTTGGCCATGATCCTTGTGCATCATTATTCCAATTGTCCGGACATTTTGTATAAATGTACGGACGTGCTCTGATTACAGAAACAGTGGCATATCCGCCATCCTCAAGTGGAAAATACAGATTTGAATTTCTTGCTCCATTATGCCGTAGTCCATAATAATCATCGTTGTCTCTATTTGTGTATTCCTGGAAGCTATAGGAAAACATATCTTCAGACATAGAACCGGACTGATCCAACACCAGAATGACGTCAGTAGGAACATCTTTCTTTGTCTCTGTTGTGATCTTACTTCCGGTTGCATAGGCTTCCAGGGTGATAGTATAGCTGCCGTCCATATTGGCCTGGGCCGTTTTACTAATAACCATGCCGTTGTCCTTTTCCTGCCCGTCGGCGGCCTGAGCCTGTGTACCAGTAACCATAGGTATGAACACCATGGCAAGGGAGAGGAACAAAGCAACTGTTTTAACTCTCTTCATTATTTTGCCTCCTTACGATTCCGGCCAACCCTTAGCATCCATTACTGTCTCACCGTTAATAGAAGCCTGGACAGCCTGAGCGGCAATTATAATATTGGCCGTACAGCCCTGATATTCGTTGCCTATTTCAAAAGCAAAGGTCACAGTATCAAAGAGGATCTCCGTAAACTGCCCCGGGGCAACCGGTACGGTATAATAGTAATAGCCGTCTTCCCCCAGAATCCAGCAGCTGCCTACAGCGTAGGTCAATACCGGACCTGTCCCCTCGATGCTAAGCGGCAGATCTGCGCCGTCAATCCCCTTCACATCGGCCTCGACCCGGACACGAATCCAGGCTTCGCTTTCGCCGGTGTTTTTTACACTAACGATCTTACTGACATCAGAACCGGGCATCACACCTCTTATCCCTTCCTCCGGGAAGTCTGTCAGGATTCCGTCCTCGCCCTGTGTTTTCTCCACCACCTCAATATTTATCCCGCCGGAGGTGATTACATTGTGAGCCGTATCCTCCGATGTAAAGTAGGCCAAGGTTCCGGCGGTGATGATTGCCAGGCAGCTCACTGCCATGGCCAAAGTAAGCAGTTTTTTCTTCATATTTACAAGCTCCTTTCTTTTTTGAGATAGGTCAGAGTCATTATGCGCCATAGGAGAATATCCGAAAACTTTTCTTCGGATACTCTCCTATACCCGCTCCCCCTCTCCAGAGGGAGCGAATCATAGGTACGAGATTGATTATGGATAAAAAATCATTTGCCTTCGGCACTTGTCATCTCAATAAAAGTCTGGTCATGACCATGGGCAGTAAAATCCGGCGCAGTATAGCCCTCAGAACCGGGAGTGCCAAATGCTGTATTCAGCGCGGTATAAGCATCTGTAAAGCCATCGGCCTGAACAGCCTCTGTAACGACATAGATATGATTCCAACCTTCGGGCCAGCTGGCGATGTCTTCCTGGGTAGTGGCCGGAGCCATATAAACACTATCTATTGCATCAACAGTAGTTTCATCCGGTTTCAGTGCAGTTTCATAGGTGGCAACATAAACTTTATAGTTGACCCCGCCGATCCGAACAAAGCCATACATATTCCAGTCAGCGCTATTCGAAGGATCTTCCTCTCCATCAATGGCACTGCTCCAGTTCCATTTGCCATCCCCCACGGTGAGATTGCTATGGAGCATGCAGATGGCATTGTTACCTTCGCAGTCATTTACAGCAGGAACGGCGATATGTACGCGGATATAGGCATTCTGATCGCCAATGTTCTTCACATATACTTCTTTCTCAATGGCGTTTTCGAAGAAGCTATTGCCTTGCTCATCCATAACTTCCACCGCCGGAATCAAGGGCAGATTCCCTGTATTGAAGTCCTCGAACAGGTCAACCTTTATATTCCCAACAGTAAATTCATTGGTTTGAGCATCGGTATCAGTGAAATAGGCCAGGGTCCCCCCCATTATAACAGCTGCCGCCAGTGACGCGACCAGGCAGAAACCCAGAATTTTCTTTTTCATTTTCTTATTTCCTTTCGCATTATGAATACTGGTTCGGTATATACATCCGAGCCATACAAAAAAGCATCCAGGTTAATTTTGGGAAGCAGGACCTATGTTAGTCCATGCTTCGGCGGCCGTGAAATCCTCCGTAGAATTTTTGTGAAGCTGGGAGGCATAAGCGGTTATAGATAGGATTGGATCGGTCTGAGGGGACAGGGTATCCATCATCTCTTTAGTAACCGTGCCCTTCACACTGACCTGATCATCCTTCAGGACACTGTATTCAGTACCCATTTGGCTGGCAGTTACTGTGCGGTAATACACACCTTCAACATTATCCAGCGCAATCCAGCCATCTGCCATTTCAAAAGCCAGGTAAGAATCGAAGTTCGCGGACTTCTCCAACATGACAAACAGATAGCATTCTTCACTTCCGACAATCACAGCCGCCTTGGGGTTCTTGGCAATGGTATGGCCTGGAACCATTTTATAGTTCATACCAGTGGTTTCTTCCAGGGTAATATCGATATTGCTGGTGGTAAATGTATTAACGATCTGATTGGTCCGCGCTGTCAGCCAGGCCACTGTACCGCCGATAATGCAGCCTAAAGCCAATACCAAAGTAGTCAGCAGCGCAATCGTTTTCTTCCTCATATTCATATTGTGTATTTCCTTCCCCATTAATTTGGATGGATCCCATTTCCACAGATCAGACTCTCAGTCTCTCTGAGAAAGCCACAGAGAATCAGTTACCGGCAGTATCAAATTTAGCCATATTCCAGATTTCGGATGCAGTCTTGTTCTGGAAGCCGTCTGCCTGGATAGCGTAAGCAGTAACAGTAATGGTCTTGTTCTCATATTCAGCCAGAGTCTCGTTTGTTACAGAGCCTGCTATGGTGAAAGTTTCAAAGACGGGCACATTGGCATTGGCGGAAACAACAGCAGGATTAGCCCTATCTGTAGTATAAACATATACGCCGTTGACTGCATCTACAGCGATCCAGCCCTTGTCGGCCATTTGGGCCGCTACGCTGTTTTCATCCTCGATGTCAATGATCTCGTTAGTAACCTTCACGAACAAATAGCAATCTTCACTTGTGGAAGCTACATGGACGATGGGGTCCTTGGTATAAGTATGGCCTGGCATCAGCTTGTAAGCATTGGCCTGGTCACGGTCAGCTCCTTCGGTACTGTTGTCCACATCCTGCTCGTCCAGGGTTATGGCCACGGATCCCACGGTGAATGTGTTGGTAACAGAATCGCTGGAAGTCAGGTAAGCCACAGTTCCCAGCACAGAGGCAGCCACAAGCAATACTGCACAGAGGCCCAGGAGCAAAACTTTGTTTGTTTTCTTCATACAGAAAACCTCCTTTAAAATTTTATATGGAAAGCCTTGCGGCATTTTCCTCACGTACCCCGCCTTAATTTCCCCGGGGCCGCTTAAGATCGCCCCGCCTTTTCTGCTGCTTCTTGTCCTGATTAGCAGAAAAAATCAAGTCCGGCAGAAAGAACAGCAGCAGCAGAACAAACCCGGCAAAAATCACTACATAGGTTCCCGGGGGAGTCTGGATATAATTCGCGAAATATCCGAGCATCGGAATACTGAACACCGGGGAACCAATGATGTTTTTATAATGAACCAAAGCCCCGTCCTCAGCCTCATTGGCGTCTCCCTTTGTTCGGTAACGCAAAATCTGCGGGTCATTATCATCGGAAACAATTTCCACAATGCGGTGCGTAGCCACGGTGTCCTCATCCAGCAGGAAAGTGATGACATCGCCGGGTTGAAGCTTCCTGTAGTCAACATCCCATACATAGATGAGTGAACCCACATGATAAGTTGGCTCCATAGAACCGGAGAGAACCGTAAACACCTGGAATCCCACAATCCGGATGCCCACAAGGGCAACGGCCAGCAGCACAGCAGCCGTTACCAGTACCGTCGTAAACCAATTCCATATTTTTTTTACTGTTTTACTCATAGCATTTTATGTACCGCCTTCTTTCTGTCATCGGCAGAAGTATTTTGCTATAAAAGAAAAGCACTGACGTCCAAAGGGTGAATACAACATAATTCACATTATGTTACAATAATAAGGCGGAAGCGCTCCTTGCATTGAAACGTTTTCCCCTTTTAAAGCGCACAAATAGATACCCTTCTTCGTTTTCTCAAAAAAACTACGAAAAGGGTTATTTTGTGATGCCTGTATTACTTTTGCAAGGCTTTTTATACGGTTTGAAAAATGAAATGCACTTCTTTTCCTTACGGGACTTGATTTTTAGGGTTATGTATGATATAGTTTTTTTAACTTTAAAAAGGATAAGCGCTTTTGGGGGCTGTAATTATTGACATAATGTGAATTATGTCGTTTTTTTTTCTAAATTACCAGACCCAGCCTTTCAATTTTCCTGCGATGCTCAATACCAGTAGTCATAATATAAATCCGGGTAGTATCAATGCTGCTGTGGCCCAGGATATCGGCCAGCTTCGCAATATCCTTTTCAATTCCGTAAAAGGTACGGGCAAACAGCTTGCGCAGATTATGTGGAAATACTTTTCCGGGCTTCACCCCGGCAGCCTGGCAAAGCTGTTTCATCTGCGCCCAGATACAGCTCCGGTTTAAAGGCCTGCCGTTTCGGTCAATAAAAATTACGCCGGAACGGATTTTTTCTTTTTTGGCATATTTCAAGAGCAATTTACTCAGCTTGCTGGGGATCAAGATCTTCCTACTTTTTCCCTTACATCGAACGACAGCCTCTCCCTTCTTTACATTCTCAACGCTAAAAAACCGCAATTCCGAAACTCGGATTCCTGTAGCGCAGATGGTCTGCATTACCAGATGCAGGCGCGGCTTCTTCTTTGCTGCCTCCAACAGGCGCAGGTACTCCGCCTTTGTCAGTTCCTTTTCTTCAGTGCAGTAGACCTGATTCTGCTGCTTTAAGTTCTTTACCCTGCAGTCTGTCCATCCTAAAAAGGCAAGCAGGCTGTTCAGGCTCGCCAGCATGGAATTGATTGACCGTACGGCGTAATTTCTATCCTGCAAATTTTTTTTATAGCCCAGCACGGCTTCCTTTGTTACCAGTCCATCCCCAATATAGGCAGAAAAAGCACGGACATCCCGGAGATATTTCTCTACGGTAGCCGTGCTTTTTTCTCCCTGGATCAGATATTGACAGAAGGCTTTCGTTTGTTTCTGTGTGATTCTTCTTGTCTCCATTTGTTGTTCCTCCTGTAGTGCATATGATTGCTTACTGTATTTTTTTATTGTACCCAATGTTTCAGCAAATACGTCAGCTGTCCCGGAGGAAAGGTGCATTTTATAGCGAAGCCCCTCAGAGCATTGATATTAATTCGCTATTGATTTTATTGTAATGGGTTTCAGCTGATATGTTTCAACAATTTTCTACATTTTTCCAACTCTGCTGGAGTGATAAGTAATACTAAAATAATTAAAATATGAACTTCAGGCAGGAAATTAATTTTAAGGTTAAAATTATTTCTATAAGCTTATTATTTTTTCAAAGAAAAAAAGAGGCCAGAAAGATTAAATCAAATCCTCCAGCCTCATCTGTTCATATCCTCTTCTATTCTCAAGCAAAACCGGCGTTTTCCCCAGTGCCTGTTCCGTCCAGCCCGCGTCCCCGATCCACCGTCCAACTTCCTCTCCATCCAGAATCAGCGGCATCCTCCCATGGACTTCCGCCACAGACGGGTTCGCTTCCGTAGTCAGAATCACAAAGCATTCCCGATCCTCATACCGGCTGTAGCATCCGGCCAGGTAAATGACCGGGGAATCTTCCCGATAAAATGTGACCTTCTCCTTCTGCCTGTCCCATTCATAAAAACCGGCCGCAGGAATCACGCACCTGCGGTTCATCACACTGTCCCGGAAGGTTTTTCTTTCCGCAGCGCTTTCCGCCCTGGCGTTGATCAAAAGCCCTTTTCCAGTATGCATGGGAAATCCCCACCTCATCTTTTCCGCCAGCAGCCCCCTGGAATTGCCGCAGATCACCAGGGCGTCCTCTGAAGGGTGCACATCCCTCTGCGCCTTTACCTTTAACGAAGCGTCAATCTCATTTACCAGTTTTTCCACTTCCCGCACCGCTTCCGGGTCGATATAATACCTGCCGCACATGGCCAGCCCTCCTTTTCCCCTATTCTCTGCGCTATCAGACGGCTCTATTCGGATTCAGCCCATTTTTTATGCCAAATGAGCTTTCGCCTTCCATTTCCCGCTTCGCCATCTCCATGCGAAAAGGATGACGCGGAATATCCAGTCCATGATCATGGCAATCCACACGCCGATGGCTCCCAGCCCCAGCCAAGCGCCCAGTATGTAGCTGAACAGCACTCTGAAGGCGATCATGGAGAACACAGCGGTTACCATGGCAAAGCGCACGTCATTGCAGGAGCGCAGGGCATTAGGAAGGGTAAAGGACAGAGGCCAGAGCAAAATGGCGGTGCCGTTATGGATCATGATCAAAATCCAGGCCAGCTCTGTAGTTTCCGGGGACAGCGCATAGAGCTTCAGGATCAGGGGCAAAGCGATGAGGATCAGGCTGTTCACCACTGCAGTAAACAGGTACGCCAGCTTCAGCAGTTTTTTCGTATAATACCGGACCTGCTTTTCGCTCCCCGCTCCCACACACTGTCCCACCACCGTAATCATGGCCAGGCCAAAGGACTGCCCTACAATGGTTCCCATGCCGTCTATGCTGTTGGCCACGGAATTCGCCGCGATCTGCACGGTGCCGAAGGTAGCGATAATGCTGACCACAACCACCCGGCCCAGCTGAAAAATACCGCTCTCCAGGCCGTTTGGAATACCGATATATAAAATTTTCCGGATCATGCCCAAATCAGGCCGGTAAGAATCTTCTTTCCGCAGATTAATCAGATTATCCGGATGCCGGAGCAGCAAAAACATCACCACCGCGCCGGCCATCCTGCTGATCAGCGTGGGGATCGCCACGCCTGCCACGCCCATATGCAGGACAAAGATGCAAAACGCGTTTCCCAAAACGTTGATCAGATTTACCAGCACGGAAACCTTCATGGAAATCTTGGAATTCCCCATAGAGCGGAACAGCGCGGCGTTGGAATTATAAACTGCCAGAAAAGGATAGGACAGGGTTGAAATAAGAAAATACGTCGCCGCGCTCTCCACCACCGCATCCTCGATATCCCCGAACAGCAGCCCCAGCACCTGCCTGTGCAGCGCCAGGCACGCCGCCATGATCACCGCAGCGATCATCACCGCCACCACATTCAGCTGCTTTGCAGAGCGGCAGGCCATATCTTTTCTCTTCGCTCCGATAAACTGGGCCGTCACCACAGCCCCTCCAGTCGCCAGGGCGGCGAATACAGCGTTCAGCAGGTTATTGATCATATCCACCAGAGAAACGCCTGAAATCGCCGCTTCCCCCGCAAAGGATACCATCATGATATCCACCATGCCCACTGTGATTGCCAGGGTCTGTTCAATGGCAAGAGGGATGATCAGTTTTTTCAAATCCAGATTAGAAAATAAATAAGACCCCGGGTCCGCTTCACTCTTCGTTTTCATTTTTTTGCCTCTGCCTGCGCTCCTGATTCTTTATTTTTCTCTTTTCACGGACCTCCTGCTGTTTTACGCGCAGCAAAGCCGCCCTCTCCGCCGGAATCAGCTTCAGCGTCTTAACTGCAAAGGTTTTTCCGCTATCAGATTTTTTCATCCTGATTTTCCCCTGCAGAAAGCCGTGCTCCGGACACTGGGCGAGGCAATAATAATTCTTGCCGTTGGGAGAAAACCATTTGATTTTTTTCCGCAGGGCTTTCCTGCACAGATAACAGGTGGCGGAAGCTACCCGTTTATCCTGCAGCGCCTCTTCTTTTGAGTCAAACTCCCGGGACACATATTTTGAATAATCGGGAAATACCAGATAGATTTCTTCCTCTCTGGCGGCAGGCAGGCGGTGGTAGTCCACCGAAACCAGCCGGCCAGCCTTTTTCCAATCCAGAAGCTCCAGGATCAGCGCCGTATAATAGCAGTCTGCCTTAGCCCGGTGGAATTTTGTTTTCTTTTCCAGCTCCAGCTGCTCTACCGCTGTTTCCAGAGAAACTCTGCTCTTTCCGTCGTCAAAGCAGATGCTGAATAATTTCTGTATATCATAATAATACAGTGGAATGGGAAAGCTATTCTCCACGCCGTAGAAGTCCATATTCTTTTGGAGTTCCGGCAAATCCATGGTCCCCCAGGTACAAAATCTGAAATCATCTCCGCACCACGCAAAAAAGTCCTTCACCACTTCCGGGAATGTTCTGGCAGCTGCCAGCTCTTCCGGAGCGATGCGGACCATCTCCTGTATAATTTCATGGATTTTCGGATACAGCTGCGGCTTCACCAGTTCCTGGAATTCTCCGATGATCTCCATTTTTTCATTCAATTTCAGCGCGCCGATTTCAATAATTTCAAAAGTCAGGCCCCTGTCCTGCATGGGCCTGCCCTTGGGGCTCTGGTTCCACTCCAGGTCCATCACAATATACTGCATGGCATCACTCCCAGAAATTATGCAAAATTCCCCTGAAATCCTCCGTGACAAACTGCATGGTGCGGCTTAAAAATTCAACCTTACTCACTCCATGTTCCTCCAGCAGTTCCTGAAGCAGGCGATTCTCCGCATCCAGATAGGAATACTCCCGGTCAAACCAGTTCAGGGCTTCCAGCATCACCTGAGCCAGCCGCTCCAGATCTTCTTTCTCCATCCTGGAAGGGTGGATCGGTTCTTTCATCAACTCCTTCATCCTAGTCACAGCTTCTCTGGACATCAGATAGGCGTCCTCTTCTCTGGTCACTGACGGACCGTGCAGCTCCTGTTCCATTTTATCTCTCCTCTATCTATTGCTTGTGTCTTTTTGTGGTATAAACACAAGTCCTTGTATACGCTGTTATCTATCTTAGCATAAAAGCCCAGGCGATTCAAGACAGAGTTATCTAAAAACCGCGGCAAAAGCCCGGAAATTCATCCGTAGCCCTGCCGCGGCTATTTATGTTATTATTACCAGATCAGGAAGTCCTTGTCCAGAAGCTTCAGGATCGCTTCGATGAAGAAATAATCGCCGTAAATAATGGAAAACTCGTGCTCTTTATCATGATATGCAGCAGTACATTTTTCCACGATGTTGTCGCAGTCCTTTGTCCAGTTGCACCGATGGTCTCCCAGCGCCTTCAGCATCTTCATTGCGGCATCCAGGTACAGATGCTTCTCATGCTCGCTCACACACCCTGCCAGCTCGATCAGGCCGCAGGCTGTGATTGCCGCCGCTGTGGAATCCTCCCACTTGGGCTCCTTGGGGGAACGGAAATCAACCGGAATAAATCCGTCTTCCGGAATATTGGAAATAAAGTAATGAGCCACTCTCTTTGCCGTATCCAGATATTCCTGCTTTCCTGTATGCAGGTAGCTCAGCGTAAAGCCATATACTGCCCAGGACTGCCCGCGGGTCCAGGCGGATCCGTTCTCATAGCCCTGGCCTCCGAAGGTCTGCACCAGCTCGCCGGTGTTGGGATCGAATTCCACAATATGATTGGAAGAGCCGTCGGGGCGGATGAAGCTGCCCATCGCTGTATCCGCATGCATCATAGCGATCTGTTTGTATCTGGGATCTTCTGTTTCCTCAGCAGCCCAGTACAGCAGCGGTATATTCATCATGCAGTCGATGATCGCCCAACCCGTCTTCTTCTCTCCGGTTTCCTCGTTATCGTTCCACGCCCGGATAAACTTTCCCACCGGGTTAAAACGCCCTGCCAGTATATTGGCGGCATGCATTCCTCTGCGGCGGCCGTCTGCGTCTCCTGTCAGGCGGTAATCCGCCACGGCGCTGTGCAGCCACATGAATCCCACGTCATGATGCAGCCCATAATAACCTTCCAGGCAGTGATCCAGCTGCTCTTCGGTAAACTTTGCAATTTCCGCATAGCGCTTATCCCCTGTCGCATGGTACATCTGCCACAGCATGCCTGCCCAGAATCCATTGGTCCACCAGCACACTCCAAGTTCTGATACATTATCTTTTCCGTCAAAAGCCCGGTTGTCGTAAGTTCCGTTGATTGTTGTATAAGGAATCTTATCCTTGGACTTCTCGCTCACCCAGGCCATTTTCTCCTGAATCTTTTCAAAAATCCCCTCTGCCCAGGATACATCCTGCTGGCTCAGAACATTTTTCAGCGCATCGTTTCTTTTAGACATATACTCCTCCTTCTTCCGGCTGTACCGGCATACTTTCTTAAATATAATCATAACATATCCTTCTTGAAAGGCAAGCAAATTTTTTACGGAGCTTGACAACTTTATTCTGAAAATATACACTGATAATCAGAATAACATAAAGGATGTGAATAATCATGCAATACCGCAGATATGGTTCTGTTTACGCAGTGCGGCTGGATGCCGGTGATGAAATCCTGGAGTCCCTGGCCGCCCTGGCAGAAAAGGAAGGCCTGTCCCTGGCCGCAGTGAGCGGCCTGGGCGCGGCCGGAGAAGTGACGCTTGGCATTTTCCAACCAGGAGAAAAACAGTATTACAGCCAAACTTTCGCCGGCGCCTATGAAATCAGCTCTCTCACCGGCAACATTACCCGGATGGAGGGAAAGCCTTATCTCCACCTTCATATCACCATCGGCAATCCCGTCACAGGAGAATGCCACGCGGGGCATTTGAGCAGGGCGGTGATCAGCGCGACAGCCGAATTATTCATCACTGTTCTGGACGGAGAAGCAGGGCGTAAGTTCAGCAATGAGGTAGGGCTCAATCTTTTAGAATTCTGATACCGTCACTTCAGCCTTCCCGGCGCTGCAGAAGCACAGCGTGTAGCCTGGCGGAGCGGGAACCTGTATAAACCAGGCTCCCGCCGCCCGCCAGCTCAGGGTTTTTCCCGCCTTCTCTTCCAGCCGGAAACCGCCCTCAGGCAACACAGAGAATTTCCCAAAATCAGAATTGATCCCCTGTCCTGTATATTTCACATAGCTTTCTTTTGCTGCCCAAATCCGAAAAAAGCGGCGGTACACATCTTTTTCCAGAACATACTCTTTCTCCTCCGGGTGAAAAAAACGCGCCGCCATCCTCCCGTATCGGGAAGCAGCAGCGTCCGGTTCTTCTCCCTTCAGCCTGGTATGCTGCTGCAGATCTATTCCTACCGGACGATCCGCCAGCGCGCATACCCACCAGTCCCCGCTGTGAGAAACAGAAAATTCTTTGCCGGGCGCGTTAATAAAACGAGGTTTTCCTCCGGCTGGCCTGACCAGCCTCCGGTTCTCTCCTTTTTCCGCTGCCCCCCAGTACCGCGCTGCAGCAATCTCCAGCAGTTCCTCTGTTTTCTTTTTCTCCGTGGTACTATACCAGTAAATTCCTGTCTTCATTTGGAACCAAATACTTTTTTATAATTTTCAATGCAATGCTGAATCACCCGCACAGATTCCGCAGCGTCATAAAATTCATCCACCTCTGTCTGCTTACCCTCCAGCTCCTTATATACCTGAAAAAAATGCTTCATCTCTTCCAACAGGTGCGGGGGGAGTTCACGGATTTCCGTATACATCTGATAGGTGGGGTCGTTGTAAGGAATAGCAATGATTTTCTCATCCCCCATCCCGTTGTCAATCATTTTCATCACGCCGATCGGATAGCAGCGAACCAGCGTCATGGGTTCCAGAGGCTCAGAACAGAGCACCAGCACATCCAGCGGGTCCTTATCGTCGCCATAAGTCCTGGGGATAAAACCATAATTTGCCGGATAATGGGTGGAGGTATACAAAATCCTGTCCAGAATGATCAGCCCTGTTTCTTTATCTAATTCATACTTCTTCTTGCTACCCTTTGAAATCTCTATGACCGCGATGAAATCTGTGGGAAAAATCCTGTCTTCTCTTATATCGTGCCAAATGCTCATGCAAGCCTGCCTTTCTGGTTTTCCATATGTTTTCCACTTATTTTAACACAGACAGCAAGAGAATTCCACAATTTTATCCTTTTATTCACAGGCAGCTACACAAACAGCCGTCCCAATGCGGCAAACAAAATACAGACCACAATTCCGGCAGCCGTTGGAATCACCGCGGCCAGAGCAGTCCATTTCCAGCTTCCCGTCTCTTTCTTAATCGTCAGCAGTGTGGTGGAACAGGGCCAGTGCATCAGGGAAAACAGAACCGTGCACCCTGCGGTCACCCAGGTCCAGCCGTTTTGCAAAAACAGCTCCTTCATTTCCGTCAGACTGCCTAATTCCAGGATGCTGCCCTGAGCCATATATGCCATGATGATAATGGGAACCACAATTTCATTGGCTGGAAATCCCAAAATAAACGCTATGAGAATCACTCCGTCCAGCCCCATCAGCCTGGCAAAAGGGTCCAGAAAAGCGGCGCAGTGATTCAGAATGCTGACCCCGCTGATTGTAACGTTTGCAGCCAGCCAGATAATCAGCCCGGCGGGGGCGGCTACCGCCACCGCTCTGCCCAGCACAAACAGAGTCCTGTCAAATACAGACCGTATAACTACTTTCCCTATCTGAGGTTTACGGTACGGGGGAAGTTCCAGGGTAAAAGAAGACGGTACCCCCTTCAGCAACGTTTTCGACAACAGTTTTGTGGCAGCAAAGGTGGCCAGAATACCCGTCAGAATAACCGCTGTAAGCAGCAGCGCAGAAAACAGGGAAGAAAAGGCCCCTCCCCCAGCCACGGCAAAAAACATGGTAAGAATCGCGATCAGCATGGGAAAACGGCCGTTGCATGGTACAAAGCTGTTGGTCAGAATGGCCAGGAGCCGTTCCCTCGGAGAATCAATGATCCTGCAGCCCACAATTCCCGCAGCATTGCAGCCAAACCCCATGCACATGGTCAGCGCCTGTTTGCCGCAGGCGCAGCACCGCTTAAACGGTTTATCCAGATTGTAAGCGATTCTGGGCAGATAGCCTGCATCTTCCAGCAATGTGAACAGGGGAAAAAAGATTGCCATGGGGGGGAGCATAACGGATACCACCCAGGCCAGAACTCTGTATACCCCCAATACCAATGCCCCGTGAAGCCAGGCAGGGGCATGAAGCCAGATAAACAGGTCTGTCAGCCGGTCCTGAATCCAAAACAACCCTTCCGACAATAACTGGGAAGGATAATTTGCCCCCGCAATGGTGAGCCAGAAAACCGCGGCAAGAAGCAGCAGCATGGCCGGATAGCCGCCCCATCTGCTGGTAAGGACCCTGTCAATTTTCCTGTCCAGATCCTGATAAGATTTTTTTCTGTAAATTACTGTTTCCCTGCAGATTTCTTCCGATTGATTTACCAAAGCGGAGACCGTGAGGTCTTTATATTGATCGGGCCCGATTCCCAGCGCATTCAGCCTTTGCTTTTCCTGCTCTGCCGCCCGGAAAAGAGTTCCTCTTTCTGAAAATTCTTTTCCAAGAAAGTCTTTTATTTCTTTTTCAAGAGATGGGTCTTCATCCAGAAGACGCAGACTGAGCCATCTGCTGTCCAGCTTTCCCCCGGCGCATTCTTCTGCCGCCGGCTCCAGAATTTTTACCGATTTTTCTATCTCCTGGGGATACTGTACGGTAACGGCGCGCCTTCCCGGCTTCTGTTCCACCACTCTGTCCAGCGTCTTCATCAGCCCTTCCAGACCTTTTTTCCTCTGAGCGGAAGTCCCTACTACAGGAACCCCCAGTTTATCTGACAAAGCCTCCAGATTAATCTGCATTCCTTTCCTCCTGGCTTCATCCATCAAGTTGACGCAAACCACTACCCGGGGGGATATTTCCATTGCCTGCAGCACCAGATTCAGATTGCGTTCCAGACAGGTTGCGTCGCAGACTACCACAACGGCGTCCGGTTTTCCAAAGCAGATAAAGTTCCTGGCCACCTCTTCTTCCGCGGAATGAGCCATCAGGGAATAGGTTCCCGGGATATCCACCATGACATAAGAATGGCGTTCTGTTTTGCAAAAGCCCTGGGCATTGGCTACCGTTTTTCCCGGCCAGTTCCCGGTATGCTGGTTCATGCCGGTCAGCGCGTTAAAGACTGTGCTTTTCCCTACGTTAGGATTTCCCGCCAGCGCCACTACCCGGTCATTTTCACTTTGTTTTTTAACAGACAGTCCCATATCCACTGCTTTTATCCCGATTGAACTGTTTGTCAGCCCCATTTTCCTCTCCTTTTAATCCGTGATAAATATATTGGAACAATCCTCGGAGCGGATCGCAATTACAGCCCCGCGGATCAGATATGCGGAAGGATCGCCGCCGGGGCTGCGCCCCAAACATTCCACCTCAGTATTTTCAATCAGGCCAATATCCAGAAGCCTTCTTCGCATGCTTCCGGAAACCCCCAGTTCCTTGATTACCGCCCGCTGTCCGGGCAGAATATCGTTCAGAGAAGCCGGACGATTCATAAAAAAACCCCTTTCGAATAATTTTAGGATAAGGAAACTTTTATTACATCATATTCTATCCGCTCCTGTTTGGTTACCAATGTAAAGGAGGGGCGGTTCGGGAGGGCTTATGAGCGGTCAGCGGGAAGGATTTTACACAATGAAAGGCTATCAGATCAACGAAAACGCTGACCTGACAGCCTCTATGGAAGATTATTTGGAAATGATCTGCAGGATTCTTCAGGGAAATCCCAGTGCCAGAGTTCGAGTCCGCGATCTGGCGGACAACCTGCATGTCCGGCCTTCCTCTGTCACAAAAATGATACAGCACCTGACTGCTTCGGACTACCTGTCTACAGAAAAATACGGATATATCAGGCTGACGCAGAAAGGCCTGGAAACCGGCCGTTATCTCCTGTACCGCCATGAGGTGATCTGCCGGTTCCTTTGCCTTCTGAACAAATCTCAGGATGAACTGGAGCAGGCGGAAAAAATTGAGCATTTTCTCAATAGAGAAACGGTTCACAATCTGGATCTGCTGGCAGAAAAACTTTCCGGTGAAAATTAAATTTATCTGGACTGCATTTTTTTCAAAATAATACCGCAAACCGCGGCCGACGCCGCAAAAATCACAAACAGGGCTGAAAGATTCCAGAAGCGGGAACCTGTATCTGTCAGCAGCATGTATCCCCAGGACGCAGGAAACAATTTTCCCATATAAACCAGAAATCCGGGAAGCAGGTCAGCTGAAAACATAATTCCTGAAAGCATAATAGAAGGTAAAAATATCAACTGGGAAAGCATGGTCAATTTCGCCTGATGCTTCACCAGCAGCCCCAGAACACTGCCCACGCTGACCGATACCGCCAGAAAAACAGACAGAAAGGCAAAATACAGCGGCAGGTCAGCCGGAGGAACGGCGCCGTACATAAGCTGCGCAGCAGCAAAAATAATTCCGCTCATGATATAGAGATGCAAAAACGCCGATAAAACTGTGGACACCAGCCCGAAATATAATGGCACTCCGTTGGCTTTATACATTTTTTTAATAGGGCCCCCATAGATCTCCACCAGCGACGGCGGAAGGCCGATAAATGCTCCCATAGAAACGCCCATCACTGTCATAGACTGAATCAGCGTGTTTTTTGCCTCCGGCATCAGGGAAGTAAAAATCCCTCCCATAATGGCAAAAAACAAAAGCGGTACCGCGTAACAAGTAATCAGCAGGGTCTTGCTGCGTATGTCTAATTTAAACTGCAGCCCAATTCCATATATAAATGCTTTCATTTGCCGCCTCCATTTGTGATATCGATAAAATGCTGTTCCAGGTTGCCTCTGTCCACCCGGATATCCAGCACAGAAATATTATCTGCCCGGTACCGCCAAAGCAGATGCAGCAGCGTTTCCCCCACGTCCTCTGATTCGTAATTTTCTTCTCCTTTTTCCGTTATGATCCGGATGTTATACCGCTTACTGACTCTGGCGGTCAACTCGTCTACTGTCCCTTCAAAAATAATAATCCCTTCGCGCAGTACTGCGATACGGCTGCAAAGGCTTTCCACCTCCGCCATATCATGGCTGGCCAGAATGATGGTCTTTCCCTGCTCCTTTAATTTCCGTATCTGTCCGTGCAGAGAGATACGCCCCTCCACGTCAAGTCCTGCTGTCGGTTCATCAAGAAAGATGATATCCGGTCTTGTGATCAGCGCAAGGGCAAGATGCAAGCGCCTCTTCTGGCCTGTGGACAACCCGCAATAACTGGTTTTTGCCAGTTCCTCTATGCCCAGCGCAGTTATAACAGAGGAATCCACAGCTGTTTTGTTCCATTTCGCGAATAATTTTATGGCTTCCAGCGGCTTAATGTGTTCCGGCAAAGACGAAGACTGAAGCTGTATCCCCATTTTCCCGCTCACCGTTATTTTACCGCCGTCATATTTTAAAAGCCCTTCAATACATTCCAGAGCAGTTGTTTTTCCCGCTCCGTTCACGCCCAGCAAAGCAAAAATTTCTCCTTCCCTTACGCTGAAGTTCAGACCTTTGAGCACCTCATGGTTCCCATAACTTTTTTTTAGATTTTCAACTTGCACGGCATAGCGCATTTTATTCCTCCTGAAACGGGTCATACCCCTGTTTTGTAAAATATACATCTAAGGCTGGTTCAATATAGGCATTTACAGCAGCCTGTTTTTGTTTCCATCCATCCTTTGCACCTTCAAATTTGCCGATTTCCATCAGCTGAGGCAGCATGCTCATATCCCCGTCGGTAAATTCAACAATCATATTCCAAAATGCTTTTGCAAGCCTCTGTGCATCTTCACTTTCAGGAGAAACGTGATTGGCAGCCAACTCCAGAATCTGATCGCATACCTTATTAAATCCCCGGATAAAGACTTCTCCGCTCTCCTTGGTAAACCTTTTGCGAATATGATCCATCATCTTATTGTCAAAATGCTTGATCAGCCAGTAGTACTCATTTTTCATTTGCAAATTTACAATTATATCCGCATATTTTTTAAAATCAACCGACTGCATCTGAATCACCTCTGCCTTCAGCGCGTCAATTTCCTCCGCCGCCTCTGACAGCCTCTGTATTTTCTGCCGAAGGTCGGCAGCCTGTTTTGAAAGAACAGCAGCCACCTCATCAGGAGTGTCCAGAGAACTCAGATGATTTTTTATCTCGTTCAAAGAAAATCCCAGAGATTTCAGGGACAAAATCTGATGCAGCCTGACCATATCTTTATAGGTATAAAGCCTGCGGCCTCCCTTGCTCTGTGCGGAAGGGCACAACAGCCCTTTTCTGTCATAGAACTGTAAAGTGCGCACTGTGGTACCTGTTTTCTCCGCCACTTCTCCCACTGTCATATATTCTTCGCTATCCCCGATGCTACTTTTCACATTCAGTTCCTCCTGCCATTCTATTGTACTTCATTACGCTGCGTCATGAGCAAGCCTTTTCAGAATGTTTTGCTGTTAAATATTTGAAGCCAGGCAGTTCCTGAACCTGAACTGCCTGGCTTCGTCAACACTTTCTACATTATCATAGCCGCCTGTAAGCTTCCATTAGCGCCCTGATATCCCCGCTTTTTATGGCTGGCAGAAGCTCCTTGATCTGCCGGGCAGGGAGATCCCACCAGTGCAGAGACTCCAGCGCCCGAACCGTCTCCTCGTCAAACCGCTTCCGGATCGTCCTTGCAGGGACCCCGCCTACGATGGCGTAGGGTTCCACATCTCTTGTAACGACAGCTCGCGCGCCAATAACTGCCCCATTTCCGATATGGACCCCTGACAGAATCACCGCTTCATAGCCAATCCAAACATCGCTGCCAACGATAATATCCCCTTTATTGTCCCAGGCCTGGGCAACTTCTGAAACCGGCGTATCCCATTCCTCATAGAACAGCGGAAATGGATAGGTGGACAGGGAATCCAGCGTATGATTCGCGCTGGTAAAAATAAATTTTGCTCCACAGGCGATAGAACAAAACTTACCGATTTTCAGGCAATCCCCGTTTACAGGATAATGATACAGTACATTGTTTTTTTCAAAATCCATGGGGTCATTTACAAAATCATTGTACATGGTATATGCGCCTGCGGTTATACTGGGATCTTTTACCACACCATCCAGATACACCGTCTGTTTATCACCTGTACGTGGATATATCTTTTTTTCCGGAACAGACATTGTATTACCTCCTGACTATTTCTGTTTACGCTGTTCCGGCTGATACAATACAGCGTTTCACCTTTCTCACCTTCCCTTTTTATAAAGCAGAAGCCTCTGCTTCACGCAGCAATAATGTTTTCACAAAAGGGTTATTCTCTTCGCTCAGCAAAAACATAAAAGCACCGTTACGGCATTTCTGCATGCGCTGGCCTTTCAGAAGAAAGTCATATCCCATGGAGCACTTCGGATTGCAGGCAGACGGGTCCACCAGACGCTTGCATACAGGAGCCTCACAGACAGCCCGGGCCATATCTTCCGGCAGCGTGTCTAAAACCCCCATATAGGAAGCTATATGATTTGCATAAATCCTCACAAGCAATCCTTTTTTCCGGAACACATAGTTGGCGATTGACTTTTTATTCAGACTGTAGGTAACCAAGTAGCCGCTTCTGGCCAGCTTCACATCTGTTTTGCAGCCCCGCTTCATCAGCTCATCATGCATGTCTATGACAAATTCCTGGTTTTCTGCATCCACACTTCCTATAAAATCATGAAACGTAACCTTCTCACTCACTTTGCTGTTCCTTTACCTTTCCTGCATAGTATGCAATTCCATAGGCGAAAAGGCAAACGCCTATGATTCGTAATCCAATGAATATACCTTTGGCAAATCCCGCCTGAAAAGTGCCCTCTGCCAAATTTGTAATAAAAGTTGTCTGCTCCAATGCCTGGGGAATCGTCGGCAATATCAGTCCGCCAATAATATACCTGGCCCTTTTTATTTTTTCTCAATCCATCACGTTCCTTCCTATCTGTGTCCGCTTCTTTACCTCTTCGCGGACACCAACAGCATAGACAAAGGCAGTCCCTTACCCTCATACGCATCCGAAAGCCCTATATCATAATCATACTCGTTCAGCAGTTTTATTTCCATATCAGATTTCAAAATACCGTTGACAATTTCTGACATAGAATGTGCAAAGCTTGTAAATGTTTTAGATTCGTATTCCCCGGAAATATAGCCCATTCCACTTGTCTCCAGCCAGGGTTCCTCCGTAAAGTATTTGTGTTCCAGGACAACCGGAATATCGCTTCTGTAACCCTCCTCTCCCGGAAGGGGAAGCATATTCATTACCGGATGGATCTCATGCAGGATCATCATTCCCTTGTCTTTCAGACAGAGGGAAACAACTTTAAAAAGTGCTTCCAGATCCTGAAACCAGGTGATTGCGCCGATGGTAAACAGAACAATATCAAATGATTGATAGTGCTCAGGCCCGATCTCCAATATATTCTCCGCTATGAAGTCGCAGGAAAGTCCCAGCTCTCCGGAAGATCTGTTTCCCTGGGAAACTAAGTTCTCAGCAATATCGAATCCCGTTCCCTCCGCCCCATAATATTGGACAATTGATAATAATTCTCTGCCATTATTGCAGCAGAAATGCGCTATTTTTTTAGAAGCCAGTTGCGCTTGGTCCAGTACAGACTTAATCGTCGGATTGATATAGAAATCCGGCCTGCGGCGGATATTCTCCACAACGTCTTCTCCCCACCCGTCCCTCCTGTGGTCAAATGCTTCTTCCCACGCCTCTTTGTTTGCTTTCATATAATTCATGTATTCATTTCTCCATTTCAGATACAAACCGGACATTTTTTATAATCACATCCGATTTCCACCTGTTTTTGCTGATATGCCATTCCTCGGGATACATACCCCAGTTCCATGTTATATTCCATGTGCCGTCAGGGTTTTGCGTGTTTCTGATAAACTCCGCTTCCTTCTGGCTGATCTTTTTATTTTTACTTAAACTTTTTCGATAATTCAAAAAACATTGCTTCTCCTCCATATATCTCTGTTCCTTTGAAATTTAATATTATCATGACAGAGTGTTTATGTCTTGAAAAAAAGCGCCATTTTACAGGTTTAACAGTGCGATTTCCTTCGCCTGCCGGGGAGTTACGCCATGAAAACGTTTAAACTCATTTAACAGATGGGACTGGTCCGCAAAGCCGTAACGGTAAACCGTATCCTGTATATTCAATACGTCCTGCCTGACCACGTCGCACCACACATTCTGGTAACGTACCAGGTCTGCCGTACGCTTGATAGAAAGGCCGATGTCCTGCATAAAAAGCCGTTCCATCTGCCTCTGGCTGATGCTGGCATATCCGCATACCTCTTTGACTGATATGCTCCCGGAATTTTTTAATATCCGGTCGACGGCGTTGTATACGTTAAAATTGCACTGTCTTTTCACGGTTGCCTGCAGAAGCCTGTTCAGCAAAAACCTTTCCAGCCAGGCAATGCGTCCACTTGTTTCTGTTATATCTAAAAAAGCTTTAAACTCTCCCGCAGCTTCTTTGTCCACCAGTTCAAGATTAAGAACCTGGTTGTACAGTTCGCTCATTTTCACATTCAGGAACAAACGTACCGCCCAAAAATAAAAACGAACCGCAAAAGTAGTTTCCCTATCGCCAGACGGCTTTTGCACTGATACTGCGGGGGAATCTGCAACCCCGCAGATACGGCTGCTCACTGTTTGTCTGGTATAATTTATATGAATGATAATATCCGCGCAGGTATCCGGTATCACCAGCACCTTCCTCTCCCCCGCACCTTCCTTTACCTCTCCCGCCTCCCAAAAACAAGCTATGTAGGGAGCAAGGCAGCCACTGGGGGCGTATTCAGAGTAAGCGTATCCGCGAAGAAACGGCCGGGAAGTCAGCGGCCTGTATTGTTTATGGAAATCTGGGGTCATAAAACCTGTCACTCCTGACTTTCTTCTAATGTTTTCATTCCTGCTGTTAACACCTTCAGTGACAATTCAAAGCTTTCCTCCACAGACGACGGATCCCCAAATGCCTGGTGGTTGACCAACAGGGAAAATCCTTCTAAAAACGCCCGAAAAGTTCGGATTAAATGACCGCAGTTTTCCTCTGAAATATTCAGCGAAGACGCAATTTTAAAGCATACAGAAAATAATCTTTCAGTCGCCTTCAGCGCTTCCTCGCCCTGATATTTATTATACCATAGCATCGCGCTGAAGACGCCTGGATTACAGGTGGCATACCTATAGAACGCCCTGCATACCGCTTCCCAGGCAGCATATCCGCTGACGCCCACCGCTGCCTCAATCATTTTCTCTTCCATATGCCGCCAGCCGTACAGCATTAATTCATTTTGCAGATCATCCAGCCCTTTGATGTGATTATACAGGGAAGGGGGCTGGACCTTTAGCCTGTCCGCCAGCAGTTTCAGCGATATATTTTCGAATCCCAGCTCATTCGCCAGCTGTGCAGCTTTTTCTATCACAATGTTTTTATCAAGCCCTGCCCGCGCCATTTTATTCCTCCAAAGCTTTTCTTGTTCTTATTTTAACTAATTTAAATAGTTTTGTCAACTGGAGGATATTGGATTTTATCAAGTATTCAGTCCGGTTTTGTTTTTCATTTTTGTATTGTACTTATTATTTAAAATAGAGTATACTGAAAAACAAGGAGAGTATCTATGTTTAAAAAATTCTATGAAAAATACGCCCCGGAGGAACAAGAAGTAATTGTTCTGGTACGGAACTGCCTGGGCGCCGGATATAACAGCGGTTTCTGGGAGATGACGGCGATTTCACTGGGGATGGTATTCTGTGATACAGGAAAAGTCAAAATCCAGGAAGGACGGCTGAAGTGGCCCGTTACAGAAAAAGAAAAAAATAAAGGAAAAGCCTGGAAGAAGTTTAAGAAAGGGCAGATTTGCCGGATTAAGGTAAGAAAGCTCCTGGACGATCAGGCGCCGGCGCATATGGATCCAGAAAAGTTTAACTGCTGGTGTGTTACCAAGATATTGAAATCAAAAGCGTCCTGCCCGCAGCTGGAAGCAGTTCTGGAAGAGTACAGCAGGCCTGTGGTCATTGAAGACAAGATATTGGGAACGCTGACCCTCAACCGGGAGCTTAATATATTTGAAACTTCTCTCTGGTGGAACAAAGAAGAGATTTCGCTCATGCTGGAGATTGATTCGGAAAAAAGGTCCTCCTGGGACGCTGTCTTCACTGCAGCGAAAGCAATGGTCATGGGCCAAGAATCCTGGGAAACCGCCATGCGTGCCTTTGCCGCGCGTGAACTGACTGAACTGGCCAATGACTGGCTGGAAGATGATGATGAAAACCAGGAATCCGCAGGCATTACAGAGGAATCCTTTTCAAAACGCATAACCCTGTCGGAACTTTCCATTGGTTCCGGCGGCAGTTTTACCGCCTACTATAACGATGATGATATGTTCTGGGGACATGCAGTTCAGGTCTGCGGTTCCCTGGAGGAAGGTCCCACTACAGCAGATATTGTGGGGTAAACACACACAGATAAAAGGAGAGATCCCATGAATGATGAAATTGAACTGGGACAGGCAGGTTTTGACGCCATTTCTGAAAAAATGAAACAATTATATCCCAGCCAGGATGGGACTTATTACGGCACCATCATTCCCTATTCCCTGGGCGGCGGCGATCCGCTGGACGGCGTAGAGGTCTGGGAAAGCGAGCGCGGCGTCCCACATTGGCATTACATTACCTATGGCTTTTCTGAACTCTATGAAAAAGAAAATGATACCCCTGATGTAAGCGGTTACGGCTTCGAATTGACTTTCCGCCTGAAACGCAGCGGAGAAGAACAGCCCCCTTCCTGGCCCGTCAGCCTTCTGCAAAATCTGGGACGCTATATATTTTCCAGCGGAAATGTTTTTTCCTCAGGACATTACATTGACTGCAATGGTCCTATTGCTTTAGAGACTGATACCTTACTCACTGCTTTAGCCTTCCGGGTGGACCCGGAACTGGGAGAAATGGATACTCCCAACGGCCGCATGGCCTTTTTACAGGCAATTGGAATCACTGGCAATGAAATGGAAGCTATGATGTGCTGGAATGGTGAAAAATTTCTGGCGGCTCTGGAAGAGCAAATTCCTCTGTGTATCACTGATCTTGCCCGCGGGTCTCAAATGGAAGTATCTGCTTTCCGGGACATATGCCAAAATGGCATGGAGCAGGATGGCTCCTCAACGGGATTCCTATATCTGGATGAAGTAGGCGTAAGCCTGAAAGATAACCATGCCCGGATTCGGCTGGGCGCAGGCCATGACCGGATACTGAAAAATATGCTCCGGGCCAGAGTGGGCAAAGGGAAGGCATTGTGTCTTCAAGGTAAAAATACTTTAATACAGTTCCAATCCGGAAAACAGGCTCTCGTCACTCTGGAGGATGAATGTTTGGCTCTGACTCTTCCGGAACAGGCTCTTACAGAATTGTGCGCCGCTCTCCAGCCTCATGCCGGCGTCTATCCTCTGGCATCCTTTCCGCTGACTGTAGAGTTAGTCCCTACCAGGATCACGGACCAAAAAGGAAACGTTCTGAAGGTAATTGAATAAAAAGCAAGGAGTACAACTGAATGGAAATAAATTTTATAAATCCCGGTGTGGAATATATGATTCAATCTATTATGGAATTCCAGACGGAGGAAATGTCTGCGTTCTGGTCGGAACCACTCTATCATTTCTATCCAAGGCTAGACAGGGATTTTTCTATGAATCTGCCTTTTCCTGAAAGATCTGCTTACCTGGAACGAATATTGCGTGATGAATATTTCGAACTGGAAAATATAATCAATCAAAAAGTTGCTCTGTATTCCAGTCACTGGACAAACTGTAAAGGGCAGATTGAGGCTGCACTTTCGGATGCTTTTGAAATTGATTGTACAAAACTGTTTAATGATCTGCAGTGTAATATCTGCATGAACCCCATAAGCCCTCGTTTTCTGAAGAAACGGTGTTTTGAGGTGTTTTATTTGAACAGTGAAAAAGGCGCCATCGGTACCGCAATACATGAAATCATTCATTTTGTTTGGTTTTATATATGGAATAGCCTGTTCCATGACACCTGCAAGGAATATGAAAAACCGTCGCTTAAATGGATTCTGAGCGAGATGGTTGTCGAGTCTGTTATGAGTGATAAACGCCTTAGTTCCATCAATCCTTATTATCCCAGAGAAAACGGCGGCTGTATCTATCCGTATTTCTTCGATATGACAGTGGACGGCAAGCTGATCCTCGACACGCTGGACGCGATGTACAAGAGCCAGAATATCAAAGATTTTATGCGAAACAGCTATGCCTATTGTCAGAAATATGAATTGGAAATCCGAAAACACATACAACAATCGGAGAAGTAAAAAATAATGCCAGGTTAAACGAAAAAACTGCCGTAAACTCTGGAAATCCAGAATTTTCAGCAGTTTTTATAACGTCGCTAAGAGGATTTGAACCTCCGGCCTACCGCTTAGGAGGCGGTCGCTCTATCCAGCTGAGCTATAGCGACTCATAACTGTATGCACTTCCGCTCCCGTCAGAATACAGGATGCTGTACAAACAACCTATATTCTAACGGAAAACTGCGGAAAAGTCAACTATTAACTTGAAATTCTGCGCTGCCCTGCAGCCAGATATTTCCTTTAAACCGGAATCCAGGGGCAGGCATGCCCAGCAGGTCCTCCCTGTTAATCAAAACCTGTATGGAAATATCGTTGCACAGCAGCGACATGCGCACCAGTTCTTCTCCGGTGATCTTATTTTTCACGGTCTCGCAGCCCTGAATATCTCCCATTACAGAGTACTGATCGCATTCCACCCCATTGGGAATAAAAAAAGAATCAACAATAGAATAAAGATCTTCTTTTTCCAGACGGCGGCTTACTTTGGCATAGGTATTCATTTCTTCAATCGTAAGATCTTCCAGGGCTTCTTCATTTCCCTGCTTTGCCTCTTCAATCAGTTTTTCCCTGCGTCTTGACAGGACTTTCGCCTGCTTCAGTTCCATGGTAGATTTCCTGACAGGCAAAATTATTTTCCCTTCGCTGGCCAGCCCGGCCAGCCTGGTGGATAAAACTTTTGGTTCTTTCCCGGTCCTGGAAAACAATTCCTTCATCTGAAACACATTGGTGAGAAAATAGATCAGCGTCATTCCAACCCTGTAATCTTCATACATACCTGCAAAAGAATCTCTGCTGCCCTGTTTCTGAATCACAGTTTCGCTCACGCTGCTGATTTCATCCCCAACCATATAGGGATAATAGTATTCCATCTGAAACTGCCCGTTTTCATCCATCTCACCATACAGCGCCAGTCCGATTCCTTCTGCAACTTCCCTTGTCAGCACTGCCATCGTGCTGTCCATGTCTGTCTGGACCAGATGCATCGTATCAGGCTTCTCCATAGCCAGCTGCAGGAGCTGGCGGATCTGCCTCTTATTCTGATAGGAACGAAATCCAATAGTTTTTAAATAGCTGTGCATTCCGCTGCTCCTTTCAACGCTTTTCGCTTATTATAATTCAGCTCCGTAGCTTTTGCAAGTCCTGATTCCACATTTACCAAAACTAACCTCTCAGTATATTGAGCAGAGCTGACGCTGTCCCAATCTGATAATTGGCAAAGGCAAATCTCCCCATCCCCTCCTCATCCACAGCCAAAACAAAGGGAAGCCGTCTGTCGCCTACCCCCATTCTGAGCCGCAGCCGGGCGGCAGGAGGATAGTCATTTTTGTCCTTCCGTTCTGCATGCCAGAGCTCTTTCAAAATCCGCAGCAGAGTTTCCTGTTTATGATCTGCCCCTTCTTCCAGCAGAATATGAGTCTCAATTTGATTCTCCTTTAATTCCTCCTGAATCTGAAGCAATTCCTGAAGCAAATGCTCTGTAGGCTCTTTTCCCGGATCAGCAAATACTACAATCCGTTTTTTTCCGGGAGACGTTACAGCCTCTTTTTTTCTTTTCTCCATCGTTTTGTCTTTTGCCAGGCTTAAAAATATTTCTGTATCATTTTGAACTTTCGTATCCCGCATCTGGCAGCTGACCTCTCCGTCGATCTGCCTCCTGGATGTAAGTATCCGGCAAAATCCCGCCCTGACCCGTACAACACAGTCTTTTCCCTCTTCTGTCTCAACTTTTTCCTGTGCCCGGAAACTGCCTTCTTCCCATATGGACACAGCAGCCTGTGTGCCGTATTCTATCAATTCCCTGCTTTTTAAAATCACTTTACATATACGCTGCTTCCGGTCAGCAGGTATCCACTCACCATTTTCCCAAATTTCAGCCATACCCAGGTTTTCCGAATATCTGACCGCTATTCCCAGACTGCGGCAGCAGTTGATTAAAAGTACCTGGACATCGCTTCTTACTGCGGTCTTTTGTTTCAGCATTTCTAAAGGATTCCCGGTCCAGCCTTCAAATCCGCCTGCATCTAAAATCCGCAGATTCCCCTCAAGATATTCCTGAACCTGGCGGAAATCAGAAAATTCAATCCCTGTTTTGCGCAGCTCCTCTGACAGTTGTTTTCTCACCGGCCACAAAAATTCCCTGCTGACTCTGGGATTCAGTACCCCGTCAGCCCAGACTTCAGCCGGATACCTGTCCCGGTAAGGAAGAGCTGATTCCAGTAATTCTTTCAAACCGTCCGCGGTACAATCGGACAGATCCTTTTCATTCAAAATTGAAAGGAGAAGATGTTTTTCTTCTTCCTGAAATTCCTTAAATTCCTGAAATTTAAGGATTTCCTCCCAGTTTCCTCTGGCTTTGTTTCCAACAGTTTTGCAAATCCTCCAGTTTTCCCGTCTCTCCGCTCTCTGACGGTCCAGCTGCAAAAGCCTGTATTGAAAATCCCCTGCAGGTTCTTCTTCATAAAAGATCTTTTCCTCTGGCGGCCTTAATGAAAAATGTACGTTATTTTCTTCATGCTCAGGGCAATACCCCTCTTCCAGCTCTAAATGAATTTCAACCCCGCCCTGAGCTGCATTTTGAAGAGAGACCTTTTTTCCGCACAGTTTTCTCCCATCCCAGGCTTCTGCATATAATTCCCCTAACCCAAATTTACAGGATATCATACCGGAATCATCCGTCGTCCCCTGGTAAATTACAGAAAGCCTGCTGTAGTTTACCACAAAGAATTTAACCTGAACGCCGCTTTTTCCCCTGCCCCTGTCTGTCACTTTCACTCTTAACATCCCGGTGCTTCCATAGCGCCCCGTCACATTGATCCAGGAAAAAAGTTTTCCTGCCGGCTTTGCCTCTTCTTCCTCTTCCGTTTGATTTGGAAGAAGTGACCAGCTCCTGGTTCTGATCATCATGGCGCGGGAAGCCGCGGATGTAAACCATCCCCTGTCTAAGTCCGGCTCAGGCTCACAGGCCCCCATATAGTGCCAGCCATCTCCTGTCCAGACTTCCGCCCAGGCATGGTTGCCGTCGCAATGGGCCCACTTTACAGCATAGCACTGCCTTGCAGGTATCCCGACGCTGCGCAGAGCCGCAGTCACAAGGGTGGATTCTTCGCCGCACCGTCCAGCCCCTCTTTTCAAAATCCCTTCAACCCCCAGAGTTCTGTTATCCGTCGGCTCATAAGACACCCGGCTGCAGCACCATTCATTGACCGCCAGGGCAGCTTCCCTGGCCGGCTTGCCCTTTACCAGGGGAAATAATTCCTGATACAGTATCTTTCTGGACAAGTCCGGAGTTTCATCATTAATTCTGTACATCAAAACATATCTAAGCCACATGATCTCAGGAATCTGTTGCGTGAATAAAAGATTTTCCGCAGCCTTCAGAGCCTGGCGCACCT
Organism: Cuneatibacter caecimuris; assembly: GCF_004216775.1. Lineage (GTDB taxonomy): Bacteria > Bacillota > Clostridia > Lachnospirales > Lachnospiraceae > Cuneatibacter > Cuneatibacter caecimuris. Next base: position 116,453 of record NZ_SGXF01000004.1, read on the forward strand.
GCAGGAAAAACCATTCCGGCGAGAAACTCAGCAAATCCTGTACAGGAGCGCAGGAATAAAGAAATTTCATGCACAGCTCCTCTTCTCTGCAAAGGTAATTTCTTTCCAGAAAATTTTGTACCTCCTCTTTTTTACTGTCCCATCCGGACAGCCGCCGGGAATAAAGCTCTTGGATCTGACCGTAAATCTTTTCTGAAAATTTAAGGCTTAATTTTTCTGCCATTGTTCTAAAATCTCCCTTACTTTTCTTACTTCCTTTTCAGATGTTTCCCAGCGTTCAAATTCACTGATACCCGGCATTCCCATAGATACTCTGTAATTCCTGTATTGCATGGGGCTGTCTGCCACCTTTTTTCCCGACATGTGAAACAATACTGGCCTGTCCAAATTTTCCGGATTATTGAAAAAGGCCGGAAGCATCCGCGTTACAGTCTCAGAGCAAATTCCTCCGCCTGCCATAATTTCCACTTTCCTGCTCATGCTACGAAGCCTGTTGATGAGATTTATTCCCTCTTCCGCCGATCCCTCCTGCCCGGAAGTGAGAATCGTATCCACCTCCAACGACTCCGCCTGATACAGCGCACGCTCCGGGTTCCGGCAGACATCAAACGCTCTGTGCAGCGTAACTCCACAGTGTGCTGCTGCTCCAATCAGCCGTTTCATCCCAGCCTGATCCAGTTCACCATCCGGCAGCAGGCATCCGATAACAATTCCATCCGCCCCTGTTTTTGAAAAATGCCGGACATCTTCCTCCATCTGCTCTATCTCCGCAGATGTATAACAAAAATCCCCAAATCTGGGGCGAATCAACACTCTCACCGGCAAATTGGTTTTTTCCTTTATCTGCTCAAACAGCCGGCTGCCGGGGGTAGTTCCTCCGATCACAAGATTAGCGCAAAGCTCCAGACGGTCTGCACCCCCAGCTTCGGCAGCCAGCGCAGATTCCAGGCTGTCCACACATACTTCCAGAAAAAATGGTTTCATCCACAATCTCCTCTTTTTATTGGCAATTTAACAGCCGCAATTTGATCCTTTTTCATCCCCCGGAGGGCTTTGTTTTATAAAGACCGCAGTTTCTATAAATGAGTAAAAAGAAGCGCCCCGCAGGCGATTGCTTCACCTGCGGAACGCCGCTTATTCTTCAGACCGGCTGCAGTAACCTCCGCCTGTCTTTATTCTCCGTAATAAGCTTTCAGATACATTTCCTTAATTTCGCTCATCAGAGGATATCTGGGATTAGCTCCGGTACACTGATCATCAAAAGCCTGCTCCGTCATCGCATCCAGAGTATCCAGGAAATACTTCTCATCTACGCCGTAATCTTTAATGGTCTTCTTAATTCCAACTTTCTCCTTGAGCTCCCTGATTTTCTCAGTCAGGTTATTTACGCTCTCCTCATCTGTCTTGCCGCCGAAACCGCAGAATCTGGCGCATTCTGCATATCTCTCCATGGTATGGGGATAAGCATACTGTGAGAAAGTCCCCATTTTTGTAGGGCATTCTGCAGCATTGAAATCTACGATCATATCGATCAGCAGGGCATTTGCCACGCCGTGAGGCAGATGGTGGAACGCGCCCAGCTTGTGAGCCATGGAATGACATACGCCCAGGAAAGCGTTTGCAAAGGCCATACCTGCCATACAGGATGCATCAGCCATCTTCTGTCTTGCTTCCACATCGCTGCCGTTATCGTAGGCTCTGGGCAGATAATCAAATACATTTTTCATTGCCTTCAGGGCAAGGCCGTCTGTATAATCAGTCGCCATAATGGATGCATATGCTTCCAGCGCATGGGTCAGAACATCCACGCCAGATGCACTGGTCAGCCCCTTAGGCTGGCTCATCATGTTGTCTGTATCCACAATTGCCATATTAGGCAGCAGCGCATAATCCGCCAGAGGATATTTTACGCCTGTCTCCTGGTCTGTAATAACTGCAAAGGGCGTTACCTCAGAACCTGTACCGGAAGAAGTGGGAACTGCAATAAAGTAAGCCTTTTCACCCATTTTAGGGAAAGTGTATACTCTCTTTCTGATATCCATGAACCGCATCGCCATGTCCTGGAAGTCCACTTCAGGATGTTCATAGAGCACCCACATAATCTTACCGGCATCCATTGCAGAACCGCCGCCAAGTGCAATGATCACATCAGGCTGGAAAGCTGCCATTGCCTTTGCGCCTTCCTGCGCATTTGCAAGAGTGGGATCAGGCTGAACATTAGAAAATACTGTATGGGTAATGCCCATTTCATCCAGTCTGTCCGTAATGCACTTTGTATATCCGTTCATGTAAAGGAAGTTATCTGTTACAATGAAAGCGCGCTTTTTGCCCATAACATCCTTCAGCTCTCTCAGAGCCACAGGCAGGCAGCCTTTCTTAAAGTAAACCTTTTCGGGTGTTCTGAACCAAAGCATATTCTCTCTCCTCTCCGCTACCGTCTTCACATTCAGCAGATGCTTCACGCCTACGTTCTCGGATACGGAATTGCCGCCCCAGGAACCGCAGCCCAGCGTCAGGGAAGGAGCCATGTTAAAGTTATACAGGTCTCCGATACCGCCATGGGAGGAGGGGGTATTGATCACAATACGGCAGGTCTTCATGGCAGCCGCATGCTTCGCCATTTTTTCTTTTTCATTCACATTAATATACAGAGAAGAGGTGTGGCCATAACCGCCGTCGGCTACCAGGCGTTCTGCTTTTGCAATGGCTTCATCAAAAGTCTTTGCCTTATACATAGCCAGAACCGGGGATAATTTCTCATGGGCAAACTCCTCAGAAATATCCACAGATTCCACTTCACCGATCAGAATCTTTGTGCTTTCCGGCACCTCTACTCCAGCCAGTTTTGCAATGGCATGCGCGCTCTGGCCGACAATCTTTGCATTCAGGGCGCCATTGATAATGATGGTCTTACGCACCTTATCCAGTTCATCCTTTTTCAGGAAATAGCAGCCTCTGTCTGCAAATTCTTTTTTCACTTCTTTATATACCGGCTCCAGAACTGTTACGGACTGTTCGGAAGCACAGATCATGCCGTTATCAAATGTTTTGGAGTGAATAATGGAGTTCACAGCCAGCTTGATATCCGCAGTCTCATCGATAATAACGGGGGTATTTCCGGCGCCTACGCCCAAAGCAGGCTTTCCGGATGAGTAGGCTGCTTTCACCATTCCCGGGCCGCCTGTGGCCAGGATAATGTCAGCATTTTTCATCACTTCATTTGTGAGTTCCAGAGAGGGTACGTCGATCCAACCGATCAGCCCTGCAGGAGCGCCCGCAGCCTCGGCAGCCTCTTTCACAATCCTGGCTGCTTCGATGGTGCAGCCTTTTGCCCTGGGGTGAGGGCTGATGATAATCGCATTTCTGGTTTTCAGAGCCAGCAGGCACTTGAAAATCGCAGTGGAAGTAGGGTTTGTCGTAGGAATTACCGCTGCAATCAGCCCGATAGGCTCTGCGATCTTTTTCGTGCCAAACGCAGCGTCTTCTTCAATCACACCACATGTTTTTGTATCTTTATATGCGTTATAAATGTACTCTGCCGCATAATGATTCTTAATTACTTTATCTTCAACGATGCCCATGCCGGTTTCCGCAACAGCCATTTTAGCCAGCTGAATACGCTTCTGGTTCGCTGCCACTGCAGCGGCAAAAAAGATCTTATCCACCTGCTCCTGAGTAAAGGAAGCATATTCCTTCTGCGCTGCGCGGATCTCATCCATTCTGATCTGCAGAGATTCCAGACTGTCTACAGCCTTGGGTGATTCTACCTTTTTCTTCTCCATTTTCTGTCCTCCAATTTTGAAGTCATCATTCCCATTTGTTAGCTTGCAGACTTATTATATGATATCGTTAAAAAAATGTCAATCGTCCATTTGCACAGAGATTTGTTAAAATTTTAGCAGTCTATTCATATTTCTCACATTTGAGGGCTTCCTCAAGAGCAGTCTGCTCTTCCTCACTGATCGCCACAAAGGCCTCCCCCTTTACCACTTCTTTCAGATATGTATAACATCCTTCGCTGCCATGCATACAGCTGATCAGAAACCCATCATTATTTTGATCCAGCAGAGCAAGGGTGAAGCTGAGCCTTCCGCCAATATCCCCAAATGCATCGTAGCGGTAAACCCCTGCTTTTTGATAGCATAAAGCTGTTTTACTTTTTAATTTATCAATCTCTTTGTGAATCTCTTCCGCTTCTCCCCGAAGTCCTTTAGACGCCTTAACTGCCTCGCGTATCATTTTTTCCAGGGAATTTCCATCTTTGCCTTCTGTGAAAATACGGAATCTGGCCTCCAGTTTACTGTACTTTGCCGTCAGATATGTGACCATAATGAAAAGAACTATTACCAGCATCAGCAATGCTGCTACTGCAAACAGAAGATATTCTGGGTTCTCCGTTAAAAAACTCATACATCCTCCTTCCTTTATATACCAAACAGCTGCATTAATCGTTCAAAATCTTCTAAGGAATAATAATCTATTTCTATTTTCCCTTTATTTTCTTCTTTTCTTTTTATTTTTACTTTTGTCCCCATCCTCTGTTTCATTTTTTCTTCAAAATCCACATAGATTTCCTGATGCGGCAGTTCTATCTCTTCTTTTACAGGTCTGGGATTCAGGCATAACCGGACAACTGCTTCGGTTTCTCTTACGCTGAGTTTTTCATCAATAATCTGCCTGGCAATTTCTCTCTGCAGTTCTTTATCTTCAACCGCTAAAAGCACTTTCCCGTGACCGGTAGAAATCAACCCTTCTGCAATAAATTCCTGCACTTTTTCATCCAGCTTCAGTAAACGCATAGAATTGGTAATCGCTGTTCTGCTCTTAGAAACTCGCTCTGCCACCTCATCCTGCTTTAAATTAAACTCTTTTAAAAGTCTCTGATAGGCCATTGCTTCTTCAATCGGATTGAGGTCGTCTCTCTGCAGATTCTCTACCAGCGAAATTTCAGCCACTTCCTTATCCGTATATTCCCGCACCATCACCGGCACCTCTTTCAGCCCTGCCAGTTTTGCCGCTCTCCATCTTCTCTCTCCTGCAATTATTTCATAGTGGTCTCCCTTTAACTGAACAATTAATGGCTGGATCACGCCATATAGTTTTATAGACTCCGCCAATTCCACAAGAGTATCCTCGTCAAACTGCTTTCTGGGCTGTCTCCTGTTTGGTTCGATTTTTGACAGACGCAGCATCATTTCTGACTTTTGGTCCTCTTTTTCCCTTTTTGTTATCTGACTTTTTTGTAAGTCATTTTTCTTTTCGATATTTGTATTGGGGATCAATGAATCCAATCCCCTCCCTAAACCGCCTTTTTTCATTCTTCTACCTCTCCACGCTGAATTACTTCCTGGGCCAGCAGCCTATAACTTTCTGCACCTGCAGATTTGCTGTCATATAAATTTATAGGCACTCCATGGCTGGGCGCTTCTGCAAGCCTAACATTTCTGGGTATAATGGTTTTATAAATTGTCTGTTTTAAGTTATCCTTTACATTTTCAACAACTTGTAATGAGAGATTTGTCCTCGCATCATACATTGTAAAGACAACCCCCTCCATTTCCAATTCGGGATTCAGCCTTTCCTTTACTAAATTTATTGTATGTAATAATTGGCTTAAACCTTCCAGAGCATAATATTCGCACTGTATCGGCACAAGAACAGTATCCGCAGTAGTCATTGCATTTACTGTTAACATACTAAGGGAGGGAGGGCAATCTATAATCACAAAATCATACTTTTCTTTTATCTGATCTACTTGTTTTTTTAAAATATATTCTTTTTCTTCTACACCAATCAGCTCTATTTCGGCGCCTGATAAATTAATGTTTGAAGGAATTAAATCTAAATTATCCAGAACTTTTTCCAGCAGACATTCTTCAATCTTACATTCCTCTAAAATCAATTCATATACTGTATTTTCCAGTCCTTCTTTTTCTACCCCGAACCCACTGGTGGTATTTCCCTGAGGATCAATATCCACAACCAAAACTTTTTGATTTGCTTCGGCTAAACATGCAGAAAGATTAATCGCTGTTGTTGTTTTTCCCACTCCACCTTTTTGATTTGCTACTGCAATTACTCTGGTCATTTTCCTTCTCCAATTTATTGATTGACAGACATTACAAATAGAAGTATAACACCAATCTATGTTTTTGGCTACATAAAAATGTTCCACGTGGAACATAACAAATATTATCTGGCCTTGTATCTTTTATAGAAATCATATATAATAAGAGATATTGATAAAATTACTGCAAAACAACTGACAGGAGGCTTTTATGAAAGGAAAAGAAAAAGTATTTACTGCAATCGCCTTGACCACAGCCACCATTGCTGCTGCCGCAGCTGTAAACAAACTTATCTTTAAAAATGCGATTAAATGTAATTTATTAGAAAAAAAGCAAGGTCAATTTTATAAATGGAGATTTGGATCTGTATATTATGAAAAATATGGACAGGGGCAGCCGCTTCTTCTAGTCCATGACCTGAGTCCGGCTTCCAGTTCCTATGAATGGCAAAACTGTATAGCAAAGCTTTCAAAACATTATAGTGTATATGTATTTGATTTATTAGGATGCGGCCGTTCCGAAAAGCCAAACCTGGTTTATACGAACTTTATGTACAGCCAGCTGATTAATGATTTTATTAAAGAAGTAATTGGGCGCCGCACAAATGTTGCTGCAACTGGAAGTTCTTGTTCTCTGATTTTGACTGCCTGCTTAAATTCTCCTGATTCTTTTGATAAAATATTTCTTATCAGCCCGGAATCCTTAAAAGCATGTGCTCAGATTCCAACAAAAATTTCTAAGTTATATATGAATATTTTAGATATTCCAGTATTAGGAACAATGATCTATAATATTGCGTTCAGCAAAAAATCGTTGAAGGAAATGTTTTACAGTAAATTTGCTGACTGCAGCCAGAATGATATATCCCAGCTTGTTTGCCGCTATCATGAAGGGGCACATCTTGGAAGCAGTGCCAGTAAATCCTTATATGCCAGTATAAAAGGCAGGTATACTAACTTTAATGTAAATAAGGCTCTCCGTGAGATAGACAACAGTATTTTTATGATTGGAGGCGCAGATTCAGAATTTATGGATGATATTATTTCATCATACCGGGAATTAAATCCTGCAATTGAATCTACTCTTATTAGTGGGTGTAAAGATTTTCCTGTTTTAGAAGATGCATCTAGTCTGGCAGATACAATATTACGCTTTTAGCATGTACTGTATAAAAAAAACTACGCAGGCGGGAATTCCCGCCTGCTGCATCATGTCGCTTCTGTTACATATTTGATTTGCCTAAGCGCGATCTCCCTGAAGGGGATGTTGTATAGAGAATACTTTTTCAATACAACAAATATGTTCCACGTGGAACATTATGACAATGGTTCCTTTCCAGGCAATCCTGCCTTTCTAGGGTATTTTTTGGAAATTGGTTTCTTTTTACATATTTCAACAAGACTTCTTGAAATATCAGAACCTGGCAGATCAAAACGGTGAACCTGTACTGCCTCCGAGCATAATAGTTTCAATGCCCCGGCAGCATTATGAAGCTCCTCATCTACTCCGCCTGATTTATACGAAATAAAAATTCCATTTACTTTCAAGAAAGGGATACAATACTCTGATAATGTGGACAAATTTGAAACCGCACGGGATACACACAGGTCAAATTGTTCTCTAAACTCTGTATTTCTCGCCAAATCCTCGGCTCTTCCATGTACAGCAAAAATTCCTTCCAGCTTCAAATTTTCAATTACTTCTTTTAAAAACAAGACTCTTTTATTCAAGGAATCCAACAATACCACATTTAAATCTGGAAATAAAATTTTCAAAGGTATTCCAGGAAAACCAGCGCCTGTTCCGACATCAATTAGTTTTACCTGTCGATTTTCATCTTTGTTTTCAAAAAATTTCTGAATTATTTTCCATGACATAATACTATCAATAAAGTGCTTTTGTACCACCTGGCTGAATTCAGTAATTCCAGTTAAATTCATAACTTTATTTTTTTCTATCAACAATTCATAATAATTGCAAAATTGATTTACCTGAATATCTGACAAATCAAATCCTATTTTCTGAAAAGAAGAAACCAAATATTCTTTCATGCTTCTCTCCTTTTCTGTTCCAGATAGACCAGCAGCACAGATATATCTGCGGGGGAAACTCCTGATATCCTTGAAGCCTGACCGATTGAAGCCGGCTTAAATGCTTCCAGCTTCTGAACTGCCTCTTTACGTAATCCTTTAACAGCAGTATAATCAAAGCCAGAGGACAGTCTTCTGTTCTCGAGTTTTTTAAACTGTTCTACCTGTTTCATCTGCCTGTTGATATACCCCTCATATTTTAGATTAATATTCACTTGCTCTGCAGCATCCCGCGGAATTACAGGTCTGACAGGATCTATCTCAGCTAACAAAAAATAATTCAGCTCAGGGCGTTTCAAAAGTTCAGCGAGAGTCATACCAGATCCATTATTCAATAAGGTGCTGTTATGCTTTTCCAAAAAATTTTGTACTGTTTCAGATCCACCCACATGTATTTGACGAAGCCTGTCCATTTCCCTTTGGATTATCTCTTTTTTGGTAAGATATTTTTGATAACGATCCTCATCAATTAAACCAACACGATAACCTATCTCCGTCAATCTCATATCGGCATTATCCTGACGCAAAAGCAGTCTGTACTCTGCTCTGGAAGTCATCATTCTATATGGCTCATGAGTCTCTTTTGTTACAAGATCATCAATCAGGACACCTATATAGGCTTGAGAACGATCCAATACAAGTCTATCCTTATTTTGAATGCTCAGGGCCGCGTTAATTCCGGCAATTAATCCCTGGGCTGCTGCTTCTTCATATCCTGAACTTCCGTTTATCTGTCCCGCGCTGTATAATCCCGTGATATTCTTAAACTCTAGTGTAGGATTAAGCTGAAGGGCATCTATGCAGTCATACTCAATCGCATAAGCATTCCTTACAATTCTTACATTCTCCAAACCCTTCACTGTACGGTACATTTCATACTGTACATCTTCAGGAAGTGAGCTTGACAACCCTCCCAGATACATTTCGTTTGTATATAGTCCTTCCGGCTCAATAAACACCTGATGTCTTTCCTTATCCGCAAACTTCACCACCTTATCTTCAATTGAGGGGCAATACCGCGGCCCGGTTCCTTCGATCGCACCGGAAAAAAGCGGTGAACGATCCAGGTTATTCCTTATAATCTGATGAGTCTCCGGTGTGGTATAAGTAAGCCAGCAGGATACCTGGTCCTTTTGAACTGATTCAGGATCAGTAGCAAAGGAAAAAGGCACAATCCTCTCATCCCCAAACTGCTCTTCCATTTTTGTGAAATCAAGGCTTCTTTTATCCACTCTGGCAGGCGTACCAGTTTTAAAGCGCCTCATTTTCACTCCATTCTTCTGAAGAGATTCGGTAAGATAAACTGCGGCTTGTAATCCGTTCGGCCCAGTATTCTGGCTCACTTCTCCATAAATACACCTGGCCCTGAGATAGGTACCTGCCGCCAGGACTGCTGCTTTACAGCGATATATCGCACCTGAGGCCATCTTAATTCCCTGCAGTTTCCCGCCTTCAACGATAATCTCAGCCGCTTCACCCTGACGTACATGAAGGCCTTCTGTATTCTCCAATGTTCTTCGCATTTCTCTGGTATAATCCTGCTTGTCCGCCTGCGCGCGAAGAGAGTATACAGCGGGACCTTTAGAAGCATTCAGCATTTTTGACTGAATAAAGGTCTTATCTATATTTTTTCCCATCTCGCCACCCAGCGCGTCTATCTCTCTGACAAGATGGCCTTTTGAACTCCCGCCTATATTAGGATTACAGGGCATTAATGCAATACTGTCAACGCTGACAGTGAACATAATTGTTTCCAGACCCATTCTGGCGCATGCCAAAGCAGCTTCACAGCCCGCATGCCCGGCTCCTACCACAACTACATCATAATATTCTTCAACTACAGGCATAATGTACCTCATTCTTTTTTCTTACTTTTCTGCAATGTTTATTTCTATTTTCCCATACAAAACTTGCTGAACACCCGGTCAACCATATCGTCTTCCACTTCTTCACCTAAAATATACCCCAATTCCATATAAGCGTTCATCAAATCTATGGTAAGGAAATCTTCCGGCATATTTTGAGAAATACTTTCTCTTACCAGCTGCAGGCTTTCTCTTGCATGCCTCAGATTTTCTTTTTGGCGAATGTTAGTAATCCATACCTCGTCATTATATTGGACTTCTCTATGAAGGAACATTTCGCACAGCACATTTTCCAGCCGCTTAAAACCAGTAAATTCCTTAGCAGAAACCGTTATTACCTTTTTACCGGTTTTTTCCTTCAGCTCCTCCTCTGAAATATAGAGCGGCAGGTCAGATTTATTAAGAAGAACAACAGCTTTTTTATCCTGGATCATTCCGATAATCTGTTCATCGTTTTCATCCAGAGGCATGGAACCGTCAACCACATAAAGAATCAGATCTGCGTTCTCAGCCTGTTCCATAGCTTTAGATACCCCGATTTTCTCCACAATATCCTCCGTACTCCTGATACCTGCAGTATCTACCAATCTAAAGCCAATCCCCCCCAGAAGTATCTGTTCTTCCAAGGTATCTCTGGTGGTTCCCGCAATCTCTGTGACGATCGCCCTCTCTTGCCCTGCCAATAAATTTAACAGTGAAGATTTCCCTGCGTTAGGCCTGCCCAGAATAACCGTCCTGATCCCTTCCGCCAGCATCCTGCCATTATCCGCATCTGCCAGCATTTCATCTAACCCAATACAGATACCGTCTAAATCCTGATCCAGCTTCTCACAAAACCCCTCCAAAGAAATCTGTTCGGGATCATCCAGCGCGGCTTCTATCTGGGCGGCTCCATCCAATATCATATCCCGAAAATCCTTAATTTTAAAATATAATTTTCCATTCAGCTGGCTGACCGCATTTTTCCTGGCAAACTCATTTTTTGCCTGTATCAAATCCATAACTGCTTCAGCTCTGGATAAATCAATCCTTCCATTTAAAAACGCTCTTTTGGTAAACTCACCGGGATCCGCAGGACTTGCGCCGTTCTCCAAAACTGTTTCCAATATTCTCTTTGTCACGAGAACCCCGCCGTGACAATCGATCTCAACTGTATCCTCTGCCGTATAGCTTTTCGGCCCCCGCATCAGCAAAACCAGAACCTCATCTATCATTTCTTCATTCCTGAAGATATATCCGTAATGAATCGTATGCGTTTCCTGTTCACATAACCTTTTTCCAGCCTTTTTTGAACGAAACACCCTGTCCGCCACTTCAAAAGCCTCAGGACCGCTGATCCTGATTACACTGATCCCGCCTGGGCTCATTGCCGTGGCTATTGCAGCAATGGTTCTCTGTTCCATATTTACCTCTTTCCAGTCTGACCTCCGGGTTAAGGAAAGGCATGCATAAACTGATATGCATGCCTTTCCAGCCAGGTACTCACTGCAGCCGGCGGATCATCCGTTTACCGCGGCAGCATATTTTTATTTCTGTATAGGTTTATCTTTGTAAAACCTTTTTCTGTCTTTATCTCTTTTCAGCATAACCACTACATGCCTGTAAGGATCTTCCCCCTCGCTTTTCGTAGTAACATAGGGATCGTCCTGAAGAGCGGAATGAATAATTCTTCTTTCATAAGGGTTCATGGGTTCCAGAGAAACAGAATGCTTTGTTCTCTTTACTTTGTACGCAATGTTCTTTGCAAGGTTTTCAAGCGTTTCTTTTCTTCTGTTTCTGTAATCCTCTGTATCAAGTTTTACCCTGATATACTCATCGGTCCTCTTATTGATGACAACGCTCGCCAGATATTGCAAAGAATCCAGCGTCTGTCCTCTCTTTCCAATGAGCACTCCCATATCTCCGCCGCTGAGATCAATATTCACGACTTTTTCTTCCTGATCAAAGGACATGTCAATCTTCACTTCCATACCCATGGTACGGAATACATTTTCCAGGAACTCCCTTCCTTCATCCATCATATCATATTTCTTCCTGGCCTTAATTACAGCAGGCTTATTTCCGATGAATCCCAAAAGTCCGGTAGATCCCTTTTCAATTACTTCATATTCCAGTTTATCGCTGGTAATTCCCAGCTCAATCAGAGCTTTTGTTACAGCGTCATCCACTGTCTTAGCAGAAATCTGAATAAAATCAGCCATATTTATACCCCCTGATAAAATCAATTATGGGTTACTTTTTGCTCTTATCGTGCTTTTCGTTATACTGTTTCACCATATTTGCCTTAGCTGCCAGACTGCCAGGCTTAGGATTATTGGAACTGTAATATTCCGTAGACTTTTTAATCTGCTCTTCTCTCTTGGCAGCTTTATCTTTGGACTGTGATTCCATTTCAGCAGCATCCTGAAGGTTTCTCACCGTCTTCTGCGTTACCTGATTAAGCTTCTTAGGAGGAAGCCCTTTCTTAGCGCGCTTTTTATTCTGTTTTTCCAGGTTCTTCTCAATAATTTCATTCACATCAACCTGGTTGAAGTAACGGTTGATAAACCACTGCATAATAATCTGAACCACACTGCCTGCCACCCAGTACAGGCCCAGACCTGCCGGCATTGTAAAGCAGAAAAATACCGAAACCAGAGGCATAATAATATTCATGGTCTGCATTGTTTTTGCAGTGGGATCTTCAGAATTGGCAGGCTGAACAGTGGTCATCATTTTCGTGCTGAGCCACTGGAACAGACCGGCCATAATCGGGATCAGAATCCCGGGAAATCCAAATCCTGGGGTACTGGCCAAAGGCACTCCCAGAAAATTATTCATCTTATCAATAATAGGAACGTACTGATTCACCGTATTCGTCAGATTAGGATCATTGAAAATCTGCTCAAATTTATTCCATTCATCCGCGTCAAACTGATACAAAACATCGACAATCTTGTCCGAATTCAACAGTTCATCCGCGTTGGAAACGCCGGCATACCCCTGCTGCTTTGCCAGTTCAATCATCTGTTCATTCACATTATAATCTTTTATACCCTGTAATACATGTACAATTTCAAGATACATATCCTTCAGCTTCGGCACATATGCAGGCACATTAATGATTACCCGATACAGCGCAAACAGGATAGGCATCTGAATAATCAGCTGAAGACATCCTCCGGTGGGGCTCGTCCCATATTTGTCATATACGGCGCGAGTCTCCTCATTCATCTTCATCATGGATTCCTGATCTTTTTTGTTCTTATACTTCTTGGTGATCGCCTGTATTTCAGGCTGCATCACTGCGTTCAGCTTGGAATATTTCTGCTGCTTGATCGTCATAGGCAGCATCAGCAGCCTCACAATCAGTGTAAAAAGAACAATAGAAAGACCGATATTGGCTATTCCGACCAGATCGCAGGCCTGAAAAATCCAATCCATAATTACACCCAGCAAATTTGCTATGGGGCCAATCAGAAAAGCCGTACTCTTCGTTAACAATAAAAATTCCAAAAATTTACCTCCTTCTGTCAGGGAACAGGGTCATATCCGCCTTTGGCAAATGGGTTGCATCTCAATATCCTTTTGAAGGCCAGCCAAGAACCCTTTACCGCACCGTATTTTTCTAATGCCTCAATGGCATACTGAGAGCAGGTGGGCGTATAAATGCAGTGAGTCTTTACTTTTAAAGGCGATAAAAACTTTCTGTAAAACCGGATCAAGGAGATCAGTACCTTTTTTATCATAATGCTCACTTCGATTCTTCCAAACTCAAAATACCATGCATCCTGCAGAGATTCAGCATGGCGCTCTCTATTTCTGTATATCCTTGTCCCTTAGCCGATGGTCTGGCTACAAAAATGATGTCATATCCTGTCCTGAATGCGTCCATGTTCAACCGGAAACTCTCCCTGATCAGTCTGGCAAGCCGATGGCGCACAACGCTGTTCCCCACCTTTTTGCTGACCGATATTCCTAATCTCAAATCTGCAGTCTTATTTTCTGCAAGGTACATCACAAGGTACTTATTCCCTAAAGACCTTCTCCTGCGATATACCCTCTGAAATTCCACACTCTTCTTTAAAGAATGAATCTTTCCCATCTAATTCACCTTTCTTTAGAAAGAAGAAAAGGTCACATAACTGCGACCTAAGCGGATAATACTTTTCTTCCTTTTGCTCTTCTGGCAGCCAGTACCTTTCTGCCGTTTGCTGTGCTCATTCTTGCTCTGAAGCCGTGCACCTTGGCTCTGGATCTTTTTTTGGGCTGAAATGTCATCTTCATGAAACATACACCTCCTTATTTCAAATTTGTTCTGTTTCTTCAGAACACACTAAGGCAATTCTAAAATAGGACATCGTTTTAATTATAAGGAAAATCAATGATTTCGTCAAGTATTATTTCAATATAAAAAAAAATAAAGTTATCCACAAATTTTTCTTCTGTTTTATCCACATACATTAAACCTCTCCCCACATTTACATAATCTTATCCACAGTTTGTGTATAAGTTGTTGATAACTTGATATTTTTCCAAAGTAATCCATTTTATTGTGGATTTTTTCCTTTGATTTTCCAGATTTTTGTATGTGTATATTGTGAATTTAGTTATTCACTTATTCACAAAAGAAAGCAATCCATTTACCGCCGGTTTTCATTGAAACTGGGGATTATCAACTGTCATTCACAGGATTTCCCCTTACTTATACACAAGTTATCCACAATGTTTTATCCACAGCCCGTCCGAAAGCTATTGAAAAAAATTCTGGTTTGTTATATGATATTATAGAATAGGTTTCAATATATCCAAGGTTCAGGAGTTAAAGATGCTAGACATATTGAGAGACAAGTGGGAAGAAATTAAAGAAAAACTGAAAGAGGACCATGACATCACCAATGTATCCTATAAAACCTGGATACAGCCTATGCAGGTGGCGGATGTGGATAACAATACCGTTACTGTGGTCCTGAACGGAATTGAGGAAGAACAGCGGCAGCTGATTGATTTCGTCAATAAGAAATACCGTTTTATTTTACAGGTAACCATTGAAGAAGTCACAGACTTCGCCTGTAATGTTGTTTTTGTGCTTCCAGGTGATCTGGAAAAGAATCATACGAGTGCCGCAGAACCGTCTTCGGCGCCCATTTCTTCTCCATACAGCGCAAACCTGAACCAAAAATACACTTTTGATACTTTTGTGGTGGGTCCGAACAACAAGTTTGCCCATGCAGCTTCTCTTGCAGTCGCGGAATCCCCCGCGGAGAGATATAATCCTCTGTTTATCTACGGAGGCGTCGGACTGGGGAAAACTCATCTGATGCATGCTATAGCAAACTTTATATTAAGGAATAACCCGGATGCAAGGGTGTTATACGTAACCAGTGAAAAGTTTACAAATGAACTGATTGACGCAATCCGAAACAAAAATAGTATTTCCACATTTGAGTTTCGGGAGAAATACCGCAACATTGATGTGCTGCTCATTGATGACATACAGTTTATAATAGGAAAAGAAGGGACTCAGGAAGAATTTTTCCACACCTTTAATTTTTTGCATGACAATCAGAAACAGATTGTTATTTCTTCCGATAAACCTCCTAAAGCCTTTGAAACTTTGGAAGAGCGCCTGCGTTCCAGATTTGAAATGGGACTTCCGGTTGATATTTCCGCTCCGGACTATGAAACCAGAATGGCCATTCTTCGTAAAAAAGAGGAAATGGAAGGGTATAATATTGATAATGAGATTCTGAAATATATTGCTACCAATATTAAATCCAATATTCGGGAACTGGAAGGGGCTCTTACAAAAATTACTGCATATTCCAAGCTGTATAAAACAGATATTACCCAGGAAGTAGCGGAGGAAGCATTGAAGGATCTGATTTCTCCCAATCAGGTGAAAGAAGTTACTGTGGATACCATTATTGATACAGTTTCTGAACACTTCCACCTGAAGCCAGCGGATATTATTTCCCAGAAGAGAAATAAAGAGGTAGTATTCCCGCGGCAGATCGCCATGTATCTTTGCAGGTATATGACAGAATCACCTCTTCAGATGATCGGAAAGGCCATGGGCAACAGGGATCATACCACTATTCTTCATGGAATCGAGAAAATTGCAGGGGAAATGCAGGAAAATGAGAATTTAAAAAGTACCATTGATATTTTGAAAAAGAAAATTATGCCCGGATAATATCCACATCATATTGTGGATAAACCGCTTCATCCCCGTGCATAAACTGTTTAAAGATTTTGGACAACCAATAACCTGTCCACATTAGCTACATTAGGTCATTTTTCAGGGCTGTTGATAATTCACAGGTTATCCCGTGGCCGACCACAGGTTCATCCAGAAGTTATCCCTTAACCTGAACCCGCTGATGGACAGGCTTTCAGAGGGTTTTACACATATCAACACCACCTACTATTACTACTACTGAATTCTTTTAAACATAAATACATAAGGCCGCAGGCGAAAGGAGACACCAACAGCATGAAAATCATATGCCAGAAAGATATTTTGCAAAAAGGAGTCAATATCGTATCCAAAGCAGTTCCTTCAAAAACTACTATGCCTATTCTGGAATGTATTTTACTGGATGCTTCAGAAGGACAGATTAAACTGACTGCCAATGATATGGAACTCGGTATAGAAACAAAAATAAACGGAGAAATTGAAGATCCTGGCAAAGTCGCTCTGGATGCTAAAATTTTCTCTGAAATCGTAAGACGTCTGCCAGATAATGACGTCACCATTGAAACAGACAATAATTTTAATACTTTGATTACCTGTGAAAAGGCAAAATTCAATATTCCCGGAAAAGAAGGATCTGACTTTGCTTATCTTCCTGAAATAGAAAAAGACCACTATATAAGCCTCTCTCAGTTTACGCTGAAGGAAATAATCCGTCAGACTATCTTTTCAATTGCTGATAATGAAAATAACCGCATGATGTCCGGCGAACTGATTGAAATCAACGGCAGCGAACTTCGCATTGTATCTCTGGACGGGCACAGGATTTCTATCCGCAAGGTAGAACTGAAGGACGATTATGGACAGATGAAGGTAGTAGTTCCCGGAAAAACTTTGGGAGAAGTTGCAAAAATCCTTTCAGGAGACGCAGAAAGCGAAGTTCTGATGTTCTTCACTAAAAATCACGTGCTGTTTGAGTTTGACGACACTACCGTCGTGTCGAGGCTGATTGAGGGAGAATATTTTAAAATTAATCAGATGCTGTCCGGCGATTATGAAACAAAGGTGCAGATTAACAAGCGGGAATTGGCATCCTGTATAGACCGCGCTACCCTGCTTGTGAAAGAAAGCGATAAAAAACCGATTATCATGAACGTTCTTGATGAACTGATGGAACTGAAGCTGGTATCCTCTATTGGTTCCCTGAATGAAGAAATCTTGATTACTAAATCCGGAAAAGATATCATGATCGGATTTAATCCAAAGTTTTTAATGGACGCTCTCCGGGTAATTGATGATGAAGAAGTCACTCTTTACATGGTGAACCCTAAAGCGCCCTGTTTTATCAAGGATAAGAAGGAGAGTTATATTTATCTGATTCTGCCTGTGAATTTTATTGCCTGACGCCGGTATTTTACCGGACGGGATGATGGTGAGGAGAAAAAATGAGAAAAGTAGTGCTCAGAGAAGAATATATTAAACTAGGGCAGGCGCTGAAAGCTTCCAGGCTGGCTGATTCCGGTGTGGACGCAAAGTTTGCGGTTTTAGAAGGCAAAGTAAAGGTGAATGGATCTGTGGAACTGCAGAGGGGCAAAAAATTACATGCCGGGGATGTGGTAGAATATAATGGGGAGCAGATTCAGATCTCTGCGCCATGATCGTCACTTCTCTGGATTTAAACCAATTCCGGAATTATCCGGAGCTAAGTTTGCAATTTGACCCCGGAATCAATATTTTTTACGGAGATAACGCTCAGGGAAAAACGAATATTCTGGAAGCTGTATATCTGTGCGGCACAAATAAATCCCACAGGAGCAGCCGGGACCGGGAAATGATACGGTTTGGTCAGGAGGAAGCGCATATCAGACTGATGGCTTCCCGGGACGGGGCGCAGAGAAAGATTGATATGCATCTGAAGCGGAGCCGGGCTAAGGGAATCGCTGTTGACGGGGTGCCGATCAGAAAGGTCAGCGAACTGTTTGGAATTGTAAATGTTGTATTTTTTTCTCCGGAAGATTTGCAGATTATTAAAAACGGGCCGGCGGAAAGGCGCAGGTTTATTGATTTAGAGCTGTGTCAGCTGGATAAAATATATTTATATCAACTGGTAAATTATAACAAGTCGCTGATGCAGAGAAATCTTTTGCTCCGGGAGCTGCCGTTTAGGCCTGAGCTTATGGATACGCTGGAACTCTGGAACGAACAGCTGGACCGTTTTGGAAGCCAGATTGTCCGTTTGCGCGAGAATTTTATACGGGAGCTGGGTATTACGATCCAGGAGATCCATCAAAAACTGTCGGGAAACAGAGAGACCCTGGAAATCAGGTATGAGCCTGACTGCCGGGCAGACTGCATCCTGGACGCGCTTCATTCAGGGGAACAGCGGGACCTGAAGCAAAAGACCACCATGTCAGGGCCGCACAGGGACGATATTAATTTTATTGTCAACGGCGTGGATATCCGCAGATTCGGTTCGCAGGGCCAGCAAAGAACTGCGGCTCTGTCTCTGAAAATGGCTGAAATCAATTTAGTAAAAAAAATGACGAAGGATACGCCTGTGCTGCTGTTGGATGATGTACTCAGCGAATTAGATGCCGGCAGGCAGACACAGCTTCTGAATTCCATTGAAGGGATTCAAACCATGATCACCTGTACTGGTCTGGATGATTTTGTCAACCACAGGTTTCACATGGACAAAATATTCAGGGTATCGGAAGGTACCGTAAGGAATGAAAATTAGGAGGATTTTATGGCTGTTGAAAATGAATATGGTGCAAGTCAAATTCAAATTTTGGAGGGGCTGGAGGCAGTCCGCAAAAGACCTGGTATGTATATTGGTAGCACCTCTTCAAAGGGCCTACACCACCTGGTTTATGAAATTGTAGATAACGCGGTTGATGAAGCTCTGGCAGGATACTGCACAGAAATTCTGGTACAGATCAATGAAGATAATTCCATTACGGTGACGGATAATGGACGCGGTATTCCAATCGGAATCCATCCAAAGGCCGGGATTCCCGCTGTGGAAGTGGTGTATACTATTCTCCATGCGGGTGGAAAATTCGGAGGCGGAGGATATAAGGTGTCAGGCGGCCTGCACGGGGTTGGGGCTTCTGTGGTGAATGCCCTGTCCCAGTGGCTGGAAGTGGAAATTTATAACGAAGGTAAAATTTACAAACAGAGATATGAAAGGGGAAAAACAGCTTATTCCCTAAAGGTAGTGGGCGAATGTGAACCGGATAAAACAGGGACCAGGGTGACGTTTCTTCCGGATGATGAAATTTTTGAAGAGACGGTATATGATTATGATGTGCTCAAAACGCGTTTGAGGGAAATGGCGTTTCTGACCAAGAACCTGCGGATTGTTCTGGCAGATGACAGAGAAGAAAAGCACAGCACCACCTTTCACTATGAGGGCGGCATAAAGGAATTTGTGACTTATTTAAATAAAAGTAAAACTGCCCTGTATGAGCAGGTCATTTACTGTGAAGGCAATAAGAACAGTGTTTACGTGGAAGTAGCCATGCAGCACAATGATTCCTATACGGAAAATGCCTATAGCTTTGTAAATAATATTAACACGCCAGAGGGCGGTACTCATCTCACCGGTTTTAAGAATGCGCTGACGAAAACCTTTAATGAGTATGCAAAAACAAATAAACTTCTGAAGGACAATGAGCCTCCTCTGAGCGGAGAAGATATCAGGGAAGGGCTGACTGCGATTGTCAGCGTAAAAATCGAAGATCCTCAGTTTGAAGGACAGACAAAGCAGAAACTGGGCAACAGCGAAGCCAGGACCGCGGTGGACGCTATTGTCAGCGAACAGCTCACATATTTTTTAGAGCAGAATCCTTCCATTGCAAAAGTAATTTGCGAAAAGTCCATATTGGCACAGAGAGCAAGGGCTGCTGCCAGGAAGGCCAGGGATCTGACCAGACGTAAAACAGCTTTGGAGGGGCTTGCGCTTCCCGGAAAGCTGGCGGATTGTTCAAATAAGAATCCTGAAAAGTGTGAAATTTATATTGTAGAGGGAGATTCTGCAGGCGGGTCCGCAAAGACTGCGCGTTCCAGGGATACTCAGGCGATTCTCCCTCTGCGTGGGAAAATCCTGAATGTGGAGAAAGCCCGTCTGGATAAAATTTATGCCAATGCCGAAATTAAAGCGATGATCACGGCTTTTGGAACTGGTATTCACGATGATTTTGATATTTCAAAACTGCGTTATCATAAGATTATTATCATGACAGATGCGGATGTGGACGGCGCGCATATCAGCACGCTGCTTCTGACTTTCCTGTACAGGTTTATGCCTGAGCTGATCAAACAGGGTTATGTATATCTGGCTCAGCCCCCGCTTTACAAGCTGGAGAAAAACAAAAAAGTCTGGTATGCCTACAGCGATGAAGAGCTGAATGATATTCTGAAAGAGGTGGGCAGGGATACCAACAACAAGATCCAGCGATATAAAGGCCTTGGGGAAATGGATGCCGAACAGCTGTGGGAGACTACCATGGACCCCGAAAGGCGGATTCTGAAGAGAGTTGTGATGGAGGAGGACAATGCGTCTGAAATAGACCTGACCTTTACTACTCTGATGGGAGATAAGGTGGAACCCCGCCGGGAATTTATTGAGGCGAATGCAAAATATGTAAAGAATCTGGATATTTAAAGTCCGGGACGGAGGATAGGAAATATGGATGAAACAGTATTTGACAAGGTCCATGATATAGACTTGCAAGAGACTATGGAGACCTCTTATATCGATTATGCTATGAGCGTGATCGCGCAGCGTGCGCTGCCGGATGTACGGGACGGCCTGAAGCCGGTGCAGCGCCGCGTGCTGTACTCCATGATCGAATTGAACAACGGTCCGGACAAACCTCACAGAAAGTGCGCACGTATAGTCGGCGATACCATGGGTAAATATCATCCCCATGGAGACAGCTCTATATACGGAGCTTTAGTCAACATGGCCCAGGACTGGTCTACCAGGTATCCGTTGGTGGACGGCCATGGGAATTTTGGGTCTGTGGACGGGGACGGCGCCGCCGCCATGCGTTATACAGAGGCAAGGCTCAGTAAGATTTCAATGGAAATGCTTGCTGATATCAACAAAGATACCGTCGATTTTGTGCCAAACTTTGATGAGACTGAAAAGGAACCTTCCGTGCTTCCTGCAAGGTATCCTAATCTTCTGGTGAACGGCACAACCGGTATTGCGGTGGGAATGGCCACCAATATCCCCCCTCATAACCTGGGGGAGATCATTGATGCAGTGGTAAAAATTATTGATAACCGCATTTATGAAAACCGGGAAACAGAGATGAAAGAGCTTCTGGATCTGGTAAAAGGTCCCGATTTTCCCACCGGAGCCACAATTCTCGGAAAAAGGGGGATTGAGGAATCATACCGCACAGGCCGCGGGAAAATTAAAGTACGGGCGGTCACAAATATTGAACCAATGCAGAATGGTAAGAACAGGATTGTTGTAACCGAGCTGCCTTATATGGTTAATAAAGCCAGGCTGATAGAAAAAATAGCTGAGCTTGTAAAAGATAAAAAAGTGGATGGAATCACGGACCTGCGGGATGAATCGGACCGCGAGGGGATGCGGATCTGTATTGAACTGCGGCGTGACGTCAATCCCAATATTGTGATGAATCTTCTGATGAAACATACGCAGCTGCAGGATTCATTCGGCGTAATTATGCTGGCTTTGGTAAACAATGAACCAAAGGTTCTGAATCTTCATGAGATGCTGAAATACTATCTGAAGCATCAAGAGGATGTAGTAACCAGGAGGACCAGATATGATCTGAATAAGGCGGAAGAGCGCGCCCATATTTTAGAGGGCTTGCTGATAGCCCTGGACCACATTGACAGAGTGATTCAGATTATTCGCGGT
Source organism: Cuneatibacter caecimuris (assembly GCF_004216775.1). Classification (GTDB taxonomy): domain Bacteria; phylum Bacillota; class Clostridia; order Lachnospirales; family Lachnospiraceae; genus Cuneatibacter; species Cuneatibacter caecimuris. The sequence continues at coordinate 138,556 of NZ_SGXF01000004.1, forward strand.
TCAGAAAATGTGGCCGCGGCAAAAGCTGCATTAATTCAGGAATTTGGGCTTTCGGAAGCCCAGTCCCAGGCGATTGTAGATATGCGTCTGCGCGCTTTGACTGGTTTAGAGAGGGAAAAACTGGAAAATGAATATAAGGAGCTGGAAGCCAGGATTCAGGAATTGAAAGCCATTCTGGCAGATGAAAAGCTGCTTTTGGGAGTGATCCGGGAAGAAATCCTGGTGATTCGGGCAAAATATGCGGATCCCAGGCGAACTGCTATCGGTTATGACGAGGATGATTTTACAGATGAGGATTTGATTCCGGATGAACCAACTGTGATCGCTATGACAAAGCTGGGATATATCAAGCGCATGTCGGTGGACAATTTTAAGGCGCAGAACCGGGGCGGAAAAGGAATCAAGGGTATGCAGACCATCGATGACGACTATATTGAGGATCTGCTGATGACCACGACCCATCACCATATAATGTTTTTTACCAATCAGGGTCGGGTATACAGGCTGAAAACATATGAGATACCGGAAGCAGGACGGACAGCCAGGGGAACAGCTATTGTAAATCTGATTCAGCTGCAGCCGGAAGAAAAGGTTACCGCTATTATCACAAAAAAAGATTTTAACGATGGTGAATATCTGTTTATGGCCACAAAGTTGGGGCTGGTAAAGCGCACGGATATTTCGGAATACGCTAATATCAGAAAAACGGGGCTTGCCGCCATTAACCTGCGGGATGAAGATGAATTGATTGAAGTGAAGGTGACGGATAATACGAAAGATATTTTCCTGGTTTCCAAATTTGGGCAATGTATCCGGTTCAGGGAAACGGACGTCCGTCCTACAGGCCGCGTATCCATGGGTGTAAGAGGAATGAATCTGGATGACGAAGATGAAGTCATTGGAATGCAGATGGATACTCAGGGCGATAAATTGCTGTTTGTTTCGGAAATGGGAATGGGAAAGAGGACCTCGATTGATGAATTTACCTGCCAGAACAGAGGCGGAAAGGGCGTGAGGTGCTACAGAATAAATGACAAGACCGGAAACCTGGTTGGCATGAAGGCCGTTCAGGATCATTACGAGATCATGATCATTACAACAGAAGGAATCATCATCCGGCTGAAGGTTTCTGATATTTCTGTGCTGGGAAGAAATACTTCCGGCGTGAAGCTGATGAATATCAACCCAGAAAGTGATGTAAGAGTCGCCAGCATCGCAAAGGTGCGTGAGAGTGAACAAGAGGATGAGGCGGATGAAACAGAAGCAGAATCAGAAACAGAATAATCAAAAAAAAATTAATGGTAAACTGAAAATTTATTTGCGTTGGCCCATGGTTTTTTCTGCACTGACAGTTTTGTTAAATATCTTTGTTTTTATGGTCAGCTTTCAGGCAGGCGTCCTGATGGTAGGGTTTACCCTGCTCTATCTGGTGATGTCCGGTCTGTTATACTGGTACCGTTCAAAGTATGTGATGACAGACCTGGTCACTTTTGCTGCTGATTATGCACAGATACAGAAGCAGCTCCTCAGCGAAATGAGCGTGCCCTACGCTATGACAGATGAAAATGGAAGGCTGTTATGGATGAACCAGGCCTTTCAGCGGATTACTGGAAAAGACGGGAAGCTGTATCATTACCTTAACTCTGTTTTTACAGAAATTACTGAAGAAGATTTCCCGAAAGGGGAAGTGGAACAAATCACCCACATCCAGTACAAAGAAAAAAAATACTGGATTGAAATAAAAAAGATCAGGATCACGGATGTAATTCGGGAAATTGATCTTCCATTAAAACAGGAGTCGGAAACTGATCTGTTTGTACTGTATCTCCATGATGAAACAGAGCTGATCTCTTATAAAAATAAAATTGAAGAGGAAAGGCTGATTGCCGGGCTTATCTATCTGGACAACTATGAAGAAGCCCTGGAGAGCATTGAAGAAGTGCGCCGCTCCCTGCTGGTAGCGCTGATCGACAGAAAAATCAACAAATATGTTTCAAACATGGGCGGCATCCTGAAAAAGATCGAGAAAGATAAATATTTTGTAGTTTTGAAACAAAAGTATCTGAAGGAACTGGAAAATACAAAATTTCCTCTTTTGGAGGATGTAAAGACAGTTAATATCGGAAATGAGATGTCCGTAACCATCAGTATAGGCCTGGGAAAAGGCGGAGAGACTTATCTGCAGAATTATGAGTACGCCAGAACAGCTATTGATATGGCTCTTGGCCGTGGCGGGGACCAGGCCGTGATAAAAGATAACGGAAAAATTTATTATTATGGCGGTAAGTCCCAGTCTGTAGAAAAAAATACCCGTGTAAAAGCGCGTGTGAAGGCCCAGGCGCTGAGAGAACTGATTGAGGGTAAGGAACATGTGATGATTATGGGCCATAATATGAGCGATGTGGACAGCATCGGCGCCGGCATCGGCATCTACCGTGCGGCGAAAATTTCCGGCAAAAAGGCACATATTGTTGTAAATGAAATTACCTCTTCCGTAAAACCGCTTATGGACCGCTTCAGGGATAATCCTGAATATGAACAGGATATTTTTATTAATAACGAAAGAGCATTGGAGATCATTGACCCTAATACCGTTTTGGTGGTGGTGGATGTGAACAGGCCCAGTTATACAGAGTGTCCTGATCTGCTGCAAATATCCAGGCATATCGTCGTTCTGGACCATCACAGACAGACCAGAGAAGTGATAGACAATGCGGTGTTATCTTATGTAGAGCCATATGCTTCTTCCGCCTGCGAGATGGTGGCGGAAGTTCTCCAATATTATGAGGATAATCTGCGCCTTCGTCAGCTGGATGCGGAAGCGTTATACGCAGGTATTGTGATTGATACAAATAACTTTATGAATAAAACCGGAGTGCGGACTTTCGAGGCTGCTGCCTATCTGAGGCGCTGTGGGGCTGATGTGACCCGGGTGCGCAAAATGTTCCGGGATGAAATGGGGGATTATAAGGCAAGAGCGGCGGCTGTGAGGGATGCGGAAGTGTTTGAAGGGATTTTTGCCATTAGCATATGTCCCAACGACACTGTGGAAAGCCCCACCATTATAGGCGCTCAGGCTGCCAATGAGTTGCTGAATATTCGCGGGATCAAGGCATCATTTGTGCTGACGGAATTTCATAGTAAAATATATATCAGCGCCCGTTCTATAGATGAGGTTAACGTACAGGTAATTATGGAACGTCTGGGCGGCGGGGGACATATGACTATAGCGGGAGCGCAGCTGACAGGCATGGACGCAAAAGAGGCGAAGGAGAAGGTAAAGGAAGTTCTCCAGAGCATGACTGAAGGAGGAGAAATCTGATGAAAGTAATTTTGCTGGAAGATGTGAAAGCATTGGGAAAAAAGGGTGAAACGGTAGAAGTCAACGATGGTTACGCCCGTAATTTTCTGTTGAAAAAAAAGCTGGGAATTGAAGCAAATTCAAAGAACCTGAATGATTTGAAACTGCAAAAGGCAAATGAGGAGAGGATGGCCCAGCAGCGTCTGGAAGAAGCAAAGGCGCTGGCGGAAAAGATAGCAGAGAAGCCTGTGGTAGTATCTATAAAGACAGGGGAAGGCGGAAAAATTTTCGGGTCCGTATCTACAAAGGAAATTGCGGCGGAAGCGGAAAAACAGCTGGGTTTTTCGATTGATAAAAAGAAAATGCAGTTAGCAGAACCCATCAAATCTCTTGGAACTCATCTGGTGCCGGTAAAAGTGCATAAGGATGTGACAGCAACGCTGACAGTAAAGGTAAAGGAAGCCTGACACACATAGGAAAAGGGAGGAAGCTGCATGGAAGAGTCATTGATCAAGAGGGTACTGCCTCACAGCGTTGAGGCGGAACAATCCGTGATTGGTTCCATGCTGATGGACCGCGAAGCGATTGTCACGGCATCTGAGCTGATTCATGGAGAAGATTTTTATCAGAGCCAGTACGGCGTTATTTTTGAATCAATCGTGGAACTTTATAACGAAGGGAAGCCTGTGGATCTGGTCACGCTCCAGGACCGTTTGAAGGAAAAGGATGTTCCGCCGGAAGTGAGCAGCATGGAATTTGTCCGGGATCTGGTTATTTCAGTACCTACCTCTGCCAATGTGAAATCCTATGCTTCTATTGTTTATGAAAAATCCCTGCTGCGCAGGCTGATCAAGGTAAATGAAAGCATTGCGAATGAATGTTATCTTGGCCGGGAGAAGCTGGAAGACATTTTGGCCAAAACAGAAAAGGAAATATTTAATCTGCTGCAAACCAGAGCCACAGGTGATTATGTTCCAATCAGACAGATTGTTTTTGATGTTGTCAATAAGATTGAAATGGCTGCCAGGAATAAGAGCACTGTGACAGGGATTGCAACTGGATTTACAGATCTGGATTACAGGACCAGCGGCATGCAGCCGTCTGATCTGGTGCTTATCGCAGCCCGTCCATCCATGGGAAAGACTGCATTTGTACTGAATCTTGCGCAGTACATGGCGGTAAAAAATCATCATACCACCGCAATTTTCAGCCTTGAGATGTCCAGGGAACAGCTTGTTAACCGTATGCTGGCGATGGAATCGAGAGTGGATTCACAAGTACTGCGTACCGGAAGCCTGACGGACAGCGATTGGGATCAGGTGGTGGAGAGTTCAGGCGTGATAGCGAATTCTAATCTGGTGATTGATGATACCCCTGGGATTTCTATCACAGAACTACGTTCAAAATGCAGAAAACTGAAATTGGAAAAGGACCTCAGGGTAATTATTATAGATTATTTACAGCTCATGAGCGGGGGCAGCAAGAAGACAGACAGCCGCCAGCAGGAGATTTCTGAAATTTCCCGTTCTCTGAAGGCTTTGGCCAGAGAGCTGAGCGTGCCTGTGCTGGCTTTGTCCCAGCTGAGCCGTGCCTGTGAGACCAGGCCTGACCACAGGCCAATGCTTTCAGACCTGCGCGAGTCCGGTGCTATTGAACAGGATGCCGATGTGGTGATGTTCCTTTACCGTGATGATTATTATAATAAAGACAGTGAAGCGAAAAATATCGCGGAAGTAATTATAGCAAAACAGAGAAACGGCCCTATCGGAACAGTGGAGCTGGCATGGCTTCCAAATTATACAAAATTCGGGAATATCGAGAGGCGTCCATAAATGGACAGTTCAGAATAAACTGAGCTGGTATTCTTTTTCCGGAAAATGACGGAGATATTCGAATATCTGATCATTGTCATGCATAACGCCGCGGCGTTCACACTCTGTATGAAAAATATCCATCAGTTTTTTATTTTGGCTGCTGAGGCATTCATAAGAATTACCAAATTGCTGAATATATTTTTGCTTCAGGCCCGGGAAGTGGCGGTCCAGAGCATTATAGAAATACTCTCTGTCGCCCTGACGAAGGGTGGTGCCTATTCCAAAACAAATAATGCCTTTCACATTGGCGCTGAAGCACAGCCGCAGGATACCGAGGAGATTTTCCTCGGTATCATTAATATAAGGAAGAACAGGAGAAAACCATACTACTGTGGGTATTCCGCTTTCCTCCATAATTTTCAAAACCTCCCAGCGTCTTTGCGTGGTGCAGACATTAGGCTCGATCAATCTGCACAGCGGCTCATCCCAGGTGGTCAAAGTCATTTGTACTACACATTTTGCTTTTCTGTTGATGCTTTTCAGCAAATCCAGATCCCGCAGAATGCGGTCAGATTTCGTCTGTACAGTAAGGCCGAACCCATAGTGGTCTATGATCTCCAAACATCTCCTGGTAAGGCCCAGCTGCATTTCACAGTGCATATAAGGATCGCACATAGCTCCAGTGCCGATCATACATTTTTTTCGTTTTCTTCGCAGGGCGTTTTCCAGCAGTTCCGGCGCATTCTGTTTTACTTCAATATCTTCAAAGGAATGATTCATCTGATAGCAGTCAGAGCGGCTGTCACAGTAAATACAGCCATGGGTGCAGCCACGGTAGATATTCATTCCGTTTCTTGCTGAAAGCAGTCCTTTTGAATTTACAAAATGCATTGGAATCTCCTTTTAGTTTTCTATGATAATATCATAGAATAGATGACAGGGCATGTCATCTTTACAGATAAAAATGAGTGCAGCCAAATGACCGCACTCATTTTATATTTGATTAGTTACAGGATACGCCGCCGTCTACCACAATGGTGGAACCGTTCATAAATTTTGCGTCATCGCTGGCAACATAGAGAACAGCAGAAGAAATGTCTTCCGGTTTTCCCTGAGGAATGGCTGTATTCAACCCTGCCATGATCACACCCATCCCCTTCTGGCTGATATCAGTCTGACTGTTCATAACCTCGGTTTCAACGCCGCCGGGACAGATAACGTTACAGCGGATATTGTTGCTCACATACATATATGCAGTGTTCTCCGTCAAACCCACCAAAGCATGCTTGGAGGCAGTATAGGCAGCGCCTGCGCGGCATCCGCACACGCCGCCGATTGAAGCTACGTTCACAATATTACCGCCGGATTCCTGACCGCACATAACATCCACTGCTTTTCTCATCGCGTACATCGGGCCTGTCAGGTTGACGTCCATTACACGTTTCCACTGCTCGTCTGTCACCTCTGTAATAGGCTTAAATTCATCCATGATACCGGCATTGTTCACAAGCACGTCCAGCTTACCACATTCCTTTACCGCGTAATCAATCATCCCCTCGTTTACTTCCAAAGATGAAATATCTCCGGCATAGGGAAGAATTTTTCCGGCAAATCCCTCAGCATCCTTTGCAAGCTGCTCCAAACGTTCTTTTCTGCGGGCCACGGCAATGACTGCAGCTCCTTCTTTTGCAAAATCCAGAGCAATTCTGTACCCCATACCAGAACTCGCCCCTGTTACTACTACACATTTCCCTTCAAATCTCATGGTCTGCCTCCTCAAAAGTTATTTATTTAACACAATTATATAGGAATAAAGGAAGGAACGCAAGAGGAACAGGGAAAATTAAAAAAACCTTTGGCTTCAGCTATAAATCTTTCAAATTTATTGGAATATTCTCAGGTGAATCTTCATATATTGTCAATAGGGCGGAAAGTATTGATACATAAAAATAAAAGAAGCCGTCAAATCAATTCCAAAAAGGAGAAAGAGACATGGGAGAAGTACGATATATGATTTCTGACGCATCCAGGCAGGTCAATGTGGAAGCACATGTGCTGAGATATTGGGAGGAGGAGCTGGAATTGGAGATTCCGCGCAATGAGATGGGACACCGGTATTATACAGAAGAAAACATTCTGACATTCCATCAGATCAGAGAATTGAAAGACAGAGGCTACCAGCTGAAAGCGATAAAAGCCATCCTGCCGAAGATTAAGGGTAAGAGTATTGAGGAATTGGACGAGCTTCCCACATTGCCGGCAACTGTAGAAACTGAAGCTCCCGCAGCAATTCCCAGAACAGAGAAAATGGAGCAGTTTCAGATGCTTATGACAGAAATTGTGGCCAGAGCCATGCGCCAGAACACGAGGGAAATGGGAGAGGAAATCGGACAGATTGTCAGTGAAAATGTAGCTTCCACCGTGGCCACAGAGGTAACTGAAAACGTCAATGACAGGCTGTTAAAGCAGATGGATTATCTGATGAGAATGGCGGAAGAACAGGAAGAGGCAAGATTCAAGCAGCTGGACGAAGCTATCCGTGGGCATCAGAAAATAAATGCAGAGGCAGCGGCCGCAAAAGCAGAAGAGCCGAAGCCCAAAAAGAGCCGCGGGCTTTTTAAGAAAAAGAAGAAAGAAAAAAACAGCGATGTTTCTGTTTTTCAGGAAAAGAAAGAACAGGGCTGAATAGATAAGGAGTATTTCAGGCTGACTAAAATTCACTGGATTTTGGTCAGGAGAAATACTCCTTTATTATGTGTCTCCATCCTTTCCTAAATATTGTTTCGGCGTGATCCCTTTATATTTCTTAAAGGTTTTAATAAAGTAACTGCTGTCATTAAACCCGCATTGAAACCCGATCTCCGTTACAGATAGATCTGAGGTATAGAGCAGGGAACAGGCTCTTTCAATCCTGTAATAATTCAGATAATCAATAGGCGTCCGGTGGATCACAGTATAAAAATAATGGCAGAAGTACTTTGGCGTCATGCCGGATAGTTTGGCAAGTTTCTGGAGAGAAATCATCTGGTCATAATTTTGGTCTATGTACTCCAGTACAGGCTTAATCAAAGAGATTTTTTTTGTCCCTGACTGTCGTATATCCATTGTTTTCTGATAAATATGATCCCGGAACAGCGTCCCGAATATTTCAAAAATCTTGCCTGTAATAATCATTTCATTTTCGGTATAAGAATTTACGTCCTCATTATTTTTCAGGGTGTCAAATAATGAAAAGGCTGTACGCTGAAGCTGCTCGTTGTCCTTTGGGAAAAGACTGTTAATACTTATTTTATGGGAAAACATCAAACCGATATATTTCCGGCAGATATTGAGCTGAGTGAGCAAAATTCTGCTGTCAAGCACGACACATTCGTAAATACAATTATCAGGTATGCCGCCGTGGACCACACCTTCATTAATAAACAGGATATCCCCTTTTCCTGCAGTGATCTCCTCATCGTCCAGATATATTGTCAAATAGCCGCTGATAATGCGTATCATTTCAACTTCTCTGTGCCAGTGAAAGGGCATATTGTAGCGGGGATGCTTTTCCGTGACGAAATAGTACTCTACAGGAAATTCATCTGTACCGTGTTTTTTCTGTTCATTGTAGTCCAGGTAATGCATGAAGTTCCTCCATAGAATTTGTCTGCTGAATATTGTTATATTTTTTGCTATTATAACACAAGAATATTTCATTCCGCAACACTACAATGAAAATAATTAAGTTTGTATCCCATAATCAGTAACCGGATGTTCATTGAGAAAGGAGAAAAAATGCTCAAAAATGTACCAAAAATTTTATCCCCACAGCTGTTGAAGGTGCTCTGTGAAATGGGGCACAGCGACCGGATTGTGATCGCGGACGGAAATTTCCCTTCGGAATCTGTCGGTAAAGACGCTATTGTGATTCGAATGGATGGGCATGGGATTCCTGAGATCCTGGATGCAGTATTGAAGCTGTTCCCTCTGGATACTTATGTAGAAAAGCCAGTAAACCTGATGGAAGTAATGCCGGGGGATCATGTAGAGACGCCTATCTGGGACCAGTATGCTGATATTGTTGAAAAAAATGAGGGCAGCAGGGGGCAGATCGGCCATATTGAACGCTTCCGGTTTTATGAGGAAGCGAGAGAGGCCTATGCCGTAATCGCTACAGGAGAACAGGCTCTATATGCAAACATTATGCTGCAGAAGGGCGTTGTCCAGTAGGATGTCTTCCTGCTATTCTTTTACAAACTGAATTTCATCAAACATTTTTTCTGAGGTAAGGAATGCCAGTCCATGAAAATAGTCATTCCACACATCGGGAGAATAAAGCAGTTCGGCGGCCATGTGGTCTGGAAGATAAGCTGACAGTCCGTCGCAGGCGGAAGAAATGCAGCTTTTGCGCAGATCACTGCCGCCCAGCGCAATATATTGAGGATTGAGAATTCCGCATACCCAACTGAGGATTTTCACGAGCCTGTCAGTGTATTGTGCATCATCACTGCAGGAAGAGAGAGATTCTTCCAGAAGCCGGCCTCCTTCTACAGGAATCAGGCCCAGTTCGCCGGCAAAGTTCCTGCTGCCTCGTATAATTCGCCCTTCAGCAATAAACCCGGCGCTGATACATCCCTTTTCAAAATGAATATAGGCCATATTAATTTGGTCAGGTTTTTCACAGGGAAATTCCTTCTCATAGCAAAGTTTAAACCCAATGGCGGTAGCGTTCAGGTCATTTTCCAAAATTACGGGGATTCCATATCTTTTCATCAGACTGCTTCCGATATCAACCCGGTAAAGTTCATCGTCATGAAGTCTTTTTTTCCAGAAAAAAGTGCCGTCCACAACGCCCTGTACCCCAATTCCTATAGATTTTATTTCTTTTGTCAGAATCAGACGGTCCAAAAAGGATATAATCGTCTGCTCTATATTATCATTTTGGATTTGAAGGATTGCGGTGTCCGTCACTTCTCCATAAAGATTTGTGAGCAGAAAGCGTACTTCCTCATCTGTTATACAAAACGCGGCGCCGCAGTATTTATCCATTTGAAAACGATAGCGTTCCGCCTTCCGTCCTCCGCTGGATGCGTCAAATCCGGCGCTTTCAATCTCGCCGTTTCCCATCATTTCTGTAAGCAGGGCGCGGGTTGTGGTGGGACTGATCCCGGTTTCTTCTGACAGTTCTGCTCTGGTGGCTGTCTTTTTATTTTTTAAAGCTCTACGAATAATAGAAAGATTGGCCTGTTTTAAAAGCCCGGGTTTTGCCGGTAAAGTAGTCATAAACACTCCTTTATTTTTTTAACAGAAACTTTTAAAAGGTTATAATTAAAGTATAAACTGTTTTATTTCTTATGTCAAGAACAATGCATTAAGTAATACTTTTAAAAATTTTCCCCGCGCCGAAGCGCGGCGGCTTCAGCGGCCATAAATCATTAGCGCATAGTGCGCATCCCCCGGAAGATTTTGTTTCATAGGGCCAACTTCCCTAAGAAACGAAAAACAGGCGGTTCATCAACCGCCTGTCCTCATTGCTGCTTAAATATGAACGCTGTAAAATTACTCGCTGATGGCGCCAACAGGACAAGCTGCTGCGCATGTACCGCAACTGATGCATGTATCAGGATTGATTTCATACTTGCCGTCGCCTTCAGAAATAGCGCTTACAGGACATTCACCCTCGCATGTACCGCAGGATACACATTCATCACTAATTACATATGCCATTGGAAACCGCCCTCCTTTTTTTAGGTTAGCAGAATTATAGCATAAAACAGCAAAAAATGCAAGTATCCGCATTGTACTATTCAGGATACAGTTCTTCTTTTAGCCCGAAAAGCTTCAAGGATAATTTCTTTTGCTTTTACTGCGTCTTTCTTGTCTAATGCAGGGACGCCTTCAAGGGGGTACTCCATACCCAGTTCCTTATATTTGGATATGCCCATGGTATGATATGGGAGGACATCCAGGGCTTTTACATGGCGCAGTTCTGCGATGTATTCGCCAAGGCGTTTCAGATGAGAAACCTGATCTGTTATCCCTGGAACTACCACATGCCTGATCCAGAGAGGGACAGCCTTTTCATCCACGTATCTGGCAAAAGACAGAATATTATCGTTTTTCCGACTGGTGAGCTTGAGATGTTCTTCAGGATCAATGTGTTTGATATCCAGCATGACCAGATCGGTACATTCCATCAGCCTGTCCATTTTTTTCATAACAGAAGGATTTCCTGGCTGAAATGTAATGCCGGAGGTATCCAGACAGGTATGGATGCCTTTCTGTTTTGCCGCCTCAAATAATTCTGTAACAAAATCAATCTGAAGAAGAGGTTCTCCGCCGGTAACGGTAATTCCCCCATCTTTATAAAAGCTTTTGTTGTGGTCGTATTCTTCCAGAAGCTCTTCCACTGATATTTCTCTGCTTCCGCCCACCGGGTCCCAGGTATCCGGGTTGTGGCAGTATTGGCAGCGCATTGGGCAGCCCTGCGTAAAGACGACAAAGCGGATGCCGGGCCCGTCCACTGTTCCAAAACTTTCTGTAGAATGAATTCTTCCTTTCATCAGAAGACCTCCTTGATAGGAATTAAAGAGGGCTGCAGTGATGCAGCCCCCAAAAATTCATAAAATTACATATTATCGTGGAATGTACGGGAAATAACCTCGTCCTGCTGTTCTTTTGTCAGCTTGATAAAGTTTACTGCGTATCCGGAAACACGCACGGTGAGCTGAGGGTATTTCTCAGGATGAGCCTGAGCATCCAGCAAAGTTTCTTTTGTAAATACATTTACGTTCAGATGATGGCCGCCTTTTTCAATATAGCCGTCCAGCATGTTTACCAGATTATCAATCTGCTGTTCATTTACTGCCATTGTGAACTCCTCCTCTTTTATTCGTCTCTGTCCAGCCCCTGGTGCAGGGTCGGCACCATACATGCCGTTTCCCTGCCGGAGCAATCGCTGCTGTTTGTTGTGGAGACCTGTTTGTCCAGGTTCTCCGTGTTATTTTCCACATCTACATTCATGTGGCCGCCGCCGTTTGCCATGAAATTGTCAATCATGGCAACGATATCGTCTATTTTTTTGGAATCTGCCATGGGCTTCACATCCAATCTGATAAATTGATTATTTGTTTTTACACAAGAAACTGCGTTCCCTGTGTAACAAAACCCTCCGGGGGATCGCACTGAGGCGTGAGGAATCACATCGCTAAAGCGACACGCCGCAGGCGGAGAATCCCGCTCGCGGGATTCTTATTCATGTTCCACCAGATCTACATCCAGGTCGCCTGCAAATACCTGAGCATCTTTGCCCAGAGCACCGGGGATGATGGAGAAGGTATTGGAGATACCGTCCTGAGCGGCGCTGAAAGGCAGCTTGGAAACAGAAGCCAGGCTGGCAACCGCGCCATGGGTATCTCTGCGGTGCATCGGGTTAGCGCCAGGTGCGAAAGGCTCGCCTGCCTTACGTCCGTCCGGAGTGGAGCCCGTATTTTTACCGTACACAACGTTGGAGGTAATCGTCAGGATGGAAGTTGTGGGGATTCCGCCGCGGTAGGTGTGGTTGCCCTTTACATAGCTCATAAAGGTCTTCACCAGATCGGAAGCGATATCATCCACACGGTCGTCGTCATTGCCGTATTTGGGGAAATCTCCCTCTACTTCATAATCTACAACAATGCCGTTCTCATCGCGGACAGTCTTAACCTTTGCGTACTTGATCGCGGAAAGGGAATCGGCTACTACAGACAGGCCTGCAACGCCGGTAGCGAACCAACGGGTTACTTTCTTGTCATGCAGCGCCATCTGAATCTTCTCATAGCAGTATTTATCATGCATATAATGAATGATGTTCAGGGTGTTTACATAAACACGGGCCAGCCACTTCATCATATCCTTATACTTGTCCATCACTTCGTCATAATCCAGATATTCGGAGGTGATAGGACGGTACTTAGGACCAACCTGCTTCTTGGAGATTTCATCAATACCGCCGTTGATGGCGTACAGCAGGCACTTAGCCAGGTTTGCGCGTGCTCCGAAGAACTGCATTTCCTTACCCAGTCTCATGGAAGATACGCAGCAGGCGATAGCATAGTCGTCGCCGTGTGTTACTCTCATCAGATCGTCATTCTCATACTGGATGGAAGAGGACTCGATAGAAGTCTTTGCACAGAACTTCTTGAAGTTCTCGGGCAGTCTTGTGGACCACAGAACAGTCAGGTTCGGTTCAGGGGCGGTGCCCAGGTTCTGCAGGGTGTGCAGGTAACGGTAGGACATCTTGGTAACCATGTGACGTCCGTCAATACCAACGCCTGCGATGGACTCAGTTACCCACTGGGGGTCTCCGGAGAACAGCGCGTTGTATTCAGGGGTGCGGGCAAATTTCACCAGGCGCAGTTTCATGATGAAATGGTCCACGATTTCCTGAATCTCATCCTCAGTATATGTGCCGTTCTTCAGGTCTCTTTCTGCATAAATATCAACAAAGGTAGAGGTACGGCCCAGGGACATGGCGGCGCCGTTCTGCTCCTTAACAGCAGCCAGGTAGCCGAAGTACAGCCACTGTATTGCTTCCTTAACGTCAGTGGCAGGTTTGGAAATATCCATGCCATAGATTTCGCCCAGTTTCTTCAGATCCTGCAGGGCGCGGATCTGCTCGGACAGCTCCTCGCGCTCGCGGATAACATCGGAGTACATGATCGTACGGGTGGAATCCTTCTGCTGCTGCTTGTCCTCAATCAGTCTGTCAACACCGTACAGCGCAATACGGCGGTAGTCGCCGATGATACGGCCGCGGCCGTAAGCATCCGGAAGACCTGTGATAACATGGCTGGAACGGCAGGCGCGCATCTCAGGGGTATAAGCATCAAATACACCTGCATTATGAGTCTTTCTATGTGTGGAAAAAAATTCTACAATTTCGGGATCAACTTCATAGCCATTGTCCTGGCAGGCCTTTACAGCCATGCGGATGCCGCCGTAAGGCTGCAGGGAACGCTTGAATGGTTTATCAGTCTGGAAACCTACAATAGTCTCCTTATCTTTGTCCAGATATCCGGGGCCATGAGAAGTAATTGTTGAAATAATTTTAGTGTCCATATCCAGAACACCGCCGGCCTCACGCTCCTGCTTGGTGAGATCCATTACCTGTGCCCACAGATCCTTTGTCGTCTGAGTGGGTCCCGCCAGGAAAGAATCATCTCCGTCATAGGGAGTGTAGTTTTTCTGGATGAAGTCTCTTACATTGATTTCCTTTTCCCATACGCCATGGGAGAAACCAGTCCATTCTTCTCTCATTATCGTTTACTCCTCCTAAATAAATGTCTGTCTCTTTGTACAATATCATTATAAGAGAAACAGGACAACAACGTCAAGCCCCAGAAAAGATGATTTTGTATTTTTTTGAATACAGTATACAAAAATACCGCCTTGTAAAAAACCGTATTTCGTATTATACTATCCCTGTAGCGCTGTTTTTTCAGCACTGCCGAAAAAACAAAGAACAATGTACAATGCAAGGAGGAAATAGAATGGCTAAGAAGGTATCAAAAGATATGCTGATCGGAGAACTGATCCGTCTGGATGAGGGAATCGCGCCGATTTTGATGGGAGCAGGCATGCACTGCCTGGGCTGTCCTTCAGCCCAGGGCGAATCACTGGCTGAGGCAGCCTATGTGCATGGCATCAATGCAGATGACCTGGAAGCTGCGATCAATGAATACCTGACCGCGAAAGAAGCTTAAAAAGAGGAAGTCAGGATGAGGGGCGAGGTACAAAATACGGTATATGAGGGGCGCGCCTGCTGCGCTCTGAGCTGCGGAAGCCTGCAGCTCAGAGTGGACCCGGCGGACGGCCTGAATATTTTCAGTGTTGTTTACAATGGGAGAGAAGTTGTAAAATTCCGCAGGGACAGATATGAGGAGGGGAGAACCTATGGGATCCCTATTCTCTATCCTACTCCCAACCGCACCAGGGATGACAGATTCACTTTCAATGAAATGGTGCATGAAACAGAAATGCACGGGCTGGTGAAGAAACATCCCTTTGAGGTGGTATCAATGGAGGCGGATGATGTAGGAGCAGTCCTTACAGGAAGAGTGGTGTTTGAACCAGGCAGCATTCTGTACAGACAGTTTCCATATAAGAGCGAACTGCAAATTACCATTCGGGTGGAAGCGGAGCAGTTTACATACTCTTACAGGGTGAAAAACAGAGATGACCTGCCTCTTCCATACGGTTTTGCCTTGCATCCTTTTTTTGAGAAGCTGGGGCAGGATGTAGAGATGAGGGTTATGGCAGATTCCGTGATGGATGCCGGGGAAGATAAATTGCCTACCGGAGGGCTGATTCCGGTGGAAGGGACAGAATTCGATCTGAGAACTTCCGTGCCGGTTAATGAGAGGGATCTGGACCATGTATATACTGGAATAACAGGGCAGCCCTGCGCCGTGGCTGAGTACGAGGATTTTTGCCTGGAACTGACGGCAGATCCCGTGTTCACGCACCTGGTGGTATTCACTCCTGAACAGGAATTTTTCTGTCTTGAAAACCAGACATGTTCCACGGATGCGGCGAATATGTACAACAGAGGATTTAAAGAGTTGTCCAATCTGCAGATTGTGGAGCCGGGCGGAGAACAGGGCGGGTCCATTGTATTCCGGTTCGCGCCGGGATAACGGCGAATTGAATAAAAATTATAAGCAAAAAGCATGCCGTCAGGCATGCTTTTCGCGTTCAGAAACTTATATTGATGAGTTGGGGAGGAACGCACTGATGTATAAATATAATAATATTTACTACAGCACGGAGAGCACGTTCTCTCAGTTTAACACCCGGCTTATGATGTTAAACTGATTATAGTTTAATAGATATGCGTAAAAATTTCAATAACGGTTTCAAAACACTATTCGACGTATTTCGACATTTGGTTACAGCCTCAAATATATATAATTTTTTTGGGATAATTGCTGCTTTTCCTTGCAGATTGCAGCGGATTGTGATACATTTAATATAATAAAACAGTAGGAAAACATGTGGAGGAGGTGCGTATAATGAAGAAAACAAGAGATCAGAATTGGCAGATGTCTGATACTTACAGGATCGGCGTGTTGCTGGCGCTGGCAGGCGGCTTTTTGGACGCGTATACATTTCTGTGCCGGGGCTATGCCTTTGCCAATGCCCAGACCGGCAATATCGTCCTGATGGGTATCCAGGCTGCGAGGGGGGAATGGGCGGGAGTCTTTTTTTATCTGGTTCCGCTGGCTGCTTTTTTTGCAGGTATTCTTGTGGCTGAAATGATCAGAAAGCGTTATAAGATGAGCCAGTCTATCCATTGGCGGCAGCTGGTGGTAGTTCTGGAAATTTGTATTCTGGCTGTGGCCGCATGGATCCCGCAGGGAAATTGGAATATGGCGGCCAATGCCATGATTTCTTTTGTATGCGCCCTGCAGATAGAAAGTTTCCGGAAGATTAACGGAAATGCATTTGTAACCACACTCTGTACCAGCAATCTGCGCAGCGCTACAGAACTGCTGTACCAGGGAGTACAGAAGAAGGACCGGGGGCTTCTTACCCGCAGCATCCAGTACTTTGGAATACTTCTGTGCTTTGTGATGGGAGCGGTTGCGGGAGGTCTGCTGTCCATAGCGTTTGGCCTGCCGTCCGTGTTGTTTGTATGCGGGCTTTTGGCAGTGGCCTTTGGACTGATGTTTGTGAAGTAGTATCCATGGGGAGGTGGAAGTATGTTTTATAAGCCGGGAATTGAGTATTTTTATAAGCAGCCTATTACGAAAAATAATAAGACATTATGGTATTTTATCCTGATTCTGGTAGTTTTGGTTGCATCGGTGGTGGGGATTGTTTATCTGGTAATATCTCTGATCAGCCATGAGGCCGATGGGCCGGAATGGCAGGGGTATTTCAGCCCGGGCAGCGGCCTCTGTTCTGTAAATGGCGATTATTATATGATCGCGGGCGGACAGGGATATCGATTTGACGGAGACAGTTTGGAACCGGCGGCTGCATTTGACGCGGAAGGGAAACTGGCAGGAACGCTCTCCGCAGATTCCGAACAGTTATATATCCTGGGATTTGAAGAAAATACGCTGTATTTTTATTCCCGAGGCCTGAATGATACAGAGTGGAAGCGGATGGGTGAAATCTGCCAGATGAAAGATGCAGATAAATCCAGAGCGGAGGCTTTCTATCACCGCGGATATTTGTACGCGGAAACTTATGATGAGACGGCAGAGCCTTATCTGTCCGCTGTTTACCGGATACGGGCTGACGGTAAGAAAAAAGCTGAATGTATCAGGGACAGCAGCGCCGGTTTTGTGGTGAGCATGGGCCCCGCGGGGATGCAGGCGTCCGGGGACCATTTGATTGTGGACTCCTATGATCTGAGACAGAAAAACAGCCGCTTTTTCCTGCAGGACTATACAAAAGTCGGAAAACAGCGGGTGAGAGAGCTCAGTTCAACCTTTGACGCCTCCTACTGTCTGGCGGGAGAAGAGCTGTATCAGGTTTTGGAAGTGACAGAGACGGACAGGGAATTGTCTGGCGACGGCGGAGTTTTGATTGAGGCTGGAAAGAGAGTTTTAACCAGAGTCAATATCAGTGAAGATGCAGATCCGCTTCAGTATTTTAAATTGCTGGATGAAAACGAAGAATTTGGGAATGATTCCAGAATTTCCTGGGACGGCAAATATTTGTATATCGACAACCGGGGAACCGGATTGGAAAGCGGGCAGAGAAAGATCTTCATTTATACCCAGGATGGAAAAAGGATCAATGAGATTCCTGTGGAAAGAAGAGATGCGGAATGTTGTTTTGGAGATGAAAGGTATCTGATATTGAGGGACGGCAATCAGGCGCTGTTTTGGGATAAGAAGCAGGCAGGAAATGGCGCTGGTCAGAATGTCTGGAAGGAAGTGGACATTGGGAAGCGTTAGGCGTGAAGAAAGAGAAGCGGGAGTCCTATTTGGGATTCCCGCCTTTTTCACGCCCGGCATTTGCCATCTGAAGAGTAAAAATAAATTCGCTGCCCACCCCTTCGGTGCTGATTACGTCAATGGTCTGATTGTGGGCCAGAATAATTTCTTTTGTGATGGAAAGACCCAGCCCTGTGCCCTTTTTATCCTTGCCCCGGGAGGGATCTGTTTTATAGAACCGGTCAAAGATCTTCCCCTGGCTTTCTCTGGGGATACCGGCGCCGGAATCCTTGACGGAGACAAATACTTTCCCGTAACGGTCTGTGGTGGAAATGGCTATGGAAGAATCCTGACGGCTGAATTTTATTGCGTTATCAATCAGATTATAAAGTACCTGCTGTATTTTGCCTATGTC
This sequence comes from Cuneatibacter caecimuris, assembly GCF_004216775.1. Taxonomy (GTDB): domain Bacteria; phylum Bacillota; class Clostridia; order Lachnospirales; family Lachnospiraceae; genus Cuneatibacter; species Cuneatibacter caecimuris. The sequence goes on from NZ_SGXF01000004.1 coordinate 156,997, forward strand.
CGCGGTGACGATGAGTTCTCTGGAGGAGGTGGTCAGGTCAAATGTAATTCCCTTTTTGCCGCATAGCCCTTCAAAAGCCGCGATGGTTTTTTTCACAACGTGGTTTATATCAAAATTGCTGTATTCCAGGAAAGCGCCTTTGCTGTCAAAGGTATTCAGGGTCAGAAGATTCTGCGTCAGCTTAGTAAGACGGTTGGTTTCATCCAGAACAATATTCAGGTATTTGTCCTGCAACTGTGGAGGAATTGTGCCGTCCTGGATGGCTTCGATATAACCTTTGATGGAGGTCAGCGGGGAACGGAAATCGTGAGAAACATTTGCCACAAATTTTCTTTGGCTTTCTCCGGTATTGTTCAGCTCGCTGGCCATATATTTCAGAGTTGCGGAAAGATATCCCATTTCGTCGTGGGTGTGTACTCCCGGATCGTAGGTGAGATTTCCGGCAGCGTATTCGTTGGCAGCTTTGTTGATTTTCCGCAAAGGATTGTAAATAACAAAATGCAGTAAAATCAATATAACAAAGGACAGGGCAAATATAATCAATGAGATCAGATAGACAATGTTCATTGCTCCGTCCTGGGCGGCTTTGAGCTCAGAAACCGGGTAATGGAGAAGCACATAGGCGTTGGTATGGTACTGCCCTATCATCTGGCAGTAGACGCTGAGCTGTGGGGCCTCAAACATGCCGTAAAAATCACCGATTACATAATATCTGCTGCCGCTGTCAATGGGATCAAAATCCGTTTCTTCAGGAACGTCCCTGTCCCTGGTGGAAAACAAAATCCGGCCCTTGTTGTCCATAATCCAGATTTCTGCATTCATACAGCGGTCGACAGCATTGAGCTGCAGGCTCACGCCAGAAGTAAAATTTGTTTCAGAGCCGCTGTAGCTGGAACGGTAGCTGGAAGCGATGGCATTTGCCTCCTGATACATGAGTTCCCTCTGACGGTTCAATACATAGCGGTTACAGAGAAAAGAACCGATGGTGGCTACGGCCGCAAAGCCCAGCAGACCGAACAGCAGATATCCCAGAATAAATTTGGAATACAGTGTTTTGGTTTTTTTCATTTCTTTACCTCAAATTTGTATCCGATTCCCCAGACTGTGGAGATGGACCAGCGGTCATGGTCTTTGATTTTCTCCCTGAGCCTCTTAATATGTACGTCCACTGTTCTGGTATCTCCGATATATTCATAACCCCAGATGTGATCCAAAAGCTGTTCTCTTGTAAACACCTGATTCGGGGAGGACGCCAGGAAATACAGAAGCTCCAGTTCTTTTGGAGGCATTTCCACAGAGTGGCCGCAATAAACCACGGAGTAATTTGTAAGATTAACTGTCAGGTCCGGATATTCAACAAACTGGCCTGTCTCTTCAATGGCGGGAGCTGCGGGGACTGTCCTGCGCAGCACTGCTTTCACCCGGGCCACAAGTTCCTTGGAATCGAAGGGTTTGATCATATAATCATCGGCCCCCAGTTCCAGTCCCAGCACCTTATCAAAGATTTCTCCTTTTGCTGAAAGCATGATGATAGGAACGGACGAAGTGCGGCGAACTTCCCGGCATACCTGGTATCCGTCGATGCCCGGGAGCATCAGATCCAGAAGGATCAGCTCCGGGCGGAAGTCCGGAATGGCAGCCAGGGCAGCTTCCCCGTCATGTACAATCTGTGTGGAAAAGCATTCTTTCATCAGGTAAAGGGATATTAGTTCTGCGATGTTCTCATCATCGTCAACAATCAGGATCTTCTGTTTTTCTGCCATGGCTTTTCTGTCCTCCTGTTACTTAAATTCTACGATAGTCACGCCGGTATCTCCCTCGCCGTAGTTGCCAAGGCGGAAAGATTTTACATATTTCAGTCTGCGCAGATGGTTATGGACGCCTGAACGCAGCGCTCCGGTCCCCCGGCCATGCACCACCCGCACCTGTTCCAGATGGGACAGATAGGCGTCGTCCAGATATTTATCCAGTTCCGGAATTGCTTCATCCACAGTCATGCCGATGAGATTTACTTCCGGAGAAATACTTGCAGATTTGTTCATGCGCATCTGGCTGGCGGAGCCTTTCTCCAGAGATTTTCCGGCGTACTTAGAGGCCAGTCCGGCCTGCTGTACTCCGTCTCCGGAAATGGTGGATTCCTGAACCGGTTCCAGGTCGTCCAGTTTTACCTTGGAGCGGAGAATACCCATCTGGACATAGAGCTCTCCTCTGGAATCCGGCAGAGAACTGACAGTCCCCTTTACATTCATGGACAGCACTTTAACTGCGTCCCCGATTTTTAATTCTTTGGGACTGACCTTTTTTTTGGGCTTCTGCGGTTTGCGCACAAGCTTGCTTTCCACTCCGGTAAGTTTTTCCCTTAAGCGGGTGCGCTCCTGTTCCAGAATCCGTCCGGTTTCTCCGTCGGAGGTATGCTTGTTGATCGTTTTGATTGTCTGGTCCGCAAAATCTTTGGCATCCTGAAGCACCTGGCGGGCTTTTTCATTGGCCTCTTCCAGAATCTTCGCTTTTTGAGATTCCAGCCGCTCTTCTCTGGCGGCCAGAGAGGATTTCAGGGAATCTGTCTCTTTGCGCAGCCGCTCCAGTTCCGCCTGTTCCTGTTCCATGCGGATACGGGATTTTTCCAGGTTGCTGATCACATCTTCAAAACTTTCCGCTTCTGCGTCTATTCTCTTTTTCGCATCTTCAATAATATATTCCGGCAGCCCAAGTTTTCTGGAAATGGCAAAGGCATTGCTCTTTCCTGGAATGCCGATGAGCAGCCGGTAAGTTGGCCGCAGGGTCTCCACATCGAATTCGCAGCAGGCATTTTCCACGCCGGGCGTGGAAAGAGCAAAGATTTTCAACTCACTGTAGTGTGTTGTCGCCATTGCGCGCACCTGCATATTGTGCAGAAAGGACAGGATAGAAATGGCGAGAGCCGCGCCTTCAGTGGGATCGGTTCCTGCCCCAAGTTCATCAAACAGCACAAGCGACCGGTCGTCCGCTTCCTCCAGTATGGAAACAATGTTGGTCATATGGGAAGAAAATGTGCTGAGACTCTGTTCAATGCTTTGTTCGTCCCCGATGTCTGCGTACACTTCTGTAAACAGGGCCAGTTCAGAGCCGTCAAAAGCCGGGATATGAAGGCCTGCCTGCCCCATGAGGGTAAACAGCCCCACTGTTTTTAATGAAACGGTTTTACCCCCTGTATTAGGGCCGGTGACAATCAGGAGATCAAATTCTTTTCCCAGGTGGATGTCGATAGGGACTACTTTATCCCCCGGAAGCAAGGGATGCCGGCCTTTTTTGATATTAATATAACCTCTGTCATTAAACAGGGGGGCGCTTGCTTTCTGCACTTTCGCCAGCGATGCCTTTGCAAAAATAAAATCCAGTTCAGTCAGGATATTCAGGTCCTCCTGCAGTTCTTCCTCATGCTGGGCTGCCAGCTCGCTCAAAGCCGCCAGAATCACCTCAATTTCTTTCTGCTCTTTGATTTCCAGCTCCCGCAGTTCATTATTCAGTTTGACTACAGCCATGGGTTCCACAAAGACAGTGGAGCCGCTGGAACTCTGATCATGGATCATGCCGGCTACCTGGCTGCGGTATTCGTTTTTGACGGGCACGCAGTAGCGCCCGTTTCGCATGGTGATGACAGCATCCTGCAGGTAAGCGCGGGAGGAGTTCAGCATGGAATTGAGCTGGCTGTGGATTTTTTCATTTGCCAGCGCCATGCTCCGGCGGATGGACCTGAGGGCCGGGCTGGCGTCATCGCTGATATCTTCTTCGGAGATAATACACCGGTCGATCTCTCTTCCCAGAGCGGAAATCGTCTGTAGGGACTGGAATTTTTCATCCAGGCTGTCATATTCTTCTTCCGGAAGATCGCGGCAGCCGAAGGACCGGGCTCTGGCGGCTACACGAAGAACCGCGTTGATCCGCAGCAGTTCCGGAGCTCCCAGGGAGCTGCCTACATGAAGACGCATCAGCGTGTCCCTGATATCTTTCACACCGGAAAAAGAAACAGAACCCCGGCTTAGGATACGTTTCAGCGCGTCTTCCGTCTCCTTTTGGGCTTTTTTAATAGATTCCAGTGAATCCATGGGCACAAGGGCAAGGCAGGCTTCCCGTCCCATAGGGGTGGTTGCATGCTGTGCTAGTTGATCTGTTATTTTATGGTACTCCAGTACCCGTAATGCTTTTTCGTTCATATCTTCTCCTGTTTATAATCTATAAAACATCTATTTTTTCTGTACAAGTGTCGCCTGCGTCATTTTTTCTGATACGGATCACAAATGGGAATTGATCATATTTCACGCAGAGGTGGAAATCTTCTTTAGGAAATACATCCTGTCTGTCCGGATCAAAAAAATGCGTCCCCCCGTCATACCGGAGATTTGAAATCCCGCGGCTGATATTGAATGGCTGCTGTTTCAGCAGGCTTTTGATATATTCCGCACAGAGATAATCCTCTTTTGCCCTGCGCCTGCCGCCTACCCCCATACAGACCAGGGATACTGTTTCAGGATTTTTTGCGCGGATATACTGGGCGACAGCCGAGGCATTGACAAGGCTGCCTGTAATAATTTCTTCAGCGCCATGTGCATTGGCAATTCCTTGGGTTCCTGCGCTGGTGGTATGGATTACCTTTTTCCCGCGAATGGGAAAATTTATAATGGCAGAAGGAGAGTTGCCAAAATCAAAACCGGCGCACTTTTTACCCTTTCGTTCACCGGCCAGCAGACTGCCGGGATATTTTTCACGATATTGATAGGCTTTTTCCAGCGTGTCCACGGGAAATATGGTTTCAGCTCCAAGTGCATAGAGATAGCATTCCAGCGAAAAAGCGCGGAAAACATCTATAATTACGGTGAGTCCTGAAGCGGCTCTGGCGCCCTCCAGCAGGTGCAGGATTTGGATATTCATGATTAGACTCCTGTTATTTTTTTGGGAAATAGCTGCTGAGCACATTATATCACAATTTTTTGTGCAGACCTAGTAGATATCTGTGGATTTTGATAAAAAAAGCTTCCCTTTCGGCAGCAATTCCATTATAATAGGTTTGGTGTATATCATTTCGGCAGGACCGGCAGAGGTGAATGGTATGGCAGAGGAAAAGGATTTTCAGGAAAAACAGCAGGAGGACACTCCTTTTATCCGTGAAAAAATCGTAAAACGGCCTCCCAGCGGAAGGGAAATTGCCAGGCGGATCTGCGTGGGCGTGCTTCTTGCGGCTGTTTTTGGAGCTGCTGCGGGAGGCGCGTTTGCTTTCTTTTTGAACCTGGGGGGAGGGATGGAGCCTGAAACCTCTACCGAAATTGTGTGGACTGACCCTGTGGAACCAGAGACAACACAAGCAGAGAGTTCAGCTCAGGTTTCGGAAACAGAAGTACAGACGTCTACCGAGGAAGAGGACCTGAACAGCCAAATCAGCCAAATCATAGAATCCAGGCTGGCCCAGGAAACTCTAGGGGTCCAGGATGGGCTGCAGATCCAGTCCGCTGTGCAGAAACTGGTAACCCAGGTAGAGAAATCTTCTGTGGATTTGCTGGTGACCATGCAGGGAAAAGACTGGTTTGACCAGACTTATGAAAATAAGCGGGATGCGGTGGGATTTATTGTACATAAAACTGATCAGGAAATACTGCTGCTTGCCAGCAGAAAAATTTTGGAAAATTATGTATCATTAGACGCCGTTTTTTCAGACGGGACAGAGGTGGAGGCAGTGCTGGCCGCCCAGGATACGCTGACCGGAATGGCCATACTGAGTGTTTCGCTGAATGAAGTGGCTCCGGAAATCTCCGCCCGGCTTACAGAGCTTCCGCTGGGTTCTTCCGCGGTGCAGCCGGGGACCCCGGTGATCGCTCTGGGCAGTCCTTTAGGGGTCAGCCGATCTGTAGGCTATACCTATATAAGCTATATCAAGAAGAACAAGCGATTGACAGATTCCAGCTGGACGATGATCTATACAGGGATGCAGACTGTGGCAGGCAGTTCGGGGATATTGATTAACCTGAACGGAGAGCTGATTGGCTGGCTGTGCGACAGCTACAAGGAAAGCGGGATGGAAAACCTGACTGCAGCTGTGGGAATTACAGATATCCGGTACATCCTGCAGGCGCTGTGCAACCAGAAGCCAATTCCTTATCTGGGGATTGTGGGCCGCGATGTGACAGAGGAAATTTCTGAGCAGCAGGGAATTCCTGTGGGGGTATACCTCACTACTGTGGAAGAAAACAGTCCTGCTTATGCGGGGAATCTGCAGAATGGGGATGTGATTGTTGCAATAGGCAATACGCCGATTGAAAATATGAAACAGCTCATAGGGGAGCTGAATGAACTGTCGCCGGGAGACAAGGTGGTGATTACAGCCGTCCGTTCCGGCAGGGATGAGAACAGGGAGCTGCAGTTCCCTGTGACGTTAATGACAAGATAGGAGGAATATGCGTTATATTCAGGATTTAAGAGAGGGAGAGAGAATATCAGCAATCTGGTTCTGCAAACAGAAACAGACGGGAACCACGAAAAACGGACGGAGCTATTATTCTCTGATCCTGCAGGATAAAACAGGAACAATAGACGCCAAGGTCTGGGATTTGGGCCCTGGGATTGACCATTTTGACCCAATGGATTTTATTCAGGTGGAGGCAGAGGTGACTTCTTTTGCGGGTTCGCTGCAGCTCAATGTAAAAAGGGTGCGCAGGGCCGGAGAAGGCGAGTATAACCCCGGAGATTTCTTCCCCACTTCCCAGCGGGACCCTGAAGAAATGTATCAGGAGCTGCTGCAGCTGGCTGCTAAGGTAAAAAATGAAAAGCTGAGCCGGCTGGTTTCCAGCTTTTTTATAGATGATAAGAAGTTTGCGGAATCATTCAAGAAACATTCTGCTGCTAAAAGCGTGCATCATGGATTTATCGGAGGGCTGCTGCAGCATACGCTGGCGGTGACCAAACTCTGTGATTTTTATTGCACCCAGTATCCGCTTCTGAACCGGGATCTGCTGTTAACGGCAGCCATGTTTCACGATATCGGAAAACTGGAGGAGCTGTCGGATTTTCCGGCCAATGATTATACGGACGACGGGCAGCTGCTGGGTCATATCATGATTGGGGTGGAACGGATCGGAGAACGTATCCGGGAAATTCCGGGATTTCCCGCAAAGCTGGCTTCAGAACTGAAGCACTGTATTCTGGCTCATCACGGGGAATATGAGTACGGTTCTCCCAAAAAGCCTGCGATTATCGAAGCGCTGGCATTGAATTTTGCGGATAATACAGATGCAAAACTGGAAATTATGACGGAACTTTTAGATGGCGCGGATACCATGGAATGGCTGGGCTTTAACAGGCTGATGGACAGCAATGTGCGCAGGACTTCCAGAACATGACAGGAGTGGAGTGAGTTTCATGGAATTGCAGAAAAATGACCTTGTTACAGTAAAAATTGAAGATATGAGCCATGACGGCGAAGGAGTGGGAAAGCTGGAAGGCTTTCCCTTATTCGTGAAAGATACGGTTATCGGTGATGTGGCGGAAGTAAAAATCCTGAAATTGAAAAAGAATTACGGCTATGCCAGGCTGACAGAACTGAAAGAACCGTCTCCTGACAGAGTGGAGCCGCCCTGTCCGCTGTCCCGCAGGTGCGGGGGATGCCAGCTCCAGGCGATGTCCTATGAAAAACAGCTGGAATTTAAGCGGAATAAGGTTCAGAACCATCTTTCACGCATTGGCGGGCTGACTGATGTTGTGGTGCTTCCCGTGATAGGGATGGAATCCCCCTGGCGCTACCGCAATAAGGCGCAGATTCCTGTGGGGTATGACCGGGAGGGCAGGCTGATTTCTGGTTTCTATGCCGGCAGGACCCATGCGATTATTGATCAGGAGGACTGCCTGCTGGGAAACGAAAAAAACAGCCGTATCATGGAGATTGTAAAGGGATTTTTGAAAGAAAACAAGATTGCTGCTTATCAGGAAGAAAGCCATAAGGGCCTGCTTCGCCATGTGCTGATCCGCACTGCCGCAGCCACCGGAGAAGTGATGGTGTGTCTGGTGATCAATGGGAAAAAGTTTCCGCAGGCAGAAAAGCTGACGGAAGCTTTAAAAGTTGTGCCCGGGGTAACCAGTATTTCTCTCAATGTGAACATGGAGCGCACCAATGTGATTCTGGGAAAAGAGCAGATCAATCTCTATGGGCCGGGTTATATTACGGATAAAATCGGAGAAATCAGCTACAGGATTTCTCCTCAGTCGTTTTTTCAGGTGAATCCTGCCCAGACGAGGATTCTGTATGAAACAGCTCTGGAATATGCGCAGCTTACTGGCTTGGAACAGGTGTGGGATCTGTACTGCGGAACGGGGACGATTTCTCTTTTTCTCGCTCAAAAGGCTGATTTTGTAAGAGGGGTGGAGATTGTTCCCGCAGCTGTGGAAAACGCCCGGGACAATGCGGAACTCAACGGGATTAAAAATGCGGAATTTTTTACCGGCAGAGCGGAGGAGGTGCTTCCCCGGATGGTCCGGGAGAACCAGGCAAAAGCGGATGTGATCGTGGTGGACCCTCCCAGGAAGGGGTGCGAGGAATCTCTTCTGGAAACTATGGTAAACATGGAGCCAGAGAGGATTGTTTATGTGAGCTGCGATTCTGCCACGCTGGCCAGGGATCTGAAATATTTGTCCGCGAAGGGGTATGCGGTGGAGAGGGTGCAGCCGGTGGATATGTTTCCTATGACGGTGGGGGTGGAAGTGGTGTGTTTGCTTTCCAAACTTAAATCGGATAAACGTTGAACTTTTTCCAGAGTCTTATCCTGCCAATATTTTTAAAAATTTAACAAAGTGTGAGCAACTTGAAGAGAAACTAAATACGATCGTCTATGATGAAAGAATAGATAAAGGTGGGAGTTTATGGATAAACAAAAGCACAGGGGAAAAGATAAAGAGGGAGTGATTTTTCCAGTTGCTCCAAATCTTTCCGAAATGAGTGATAGTTATTTGCAATTTATAGAAGAAATCAAGAAAGAAATCCAGAAGCAGAGAGTTTCAGTTGTAATGAATGCCAATACAAGTATGATTTGCCTTTACTGGAATGTTGGCAGGGCTATTTTGAAAAAACAAGAGGAAGAGGGATGGGGTGCAAAGGTTATTGACCGTATGTCAAAGGATCTGAAAATTGCTTTTCCAGAAATGTCCGGCTTTTCTCCACGTAATATTAAGTATATGCGCAAATTTGCCCAGTGTTGGGCGGATTATGAAATTGTGCAACGGGTCGTTGCACAAATACCATGGCGTACAAATATTACTTTGATGGATAAATTAAAAACTCAGGAAGAACGTATATGGTATGCTGGTAAAACAATAGAAAATGGTTGGAGTAAAACGATACTTGAGTTACAGATACAAAGCAAATTAATGGAACGTACTGGAAAAACGGTCAACAATTTTCCTGTGGCACTGCTTCCGCTTGATTCTGATATGGCGAATCAAATATTTAAAGATCCTTATTTGTTTGACTTTTTGGGAACCGATATGCCAAGACGTGAGGTGGAAATAGAACAGAAACTAACAGAACATATTCAAAGTTTTCTATTAGAATTAGGACAGGGATTTGCATTTGTTGGGAGGCAGGTTCATTTAGAGGTTGGAGGACAGGATTTTTATTTAGATCTTTTGTTTTATCATTTGAAATTACGTTGCTATATCGTGATAGAATTGAAAGCCTGTGATTTTGAGCCGGGATTTATCAGTCAGTTAAATATGTATCAGAATATAGTGAATGATATTTTGTGCCATCCTGATGATAAACCTACAATTGGGCTTTTGTTGGTTAAGGGTAAGAATAAAACTGTAGTGGAATACTCTTTATCTGGTTATCAGAACCCGATTGGTGTTGCAGATTGGCAGAATCAGCTCGCACAGTCTTTACCAGAGGAGTTCCAGAGCAGTTTGCCTTCGATTGAAGAAATAGAAAAAGAATTAGAATAATAACAAAATTTAAAGCAAAAGTGCAATGACCTTTGCATAAATGGGACAACAGCCATGATGGGGGCAGTGGCTTAAATCAATTCGGTTTAAGCTACCGATTATCGAAAAAGATTTGAGCATAGGTTTGGACAATGGTGAGCAAGTTGAAACGGTATATTTACTGCCTAAACTCCACTAGGATAAACATATTGACGCGGAATTGAAGATGGACGTGCTTGATTTGACAGCTGCGAAGAACAAAGTCACCAATGATGAAATGAATGATAAAAAGGAAGGTTCAAAGGTGGAAGTTAAAAAGGCAATACTAATAGTTTTGGAAATGGATTTGTCATATATCAAACGGAAGAAGGTCAAACAAAAATAGATGTTACACTCAAAGATGTGACCGGTTGGCTTCTATAGGCACAATTATGCAAACTTTACGTAACCAGCAAATATAATATCAGTGAGTATATCAAGCATATTTTTGAAGAGGAAGAGTTAGAAGAGAAATCAGTTGTTCGCAAATTCCGAACAACTGCGGCTAACTGAAAAAGTTATAATACAACACACTTTAATCTTGATATGTTTAATTCTCTTGGATATAGAAGAAATCCTAAATAGCCACAAATATTCGCCGATGGGCTAGCGAATGCATAAAAAAATATATGATAAAAGTATTTGATTATAATATTATTGAAAAGGATGATATGTGGTCTTGCTTTTCTACAAAAATTTTAGCCATTAAGAATGATGAATCTTTTGATAATTTTGAAAGCTTATTAAAATTTTCCACAAAAGAAGACATTAAGATTTTAAGACATTATTGTGAGTACGAAAAACTTTGTCTTGAGGATTTAGGTGCTCGAGGATTTGCTCAAAAACTTAGAAACACAATACACTATCAAAAAATATTGTTAGATGCGAATAAAATGGCGGGAAGTTCTATTAGAGATATTGTCACAGCAATTTATTTGTCTAATACTAATACAAATTCTATGAAGGAATTTAGATATAAAGGTATGGAAATGATTAATGAAATGAGATCATTACAAAGAATTATTTGTAAGATAATTTCAGTAGACAAGGATTACATTGAATAAAAGGGCAGCGATTTAGTTTGTCAAGCCCATATCTATGATGGAGCCAAGCTTAATGGACAATGGTTATAATCTATTATGTTTAATATACCTTTGCAAATGGCTACGCACTATGTCGTAGCCATTTAAGTTACACATGACCAATTTTTAATGCAAATAGAAAAAGTGTACTCTAAAAAAAGAGGATCAAAAATTGAAAACAAAAATCCTACAGGAAGACCTGATCTATGAAATTCTGTCCGCAGTGGAAGAGATACCGGAAGGAAAGGTGGCCACATACGGCCAGATCGCCAGGCTGACCGGCAGGGAGAAAAATGCCAGGCTGGTGGGCAAAGTGCTGAGCATGGCGCAATACTATGGGAGCTACCCCTGCCACAGGGTGGTGAACCATGCAGGACGGCTTGCGCCGGGATGGGCGGAGCAGCGTTTCCTGCTGGAAGCGGAGGGCGTTGCGGTGAAAGACAATAACAGCGTGGATTTGAAAAAATACCAGTGGAATTGCTGAAGCGCTCAAAGCCAGCTATATGTTTAAGAGCGCCGCTGATGCGGCGCTCTTAAAAGAAAGGAATTATGAAAAAGAGAATTTATGTAAAAAGGAAATATCCTTTATATGAATCTACTATAATATTTATATGTGACCGGAGTGTGATGAGTTTCTGAAGAGTTTGTGAAGAAACTCTTTACAAAATCATATCCTTTAACAAATCCCCTAATCTGTGAATTCCTTCGTCAATCGTTTCAGAATCAGCGTTAGTGTAATTCAGACGCATGGTATTTGTGTCTTTCATTCCGATATAGAACGGGTCCCCCGGGACAAACGCAATCTTTTTCTCAAGGGCTTTTGGAAACAGGGATAATGCGCTGATTCCCTCGGGCAGGGTCACCCACAGGAACATTCCTCCATGGGGCCTGGTATACTGGACGGATTTTGGAAAGTACCGGTCCATAGCGTCCATCATGAACTGGGCCTGCGTTTGATATAGCTTCCTAATCTGTGCAATGTGGGCGTCATAATCATTGTGCTCCAGATAATCCCAAATCAGATACTGTGAGAAAATATTGGTGTGCAGGTCGCTGGCTTCTTTTGCTACAGAAATATATTTTAATAATTCCGTATTTTCAGAGATAATAAATCCGGTACGCATGCCGGGAGTAACTGTTTTCGAAAAAGTGCCGAGCAGGATACTGTTAGGAAGTCTGCCCGCACCGATGTAAGGAAGCCGCTCTCCCTCAAACCGCAGGTCGCCGTACGGGTCGTCCTCCACCAGGAAAATATCCTGTTCTTTTAAAATCTCATAAATCCTGTCCCGGTTTTCAGCAGAATAAGTGAGCCCGGTGGGATTTTGAAAATCAGGGATGGTATAAATGAATTTAACGTCATTCTGTAAGGCAGCCTGCAGGTGTTCAATATTTAATCCGGACTCTGTCAATTCAACCGGATAAAAATTAGGCTGATATTGAGAAAAAGCCTGAATAGCGCCCAGGTAACTGGGCTTTTCCACGATAACTCCGTCACCTTTATTTAATAACACCTTTGAAATCAGGTCAAGAGCCTGCTGTGAGCCGGTGGTAATCAGGATATTGTCAATGCTGAGATGAAGGCCAAATTTCTGATTATAACGGTCAGCAATATATTGACGAAGTTCAGGAAGCCCGGCGGTAATGGAATATTGAAACAGGCTGCTCCCATATGTTCTGACTATCCGCTCCATAGACACCAAAAGCTCTTCCTGCGGAAAGGAAACCGGATTAGGAAGGCCGCCTGCAAAGGATATAATTTCTGGATTGGACGCTGTTTTTAAAATACTTCTGATGAAAGACGGCGGGGTTGCTTTGATTCTATCTGATAACAATTCTTCTAATAAATGTTCCATGGGTTCCTCTCCTTGCTGTTTAATGTCATAAAATATTTTCATTATACTGCGGGAAAGAAAAACAGACAATAGTGAAATTTTACGGTTTTGTGAATATAGCCTAATACTTATTTCCCGGTAAACTTAATCTCAATATTACCATTGTTATTTGATACTGTCAGGTTTTTAGCCCCATCTTCTTTGCAAGGCGGGAGATTGCTTTCGCCTTTTTTAATATTGCAGGAAATAGCATATTCATCATAACTTCCGATTATTGTTCCCCGGATATCTCCATTTTTTGAATCAAGACAAATGGTGTTTCCAACTTCCAGATTGTCAAATATAAGATTTCCCCCATTAGAGGCCAGAGAAAGATTATCAATATTAGCCAATGAAGGAGTTGAAATATCTTCATTTGTAGTGGACAGCTTCAACGCCGTGATAGGCGAATCCGGCAGCTGTAGCAATATTTTACGGGAACTGGCAGGGAGTTTTCCTCCTATATAATCCGTCCAATCCTTATTGCTTTCAGTGGTCATGGAGAGCGTATGCCCGTCAGTAACAGAAATATTGTGATACTCCTTATCGGTATCAAAATAGTTAATGTGGATTTGGTTATCAGCAGATGGTGCGACATCAATCTGCCTGTCCCGGACATCAATACAAATTTCCGTGATTTCTCCGGCGTCCGCTGAGTAACGTTTCTCTGTAAATACCTCATTGTTTTGTGCGCAGCCAGTCACACAAGCGGCGCCTAAAATAATACACATTAATATTGCTGCATTTTTTTTCATAAGTTGTTTCCTCCTGTCTGGGTTATGCAGGGCTGTTGATTTGATCAACAATCCATGGTATCCTTATTATAAACTTTTGTGCAACACAAAGGTCAAGGGAGAATTGCAAAATGAAAAAATTTTATTCCGTTGGTATGGCTGCAAAGGCGGCTCATATAACCAGTGAAACATTACGGCACTATGACCGGATCGGGCTCGTAAAACCAAGCAGAAAAGATGATTTTACAAATTACCGCTACTATACAGAGGAAGACCTTGTGCGTATTAATACGGTCCGCGCTTTACAGCAGATGGATTTATCCCTTCAAAAAATCAAAGAAGTTTTAGAATATGAAGACCTTCAAAAGATCATCAGCTTTTTAACGGAGGCAGAAAAAAGAGCGGAGGAAAAAATTAAATTACTTCAAAACAGCAAAGAAAAGATTCAGTTGGCGAAATCTGGATATGAGCGTAAATATCGCGAACAGCGCCATACAGAGGGGATTATCACCAGATATTTTCCGGAACGGGTTATCATGTTGTCTGACACGCTGGAAACCCCAACTCTCAATAATCTTTGGAATTATTTGAGCCATTTCTATAGTAAAATTGAATTACTGCAAAAAGAGCAATTCACATTTGAAGATCTGGCTGGTATTTATACAGAAAACGGGGTGTCTAAACTATTTGCCGTATGTATCCGCTATGAAAATATTGACGGATTAAAGATATTGCCCGGCGGTAACTATCTCTGTACAGACTGCGCAGAAGAGGACAGGGAGAATAAAATAAAGGAATTGCTGCATATAGCACACAATGAACATAATGCCAGCCCTGAATTTATTGTGCAGCAGATTGTTATATCAGGAATACTGCAATGGAATTATCAATTGCAGGTCTATTTAGGAAATCAAAGTATTTAACAATGAATGTATGCTTTTAGGATGCCGCCTGATAAGTCTTGTTTTACAGCAAAACATGAGAATCAGAGAATTCATATAAAAAGATATAATTATTAGACAAATAAAAAAATATATTTAAAAAGCAAATACCATAATAAATTTTCGGATAAATACATTGATTTAAAGTGTTTATATTTTTTTAATAATAACATTAGCACTCAAGGCTTGACAGTGCTAACAATTAATGTTATAACATACACGTAAGAAATAAACAGGCAGTTTTAAAGCTTGAAAAATAAAGCAGACAGGATTAAGGAGGAATGACCTATGTTGATGCCCAGAACTACTTTTGATTTAATTGACGAGATGTTTGAACCTTTCTTTGCGACTCAGGAAAAGCGTCCTGTTGCGATGAAAACAGATATTCTGGAAAAAGACGGAAATTATATTATGGAAATTGATTTGCCCGGTTATAAAAAAGACGAAATAAAGGCAGAGCTGAAAAAGGGTTATCTGACCATTACGGCAGAAAAGACTGCTGAGGACAATGATATGGACAAGAATGGCAGCTATATCCGCCGGGAACGCTACAGCGGCAAATGCCAGAGAAGTTATTTTGTGGGCGAGGCCCTGCGCCAGGAAGATATGAAAGCCAGATTCGAAAATGGTATTCTGACCCTGGTGTTCCCTAAGGAGGCCCCCAAGCAGGTAGAGGAAAACAGATTTATCTCCATTGAAGGATAAGACGAAAAGAATAAACCAGACAGGCTGGGAGTGCCGCAAAACCATTTGTTCAGATGGTTTTGCGGCATTTTTGTTTTACGTAATAATAACATATATTTAATTATGAAAGGATGGTTGATTTAACCTGCCAGTGATAATTTGATATAGGTAAGTATTGAAAAGAGAAATAATCAGGAGGAAAACCATGCTGGAATTAAAACATATCCAAAAGTCTTTTGACGGAAAACCGGTATTAAAGGATATTTCTATTCAGGTTGAGGAGGGAGAAATCGTTTCTATTCTCGGCCCGTCCGGATGCGGAAAAACAACCCTGCTTAATCTTATTCTTGGAATTATAAAAGCAGACAGCGGTGAAATTCTTTATAACGGAGAAGATCTGACGGATGTTTTCATGGAAAAGAGGGGATTTAATATTGTATTTCAGGATTACGCCCTTTTCCCGAATCTAAATGTTTTTAAAAATATTACCTATGGGCTGAAGAACCGTCCGGAGATTTCCAGCAGGAAAGAAGTTGAAGAACTGATTGATCTTCTGGGCCTTCGGGAACATCTTGACAAAAATATTGAGCAGCTTTCCGGAGGCCAGAAACAGCGGGTCGCTTTGGCCCGCACCATGGTGATGAAACCCAGGATTCTGCTTTTGGATGAACCGCTGTCCGCTTTGGACGGCGTGATTAAAGAGTCCATTAAGGACCGGATTAAAACAATAGCAAGGGAATATCATCTCACTACGATTATTGTGACTCATGACCCGGAGGAAGCGCTGACGTTATCCGACAGAGTATTGATTATTAATCAGGGGACAGTCTCCCAGTATGCGCCCCCGGAAAATATTATTCATGCTCCTAAAAACGAATTTGTGCGGAAATTCATTCTGAATCAGTTGGAGATCAAACGGAACAACATATACGCTCTGTTCGGCAACCGGGTGACAGCGGAAACACAGGCAGTATAAATATGAATAAGAAGCAAAAGAATATAGAACTAAAACTTATTTTCTGGATTATCATAACCCTGTTTCTGTTATTTTTGGCAGTTCCTCTGCTGATTTTACTGGTCAAATCTTTCTGGGGAGAGCAGGGCGCGACTTTGGAATTCTATGCTTCTGTAATAACCGGAAAAGATTTTATGCCGGCCTTGTGCAACAGTTTTCTGGTAGCGGCTGCGGCTGCGCTGGCTGCATCTGCGATCGCATTTATCCTGGCGTATACGATCCATTATACAAAGATCCCCGTTTGGATGAAGAGGCTGATTAAAGCAGTGGCCATGCTGCCAATGCTTCTTCCTACCATCACATATGGTTTTGCAATTATTTATTCCTTTGGCAGACAGGGGCTGATCACCAGGCTTCTGGGCATACAGCTTTTTCAAATATACGGTTTTGGAGGGCTTCTTACTGGTTATGTGATTTATACGATTCCGGTGGCGTTTATGCTGATTCATAATACCATGGGATATATTGACAAAAGGGCTTTAGTGGTGTCTAAAGTGATGGGAGACAGGAATTTTTCCACCTTTTGGATCGCGGTGATGCGGCCGCTCCTGGGCACCCTGGCGGGAGCTTTCATACAGGCATTTTTTCTGAGTTTTACAGATTTTGGGATACCGGCTTCCGTAGGCGGAAGCTATGATGTGGTGGCTACGGTCCTCTATAATCAAATGCTGGGAGGAATTCCGGATTTTAACCGGGGAGCTGTAGTGGCGGCGGTTATGCTGATCCCTTCTGTGGGAAGCATTTGCTTGCTCCGGCTGCTGGAGCGGTTCAATATCCGGTACAGCCGGATATCGGAAATCGAGCTGCGTAAGGACAGAGTCCGTGATATTAGTTGGGGAACCACAGGAACTGTATTGTCAGTTGTTGTTTTATCCATCTTTGCAGTAGTGTTTGTGGTGCCAATAGTACAGGAATGGCCATATAAAACGGGTTTTTCTCTGGAACATTTTCGTGCAGTATTTGCAGATAATGAATTGCGGAGCTCTTACATACATTCCCTTACCATGTCATTTTTAACGGCGCTGTTCGGCACAATGCTGGCTTACGGCGCAGCCCTGATCACAGCGCGCAGCACGCTTCATGCAGGATATAAACGTATAATTGACGGCATTTCACTTATAACGAATGCAATCCCGGGCATGGTTTTGGGCGTTGCCTACATGTTTTTGTTTCCGGGGACTCCGCTGCAGAATACCCTGATTTTAATGGTTCTTTGCAACATTGTGCATTATTTTTCCACACCTTATTTAATGATAAAAAATTCTCTTTCCAAAATGAATGCCGGATGGGAGACAACTGCTATGCTGATGGGGGACAGCTGGCTGAAGACGATTGTCAGGGTAATAACACCAAATGCACTATCCAGCCTTTTGGAAGTATTTAGTTACTACTTTATTAATTCCATGGTTACAATCAGCGCGCTGGTATTTATTGCAGGCGCAAGGACTATGGTGCTGACCACAAAAATTAAACAGCTGCAGTACATTAATAAATTCAATGAAGTATTTGTTTTATCATTGCTGATTCTGGCAACCAACCTTGCTGCTAAAGCCCTGTTCTCATGGCTTGCAAAAAAAATATCTAATAATAAACCATAAAGGAAAAGAAAGGAATTTAACATGAAATTGAAAAAACTATCTGTACTATGCCTGACGATGGCAGTTACGATTGCCGCGATATCCGGATGCGGAGCTGATGGCAGTGGAAATGTTTCTGCCGGAGCAGGAGAACAGGTCATCATTTATTCCAATGCGGATGATGAAGCCCTTACGGCAATGAAAAACGCATTGGACGCCAATGGATTTAAGGGAAAGTATATTGTCCAGGGCTTCGGTACTTCTGAACTGGGAGGAAAATTGATTGCAGAAGGAAAAAACCTGGAGGCAGATCTGGTGACAATGAGTACCTTTTATCTGCAGAGCGCCCAGGAAAAAAATAATATGTTCCTGCCGCTGGAATTCGATGTAAACACAATAGAGATTTTTGAAAATTACTGCGCGCCGATTACTTCCCAAGAGGGCGCAATTATTCTGAATACTGAGCTGATGGAACAGGAAGGACTTCCCCGGCCTGAAAGCTTAAAGGACCTTGCGGACCCTGTCTATGAGGGCCATTTGGCCGTCACTGATATTCAATCTTCCTCCACCGCATGGCTTTTAATCCAGGCACTTGCGGACGCTTACGGAGAGGAAGGGGCTGAAGAAACTCTCTCTGCGATTTACAAAAATGCAGGGGAACATATTGAAACCTCCGGTTCCGGGCCTCTGAAATTGTGCCGTGCAGGCGAAGTGGCAATCGGTTTTGGCCTGCGGCATCAGGCAGTGGCCGATCAGGCGGATGGCCTGCCCATTGATTATGTGGACCCGGAAGAAGGGAATTTCTCGTTAACTGAATCCGTGGCAGTATTGGATAAAGGGGAAAAGACTAACCCGGCAGCCATGGAAATGGCAAAATGTATTATACAGAACGGGCGTAAGGAACTTCAGCTGACCTATCCCAACCCCTTGTATAAAGGTGAAAGTTCGGATGCGGCTAACAAATCTGCCTATCCCAAAACATTTAAAGAGCCTTTAACTTTTGAACTGTTCCAAAAACATCAGGAATTATCTGAAAATGCAAAACCCTGATCCATAAAACAATTGAAAGGATGTACAAATTAATGAATACTTATAAATTACTCACCCCCGGCCCTTTGACTACGACGGATACAGTGAAACGGGAAATGCTGGTGGACCGCTGCACATGGGATGACGATTACAAAGCAATTACACAGGAGATCCGCTGCAGGCTGCTGGAACTGGCCGGAGTTTCAGATAAAGAATATACTTCAGTGCTGATGCAGGGAAGCGGGACCTTCGGCGTGGAAAGTGTTTTTTCCAGCATAATCGGCGGTCAGGACAAGGTTCTGATCTGTTCAAACGGCGCATACGGAGAGAGAATGACTCAGATATGCGGCCGGTGCCGTATTCCCTATATCCATTATCAGCAGGTTTATGATAAGACGCCGGACGCGTCAGAAGTAGCGCGTATTTTGGCGGAAGATCCTGGGATCACTCATGTGGCCATGGTCCACAGTGAAACTACCAGCGGAATTTTAAATGACATTCAGGCAGTTGGTAAAGCAGTGAAAGCGGCCGGGCGCACATTTATAGTGGACGCCATGTCTTCTTTTGGCGGGATGGAGATTCCTGTGGCTGAATGGGGCATAGATTTTCTGGTTTCCAGCGCCAATAAATGTATTCAGGGCGTCCCGGGATTTTCTTTTATCATTTGCCGGAGGGACAAGCTGCTTGCAAGCGAAGGAAATGCGCGCTCTCTGTCTCTGGATTTGCTGGACCAGTGGAAATGTATGGAGAAGGACGGGAAATGGAGGTTTACTTCTCCCACCCATGTGGTTCTGGCTTTTGCGCAGGCGCTGAAAGAGCTGGCAGCGGAAGGCGGTATTCCGGCCCGCAGAAGAAGGTATGAAGAAAATAACTGCCTTTTGATCAGAGAAATGGAGAAAATGGGTTTTACTGCTTATATTGACAGCGCTCATCAGGGACATATCATCACAACCTTTTTCTATCCGTCCGAGACTTCATTCTGTTTCGAAGATTTTTACCGGTACATTAAAGAAAGAGGATATGCCATTTATCCTGGGAAGCTCACCGATATGGATACTTTCCGAATTGGAAACATCGGCGAAATCTACCCGGAAGATATTCAAAAACTCATTCATATTATTTCCGAATTTCTTGTGGAACGGAAGGGGGAGGGCAAATGATCGAAGCAGTGATTTTTGACTGGGCAGGAACAACAGTCGATTATGGCTGTTTTGCACCGGTTCAGGCGTTTATGGAATCCTTTGCGCACTTTCATATACCTGTAACAATAGAGGAAACGAGAAAGCCCATGGGGATGCTGAAAATTGAACATATCAGGACGATGCTGAAAATGGAACGGATCGCTGGACTATGGAAACGCGAGTATGGCCGTTTTGCTGATGACAGAGATGTTCAGGCAGTCTATGAACAGTTTGAACCAAAGCTGCTCTCTATTTTGAAGGATTTTTCCTCTCCAAAGCCATTTGTGTTGGAAACAATGGAGCAGCTTCGCAGGATGGGGATAAAAGTAGGCTCTACTACGGGCTATACAGACAAGATGATGAATATTGTGGTTCCCAGGGCCGCTGAACTGGGGTACAGCCCTGATTTTTGGGTGAGTCCTGACAGTGTGGGCGGTGCAGGCCGCCCCAGCCCCTATATGATTTTTAAAAACCTTCAGGAATTACATGTATCATCCGTATATCATGCTGTTAAGGTTGGGGATACGGTTTCTGATATTCAGGAAGGAGTCAACGCAGGAGTATGGTCTGTAGGCATAGTTGAGGGAAGCTCGGAACTGGGGATGAGCCAGGCTGAATGGAATGCCCTGCCAGAGGCTGAGCGAGAGATTCTGGTAAAAAAAGTTGAAAAAACATTCCGGGATGCAGGGGCGCATTTTGTACTTTCAAATCTTTCCGGCTTACCGGATCTGATCTGTGCGCTGGGACTGCAGTAAAATTTGTACCGTTGATTGGCAAGAGATGTGCGTCAGAAGTCAGTAATGTTACAGAATTGCTTATCTGTGGTGATGAAATGATTATGCTTTAGTCAGGCAAGCGCAGGATAGACAGAGAAGTGTGAATCCCAACAAGGGATCAATGCTTCTCTTTTTTCTTTATTTCACAGGAGACTGCGCTTCCAATGAAACAAAGCCCTCCGGAGGATGCGCACTGCGCGCGAAGGAAATATGGCCGCGAAAGCGACTGCGCTTCGGCGTGAGAGTCCGGCCAGCCGGACTCATTATTCTAGTTAAGAAAAACATACTTCAAAGTGGTTTTACAACAGTGTGAAAAAGAGCCCTTTTCGTATAAAATAGTAGCTGTCGGGAAAAACACTACCATCAATAAAACGAAAAGGAGATAGATATTGGTGAAAACATACGGCTATGTCAGAGTATCCACCAGGGATCAGAAAGAGGACCGGCAGATGATCGCAATGCAGGAATCAGGATTTTGTCTGGACAGGATCTATATGGACAAACTCAGCGGAAAAGATTTTATGCGTCCGCAGTACAGGCAGATGGTCAGGAAAATGAGGCAGGGAGATGTGCTGGTAGTGAAAAGCATCGACAGGCTGGGGAGGAATTATGATGAAATTCTGGACCAGTGGAGGTATCTGACCAGAGAAAAGGGAATTGATATTGTGGTGCTGGATATCCCTCTTCTGGATACCAGAAGAACCGACAGAAATCTGACAGGAACCTTTATTGCAGATCTGGTGCTGCAGATTTTATCTTATGTTGCCCAGACGGAACGTGAAAATATCCGCCAGAGGCAGAAAGAAGGAATTGAAGCGGCAAAAAGGAAGGGAGTGAAGTTTGGAAGGCCTCATTTGAAAATTCCGGAGGGATTTGAACAATTAAAAGAAGAATGGGCGGCTGGGCTGGTTTCTTCCCGGTCTGCAGCAAAACAGTTGAACATTGCGCAGGACACATTCCTGAGATGGGCCAGAGAAGGGTAAAATAAGCTTAAACGATGGAAAAACTAGACTTTTTCGCGCGGATAAGATATAATAAAAACAGTTGAGGTTGGCATAACATTCAACCATGATTATGTATAATAAAATACGAACGAAATTTCCTGCTTTTCCGTTCAAGGGAGATATAATGCTTACAAAAGAAAAAATAATCCGGAAAAATATGTGTCTGGACTGCCTGAACAGAGCAAACAGAAACAGAGTAAAGGTTAAAAAATCAGAGGTACTGGTCTACTTCACTCCTGAGATATGCTATTATTGCGGCAGGCCCAGGCACATATTGCGCAGACTGCGCCGTTTATCCATGTGGAAAATGCTGTTTCTGCGCCTTCCGCATGAGAAATATGTTAATCAGGCAAAAAAGGAATAATCGCTGCTGCCACGGCGATGATTAACAGGAAAACGCCTCCGATCCGCACGGATAAAAGATAGAGGTTGGAAGGATCACCGCTGGAGTAAGATTTCCATTCTTCGGTAATATGCCATACCAGATCAGGTTTCAGCAGAAATACGAGCCCCAGAACAAGAAAAACAAATGCAGCAATCATATATAACATGATAGTTTCCTCCTATCGGATTGATTTCATATAGTCCAAAAATTCACGTATATCTTTGCTTAAAAACAAAATTAAAAATAAAGCAATATCGTAGAAAAAAAACATCGTGATCAAAAGGCTGGCCCAGGGAATTCCCATTCCATAGAGGCCGAACAGGCCGGGGAGCGACGTTGCGAGCCCCAGTCCGGAAAAGACAAGAAGAATAATTCTGGACCAGTTATAGCCCTGGTATAGCATGATGTATAAAATAACATCGATTATAACGCCCACCAGGGTGGACCCCAGTGAACTGCCATAGTCGCCGCCAGAAATAATGCTGGAAACAATCGCCAGGATATCCCGCAGAGCGCTGCAGAATATAAAGATAAAAACCATCTTTTCCCCGTGAGATACCATTCGGGTCTGTTTTTCATAAAATTCTGCGGCTTTTTTTTCGCGTTCTTCTTTTGATTCTCCGTCCAGGCGGCCGAAATTAATATCTATATCGCTGGCCGGCAGGCTTCTGGTATGGGAAGCAGCCTCCAGTTTCATGGCCAGAGTGCTGAAATTCAATCCCGACAAATCCAATTCCTGGGCCACATTCAAAAGTGATTCGTTGAACTTTGTCATCTGCACCAGCCTGGCCCGCCAGGCAGAAGCGATTTCAGGAACTGCCTCAGAGCTGTGCTGCATGGAGGCAATTTCTTCAATGGAAAAACCGGCGCGCCGCAGCACCGCTACCTGTTCCAGCCGGGTTACGTCCTCCAAAGAATATTTCCGGTATTCCCTGCCGTTCTGGTACGTGCAGTCCGGCGCTGCCAGCCCTTTCTCCACATAAAACCGGACGGTACGTTCCGTCAGGCCTGTTCTCTGGCATACCTCTTTTATCTTCATATCATGTCACTCCTTCCCCCTTCTGATACAGCCATTATATATTCTGACGTAAGGGAAGTGTCAAGCAATATTTGCCAAAACACGGAAAATTCCTGCGCTTTTCTGAATTGGCGGGTGGAAAGAGCAGGAGGGCATAATATTATTACCTATTCTTGAGCTTCATTCAGGAATTCGTCTGCCAGGATACTCAAAATATTATTTTTTTCCGACAGGAGTTTCAACAATTCCTCAGCATCTTGGGAGGATTGCGCGGGGAAGCAGAGAATTTTGCTGTCAGATATATAATTTGTAATGACTGCTTCGGACCAGCTGTCCCCAAAAACGAGAATTGATTTTGTGGGAAACAGGAGGTATGCCGTATTCGGCTGGGGATTCCGGGAAAGCCAGCGGGTGGGGTAGGAAAATGTATATTCCATATTGTCCGTCTTGATCACACCAGTGCAGCTGCCTGTACCCAGGATCGGTTTTTTAATTTCCAGCTCTAATATGACATCTTCCGGCCCCTCTGTGAGAAGTTTGGAGCTGTATGCGGCAAGGTCAGTGCCGGTGAGATGGAGGGTGCGGGTATAGGAAAAGGGGTAAAATAGACAGGGCAGTAAGACCAAGAGCCATACACCCAGCAAAACCCACAGGTATTTTCCTTGGAGACGGCTGCCTTTTTTTTGTTTAGAATTTGAATATCGCATATTCATACCAGCTCCTGTGGGCAGGAAAACTGCCAATTGCAAATTTAGGTATAGCTGCAGCAAGAATTCTATACTTTAACATAGCATATATTAACTATAATGACAAGCGGTTTACCGGACGTACAATACAGAAAATCAATATAAAAAGACAGAAGAAAATACGGCCATGCACACCAAAATTTACATTGTATTTCTGCAGAAAATTTTGTATACTTAAATAAGATTGGTTTTCGGGGAAAAGTCTAATTTTTTATGGGGCATAAATAAGAAATACGGCGTGACGCCGGGGAGGTTTTATGACAAATTCAGAATTAAAGAATCTTCTGGACAGTCTGAGTCTGGAGGATAAAATCGGTCAGCTGGTGCAGCTGACGGGAGAGTGTTTTGCCGGCGGGGAGATACAGACCGGGCCGGCGGAGGAGCTGGGCATACCTGAGGATATGGTGCAGCGGACAGGCTCTATTTTAAATGTGACAGGAGCGGAGAAGCTGAAAGGGGTGCAGAAACGCTATCTGGAACAGAACCCTTCGGGAATCCCCATGCTGTTTATGGCGGATGTGATCAATGGGTTTAAAACAGTATTTCCGATCCCTCTTGGACAGGGATGCAGCTTTGATCCTGGGCTGGTGGAAGAGGCGGCAGCTGTTTCTGCCCGAGAATCGTCGGCTGCCGGTCTGCACGTCACTTTTTCACCCATGGTGGATCTGGTGCGTGACGCCCGCTGGGGGAGGGTGATGGAATCCACTGGCGAGGATGTGTGCCTGAACGGGGTTATGGGCGCGGCGATGGTGCGGGGATATCAGGGTAAGAGCCTGTCGGAGCCCGGAACCATTGCGGCCTGCGTAAAGCATTTTGCTGCCTATGGCGCTCCGGAAGCCGGGCGGGAATACAATATGGTGGATCTTTCAGAAAAAAGGCTGAGGGAAGAGTACCTGCAGCCCTATCATGCTGCAGCCGCAGAGGCGGGCGCGGCTCTGGTGATGACCTCATTTAATACGGTAAACGGAGTCCCTGCCACCGGAAACCGCTGGCTGCTGGATGAAATCCTCAGAAAAGAATGGAATTACAAAGGCGTGGTGATTTCCGATTATTCTGCGATTGCGGAGCTGATCGTCCATGGCGTAGTGGCCGACGGGAGAGAGGCATCCAGGCTGGCGTTGGAATGCGGTGTGGACATCGACATGGTGACGGACATGTACGCCGGGCACCTGCAGGATATGGTGGAGAGCGGCGTCATCAGTGAAGAGCTGCTGGACGCTTCTGTGATGCGGGTCCTGGAATTGAAAAATGAACTGGGGCTTTTTGAGAACCCTTATCGGTTTGCGGATGAATCAAAGGAAAAAGAGCTGGGTCACTGCCAAGCCCACCGGGAGACGGCGCGGAAGCTGGCTGAGGAGTCCTGTGTGCTTCTGGAAAATGACGGGATTCTTCCATTAAAAAAGGAAGGCCAGAAAATCGCCCTGATTGGCCCTGCGGCTGATTCCGCGGAGATCTGCGGGTCCTGGTCTCTGTTCTGGAACTCTGCGGATGTGACCACCCTGCGGACGGGGATGGAGGAAAAAACGCAGTTATCCGCCTGCGTAAAAGGCTGCGACCTGTTGGATGCGGAACCGGTTTATATCGGATTCCGGGGACAGGAGCTCCGGGGCAGGAAAGACCAGTCAGACCTCATAGCAGAGGCGGTGGAAGCGGCAAAAAAGGCGGATGTCGTGGTGATGACGCTGGGAGAATCCCCCCAACAGAGCGGCGAAGGAGCGGCCAGGGCGTTTCTGGATCTTCCGGAATGCCAGAAAAAATTGTTTGACGCAGTCTATGAAGTCAATTCCAGGATTGCTGTGCTGGTGTTTTCCGGCCGCCCTCTGGATTTGCGGTATATTGTTAACAGGGCTGCGGCTCTGATGCTGGTATGGCAGCCGGGGACGGAAGGAGGCGCCGCATTGGCAAACCTGCTGTTTGGGGACGCTGTACCTTCCGGAAAACTGTCCATGAGCGTGCCTTACTGTGTGGGACAGGTTCCGGTGTATTATGCCAGATACAATACAGGCCGTCCGGCCAAAAAGGGGACAAGAAACAGGTTCCTGTCCGCTTACCAGGATATCCCCAACGAACCGCTGTACCCCTTCGGATACGGGAAAAGCTATACGGAATTCTCTTATGGAAAACCTGTGGCTGACAGGGGGGAAGTGGGGACCGGGGAGACTGTCACAGTAGTTTCAGAGGTTCAAAATACAGGAATGACTGCGGGAACAGAAGTTGTGCAGTGCTATGTGCAGGATCTGGTATCCAGCACTTCCCGGCCTGTGCGGGAATTGAAGGCATTTGCCAGAGTGTTTCTCCGTCCGGGAGAGAAAAAACAGGTTGCGTTCACCCTGGATGAGAAGGATTTCAGCTTCCTGCGGGCGGATAAAACCTGGGGACCGGAAAGAGGGAGGTTCCGCGTATTTGTTGGCGGAGACAGCAATGCGGAACAGGAGACAGAAATTTATTATTGCGGCTGAAAGAAGGATAAGTGATGGAAAATTTTGAGTTTTATACACCGACGAAAGTATATTTCGGAAAAGATATGCACAGACAGGTGGGAGAGATTGTTAAAAGTTATGGATATCTGAAGGTGATGATCCATTATGGCAGCGGAAGCGTGAAGCGGACGGGGCTGTTGGATGAAGTCACCTCCTCACTGGACAAGAGCGGTGTGGAATACGTGCTGTTCGGAGGCGTACAGCCCAACCCTACGCTGGCTCTGGCCAGGAAGGGGATGGAAATCTGCGAGAAGGAAAGCGTAGAGATGATTCTCGCGGTGGGCGGCGGAAGCGTGATTGATTCTGCGAAATGTATCGCGGACGGAGTGGGGAATCCGGGCAAAGATGTCTGGAAATTTTTCACAAAAGAAGACGCGCCTGCCAAGGCCCTGCCTGTGGGCACGATTCTGACGCTGGCGGCTTCCGGCAGCGAGATGAGCGCTTCCTGTGTGATTACCAATGAGGAAGGCGGCTTTAAGCGGGGATTTAATTCTCCCACCCATCGGCCGCTGTTTTCCATCCTGAACCCGGAGCTGACCTATACAGTGAATAAGTTTCAGACGGGCTGCGGCACGGTGGATATTATGATGCATACCCTGGAACGGTATTTTACAGTATCCAGGAATGTAGATCTGACGGACCGGCTGGCGGAGGGCCTGCTGAAATCAGTGATCTCGGCGGGAAGAATCGCGGATCAGAAGCCGGAGGATTATGAAGCCCGGGCGACTTTGATGTGGGCGGGAAGTTTGTCCCACAATGATTTGACGGGAGCGGGAAGAAACGTATTTATGGCGGTGCATCAGATGGAGCATGAACTGTCGGGGATGTATCCCCGGATCGCCCACGGAGCGGGGCTTTCTGCGCTGTTCTGTTCCTGGGCCAGGTTTGTGTGCCCTTATGCGGCGGAACGCTTTGCCCAGTATGCGGTGCGGGTCTGGAACTGCGAGATGAACTTTGAAGATCCTATGAAGACGGCGCTGGCCGGCATTGACGCCACCGAAGAATATTTCAGAAGCCTGGGCATGCCTACAAGCCTGCGGGAGCTGGGGATTACAGACGAGAAGTTCGGTGAAATGGCGGAGAAGTGCACGTTCTTTGGAGAGCGCACTTTGCCGGATTTCATTGATTTGGATGCTCCGGAGATTGAGACTATTTACCGGATGGCTTATGAGGATTGAATGTAGCGGTGCGGGATATGCGGAAGAGGGCCGCTAAGAAGTGAAAATGGGTCGCTAAGAGGCGGAAGAGGAAATACCGGAGGCTACATGCCTTAACGGGTATAGCCTCTTCCGTTTTGTCTTCCGCCTCTCTGCCAGAGTCCTCTCCGGCGGTGGGGGATATTTCTGCAGTGAGCGGGGTGGTTCTTGTTTCTTTACTGTTAGGGAGGCATTTCTGGCTGTTTCTATTTGAGGCATATGTATGACGGAGATGGCGGCGACAATTTTCGACAAATATAGCAGTTATAAAAGATTCATTTTATAAAAATGTTTCACATTGTGTTGATATTGTTAATACAATGAGATATACTATAGATATAGACAATGATTTAAGGAGGTGAGCATAATGGCTAAAACAGCTAATATCAACGTCCGTATTGATCCAGAAACAAAAGCCGGAGCAGAAAAACTTTTTGCCAGTTTTGGTATTACAGTTACTGATGCAATTAATATCTTTTTACGCAAATCTATCATGGAAGGTGGTTTGCCTTTTGAAATGAAGCAGCCTCGGTACAATGCTGAGACAGAAGCCGCCATGCAGGAAGCAAGAGATATTATGAATGGTGATATTTCAACAAAAAACTATTCCTCTGCCCGTGAATTGTTTGCAGAGCTTGACGCGGAAATGGACGGTGAGTGATGTTACAATTGGAAACAACCGGACAATTTCGGAAAGACTACAAGCGGGTGAAAAAGAGAGGATATGATATGAATCGTCTGGAAGATGTAATCCAAACAATTTTAGAAGAGAAGTTACTTGCAGAGAAGTATCGAGACCACTCCCTGACAGGAAATTATACAGGATTCCGCGAATGCCATATTTTACCGGACTGGCTGCTTATTTATGCAATAAAGCAAGACAAGTTAATTTTAACTGCTTCTCGCACTGGGACACATTCCGACCTGTTTGGAAAGTAAATAGTATAAAAGTTCACCCTAAGTCCGCCGTCATTTAGTGAAGGTGGACTTTAGTAAATAAATAGAAATTTTTGTCGTGGGCTTGACATAAGGGTGCCCTAAGCAATGATCTGATTCCGGTTTGTTTTCCTTATTTACAGAAAAATAAACTGCACCAGAAACATATAGCAGATGGTCCCTCCCGCAATAGACAGCAGCATCTGCCGTTTCCAGAGGTGCAGGCCCACTACAGCGGCTATGGATATCAGTTCAGGAAGACCATGGCCGGCTGCGGTCATATCCACATTTTTCAGGCAGTATATGACGAGAAGGCCGAATACCGCAGAAGGAAGGACTTTTCCAAGATACCTGATATATTTGGGCGCAGGCTTGTCTCCCCGGAAGAGAAGAAAAGGGAGGAATCTGGTGAGCATTGTTCCCAAGATGACCATCAAGACGGTGGTAATCTGCTGGAAAATAGTCATGCCGGTTCACCGCCTTTCTCCAGAGGCTTTCTCAGAAGGGTGAGCACGCCCAGCACAGCCAGCATGGATGGGATCATGAAACGGTCTGCTCCAAAAGCGATCAGACACAGCAGGGAAAGGCCAAGTCCCAGCAGCGCGCTGGAATGATTTTTTTCTTTCAGCCACTGTTCCAGAAAAATGACGACGAACATGGCGGTCATTACAAAATCCAGCCCTTTTGTATTAAAAGTAAGCAGGGATCCGAAAATGCCGCCCAGGGTTGAGCCTGAGAACCAGTAAAGATGGTTGAGCAGGGTCACAAAAAACATGAACCAGCCCTTGTCCACGTCTTCAGGAATATCCGCTGTATAATTAATGGAAAAACTCTCGTCACACATGCCGAAGATCAGGTAGGGCTTTTTCCACCCGCAGCTCCGAAACTTGTCCAGCATGGAAATGCCGTAAAAAAGGTGGCGGGCATTGATCATCAGCGTCATGGCGAGGGCCTGGACAGGGTTAAAGGCGCTCATCAGCAGATTGACGGTGACAAATTCAATAGAACCGGCAAAAATAGTCAGACTCATCAGCATCGGATACCAGAAGCTAAAACCAGAGGCTCGCATGTAAATACCATAGGTCAGCCCCAGAAACCAGAATCCGGCGAAAATGGGAATTGTATGGGGGAACGCGGCCTTCAGGGCTTTTAACGGGGCGGCTGTTTTTTTCATCGGAACATTTCTCTCCTGCGGATTATAGATCAATATCTTCAGTCCATTTAATAAGGATTTCTGTAATATATTCATCCATGTTGGAACTCAGGGTTTCATTCAGGCCCCGCTCATAAGAGTAGCCTTCAAATCGGATATGGTGCTCCTGTGCATACTCCAGCAGGTGCCTGTACGCGCCGGGCAGCTGGGTCCAGTCTCCTTTAACGGCAATGCGCAGATAATTTCCGGCCGGGCGTTTAAAAAGATTTTTCTGTACTGCGGAACTGGGTTTCATATAAAAACGGTCATAATCGTTGAACCGTCCGTCCATAATTTTCTCAGCAGAAATCATGATTCCATAATCATGATTAAACAGCCGGTAACGCCGTTCCCTGTTCAGTAGCTCTCCCATGGCGAGGAAATAGTTTTCGTCTTCTGTCCCCACGATTTTATTGCTCAGCAAAAAATATTCCTCTTCACAGAATATTGTCTCTATCTTTCCCAGAGGGAGGTCTTTTGACAGAGCAGACAGCTTTTGACGGGCCTCCAGCAGCTTTTTCATGCTTCTTAAATGCTGAATCTTTCCGTCTATATCTTTAATTTTATCTTTTAATATATCATTCACTGTCCCTGCGCTGCAATGAATTGCTGCCTGGGTTTCTTCAATGGACATGCCCAGCTCCCGGAAGGCCAGAATCAGTTCCAGGTCGGCCATCTGATCCATGGTATAGTAACGGTAGCCGTTTTCTCCTTTGAGCTTTGGGGAAAACAGACCGATTTCATCATAATAGTGAAGTGTCCGTTTATTGATATCGTGCAGCCTAGCCATTTGGCCGACAGTTAGTCTGTGTTTCTGAAGTTCCATGAAGCGTCTCCGTGGGATTATTATATAGATAGATTACAGTTAATGTAGAGTTTATGATACATATATTTCTAAGAAAAGTCAAGAAATGTTTGCATCGTAAAAGCATAACTTATATTTATTACAGTAAATGCAAGATGGAGAGGCGCAGTAGGAACCGGGGAAGAAGTTCCAGACGGGCAGTAAGATTATGCAAAATAAATTAACATCCGCATACTGCCTGGCGGGTAATCGGCAGCATGCAGATGTTTCATCACAAATGCTTATAAATTTTCTTCCCCATCAAATAAGACATGCTGCCTGGCCGGCTGTTCCGGGGCGTCCTGAATTTCAGGAAGAGGTTCGCCTGCCTCCCTCATTCTGCGCAGCAGACGTTTCTTCATCCTGTCTGCTACCGGCCGCAAGGGAGCCATCCCGATCAGATTATCCAGCTCATAGGGATCGTTTTCCAGGTCATAAAGGGCAGTTTCAACATACAGCCCGGCGCCTGAATCCTGGATGGGGTCCGTTCCCGGAGCTTCCACCGCGTATTTCCAGCGGTGGGTGCGCACGGTCCTGCCGGTCTGGCTCTCGCTGATCTGGGCAAAAACGTCATCCGGCCAGTCACAGGCGGTCCGGTTCACCAGAGGGAGGATGGAACGCCCCTGCATATCCCCGGGCACAGGAATGCCGCAGGCGTCCAGCAGGGTGGGGGCCACATCGATCAGGCTGACCAGCTGCTGCAGGCAGCCTCCTCCTGAAAACGGGCCGCCGGTGAAAGCCATGGGAATGCGGATGGAGCTGTCATGACAGGACCTTTTGTACTCCGCGTTTCTGGTTTTGAAATGGCAGCCATGGTCTGTGGTAAAAAGTACGATGGTATTTTCGGTTAGATGCAGGCTTTTCAAAACATCCTGAATTCTGCCGAGACATTCATCCAGCCGTTTTACCATTCCATAATATCCGGGGAGGTGCTGTCGGGAAGTGCCTGTGAGTGCGCCCAGATCCGGCGGAATATAAGGGTTTGTAACAGGAGATGCGGAATCCGGACCGGGAAAGCTGTCATTGGAATTCTGGAAATGGGGTTCCAAAAAGGACAGAAACAGGAAAAAAGGATTTTCATGTTTTTTTCCGATATAACGGACGGCTGCATCAGTCAGGGCGTCTACACGGTATCCGGGCAGTTTCACCGGTGTGTCATTATGATCGTATACCACGGTATCATATGGCCTGGAGGTGTGTTCCAGGGATCCGGCTCCAAGCCAGTACCGGTATTCCCCACGCTGGTCTTCCGGCACCGCTCCCCGGGTATCCCCCAGATGCCATTTGCCGATATAGGCGGTATCATAGCCTGCTTCATTGAAATAATGGGCCATGGTTTTGTGCTCTTTGGGAAGAACCAGTCCATTGTGATGCATATGGATTGCAGCCGCATATTTTCCGGTCTGGAGGGCAGCCCGCGCGGGCCCGCAGACTGGCTGCGGCGTAAACGCATATTTCGCCCAGGTCCCCTCCTGTGCCATGCGGTCAAAGTTGGGGGTGAGGCCGCAGGGATTTCCGCCGGCCCCGGTGGTATCCCAGCGTTGCTGGTCCGTAAAAAATACAATAACATTTGGTTGCTTCATACTGTACCTCCTCATTTCACTCAATTATAGCGTATTTCCTGAAACAGAAAAAGGCGCAGGGTTTGGGGAAAAACCAAAAAAATGTGGATGGCGGGGTTATGTTTCCGGGGTATGATTCATATATTGAGTGAGAGGATGATTTTGTCCGGGCAGGCCGCATGGCGGCATGGCCCGCAAGCGGAGGTGCGTATGGAGTTACAGAAAAGCAATATACATATGAACAGGCTGAAGGGAAAAGTGACCAGCCAGCTCACGCTGGATGAGGATTTCAACCTGCCGGAAATGAAGCCGGATCTGGCGAGGATCATCATGCAGCAGGCAGAGATTCAGCTGGAGGCGTCTAAACCTATGGAAGATAAGGCGGCGGTGAAGGGGAAACTGGTTTTTTCTCTGCTCTATTCCCCGGAGGAGGGAGAAATCCCGGAACAATTTGCCGGAGCGGTTCCATTTGAAGAGACGCTGAATTTTGACGGATTGGAACTGCAGGATCATCTGCAGGTAAAATGGGATATTGAGGACCTGACCCTGACTGCGGTGAATTCCAGAAAACTGCGGGCAAATGCTATCGTTACGCTGGAAGTGAACGCTGACCGGCTTTATGACGAAGTCGCCGCTCAGGAAGTGACAGACGCGGGAGAACTGCAGACCCTGACAAAGCGTCTGGAGGTTCTGCAGATGGAAGTGCAGAAGAGGGACTCTTTCCGGGTAAAAGAAGAAATTGAACTGACCAGCAATAACCCTAATATCCGCCAGATTCTATGGAACAGCCTGGAACTGCGCAATGTGGAATGCAAGCCTGAGGACGAGAAGCTTACGCTGCGGGGAGAACTGGTACTGTTTGCGATATACAGCGGGGAAGAGGACCATATTCCGCTGCAGTGGATGGAAAAATCAATTTTAATTTCCGGAGAAGTGGAATGCCCCGGCTGCCGGAGCGGCATGGTCTCATCCACCCGCATCAGCCTGGGACATAAAGAGATTGAAGCCAGACCGGATTATGATGGAGAAAACCGCGTGATCAGCGTGGACGCAGTTCTGGATCTGGATATACGCCTGTTCGAGGAAGGCTGGGTTCAGCTTCTCTGCGACTTGTATCAGCCAGGAAAAAAAGCTGTTCCGAAAATGAAAGAAGCATATTTCCGCAGCCTTCTGGTAAAAAATGGGGCAAAATGTAAAGTGGTGGATCAGATGAAAGCTGCCGGAGAAGATAAAATTCTTCAAATCTGCCACAGCAGCGGGTCCGTAAAAATTGATTCAGCAGAGCTGGTGGAAGACGGGCTGAAGGTAGAGGGAGCCCTGGTGCTTCAAATACTATATATGTCCGATGATGATAAAGAACCCCTCCGATCTCTGGAAGGCGCAGTACCCTTTTCTGATGTGGTGGAGGCCAGAGGGATCGGCCCGGACTGCCTGTGGGAGATGAATCCTGTGATCGAACAGCTGACAACCGTCATGCTGGGGAATGATGAAATAGAAGTAAAAGCCTCGCTGAATCTGGATACACTGGTACAGAGAAATTGTAAGGAAAATGTGGTAACAGACGTGGAATTTCAGCCGATGACACCGGAAGAGCTGGAACAGACTCCGGGAATTATCGGGTATATTGTCCGGCCTGAAGACTCCCTGTGGACTGTGGCTAAGCGCTTCTCCACCACAAAAGAAATTGTACTGCAGACCAATGGGCTGGCGACAGATGCGCTGAAGCCGGGGCAAAGACTGCTTTTGGTAAAGCAGGGGGAAGAACTGTAGTCCTGTTTTATCCGCCGTTCTATGATTTTCTGAGAAACCCTGCGCCGCGGTATTTCCTGGGGGTGGTATGATAGATTTTTCTGAAATTCCGGTAAAAACTTCTGTCTCCGGAAAAGCCGCAGGAGAGGGCGATGCTTTCCACCGTGTCGTCTGTGGTGAGCAGCAGCTGCGCGGCCAGATCCATGCGCAGCGCATTCAGATAATCCGGAAAAGAACTGCCGACTTTCTGGTTAAATAATCTGGAGACATAACACCGGTTCAGCCCCAATGCTTTCCCTATACTGGAAATTGTAATCGGTTCACGAAAATGTGCGGAAGAATAAGACAGTATTTTTTGAATATTGGTTTCTGCCATGCAGGAGGGAGTGTCCGTGACAGGAACAGACTCCAGGACATGGCCTAACATCAGAATGTGGTAACCGATTACAGCCGCAGGGTGTTCCTGCCCGGCTCCCAACTGCAGCAGTTTTTCCATGCAGTATGGGATATCCGGGTGCACCTGTGCGGCTTTTATAAATGGTTTTTGGCTGCGGCAGGTCCTGAGATTTCCAAAAGGGTGGGACACCAGGGACTGATCAAAAACTGTCATCAGGACATCGCTGCCCGGCATCTGACGGTAACTGTGTACGGTATTTGGAAAAATAACCGCGCAGTCCCTTTCTTCCAGGCAAAAACAGAGATCCTCCTGCCGGATCTCAATGGCGCCCTGCCGGACATATACAATTTCCAGTTCTTTATGGAGATGAGAGGGGAATTCATCCGGGACAAATCGAAAGCAGCGGAACTGCCAGCTGTTGTTTTCATAAAAAGGTAACATTGCATTGGCCTCACAGCAATATATGACATATTTTCAGCTTGTTTTGTCCTAACATTTTATCACGGATGGAATTATAATGCAATCAGATAAGCTGTGGTACATGCCAATGTGGCAGGAAGGAGACGAAACAGGATGAAGAGAATGATTCATGTTGCAGTGACTGGCTGCGATCGCGGGGAAGGGACCGAACAGTGCCCTTACCGCACCATATCCAGGGCGGCAGAAGAGGCTATGCCCGGTGATACAGTAGTGGTTCATGAAGGTACATACAGAGAATGGGTAAAGCCGGTAAACTCAGGAACCAGCGATAACTGCCGGATTACTTATCAGGCGGCGGAAGGGGAACATGTGGTGATCAAAGGCTCCGAACCGGTGGATCAGTGGGTGAAAAAAGAGGGCTCAGTGTGGAAAACTTCGGTGCCGAACGATCTGTTTGGGGATTGGAATCCATTTGCGGAGCTGATCGCCGGAGATTGGATGATTTATCCGGAGGACAGGCCTGTGCACGCCGGGGATGTTTATCTGAATGGAAAGTCCCTTTATGAGGCTGCTTCTCTGGAAGAAGTAAAGCGGGGTGAAATGCGGACAGAAGGGTTTAATCCGCCCTGGAGGAAGAAAAAACAGGAGATTTTGCATCCTGAAGACACCGTGTACCAGTGGTACGCGGAAGTGGGAGAGACGGAAACGGTGATATATGCCAATTTTCAGAATGCAGACCCTAACCAGGAGCTGACAGAAATCAGCGTGCGTAAGTGCTGTTTTTATCCGGAGCGTGCCGGAAGAAATTATATCACAGTGCAGGGGTTTGAGATTGCACAGGCAGCCTGCCCCTGGGCCCCGCCCACAGCCGACCAGCCAGGACTGATCGGTGCTCATTGGAGTAAAGGCTGGATCATTGAAAACAACCACATCCATGATGCAAAATGCAGCGCGGTAAGTCTTGGAAAAGAAGAATCCACAGGTCATGAGATGTGCTACAGGACCTGGAGAAAGCCTGGATACCAGTACCAGATGGAGGCGGTGTTCCGCGCCAGACAGATCGGGTGGAGCAAAGAAACCATAGGTTCCCATATTGTGCGCAACAACATCATCCATGACTGCGGGCAGAATGGCATTGTTGGGCATTTGGGGTGCGCTTTTTCAGAGATTTACGGAAACCATATTTATAACATTGCAGTGAAGCAGGAATTTTTCGGATATGAAATCGCGGGCATTAAATTCCATGCCGCTGTTGACGTGCAGATCCACCACAACCGGATTCACAGCTGTTCCCTGGGCACCTGGATGGACTGGCAGGCGCAGGGGGCGAGGATCAGCAGCAATATTTACTACGATAATGAGCGGGATCTGATGATGGAAGTGACCCACGGGCCCTATCTGGTGGACAATAATATTTTTGCGTCGGATTATAACTTTGACAATGTAGCCCAGGGCGGAGCCTATGTCCATAATCTCTGCTGCGGCATTATGAGGCGCATTGATGTGCTGGACCGTTCCACGCCGTATCATTTCCCCCACACTACAGAAGTAGCTGGGTGTGCGCTGGTCTATGGCGGAGACGACAGATTTTTCCAGAATATTTTTATAGGAGAGGCTCTGGACAGCGCGGAAGACGCTTCATCGGGTACGGTCAGCTATAATGGCGCGCCGGCTTCTCTGGAAGAATATGTGGAGAGGATCAAAAGCCAGAAACCGGGGGATCATGAACGCTTCAAACATGTGCCTCAGCCGGCTTATATCAACGGCAACGCTTATTTCAAAGGGGCTTTGGCATACGACAGAGAAGAAGAGAAGTATTGCTCTCAGGAAGATCCTCAGGCAGCTGTGTCAGAGGAAAACGGAGCTGGATATCTGGAAATTAATCTGCCCCAGGACTTCTTTGAGCTGCAGGCTGCGGTGCTGGATACAGCCGGATTTGAACTTCCAAGAATCACAGAGGCGCCTTTTGATGATGCAGACGGGAATTTTATCCGCCTGTCAAAGGACCTGCTGGGATATGATAGGAAAGATCAAGGCGTTCCCGGGCCTCTGGCAAACCTGAAAGCAGGGAAGAACAGAATAAGAATATGGTAAGAACAAATAATTCTTAAATACAATGCAGTATTAATGTGTCGAATTGAGTCGAAAAATAAAAACATACATTTAAATTATTTAAAAACTTGACAGATACATGAAAATATGTTAAATTTATTTTAATGAATATTTGAGACATCATAATGACTCTAGGATAAGGGCATAAATAGCAATTTTTAACTGGTTATAAAAGCGGTTTTAATTGTTGGTTTATGCCCTTTTCTGAATTTAGAAGACGTTTTGTAATATTTCCGGCAAGGGGGGGAATAAATCTTTCCACTTAGCAGATTCCATGAACCTGATATAATGTTATGTGTAGCAATATGTGAAAGAAAATAGGAATCTGATGATGAAAAAACAATACATAAAAAGGAGCCGGAGAATCTTCGGCATTTTTGCCCTGACGGCGCTTTTAAGCAGCCTGGTTTTGGGCGGCTGCGGCAAAGAGGAACAGAGCAAGGGCTCAGATTCGGTAGACAGCGGAGCCTATCTTCTGACAGTGGACGGATATGGTGTGACAGAAGAAGAGTACATGCTGTTTCTGAGGGATCAGAAAGCAGCTACGGTTAATTATTTTTGGGTTAATTATAAGGCGGAATCTGATGACAAATTTTGGACAAGCGAGTTTGACGGAGTAACTCCTCTTGAATACGCAAAGGAAAAGGCTTTGGCTGCCGTGGTGCAGGCGAAGGAGGAGTTCATCCTGGCATCGGAACGGGGAATTTTGGAATACAAGGATTACGGCGGCATGATGGAGGAGATGGAAGCGGAAAACGCCCAGCGCGCCAGTAAAAAGGACAGCGGGGATGCGTTTTACGGTCTGTCGGAGTTTACGCCCTTTACATATTATCAATACCTGAACGGGAATATCCGGTCTGAACTGGAACATTCCCAGGAAGAATTGGTCGAGCCTACCAAGAAACAGCTGGAAGAGGTGTATGAAGCCAATAAGGAAAACCTGACTCTTGGGACTGTGTATAAATATACGGTGATTTATGAGGACGGCAGAACAGAAGAGGTGACTCAGAACACCAGGGACATTGCAAAAGAGGATACCACCACAGAGGATCTGATCTATAACTATTTCGATTACATGAAGCCGGGGGACAGCATACAAGGGTATTTGTACCGCGAGGACAAGGTGAATATCGTGCTGAAATCAGTGGAAAGCCTGGGATATATGCCTTTTGAGGAGGCTGAGGATTCGCTGCGCGTATTCTTTGCCAGAAGCGAGGTGAGCAGGCTGATCGCGGAAAGGGTTGAAGCGGCGGAAATTGTCTTTGACCAGGACCGTTATGACGCGATAACTATGTCATAAAAACAGCGGCAGCTGTTTTTAGCCGAATGTCCGTTGGGTTTTATTAGGTATTGAGGGACGCGGCAATATAAAAGTTATTTCAGAGGAGGTGGGAGAAAAAGCATTTGAAGCATAGTGTATAAAATTCAAAAGGAGTGGAAGGAAAATGAGGAGAAAGAAATTTGGCAGAAAGCTGCTCAGCAGCCTGCTGGCATTCAGCCTTTGCCTGACTTCAGCGGCGAGCCTGGACGTAGCGCGGGTGGAAGCAGCTGAAACAACCGGCGCGCCCGAGGTGGTATCTGAAGTAGGAAACACCTGGAACGGCGTAGACCCGGCCCGCGTGTATGTGAAAGCAGCAGAAGGAACGGCGGTGGATTCCGCTGACCTGAAAATTACCAAGGGCGGGGATAAGTATGAACTGAAAGACGGCAAGGTGACGCTGAAAGAGGGCGCTGTTGCCGCAAACGGAGATGAAATCACCATAGGCACTACCGCGAAGTATTATACCGCGGACCAGCTGCTGTGGAGCGACGGGCTGGAGAAAGACGGAAGCCTGATCCCTTCAGCAACAGGGAAATACTGCCTGACCCATTCAGATAAGATGGCGCATACCGGACTGAAGGCCGGAACCACCACAAACCAAAATGTAAAAGACGGGATGTGGTCCCCTGCGATCAACAGCACGGGACGCCTGGTATTCTGGTACTATGATCCCTGTACAGAGGCAGAGCAGGACATAGAAGAGCTTGCGGGCCGTTTATCTCCCAATAATTTCGATCAGATTAAGTTTGGAATGGTAATCAACAACTATCCGGACCTGCTGTTCGGCATCGGAGTTCCCGCATCGGCGGATAAGGGTGCAGGAGGAAGTACATTGACGCTGGATCAGCGTTTGGAATATGTGAAAACCTACACAATCCGTTATGGCGGAAACTGGAACCAGACAAATATCGTGAGAAGCGAAGGCTGGCATAAGATGGAAGCCGACGTTGCGGCAGATGGGACCCGCCTGTACATTGACGGAAGACCTGTGTGCCTGGACGGCCAGACAGAACCGTTGGTAGTGACAGGAGTCAAGAGCATCTCCAAGGCAGGTGTGGCCACCAACTGGGGCGATAAGAAGGAAGTCGTGGAGTTCGTCCAGGACAAGCACTTCATCGATGACATGTACATCCTGAAGCCCGGAGCAGGGGATGCGAAGACAGCAGGCATCAGCACCACGATCACTGTGGAAACCGCGGACGCGGCAGCTGATCAGGAAGCAGTAAACGCAGCGAAGGAAGCGGTAGAAGCTCTGACCTTTGACGCAGTATCTCAGGCTGACGTAGCGAATGAAGCGGCAGTGCTGGCGCTGATCGAGGCAAAAGCAGCGGCAGCGGCCGGAGATGGCATTGCTGTTACAGTAAATAAAGTAGAGTATCAGGCGCCGGTAGCCGGAAGCCTGACGAATCAGGACGGCGTGGACGGGTTCTATAAGTTCACTGTAACGCTGAAAAAGAATGCTGCCGAAGCGACAACAGCAGAGGCGCAGCAGAACATCGCGGCAACGAAGTATGTTGCCAAGGAATTTGAGCTGGTATTCGGAGAAGACAATACCGGCGTTCTGGCAAAGGGCGAAAGTGCACGCGTATATCTTGAAAACATGGATGACTATGCCATTGCCGGAGTAAAATATACAACGAATAATGAGAACGTAATTGTTGGAGCAGACGGAACAATGACCATCAAGCCCGGCTATACGCCGAAGGAAGGCGAG
This sequence comes from Cuneatibacter caecimuris, assembly GCF_004216775.1. Lineage (GTDB taxonomy): Bacteria > Bacillota > Clostridia > Lachnospirales > Lachnospiraceae > Cuneatibacter > Cuneatibacter caecimuris. The sequence goes on from NZ_SGXF01000004.1 coordinate 196,938, forward strand.
ACGGTTAAGGTTACGGCTGAAGTAAGCTACTATGATCCTAAAGATGTCGTGTTTGTGGACAGCTTTGAGGGAGATAAGAAGTTTACCGACGCTTCTCCTGATGTATATGGACATTCTGACGCTGGATCTATGTATGGTCGTTATGCCGCTACCGCAGTGGGCAGCACGACAGGATATCCTGCCAAGAATCTGGAAGAAGTCTCCGATGTGACTGTTACCGCATGGTATTATGACGCCAACGGCGGCGCTGACCAGACGAAGTTTGGATTCAGCATCAACGGTCAGGGCAATGCGCTTGGTCTTTTCTATGACGGAGTTATCGCCCCCTATGTTGATAACATGACCAAAACCCATTATGGAGCTCGTATAACCGGAGGTACGTATAAAAACTACGCATGGGGTACTACCGATGCAGAGAGAAGTACAGGCTGGCATAAGTTTGAGTGGGTGATCGACAGTGAGAAAGGCCTGACCGAAAAAATTGACGGTAAAGTGATTTCTACCAATAAGATTGTTGGTGATGGAGTTACAGACATGAACCTGTTCAAGGTAGAAAACTATGATCAGGTGAAATCGCTGAAAAGCCTTACCATTATGGACGGGTGGAGCAATAACAGCACAAACCTGGGTGAAATCAGCAACCGCCACTTTATTGACGGCGTAAGTGTTGTGAAAAACGGCGCTGCAACTCAGAGCAAAACCCTTACTTCTGTTGAAATTCCGGTGAAGGGCATTACCTACACTGTTTCCCCTGAAACATTTGAGGCGGACAGTAAATATCCGGAAGCCCAGACACTGTACATTTCTCCTTATATGGAGAACGATACAGATATCGTTAAGGTACTGGTAGGCGACAAGGAACTGAATGCTGAACAGTGGACCGCCAAAAAGGGAGAGGCTCCTCTGAATGCGTCAAATTATCCTGCCGAAATGAAAGGATATCAGGTTACGCTGAATGCAGATGTGTTCAAGGGACTGGCTGACGGGGAACATAAGCTGACTATGGTTACTGCGGCCGGTGAAAATATCCCTGTAACCTTTACTGTAAAAGCAAGCGCACATGTAGCAACGAATTATTATTTGTCCAACGGCGGAAATGACGATGCCGACGGACATACCCCTGAGACTGCATGGAAGACATTTGAGAAGCTGCAGTCCGTAACCTTCGGCCCTGGCGACCGCATTTATCTGGATGCGACCAGCACCTGGAGCGGCGTGCAGTTCCGTCCCGAAGGCTCCGGTACCCCCGGAAATCCCATCATCATGACCAAGTATAACGACGGCGGAGATTCCTCCAAGCGTCCTGTCCTGAATGGAGACGGTACGGTGGCGGATCTGAATGCCCATTCTTACCTGGCCTTTGACGCATGGCGTAAGTTCTATCCCTCCGGCACTATTGAGCTGTTCAATGTGGAGCAGTGGGAAATCCGCGGGATTGAAGTGACCAACTATACCAAGGAAATGCAGAAGGGCGCTACCGGCCGTAACGGTATCGCTGTGATCTTTGACTATTTTGAAACCCAAGGACTGGAGACGCTTCCCACCAGCAATGCAGAGAAGGAGAAAGCGTTCTACCGTGCAGGCAAGCTGCAGCATGTGGTGATCGAGGACTGCTATGTGCATGATGTGGTAGGCTATCACCCTGTTAATGGAGCGAAAGGCGCCGGCGGAAAGATGAGCGGCGGCATCAATGCCTATGGCCCTTATGACGACCTGCAGATCAACAACAACATCGTGATGTACTGTGATGTGGAAGGAATCCGCAACGATGTGCTGGCATGGATGGGGGATACCCGTACGCAGTTCCCTGCTTACATGGAAAATGTGAGCATCAGCAACAACTATATCGCAGGTGTACCCGGAGACGGCGTGGTGATTTCTTCCGCCAACAAGCCGGTGCTGGAGAATAACTACCTGACGGATGCAGGGTATTCCTACTATGCGACGAGCAATAGCGGCAATGTAAGCGGCAGCGTTACCTGGAATACTGATATTCTGTCAAGCTGCCGTGCAGTAGCGGAGAAGACCGGAGCAGTGGCGAAAGACATGGGTAACCGTCAGGCGCCGATGACCATGGGTTCTCCGAACTTTGCGGGACTGTGGTTCATCGGGACAAAGGACGCAGTGGCACAGTATAATGAAGCGGTGAATAACGTATGGGTCTGCAACGACTCTGAGGCGTTTGACGCGGATATGTTCTGCTGGGGAACCGTATTCCAGTACAACTACACTTACCGTAACAACGGCGGATTCTGCCTGTTCATGGGAACCATGGATGACGGCACGCTGGTGCGCTATAACGTGAGTGTGGAAGACGCGCAGAGCGTAGGGATTAGCGAGAGCCAGAACGGCCTGTTCCATTATTCCGGAGCGCCGGAAGCGATCTATAACAACCTGTTTATCCTGGGCGATAAAGTAGCTACTATTTTTGGAGGCCCTGCTAATACAGCGTATTTCTACAACAACATCGTGATTGCACCCAACGGTCTGACCACGGAAGGAAAGTTCGGAGGCTTCCATATCAACGGAAGCAGTGACGGGACAGTAAGTAACCCGAAGCTGAGCGGAGAAATGAAGAATAACCTGTTCTACCCTGCAGCGATTGTAGACAGCGTAGTGGAAGGATCAACAGTGGTCCTGGAAAACAACATCACGCTGAACAGCAAGGAAGAACTGAACGCAGTATTTGAGAACCTGGATGGATTCATGTCGGCCCAGCCGGTGAAGGCGCTGCTTGGAAGAAGTGATTTCACAGGAGATAAGGTAGAACAGCTGGAAGGCGGCAAGGGAGCCGGTGTGGCGATGAGCCCTGAAGCAGGCCGCGGCGTGAAGACGCCTACGGGAGGATTTGACCTGAGCCAGTTCGAAGGAATCAAGCTGGCGGAGAAGAGCCCGGCCATTGGCAAGGGTATGGTGGTAGACCGCGAGTATGACTATAAGGAACAGAACGAAGCGGCGCTGCCACTGACAAAGGATTTCTTCAATAATGACATTACCGGAATGACGGTTGTGGATATCGGACCGTTCCAGTACTCTTCCGTAAAGGCACATGAGTGTGTGTTCGACCAGAAGAATACAGACGAAAAGTACCTGAAGAGTGAGGCAACCTGCACAGAGCCTGCGGTATATTATTACAGCTGCGAGTGCGGAGCGGTTGGAACAGAGACGTTCACCTTCGGAGAAGCGCTGGGCCATGACCTGGTACAGCATGAAGGAAAAGAAGCGACCTGTACAGAGGTAGGCTGGAAAGCTTATGAGACCTGTAAGCGCTGCGATTACACCACCTATGAAGAGATTCCGATGGTGCCTCATACGGAAGTAATCGACCCTGCGAAGGAAGCGACCTGCACAGAAACCGGCCTGACAGAAGGAAAGCACTGCTCCGTGTGTGGAGAGATCCTTGTGAAACAGGAAGTGGTGCAGAAGAAGGCACATACGGAAGTAATCGATCCTGCGAAGGAAGCAACCTGTACCGAAACCGGTCTGACAGAAGGAAAGCACTGCTCCGTGTGCGGAGAGATCTTTGTGAAACAGGAAGTTGTACCGAAGAAGGCGCATACCGAAGTGATCGATCCTGCGAAGGAAGCAACCTGTACCGAAACCGGTCTGACAGAAGGAAAGCACTGCTCCGTCTGCGGAGAGATCTTTGTGAAACAGGAAGTGATTCCTGCACTTGGTCATGACCTTGTGAAGCATGAAGGCAAGGAAGCAACCTGTACAGAAGCAGGCTGGGAAGCATATGAGACCTGCACCCGCGGTGATTACAGCACTTATAAAGAAATTCCTGCAACCGGACACTCCTTTGGAGACTGGAAGGATTCAGGAGACGGCAAGACTCATACCAGCAGCTGTGCTTGTGGTGAAGTGAAAACAGAAGACCACAAGTGGGATGACGGAATCGTAACAGTTGAACCTACACAGACAAAAGAAGGTAAGAAAGTTTACACCTGCTATGTATGTGGAGGCCAGAAGACCGAGACCCTGGCTGTACTGCCTCCTACTCCTCCTACCGGAGATAAGGGTATGATGATGTACATTGTACTGCTGATCCTGTCAGCAGGAATGGGCACCGGCCTGGTAGTTGTCCGTAGAAGAAAGAGAAACGGAATTTTATAATTATCACATTATCTGCGGCGTTTTTATCCATCTCACATGTTAGAAGAATGAAGACGCTGCAGATGGAAAAGCATTAATAAGACAATAGTATAAAAGCCGCAGCCTTGTGCCTGAAGAAACATACTCTGTGCATGAGGCTGCGGCTTATTGTATCTGTGCCGGGAGCAGGGCTGATTTAAAATTCTGCAACAAAAAAACCAGCCGTTTGGAGACAACTGTCTTACCGGTCGGACTGGTTTCTATTGTAAAAAATACGTTTTTAATATTGGCGGAAAGGTTCCAACAGGCTGGAAAATTCCCCTGCCTCAATTATCTGCAGCAAGCTGTGAAGACGGCGGAGCGCGGCGCACATCTGTTCCGGTGTTATCAGTTGATCTTCCAGAGCCAGAGCCAGTTCATCCAGATCCAGCAAATGGACAGAAAGATCAGGGCAGACCACTACATCTGCCAGCAGGTCGGTAAAAGTATAGGCTCGGGCGTCGGAATCCCAACTGGTTTCTATAATATCACAATACCAGTACATCAGCTGGCCGCTGTGATCAAAAAACTGGCTGACTTTATAGCCCCTTTTTAAATAGTAGCAGGACGTGCCATGAGACAGGCGCTTTTTCGGATGGATGGTTTTCCAGCGGGTGACCAGAAGAGTGCTGTCATGAAATAACAGCTCGTCATGATCCAGAAGCACCGTTTCATTAGGAATGAGCCGCCTGCGGTACAGGGTCAATGGCTCCATGGAATCACTGCCTTTCCGGGTATACTTATTAACAACAGTATAGCAGAATATATAGAGAAAGTCCAGTAAAAACAGTGGTCAAACTTCGGATTGTTCTTAAAAAATACATAATTTTGGAAGATTTGAGATAGACTTTTTGGGGATTTTTGCTTATAATATCTGTATGTGCGGGGGCAGGAATGGGGAACAATGGAGAGGAGTGGATTATGGGCCGCCGTGATAGAAGGAATGATTGGACCGGGACAGGGAAAGGGATTTCGCTGATTTTACAGTTAGGCTTAAGCGTGTTAGTGCCGGTGTTTCTTTGCCTGGCGCTGGGGATCTGGCTTCAGAACCAGTTTTCTGCAGGGTGGGCTCCGGTAGCGCTGCTGCTTCTTGGACTGCTGGCGGGTGGGCGGAATGCTTATGTGCTCGCTCAGAATTATCTGCGCACAGAAGAGGCCAGAAGCAGACGAAAAAAGGAAAAAGAACAGTTTGATCTGTTTGGGGACTGGGAGATTCCGGGCAGCGGAAAGGAAACATTGTCCGAAGGAAAGGAAAACAGCGGATATGAGCGATAAGACAAGGGAGATTGTGACAGAAGTGGCGGCAGGGATTGGGGCAATTTGCCTCATTCTGGAAGCGGTAACGGCCGCAATATTCTGGCTGGGCCCTTTTTCTTTCGGTAAAACATACGTACAGATTGCGCTGGGTTTTCTGGTTGGCGGGATTTTTGCGGCAGTCATTTTCTGGCATATGGGAAGCTCCATTGACCGGACTATGGAAATGGAGGAGAAAGGGGCTGTGAACCGGAGCAGAATGTTTTCCATAATCAGAACCCTTGCAGCGTTTGCCGCTATGGCAGCGGTATATCTCACTGGATGGGTGAATCTCCTCAGTCTTCTGGCCGGAATGATGACACTGAAGGTAGCGGCTTATTTACAGCCGTTTACGCATAAAATCATGAGAAAGGAGGAGCGCACATGATACAGATTTCCGCGGAAGCGGATTTTATGATTAAAAAGCTGGTGAGCTATGAACTGTTTGGACAGACTTTCTGGCTGACCACTACTCACGTGGCGATGCTGATTGTCAGCGTGGTGTTGATAATTTTCGCTGTTGCGGCCAACAGGGCGATACGCCATGCGAAACCGGTTCCCGGAGTATTTCAGAATTTTGTGGAACTGATTGTGGAAAAGCTGGATTCCATGGTGAAGAACAGCATGGGAAAAAATGCGTATCGCTTTGTCAATTATATCAGCAGCATATTCCTGTTTATACTGCTCAGCAACATTTCAGGAATTTTTGGTCTGCGGTCGCCCACTGCTGACTACGGTGTAACGCTGATGCTTGGGCTGATTACATTTGGTCTGATCCATTATAATGGTGTGAAGAAGAATAAGATACAGCATTTTACGAATCTATTCAAACCGCTGCCGCTGCTGTTTCCGATCAACCTGATCGGAGAGGTAGCCACGCCGCTTTCATTGTCGCTGCGTTTGTTCGGCAATGTGATGTCAGGCACGGTAATGCTCGGGCTGTGGTACGGAATGATGCCGTTGCTTTTCAGTCTGGGAATCCCATCGTTTTTGCACGCTTACTTCGATCTGTTTTCCGGAGCGATACAGACTTACGTATTCTGTATGCTGACTATGGTTTATGTGGGGGACAAGATCGGCGACGACTGATCACAGAGAGTAATGCCCGAGGGCTTACAGTACAACATTTTTCAGGAGGAATGAATTTATGATTACAGGACAGGATTTAATTTTAGCATGTTCAGCAATTGGCGCAGGTCTGGCTCTGATAGCAGGCGTGGGACCTGGTATTGGTCAGGGAATTGCCGCAGGGCACGCGGCGGCGGCGGTAGGACGTAATCCGGGCGCGAAGTCCGAAATTACATCCACCATGCTTCTTGGACAGGCCGTTGCGGAGACTACCGGTCTGTATGGCCTGGCAGTAGCAATTATTCTGCTGTTTGTGAAGCCTCTGACATGACCGTATGAGGACCGGTTCCTGTTTTTAGGCAGGCCGGAAAAAATCCCCCGGGATGAGAAGAGAGGAGGCTGAATTTTGGAAGTGATGACAGGAACAGTAGGAATGCTGGCTGCAGCGGCCGCGGAAGAAGGACGTCTTTTCGGCCTGGATCCGCAGCTGCTTCATGACGCAGTTCTGCTGGGCATCAATATATTTATTCTGTTTCTGATTCTTTCTTATCTGCTGTTCAACCCTGCGCGGGAAATGCTGAAGAAGCGCCGCGAAGGAATCCAGTCAGATCTGGAACATGCGGAGAAGGTGAATGCGGACGCTTTGGCGATGAAACAGGAATATGAAGCCAGGCTGACGGATATCCATAAGGAAGAAGAGCAGATTTTGAGCCAGGCCAGACGGCAGGCTAAGCTGCAGGAAGCAGAGATAATCAGCGCAGCCAGAGAAGAAGCTGTGCTGATCAAAGACAGGGCCCGTGCTGATATTGCGCTGGAGCGCAAGAAGGCGATGGACGAAATGAAGAAAGAAATGATTTCTGTCGCATCCCTGATGGCCGGAAAGGTAGTTTCCGCCCAGATCAATACAGAGGTGCAGGATACGCTGGTGGAAGAGACGCTGAAGGAGATAGGTGAGGACACATGGCAAAGCAGGTGACAAAGGTCTACGGCGACGCTCTGTTTGAAGCGGGCCTGGAAAACAGCATCCTGCCTGCCCTGAGGGAAGAGTCCAGGGAAGTCCGCCGGCTGATGGAGGAAAATCCAGGTCTGGTGAGTTTGTTAAACCATCCTCAGATTGAGAAGCAGGAGAAAATCCAGGTGGTGACAGAGATTTTTGACGGGAGGATTTCGGGTATTATGACCGGTTTTCTCCGGGAAATGGTGGAAAAGGGCCGTCAGAAATGGATGGAAAAAACGCTGCTGTATTTTGAGGCCAAGGTTAAGGAATACCAGCATATCGGCGTAGTATATGTGACGGCGCCGGCAGAACTGTCCGCCGGACAGAAACAGAATATAGAAAATAAGCTGCTGAAAACGACTTCTTACAGAAGTCTTGAAGTGACATATGACATTGACCCTGAGCTGATCGGCGGACTGGTGATCCGGATTGGAGACAGGGTGGTGGACAGCAGCATTAAAAACCGGTTGGAGTCCCTGCGGCAGGCGCTGCTGAAGATCCAGCTGACAGAAGAGATGAATCAGAAAGAAGGTGGAGTCGCTCCATGAATTTGAGACCGGAAGAAATCAGTTCCGTTATAAAAGAACAGATCGAACGCTATGCGTCCAGACTGGAGGTTTCAGATACGGGAACCGTAATCCAGGTTGCAGACGGGATCGCGCGTATTCACGGCCTGGAGAACGCCATGCAGGGTGAACTGCTGGAATTCCCCGGCGGCGTTTACGGCATGGTGCTGAATCTGGAAGAAGATAATGTGGGCGCGGTGCTGCTGGGAGATATGCGCAGCATTAATGAGGGCGACCAGGTGAAGACTACCGGGCGCGTGGTAGAGGTGCCTGTGGGCGACGCTCTGACGGGGCGTGTAGTGAACCCTCTGGGACAGCCCATCGACGGCAAGGGCCCGATCCATACAAAAAAATACCGGCGCATTGAAAGAGTGGCATCCGGCGTAATTGCCAGAAAGTCAGTGGATACGCCGCTGCAGACGGGAATTAAAGCCATTGACTCTATGATTCCTATCGGCCGCGGACAGAGAGAACTGATTATCGGCGACCGGCAGACCGGAAAGACGGCCATTGCGATTGATACGATTATCAATCAGAGGGGACAGGGCGTGCACTGCATTTATGTGGCCATTGGGCAGAAATCCTCTACGGTTGCAAACATTGTTAAGACGCTGGAAGAATACGGCGCCATGGATTATACCACGGTGGTGGCATCCACAGCCAGCGATATGGCTCCGCTGCAGTATATCGCTCCATATTCCGGCTGCGCCATCGGAGAAGAGTGGATGGAAGGCGGAGAGGATGTATTGGTGGTCTATGACGACCTGAGCAAGCATGCAGCCGCCTATCGGACGCTGTCCCTTCTTCTGAAGCGTCCGCCGGGGCGCGAGGCCTATCCCGGAGACGTTTTTTATCTGCATTCCAGGCTGCTGGAACGTGCGGCCAGGCTGTCGGATGAGCTGGGAGGCGGTTCGCTGACCGCTCTGCCGATTATAGAAACTCAGGCGGGTGATGTTTCCGCCTATATACCCACTAATGTGATTTCTATTACAGACGGACAGATTTATCTGGAGACAGAAATGTTTAATTCCGGCTTCCGCCCTGCGGTTAACGCCGGTCTGTCTGTGTCCCGTGTGGGCGGCGCAGCCCAGATAAAGGCTATGAAAAAGATTGCCGCTCCCATTCGTGTGGAGCTGGCTCAGTACCGTGAGCTGGCGAGCTTCGCGCAGTTTGGCTCAGAGCTGGATGCGGATACAAAGGATAAGCTGGCCCAGGGAGAGCGGATCAGGGAGGTTCTGAAGCAGCCGCAGTATAAGCCTATGCCGGTGGAGTATCAGGTGATGATTATCTACGCTGCAACCAAGCGGTATCTGCTGGATATTCCGATTGACGATGTGCTGCGTTTTGAAGAGGCGCTGTTTGCATATGTGGATCAGCGTTATCCGGAGCTGCCAGGGGCAATACGGGAGAAGAAAGAGCTGACCCCGGAGATAGAGGAACTTCTGGTAAAGGCGATACAGGAATGCCGCGCCCAGTTGTAGGAGGTAACAGTTTATGGCCTCAATGAGAGACATCAAACGGAGAAGGAGCAGCATCCAGAGTACGGAGCAGATTACAAAGGCCATGAAACTGGTGGCGACGGTGAAGCTGCAGAAGGCAAGATCAAAGGCTGAACACTCCAGACCATATTCCCGCTTTATGTATAGCACGATCGCTTCTATGCTCACCAGAGCCGGGAGCATACGCCATCCTTACCTGCAGTCAGGAGGAGAAGGGAAAAAGGCAGTGATTGTGATTACGGCGAACAGAGGTCTGGCAGGAGGCTATAATAATAATGTGGTCCGGCTGGTGCTGGACAGTGGGATTTCCAGGGAGGAAATGGAAATTTATGCTGTGGGCCGTAAAGGCAGGGAGTCCCTGGAACGGCGGGGCTATCATGTGGCGGAGGATGATTCCGACGTTATCAATGAGCCGCTTTACAAGGATGCGATGGAGATCGGAGGGCGTTTGCTGAAAGCTTATGCGGACGGGGAAGTCAGCGAGATTTATCTGGCGTACACAAGCTTTAAAAATACGGTAAGCCATATTCCCACATTTATGAAGCTGCTGCCTTTGGAAGTAGAAAAAGGCGGAACCGAAGGAGCTGACGGGGCTTCCATGAAGATGACGGGGGCGGATATGATCGGAGCGGATTCCATGACCGAGGAAGAGCAGGCCACAGGCCGTCTGACGCCCATGAACTTCGAACCTGATGCAGAGGACGCGCTGGATGCGATTATTCCCAAATATATGACAAGCCTGATTTACGGAGCGCTGCTGGAAGCTGTGGCCAGCGAAAACGGGGCCAGGATGTCCGCAATGGACTCTGCTACCAGCAATGCAGAAGAAATGATAGAGGAACTGGGGCTGGAATACAACCGTGCAAGACAGGGCTCCATTACCCAGGAACTGACAGAGATTATTGCCGGAGCCAACGCGATAAACGGTTAACCGGCAGGAAAAGGAGTGAAACAGATGCAACAGCAAACTACCGGAACCATCACGCAGATCATCGGCGCGGTCCTGGATATCAAGTTTCCCGAAGGGCATCTGCCGCAGATCAATGAAGCGGTAACCATTGCCACCAGGGACGGCGGCAGTCTGACAGTGGAGGTATCCCAGCATCTGGGCGACGATACTGTCCGCTGCATCGCTATGGGCCCCACGGACGGTCTGGTGCGGGGTATGGAGGCTGTGGCCGCCGGCGGTCCCATTTCAGTCCCGGTGGGGGAAAAGACCCTGGGACGCATATTTAATGTGCTGGGACAGCCGATTGACAATAAACCGGCTCCGGAAGGGGTGGAATATTATCCGATCCACCGTAAGCCTCCGGCATTTGAGGACCAGTCCACATCCGCAGAGATCCTGGAGACAGGTATAAAAGTCGTGGATCTGCTCTGCCCTTATCAGAAAGGCGGAAAGATCGGCCTGTTCGGCGGCGCGGGAGTGGGAAAAACAGTGCTGATTCAGGAGTTAATCCGAAATATTGCTACTGAGCACGGCGGATATTCCGTATTTACCGGTGTGGGAGAGCGGACCCGGGAAGGGAACGATCTGTACCACGAGATGACAGAATCCGGCGTAATCAACAAGACCACCATGGTATTCGGACAAATGAACGAGCCGCCGGGAGCCCGTATGAGAGTGGGGCTGACCGGTCTGACCATGGCGGAATATTTCCGCGATAAGGGCGGCAAAGACGTGCTGCTTTTTATTGATAATATTTTCAGATTTACGCAGGCCGGTTCCGAGGTGTCAGCTCTGTTGGGACGTATGCCTTCTGCAGTAGGTTATCAGCCTACGCTGCAGACTGAGATGGGTGCGCTGCAGGAGAGGATCACCTCCACAAAGGACGGTTCCATCACCTCGGTACAGGCTGTCTATGTGCCTGCGGACGACCTGACGGACCCGGCTCCCGCCACAACATTCGCCCACTTAGACGCGACTACAGTGCTGTCCCGTTCTATTGTAGAGCTGGGTATTTATCCGGCGGTGGACCCGCTGGAATCCACTTCCCGCATCCTGGACCCCAGGATCGTGGGAGAAGAGCATTACGAGGTGGCCAGAGGCGTGCAGGCAATGCTGCAGAGATATAAAGAACTGCAGGACATAATTGCTATCCTGGGCATGGACGAGCTGTCTGAGGAGGATAAGCTGGTGGTGTCCCGGGCCCGTAAGGTACAGCGTTTTCTGTCCCAGCCGTTCTTTGTGGCCGGACAGTTTACCGGGCTGGAAGGCCGTTATGTGCCCATCAGCGAGACAATTCAGGGCTTCAAGGAAATTTTGGACGGCAAGCACGACGATGTGCCTGAGAGCTGTTTCCTGAACGCAGGAAATATTGATGATGTTCTGGCCCGTGTGAAATAGGAGGGCAGAAAATGGCAGAGGATAGCAAAAAATATTTCCGCCTTCAGATTATGACTCCTGAGAGGATCTTTTTTGACGGTCAGGCTGATTTTGTGGAAATGACTACCAGCGAGGGAGAGATCGGTATTTACAGGAACCATGTGCCCACAACCTGCATTCTGATGCCCGGCCCGCTGAGGATTTATGACGGAGATCAGGAGAAAACTGCCGCTGTGCACGCAGGCTTTGTGGAAATCCTCCAGGACAGCGTCAGGGTTCTTGCGGAAATTGCGGAGTGGCCGGAAGAAATTGATCTGAACCGTGCGGAAGAAGCGAGGATCAGGGCGGAGCGCCGCCTGAAGGGCGACGATCCCGATGCGAATCTGGCCCGGGCAGAGATTGCGCTGCGACGTGCGCTGACCCGCCTTGAAGTTGCGGGTAAATAGGAGGAGTGAGTGAAAATGAGGCTGATAAAGGCAGAGGATATGCACTGCCAGATGTGTGTGGAACGCATTGAGAAGGCTATGGATAAAGCAGGCCTTCGCTGCGAGATTTCTCTGGAAGATAAGACCGTGGCTGTGGAAGATCTGCATGTGGAAGAGGCGATAGAGATCCTTGACGACCTGGGTTTTGAGGCGATGGAAGCATGACAGAGGAGCGTTTTTCCAGGACCAGAAGGCTGATCGGGGAAGGGCGGCTGGAAAAACTGAAGAACGCCCGTGTTGCGGTGTTTGGAATCGGCGGTGTGGGGGGCCACGCCGCCGAAGCGCTTGTAAGAGCTGGAATCGGAAGTCTGGATTTATTTGACGCGGACGTGGTGGATGTGACAAATCTGAACCGGCAGATAGTGGCTCTTGGCAGCACTATTGGAATGCCTAAGGCAGAGGTGATGGCGGCCAGGGCCAGGGATATCAATCCGGAATGCCGGGCCCAAGCGAAAGTCTGCTTCTATGACAGATCTACAGAAAATGAGTATCCTCTGGAAGAATATGATTTTGTGGTGGATGCCATAGATACCGTGACTTCAAAGGTCCTGCTGGCCCGGAATGCCGGGGAAGCTGAAGTCCCACTGATCAGCTGCATGGGGACTGGGAATAAGCTTTATCCGGAACTGCTGCAGATCGGGGATCTCTATAAAACAAGCGTATGCCCTCTCGCGAGGGTGATGCGGAAGCTGTGCAAAGAAGCGGGTATAAAAAAACTTCCGGTGGTATATTCCACAGAGCTTCCGATAACGCCGGCAGAAGGTTCGGAAAGGACGCCTGCAAGTATTTCCTTTGTGCCCCCGGTTGCAGGGATGATGCTGGCAGGGTTTGTAGTGCGAAATCTGATCGGGGAGCGGAGAAAATCCTGATGTTATAAATGCGGGCGGAAACGGGCGGTATCATTGGTGGATTTCCGCGGGGGCCTCTTGTATACTTATCATATACTATAAAGCACAGGAGGTTAAGCTGATGAGTTTAGGAAACAGTTTATTTAATGCCCGAAAAAAGAGCGGAATGTCTCAGGAGGAGGTAGCGGAACGGCTGGGGGTGAGCAGGCAGACCATCTCCAAATGGGAACTGGGCGAAACCCTTCCGGATATCCGGCAATCCAAGAAATTATCCACGCTGTACCATCTTACCCTGGACGAACTGATTGATTTTGATCTGGAACTGAAAGAGATCGAAGAGGTGATTGAAAAAACCAGCGAAGAGAAGCAGAAGAAGATTGACTGGGCAAAAGTGTGGGGCAAGAGATACCCGATATTAACAACATACCAGGATCAGGTGGATGCGGAAAGCTATAAAGTAAAGCTGCAGGAAATGCTTGACAGTCTTAAAGTGAAATATGGCTACAGCAATGAGGATTCGTTTCTGGTGCTAAAGGACATATTGGCCCGGATTTGGAACGGCTCACAAAGATAATGGGATAAAACATAATTACACGTGATTCCAAAAAGGTGTGGTTTAAAGACAGGCTGGACTAAAGGCCTGTCTTTTTATATTTCTTTTCAATCACAAGAGAATATACTGCCATGGCGACGATGGTTTCAATCATGATACCCAGGACAGATAAAAGGATCCAAGGTGAATTCTGCCCTGATATTAAGGGTATTCCCAGGATTGCAAATACAATCCCAAAAGTACAGAATAATTTCCCCACGGCCCTGTTGTATTTTTTTATGTCAGTTACCTCAAATACTTTTGCATTGGCCCAGAATCCCAACGGCTTTTTTGCAAAAAAACCGTATACGCCAAGACAGACGAACATGCATCCACATAATATCCATATAACAAATCCGATTATATTTCCTTCCATTTACATACTCCTTTACGATAATCAGAAACGCCGTCTTCCCAGGTGAATCCCGCAGCTCTCCCGCACTACAAGAGTCGCTTCCATGACCTGAGCGATGGGAGATGCCGAAGCGTCAGACCGCAGCAGGACCTGAATGGCATGCTGGGCAGTTTTTTCCGGATAGAGATCAATGGTGGTCAGGGGAGGAGCGGTATAAGCGGCAAAAAAGATATTGTCGCAGCCAATGACGGCCATATCATCGGGAAGCCGCAGCCCGGCTTTGTGAAGCTGCTGGATTGCGCCTATGGCGACCAGATCGTTAAAACAGAGCAGCGCCGTGGGGCGGCGGCCGGCAGGCAGGGAAGAGAGCATCTGCAGGACAGCCAGCGCGCCGGAATTCGCGTCATACCCTCCTCCCAGAAAATAGTCTGGGGGATAGTCCAGTCCGCAAAGGGCCAGAGAATCCAAAAACGATTTTCCGCGGAGAGTGGAGGAGGGGGACAGGGCAGGACCTCCTAAAAAGGCTATCCTGGTGTGCCCCAGGTTGTACAAATGCCTCACGGCCTGCTCGATTGCAGAGGAAAGGTCATTGTGAAAGCAGAGGCAGCCTAAATCTGCAATGGGAGTGCACAGCGCCACCACCGGCATATAATTCTGCAGCATTGCCACCGCCTTGCGCAGAGGAGGGATTTCGGGATCAGAAAAGCTGCCTGTCAATAAAACCCCGGCAAGCCTTCGGTGGATCAGCTGATCAACCAGGTCCTGTTTAATCAGGCTGCCTCCTGTGGAAAGCTGGTGCAGCCAGGTGGAGTATCCCTGCTCCTGCGCAGCCTCATTGGCGGCGGAAAAAAGAGCGGAGTAGTAGGGGTTGTTGACAGTGGGCATCACAATTCCGATGGTATTGTTTTTTCCCTGATCCAGATGCTGGGCCATCATGCTGGGGAGATAATGATACCTGTCCGTCACTTCCAGCACTTTCGCGCGGAGCGCGGAGCTTACATTAGGGTGTCCTGACAGCACCCGGGAAACAGAAGAGGCCGATACTCCAGCTTCTTTTGCGATATCATATATTGTAATATGTTCTTTCATACACAGTCTCCTCTTCTGAAGGTCTTTCAATATAATTGTTAAAGCTATTATAGCGGATAAAATCAATTCTTTCCACAGAAATTTTTTTAAAATAATCCTGGTGATATTGAAAGCGGTTGCAACAGGCAGAAAAGATAAATATTACATACAATGTTAAAAAAACACATGTACAGTAAGGTTAAGAATAGATATAATGTTCTTAAGAAAAAACATAATAAAGATCGCTGGAAGCGGTTCCAAAGAAAAAGAACAAATTTTCAGCGTCTTTCCTGCCGCAAATGGATGCTGCAGGAATAATAAAAAGGAGGGAATTTTATGAGGCAAGCAGGAAGACGTATTTTGAGCATGCTTCTGGTTCTGGGAATGGTTCTGGGCAGTCTGGGACAAGGCTATACCGTTTCAGCTGACGAAATCAGCGTTACACAGATTTCTGAACAGACACAGACCCCGGATTCCACAAAAGAATCTCAAAGTACATCCGTCCCGGGGGGACAGTCGGAGACGGAAACAGACCCTACAGAAGAGGCAGAAACAACTGAGCCGGAAAGCACAGAGTCCCAGGGAACGGCAGTTTCTCCAGAGGAAGGGACTGTCAAGGAAGGCCCGCAGTTGTTCAATGCGGAACAGACCAGCACTCATATCGCTACATATTTGGGTAAAACGCCTGTATTAGACGGCGTCGTCTGGGCTTCTGATGTGGAAGACGATATGTTTTCAAAGGCATTTTCCACAGTTCAGATCAAAGATACTGCAGGAACAGTTTATACTGTGGAAGTCGTTCCTGAAAATCTGGTTTACTTTATTGATTCAGGAACCGGAACAGACTGGAAAACCATCATGGCCGGCACCAGCGACGCAGGCGCGGCCAGGAATCTGGTTTCCGAGGCTTATGCTGCAGTAAAGGCCCTGGCAGGAGACTCGCTGCTGAATGAGGTTTCAGATCAGGCATATGTGAGCGGAAAGTCCTGGGGGATTGGCTATGTAAGCGGCGGTACGAATAAAAGGGCCGACCCGATTCAGACATATTGGAATAATAATGTGGCGCCGGCGGACGGCAGCACCATAACAAATAAATTTGCTGCGGGCCTGCGCGCCAGTAACAACACGAATTTCGAATACTATCTGACGCTGGAAGCGGGAACTTATACCTTGACCACGGGGTTCCATGAATTTTACAATGGCAACCATAATCGGGGAATGGTTCCTAAACTGTATGACGGGGAAACACTGATCGCCACGCTGGATTCTGTTTCCATGTCCAACAACGCTAATTCTTCAGCCGCGCCGGATATGGTATCCAGCAGCACCTTTACATTAGAGAAAACAACGCTGGTAAAAGTTCATTATGAAAAGACCAGCGGTGAAAATGGTTCTATGAACTGGCTGGCGGTGAGCAAGGGGGAGATACCGGTTCAGCTGGACAGAAGCGCGCTGCGGACTGCTATCAGAAAAGCGGAAGCCCTGGGCGACCTGAGCCAGTACGCGTCTCACAGCAGAAACGTGGTGAGCAATGCGCTGGACAATGCCAGGAAGCTGTATGACGGAAAGATTTCGGGGGCCGTGCAGGGACAGCTGGATATGGCTGCAAAATCACTGAGTACAATCTGCGATAACGTAACATTAAAGGAGGAAGATCCCGGGCGCTATTCATCCGTTCCGGTGAGCCAGACCTGGCTGGACACAGAAGGCGATCCCATTCAGGCTCATGGCGGCGGGTTTCTGCAACAGATGGATTCGGATGGAACCCCGATCTACTACTGGGTAGGAGAGGACAAGACCCATGATTCCTCCAACTTCAATGGAGTCAACCTATATTCCTCTAAGGATTTGCTGAACTGGACCTACCGCAGTACAATTCTGCAGCCGGATTATGAAAATCCCGGGCTGAATACGAATAAAGTGGAACGTCCGAAGCTGATCTATAATGAAAAGACACAGACCTATGTATTGTATGGACACTGGGAGGATGCCAGCGGCTATTCTTCCAGCCAGATCTGCGTGGCAACCAGCAAGACAGTGGACGGCCAGTATACATTCCTGGGCCATTGGCGCCCTGGGGCGGATGCGGATCACCGCAACTGGAGAGCAACCAGCAACGGAAATTACTTTGACGGAACAGGAGAGGAAATCAGTGATTACAGCGACGAGGCTGTATGGGGAACTGGTTCCAGAGACTTTACGCTGTATTCTGACGGAACAGAGGCTTATCTGGTTTCTGCGCAGAACGGCACCGTGATGCGGATTTACAGGCTGAAGGGCGATTTCACGGATGTGGACCCTTCTATGACCTACCAGCTGTTTGACGGCGGCAGAAGAGAAGCGCCGGCTCTGGTAAAGTCGGGAGAATACTATTATATGATCTCTTCAGGACAGTCAGGATGGCTGCCCAACCAGACCCGCTACTCCTATACAAAAGATATCACGGATCCGGATTCCTGGGCGGTAGAGGAAGGAACGCAATACCCCATCGGGTGCCTGGGAAACAATGTAACTTTTTACAGCCAGCCTACAAACATTATGGCGGTAACAGGCAGTGAAGGGACCAGCTATGTATATATGGGAGACCATTGGAATTCCAAAAAGCTGGGTTCCTCTACCTATGTCTGGTTGCCGCTGACGATTGACGACAGCAAAGGCGCGCCGGTTATGACTATGGACTATCAGTCCGGATGGTCCCTGGACGTGGCCACGGGCAAGGTGGTGGCGCCGCAGAATACATTGATATCTGAAGGCAAGCCTGCATTTTCCGATGCGAAGGAACAGGATGCGGAACATGGGATTTCAGTGGCTAACGACGGAAATTACTTCAATACCAAGGTGAGCGGGGACAGCAGTTCCTACTTTAAGCCGGTGACCCAGGCAGGGGGCACAGACGCCAAGGTTCCCTTTACTTATGGGATCGACCTGGAAGGAACTTATGACCTTTCCCGCATCGACCTGAGCTTCCGCTGTTATAATGGCTCTGAGGCTTATTACCAGTATACGGTGGATGTGAGCAATGATAAAGTAAACTGGAATCCCGTAGTGGATGCCGGCAATAATAAGGAGGTTGGATTCACCACACATAGCCTGGAAGGAACAACCGCACGGTATGTGCGCATTTCCGTGAGCAAGGTTCTCCGCGCGGATAATAACAGCTCCGCATCCTGGGCGGCCGGCCTGGTAGAAATGCAGGTGTACGGCGAAGAAGCCAGAATAGAGCTGAAAGAGGGCTCCGGGCTCACAGCGCAGGCATTTAAAATCGCCGGAGAGGAAGCGGTAAACAATGTCCTGCTCAAATGGGAAAGAGACAATATCGCGACGGAATACCGCATCTACCGTGCAGCCAGCGAGGCGGAACTGGTTTCTGCAGAGCCTGTAGCTGTAGCTGGAGATGTGAACAACTATACGCTGTACGGACTGGATGCCGCAGACGGCACATGGTACTACCAGGTGCGCGGCTATAATGGCGGGGAAGTGACCAGCGAGACAGTAACGGCGCGGGCCGATACATATGCAAAGCTGCCGGCTGGCATGAGCGTAACGGACGGCTGGAGCAGCGGCTGGACAAATGCAGCGGACAGCGGTTCAGCTGTTGCAGCAGAAAATACAGCGGTTTTGTCCAGCGAAAGCGGCTGGACCACCAAACTGACCAGAACAGGCACAGCGGCCCTTTTGTATTCCACAAATGATGCTACCGGTGAGACAGTTACCTATCTGGATGCTTCAGAGGCGGCTACCGCTGAAAAGTATCCTGAACTGGCTGACTGCAAATTTGAATCTGTCAGCTGGCTTGACAAGGGCGGGCGCAAGATTATCTGGGCCCACTATGAAAAGTCCCAGGGGTACTCCACAGGCGCTTTGGTAATGTTTTCCTTTGTGCCCGGAGATGCGGGAAGCCTTCGGTATTCCGGACTGGTTCTGCCCAATGGAACCCATGCCCGGGACAAGAGCATCTTCATGGATGGCGGGAAAGCATACCTGATCGCGGCGGGCAATGAAGAAGGTGAAAGCGCCAACAGGACCATCTATATCCACCAGCTCACCTCAGACTGGGAGGCTGTGGATACCGAAGCCGGCGTAATTGCCAAAGTATTTGAGGGCGGTTTCCGCGAAGCGCCAGTGGTGATTAAGGATCAGGGCATCTATTATATGTTTGCCTCTCAGGCGGCGGGCTGGCTGCCCAGCAAAACTGCTTATATTTCAGCCACCAGCCTGGAAGGGCCCTGGAGCGAGGAAGCCTATCCGGCGGACGCATCCTCATTTTCCTGTCAGACCAATGGCAGCTGGAGCAAAAACGGAAATCATCTGCTCACCGGCTCCCGCTGGTGGAGGTCAGAGAACTCCGGAAGCAGTACGGTGATGCCGCTGCAGCTGAACAATGGATTTGCTACCGCCACATTCTTTGAAAAGGTTTACCGGAACGAGAGTACCGGCGTAATTATACCGGAACTGAGCGGAAAGAATTTGTCTCAGGGAAAAACAGCAACAATGAAGTCTTCCGGGAATACGGCAGACGCGTCAAAGACAGTGGACGGCGATTATAATACTATGGCTGAAGGAACTTCCAGCACAGGGACTACGGAATGGGTAGTGGATCTGGAAGAGAAGAGCACCTTAAAGGGAATCCAGATTTCCTGGTATCTGATTAAGGGCTCTGAACCTTACTATCCATACAAAGTATACGGAAGCCAGGACGGAAGCAGCTGGACAGAAATTGCAGATCATTCCGGCCTGCCTCAGAGCAATAATACCGTGGATTATGGCTTTGCCTATACGGAACTGAAAGGTAACTTCCGCTATGTGAAACTGGAAATTCTGGCGGCAATTCCTCAGAATAACCTGAACAACCGGTTCAACACTGCCCGCCTGTGGGAAGTTAAGGTGCTGGGTGCGCCTTACGATTCCAGCCAGGAAGGGGCGGCAGCGACAGGAATTGAGACCGAACTGCCGAAATTAGTGGCGGCCAGAGTTGGCCAGCCGGCTGAAAACCTGCCGGAAAAGGTCACTGTGAAATTCAGCGACAACAGCACTAAAGAGTTTGCGGTGAACTGGGATAACGATGGAACTGCTTTTGATGAGGCCTATGTACAGAAAACTGTCACCGGAAGCATAGACTGCGAGACAGAAAGCGGCCTGCCTCTGTCCGTAAGCGTACCTGTCCTGGTGGTGCCGGACGGGCTGAAATATTATGTGGATGCGGGTACCGGAAGCGATTGGGCAAATCCTCCTGCCGGAAACGATAAAGTCAGCATCGTGACTTCTCTGGCTTATACGGCAGTAGCGGCACTCAGCGGCAGCGAACTGATCAACCAGACCTCCGACCAGATCTATAATATGGCAGGAAAGAACAATACCTGGGGCGCTGTTGTAGGAACCCGCAGTTCCAACACCAGCAAAACAGATCCGCTGCGTTCACCTGACGGCCAGACAGCAACTGAATTGCTGGACCCTTATGCAGTAGGCCTGCGTACCGGAAATACTTCCATCAGCTATAAGCTGGAATTGGATGAGGGCAGCTATACCCTGACGACAGGCAGCTATGACTGGTATGGTTCCCGTACCCGTGTATTTAATCCTAAGGTTACCTACACGGATCTGGATGGAAAACAGCAGACAATTACCATGGATGCTATTGCTATGCCTGCCGATACGCTGACTGACCGCCAGTTCACTCTCCCGGCTCATACCGGTGGGATCACGCTGATCTGGGATAAGGCCAGCGGAGAAGCGCCGCTGTTCAGCTGGTTTGCAGTTTCAGAGAAAGGTACGGACGAACTGCAGAATACGCTGCGGTCGCTGATCGATCAGATTCAGGCTGACGTAAAAGCAGCTCAGGAAAATGGAACTGTGTATGCGGAGTCACCCCTTCAGCCTGGACAGTATACCGGAGCGGGAGATCCGCCGAAGGACAGCCTGAAGGATTTGAACGAGGCTATCGCAGCTGGGGAAGAGCTTCTTAAGAACCCCAGTGCAACAGCTATCAGCCTTGGCAAATGTATTGAAGAACTGAAGGATATATTTGAGAACCTGCGCACTATGCCGGGCACATATACGGATATTCCCGGCAAGGCAGGAGATGTAATTTATGCTTCCAATACCGGCCTGGCCATGCAGGCCCACGGCGGTTCCGCCACAGTGATGAAAGAAGGAACCGGCGAAGGCTGTGTAAACGTGGATCTGGACGGAGACGGACAGATCACGGAAGGAAAAACTGTATATCTGTGGTACGGTGAAAACAAGACTAATAATACGTGCCCTGTGGACGGCGTTCGCTGCTATGTTTCCACAGACTTGTACAACTGGGTAGACAGGGGGAACGTGCTGTACCTCCAGAATTCGATTCTTCCGATAGAAGAGTCTGGCCAGAAGGCAGTGACTTCCTCTGTGGGAGCTTCAGGAACAGGAACCACCCAGAACTATAACGCAATGCAGGTTTCAAAGACAAACCTGGAAACTCTGAAGAGTTGGGGACGTATGGAAACTGCTCCGGAGGGAGTGTCAGAGGAAGATTTCGGCAATGTGAAGCTGTTCCTGAGGGCTTATGTAACTGAATTTGATAAAGAGCCTACAGGGTTGTATGATACCAGCTGGACGGCCAAATCCTATGATGAAACCGTAATAACAGCTTCCAGTTTCCTGTATCCTGACAGCGCTGCCGCAGGAACGGTGACAACCACACCTCTGCAGCTGGCATTTGAAGCCCTGTATGGAGATTACTGCATTACCGAGCGGCCAAAGATGATTTACAACGAGAGCACCGGAAAATTTGTGATTGTATTCCATGCGGACGGCGTGCTCTATAATAACGAAGCGTTGAACCAGTGGGTAGCAGGCGGATGCCAGGGCAACTGTTCCGCCAGCCGGTACAGCCGGGCTATGGTTGGCTTTGCGGAAAGCGATACGCCGTTTGGTCCCTTTAAGCTGGTGAACGTGACCAGAATGAATTATGATACGGCGCTGAATTCTCAGAGACTGGGTGAATCCCGGGATATGACTGTCTTTGTGGATGAAGGTGTGGACAAAAATAACGATGGTGTGGATGATGCCTATGTGATTTATTCCAGCGAAATGAACGCCAAACTTTACGTTTCCCTGCTGAATAAAGATTATACAGGACCTGCCGCTGCGGGAGATACTGCGGATGACACGCAGATGGCGGCCCGCATTGTATCAGATAACAGCCGCGAGGCCCCTGCTGTATTTAAATTTGACGGGTGGTATTATCTGATCACCAGCGGCACAGACGGCTGGAACAGTACGGCCCATGTTTACTACCGGAGCCAGAACCTGCTCTCCGGATGGGAGAAAATGGGGAATCCGGCTAAGGATGATACCGGCAAATGTTTTGATACGCAGGTAACCTGGGTGCTGCCGGTGGATGCTGAGACAGGCAAGTTCATCTATATGGGAGACAGATGGAACGGCAGTAACCTGACAGACAGCCGTACGATCTGGCTGCCGCTGCAGGTGACAGGAGACCATACACTGTCAATTTTGAACAGGTCCCACTGGACCGTGGATGAGCTGGACAGTCTCTGCCCAACCATCATTAATACAGAAATGCCCGAATTTATCTATAATGACGGCAGCAATCTGCCGGATACACTGAATGTGAACTGGCAGGGTAAGACTGTAGACAGTCCGGTGGTGTGGGATACCTCGGCGCTGAAAAACTTTGGCAGGGTGAGCCTTACGGGGACCCTTACCGGCTGTGAGAATGCTACTGCAGCAGTTTCCGTTATGGTGGTTCCAAAAGATCTTGTGTATTTTGTAAATCCCAGCACAACCCCGCTCAGCGCTGATTATGAAGCGATTGCGAAGGCGAACGAAGATACGCTCAAGAGTAGTGAAAACGACGGGGCGTACAATGCTGACAGAGGATTTGGCTATACCGGAACAGAAGGAAAGGTCCGCGGAACCAATGCGGATATTTACCAGAGCATGCGATATGCCGCCAATAAGAGCGACAGCATTACATATCAGTTTGATCTGGACGCAGGAAAATATGAAGTTTATGTTGGGATGTTCAATCCTTCCTCCTGGGTGACCAGCAGTTCTAACAGGAGAGCTGATATCCTGATTAACGGTGAGAAAGTGACCACCGGCTATCAGTACCTTAACAATATTAACGATACACTGAGCTTTAATAATATCACAATGGATAAGGCGGGAGCCATGACCGTAACAGTAGCTCCCAACGCTTCAACAAATGAAGCCGTTCAGGTCAGCTTTATCATGGTGGTGCAGAAAGAACTTTTCCATGTCCATACGCCTGAAGTAGTAGGAAAGAAAGACGCTACCTGTACAGAAGAAGGCTACACCGGCGACACAATATGCTCAGAGTGCGGAGAACTTCTGGAAGAGGGAACAGTGATTCCGAAGCTGCCGCATACCGAAGTGATCGACCCTGCGAAGGAAGCAACCTGTACGGAAACCGGCCTGACAGAAGGAAAACACTGCTCCGTGTGCGGAGAGGTAATTGTGAAGCAGGAAGTGGTGCCGATGGTGCCGCATACCGAAGTGATTGACCCTGCGAAGGAAGCGACCTGCACGGAAACCGGATTGACAGAAGGAAAACACTGCTCCGTCTGCGGAGAGGTAATTATGGAGCAGGAAGTGGTGCCGATGGTGCCGCATACCGAAGTGATTGACCCTGCGAAGGAAGCAACCTGCACGGAAACCGGCCTGACAGAAGGAAAGCACTGCTCCGTGTGCGGAGAGGTTCTTGTAAAACAGGAAGTAATTCCCGCAAAGGGCCATAGTTGGGATGAAGGAAAGGTAACAATTCCTCCTACAGAGGACAAAGAAGGCGAGAAGACCTACACCTGTACAGTATGTTATGAGACGAAGACAGAGGTGATCGACAAGCTGATTCCGGAACCTTCCACAGAACCCAGCGAGACAGAGAACGAGAGCACAGAGCCTTCCACAGACCCTGTAAACCCTCCTACAGGAGACGGAAACCAGCCGGCCCTTTGGATTGTGCTGGCAGCGCTTGCAATGGCTATGACGGCCCTGGCAGCCGCAGGCTTTAAGCGCAGAAAGTCACTGAAGAGATAAGCATACACTGTATAATTAACAGGACAACAGATTTGAGCGGCCACTGCCTACTGATAGGCAGTGGCCGTAAGTATTGTTTTATTTTGCAATCAAAAAGCGGTCTGCCATGTGGATATTTAATATCCCATGCCAGACCGCTTTTGCAAATTCCAATATTATTTACCAGCCACCGCAAAAAAGCAGGTACAGATTCCCAAAAACAAGCATCCCTCCTCAAACTAAGCGAGGGATTCCCTCAGCAGAGAGGCGGCAGAAAAAACGTAGGAGACTATAGCCGAAGGCATCGAGTCTCCGGAGTTTTTCCTGCCGCCTCTCCGCGAAAAATCCTGCCGCCTCTTTGCGACTCCCCAATTGCAATCCCCCCTAAACAGCCACTTTACCCAAGCCATTTAAACCCTTTCCAATAACGGAACAGCGCTTTCCCTTTGATCTGGTCCCTGCGCACATAAGTATTGGTCCAGAAACGGGCGTCCCCGGATAAAATACGGTTGTCCCCCATCACAAAATAACAGTCTTCAGGAACCTGATACGGCCCAAAAGAACGGGTATCCGAGGAATCTTTGAGATAAGGCTCATCCAGGGGCACATCACTGTCATTGATATAAACCTTGCCTTCCTTAATTTCTACTTTATCGCCAGGTTCTCCGATAATACGTTTAATAAATAATTTGCTTTCATCGTCGGGATATTCGAATACAATAATATCCCCCCGCTTAGGATCTGCAAAGAGATAATAGAGACGGAATCCCATCACTCGGTCTCCGGTCATAATCGTGTTTTCCATGGAACCGCTGGGTATGGAAGCATTTACAATAATAAAAGAATCAATCAGCAGAGCGATGACCACAGCAACGCCAATGGTGATAACCCAACTGAGAATTTCTTTTTTTGTATCCTTTTTTTCTGTTTTACTTTCTTCTTTTTCTTTCATCTATTTATGCCCTTCATTAATGTTTTTTTACAGTCTATCACAGATCAGGGAAATTTACAAGAATACATAAACCGGAAATGGCAATACTCCAGACAGGAGGTGGATGTATTGAGAAAATGGATGGCTGTACTGACTATTATTTTATGGATTGTGGCAGGCGTAAAACAGGTATGGGAACAAAAGGCTGCGGAGCCGGTTTCTGTAGCGGAGGCGTTTTCCAGAGAAGAACTTCCTGAGATTCAGAGCAAAGTCCGTTACAGCGGCAGCTGCGAAAAGTATTTAGAAGAAGACGGAAGAAAAGAGCTGCTTTGTTCTCTGGCAAAAGAGATGCATATTGAAAACTTTCCTCAAACTGTTACAGAGCGCCGGGACAATGGGTCTGTGACCACGGCAGTGATAGAAGGAAAAGAAGGAAAAACAACATTTACTTATCTTGCGGTGGGGACCTGGCTTTACGATACCCTGATCAGCCCCAGGTGCTATGTAATTGTGGAGCTGGAGACAGAGGGCCATATGGAGGCCGCAGTGTTTTACAGAAATAAATTAGAAGAGGCGGCCAGTAAACTTGGGTTGTCCGGCAGCGCCGGGCTGGAGCTTAAAGGAAGCCGTCCGGGAAAAGATACCCTGGAAGACTATGGAAATACGGCAAAGACGCTGTTTAGCCAGGTGGGAGCAAAAGAAGTATCCTCCTGGAAAACGGAGTCGCTTTACCGGATATACGGCTATTCGCCCAGGCTGGGCAGCGCAGTTTACCGTGGAGAAGAAGCTATGAATATCAGTTTTGCCGCAGAATATGACAGCATTGCCGGGATGACGCGCTACCGTATCGGAGTCCCTTCTTTAGAGGAATAGCTGCACCATAAAGCGGACATGGGCATATTCTGTTAGTAGATCCGAAAAAAGGAGCAATGCAGATGGAAAACCGTGCCTTTTTTGATGACTACGGGACGGAACCTGACTACGGAGTGCCTAAAACTCCCTACAGGCAGCCTTACCCTTTTGATTATACAGCAGACTATCAGTACAGGCAAATGATGCTGCAGGGCAGCCTGATTCTGATTCCACGCCCATATGGACAGGAACGGGAAGAATTGAATGATATGGAATATTGGAAGAGCATGTACCCTTCCAGCGTGAGACGGCTGCAGGCGATTGTAGACGAAGAATGTGATAAAATGGACTACCAGGGAAGCCCTATTTATGATGAATATCCGGACCATCTGATGGTGAGGAGGCTTTGCCGGGGAATTACGGACCGGGCTGCGGAAGATGAAGCTGTGGCTGCAGCCTGGGGAGAAGAATCTGAAATGGACAGCGCTGCTGTCTGCAGAAACCGGAGGCTTTGCGATCTTGTGGAACTGCTGGTTATTAACGAGCTGTATAAAAGGCGCGCCAGAAAGCGCTGCTGCGGCAGAAGATATTTTTAAGTACAGGCGGAAGATGACAACAAAGCGGGCTGTAAGCAGTAAGCTGACAGCCCGTCTTTTTATTGCATAGGGCACTGCGTTCCCTATGCAATAAAACCCTCCGGGGGATCGCACTGCGGCGTAAGGAATTACGTCGCTAAAGCGACACGCCGCAGGCGGAGAATCCCGCGGGCGGGATTCTTTTTCGCTGCATAGGAAACTTGTGGCGCGTAGGATACAATTTGCGTGCATGGCACCCGGGTTCAAATAAATGGCACTTTGGGTAAACGATCCAGGACATTGTCATAATCTATATACACATAGGGCTGGTTATGTGCGATTCTTTCTCTGTGCCAGTCCAAATACCGCTGCTGCAGATGGGTATCTTCCTCCGGCCAGTAGTTTGATGCAGCTACATATTCATCTACCATCTGGTACTTCATAAATAAATCAATGGTGCAAATCCAATATTTACTTATGTAATTGCTTTGAAGATAGCCCTGTAAATAAGATATCAAATAGGATTCGGCAAAGGCCGTTCGTTCCTTCTCGCTTAAATGTTTTAATGGGCCGGCCCCTCTCTGTACCATAAAGAACATGGCGCTTGCTATGTCAGCAGCGTACCAGTTGTACTGGCAGTCAAAGAAATCAAATAACGTAATTTTAGTGTTTTTCATAAAGAAATTATCCGTGTGAATATCAAAATGAATAATTCCATAATTTTCTTTCGCCGCCGGCAGGGCATTTATTTCTTTTAAAAACCGTTTTTCGCCCTGCCGCACAAGTTCGTCTGGAATGGCAATATCCCTGCGCCAAAAATAAGGGCCATTCCATTGGAACTCTGGACAAGGCCTGTTCCCCTCATAGTCTGCGGTCAACTTGTGGATACGGCCCATCAGTGCGCCAAGATTGGAAAACAGCACTTCATTAAATTCGGCTGGATTATTGCAGTCGACCAATTTTCCTTCTGCTTTCTTCATGAGGCACAGCACATAAGCCCCGCCATCTGATTCTATCACCTCATAAAGCCTGTTGTTCACGCTCCGTATTGGCTGTACGATTCCTTCCATTCGGAGTGACAGGTACTCGACCCAGTTTAACTCAAAGTCTATATGCGCCAGGCTGCTCCCGCCGCCTTTTGAGACTCTCAGGATATAAGGCCGCTGCCCGGACTCCGCTGCAAAGATAATATTGCCGGATCCGCCCATGTGGATCCTGTGAAGCAGCTTGATATTATAAAGTTGCTCAGCTTTTCGCATAACCAGTTGGATTTCTATATCCATCGGTTTTCCCCCCAATCATTTTACCCTTTATGGTCCGGCCTATCTTTCAATTATATTAGTATGACTGCCGGAATCGTTTATTAAACAGGGACATTCTATTTAGCGGCCAGTACCTCAAAATCTAATGTTGACCGTTCGGCGCCGTTTACAATAAGCGTAACTGAATGGGTGCCGGGGTAATGTTTTCTTGTGCTTGTATCTGCAAAGGAATGGGTCTTGCGGTAAGACCTTTTCCTATTACCTTTAAACGTAAGCTCAGATATTTGGAATATCTTACGGTTGCGCCTGCCGTTTGCTTTTACATAGTCAATGCCATATTCCAGCCGCACCCTGGCTGCTTTTTTTGCCTCAATCTCAAAAGAAAAACACATATCCTCCCCAATGCAAACAGAGGTTTTTTCCAGTAAAAAAGAATCAGCCTTCACACAGCCGGCGTCTGAAAATCCCAAAATGTCAAGCACATCCTTATTGCCCATTTTAAGAAGGGTCCTGCATCCGTGCTTTACAATCCAGTCCGTATTCTGATTTTTACCATACCAATCCCCAGCGATTTTTACCACTAAACCGGGATGGGTTTTGGAGATATCGTTTAAGTTGTTCGCTACGCTTTTTCGGACATATGGCGAAGGGTCGTCTTTCAGAAGCTCTAAAATATGCAGAACGGGCGAAGGGTCTTTTTGAAAACTGCATAAAGCCTGTCCCCAAGGTAACCTGGGACGGCAGCCCTCGCTGGCAAGCCGCCGGATATGTTCGTTTTTATGTCTGGCCCAGACAGCCATCTGCGCCATCATGCGTTCTTCATCCCGGATGATAAAAGACCTCACTGCAAATTCAGCAGAGGCATACGGGGTATACCTCGCCAAAGCAGCAACAGAAGTATCCCAGTGCTCTTTATCCTGTCCGTAAAGTTCAACAAAAGCAGGGAAAAAAATAGCAAACCCGTCCAGGCAGACCTCGTAATTCAGTATCACTTTATCAATGATATGAATTGCTGCATTATAATCTGCCGGAAGGTATTTCCCTAAGTTCGTCCCAATCTGCATCACCCGCTGCTTGAATTCTAACTTATCCCACAGTTCGTCCATAGTTGAATTCAAAAAATCCTCAACCGGAAACTTCTTGTAGACTGCTTGAACCTCTAAAGCGAGCTTATACAGTGATTCATAATTAAATCTGTCTTTAAATAAACCTGCCACACTGCTCTCCTTGGAATTCTGTTATGCCGGGCGCGCCTGCGCACATTATGTTCCGGCCCACGGCGGTTTAAAGCTGCTCCTGTGCTGCATACATTCTACCATAAGCCTGCAGGCCTGTCCATCCCGCCGCCGATTCTTCCCCAAAAGGCGCCTTCCTTTTATGTGGCGGAGATAAGTACATTTTTATATTATTTCATGGACAGCGGCAGCCCAAGGAAGCGGCGTACTAATTCAAGTAGAGGTGGGAGAGCTTTCCTCTGGATTATGAAGGCTGAGTTTCCGCCTCCTCAGGAACAGAAACAGCCCTGCGGCGGCTGCCAGAACCTCCGTGACGGGAAAGGAAGACCACACGCCGTTGATTCCAGCCAGAGAGGCCAGCAGAAACGCCATTGGAATGATCAGCACAAATCCCCGGAGCAAGGAAATTGCGTGGGCAGGCCTGGGACATTCTATGGAAGTAAAGAAAACAGAGAGTATAATGTTCAGGCCTGCAAAAGGGCAGGCAGTAAAGTAAATTTTCATCCCTTTTTCCGCAATACGCTGTAAAAGAACATCATTCCTGCTGTTGAACAGACCTGCAATCTGAGAGGAGCCAAAGAAGACACAGCACATAATAACCCCAGATATGATGAACACGGAAGCTGCCGCATACCGGAGAATGATGCGGATCTCGCCGGGACGGCCGGCTCCATAACTTCTGCTGAGCAGGGGCTGAATGCCCTGAGAGATCCCGGTATAGACAGAGAGAACCACCAGAGACAGATTGGCAATCACCCCATAAGCGGCCACGCCTATGTTTCCCGCCAGGTCTAAAAGCAGCATATTAAAGATAATTATAACCGTTCCGGAAGACAGTTCGGTAACGAGAGAGGGAAGGCCACCGGAAAAAATACCGGCAAAAGTTTTCAAAGAAAAACTGCATGCTGCCAGATGAAAGTGATTTCTTTTTCTGAAAAAATAGGGAAAAAGAGTTAAAACGCTGATCACAGGGGCAAGCCCTGTAGCAAAGACAGCTCCAAAGATTCCCATATTCAAAGGAAAAATAAATATATAATCCAGTATAATGTTGGAAAAGCTCCCGGCCAGCATGGCAGCCATGGCTAACTGAGGGGCTCCGTCATTTCTCACATAGCACAGGAGCAGGTTGTTCAGCAGAAACATGGGTGAAAATAATAAAATTACCTGAAGGTAAGTTTTCGTCATATCAAAGACTTCCGCATTTGCGCCGGCCAGACGGGCAATGTTTCCCGGAAAAAAGACGCCGGACAGAAAAAACAGGACGGCGAAGCCTGCCGCCAGCAAAATGGAATGAGTAAATACAGTATCCCCGCTTCTGAAATCCCCGAGGCCGCGCCGGATAGAATATTTTATGCCTCCTCCCATACCGATCATCAGCCCGGCCCCATTGATAAAACTATAGATGGGAATGGCCAGATTCAGCGCAGTGAGGCCGTTTGCGCCCAGCCCCTTTGAAATAAAATAAGTATCGGCGAGAATGTAGCAGGAAAGGCCGATCATACCGATGACATTCAGCGAGCAGTATTTTATAAATTCTTTCAAAATAGTTGATTTCATGGCATCCCTCCGCGCCGCAGCTTTATATCATAAAGACCATTCTGCTTTGGATAAAAAAAACGCCCTTCTATCATTCCTTCTAAGGCCTTATGGAATGAAAACAAGACGTTTACCCGGCGGCAAAATTTTATTGATATTTCCCCTAAAAGTATAGTCTAAGCCATAGGGGTTGTCAAGGTTAAAAAATCAATTGTTAACCAAAATAAAAAACAAGTTGACAATAGAGCCCTGCTGTGATAAAGTATTTTTGAAAAAATGGAGCGGGAGGAATTTTTATTGAAAACTACAGTGATGAAAACGAGGAATAAAACTTATGATTTGGTGATAACAGCAATGTTTGCTGTGCTAATTGCGCTTTGCTCCTGGATTTCTGTTCCATCGGCAGTGCCCTTTACCCTTCAGACTTTCGGCGTGTTTGCCGCGGTCGGAATCCTTGGGGGAAAACGGGGAACGGCGGCGGTGCTGATCTACATTCTGATGGGGGCTGTGGGCATTCCTGTTTTTGCCGGTTTCAGCGGAGGGATAGGCATCCTGGCCGGCAGTACAGGGGGATATGTCGTGGGCTTTCTGGGATTGGCGCTGGTAATGTGGGGCGCGGAAAGAATGTTTGGAAGAAAGTTCTGGGTCCTGCTGGTTTCCATGGTACTGGGATTAATCGTCTGCTATGCTTTTGGGACGGCCTGGTATATGGCGGTCTATCTGAAAGAAACCGGGGCTGTCAGTCTGGGAGCAGTGCTGATGGGCTGTGTTGTACCCTTTATTATTCCGGACTTAATAAAAATTGCGCTGGCGCTGGCGCTGTCCAGGAGGCTTTACAGATATGTGCAATGAGCGGGAAATCTGCAGTCTGCGGCCTCATCACGGCATGTGCCTGGCATATTTTGAAGGAAGAGGATACAGCGAAAAATTTACGGCGCATATGCAGTCCGTGCTGGAGAAACTGGAGGCAGGGGGAAAAGTGAAGCTGACAGCGGGGACGGATGAAATCTGCGGAGAATGCCCCAACAACTGCGGCAGCGGGGAATGCAGGGACAATGAAAAAGTAAAGGGGTACGATTTGGCAGTGCTGATACGGTGCGGCCTGAAGGAAGGAGATGTTCTGGAATTCCGTGATTTTGCGGGGATGGTACAGAAACAAATCCTCGGTCCCGAAAAGAGAGATGAAATCTGCGGAAACTGTCAGTGGGCAGCGGTCTGCGGCAGCAAAAGGTCCCGGTGGAACAGGCTTTAGAGGATTTGTCCGGTGAAAATTGAAATACTGGTATGAAAAATTTCATAAATTTTAAGTTGTGATTTAAGGTGGGAACAGATACAATATAGTCAGGGCAGGCTGCCCTGACTTTTTTTGAGGTGATTGTATGAGACATATATTCCGAAGGGTGATCATATTGCTTCTGGTATTCTTTACTGTTGCAGGCGGAGTGCTTCTGTTTACACTGCTGCGGGCAAAGGAGCCAGTTTCTTATGCCAAAATGGAAGAAGCAGGACTTCCGGTAATTGAAATGACCTATAGCGGGCAGACTATGAATGAGCTGCATGGATATACTTCGGAGATGACGCTGCCGCTTGTCCGGGACAGTATTACGCCGTTGGACGGGCAGAGGGTTCTTACCGGTTACGTCAGAACTTATGGCGCAGTAATTACGGAAATTTCCTATGAAGTGCGGAGCCTGGACGGGCAGGAGCTTATTGAGGCTCAGACCTTGGGAGGCTGGAATGCGGAGGAAGACAATATCGGCCTGACCGTGCAGCTCTCCGGCCTGCTGAAGCCACAGGAAGAATACTGCCTGATTTTGAAATTATCCACAGAAGCAGAGCAGAATATTTTTTATTATACAAGGGTGATTTACGGGCCGGAGATGAAAACCCAGGAACTTCTGGATTTTGCGTTCCGGTTCAGCCGGGCTACTTTTGAGCCTGAGACAGCCAGGCAGCTGGTGCCCCAGTATCTCCAGCCGGACAGTTCAGTGACGGATAGCGATTACAGCAAAGTGAATATTCATTCCAAATATGCGGCAATCATTTGGAATGGCCTGAACCCGCAGCTTTCGGGAGACAGGGCTGTGCGGGTGACAGAGCTGACGCCCACACAGATGTCGGTGGTATTCAGCTACCAGGTCTTAATTGCGGATGAAGCAGGAGAAGCGCATACTTTCCAGGTGAGGGAATATTTCTGTGTCCGGTGGCGCGGCGAGCAGCTGTATCTGCTGGATTATGAACGGGAAATGGATCAGGTTTTTGAACCTGTCAGGGCAGAAGTAAACAAAGGCGAGATGAGACTGGGAATCCTGAGCGGCGGACGAGACAGCGCGCAGGCATCGGCCAGCCCGGACGGGAATCTGATGGCATTTGCAGCAGGAGGAGAACTGTTTGGATATGACAGAAAAACAGGAGAAATGTGGCCTGTGTTCACGTTTCGGAATGTAGGTGAAAATGACGCCCGCACCAATTTCAGGGAGCATGATATTAAACTGGTGGGCTGCAGGGACAACGGCCAGATTGATTTTATTGTATTCGGATATATGAACAGAGGAATTCATGAGGGAGAAGTAGGGATCAGCTTTTTCCGCTATGACAGAAACAGCGGCAGGACGGATGAGCTGTTTTATATTCCTTCAAATGTTTCCTATCAGGTGCTGCGTTCGGATCTGGGATCGCTGGCCTATGTCAGCAGCGGCAACAGTTTCTATCTGATTTATGGCAGGAGCATTTATTCCCTCGATATTTCCAGCGGTGAAACTGTGCAGATCGCGGAGAATGTGATGCAGGATTCTTATGGGATCAGCAGTGACAATGCTCTGATCGCGTGGCAGGAGGGGGATCAGGTCGAAGATGCAGGGAAGATTCATTGCCTGAATATGGATTCCGGACAGATCCATGAGGTGACAGCTGCAGAGGGAGAATATCTGAAACTGGAAGGGTTTGTGGGAAGAGACCTGGTATATGGGATCGGCAGGACGGAGGATGTACAGCGCTCTGCCGGCGTAGTGATGGGTTATCCGCTGTATATGCTGGCAATCAGAAATGAAGAGATGGAAATACAGGCAGAATACAGTATGGATGGTATTTATATTTCGGATGTGGCTGTGGAGGAAAACAGGATTGTGATGTCCCGGCTGCGCCGCGGTGAGAGCGGAGAGATGACGGAGTATACCGGAGACGTGCTGGCGCGCAGCACGGAGGCCGGAAACAGTTCCGCGGGTTTTGTAAAAACAGCCAGGGACGACAGGTTTGGAACTGTTTATTCCATAGAGCTGCAGCCAAAAGGCCAGGCTGGAGTGCAGTACAGGCTGTCGGAGGGAGAATACCGCAGCGGAGAGCTTTGTCAGATTGTTTCTCTGGGCGGGCATGAGACAGAAGCGCCTCAATATTATGTGTATACCAGAGGAAGGCTGAAAACTGTTTCCGCCAGTCTGAGCGGTGCGATTCATGAAGCGTTTGATGAAATGGGTACAGTGCTGGATAAAAATCAGGAATATGTCTGGAACAGGGACAGCCGGGCCTTATATAAGACACTGAAGCTTCCGGCT
Source organism: Cuneatibacter caecimuris (assembly GCF_004216775.1). Classification (GTDB taxonomy): domain Bacteria; phylum Bacillota; class Clostridia; order Lachnospirales; family Lachnospiraceae; genus Cuneatibacter; species Cuneatibacter caecimuris. The sequence continues at coordinate 231,153 of NZ_SGXF01000004.1, forward strand.
AAGGAGACTGTGTCCGCGGAAGACAGTCTGGCGGCATGTATAGAGCTGATGCTGGCCTGTGAGGGGCAGGACGGAGCCCAGGTCAGGGAGAAGCTGTCAGAGGGAGATTCCCCTTTCCAGGTTCTTTCCAGTCTGGAAGGGTATAAAACGGTGGATTTGTATGGCAGCGCGCTGAGCCATATTTTGTATTATATCAATCTGGGAAGCCCTGTGCTGGCTGTTACCGGGGATCACACCGGGCTGCTGGTCATTGGATATGAGACGAATAGTGTGACTTACTATGACCCGGTTTCGGGTCAAAATGTGAAGCTGCCCATGAAAGAAGCGGAAGCGTTGTTTTCCAGATATAATAACGCGTTTCTGAGTTATCTCAGGTGATGCGGACGGAAGGGAGAAAAAATGAACTGGTTGCTGATAGCAGTATTAATTATTTTTGCACTGGGATTTCTGATCGGATGGCACCGGGGCGCGGTGAAGATGACGGTGTCCCTTGTAGCGGCAGTGCTGACTATAATTCTGGCCTGTACGTTATCCCCCTATGTGACAGATGTACTGAAAAATCACACAGGGCTTTATGAACGGCTACAGGAACAGGTGCAGGAATCCATGCAGGAAAAGATTGAAGAGCAGACAGACCAGCTGACGGTGACTCAGCAGGCCAGATTTATTGAAGATCTTCCGCTGCCCGCATCCTTAAAGGATGCTTTGCAGGAGAACAATAACAGTGAAGTTTACGCAGTGCTTGGCGTGGAGAGTTTCACTTCATACCTGAGCGGCTATGTGGCGTCGCTGATTATCGGAGTGATTGGATTTATTCTTACTTTTCTTCTGGCATTTGTCCTGCTGCGGATCCTGGGAGCGGTTTTGAACCTGGTTTCCAGGCTGCCGCTGATCCACGGAATCAATAAGATCGCCGGCGCGGGGATCGGAATAGCGGAAGCGCTGGTGGCAGTATGGCTGGGGTGCCTGCTGATCACTATGTTTGCTGGTTTTGACTGGGGCGGCCAAATGCTGGAAATGGTCAGCAAAAGCCAGATTCTGACTTATATTTATGATAATAACCTGTTTGTAAATGTATTGCTGAATTTTACAGGGAACATTTAGATTTGGGAAACGGGGGCAGCGGCGGAATATTCAGTGAGTGACGGGAATAGGATACAGCAGAAACGCCAGGAGGTGGGCCGTGGGCTTTATTGTATACCTATCCAATTTTATGATTCCGCTGCTGTTCTTTTATGTGATTGCCACCGGAGTGGCCGGGAAAGTTCCGGTCTATGATGTATTTGTCCGGGGGGCCAAAGAAGGGATGAAGACAGTGGCAGGCATTCTGCCTACCCTGGTGGGGCTTATGGTGGCGGTGGGGATGCTGCGGGCCAGCGGATTCCTGGATTTTCTGGCCCAGGCCCTCTCAGGCCCCTGTGAATGGCTGGGGCTCCCCGCGCCTCTGGTGCCGCTGACTATTGTCAGGATGTTTTCTTCTTCCGCAGCCACAGGCCTGGTGCTGGATCTGTTCCGGCAGTTCGGGCCGGATTCCCATATCGGGTTGATCGCAGGCCTGCTGGTGAGCTGCACAGAGACGATTTTTTATACCATGAGCGTATATTTCATGACAGCCAAAGTCAAAAAGACCAGATATACGCTGGCCGGAGCAATGGTGGCTACGCTGGCGGGAGTGATCGCCAGTGTGGTGATCGCGGGGATGATACAGTAATGTTATTTTCTATATATTAAAAAAAGCACCAGCCCCGCGGCTCTTACGTCCGCAAAACCGGTACTTTGCCTGCGCCTCCAGGGGCTCGAACCCTGGACACCCTGATTAAGAGTCAGGTGCTCTACCAACTGAGCTAGAAGCGCATCTCCACGTTAAAAACTTAACGCGAAATTAATTATATATCAACTTGTTTTAAATTGCAAGACCTTTTTTAACAAAAAATTCACTTTTTAGCAATAATCCGGGAAATTTCTTCCAGCCTGGAACCGCAGTGGGCAAAAAACATCTGCCAGGAGCGGCAGAAGTAATCTTTTCCTCCATCCTGACTGTTCATCATTCGATGGCGCATGCAGCCGTTCCGGCAGAGGGACAGGTAGGGACAGCATTTGCATTCCTCGGGGAGGGGCAGGGACTTTTGAATAAACTGAATCTCCTGGCGCTTTGCGTCGATTTCTGCAAAACTGTTTTCCAGCAGGCTGCCCAGCCGGTATTCGTCAAGGGAGAAAAAATCGCAGGGGTAGACAGAGCCGTCTGCTTCCGCCACATATTGTATGCTGCAGCAGCCGTTCATGTCGCAGGATTCTGCTCTGCCTTCTGCTATCAGGGCCAGATAGTTTTCAAACTGACGGATGTAAGGCTGCCGGCCCGCCTGCAGGTCATCATGCCACAAATCAAAAATACGGCAGAGAAAGCTCCCGTAAGCTTCCGGGGTCAGGGAATATTCCCGGGGAGCAGCGGTAGAGTTTGCCGTCTGCAGGGGATCCAGGCAGGGGATAAACTGCAGGTAACGGAAGCCCTGCTTCTGATAATAGCGGTAAATTTTATCAGGAGCCGCCGCACATCTGTTATGTACCACAGTAAGAATATTATATTCCGCGCCGTGCTTCTCCAGCAGGCCGATGGAATCCATCACCTTGATAAAAGTATCCTGCCCTTCCGGGGTCCGGCGGTAAGCATTGTGGGTGTGGATCGTCCCATCCAGCGAGATCCCGGTGAGGAATTGGTTTTCTGCCAGAAAAGCGGCCCATTCTTCATTCAAAAGCATCCCGTTTGTCTGTATGGCGTTCTGAATAGAAAGTCCCCTGACGTTATATTTCCGCTCCAGTTCCACCGCCCGGCGGAAAAAGGGCAAACCGGCCAGAGTTGGCTCGCCTCCCTGAAAACAGATGGAACAGAATCCTTCCGCTGTTTCCAGGACTTTTTTTAATACAGTTTCCAGCGTTTCCTCACTCATGATTCCGCAGGAAGGCTGGGAGCGGTTTTCCATTTCATCTGCATAGAAGCAATAGCGGCAGCGCAGGTTGCACAGGCCGGAAGCAGGTTTGATCATCAGGCTGACAGGGGGCATTTTTAATTCCTTTCCTTGAAATTTTAATTGTACCTATCTATCTGCTTATTATAACTAAATTTGTTTACTTTTGCAAGGAATTGGGATATACTGAATACATATTTTGAGGGCAGGCAGGCCTGCTGAAAGTGAGGACGGTTTATGGCTGACGCAAGAAAATCTTTTTCCAGGGCAGGCTGGGCTTTTGTGGCTTTTGAGGTTGGGACCCTGCTGGGCAAAGTGCTGATTGCATTTATAATTGTATTGGGGGAGGCGAGGCTTGGGTGGGACCTGTCCGACTGGCAGGAATTCTGTGTACAGGATTTTTTCCGCTACCTGACCAGCGTGCCGTTGTATTATCTGGTGTTCCGGTCCGTTCCGTCCTGCCCTCCGAAGAAGGAAACATGGAGCTTTAAGAAGCTTGTCCTGACAATGATAATGCTTTATGGGCTGATCGAGGTGGGGGGGATTATCGGAAACCTTCTGATGTTTCTGATAAACGGAGTATCATCCAACCCTTCGCAGAATGGTTTGGTGGAGCTTCTGAACACTTTGCCCATTCCGGCAATCTTTCTCTGTGTGGTGGTGGCGGCTCCTGTGATTGAGGAATTGGTCTTCCGAAAATGGCTGCTGGACCGGGTGGGAAGATTCGGGGAAAGGACGGCTGTGCTGCTGTCAGCAGTGGTCTTCGGCCTGGCCCATGGGAATTTTTATCAGTTTTTTTATGCGTTTGCAGCCGGAGGCGTGTTTGCATATATCTATATGCGCACCGGAAAAATCCAGTATACCATCGGGTTCCATATGGTGGTTAATTTTCTGGGCAGCATTATCCCTATGCTGATGTTGGACGAGATTTTCAGCGGCGCTGCGAAGAGCGGAACACTGCTTGCAATGGTCCTGTATGCTTCGGCGGTGCTGGGCGTTGCCGCAGCCGGATGCACGCTGCTGATAGGCTGGCGGAAACGGCTGAAATGGGTCGCCGCAGAGCAGGAAATGCCGGCCGGGCAGAGGCTGAAAACAGTCTGGCGTAATCCGGGGATGATCGCCTGCTCAGTGGTGCTGTTGGCAATTTTTGTTTTGAATCTGGTGTTTTAGACTATTCAGACAGCCGCCGCGCCATGTAAACTCCGATCAATCTATAAACAGCCGGCCCGTACGTGATGAGGGCTGGCTGTTTTTCTTCTCAGGACAATTACGCGATAACCCGGGGCAGTTTCTGCTGCTCTGCCATTATTCTCTTCCGTCCCAGCAGTAAGTGCACAGCTTGCTGCGGTCCATACCAACCGATGAGATCATATCATCCAGCCGGTGATAGTGCAGGGAAGTAAAGTTCAGCTGTTTTCCGATGCGCTCCACCATTGCATGGTAGCGGTCGCTTTCAGGATCCGCGTACACCTGGAGGTTTGCATAGGCGTTGTCTCCCTCCATTTCTCTGATGACGCGCCTTGTGATCAGGTCCATCTCAGATGAGGACCGGGAGAAGTTCAGATATTTGCAGCCGTACAGAAGCGGGGGGCAGGCAGGGCGGATATGTACCTCTCTTGCGCCGCTCTGGTACAGGAACTCAGTGGTTTCACGCAGCTGGGTTCCGCGTACAATGGAATCGTCGATGAGGAGCAGGCTGCGGTTTTTGATCAGGTCGTGAACGGGAATCAGCTTCATCTTGGCGATCAGATTGCGCTGGCTCTGGATGGTCGGCATAAATGATCTGGGCCAGGTAGGGGTATATTTGATAAAAGGGCGGGAAAAAGGGATACCCGATTCATTGGCGTATCCGATGGCATGGGCGATGCCGGAATCCGGGACGCCCGCCACAATGTCGGGAGAAACCCGTCCCGTGTCCCGCTTGGCCAGCATTGCGCCGCAGTGGTAGCGCATTTCTTCCACGCTGATCCCTTCGTAAGATGCAGAAGGATAACCGTAATAGATCCAAAGGAAGGTGCAGATCCGCATTTCTTTTCCTGGCTGTACCAGAGTGCGGACGCCTTCCGGGGTAACGATCACCACTTCGCCGGGCCCCAGTTCTTTGGCGTCCTGGTAACCGAGATTCAGATAAGCAAAGCTTTCAAAGGATACGCAGTATGCGTCCTCTTTCCGGCCAATGGCCACTGGGGTGCGGCCCATTTTGTCTCTGGCGGCATAGATGCCCATGGGGGTCATAATCACAATAGTCATGGAACCGTCAATCAGGTCCTGGGCATACTGGATTCCTTCAATCAGGTTGGCTTTCTGATTGATGATCGCCGCGGTGAGCTCCGTGGGGTTGATATCGCCTCCGCTCATTTCCAGAAAATGAGAGGTGCCGTCTGAAAAGAGCCGCTGTTCAATTTCATCTGCATTGTTGATCTTTCCCACAGTCATAATGGCATATGTGCCATGATGGGACCGGACGATCAGCGGCTGGGGCTCATAGTCTGAAATGCAGCCGATGCCAAGCTGCCCCTGCATGGTGTTCACATCTTTATCAAATTTTGTGCGGAAAGGCGCGTTTTCTATATTATGGATCGCCCTGTCAAAACCGTTCTTGCGGTCGTAGGCGGCCATGCCGGCCCGCCTTGTGCCCAGATGGGAATGGTAATCTGTTCCGAAAAACAAGTCAAATATACAATCGTTTTTTGATGCAACGCCAAAAAATCCGCCCATATTCGTAATTCCTCCGTCAGTAAATTTTCCGTCCGCTTATTTGCGGATATTAAAAGTATATCATAGAGTACATAAAACTACAAATCTCTATTTTAGAGAAAGAAAAGCGCAGAAACTTATTGCGATTTGTGCATATTTGCGGTATGATGCAAGGTGTGGAATTATTTTTATTGGGAGGCGTTTTGTAATGGAAAAGGTGAAGGCCGTGCTGGCCGGAGCGGGCGGATACGGAAAAATTTATCTGGAGTACATGCCTGAGGGGCCCTGCGCGGATGTAGAGCTGGTGGCAGTTGTGGACCCATATCTGGAAAAGAGTCCGGAAGCGTGGGAAATGGTAAAACAGAAACAGCTGCCTGTTTATGACAGCCTGGAAGAATTCTATCAGCATCAGAAAGCGGACCTGGCGATTCTTGCCACGCCTCTGCCCATGCATAAGGAGCAATGTATTACCGCAATGGCAAATGGCTCCCATGTTCTCTGTGAGAAGCCGCTGGTGCCTGTATTGCAGGACATTCCGGAGCTCCGGGAAGCGGTTAAAAAGTATCAAAAGACATTGTCCGTAGCGTTCCAGTGGGATTACCTGCCGTCTGTCCTGAGGGTAAAGGAATTGTATGCCGGGGGTGAACTGGGCAGGGCGGTACGGATGAAGAGCTATATTTCCTGGCCCAGAACGCTGAAGTATTACAGCAGGGGATGGGCTGCCAGGGCAAAGGATGCCCGTGGGAACTACATACTGGATTCCATTGTGACGAATGCGGTGGCGCATTATGTCCAGGTGATGCTCTATATTCTGGGAGACGGGACCGGGCATGCGGAAGAAATTGCCAGCGGGCGGGGAGCGCTTTATCGGGCAAATGATATTGAAACTTATGATACCGCAGCCCTGGAAATGGAAACAGTCCATGGGGTAAAGCTGTATTTTTATGCGACCCATGCCAGCAACTACAAGATTGATCCTATGTTTGTATATGAGTTTGAACAGGCGGTTGTAACGATGAACGCCTTTGACAGAGGGAAACAGATTACAATTTTTTACCGGGACGGAAGAATAGAAGAACTGGAGAATATGGGCCCGGACATGGGATGCGTGGAGAAACTGGAGTCTGCGGTGCGATCCGCCAGAACAGGGAAAGAAGGCCCTTGTTCCATTGATGCTTCTCTTTCCAGCTTGAGGCTGGCCAATGGTCTGCTGGATTATATTCCCATCCGGGAGTTTGACCGCAGCATGGTGAAGTTTGATGAGGAACAGCAGGTTGTATTTGTCCCGGGTCTGCATCTGGATCTTTACCGCTGCTATGAGCAGTGGAAGCTGCCTTCTGAATTGGGAATCCCTTATGCTGTGCCGGAAACAGAGTTTTTATTAGAGGGTTATGACAAGTTTATGGGAACGCTTTTGAAATAGAAAGGGTCTTCGGGGTAGAAAGGACATGAAGATGAAGACAACGTGCTGTCAGGTGACGGATTTGGAGAGGGACAGGAAGAATATTGAAGAGGCGGGAAGGGTTCTGAGGGCCGGAGGCCTGGTGGCTTTTCCCACGGAGACAGTATATGGCCTGGGCGCCAATGCGCTGGATGAAAAAGCCGCTGCCCGAATCTATGCCGCAAAAGGCCGCCCCAGCGATAATCCTCTGATCGTACATATTGCAGGCCGGGAACAGTTAAGTTCTCTGGTGACAGAAATTACGGAGACGGCGGACCGGCTGATGGATGCGTTCTGGCCGGGCCCCATGACGCTGATCTTCCCGAAGAAGCCTGCTGTGCCTTATGGAACGACAGGAGGACTGGACACGGTGGCGGTGCGCATGCCTTCGCATCCTTCGGCTCTGGCGCTGATTGCGGCGGCAGGGGTGCCGGTTGCAGCCCCCAGCGCCAATACCTCCGGCAGGCCCAGCCCCACGCAGGCAGAGCATGTGATGGAAGATATGGATGGTAAAATAGAGATGGTTCTGGATGGAGGCCCCGTGGGAATCGGGATTGAATCCACGATTGTGGATTTGACCGGTCCGGTTCCAATGATTCTTCGTCCCGGATATATTACACGGGAAATGCTGGAGCAGGCAGTAGGCCCGGTGGAGGTCGATCCGGCTGTGGCAGGGGAAGCAGCTCCCGGCGTACGCCCCAAGGCGCCGGGAATGAAATACCGTCACTACGCGCCAAAGGTGCCTATGATACTGGTGCGCGGCGGGCCGGAGGGCGTGGTCAGGACCATCAGGCGTCTGGCCGGGGAAGAAGATGCTGCGGGAGGATGCGCGGGTATTTTGTGCACTGATGAGACGAAAGATCAGTTTCCCCAGGGAATATGCCGCAGCGTGGGCAGCCGGAGGGAGCCGCAGAGCGTGGCCCACAATCTGTATGCAGTCCTGCGGGAATTTGACGGTTTGGGCGTGACAAAAATTTATTCGGAAGTATTTGATGAGACACCACTTGGACGTTCAGTGATGAACCGGCTGTCAAAAGCAGCCGGCCATCAGGAAATAACAGCAGACAGGGAGGAATCATGCGGCATTTTAACAGAGTGATTTTTGTGGACAGGGAGAATACCTGCCGCAGCATTATGGCGGAGGCGATTCTGCGGCAGGTGCGGGACGCAATGCAGGTATCGGACTGGAATTCTATTATATCAAGGGGACTGGCGGTCTTGTTTCCCGAACCGCTTAACCCGAAGGCAGTGGCAATAATCAAAGGCCATGGGCTGAATGTGGACCGTACCAATTCCGTATTATTTACAGAAGAGGAATGCGGGGAGAGCACGTTGGTTTTGACAATGACAGAAAGAGAAAAGCGCCAGATCCTGGAGGACTATACTGCAGTCCCGAATCTCTACACGCTCAGGGAATTCGCGGGGGAGCGCGGGGATATTGAAGAGCCATATGGGAAATCCCTGGCGGAATACGGGGCGCTGTATGAATATCTGGATCTCATGGTAAAAATGGCAGTGCAGAAGCTGCTGAAGGAGGACGAATAAATGATTGCGGTTGGATGTGATCAGGGAGGATTTGAACTGAAGCAGGAGATTCTGAAATACCTGCAGGAACAGAAGATTGAATATAAAGACTTTGGATGCTACAGCACAGCGTCTGTGGATTATCCGGCTTACGCGAGAAAGGTGGCAGAAGCAGTGGCGGCGGGGGATTTTGAAAAGGGAATTCTGATCTGCGGCACAGGTATCGGAATTTCCATAGCTGCCAATAAGGTAAAAGGGATCAGGGCCGCGCTCTGCAGCGACTGCTTTTCTGCGGAAATGACCCGGCTTCACAATGACGCTAATATTCTCTGTATGGGTGGCAGGGTGCTTGGTGCCGGCCTGGCTCTGAAGATTACAGATACTTTCCTGCATACGCCGTTTTCCGGAGAAGAGCGCCATGCCAGAAGGATTGGCATGATCGAATAAGAAGAAAGCCGCACGAAATAGTGCAGGCTTGTGGAGGTAAGGGATGGCAGCCGGAAAAAAGGTGGCCGGATCTGCGGTGCAGGGGAACCAGATTACAGAAGGCGTGATCTGGAAGCAGATTCTGATTTTCTTTTTCCCAATTCTTTTTGGTACATTTTTTCAGCAGCTGTACAATACGGCTGACGCGATGATTGTGGGCCGGTTTGTAGGAAAAGAGGCCCTGGCGGCTGTGGGCGGAACCACAGGCACGCTGATTAACCTGCTGATCGGATTCTTTGTGGGGCTGTCCAGCGGTGCCACGGTAATTATTTCGCAGTTTTATGGTGCGAACAACGGAGCCAGGGTGCATGACGCGGTGCATACTGCCATCGCATTTTCCATTGCGGGCGGCGCAGTTCTGACTGTGGCAGGGATTCTTATTTCCAGATTCGCCCTGGAAGCCATGAAAACGCCGGCTGACGTGATGGATCACGCTTTGGTGTACATCAGGGTGTATTTTGCCGGCACCATTGCCAACCTGATTTATAATATTGGGTCCAGTATTCTCAGGGCCATCGGGGATTCCAGACGGCCGCTGTATTATCTGATCGCTTGCTGCTTTGCCAATATTATACTGGATGTTGTTTTTGTTGTATTTTTCAAACTGGGCGTGCTGGGCGTAGCCCTTGGCACAGTTTTGTCCCAGGTGCTCAGCGCTGCTTTAGTGCTGCGCACGCTGATGAAGACGGATGACGTATACAAACTTACCTGGAAGGATGTGCGCATGGACGGCCTGATGCTGAAAAGAATGGTGCAGATCGGATTTCCCGCGGGCCTTCAGTCAGTGATGTATACGGTTTCCAATATTATTGTCCAGACCGGCGTAAATACTCTGGGAACAGATGCGGCTGCTGCCTGGGCGACCTACGGGAAGGTGGACGGGCTGTTCTGGATGATGATCAGCGCTTTGGGAATTTCTGCCACAACTTTTGTAGGTCAGAATTATGGAGCCGGAAAAAAGGAACGGGTACACAGAGGTGTGGGCGTCTGCGTGGGATTGGGGATCATTATGACGCTGATCATGTGTGCTGCGCTGTATTTCGGCGGGTACTATCTGATTGTGCTTTTTACCGGCGATCAGGCTGTACGGGGGCTCTGTATGGAATTGCTTCATTTCATGGTGCCTACTTTTGTCACGTATCTTGCAATTGAGATTCTTTCCGGCGCGCTCAGAGGCGTGGGGGACTGCTGGATTCCGATGCTCATCACAGGCATAGGCGTATGCGGAATCCGGGTGATCTGGATTTTGCTGGCGCTGCCGGTGAAACCCAATATAATCACAGCGGCGTTCTGTTATCCGCTGACCTGGGTGATTACGTCTGTGGCGTTTGTTATCTACTACAGATGGTTCAGCAAGCTCAAAGGCGGGAGAAATAAGTGGAGAAAAGCAAATATTTAGGCATAATCAGACTGTAAAGGCTATAAAATATAAATATAGTTTACAGAAAATGATGTGATGAGAAAGGATGAAGCGAAATGAAGAAGCTGACGGAGAGCGAGACTATTGTGATGCAGTGCATCTGGAAAGGCCAGAAGGACGTCACGATTGCCCAAATTATGCAATGGGCCAGAGAAGATCATGGTAAAGACTGGAAACAGCAGACAGTATCCACCCATCTGTCCCATCTGGCGGCCAAAGGGTATGTGGATTTTTATACAGGCGGCCGCGTTTCTTATTACCGGCCTCTGGTGGATGTGGAGGATTACAAGCGGGACCGCAATGGAAATTTCCTGAACGCCTGGTACGGAGGGTCCATCAGCAATATGGTGGAAAAACTCAACGCGGACGGGATGCTGGAAAAAGCAGAGGTTACAAAATTGAGGAAGATTCTCAGCGGGAAAAGTAAGACTGCTGACCAATAAAACTTTTTCGGTGCAAATTGATAAACCTGCCTGGGGCTGCTTGCTGCTGAAACAGATATCTGCGCAGCCCCTGTGCCGGGATGCATAACCGTATGGAAATTTGTATTGACAGAAAGAAAAAAATGTTATATAGTAAGTATAGGTTAGAAATAACTAACCGCTGCATACAAATACTTAACCTAAAAAAGGACCCTGAGGTCCTTTTTTAAATTACAGGAAATTTTGCAGAAAATCCCTGTGATAGAATTATAATGTTTACAGCCGGGTATCCCACTTACCGCAGAACACGGTATCATTTGCGGTTCCCTTGAATTCGCTGCCGCCCATGATCTTTTCAATGGTCTGCCGGATCACTTCTCTGGTATGCCCATAGGAATTGATAAAGGTGTGGATCTGAGGCACATCCCAGAGATGGGTGGTATAGTTCAGGGATACGCCCACAGTAGGCTTCTCCGTAACGAACCAGGGCATTTCATTGGAATGGCCCACGGACCAGCGGATGCGGACGTTATTTTCCTGGGCGTAGCCTTTCACATTGATGAACATCATCACAGCATCGTAATTATCCTGAAAGTCTTTACGGCTTCCGCAGTTTGTCATCAGCGTATTATTCTCAGGACGGACGCCGTATTCCACTTCCAAATCAGCCATGCTGGGAGCTACGCTCACTTCAAAACCGGCCCGCTGGAGTTCTTCAATCACCACCTGCTTGACAGGGTCGCCTTTATAGGCCCTGGAAACAGGAGTGGAGCCGATGTAGAACAGCCGGATGCGTTTATGGGTATCGGGACGGATGGGAAGATTCTTCTGTGTATCTTTCACCAGCGTGATGCACTGGTCTGCAGCTTTTTTAGCCAGCTCCAGATGTTCGGGACAGCCCACTGTTTTCAGCGCGTCTTCTTCGGGAACAAGGGTTCCGGCTGCCTGGCGTTCATGCAGGTGGAGATGTGCTTTGAGACCAAGGATTCTCTTCAGCGCGTCCTCCAGGCGCTCAGGTGTGATAACGCCGTTTTCGATGCCTTTGCGCATATAACCAAAATCCTCATCGTAGTCATTGGCATAGAGGAACAGGTCGCAGCCTGCCGCGATGGTCAATGGTACGGCATATTCCCGCTTCATCATGTTGGCGATACCGCCCATATGGGAGGCATCTGTGATAATCAGTCCGTTAAAGCCCATTTCACCGCGGAGCAGGTCAGTGAGCAGTTCTGGAGCAAGGGTGGCGGGCATGATATCCTGATCCTGGATGCCGGGGCGCAGCCTGCGGCTCATTTCCGGCAGAGCGATGTGCCCTACCATAATCGTTTCCAGATCCTCATCAATCATAGCCTGATAAACCCGTCTGTAGGAGTTGTCCCAATCCTCCGCGGAAAGGTCGTTGACGCCCAGAACAAGGTGCTGGTCCCGGTCTTCCACGCCGTCTCCCGGGAAGTGTTTGCAGCAGCAGGCCACGTTGCTCTGGTGAACACCATCGATAAACGCCCGGATATTCTCAATCACCGCCTCGGTTTCATTGCCGAAAGAGCGGGTGTTGATAATGGTGTTGCGCCAGTTCATGAAAATATCGCAGCAGGGGTTGAACACCCAGCTGGAACCAATGGCTTCGGATTCCTTTCCGGACACATAGCCCATATCAAAAGAGGTCTGGCGTGTGGGAGCCGCGCCGCAGGCAGCCGCGGTAGCGATATAAGTTCCGTCAGAGCAGGCGCCGTCTCCGCCATTGTCACAGTTGCTGGCCATCAGCATGGGGATTCTGGAATATTTTTGATAATTCCTGTTCTGTTCCCATACCATCCTGGCAGTCTTGGGCGGATAGCGCAGGCCGGCCTGATGATACTTTTCCACCACTTCTTTAATATCATTCTCGTCATCGCTTTTCGCCATGAGCACAAAGAGCTGTCCGATTTTTTCTTCCATCGTCATGGAAGCGATGGTGTCCTCTACCCATTTTATATCAGCATCACTGAGATAAAATGGCTTTCCCTTTAAATCTACCATAGAAAACTCCTCCTTTTTGGTATACTTTCTCTCTTATTATTAAAGTATAGCATGGCTGGGACAGGCTACCCAGCAAATATTTTCCTGCCTTCTGGCAAAAATCTACAAGATTAGGAAGTATGCGCACGGTATATGTGTGAAGAATATCATATAGTATGGAAAGATCCCGAAAGGAGCAAAATCACAATGAAACCGATGATTTATCTGGATCACGCAGCCACCACCGGCGTGCGTCCGGAAGTGCTGGAGGAAATGCTCCCATATCTGCAGGAGGAATACGGTAACCCGTCTTCTGTCTATGATCTGGCAGGCAGGAGCAGGAAAGCGGTGGAGGAAGCCAGACAGCGGATTGCTGGAGGAATCGGCGCAAAGCCGGAGGAAATTTATTTTACGGGAGGCGGAAGCGAGTCGGACAACTGGGTGCTGAAAGGGATTGCTTCTCTTCATCCCCATTGTCATATCATCACCACCAGAATTGAACACCATGCCGTCCTCCATGCCTGTGAATGGCTGGAACAGCAGGGGATGCGCTTGACGTATCTTCCGGTGAATGAACAGGGAATGGTATCTGCGGAACAGGTGAGAAAAGCGATCCGTCCTGACACGGTGCTGATTTCTGTCATGTTTGCCAACAACGAAATAGGAACGATTCAGCCCATCAGGGAAATTGGCAGGATTGCCCGGCGTGCCCATGTGCTGTTCCATACGGACGCGGTGCAGGCATTCGGACACGTTCCGATAGATGTGAATGAGATGAATATAGACCTGATGAGTGCCAGCGCCCACAAACTGAGCGGCCCCAAAGGCGTTGGGATGCTGTATATAAAAGCAGGAATCGAGCTGCCGCCTCTGATTCATGGCGGCGGGCAGGAACGCCATATGCGGGCCGGGACAGAAAATGTGCCGGGGATTGCCGGATTCGGCAAGGCTGCCCAGCTGGCATTTAGCACCATGAGAGAGCGGTCAGAAAAAATCAGCGGCCTGCGGGATTATCTGATCAGGCAGGTGCTGGCGCTGGTTCCCTACACCAGGCTGAACGGAAGCAGAGGAAGAAGGCTGCCGGGCAACGCTAATTTCAGCTTTCAGTTTATTGAAGGAGAATCATTGCTGGTGCTGCTGGATACAAGAGGAATCTGCGCCTCTGCGGGAAGCGCCTGTTCCACAGGCTCTCCGGAACCGTCCCACGTGCTTACAGCCATCGGGCTGCCCAAAGAACTGGCCCACGCTTCGGTCCGGCTCACGATTGGGGAAGAAAATACAAAAGAAGAGATAGATTATACAATCCAGCAGATTATGGAATTGGTATCCCGGCTGAGGGAAGTATCTGATGAATACGACGCGTTTACCAGGCAGCAGGGCTGAACAGGAAATCCCTTGCACAAATGACTGCAAGTTGCTATAATGAGTTTTATAAACTTACGGGAGAACAGGAGAAAGATTATGGATCTGACAACAGTAAGAGAGATTTTTAAAAACAAGGAAGCATATCTGGATAAAGAGGTGCAGGTGGGCGGCTGGGTCCGCAGCAACCGCGGTTCCAAGGCCTTTGGCTTTGTAGTGCTGAATGACGGCACTTATTTTGAACCCATACAGGTAGTATATCACGATACCATGGATAATTTTGCTGATATTTCTAAATGCAACGTAGGGGCTGCGCTGATTGTGCGCGGCACACTGGTGGCTACCCCCGAGGCGAAGCAGCCTTTTGAAATCCAGGCGGAGGAGGTGACTGTAGAGGGGCCCAGCGCGCCGGATTACCCCCTGCAGAAGAAACGCCACAGTTTTGAATACCTGCGCACCATTGCACATCTGCGCCCCCGCACCAACACGTTTCAGGCAGTATTCCGCGTGCGTTCCCTGATCGCCTATGCGATTCACCAGTACTTCCAGGAGCGCCAGTTCGTTTATGTGCATACGCCGCTGATCACCAGCAGCGACTGCGAAGGCGCGGGCGAGATGTTCCAGGTGACTACGCTGGACCTGAAAAACGCACCCCTGACAGAGGACGGGGCGATTGATTACAGCCAGGATTTTTTTGGAAAGGAAACGAACCTGACGGTGAGCGGACAGTTAAACGGTGAGACTTACGCCATGGCTTTCCGCAACATTTATACCTTTGGACCTACCTTCCGTGCTGAGAATTCCAACACCACGCGCCATGCGGCAGAATTCTGGATGATCGAGCCGGAAATCGCTTTTGCCGACCTGGACGACGATATGGACCTGGCAGAGGGGATGCTGAAGCATGTCATCCGCTACGTTCTGGAGAATGCGCCGGAGGAGATGAATTTTTTCAACAGCTTTGTGGATAAAGGGCTGCTGGACCGGCTGAACGGCGTGCTGAATTCTGAATTCGGCAGGGTGACCTATACAGATGCAGTGAAGATTCTGGAAGAGAATAACCACCGATTCGAGTATAAAGTTTCCTGGGGATGCGATCTGCAGACAGAGCACGAGCGGTTCCTGACAGAGGAGGTCTTTAAACGCCCGGTATTCGTGACTGATTATCCGAAGGAAATTAAAGCTTTCTATATGAAGCTGAATGAGGACGGCAAAACAGTGGCCGCGATGGATTGCCTGGTTCCGGGAATCGGTGAGATTATCGGCGGCAGCCAGAGAGAGGATAACTATGACAAGCTGGTGGCCCGTATGGAAGAGCTGGGGCTGAAGAAGGAGGACTATGAGTTCTATCTGGATCTCCGCCGCTTCGGCAGCACGCGCCATGCCGGCTTCGGGCTGGGGTTTGAACGCTGCGTGATGTACCTGACCGGCATGGGGAATATCCGCGACGTGATTCCGTTCCCCAGGACCGTAAAGAACTGCGATTGATGAAGTTTATTCATATTGCGGATATCCACCTGGGAGCAGCGCCTGACCTGGGGCGCCCCTGGAGCAAGGCGAGGGCGAAGGAAATCTGGGATACCTTCAGCGAGGTGGTTGCGGTGTGCAACCGGGATGCAGTGGACCTGCTGCTGATCGCGGGAGACCTGTTTCACAGACAGCCGCTGAAACGGGAATTAAAGGAAGCTGATTACCAGTTTTCCACGCTGACGCACACAAAGGTAGTGATGATAGCCGGAAATCATGACTACCTGAGACCTGGGTCTGTTTATGATGAATTCCAATGGTGCAGCCAGGTCACATTTTTAAAAAATGAAGAAATGCAGTCAGCCTGTTTCCCGGAGCTGAATACCTGTGTACAGGGCTTCAGCTATCGGCAGCAGGAGATTTTGGAACCGCTTCTGGACGGGGCGCGCCCGGTGGAAAAAGGGCAGGGACACTGTATCCTTCTGGCCCACGGCGGGGATGAGAAACACCTGCCTTTTCAACGGAAGCGGCTGGCTGCAGCAGGATTTGATTATGTAGCCCTTGGGCATATTCACAAGCCGCAGATCTGGAAGGAAGAGAGGATCGCCTATTCCGGTTCTCTGGAGCCTACGGACAAAAACGATCTGGGCAGCAGAGGCTATATACTGGGAGAGCTGGAAAGCGGTAAGCTGAGCCTGAAATTTGTGCCGGCAGCGAAGCGGGAATACCTTAGGGTAAAACTGGTGCTGACGCCTTCTTCCACAGAAGGCGCATTGTGCAGAAAGGTGCAGGAGGTTGTGAATCTTTATGGCAGGCAGAATCTATACCGCCTGCTGCTGGAAGGGGAATACGACCCGGAAGCGCCCCTGCAGCTGGACAGGCTTCCGGGACTGGGGAATATTGTAGAGGTGACAGATGATTCTGTACCCCACTATGATCTGGTACAGCTGGCTCAGGAGCACCGGCATGATATTATCGGTATGTATCTGCAGAGTTTCGGGGATCTGGAAGGGCTGTCAGAGGTGCAGAAAAAAGCATTATATTATGGTATCACAGCGCTGATGGGGAGGAAGGGCCGATGAATATTACAGAAATCACCATGACCCATTTTGGCAAATTCCATGGAAAGACCATGACCTTTCAGCCGGGGATCAATGTGATATACGGACGCAATGAATCCGGGAAATCCACGATACATACCTTTATCCAGGGAATGTTCTGGGGGATTGAGAAACAGCGGGGCAGAGCGTCTAAAAATGATGTTTACAGCAGGTATGAGCCCTGGGATAACCAGGGAGGATACGGCGGCGTCCTGCGGTTTGAGATCAGAGGAGTTTCCTACAGGATTGAAAGAAGCTTTCTGAAGACGGATAAATGGGTGAGGCTGATCGATGAAACCCATGGAAGAGAGCTGGCGCCGGCCCAGGAAAAAATAGAAGAGCTTCTGGGCGGCATGAACGAAACCAGCTATGTGAATACAGTGAGCGTAGCCCAGA
This sequence comes from Cuneatibacter caecimuris, assembly GCF_004216775.1. GTDB lineage: Bacteria > Bacillota > Clostridia > Lachnospirales > Lachnospiraceae > Cuneatibacter > Cuneatibacter caecimuris. The sequence goes on from NZ_SGXF01000004.1 coordinate 248,429, forward strand.
TGAAAGCAGCTACGGATTCCGGCCTGGCGGATGAGCTGAAAAATTACATTGCGAATCTGAACAATGCGGGCAATCTGGAAGTGGATTTTCCCGCTGCAGAAGGATATCTGGTTTCTGAACGGCGCAGACTGGAATCATTGCAGGATGCAGAGGCTGGCAGGCGCAGTGTGGCATGCCGGGAGGAAATGGATCTTCTGGAAAAACAGTGCATGATTCTGGAAAGGACTCAGAAACAGTCTGCCGGACAGATCAGAGAGATGGAAGAGAGAAGGGCTGCTTTGCTCCGGGATGCAGATGGAAGAGACGCAGTGCATCGGGAGACGCTGCGCCAGATGGAGAATAAGCGGGCCCAGATGGAAAGGGAGCTGGAGCAGATGACCGGCGGGCAGGAGTTCAGGCAAAGAAAGAATGCCGCGGGACCTGTGCTGGCGGCATTGGCGGTAATGGCAGGAATCCTGACAGTGCTCGCTTATTTTGAAATAATCCCCTTTTGGATGAATCTTACGGAGACACTGATTGCAGGAGGCTGTGAAGCGGCGGTATTTATCCTGGGGGTAGCGCTTTGGATTGCTCATGATAAGAAAGCCAGGCGCTATAATATGATTTTTCAACATCAGGAAGAAATACGAAGGCTGGACAATGCCTGCAGGGCCGCGTCGGAGCGGTATCAACCGGCTGACAGGGCGGAGATCGAGAAACTGGACCAGGAGCTGAAGCAGCTTCATAATACGGCCGGCCGCGCGGGTTGGGAGCAGGAAAAATGCCAGGAGGAGAGGAACCGTCTGGCTGAGGAACTGGAAGAGCTTAAACAGGAATGCGCGGATAATGAAAAGCGGGCGGAAGAAATCCAGGCTCTGGAGCTTGCGATCCGTACGATGAAGGAGCTTTCGGGCAGGATTCAAAACTCTTTTGGCAGCAGGCTTCATGAAATGAGCTCACAGCTGCTTTCCAGGATGACCGAGGGTAAATATACCGACCTGGTGATCCATGAAGATATGAGCGTTTATATCAATACCAGGGAAAAGCTGATTCCTTTGGAACAGGTGAGCCGGGGGACCATGGAGCAGATTTACCTGGCAATCAGGCTGGCCGCGGCAAAAGTGCTGTGGCCGGAAGAACCCATGCCTCTTTTGGTGGACGATCTGTTTGTGCATTATGATGATGTGCGGATGCAAAATACGCTGAAACTTCTGCAGGAACAGGAGAATCAGCTGATTTTGTTTACCTGCCACAGGCGGGAGGAAGAAAATCTGGGGATGTAATAAATATGTGCGGCCGGTGCTGCCTGGATCTTAGTATCCAGATGCAGCACCGGCTGCTTTATGCAAAAAAATGTTTACAGCAGAAAAAAATTCTTGACCTTTATGCTGTGGTATATAGATGAGAGTTGATTAAGGAGTAGGATTTTTCTAGAATATGAATAGATCGGGAATACATAATTTTACAAATGCCGGAAAAGATATTCTGTATCTATAGATTCTGGAGGATTTTACATGCAAACAATGGGATATCACAACTTAACAATGTTTGAAGAATATCTGAAACAAGAAGAAAAAAGCCAGGCTACTCTGGAAAAATATCTGCGGGATATCCGGCGCTTTTTAGCCTTTCTTGACGGCCGTACTGTCAATAAAGAATTAACAATTGCTTATAAAGAACAGCTTGCAGAAAAATATGCGCCTGCAAGTGTGAATTCCATGCTGGTAGCTATGAACGTATTTCTTCGTTTTTGGGGTTTGCAGAAATGCTGCGTTAAACTTATGAAGATCCAAAAACAAATATTTTGCAATGAGGAAAAGGAACTAACACAACAGGAATATAAAAGGTTAGTACAGGCGGCGGCCGGAACACAGATTTCGTATATACTTCAGACAATTTGCGGTACCGGAATCCGGGTTTCAGAGCTGAAATATATTACAGTAGAAGCAGTATACTGCGGAAAGGCAGTAGTTAACTGCAAAAATAAAACACGGATTATTTTTATTCCTGCCCCGCTGCAAAAGCTGCTGAAAAAATATATTAAAAAATCCTGCCTTCAAAGCGGACCAGTCTTTTTAGGAAAAAATCTGGCCCCTCTGGACAGGAGCTGTATTTGGAGAAAGATGAAGAAACTCTGCAGTGCGGCAAAAGTTGCTCCCCAAAAAGTATTCCCTCACAATTTGTGGCATCTGTTTGCAAGAACCTTTTATCTTCTCGAAAAGGATATTGTACGTTTGGCTGATTTATTGGGCCACAGCAGTATTAACACTACAAGGATTTACACCATGGAGACTGGCAACGAGCATGTTGGCCGTATGGAACGGGTGCAAAAGATATTGATAGTCACATAATGTTAATTATGTGATAGCTTAAATGCGCCCATGTGAGGAGAATAAGATCCCGTGCTGCGAAACCGCCGGTACCTGGCGGATCTTTTGCAATAAAAAAAGTACAAAAACAAGACCGGAATTCACAGATTTTACTGCCGGTTTCATTTTTGTACCTGAAATTAAAAATATTAATACACACAGGTTTTTATCTTGAAATAAGATACAATTTGTGCTATATTATTTTATGTATTATACCAATTGTATGTAAATTTTAATTTCTTACTACTTTCAAACTCACATAATTAACATTATGTGAGTCTTTAGGTTAACCTGGAAAGGGAACTGTCATGAGAAAGAGGACATATCAAACCCAGACATGGGAAGAATGGTATGAGTGCGCAAAAAATTATTACAGTAAATTTGGCGACTTATTAATTTCACGTGACTTTGTGACAGCAGATGGTTTTCGGCTTGGCCGGTGGATAGAACGGCAGCGGGGAATGTATAACGGAGTACTGCCCTCTTCACTCAATAAAGAGCGATGCATTGCCCTGGAAAAAATTGGGATGATCTGGAAACTGGAAGACCGTTTTCAATGGAAAAGATGGCTTGAAATGGCGGAGGAATACCGTCAGGAGTACGGCAGTCTGGATGTACCGTCAGAGTATGTTACAAAAGATGGGTGCAGGCTGGGATTCTGGATAAAGGAACAACGAAAAAAATATTGGGCAGGCAGTTTGACGGAAAAACAGGTTCGGGAATTAGAACATTGCGGTATTGCGTGGCAGTTTTATAAACGAAAAGGCTGGAATGATTGGCTTCAGATTGCGCGGGCATATTATGGGGAACATGGTAATTTATTGGTTCCGAGAAATTACAAAACAGCTGCCGGAGAAAAATTGGGAAACTGGATATTTGTTCAGCGTGAACGTTATTATAGGGAATCTGGCCGCAGACCTCTTTCACCGGAACAGATTAAAGCGTTGGAACAACTTTCTATGGTGTGGTCGCTGAAGGATGTCCGGGAAGAGAGATGGGATGAAATGCTGCGATGGATAAAGGCGTATAAAAGTAAATATGGACGACTTCCGCTAAATCCTGCCGTTATCGCTCCTGACGGACGCAGTATGGGAAATTGGATATCCGTCCAAAGAACTGCGCTTGGCAAAGGGAGGATGTCAGAGCGGAAAACAGAGAGCCTGGCAGATGTGGGAATATTGCCCTTTGGTACTGCAAAGGAAAATTAATAATAGTACTAAACTCGCTTCGGCAGTTTCAGCATCTGGGCCTGAAAGTATCCGTTTTGGATGAAATAGCTGCGGATCTCTTTGAAGAGATAAAGGTATCCATCATGAATTCCATTTACATAACCTTCACGATCGCCGGTTTGCAGACATTTAAATGCACGTTCACCAAATTTATTTAATTTTCTCAGGAGCTGGCTGGCAATAGGATAAAGAGAATAAAAGTACCCCCAATTTAAAACTTTATTAACTTGTTCCAGAATCACTTTAAGCGAATACAGAGGTACATGAGCAATAATATAGTCCGTCCATACTTTTAGATAATTACGAGGATACTGATGAAAGCGTTTCTGTAATTCGTCCTGAACCGCTGCGTCAAGGTGTGTATAAACCAGATCCGCAGAGGAACGTATGAGGAATGGAATGAACTGCAGAGCACTTAAATATATAAAAATATCCTGATGATAGTCTGAACGATTGATCATGGAGGTGAATCTCCACCTTTCCGGAGGCTGCACAATGCTTCCTCTGCCATTTATGGTTTCAATAAAGCCGGAGGCCTGAAGCACTTTTAATGATTTCCGAATGGTAGATAAGGAAACTTTGTATTCTTCCATCAGGCATGCTTCTGACGGAAGCAGTGTTCCAGCTGAATAGATACCTGTGCCAATTTTTTCAATTAATTTCCGGCTGATTTTCTTATGGAGTAAATCCCAACCCCAACCGGCATCCCAGGTAAACGTACAGTTCCCGCTGCTTTTTATTCCGGGATATAGGTTTGCAAGAATGCTGAAGGATTTTTCCATGGTCTGGTAAGTGTTATGATAATGCTCGGAAAAATTACGCCGGACAGTATAATAGCTAGACTGCAGAGTATTTAAAATCCAGTCTACATGGTGATTTTCTGAAAAGGGAGTGTAATGAGTCACCAAGTATTGATATTCTGCCAGAAAGGGTACTTCGGCCTGTATTTCCAGTGATACATAAACGCTGTTAATAAGAAAATTTCCGGAAGAACGGAGAACATCATGCAGAATTTCCGAACATATCTGCCAGCTTCCCTCAGGGCGTGGCTTTTTTGCCCAATCAATGGCTTTTCCGTAGTGAGGTAACTCATATACACTGACTGATTTAGAACAAAATGCAAGGATATCAGGCATGATCATTTCCATGGTCCGATAGATATCTAAAATTGAAGCTTGTTTCTGGGCAATCAAACATATAGAAGAACTTTTTTCTTGAAGAAAGCCTGCCTGGTAGGTGATCATAGCCCTCTGACGTTTTCGAGTACAAATCAGTCCTTCTTTCTGCAGAAGCTTTAACGCGGACTGTATAGTTTTAGAGCTTACTTGATGCAGTCTGGCAAGTTGCGAAATAGAAGGGAGAAGGCTTCTATATTCCAACTGACCCGTCAGAATCTGCTTTTTTAATCTGGAATATATAAGTTTATATAAATGCTGTGTGGAATGCAAAGGGTAACCTCCATTAGTTTGTTTTATTGTTGTAATTTTACCATAATCGGCATGGTTATTCCTTTGTACATCAAAGGTTTTTGGATGAATATTTTAATTCCGAAAATTAAAAAAAGGAGGGACATCCATGGAAAAATTAAAAGGGCTTTTGGAGTACATTGCCCAAAAATCGGAATGTGAATACCTTTCCGATCTGCGTATTCATAAAGAAAGGTACAATATCCGAAAGACAATAGGGGAGATTGAGCCTCAACTCTATAGCCTGAGGGAATGGACAGACGCGGTTTGCTATATTACGGAGAGGTATACAGAATTTGAGACTGTGGAGCAGGCGGTGAAATATCTTCTGGAATATATTCTATAGCAGATCTTTTTAAAAGCAATAAAGATATCTACCAAAGCTCATGAAATTCATTCATTATCCGGCATTTATTTGATACCCTGCGGCTTATTGCAGGGTTTTTTTGATGGAATGACACTTTTTTAAATCAATTGCCATTTGGAAGGAAAAAATAAGTAATGGTATGATAATAATATCAAAAATACAGTGTTATCCGAGGAGGAAAAAGGATGAGAAAAAGAGCATGGAGTATCTTTTGTGCGGCAGCATTGACAATGGTGTCTTTGGCGGGCTGCGGAGGCAATGGGGGCAATGAGGAAACTAAGGGCACAGAAAATCCTGTAACAGAGACCGGAAATGAAAAGGAAGAAATCACGCTGCGCTTTTCCTGGTGGGGAAGTGATAACCGGCATGAAGCAACAATTAAAGCAATAGACCGCTATATGGAGTTAAATCCGGGAATCAGTATTGAATATGAATATATGGGATTTGATACGTATTATGAAAAGCTTCTGACACAGCTTTCGGGTGGGACGCAGCCGGATATCTGTTCAATCGATCATAAATGGATCGGAGATCTTATCAATCAGGATAAACCATTTCTGAATATTAATGAGTTAACTGATATTATTGATCTGAGTAAATTTGATCAGGAGTTTGTGCAGAATTTTTGCGGGAGAGAGGATTACCTGATCGGCGTTCCCTGTGGTATGACAGCAAGGGGGGCTTTATATAATGTGGAATTTTTTGAAAAGTATGGGCTTTCTTCAGAAAAAGACTGGACATGGGAAGATCTGCTGGAAGCAGGGGAAAAAGTAAACCAGCAAGATCCAGACGCGCATCTCCTTTTTCTGACTAATGATGTGCTGGTCTATCTGACACGAGATTTGATCAAACAGAAATACGGAGAAAATATGATCAATGACAATTATGAATTGGTGTGTACGGAAGAAGACCTGAAGGAATGTATGGAAATGGTTAAAAAATTGGTAGATACAGGAACAATGCCTTCATTTGAACAGACGGTTTTGTATGAAAATGTGTTTGCAGACCAGGTGCCGGCATGGCTGGAGGGAAAATGGGGGATGACCGTGTTAGTTAATTCCAACCTCCCTTCCGTGGTTGCGGCTTCCCCTTTTGAGGTAAAAACATTGCGGCTTTTTTCCTCTGAAGGAGGAAAAGACTCAGCGATTACGATTGCACCTACAATGATGCTGGGTATTCCCAAAGCATGCAAACACCCTGAAGAAGCGGCTAAGTTTATTAACTGGTTTGTGAATGATCCTGAAGCTGTTGAAATAACCGGGGATACAAGGGGAGTTCCTGCCAATGAAGAGGCAAAAGAATCCCTGGCGAAGAAGGGTCTTATTTCTGAAGAAGTATCCGCTATGCTTACGCAGGCGCTGGAGGTAACGGTAAGCCCTGAGAACACACCTACTTTGAATGCAGAAGTAGCAGAAGCAATTAGCGAATATTCTCATCAGGTCGGATATGGCCAGATGATGCCTGAGGAAGCGGCCAAGGGTCTCTACGAAGATCTTACCAGGCTGCTTAAGAAAATAAAACCGTAAGGAAAGAGGCGCGCAATGGGTAAGTATAAAAAAAGAGACCTGGTGGCATTTGTGTTTCTTATGCCCTGGATAATTGGCTTTCTGATTTTTCAGGCAGTCCCGTTTTTGAATTCTTTGTATTATTCTTTTACGGACCTATCTATGCTGAAAACACCGAATTGGATTGGAATAGCAAATTTTCAGGAAATATTTACGTATGACAGGGATTTTAGGAAGTCATTAATGGCTACATGTATTTATGTAATCATATCGGTACCACTCAAACTGCTTTTTGCTTTATTCATTGCAATGCTGCTGAATATGAAGTTAAAGGGAATCGGCTTATTTAAAACGTTATTTTATCTGCCTTCTATTTTGGGCGGCAGCGTTGGCATCGCAATACTGTGGAGGTTCCTTTTTGCACGGGAAGGTTTTGTAAATTTGCTGTTGTCTAAAGTAGGATTATCAGCAATAGATTGGCTGGGGAGCCCGAAACTTGCGCTCCCCACCGTCAGCCTTTTGGCAGTATGGCAGTTTGGCTCTTCTATGATTTTGTTTTTGGCTGCTCTAAAGCAGATCCCTAAGGAGCTGTATGAAGCAGCTATGGTAGATGGCTCCGGAAGAGTGAGGATGTTTTTCAGAATAACTGTTCCTATGATTACGCCTATTATTTTGTTTAATATCATTATGCAGATGATTAATGCATTTCAGGAATTTTCCGCACCATTTCTGATTACACAGGGAGGACCGTTAAAAGCGACTTATCTGTACGGCCTGATGGTATATGAAAACGCATTTACTTATCTGAAAATGGGTTATGCTTCTGCGCTGTCATGGATTTTGTTTGTAATAATGATGGCATTGACGTTCCTTATCTTTAAAAGTTCGAAGGGATGGGTATTTTATCAGGATGGAGGGATGGAATCATGAAGAATATGTACAGGATAATAGGCAGAACCGGTACATACCTGTTTTTAATCTTATTAACTGTTATTATGATTTATCCGCTGCTTTGGATGCTTGGATCCGCATTTAAGGATAATCAGGAGATCTTTACGTCCCTAAGTATATTTCCGGAGAATTTTCATGTGACTGCCTTTGTGGAAGGCTGGAAAGGCAATGGGAAAATAAGCTATACCACTTATTTTATAAATACATTTTTGATGGTGATTCCAACGGTGGCTGCAACTGTATTATCAAGTATTACAGTGGCTTTTGGCTTTGCCAGATTCCGTTTTCCCCTGAAAGGTGCGCTTTTTGCCCTGATGATCGCTACGCTGCTTTTACCGGAACAGATCCTGCTGGTACCGAGATATCTTTTATTTCAGAAGCTGAATTGGGTAGACAGTTATAAGGTATTTATTATTCCTGCCTTATTTGCAACGTATCCTTTTTTTATCTATATGATGATACAATTTATACGTGGAATCCCCAGGGAATTGGATGAATCTGCCCGCATAGACGGATGCGGAGCTTTTCAAATCTTTGCCAGAATTATATTCCCGCTATCAAAACCGGCGATGTTTTCAGTGATTATTTTCCAGTTTGTGTGGCGGTGGAATGATTTCTTTAATCCTCTTATTTATATTAATGACGTAAAGAAATATCCGCTTTCATTAGCGCTGCGAAGCGCATTGGATATATCCGCTACTGTTCATTGGGACCAACTAATGGCAATGTCTGTATTGTCAATGCTTCCGCCTGTGGTATTATATATATGTGCGCAGAAGTATTTTGTGGAGGGGATTGCTACAACAGGATTGAAAGGATAGAAGATCAGATGGGAAAGTTCTTATTTAGAGGCCTGGAGATTCACAGCAACAGAATGTGGCAGCAGGGTGAAGTGGAAAGAAGCCTGAAGTTCATGGAAGAATATGAGATGAATGCTCTGATATTCCATCAGAATGACCTGATCAACCAGCTGGTACTTCCGGGGAAATATTTCGATAATGATGTAATGTGGGACAGATGGCCCACAAAAAGACAGAAGGTTCTTTATCAGCGGGAATATATCAATAGAATAACACAGCTGGCCTCGGAGGCAGGGGCGGAATTTTATCTGGAGATAAAAGAGATTGATACTTGTGAAGAAATTTTTGAGATGATTCCGGGGTTAAGAAGGGAGAATGGAGTGATATGCCCAAATCATCCTTTTTGGGAGGAATATGAAAAGGCCAGGCTGGAAGAATTGTTTTCTGTATGCCCAGGAATAAACGGCCTGATTGTCAGCCTTGGAACCAGAGAGAGTAAGGTTTCTGCTGCTGCGAATCGCTGTACCTGTCCCAGATGCATGCGTACCCCGGAAATAACCTGGTATGAAAATATGATAAGGGCTCTTTATCAAAGCTGCCAGAAGTATGAAAAAAAACTGATTGTTCGGGATTTTGCTTTTTCCGCGGATCAGCAGAATCTGGTTTTAGAGGCCTGTGCCAGGGTTTCGAAGGATATTACGGCAGCGCTGAAGGCGTATCCCCACGATTTTTACCCCACGTTTCCCATAAATCCCCAAATCGGATGCAGCGGTCTGCGGGAGGAATATATAGAGTTTGATGTATGGGGGCAATTTTTTGGAATGAGCTGTTTTCCTGTAAGTATTGCAGAAGATATCAAACAACGGATGCAATATAGTTTGAAAAAAGGGGCCTGCGGCGTATGGTTCCGTACAGATTGGGAATTGATGCACGACGCTTCTGTGGAAAGAACAATGAACCGGGTTAATCTTTTGGCAGGAGCTATGCTTGCGGCGGACACAGAAAAAGGAACGGATAATATTTACAGAGAATGGACATCCCAGGGACTATATTCTCCTTTAAAAACAGTTTCTCAAAAACAGGAACCTGAGATTCCGCAGAATCCAGAAGCATGGAGGTATTTGAAGCAGTTTATGGAGGCATCCTGGGAGGCATACCGAAAGACAGAATATATTCTGGGGCATCAATTTTTGGAAAGTGATCAGCCACCGTACACGATAAAAAAAGCTTTTGAAATTATGACAGTGATTCATGGGAGGGATGATTGGGAAAAAGGCGCGTCTCAAAGAGTTGAAGTGACAGAGGAAAATATAGAAAAAATAGCCAGTGAAAAGGAACAGGCAGTTCGAGAAACGAAAAAGCTGGCTGAGTTTATAGAAGAGGGTCATTTGGGCATAAGTTCAGCATTACATGGAGAAATTATCGCAAGTATAGATTTGGAGGTTTTGTTTGCGGAGCTTTGCAAGGCAGTGACGCTATCCATGTATGGCGCTGTATGGGCAGAAAAACAAAGGACACCTGAAGCAGTGGAAAAATTAGAACAGTATATAAATATGTTAAATGAAATAGCAGAACGTATAGAAACAACGCTTTGCGGTACAGATTATCCATATTATATCTATGCAAGACTGCAGCCAGAACGGCTGCGCAGGTATAGAGATGACGTCCTGGCAGTAAAGAGGAGGATGGAACAGGATGTATCATGTGATTGTAATAGATGATGAACCTAAACTTGCAGCCGGAATGATACGGCATTATCCCTGGAATAAACTTGGATTTGAAGTAGTCGGCAGTTTTGAATCCGCTGCTGAAGCATTGGCATATCTTGAAAAAAATAAAGTAGAAGTAGTGGTTTCTGATATTTCCATGCCTGAGATGTCCGGTATTGACCTGATTAAGGAAATACAGCGCAGGTCATTAGATATAACGGTAGTATTTATCAGCGGCTACGCAGACTTTAAGTATGCGCAGCAGGCGATTAAGTATGGTGTTTTCGATTATCTGCTGAAACCGGTAAAATCAGAGGAATTTTGTACAGTATTTGAGAAAATCCGAACAAGGCTTTCCTGCAGAGAAGAGGAGGGGGTTACTGAAGAATCGTACTACAGCAAGATAGTGAAGCGGACGGAATCTTACTTGAGGAAGTATATGCAAGAAGCGACTTTGAAAGAAGCCGCCGGCAGGGTGGGGATCAGTGACAGTTATCTGTCAGTAATATTTAAACAATATACAGGAAAGACCTTCTCCGAAGCGCTTCAGGAAATTCGTATGAATGAGGCGCGGAAGCTCCTGCAGAATGAATATCTGAAAACCTATGAAATTGCCCATCTGATTGGCTATGACGACCCAAAAAATTTTACAAGGGCATTTCGAAATTACTATGGAATATCTCCAAGGGAGTATAGAAATCATAAATTATGAGACGAATACCAAAACCAGTGCGGATAAAAGAACAATTTGTGAAGAAAAATTTTATTACTCTTTTCTGCGCCTTTGTGCTGCCCCAGTTATTTCTGGGGCTTTTGCTGGCTTGGAATGCTTTTCAGACAACCAGCAGAGAAGTGCATCAGAGAATGGAGAACACCCTGAAGCTGACCGCAGAGGATATGGATAGGCTTTACAACCATGGAAAAACTGTGGAATTGTACTTTAAAAATGGAGGAGTTCTGCTGGGGATGGACAGAATGATGCTCGAAGGAACTGCTTCCTATACAGATTATATGATACTGAAGCAATTCACAACAATGATACAGTCTATGATAAATTCAAGTACGGATCTTAAATCTATTTATTTATACTTTCCCAATAACCTGAACAGGGTGTATACATCGGACCAGAAGTTTATAGATGTGAAATGGCTTAAAGATAAAGAATGGATTGAAGTGCTGCGAAACGGGAAAGAAGAATCCTTTCTTTGGACGAGACGGAAAAAGGATTATGATTTTGAGGAAGATAAAAAGCTATTGTCTGTATTTCATAAACTTAGAAATTATCCGGGCGGTATTGTGTTCAATTATGATATGGAAAAACTTCTGAAGTCGTATGAATCCGCGCTGTTTTATCCGGAACAATTTTTAATTGTAACAGACCAGGCAGGAGGGTATATTTTAAAAAATGAGAAATGTCCGTCAGAACTGGCGGTAATGTTTTCTGGCGCTTTGGACGAAGGGAAAGATACAATAAACTTACAGGGTGAGAAGTACAGGTTTATTGAGCAGGAATATGATTCACTTCATTTAAGACTTATTACGGCTGTTCCAGAACAATTATTTTATCAGGCCAGTCTGGAACATATGCAGACGACAATTTTCAGCTTATCGCTGATTTTGTTGTTCAGCATATTTTTAGCCTGGATCATATCAGTAAATGATTATAGCCACTTGTCTCAGATTATACAGTGGTTTGAATTAGCTGCCGCAAAGAAACCTTTACCAGAGTCGAAAACAAAAGATATGTATTCACAAATATTGCAGAATATTATACAAATGTTTTTGAAAAACGATTATTTGGAAATACGTCTTTCTGAAGAAAAATTTAAAAAGCAGGTAGCAGAACTTCAAGCGCTTCAGTATCAGATTAACCCTCATTTTTTATTCAATACCCTTCAGACGATTCGCTATGAAATATTGGATGAGACAGGAAAAGAAGATGGGTGCGCGGAAAGGATGGTGGGAAATTTAGCGGATATCATGAGGTACTCTCTTGATTCTGGAGAGAAAAAGGTCGCTCTGCGAGAAGAAGCAGATAACTGCAAAAAATATATTGAAATTCAGCAAATACGATATCAGAACAGGTTTCAGACAGAATGGGATATTGAAAATGGGTTACAGGAGCAGGAAATTCTTCGTCTGATTTTGCAGCCGTTGGTTGAAAATTCGATTATTCATGGAATCCAAAGAAAACAAGACGGAAAAATACGGATAAAAATCAGAAGAAAGGAAAAGGGCGTATTGATAACAGTGCTTGATAACGGCTGCGGAATGGATGCGAATCAGCTCCAGAAACTAAGAATGCAGTTGGGAGCCAGAACGGTGGAATATGAAAATCAGCATATAGGGCTGCAGAATGTTAATCTCCGTTTGCTTTTAGAGTATGGGTGTCAGAGCTGCCTGAGAATTCGCAGCCATAAAGGGATGGGAACAGAGGTTGTGTTTTATATTCCTGGGAAAGAGTGAGGATGAGCCGGTACAGGGGCTGGACAATCAGAGGGAATCGCAAAGAGGCGGATGAGAAAGCTCCGAAGGCTCGATGCCTTATGGCTATAGCCTCCGGAGCTTTCTCATCCGCCTCTTTGCCGGTTTTTTCTCTGCCGATCGGGTGATGGGAAGCTTTTTTTAAATCTTCAGAAGTTCCGCAAATTTCTCATGCAAATCCGGAAATGACCGTTTCAGCGACAGCGGCCGGTGTTCCGGAGTAAGAAAACAGTGTTTGCTGCTGCCGGAGGTACAGACCGCGCCGCTGGCCGGATTTCTCATTTCATAGGACAGGGCCAGCTTCACTCCGTTATAGGCTGTCAGCCGTGTATGAATTTCTACAGTATCGTCAAAACGGACCATGGAATGGTAAACGCACTGGACTTCCAGAACGGGAATTATAATTTCCAGCGCTTCCATTTTACGATAGCTGAGGCCGGCCTGTTTCATAAAATCTATACGGGCTTCCTCCATCCACCGGATATAGTTGGAGTGGTGGACAATGCCCATCTGGTCGGTCTCGTAATACTGCGCCTGGTGTTTATAGGGCTGTATGGTCATGCTTTATCGTCTGCCTGAGCGGCCTGCTCAGCTTTATAGTTTGACAGAACCCGGTTGATGCGGTCCGTAGGGATCAGCAGATCGTGGAGAGACGCATTGTGGTTCAGTGTATCAATGATCAAAGCAATGTATTTGCTCAGATCAACATTTACATAATATGGCTTTGATAAAAGCTCAGGCGTCTGATAGATCAGATTGGTGGTCAGCACATGATCAATCAGGCCGTTGCTGTAATATTCGTCAAACTTAGTAAGACCGTTGGTAAACAGGCCGAAGGTTGCGGCCAGGAAAACCTTGCGGGCTTTGCGGCTCTTCAGCTCTTTTGCCACATCCAAAATGCTTTCGCCGGAAGAAATCATGTCGTCGATGATCAGGACATCTTTGCCCTCCACGCTGCTGCCCAAAAACTCATGGGCTACAATGGGGTTGCGGCCGTCTATAATGCGGGTATAATCTCTGCGCTTATAAAACATTCCCAGATCCAGGCCCAGGTAGTTGGCAAAAGTAACCGCGCGGCTCATTCCGCCCTCATCAGGACTGATCACCATCATATGCTCTGCGTCAATCTGCAGGTTTTTCTCCACATGCAGAAGGGACTTGATGAACTGGTAGATGCAGGGCACATTCTCAAAACCGTGAAGAGGAATGGCGTTCTGCACTCTGGGGTCGTGGGCGTCAAAGGTGATGATATTATCCACACCCATGGCTGCCAGTTCCTGGAGCATCATGGCACAGTCCAGAGATTCTCTGCTGGAACGCTTGTGCTGGCGGCTTTCATACAAAAACGGCATGATCACCGTGATACGGCGCGCTTTTCCGCCTACGGCGGCAATAATCCGCTTCAGATCCTGAAAGTGATCGTCCGGGGACATGTGGTTTACATGGCCGCTCAGAGAATAAGTGAGGCTGTAGTTGCAGACATCCACCATGATGTAGAGGTCGTCGCCGCGGACAGACTGGTTGATAATGCCCTTTGCCTCGCCGCTGCCAAAGCGGGGGACCTTTGCGTCCACAATATAAGAATCCTTCTGGTATCCTTTAAAAGCAATGGTGGTTTTATTTTCGTTTTCCCGTTCCCGGCGCCAGTCCGCCAGATAGTTGTCCACTTTTTTGCCCAGCTCTGTGCAGCTGTTCATCGGGATCAGGCCCAGAGGGCCTACTGGAATCGTCTGTAGGTTGCGATCATCGCGTGCCATTTGTCTTCCTCCGTCTCTTTGCTGTGACAAGCGGCGCTCTCCGCCTGCCGGACCTATATTTTATACCATGACAATAGCCTGAAGTCAAGGCTTGCCGCTGAATTTCCGGGCCAGCCTGATATCGTTTCCAAACAGCGGAATCACCTGATAAGCGGAGAGTATCCTGGAAGTCACCCGCTCCGTGTAAGCATCTGCCAGCTCCTTTAAAGACAGATTGGTGGATATGATGGTTCCGCGGTGCCGGAGCAGACGCTCGTTAATGCAGTAAAACAGCTTGGAATTGGTGAAACTGTTGGATAGCTCCGTGCCGAGATCATCGATGATCAGCAGGTCGCTTTCCAGAATATACTGGCTGATTTCATCGTCCGCCACTTCATCGTAGCGGAAGGCGTCCCGGGAAAACAGGTCAAACAGTTCTGTAGCGGTGAGGTAAACAACAGAGTAACATCTGTCGATCAGCTCCTTGGCGATACAGTTGGACAGAAAGGTCTTCCCCACCCCGGTGGTGCCGGTGAAGAGAAGGCTGCCCTTTTCCCGGCCAAAGGAATAGGCATACGCCCGGCAGCGGTCAGCCACCTGCTTCATGTAATCATAAATGGTCTGTCCTGTCCGCGGATGCGTCTGGTCTTTTGGATAAAAATCAAGAGAAAGGGTATTGAAATTTTCCGAGGCCAAAACATCCTGCAGGTTGGATTGAGAATACAGCAGGTCGATGGCGGCCTGGCGGAAACAGTGGCATTTCTCATTGCCGATATAACCGGTATCCCGGCAGTCAGGGCACCGGTAATGAACCTCCAGATAATCAGCAGGAAATCCGGCGTTCTCTAAAAGAAGCAGTCGCCTGGCCCGCAGCATGCGGATCTGCTGTTCCAGCTCCGGGTCCGGCACGCCGGTTTCGATCCGGCGGCGGGTGCGCTCTGCGGAAAGGGTGATGAGGGAATCTTCCAGCTCTTTCATTTCAGGAATACCGGCGTATACTTCTTCTGCCCTGCGCCGCTGGTCGTGCAGGTTATCCAGCTGCCGCCGGGAATATTCCCGCATCAGCTGCTCAAATTGAGAATTTTTTAAGGGCACCTCTGGCTCTCCTTTCGCAGTCAATATTTATAGATCTGGTCCTCCAGCGCGTCATAGTCGTACTGACGCTGGTCAAAATTATGAAAACGGTTGCCGGCTGCGCCGCGCCCGGTTGCGGGTTCCGCGGCCTGCTTTTTGCTGCCGCGCCGTTTGGAATCAAGAGCTGCCGCAGCCTCCGGGGTGAAGGCTCCCTGTTCTTTCCAGGAGGACAGTATTTTATCCGCATACTCAAAGCTGGGCTTATGAATGGCGGAAATCGTTTTCCCGCAGGCCAGTCCGATCATCTCTGAGGAAAATCCGTAAACGTTTTGCCAACGGCGGATGAAATCCTGCTCCGGCACGCCCGGGGCCCTGTCCTTCAGGCCAAAAGCGCTCATCGCCGCATGGACGGCGCTGCTGCGGGCATCAGTGTATTCCTTTGCTTCAGAAACGTTGGTCACGCCGCTCTGGTGCCAGTTAAGCGCCACCTTTTCCATATAGTGCAGACTGGTATGCCCGTTCTCCACACAATATTCCACAAGAAATACCAAAAGGTCAGCACTCCTGCCGAACAGCTGGTACCAGTAGCCGAAACGGTCGCAGTCGGAAGGCTTGAGCGTACGGCCCAGATAGTGCTGAGCGATCATCAGGAACTCCTGAAACCCATTATCGCTGCCCAGATCGGCCAGCTCAGCGGGAGAAAGCCCTGCCGCGGTCTCTCTATTCCCGGCAGATGCTGGTTCGGAAACACCGGATTCCCGGGTTTTTGCAGGAGCCGGCATATGTGGAAGCGGTATTTCGCCGCCTTTTGAAGGCACCGGAAGCAGGGATACATCTGTCAGTTCCCGGCGGCTGTCGAACTGCAGGCGGACCAGGCCCTGCTCTTCCCAATAGTGCAGGGCGCGCAAGACATCCCCTTCTGTGTGACGGAGCTGCTCGGCCAAACCGGCCACAGAACAGGAGGTTCCCCCGGTGAGACAGCGGAGCAGGCAAAGATATACCTTCACATATTCTCCGGCAGCCGGGGCCATGTAATAATCAATGAAACGGGCCGGAATGCTGACCAGCCCGCAGTCTGTTTGGTTATGTAGAGCGATATATGGCATAAAAATTCCCCCATATGGTTTACTGTATTAATATCATAACACATATTTTTGCAATTTCAAGGGGGCGAAAAAATGGTCGGTTTTACACAAATGAATTGTGGATAATGTGGATAATGTGGAAAAAAACAGATATATGGTTGCCGTTAACTTACTGATATCGAAAAAAACAGCAGGTTTTGGGGAAAAAGGGGAGGAATGGGATAGAAAATTATGTGAACTGATGAAAAAAAGAAATCCACATATTTATCAGCAAGACTTTGTTGATAAATATGTGGATAATGTGGATAACTTATTTCCCAAGTAGAGATTCTCCCACTTTTACAATGTCTCCGGCGCCCATAGTTATCAACAAATCGCCGTGCATACAGTTTTCCAATAAAAATTTTTCAATCTCATCGAAAGAAGGAAAATAGTGAACGGGCGTTCCCATAGCCATCAGTTTTTCCTGCAGACATCTGGAGGAAATTCCCAGAGTGTCGGTCTCGCGGGCGGGATAGATGTCTGCCAGAACTACTTCATCCGCCAGAGAAAGGGCTTCGGCGAAATCGTCCAGCAGGAGTTTTGTTCTGGAGTAGGTATGGGGCTGGAATACCACCCACAGTCTTTGATGGGGGTAATGGCCTGCCGCCTTAATGGTAGCGGTAATTTCCTGAGGATGGTGGGCGTAGTCATCTACAATGGTGATCCCCCCGATCTCGCCTTTCTTTTCAAACCTGCGTTCTGTCCCGGTAAATTCCTTCAGACCTTTAGCGATGGTTTCAAAGGGAATATCCAGATGGGCGCAGAGAGCAATGGCTGCCAGAGAATTCCCGATGTTGTGCATCCCGGGTACGGACAGCTGAACACGGCCCAGATTCTGCGCTTCGCCGCTTTCCCGGCAGATCACATCAAACCCGGCGCAGCCCAGATGGTCATAGGTGATATTGCCTGCGGTATAATCCCCTCCGTCCACTCCAAATGTGACAATTGGGCAGGCGAGCCCCTGGGTGATTTCCTTCAAATCACGGATCGCGCTGCTGATTACCAAAAGGCCGCCGGGAGGAAGAAGCTGGGCGTAACGGCGAAATGAAGCCCTGATATCGTCAATATCTTTAAAAAAATCCAGATGATCAGCTTCTATATTTAAGATAACTTCCATAGACGGATGGAAAGACAGAAAACTGTTGGTATACTCGCAGGCTTCTGTCACAAACAGTTCGCTGGCGCCTACACGTATATTTCCTCCGATAGACGGCAAAATTCCTCCTACAGAGATTGTGGGATCGGCGTGGTCTGCCAGCAGGATCTGAGTAACCATAGAAGTAGTTGTGGTTTTACCGTGAGTCCCGGCTATTCCTATGGCAGTCTGGTAATTGCGCATCAGCTGGCCCAGCAGCTCGGCGCGGGTCAGCACCGGAATGCCGGCCTCTTCTGCGGCGGCCAGTTCGGGATTATCCTGTTTGACGGCCGCGGTATAAACTACAGCCTGGGGAGGACAAGCAGTAATATTTGTCCTTCTGTGGCCATAGAATACAGTAGTGCCTAATGAAGCCAGATGCCGTGTCAGTGGAGACTCATGGGAGTCGGAACCGGAGATGCGGAACCCCTCTTTCAGGAGTATCTCTGCCAATCCGCTCATGCTGATCCCGCCGATTCCGATAAAATGGATGTGAATCGGCTGATGAAAGTTTATCTCGTACATAGGATTACCTCTGTGATTAATTTATTTCCTATAGTATAGCATTATTCAGTTTAAAAGGAAAGAAAAAATTGTTCAGAGAGGGCGCGGGAGATAAATAAGGATTTCAGAGAGGAGGAAGCTTCGGGAAGAGGAGAGAAAAATTGTTCATTTTGCTGTAAAAATGACAGAAAGGAAGGGAGAGACCATGAATCAGACAATGAAAATTGGAAAGAATGACAAAAATAGCCTTTTCTACGAATTTTTTTTGTTTAAAATATTCACTTTTTCAAAATGATATGCTATAATGAATTTACGTGAAATAAGACATAATATTTTACTGAAAAACACAGCGAGGGGTGATAATGTGATTAAGAAAGAAATGATTGCCATGTTGTTGGCAGGAGGACAGGGCAGCCGTCTGGGGGTATTAACTTCCCATGTGGCGAAGCCGGCGGTTGCTTTTGGAGGTAAGTACCGTATTATTGATTTTCCATTGAGCAATTGTATTAATTCGGGGGTGGATACGGTGGGCGTATTGACCCAGTATCAGCCGCTCCGTCTGAATACCCATATCGGGATCGGTATCCCGTGGGACCTGGACCGCAACATCGGAGGCGTGACGGTGCTTCCTCCATATGAGAAGAGCGGGAACAGCGAATGGTATACAGGTACTGCCAATGCGATTTACCAGAATATTGAATATATTGATAACTACAATCCGGACTATGTGCTGATTTTGTCCGGCGATCACATTTATAAAATGGATTATGAGGTGATGCTGGATTTCCACAAGTCCAATAACGCGGATATCACGATTGCCGCAATGCCTGTCCCGATAGAAGAGGCAAGCCGTTTTGGCGTGGTGATTACAGATGAAAAGAACAGGATTACAGAATTTGAGGAGAAGCCGGAAAAACCCAGGAGCAATCTGGCTTCCATGGGGATCTACATATTTTCCTGGCCCGTGCTGAGAGAAGCCCTGATCCGGATGAAGGACGAGCCGGGCTGTGATTTCGGTAAGCATATCATCCCATATTGTCATGGCAGAGGAGACCGGGTATTTGCATACGAATACAACGGATACTGGAAGGATGTGGGAACGCTGGCCTCCTATTGGGAAGCGAATATGGAGCTGATTGATATCATTCCTGTGTTTAATTTATATGAAGAATTCTGGCGTATTTATACGAAGAGCGATATTCTTCCGCCGCAGTATATTTCCGCCGATTCCCATGTGGAACGGTGTATCATTGGCGAAGGCACGGAGGTATACGGCAATGTGTACAATTCTGTGATCGGTTCCGGGGTCGTGATTGAGAAGGGCGCAGAGATCCGTGATTCCATTATCATGCAGGGATGTGTGATTGGAGAAGGAACCCGCGTGAATAAAGCGATTATTGCGGAGAATGTGAAGGTAGGAACTGGCTCACAGATCGGCGTTGGAGAATACGCCCCCAGTAAACTGAACCCCAAGGTATATTCGTTTGACCTGGTGACCATCGGTGAGAATTCGTCGATTCCGGGCGGCGTAATAATTGGCAAAAATACGGCGATTGCTGGCCTGACAGAAGCGGAGGATTATCCGGAAGGGCATCTGGCCAGCGGTGAATACATCATTAAGGCAGGTGGGACAAGATGAGAGCAATCGGAATAATTTTAGCGGGCGGGAACAATAAACGGATGCGCGAGCTGTCTCACAAGAGAGCCATTGCCGCAATGCCCGTGGCCGGCAGTTACAGAAGCATAGATTTCGCGCTGAGCAATATGTCCAATTCACACATTCAGAAAGTTGCGGTTTTTACACAGTATAATTCCCGTTCCCTGAACGAGCATCTGAGTTCCTCCAAGTGGTGGGATTTCGGCCGTAAACAGGGAGGGCTGTTTGTGTTCACCCCTACCATTACTGCGGAAAACAGCAACTGGTATATGGGAACCGCGGATGCGCTGTACCAGAACCTGAATTTCCTGAAAAGCAGCCATGAGCCTTATGTGGTGATCGCGGCAGGCGACGGCGTTTATAAACTGGATTATAACAAGGTTCTGGAATACCATATTGAAAAGAAAGCGGATATCACTGTGGTCTGCAAAGAAATGGCCCAGAGTGAAAACCTGGAGCGGTTCGGCCTGATCAAGACCAATGACGACGGACGCATTATTGAGTTTGAAGAAAAACCTATGGTTGCGACCTCGTCCCTGGCATCGACAGGGATTTACATTATCCGCCGCAGGCAGCTCATTGAATTGGTGGAGCGCTGCGCCCAGGAAGACAGATATGATTTTGTCAATGACATCCTCATCCGGTATAAGAATTTGAAGAGGATTTATGCGTACAGGATGGAGGGCTATTGGAGCAACATTTCCACTGTGGACGCTTACTTTAAGACGAACATGGATTTCCTGAAACCTGAGGTAAGGGACTATTTCTTTAAACAGTATCCGGACGTTTACTCTAAGGTTGACGACAATCCTCCGGCTAAGTACAATCCCGGGGCGCTGGTGCGCAACAGCCTGGTTTCCAGCGGATGCATCATCAACGGCCAGGTGGAAAATTCAGTCCTGTTCAAGAAGGCATATATCGGAAATAACTGTGTGGTTAAAAATTCGATTATCCTCAATGACATCTATATCGGAGACAATACATACATAGAAAACTGTATTGTGGAAAGCAGGGACACGATCCGCGCGAACACCAATCATGTTGGCGAACCGGGGAATATTAAAATAGTGATTGAGAAGAACGACCGCTACGTTCTGTAGATAATGTAAGGGAGGGGGACCTGATGGAAATAACGGACGTAAGGGTCAGGAAAATTTCCAGAGAAGGCAAGATGCGGGCGCTGGTATCCATCACGCTGGACAATGAATTTGTGGTGCACGACATCAAGGTGCTGGAGGGCGATAAAGGGCTTTTTATCGCGATGCCCAGCCGACGGGCCCTGGATGGGGAATTTCATGATATTGCCCATCCGATCAAATCGGAAACCCGGGAGATGATTCAGGAGACAGTGCTGACCAAATATCAGGAAGTAGCGCAGGAAATTGAGACGGAAGGCTGGCTGTTTGTATAAGGTGCGGTCGGTGTAAAAAGAGGGCTGCGGCAGAGCATGAAAGGCTTTGCCGCGGCTTTTTGCTGTGTAAGGGTTATGGTGCTGAAGGAGGCACGCCGCAGGCGGAGAATTTCACGGGCGGACTTCTTTATTTTCATTTCAAGATATAAGTTGCCTTTCTCGGACATATAGTGTAAAATGAAAGAGCTATATGCAAGGTTTTGTCGAGAAATGGAGGGTGCAAGATGGTGTATCAAAGCCGTTACAAACGCCGCAGAAGGCGGGTGATACGCAACCGTATCATTGTGATTTCCCTGCTTGTGGTCAGCGTTGCGCTGATCGGAGTTTGTATCAAACTGATTCTGGATGGAAGGGGGACGCCTGCCAGCGGGCCGGTACAAAATACCGGACAGGTTGTGGAATCCCAGACGGAGAGCGCCGCGACAGAGACGACAGAGGCGGCGGCTGAAGAGAAGCAGATCATGAAAGAGGCGGAGCTGCTTTTCGCGCAGTATGATCCGGACGCCGCAGTGGAGAAGATCAAATCTTATGCCGGCTATGCGTCTGTTCCTGAGATGGTTGCGGCGATCAATACATATACTGAGGCCAAGTCCACCTATGTGAAGGTGGATGTGACCAAGGTGACCCATGTTTTTTATCATACTCTGATCGCAGATTCATCCATTGCGTTAAGCCCCGAGAAGAATCCGGACAACTGGAAGGATTATAATGACGCAATGACCACCATGGAGGAATATGCGAAAATCATGCAGAAAATGTATGATGCAGGTTATGTGATGGTGGATATTCATGAACTGGGCCATATTGAAACAGACGCCAACGGGAATGAAAAAATGGTGGCCGGAGAAATTTATCTGCCGCCCGGAAAGAAAGCATTTGTGCTGTCTCAGGATGATGTGAGCTATTATGAATATATGGACGGAGACGGTTTCGCCTCTAAGCTAGTTATAGATGAAAACAATAATGTGGTAAATGAGTATAAGAAAGCCGACGGTACGGTGGTATACGGTTCCTATGACATGATCCCTATGACAGAGGATTTTGTAAAGGAGCATCCTGATTTCTCCTACCGGGGGGCCAGGGGGATTATCGCGCTGACCGGCTATAACGGTATTCTGGGTTACCGTACCTCGGATTCCGAGAACGGCCCGAACCGCGCGCCGGAAAAGACCAAATGGACTTTGAATCCCAATATAGAAGCGGATAAGGTGACGGCCAAGCAGGTGGCGGACCGTCTGAAAGAGCTGGGATGGACTTTTGCCAGCCACAGCTTCAACCATCTTCACATGCACGGCTGCAGCGACGCCAGCTTCACCGCGGATACAGATCTTTGGGAGAAAGAGGTAGAGCCTCTGATCGGGGAAACCGATGTGATCCTGTATCCCTTTGGGGAAGACCCAACGGGGACCTGGAGGCCTTATGATGAGTCGAACGCCAGAATCAATTATTTGAAGCAGGCAGGATTCCGTTACTTCTGCACAGTTGACTCCAACCAGTATTGGGTGCAGATTTCCGGCAATGTCTTCAAGCAGGGCCGCAGAAATCTGGATGGCTACCGGCTGTGGGAGGCTGTTGCGGCGCTGAATGGAGATACGAATTATACAGACCGCCTGTCGGATCTGTTCGATGCAAGAGAAGTGTTTGACGCTGTGCGCCCTACCCCGATTACGCACGGCTGACCAATGACTGAAATAGGATACAGAGGAGGAAGGCAATGACATACAGAGGTGGTTACAGGAGCCGCAGAAGAAAGGTGATCCGCAACCGCATTATCGTTATTTCCCTTTTTGTCGTATGCCTGGCGCTGATCGGCGTCTGCGTGAAGCTGCTGCTGGACGGTAAAAAGCAGCCTGCCGCAGCGCCTGCCGGAACGACAGAACAGGGGGCGGAGAATTCAACAGAAGAGACTGCCGGTACCACTACCGCAGCAAATGAGGCGGAGGAGATTCTGGCGGAAGCAGAATTGCTTTTTGCCCAGTACGATCCCGACGCAGCTGTAGAAAAAATCAAATCCTTTGCCGGATATGAGGCTGTGCCTGAAATGACGGACGCAGTGAAAAAATATCAGGAGGCGAAAGCTACTTATACGAAAGTGGACGTAACAAAGGTGACCCATGTTTTTTATCACACGCTTATTGTAGATACTTCTCTGGCGCTGGACCCTCAGCACAGCGGAGCCCAGGAAGCGGCAAATTACAATTATGTGATGACCACCATGGAGGAATACGCGGCGATCATGCAGAAAATGTATGACGCGGGATATGTGATGGTGGATATCCATGACCTGGCCCATATTGAAACAGACGAAAACGGAAATGAGAAGATGGTTCAGGGAGAGATCTACCTGCCGCCGGGGAAAAAGGCGTTTGTGCTGTCCCAGGATGATGTGAGCTATTATGAGTACATGGAGGGGGACGGATTCGCCGCAAAGCTGGTATTGGATGAAAACAACAATGTGGTGAATGAATATAAGGACGCTGCAGGAAATGTGTCCTATGGTTCCTATGATATGATTCCCATGACGGAAGATTTTCTGAAAGAGCACCCGGACTTTTCCTACCGGGGCGCCAGAGGAATTATTGCGCTGACAGGATATAACGGTGTTTTGGGCTACCGAACCTCGGATTCTGAAAACGGTCCGAACCGGGCGGCGGACAAGACGAAATGGCAGCTTAACCCCAATATTGAAGAGGATAAAGTGAAGGCAAAACAGGTGGCGGACCGTCTGAAAGAGCTGGGATGGACTTTTGCCAGCCACAGCTTTAACCATTTGGATATGTTTGAAATGTCCCTGGAATCGTTTCAGGCTGATACGGATCTCTGGGAAGCGGAGGTGCAGCCTATTGTAGGGGATACAGATGTGATCCTGTACCCCAAGGGGGCCGATCCCACCGGAAGCTGGAAGGAATATCCGGAAGATAATCAAAAAATCAATTACCTGAAACAGGCAGGCTTCCGGTATTTCTGTACAGTGGACGCTTCGCCCAGCTGGGTACAGATCAGCGGAAATGTCTTTAAGCAGGGCCGCAGGAACCTGGACGGCTACCGGCTTTGGGAGGCAGTGTGCGCGCTGAATGGTGATTCTGCTTATCCCAATTATAAAGACCGTCTTTCCGATTTGTTCGACGCAAGGGAAGTCTTTGATAAGAAGCGCCCCACACCGGTGGTGCCGGGGTAAAGATAACAAGATGAATTGAAAACAGGAAGGGCCCTCCTATACGGCGGGGCCCTTCTTTTTGTACACGAATCAGAACAGGAGGGTTAATCCTGTTCATCACAGAATAATTCATACTGTCTGTGAACCATGGAATGAAGGGCATCCTGGTTCAGGAAATAATATACTCTGTTGCCTTCCATCGTGCATTGCACCATATTGCTGTTTACCAGTTTATTCATGTGGTGGTGAATGGTGTTGCGGGAAAGATTGAAATAATTGGACAATTCCTGACCGTATGCTTTGCGCCCCCGCAGGTAGCAGAGGATATCAAAACGAGTCTTGTCTCCCAGGACATGATATACATTATAGACGTCTTCTGCAGAAGGGAGGCTTTCACTGAGCATGTGTGAAAGATCCCGCCGCAAAATACCGCAGTACAGGCACAGCGTTTGAGGAACAATGTCTGAACCAATATTCGTATCCATACCAAATACAAAAGGACGCAGAAGGTAGGAGGCATCAGCATCGAACTTCAGATGGGACATCTGCGCAAGAAATTCCGGATAACCCAGAGAGGATAAATCCTTTGTGAAAAAGCTGACAAGGCGTTTCAAGCTTTCATATTCCTGGCTCAAAATCCGGATGACGGGTTTCAGAAAAAAAGCAGCTTCATCTATTAAAGAAGTATATTGGTTATAAGTGTCCAGAATTGAGACTTTTGTGCTGTCAGGAAGGGACTGGGCCAGGACGAGCTGCATAAATTTCGAAGCTGTCAGCGGCTCCTGACCGGAGGAATCATCTGTGAAATCCAGTACCAAAGCAATTCCGCGGGCGATTTCATCAGGCGGATTTGCCTTAAGGGATTCAACAATCGCCTCAAAGTCTCCGTCAAAATGTTCCAGAGCGGTGTAAAACAGAGTAAATGCGATAGAGGCAGACCCGACTGTATTAGCGGGCAGTCCGTCCAGATTACTGAATAAAGGGGAAAAGTCTTTTTCATCCAGAGCCAGTTGCTTATCCACTTTTTTTGTGAAAGTTTTGAGCCTGGAAAACTGCTCCTGAAAAGCAGAATTCATTTTTATATGGCGGTAGCGGATACGCTCTTCCATATGGTTCCAGGTGCTGCCGGAGGCGCGGCGTCCAAGATAGGCCAGGGCTTCCAGCAGCAGGTTGGGCTCATCATTATAATTTATCACAGTAAATGCTCCTTTGTAGTAATGATAGTAAATATCAAAAGTATATTGAGTATGCCACACTTTTTATTGCTTGTCAAACACAGTACAAGCGCGGCGGAATATCAGATTCCTTAAAAACCCAGGATTTTGAGGAAATTAGTGATTTAATGTGATAAAATATCTTGACAAAAAAAGCAGAAATGGATATAGTAAAAAGTATAAGTGTACATGGTACTAATGTTAGATGAACATGTTACACTGAGGGATTATGGATTACTTCTAAAAAGGAGAGGAGAAAGAATTATGAAGAACATGAAGCGCTATTTCTCAATCTTCCTTGCGGCTGCTCTTGTGATCGGCCTGATACCGACGGTTTCATACGCGGATGTAAATCAGGAGGAAGAGAGCCGGGAGAGAGTGGTTGCGGCCGAAGAAATGGAGGGAACGTCGCGCCTGGATCAGAAGGACTTTACGTCCGAAGGCCGCCCTCAGGCTCCGCAGTATGAGGAAGATGAGATTGTAACAGTAATTGTGGAGCTGGAAGAAGCACCTGTTATGGACTATTACGGGATCAGCGCTTATGCCGCATTAGATTCCGATACATCAGCAGGCGAGGCAGTTTCAAAGTTTTTGGGAACCCCGGAGGCCCAGCAATTTTCCCGGGAGATTGTCAGCAATCAGCAGGCTGTGATTTCTCAGATGTCAGCACTGACGGCAAATCCTAGAACAAGATCAGCGGCCGGCTTAAACGTGACTGCTCAGTGGTCGGTTGTATTAAATGGATTTGCGGCAGAGATTCCTTATGGGAAACTTGAAGAGGTCAGACGGCTCGACGGTGTAAAAAGAGCTTATATAGGCCATGTATATGACAACCCTGAACCGATTGAAAAAGCTGCTGTAACAGAAGGAAAGCCCATACATACTTACAGCTACGATATGGTTGGGATTGAAAAGGTCTGGAAAGAAGGCTATACAGGCAAGGGTATGCTGGTAGCTGTTTTGGACAGCGGCCTGGATATTAAGATGTCCTATGACGGCAGTGAAGTAGTGCGTGTGCACGAGGCTTTTGATGATAATTCCTTTAAGAGCGGGGATCCTGCTGATGCAAATTCCGGCTGGGAGCTTCGGTATACTGACGAAAGTCTGGAGGCTTTCCTGGAAGACAATCAGCTGGTTTCCACTACCAAGGCAGATGGAGGTAAAATTGTTTACTCTAATAATGCCTTGTATAAGAACCGCAAAGTGCCGTATGCCTGCGACTATGCGGATGTTGATCTGCATGTCCTTCCAGGAGACAGCGACCATGGAACACATGTGGCCGGGACTGTTGCAGGATATGCAGCTACAGAGGAAGGCGTTGTAAAATTTTCTGGTGTTGCGCCGGACGCCCAGATTCTGGCGATGAAGATTTTTCCTGACGCAGGTGGCGGAGCGCAGGAAGCCAGTATTATCAATGCGCTGGAAGACTCGGTCAGGCTGGGGGCTGATGTGATTAACCTGAGCCTTGGTTCTGACAATGGATTTGCAGAGGACGATACAGCGCAGCATGATTTGTATGCCCGTGTGGAGAAAGCAGGCATCGTGATGATGACTTCCGCCGGCAATTCCGCGTATTCCTCCCAGAGCAACAATTATGGCGGAGAAAGCCTGGCTAAAAATCCGGACACTACTATGATGTCTTCTCCGGCCATCTATGATACAAACCTGAGCGTCGCTTCTATTGATAATCAGGTGGCGGGTTATTCCTATTTTACATGGAAGGATGGCAGCGGCGCAGAAATAAAAGTAGCTTTCCAGGATCCTTGGTCTGTGGCAATGAAGGCTGACTTCTCTGATAAAGAGTATCCGGTTTGTCTGGTGGACGGATACGGCACGCCGGAGGATTACGCTGCCGCTGGTTTTAATAATGGATATAATGGAGGTAAGGACGCTATTGCGCTGGTTAAGCGCGGGGGTGAGATTTCCTTTGTTGATAAAATTAATAACGCAATGAGATACTCCGGCCTGAATTCCCGGGGAGAGCGTTATGGAGTATTGGCTGTTATTGTATACGATGAGGACCCGGAAGGCACAGAATTAATCAATATGGGAGTGGAAAATACCAGTCTTGATTCTGCGTTTATTTCCGGCAAATCCGGTGCTGAAATGGCAAAAGCCCTGCAGTCAGGCCAGCAAGTGGCGATTCAGGTTGCGAAAGAGGATATGTTTATAGAAAATCCTACCGCAGGAGAGATGTCTGAATTCAGCACATGGGGAGCGGGTCCCGGCCTGGAGCTGAAGCCGGAAATCACAGCGCCCGGCGGAAATATCTGGTCCACTGTATTGGATAGAATTAATACAGAAAATGAAGGCTATGTGGGCAGCTATAAAATGATGAGCGGAACCTCCATGGCTGCGCCCCATATGACAGGAATCGGCGCGCTGCTGCGCCAGCGCGTGCTGAAAGAGGCGGCATTTGCTTCTCTGCCTTCGTCTGAGCTGAATGACGTGATCAGCCAGATACTGGTGAGCACAGCGCTGCCTCAGAAAGATAAGAACGGCGTATACTATTCCCCCAGGTCACAGGGAGCAGGTCTGGTAAATGCCGCTGCGACAGTGGAGACGCCTGCCTATATTACAGTGGACGGACAGACAGTGGGTAAGCTGGAGCTGGGAGATGATCCGGCAAAGAGCGGGAAATATGATGTGGCGTTTACGCTGAATAATATTTCCGGCCAGCAGGTATCTTATGATGCTGAAGTTGTATTAATGCGCCCTTTGACCGGAACGACACAGAATCTAAAGGGTGAAGACAGGGCTGCGATTCTGCATTCTGATAAAGTGATCCGCACTATTCCTGTAGGGACGGTAACCGCTGCGCCCAACAGCACTTCTGACTTCAGGACAACAGTTGCCCTGACTGATACGGAGAAAGCGGAGCTGAACAGCCTTTTTGAAAACGGAACTTTCGTTGAAGGATTTGTAATCCTTAAGGATAACACGGGCAGCGGAAATGCACAGCTGGGCCTGCCTCTGCTCTCTTTCTATGGAGACTGGACAAAAGCGCCTATTTTTGACAGCGCCGTATGGTTTGATGAGCCTGAAGACGGAGAAAACGTACAGAATAACGAGACCTCCTGGGGAGTCAGCCTGATCGGCAGTACACTGCGCAATGGAAATGAAGTGGTGGGCTATATCGATCTGGGACAGAACATGTTCAGTACTGAGACGGTTATGTCTTACAATAAGGATAACATAACCATTTCACCCAATGGAGACGGTTATCTGGATTATGTTGATGATTATATTCTGTATCAGCTGAGAGATGCCCGTCTGCTGGTGGTAGAGGTAAAGGATGCGGAAACCGGCGAGATCTACATGAAAGATGGCGCGGGTTATGCATTCCGTACAGTTTATAATGCAAACTATGGTTTTGTATTCCCCTTCAGCCTGTACGGCACCGTTCCTCCCTGGGACGGAACAGATATGGAAGGAAATGTGCTGCCCAGCGGGACCAAGTGTATATATTCCGTTACTGCATATGGGGACGGTGATTACGGGCAGAACGTTTTTGATGAGGAAGCGGGCCGTGAGGTTACTGATTTTGAATCAGTGCTTTCAGGAAAATATACGCCTACTTTCAATGGGCATGCTATGGATATGACGGGTGATGTAATCGAATTCCCGATTGTAGTGGATACTGTGGCGCCGAAACTGAAAAACAATGCGGTCAGCCTGTATGAGAAGGATGGGCGTATTTATATAAAGGGAACTGTAGAGGATGCCGACGGTTCAATCGCGTCTGTTCAAATTGCGCCTATAGTACTCCGCTCATATGCAGAAGGTTACGGCGATCCGAGTTACAGCGAATCCGGAGTGGACTACAGCAATGCTTTTTACAGCAATGTTGTCTATGACGGCGGAACAAAGACTGTAGATTTTGAGGCGGATGTAACAGAGTATGTTCATAAAATAGAAAGCTATCCCGGAGAGAATAATATTTACAACTTTGACTGGACGGGAAATGTTGTAATCTCCTGCGGGGATTATGGCGCAAATGACCGGAGCTATGCTGTAAAGGTGGATGCCACAGAGGGAATCGTTCTTTCCCAGACGTCGGCGCTGCTGCACCCCGGCGATGTATTTGAACTGAGCGTTAATGACAATACCGGTATGGAGAACCATACGCTGACGAGAACTTCCAGCGATCCGGAGGTAGCTACTGTTGATGAATTTGGTAAAGTAGTGGCAAAGAAGCCTGGCCAGACACTGATCACGGTTTCTAATGGATCAGCCTCCGCAGTTTGTGTGGTTGCAGTGGAAGAAACTCCCGGACGGGTGGAAAGCTTCGACTTGTCTATGGACAAATTCAGCGGTTTGAAGTCAAATGGCCAGCTGGTTGTTAAAGTTCAGAATCTGCAGCCTGCGAATGCGAAAATTGAGACTGTCAGATGGGCGACGTATGAAGATGATGAGTTTGCCGAGGAATACGGCGCGGGTCTGATTACAGTAGGTCAGAATACAGGGGATGGATTATCAGGTTTTGTGTATCTGACGCTTGAAACATCTGAAATGATAGAAGTGCCCGGCGGGCATGGCGTGTTGAAGGTTACGCTGGACGGTGTGGAGAGGTCCATGGATATTGATTGGGATGCTCTTTACAGTTCAAGGGACGAGGATGGACTGATTTCCGGGTTAGACTATCAGGATCAGGCAGTCTATGTGAATTTGGGCGAGTCGGCCAGACTGCTCGCAAAATACCGGCAGAATTCCAAGCATCAAATAAATGAGGTGCTTACAGATTCGTTGAAGAACGTGAGACTGGAAGGCCCGGACTTCTTCTATGTCGGAGGCAGTTATGAAGGCAAACTGATTGCCGAACCGGGATATACATTGCCGGAAACTGTAAAGCTCTATACCGTTTATCCTGACGGGTATGAAGTAGAGATGGTGAATTATTCCTGGTATCATGTTTACAGCTATGATCCCGCCACAGGCAGTCTTGTCATAAACTACTGTCCTTCCGGAGCGGATAACAAAATTCGTATTGTTGCGGAAGGGGTTAAGGCTGTGGAAACTCCCGCCGGCACATCTGCCAATGAGACAGAAACAGAATCAGAATCAGGGAAAGCTGCAGAAACAGGCGCAGCTGAAAGCAGCACGGGAACTTACGCATCTGAGCCAATGGTCCTGAGCGATACTGTTTATGAGAGGCCTGACGGAGTTTATGGTCCTTTTGACTGGAAAGTAACAGACGGCAATGGAAAACTGATACTGCAGGAAGAAACAGTAGGAAATATCTCGGCCACTGTTGCAAACTATACGCCTTCCGAACCTGGAGTCAGCTATATTACAGCGACTTCTAAGGATGGAAAATATTCTGTTAATTTTGCTGTGGTATGTGAGCCTGTTAAACCGGACACATTAACAGTGGAAGAGCATGATGTGGAGCTGAAGGCAGGCGAGACAAAAGTGTTGGAGGCTGCTCTCTCTCCTGAACCCACTCTGGAGCAGGATACTGCGCTGACCTGGACCAGCTTTGACCCTGAAGTTGCGACAGTATCCGAAGACGGCACGCTTACTGCAATATCTGAAGGCTATGCATATGTTAAAGTAAACGTGACTACAGATAACAGAGTGACAAGTTATTTCCGTGTTCATGTATTGCCGGGTGATAAAGTGGAAGCCCCCGAGATCGTGGAAGGAATGAACAGCACATGGACTAAGGGCTCCGGAGTAAATCTGCTGTTCCGCACCAGCGCAGAGAATTTTGAGTATGTGACAGTTGACGGTGTGAAGATTGATCAGGCAAATTATGTGACCGGCAAGGACGGCTCTGCGGTAGAACTGACGGCTGCTTATCTGGAAACGCTGTCTCTGGGTAAACATAAATTGGGTATCGTATCTGCGGATGGAACTGCAGAGACAGAATTTACAGTGAAAGAAGCGGATGATCCGACCAAGCCTACGGATCCCACCAAGCCGACAGATCCAACGAAACCTACGGATCCCACCAAGCCTACGGATCCCACCAAGCCGACAGATCCAACGAAACCTACGGATCCCACCAAACCTACAGATCCCACCAAGCCTACGGAACCGGATGTGACGGATCCTACAGAAAACTCTACGGAAGCTGTTACGCCTCCTACCGGAGATGATACAGGAGTTGCTTTCCCGGTGGTGCTGCTGATTGTGGCCTGTGGAGCAATGGGTGGATGTTTGGTAGTCTTTAGAAAGAGAAAACAGAATTCCTGAAAAGTCAGCAATGACTGAGAAATAATGAGAGCGTCCTAAAGGCTGTAAGGCCGGAGGGACGCTTTTCGGTATTTGGATCAATATCCCCTTGTAACTTCAACCATCTTATAGTAAACTATTTTTAGAAAGCAGATACCCGGGGACAGAACGTTCCCGGGAAAGACTGCGTTCTGAAGAAGGAGCAGAGAGGATACGGAGATGAAGATCGTGGCAGGACTTGGAAATCCCGGCGCCGCGTACGCCGGAACGCGGCATAATATGGGATTTGAAGTAATAGATATTTTATCAGAAAAGAGCGGAATCAGTGTGGACGCCAGGAAACATAAAGCTCTGATTGGAAAAGGTGTGATTGGGGGAGAAAAAGTAATACTGGCCAAGCCCCAGACTTATATGAACCTGTCAGGTGAAAGCCTGCGGGAGATTATGGACTATTATAAATCGGGGCCGGAAGATCTTATTGTAATTTATGACGATATCAGCCTGGAACCGGGGCAGCTGAGGATCAGAACAAAAGGCAGCGCCGGCGGGCATAATGGGATCAAGAGCATTCTGCAGCATCTTGGAACGGATGTATTCCTGCGAATTAAGGTTGGCGTGGGAGAGAAGCCTCCCAGAATGGATTTAGCGGATTATGTGCTGGGAAGAATGGACGGAGAGGACAGGACCCTGGCCCGTGAGGCGCAGGAAACTGCGGCAGAGGCTGTTTCAGTATTGCTGGAGGATGGAGCGGACGCGGCGATGAACCGCTTTAATGCCAAAAAGAAAGCGTAGGGCAGAGATGGCGAATCAGTTTTTCAGTCCTTTGGATGAATTAAAGGATTATACGGACCTGAAGGAGGCGCTGCTGAAGAGAAAAGGGCCGGTACAGGCCTGCGGGTGCATGGACTCCCAGAAAGTGCATTTTGTAAATGAACTGGGAAGAGGATGGAAATTTCAGCTGCTGGTGACCTACAGCGATATCCGGGCCAGAGAGATTTTCGAGGACTACAGGCAGTTTGCTGACCGGGCCATTCTTTACCCTGTAAAGGACCTGATCTTTTACAGCGCGGACTTGCAGAATAATCAGCTGGAACGGGAGAGGATGCAGGTGCTGCGGCAAATGCTGGAAGATCGGGGCGGCGTGGTGATAACTACGATGGACAGCCTGATGAACGAGCTGCCTCCGCTTTCTGTTGTTTCAGATCATGTAATGACCATTGCGGAAGGGGAGGAAGCAGAGCTTTCTGTACTGTCGGAGCAGTTGGTAAGGATGGGTTACCGGCGGGTGGTTCAGGTGGAAGAACCGGGACAGTTCTGCGTCCGGGGCGGTATCTTGGATATTTATGGGCTGACCCAGGAAACTCCCTGCCGGGTGGAATTCTGGGGAGATGAGGTGGATTCTGTACGCTGCTTTGATGCGGAGAGCCAGCGTTCTACCGAACGGCTGGCTGAGGTCCGGATTTACCCCGCGACAGAAATGGTGATTGAACCGGAGATGCTGGAAAACGGCATGCAGCGGATCAAGGAAGAGATGGAGAAGACCTGCAAAACGCTGAAAAGCGCCATGCGGACGGAAGAAGCGCACAGGCTGCGCATGATTACGGAGGAGACTCTGGAAGAACTGGAAAACGGGGGACTGCCGTCAGGCTTGGAAGGATATCTCCGATATTTCTTTGATAAGACTGTCACTTTCCTGGATTACTTTCCGCCGGAGGAAACCATGATCTGCTTGGATGAACCGCTCCGCCTAAAGGAACGGGGAGACGCGGTGGAGACGGAATTCCGCGAGAGCATGAGCCACAGGCTGGAAAAAGGCTATCTGCTGGCTGGGCAGACGGAGATCCTGGAGAGCACAAAAGCAGTGCTGGCCCGGCTGGATCGGCCGACTACCGTGATGCTCACCGGCCTGGACCAGAAAATCCCTTTTATTAAAACTGACCGGAGATACAGCATCCAGGTTCAGAACATGAATTCCTACAGGGACAACTTTGATCTTTTGATCCAGGACCTGAAACAGTGGAGAAAAGAACAGTACCGGGTGGTGCTGCTCTGCGCCTCCAGGCTGAGAGCGGAACGTATGGCCCAGAATCTTCGGGATTATGAGTTAAGGGCCTTCTATGCGGAGGAACCGGATAAGGCGGTCACTCCCGGAGAAATACTGGTGACCTACGGTAACCTTCATCGGGGATTTGCCTATCCTGCGATCCGGTTTGCGGTGATTACGGAAAGCGATATTGTCGGGAAAGCAAAAAAGAAGAAAAAGCGCCATGCAGCCTATCAGGGACGGGCCATCGGGAGTCTGTCAGACCTGAAGGCCGGGGATTATGTGGTGCATGAGACTCACGGCCTGGGTATTTACCGGGGAATTGAAAAGGTTGAAATGGACCGGGTGGTAAAGGATTACCTGAAGATAGAATATGGGGACGGCGGAAACCTGTATATCCCGGCCACCCAGTTCAACCTGATTCAGAAGTATGCGGATTCCACGGCAAAAAGGCCAAAGCTGAACCGGCTGGGGAACAATGAATGGAGCCGCACAAAATCTAAAGTCAAGGGAGCGGTCCAGGAAATTGCGGCAGAGCTGGTTAAGCTGTACGCTGCCCGTCAGAACGGAAAAGGTTACGCCTATATGCCGGATACGGTCTGGCAGAAGGAATTTGAAGAAATGTTCCCCTATGAAGAGACGGATGACCAGCTGGCGGCGGTGGAGGCTGCCAAGCATGATATGGAAAGTGACAAAATCATGGACCGTCTGGTCTGCGGAGACGTAGGGTACGGAAAGACAGAAATCGCAATCCGGGCGGCATTTAAAGCCGTACAGGAAGGCAAGCAGGTGGCTTTTTTAGTGCCTACCACCATTCTGGCGCAGCAGCATTATAACACCTTTGTCCAGAGAATGAAAGATTTCCCGGTGAGGGTGGAACTGCTTTCCCGTTTCCGGACGCCGGGGCAGATTAAGGCAGCCCTGGCGGATCTAAAGAAAGGCTTTGTGGATATTCTCATCGGGACCCACAGGATTCTGTCAAAGGATGTACACTTTAAGGATTTGGGCCTGCTGATTGTGGATGAGGAACAGCGTTTCGGCGTTACCCACAAAGAAAAAATAAAGCAGATGAGGGAAAATGTGGACGCGCTGACACTGACCGCCACCCCGATTCCCAGGACCCTGCACATGAGCCTGATCGGCGTGCGGGATATGAGCGTGCTGGAGGAAGCGCCCAGCGAGAGGGTACCGATTCAGACATACGTGATGGAATACCAGCCTGAGCTGGTGCGGGAGGCCATAAACAGGGAATTGGCCAGAGGGGGACAGGTATATTATGTTTATAACCAGGTGAAAAACATCGACGAGATCACCAACCAGGTGGCAAAACTGGTGCCGGAGGCGAACGTGGCGTTTGCTCATGGCCAGATGCCGAAACATCAGCTGGAGCAGATCATGCTGGATTTCATCAACGGCGAAATTGATGTGCTGGTGTCCACAACGATTATTGAAACGGGACTGGATATTTCCAATGTGAACACGATCATCATCCATGATTCGGACCGATTCGGCCTGTCCCAGCTGTATCAGCTTCGCGGCCGTGTGGGCCGGTCCAATCGCACGGCTTATGCCTTTATTATGTACCGGAGGAACAAGCTGCTGAAAGAAGAAGCTCAGAAGCGGCTGGAAGCAATCAGGGAGTTTACCGAGCTGGGCAGCGGAATCAAAATTGCGCTGAGAGATCTGGAAATCCGCGGGGCCGGAAATATTCTGGGGGCCCAGCAGCACGGCCATATGGAAGCGGTGGGTTATGATCTTTACTGCAAGATGCTGAACGAGGCAGTGCTGGCCCTGAAAGGGGAAACGGTCCAGGCGGAAGAATTTGACACTTCGGTGGATTTGCCGATGGATGCGTATATACCCTCTTCCTATATCCGGAATGAGTATGTGAAGCTGGATATGTATAAACGGATTGCAGCGGTGGAGACGGAAGAAGAATATATGGATATGCAGGATGAATTGACGGACCGCTTCGGGGATATCCCCAAGGCTGTGGAAAACCTGCTGAAGATCGCATTGCTGAAAGCAGAGGCGCATAAAGCCTGTATTACTGAGATTTCCGGAAACAAACAGGAGTGCCGGATCATCATGTACGGAAAAGCCAGGGTGCAGGGAGAAAAAATACCGGAGCTGCTGGCAAAATACCGGAACCAGCTGAAATTTACGGCGGCGGAAAACCCCTATTTCACATTTCTGGACCGGCAGCATAAGAATCCTGACGCGGAAAGTATGCTGTTATCCATAAAAGACTTGGTGGCTGACATAAAAGGACTGCTGGAAGGATAAAAAGTAACTGAAGAGTTTTTCAAAGAACAGGAGGAAAAAATGGAAAAGAGAACGAAGAGAAGAAGAGGTTTGGGACTGGCCGCGGGGATTTTTCTGGCTGTGGGGCTGCTGGCGGGGTGCGGCGGCGTAAAGGCGGAGGATTTGATGAAAGAAGCCAGTGAAAACGCTTCTAAGGCCTCGTCGGTAAAAGGCAGCATGGATATGGACATGAAAATGGGCGTCAAGCAGAGCGGGATTTCTGTGAGCCTGGATCTGGGAATGGATATGGACATAGAAGCGGTCAATGATCCTGCTCAGATGCACATGAAGGGAAAAATGACCATGAGTCTGATGAACATCAGCGCGGATATGGAGTTGTATATGGCGCTGAGTGAAGACGGCAAAAAGCTGACCACTTATGTGAAAGCAGCCGACCAGTGGACTGTGCAGGAAAGCGAGATGGATGAAAACGCGGCGGACAGTCTGGATGTTATGGATTTTTCCGCCTATATAGAGGAAGCCGGTGATTTTAAGCTGCAGAAAGGGACGGAAGAGGTCAACGGGAAAGAGGTCTATGTGATTAAGAGCACCGTTGACGGCAACGCCATAGCTGCGGCAGAAAAGCTGCTTGGGGATGCTATGGAGCAGATGAAGGGGATAGACTATTCGAAGCTGAAGGTGGACTGCACATTTAAGATATTCAAAGATACTAAATTGCCCGCGTCAATCTCCATGGAAATCAAAGAAGGAATGGGAATCCAGATGGACGTGCAGGGTGCGGAAGCTTCTTTGGACGGAATGTCCTTTACAATTAATTATGACGAGTACAATACTGTGGATTCCATCCAGATCCCCAAGGAAGCTCTGGATGAGGCGAAGGAATCCAATAATACCTCCGGAGGAAATTCCTTTGGAAAACCCAATGCCGGGAATACAGATGAAACAGAGCCGGCAGAATCCGCAGACGGCGTTTATACAATTCAGGATTACGATGACAGCAGGAAATTTTCTGTGAAGTGTCCGGAGGGAATGGAACATAACGACTATACCAGCGAATATACAGCCTATTTCAGCGCCGATACAGACAACGGGTTTTATTCCGCAGCCTATTCGGCCGAGAAGCTGTCAGAATATAATTCCGAGCAGGACATCATTGATTACTTCAAAGAAGACCAGGAGTACTATGGGGAAGACGAAGACTACAGCGATATCGTTTATGAAGATGTGAAGGCATTTGCGGCTGATGGAAAAGAGATTAAATATATTTCTCTTTCCTACAGATTTATGGAAGATACGTATTATCGGGACTGGCAGGCATGGTTCGTGACGGAAGACGGATATGCCATGGTTTGCAATATAACCGAATACTCTGCGGAAGGCCCGGTATCCATGGTAGATGAAGAAATGATCGGCCGCCTGCTCTCCTGCTTTGTGGGGGATGATGGGAATGGCGGAATTGCATAAGGCAACAGTGAAAAAATTGTGTCTTTCTTATAAAATTCTTGCGGGATCATCAGAAATATACTATAATGGACAAGTATGCAGTACAATTTGGAGGTTATCATGAGAAACAGATGGAAAAAGACGGCCGCGGCAGCGGTGGCAGGATGCCTGGCGGCAGGCGTGTTGGCAGGGTGCGGCACGAAACATATTGATCCCGAGAAATATGCCACAACAGTGGTAGCGACAGTGGGCGATCAGAAGATCTACCTGGATGAAGCGAATTATATGCTGCGCGGGCAGCAATATGGGCTGGAGAATGTCTACAGTTCGTTTGGCTATGATATTGAGATGTTTTGGAAGCAGGCGGCGGATGATTCCACCACCATGGAACAGTACCTCAGGACAGCGGTGATGACAGAGCTGGTTCAGGAATATGTATTAAACGCTAAGGCGGAAGAACTGGGCGTTTCCCTCAGCGATGCGGATAAAGAAAAGATTCAGACCAGAATCGCAGAGGATGAAAAGCTGGAAGAGAAGTTCCTGACAGCCGCAGGCTTTACGAAAGAGCTGGCGGAACGGGTATATACCAACAACGCTTTGGCGGTGCGTGTTTATGAAAAACTGGTAGAGGACGTAGACACCGAGGTGGACGAAGCAGAGTTCAGGCATGTAAAGGCGGATTATCTCTATTTGAAGAACGCGACAGATGAAACCGGGTCCACTGCGGCCGCTACTACCGCAGCAGCCGAGGATTCCACCGAAGGAGCGAAAGACGACGGCTCCGCTGACGAAGCAGACGCAGACGAACTTCTGGAACAGCTGAAAGCGGCGGAAGGGGACGTGGATAAGGTTTATGAAGCTCATAAAGACAAATACGATACCCGTCTGAGCAAGGTTCTGGACCGTTCCATTGGAGAAACTGCAACAGAGGGAAATGACCTGTATGCCGCGATTTTTGAAATGAAATCCGGGGAGTATAAGAAGCTTTATCTGGAAGGCAAGGGCTGGTATGTCATCTACTGTGAAACAGATGATGATGAGGACGGAAAGCAGCAGGCGATCAAAGACGAAATTAACAACCGTAAATCGGAACTGTTTGTCACGAAGTATAAAGAGCTGACTGCGGACGGTCCGGAAATTAAAGTAGAATATGATATCTGGAACAGTATGGCCATTCTGGGCAATTCTGTATATGAAGCCCCCGAGACCACTGCGGATTCCACAACAGAGAGCAGCTCTGAAACCCAGACTACTGCCGCAGCAGAGACAACTGAGGCAGGCACTGGGGAAAGCACCTCAGAAACTGCAACTGCAGCCAAGTAACAAATTAAATTAGGAATGAAAGGACAGCAGCAAGATTTATTCTTTACTGCTGTCCTTTTTTGAGTTGGCATTTATTTGGTAATGGATTAAAGTATATTTAAAACATTGGGGTATTGGAAAATTATATTCTAAAAATTTATGAGAAGTATATAAAAGGAAAGGAAGAAATGATATTTTATTTGTGGATTTTATATTGAAAAAATCTCCTGATTTGATATAATTATTTCGTAAAAAGTTCCTTTTGGATAAGTTTAACGAAATGCTCCGGCCTTATGTGAGGGCGACACAGGCGATTGGGCGAGGGTTAAAGAGAGGAAGGAACAAAAGGGATTAACAGGGAAGGAGTTGCAGAAATGCGAAGAAGGAAAAAGGGAAAGCGGTTTTTGTGCGCAGCGCTGACAGCAACAATGGTGCTTACTTGTTTTGCACCGTCGCTGGACAGCACGGCCTGGGCGCAGGAGGAGACTGTGTCCGGCGCTGTTGAGACAGAAGAGCAGACCACTGTAGGGGACACAGGCACAATACCGTCTGCTGAAGAAACTGTACAGGGCGAAACTGGGACAGAGAGTTCGGCCGCTCAGAAAACAGAGGACGAAACAGAGACTTCCGGGCCTGCGGAGACGCAGAAAACGGATGGGGCGGGCTTATATGCTGCAGACAGCAATTTGCCCGGAAATGTGACAGGCCCTCTGGAGGATCAGGACGGGCTGGCCTACGCGGAAGGCGCAGTGACTTCAAAAGTGACCAACTGCGGTACTGTTTTTGAGCTGAATACACAGTGGAACAACCAAAATAAGCATCATGCTTCAATTAAGGACGCTCAGAATCTTTTCGGGCGCAAGGAATTCACGCTGCTGGCTGATGTGGAGATGCATTCTCCCAGCGGAGATCCGGGCACAACGGATCAACGCGCTGCCTTTACCATTGGAACCAATGCAAACAGCCTGCGCGTTCCTACCTGGTCCGGCAACTTGGGCTACGGCGGCAATAAATCGGGAATCAGCACTAATAATGTAGCGCTGAACGGCGGAATTGTTAAGGACGGCTGGAATGCCCTGGCGCTGGTGTATCAGGAAACCGGTGATGGAAACGGCGCGGTAACTGTTTACCTGAACGGCAAGAAGGCCGCGGAGGTAGCGGACGTAGGCTTCAGCCTGAGCACCATGAGCGGCATCACGGCTATGGTCGGGCGCTCTTTCTCCACCAGCTATATGCAGGAAGGCCGGTATGACAACATTGTGGTTGTGGACCAGGCCCTGGACGAGCAGACGGCTGTTGCTGAAACGCAGAAGCGGAAAACAGCCAAGGATAATCTGGTTGATACCGTAAAGCTGGAAGAGGTTCTGGAAGAGGCAAAAGCATACCTGAGCAGCGGCCCGGTCCTGGATACGACGGAGCTGGAAGCCATGGTGGCGGAAGCGGAGGCCATTCTGAACGGTTCCGCAGCCGATGTGGACCAGAACCGCATCGATGAACTGGCAAATAAGATGACCGGAGAGCTGAGCAGGCTTAAGCCCATCGACATCATCATCAAGGGCGAAGATGTAGAAGCGGCGGCTCAGAATGTGAACGGCCTGACCTATAAAGGCTGGGGAATGCTCAACGGCAACAGCACCAGTAATCTGCTGCTGGATTATAAATCAGAAAATCCGGAGCAGTACTGGGCAATGATGAATTACCTGTTCGGCGGAGAGAATCCTTTGTTCTCCCATATTAAGATGGAGATGGGCAACGACGGCAATAACTCTACCGGTGCGGAAGCATGCACCATGCGTTTTGAGGATGAAGAGGCCGACGCCTCCAGGTCCCCCGGATTCGTAATGGTTGCAGACGCGAAAAAAATCAACCCTGATGTAAAGGTAAGTATCCTGTACTGGGAAATGCCTAACTGGGTTAAAAACAAGTGGAATAATAATACTGATAACCAAGGATATGAGGCATTGTACAAATGGTTCAGAGAAACTATTTTTGATGCCTATGAGAAGTATGGATATGTGGTGGATTTTGTAAATCCGGATAAGAACGAGACCTCCAATCCAAATGCGGCCTTTATTAAATGGTATAAAAACCGCGTCGCGACAGAGACGGAATTCCCGGCCTATATGGATGAAAGCGCCCGTGAGGCCTATCACAACATCCGCATCATCGCATCGGATGAGAATAAATCTCTGAATATTGTTCCCAAGATGCGGTCGGACGAGGATCTTTATAATGCAGTGGATATCATTGGCTTCCATTACCGCACCAATGCAACAGACGACTATGTAAAGATGGCTGATGTGGACGATAAAGAAGTGTGGTACAGCGAAGCCTGCGCAACATTCGGTTATTCTGAACTGCAGGAAAACAAGACGTCTGCCTACGGCTACAAGAGCATCGGCGGCTATCAGGGACCTCTGGCAATGATCGACGGTTATCTGAATTCCTTTGCCGCCTCCAGAAGGACCCATTACATTTTCCAGCCTGCCATCGGAAGCTTCTATGAAGGAATCCAGTATGGCCACAAGGAACTGGTCAGCGCCCGCGATCCCTGGTCCGGCTATATCCACTATGATCCGGCCTTGTATATGATCGCTCATTTCAGCGCCTTTGCCAAGACCGGTTGGGAAAACAGCGACAATACGGCAGGGATCTGGCGTGGAATTCCCCAGTCCAGCTTCGGCTCCTTTGGAGGAAGCGATAATGAACACCAGACAGCGGGAATTAACGGAAACGCCAGTTATATGACGCTGGCCGCTCCCGACGGAACAGATTTTTCAACCGTTTTTATAAATAACACACAGAACGCGAAAACCTTCCGCATTACGTCTGAAGGCCTGAAGGTAGCCGGAGACGCAAAGCTGCGCGTATGGGAAACAGCCACGGACAGCTATATGGCGGATAAGGGACTGGTGTCCGGAACCGATGGCGTGTGGTATGTATCCGTACCTGCATACAGTGTGGTAACAGCGACTACACTGACAGATACCAAGCCTCTGCGTGTACCCGAAGAGGGAATACATAATGAAGACCGCGATGTGCTGGATACAGACAGCACAGGCAGGAAAAACAATGTGACTACAGATGAATATCTGTATGCTGACAACTTTGATTATGCTGAAGAGCCTGACGTTGATGTTTATAACGCAAAAACAGGCAGCAGCAAAAAGACAGATTACCTGGAATCCCGGGGAAATGAGCCCAGATATTTGCTGGACAGCCATGGAGCCTGGATTGTGGAAAACGGCGAACTGGTTCAGAAGCTTTCTGCAGGTATAAACCAGTGGAACGGCGGAGATCCCATGACCATGCTGGGAGATTTCCGCTGGATGAATTATGCCGCCAGCGTGGACGTGACGAAGCTGACAGGATATGCGACCCTTGTGATCCGCAGCCAGGGCGGTATGGGAACCAATGACGATGGTTATGCGCTTACCGTAAAGCCTGACGGCAGCTGGAATCTGAAGCGCTACAGCACAGTCGTGGCCCAGGGCAATGTGACGGCAGCAGATTCCTATCATCTTACCATGGAAGGACGCGGTTCCGCGATCCTGGCTTATATCAATGACGAACTGGTTGTGCAGTATGTGGACAGCCAGCCCATGCTGGCAGGCAGAATTAAACTGGCCAGCGGATGGACAGAGACACATTTTGACAATCTGGAAGTTAAAACGCTGAAGGGGTATATTCCTTATGCTACCTCCATGATCGACGGACAGGACGATAGTGTTGTATATGAAGGCAGTTGGAGTATTGACAATCCCGGAAGCGGAAGCGCTGATAACTGGTACCGCACGATCTCCAAGAACACGGCGGCTGGCGCAAGCTTTACCTTCCCTGTAAACGGCACAGGTTTCGCGCTGATCGGACCGAATTCCGCAGGCGCAGAGCTGGATATCTATGTGGACGGAGTTCTGAAGGATACGGCTGCGATTCAGGCCGCGGGCCGCAGATACGAAGTTTATACAATGACCGGCCTGAGCAATGCCAAACATGAAGTAAAGGTTGTAGTGAAGTCGGGAACGCTGTCTTTGGACGCGCTTTACAGCTATGCGGACAGAATCGGCGGCGTTACAGATAAAGCCAGCCTGCAGGAAGTATATAATAAATATAAAGATACCCAGCAGGGCAATTATACAGAAGCTACCTGGAATGCGTTTGACGCAGCCAGGACAGAGGCTCTGAACGCCCTGG
The DNA here is from genome assembly GCF_004216775.1 of Cuneatibacter caecimuris. GTDB lineage: Bacteria > Bacillota > Clostridia > Lachnospirales > Lachnospiraceae > Cuneatibacter > Cuneatibacter caecimuris. The sequence continues at coordinate 291,728 of NZ_SGXF01000004.1, forward strand.
AGGATGAGAACGCGACTCAGGAAAGAGTAGATATCGCGCGAGTGACATTGATCAGCACTTATGAGAATCTGCTGGAGCCCAATACAGAGGACCCTCAGGAAGAACCGGTATTTGCGGCAAATTCTGCTAACGCCTATAAGGGCCTGATCCTCTATGGCAACTCCGCGGGCACGATTAAAAACGGCGGCCGCCTGACCCTGGACGGCAGCACAGGAACCTATGCTGCAATTGACCCGAAGGCGCTGAGCTTTGACGGAAGAGATACCTTTACTGTATCCTTCCATGTGAACAGTCAGATGAGCAGCGGAAACTTCTTTACCTTTGCGGTAGGCAAGAACGATCAGCAGTATCTGTTCGAACGTGTGAGAGGCAAGGATGCATATGTGGCCATCACAAAAGAAAGTTATGGTAAGGAAGAAAAGATCAGCGCAACAGCAGATCAGACCTATGTGGACCGCTGGACCACGATGACGCTGGTGGTAGAGCCGGATAAGATGACTCTTTATGAGAACGGAAAGGCAATCGGTACAGTTGAAAAGACTGTTCAGGTTCTGGACTTCGGCAAGAACGTACAGGCTTATCTGGGACGTTCCTTCTACAGCGGCGACGGCTATTTCAAGGGGAGCTTCGATGAAATTGAAGTATTCAACCGGGCGCTGAATGCGGAGGAAGTCGGAACCAGATATACACCCGGAGAAGATGAAGCGGTTAAGGTCATATCACCTGCAGCCTGCAAGGCTGTAGCCGTAGGCAAGACGCCTGCTCTGCCTGAAACAGTGACGGTAGAGACTTATGGCGGGGAACAGGTAGAAGCTGATGTGAAGTGGAACCTGGAAGCTGCTGATTTCTCTAAAGCATTTGAAACCGTGATTGTACAGGGAGACGTGGTCGGAACCTACCTCAGCGTGAGCGCACAGGTAGAAGTTGTTCCGGAGTCTACAGTTTACTTTATCGATACGGTCGAGGCAAGCCCCAAGGCAGACGCTACGACAGAACCTTTTGCAGCGGTAAAAGCGCTGTTGGGTGATCAGCTGCTCAATGGAGTTTCTGATCAGTTCAAGACAGACGAAAACACCTGGGGACTGGTGGACCGCGATGCCGGAACGAAAGGCTACAGTGGAACAGCAGATAAAGCAGCAACTGGTATATACGGGAAAAATAATGAAGTTGGGGAAACGCTTTCTTATGACTTCACTCTTCCCGCAGGAACGTATACCCTGGTTTCCGCTCACCGCGAGTGGTGGAGCATGAACCGTCCCATGGCTGCAACATTGACAGTGGGAGATCAGGTGACAAATGCAGGCAACATTTCTATAAACTCTGGAAATGTGAATGCAACCAATGTGTTCCGGTTCACTTTGGAAGCGGAAGAGACCGTGAGGTATACGGTAACATCCACGGGAGACCAGGCGCCTGTAATCAGCTGGCTGGCTGTGGTCAAAGCATCTGGGACTCCCATGATTGCGCAGACAGTTGAAGAATTGACAGAGGTTCCTGAGAAGCTTCAGGATAAGTATGCGTCACTGGATGAAATGAAGGAAGCAATGCTTGCAGAGGCTGGCAAGGCGCTGGACGGCGATGTAACCGGATACGATCTGTACAATATCCGGATTACTGTCAGCAGAGACGGAGGGCTTACCTGGACTGAGGCAGATAAGAATGATCTTCCTGCAGGGGGAGTAGAAATAACATTTAAGTATCCTGAGGGAAGCAGTGCAACAGAAGATTATCAGTTTGCAGTTGCCGGAATCTGGGATGGAGAAGTTGGCGTAAATGTCGGAAGCAGCCTGGTATATGGCAATGACGGCATAACAATGAAGGTACTTTCTGAAGGCCCGGTGGCAGTCACCTACTTGAAGAAAGAAGAAACGCCTACCGAAACAGACCCTACCGAGACCGAAACGGATCCTACTGAGACAGAGACAGATCCCACAGAAACAGATCCTGACGAAACAGAAAGCAGTTCCGATGCTACAGATCCTGACGAAACAGAGAGCAGTTCTGACGCTACTGACGCTACAGATCCTACTGAAACCGAAACAGAAACGGAAAGCAGCTCCGATTCTGAAGGGACAGTCGATACAGAAAAACTGGAAGAAGCGATCGGAAGGGCTGAAATGCTGAAAGCAGCAGATTATACTGCAGAAAGCTATTCCAAAGTGGAAAAGGCTTTGAATGAAGCAAAAGCAGCTATGGAATCTAAGGATCAGGCCAGGATTAATAAAGCAGCAAAAGCGTTGAATGATGCGATTGATGCACTGGTTCCTGCTTCAGCAGAGAGCAGCGTGCCGACTCCGGATACAGGAGATACCACCAACTTTAAGTGGCCGTTAGTCGTGATGATTATCGCCCTTATCGTAGTGGCTGGTTCTGTGGTGGCAATGCAGATTGTCAGCAGAAAGAGAAAGAAAGATAAAAAATAATTTTACAGGTACAAGAAAATAAGCTGAAAAAGGGCGCCGTTTTTAAGGGCGCCCTTTCTCTGTGCAGCAACATTTTGTGCGCAAATAGACAAAAGCAAATTTCCGGCCAGTCAGAATCAAGCGAATCCGCTTACTTTTTTTAGAAATAAAATGTACTTTATTCCTGAAACCACCGGTTCCTATTGAATAATTCCCGGTTTGATTTTATAATAGGGTATACTAAGCTAGAAAACTGGAGGATCAGGGGATGCTGGATGTGCTATTAAAGGCGCTGGCCTTTACGGCGGTGATTGCCATGGGTTATATATTAAAGAAGAAAGGGTTTTTCCAGCTGAAGGATTTTTATCTGATCTCGAAAATTGTGGTGAAGATCACTCTGCCCTGTGCGATTATTTATAATTTCAGCAGTATTTCCATGGAACCTTCCCTTCTCATGCTGTGCGCCATAGGGTTTGGATGCAATGTGCTGATGGTGGGGCTGGGATATCTGATCAGCCTGCGGGGAAGCAGGGAAGAAAAGGCTTTTGCTGCGGTGAATTCCTCCGGTTATAATATTGGGAATTTTACGCTTCCGTTTGTCCAGAGTTTTCTGGGGCCTGCGGGCTTTGCTGCCTGCAGCCTGTTTGACACTGGAAACGCGGTGATGTGCACCGGGCTTACTTACAGCGTGGCGTCAGCGATTCAGGGCAAGAATGGGAAGGTTTCCGTAAAAAGTATGGTAAAAACCTTGTTTTCTTCCATGCCCTTTGACGCATATCTGATTATGACGCTGCTGGTGCTTTTAAATTTAGAGCTGCCGTCAGTAGTGGTGACTTTTGCCCAAACGGTAGGAAACGCCAATCCTTTCCTGGCGCTTCTGATGATTGGGATTGGGTTTGAAATCAGGCTTGAAAAGAGTAAGCTGGCCCGCATGGCCCGTATTCTGGCGCTGCGCTATGGGACAGCCCTGGTGCTGTGCCTGTGTTTCTATTTTTTACTGCCTTTTGAGCTTCCTGTGCGCCAGGCCTTGGCTATTATCGCGTTCGGGCCTGTTTCCAGCGTGGCTACAGCTTATACAGGGGCGCTGGGCGGAGATGTGGAACTTTCCAGCGCGGTGAATTCATTCTCTATACTGATCAGCATTGTGTGCATTACGCTGCTGCTGGTGATCATGCTGTAATTATCTTTGAGAGGCAGGAAAAATGGACAAAAAAGGATGGAGTCTGCTGCTGGCAGCCTGCCTGCTGCTGGCTGGCTGCGGAAAAAATGCGGATACAGGCTCAGAGACGCTGGGGCGGCAGGCAGAGATAACGGTTGCGATTTGGGCGGATGAGATGGATGAAGTCAGCGAGCTGACAGCAGGCTTTTCCAGAAAGTATCCCGGGCTGTCCGCCAGGATGGTGGTTTTCAGTTCTGACACTTATATGGAGGATGTATACAGGTACCTGGAAGAAGGAGGAACCCTGGATGTAATTCCATGTAAGAATAATGCGGAGTTCACCGCCTGCATCACAGAGGCCGGGCTGCTGGATCTGACTGACCTGATCAGGAGGGATGAGGTGGATGTTTCTGCCTATGGCCCCCTGTATGATGATATGAAATATCAGGGGCTTACCTATGGCCTGCCTTATAAAAAAACTGCAAATGTGCTGTACTATAACTGCGATTTATTTGATGAAGCGGGCGTAGGCTATCCCGGAAACAACATGACTTGGGAAGAATTCCGCTGGCTGGCTTACCGCATGACGGACGCCAGGAAGCGGCAGTATGGAGCTTATCTTCATACATGGCCTCAGTGCTGGTATGGGCTGGGCCTTCAGGAAGGGGCCACGATAATTGACGTGGATTTGTCCCCGTTTGCGGAAGGTTTGCGCTACCGGCAGCAGCTGGAGGCGGACGGCAGCATACGTACTTATCGGGAGAGCCTTGAACTGGGATCAAACTACAGGACGGATTTTGTGAATGAGTCGGCGGCGATGTGTGTCATCGGGGATTATATGATTTCACAGCTCCGGGATATGGAAAAGGTAGGGCAGTTATCTTTTAGGTGGGATGTGGCTGCAATTCCTCATCCTGAGGGAAGCGAGGCTAACGTGACCTGGGGAACAGCCAATACTGTGGGAATCTGGAGCGGATGCAATGAGACGGAAGCCGCATGGAAATTTGTAAAGTACATGGCTGGCAAGGAGGGGGCGGCGGTATACGCATCAGGCGGAAGCCTGCCGGCATATTTTGACAGCGACATTGAACAAATCTATCTGGGCGACGGGAGGCTGAACCCAAAGAATATCGGGATTTTGCTGGAATCTAAAATGTATTTTGAAAATCCCACAATAGAAGGAGCGGATGAGATCAAAAATAGAATTTATGCAGAGGAAGGCGCCAGAACACTAATAGAGGGGCGCTCCGTAGAGGAGACTTTTGAGGTGATCGCCATGAGGATCAGAAGGGTGGTGGAAGGCAGTGAGTGAACGGATTCGTGTAATGGCCGTGGACGATCTGGCAGTGCACAGGAGAAGGCTGGAAAGAATTGTGGAGGCGCAGGAAAGGCTGGAGCTGGTTGCTCAGGCTGCCAGCGGCAGGGAAGCAATAGAACAGGCAGTAAAACATCATCCTGAAATTATCCTGATGGATATTCAAATGGAAAACAATATGTCAGGGATTGAGGCGGCAAAGGAGATCAACCGGAGGCTGCCGGATATTAAGATTATCATGCTGACAGTACATAAAGACGACAATGTAATTTTTGCCGCGTTTCAGACCGGAATTGTAGATTATGTAATTAAAACAGAGCCGGATGATGTAATTGTGCAGGCTATTTTTTCGGCGTACGAGGATGCTTCTCCGATACGCCCGATGATTGCAAGAAAGATCCGTAATGAGTTTCAGCGCATAAAAGAGCTGGAGAACAGCCTGCTGATGGTAATTAAGATCATATCGGATCTGACTCCAAGCGAACTCCAGGTTCTGCAGCTTCTGGGAGAAGGGAAAAGCCGGAGGCAGATCGCCCAGGCCAGATGTGTGGAACAGGACACGATTAAAAAACAGATTAACAGTATTTTGAGAAAGTTTGACAAGGGGAGCACAAAAGAGCTCGTCCTGATGCTGAAGAGGCTGAACCTGTTTGAGATGATCGACAAACTGTAAAGAGGAAATCTATGGTTATTTATGCGTCTGTTTTTTTCTTAATTTTTACTTGCCTGGCGGTGATTAAAAACCGTTCCAGCAGGTCCGCGAGATTTCTCTGTGCCATGATGGTGAGCTGGTTCTGCGCATTTTTGTTTCTCGTTTTTTATCTCAGCAGGCAAAACGCGTATTGGAGCAGTGTAAACAAGATCTTTTATATTCCTCCGGGAGTGTGGAATTATTTGGTTCTGCGCATTGACATGCCGGAAAATCTGCTGATCCGGGGAATGAACCTCAGCGTGGCGCTGTTTTATTATTTTACCGTACGGTTTGCTCTGGCATTTACAGGCCGGAACCGGGATAAAAAGAGAATTTATTTGCTGCTGCTGATTCCGGCGGTGCTGGAGATCCTGTATTTTGACCCTGCGGCGCAGCTGAAGCTGCAGGAGATATTCTGCGGATACAGCATGGCGTCCTGGAGCAACTATCAGATGCTCAACGAAGTCTGCAGCTGGATCTTCAGGGGGCAGCATGTGATTTACTGTCTGGCCGGCGCCTGGCTGCTGATCTATTATTATGTGAGATATCCCCAGGTACGTTTTTTGAAGATGTACACGCTGCTGAATATCAGCTGCGTAGTGCCGCTGGTGGTTCTTTTTATGGCGCTGTTCTTCTGGCTGCCCCAGAGCCTGGTACGTCTGACTATGAAGCCGGGGTTTTGGAATTACCTGATTCCCAGCCTGAATGTGGGTATTCTTTCGAACAGCATGTTCTATGTCGTCTTTTTAGTGTTATATCTCTTGCTGATTGTCCTGGTACTGAAATTCCACACCATGGAACATTATTATCAAAAAGACCAGATTAACATTGAGACTCGAATGAGTACGGCAACAATGGGAATTAATACGCTGACGCATGCGATGAAAAATCATATTCAGGGAATCCGTCAGGAGGTGGATTACCTTTCAGAGAAATACCCGCAGGAGCAGGAGATTCAGAGCAGCGCAGGGTTTATTCTGGATTCCTGCGGCATCTGCATGCAGATGCTGGAGACAGCTAATCAGCAGCTGAAACATAAGGTTTTATCCATGAAGCTGCTTCCTGTGGACGCGGCGGTGGACAGCGTCCTGGATAAGTGGAATAAAAACAGCGGAAGGGTTCCTGTGGTCTACCAGCCGGAAGAGAAACCTGGTATGGCGTTTCTGGATGAGGAATCTATGGAAGAAGTCCTGGAAAATTTGCTGAAAAATGCAGAGGAAGCGCTGAGGGATACGGATGGGGGGCAGATCTGCATACGTTTAAAAAAGAACAAGGGCTGGGCAGTTATTGAGATTTCGGATAATGGCCCGGGAATTGCGGAAGAAGACAGGGAGAAGATTTTTATTCCGTTTTACAGCACAAAAGGAAGTTCTAATAACTGGGGAATTGGGCTGGCCTATTGCCACCGGGTGATAAAGGCTCATGGCGGGCGCATTGCAGTGGACAGTAAAGTAGGGGAAGGAACTACGTTTTCTGTCAGTCTTCCTTTGATATGAAAGGGGGGAATAAATCTTTCTACTTAGCGGGACAGATAGATTTGATATAATGTTATAAACTGGGTTAATTATCAGGAAAAGGAGGATTCAAGAGTGAAAAGAGGAAAAAGCAGAAGAATGTTATCTGTTATTTTAGCTGTGATGCTGATTCTCAGCATGGCTTTCCAGTCTTTTGCCGCAGGGGCGGAGGACCAGGCGCGGGAAAGCGGGAGTTCTGCGGAGCAGGGCGCAGAGCAGCCGGAACAATCACAGTTTGAAACGGGGATGCCGGAGATATTGCCTGAATCAACTGCTCAAGCGGGGGCGCCGGAACCGGCTGCCATAGAGACGGGACTAAATGGGGTGCAGCAGAATCTTCCGGAAGTTTTGACGGATAACAGCGCCCAGATGGTCTTAACGCCTGTGGCAGATGACTATGCTCAGGATAATAACGGAAGCAGGGACGCGTCTCAGCTCAGGCTGAAAAATTATCCCGCCGATCCCGGATTCCATAGAATTGTGTACATTAAATATGATGTGTCAGAGGTGGCGGCAAAAACCGGTACAGATAACCCGGACGGAACGCTGCGGCTTTATATAAAGGGGATGAACAGCGATAAACAGACCTGGTTCAATGTGTATGCGGCGGACAGCAATGACTGGACTGAGGGCGGTACGATGAAGTGGGAGGATAAACCGGCAGGAAAGACCTTACTGGCGCAGAAGGTTGTGGCGGACGGCAGGACTTCCGTTCCCCAGTATATTGATATTCCGCTGAAAAACGTACTTGCTCATGCAGACGCGGGCGGATTGATCACCTTCCAGATCATCATTGAGGAAAATCCTGAAGGAAACGGAGCGGGAGCTGGTTCCAATTCCGGAATGGACTTTTATTCCAAGGATTATGGTGACGGTTCCAAGGCGCCGGTAATGATCTGGGAAAAGCAGCAGCCTTCAGCAGAATCTTATGTAGAGCTGAACCCCCAGGCGGACGATTATGCCCAGGACAACGACGGCGCGCGGGACGCGTCCCAGCTGAGGCTGAAAAACTATCCGGCTGATTCCGGATTCCACAGAATAATTTACATGAAATATGATGTGTCAGAAGTAGCGGCAAGAACCGGGCAGGAAAATCCGGACGGAACGCTGCGGCTTTATATAAAAGACATGAACAGCAATAAGCTGACCTGGTTCAATGTATACGCGGCGGACAGCAATGGCTGGACGGAAGGCGGTACGATGAAGTGGGCGGACAAACCGGCGGGCAAAACTCTGCTGGCGCGGAAGGTTGTGGTGGACGGTACTGCTGGTATCCCGGAATATGTGGATATACCGCTGAGCAATATCCTGTCCAATGCAGATGAAAACGGGCTGATTACATTCCAGCTGATTATTGAGGAAAACCCTGAAGGGGACGGAGCAGGGGCAGGTTCCAACTCAGGAATGGATTTTTATTCCAAGGACTATGCCGACGGCTCGAAAGTGCCTGTTTTGTTCTGGGGAACCAAGGACGATCCCGAACCCGAACCCGGCCCGGACCCGGAAGAAGATAAAGATAAGTTTACGGCAGTGGCCGACGCTTTCATTAGAGGCAATGGAGACCATGACGGTACAGGCCCGGTGATGACCGTTAAAAAGGATTCCGAGGCGTACAGCCGCAATGGCCTGGTACGTTTTACAGTTCCGGATGATTTTGACATTACTCAATTTAACAATATTACGCTGGACTTCTTTATTGCCAGCACAAACGATTCACACAGCCGTACCGTGCTGGTTTATGCAGTGGATAATAACTGGAATGAGGCGGATGTGACCTGGGAAACAGCCCCTGTGCTGCTTCAGGAAACTCCTGTGGCAACGTTTGAGGTACTGAAAGCAGATGCCGGTACATATGTCCAGGCCGATGTGACAGAGTATGTGATGGGGGAAATTGCAAAGGGAAACAGGACTTTTTCCTTTAAGCTGGCCGGGCAGGATGTGGACAGCAAGGGGGATTTCAATATTGCCACAAAAGAAGCGGATACCGGGCATCCAAAGATTGCGTTCCATACTTTGACCGTTAAAGAGGTGGAGAACCCTGTCGTTGACGTGGTGCTTGGAAAAACTCCCGAATTGCCTGCAACGGTAGACGTGCTTCTGTATTCCGGCGAAACAGTGAAGTCTCCTGTGGTGTGGGACAGCTATCAGCCGGAACTTCTGGATGAGCTTGGAAGCTTTACGGTAAAAGGCAGTGTTCCTGAATATGGAAAAGAGGCGGTACTGACAGTTAATGTGGTTCTGCCAGAAGGATATACGGGGATCAGCTATTATGTAGATCCAAATGGAAGTGACAGCGCGGAGGGGACCTCTCCGGAAACAGCCTGGAAGAGCCTGGATAAAGTGAACGCCACCAGATTTTTGCCCGGAGATAAAATATTGCTGAAGGCCGGCGGCGTATGGAATGGACAGCTCTGGCCCAAGGGAAGCGGACAGGAGGGGATGCCTATCCTGATTGCCGGATACGGGACCGGCGCAAAGCCGGTGATAAACGGGAACGGGACCGGCGCGTCCTTTACGGAGGCAGATAACCGTGATGCTTCCATGCAGTATTTTACAGGCGCAGTTCAGCTGATGAATCAGTCCTACTGGGAGATTGACGGACTGGAAGTAACAAATAATGATGAGATTTACTCCTCCAACCGTTCCGGCATTCTGGTTTATAATGACGGTTCCAAAGGGGATCAGACTCATATCCAGATTAGAAACTGCTATGTGCATAACTGCTATCCCACCAGTGCTTCTGAATATTCCGGATCGCACAAGATGACCGGCGGCATCATTGTGTTGGGTTTTGCAAGAAACAATACTGGTGTCTATTCCGGCGGCAGGCTGCAGCTGGGAGCGATTTACACCACTAAACCGGCAATTCACGATGTACTGATAGAAAATAACACAGTGAAGGATGTTGCAAAGGAAGGTATCCGGAATAAATCCACAGGATTTACCTCCAGCGGTGGGGAGACATATCCCACTGTCAGCAATAATGTGGTATTCAGAAATAACTACCTGGAAAATATTTATGGGGACGCCATCGTCATCAGCGAGGTGAACTCCGGGGGCCTGGTAGAAAACAATATCATTGATACTCATACGCAGACGCACGCTGCAAACTATGCCGGATGCTGGGTTCATTACAGCAAGGATGTGGTATTCCAGTACAACGAAGTGTTTAACGGCAAGGACGCTTATAACGACGGAGAAGCCTTCGACGTGGATAATCAGTGCTACAACACAGTGTATCAGTACAACTACAGCCACGACAATTTTGGCGGATTCCTGTTGACAATGGGGCCGCAGTATGACAGCGTAATACGCTATAATGTGTCCGCCAATGATGGATACGGCGTCAGCCGGGGAACCGGAAAACAGCAGCAGATTTTCTTCTATTGGCAGACTGCTGCTGCCGGGAATTCACTGATCCCGGAAATTTATAACAATACCATTTATGTGGGAGAAGGCGTTACTACAGAGCTGTTCTGCGGGGACTCCGGAGCATTGGGCGCAGATTTCAGAAATAATATTGTCTATGTGGAAGGGACACTGAGCAAGCTGTCTCAAAAAGGATTCCGCAGTGACTGTATCGTTGAGAATAACTGCCTGTATCCCTTGGATGCCTTCACTACAGCAGGCGGCTGGACGGAAGGGCAGCTGACAGAAGGGAATAATATTTTTGTAAACCCTGAACTGGAAGCTCCCGCGCAGCAGATTGCGGCATCTTCACAGACTCCATCTATAGACGGGCTCCGCCAGAAACTGTCCGGCTTCAGGCTGACAGAAGGGTCTCCCTGTATTGACGCGGGGCAGGATATCGTGGGCGCGCCCGCTCAGGACATCCTGGGAAATGAAATGATAGACGGCAGGGATATTGGAGCTGTTGAATATCAGAAACCAGCGGATACCAAAGCGCTGGAGGCATATGTGAATAAAGTAAAGGATACGGACCTCAGCGGTTTCACTGAGGAGTCGGTTCAGAAATACGAAGAAGCTCTGGAAAAGGCGGTGACGCTGCTGGAAAGGACAGATCTGACAAAGAACGACCAGGATTTGATAGATGATGTTCTGGCTATACTGGAGGCCGCTTATGAGGGCCTGGATCTGATTCCGGAGGAGACAACTACAGAAGCGGAAACTCCATCCGAGAGCGAAAGCACTACTGAAGGAGAAACTCCATCCGAGAGCGAGAGCACCACTGAAGGAGAAACCTCTTCCGAGGACGAGAGCACCACAGAAGCGGAGACACCATCCGAGAGCGAGAGCACCACAGAAAACGAGACTCCTCCTACAGGAGATCATACCTCTATATGGTTTTATCTGATGCTGCTGGCAGTTGGATGTGCCGGAGCCGGGGCTGCAGCAGTAAGCCAGTTTAGAAAGAGAACCAGATAATATGAGCGGAAAACGTAAATACGCGATCGCCGCTGCGGCCGGGGCAATCCTTTTATTGGGTTGCCTCGCGGCCGTATTGCTGGCCCGGGGAAATAAAAATATTATTACCATAAATGGCATACCTGTAGAGAAAGATGAAATTATCATGTACATCCAGGATGAACGGGCGGACATCTGCAGCTGGTTTTACCGCAATTATCAGGCAGACTGTAATGCAGAGGATTTCTGGGAAAAGGAATATGAGGGGACTACGCCCGCCGGGAAACTTTCTGAGGCTGTAATTCAGAAACTGAAAGAGGCTAAAACAGCGCAGCAGCAGATGAAAGAAGAGGGATTTGTGGAAACAGTTTCCTTTCAGGAGCTGGAGAAACTGATGGATGCTGAAAACCAGAAACGCCGTCAGGCGGAAGAGGAAGGACAGGTGATTTATGGAAACAGTCAATTCTCTATGGAGCAGTATTATAATTGGTATTACTCTCAGGGGAAAACCAGGCTGAAAGAGCAGTTTCACCAGACTTTTACGGATTATACTGAGGAAGATCTGGAGAACTGGTACAGACAACAGGAGCCTTATACAGGAGCAGTGTCAGGTGAGGTTAAGTTTTATGTTTGTGATTCTTCTATATCAGAAGAAGTGGCGCAGCAGCTTTTTGCAGATGTTACAGCCTCTCTGGATAAAGGTATGAGCGATGGGGAGATTGAAGCTATGGCAGACGAAAATTATCATACTGGTCTGGTGATCCAGGAAAGGCCTGTTCGGGAAGAGGAGGTGGGGAAAGAGGATGCTGCTTACGCCTCTGTAATGGAGGCTTTTAAAAGTCTGGAGGAGAAGCAGTTTTCAGAGATTCTGCCTTTGGGACAGTCCTATGGCATTTTTCAGGTGATGAAAAAAGAGGGCGGAGAGGATATGCCTTTTCAGTCAGTGAAAGAAAGCGTGGTCTATCAGTATATAGAAGAGGCTTTTGAAGAAAATCTCAGAGCACTGGCTGAGGGAGCAGAAATAACAGTGGATGAAAAAGCATTTACGAAATTGATAAAAGAAATTGTTCGGTAATCTGTAAAACGGGCAGGTTTTCTATATCATGATTACAGAAAAGAATAGCAGTCTGGCCCAGAATAGGATTGACATGAGTTTGTAGATAGAAGATGGAAGGAGCAGCGCTCCCGGTAGGAAGTTTGCGATATTTCCCACCGGGGGCGTTGCTCCTTTCTATTAAATACTGCAGCTCTTCATTATGTTTGCTGCGCAATATCCGCCTTCCGCAGCCTGCGGTAAGTAGTGGAGAAAAACACCACAGTAGTGATAGTGGCAGCCAGGACATCTGAGAACGCTTCCGCCAGGTAAAGCCCATTTGTCGGCGGGTTAATAAACATCGGAAGTACCAGCGCCAGAGGGATCATCAAAATTACTTTTCGCAGCATTGCCATAAAAAGTGAAATCTTAGCATTGCCTGTAGCGAGGAAGGTTTGCTGGCAGGCATTCTGCGCGCCCATCACACACATTCCGGCCATGAAGATCCTCAAACCGTAAGATCCTAGTTCCAGAAGTTGTTTGTCGTCTGTAAACAGGCCGATAAAAATTCTGGGGAACAAAAGAATAATTCCCACAAACACAATGGAAAAGGTCAGATTAAATGCAAACGTCAGCCGGAAAGTTTTACGCACCCTGTGCATATTTCCGGCGCCGTAATTAAAGCTGATAATTGGCTGCGCGCCCTGGCCCACGCCGGAGAGGGGAAGCCAGACCAGCTGGTTGATGCTGAAAAGAATGGCCATTGCGCTGACATACAGGTCGTTGCCGTATTTCTGCATGCCGGAATTAAAAGTCAGCTGAACCAGGCATTCAGTAGCGTTCATGATAAAAGGAGAAACACCCAAAGCGGTGATGGAAACCAAAACCGGCCACTTCAGCTTCAGATGCTTTCTGCGGATATGCAGAATCGTCTTTTTACCGGTCAGGAAGCGGAGCACCCATACGGCGGAGACCCCCTGGCTGAGAATAGTAGCCAGAGCAGCGCCGGACACGCCCATTTTAAATACAAAAATAAAAATAGGATCCAGGACGATATTGATCACGGCGCCGATCACCACTGTCATCATGCTGATTTTGGAAAATCCCTGCGCCGCGATAAACTGATTCAGGCCAAGGGTCATCTGCACAAAAATGGTTCCGATCAGATAGATGCCCAGATAGTTGCTGGCATAAGGCAGCGTATCCTGGCTGGCGCCGAACAGCATCAGAAGCCCGTCCTTTGTGGGGAGGAAAATCACGGTAAGCAGCACTGCCAGCACCAGCAGCGCGGTAAAAGAGTTGCCCAGAATTTCTTCCGCCCCTTCATGGTCCTTCTGCCCCATTTTGATGGCGGCCCGGGGAGCTCCGCCGCTGCCGATCAGCGCGGCGAAAGCAGAGATCAGCATAATGATGGGGAAAGCCACGCCCAGCCCCGCCAGGGCTTTTGTGCCTGCCTCCGGGATACGGCCCACATACATCCGGTCAATAATATTGTACAGCAGGTTCACCAGCTGCGCCAGCACTGTGGGCACAGCCAAAGAAAACAGGAGCTTGCCCACCGGCGCTTCAGCCAGCCTCTGCTCCTGCCCGGAAAGAGCTGCCATATTTTGTTTTTGCTTCATAGTAAAATACATCCTTTCCCAAATTCTTTCAAACAGCCTTCGGCATGATCACAGCCAGGGCGTGTTCATTTACAGCAATTATACCACATTTATATAGGAAATACCAGACCCGGACATTGTTTAAAAAAAATCAGAATGCGTCTTTCTTTTTAGCTTTAAATACGTTATAATGGGAACAGACAGGCGCCGGAGGCCGGACCTGAATTCAATTGCAAATTATGGAGGAAAGAATATGCTGGTTAATGCAAAAGACATGTTACAGAAGGCAAAAGCAGGAAAATATGCCGTAGGACAGTTTAATATTAATAATCTGGAATGGACAAAAGCAGTGCTGCTGACTGCGGAGGAATTAAAGTCCCCCGTAATTCTGGGCGTTTCAGAAGGCGCAGGGAAGTACATGACAGGTTATAAGACGGTTGCTGCAATGGTAAAAGCGATGATGGAAGAATTGAATATTACGGTTCCCGTGGCGCTGCATCTGGACCACGGCTCTTATGAAGGCTGCTACAAGTGTGTGGAAGCAGGATTTTCTTCAATTATGTTTGACGGTTCCCATCTTCCATTCGAGGAGAATGTGGCGAAGACAAAAGAGCTGATCCAGGTATGCGCGGAGAAGGGAATGTCCCTGGAAGCAGAGGTGGGTTCCATCGGCGGTGAAGAGGATGGCGTAGTAGGTATGGGAGAATGCGCTGATCCGGAAGAGTGCAAAAAAATCGCGGATCTGGGCGTGACTATGCTGGCGGCCGGTATCGGCAACATCCACGGCGTATATCCTGAAAATTGGAAGGGGCTGAGCTTTGAAACACTGGAAGCGATCAGCAAGCTGACAGGGGATATGCCCCTTGTGCTGCACGGCGGCACCGGAATTCCGGAAGATATGATCAAAAAGGCTATCTCCATGGGCGTTGCTAAGATCAACGTGAATACAGAGTGCCAGCTGTCCTTTGCGGCCGCTACCAGAGAATATATCGAGGCAGGCAAGGATCAGAAGGGGAAAGGCTACGATCCCAGAAAGCTGCTGCTGCCCGGCACGGAAGCGATTAAGGCGACCGTGAAAGAAAAGATGGAACTGTTTGGTTCCGTTGGCAAGGCCTGAGACAGAGCCAGGAAATAACAGAATGACACAGAGAAAAAAAGACGGAAAACGCAGAAAAAGGACAGCCGGAGACTATATCAGGCTTGCGATATTTGTTGTTGCCCTGGGCGTATTTATCTGGTCGGCGGTTCAGCTGTTTACTATCTGGCGTGAATATAAAGTCGGAGAAGATGAATACGATAATCTGGCGCAGGAATTTGTGCATACCCTGGAGGAGGTCCCCACAGCAGAAACCACGACGGCGGAAGAAAGTATTTCGGATGCTGCGGAAACATCCGTGGGGCAGGGGACTGAAGAAACTCCTTCCGGCGAAACGCAGGGAGAAACGACGGCGCCTCCGCCCCCGCCTACAGAACCTGTGCGCTTTTCGGTGGATTTTGACGCGCTCAAGGCAGTAAACCCTGATAATATAGGATGGCTGATCATGAACGGCACACAGGTGAACAATCCGGTGGTGCGGGGAGAGGATAACACTCACTATCTGCGCTATACTTATCTGGGGACCTGGAATATAGCGGGATGCCTGTTTATGGACTACAGGAATGAAGATGAATTTCAATCCAGAAATGCCATTATATACGGGCATAATCAGAAAAATGAAAAGATGTTCGGAACACTGCAGGCTTACCGGGACGGGCAGTTTTACAAGTCTCACCCTGTGTTCCAGATGTATACCCCGGAGGGCGTGATCCAGTATCAGATTTTTTCAGCCTATGAGACGGGAGCTGTCAGCGAAAGCTTTCAGATCCAGTTTGCGGATGACGAGGCTTTTCAGCGCTACCTGGATCTGATTGTATCCCGTTCACTGTATGATACAGGGGTCAGCGTGGGCGCAGGAGATAAAATACTGACGCTTTCCACCTGCACAGATGATACTGTGGACCGCTTTGTGGTGCATGCAAAGCGCCTGAACTGAAAATTGTTGCAAATTTACAGGAAATGAGTTATCTTATTACTATTAAAGCTTGTTTCCAAAAGAGGAGAGGAGCTGCCGCTGAGAATGCGTCGGCTCCTTTGAGATTATATTCCCGGCGGATAAAACGGAGGAACGCAATTTATGGGCATGTCAAATGTATCAGATATTTTTGGTTCAAATGTATTCAGCGACGCGGTGATGCGGGAACGGCTGCCAAAGAAGGTGTACGCGGAATTAAAAAAGACCATTGAAGGCAGAGAGGACCTGAACCCCATGGTAGCCGAAGTGGTTGCCAATGCCATGAAGGAATGGGCTTTGGAAAAGGGAGCCACCCATTACAGCCACTGGTTCCAGCCTATGACAGGAATTACCGCGGAGAAGCATGACGCCTTT
The DNA here is from genome assembly GCF_004216775.1 of Cuneatibacter caecimuris. Taxonomy (GTDB): domain Bacteria; phylum Bacillota; class Clostridia; order Lachnospirales; family Lachnospiraceae; genus Cuneatibacter; species Cuneatibacter caecimuris. The sequence continues at coordinate 308,234 of NZ_SGXF01000004.1, forward strand.
ATTTCCGCGCCCCATTCAGACGGAAAAGTGCTGGAGGAATTTTCCGGAAAAGAGCTGATTAAAGGGGAGCCTGACGCATCTTCCTTTCCTTCCGGCGGGCTGAGGGCTACTTTTGAAGCCAGAGGATATACTGCTTGGGACTGCACTTCTCCCGCTTTCGTGAAAGAAGACGCGGCCGGAGTGATTCTATGCATTCCCACCGCGTTCTGTTCCTATACAGGAGAGGCGCTGGACAAAAAGACGCCGCTGCTGCGCTCCATGGAAGCGCTGAACGCCCAGGCCCTGCGGATCCTCCGCCTGTTCGGCAACACCACTTCCAAACGGGTGACGCCCTCTGTAGGAGCAGAGCAGGAGTATTTTCTTGTAAACCGGGAAAAGTACCTTCAGCGCAAAGACCTTGTATTTACCGGCCGGACCTTATTTGGCGCCATGCCGCCGAAAGGCCAGGAAATGGATGACCATTATTTCGGCGCGATCCTGGAACGGGTGGGCGCTTATATGAAGGACGTGAATGAGGAATTGTGGAAGCTGGGGGTTTCCGCCAAGACGCAGCACAATGAGGTTGCGCCCGCGCAGCATGAGCTGGCTCCCATCTACTCTACGGCAAATGTGGCTGTGGATCACAATCAGCTGGTGATGGAGACATTGAAAAAGGTGGCCATGCGCCATGGCCTGACTTGCCTGCTGCATGAAAAACCCTTTAAAGGCGTGAACGGTTCCGGGAAACATAATAACTGGTCTATTGTTACGGACGACGGCATTAATATGCTGGACCCGGGAGTTACGCCTCATGAAAATATCCAGTTTTTGCTGGTGCTGGCATGTATTCTCAAAGCGGTGGATATTCATGCGGATCTGCTCAGGGAAAGCGCTGCGGATGTAGGAAATGAGCATCGGCTGGGAGCAAATGAAGCGCCGCCGGCAATTATTTCAGTATTTTTGGGTGAACAGCTGGAGGATGTGATCTCGCAGCTGATCAGCACTGGGGAAGCAACCCATTCCAAACAGGGCGGCACGCTGAAAACCGGCGTATCCTCCCTGCCGGATCTGGTCAAGGACGCTACTGACCGGAACCGTACGTCACCTTTCGCCTTTACGGGGAATAAGTTTGAGTTCAGGATGGTAGGTTCCAGGGATTCCATCGGAGAAGCAAACGTGGTGCTCAACGCCGTGGTGGCGGAAGCGTTTGCGGAAGCGGCGGATATCCTGGAAAAGTCTGAGGACTTTGAAATGGCGGTTCATGATTTGATCAAAGAGTACCTGGCGGATCATCAGAGGATTATTTTCAACGGGAACGGCTACGCCGAAGCCTGGGTGGAAGAAGCCCAGCGCCGGGGGCTGCCGAATATCAGGAGCATGGTGGATGCAATCCCTGCCCTGGTGACAGAGAAAGCAGTAAAACTGTATGAGCGTTTTGGCATTTATACCAGCGCTGAACTGCAGTCCAGGGCCGAAATTCAGTACGATACTTACGCTAAGGCAGTGAACATAGAGGCGAGAACCATGATCGATATGGCAGGGAAACAGATTATTCCTGCGGTGATCAAAGCAGTAAAAGCGCTGGCAGATTCCATGGCCAGCGTAGCGGCGGCTTGCCCCGAGGCGGATGTGAGCGTGCAGAAGGAGCTTCTGCTGGAAACCAGCGCATATCTGTCAGAAACAAAGGTGGCTTTGGCAGCGCTGCAGGAGGCGGCTTCCAAAGCTTCCGCGGTGCGGGAAGAAAACGCATGCCAGGCGGCCCATATGTGCCATGATCTTGTGATGCCTGCCATGGAGGATTTAAGAGCCCCGGTGGACCATCTGGAAATGATTGTGGATAAATCCATGTGGCCTATGCCGTCTTATGGAGACCTGATGTTTGAAGTCTGAAACAGGAGCTGAAGAATGGATATAATTTATACCATATGTATGGCAGCCGGCGTGGCAGTGCCCCTGCTGGAGCTGGTGGCGGTGCAGCTGGCGGGAGCGCCGGCCGGGGCGTTAAAGCGGCTGCAGGAAAGAATGAGGAGAGCGGCATGCCTGATCCGTCTGGGGGATGCGGACTCTGTAGTGAGCCTTCTGCCAGTGTCTGTGCAGGGCATTTGTGCCGGACTGTTGGTCTTTGGAACAGCGGGACGGCTGTTTGCGGCAGAGCAGCCCTGGTGGATTGCCCTTTTGGCAGCATTGATTTTGGGTTATGCCGGTGCCGTGGGTGTTGATACGCTGACATACCATCTGAAGAAAACAGAACGAACTTCCCATACGGCGGAAGAATTGATGGCTCAGGGAGCGAGAGTGCTGAATACCATTAAGCCAGGAAACTGGGGAACCGTGGAAATTACCACGCCGGACGGAGTGACCGGGGTATATACAGCCCGGGCTGCTGGTGATACGGACAGAATCAAATCAGGACAGAAGGTAAGGCTTCTGAGGTTTGAGGGGGACGCCGCGGTGGTGGATCGGGAAGAAAAAGAAAACGTTATTAAATCTATATGAGATAAAAAAGACGCTCTGGCCGATAGTGAACGGCCGGGCGCCTTTTTTCAAAGAAAGAGCAGCTATGAAAAAAGCCCGTGCATTATTTTAAAATCAAAAGAAATCCAGCTGGGACCAGGATTTCACAAGGGGGAAAAATGAGATACGGTTTTAAAGAATATGAACCAACTCAGTTAATAAAAAATCATTTAAATATTGGTGGAGAAAATCCTGACGGAGAGAAAATAGAAGTTTCCAATTTATATTTTCTGCGCGGGGGCAGGCCGTGGACCGGCGTAATGGGGGAATATCATTTCTCCAGGGACAGCCGGAAGAACTGGTACAGGGAGCTCTGCAAAATGAAAGCAGGAGGAATTTCCATTGTGTCCACCTATCTGATCTGGATTTACCATGAAGAGGAAGAGGGGCATTTCGATTTTTCAGGCGATCTTGATATCCGTGAGTTTTTATGTGAATGTAAAAAAACAGGGCTTGACGTAGTGCTGCGCATCGGGCCATGGGTGCACGGTGAGGTGAGAAACGGCGGATTTCCCGATTGGCTTCTGCAGAAACCATACAAACTGCGGAGTAATGATGCAGGTTATATGGAGCAGGCAGAAGTATGGTATCAGAAAATATATGAACAAGTGCGGGGATTTTTTTACAAAGACGGGGGGAATATCGTTGCCGTTCAACTGGAAAATGAACTTGTAGACAATGCGGAGCACCTTTTGGCCTTAAAAAAATCAGCGGTGAAAGCAGGGCTGATTGCGCCGATTTACACTGTAACCGGTTGGAACAGCGTATCCGGGGCAAGGATTCCGGTGGAAGAAGTTGTTCCTGTATTCGGCGCTTACGCAGATTCCCCGTGGGAGCCGGGAAGCGGACCCCTGCCGCTTTCCAGGCACTACTTTTTTAATAAAATGCGGAATGACACAGCAATCGGAGCGGATCTGATTCCATCTGAGGAGAAGAAGGGATGGCAGCTTCCCTATGAAAAATATCCGTTTGCAACCTGCGAGCTGGGCGGGGGAATCCAGGCCACGCACCACCGGAGGCCGCTTATTTCCCCCATGGATACTTATGCGCTGTCTCTGGTAAAGCTTGGGAGCGGCAATAATTTAACCGGGTATTATATGTACCATGGCGGCACCAATAAAACCGGCCGCCTGTCAACGTTTCAGGAATCAAAGGATACAGGATATCCCAATGATTATCCCATTTTATCCTATGATTTTCAGGCGCCTGTTTCTGAATACGGGGAAATACGCCCTCAGTACAGGCTGCTGAATATGCTGCACATGTTCATCCATTCTTTTGGGGAAATGTTAGCTCCTATGGAAACAGTGGAGGCGGAACTACCAACGAATTATAAAGATATGGAAGCCTTGCGGTATGCCATGCGGACCGATGGGAAAAGCGGGTTTGTGTTTATTAACCATCATCAGAGGAATTTTGCGCTGAAAAATATTTACGGCGCGGTAATTGATACGGGTGTGACACAGTTTCCTCCTCTGGATATCAAAGGAGATATCAGCTTTTTTATGCCTTTTCAGATGCCCGTGGGAGGAGAGGTGCTTAAATATGCCACGGCTCAGCCGTTGTGTAAACTTGGCAGCGCCTATTTTTTCACTGCGATTGAGGGAATAAATCCTCAGTATGCTTTTGAGGAGGGGAAAATAGTCTTTACAGAAGCGGGGATGATGTTTGAGGAAAAGGGGGTAAAAATCATTACGCTGACCTGGGACCAGGCGCAGTATGCCAGAATATTGTCAGGGCGTTTATATATTGGCAGGGGATGCGATCTCTATGAGTATGGCGGGACGATAACGGCAGCGCAGGAAGGAGACTTTTCTTATGATTATTGGGATGGGGACAAATTTGTCACCAAAGAGGTCTTCCGGAAATATTCTCCTGCGGAATTTGGCATGGTTCCTGTGAGTGAACCATTTGTTCCAAAGTATGAGGAGGAATTGAATATAGGGGGGCGGCGCAGTCGCCAATGGTTCAGGATATCCGTAAGCTCGCCTCAGGGTTTTGCGGAAATTGCGTATTGCGGAGATACGGCCCAGATTTACGCGGACGGGGAACTGGCGGCAGACGAGTATTACCTGGGCAGGCCGTGGAGGGTTCCGGCAAAGCTGCTGTATGGGAAGGAATGTTATCTTGTTGTGGCGGGACAGAGGTACGATTTATGAGACTCCATATAATTTTCTATATATGGAAAATATATTTTTGATATTTTGTAGCAGCATTCCAGAATGAAAATATAATTGTCTTTTATTTGTGCATAATTTAAATTTATAATTATGCCTTTTGTGCACGGAAAAAAATAGTTTGGAAGAATTCCAGATGTAAAAATGTAGGAAAAAGTTTTCCTATCTTTTAATACTTGATCTTTAGTATGTATATACATTGTGTGCCGGTTCCATTCGAAGAAATAGATATCAGAATATAAAATATCAATAAAGTTACCCTTATATCGCAACGAATACTTATTTTGCTTTTTTAGAATTATTTGTTCTAGACAAAAAGATAAAGAGTCTATATTGATAGGAGTTAAAATGTAATCAAGAAATTTAAAATGTAACGCATCCATCAAAAAATCTTTGTTTTTATATAGCAATACCACTTTTTCTGAAAGCCGATATTGGTATAATAAAGTAATATAATCTGCCCCTGTTTGAACTCCATAATCGTTAATATTTATAAATATAATATCCAGCTTCTTGTAAACACTAATAAGAGCTGTAATATTTTTAAATTTTTCATAAGATAGACTATAAGAATGCTTTTCCCTTAAAAGTTGAATTGAGTTTTGTAAAACTGTATTATCATCGCATTTATTAGTAAGTTCACCTATAAATAATAAAATAATATTTCCCTCCCCCTAAAAAACATATGTAAAACCTAATTAAATCATAAAATATTTTATGAACTATTTCAATGGCAATTTATCGCATTTTTCGACATTGATGTTATATCTTTTTGTGCCATTATTATTTCTTTTATGCCAAAAAACTTGAGACATAACCGATAATTTGATAAAATAATAAAAACATATAGCGGCTTGGGAAAATTAGGAAAGGAGGGCATCAATAGGTGATGCGGTTTTGTATGAAAAAGAAATTATTAAAAAAACTAGCTGTAGTAGGATGTGCAGGAGTATTAGGTGTTGTTAGTACATTGACAGTTTGGGCAAGGGGTGTTGATACATATCGATATTATCTTAACCGAGATCCTGGAGCGGGTGAATATAAGACTACAGATTATTGTGTAATGCGGCCAGTAACGGGTTATTATGATGTCGAGCAAAACTGGATGTCACGAACTGGTGGAAGTTACGCAATGGTTCATATTACGAATGATAAAAATTCGGAAATTTTTTCTTTCCGGGAAGAAGGAGGTGCATACCTGCTTTATATAAAGGGTGTGGAAACCACAATTTTTCAAAAATTAGATACTAATGGAAGCGTTAGTACAAGTGGAATTGTTTATGCTCAGTAAAATATAGATTTCGTGTTTAAATAATAGTATCAAGAAATTGATACTATTATTTTTGGGATTATACTTTCTTTTGTAAGCCATAAAATAATAATTTGTTATTAGCCCAGTTTATAGCTATATTACGTTGCAAGATTTAGATTATACCAAGGCCTAAAAGTATAAAAAATTGTTTTGATTAATAATTGTATAACAGGGGGAATGCTTATGCTAAAGACTAAAAAGAGTTTGTTTTTATTTTTAATCGGACTAATTATTACGCAATTCGGATGCGCAAAATATAACCCAACTATTAACTCATCGCAGACAGAAGAAATTTCTTCAAAAAAAACAAAATATGAAAGCTCCAATGAAGTATATTTAAAAGATGAAAAACCAGGCTATCAGCTCATACCAGAACCAGAAAAAACCTATGTCAGTTTCGCCCAGGCGAGAGAAGACGCCAAACAGACGGAAGAAAAAATTAAAAACAAGGTTTATGCAAATTTTCGCGGAGAGATCAGCATCAATATGACAGATGCTGATGAGATATCCGTAATAGAGCTTAACAAATTGGACTATGATGTAGAAACTTTACTGGAAAAAGGCCCGGAACTCTTTAAAAAGTTTAATCCTGATCTGAAAGATGATCAGATTTTCCTGATGGGTTATGCAGAAGATCCCTTGCAAGAGAAAGCCGTTAGCCAGGTTGTTCCTGAAATCCGGGAAGGAAGTGAAGAGTATAAAAAGGGAGACGTGATTATCTGCCATGGAGACGAAACAGCCGGAGAAATGGTTTTGTTCTGGAACGGCCTTTCCAGGGTCAGCCGCGGTGGCATGCAGAAGTATCTGCTTCAAACTGACAAAGAGAGGGTTTTGAAAAATCCGGCAATCCAGTTATATTCAGGAGAATATTATGATTTGAAAAATGGAAATATTCCGGACGAACAAATTAAGTTAGAAGATGGAACACTTTCTATAAAAGATGCAATTGCGCTTTTTGAACAGGACGTCAATCAAAACTATTACTTGGAAGGAGCAAATCCGGATATTCTTTATGATGTATATGGTGTTCAGGCTTGCGAGCTTCCCGGCGGCGCTTTCGCGTATAAGATATATGCAAGGGAAACATACAATGGGATTGCTTTTAACACAACGCCAAAGGATATAATCAGGTATACAGATGTCATTAAATTAGCAAATGGAAAGTTTCCGCCTCTGGCAAATTTTACTTTTGCGTTTGGAAATGCTATGATTATTAAAAGAAATGAAATAGAGAGCTATGCCGATTGTAACAGACTGATTCAGACAAACGAAGTGGGAGACCCAATCACGAGGATAATTCCAATTAGTAAAATTGTGGAGGAACTGTCAAATATATTAACAGATAACATTACAATAGATATTCTTTCCATTGAGTTAATATATATAAAAGAGTCAGTAAAAAATGATTATTCAAAAAATATAGCGTACCCCATGTGGAAAATATATACATTAAGTAACACGGATCAAAAATGCTATGATTTTTATATTAGCCCGATAACCGGAGAGTTATGGGCGGTGGAAATGGAGTAAAGCCTGCGGTATAATCCTGAGGGAATGGGGTTATGCCGCAAAATTTTTTCACAGCTCCTTTATTTTAGGCAAACTCCCCTTCCTTTCCTTGACTTTTTCGCTATATCAGATACAATGGAAAAAGGCAGTTTTGATTGATTCATTTGGAGAGGAGTACTTATGACAAAAAGGGAATGGGAACCCAGGAAGAAAAAAAGGCCGGAGAGATGGCTGATTCCTGCCATAGCGGCGGCAGTGCTGGTGGCGGCGGTGGTGGTGCTCATGGGGAAAGGCATTCTGCCGAACCCATTTGCGGATAAAAACCCGGACAATCTGCCTTCCTACGTGCAGCAGGAATTTTTGACCCCGAATCCGTATTCCAGGCCGCAGACGCCATTGAAGGAAGTCAATAATATTGTGATTCACTACGTAGGGAATCCCAATACCAGGGCCATTGCCAACAGGAATTATTTCGAGGGGCTGAAGGACAGCAAGTCTGTGCAGGCCAGCAGCCACTTTATTGTGGGGCTGGAAGGAGAAGTGATTCAGTGTATTCCGCTGAGCGAGGTTTCCTACTGTACCAGTAAGGAGCGGAATGTGGATACAGTCGCCATTGAGGTATGCCATCCGGATGAGTCCGGCAAGTTTAATGACAGCTCCTATCAGTCAGCGGTAAAACTCACAGCCTGGCTCTGCAGCTATTATGGGCTGACGGAAGAGGATGTGATCCGGCACTATGACGTGACGGGTAAGCTGTGCCCGCTTTATTATGTGGAACATGAGGATGCCTGGGCTCAGTTTAAGGCGGATGTAAAATCCGGAATAAAAAATACGCAGTGAGGATGAAGTGATGGAGACAAAACAAAATATTTTTACGCGGCCGGTATTTATCGTGCTGTGCGCGGTGGTGGTGACAGCTCTGTGGGGCAGCGCGACTCCTGCGATTAAAGTGGGATACGAGATGTTCCATATTGAGGCAGGGGATATTCCCACAAAAATGCTTTTTGCAGGCGTGCGGTTCACCCTGGCAGGAATTATGGTGCTGCTGATCGGTTTTCTCACCCGCAGGCCTATGATTCCCAAAAAAGAAGACTGGGTGCCGGTCACTGTTCTGGGCGGACTTCAGACCACCCTGTCTTATATCTTTTTTTACATAGGGCTGACCTACACCACAGGAGCGAAGGGATCCCTGTTCTCTTCGGTAAATGCGTTTATTGTGGTATTGATCGCGCCGTTGATATACAAAAATGAACACTGGACGTTAAAAAAGCTGTTGGGCTGCGTCTTGGGTTTTGCAGGGCTTTATCTGGTGACAACAGGCGGCGAGGGCGGGAGCCTGGCCGGATTCCATGTGATGGGTGAGGGTTTTGTGCTGCTGAGCTCCGCCTGCGGCGCCGCAGGGTCCCTGTATACAAAGCATATTTCTAAAAACCGGGACAGCGTAATGCTGACGGCCTGGCAGCTGACCATCGGAGGTTTTGTATTGATGCTGATCGGCCTGGTGACGGGGGGACATCTTCAGATGCCCGGTTTTTCCGCCATGCTGCTGCTGGGATACATGGCGCTGCTGTCCGCAGTGGCTTTTGGCCTGCAGACCCAGTTGATCCGCTATAATTCTGTGAGCAAAATTACCTTCTACAACCTGCTGATCCCGCTGTTCGGCACGGTGCTGTCCGGCATATTCCTGCATGAGAATATCCTGACAATCACAAACCTGCTGGCGCTGCTGCTGGTGTGCACCGGAATCGGCGTGGTGAATTACCAGAGGCAAAACAGAAAAACAACAATTCAGGGAGGAAAAGAAAATGCTGTGCATTAAAAACGGGACGCTGCATACAGTGGCGCAGAAAGAGCCCTTCCAGGGGGATATCCTTGTGGAAGGCGGTAAAATCAGAAAAATAGGGCAGGACCTGGAAATTCCCGAGGGCTGTGAAGTGATAGACGCATCAGGGCTGCAGGTATATCCCGGTTTTGTAGAGGCGCACTGCCACCTGGGCCTGGATGGATACGGCATCGGATTTGAGGGGCAGGATTACAATGAGCTGAATGAAATTGTGACCCCTGAGCTGCAGGCGATCGACAGCATTTACCCCCAGGATGAGACGTTGAGACAGGCGGCCGCCGCAGGCGTGACCTGCGTGGGGACAGGCCCCGGAAGCTCTAACGTGCTGGGCGGGACTTTTGCTGCCATTAAAACAGTGGGCTGCAGGGTGGACCATATGATCGTGAAACGGGCGGTGGCCATGAAGTGCGCTTTTGGGGAGAACCCTAAGCGCTGCTATAAAGATAAGAACAATTACGCCAGGATGTCCACCGCGTCAAAACTGAGAGTGATGCTGCGCAAGGCCCAGGAGTATCAGGAGAGGATGAACGCGGCGGGGGATGATGTGCTCAAGCGGCCGGCTTACGACCCTAAGCTGGAAGCCCTGCTGCCGGTGATCAACCGGGAGATCCCGCTGAAGGCGCATGCCCACAGGATTGACGATATTTTTACATCCATACGGATTGCAAAGGAATTCAATCTGAAGCTGACGCTTGAGCACTGTACGGAAGGCCATCTGGCGCCGGAAGAAATTGCAAAAGAAGGTTTCCCCGCTGCGGTAGGTCCGTCCCTGACCCATGCCACCAAGTTTGAGCTGCGCAATAAGACCTTTGAAACCCCCGGAATTTTGAGCCGCGCAGGGGTACAGGTTTCCATTATCACAGATTCTCCGGTGATTCCGGAGCAGTATCTGCCTCTGTGCGCCGGCCTGGCCGTAAAATCCGGCATGGACCCTTATGAGGCTCTGAAAGCAATTACGATTAATCCGGCGAAACATCTGGGAATTGAAGACAGGGTAGGTTCTCTGGAAGAGGGGAAAGATGCGGATATTCTCCTGGCTGACGGCTGCCCTATGGAGATCGGTACCAGAATCTGCCGGGTATATATAGACGGCAGGGAGGTTGCGCAGGACTGCGATGAAGCTGGAAAATAATCTGGGCAGCGACCCCATTAAAAAGCTGGTTCCCCGGCTGGCGGTGCCCGCAATGCTGGCGCAGTTTGTCAGCGTGCTCTACAGTGTGGTGGACCGGATGTATATCGGCAATATTCCGGGGGACGGCGCTCTGGCGCTGGCAGGCGTGGGAATCTGCAGCCCGATTGTGACCATGATTTCCGCGTTTTCCTACTGGGCCGGAATCGGCGGCGGGCCGCTGATGAGCATAAAGCTGGGGGAGAAAAACCAGGATGCAGCCAGAAAAATTCTGGCAAACAGTTTTATGCTGCTGTGTATCATGAGCGCCGCCGTGATGGCGGCCTCATTTTTGCGTATGACGGGCATGCCCATGTTCTGTGGTGAAAGTCCACATAGGCGTAGCTACCGACGAACTTGATAGCGACTCTCAAGGTTTGCATCGTGAGGT
>NZ_SGXF01000005.1:0-123520 GCF_004216775.1 Cuneatibacter caecimuris
TGGAACGCCATACTTTGAAGTTATGTTGAACCGCCGTATGCCGAACGGCATGTACGGTGGTGTGAGAGGGGGATTAAATTCCCCCTACTCGATTGAAGGACAGCCTGCTGTGGTGGTTTGGCGCCACAGAAGCCAATTTTTCTTATGCGCAGGATTACATGGCAGTTTATCTCTGCGGCACAGTATTTGCGATATTGTCTGTGGGGCTGAACAATTTCATTACTTGCCAGGGCTTTGCCAGGACAGCCATGTGTTCCGTGGTACTGGGCGCTGCGGCGAATATCATTCTGGACCCGGTTTTTATTTTTATATTTGATATGGGCGTATCGGGGGCGGCGTTTGCTACGGTGCTGTCGCAGCTTGCCTCCTGCCTGTTCACGCTCCGCTTTTTGTTCGGGAAAAAGGTGCCTGTGAAGATCACTTTTAAAGGATATGACTGGAAGATCTGCCGGAGCATTCTGACAGTGGGGCTCACGCCGTTTCTGATCATTTTGTTTGATAATGTGCTGATCATAGCGCTGAATATGGTGCTTCAGCGCTATGGCGGTTCGCAGAGCGATGCGCTTCTGACCTGCAACGCCATTGTACAGAGCCTGATGCTGGTGATCACCATGCCTTTAGGCGGGATCAGCACCGGCACCCAGACGATTCTGGGGTATAATTATGGGGCGAACCGGCCTGACCGCGTCTTGGAAGGGGAAAAACAAATTGTGAAGGCCTGTGTGCTGTTTACTGTAGTGATGTTTGTGCTGGCGCAGACCTGTTCCAGGTACTTTGTGCAGATCTTCACGCAGGATGAAACTTATATAGAAATGAGCGTGCGTTTTATCCGTATCTATACGCTGGGCGTAATTCCTCTTGGAGTTCAGTATGCGCTGGTGGACGGTTTTACTGGGATGGGAATTGTGAAAATCGCCATTTCCCTGTCTTTTTTCCGAAAGCTGATGTACCTGGCGCTGGTAGTGATTCTGCCCATGACGCTTGGCGCTGCCAATGTGTTCTATGCGGAGGCTGTTTCTGATGTGGTCCCGCCCATGGTGACGGCTGCCGTATATCTGTTCAGCATCCGGAAAATTCTGAACCGGAGAGAGGAAGAGGCAAGAGCCGCGGCCGGGTGATTTGGCTCAGATCACCCCGATAAGCTGCAGCGCGTACCTGATCCCGTCCTCCTCGATATCTTTGGTGACGAAAGAAACGCATTGCCGTAGAGAGGCCGGGCGGCAGTTGCCCATTGCGATGCTGCCCGGCACATAATCCAGCATAGGCCGGTCGTTGTTGCCGTCGCCGATGGCGTAGGCCGCCGCCAGAGGAAGTCCGTATGCGTCCAGGACAGCCTGGAGGCCGGTTGCTTTGGTGTAGCCGTTGGGAACAAATTCACTGAGCTGTCCCCGGTCGATATAGGCGAAATCGCCGGACAGTTCCCGGATAAAGCGCTGCAGGTCCGTGTCAGGACGTGTCCAGGTGACAAATTTGTCAAAAGGCATGTCCGGCGCGGATTCCCAGTCTCTGGGTTCCAGCCCCCGGTCCCGGAACCGGCCGTACTGTTCCCGGCAGGGCCTGGAAACCATGTGCTCCCAGTCAAAATAAACGCCGTCTCTGGCTTCCAGCAGGATATCGACCCTGCAATCCCTGGCCAGCTCAATGATTTCCTGTCCTTTCTCATGGGAAAATTCCCGGTGGAACAATTCCTTTTCTCCGATAAAAACATTCGTGCCGCAGCCGCAGACGAACCCGTCGAAGCCCAGGTTTATCAGGCGGGGATCAATGCTGTAACGGGTCCGGCCGGTATTGATGAACATCAGATGGCCGTTTTTCCGGGCCTGCAGGACTGCTTGTACCGCAGATTCCGGAAGACGGTGGGTGCGTTCTGTGATCAGTGTTCCGTCTATATCAAAAAATACAATTTTGCGTTCCATAATTCCTCCTGAAATTGGGATATCCTTCAATGATCTTCCGACTATTATATAAGAAAACAGCCGTCTGCGCAAGGCTGGAATCTTTATAAAGAAATTCTAAAGAAAACATTAAGTTTTTTGAAAAAAATACTTGAGTTTCTTCAGTTTACGCCGTATACTGAGAGAGGATTGCAGATTTCCGGAGAGACCGGAAAACAAAAGAAAACGGAGGGTGACTCATGTTAGAAAAGTTCTTTAAGCTCAAAGAGAACAACACGACTGTCAAAACAGAAGTGATCGCCGGCCTGACAACGTTCATGACCATGGCGTACATACTGGCAGTCAACCCCAGCCTGCTGAGCGCAGCTGGAATGGACGCAAACGCAGTTCTGATGGCAACTGCACTGGCCTCTTTCCTCGGCACTTTGCTGATGGCATTGATGGCAAATTATCCTTTTGCTCTGGCGCCCGGCATGGGCCTGAACGCATACTTTGCGTTTACAGTGTGCGGAAAGATGGGATATGACTGGAGAATCGCGCTGCTGGCAGTATTTATTGAAGGTATTATTTTCATTGTGCTGTCCCTGACAAATGTGCGTGAAGCGATTTTTAATGCGATTCCCATTAACCTGAAACATGCGGTCAGCGCTGGTATCGGCCTGTTTATCGCGTTTATCGGCCTTCAGGGCGCGCATCTGGTGGCCGGAGATTCCTCCACCCTTCTGACTATGATCAGCTTCGGAGAACATCTGAACCAGGAAGGCATCTGCGCGATCCTGGCAGTGCTGGGATTGTTCATCACTGCGGTCATGTATATTAAAAAGGTGAAAGGTGCGATCCTGTTCGGCATTCTGATTACCTGGATTCTTGGAATGATCTGCCAGGCAACCGGCCTGTACGTAATCGATGCGGAAAGAGGTTTTTATTCCCTGTACCCCGCCTTTGATTCCCTGCACCTGGACGCGCTGGGACTGACCTTTGGACAGGCGTTCAGGGCCGATTTCAGCAACGTGAATATCCTGAACCTTATTGTAGTTGTGTTTTCTTTCCTGTTTGTAGATATATTTGATACTTTAGGAACACTGATCGGCGTTTCCACAAAGGCGAATATGCTGGATAAGAACGGCAAGCTTCCCCGCATCAAACCTGCGCTTCTGGCGGATGCAGTGGCTACCAGTGCCGGCGCGATCCTGGGCACATCTACTACTACTACATTTGTAGAAAGTTCCTCTGGCGTGGCTGCCGGCGGACGTACGGGCCTGGCCTCGGTTGTGACTGCAGTGCTGTTTTTGCTGTCCATTTTCCTGGCGCCTGTATTTACGGCAATTCCCGGATTTGCCACAGCTCCCGCTCTGATCTTTGTGGGCTTCCTGATGCTCACCTCCATTTTGAAGGTGGATATGAGCGATCCCAGCGAAGGAATCCCCGCTTACCTGTGCGTGCTGGTGATGCCTTTGTTCTACAGCATTGCGGAAGGTATCGCAGTGGGCGTGATTTCTTATGTAGTGCTGAATGTGTGCTGCGGCAAGGCGAAGAAAGTAACGCCTTTGATGTATGTGCTGTTCGTGCTGTTTATTCTGAAGTATATCTTCCTGTAATAAATATTTATAAAATATTAATGAGTGTGCCGGTTTTTCTAACGGCACACTTATTTTTTTTGCGCTATATTGAAACACGAAGAAGATATTTCTGAACAAGAAAGGAGAGGAGACGTTGTGGAATCTGTTTTGCAATATGTTTTATACCTGCTGATTCTGGTTGCGCTGGCCATACCGCTGGGACGGTATATCAGCAAGGTGATGAACGGAGAAAAGGTAGTTCTTTCCAGAGTTCTTGCTCCGTGCGAAAGAGGGATCTATAAGGTCCTGCATATTGATGAAAAGGAGGACATGAGCTGGAAAAAATATGCTGGAAGCGTAATCGCCTTCAGTGCAATTTCACTGGTAATACTGACTGCAATTTTGATGCTGCAGAAATTCCTGCCCTGGAATCCTGAAGGAATCGGGGGGATGAGCTGGCATCTGGCCTTTAACACATCTTCCAGCTTTGTGACTAACACTAACTGGCAGGCGTATTCCGGAGAGTCGGCGCTGAGCTATTTTTCTCAGGCAATGGGCCTGACCGTGCAGAACTTTGTGACTCCGGCAGTAGGGATCTGCGTTCTGTACGCGCTGATCAGAGGATTCCTCCATCTGAAACATAAGGGAATCGGAAACTTCTGGCAAGATATGACTCGTTCTCTGCTGTATGTCCTAATCCCCCTGTCCATGATCGTTACGGTTTTGCTGGTATCCCAGGGAGTGCTCCAGAACTTGTCCGGTTATCAGACAGTGGATCTGGTAGAACCGATTACGACGGAAGACGGGACTGTGGTCACGCAGCAGGTGATTCCCATGGGGCCGCAGGCCAGTCAGGTAGCCATTAAACAGCTGGGCACCAACGGCGGCGGTTATAACGGTGTGAATTCAGCGAGCCCACTGGAAAATCCCACCCCTTTTTCCAACCTGATCGAAATGATTTCTCTGTTGCTGATCCCTGCCGCGCTCTGCTTTTCCTTTGGCAGGAGCATAAAAGATAAAAAACAGGGGAGAGCAGTGTTCCTGGCCATGTTTATCCTTCTTGTGGTATCGCTGGGAATTGTAGCCTACAGCGAACAGGCTGCTACGCCGCAGATGTCGCAGGACGGCATGGTGGATCTGAGCACAGTGGACCAGGCTGGCGGAAACATGGAAGGAAAGGAAACTCGTTTCGGCATCGCCACGTCAGCGACCTGGGCGGTATTTACAACGGCGGCTTCCAACGGCTCGGTCAATTCCATGCATGACAGCTATACTCCTATGGGAGGCATGATCCCTATGCTTTTGATGCAGCTGGGCGAAGTGGTCTTTGGCGGTGTTGGCTGCGGCCTCTACGGGATGCTGGGATTTGCAATTCTCACGGTATTTATCGCAGGCCTGATGGTAGGGCGTACGCCGGAATATCTTGGGAAAAAGATAGAGCCGCGTGAGATGAAAATGGCTGTGCTGGTGTGTCTGGCCACTCCCATAGGAATTCTGGTGGGCAGCGGCATAGCGGCTGCACTGCCGGCCACTGCGGACAGCCTGAACAACGGAGGAGCTCATGGCTTTTCAGAATTGCTGTACGCCTACTCCTCAGCAGGAGGAAACAACGGATCTGCTTTTGCCGGATTTAATGCCAATACGCCGTTTTTGAATGTGAGTATCGGGCTGGTCATGCTGTTTGTACGTTTTACTCCTATTCTGGCAATTTTGGCAATCGCAGGGAGCATGGCCCGGAAAAACAAAGTGGCTGTTTCGGCCGGCACGCTTTCAACCACAAACGGAATGTTCGTGTTTCTGCTGATTTTTGTGGTACTTTTAATCGGCGCGCTGTCATTTTTCCCGGCGCTGTCGCTGGGGCCTATTGCAGAGCAGCTGCAGAGCCTGGGCCTGTGATAGAGAGGATGTGAGAGAGGATGAATCAAAAAAGTGCATTGCGCGATCCGGCGCTGATTCGCCGGGCGATAAAAGATGCGTTCTTAAAATTAAATCCGAAGGTTCAGATCAAAAACCCGGTCATGTTCCTGGTATTTGTATCTTCGGTGCTGACCACTGTACTATTTATTTTGGGCTTAATAGGAATCCAGGATGCGCCAACCGGGTTTGTGCTGGCAATTACAGTAATTCTCTGGCTGACCGTTTTGTTCGCAAACTTTGCGGAGGCGATTGCCGAGGGCCGGGGGAAGGCTCAGGCCGATGCTTTGAGAGCTTCGCGCAAAGACGTGACGGCTCACCGGCTGAAGGACCCTGCGGATCACAAAGTATTTGAGGATGTCGCTTCCACGGTACTGAAAAAAGGAGAATTCTTCTTCGCCAGCGCGGGGGAACAGATCCCGGCGGACGGTGAGGTTGTTGAAGGCGCTGCCTCTGTAGATGAGAGCGCTATTACAGGAGAATCCGCTCCTGTTATCCGCGAAGCGGGCGGAGACCGCAGCGCGGTGACGGGAGGCACGACAGTGCTTTCTGACTGGCTGGTCGTCCGGGTGACGCAGGAGCCGGGCAAAAGCTTTATGGATCAGATGATCGCCATGGTAGAAGGAGCGTCCAGAAAGAAGACGCCCAATGAAATTGCCCTGCAGATTCTGCTGGCGGCGCTGACGGTGATTTTCCTGCTGGTTGTTGTGTCCCTTTATGCGTATTCCATGTTTTCCGCGGATCAGGCAGGGGTGGGGAATCCTACTTCGGTGACTTCTTTGGTAGCGCTGCTGGTCTGCCTGGCGCCCACCACAATCGGGGCGCTGCTCTCCGCCATCGGAATTGCCGGAATGAGCCGGCTGAATCAGGCGAATGTGCTGGCGATGAGCGGAAGAGCGATTGAAGCGGCAGGCGATGTGGATACCCTGCTTCTGGATAAGACGGGGACCATTACCCTGGGAAACCGCCAGGCTGCGGAATTTGTTCCGGTGGACGGGTGTACGGAACGGGATCTGGCGGATGCCGCGCAGCTGTCTTCCCTGGCGGACGAAACGCCGGAAGGCCGCAGCATTGTTGTTCTGGCAAAAGAACGTTTTGGGCTGCGAGGCAGAAATTTGGGAGACAGGAACATACATTTTGTGCCCTTTACCGCAGCTACGCGGATGAGCGGTGTGAACTACGACGGCGGAGAGATCCGCAAAGGGGCTGCAGAAGCGATCAAAGCTTATGTAGAGGAGGCCGGATATGGCTTCAGCGGCCAGTGCCAGGAAGAAGTGGACCGGGTCGCGCGACAGGGAGGCACTCCGCTGGTGGTGGCGAAAAACCACAGAGTAATGGGTGTTATTTATCTGAAAGATATCATCAAGGACGGCGTAAAAGAAAAATTTGCCGATCTGAGAAAAATGGGCATCAAAACTATCATGATTACAGGAGATAACCCGGTAACGGCTGCAGCCATTGCGGCAGAAGCGGGCGTGGATGATTTTCTGGCTCAGGCGACGCCGGAGGGCAAGCTGGAGATGATCCGGAAATACCAGCAGCAGGGGCATCTGGTGGCCATGACCGGCGACGGTACGAATGATGCGCCGGCGCTGGCCCAGGCGGATGTGGCTGTGGCAATGAACAGCGGCACGCAGGCTGCCAAGGAAGCGGGCAATATGGTGGATCTGGATTCTTCGCCGACCAAGCTGATCGAGATTGTACAGATTGGCAAACAGCTTTTGATGACCCGGGGAAGCCTGACCACGTTCTCCATCGCCAATGACGTGGCAAAATATTTTGCCATCATCCCGGCGCTGTTCATCGCGCTGTATCCTCAGCTGGATGTGCTGAATATCATGCGGCTGCACAGCGCCCAGAGCGCCATACTGTCCGCGACAATCTACAATGCGCTGATCATTGTGGCCCTGATCCCTCTGGCGCTGCGCGGAGTAAAATACAGGGAGGTGCCGGCAGGGAAACTGCTGAAAAAGAACCTTCTGGTGTACGGATTAGGCGGAATCATCGCTCCATTTATTGCAATAAAGATTATTGATTTGATTCTGGCAGTGCTGGGCCTTGTATAAGGCCCGGCGCCAGGGAGAAAAGGAGGCAGAACATGAAAGGAACAGGTCGCGTGATCAGGTCGGCAGGTTTATTTTTCCTGGCAATGACGCTCGTATGCGGTTTATTGTATACCCTGGCATCCACAGGGATTGCTCAGCTGTTTTTTAAAGACAAGGCCAATGGCAGCGTGATAGAGGTGGGCGGAAAGACTTACGGCAGCGCGCTGCTGGGGCAGCAATTTGAAGATGATTCTCATATGTGGGGAAGAATTATGAAAATTGATACAGGTACTTTTACAGATGAAGAAGGAAACCCGGTAATGTGGGCTGCTCCTTCCAACCTGACTCCGGCCAGTGAAGAGTATGCTGAATTAATTCGGGAACGTGTGGAAAAGCTGAGGGCCTCCAACCCGGAGCAGGGAGAGCAGGCGGTGCCGGTTGATCTGGTGACTGTTTCAGGCAGCGGGCTGGATCCGCATATCTCTCCCGCGGCGGCTGAGTATCAAGTGGCAAGGATTGCGGCCAATACAGATTATTCAGAAGATGAAATCAGGAGGATTATTGACCGGTATACGGAAGGACGTTTCCTGGGGATTTTCGGGGAGCCAAGAGTGAATGTGCTGAAAGTAAATTTGGCGCTGGACGGGATATTACAGGAGGAATGATATGCTGTTGTATTCGTATAAACTTGCAGGGGAATATAAAGGCGCTGTCCAATCGGGGACAGTGCTTTCCCAGCCTGCAGGCAGTCTGATGATAGAGCTGGCAGGGGCTTTGGATACTTTCCTGGGGGCGGAGAGAAGTATGCTATACCGTCCGGGAAGCAGGACTCTGAGCATTCTCTACCAAGATGTGCTGCTTCGCTGCGAAGATCTGATGGAGTACGGGGGGCTGCTGGCAGGCGTAAATAAAAAATGGAAGCTTTCCGTGAGCGGGAGCACGCCCTCCAGAGAAACCGGAGAAATGGAATTTTTTCAGGAAGGCAGCCAGATTCTCATGAAAAAATACTGCGTATCAGGAAAAGACTTTCACCAGTTGGACAGTCTGTGCCTGCGGCTCGGGACGGAAGACGCCCGGACGGCTGAGAATATATACCGCGTGCTGCGGAAGTTCCGGGCGGACAGCGCCTGCTGTGCGGTGGACCGTGTGCTTGAGCCCTTTCTCAAAGAGCAGCAGCTGGAATTCTTTGCAGATGGGACACTGTTTTGCTATCTGACGTTTGTTTCGGATGTTATGCCGGAAGAATACCTTTACAGCCTGTCCCTTTCCCAGAAGGAACGGCTGTGGGGGTGCTTCCTCGAGGATTATATGCAGACCAGGGAGTTTGACTGGCTGTATGATCTGCTGATGAGGGGAAGATGTCAGAGACTGCTGGAATGGGAACTGGCCCTTCAAAACTGTCTGGAAAACCTGCAATTTCAGGTGAAAAATACCCCTGACGGCTTTTCTGTGGCAGACGGCAGGGGCAAAGTCCGTATTTTTGATTTTGAAAAGGGAGGAGCGGCGGAACGGGCGTTTTTAAAGATTCTTTTTCCGCTGGGCCGCTGAAGCTGTTTTATACTCTCAGAAACCTGGCAAGGCTTTTATTGCTGCCCATGACCAGGACAGTCTCGCCATAGCGGAAAATATGATCAGGTTTGGGCAGCGGCTCCAGCTGCCCTTCATATTTCACAGCCAGAATATTGATCTGGTGCTGCTGCCGCACTTCCAGATCCACGATGGACCTGCCGATCCACTGGCTGGGAATCGAGGTCTCATAGATGGAATAATCTTTTGTCAGCTCGATATAATCAAACACGTGGTCCGCGCTGTACCGGACCGCAGCCCAGGTGGCCATCTGGCGCTCCGGATAGATTACGTCGTCCGCGCCGTTGCGGAGAAGAAATTTCGCGTGCACGTCTCTGCTGGCGCGGGCCAGCACAAATTTTGCCCCATAGTCCTTGATCAGCGCTGTGGTTTCCAGGGAACTCTGAAAATTATCTCCAATGGCGATGATGCACAAATCAAAATTTCGGATTCCCAGGGATGCGATAAACTGTTCGTTTGTGCTGTCCCCGATCTGTGCGTTGGTTACATAGGGAAGTACGTCATTCACCCGTTCCTCATTGTTGTCAACAGCCAGAACCTCGTGTTTCAGTTCATGCAGTTTCGCTGCAACATGTCTGCCAAAGCGTCCTAAACCAATCAATAATATAGATTTCATTTTTTCCTCTCAATCTTTTAGCCTATTGTAATCTTCTCCTGGGGGACCTGGGAAGGCGCGGGGGTATGGGCGCCGCTCATGGCATATATCAGCGTCAGGCCGCCCACGCGTCCGAAGAACATCAGGAAAGCCAGGATACAATGGGAAAAAACCCCCAGCTCCGGAGTGATGCCCAGAGACAGCCCCACTGTGCCGATTGCCGAAGCTGTTTCAAACAGGGCGGTGAGCATGGGAATATTTTCCGCATAAGAAATGGCCGCGCCTCCGGCTAAAAATAGAAACAGGTACAGGGAAAACAGCGTGGCGGCATGCCGCAGGACTTCTGGCGGAAAACGCCTTCCAAAGCAGCGGATGCTGTCTTGATTTCGGAAGACGGAGCGGATGCACAAAAAAAGGGCTGCCAGCGTGGTGGTTTTAAAACCGCCGGCTGTGGAGCTGGGAGAGCCTCCCACCAGCATCAGGAGAATTATCAGCAGGACAGAAGGCTGCAGCAGCCTGGTCAGGTCCACTGTATTAAAGCCCGCGGTCCTGGGCGTTACAGTCTGAAACAGAGATGCCCATAGGCGCTCTCCACCGGAGCTGAATTTCCATTCAGGCCTGCCAAATTCTGCAAAGAAGAAGTAAATAGCCGGCAGCGCCAGAAGAATGACAGTGGTGACAAGAACCAGTTTGGTATGCAGGCGGTATGCCCGTATATTTAATTTGTTCTGTCTGAAATCATCCCATACAAAAAATCCAAGCCCGCCGATGATGATCAGGCCCATGACAGTGAGATTGACAATAGGATCTGACTCATATCCGGTGAGTGAAGAATAGGGAGAGTTTTTGCCCATCAGGTCAAAACCGGCGTTGCAAAAGGAGGAAACCGAATGGAATACAGCGTTCCAGATTCCACGGGCAAATCCCATCTGAGGAATAAACCGGATGGACAGCAGCAGCGCGCCCACGCCTTCAATCAGCAGAATCATTTTCAGGATAAAGCTGGTCAGGCGGATAATGCCGCCCACCTGGGGCGCGGAAATCGATTCCTGCATGAGAAAACGCTGCTTCAGGCCGATGCGCTTCCCGGTGAAAATAGAGATCGCAATCGCCATTGTTACGACGCCCATGCCGCCGATTTGAATCAGCGCCAGAATCACAGCCTGACCGAAAACCGTCCAGTGCGAGTATGTATCAAAAACCACCAGCCCGGTCACGCAAGTCGCTGAAGTGGCGGTAAAAAAAGCATCCATAAAGCCGGTGCTTTCACCGCTGCGCGCAGCAAACGGGAGCATCAGCAAAAGCGTTCCCAAAAGAATTGTGCCGCCAAAACCGGCGACAATAATCTGTCCGGGAGGAATCCGCTTATGTTTCCAAAACATAATACCTCACCATCTGTAAAAAGTTTCTTTCTTTGTTTTCCTAGATCATAACACATCTGCAGTTAAAAAATAGTTAAGGTTTTCGGGGCGATGTTAATACTGTATAAAGATTGTTCCCTGCGGACCTTAACAAAATTTTAACGTCAGAGCAAAAAAAGAAACAAAAAGATAACTGGGATTGTGATATACTGTACTCGAAAACAGTGACCGAACGCAAAATAAGGAGACCAGGATGCGGCAGGACGGACCGAGCCCCGAACGGCTTCTCAGGCAGATCAGAGAGGGAGAGCCGGACGGAACAGGAAAACTGAAAATATTTTTTGGGTATGCAGCGGGAGTGGGTAAAACCTACGCAATGCTGGAGGCTGCCCAGCGCATAAAGAACAGCGGTGCGGACGTCGTGGCCGGATATATAGAACCACATGCCAGGCCGGAAACCATGGCGCTGGCAGCAGGGCTGGAGCAGCTTCCCCCACTGGAAATTTCCTATAAAGGCATAAAGCTGAAAGAATTTGACCTGGACGCGGCGCTGAAAAGAAAGCCGGAGCTCATCCTGATCGACGAGCTGGCCCATACCAACGCGGAGGGCTGCAGGCATGTGAAACGGTATCAGGACATAGAAGAACTGCTGCGTGCGGGCATCAATGTTTTTACTACTGTAAACGTGCAGCATCTGGAGAGCCTGAACGATATTGTGGCATCCATCACAGGCACCATTGTGACAGAACGGGTGCCGGACAGCCTGTTCGACGCGGCGGAGCAGGTGGAAGTCATCGACGTGGAGCCTGATGAGCTTCTGGAACGCATGGCCGCGGGAAAGATTTACAGGGAAGCGCAGGCTGAACAGGCGCAGGCCCACTTTTTTGTCCCCAAAAACCTGGCCGCCCTCAGGGAAATTGCTCTGAGGCGGACGGCGGACCGTTTGAACAGGAGCGCGATTAAGGAAGGGAACAGTAACGGGGCGGGGGAGCATATTCTGATCTGCCTGTCCGCTGCGCCCTCCAACGCCAAAGTAATCCGTACCGCTGCAAGGATTGCGGAGGCTTTTCATGGCACCTTTACGGCCCTTTTGGTGGAGTCGGACGCCACGCGGGAATTGCGGGGGGACAATCAGAGGCGGCTGCGGATGAACCTCCGCCTGGCGGAACAGCTGGGGGCCAAAATAGCCACAGTGTACGGGGAGGACACCGCCGCTCAGATTGCAGAATACGCGAAGGTCAGCGGCATGACAAAAATAGTGGTCGGGCGGACGAACCACAGAAGGAACAGGCTGTTTCCAAAACAGAACCTCATTGACCGGCTGACAGAGCTGGCTCCAAACCTGGATATTTATGTGATCCCCGACAGCCAGCCGGCGTACAGGAAAAACAGGAGCCTGAGAAAAGAACCGGTTTCTTTTTCCATGATCGACTTGGGGAAAGCCCTGCTGACCATTGCAACAGCTTCTCTGGTGGGCTGGCTGTTTGATCTGGCGGGCTTCAGTGAAGCTAATATCATTACCATATATATATTGGGCATTCTGATCACCGCAATCTGGACCCGGGGGTGGTTTTACAGCGCCTTTTCCTCACTGCTCAGCGTGGTGGTGTTTAATTTTCTCTTTACAGACCCCCGTTTTACTCTGCGGGCTTATGACACAGGATATCCGGTGACATTTGCAATCATGTTGGTAGCGGGCATGATTACCAGCTCCCTGGCGATGCGGATCAAAACTCAGGCCAGACAGGCTGCGGGGAAAGCTTACCGTACAGAAGTGCTGCTGGAGACGAGCCAGCGGCTGCAGAAGGCGGAAAATGAAAAAGAGATTCTGGATTTTACCGCCAATCAGCTGAAGAAATTGCTGGGACGCCCTGTATTCTTCTATTCTTCAGCGGGAGAAGATAACCTTTCCCCAGCGCCGGCCTATCCGGTGGAAAGGAATTCAGACCTGGCGCAGTACCTGACCGCAGAAGAACAGGCTGTTGCAAAATGGGTTTATAAGAATAACAAGCACGCAGGAGCTACCACGGATACTTTCCCCGGATCTAAATGCCTGTATCTGGCAATCAGGGGTAAATCCCGGGCGCTGGCAGTAGCCGGAATAGCAGTGGAAGAATATTCTGTTCCGGATATATTTGAGAAAAACCTTCTGGTAGCGATCCTGGACGAATGCGGCATGGCTCTGGAAAAAGAAAAACTGGATTCTGAAAAGAAAAAAGCCGAACTGGCCGCGGGGCAGGAAGCCCTGCGGGCCAATCTTCTGCGGGCGATTTCCCATGATTTGCGCACGCCCCTGACCAGCATTATCGGAAACGCCGGGATTCTGATGGAGAATGAGGAAGTGCTGAATGAGCAGAAACGGCACGGCCTGTATGCCAGCATCTATGACGACTCTATGTGGCTGATGAATCTGGTGGAAAACCTGCTTTCTGTTACGAGGATTGAGAACGGGACGATGCATTTAAAAATGGAGCCGGAGTTGATGGACGAGGTATTTCATGAGGCGTTGGGGCATCTGGACAGACGGTCTTCCCAGTACAGCATCACTACAGTTCTGGAGGATGACCTTCTGATGGCGGAAATGGATGTGCGCCTGATTGTTCAGGTAATCATCAACATAGTAAACAACGCGGTCAAGTACACGCCTCCGGGCTCACATATTGAAGTGTCCGCCCGTTCAGCCGGACAAAAGGTAATGGTGGAGATTGCGGACGATGGACCCGGCATACCGGATCATGAAAAACAGCATATATTTGATATGTTTTATACTGCGGACAATGTCAGAGGGGACGGCCGGAGAGGTTTGGGCCTGGGGCTGTCCCTGTGCAAATCCATTGTTCACGCGCATGGAGGGACGATCAGCGTGAGGGATAATTCCCCCCGGGGATCTGTGTTCTGTTTTACATTGCAGGAAGTGGAGGTCAACACCAATGAATAAAGCAAAGATTTTAATTGTAGAGGACGATGCGGCGATCAGCAACCTGATTTCCACAACATTGGAAACACAGGGGTACCAGTACCATGTTTCCAGAACCGGATCTGCGGCCATTTTGGAATCCGCGTCCTATAACCCTGATGTGATCATTCTGGACTTGGGCCTGCCTGATATGGACGGAATAGAGATCATTAAGAAAGTGCGCGGGTGGACCAACACCCCGGTGATCGTGGTCAGCGCCAGGAGTGAGGACTCCGATAAAGTGGGGGCGCTGGACGCAGGGGCGGATGATTACCTCACAAAGCCGTTCAGCGTGGAAGAGCTGCTGGCCCGGGTGCGGGTGGCTCTTCGCCGGGTGCGCTATGACAGCTCAAAACTGAGGGAAGAGGTCAGCGTGTATACAAACGGAGGCCTTAAAATCGATTATGCAGCAGGCTGCGTTTACGCGGAAGGCCGGGAGATTCATTTGACGCCCATTGAATATAAACTACTGTGCCTTCTGGCGAAAAATACGGGAAAAGTTCTGACTCATAATTATATATTGAAAGAAGTATGGGGAACTGCCCTGGCATCGGATACGCCGTCTTTACGTGTTTTTATGGCAACGCTGAGGAAGAAAATTGAACCAGTGCCTTCTGAACCTCGGTATATCCAGACCCATATCGGTGTGGGATACAGGATGCTTCGAGTTTAGAAACTGAAAGTAGTAATCTGCCCGCGCTTCACATAAACTTATGAAAAAGGGCAGGAGCAGCTATGAAGAATCGTATTATTGAACTGGCGATGGCCTGTATTCTCCTGATCGGAGCAGTTTTTCTTCCGCAGAAAGCGGTGGAAAGCAGCGCGGATGTCAGGGAACCGCAGGCGGCGCAGGAATTGGAAACAGGAATGACCGGGGAGGTAATTCTGCCGGAATCCAATCAGGCGCAGAAACTGCCGGAAGGTGAAATACATAAGGTGGTGCTGGACGCCGGCCACGGAGGAAACGATCCTGGGAAAATTGGGATTAACGGCGTGCTGGAAAAAGATATAAACCTGTCTATTGTGAAAATGCTCAAAGAGGAACTGGAAGCCGCAGGCATTGAGGTGGTCCTGACCAGGCAGGAGGACAGCGGTTTGTATCAGGAGACGGACGGCAATAAGAAGCAGGCAGATATGAAAGGGCGATGCGCTGTGATTGAGGAAGCAAACCCGGAGGTTGTTATCAGCATTCATCAGAACAGCTATCATCAATCAAACGTAAAAGGGCCCCAGGTTTTTTATTATACCGGATCAGAAAAGGGAAAAAATCTTGCGGAGATGCTGCAGGACAGCTTTACCGAGGTGATCGGAGAAAAAAACACAAGATCAGTGAAATCCAACAGCCAGTATTACCTTCTCCTGCATGTAAAGCAGCCCATCGTCATTGTGGAATGCGGCTTCCTGAGCAATCAGGAGGAGGCTGACCTGCTGAAGTCAGAGGAATACCAGAGAAAAATCGCCGCAAGCCTGCGCGGGGCGGTGGTATCTTACTTTCTGGAAAACCAGTAAAATCATGACATCTATGATAGGCTAATCATAACGGCGGCAATCCGTTTGAACCGCAACCCTCTTAAAGGGCAGCTGTCCAAGCGGATTGCCGCTTCCTGGATGATTTTACATTTCTGTCCGCAGCCACATCTCATGTCTCTGAGTGACTGATGTTCATTTTTTGCCGGGTCAGCCGATATTGACCGGGAATTTCGTCGATAGTCAAGCTTCGCACTCTCCTGTCCGTGCCGTCTTTTACAGCCTCTTCATAATACCAGCATTTAAATTCCAGAAGATCAAGGGTTTCCTGCAACTCCTCCAGTTGCTTTTGGACCGCTTTCTTACGGGCCCGGAACAATTCCAGCCGTTCATTCAGGGAGGCGTCCCCTTTCCCTGCCATGTCCATGAAAGTTTTGATCTCTTTGATGGATAATCCGGATCTTTTCAAACATTCAATCACCTTTAGCCACTCGTAGTCCTTATCCGTAAACATCCGGATTCCCCCGCTGGAACGCTCCACAAAAGGAAGAATCCCTTCCTGGTCATAATACCGGAGCGTGGAAGCAGGAACACCTAGAGTTTTTGCCATTTCCCCAACCGTATACAGCATTGTAAGCCTCCAAATTTTTTGAAACTTCCTATTGACTTAAAGCATACTTTAAGTAGTACGATTAACTTGTAAACATTATAGAACATAGAGATACAAAAGTCAACAGGACAAAAAAGGAGGATTTTTATGAGCAAATTGTTAGTGGCATACTTCAGCGCAGAGGGGACAACCAGGAAACTGGCTGAAAAGCTGGCAAAAGGAATCAACGCGGACCTGTTTGAAATCAAACCGGAAATGCCTTATACCAAGGAGGACCTTAACTGGCAGGACAGTAAGAGCAGGAGTTCTGTTGAAATGAATGACCGCGGCTGCCGTCCGGCAATTCATTCCAAAGTCGAGGACATGTCCGGATATAAAACGGTATTTGTGGGTTTTCCAATTTGGTGGTACAGAGAGCCCTCTGTCATTGATACCTTTATGGAGGCATACGATTTCTGCGGTAAGACAGTAATCCCTTTTGCCACATCGGGCGGAAGCGGGCTTGGCGGCACGGCAGCAAATATGGCGGCTCTCACTTCTGGAGCGAGGATTGCAGACGGAAAACGGTTTACGGCAAATGCAACCGAAAAGGAACTTTTAGACTGGGCGGCTGAGTGGATATAATTATTTAATAAAATGTTGGAGAAAATATTATGAAGAAAAAAAATAAATTTTTAAGTATAGTAACAGCACTCAGCGCGGCATTCATTCTGTCTGCCTGCGCGGAAAATAAGACAGTTTCCAGTGGAAGTGAAACGGCCCAACCCATACAGAACGGAACGAAAGAAACCGCCGAAGGGATGCCTGAGTCTGAAAGCCCGGGAAATACGTTACATGCCGAAGAGACCGCGGGCGGCACCCTGGTAGTATATTTTTCAGCAACAGGCACTACAAAGGGAGCTGCGGAGAAAATCGCTGCCATCACCGCAGCGGATATTTATGAAATTATCCCGGCAGAGCCATATTCGGGAGAGGATTTGAATTATAATGATGAGAAAAGCCGCGCGTCCAATGAAATGAAGGATCCGGATGCGCGGCCGGAAATTGGCGGCAAAACGATTTCTTTTGAGGGTTATTCTACGATATATCTTGGCTATCCGATCTGGTGGGGAGACGCGCCGCGAATTATGAGCACCTTTGCAGAAAGTTATGATTTTGAAGGAATTACGGTAATTCCATTCTGTACGTCCGGCGGAAGCGGTATCGGGGAGAGCGGCAGGCATTTAGCGGAGCAGGCCGGAAGCGGAAACTGGCTTACAGGGCAGCGATTCAGCGGCAATGTATCGGAAGAAGAACTGCGGTCCTGGATTGACGGGCTGTAAAATGTTGACTAAAAAGAACGGGAAACCGCCAGTTCCGGCAAAATGCCGGTTCTGGCGATTCCCCAACTTGGGTTTATTTTACAGCCGCTTTTGATTCTCTGCTTAATCAATCCTAACGTCAAGAATTTTGTATAAGATAAACAGGACGGCAAGGGCGGCTGCTAAAATAAGGCCATGGACTTGAAAGAAAGGGTATTGAATAAAAACATTTGCACAGACGCAGACGAACAAAACAAGACATAACGCCAGCAATATTTTTCCGGACAGAGATCTGCTGTTGCTAAATGAGTGTTTTGAAACAAAGGAAAATACATAAAAGGCGGCAATTATTATGAAAACACCGCTTATTACATTTCCGGCTGTAACTGTAAAATATGGCCAGCTGTCGTAACCAGTCACACATCCGATGATGCGGAAAACAAACCACAGACCCATTAACACTGTGACAGAAAGCAAAGTATCCCGCATCGCAGTCAGCATCCGTTCTCTTCCTGTTAATTCTGGAATCTCAGCGATGACATTGTCGCAAAATATTTTGTAATCCTCTCCGATAATTTCTATCATGCTTCGGCCTTCTTTTTCACCGTTTATAATCATTTCCAAAACATCCCGGCGCACGGACTCCTGAAAATAGGGACTGATATTAGCGGAACGGATATATACGGTAATATTGGTTAATGCCTGTTCATCATCTCTTTTCAGGCGATTTTCCAATTCGTTATTTTCTTTCAGCAATAATTTTGTCCTTTTGCTCATCTGGCTTTCCTCCGATATCTATCATTAATGAGTTCACAGCATTTTCTAGTTCGCAGTAGCTTTCCAAAAAGCGGGTTAATTCTTTCCCGCCTTCAGGAGTCAGATGATAATATTTCCTGTTTGGCCCAACTCCTGAAGCCCGGTATACGGCTCGTATTAAAGCATTTTTTTCTAGCCGCAGTAAAAGCGGATAAATTGTACCCTCTGTAATTTTCCCGAACCCGTATTCTTTCAGCTGCTCTGATATTTCATAGCCATAGGTTTCTTTTTTGCTGATAATTGCGAGAATACAGCCTTCAAGAGTGCCTTTTAGCATTTGAGACGGAATCACGCGGCCCCTCCTATCTTGCAAAACAAAGTAGTTTACTATATTGTAATGCAAGTGAGTGTGGTTGTCAAGCATTTGGCTATTTTTTTATTGACATGCACACAATTTATAAAAATATTATATTTTAGATATTGACCAACAGTCAGTTTTTTGATATGATACCTGCGAACTAATAAATGACCAACAGTCAGTTTTGGAGGAGAGTGAAGAGATGAAAATTCGATTTGGTAAATGGGTGGTGAAACACAAGACGCTGATCTTTGTGATTTCCCTCCTGCTGCTGATCCCATCGGTATTCGGCTTTCTGGGCACCAGGGTGAATTATGATATCCTGTCTTACCTGCCAGGAAATATCGACACCATGAAGGGGCAGGATATCCTGGTCAACGAATTCGGAACCGGGGCCTTTTCTCTGGTGGTGACGGAGGGCATGACAGAAAAGGATGTGGCGAAGACAAAGAGCGACATTGAAGCTGTGGATCAGGTAGCGAAAGTGGTCTGGTACAACACTGTGGCGGACCTGAGCATTCCGATGGAAGTACTTCCGGATGACCTGTACCAGAAGTTTAATCACGGCGACACCACCTTGATGATGGTAATTTTTAAAGATACCACTTCTTCGGACAATACCATGGATGCCATTGAAGAGATCAGGGGAATTGTAAAAGAAAACTGTTTTGTCAGCGGCATGTCGGCAGTTGTTACTGATACCAGGAACCTGGTGGAGAAGGAAGTGCCCATGTACGTGCTGATTGCCGCCGGTCTGTCGCTGCTGGTACTGATGCTCACGCTGGATTCGTTTCTGGTTCCTGTATTCTTTATGCTGAGTATCGGGATGGCGATTGTCTATAATCTGGGCAGCAACATATTCCAGGGGGAAATTTCTTACATCACCCAGGCCCTGACTGCGGTGCTCCAGCTGGGCGTGACTATGGATTATTCTATTTTCCTTTGGCACAGCTATGAAGAACAGCAGATCCGTTTTCATGGGGACAAAAACAGGGCCATGGCCCATGCTATTTCAAACAGCATCAGCGCGGTATTCGGGTCATCCGTCACTACAGTGGCCGGATTCATTGCTCTGTGCTTCATGAGCTTTACACTGGGCCTGGATCTGGGTATCGTCATGGCGAAAGGCGTGATTCTGGGCGTGCTGTGCTGTGTGACAGTCCTGCCCTCCATGATACTGATTTTTGACAAGGCGGTGGAAAAATCCAGACACAAAGCGCTGCTGCCGGAATTAAAAAAGATCGGGCCTTTTGTCACAAAACATTACAGGATTTTTGCAGTCCTGTTTATCGTCCTGTTGGTTCCTGCGCTGTATGGATACACCAAAACAGATGTTTATTACAATCTGGACGCCACGCTGCCAAAGGATCTGGACAGCATTGCGGCAAACCAGAAGCTGGAAGATAATTTTAACATGAATGCAGTGGATATGGTTTTGGTTCGCAGCAGCCTGGACCAGAAAGACGTCCGGAAGATGACCAGGGAAATTCAGCAGGAACAGGGGGTTTCCTGGGTGCTGGGGCTGGAATCCCTGGTTGGGCCCGCGATTCCGGAGGAAATGATTCCGGAGGATCTCCTGTCAGTGGTTAAAACCGAGGACTGGGAACTGCTGCTGGTGGGTTCGGAATATAAAATTGCTTCAGAAGAAATGGGAAGACAGTGTGAAAATATTTCTTCTATCATTAAAAAATATGATCAGGAGGGAATGCTGGTGGGAGAAGCGCCCTGTACGGAAGACCTGATTAAAATCACAGACCAGGATTTCAAGACGGTGAGCGCAGTATCCATCGGTGTGATTTTCCTGATCATTATGGTGGTTTTCAAATCTGTTTCATTGCCCGCCATCCTGGTCTGCGTAATAGAACTGGCTATTTTCATCAATATGGGAATCCCTTATTACACAGGAACAGCGCTGCCGTTTATCGCATCCATTGTGATCGGCACGATACAGCTGGGCGCTACGGTGGATTACGCGATTCTAATGACCACACGGTACAGAAAAGAGCGGGATAAAGGACAGAATAAAAAAGAGGCGGTACAGATTGCGCTGCAGACGTCTGCCAAATCCGTTCTGGTGAGCGCCTTCAGCTTCTTTGCAGCCACCATTGGGGTGGGCGTATATTCCAGTGTGGATATGATCGGTTCCCTGTGCATGCTGATGGCCAGAGGCGCGCTGATCAGCATGGCCGTGGTAATACTGATTCTTCCTTCCATGCTGCTGATCTTCGACTGGCTGATTTGCCGGACGACAATTGGAGCCCCGAAAATAAATAAGAAAAGCAAGAAAATGACCCAGGAGGTATTGAAATGAGAAAGAACAGCAGAATGATGAGATTATACCTGAAACGCGCGGCAGCAGCGGCTGTGGCAGCGGCTCTGACAGTAACACTGGCCTGTACGGCCCCGTCTGGGAGGGCTTTCGCAGAAGAAAACGCGGCAGTAAAATCCGGGGCCGCAGGGGAAAGTCAGCCAGGATTGGAAAATAAAGAAAAGAAAGCCGAAAAAGACCAGAAAAATTCCAAAGAGGAAAGCGTCTATGTAATTGCGGACGCTTCCGGCGCAGCCAAAAAAATAATTGTCAGCGACTGGCTGAAAAATCCTGAAGCCAGAAAAAGCATTGAGGATGTTTCGGACCTGGATGGGATTGAAAATATCAAAGGGGACGAGGTTTTTACTGCAGGAAAGGATCATGCCCTCACCTGGAATGCAGAAGGGAAGGATATCTATTATCAGGGAACGACAGAAAGGGAACTGCCTGTTACAGTGAAAATCATCTACGAACTGGATGGAAAGGAAGTAACTCCCCAGGAGCTCGCAGGAAAGAGCGGGCACGTAAAAATGACCTTCCGGTACGAAAACAATGCTGTTAAAGCGGTGGAGATGAACGGAGAAAAAACACAGGTAAAGGTTCCCTTCGCGGTGGTCAGCGGGGTAGTTCTCCCTACGGAACATTTCAGCAATGTGACTGTGACCAACGGGAAATGTATTTCTGAGGGTGAAAACCAGATTGCGGTAGGAGTCGCCATGCCCGGGCTGAGGGAGAGCCTGAACCTGGAGGATGGGGCGGATGAACTGCAGGATATTGAGCTGCCGGAATCAGTAGAGGTGGAAGCGGACGTGGAAAATTTCGAATTGGAAATGACCATGACGCTGGTAATGAATCATTTGCTGGAAGGCCTTGAGGATGGAGGAAGCCTGGACTTCAGCCGGCTGGGCGATGCGGCTGCAGAGCTGACAGATGCTTCGGAGCAGCTGCAGAACGGCAGTAATGAACTTCTGGACGGTATTTTGACCCTGGACGGCAAGGCTGTGGATTTCCGCGGCGGGGCGTCGGAACTTTTGAGCGGCATCCGGGAGTATACCGACGGCGTTGCAGCCGCGGCATCCGGAGCAGGCCAGCTGTCAGACGGCGCACAGTCCGCCGTCAATGGCGCTGCCGAACTGCAGGCCGGCGCGCAGAGCGCGCTGGAAGGGGCAGGCCAGCTGGAATCAGGTGTTCAGGGCCTTGTATCCGGGGCAGGCCAGGTGGACAGCGGAGCACAGAGTGCAGCTTCCGGGGCATCTCAGGTAAATGAAGGGGCGCAGCAGCTGAAACAAGGGGCCTCTCAGGTAGCGGCCGGAGCTTCCCAGGTAAATGAAGGCGCACAGCAGCTGAAGGGCGGAGCTGTCCAGGTGTCGTCAGGAGCTGCCCAGGTAGACGAAGGCGTACAGAAGCTCAGCAGTATGCTGGATGCCATGGGAAGCCAGCTTCAGAAACAGATAGAAGGGTATCAGCAGCAGCTGGCAGAGCTGCAGGAAAAAGAACAGCAGCTTGCCGCGGGACTGAAGACTGTTTCTGAGGGGATTGCCCAGCTTGATGCCGGGCTGTCCGGAGTGAACCAGGGAATTGCCGGTCTGGAACAGATCATGGAAAATGGCGGAAACCTGACGGAAGAACAGCAGACGCAGTATATCGGTCTTTTAAAGCAAAAGGTACAGCTGCAGGAACAGAAAGACAGCCTGCAGGATAAGCAGGATGAACTGGCTGCAAACAAAGAACAGCTTGCCGCAGGAGCAGGAAAATTGTCAGGCGCAGTGGAAGCCCTGGCAGCAGTATCCGGCCAGCTGTCTGATCCGGAAACAGCAGAGCAGCTTCGGCAGCTGGCAGAAGGAACTGCAAGGCTGCGTTCCGGAACCTCGGATCTTTCAGAAGGAATCTCAAAACTGGCTGAAAATACACCTGCGCTGCAAGAGGGGGCAAACAGTCTGGCCGGAGGAACTTCTGATCTGGCAGCCGGTACAGAGGATCTGGCCGGAGGAACAAAGACACTGGCAGAGGGAACCGGTTCCCTGAATCAGGGAAGCAAAACTTTGGCAGGCGGTGTATCCAGCCTGAAATCAGGGCTTCAGACACTGGCGGGCGGAACAGTTTCATTGAAAGAGGGCCTGTTTCAGCTGGCTGCGGGAAGCATGTCACTGGAAGAAGGGACCAATGCTCTTCATGCAGCCAGCCAGGCTCTGCTGGATGGCGCAGTTCAACTGAAAGACGGAACAGATCAGCTGAAAGAGGGTACCGGCCAGCTGGCTGAAGGAGCAGAACAGCTGCGTGACGGTATTGTAAAATTTGATGAAGAAGGCATCTCCAGAATCACAGAGCTCCTGAGCGGCAGCCTGTCCGGGCTGACAGACCGGTTAGAGGCCCTGAAAGAAGCTGACAAATCTTACAATTCCTTTACCAGCCTGCCGGAGGGTATGGAAGGCAGCGTGAAGTTCATTATCCGTACAGAGAGCATTAAAGCTGAGTGACGGCTTGCCAGCAGATAAAAAATTTGCTATGATGAAGAAAAATACAAGGGGAAAAGAGGGGAACTATGGGGAAATCGGAGGACAATAAACTGATGAAGCGCAATGCGCTTCTGAACGCGGCGTATGAACTGTTTACCGGCAAGGGTGTGAACAAAACCTCTGTTTCAGATATTGTTGAGCGTTCAGGAATTGCCAAAGGAACCTTCTACCTGTATTTTTTGGATAAATATGATCTGCGGAACAAGCTGATCGCTCACAAAGCATCAGAGCTGCTGCTTATGGCAGAAGAGGCAATGACCCAAAGAGAGATTACGGATCTGGAGGAGCGGATTTTGTTTCTGGCGGAATATATTGTGGATTATCTGGCCGAAAACAAGACACTGCTGGGCTTTTTGTCCAAAAATCTGAGCTGGGGTATTTTCAAGCATAATGTGATAGGGAAAGGGGAGGCCGAACAGAAGGCCGAAGGAGACCTGTACCGTTTTGTGACCAGCATTTTTGAAAAATCCCCCAGGAAATACGAAAATCCTGAAATGATGCTTTTCATGATTATTGAATTAGTGAGTTCCACGATTTACAGTGTAATTCTCTATCAGGAACCGGTTGACCTGCCTGCATTTAAGCCGTATCTGCTCAGAAGCATCCGGCAGATTATCAGAGATCAGGAAATCCTTTAAAATCAGGCTTGACAAAGAAGAACGCAGTGTTATAATTTAGCCAACAGGATAAATCGCAGATGAGAAGAGTAGCTTTCCCCAGGAGGGACAGAGAGAGACGCGCAGGCTGAGAGCGTTTCCCCGGCCGGGAGAGTGAAGACCGCCTCAGAGAGGCCCCAATCAGGCCCGGCAGACGCCGTTACCGTCATAAGAAGCTGCAGGCAGAAATGCCTGAAAACTGGGTGGAACCGCGTATGAGCGTGCATGCGTCCCGGTGTTTTGCATAGTGCAGAACACCGGGATTCTTTTATTTTTTGGATAGCAAACTGCGTTCCCTATGCAAAAAAAACCTACGGTGATGCGCACTGCGCGCTAAAGAAATATGGCCGCTGAAGCGACCGCGCTTCGGAGGGCGGACTTCTTATTTCAGAGTTTCAAAGGAAGGAGACAGAAATGAAAATAACTTTAAAGGATGGGTCAATAAGAGAATATGACGGGCCCAGAAGGGTGATTGATATTGCCGGAGAGATCAGCGAGGGCCTGGCCCGGGCGGCCTGTGCCGGGGAGATTGACGGAGAGGTATGTGACCTGCGCACGGAGGTGAAGGAGGACTGCAGCCTGAATATTCTGACTGCCAGAGAGGAAGGAGGCCTGGCCACGCTGCGCCATACCGCCAGCCATGTGATGGCTCAGGCAGTAAAGCGCCTGTATCCGTCGGCAAAATTGGCCATCGGCCCTTCCATTGCGGATGGTTTTTACTATGATATTGATTTTGCGGAGCCAATTTCCGCGGAGGATTTGTCAAAAATCGAAGGGGAAATGAAAAAAATTGTAAAAGAGGCTCTGTCTGTGGAGCGTTTCGAGCTGCCCAGGGCAGAGGCAATCCGCCTGATGGAAGAAAAAGAGGAACCTTATAAAGTAGAACTGATTCAGGACCTTCCGGAGGATTCGGTGATCAGCTTTTACCGCCAGGGAGAATTTACGGATTTGTGCGCGGGCCCTCATCTGATGAATACGAAAGAAGTAGGGAAAGCTTACAGACTGTTGAATATTGCCGGCGCCTATTGGAGAGGCAGCGAGAAAAACAAAATGCTCACCAGAATCTACGCCACAGCTTTCCAGAAGAAAGAGGAGCTGGAAGCATACGTGACCATGATGGAGGAGGCGAAAAAAAGAGACCACCGCAGGCTGGGAAAAGAGCTGGGGCTGTTTATGATGCATGATGCGGGCCCCGGGTTCCCGTTCTTCCTGCCTAAGGGGATGGTGCTGAAAAATACCCTGTTGGATTACTGGCGGGAGATCCACCGTCGGGCAGGATATGTGGAGATTTCCACGCCGGTGATTTTGAACCGCAGCCTGTGGGAAACTTCAGGGCATTGGGACCATTATAAAAACAATATGTATACCACGGTGATTGATGAAGCGGATTATGCCATTAAACCCATGAACTGCCCCGGCGGCGTTCTGGTGTATGCTTCTGAACCCCGTTCCTACCGGGATCTTCCCCTGCGCATGGGCGAGCTGGGGCTGGTGCACCGCCACGAAAAATCCGGGCAGCTCCACGGCCTGATGCGTGTGAGATGCTTCACCCAGGACGACGCGCATATTTTCATGACGCCGGATCAGATCAAGGACGAAATCATGGGAGTGGCCAGGCTGATCCACCAGGTATATTCCCTGTTCGGCTTTAAATACCATGTGGAGCTTTCCACCCGCCCTGAGGACAGCATGGGCAGCGATGAGGATTGGGAAATGGCGACAGAGGGGCTGCGCGGCGCCCTGGATGAGCTGGGTCTTCCCTATGTGGTCAATGAAGGAGACGGCGCGTTTTACGGCCCTAAGATCGACTTCCATCTGGAGGATTCCATCGGCAGGACCTGGCAGTGCGGCACCATCCAGCTGGATTTCCAGCTCCCTCAGCGGTTTGAGCTGGAATACACAGGGGCGGACGGGGCAAGGCACAGGCCTATCATGATTCACAGGGTGGTGTTTGGCTCTATTGAACGGTTCATTGGGATTTTGATCGAACATTTTGCGGGCGCGTTTCCTACCTGGCTGGCTCCGGTACAGGCCCGGGTGCTGCCGATTTCTGATAAGTTTGCCGGCTATGCGGAAAAAGTGAACAGGCAGCTGCAGGAAGCGGGGATCAGATCAGAGGTGGACGGCCGCTCAGAAAAGATCGGCTACAAAATCAGAGAAGCCCGCCTGCAGAAGATTCCGTATATGCTGGTGGTGGGACAGAAGGAAGAGGAAGATGGCGCAGTATCTGTCCGCAGCCGTTTTGCCGGGGACGAAGGACAGAAGGAGCTGGATCAGTTTATTGCGGAAATTCAAAAAGAGATCGCTTCTAAAGAAAGCCGCCGGGTTGAGGAAGCAGAAGCATAGAATCTCAGCTTTCGGAAACGTCCTCCGTCCGTACCTGAAGTTCAGTGACAAATTCTCCCGGATCTGAGGTTTCGTGGATATCAATCCACAGCAGTTCCAGGATGTCGCCGGCAGGAATTTTACCATTTTCCCGTATCGCTTTCAGCAGCACAGGGATCATTTCTTCATTCCTTCTATTGCTGCCATGGTAAAATACAGAGGCATAAACGCCTTCCTCCAGGAAGAAGTCGCAGCAGGATGCTTCCGGTTCAATGAGAAACATGGAGCTGTAGGCCTGGAACCGTCCGTTGCCGGCCTGATCCAGGGGGAGGACGGAACCGATCCGGTTGTTCCCAATAATGTAGGTCAGGTCGTCGCTGCGGTTCAGAAGGCGCTGCATCAGCAGATCTGCTTCCGCATCCTGCCGGAATGGTTCCTGGATGCGGAGGCAGCCGCGTTT
This sequence comes from Cuneatibacter caecimuris, assembly GCF_004216775.1. GTDB lineage: Bacteria > Bacillota > Clostridia > Lachnospirales > Lachnospiraceae > Cuneatibacter > Cuneatibacter caecimuris. The sequence goes on from NZ_SGXF01000005.1 coordinate 26,670, forward strand.
GGGATAATGCAGGTAAGCGACCCTGCCCTCAGGAGTGCGGCGGGTTTTCTCGATGGTTTCTCTGCGCAGCTGCAGCTCTTGCTGCAGCTGTTTCAGTTCCCGGATCTGGCGGTCCACCATGAACGCTTCTTCCTGCAGCAGCGCCAGAGTGGTATCCACGCTGCAGTTTTCCAGGTACTGGCGGATTTTTTCCATGGGAAACCCCAGGCGCCTGAGGTCCCGGATGACATTGAGCTTCCAGATATCCTCCAGGCTGTAGCAGCGGTAATGGTTTTCGGTCCTTTTTGGAGAAAGCAGGCCCAGCCGTTCATAATAGCGCAGGGAATCAGCAGAAATATCATAGAGGCGGGCCAGCTCTCCGATCTTGTAATATTTTTTCAAAATTTATGCTCCTTCTGGAAAATATTTCTTGACCTTAGAATCGTTCCAGGGTTTATAGTGGAAAGGTCAGGAGGTTTTATTATGTCGTTAAAAAAACAATTTGCCAGATATGCCATTCCTTCCGTTGTATCCATGTGGGTTTTCTCCGTGTACACCATGGTGGACGGCATGTTTGTGGCCTGGGGAGTGGGGGAGACCGCTCTGGCTGCGGTCAATATCTCGCTGCCTTTTACGAATTTCATCTTTGCGCTGTCCCTGCTATTTTCAGCCGGAACCTCCACGGTCACGGCCATTCTTTCAGGGGAAGGAAACTATAAACGGGCGGGACAGGTCTTTACCATGAACACGGTGGTGCTGGCTGCGATTGGCGCGCTGATCGTGGCTGCCAGCCTGCTGATGCTAGACCCTATGGCCAGGATGCTGGGAGCTACGGAAAGCACTTTTGGGTATGTGACGGATTATCTGAGGATTATCATATGCTTCGCTCCCTGCTTTATCATTTCCTATTCCCTGGAAGTCCTCATTAAAACGGATGGTTTTCCGCAGCTTGCTACTGTGGGTATCATCGCCAGCGCGCTGCTGAACTGCGTTCTGGACTATCTGTTTGTGCTGGTTTTCCATTGGGGAGTGACCGGCGCGGCTGTTGCCACGGGCCTGGCGCAGCTGTTTTTAGTGCTGCTGTTCCTGCACCATTTCCTGAAAAGGAAGGGAATGCTGAAGTTTCAGAGATTTCCCTGGACCTTTGGTATTTACCGGAAAATCCTGTCCATCGGCATGGCGGACTGCGTAACGGAAATGTCCATAGGAATCGTGGTCTTTTTGTTTAACCGGACCATACTCTCCCATATTGGAGAAGCGGCCATTGTCAGCTACACGGTTATTTCATATGTAAATAATCTGGTGCTGATGACAACCACAGGGATCGCCCAGGGCATGCAGCCCCTCAGCAGCTTTTACTATGGGAAGAGAGATTCCGCGTCCTGCCACAGGCTGCTGCGCTACGGCCTGGTATGCGTAACCGCGGCCTCTCTGATTGCATTTGCCATCGGCCAGCTGCTGGCCGGACCTATCGTAGGAATCTATATTGACGGCCAGAACACGCAGCTGACGGCGTACACTGTGGAAGCCTTCCGGAAATTCAGCTTTTCATTCCTGCTCCTGGGATATAATGTTCTGCTGGCCGGTTTCTTTACATCCATAGCCAAGCCGGTCTATTCCATGACAATTTCCCTGGGCAGAGGGCTGGTGCTGATTGCGGTTTGCCTGGCGGTGCTGCCCTGGGTGTTCGGAGAAAATGGAATATGGTTTTCCACCCTTGTGTCTGAAGGGCTCTGCCTGATTCCCAGCCTGTTTTTCCTGAACCGTTACCGCAGATCTGCAGCTTCGGAAACAGATCAGGAGGGAATCAGAGAAAAATCAGCCCGAGAAGCCCGCACAGAAGCATAACCCGGATGGGCGGCTGTTTGAATTTCCTTAAAAGAATTACAGCAGCAGCAAATATTCCTGCAGCGATCCAGTTAACGGACGAAAAGCTGGCGGTAAAACCAGCGCCGTTCCAGAAGGAAGAAATGATGATATCCAGGCCGGCTACTGCGATCATGGCGATTACCGCAGGCCGGAGGGATTTCAGCACGCCCTGGATCATATCCAGTTTGCGGAAATGGAGATATACATAAGCCAGTATGGAGACAATGATACAGGAAGGGAGGATACAGCCCAGGGTTGCGATCACAGCTCCGGGCAGGCCGGCCATTCTCAGCCCCACAAAAGTGGCGGAATTGACGGCTATGGGGCCGGGAGTCATCTGTGAAATGGTAATCAGGTCTGTGAACTCCCCCATGGTCATCCAGCTGTGAATACTGACTACCTGGTCCTGGATCAGGGGAACCGCGGCATAGCCTCCGCCAAAACTGAAGGCGCCGATCTGCAGAAAGCTGAGAAATAACTTCAGAAGAATCATTGCTGCACCTTCTTTCTGTGGGACAGAAGCGTACGTACAACACCCAGTGCGGCGCAGGCCAGGATGATATAGACCACGTTTACTTCCAGAAAAAACGCGGCGGCAAACGCGGCGGCCATGATCAGAATATTCAGCGCATCCTTTTCTCTGGCCGCATCTCTGCCCATGTTCAGTACCACGTCTGCGATTACCGCGCCCACGCCTGCCTGCATTCCTGCCAGCGCCTTGCCTACATATGTATTTTCACGAAAAGCGGTATAAAAAAGCGATATCACAGACAGGATAATAAACGGCGGAAGAATAGTGGCCAGGATAGAAATGAGAAGGCCTGGGATTCCGGCCAGCTTGTAGCCCACTACAATGGCACCATTGACTGCAATAGGGCCGGGAGCGGATTGGGCGATGGCAACCAGATCCAGCATCTCCTGCTCTTCAATCCAATGATACTCATCCACAAATTTTCTTTTCATCAGGGTAACAATGACATATCCGCCTCCAAAAGTAAAGGCGCTGAGATAAAATGTAGAAATGAACAGCTTCAGCAGGACCTTGCCGCGTCCTGGCTGATCAGAAGAAAAATCCATAGCCTCGCCTCCTCATAATACTTACGTCCCCAGTATAACTGGAAAAGATAAAGAAGTAAAGGTGCATTTTTTCGGATAACAGGCTCTTGATTTTAGATTTCAGGAGCCTCCGGATAGATTCCCGGAGGCTCCCGGCGCCGTCCTGAAAAAAGGAGGCTTTAGCGGGTGCGGAAGGTGGCGCAGAGTGTGCTTTCAGAATTCTGAGCGCTTCCGCCGGAAATATCAATGTGCTCCGCGCGGCACATGCGGTTTTCATTGTACACGCAGTTGGTCGCATCGCAGTCTACAGAAAGCTGCAGCTGAGGTGTTTCTGTGGCGTTGCGGGCTGCCTGGTCCTTGTCAAAGCTGCCGCAGCATGTGCAGGATTTATCCTTTGCTTCCTGCCCGTCTACCTGAATCGCGGTTTTACAGCAGCAGTGTTCAGAGTTGTGGACACAGCTGGTTACATTACAACATAAATCTGTCATATGATTGCCTCCTTTCGTTGTTCTGAATTAGTTTGGACATTTGGAAAAAAAATATTCATGGGGAAATATCCGGGGAAATCAAAAAAACTTCTTGACAGACATCTGCCGCTGTGATATGCTAGAAAAGCTGTGAAGGCAGCAAACAGGAAAGCAGAGTGTCCACTCTCACCTCAGCGTATCAGACGACTCGGGGTTGATATTGAGATCAATGAAAACTCAAGGTGGATAGCTGTGGCTGTCTGCCTTTTTAATTATGTCAACCTAAACGGGGGTGCGATTATTAGCGAATTAATGATTAACGAGCAGATCAGAGACAAAGAGGTGCGTCTGGTCGGCGAAAACGGAGAACAGCTGGGAATTATGTCCGTAAAGGACGCCATGAAGATCGCCAGAGACGCGAATCTGGATCTGGTGAAGATTGCGCCGACAGCCAAGCCGCCGGTGTGCAAGGTCATTGACTATGGTAAATACCGTTATGAGCTTGCCAGAAAAGAAAAAGAAGCCAAGAAGAAACAGAAGATGGTAGAACTGAAGGAAGTGCGCCTTTCTCCCAACATTGATACCAATGATCTGAATACAAAGATGAACAATGCCCGCAAGTTCCTGGAAAAAGGAAATAAGGTTAAGGTGACGCTTCGTTTCAGGGGCAGGGAAATGGCTCATGTGCACAGTTCCAGACATATTCTGGACGACTTTGCGGACGCTATGAAAGACATCGCAGCGGTGGAAAAACCGCCCAAGATGGAAGGCAGAAGCATGAGCATCGTGTTAGGCGAAAAACGGTAAAAATATTACAAGAATACAGGAGGAATTTATCATGCCCAAGGTAAAAACAAGCCGCGCAGCAGCAAAGCGCTTTAAGAAGACAGGTACAGGTCAGCTGAAGAGAATGAAGGCTTATAAGAGCCATATCCTGACAAAGAAGAGCACCAAGAGAAAGAGAAACCTGAGAAAAGCAGCTATGACCGACAACACCAATGCTAAGGTCATGAAGAAGATTTTACCTTACTTATAATAGAGAATTTTGAAGGAGGAATACTGAAATGGCAAGAATCAAAGGTGGTATGAACGCTAAGAAGAAGCACAACAGAGTGCTGAAGCTGGCGAAGGGTTATAGAGGCGCGCGTTCCAAGCAGTACAGAGTGGCAAAGCAGTCCGTGATGAGAGCGCTGACATCTTCTTACGCAGGCCGCAAGGAGAGAAAGAGACAGTTCAGACAGCTGTGGATCGCCCGCATTAATGCGGCGGCGAGAATCAACGGCCTGTCCTACTCCAAGTTCATGTTCGGTCTGAAGCAGTCCGGCGTGGAAATGAACAGAAAGATCCTGGCTGATATGGCAGTGAACGACGCGGAAGGTTTTGCAAAGCTGGCTGAGCTGGCAAAGCAGAAAATTGCCTGAGTGATTATTTGATACATTTATGCGCCGGGAATATTTCCCGGCGTTTTGTGATATAGTATACTGATATCAGAAATCACCTGGGGCAAATAGTTACCAGGCGCAATTGCTGCCTTTCCGGCTGCCGCCAAAAATATTTTGATATTTTTACGGAAAGCCCTTGACATTCAAAATCGCACTGAGTATAATATGTCAAGTGGTAAATAAAGTAATCCTCGATAGCTCAATGGTAGAGCATTCGGCTGTTAACCGAAGGGTTGTAGGTTCGAGCCCTACTCGGGGAGTTGAGAATGTGGCTGCTGCACTTAGTAAATGAGTGCGCAGCTATTTTTGCGTATAACAAAAAGATCACGGCCAGAAACACAACAGTTCAGCATCAATATGTGAAAACTTATTTTTCGCTGGCTGTCGGAAAATGGTTATATGCTTATTCTCTTAAATGTGATTAAATAAAATTGGTGATTAGAATGTTTGAAAACTTTGGAGAAATAATTAAGGAATTGCGTGTTAAACATAATTTAACCCAAAAAGATTTGGCGAGAAGGCTGGAAGTTTCTCTGCCTACGGTCAGCCGCTGGGAAAATGGCAGAGGCGTGATTCCCGCAACGAAGACCTTAATTGATATATGTTTATTGTTTGGGATTTCCTTAAATGACCTTGCTGGAATTGCAAAAGAAAATACTGTCCCAATTGACATGCTTACTTCAGAACAGCAGGAACTTTTGAAAATATTGGTGATGGAGTTTAAGAATACAAAACGTTTTCCTGTACTTTCAGAGAGGCAGAATAAAATAATTCTGATGTTGTTTGCAGAATTTACCAGGAGAACTGGAGAGCCACATGTGTGATTTTGGACTGCGTTTAAAATCCCTGAGAGCAAGTTATGGTTTTACTCAGAAGCAGCTTGCTAAAAAGTTAAATGTTTCAGAAGTTACAGTAAGCAGATGGGAAAGTAATTATAGATTGCCTGAATTTATAAGCTTACTAAATTTAAGTATTCTTTTTGATGTAACGTTAGACTATATTGCTGGTATTGACAAAAAGACAGCTATAGCCACAAAATGTCTGTCTGAGGATCAAGTTAAGCTTCTAAAGATGATCGTTTGTGAGTGTCAAAGCCGGATCTGAGCGTAAAGCCGTAATGTATATCAGTTTTTTAGTCACCAGCCCTTTTGCATGCCGGAAACAAAGGGTGGGACAAATTGCCTGGTTAGGGTAAAGGCAATAATAATTTTTATACACTCATTCCCAAGTAATTAACCTTGAGATTTCCGGCAAAAGGGAGTATGATACAATTAATGATTGGGGAAAGGCTGGAGAAATATGGAATGCAGAGAAAACTTGTATCTGCTTATCCGGGAGGATGGGCTGTACTACTTGCTGCCGGTGTCCTGCGCTGAGAAAGTATCACAAGACGCGTCCGAAGATGGCCTCAAGGTTGTTGATCTTTCAGAAAGGGCCGGCGACAGGAAAACAGACTGCAGCAAAAAGGGCAGGTATTGCATCACCATATGCAGCCAAAGCGGAAGGCTGGCTCTTTTAACCGAAGAAATAACAGGAATTATAGAGTGTGAAGAAGATAATATATTTTCTCCGCAAATGTCTGGATACAGCCGGCGCAGCAGATGCTTCAGTAGAGTGGCCAGGCTGGAAGAGCAGGAGAACCAGTGGGGGTATATTCTGAATCCTGAGGGGCTGATTGACGGAGAGAATTCAGAGAATGATTCGGGGGAGATGCCGGAAGAGTTTTCGGACGCGGGAAACCATGAACTTGCATACGCCCAGGCGCCTCAATCCTGCATTGTGCTCACCAGTGGAAAACGTCAATTTTATGTGAGTGAGAAAATATTAGCCTCAGTAGTGCTGAAACCCCGGATACAGCGGATTCCGGGAGCGCCGGAATGGATAGCTGGCCTTTCTGATTATGAAGGAAGACCGGTGGTATATTATGATCCGGCAGGAATAAAGAGAGAAAGTCCGGCAGAGGAATATTTATATGGGGTTGTGATCCATGAGACAGATGGGAGTTTGTCCGGCATTGCAGGGGAACTGCTTGGAGAAGGCGGAGGCGGGGGAGAAGACCTGAGGCCGGTGCGGGATGGAATATGGGAGAGAAACTGTGATCAGGCTGACGGAATATGAGTTTGAAGAAATCGTACAATATTTTCGGGCAAATTATGGAATTAATCTGCAAAAGAAAAAGGTGTTGGTGGAATGCAGGATGGCGAAGGAACTTGAACGGCTGAAGGTTCCGTCATTTGCGGAATATCTGCGGCTTCTGCGGCGGGACAGGACCGGTGATGTGGCCGCAGGAATGGTGAATCAGCTGACCACCAACTATACATATTTTTTAAGAGAGCCTGCTCATTTTTCACTGCTGGAGCAGAAAATATATCCTGAACTGTTCCCGAGAAAATATGGGCCCTGTCAGATCTGGTGCGCAGGATGCGCTACGGGAGAGGAATGCTATACCCTGGCAATGAGCCTTTGCGATTACCGGGAGTCGTCTGGTATGGCGGTAAACGCCAGGATTCTGGCAACAGATATTTCTGAAGAGGTGCTTAAAAGGGCGGAGAAAGGGATTTATCCGAAAAAGGAAAAAGAACGGCTGCCGGTTTCCTGGCAGGAAAAATACTGTGTGGATATGGATGCCGGACATTTTTGCGTTGAGGAATATCTGAAGTACCATATCCGGTTCTTAAAACACAACCTGCTGGCCCCTCTGCCGGAGAAACAGCAGTTTGACGTGATCTTTTGCCGAAATGTAATGATATATTTTGACAAAACAGTTCGGGAACAGCTGGTCAGGCGGCTGGAGGATTGCTTGAAGGAAGGAGGCTATCTGTTTACCGGTCATGCGGAGCTTCTCTCCCGGGAGGAAACCAGGTTGGAGCAGGTGTACCCCGCTGTGTACAGGAAAGTGCGGACCAGTGAATAAGGCCGGCCGGAGGAAGGTAAAACAGAGGAGAAGGTATGGACAAAAAGATTTTGATTGTGGATGATGCGCTGTTTATGAGGAAAATGATCCGAAGAGCGCTGGAAGCGGCGGGGCATACAGATATTTTGGAGGCCCCTGACGGTGAGACGGCTGTTTCTCTGTATAAAGAAAAAAGGCCTCGGCTGATGATGCTTGATATTACCATGCCGGGAAAGTCGGGGATGGAGGTTCTGGAAGAAATCATAGCCTTTGATCCCAGGGCCAGGATTGTGATGTGCTCTGCGGTGGGGCAGGAGAGCGTGATCCAGAGGGCTGTAATGAATGGGGCGGCAGATTTTATCGTGAAACCTTTTAAAGCGGATGAGCTGGTAAGAATTGTTGAATATAATCTCAGCAACTGTACAGAAGCGGAGGAAAAATAATAATGAGAAAACGTTTTAAAGATTTGCGGGTGGGCGGGAAACTATTAGCGTCATTTTTAAGCGTTATCCTGCTTTACATAGTGACTGTGGCGGTTTCTGCATTCAGTATTAATACCCTGTCAAACCGGATGAAACAGCTGTATGATGAGCCCTTTGCCAATGTGGAGGCTTCCCTTGAGGTTATTGCCAATTTACAGGCTGTGGGGAGAAATCTCTGTATCCTCAGCGTTTCGGATCAGACGGTGGATGAGAAGGAGTACCTGGAAAAGGCACGGGAGTCCGCCCGGAAAGTGGAGCAGGGAATAGAAGTCCTGAGCAGCGGCTATGTGAGTGCAAAGGAAGAGGTAGCTCAGCTGGAAAATGAGTTTGTCAATCAGAGGGAAGTTAGGGAGCGCGTCTTTTTGCTGCTGGAAAGCGGAGATAAAAAAGAGGCTGTTAATGTCTATTTTAACGAATATGAACCGGTATCGCTGACGGTAAGGAATATACTGGAAGAGGTGGTTGCAGAATCAAAGCAGGATGCGGCGGCGAGCTTGGACGCTGCTCAGAATTTAAGAATTCAGATCATGTTTATTATGATAGCGCTGGGGGTTGTCTGCGTTGGAATTACAGTGGTACTGAGCAGGGGAATTACCAGGAGCATTGTCGTCCCTGTACAGAAAGTGAAGGGAGCAGCGAATGAGATCGCTAACGGCAGGCTGAATATCAGTCTGGACTATGTATCAGGAAATGAATTTGGAGAATTGGCGGACGATATACGTTCTACAGCTCGTTCTCTGAACTTATATGTTTCTGAAATACAAAAAGGCCTTACCGCGTTGGGCGAGGGCAAGCTGAATTATCAGTCAGATGTGGATTTTAAAGGGGATTTTGTGCGGATCGGAGAGTCGCTGGAAGAAATCAGTACAATGCTGCGTGGGTCCATGCAGCAGATCAGCAACAGCGCAGAGCTGGTTTCCGGCGGAGCAGAGCAAGTATCCAATGGGGCTCAGGTATTGGCCCAGGGAGCTTCAGAACAGGCCAGTTCAGTAGAAGAGCTGGCAGTCAGCATTAACGAAATTGCTGACAGCGTAAAGAGCAACGCAGAATATGCGGCGCAGTCCAGATCAGCGGCGGATGAAGTGAGCAAGAGGCTTCAGGACAACAGCGAGCAGATGGCCAGACTTCAGGACAGTATTGGCCTGGTGAAAGAGAATTCAAGAGAGATTACCGGTATTGTTAAGGAAATAGAAGATATTGCGATGCAGACCAATATACTGGCGCTGAACGCTTCAGTGGAAGCGGCCAGGGCCGGGGAGGCGGGGCGCGGGTTTGCCGTGGTTGCGGGCGAAGTCCGCAGGCTGGCGGCAAAGACAGCAGAAGCATCCAAAAGGACCGCGGAGCTGGCGGAAAAGAATTCAGAAGCTGTGAAGGATGGGAATGAAGCTGTGGACCAGACCGCCGGTTCTCTCAGAAACTCTGTCGAAGGAGCCCAGAGTGTGAACCGGATGGTTACCAGAATATCAGATCTGTCAGCACAGCAGGCGGATGCTGTGATACAGATCCGAAAGAGCGTGGAAATGATTTCAGATATCGTACAGGGCAATTCAGCCACTTCTGAGGAGAGCGCAGCAGCCAGCGAAGAGCTGTCGGCCCAGGCTCAATTGCTGAAGGAACTGGTGGAACAGTTTGAAATCTGAGGATGGAGAGGGAATGCAGATGGGCAATTTTGATGACCTGGATGAGGAACTGAGGGATATTCTGTCAGAGCTGGGGAATATCGGGACAGGAAACGCAGTGACGTCTCTGGCTGAAATGATGGGCCACTCTTTTGAAATAAAAGCCCCGAAACTCCGGTTTGTAAAATATCAGGATATTTTTCAGTCCATGGGCATCAGGGATGAACTTCAGGCCGGGATTCTGGTGGATGTGCTGGGTGAGCTGCGGGGGATGTTCCTGTTCCTGATGGATGAATCCTTTTCCAGGGCTGTCCTGGAACAGATGCTGGAGGAAACGGCGGAGGATCTGACCGAGCTGACCGAGATGCAGGTTTCACTGCTTCGGGAATTGGGAAATATCATTTGCGGTTCCTACCTGAGGGCGCTGTCCTGCCTTACCGGCCTGGAAACAGACGTGGCGGTCCCTGACCTGTGTATTGATATGGCAGGCGCGATTATGGGAGTCCCTCTGGCAAGGCATTTAAAAGTCAGCGACAATATACTGATGATTGAAAATGAATTTCATATGGGAAATCAGTCCTTTGTTGGGCGGATTCTGTTCTGGCCGGAAGCAGATACGCTGTCCGCTGTTGTGGAGAGGTTGAAAGGGTAAGCCATGGAAATGATTGTGGTGGGGATTGCCGAAGGGAAAACTGCTGCCCGCGGTCAGGCGCTGGTTTCATATGCACTTGGTTCCTGCGTGGGAGTATGCCTGTATGAAAGCAGGCTTAAAATTGCAGGGATGGCCCATGTAATTCTGCCTGACCAGAATTGTTCCCGAAACCGGGAAAACGAATATAAGTTCGCTGGAGAGGGTACGCGCAGGCTGATTCAGGAAATGTACAGGCTCGGAGGAGAGAAGAGGTATATGACGGCGAAAATAGCCGGTGGAGCCAGGATGTTCCGGTTTGCAGAAATGGGATGGGATATCGGGAAAAACAATGTGGAGAGAGTGAAGCGCGTCCTGGAAGAAGAGGGGATCAGGCTGGTTGGAGAGGACACAGGGAAGGATTATGGAAGAACAATTACCTTCTTTGCGGAAAACGGAGTCCTGGAAGTGAACACAGTGCGTCATGCGCCTTTAAGGCTATAGAGATGAGCAAAACGATTAAGGGAGATACATGGAGGAAGATTCATGGAAACAGAAAATAAAAAAATTATTCTGGCGGTTGACGACAGCCTGCTTATATGTAAACAGATCAGAGCGGCCCTGGCGGATATGCCGGTATTCCTGTGCGAGGCTCATTCGGGCAGAGAGGCGCTGGAACTGGCGGAACAGTACCAGCCTGATCTGATTCTGCTGGATGTGGTGCTGCCCGATACAGATGGCTATCAACTTTTCCGCCGGCTGAAGGAAGCAGATAAGAATAATGCCTCCATTATTTTCCTCACATCCAAAGATAAGGACGAGGATGTGATCAGAGGGTTTTCCATGGGGGCCTGCGACTACATTAAGAAGCCGTTTGCCAAGGGAGAACTGCAGTCCAGGGCGCAGGCCCACCTTCAGATGAAAGAGCAGAGGGACGAACTGGACAGGCAGAATCGGGAACTGCGCTCAAATATGGAAAAGCTGAATTATTTAGCGTTCCGGGACGGGCTCACCGGCCTCTATAACAGAAGATATGTGGTGGGCGACCTGATGGATGATATTGGGCGGTCAAACCTGGAGGAGACAGAGAATGTCTTGATCCTTGCGGATATTGATGATTTTAAAAATATAAATGACACCTATGGGCATGAGGCCGGAGATCTGGCTTTGGTCTGCATCGCTAATATTATGGAAGCAAATTGCCGTAAGCATAAGGTAATACGGTGGGGAGGGGAAGAATTCCTGATCGCATTATTTAATGTGACGCGGGAAGAGGCGTTCGGAATCAGCGAGAGGATTCGCCGCGAAGTGGAAGAATTCAAAGTATTCAGCGGGGAGCAGGAATTTTCCTGTACCATAACCATGGGGCTGCACGTTTATGGGAACCACGAAGGAATTGAGGAAAGCGTGGATAAAGCGGACAAAGCGCTGTACTATGGTAAACGGCACGGAAAGAACCAAAGTGTTTGGTATGAACTGACAGAACAGGCGGAATGATTATGGGGTATTTTGACGCGGACGCGGAGGAAATGCTGGAAGTATATCTTCTTGAAGCCAGGCAGCTGACAGAACAGCTGAATGCCGTTGTGCTGGAAGCGGAAAAGAACAACGCTTTTTCGGAAACCGATATACACAGCGTTTTCCGGGTGATGCATACGATAAAAAGCTCGTCGGCCATGATGGGGCTGAAGGGGCTGGCTTCTCTTGCCCATTCGGTGGAGGATTTATTTTCTCATTACAGGGAAAAATCAGGGAAACTGGATCAGGCGGACCCGGAACTGTTTGATCTTTTGTTTTCAGTTTCTGATTTTATTGAATCTGAAACAGAACAAATGGATCAAAGAGATTATGCGCCGGGAGATCCCGAGAAGTTAGAGGGAGCAGCCCGCCGCCTTCTGGAACGGATCAGCAGCGGGGACAAAGCGGAGCAGGAGGCAGGGCCTGCGGCGGCGGAGAAGCCCCGGATGCCGCAGGAATGGGATGAGCTGCCGGGAGTTGTTGTTCAGATACGGTTTGAGGAAGGCTGCCGGATGGAAAACATCCGGGCGTTTATGCTCGTTCGGCAGATCAGCGGCCTTTGCGGCGCAGTAGATACGATCCCCCGGGATTTGGAACGATCCCAGGAGAGTTCGGCCGTAATCGGCTCCCAGGGACTGCTGCTTCGTTTTGAAAGCGGCAGGAAGGATGAAGTGCTGGCGGTACTGCAGGGCGGATTGTTTGTGCAGTCCTGCCAGGTGCTGCGGGACCGGCCCCTTATGAGTGAAAAACCGTCGGAAAAGCGCAGTCCCTCGGGTTCAGGGGATAGCAGGGAATCGGAATTTCTCAGTGTCAGGAGCGACCGGCTGGACCGGCTGCAGAATCTGGCAAGGGAAATGATGATTCAGATGCAGTCTCTGGAAAACCAGCTGGACAAATGCCGGGCCGTTGATGTAAAAGAGGGGCCTGCCCATCAGATGAACCGGCTGATAGGAGAAATGGAACGAACAGTCATGGAGATGCGCATGGTGTCCATGGAAAAGATCGTTCCCAAGCTAAGGCGCGCGATACGGGATATCAGCAGGAATGAAGGAAAAGAGATTGAATTTGAAGCGAACTGCGGGGATATAGAAGCGGATAAAAGTGTTGTGGAATATGTTTCAGAAGCGCTGCTGCACCTGATCCGCAATGCTGTGGATCACGGAATTGAAATGCCCGAGGAACGGGCTGCAGCGGGGAAAGACAAGAAAGGGCATATTGTTTTTTCAGTGGAAAGCGCGGTGGGAGAGGTTCTCATTTCGATTTCTGACGACGGGCGCGGGCTGGATGCGGATAAGATTCTTAAAAAAGCCCGGGAGATGGGATGCCTTGTGAAACCGGAATCAGAGTATACCCGCCAGGAACTTCTGGAGATGGTTTTACAGCCGGGTTTCACTACAAAAGAAGAGGTGACAGAGTATTCCGGCCGGGGGGTGGGCCTGGATGTGGTGAAAAGTGTTCTGGAAAGGGCCGGGGGAAATTTGTACATTGAAAGTGAACCTGGACGTGGAACTACTTTTACGCTGGTGGTTCCGCTGACTCTGGCAACAATGGAATGCACCAGATTCGGCGTTGGGAAATACCGTTTTTCTGTACCGGCCAGATATGTTTTCCGATTCCTGGATTATAGAAACAATCTGTGCAATATCCAGGAAATCAATGGCGGCATGTACATTCTCTATGAGGACAGGATGGTTCCGCTGATAGACTTGAGAAGGTTTTATAACCTGCCAGGCGAAGGACCAGAAGCAGGTATGCTGATTTACGTGAGGGAAACAGAAAAAGAAGGATGTATTCTGGCGGATGCCATGTATGAACAGAAAAGAATTGTGGTGAAACAGCTGCCTGAATTGTTTGGTGTGGACTTCAGAAGACGCACGGGCATCAGCGGACTGAGCATTATGGGCAGCGGAAAAATCTGCACTGCGTTGGATTTGGGCGTCCTTTTTGGGCTGTATGAAAGGGAGAGCATATGGAAGTAGAAAATAATCAGGAACTGCTCTGTATAAAAGGGAAGAACAGGAATTATGCGTTTGACTTTTCTTGTGTCCAGGAAATATGTAAAGGACTGGAGATGTCAGAAATCCCCTGCCTTCCCAGTCTGTTCGCAGGAGTCTGCAATTATAAAGGAGAAATTGTGCCAGTGGTTTATCTGGAAGAAGGGGATGGCGGAGCAGGAGATGAGATGACCCTGATTTTCCACTATAAGGAGTATTATCTCGGCATGCTTTATCAGGGGAAAACGTTTATCCTTCCGGCTGAGAATTTTACGGTAATCCGGCAGCCGGAAGGCGAGCTCACCGGCGGTATATGGGCCGGCAGGGCCATGCTCCAGGCGGGCGGGGAATTATATCTGCAGGCGGACCCGGAAAAGACGATTCAGCAGCTGGCTGATTTTTTCCGGGTGGAATTCCTGCGCAAAACGTATTAAGCAGAACACTGTCAGGGCGCTTTACATTTGCTAAAAAAGAAATAAAATTGAAAAAAGTGCTTGCAAAAATCCTTAACTTATGGTAATATAATTTCCGTCGCTGATAAAGCGTATGAAATGAAGTATCGGAGCGTGGCTCAGTTTGGTAGAGCGTTCGGTTAGGGACCGAGAGGTCGCAGGTTCGAATCCTGTCGCCCCGATGAGAAGAAAGCTGATTGCATTAAGCAGTCAGCTTTTTTGTTGTATAGAAAACTGCGTTCCCTATCTAACAAAACCATCCGGGGATTCACCCTTCCAAAGGAAGGATACATTTCAAATAATTATATAGATTTCCATTTAAAATAGAAAATTATATATTTTATAGTGTATTACATGACAATTAAAGCGGATATTTGCTTTGTTGACCGCTTTTTTGTGTTCCAAACCAATAAAAAGTCCATATATAAAGTAATTATCCGAAAGGAGGGGGAACAATTCTTTCCACTTGGAAAATTATAAGAATGTATAATAATAGAATGTACAGTAGTATGGTTCTAAATATAATGATCTTCAGGCTAAAAGCTGCAATGAGGTTATTATGTTATAGGAGGAAGGAGAAAAGAGTATGCGAAAAAGAGGATTGGGAAGCAAAATCCTGTGTGGTGTACTGGCGTTTGGTCTCTGCTTTAATGTGCCGTATAGCAGTGCGGCTGCAGGGGAATCCGTAACGGAGAACGGATTTATTGCAGACGGGGAATTACAAAACAACAGTACGCCGGAACCGGAGGCGTGGGGAGCGGTCCCCAATGCAAATCAGTATCAGTATCAAAAGGAAGAAATGGCTGCGTTCTGCCATTTCGGCCCAAACACCTTTAACGAGGTGGAATGGGGAGAAAATTATGGAGATAAAACCCCGGACGAGATTTTTACACTTGAAAAAGATTTTGATGCGGATACGTTAGTAAAATCATTGAAGGATGCAGGATTTAAGAAGGTGATTGTAACAGCCAAGCATCACGACGGATTCTGTATCTGGAACAGCGCTTATACGGATTATGACATTGCGAATACAAGCTATAAAGACGGTAACGGCGATATTTTAGCCGAGCTGTCCAAAGCATGTACGGAACAGAACATGGAAATGGGGCTGTACCTGTCTCCCTGGGATATTCATGAGCCGAGCTACGGCTACCATGATGCAAACGGAAACCCGACGACGCCTGAAAATGACGTTCTGGATTATAATGAGCATTACAATAATCAGCTGATTGAGATCCTCGGCAATGATAAATACGGTAATGCAGGTCATTTCAATGAAATCTGGATGGACGGCGCAAAGGGAAGCGGCGCCAATGCGCAGGTTTATGACTTTGAAAAGTGGTTCGATACAATTCAGTCCTATGAGGGAAAAAAGGGCGGATATGAAGAGGACTGCCTGCTGTACGGCGCAGGAGCCCATACGACAGTGGCATGGGTTGGAAATGAAGACGGCCGTGCCAGCGAAACCGCATGGTCCAAGGGGAAAATTATAAATAATAGTCTGGACACCAACAATGTGGGGGGAGTGAAAAAGGGTTATGAAGACGGCACCAACTGGGCCGTGATAGAAGCGGATACCAGCATTACCTCCGGCTGGTTCTGGGGGACAAAGAAGAAGACGCCAAAGAGCCTTTCTGACTTTGGAAATATATATTTTAATACAGTAGGGCGTAATGCTACGCTGCTTTTGAACGTTCCTCCCAACAATGAAGGAACGGTTGACAAAGAGATTTTAGACCGCCTTGCAGAATTTGGCAAGGAGATAAACGATACCTTTCAGGTGAACCTGGCAGAAGGGGCTGCGTGCAGCGCATCTGAAGTGCGGGGCAATGATGTGGCATTTAAAGCGGGCAATGTCATTGACGGCCGGGACGATACCTACTGGGCGGCGGAAGACGGAACAACGAAAGCCAGTCTGATCATCGACCTGGGCGCGGAGAAAACATTTGACGTCATTTCTCTGGAAGAAGCGATTCAGCTTGGACAGAGAATCAAAGCGCACAAAGTTGAGTACCGTACCGGAAACGGTGAATGGAAAACATTCAGCGAAGGCACCACCATCGGAGCGAAAAGGCTTCACAGAAGAAGCGCGGTGAAGGCCGACCAGGTCAAGGTTACCGTAGAAACAAGTCAAGCGGCCCCTATGCTCAGTGAAGTGGGCATATTTAAAGCCAGTGAAAAATTCCAGATCGGCGGCGTCAATGCGCCGGAAGGAATGGAGATCTTGGATGTTGCAGATTCAAGCCACTTTAAAATTAATGGATGGACGCTGGAAAATGATGTGAAATTCCTGAACGGGACAAACATCTGGTCTTCCAATAATAATCCGGTGCAGCTTACATTCAAAGGAACCAAGGTCTACCTGATGGGCTCCACAAAGCAGAGCAGTGCCGGAATGGCAGATATCTATATCGATGGCAATAAGGCAGGAAGCTTTAACCGGGTGACAGGAAAGGATGCTTTCGGACAGGTGCTTTATGTATCTGAGGACCTGGAAGACGGCGAGCATACCCTGGAATTGAGAAAAACCGGCGGGACCATCGCGCTGGAGGCTGCTTATGTGATCAACAATGGCGGCAAAGGTATGATCGAGCTGGAGCAGAGTTCTTATACCATGAATGAAGATGAGACAATCAATGTAGTTGTGAACCGGGTCGGCGGTACAAACGGAGAGGTGACGGCAATCCTGGAGCCAAACCCCGGAAGCGCCATTCAGGATGATTTTGATACTGCGCCTAAAGTAATTACAATCGGAGACGGAGAAAATAAAGGGACGGTTCCGGTTACAACAAGAAGAAATTACAATACAACAGGAGACCGGGAATTCAGTATCCAACTGACGACGCCGTCAGAAGGACTGATCATTGGATTTGCTAAAACAGCTTCTGTCACAATCAGAGACGCGGAGGGGATTAACGAGGAAAAACTGCAGGCCCTTGTAGATGAATGCGCCGCGCTGATTCCGGAGCATTATACCAATGGCTGGGATGTTCTTCAGGAAAAGATAAACGCTGCGAAGGAAATTCTTGCTGCGGGAGAAGCGGAAAGAGGGCAGCTGCAGGCAGCATACAGTGCCCTGGAAACTGCGAAAGAAGCGCTTGTAAAGAGGGAGAAATACACGGCGGAGGATCCGTTCTGCTTCCCCTGGAAAGCAGGCAGCAGTTCCATTCTGGAAGCGGAGTTTGCGGAGACAATAACAGAGAGCAATCCCAATGACAGGTATAAGGTCGGTATCAGGGAAGGAGATTGGGCCAGCAACGGAAAGTATATCAATTCCCTGAATGTCAACGATGTGGTCGAGTATCCTTACTTTGCAGAGAAGACCGGCATTTACAAGGCTACTTTAACTTACCAGAGCGGCAGCACCAATAACAAATTATCCTGGAGCGAAAAGGATAATAAGATTAAAGGCAATGAAGTATCTGCAGGCGCGAACAATGCGGCTGAGGTACATACGGTGGAATTTGAATTTGAAGTGCTGGAAGCAGGGGCCGGTACGCTGATTTTTACCGGCCCGAACGGCGACTCCCCGAGACTTGATAAATTTGTTATTGAGCCGAAGAGCATAGACCTTGAGAGATATACAGTTACAGCAACCGCCGGTAAAGGAGGTTCAATTAATCCGGACGGGGAAACAGAGGCCGCGGAAGGGGAAAGCATAACTTATACAATCACTCCTGATTCCGGATACATGATTTCAGATGTCCTGGTGAATGGGGCGTCCGTAGGAGCTGTGGCCAGTTATGAGATGGCTGATCTCAGTGGGGACGCAACCATCGAGGCAGTGTTTACTTTTGTGAATTATACAGAGGAAAACCGTTTCCAGTTCCCGACAGAAATCGGAGGAGAGGCGGCAACTCTGGAGGCGGAATATTTCATACTGACCAATACCGGAGATAATGAACAGTGGCCGCTGAAGGTTTCAGAGGGAGATTGGGCGAGCAATGGGAAATTTATCAATTCGCTGAATGCGAACGATAAGATAACCCTCTATTATAATGCGGCGGAAGCTGGGACATATAAAGTAACCGTAACCTATCGAAGCGGCGATCCGAATAATAAACTGGTGTGGGCGGAAGCCAATGGAAAGATAGCCTCCGGGGAACAGGCAGCAGGAGCGGACGACGCCGCAAGGGCAACGCACACCGCAGAATTTGAGCTGGAGGTATTAGAAGCCGGAGAAGGTACATTGGTATTCACAGGCCCTTCCACCCAGTCGCCTCAGACAGATAAATTTGACATTGTACGTCTGGAAAACGAGCCCCAGTTGCAGGAATTTACAATTACAGCAACCGCCGGGGAAGGAGGAAGCATTAATCCGGAAGGCCAAGTCACAGTGACAGAAGGTGAGAACCAGACCTTTACCATTGTTCCGGAGGAAGGGTTTGAGATTGCGGACGTTTCGGTGGACGGAATCTCAAAAGGAGCCATTACAGAATATACATTTGAAAACGTGAGGGCCGACGGTACCATTCAGGCAACATTTAAAAACATAGAAAAGCCTGTAGAGTTAGATTGGACCGGATTGAATACCCAGATTGTGAACGCAGAAGAACGGCTGAAACAGACGGACAGCTACAGGCCCGATGAATTGGCCAAATTGCAGGCATATGTAGACGCAGGCAAAGAGCTGTATGATAAGGAAGGCGTAACGCAGGATGAGATAGACGCGGCGGCAGAAGCAATTTCTTCTTATCTGGACAGCATGACCCGCATCCAGAGATTTACGATCACCGCAACCGCAGGGGAAGGCGGAAGCATCAGCCCGAAAGGGGAGGTGACAGTAGAGGAAGGCGGGAACCAGACCTTTACCATTGTTCCGGAGGAAGGGTTTGAGATTGCAGACATTGTGGTGGATGGAACCTCAAAAGGAGCCGTTGCGGAATACACATTTGAAAACGTGAAGGCTGACGGTACCATCAAAGCGATCTTTAAAAGGATAGAAAAACCTGTTGTGATCGATAAGACCGGATTGAACAGCCAGATTCAAAATGCAGAGGAACGGCTGAAGCAGACGGACATCTACAGAGCGGATGACCTGGAAAAACTGCAGGTTCTTGTGGACGCAGGCAAGGCTGTGTATAGAAATGAAGCGGCATCCCAGGAGGAAGTAGACGCGGCGGCCGAAGCAATTCGTACTTATATGGAGCGCATGGCTCCAATTCAGAAATTTACGATTACAGCCGCCGCAGGGGAAGGCGGAAGCATAAATCCCAGCGGTAAAGTAGTTGTAAAAGAAGGCGACAGCCAGACATTTGAAATTGTTCCGTCAGAGGGCTATGAAATAGCGGATGTGACCGTAAACGGCCAGTCAAAAGGAGCTGTTTCCAGGTATACTTTTGATGCGGTAACAGCGGACGCTGAAATTACAGCTGTCTTTAAAGCAGTTGAAGAACCGACAGTCCCGGAGGCCGGCAAGGTGACAGATGATACAAATGCGGACAAAAATGCCGCCGGCGCGGATATTGTAACCTCCATGGATGATTTGGCGGACATGGTACTGTCTGAGGAAGATAAGGATGAACTGGAAGCCGGTAAAGACATATCAATCAGACTGGTTGTCTCTGATCTGTCAGAGGGCGATCTGTCAGAAACAGATAGAAATCTGATACTTGCTGCCATAGGGGACCGCACTGTCGGAACATACTTTGATTTCCGCCTGTTTAAGGAAGTTGGAGGTAATGCAACAGAGATTGCCGAAACAAAGGGTGAAATTACCGTTTCCCTGAAAGTGCCGGAAAGCCTGCTGAACCAGGACGGCTCGGTTGAAAGAACATACAGCATGATGCGCCTGCACGATGGCAGGGCGGAACTGCTGAAGTGTGATTTTGACGGAAGTGCAGTAACATTTAAAACAGATAAATTCTCAACATATGTTCTTGTTTACAGCGATGCAGAAAAAACCCCTTCAGTGGATACCGGGGACAGCACAAATATCATCCTGTGGTTTGCGCTGATGGCAGCCGCAGTTGCCGGTATGACTGTGATGAAGAGAAAGCGCGTAAACAGAGGGGTGCAGACCCGCTGAGGCGTGCCCTAAAAAGAGTTATCCAAGGAGAAAAAAGGAAAAATGAGTAAAAAAGGGAATAAGTTTATCAGTATGACACTGTGTGTGGTATTGGTGCTGTCAAGCTTATTGTACTCTCCCGTCAGAGCGGAGGAGGCGAAAGCCTCCGCTTCTCCTGCAGGTCTGGAGATGTGGTATGATAAGCCGGCAACGCGGAAGAACTGGGTCAGCAGTTCCACCACCAGTGCGGATGACCTGCAGCCGCTGACAATCGGAAACGGCTATATGGGCGCCGCATTTTACGGGGATTTGCAGAATGAGAAACTGCAGCTGAGCGAAAAGACCATCTGGAAGAGCGGGCCTAACTCCAGAGCGGATTATGACGGCGGCAACAAAACCGGCGGCAACAAACTAGTGCCGGAACTTCGGGAAGCCGCATTTGAATATGACCAGAAGACGGTAGACGATATTATGAAAACCGGCCTTCTGTACGGCAAAGGCCTGATTTACCGGGGCGCCTATCAGACGTTCGGCAATCTGAATCTGAAGTTTGAAGGACAGCCCTCCAATACGCCGGAAGATTACCGGAGATACCTGAATCTGGAGGAGGCAACCGGCGGTGTGGAATATACATATGACGGCGTTACCTATACCAGGGAGTATTTTGCCAATTATCCATCCAATGTGATGGCGTTCAAGCTGTCCGCAAGCGAAGAAGGCAAGATGAACTTCACAATCAATCTGGAACCCTTTACGAAGGAAGGGATTGACGGCAACGGCAACGGGACGGGAAAAGAGACAAAAGTCAATGTAAAGAAGGAGATAGAAGGAAAAGACACGCTGATTGTGACGGCGAATGTGAAGAGCAACGACATGAAGGTTGCCTCCGGACTGCGCGTGCT
This sequence comes from Cuneatibacter caecimuris, assembly GCF_004216775.1. Taxonomy (GTDB): domain Bacteria; phylum Bacillota; class Clostridia; order Lachnospirales; family Lachnospiraceae; genus Cuneatibacter; species Cuneatibacter caecimuris. Next base: position 47,978 of record NZ_SGXF01000005.1, read on the forward strand.
GAATGACGGCGGAGAGTTGATTCCCACAGAGGACAAGGATATCCGGGTAAAGGATGCGGACTCCGTAGTGATCCTTCTGACCATTGGAACAGATTACAAAAACGAGTGGCCTGATTATACCGGCGAAGACCCGCTCCCGGCGGTTCGTGAACGCATTGACGCAGCGGCCGGAAAAGGCTATGAAGAGCTGCGGAAAGAACACATTGCGGACTATGAAGAGATCTTCGGAACCGTGCATGTGGAATTCGGACAATTTGACAATAAGAAACCAACCAATGAACTGCTCCGCGATTATCAGAAGGGTTTCAAAGCAGGAGATTTATCCGATAACAAATATCGTGAATTAGAAGCGCTGACCTTCCAGTTTGGAAGATACGCGCTGATATCATCCTCCAGAGCAGGCTCCCTTCCTGCGAACCTTCAGGGGGTATGGAATGACAACAACAATCCGATGTGGAGTTCAGACTATCATCTGAATGTCAATCTGGAGATGAACTATTGGCCGGCCATGAATACGAATATGGCGGATACCATGCTTCCGCTGATTGATTATATGGAGAGCCTGCGCGAGCCGGGCAGGGTAACAGCCAGAGAGTATCTGGGAATCGAGGATGGCGGATGGACGGTGAACTGTTCCAACAATCCCTTCGGATACACCAGCCCGCATGACACTTACAATTATGCGCTGAATCCTGCTTCTTCGGCATGGCTGAGCGCGAATATTTACGATTATTATCTGTTTACGGGCGATGAAGAAATGCTGCGGGAACACATTTATCCCATCATGAAAGAAGCGGCAGAGGCATTGTCCAAGCTGCTGGTGGAAGACCCGCGGGACGGCACATTGGTTATTGCTCCCAGCTTCTCCTCTGAACACGGACCTGTGACGGTGGGAACCACTTATGAGCAGTCGCTGACATATCAGCTCTTTGAAAATGTAATTGAAAGCAGCCGGATCGTGGGAGAGGGCGATACAGAATTTATTAATACGCTTGCGAAACAGAAAGAACGCCTTGATCCCATCCGCATCGGCGAGTGGGGGCAGATCAAAGAGTGGAGAGAAGAAGATATCGTGGAAATCGGCGATCTAATGAACTCTGCGGATTCCGGGAAAAACCACAGGCACAATTCCCATCTGCTGGGACTTTATCCGCTGTTTATGGTTACGCCGGAGACGCCGGATGAATTTGCCGCGGCAAAGGTATCTATGGAGGACCGGGGAAACGACAACACCGGCTGGTCCCGGGCGCATAAGATGAACTTATGGGCGCGGCTGCTGGACGGAACCAATGCTATGGAGTGCTACAGCGGAATTTTGGCGGAACGCACGATTTCCAGCCTGTTCGATGTACACCCGCCCTTTCAGATTGACGGAACGCTGGGCCTGACTGCAGGCGTGGGCGAAATGCTTCTGCAGAGCCATGCAGGTTATGTACAGCCGATTCCGGCATTGCCAAAAGAGTGGAAAACTGGAAGCTTTGAAGGATTGGCCGCACGCGGCAATTTTGAAGTAGACGCGGCCTGGGAAGAGGATGCGCTGACAAGCATGCGTGTTCTTTCCAATAAAGGAAATGATTTGAGACTGCGTTACAACGGGATTGCTAAGGCTGTTGTGACGGATACGCAGGGAAAAACAGTGGCATTTACCGTGGAAGACGACAATACCATCTTTTTTGCCACGGATGCGGGCATGACTTACACAGTTACCATGAGCGGGAAGAATCCGTCCGCATATCAGGCGGCAGCGCCGTCTGCAAAAGAAAAACCGGCGCCGGCAAAGAGCGCTACTGTATATCAGATTCCCGCCGGATTCCAGGAATTTGGCAAATCTGACAGAGAACTTCCGATTTCCAGAGCGGCTCTTGAGGGACAGGACGGAGCGGATGTGCGGATGTATTATGATTCCGGGCTGGGCGACTTGTCCTTTATCGCATATCAGCTTCCGGTCAAAGAGAAAACGGCTGCAGTTTCAGTTGTTGACAGAGGGACCGGCGAAGTCATCGCACAGCGGCTGGTGGATGTGGCACATTACAGTGGTCTGAAAGCAGACTTCTCTGTTGCGGCGAATTTGGCAGGTACATTTGAAGTATTGATGCAGTTTGAAGGAAGCAGCGAATATGTCAGCCGCATTTTTACAGTGTCAGAGGGAGGAGATGTGTTCGACATCGCGTCTTTGACGCAGGAATACGATCGGACAAAAGGACTTCTGGCAAGAGATTACACGGATGAAAGCTGGAAAACGCTGCAGACAGCAAGAGCAAATGCGCTTCCGGTAATTGAAGCGGGAACAACTGATTCTCTTCGCAGGATGACGGTTCTCAGAGAGCAGATGGCATATGCAAGAGAGCATCTTGCTCCGCGGAATCAGACAAAGACAATAGCGGCGTCAGACAGCTCCGTAGCGAAAGAAGGAAACTGGTCCGCATCCGGCTCAAAGGCCACGAGTACAGCAAACGGCGATACGCTGACGATTCCGTTCTATGGAGAGGGTATCACCGTGCTGGGCAGGATTAATCAGGACTGCGGAAAGGTAGAAGTATATCTGGACGGCGCGCTGGATAAGACAGTGGATCTGTACTGCCTGGAAAGCGGAAGCGATAATGCGGAGATCTATAAGAAAAGAGAGCTTCCGCCGGGCAATCACACGCTGACTTTAAAACATACGGGCGCGAGAAATTATGCGACGGATAATAAAGTCGTAATCAATCAGTTTAACATTGATGCTCCGGCAAAAGGAACCCTGGTAACCGGAGAAAATCTGTTATTGAATAAAACGGTATCGGCAACAAATACATACAAGAACAATGCAACATACGGACCGGACAAGGCGGTGGACGGCAGCAGCAGCACCCGTTGGGCAACTGACGACAATGTGTCGCCTATTACCATGACCTTCCATTTGGGACAGGAAGAGACCTTTAATTACCTTGTAATCAAAGAGGCTTCAGGATTTACGAACCGTGTGGCTTCATTTACAGTTGAAGCAAATATAGGCGGAGTGTGGAAGGAAATTGGAAAGGGAGGCGGCATAGGCGCAAGCCTTGGAGTCGAACTTCCGGATACAACAGCTTCGGAAATCCGTGTGGTATTTACCATGAGCGGAGCGCAGGGCGTGACATTGTCTGAAATAGAGCTGTACAACAGTTATTATGATACGCACCAGGCAACTGCCCAGAGCGTCGCGGATGCGTTTGTGGTATACCAGCCGAAGAAGGGGGCGGACCGTATCGTGAACTCTGTTGTGCCGCTGGGCTTTGATGCGGTAATCACAGGGTGTGACAATGAGGACGTGGTTTCTCTCGACGGAACGATTACTGCGCCGCTTCAGGATACAGACGTGACGCTGACCTATACGATAACAAACCAGGCGGATGGTTCAACAGCCACGAAGACAGTGGTTGTGACGGTAAAAGCAGATGAAGCGCTGACGGTGGAGGCTGTGGCGGATATGCTGAATGTACAGCAGCCGACAGAGAATTCAACTGTATTGATTCCGTCCGTGCTGCCCAGCGGATACCTTCTGGAAATCGTGGGGACGAGTGATGAAACGGTCATTGATAAGAGCGGCGCGATTTTGGACCATGAAACAGAGACAACTGTAGAGGTGACTTACCGCATAACAAAGCTGGCAGATAATACAACTGCGGAACGTACCTTCACTATTGTAGTTCCTGCGGAAGAAGCAGAAGCAGAGACCGAAGTGATCGAATGCGACAATCCGGCAATTAAATACAGTACGGAAGTAGCCCCGTCCTCCAACGGTCTTGCGAATCAGTGGTTCTTCCAGAGCAACGCGGCGGACCAGGGCGGTAAGGTTACGGCGTATAAGTGGACAGCCGGCGAGGCTCCTTGGTTTGAGCTCACGTTTGAGGGCGAAGAAGTCACAATTCTGAACCGGACAGGAACCGACGAGTACGACTACCAAATTACCGTATATGATGAGGAGGGCAATGAAGTTGCCGCAGGAACGGCGAAATGTAACGACGAAAAGGGCAACCAAAAAGAAGTATACAAACTGACCGGACTGACGCCTGGAAAATATACTCTGCGCGGGGAAAGTATCCTGAGCGAAGGCGGACCGTATTCTGTACTGGACGGCTTTATCGTATCCGGAAAGAAGCCTTCCGAAAGCACGGATGCGGATAAGACCGCATTGAATGCAGCAATAGAAAAAGCGGCGGAAATCATAAAGAGCGGTAAGTTAGAGAAGATTTCCTACGAACATAAGCGCATGTTTATGAACGCGTACAATGAAATGCTGGTAACGAGGGATGATCCGATGGCAGCGCAGGAACAGGTGGACTCTGCGGCAGGAGAGATGATGCAGGTGCTGTCACTGCTGACAGATAAGACCGCGCTGGCTGAGGCTTTGAATGAAGCGGGCGACAGACTGTCTGCTCCGGAGAATTATAACCCCGATGCAGTCGACAAACTGAGTGGCGCCATGGATGCGGCCGAAAGGGTTCTGGAAGATGAGAACGCATTCAAAGACGAGATTGACAAAGCCCTCAAGACACTTGTAGAAGCCATCGAGGATATGGAGCTTAACAAGAAGGACTGGGTTCCTCTGGAGAATCTGGTAACAGAAGGCAGCAAGATCATGGCGGAAATCGAAGCAGGCAAATATGTAGAAGATGACATGCTGGCTGTTTATATCGAGCTTTATAAAAAGGCTGTTGAGATGCTGGATAACAGAGCCGGGGCGACCGCCGATGAAGTAGAAGAGCTGACTAACAGTCTCAAAGACGCAGCAGGAAAGCTGCAGCTGAAGGAGGAGACAGAACCTACTGAGAGTGAATCCAGCACGGAGGAGACAGAACCTACTGAGAGTGAATCCGGCACGGAGGAGACACGGCCTACAGAGGCGGAAACAGAAGAGCCCAGCCATGTGGAGACGAATCCTGTAGAAACTGACCCAACAAAACCTACCCATGAAGAGACAGACCCAGTGGAAACGGGTGGGACAGAGACTGATCCTTCTGTAACTGAAAGCAGCACGGAAGAGACAGATCCTGCCGAAACGGAAAGCAGTACAGAGGAGACAGAAGAACCTGGCGAATCCGATGCAGAAGTGAAGACAGATAAGCTGGAGCAAGCCATCGGAAAAGCGGAGATGCTGAAGGCAGAAGATTATACGGCAGAGAGCTTTGCAAAGGTAGAAGAGGCTTTGAACGCTGCATGGAAAGCGATGGATGCAAAGACCCAGAAGGAAGTGGATGATGCAGAAAAAGCATTGAATGACGCCATTGAAGATCTGGTCCCCGCATCTGCAGAGAGCAGCATGGAAAGCAGCCCCCAAGAAAGCGAGAGCACTCCCGGTACAGGAGATGCCACAAACTTCAAATGGCTGGCAGCAGTTATGGTGATCGCGCTGGCAGCAGCGGCAGGAGCAGCTATAACCATGCAGATCGCGGGCAGAAAGAGAAGAAAAAACAATAGGTAACAGTATTTTAAATTCTGCATGCTCTGCCTTTTGCTATAGGAAGTTCAGGGTTGAAGAGACGTAACGTGCGTGGAGCCGGATCTGTCGGTCATCTGTGACCGGAGAAGGCTGACGGAAGAAGGCTGCAATGGAGCGCCGGACTGGGCGATTGAAATTGCTTTATTCATTTAGTGTATAAAAATACAGGACAGCAGTTAATTTATTATAGCTGCTGTCCTGTAAACTTTGTAATTAAATAATAATTTATGGAACTTAACTATTTTGTCGCTATGAAGTGGACTTACGCACAGTAACCTCTGCACAGACCAGCCTAACTATTTGCTCTGCTGTTTCGTTTGTCAGTAGGAAGAACATTCCGCCATTACGGCATTTTTTATGTGTATCGCCATTCAATGTATAAACAAAACCTTTAACACAGGTATCCCTACAAGCAGTAGGGTCAATAAGTCTCTTGCAGTCACGAGAAGTAGTCATTTCCTTCTGCATTTCAGCAGGTAAAGAGGCAATTATATCCTCATACTTGCCAGCATTGTCTCCATAAATGCGTGCAAAAACACCCGACTTCCGAAACACCCAATTCATTATAGTTTTCTTATCAAGTTGGTAGGAAGCAGCATAACCGCTCTTTGCTTCTTTGATTACAAGGTCACAGCCTTGTTCAATAAGTTTTTCAACAAAACTTGTACACTTAATGCAAAGCAAAATGGCATTCAATACTTTAATATATAAAACACGGAGGATCAATATATGAACAGCAGTAAAATTTTTGATGATGTAATACAATACCTTGAAAAAAACATATTTGACGGCTGCGAAATTGATTATAACGAAATATCAAAAATCACTATGAGTCCGGCAGCTTTGTTCCAACGTATTTTTATTTTTATATCGGGTGTCAGTATCGCCGACTATGTAAGGAAACGCAAGCTGACATTAGCCGGATATGATTTGAAAAATAGCGATATTTCTGTTTTAGATGTAGCAATAAAATATGGATTTCATTCACATTCTGCATTTTCACGCGCATTTAAAGAACACCATGGTATCACGCCGTCAGAAGCAAAGATTGAAACTGCTAAGCTAAACAACTATCTTCCGATTAATTACTTAGAAATGCGATTTATAGGAGGAAAACGTATTATGGCAGAGATGAAAAAGATTATTTATAAGGAAGTTGAAGAGCGCCTAATGGTAGGGATGTATCGTAAAACATCTTTTTCTAAGGCTGGGGATGTGTGGCAAGACTTCTTCAAAAGTAACGCTACTGAGAAATTAGACACGTTGTCGGATGTAAAATGTTGCGAAGATATTGACTCAAATGCTGGCATTGGTATGATGTACAATTTTAAAGATATGAATAACTTTGAATTTATTATCGGAGATTTTGTAGGTATTGGTACACAAATACCAGATGGATTATTTGCAAAGCATGTTCCTGCCGGTTTGACGGCACATATTCAAATAGAAGGAGCTAATGTTACGGAAATACTTGATTCAGCATACTTATTAATCACAGAGGCAATCGAAAAAACCGGCAAAGAAATTGACCACGATAATTTTTACTGGTGTGAAGTATACACGAACGAACGCTATTGTGAGCCTTTGAATCGGGGTGAAAAGGTAATTATAGATTATGTACTGCCTATTAAAACAAATGGCAACTAAATAACGCACAATACTGAATTTACAAGTTTGGATTTTTAACTGACCGTTACGCCTATCCAGACAGTCAAGGGACAAGTAGTATTTTGCTGTCGCAAAATCTCCACTCTTAAACCCTTGACTGGCTGGATTTTTGCCGTGTTATTGCGCCGCCGACAAAGGGGAATAGGAATATCCTGTCCCGTTCCCGTACGCTCCATTCTACGGCAAAACCGGCTCCGCTACATTTCGATAATCGTTAGTTTTTCGGTGGCTTTGCCCCCGCACCCCGGCCTCCTTCAAAGAACAGCGAAAACCAAACGGCGAAAGGCGTTGTCAATGGGAATGTGGAATAGCGGACAGAGCAGAGCGAGGGAGCATATGCCGCAAATTCCTGCCCGCTTTCCTGCCGCTCCCAATGTCCTTGCCCTCCCCGGCGGCAACGGCATTTTCACGGCAACGCTGACAGAGCGTATAACACACTACACTTTGCTCCGCAAAGTCGTGTGCCAAGGGGCAAGCCCCTTTGGAATCCCCGACAACAAAACAGGCTGCATATTCCCTCTTCGGGGATATACAGCTCTTTTGTTGTCAGCAGCCCGTTTCACGGTCTGCATGTAGTTCTTTGTAAACTGACCTAACATTACCGCAAGACATATCATTAATATTATCCATTTGTTGAGATAGATAATGATATGCCTTTTCACCAGTGCAATGACAAGTATAAAATTCAATATCTTTATACTTTTGTAATTCCATGGCAATACTGTTTAACAATTCTTTTAATACTGTTTTCTGTATAGAGGATTAAACAAATGAAAACCACCAATACAAAAATGTGGTTGATACTTCTTTGCTTCTTCCATGATATTTACAATACCAGCATGCCCACAACCCATAATAACTGCTGCTTTATTATTCAAAAAAATCTGTATACAGGGTACAAAAGGCCGATTAGCAGCCGCTATTGCTTCACCCACACATCAATCTCATCGCTGCCAGGCATTTCAAAGCGCGATTCAAACTTCTCTGCAAGGTTTGAATCGACCAGATAAGCGCCTGCCATTCCGGCCCGGACTGCGCTGTTTCTCTGATCCAGCCGCGTTCTCCAGGTCTCCTGGCTGATGCCGATAAAATGAAATTCACAAGGGATATGCCTGGATGTGTAAAATTCCCTCACAAAGTCTCTCTTTTCTTTTCGCCAGAAGCCCCAATCTAAGATAACGTCAACTCCCGCTTCAATGAGCGCAAGTGATTGGTCAAGCAAATATTTCTGCGCTCTGTCCGCATATTCATCATGTCTGCTTCCGCAATGCTGTCCAAAAAAAGCAAGCATAACTTCATCAATGGAAAGCACGACAGCTCTGTTTTCCCGCCGCAGCTGCTGCGCATATGTGCTTTTTCCGCTGCAGATTTTTCCGCAGATCAGAATAACCTTAGCCATATGAACCTCCTTATTACCACGTTTTAAACAGAGTATACCATATCTTTTATCTCCCGCAAATCATTATCTGGGACAGCCGATAGATTCTTCATAACAGGACACCTGGACGACAGTTACCGGAAAGTGCCTGCTTGTGCCTGCGCGGTGAAACAGCTATAATGAAAACAAGGGAAGAAAGGAGCGGTTAAGGTGAAAAAACCCAAAGAAACAATCTGTGACCTGAGGGCTGTACAGGAAGAGCGCAGACGTTATCTGATCCGGCAGCTTCTGGCGGAAAGCCCGCAATATCAGAATTTAACACTTCCGGCAGGCGCGCAGGAGCAAAAAAATTTGCTCAGAGCCCTTATGAACGTACGCCCGCCACAACCGGTGGGACAGGAATTTTTAAAAGTGCAGGATGAATATTTATCCGCAGAAAGGGATGCTCTGGGGGCAGTGAATTGGGATGCGCTGCCGCCCCTGCTTTCGGACAGCCGGCTGGCGCTGTGGCAGGGCGATATTACAACCCTTGCGGTAGATGCCATTGTCAATGCCGCCAATTCTGCGCTTTTGGGATGCTTCTGTCCCCTTCACGGCTGCGTGGATAATCTTGTTCACTCCAAAAGCGGTATAGAATTGCGCCTGGAGTGCCAAAAAATCATGAAGGCCCAGGGGCATGATGAACCTGCCGGGCAGGCAAAAATCACGCCGGCTTTTAATCTGCCCAGCCGGTATGTTCTTCACACGGTAGGCCCCATCATTCGCGGCGGGGTCACACAGGAAGACAGAGAGCTTCTGGCTTCCTGTTACCGCTCCTGTCTGAATCTGGCCGCTGAAAACGGGTTGAAAAGCGTTGCTTTTTGCTGCATATCTACCGGTGAATTTCATTTTCCAAATGAAGAAGCCGCTGAAATCGCTGTCGGAACGGTAAAGAGGTTTTTGCAGGCGGACAATCAGATACAGCGTGTTATTTTTAATGTGTATCAGGATACTGATCTGCTGATCTACCGTAGATTATTAGGAGAAGATCAATGTTGACAGGGAAAGCCGGATGCGAAACCCCGGTCAATTCAAAAAAGCCCTGTGCAGAAAAATACCTGCATAGGGCTTTTGCAAACAGAGGATACTAACGCTGAATCTCAAAGGAATTGTTGTTCATCAGGCGCATAATACTCTCTTTATCCGTGATATTTGTATCCCCGCGGATCGCGTGCTTCATCACGGAGGAGGCAACCGCGAAATTAACGGTTTCTTCCGGCGGCATTCCCTCCATCAGCGCATAGATCAGCCCGGAAGAGAATGCGTCGCCGCCGCCCACCCGGTCCAGGATATTAAAGGTCATCAGCTGGCTCTCATAGGTTTTGCCGCCGAAGAACAGGTATGCCTTCAGGGAATTGGAATTGCTGGAGTGCACATACCGCACATGGCGCGCGATGGCCTTAAAGTGATAGCGTTTGTCCAGCTCCTGGAATACACGGTCCTGATCTTCATAGCTGGGCTGCATGGACATGCCGTCCTTGATGTCGTGGCCGTTTTCGTCCACCAGATGAAGGGGCTCGATGCCGATGAGCACATCCACATAGGGCATATAGCGGCTGAGGATATCCCTTGCCTCTTCAAAGCCCCAGAGCTTGCTGCGGAAGTTGCAGTCAAAGCTGACGGTCATGCCCAGGCGTTTCGCTACAACAAGAGCCTTTTCCATCAGAATCTTGCAGTTGTTGGACAGAGCCGGGGTGATGCCGCTCAAATGGAGCCAGTCATAATCCTTCAGGATACCGGTGAGATCCAGGTCTGTGTAGTCATACTCCGCAAACGCAGAATATTTCCGGTCATAGATGACCTGGGAGGCGCGGACGGAAATTCCCTCTTCCAGATAGTAGGTGCCCATCCGTTCCCCGGCGAAAATAATAGGAGAGGTATGTACATCGTTGGCCTTCAGGTATCTCATTGCGGATTTTCCAATATCATTGTTGGGGACAACGGTAAAAACAGAACAATCCACACCCAGATTTGCCAGGGACACAGCTACATTTGCTTCGGCTCCGCCGAAATTAACAATAAATGAGTTGGTGGTGCGGATTTTTTCATAGTTGGGCGGGGACAGTCTCATCAACAGCTCGCCAATGGTTATAAATCTCATTGGATATTCCTCCCTTGCCAGTAGTTAATTTCAGTATATAGGATTTTAGGTAAACATGCAACAGAAAAATGGGGGATTGACTTGTATACAAGTATAGGTTATACTGAATTCATAAAAAAGAAAAAGGAGGGGTTTTCATCATGAAAATGACATTCCGCTGGTATGGCGAAGATGATCCGGTTACACTGGATAAGATCCGCCAGATTCCCGGTATGACCGGCGTGGTAACGGCTGTCTATTCTGTGCCCGTCGGAGAAGTCTGGCCGGTAGAGGATATTCAGAAGCTGAAGGCTGACGTTCAGGCAAAAGGCCTTGAAATGGAAGTGATTGAGAGCGTTCCTGTGCATGAAGACGTGAAGCTGCGCAGAGGCGACTATCAGCGCTACATTGATAACTACAAAGAAAATATCCGCCGGCTGGCGAAAGAAGGCGTGAAGTGCATCTGCTATAACTTTATGCCCGTATTTGACTGGACCCGTTCACAGCTGGATTATGAGCTTCCGGACGGTTCTAACGCTCTGGTATACTACAAGGATCAGGTTGCGAAGCTGGATCCCACCAAGCTGGCGCTGCCCGGCTGGGATTCTTCTTATACCCCCGAAGAGATGGCGGGCCTGATTAAGGATTATCAGGAACTGGGCGAAGAAGGTCTCTGGGAGAATCTGAAGTATTTCCTGGAAGAAATCATTCCTGTGGCCGCGGAGTGCGACGTGAACATGGCCATTCATCCGGATGATCCGCCGTGGCCCATTTTTGGGATTCCGAGAATCATTACCTGTGAGGAAAATCTGGACCGCTTCCTGAAGCTGGTGGACGACCCTCATAACGGGCTGACCCTCTGCAGCGGCAGCCTGGGCTGTGCGAAGTTCAACAACTACGCAGCTATGGTCCGCAAGTACGCCGGTATGGGCAGAATCCATTTTGCCCATGTGCGCAATGTGAAGATCATGGACGACGGCTCTTTTGAAGAGAGCGCTCATTACAGTCCCTGCGGTTCCCTGGATATGGTGGAAATTCTCAAAGCTTATCACGATGCCGGATTTAAGGGTTATATGCGTCCCGACCATGGGCGCATGATCTGGGGCGAGACCGGCAAGCCTGGTTACGGCCTGTATGACCGTGCTTTGGGAGCTGTATATCTGAACGGTATCTGGGAGACTCTGGAGAAACTGGATCAGAAGTAAGATCAAAAAACCTGCTTTGTAAGCGTAATATTATATAAATACAGCCGCCGGAAGAAAATCCGGCGGCTGTAGTGCTATATGCGCTTATGATTACTGCGCGGTAAAATATTTTTTCAGAACAGGAAAGGGTGCCGGACCGATTTCCAGAAGCCTTTGGTGAAACGCTTTCAGGGAAAAGTTCTCGCCCAATGCGGCCTGCTGTTCTTTTTTCAGCTCCAGAATTTCCAGACAGCCTACATAGTATGCCGGATAATTGGCCGGATCATCCACCATGGCGCTGTAAATTTCCTGAGAGATCTCCGCCAGCTGGCTTCCGGTGAGGCTGTAATATCTGGCCAGGAAATCAGCGGTCTGCGCCACGCTCCATCCGTCATAGTTGATGCCCAGGTCGCAGAGGGCGTAAATGCCCAGAGTAGCCATGTGGTTGGCGGAAAGGAAGGACGCCAGGTTTTCTGAATAATCATCAATGTAGTGATAAGACAGGTGTTCTACATACGTGGCCCAGCCTTCCGCGTAACCCAGAACGCCAAGATAGTCTCGCAGAGGATTCGGGTTCTGCGCCCGGAAATACACATTTTGGAACAGATGTCCCGGATAGCCTTCATGGGCCAGGGTGGTATAGAGATCCATGGAAGGCTGCGCCTGATTGATATAAATCACATTGTCCCGGTAATCGTCCAGGGGAGGCGTGAGATAGAAAGCCGGGCTCAGGAAATCCTTCAGGGAATCATGGACGTATTTCACTGTATATGTAGTTTCAGGCAATGCCGGAAAATCTTCTGAGATCTTTTTCTGGAGATCCTGCAGAATAGCTTCCGGCGCCGTAAGGGATACGGCGGCTGCCTGATATTCATCAGCCAATTCGGGATGCTCAGCCATCAGGGCGGAAGCTGCCCGCAGATTTTCATCCAGATAAGAGGTCATCAGGGTACGGATTTCTTCCACCGTACGGCGGCTGCCGGTTTTCTGCTGAAGCAGATAAGAATAATATTCTTTGCCGGAAGGCAGCTGACAGAGCCCGCCTTCATGAACGCCGGTGCCCAGCAGGGCGGTGAGCCCGTCGATCAGGGTCTGATAAGCGGAAATTACATATTTTTCCACAACTTCCCGATTTTCTTTGCGGTACTCTGCGGCCTCTGCGGCAGTGATATCTCCTGCGTTATAATCCTCCAGCCGGCTGTCAAAAGTGCTGATCAGCAGATTTTCAGAGGGGGAGGCGATGAAAGCCTGGCATTGGGATATGATATTTTTTGCTGTGGTGTTGCTCATAAACAGACCGGCGGAAGATTTTGCCTGTTCAAAGGAGACTACTTCCTGAAACAGCTGGGGAAGCAGTTTCAGATAATCCAGATAGCGGCGTATATCCTCTTTGCAGCGGAAGGAAAATTCCGACAGAACTACCGGATACTGCGCCTGCAGGCCTGTGGTGCTGCCCAGCAGCTCGTCGTACAGGTAGAGGTCTTTTGCAGAAAGCTCCAGCTGGAGATAATCCTCCATCATATCGTAGGTGATTTTCTGGTCCTGATCCAGATTGTCATAGGAAAAAGCGTGAAGCTGGTCCAGCAGCCCCTTCATTTCTTCCAGCCCTTTTTGGATGTTTTCCGGATCAGAGGAAGAAATAGCCGCAGGTGTGTCGGCAGGGATGCCATAGAGGGAGGGATCGGCCAGCGAATAGTTCAGATTAACGGAATCCGCCAGCATGGCCTCCTGAAACTGGGCCTGGGTGAACTGGGCGAAGGCCTGGCCGGAGTCCTCCGGCTTGACATTGGTCACAGCTTCCCCGGTGGCGGCGGTGGAAGAGGCCGGCTCCCGGGTTCTCTGGGAGAGGGCGGAAACAGCCACCAGAGCGATGGTCAGGCACAAGGCGGTGATCCCAATAAAATGTTTTTGGCGCACCAGTTTGGATAAAAAAGGCAGCATAATATACCTCCAGATTGGCAGCAGCGCTGCCTGTTTACTGGAAAATATGCCGGAAACCGTTGAAATATCCGTCTGTACTGGCAGTTTTTTGCAGGGCTGTCTTGAATTTCGGGAGAAACTATATTATACTATCTGGATAGATGCCCGGCCGCGGGCGAAACTGAGAGGGATACGGAGGGAAAACATGGCAAAGAATCCATATTATATTACAACTGCGATTGCCTATACATCCGGCAAGCCGCATATTGGAAATACCTATGAAATTGTGCTGGCGGACAGCATTGCCCGTTTCAAACGCCTGGAGGGCTATGACGTGCGCTTTCAGACAGGGACTGACGAGCATGGCCAGAAGATCGAGCTGAAGGCAGAGGAAGCTGGCGTCACCCCCAAGGAGTTTGTGGACCGGACAGCGGGGGAAATCCGCAGGATCTGGGACCTGATGAATACTTCTTACGATAAATTTATCCGCACCACAGATGATTATCATGAGAAACAGGTTCAGAAGATTTTTAAAAAGCTCTATGACCAGGGGGATATCTATAAAGGAGAATATGAGGGCATGTACTGTACGCCCTGTGAATCATTCTTCACTGCTTCTCAGCTTGCGGACGGTAAATGTCCGGACTGCGGGAGAGAAGTACAGCCTGCCAAGGAAGAGGCATATTTCTTCCGTATGAGTAAATATGCGGACAGGCTGATCCGGCATATTAATGACCATCCTGAGTTCATCCAGCCTGAATCCAGGAAGAACGAAATGATGAACAATTTCCTGCTGCCAGGGCTTCAGGATCTGTGTGTCTCCAGAACTTCCTTTACCTGGGGGATTCCGGTGGATTTTGATCCCAGGCATGTGGTCTATGTATGGCTGGACGCGCTGACAAACTATATCACTGGCCTGGATTATGATCTGGACGGCAATTCCGGGGAGTTGTTTGCGAAATACTGGCCCGCGGACCTGCATCTGATCGGAAAGGATATCATCCGTTTCCATACCATCTACTGGCCAATTTTCCTGATGGCCCTGGATTTACCCCTGCCGAAGCAGGTGTTCGGGCATCCCTGGCTGCTGCAGGGAGACGGAAAGATGAGCAAATCCAAAGGAAATGTGCTCTATGCCGACGATCTGGTGGATTTCTTCGGCGTGGACGCAGTGCGCTATTTTGTGCTGCACGAAATGCCTTTTGACAATGACGGGGTGATCACCTGGGAGCTGATGGTGGAACGCCTGAATTCTGACTTGGCCAATACTCTGGGCAATCTGGTAAACCGCACGATTTCCATGAGCAATAAATACTTTGGCGGGGTCCTGAAGAATGCGGGAGCAGAAGAGGAAGTGGATGCAGACCTGAAAGCTGTTGCCGTGAATACGGTAAAAACAGTACAGGCCAAAATGGAAAAGCTTCGTGTAGCGGACGCTATAACAGAGATTTTCAACCTGTTTAAGCGCTGCAATAAATATATTGACGAGACCATGCCCTGGGCGCTGGCCAAGGAGGAAGCAAAAAAGGACCGCCTCGCCACTGTTCTTTATAATCTGGCGGAGGGAATTACCATGGGCGCCAGCCTGCTGTTTTCTTTCATGCCGGAGACTGCGGAAAAAATCGCAGATCAGCTGGGCGTGCAGCTGCGCGGCCTGGATGGGCTGGACGCATTTGGACAGATACCGGAAAATACGAAAGTGACGGAACATCCGGAAATCCTCTTTGCCCGCCTGGACCTGGCAGAGGTGATGGAGAAGGTAGAGGCTTTGAAAGCCGCGCAGCAGGCCGGTTCCGGGGAATCTGCTGCTGAAGAAGAGCCCGTGATAGATGTGGAAGCCAAAGAGGAAATCTCCTATGAAGATTTCACCAAACTGCAGTTCCAGGTAGGCGAGATTATCGCCTGTGAAGAAGTGAAGAAGTCCAAAAAGCTGCTGTGCAGCCAGGTGAAGATCGGCAGCCAGGTGAAGCAGATTGTATCCGGAATTAAGGCCCATTACTCCGCTGAAGAGATGGTGGGAAAGAAAGTGATGGTGCTGGTAAATCTGAAGCCCGCGAAGCTGGCAGGAGTGCTGTCCGAAGGGATGCTTTTATGTGCGGAAGATGAAAACGGCGTGCTGGCGCTGATGGTGCCGGAAAAGAAAATGCCTGCCGGTGCGGGAATTAGTTAAGGAATGTAAGGAATGAATGGAATTATTGATACACACGCGCATTATGATGACGCACAGTTTGACGAAGACCGGGAAGCGCTGCTTTCCGGTCTTCCGGATGAGAAGATCAGTCTGGTGGTGAACGTATCTGCGAGCCTTGATTCTTCGGTGAGAACTGTGGAACTGACAAAAGGATATGCTAACGTCTATGGGGCGGTGGGAGTGCATCCTGACGCCGCCGCAGAACTGGATGAAGATGGATTTGCCAGGCTGAGGAAGCTGGCCTGTCTGCCGAAAATTGTGGCGGTGGGAGAGATCGGGCTGGATTATTATTGGGACGCTTCCGAACGGGAGGTTCAGAAAAAATGGTTTATCCGTCAGATGGAGCTGGCCCAGGAGCTGAAGCTGCCGTTTATCGTGCACAGCCGTGAAGCGGCGGAGGATACGCTGAGGCTGGTGAGACAGGTGGACAACGGCAGAACCGGCGGGGTAATCCACTGTTTTTCCTACAGCCGCGAGATGGCGGCCGAATACCTGAAAATGGGATATTATTTGGGAATCGGAGGCGTGGTGACCTTTAAAAATGCCAGAAAGCTGAAGGAAGTGGTGGAAGAAGCTCCTCTGGACCGGCTGGTGCTGGAGACAGATTCCCCCTATTTGGCGCCTGTTCCCTTCCGAGGGAAGCGGAATACCTCCTGGAACCTGCCTCTGGTGGCGGAGGAAATCGGAAGGATCAGAGGTCTGTCAGAAGAAGAGGTGGTAAGGATCACTGCGGAGAACGCCCTGCGGCTGTATGGGCTGGATGCACTGGAAGAGGAGAAGAATGGCTGATTTAGGAAATCCCAGAAAAACGATAGAAATATTGCAGAAGTACCAGTTTCGTTTTGCCAAGAAGTTCGGGCAGAATTTTCTGATTGACCCTCATGTGCTGGATAAAATCATCCGCGCCGCTCAAGTGACCAAGGATGATTTTGTGCTGGAGATCGGGCCGGGAATCGGCACCATGACCCAATATCTGGCGGAGCACGCCAGAGAGGTGGTGGCTGTGGAGATCGACAGCAATCTGATTCCCATACTGGAAGAAACGCTGTCCGGCTACAGCAACGTTACGGTGCTCAATGAGGACATCCTGAAGGTGGATCTGGCCCGTCTGGCAGAGGAAAGGAACGGCGGAAAGCCGATCAAGGTGGTGGCGAATCTGCCTTACTACATCACAACGCCTATCATCATGGGGCTTTTCGAGAAGAAAGTGCCTCTGGACAGCATTACGGTGATGGTGCAGAAGGAAGTGGCGGAGCGGATGCAGGTGGGACCGGGCACCAAGGATTACGGCGCTCTTTCTCTGGCAGTGCAGTATTACGCGGAACCGTATATTGTGGCTAATGTGCCGCCCAACTGTTTTATGCCCCGGCCCGGGGTGGGGTCCTCTGTCATCCGGCTGACCCGCCATGAAAAGCCGCCTGTACAGGCCGCGGATGAAAAATTGATGTTTTCCCTGATCCGCGCCTCCTTTAACCAGCGGAGAAAAACCCTGGTAAACGGGCTGGGCAATGCTCCGGAAGTGCCGTTTTCAAAAGAAGAGGTGGAAAAGGCAGTTGCCGGGATGGGCCTGCCCGCTGCGGTGCGGGGAGAAACCCTGACTCTGGCCCAGTTTGCAGAATTGTCAGACAGGCTGTCAGGGCATATTCTGTGCTGATAACGGGGAGATACGTTCTAAATTGAGCTGCGCTTTCATATAATGTTATGAAAGGGGTGGTTCGGATGTCGGAATACCGGCGGTTTGCATCATATTTATATCAATATGAACAGGATCGTAAGGGAAAAAATGTGGGCTTTTCCCGAATAGAGCTGCGTGACGGCAGAAGACGCATCCAGATACAGGTCAGAGGCGCCGCCGGGCTGGCCGGTTCGTTTCTGGTCTGCGGATTTGTGAGAAGCGGAATGCTGTGCATTGGCATACCTTTTGGAAAAATGCTGCTGCAGAATGGGAACGGAAACTTTTCTGCGGAGATTTTTGAAAAGGAAGCGGGGGAAAAGAGCCTGGAAGACTGGTCCGGGCTGGTTTTGCTGCCGGAGTTCAGCGGAAGGCGGGGAATTGCCACAGCCTGGGATGAGGGCGGTTTTGCCCTGAGCAGACTGGTGCGGAGCAGGGAAGAATGGGAAGAACTGCAGGCGGCATATCTGCCGGAACAGGATTCAGAGGAAGCTTCTGAACCTCAGTCCGGTTTATCATCTGAACGGAAGTTAGAAGAAAGAGAGGCTCCTGGACAGGAAGACGGGACAGGAAGCGGGAACGGCCGCGCCGCCGTAACGGAGGGAGCGGCAGAAAATGCAGAACCAACCAGTACATATGAAGGCTCCGGGAAACAAAACGGGAGCGAACCAGAATCGGCCGGTGCAGCTTTGCCAGGGGAGCAGCCGAAAGAACAGGGCTCTCAAAATGGACAGGGCTTTCGGCAGAATAATTCTGGAAAGACATTCAGAAGCCAGCAGGTTCTCCCGGAACCTCTGAGCTGGGATGGGTTCTGCAAATTGTATCCCAAAGTACGGCCTTTTTCTCCTGAGGATACGAAGCAGTGTCTGCGGATCAGGCCGGGGGACCTGGGGAGGCTTCCGAGAAAAGACTGGGTGCTGGGAAATAACAGCTTTCTGCTGCATGGATATTACCAGTACCGCTATTTGCTTCTGGTCAGGGAAACAGAAGAGCCATACCCTGAGATGGGGGCGGCTGAAGCAAAAGTATTAGAAAAAAATCCTTCATTTTACATAGGGGTGCCCGGTACCAGCGGCCAGAATGAACGCTTCCTGGCCGGACTGTTCGGATTCGGCCGGTTCTGCCCGGCGGGCGGACAGGAAAAAAGAGAGCCTGCCTTTGGGTTTTGGCTCAGAGAAGTCGAGCTGGAGGAGGAAAATGACCACAGATGAGAAATATATGCGGGAGGCGCTGAAACAGGCCAGAAAGGCCAGCCGTCTGGGGGAAGTCCCCATCGGCTGCGTCATCGTGTATGAAGATACCATCATTGCCCGGGGTTATAACCGGCGCAACACAGATAAAAATACACTGTCCCATGCGGAAATCACTGCCATCAGCCGGGCTTCCAAAAAAATGGGGGACTGGCGGCTGGAGAGATGTACTATTTACATTACCCTGGAGCCCTGCCAGATGTGTTCCGGCGCCATCATCCAGTCCAGAATCACCCGGGTGGTGATGGGGTGCATGAACCCCAAGGCGGGCTGCGGCGGGTCGGTCCTGAATCTGCTGGAGATGCCGCAGTTCAATCACCAGGCACAGGTTACGCGAGGCGTATTGGAGGAAGAATGTTCACAGATGCTGAAGAATTTTTTCAAGGAGCTCCGGGTAAGAGTAAAAGAGGAAAAAGCCCAGAAAAAGAAACTGTGCGCGCAGTCAGATGCGGAGACAGAGAGCTGATCTATTCTTTTATCAGGAAAAAGGTGAAAAACATCAATCTGCGCGTTCGCGCAGACGGAAGCATCTATGTGTCTGCGCCGTTTGGAATGAGCGCTGAGCGGGCGGACGCTTTTGTTTGTTGCAAAAGCAAGCTGATTTTCAAACACCTGAAAAACGCAGAAGAAAGGAATGTAAGGAATAGAAGCGTTCCGAAATATGAACATGGAGATCATTTTAAGCTTTTGGGAAAAGAAATAACAATCTGCCTCCAAGAAGGAGAATGTGAAAGCGTTTGTCTGGAAGGGGACAGGCTCAGAGTCGTCCGGAAGGATAAAGAAGACCATGCCGGAAGAAAAAAAGCGGTGTCAGAATATCTGGACCGCCTCGCCAGGGAGACTCTGACAGAGGCGGTTTTGCGCATCTGGCCGCTGTTTAAGCCCTTTGGAATCGGGCTGCCCCAAATCAGGTTCCGGGCCATGAAAACCAGATGGGGCTCCTGCACTCCCCAGAGAAATTCCATCTCGCTGAATACCATGCTCGGGGAAAAGCCGGTATCCTGCGTGGAATATGTAGTTCTCCATGAATTCTGCCATTTCCTGCAGCCGAACCATTCCAGGGCCTTTTATCAACTAGTGGAACAGTTCATGCCGGACTGGAAAGAGCGGAGAAGGCTGCTGAATGATTCTCTGCAGGATTAGGGATTCAGTCCACTCCCCGGACTGCGGCAGAGGGAATTGTCTTCTGCAGAATCTGAATAAAACGGTCCAGCTCCTGCTTTTTAAAGGGGTGAAAAGCACCGGGGCAAAGAACCTGCTCGGAATCTCTGTAGTTCTGCAGAAAATATGCCCTGCAGCCGGCCAGCCACCCGGCGATATCCAGAAAATCACTTTCACAGTGCAGCTCCCGTACGGCGGTAGTGCGGAATTCATAAGGAACGGAGGCGTGCAGCAGAAGCTGGACGCTTTTTTCCACTGCTGCCAGACAGCCGCCGGGGATTCCGGCTGTGCTGGAGTAACTGCAGCGGCTGTTTTTAATATCCATGGCAGCGTAATCCAGAAGGTTTTCTTCCAACAGGTATTTAAGCATTTCAGGCCGGGTCCCGTTGGTGTCCAGCTTTACCAGGAGTCCCAGATTTTTTACCTTTCGGATAAAATCAGGAAGATCAGGCTGCAGCGTGGGTTCTCCGCCTGTGATGCAGACGCCTTCCAAAATCCCTTTTCTTCTGGTAAGAAATGTAAGGATATCTTCCTCGGAATAAACAGGGGGATCTCCGGGAGAGAGAAGTTCGCTGTTATGGCAGTAGGGGCAGCGGAAATTACAGCCGCCTGTGAACAGGGTAGCGGCCACGTGCTCAGGGTAATCCAGCAGAGTGGTTTTTTGAAGACCGTAAATATTCATTTTATTTTCCTTCTTTCTGCAGAAAGGTCCTCCTTTTATGGGACATTTTTATGTAGCAGGCCAGGCCCGCGGCGTCAGCCAGCGCCCAGCCGATCGGCACGGACCACCAGATCCCGGCCACGCCTAAGGCCGGCAGAGAGGAGAGCGCATAGGCCAGGGCCACCCGGGAGCCTAAGGAAATGACAGTGAGGACCACAGACATCCCGGGTTTTCCCAGGGCCCGGTACAGGCCGTACAGCAGGAAGAGACATCCGATCCCGCAGTAAAATGTGCCTTCTATGCGGAGATAGCGGACGCCTTCGGAAATAATGGCAGTCTCTTCCGGGCTGACAAACAGCAGCATCAGCGGTCGGGCAAAGATCCAAACAGCAGCAGAAACGGCGGCGCAGAATAGCAGGGCTGTCAGCACGGCCCCTTTCAGCCCCCTGCGGATGCGGTCAGATTGTCCTGCGCCGTAATTTTGGGCAATAAAAGTAGAAAAAGCATTGCCAAAATCCTGGACCGGCATGTAAGCAAATGCGTCTATTTTCACTGCCGCTGCAAAAGCAGCCATGACGGAAGGGCCGAAGCTGTTGACAAGGCCCTGGACCATCAGAATTCCCAGATTCATAATGGACTGTTGGACGCAGGTGAGCAGAGAGAACTCTGCAATTTCTTTGACAGCAGTCCGGCTCCTGCGGAAATGGCTGATGTGCAGCCGGAACTGAGGAAAACGCGCCCAGGTGTATACGGCAATCCCCAGAGCGGAAACATACTGAGAGAGGACAGTGGCCTCAGCTGCTCCTGCCACGCCCCTGTGCAGGCCCAGCACAAACCACAGATCCAGAATAATGTTCAGCACGGCGGAAACCGCCAGAAAGGCCAGCGGAACCACGGAATTACCCACTGCCCTCAGCAGCGAAGCAAAGTAATTATAAAGAAAAGACGCGGCAATTCCGCAGAAAATTACAGAAAGGTATTCCCGCATCTGTCCCTGGACTTCTGCCGGAACCTGAAGAAACAGCAGAATCCAGTCCATACTGAGAAAAGATATAACATTCAGCAGCACAGTCAGCGCGCCGATCAGCAGGAAAGATGCAGCCATGCCATTTTTCAGCCCTTCCGGATCCTTCTGCCCGAAGCGGATAGAAAAAACAGCGCCGCTGCCCATGCAGAGCCCCAGCAGGATTGAGGTCAAAAAGGTCATCAGCGTAAAAGAAGAGCCAACAGCCGCCAGAGCGTCAGGGCCCAGAAACTGTCCGACAATCAGCGTATCGGCCACATTATAGCATTGCTGCAGCAGATTCCCCGCAATCATGGGCAGGGCAAAAAGCAGCATGGACCGCATCACCGGCCCTTTGGTGAGGTCTCCCTTCATATTTCCTCCCTACTACAATATATTTACTTCAATATCCCTTACAACCATTAAGAAATTATCCATCTTGTTGTTGTGGTCACTATGCAGAATCAATCCCCTTCTATGGTGGGCTGTGATTCCGGCAGCTATAATAGACGTTAGGGCAGATGTTTAACCGTGATACCTATACCTTATTAGCCACCACTGTGACAACTTTATTGTACCAAGTCGCTGGCGCGACGGCTAGCCCCAATTGCAATGTTTCCACTGTTTCTTTCTAAAACCTAGTTTTTTTCTCTTATAAAAAGTAGCGTTTTTAATCGAATATGGGTAATTTCCTTACGAAGCTCCATTGGACATACCGTCTGTACGGAAGGGACGGCCCGGATAGAAATACCAATTCTATTGAGGCGCTTGTTTTCAAGGAATGGAAATATGGATACGGCGGGGTTTCGATATCTAGGTAAATTTAACGGATGGGGTTACGTTTCTTCAATATAATTTTATAGTTTTGGCGAGTATCGGTTAAGAGTAGTCGGTGCTTTCTTTTTGTCTGTTGACCGGAGTGCAAACATGAACTTCCCGCCCGGCCAATTCTCGTGCTGCGGAGCGTGGGGAATTGAATGGGCGGGGATTCTGCTGGGTTATTTGTCTCCGTAATGTCCTCTGCAATGTGCGATGTAGATACGGCCATTTTCCATATGGTAGACAAGCCGGTCTTTGTCGTTGATGCGGAGGCTGTATTCGCCTTGCAGGTCGCCGGTTAATGGTTCGGGCTTTCCTATACCTTCCATGCAGCCGTTGCGCTCAATGTCTTTTATGAGCTGATTGATACGTTTGATTGTTTTTTTGTCCTGGGTCTGCCAATAGATATAGTCTTCCCAGGCATCGTCTGACCAGATTTTTTCACTCATCCTCTACCTCGATCAGTTCATGCGCCGTCCCTTTTCCTGCCCGGAGTTCCTGGACAGATTTTTTTACATAGGCCATGTTGGTTTCTGAAAAAAATGGATCGGTGGTCTGAGTGATTTCAAATGGAATTCGGTTTTCGCGTAAAACTGCTTTCACAAATAGATTGATGGCTGTGGAGGTGTTTAGGCCGACATTGGAGCAAAAGGCGTCAAAGCTGGCTTTATCCTTTTCGTCTACTCGTGCAGTTATGGTTGATTGTGCCATGGGATTCTCTCCTTTCTGTCTTCTATTTGCCTTTATTATATCATTGTAGTATGCATATTACAAGCTATTGTAATACATTGGACATGAAATTTGATTGGGAATATTTATAAAATTAATGTGATCTCATTTATATTAAGTATACTGTTTCAACCATAAATATGATAAAATCTACAAACAATTTATTGGGAAGTATTCATAATTATAGGAATAAGAAACACGAAAGTTTAAACTATAGGAATGATTAAGTTAAAAGATGGGTATAAGTTAATGCAGCGAAATTAGGATAGAGTTGGATGCTTCTGGTGATTATATTTTTGACAGAACAAAACATAATCACCTACAGGCAGAGGTGTTCTGTTATAATGACCTAAAATATATCTATGGAGTTTTGCTTATGAAATATGAAAATGCAAAGGAAATCTTACCCGAAGAATTACTCATAATGATTCAGAAATATTATCAGGGCGGTTATTTATACATCCCAAAAGGAAATGACCGGGAGGGAAAGAAGCAGACAGACTATAAGATTGAGCTGGAGAAACGTAACCAGCATATATACCTGAAGCATCTTGAGGGGAGAACAAACCGGCAGCTGGGGAAGATCTATCATCTGTCAGAACCAAGCGTCAGGAGGATTATTTCAAAAGAAAAGGTGAGATATCAGGAAATGAAAGAGAAAATAGAACAGATTTTAACTTTTTGGGGAATAGAAGAGAAGGAATTACTGCAAATATACCCTTCTGCCTGGGAAATCAATCATTCCCATGTTCTTAAAGTGTACCACAGCAAAGAACAGCTGGAACGAAATATAAAGATATCAGAAATACTGCTGGAATGCAACATTCCGGTTGCAGAGCCAGTTCCGGCCCTGACAGGAAAAAAATATGTTGAATACCAGGACAGTTATTTCTACCTGTCCCAAAAATTGCCGGGGAGAAACCTTACTGACATAAAAGATGATGAGATGGCCCGCCAAATGGGCTGTGCGATAGCGCGGCTACATACGGCGTTTGTGAAATGCGGAGAAAAAATGGAATTCTGGGAAAACAGCCTGCTAAAAGAGATGAACGGATGGATTTGGAAAAATCTAATAAAGGATGAGTGGCGGACAATAGATGAAAAAGATTTTTTAAAAACAGCAGAACAGTTAGAAAAGGTATATGATCAGCTTCCCAAACAAGTGATACACAGAGATGTGCATTACGGGAATTTTCTGTTCTTTGAAAAGGAGCTGTCAGGATATATTGATTTTGATTTGAGCCAAAAAAATATAAGAATATTTGATATTTGCTATTTCCTGGCAGGCCTGCTGGCGGAAGAAACAGAGGAAGCTTTCTGTAAAAAAGAATGGCTGAAAAAAGTGAGGGCGGTTATTACGGGGTATGAAAGCGTGGAAAAACTTTCGGCAGAGGAAAAGAGCGCAATTCCGTGTGTGATGGAGTGCATAGAAATTCTGTTTGCTGCGTATTACCTTGGTATTCAGGACACAAAACGCGCGGGCGATGCATATGAGGTATTCCATTTTATACAAAATTGTGAAAGCGATATATTAGCTCAATATGATAGACTGTAATCTAAATGGAATAAACCTGAAAATGTATACAGAAGGTTCCCTGTTCTCACCAAATAATATTGATACAGGAACAAAAACGATGCTGTCCAAAGTTGAATTTCAAGCGGGGCAGAAAGTTCTGGATTTAGGCTGCGGATACGGAGCAGTGGGAATATACGCGGCACATTTTTCCGGCGCGGAAAATATCACAATGGTTGATATAAACCCCTCCGCAGTTGAATTGGCAAGAAAAAATGCCCTATGCAATGGCATGGGAGATATTAAAATATTCCAAAGCAATGGATTTGAAAATATCAGCAAGCAGGAATTTGACCTCATACTGTCTAATCCGCCTTATCATGCGGACTTTAAAGTTCCGAAGGAGTTTATTGAGAATGGTTTTAGGTATTTAAAAGATGGCGGCAGAATGGTTATGGTCACAAAAAGAAAAAAATGGTACCAGAATAAATTGAAATCTGTATTTGGCGGGGCTGCAGTTATTGAGGAGAATGGGTACTATATTTTTATTTCGCAGAAAAGGATAATTCACAGAACAGGAATAAAAGACAGAAAAAAACTCTCTAAGAAATTACAGCATAAATATAGCAGATAAGCGTCTGCGGTTTACAACGATATTTTGAAAATTGAAAACGTTTTATGCCTGAAAAGAGATGCACATCTGAAATGCGGGCCGCAACCGGAGCGCAGCTGTCTGCGCCCGGAAATCCCGCAAAAAGACCAGGAAAAAATTCTTATCCCAGAATCATTAAAAACACTTCTTTAAAAATTCCCTCCGCAGCTCCACCTGTTCCGCAGCCTTTGTGAGCTTTTCAATGCTGCGGCAGGATATCCAGGATTTACTGTTGTTATAGTAGAAATTCATCTGTTTCCAATATTTTTCCGGGTACAAAAACAAAAGGTACAGCACCTGATATTCTGTATCTGAGAGAGGCCGGACTGCCTGGTAAGTATCCAGCAGCACTTTCCAAAGTTGGGTATCCCAGCAGCGCTTTTCCAGGATTTTTCTGGAAAAGTGATAAAAGTCCATGATCTGAGGTTCTACCACAAAATGCTGGAAACAAGTAGTAGCCACATAGTGGCGCCCGATCAGAACATTATGGTAATTGTAGCTGCCGTGGCACAGCGTTCCCCGGCTGCATGCCTCCTGCCACAGGATATGATAACAGGATGCCTGTAAGCCGGCATAGGCTTCCTGGGCCTGGCAGTAGACGGCGGGGAAACTTTCCAGGGCGCAGCGCTCAAAATCCGTTTTCCTCCGTTTTCCCCGCATGAAATTTCGGATGCGCCAGAGCTCCTGATTGTGCCGGCACCATTCCTCGGACAGGGAGCAGCCGGTGTAATGGCAGTCGGGAAAATATTCATAGAGGGGAAAATCCTGCAGATACCGGTGGAGCAGGGCCAGGTTGCGCACAGCCAGGACCAGATCCTGGGTGCTCTGTACGCTGCATTCTCCCGCCGCGTACCATCGCCGCAGCACATAACATTTTCCATCCTCTCCTTCGGTACAAAGAGCCCCTTCCCGGTTAGGTACGGGACGGTCGGTCTGGGTGAATCCGCAGCCCGCCAGAAACTCTGTGAGCTTCTGCTCCACGGCCAGACGCTGAATGGTTCCGCTGTATTCCTGCAGGGCGTACAGGTCCTGTCCTGCGGAACAGAGCAGGCTCCCGCGCGCTTTTTTAATATCCTGTATATTCAGATCATATTGTGTCAGAACAGATTGACCCCAGTCCCCCATATTATCTCCTCCAAATTCTCATTGCGGCATCCGAGCCGTAGTTCATTCCTATGCAGAAAAGGCTGGAAAAATGCGCCGCAGTACAGGAAATTATGGCAATCCCAATATAAATATGATATACTTTGAGAGGAAACTGAATGAAAGGGGAACATGATGAGCAAAAATTATGATGTAATCATTATCGGCGCAGGGCCTTCCGGTATTTTCTGCGCGTACCGGCTGAAGGAGAAGCAGCCGGAACTGAAAATACTGATGATCGAAAAGGGGCGGAGAATTGAAGAACGCTCCTGTCCCAAGAGAAAAACAAAACAATGCGTGGGCTGCAAACCCTGCTCCATCACCACCGGTTTTGCCGGAGCGGGAGCATTTTCCGACGGCAAGCTTTCCCTGTCCCCTGATGTGGGGGGAAATCTGCCGGAGATCCTGGGCTATGAACGGACTGTGGAGTTATTAAAGGAATCAGACAGCATTTATCTGAAATTCGGCGCGGACAAGAAGGTTTATGGGCTGGGCGTGGACGATGAAATACGCAGAATCCGGAGAAAAGCCATTCAGGCGAATCTGAAGCTGATTGAATGCCCGATCCGCCACCTGGGTACAGAAGAAGGGTATAAGATATACAGCCGCCTTCAGGAACACCTGCTGGAACAGGGTGTGGAGATGCAGTTTAAGACAATGGTACAGGATATCCTGATTGAAGACGGAAAGGTAAAAGGAATCGTCACCGATCAGGGAGAGACCTTTGAGGCGCCGCAGATTGTATCCGCCGTGGGGCGGGAAGGCGCGGACTGGTTCAGCCATATCTGCCAGGGGCATGGAATTGAGACCCGGGTGGGGACTGTGGACGTGGGCGTCCGGGTGGAAGTCCGGGACGAGGTGATGGAGGAACTGAACAAGTCCCTGTATGAGGCGAAGCTGGTCTACCACACCCCCACATTCGATGATAAGGTGAGGGTTTTCTGTACCAATCCTTCCGGCGAAGTAGCGACGGAATATTATGAAAACGGGCTTGCCGTGGTGAATGGACATGCATATAAAGCGGCAGAATATAAAACGAACAACACCAATTTCGCGATCCTGGTTTCCAAGAACTTCACGAAGCCATTTAAATCTCCCATTGAATACGGCAAGCATATCGCCCAGCTGAGCAATATGCTCTGTGACGGCAGGATTCTGGTCCAGACGTTCGGGGATTATCAGAGGGGAAGGCGCACCACAGAGGAACGGCTGTGCCGGAATAACCTGATCCCCACGCTGAAAGACGCAGTGCCCGGGGACCTGTCTCTGGTTTTCCCACACAGGATCATGGTGGATATAGAAGAAATGCTGCTGGCCCTGGACAAGGTGACGCCGGGGATCGCCAGCGATGAAACGCTGCTGTACGGCGTGGAGGTGAAGTTCTACTCCAATAAGGTTCTGGTGGACCGGGATTTTGAAACAAATATTAAAGGCCTGCGGGCAATCGGAGACGGCGCGTCCGTGACGAGAGGGCTGCAGCAGGCTTCGGCTAACGGGCTTGCAGTGGCGGAAAGCATCCTGAAGGCATTTTCCTGATACAGAAACAAAATTGCCGCAGTATAAAAAGGAGGTAGGGAATGAGAATTCTGGAGTCAAAGTTTGTGCAGGGATTTATTAAGATGGCGGACGACGGCTATAAACAGGGCTGGCATGAACGCAACGGAGGCAACCTGTCCTACCGGCTGAAAAAAGAAGAGGTGGAGGCCATTCGTTCCAGGCTCAACGCGCCCGGGGAGTGGCTGCCTGTGGGAACCAGCGTGCCGGAGCTGGCAGGTGAATTTTTCCTGGTGACAGGGACCGGAAAATATTTCCGGAATATCATTGTGGACCCCGAAGCCTGCATTGCTATTATTGAAGTGGATGATGCAGGTGAAAAATACCGCATCCGGTGGGGACTTGTGGAGGGAGGGCTGCCTACCAGCGAGCTGCCCACCCACCTGATGAACCACGAGGTGAAAAAGCGAGTGACAAACGGCCTGCACCGTGTGATCTATCATGCCCATACCACAAATACCATAGCCCTGACCTTTGTGCTGCCGCTGGAAGATGAAGTATTTACAAGAGAGCTGTGGGAAATGGCTACAGAATGCCCTATTGTCTTTCCCAACGGAATCGGCGTGATCGGCTGGATGGTGCCCGGCGGCAGGGAGATTGCCGTTGAGACCAGCAGGCTGATGGAAAAATACGACGTGGCGGTCTGGGCCCATCACGGAATGTTCTGTTCCGGTCCCGATTTTGACCTGACCTTCGGATTGATGCATACGGTTGAAAAATCCGCGGAGATTTTGATTAAGGTGCTGTCCATGTCGCCTCAGAAGCTTCAGACCATCACGGCGGGCAATTTCAGAGATTTGGCGAAAGACTTTAGAATTACGCTGCCGGAGCGCTTTCTGTACGAGAAATAACTTTGACGCCCTGCCCATATTACTGGCCTGCCGGCTATCGAGCACTTTTTGCTTTGCAAAAAGTGCTCTTTTATACTGAATGGGCCGCATTTAAATTGACAGCAGGAGATATTGAATCTAAACTAATATTATATCATTATAACGTGAAATATAATATCTTTCCGAAGCGGCAATTCTAAAAAACTTTTGAACTATGAAGCACGAAGCGAGGAATACGGATGAAAAGGTTTTTTCTTATAATATTGGCTGCATGCCTGTCCTTTACCGGCTGTGGGAACCATGAAACGGAAGAGACATTTGCTGAGACGGATGAGGCGGAAAAGACGGTTCTGGAGTTTTATACCTGGCAGGATGAGAAAAATTATATGACAAAGGTGGTCAATGCCTTCATGGAGGACCACCCGGATATTGTGGTAAACCCTCATTTTATCCCATCTTCTGAATACGGTCAGACGATTTCTGTCCTGCATAACATCGGAGGCGGGACCATTGATCTGTTTGCGGAATCCAAACCTTCCGCCTCAGCGGCAGATGTGAAAAGAAACTATGTGATGGACATTACAGAGCTGTTTGATGCGGGAGGAGAAAAAGCCCGGGGCTATGCGGAAATGATGGAGAGTCTGAAAATTAACGGAAAGGTCTATATGATTCCTTACCGAAAAAGCACCTGGGCGGTTTATTACAATAAAACAATATTTGACGAGGCGGGGATTCCCTATCCGGAAGGGGAGTGGACCTGGGAGGATTATACTGAGCTGGCCAGGAAACTTACCAAGGAAGAGGACGGGCGCCGGATCTATGGGAGCATCAGCTTTGAGACCGGCAGCATGTGGTGGAGAACTCCTGTGAGGACGGCGGGAATAGAAAACAGGATGACGGAGGAAGGACTGGAGATGTATAAAAAGGCTGCCTGGTGGAATTATCAGATGGCCTATGAATACAGAGCGCAGCCGGCATTTACAGAGCTTACGGATGTGAGCAGCTATGACTACGTCAGCAGGTTCCTCAGAGGCGATATTGCCATGATCTATTGCGGGGACTGGTGTATGGAGATTATTGCGCAGCAGATGAAGGCCCGGAAGATGGATTTTGAATATGATGTGGCGCCGCTGCCGGGGCCTGTGAATTCGGAAAAGTATATGCCGGTGACTTCGGCGGTGCTTCAGGTGTCGGCCAGATCGGAACATCCGAAAGAGGCTCTGATGCTTGCAGAATATATTTCCGGGGAAAAGGGGGCGGAAATTCTGGCCGAAAACGGCATTTTGCCGGCATGGGATACAGAACCTATCAGAGAAATTCTCAGAAATAATATTTATGCGCCGGAACATATTCAGTGTTTCTGGGATTATGACAAAGCAGTCTATACTTTTCCAAATGAAGAAATGGATGAAGCGTTGGAAATTGTGAACCGGTATGTGGGGCAGTACTTCCTGAAGGAGATCAGCCTTGACACAGCGTTTGAGAATATACGGAGTATTCTCCGGGAACGGAAGCTGATTGCGGAAAATGAAAAATAAAATAAAAAAACCGATTACAAGACGTTTCTTTTTTTATATTGTCTTTCTGATCGTCCTTTCTAATGTATTGCTGTCTTTAATTATCTCAGCGATTTTCCGCAACAGCATGGGAAGGCAGGCCACAGAGGCAAGCATCAGCCTCCTGCAGAGAAATCTGGAAAATGTCAACGAATATCTGAAGGGAATTGACGATATTGCCAATTCCCTGATTTATAACCAGGACCTTATTGATCTGGTCAAGCGAAAAGAAAATACCCTTGCGGACCGGGATTTGCTGAATTCTATATTTTCTATTTTTTATCAGTCCAGGAATGATCTGAAACTCATCATATATAAGGAATCGGAACCGGACAAGGCATACTCAATTTATTCTGGTTCCGGGTTGGCGGAAACCGGGGATTTCCATCGTTCAGAGTGGTACAGGAAGATCAGCCAATCCAGCCAGAACCGCATTATGGTATCCAATCAGGTGTCCGCGTATACGGATGGAGAACGCAATGAATTTGCCCATGTGATGATTTATAAAATAAAGGACCGCTACAGCGATTCCTGTATCGGTTATCTGAGAGTGGACATCGACCTGCAGAACCTGAAAAAGTATTTTATCAGTGATTATGAAAATATTGATGGTACCAGTATTTATGATGGGGAGGGAAACCTCCTGTTCCAGGACAAAATGGTGGTAAAGATCCCCTGGGGCACGGCGTTGGGAGAAACAGGAGTCTATCTCCACCAGGACAGCTCTTATATCACTGTATATGGCAATGTTTCAGATATTGGCTGGAAGATGGCATTTTGTGTGGATAAAGAGAAAATATTCAGAGACCTGGATTACATTATGGTAGTGCTGGTAGGCATCCTTCTCTTTGTGATTCTGATCACTTCTCTATGTTCCGGAAGGCTGTTTTCAATTGTTACAGATAACTTTAAACGTCTTGTAGCAGGGATGGAAAGCGTTAAACAGGGAAATCTGGATACTCAGGTGGAAATTGTCCGTGATGACGAGGTCGGGGTTTTGATTGATGAATTTAACGGAACTGTGAGGACGCTCAACAAGCTGATGGAGGAAGTGGAGAAAAAACAGATTTTGTTAAAAGAAGTGGAAATCAAGGCCCTTCAGCAGCAGATCAATCCTCATTTCATCTTTAATATTCTGGAGACGATTATGGGGCTGGCCAGCGAGGGGCTAGATGATAAGGTGATCACTGTCTGCCAGGGCATGAGCTCCATGCTCCGCTACAATATTTCTTTTCAGAACAGCACGCGCCTTGAAAACGAAATCGTCCAGATGAAGAATTATATCAAACTCATGCAGATCCGCTTTGAGAACCGTTTTGAAGTGTTTTGTGATATAGATGAGCGCTGCCTGAATGCAGAATTTGTGAAGTTCACACTGCAGCCTCTGGTGGAAAATTCTATTTCCCACGGCCTGAGCGAATGCGTTTCGGGAGGGCTGATCCGGATACTGATCCAGAGGCAGGAGGATATGGTAGCCATCAGCATTTATGACAATGGCAGCGGAATCGAAGAGGGGCGTCTGGAAGAGATTAACCGGAAAATCCATGAAACGATTGAAAACCCTCTGGAATATGTGGAACAATATAATGGCCTGGGATTGATGAACGTAAACCTGCGGCTCAGAATGCACTTTAAGGAACAGTATCATATAGAGATTTTCAGCAAAGACAGAAAAGGCACCTGTATTTACATCAAAATACCGTATATAGAAGTATAGAGGAGTGAGGCAGAGATGTACGGCGCGCTGGTTGTGGACGATGAAAAATATATACGGAGAAGCATTATTAACCGGATTCACTGGAAAGAGTGCGGAGTGGAAGTGGTTGGAGAGGCTGCGGATGGAAGAGAAGCGTTTGATATGATTGCTCTGAACCAGCCGGATATCGTGATCACAGACATCAGAATGCCCGGAACGGACGGGCTGCGGCTTTCTGAAAAAATTGCTGCTGAATATCCTCACATCAGGATTATCATTATCAGCGCTTATAATGATTTTGATTATGCGAGAAAAGCCATCCGGTACGGCGTCCGGGAATATCTGCTCAAGCCGGTTGCTGAGGAAGAGCTGGAAACGGCGCTGCGCAGGCTGTGCGCGGAGCTGGAAGCAGACCAAAGCAGCTATCAGGTTCCTGAAATCAGCCCGGATTCTGTGGAGAAGAAAAAATTCAAGGGAGATTCTTTTTTGATAACTTCATTTTTTCTTTCTGAGATCCGGGATGAGGCCTGCTGTGAGGAAAGGATCAGCAAGCTGTATCAGGCGCTGGCGCTGCAGGCGGAAGCAGAGCAGGAAGGTTTGGAGCTGTTTTTTCTGCGGGAAGGCAGCGGGGAACAATGCTCTTTCTTATGGGCCGGAAAAGGAATGACAGAGAGAAAAGTATACCTGGCTCTGAAAAAAGCAAGATCTGAAGACATGGAAGAAAGGTCAGCCAGCGTAGGGCTGTCGGGAGTTCTGCAGGGAGAAAGCATGAAGGAGGCGCAGCTGCTGAAACTGCAGTCAGAAGCGGTTACGGCGCTGAAGGGAAAAATATTCGGCGGAGGCCAGGTATGGTATTTCAGCAAAGTTACACAGAAAGAAGCATCCCTGGAGAAATACAAGAACGACCTCCTGCAGCTTTATGAGCTGTCTGTTCAGGAAGATTGGGAAAAACTGAAGCTGCTGTTAAAGGAAATGATCATCTATAAGCTGTCCGGGGCCGCGTCAGTACTGGAGCTGGAATTTCTGGTAGGCGAGCTGATATTTGCGCTGGAACGGATTTCCAGAAGGCTGGGTTACTTATACGAAACAAGGGTGCTGTTTCACGATCTGAAAAAATCTGATTTTCTGCTGCGCTTTGAGAGTGTGGAAAAACTGGCCTCGGTGATGGAGGAGCTTTCGGATACAGTGCTTTCCTACCGATGCGGCGGAAAGCGGTACGATGCGCTGGAAGAAATAAGGGATTATGTACAGCAGCATTTTGCCGAGGACCTTTCCGTGGCACATATCGCAGGAAAATATCACATGAACGCGGCGTATCTTTCTACTGTATTTAAAGAGAGAAATAATATTTCTCTGTCAGCTTACATAGAAGGGGTTAGAATGGAAAAGGCTAAAAAGTTTCTGAGGCAGGACTGGGGAAATATTACGGAAGCAGCGCTGGCCACGGGCTATTCGGATTCCAATTACTTCACAAAAGTATTTAAAAAATATACGGGCATGACTCCCAGCCAGTGGAAGAGGTCAGCAGAAACGTCTAAATAAAAAGGGAAAGCACTTTTTGCAATCTCCGGGAGCAGGAACTGTCATTCACTCTCCCCTGAATCTTTTGTATAATATGCACAACAAAAGATTTCAGAGGAGGGTTTTTTATGAGAAAAAAATTTGCGGCAAAAATGACTGCGCTGGCCATGAGCGGACTGCTGGCAGTATCTGCTCTTGCCGGCTGCGGAAACAGCGGAGACCCGAAAGGGACCACAGCGGCTCCTGGAACACAGTCAGGCTCCCAGGGTGAGACAAAGGGGCAGACCGGCGGGGACGAAGAGGTCACCCTGAACTTCTACGCCTGGCTGGATGAAGAAGGAATCTTCACAAAACTGGCGGAGGCTTACAAGAAGGACCATCCCAATGTAACCATTAATATGAACTTTGTAGCCAGCGCGGACTATGAGACCAAGCTGATCACCGCTTTTTCCGGCGGCGCGGACATCGACTGCTTTGCGGTGGCTTCCCCGCCCAGCCTGGCATCCTATGTGGCAAAGAACCAGGTTTATGAGCTGGATGAACTGATTTCCAGCACAAAGACGGACATTTCCGGATCTCAGGCCACCATTGACGCAACCAAGATTGACGGCAAGATTTATTCCCTTCCCTATAAGACCAGTTCCTGGTTTGTAGTATACAATAAGGACGTCTTTGACGCGGCAGGCGTGCCTTATCCGGACGGCGACTGGACCTGGGAAGAATATGCGGAAATAGCCGGCAAGCTTACGCAGGGAGAAGGGGCGGACAAGGTGTACGGCTCTCTGAACTTCCAGCCCACCTCCATGTGGTGGAGAGTTCCGGCCAATACAAAGGGAGCTATCAACCCGCTGGAAGAGGATCAGCTGGATGCCTGGCTGGACGCTGCGGAATTCTGTAAGAAGCTGTCAGACGACGGATACCAGCCCCCCTACGCGGACCGCGCGGGCGAAGCAGGCGCTGACTATACCGGCGCGTTCCTGACCGGCAAATACGGCATGATGTATAACGGCGACTGGGTCATCGAAATGCTCAACAGCGCCATTGCGGACGGTGAAAAGTGCAATTATGATATCGCCCCCATCCCTCACTGGGAAGGTGAAAAACCCATGACAGTAGGCGCTCCGGCAACCCTTCAGGTAGCGAAAAACGCCAAGAATCCGGAAGCTGCCTTTGACTTCATCAGCTTCTGTACCGGCGCTGAAGGCGCAAAAATCCTGCTGGAAAATGACTATTTCCCTGCCTGGACTTCAGACGCGATTGTAAAAGAATACTGCGAAGGCAAGACTGCTCCTGAACATATTGAGTATGTTGTAAACCAGACCAATTCTTCACAGGTGCCCTGCGATCCCAATTATAATACTGCATCGAATGTGGTGAAAGAAGAGGTTTCCCTGCTGCTTCTCGGCGAACAGGACCGGGAGACGACCAAGAAAACCATTACGGATCGTCTTGCAAGTGAGGTTGCACAGTAAGTGACAGGCTGCAAAAACGGGAAGGCCGGATGTACGAAGATACAGAGGCTTTCCCGTTTTTTGAAAGAAGGAGGTTATGTGATGGATGCAGCTGTACAGGTGAAAGTGAAAAGAAGGAAACTAAATTCTTATAAAAAAGCGCAGCGCAATACGGCGATTCTTTTTTTAATCCCCAATTTCCTGGGATTTCTGATTTTTATCGTTTATCCGGTGCTCAAATCTCTGTATATCAGTTTCTTTAACTGGGATGGTTTGGGAAATGCGGAGTTTATCGGGATTCAGAACTATGTCCGCCTGTTTCAGGACAGCACGTTCCGGATTTCGTTCTGGAACAATATCCACTATACCCTGGTGACGGTGCCCCTGTCTATTTTCCTGGGAATTTTGATCGCGCTGCTGATGAATACAAAGATCAAGGGCATTCAGGTGTTCCGGGTAATTTATTTTCTCCCACAGATCACCTCTATGGTGGCGATCGGCATTGTGTGGACAACGGTGCTGGCCAATTACGGGCCGGTCAACCAGTTCCTGATGACTTTTGGGATGGAAAATCCGCCGCAGTGGCTGTCCTCCACGCAGTGGGCCCTGATTTCAGTGGAAATCGTATCCATCTGGCGCAGCATGGGCTATAATGCGGTGATTCTTCTGGCCGGGCTGCAGGGAATCAATGCGGAATTATATGAGGCTGCAAAGATAGACGGAGCGGGTGTGTTCAAGCGCTTTACCAAGGTTACCATTCCCATGCTGTCCCCCACGATTTTTCTCTGCCTGGTGATGCAGATGATTGGTTCTTTCCAGGTATTCGATACAATCATGGCCATGACCCAGGGCGGACCTGGCCGGGCTACCAATGTACTGACCTATTACATTTACCAGCGCGCTTTTGTGGACTGGCGTTTCGGCTATGCTTCCGCGGTAGCTTATGTGCTGTTTGCCATTATCCTGGTGTTTACATTGATTCAGTTCATCGGCCAGAGAAAATGGGTCAACTATTGACGGGGGAGGTGCAAAAATGAAGAAAAAACAAGTGGCTTCCAGGGCATTGATTATTTTTCTGCTGGTCCTGGTGGCGTTTATTATGATCATGCCCTTTATCTGGATGGTCCTGGGTTCCGTAAAAATGAAGAGCGAACTGTTTGCGGTTCCTCTGAAATGGCTGCCGGAAACGCCGGTCTGGAAAAACTACACGGATGTGTTTGAAAAAGTCCCCTTCCTCCAGTTCTACTGGAATACCGCCAAAGTAGCAGTGCTGGCTACTTTGGGACAGGTGGTCACCTGCGCGCTGTCCGCTTATGCTTTTTCCAAGCTGGAATTCAGAGGGCGGGATGTGCTGTTCATGTTTTACCTGGCGACCATGATGATTCCCGGCCAGGTTACCATGGTTCCGCAGTATGAGCTGATGAACCATCTGAATCTTCTGAACAACCACTGGACGCTGATTCTGCTGCGCTGGTTCAGCCCCTTTGGGGTATTCCTGCTGCGCCAGTTCTTTATCAGTATTCCTGACTCCCTGGTAGAAGCCGCCAGAATCGACGGGGCCCGGGAAGTGAAGATTTTTACCACGGTGATCTGCCCTCTGGCAAAGCCTGCGTTTGCCACATTGACGACGTTGACATTCCTGAACGCCTGGAACGAGTTTATGGGGCCGTTGATTTTCCTGAATGAGAAAAGCAAATTTACCCTGCAGATGGGCATTCGTTATTTCCAGCAGATGTTCGGAACAGAATATACGCTGATTATGGCGTCCACCACTATGTCGCTGATTCCCATATTGCTGATTTATATGCTGGCTCAGAAATATTTCATTGAAGGCATCGCGGCGTCCGGCATTAAGGGCTGAGCGGGGAAGGAAAGAAAAGAAGATGGAGTACAGAAATCCTGTGCTGACTGGTTTTTATCCCGACCCCAGCATCTGCAGGGCCGGAAATGATTATTATATGGTGACCAGCAGCTTTGAATATCTGCCGGGAATTCCGGTGTTCCACAGCAGGGATCTTGTGAATTGGGAACAAGTGGGGCACTGCCTGACCAGAAAGGAGCAGATGACCTTTCCAGAGGCGCCTGCCTCCGGTGGAATCTATGCGGCGACCATCCGTTATCATCAAGGCAAATTTTATGTCACCTCCACAAATACCTCCGCCCAGGGGCATACAGGAAATTTTATCGTGAGCGCCGAGGACCCGGCCGGAGAGTGGTCGGATCCTGTATGGGTGGAGCAGGGGGGAATAGACCCTTCTCTGTTTTTTGATGAAGACGGCACTGCGTACTATACCAGCAACGGGATGTTCCGGGACCACAGCGGAGTGATGCGGAACATGATCCAGCAGTCGGTTATTTCTGCGGAAACCGGAGAAATACTGCGGGGGCCGGAAGTGATTTCTCTGGGAACCGGCGGAAGGTGCGCGGAAGGGCCCCATCTTTACCGCAAGGACGGGATGTACTATCTCCTGCTGGCGGAAGGCGGTACGGAACTGGGCCATATGGAAACCATATTCCGCAGCGAGAATCCTTTCGGGCCGTTCCAGCCCTGCCCGGGCAACCCAATTCTCACAGCCAGGGATGAAAACAGGCCGGAGCTGGCCGCCGCCGGGCACGCGGACATCGTGGAAGACGCGGACGGGAGATACTGGATGGTATTCCTGTGCTACAGGACGATAGACGCAAAATTCCACCATCTGGGAAGGGAAACTTCTATTGTGCCGCTGATCTGGGAAGAGGGGACATGGCCCCAGATTCCCGGAGGCCGGGCTCCCCGGAGGCTGGTGCGATGCCTGCCGGAAAGAGAGGTGGCCCAGAGAGATCTGCGCAGAAGCTTTTACGATGATTTCAGCGGAACACGGAAACTGGACTGGAATACCATCCGGGAGTATTGTGGGGAGATTGAAACAGGAAAGGAAGGCCTGCGCATCAAAGGCAGCCGGATATCCCTCTGGGAGCAGAAGACGCCTTCATTTCTGGGCGTCCGGCAGAAACATATGCGTTTCCTGTGCAGCACAGACCTGCGCTTTATGCCGGAAACACCTGAAGAAGAGGCCGGGCTCTGCGTGCTTTACAGCAATACCGCATACTACAGCTTTCGTATTGTCCGCGGGAAAAAAGGTTTTGCGCTGTCCCTTCGGCGGCGCATCCACGATATGGAAACAGAACAGCGCTGTCTGGAACTGAAAGAAGGCCGGGCGGAAATCGCGGTGATGGGGGAGGAAGCAGACTATCATTTTGGCGTGATGGAGAATGGGGAATTCCTGGAGCTGGCAAAAGCAGATACCCGCCTCCTGTCCACAGAAGTGAATCGGGGGTTTACCGGGGTGTATATTGGGCTCTATGCCTCAGGGAATGGGAAGAACTGCAGAAAACCCGCAGTATTTTCGTATTTCAGGTATGAGGGACAGGATGATGAAGTGTAAAAACGAGGAGGATCAAAATGATACAAGTGGCGATTGTGGGAACCGGAAATATTTCCAATGCGCATATCAGGGGGCTTTTAGAATTTCCTGAACGCTGCAGGATTGCGGCCCTTGTGGATATCTACCCGGAAAAGGCCCGGGCGGCAAAAGAGAAGTACGGCCTGAAAGATGCGGCTGTTTTTGACAGCCATGAAAAAATGCTGTCCTCCGGCCTGAAAATAGACCTGGTGCATGTGTGCACGCCGCCGTCCTGCCATGCGGAGATTGCCATTCATTCCATGGACGCCGGAATCAGCGTGCTGGTGGAAAAACCCATGGCTCCCAGCCTGAAGGAATGTGATGAAATGCTGGAAGCAGAAAAAAGAAACCATGTGACCATGGCTTGTATCGCTCAGAACCGTTTCCGAAATATCATATATAAGTTAAAAAAGACGGTTGAAAGCGGGCTGGCCGGAAAAATCCGCTGCGCCCATGTGGATTCTCTCTGGTGGAGAGGGCATTGCTATTATGATTTGTGGTGGCGTGGGACCTGGGAAAAAGAAGGCGGCGGCCCCACGCTGAATCACGCGGTGCACCACATTGATATGATCAACTGGATTCAGGGGGGACTTCCTGAGGAAGTCACTTCCATGCTGGCAAATGTGATGCACGATAATTCAGAGGTGGAGGATCTTTCTTTTGCCGCTCTGCGCTATGGGGACGGTTCCGTGGCGGAAGTCACCAGCTCTGTGGTGCATCACGGAGAAGAGCAGGGAATCGTCCTGCAGTGCGAAAAGGCCAAAATCGCCGCGCCCTGGAGCTGTGTGGCGGAAGTGACCAAGGAAAATGGGTTTCCTGTGGAAGGGCATAACCAGGAACTGATGGAAGAGCTGAAAGCTTACTATAACAGCCTGCCTGACCTGGTTTACGAGGGGCATGCCGGAGAGATCGACGATGTGCTGGCGGCTCTGGAAAAGGGGGCGCGGCCCTTGATCACCGGCGCTGACGGCAGGAAGACAGTGGAGCTGATCACCGCCATCTATAAAGCTGGTTTTGAGAAGCGGACCGTGACGCTGCCCATCGGGCCGGAGGATGAGTACTATACTGAGACAGGCCTTCAAAAACATGCCGTCCATTTTTATGAAAAAGGAAAGAGTATTGAGAATTTTGCTTCTTCTGAAATTACAGTGGGAACATATTGAGAAAGCAGGTGCGTGAAGATGGACAGAAATGACGGAATGAACTATGCGCCGAAGGGGAAGCCCAGCCCGGTGGTGTGCGGCAGGGAATTTGTGTTCGCAGCAGTGGCTCTGGACCACGGCCATATCTATGGGATGTGCAATGGTCTCACCGAGGCAGGAGCGGTTTTGAAATGGGTTTATGACCCTGATCCGGAAAAAGTAAGGAAATTTCAGGAAGTTTTTCCCCAGGCTATGGCGGCGGCGTCAGAAGAACAGGTGCTCTCCGACCCGGAGGTGCGCCTGGTGGCAGGCGCAGCGGTGACCAGCATGCGCTGCGCCCTGGGGCTGCGGGTGATGGAAGCGGGAAAGGATTATTTTACGGATAAAGCGCCTCTGACTACCCTGGAACAGCTGGAAGCTGCGAAAGAAATGGTGAAAAAGACCGGCAGGAAATATATGGTGTACTACAGCGAACGGCTGCATGTGGAATCTGCGGTGTACGCCGGACAGCTCATCGAACAGGGGGCTATCGGCCATGTGATCCAGGTGATCGGCATGGGGCCCCACCGCCTGGCGGCCGGAGGGCGTCCCGCCTGGTTTTTTGAAAAAGAGCATTACGGCGGAATTCTCTGCGATATCGGAAGCCACCAGATCGAACAGTTTCTGTTTTACACAGGGGCCAGGGACGCGGCAGTGGTGCGCAGCCAGGTGGGCAATTACAATCATCCGCAGTATCCGGAGCTGGAAGATTTCGGGGATGCCATGCTGGTTGGAGACAACGGAGCCACCCAGTATTTCCGGGTGGATTGGTTCACCCCGGACGGGCTGCGTACCTGGGGTGACGGCAGGACGTTTATCCTGGGCACAGACGGGTATATCGAATTGAGAAAGTATATCAATATCGGCACTGAAACTGTGGATTCAGATCATGTTTTTCTGGTAAATCAGAATGGCGAATTCCACTATGAGGTGGCCGGAAAGGTAGGGTATCCTTATTTTGGACGGCTGATCCTGGATTGCCTCAACAGAACAGAGAACGCCATGACCCAGGAGCATGCCTTTAAGGCGGCGGAACTCAGCGTGAAAGCGGAGATGCAGGCTGTCCGGCTTTTCCTGTCCAGGGAATGACAGAAAGAACCAGGTGAAGAGATGAAAGGATTTCACTATGATGTAGACGCTGGCTGCCCGGTGGGAGAAAACAGGAAATTCTGGGCTGCCTGCGGCACGGATTCCCTGTATCCCCTGCTGTTTACAGACAGTGGAGAGCGTTTGCTGAAGCGGATGCAGGAAAGGGGGACCTGCCGTTATATGCGGAACCACCACACCCTTTCCAGCCTGGCAAAGGACGGTTACCCGGACGCAGGCGGCGATGTGTATTCGGAGGATCCGGAAGGAAGGCCCATATATCATTTTGAGAAGGCCAACAAAATTTTTAAAAAATATCTGGAGTATGGCATAAAGCCGGTGGTGGAGCTGGATTTCCTGCCGGACGCCCTGTGCCGCAGCGTGTCCCGGGGCGGCGAGGAGGAGGGGGTATATCTGAACCGTTCCTATCCCAAGGACTGGAATAAGTGGCATGGCCTTCTGAAAGCTTTTGTCCGGAATCTGTCCGATACTTTTGGGACCGAGGAGATCCGCAGCTGGTATTTTGAAGTGTGGAATGAGGCGGACGGATGGCCGGTAGAGGATTGGCCCCAATTTCACAGAATGTA
Source organism: Cuneatibacter caecimuris (assembly GCF_004216775.1). GTDB lineage: Bacteria > Bacillota > Clostridia > Lachnospirales > Lachnospiraceae > Cuneatibacter > Cuneatibacter caecimuris. The sequence goes on from NZ_SGXF01000005.1 coordinate 89,407, forward strand.
TGATATATTTGTGGATGCGGTGCTGAGCGTGGACGAAAAGCTGCGGGTCGGCGGTCCCGGTTCCTTCAGGCAGGATTTCCTGCACGATTTTCTGGAACACGCGGCCAGGGGGAGAAATCATGTGACAGGGGCCAGAGGGACCAGAGTGGATTTTATTTCCTATCACATCTATGGAATGAGCGGCAGCTGGCTGAAAGAATATCCACTGGTGGCGCCCGCTGTACAGCGCTTTACCCAGGAACTGATGTGGCTGTCGCGGCTGATCGGAAGCTATCCAGAACTAAAGGATGCGGAATTTCATCTCAATGAGTGGGGCGTGTGTTCCCACTATGAAAAAAATGCCCGGGACTATCCGGCTCTGGAAATCCGCAACAGTGAATTCTCCGCCTGTTTTTTTGTGAAGCTGGTGGACTGCATCCAGCAGATCCGTCTGAGATATGGGTTTGAGGTGACGGTGCTGCTGTACTGGGGATTTTGCCTGGAAGATGACAGGAAGCAGATTTTTGCGGGAAACCGGGATTTAATGACCTGGCCGCATCTGCCCAAGCCGGTGCTGACAGCTTTTGAGATGATGGCGAAGATGGGGCCGGAACTGTTTCAGGTAGAGGGGGCGCGGGCCGGAGGCCCCCTGGGCTGCATGGCGGCCGGAGGAGAAGGCGCTTATCAGCTGATGCTCTATCATTTTGAGGAATATGAGCAGTATGCGGAATCCGCGTCGGGAAGTATTTTTGTCCGCGGGTTGGAGGACGGCGTTTACCAGGTATGCAGGATGGAACTGTCCGCAGGCAGCCACAATGCTTACAGAATCTGGAAGAGCTGCGGCTCTCCGGAATTTCCGGAACCGGATGTTCTGGAAAGGATGGCGGCAGCGGCAGAGCCGGACTGGGACAGCCGGCAGCCTGCGGAGGTGAAAGAGGGGGTGCTGTCTTTGCAGGAGACCCTGGCGCCGCAGACTATATTGCTGTTGTGGCTGGAGAAAACGAAATAGACTGGCAGGCATGGCGGAAGAAAAACGCGCCGCAGAGAATGTTAGAGAAAAAAGGAGGTAAAAATGGAACGCAGAGAAACAGATCTGACAGATCAGTGGAAATTCTGGTTTGGGGAAGAAAAGACGGGGCCGGGAACAGAGGTGGAGCTGCCTCATGACTGGGTGATCGGGACGCCTGCGGTGAGAGATGTGCGGGAAACTTCCCAGGGGTTCCGGGCCTGCCGGGGTACTGGCTGGTATCAGAAAGAGCTGTCTGTTGCCAGAGAAGAAGGCCGGAGATATTTCCTGGATTTTGGCGGGGTTTATGAAAAAAGCAAGGTCTGGGTAAACGGTACATTTGTGGGCGGGCATCAGTATGGATATACTTCTTTCCGCCTGGAAATCACAGACTGGCTCCGGGACGGCCGGAACCTGATTGAGGTACGGGTGGACAGCGATGTGACACCTACGGACAGGTGGTATACGGGAGCCGGGATTTACCGGCCCGTGCGCCTGATTGAAACTGGCCTCCGGTACCTGGATGAGAATGAAATAGTAGTTTCCGTATCCTTTCCCGGAGGAAGTTATGAATCAGCAGAGGTGAAGGTGAAGACAGGGACTGCGTTTCCTGTGAGCGGGGAGCTGTGCCGCAAAGACCTGCGGCTGCAGGCGGAGGGAGAACAGGGAAACCTGATATTTGAAGTGCCTCGCCCAATGCTGTGGACAGCAGAAGACCCTCAGTTATATCAGTTAAAGATTAAGCTGAGAGACCGGGACGGCTCAGGCGATTCGGTATCCATGAAAATTGGGCTGAGGGACGTGAGGTTTGTGCCGCAGAAGGGACTGATTGTCAACGGAAAATCTGTGAAGCTCCGGGGAGTATGCCTTCATCAGGACGCAGGATGTATGGGGGCCGCGGCTAAGAAAGAAATCTGGGAAGAACGTCTGAAGCTGTTAAAGGAGATGGGCTGTAATGCCATCCGTGCCGCCCACCACATCCATTCCAGAGAGTTCATGGACCTCTGTGATGAGATGGGTTTTTATGTGTATGAGGAATGTTTTGATAAATGGACCGGCGGTCATTACGGCGTTTTTTTTGAAACAGAATGGAAGTCCGACCTGGACGGAATGGTCAAGAGAGACAGGAACCGTCCCAGCGTGATGATCTGGGGAGTTGGAAATGAGGTGGAAAACCAGGGACAGCCTTCTATGCTGAAGATTTTAAAAACCCTGGCTGACCGGGTCCGGGAACTGGACGGCAGCAGGCCGGTGACCTATGCCATGAATCCCCATTTCAAACGGGAAAGCAATGTGGACCTTTCCAGGATCAGCGACATCCAGCAGTTTGTAGATGAGGCGGACGATACGGAAATCTGGGATGTGGAGGAGAAAATCCAGAGGATCAGAGGGATCGGGGAACTGGTGGACATTATCTCCTGCAATTATCAGGAGCAGTGGTATGAACAGATCCATGAGGCGCTGCCGGATAAATTAATTCTGGGAACAGAGATTTACCAGTATTTCAAAGGCCATCCGGACCAGTTTAAGAACTTCACGGAAGATAATCCTTCCCTGGTGCCGGAACGGTATGATTATGTGATCGGAGGCATGATCTGGGCGGGAATCGATTACCTTGGAGAATCCATGGGATACCCGGCCAAAAGCTGGAACGGAGCGCTGATCCGGACAAATGGGGAGCGCAAAGCCGGTTACTATATGATGCAGAGCTACTGGACCAAAGAGCCTATGGTACATTTTTCTGTCATGGATTATTCCCTGGAAGATGAAGGGGTGAAGGATCACTGGGATATTCCCATGTATGCGGACCACTGGCATTTTCCTCAGTTCCGGAACACAGTGATCCCCTATATGATCGCCAGCAACTGCGAAGAGGTGGAGGTCTATGTGAACGATACGAGGATTTATGTGCCCCGCCCCGCGGACTGCCCGAACCGCCTTATCACCGGCTTCCTTCCCTGGATACCCGGCAGGGTTACAGTGGTTGGACGAAACGACGGTAAGGAGGTATGCCGCCAGGAGACTGTGACGCCCGGCCCGGCAGTGCAGCTGGGATTTGACCGTAAAAGCGGGAAGTTGCCGGCCTGTAGGGGGTATCAGCTGCTTCTGACTGTCCGCGCTCTGGATGCAGAGAACAATCCCTGCTTCAGAGAGAGCGCGAAGGTGCGGTTCAGAGCGGAAGGGCCTGCCAAAATACTGGCTGTGGACAACGGGGACGCCAAGTCCTTTGAACCGTACCAGGAGACCTTTATCCATATGTATCACGGCTGCGCCAGCGTGGTGGTCGGCCTGACCGGGGAACCCGGCAGAATCGCGGTATACGCGGATGCGGATGGAATGAGAAGCGGATCTGTCATTATTTGTGCTGAATAAAGACAAATGAAAGAAGTGACAGGGGCGGCCGTTTTCACGATTGGAGAATCAGGAAAGCGGCCGCCCCTCTATCTCTGGCATTCTAATTTATTTTCAGCCTGTCTGTGAATGCAGGCCGGAGGGATATTGGCTGGGAGAAAAGCCGGTTATTTTGGTAAAAGACTTGAAAAACAGAGAGTAGTCCGTAAAACCGGATAAATAGCAGGCTTCACTGGGAGGCACCTGCCGTAGCATCAGGCTGCAGGCATGGTTAATCCGTTTGTTTAAAATGAAATGATGGATGGTACAGCCAGTCTCTTTTTTAAACTGCCGCATCAAATGATATTTGCTGACGAAAAATTTTGCGGACAGCATATCTATGGAAATTTTTTGTGTAAAGCTGTTCTCCAGAAACCTGATAATTTCAGGAATGACAGAGTTTTCTTCAGGTCCCGGACAGGCAGGGCTGATATTCTTATAGATATCCATCAGAATTTCAGAGATCCAGGAATAGCGGAAGGCATAGTATGATTGGCTTTCCATTTGGTATTCGCTGGTGATTTTTGAAGCCAGGGCCAGGATATTTTCCAGCTCCCTGTCTTCAAGGCAAGATTCTGCGGCCGGCAGTTTTGCGGCGGCGTAAAGAGTATGGGGCCCGCGGAATGCACAGATATCCCAGAAGCCGGGTTCCAGAGACAGATATAAGAAATTCGCTCTCTGAGGGACAGGCTGGGTAATTGTGCAGGCCTCATCCGGCGGGATGATTTGGAACTGGCGGCAGTGCAGTTCTGTCTCTCTGCCGCTGGCAGAGAACCGCAGGAATTCCCCCAGACAGATGATGATACGGCAGGCTCCATGGCTGTCTGGCAGCGTTTGAGCGCTGCGGAAAAAAGAATCAGATTGTTCCAGAAGAAATAAGCGATCTTTAACGATCATGAAATCACGCCCCCAATCTGTTTCACGTGCAAGACCATTTGTTTCAATCTTATTGTAAAAAATAAGGGGCTGGGAAAATAGAAAAATAATTAAAAGAAATAGGAAATTTATTAGAAGAGAAAAAACAGATAAAAACAGCAGCCGCAAAAGTGAAAACACTTTTTGCGGCTGCTTTTGTGTATCCCTAAGCCAGCACAGATTCAATATAGGCCCTGATCTCAGCGCACTTGCAGTTTGCAAAGAAAAGTTCTTTAAATTTTGCACCGCTGACTGTGGCTTTCAGGAAATCCTGGTCAATGGTTTTCAGGATGGTCATCATATCGGTATGGGTGATCTTTTTGATGCTGTCCAGAATCTTCTTGTTCCGCTGTTCCGGAACAACTCTCTCGGGCGGGTAGCCGTTTCCTGGTTCGCTGCCGAACAGTTTTTCAAAGGTATATTTCAGATTCAGCTCAGCGCCCCATCCAAAGCCCTTTGCAAAAGGCATTGCGATGGCATTCCCATCGTTGATCTGAGCGAACATGAACCCGTCGGAGGGGTCCACCACATGTCCGCACAGCACGCCGGGAAAAGCGTTGCAGGCTAGCATGGCGCCTTCGCCTGTACCGCAGCCGGTAACCACAAAATCAGCCGCTCCGCTGTTAAGCAGGATTGCGGCCAGCAAACCGGCCTGCACATAGGTCAGCTGCGCTTCGTCCTCGGCGGCATACATACCGTAGTTGTCCACTACGTGGCCCATGGGTGTTACGACTTCCTTCAGAGCTGCCTCAATCATGCTGTTCTTGGCAGCCTGGCTGTTTTCATTAATCAAAGCTATTCTCATTTCTAATCACACTCACTTTCTGAATACTTTTTAATCACTGTAATAACTATAAAACAGGGGGCCGTTTTTGTCAACTGACGGCCTTCTGCAAATTATTCTTTAAACGGAAACGCCTCGTAAGTCAAATCCATGCCCAGACGGCGGAAAGTCCTGCTGTCCGCAGAAGAGAGCATAACGGAAGAATGTGCCTGCAGCCCTTTTAACTTCGGCAGCTGTTCCAGCGCCAGCATGGCGATGGGGTCGTTGGAAGCACAGGCCGAAAGAGCGATCAGAATCTCATCGCTGTGCAGGCAGGGGTTTTTACTGCCCAGGTAAGCTGTTTTCAGATGCTGGATGGGCTGGATCGCTTCAGGAGAAATCAGGTGGACGCTGTCGTCGATCCCGGCCAGCGTCTTTACAGCGTTCAAAAGCAAAGCGGAGCAGGCGCCCAGCAGTTCCCCGGATTTGCCGGTAACCATGGAACCGTCTTCCAGCTGCAGGGCCGCCACAGGTACCTGGACTTCCGCCGACAGCTTTCGTGCAGCTGCAGCCACCTGACGGTCCTCAGGCGTGATCTTTGCGTTTTTCATGAGCAGGCCGATTTTATAGACCTCCGATTCCGCAGCCTGATTCTGGGAAAATTTCACCCGCGTCTGGAAGTAACGGCGCAGGATTTCCTGACAAGAAGCCTCCCGGCAGGCCTCGTCGTCAGAGAGGCAATAGCCCGCCATGTTGACGCCCATATCTGTGGGCGACTTGTAGGGGCATTCCCCATAGATCGCTTCAAAAACCGCCCGCAGCACCGGGAAAATCTCCACATCCCGATTGTAGTTTACAGCAGTTTTTTCATAGGCTTCCAGATGAAAGGGGTCAATCATATTCACGTCGTTCAGATCCGCAGTAGCGGCTTCATAGGCCAGGTTCACCGGGTGGTTGATCGGTAAGTTCCATACTGGAAAGGTTTCAAATTTCGCATAACCTGCCTGTATTCCTCTTTTGTGCTCGTGGTAAAGCTGGGACAGGCAGGTGGCCATCTTTCCGCTGCCGGGCCCGGGGGCGGTGACGATTACCAGCGGCCGTTCTGTCTCGATATAATCATTCTTTCCAAACCCTTCTTCACTGATTACCAGCGGCACGTTGCCGGGATAGCCCTCAATGATGTAATGGGTGTAGACCTTGATTTCGGCCTCCTGCAGCCTGCGGCGGAACAGGTCTGCCGCCTTCTGTCCATTGTACTGTGTGATCACGACGCTGCCCACATACAGCCCGCGCTCCTGGAAATTCCGGCGCAGCCTCAGCACATCCCGGTCGTAGGTGATATCCAGATCGCCCCGGATTTTATTTTTCTCAATATCAGCGGCACTGATGACAATGACAATTTCCGCATGGTCCTTCAGCTGCATGAGCATGTTCAGCTTGCTGTCCGGCTGAAATCCGGGCAGCACCCTGGACGCATGATAATCGTCAAAGAGTTTTCCGCCAAATTCCAGATAAAGCTTGTCCCCAAACTGGCTGATGCGCTCTCTGATGTGCTCCGACTGCAGGGTAACGTATTTTTCATTATCAAATCCGATTTTCACTGTGTGCCTCCGTTTGTCTTTTATCTGTTTTAAAATGCTGACCGCATACTGAATTATTCTATAACAGAAAACAGAGAATTTCAATAGAAGATTATGGCTCTTGCGGACGGCTTGCCAGATCTTCCAGCATGTGAAGCAATATTTTACGGTCATATGTGTGCAAACGTTTATAGAAGGCGAGCAGTGCCGCCTGTTCGTCAGACTCAACAGGAAATACTATTCTGCGTTCGTCATTTCTGCGCAGTATGTAATCCGTGCTGACTTCAAAATAATCAGCCAGGGCAGTCAGGAGATCGCAGGAAAAATCGTTGCGGGCACTGCCTTCAATTTTGCTGATTGTCTGCTGGCTTGCATGGACCATGTCGCCCAGCTGTGCCTGGGTCATTCGTTTTTCCTTTCGCAGTTCCCGGATTCGGTTCATGATATCATGTCCCTCCTTTTTATAATACCTATTTTACTGAAAAGAGATGTGAGGGATACTGCAATAATGGATATTTACCACTAAAATAATGGTAAAAAATTCCAGAACCCCTTTTGGAAACAATATGACTTAAAATTTTTGGCGAGTTTAGAGTTATTTAATAATTATTATGCTTCATTTCACTGTTTGGGTAATTGACAAAGGCTTCACAAAATGAGATAATAAACACAAATTGAATTTCTTTAAGAAGGAGGACATAATCATGTCAACAAAAGCTATGTATCCCAGCAGCGAAATTGGCAAGGACAAGCCCGGATTTTCCAAGACTCGTTCTATTATCGAAGCTGCTTTTTACGGTAACAACGTTGTAAAAGTAAATACACTGAAAGAGGCCTATAATCTGGCCAAGAATTCTCCGGGCACGATTGTGACTGACATGCCTGTATACAGAGGCGAGGAGTTCGGTCTGGACAGCGATGCAAGGGTTCTGCTGTTTAACGACGGCGCCATCACAGGCCGTTATGCTGCTGCCAGAAGAATTGCCGGCGAACCTGGCGTGGACTGCGAAGCGCTGGACAAGGTTGCGATGGACGCGATCTATGAGTCACGCTGGAAGACCATGTACCATGCAGAGGTTTATGCAGGCCTGGATCCTGAATTCATGGTAAAATGCCATCTGCTGATTCCGGAAGGCGAAGAGAACATCCTGTATTCCTGGATGCTGAACTTCCAGTACATGTCTGATGAATATGTAAAGATGTATAAGAACTCCAAACCCGTAGGCGACGGCAAGGAGCCTGATATCTATATTTTCTCCGATCCTCAGTGGGTTCCTGAAGACCGCCCCGGCGTTGATTTCAGCTGCCTGAGCGATCCTGCCAAGAAGACTCTGTGCTATTTCAACACCAGCACAAACTGCGCATGCATTCTGGGCATGAGATATTTCGGCGAGCATAAGAAGGGAACTCTGACCATGGTATGGGCAGTGGCAAACCGTAACGGCTATGCTTCCTGCCATGGCGGACAGAAGGAATATCTGCTGCCCGACGGCCGCAAGTATGTTGCTTCCGTATACGGCCTGTCCGGTTCCGGCAAGTCCACCCTGACCCATGCAAAGCATAACGGCAAGTATGAGATCAAGGTTCTGCACGATGACGCGTTCATTATCAATACTGATACCTGCGCTTCCGTTGCCATTGAGCCTACTTACTTTGATAAGACTGCAGATTATCCTACAGGCTGCCCTGACAATAAGTACCTTCTGACCGCCCAGAACTGCTCCGCGACCCTGGACGACGAAGGCAAGATTCAGCTGGTGACAGAAGATATCCGTAACGGCAACGGCCGTGCGATCAAGTCCAAACTGTGGTCTCCTAACCGTGTGGACAAGATTGAGGCTCCTGTTAATGCGATCTTCTGGATTATGAAGGATCCTACCATTCCGCCGGTAGTAAAGCTGAAGGGCGCTTCTCTGGCATCTGTTATGGGCGCAACTCTGGCTACGAAGAGATCTTCCGCAGAGCGTCTGGCTCCCGGCGTAGATCCCAACAAGCTGGTTGTAGTACCTTATGCAAATCCTTTCAGAACCTATCCTCTGGCTGACGACTATGAGAAATTCAAGAAGCTGGTTGAAGAGAAGAACGTAGACTGCTATATCATCAACACCGGCGACTTCATGGGCAAGAAGGTAAAACCTGCTGATACTCTGGGCGTTCTGGAAGCTATTGTTGACGAGACCGCAGAGTTCAAGCCCTGGGGACCTTTCTCCGACATCGAGATCATGGATTGGGAAGGCTTTGTGCCTGACCTGAAGGATGCAGATTATGTCAGCCAGCTGAAGGCACGCATGCAGGACCGTGTAAACGAGATTGCAAACTTTGCGACTGCAAAGGGCGGATACGACAAGCTGCCTGATGATGCTCTGGAAGCAATCCAGAAAGTTGTTGATGAGGCGAATACTCTGTAATACTGTATGAGGTATCATTACTGATAATAAAAATGCCCGTTGCCGGGCCAGCCTGAGCTGGCTCTTGTGCAACGGGTATTTTTGGTTGTTTCATAGGAAACTGTGTTTCCTATGAAACAAACCCCCTTTATTGAGGTTCAGTCTTCTTCCGGCTCCGGGCTGTTATCGGGTGAGAATCTGCCGTACAGCACAGCCATTTCTTTCAGATACTGTGCCAGACCGGGAGACAATGCATCTTTGCGAAATCTGAACTGCCAGTTGCCGGAAGGCACGGAGGGCGTGTTCATGCGGCAGTCGCTGCCGTAACCCAGCACATCCTGAATGGGATAGACTGCGTAGCGGGCCACAGAGCCGAGGGCTGTCCGTATGAAATCCAGATGTATCATCCGCGCGTCTGTGTTCATATACCGGCGCACCCGGTCCTGAAGTCCTTCATCCATGCTCAGATACCAGCCCAGGGCAGTATCATTGTCATGAGTCCCTGTATAGCAGATACAGTTGGCCGTAGTAAAATTGTGGGGCAGCATGCTGCTGTCATCTTCATTTTCAAACCCAAACTGCAGTACCTTCATTCCCGGAAAGCCAAAATCATCCCTGAGCTTCTCTACTTCCGGCGTGATGACGCCCAGGTCCTCAGCCCAGATGGGCAGGCTGTCACCTAAAGCGCTGCGGATGGCGCGGAACAGATCTGCGTCCGGCCCTTTGACCCATTTTCCCTTTCGAGCGGTTGTTTCACCATAGGGAATGGAGCAATAGGCTTCGAATCCCCGGAAATGGTCGATACGAAGATAATCCACTTGCTTCAGCTGATGGCTGATCCGTTTGATCCACCACTGGTAGCCCTCTTTTTTGTGGGCCGCCCAGTTGTACAGCGGATTGCCCCAGAGCTGGCCGTCCTCGCTGAAGTAGTCAGGAGGCACCCCCGCCACGGCGGTAGGGAATCCCTTGGAATCCAGCTGGAATAAATGCGGCTGGGCCCATACGTCGGCGCTGTCCATGGATACAAAGATCGGGATATCCCCCACAATGAGAATTCCCTTTGTTGCCGCGTAGCTGCGCACTTCATTCCATTGCTGGAAGAAAAGGAACTGAATAAATTTGTAATAGTATATCCCTTCTGCCAGATCTGCGCTCCAGTTTTTTCTTAACTCAGGAGTGAGGCGCCGATCAGAGGCCGGCCATTCCAGAAAAGACCGCCCCTTGCGGGCGTCTTTTGCAGCCATGAAAAGCGCGTAATCTTCCAGCCAATCGGCTTCCCTGGAGCAAAACGCCTGGAAATCTTCTTTTTGGTTTTGGGAAGAGGACTTCCTGAAACGCTCACAGGCAATATGAAACAGAGCGGTTTTCCAGGTGATAACCGGACCATAATCCACTTTATCCTGAGAAAATTCAGGAGTATCTTTAAGATCCTCCTCTGTCAGAAGTCCTTGTTCCAGTAGCTTTTCAGGGCTGACGAGCAGCGGCTGCCCGGCAAAGGCTGAAAATGACTGATACGGAGAATCTCCGTAACCTGTATGGCCTAAAGGAAGGACCTGCCAGAGCTTTTGTCCCGCGGCGGCAAGAAAATCCAGAAATTCATAGGTCCCGCTCCCGAAATCCCCGATTCCATAGGGGGAGGGGAAGGAAGTGGGGTGCGCCAGGATGCCAGCCATCCTAAGCGGCTTCTGTTGTTCTTTCATATGTACCTCCAAAATTAAGGGCTTCAAGCCCGGCAATCTAAATGTATTATAAAGGATGGGACGCGGGTTTGCAATGGGACTTTACAAAAAGCCTTGCCAGAGCAGGGAAATTGTGCTACACTGTTTTTGTTTGAAGATCAAAATAAATGATTCCGGGAGGAAAAGAACATGATAATCGAGCCAAAGGTGAGAGGGTTTATTTGTACCACAGCGCATCCCGACGGCTGCCGTGAAAATGTGAAGCAACAGATAGAATATGTAAAAAGCCGGGGCAGGATGGAAGGACCGTCCAAAGTTCTGGTAATCGGCGGGTCTACGGGTTACGGACTGGCTTCCAGGATCGCAGCCGCCTTTGGATGCGGGGCCGCTACTCTGGGCATTATGTTTGAAAAAGTAGCTACAGAAAAACGCACTGCCACCCCCGGCTGGTATAATACAATGGCTTTTGAGGGGTTTGCAGAGGAAGACGGGCTCTATGCCCGGACGCTGAACGGGGACGCTTTTTCCATGGAGATGAAGGAGCAGACGGTTCAGGCGATCCGCGAGGACCTGGGACAAATCGATATGGTGATATACAGCCTGGCCGCGCCGCGCCGTACCATGCCGGACGGGACGGTGTATTCCTCTGTATTAAAAACAACAAATGGAATATTTACTAATAAATCCCTGAATCTCAGAAATAACCAGATTGAAGAGGCTTCCATTTCCCCTGCCTCACAGGAGGAGACAGCAGCTACGGTAAAGGTGATGGGCGGAGAGGACTGGATGGACTGGATGCGTGTTTTGTCCCGAGCCGGCGTGCTTGCGCCACATTTCAAAACGCTGGCATATTCATATATCGGACCGGAGTTAACCTATCCTGTTTATTATGAAGGTACGATCGGAATGGCAAAACAGCATTTGTGCGAAACTGCAAGGAAAATCAATCAGGAGATTCCTGGGGCGGAGGCCCTGGTTTCAGTGAATAAAGCGCTGGTGACACAGGCCAGTTCTGCAATTCCTATAGTGCCGCTGTATATGGCGATACTGTATCATGTGATGAAGGAAAAGGGACTGCATGAAGGGTGTATCCAGCAGATGGACCGCCTGTTCAGAGAAAAACTGGCCGGACAGGCAGAAACGGATGGCAGTGGGCTGATTCGCCTGGACGACTACGAAATGCGTGAAGACGTTCAGTCTGAAGTAATGCGTTTATGGGAAGTGGTGAATACAGAAAATCTGCGGCAGTGCGCGGATCTGGAAGGCTACTGGGAAGATTTTTACCATATGTTCGGGTTCGGGTTTGAAAATGTGGACTATACCAGGGACGTGCCTCTGACTTAAAAACGGCTGAAAACAGGAAAATCAGGCGGAAAACTGAAAAGAACTGGAATAGAAAACAGGAAAGTGCTATACTGGAATCAAATCAGTATAGTACTTTTTTTGAGGAGGTAGGGCTAATGAAAATGCTGCAGCAAGTGATGACAGCGCCGGGGGAAATCAAATTTCAGGAGGCGCCGGTACCTGAAGCCGGACCAGGGCAGGTCCTGATAAAAATGATGAAAATCGGAATTTGCGGTTCTGATATTCACGTATATCACGGAAAACATCCGTTTACTTCTTATCCGGTTACACAGGGGCATGAGGTGTCCGGAGAGATCGCCGCGCTGGGGGACGGCGTGGAGAATCTGCGCGTTGGGCAGAAGGTGACGGTTCAGCCTCAGGTGGTGTGTGGAGAGTGCTATCCCTGCCGCCATGGAAAATACAATTTGTGTGAGAAACTGAAGGTGATGGGATTTCAGACTACCGGCATGGCTTCCCACTATTTCGTTGCGGACGCTTTCCGGGTGACGCCTCTGCCCGAAGAAATGAGCTATGCGGAAGGAGCCATGATAGAACCGTTGGCTGTTGCAGTACATGCCGTGCGCCGTGCCGGAGACGTGGCAGGCCAGAAAATTGCGGTTCTGGGAGCCGGCCCCATAGGCATTCTGGTAGCGCAGGCTGCGAAAGGCCTGGGGGCCGGGCAGGTGATGATCACGGACGTCAGCAGCCTGCGCCTGAAGAAAGCGGCTGAATGCGGCGCCGATTTCTGTGTGAATACGAAAGAAAGAGATTTCGGAGAAGCGATGGAGGAGTGTTTTGGCCCGGATAAAGCAGATGTGATCTATGACTGCGCCGGGAATAACGTGACCATCGGGCAGGCCGTCCAATATGCCAGAAAGGGCAGCACGATTATTCTGGTAGCGGTATTCGCGGACCTGGCTACCGTGGATCTGGCGGTGCTCAATGATCATGAACTGGACCTGAACACTTCCATGATGTACCGGAATGAGGACTATCTTGAAGCGATCCGGCTGGCCGGAGAGGGGAAAGTCCTGCTGAAACCTCTGATTTCAGCGACTTTTGACTTTGAGGATTATCTGAAGGCATACCGGTATATTGACGAGAACAGGGAAAGCACCATGAAGGTGCTGATTGATGTGCAGAGATAGGAGAAATTATGGCAGAGAAAATTATTATAAGCGCCGACAGCACCTGCGATCTGGGCCGGGAGCTGAAAGAGCAATACCACGTGGAATACTACCCGCTGCATATTATTCTGGAAGAAAAGGATTATCTGGACAATGTGACTATACAGCCGGAAGAATTGTACAGAGCTTACGAACAGCGTAAGGTGCTGCCCAAGACCGCAGCGGTGAACGCGGCGGAATATATCCAGTATTTTGAACCCTGGGTGAAACAGGGATACGATGTGGTTCATGTGAACCTGGGCGGAGCGCTGTCCAGCTCCTATCAGAACTGCTGCCTTGCGGCGGAGGAGCTGGGCCATGTATATCCTGTAGATTCCTGCAATCTTTCCACCGGTACCGGCCATCTAGTGCTGGACGGGGTAAAGATGGCGGCTGCCGGCCTGGGCGCGGGAGAGATTCAGAGGCGTCTGAATGAGCGCCGGGGCCGCGTGCATTCCAGCTTCATTCTGGATACGCTGAAGTTTATGGCCGCAGGCGGGCGCTGCTCCGCGGTGACGGCCTTCGGGGCTAACCTGCTGAATTTAAAGCCTTGTATTGAGGTGGATAACCGTTCGGGGGCTATGGGAGTGGGCAAAAAGTACCGGGGAAACCTGGATAAGGTGCTGGTACGCTACACAAAAGACCAGCTTGCGGGATATGAAAAGATTAATACAGATAAAATATTCATCACTCATTCCGGGATAGCTGAAGCATATATAGAGCTGGTCAAGAAAACGATCCAGGAAACAATGCATTTTGAACATATCTATGTGACCAGGGCCAGCTGTACGATTTCCAGTCACTGCGGGCCGAATACCCTTGGGATTTTGTTCGAGACAGAGGCATAAGGCCGGAAATATTCCAGGCTGCTTTGCGGAGGTAAGCATGAAAGCAAGAATTGTAATTGTTTCCGGGGCCTGCGGGACGGGTAAAACCAGCATAGCGCGTTTATTGGCGGAAAATTCCAGCTGCGCCCGGGCAGCTCATCTGCACACGGACGACTTTTATCAATATATACGCAAGGGATATACTGCGCCCTGGTTAGATGAATCAGGGGATCAGAACGAAACCGTGATTGACGCAGTTGTAGCCAGCGCTAAAAAGTTTTCTGAAGGCGGGTATGAGGTTTATGTGGACGGGGTGATAGGCCCGTGGTTTCTTGCGCCATGGACAGAGACAGCCAGGGAAGGAATTGATATAAGATACATCGTTTTGCGCCCGGATGAACAGACGACGGTTTCACGGGCGTTAAAACGGGAACAGAGAGATTTTTTTCCTTTGAGCCGTGACGCGATCATAGATGTTTGGCAGTCATTATCCAATTTGGGCAAGTATGAGCCAAATGTCATTGATACCACCGCACAAACCATTGAGGAGAGTGCGGCGTGCATTCAAAAGATGCTGCAGGAAGGCGCCTTTCGCATATTATGAATATATAGCCGTTAAATCAATCGAAGAGGCAATCTGGCTATTGACTTCTTTCAGGATATCGTATATATTTATAACAGTTCTATATAGAATAGTTCTAACATGAAAAGAGAGGGGAGAGTTTGGAAACAAGAGGAGGATTTTATATTACCCAAATTAAACAGCTTCAGGACAGGATTTTCGAACGCCTGCTGCATGAGAACAATATAGAGATCAGCGGGGGACAGGGGCGGATTTTATTTGTTTTATGGAAAACGGATCATCTTACGATCAGTGAAATCAGTAAGAAAACAGCTCTTGCTAAAAATACGGTTTCAATAGTGGTAAACGGCATGGTTAATAAAGGGATTTTAGAGAGGGCGATCAACCCTGGCAATCGTAGGGAAACGGTGATATCACTTACGGATTATGCCAAATCATTACAAAAAAAATATGAAGAGGTCTCTCAGCAGATGAACGCCATATTTTATCAGGGGTTTTCTGAGAAAGAGCAAAAGCAGTTTGAGCAGTACCTGGTCCGTATACTTGATACCCTGACTGGGGCTGAAGATGCAAATAAGCATAAATAATTTATGCGGCAGAAAAGAGGTATTTCAATGCAGGCGGACAGACTGAACAAAGACGGAGCGATAGGGATTATCTGCACCAGCCATGTAGCTGATATGGAACGGTATGGAATAATCACCGCGACAATGGAACGGCTTGGATATAAGGTGGTGCTGGGCCGCAATATACAGAAGAATACTTTTGGATATGCTGCCAGTGCAGAAGAGCGCGCTTCGGACCTGAATGCAATGGTTGCGGATAAAAGTGTACAGATGGTGTTATTTGGCGGCGGAGAGAGCGCTGTTGAGATCCTGCCTTATATTGATTATGAAAATATCCGAAGATATCCGAAACTGTTCAGCAGCTACAGCGATGGCACTTCAATCCTGAATGCCATATATGCCCAAACGGGGCTGTTAACTTATTATGGCTGTGGGCCAGGCGAGTTTGCTGATTTGAGATACTACGACTATACGCAGTTTATTTCACACTTTATTGAAGGCTGCGAAGCAAGGCATTTTGCCAGGGACAGCCGCTGGAAAATACTGTGTGCGGGTTCTTGCGACGGGATTTTAATTGGCGGTTATGCGCCGATTGTCGGGTTAATGCTGTCCAATAAATATTTTAACTATGATGGGAATCAAAAATATATCTTGTTTCTTGAAGATCATGAAAAATTCAGCTGTGTCGGCGCTGTGAGCACTTATCTCGCTTTTATTGAGCAGAGTGAATTTATAAATAACGTAGCCGGACTGATTTTCGGGCATTATTCGCCGAACCCTCCGGATGCATTATTGTATTGCCTTGAGCGGTTTGGTCGGGTGAACAATATACCTGTTGTATATACAGATGATTTTGGGCATGGCGTGAAGCATGGTATTCTGCCTATTGGGGCGGAGGCCCATCTTGACAGTGAAAACCAAAGTCTGATTTACCGTGGTTTCAGTTGAAAATATTTTACGGAGTTTTCAGGAAAATAAAAAGGAGGAGTACCCATGAAAATAAAAGAGCAGATTGCAGAATTTATTCTCAATCAAGAGGCAGCTTTTATTGCCTCGGTGGATGAACAAGGCTACCCCAATATGAAAGCCATGCTGCTGCCCAGAAAGATAGACGGGAACAATTTTTACTTCAGCACGAATACATCTTCCATGCGAACACAGCAATATTTGAAAAATCCGAAAGCCAGCGTTTATTCCTATCATAAAGGTCGTATTAAGTATGAAGGCATTATGCTGGTTGGAACAATGGAAGTATTGCAGGATCAGGAAATAAAGCAGGAAATATGGCGCGCCGGAGATACAATGTATTATAAAGAGGGCGTAAGCGATCCGGATTATTGTGTATTGAAGTTTACTGCGGTAAAGGGAAGGTATTATTGTAATTTGAAAACAGAGAGTTTTGAATTTGATGATTTGGTTTGATGAAGCCGGTAAATTGATACTCAGGAGGATATATGAACAAAATAGATTTACAGCCTGACTTTGTATTTAGCCCGCAGCCTATGTATATGATTGGAACATACAATCAAGACAGCACTCCCAATTTTTGCATTATTACCTGGCTTGGTTTTTCAGCAGATAACGGGCCCTGCCTTATGATGAGCATTGGTGGGAGCAAGCTGACGAAAACAAATATTTTTCGTGAAGGACGTTTTTCTGCCAACTTAATTACAGAGGACAATTTGTGGCTGGCGGATTATTTTGGAACGACAAGGGGAGAAAACGGTACTAAAAACGCTGTGAATTATACGATTCAGCGTGGACGAAAAGTAGATGTGCCCATCATTGATGAAAGCCATTGGATATATGAATGCAGGGTGAAAAAGCATTTTGCGCTGGATGGGGCGGACCTTTTTATTGCAGAAATCGTTAGTATCCAAATTGATGAGGAATATAAAGATATGGATATGAAACACATTGATCTTAAATATATCCGTCCCGCAGTTTACAGCCCGTATCAATATTATTCAATTGGTGAGAAGCTTGGCGAGATGGGTGAATGGAAAGAGCATTTTGCAGGTGCAGAATCAGTGATATCCCAGATTGAAACTGTTTATGAGTAAGTATGCTTGCTGTGATTATCTCTGGGTCGGGATAAAAAGGTTTATAAAACAAATTAATATCAGGAAAAATATTAGCTTTGCAGTAGAAAAAACTTGATTTGTGTCTGTCCTTCGGGATAGATGCAAATTTTTTTGTTGCAGAGGAAACTATATTCCCTATGCAACAAAACCCTCCAGAGAATTAAAAATATAGTTATTTTTAAATTTGAAACAAATATTTGAGAAAAAATCTCATATTTTGTTTACAAAACAGAAAAACAGAGTATAATAGAAGGTAAAAAAAGATCGTGAAATGGAGGTATCAAGATGTTATGCCAGTTTTCGGTTAAAAATTATAAGAGCATTCGAGATGAAGTGACTTTTGATATGCAGGCTGCGGCTATTACTGAGCATGAGGATAAAGTAATAAGAGATAAGGATGGAGAACAGTTTTTACCTGTTTCAGCAATATACGGACCAAACGGTGGAGGAAAGTCAAATGTCTTAGAAGGACTGCATATGTTGGCGGCAAAAGTATTGCGTCCATTATATGCAACTGGAGATAATGATGAACGTATTTTCCTTCAGAAAAAATTGCTAATTGAACCATTTGCGTTTAGTGAAGAAACAAAAAATCAACCGACAGAGTTTGAAATTTTTTTCCGTACAGAAATTGCTGAATATAGATATATCCTGCATGTAAAAAGAGATGTGGTTGTTTATGAAAGTCTTGATCGTGTAAAGTTAGATACTGGAAGAAAATCTGCACTTTTTGAACGGGATGAAGAAACCACGTTAAAAGGTGTATTTACTAATCTAAAGATCAGTGACGAACTATCTGCGACATTACCATTGTTGTCTTTCCTTGGAATCACATACAAAAAAAATGAAATTGTGAAAGATGTTTTAGAATGGTTTGAGTATGGAATTGAATTCTTGAATTATAGTAATCCGATTGAAGAACTTCGGATGGCAGTATCAAATTCTGAGTATGTGAAGCAGTTAATGTTGGAGATGATTCAGGAAATGGATCTGGATATCGTGGATTTCCGTGTGGTTGAAGATGAAAACGATAGAATTGATGTGTACACAAAGCATATGGTAGAAGGATATGAAGCAGAACTGAACTTATTGGAAGAATCCAGCGGAACAAAGAAGCTGTTTGGTTTAATGCCATTTATCGCTACAAGTTTATTGACGGGAACTGTTCTGGTGATTGATGAATTGGATGCAAAAATTCATCCGGTTTTATTGCGTCACATTATAATGATGTTCAATGATATGAGTATCAATAAGAAAAATGCTCAGTTAATTTTTACATCACATGATTTATCTACAATGAATAATGAAGTCTTTCGCAGAGACGAAATCTGGTTTGCGGCGAAAGGGGTTGCTCAGAATTCTCAGTTGTACTCTTTAGTAGAATTTAAAAACGAAAAGGGCGAATCTGTTCGTAAGGATGCTAAATTTGATAAGCAGTATCTGGAAGGTAAGTATGGCGCTGATCCTTACCTCAGAAAAATTATAGATTGGGGGAAGATAAATGCCTAAAAAAGCCGGAACAGAGGAGTGGAGAAAAAAGCGTCGCCAGGAATATTTGGAAATGAAAATGTACAGATATTATATTTTCTGTGAAGGACAGGAGACTGAACCTAAATATTTCCGAGGGTTTAAAAAATTGATAGAAAAAAATCCGATTTATCGGGACATGGTTTTGATTGAAATTGAGCCATGTCAGGCAGAAACTATGCGTGTACTTGGTATGGCAGAGGATTATGTAAAGAAAAACAAAATAAAGAAGGGTCAGATTTGGTGTGTATATGATAAGGACAGCTTTCCGCCGAAACATTTTAATGGTGTCGTGGAACGTGCTGAGAGTCTGAATAAAGAAAATTTAGAGTTGCAGTATCATACGGCCTGGAGTAATGAATGTATTGAGTTCTGGTTTCTTCTTCATTTTGCTTATTATACAGCCAATAATCATCGCTCAGAATATACTACATTTCTTAATAATAAATTCAAAGAACTTGGAATTGGAAAATATCAGAAGAACATGGATGATATTTTTAACATTTTGATGGAGAAAGGAAGTCCAAAGTTGGCGATTCGATATGCGAAACACATAATAAAAAATGGCCAAGGTAAGAAGCCGGCAGAGATTGCGCCGGGAACGAAGGTATATGAATTAGTGGAGGAACTGGTGAAATATTTGCCCGAGGATGAAAAACGTAATTTTGTGGACTGTCCGTAAGATGATTATTAAAGTTAGAATGACATATAGAAGAAAGGATAAAGATGACGAGACAGGAATTTGAAATCAGAGTATGGCCATATTATTTAAGACTAGAAAGGGAATTTATAGAAACGTTAAATTATGTGGAATTTTCAGAAGATAATTTTTTGACTTATTCCATCGAATATGAAAAGCAACTATTGTCGATTTGTTCAGAGATTGATATGCTTTGTAAGGAACTTTGCAAAGAAATTGATGCAGATAAAGAACTTAGGCATATATATCAATATGCTGAAATTCTATGTGATTATCAAAATATATCTGAAATAAAGATTATTTTTGAAATTAATCAGAAAAAGTATATACCCTTTGATGGCTGGACAGTTTCTGATAGTCCAAAGTGGTGGAAGGCTTATAACAAAGTGAAACATGATCGCTTAAAAAATAATAATTTTAAGAGTGGAAATTTAGAAAATGTATTTATGGCCTTGGCTGGATTGTATTTGTTGAATAGAATATATTTTAGACAAATTAAAAATTGTGGTTTAGAAATAGGTCCTAATCCACCATCGCAAATTTTTTCTGTTGATGAATGGAACATATGCATCCATGTGGGGAATGGTTTTTATTATGTTTTAATACCGGATGGAAGCATGTCATTCACACATGAATAAATAACCTAAAAAATTATTGGCTAACTTTATATATATATCTAAACATTATTTGGCGATATAAGCATATATATAGATGCGGTGCAGCCTCTCAAATGAAGCTACACCGCATTCTACATAAAAGTCTCTTTTTTTGTAAACCATTCAGTTCTGCTGCTCGTTCACCGGCTCCATCTTGCCAAGGCACCCGGTACGTTCAGGAGAGGCTTCGTTGGAGAAGCAGAAATAGAGATGGAGCTTAAAGCTTCTATACTCTCCCTTGTCCATATGGACCTGCACAGTGGTTTGAATGTCTGGATTCTGCTGGGTAATGTTTTTTAGTTCGCATCTGAGCGCTTCCAGATCTTCCGGCAGCAGGCGGCTGTTGTTTTGCAGATAGTCTGTAGCGTGGATACGGCGGTAGGGCCCGGGGAAAAGATCTTTGCAGCGCCTGGTATATTCGATGGTATCAGTCCGGAAATCAATATAGAACATGATATCATCGGAAAGCAGGGAAAACAAAAGGGTTTTCTGACGTTCTGTCTCCAACTGTGTCAGAAGATTTTCCGCCGCAGTGGATACTGCAGTATACTTCGTTGGAAGAGGAGATGTCTGGGAAGCCCCAAGCTCGTCCGAGGATGTATACAGAGTGTCACGGAGATAATCAGCCATGCTCAAGAAATACTGAAGCAGCGTGGGATTAAAAGCGCCGCATTCTCCCCCGGCAATCATTTTAAGCGCTTTTTCATGGGACAGCGCCTTTTTGTAAACTCGGTCGCTGACCAGCGCGTCATACACATCTGCAAGGGATACTACCTGGGCCCAAAGCGGGATTTCATCGCCTTTCAGGCCGTCCGGATATCCTTTTCCGTCCCACCTCTCATGATGGTAACGGCAGATATCATAAGCATACTGGTAAAGCTCCGACTGTTTTAACACAGTAATGCTCTCCAGGATATCGCAGCCATAAACGGTATGCCGCTTCATGATTTCAAATTCCTCTGCAGTGAGGCGTCCTGGTTTATTGAGGATATAATCGGGAATCGAAATCTTGCCGATATCGTGCATGGCGGCAGCGCTGCTGATTGCTTCCACCGCATTTTGATCCAGCTTCAGGTCAGGACGGATGCGGGAAATATTGGAAAACAGCGTATAAGTTGCTTCTCTTATCCTGCGGACATGTGATCCGGATTCTCCGCTGCGGAACTCAATGACAGAGCTGAGAGTGTCAATAATGGATATATTAATGCTTCGCAGTTCATCTGCCTGTCTGCGGATCAGCTGGACCTGCTCAGCTACCTGGCTGGCCAGATGATTTCTGTTCAGGAACAGCTCAATCGCGTTGCTCAGACGCCTGCGGACCACAATGGGCTCAATGGGTTTATTGATGATATCCGCCACACCCATATCATAACCATGCAGAATCATCTTCATATCAGTTTCGGCAGTAATCATAAAAACAGGGAATTCGTTCATCATCTGATGGAGGTGCAGGTATTCCAGTACTCCGAAACCGTCTATTTCCGGCATAACAATATCCAAAAAAAGCGCAGTAAGACAACCGTCCAGCTCTTGAATTTTCTCAATCGCCGCACGGCCGTTTTCTGCTTCTACGATCCTGTAATCATCAATGAACATCTCGCTGAGAATAGCCCGGTTAATTTCCGAGTCATCCGCTATCAGGAGTGTCTGTACTTTTTGATGGGCCATAAATGTCTCCTAATCGGCAAATTTCCGGATTGCATCCAGAACGGCCTGATATTCTCTGCGGACTGCTTCCATATTTTTTTCAAAAAGATCCGGCCTGTTCTCACGGACGCTCCGGACCATATCCGCAGACGCGTCACTGAGCCGCTGCAGGCCCAGATTAGCAGCGATTCCCTTCATTGTATGCGCAGCGCGTTCCATGGCCGGTCCGTCTGACAGTTCATAAGCCGTCTGAAGTTCGGTATAAGTAAGATCGTCCTTAAATTTCAGCAAAAATTTTTCCCATAATTCAATCCGGCCGGCAAAACGGCGGATTGTTGTTTCCATATCATCTACAACAGGGGCCATTACTTCTTCTATTTCCATATCATTTTCCTTCCGCCATTTTTACAATTAATTTCAGTTTACCGGAAAAGAAAGGTGATGTCAAGCACTTGCCAAAAGAAAGAAGTTATGCTAAAATAAAGCGAATTTAATGAAGAAGATACGGTTTGAAAAGTTGTGAACTGAGTAGATTGATAGGGAAGCCGGTTCGAATCCGGCACAACCGCCATTGCTGTATTTGGGTGAAGCAGAAGATTGCCATTGGGAGTTTTTCCTGAGAAGGTTTCTGTAGGGCCGCTCAGGCCGCCCATAAGTCAGAAGACCTGCCGTATGTTCATGGTTTTTGAAGTCTCGGGCGAAGGGGAAGTACAACCATTTGCGAAAGCTGCAGGAACAGTATGCGCTGTTCCGGGTTGGTGCGCCCTTTTCCTATCTGGCGGGCGCAGGCTGCGCGCATTTGTATTGTACATTAGCTCTCCTTCGGGGGAGCTTGTTTTAATTACATAGGAAACTGCGTTCCCTATGTAACAAAACCCTCCGGGGGATCACACTGCGGCGTAAGAAATCACGTCGCTAAAGCGACACGCCGCAGGCGGGGAATCCCGCGAGCGGGATTCTTTTTCATACAGGAGGCAGAAGGAATGGAAGAAAAAGAATTGCGGGCAATCTGCCTGCTGAAAAACTGCTGGGTGAAGCTGGGGAGGCTGCCTGTAAAAGGGGATTTTCAGGATACTGAAGTTTCCTTTATTAAATCAGTTTTGGGGCCGTGGCCCAGAGCACTGGAGCGGGCCGGGCTGAAGCAGGGCAATGAGAAGAAGAAAAAGGCCAGCCCTCACCCGAGAAAACGCAGACAGGCGGATCTGCGGAAAGAAACCGGAACTAATCAGGAAAAGAAAGGATCAGAAGAATGAACAGACAAAGAAAGAAATTTTTTACCTGGCTGCTGTCCGCAGCGCTGATATTTATGTTGCTGCCCGCAGCGCCTGTTTTCGCAGAGACAGAGGCCTTTACTGGGGCTGAGGAGACAAGTGCAGCCGTCAGCGCGCCAGAGACAACGGAGGCAACTCTGCTGTCTGATCAGGAAGCGAATCAGGAGGGGGTCGCCGGTACATTTGTGCTGGTGGGAGATTCGGCACATGGAAATGGGGCCCATACGGGCTTTGTAAAGTGGCTGGAGGTTCCCTACACTGCGCAGAAGGGCGACACGGTATATCAGGTTTTTGAACGGGCACTGCAAGAGGGGGGATTTACTTTTACCGCTCAGGACAGCGGCTATGGGAAATTCATTGATTCTGTGACCTCCCCCTCCGGCGTGACCCTGGCTTCCGGTACGAATGCCCAATACAGCGGATGGATGTATTATGTGAATAACATATCCCCTATGGATTCAGCGGATTCATATGTGGTTCAGGACGGGGACAGAATCCAGTTCTTGTATGTGGATGATTTTTCCAGCGACTCCAGGATTGATGAAAATTATAATATCACCATGGAGACAGACCTGGTTCTGCCGGATTATTCGTCGGAGTGGAGCAGCTTTGGGAAAAATTCATTCAATAACGGGGTGATCTCAGCTCAGACGGCCAGAACCGCTTCCGAAGCTTCTCTGAAATGGACGGCGGGGCTGAAGGCGGTTTCAGATTGGGCTACGAATATTTCTGAACCATTGCTGGTGAATAACCAGATTTACATTGCTGCCGGGGATAAGCTGAAAGTGCTGGATTCGGCGGGACAGATAATTAAAGAAGGCCAGCTGGCAGAAAAAATCGGTTTCACCACCCGTATGGCCTATTCAAACGGGAAGATACTGGTTCCTATAGAAGGAGGGGCGATACAGGCTTTGGCGGCGGATACGCTGAAAACTGTCTGGATATCTGAGGGAGTGCCGGCAGGAGCGCAGGGGAGCCACCAATCCCTGACGCCGATTACCTGTTCAGGAGGAATGGTCTACATGGGTACGGCAGTAGCGGATTGGAGCAGTTCCTATGAAGGGGTATTCCTGGCCCTGGATGAGAATACCGGCAAAACGGTTTGGACATATGAAAACCAGCAGGCAGGATATTATTGGAGCGGCGCGTCAGTTGTGAATAATACGGTGATATTTGCAGGAGACGACGGCGTCCTTACCGCGTTGAATGCAGCAGACGGCGCAGTGCAGGCACAGATGGATCTGGAGAGCGGCGTTCGCGGTACGGTTGCTGTGGACCAGGGAATGGCCTATGTGGCTTCCAAGGATGGCAGACTGCATCAGATAGAGCTGAAAGAGGACGGTACATTTGGCGCTCACCGCTCTGTTTTATTTGCGGCGTACAGTACAGGAACTCCGGCAGCGGCAGGCGGGAAAGTATTTGTGGGAGGAAGCAGAGCAGATTACACAGGGGTTCTGGCTGTGATCGACAGGGACAGCATGGAAGTGGTGCAGACAGTATCCGCAGACGCAGAGGTCAAATCCGCGCCGCTGGTGAGCACAGGGTATGACGGCCAGTCTTTTGTATATTATACGGTGAATAAAAACCCGGGAGCAGTATATGTGTTGAATGCAGGCAGCGGAAAATCCGAAGCGCTGTATACTCCGGAGGAGGCCCTGCAGAATTACTGTATTGCCAGCGTGATAGGCGATGGGGCGGGAGTTTTATACTACACTAACGATTCCGGCGCTCTGTTCGCCGTTGAAAAGGTTCCCGGAGAAGAATCTCCCACAGCAGGCACGGAGAGCGCGGGGGAGACAGAGGAGTCCCCGGAAGTATCCACAGAGTCAGCCGGCGCCGGGGACAGGGAATCCTCCGCAGAGCAGGAATTCAGTTCGGAAGCAATGGGAGATTCCCCGGCAACCGGTGATTCAGGAGTTCCCGGAGGCGTGATTTTGTCTATGGCGCTGGCCTGCGCGGGCTTGCTGGCAGCGGCGGGGACCAAAGGCAGGAGACTGAAGAACAACTAAAGAAAGCTGGACAGAATGAAGAAAAAATTACTCTTTTTATTGATGATCTTTGTACTGACAGCCGGAGGCTGCGGGAGCATTGGCTCTCCCGCGGCCAGCAGTCAGGAGAGCACTGCGGACAGTACCGCTCCGTCAGTACAGACTGCAGAAACGGATGGTTTTGAGGAATCCGAGGCAGATATTTCTTCAACAGAAGGAATCCCTGATTCATCTCAGGATGTTTTGCCGACAGAACATATCTCTGATCCGGCAGGAGGAGCGCTTCCCGGAGAAACCGGGGAAAACGGGGGAGATGCCGCTGTCCCTGAAGCCCCTCAGACTTCTGCTCCGGGGAAAAAGGAGACTCAGGCGGGGCCTTTACAGACTGCGGCGCAGGAAAAGACGGAAGCCGAATCAGCTGCGGAGCATATGACTATGGCTGCTGCGGAAGAAAATCAGATTCATGTGACGTTCTCTGTGGACTGCAAAACAGCTGTGGAGAAGGGCAGCAGAATCGCCCAGGCAGCGGCGCCTGACGGCGTAATGTACTCTCCTGCGGTTATGAAACTGGAAAAGGGAGCGACAGTATACGACGCTTTGATGAACAGCGGGCTGGTGGTGAAGGCGGATTCGTCCCCCTTTGGCGTGTATGTATCATCAATCCAGTCTCTCAGAGAGAAAGACCCGGACTGCGGCGGCAAGAGCGGATGGCTGTTCATTGTAAACGGCGTGGTTTCCGGAACAAGCTGCAGCAATTATGTGCTCAAAGACGGGGATACAGTCCAGTGGCGCTATACCTGCGATATGGGGAAGGATCTTCAATGAAAAAGAATTGTTTTTCAGCATACCATCCGGCTGTGGTATTCCTCTATTTTGCAGGCGCAGCCGGATTGTGCATGTGCTCGCTCCATCCGTATTATGTGCTGGTTTCCTATTTGTGCGGAGCTGTCCTTCTGGGGATTTCCTGCGGGCTGCGCCGCGTGTTCCGGCAGGTATTGGCGACATTGGCGGTTGTTGCGGTTACGGCAGCAGTGAACGGGCTGACCGGAGGACTTGGGCTGACGGTCCTGTTTTACCTGGGGGGGACGCCTGTAACATGGGAATCAGTATTTTACGGCCTTTGTTCCGGCGGAATGCTGGCGGCAGTGCTGCAATGGTTCGCCTGCTATCAGAGGATCATGACCGGCGATAAATTCCTGGAACTGTTCGGCAGAGGGTTTCCAACCGTATCCATGATGCTTTCTATGGTTTTCCGGTATATCCCTGATATGCTGGGAAAAGGAAGGGAGATCCGGGCGGCGCAGAAGGCTCTTACCGGCGGCAAATCTGGAGGGAAAAGGGAACAGATGAAAGAAGGCGTGCGTCTGGCTTCGGTACTGATGAATTGGAGCATGGAAAATTCCATGGAGACAGCGGATTCCATGCAGGCCAGAGAATATGGAAAAGGGCCCAGAAGCAGGTATATTCATGAACGAATGAGCAGGGGAGATTACCGGGCGGCCCTCATTCTGGCGGCGCTGTTGATTGTGTCGGCGTTTGGGGTGTTTGGGAAGGCTTCTGAATTTGTTTTTTATCCGTTTCTCGGGGGTATGGAGGCAGGTATCTGCTTTTTGCCCGTATACGGATTGTATTTACTGATTCCTGCCTTGCTGGAAGGAAAGGAGCTGATCTGGTGGATGCGCTTGAGGTAAAACAGTTTGGATTCACTTATGCCGGCGCGGGAGAACCTGCTCTGGAAGGCCTGGATTTAAATTTGGGGACAGGGGAGCTGGCGCTGCTTTGCGGGCCTGCGGGCTGCGGAAAAACCACGCTGCTGCGCTGCCTGAAACAGGAGATCAGCCCCGTGGGGGAACGGACAGGAGCCATTAGCCTGCATGCGACCCACATTGGCTATGTGGCTCAGAGTCCGGAAAACCAGCTGGTCATGGATACTGTGCGCCATGAACTGGCTTTTGGCCTGGAAAATCTGGGCCTTCTGCCCCAGGTGATCCGCAGGAGGATGGCGGAGACTGTAAATTTTTTTGGGATCGGGCCATGGCTTGGTAAGAAAGTAAACGAGCTTTCCGGCGGGCAGAAACAGATTCTGAACCTTGCGGCAGTAACGGCCATGCAGCCGGAGCTCCTTTTGCTGGACGAGCCTACAGCGCAGCTGGATCCTATTGCGGCGGGGGAATTTCTGCAGGCAGTAGAAAAGATCCGCAGGGAGCTGGGGATTACAGTATTGATGTCGGAACACCGGCTGGAGGAGATTCTTTCCGGGGCAGACCGGGTGATCTGGATGGAAAAAGGGGTGATCAAGATGCAGGGCAGGCCAGGAGAATGGGCCGCCTGGATGGAAAAACAGCCCTTGCCAATGCGGGGGATCCTTCCTGCTCCTGCCAGAATCTGGGGCAGGCTGTCCGAAACCGGAGACAGTGAAACAACCTGTCCGCTGTCCGTCGCCCAGGGGCGCATTTGGGCGGCAGAAAAGGCAAACAGGAATAAAACCTTTGCCTGCAGGCGTCCTGATTCGGCCGGAGGGATATCCGGCCGGGACTCAGAGGCCAGGGGAACGGTTCTGAAAGCCGGGACGGTATGGTTCCGCTATGGCCGCCAGGAAGATTTTGTACTGCGGGAGGCTTCCTTGGAAATCTTCCGGGGAGAAATTCATGTGGTTTTGGGAGGGAACGGTTCAGGAAAGACCACCTTTCTGAACTTGCTGGCCGGTGTCAGAAAACCTCAGAGAGGGAAAATCCGGATACAGGAAGGGCTGCGGCCCGCCATGCTGACTCAGAATCCCAAAGCGATGCTGACTGCAGATTCTGTGCAGGAAGAGCTGGAAGAACTTTCAGAACGTTTTGGATATGGGGAAAAGGAAGTGGATGATATGCTGGAACGTTTTCGGCTGCGGGATGTCTCCGGACGTCACCCTTATGATCTCAGCGGGGGAGAACAGCAGAAGACCGCCCTTGCAAAACTGCTTTTGCTGCGGCCGGACTTGCTTCTGATGGATGAACCAACCAAAGGCCTGGACGTTTTTGCAAAAAGGGAGTTAAAGACTGTGCTGGAAGAGCTCCGAAGGGAGGGAAAGACAGTTCTGATGGTCACGCACGATCTGGAATTTGCCGCTGAAGTGGCGGACAGATGCTCCATGCTGGCGGATGGAGAGATCGTCTGCACGGATCAGGGCAAAGAATTTTTTGCTTCCAATCTGTTTTATACAACTCAGACAAACAGGATGATGCGGGGGTTTGCTGACAGGTGCGTTGTCCCGGAGGACGTGGCGTATGAATAAGATTTTGAACTGTCTGGAACCGGTGATCCTGCTGGCTGTGCCGGCTGTACTGATCCTCTGTACTGTTATGGGGACAGAGTATACAGCAGTTCTGACCTTGTTTGTGGCGGCACTGTCCATGGTCCCGTTTTTCCTGCGGTTTGAGAGGAGAAAGCCCAGGGCAAGGGAAATGATGCCGCCCGTGATCCTGGCTGCCGTAGCCGCCGCAGGACGAGTTTTGTTCGCAGCTTTTCCCAGTGTAAAGCCGGTGACGGCAATTGTGATCATTGGGGGGTGCTGCTTTGGGCGACAGAGCGGTTTCCTGACAGGTGCCCTGGCAGCCCTGGCGTCTAATTTGTTTTTTGGGCAGGGGCCCTGGACTCCCTGGCAGATGTATTCCTGGGGAGTGACAGGCTATCTGGCGGGGCTGTTATCGGACAGGGGGATGTTGGAAAGGACATGGCAGATGCTTGGCTTTGGCTTCTGCGCAGCCCTGCTCTATGGGTGGATTATGGATACCTGGTATATCGCGGGTTTTGTTTCTCCCTTTACCTGGACGGGAGCGCTGGCAGCCTATGGTGCCGGCCTGCCTTTTTCACTGCTCCACGGCCTGGCTACCACAGGCTTTCTTGCCCTGACAACAGGGCCCTGGAAGAAGAAGATCCGGCGGATACAGAGCAAATATGGAATCTGAAAAGATAGCGGGATACAGGCTTTTATGCTTGTATCCTGCATTTTTTTGTATTATACTGAAAAGAAGACAGTAAACGCAGGAGGAATTGAATATGAAGAATTATTGTGTTGGAGTGGATGTCGGAGGGACTACAGTAAAAATGGGGCTGTTCGATATTACAGGAAGCCTGATGGATAAATGGGAAATCGTGACCCGCAAGGAGGATGGGGCGTCCCATGTGTTCCCCGATATTGCGGCCAGTATAAGAGAACGGACGGACCGGCACGGACTGACGCTGGCGGATTTGACCGGCGTGGGCATGGGAATCCCCGGCCCGGTTGAAGAAGACGGATATGTGGGCAAAATCGTGAATATCGGGCTGTATGATCTGAATCCGGCCAAGGAATTGAGCGCGCTGCTGGACGGCGTGCCGGTAAAGGCAGGAAATGACGCCAATGTGGCTGCTCTGGGTGAAGCCTGGTTGGGCGGAGCGCAGGGATATCAGAATGTAGTGATGTTTACCCTGGGGACGGGAGTCGGCGGGGGAATTGTGATGAGCGGGCAGCTTTTTTCCGGCAGCCACGGTATGGGCGGCGAGCTGGGTCATATGACTGTAAATCCTGCAGAAACAGAAGCCTGCAACTGCGGCAACCATGGGTGCCTGGAGCAATATGCTTCTGCCACCGGTGTGGTGCGGGTGGCGCGCAGGCAGCTGATGCAGAATACGGGGGGTTCTGTACTGAGGGATATCGGAGAGCTGACCGCAAAAGATGTGTTTGATGCGGCCAAAAGCGGGGATGCCGTTGCTATGGCTGCTGTGGAGGAGCTGGGGCGTTATCTGGGGCTGGCGATGTCCTGGGTGGCCCTGACAGTGGACCCGGAGGTATTTATTATCGGCGGCGGCGTGTCCCGTGCAGGGCAGATCCTGCTGGACGTGGTGCGGACTAATTTTGAAAAAAATATTTTTATATCTGACAAAAAGGCGGATGTGGCGCTGGCGACCCTGGGCAATGACGCGGGGATCTGCGGCGCTGCAAAAATGGTGTTATAAGGAGTTTATTAAAAGATGGACCAACAAAAAAAGATCAGAAAGTGGAAAAAATTCTTTTCTTATTACAGGCCTTATCTGGGCATGTTTACGGCAGACATGATATTCGCTCTGGTGGGGGCCGGCGTGACGCTTGTCATTCCACTGATTGTGCGCTATATCACGAATGAAGTGGTATACATGGTGCCGGATGAGGCGTTGAGGAAAATATTGATGCTGGCGCTTCTGATGCTGGGCCTGGTGCTGGTGGAAGCTGCCTGCAATTTCTTCATCGCATCTGTGGGTCATGTGATGGGCGCTAAAATGGAGACAGATATGCGTACGGAAATTTTTGCGCATTATCAGAAGCTGTCCTTCAGCTTTTATGACAATCAGAAGGTGGGGCAGCTGATGAGCCGTGTGACAAACGACCTGTTTGAAATCACGGAATTGTTTCATCATGGACCGGAAGATATTGTGATCTCCCTGATTAAATTCATCGGCTCATTCATTATTCTTGTGAACATCAATGTGGGGCTGGCGATTGCGGCATTTGCTGTGATTCCAGTGATGTTTGTCTACGCGCTGTACTTCAACAAGAAGATGAAGCGGGCGTTTAAGAGAAACAGGGCCCGCATTGCGGACATTAATTCTCAGCTGGAAGACAGTCTTGCAGGCATACGGGTTGTAAAATCCTTCGGCAACGAAGAGATGGAAAAGGAGAAATTCGATGAAGGCAACCAGAATTTCTTGAACAGCAAGCGGAAGGCTTATTACTGCATGGCCCAGTATCATGCGGGCCTGGGCGCCTTTACTACCCTGATCACCATCGTAGTGGTGGTGGCGGGAGCAATACTGCTGACAAGGGACGGGATCCAGGTAACAGATCTGGTGACGTTCCTGCTGTATATTAACACATATACCGAACCGGTGAAGAAACTGATCAATTTTACAGAACAGTTTCAAAACGGCGCTTCCGGCTATGACAGGTTTATCGAAATCCTGTCCGTGGAACCTGATATCCAGGATGAGCCCGGGGCGAAGGACGCCGGGGTGCTGAAGGGGGACGTATCCTTCCGGGACGTATCCTTCCGCTATGAAGAGAGCACAGAAGACGTTCTGCGCAATCTGAGCCTGGATGTAAAAGCAGGGGAATATGTGGCGCTGGTGGGTTCCTCCGGCGTGGGAAAATCCACTTTGTGCAGCCTGATTCCCAGGTTTTATGAAGCCACTTCCGGGACGATTGCCATTGACGGAAAAAATATTAAAAACATGACATTAAAGAGTTTAAGGCGGAATATCGGCATTGTTCAACAGGACGTGTACTTGTTTGCCGGTACGGTGCTGGACAATATCCGCTACGGCAAGCCCGATGCTACAGATGAAGAAATCCTGGAGGCCGCTAAAAATGCCAATGCCCATGAGTTTATCATGAGCTTGCCTGAGGGTTACAATACGGACATCGGACAGAGGGGAGTGAAGCTGTCAGGGGGACAAAAACAAAGGCTGTCCCTGGCACGGGTATTTCTAAAGAATCCGCCGATCCTGATTTTTGACGAGGCCACCTCCGCGCTGGATAATGAAAGCGAACGGGTGGTGCAGGAATCCCTGGAACGGCTGGCGAAAAACAGGACGACCTTTGTAATCGCCCACCGGCTCTCCACCATCCGCAACGCGGAAAGAATCCTGGTGCTCACAGAGAACGGAATTGAAGAAACAGGGACCCATCAGGAACTGCTGTCCCGAGAAGGGCTGTACGCCCATCTGTACCAGATGCAGTTCCAGTGAATTTTTTGTTGAGGTTTTTGTGGGCGTATGATATAATAACAAAAAGATGGATCAATAACTGCTGAGACAGAGATAAGGAAGGAACATAGCGATGAGTCAGGAAAAGGTGAACAGATATAAAGAATATAAAGCCCACCGCAAGGAGATACTGGCGAAGGAAAAGCGCAAGAAACTGATTGCACGCATTACAGGCTGGACTTTACTGGCACTGGTTGTTGTCGGGATTGCAGGCGGTATCGGCTGGAACGTCTGGAGCAAATATCAAGCGGAGCTGGCGGCCCGTCCTACTTATCAGGCAAGCGCAATGATAATATCCGATCTGACCGGCATGCTGGATGAAGAGACAGAAGCTGCGGAATAAGGACATGACAGGGGGCCGGAGGGCGGCCCCTTTTTTCATGTCATAGGAAAGTGTTCCTATGACATGAAAACCCCTCCGGGGGGGATGCGCACTGCGCGCTAAGGAAATATGGCCGCTAAAGCGACCGCGCTTCGGCGCGAGAGTCCGGCGAGCCGGACTCTTTGCTTTGTCATAGGAAAGTGTTCCTATGACATGAAAACCCCTCCGGGGGGATGCGCACTGCGCGCTAAGGAAATATGGCCGCTAAAGCGACCGCGCTTCGGCGCGAGAGTCCGGCGAGCCGGACTCTTTGCTCTGTCATAGGAAAGTGTTCCTATGACATGAAAACCCCTCCGGGGAGATGCGCACTGCGCGCCGGACTTTTTATTTGCCGCATAGGAAACTGCGTTCCCTATGTAACAGAAAAATGACCGCAGGGATATTACCCTGCGGTGCAAAGGAGAAAATATGAGCAAACAAATCTGGAAGCCGGGAAATATGCTGTACCCTTTGCCGGCAGTGATGGTGTCCGTCGCGGACAAAGCGGGAAACAGCAACATTATTACGCTGGCCTGGGTGGGAACCGTATGCTCCGACCCGGCTATGGTCTCCATATCTGTGAGGAAGGAACGGTTTTCCCACCATATGCTGAAAGAGACCGGTGAATTTGTGATTAATCTGACCACGGAAAAGCTGGTCAGGGCCATGGACGCCTGCGGCGTGAAGTCGGGCAGGGATACGGATAAATTTAAAGAGATGGGCCTGACTGCCGCAGCCGCGTCTACAGTAAAGGCCCCGTTAATTGCTGAAAGTCCGGTAAATATTGAATGTAAAGTGCGGCAGGTGCTGGAACTTGGAAGCCACGACATGTTTGTGGCAGAGGTGACAGCAGTACAGGCGGATGAAGCGTTTATGGATGATAAAAACCGGTTCTGCCTGGATAAAGCGGGGTTAATCGCTTATTCCCATGGAACATATTACAGCCTTGGAAAGGCGCTGGGCACATTTGGATACAGCGTCAGAAAGAAGAAAGGAGGAAAAGAACAATGAATCTGACCTTAGTGGGAATGCCGGCTTCCGGCAAGAGCACAGTGGGGGTTCTGCTGGCAAAGCGACTGGGCTATCAGTTCATCGACTCTGACCTTCTGATTCAGGAGCAGGAAGGCCGTTTGCTGAAAGAAATTATCGCGCAGGAAGGTTTGGAAGCCTTCATGAAAATTGAAAACCAGGTAAACTGCGGAATTGACACAGATAAAGCAGTAATCGCTCCCGGCGGCAGCGTGGTTTATTACGAGGAAGCCATGAACCATTTCAGAGAAATCGGCCATGTAGTATACCTAAAACTGAGTTTCGAAGAGTTTGAAGCCAGAATCGGAAATCCCACAGACCGGGGAGTGGTGCTGAAGCCGGGAATGACATTGCGGGATCTGTATGAAGAGAGGGTTCCCTATTATGAGAAATATGCCGATATCGTAATAGACGAAACCGGAAAAACCCCGGGCGATGTAGTGGACGAGCTGCGGGAAATGGCCGAACAGGGGAAAATATGAATATTGTTCAAATATAAGCATACAATACGTTTTGGCAGAAAGATGCAGAGAAACTTCTGCAAGGTGCAGCATATTCCCATTTCATGGAAGCGGATTCCATCGTCTCTCCAGGACAAAGTTATTTACAAATCTATGGGATGTGGTATAATGTCGTTAGACATTATACGCGCCGAAGCGTTAGCGGAGTGCGCATTTGAGCACGAAGTGCATCATATCAGCGAAGCAGATATGGTATAATGTCGTTAGACATTATACGCGCCGAAGCGTTAGCGGAGTGCGCATTTGAGCACGGAGTGCATCATATCAGCGAAGCAGATATGGTATAATGTCGTTAGACATTATACGCGCCGAAGCGTTAGCGGAGTGCGCATTTGAGCACGAAGTGCATCATATCAGCGAAGCAGATATGGTATAATGTCGTTAG
>NZ_SGXF01000005.1:123606-240207 GCF_004216775.1 Cuneatibacter caecimuris
GTATAATGTCGTTAGACATAATACGCGCCGAAGCGTTAGCGGAGTGCGCATTTGAGCACGAAGTGCACCATATCAGCGAAGCGGATATGGTATAATGTCGTTAGACATGAAATAATGCTGTAAAACATTATACATGGTTAGTATTTGAATATGCAGAAAAACACAGAGGTGCTTTATGGAACAATATATCATGAAGGGTGGCAATCCGCTGGTAGGAGAAGTGATGATCGGCGGGGCCAAGAATGCTGCGCTGGGAATTCTTGCAGCGTCCATCCTTACAGATGATCCAGTGACCATTGATAACCTGCCGGATGTGCGGGATATTAATGTTCTGCTGGAAGCCATTGCAGAAACAGGCGCGGTAATTGACCGCGTTGACCGTCATAAAGTAACATTGCACACAGGAAGCGTGAAGAGTACAGTAGTGGATAACTCATATATCAAGCGCATCCGCGCCTCATATTACCTTTTGGGTTCTATGCTGGGGCGCTATCGTCATGCAGAAGTGGCGCTTCCGGGCGGGTGCAATATCGGAAGCCGTCCCATTGACCAGCACCTGAAGGGATTCCGTGCTCTGGGAGCAGAAGTGGAAATCCGCAACGGAATGGTGGTAGCGGATGCAGAACATCTGCGGGGAGCACATCTGTATATGGACGTAGTGTCTGTGGGCGCGACGATTAATATAATGATGGCTGCCTCTTTGGCAGAGGGGCGCACGATCATAGAGAACGCTGCAAAAGAGCCTCATGTGGTGGATGTCGCCAATCTGCTGAATTCCATGGGCGCGGATATCAAAGGGGCCGGGACGGATGTCATCCGCGTGAACGGGGTTCCCAGGATGCACGGAACAGAATATTCCATCATTCCGGATCAGATCGAGGCGGGGACTTTTATGTTTGCAGCCGCGATTACAAAGGGCGATGTAACAGTAAAAAATGTGATTCCCAAGCATCTGGAATCAATTACTTCCAAACTCCGTGAAATGGGCTGCGAAGTGGTGGAATTCGACGATGCGGTGCGGGTGGTTGGCAAGCCGGTGCTGCATCATACGCATGTAAAAACACTGCCTTATCCAGGTTTCCCTACAGATATGCAGCCACAGATTTCAGTGGCGCTGACACTGTGCCAGGGAACCAGCATGGTGACGGAAAGCATTTTTGAAAACAGATTCAAATATGTAGATGAACTGAACAGAATGGGATCATCTATAAAGGTTGAAGGGAATGTGGCCGTAATCGAGGGCGTAAAGAGCCTGACAGGCGCACAAGTCACAGCTCCGGACCTGCGGGCGGGGGCTGCTCTGGTATTGGCCGGGTTGGCCGCTGAAGGATTTACCCTGGTGGATGACGTAAAATACATCCTGAGAGGTTATGAAGATTTTGCCGGGAAACTCAGAGGCCTGGGCGCTGAGATAGAGGAAATCGACAATGAACGGGACGCGCTGAAATTTCAGCTGAAAACAGGCTGAATGCCAGGAAAATACTTCTTGCAAAAGAAATACAAAGTATGTATAATGATGTAGAAAACAATAAATATGCAATTTCTTCTTATTCAGAGTGATGGAGATACAAAGGATCTGTGAAGTCACGGCAACCCCGATACCGGAAGGTGCCAACCTGAGCGAGCAATCGAACAATAAGGAGGACGTTGATTAAATCAGGTCCGCTTGTTGCGGGCCTGTTTTGTTTCATAGGAAACAGATAGAACGTTTCGATACAGGAAGAATTTGCATCAAGAAAAAAAGGAGAAATACCATGGAGAAATTTTTATTTACCTCAGAATCTGTAACAGAAGGCCATCCCGACAAAATGTGCGATCAAATTTCCGATGCGATCCTGGACGCGCTGCTGGAACAGGACCCCATGAGCCGAGTGGCATGTGAAACCTGCGCAACCACCGGCCTGGTTCTGGTAATGGGTGAAGTAACTACAAAAGGATATGTGGATATTCAGAAGGTCGTGCGGGATACAGTACGGGAAATCGGTTATACCAGAGGGAAATATGGATTTGACGCAGATACCTGCGGGGTAATTGTGGCATTGGACGAGCAGTCCGCGGATATCGCGCTGGGAGTGGATAAAGCGCTGGAAGCGAAAGAAAATCAAATGTCGGAAGAGGAGATTGAAGCTACGGGCGCCGGGGACCAGGGAATGATGTTCGGCTACGCCACAAATGAAACAGAAGAATACATGCCCTATCCCATTGCCATAGCGCATAAACTGGCCCGCCAGCTGACCAAGGTGCGTAAGGACGGGACTTTGGATTACCTGCGGCCGGACGGAAAAACACAGGTCACTGTGGAATATGATGAAAAACACCGCCCAATCAGGCTGGACACTGTGGTTCTCTCCACCCAGCATGATGAAAAGGTAACGCAGGAGCAGATCCATCAGGATATTAAAAAGTATGTTTTTGATCCCATACTGCCGGCGGATATGGTGGACGGGGAGACAAAATTTTTCATCAACCCCACCGGACGTTTTGTAATCGGAGGCCCTCATGGAGACAGCGGGCTTACCGGCAGAAAAATTATTGTGGATACTTACGGCGGAGCAGCACGCCACGGGGGAGGCGCTTTCTCCGGAAAGGACTGTACAAAAGTAGACCGCTCCGCCGCATATGCCGCGCGCTATGTGGCTAAGAATATTGTAGCGGCAGGCCTGGCGGATCAGTGTGAAATCCAGCTGGCCTACGCCATCGGGGTGGCCCACCCTATGTCTGTCATGGTAGATACCGCAGGAACCGGGAAAGTATCAGATGAAAAGCTGGTGGAAATTATCAGAGAAAATTTTGACCTTCGCCCTGCCGGAATTATCAACATGCTGAACCTGAGACGTCCGATCTATAAGCAGACAGCCGCGTACGGACACTTTGGCCGCAATGATCTGAACCTGCCCTGGGAACGGCTGGACAAGGTGGAAGAATTAAAAAAATATCTGCAATAATTGCTCGCCATACAGAAAACAAAGCTGCCGTATATACGACTGAAAAATCGTGAAGCGGCAGCTTTCTTTCGATTATTTTATTTTTATGATTGAAGAAACCCATGAACCAGATTGTGATTCATGGCCGGGCCCCTCTCACAGGAGGTTTCCAGCTCCAGATAGCGGCCTTCCCGGCTGCTTCTTTCAAAGGCAGTCATGATTTCCAGTACATGGAGCAGCTGGCCGGAATCTGCCCTGCAGGACTGTCCGCTGCGGAGAGCTCTCGCCATATCCGCCACTCCCAATCCGCGGCTGTTGTCCTGATAATCAAAAATCAGAGGCATTTCTTTGAAGCATCCCTGTTCCGGACGCAGAAGCATGACGCTGCCTCCGTAGCCATTGGGATCGGGAACACGCAGCGTCCCCTCAGCGCCATAGATTTCCAGCCTGTCCTG
This sequence comes from Cuneatibacter caecimuris, assembly GCF_004216775.1. GTDB lineage: Bacteria > Bacillota > Clostridia > Lachnospirales > Lachnospiraceae > Cuneatibacter > Cuneatibacter caecimuris. The sequence goes on from NZ_SGXF01000005.1 coordinate 126,986, forward strand.
ACGGTCATAATATACGTCGAAGGTTGTGGTCACAGTGGCTGCTGCGCCGCTTTCGAACTGAAGGATGCCGTTTACATGAGTGGGAACCTCCACAGGAATGACAGCGCCGCGCTGAGGTTCGCTGGTAATGGTGCGGGTCTCAAAACTTTTTGTGCACAGGGCGGTAAGGCCTTTTACGCTGCCCATAAGATTGATTAACGCGGTCAGGTAGTAAGGGCCCATATCCATCATGGGGCCTCCCCCCGGCTGGTAATAGAAAGCCGGCGCCGGATGCCAGCCCTCATGCCCGCGGCAGATCATTGAAGCCGAGGCGCCGATGGGGCGGCCGATAAATCCGCTGTCTATCAGTTTACGGCAAGTTTGAATCCCCGCGCCCAGAAAGGTGTCGGGAGCGCCTGCCAGGAGAAGCCCTCTTGCCCGGGCAAGAGACACCAGTTCTTTTCCCTCTTCCAGAGTGGCTGCCAGAGGCTTTTCGGTATAGACATGTTTGCCTGCCAGCAGCGCAGCTTTGATCACCTCATAGTGATCCTGAGGCCGGGTCAGATTGAGGACAATCTCCACATCTTCGTCCCGGAACATGTCTTCCATAGAAGAATATGCTTTTGGAATTTCATATTCCCTGCTGACCTGATCTGTTTTCTCCTGAAACAGATCATATACGCCGATTATTTCAACCTCTTTGAACAGCTCTGTCAGATTCTTCAGATAAATCCCGCTGATCGCGCCTAATCCCAGAATGCCGATTCCCACTTTTTCCATAACAGCCCTCTTTTCATTTGCAGCATCTTCCGATTCTCGTTGATTCTACTTGTATTATAGCAGGACATGACATATAATAATTGCCATAATGAAAAGAGAAGTAGCCAAAAATTGCTGTGATTGAAAATGGAGGGAAAAGGGTGAACCCATTTTATGAAAAGCGAGACGGCAGGATTCAGATCAGCATTTCAGAGAATATGAGTTTCCCAGCTCATCTGCATGGGGATGTGGAAATATTGTATTGCCTGAGCGGAAAAATTATGGTTACGGTCATGGAGGATTCCAAGGTAATTGAAGAGGGAGGATGCGCTGTTATTTTTCCCGAACGCGTGCACAGTTACGCTGCGGAAGAAAATTGCAGAACTCTGCTCATCATATTCGGAGCGTCTGCAGCAGGCCCTTATGCAGGAAATATCCGAAAATTGTATCCGGAAAACCCGTTTTTAAACAAAAAAGAGATTTCAGGAGACGCAGGGCTGGCCTTGCGGCGGCTGTGCAGGGAAGAAGTTATAAAAGACGACAGGCTGTGCGGCGCGTGGATTCAGGTCCTGCTGGCGCATTTGTTTAAAAAAATTGTGTTTCTGGAAGCTGAAGGGCCTGAAAATCTGGATTTGACCTGCCGGCTGGTGCAATATATTATGGAACATTTTCAGGAGCCCCTGACACTGGAAGGTTTAGCCGCAAAGCTGCATGTAAATAAATATTATCTGTCCCATACGTTTTCCGGACGCCTGCAAATGAACTTCAGGGAGTATCTGAACCGCATCCGCCTGGAGTATGCGGTTCAGCTCATCCGCACCACTGATAAACCGTTAATGCAGATTGGAGCAGAAGCGGGTTTTGAAAGTCAGAGAAGTTTTAACCGCGTATTTGCGGATATATTAGGGACGCAGCCGAAAGAATTTCGAAATCACAGACTGTAGCGGCAGGCGGGTTTTACTAAAAATTTATGCTTATTTTATGAAAGTCTTCGGCATTCTGTGGTATGATATTGATATATTGCAGGGATCGGAGGCTTTTTGATGAAATTAAAAACAAAGCTGGTGATCGCGTTTATGACGGTCATCCTGGTTCCGGTGCTGCTGATTTCATTTTTTATGTGTATTGTCAGCCACTTTCAGATGAACCGGATCAGGGAAACTTATAATATTGAAGCAGATATCGGAGAGATTGTCGCGAACAGCTCCATACAGATTTTTACGGCTCTGTCCGGCCAGATTCAGGAGGCGATTCAGGTTCAGCTGGACCGCGATCCTGACCAGTTTGAGGATGTGGATTTTCTGCGGACTGAGAATGGAAAGCTGATGGGAAAATATTCTTATCTGATTGTCAGAAAGAATGATGAGATTTTATTTGACGGCCATTCCGGGAAGATTCCGGGATTGAGGGCGGAAGACCTGCCGTCTTATGAAGATCCCAGCAGCATGATGCTTTCCGGCCGGCAGATGGTCCGCGGGCAATATTTTAAATTTTCTGACGGCGGAGAGGGCAGCGTTTTTATCGTGACTGCCATTAATGAAATGATTCCGGAAATGAGGTCCCTGGCCATGGAAATGGTAATTTCCATGATTTTGGTGCTGGTGATTACAGCGGCGATTCTCACCACCTGGATTTACCGGTCGCTTTTGCGGCCAATTGGCAGGCTGAAGGAAGCGACCCGGAAAATTGCCGAGGGCAATCTGGATTTTACTCTGGATGTTCAGGAAAATGATGAAATCGGACAGCTCTGCACAGACTTTGAGGGGATGCGGCAGCGCCTGAAAGAAACAGTGGAAGAGCGGATGCAGTTTGATACGGAAAACAAGGAATTGATCAGCAATATATCTCACGACCTGAAAACGCCTATCACTGCTATTAAGGGGTATGTGGAAGGCATCATGGACGGAGTGGCGGATACGCCTGAGAAAATGGACCGGTATATCAGGACGATTTACAACAAGGCAAATGATATGGACCGCCTGATTGACGAGCTGACCTTTTATTCTAAAATTGATGCAAATAAGATTCCATATACGTTCAATAAAATAAATGTAACGGAGTACTTTCTGGACTGTGCCGAAGAACTGGAGGTGGATCTGGCCGCGGATGATATTGAATTTGGCTATTTTAACTATTGCGATGAAGATGTGACAGTAATCGCGGACGCGGAGCAGCTGAAGCGGGTAGTCAATAATATTGTCAGCAACTCCGTGAAATATATGGACAAATCCAAAGGCAAGGTGAACCTGCGCATAAAAGATGTGGGCGACTTTATCCAGGTAGAAATCGAAGATAATGGGAAAGGGATTGCCCAGCGGGATCTTCCTAATATATTCGAACGGTTCTACCGTACGGACTCCTCCAGGAACTCCTCCAAAGGAGGCAGCGGGATCGGCCTGTCCATTGTGCGGAAGATCATAGAGGACCACGGGGGGAGGATCTGGGCCACCAGCAAGGAAGGCGTAGGGACAGTGATGTATTTTGTGCTGAGAAAATATCAGGAGGTAAGATATGAGTAAGATTTTAATTGTAGAAGATGAGGACAGCATCGCGCAGCTGGAGAAAGATTATCTGGAACTCAGCGGCTTTCAGGTGGAGATTGAAAATGACGGTGAAGCGGGGCTGAACAGGGCGCTGAAAGAAGATTATGATCTGCTGATTCTGGACCTGATGCTGCCGGGGGTGGATGGGTTTGAGATCTGCAGACAGGTTCGCCAGAACAAAAATACCCCCATTCTCATGGTTTCTGCCAAGAAAGATGATATTGATAAGATCCGCGGCCTGGGCCTGGGCGCAGACGACTATATTACGAAGCCCTTCAGCCCCAGTGAGCTGGTAGCCAGAGTAAAGGCCCATCTGGCCAGGTATGAGAGGCTGATCGGCAGCGGCCAGGGCCACAATGATATTATTGAGATCAGGGGGATCAAGATTGATAAAACAGCCCGCCGGGTCTGGATCAATGGGGAGGAAAGGGCTTTCACCACAAAAGAATTTGACCTCCTTACATTCCTTGCGGAACATCCGAACAGAGTTTTCAAGAAAGAAGAGCTGTTCCGTGAGATCTGGGATATGGAATCCATAGGGGATATCGCTACAGTGACCGTCCATATTAAAAAGATCAGGGAGAAAATCGAATACGATACCTCAAAACCCCAGTATATTGAGACGATCTGGGGAGTGGGCTACCGCTTCAAAGTCTGAAAGAAAGGCGGGAACAGCAAAACTTACCCTTGCAGAATCCGCAGGTTTCCATTATAATCAGACCGTATAGATGGTTCTGCCCCGAAAGGCGCGCCAGGCGTTTGGGGAGAAGGCCGGCAGGCTGCCGGTGATGATGGAAAAAGGAGAACTGATGAAAAACCAATATATATTGTTTGATCTGGACGGCACCCTGACAGATCCGAAAGAAGGGATCACCAAGTCAGTGCAGTATGCGTTGGCAAAGATGGGAATCGCAGTAGACGACCCGGATACGCTTTGCCCTTTTATCGGGCCGCCGCTGGCCGAATCCTTTCAGAAATTTTATCAGATGAATGAAGAAGAAAGCCTCCTTGCGGTGAAAAATTACCGGGAGTATTTCAGCGTACGGGGGATTTTTGAGAATGAAGTGTACGAGGGCATTCCGGAAATGCTGAAAGCCCTGCAGGAGGCGGGCCGCACGCTGATCGTGGCAACCTCCAAGCCTACGGATTATGCAGAACGGATTCTGGAACATTTTCAGCTGGACGATTATTTTGATTTTGTGGCCGGCGCAACGATGGACGGGAGCAGGGTGCGCAAGCAGGATGTGATTCAGTATGCGCTGGAGGAGCTGGAGCTCATCGACCTGTCGGAACTGGTGATGGTTGGAGACAGGATGCACGACATTCTTGGCGCTAAGGAGTTTGACATCCCCACCATCGGAGTGCTGTACGGCTATGGCAGCCGGGAAGAACTGGAAAAAGCCGGTGCGGAAGAATTAGCTAAAAGCGTGAAGGACCTGCAGGAACTGCTGCTGGAGGAAGACTGACAAATGCCGGAAATATTATATGAGGACGGGCAGATTCTCGTAGTCAGAAAGCCGGCGGGCCAGGATTCCCAGGATGGCCGCGGGTTTTCCATGGACCTTTCCAGTGAATTAAAGAACTATCTGGCCCGGAAAGAAGGGGGCGTTCCTTATCTGGGGATTGTCCACCGCCTGGACAGGCCGGTGGCTGGTGTGATGGTGTTTGCTAAAACAAAAAAAGCTGCGGCTTCCCTGAGCCGTCAGGTCCTGTCCGGCGAGATGAATAAACAGTACTACGCCCTGCTGTGCGGATTGCCTGGGACAGGCTCCGGCGGCGTTCTGACGCATTATCTGGTGCAGGACAGGAGGTATAATACTTCGGCAGTAACGGATAGCGGCGCGGAAGGGGCGAAACGGGCGGAGCTATGCTATGAAATTGTACCGGCGGACATTTTTCATGGATTTGACGCACTGACGGAGGACTTTACAGGGCTTTATCTGGCGAAGGTAACGCTGAAAACAGGCAGGCATCATCAGATCCGGGTACAGTTCGCTGCAGAGGGAGCGCCGTTATGGGGCGATGATAAGTACAATCCCAATTTTGAAAGAAAAAAGGGGGCGCTGGGCCTGTGCGCTTACCGCCTGACATTTCTTCATCCTGCCACAAGGAAAAAAATGGAGTTTGAAATTGACGGATGACCGGTTAAGGTGCAGAGAGCAGGAATAAAATGAAAGAGCAGGTTCCATACTAATGCCATCAGTTTTTGTCAGAAAGGCAGGTGGCGGGAATGCGGCTCAGCGGCAAACAGAAAAGAGCGTTCAGATTTATAGGAATTACTGCGGCAGTATACCTTTCTTTCAGGTTTTTGCTTCCGCTGGTAATTCCTTTTTTGCTGGCGTACTGGATCGGGCTGGCCGTAACCCCTTCCGCAAAATGGATGAAGGAGCATCTGCGCATTCCGGAAGTGGCGGGGGCCGTGATCATGATGCTTCTGGCCGGGATCATCCTGGCCGGCGTATGCTTTCTGCTGGGAGAACAGCTGGTACAGCAGCTGAGCAGGCTGGCCGAACGCCTGCCGGGATATTTGGATACAGCCCAGCGCTGGCTGGAAGGCTGCTGCAGGTCGGCGGAACGGTTTTTTCACCTGGAGGATGGGCTTTTGCTCCAAAAGGCGGGACAAATGCTGCAGAATGCGGGAGAACAGCTTCAGTCCACCATTATGCCTATGGTAATGGAAAACAGCGTATCCATTGTGGTATGGGTGATTGAGGTAACTACAGTGCTGGCAATCACCATCATGGCGGCGGTGCTCAGTGTAAAGGAACGGGAAGGAATCAGGAAACTAAAGGAAGAATCTATGTACAGCAGAGAAATCCAGATGGTATGCAAACCGGTGGCCAGGGTGGGCCAGGCGTATCTGCGGAGCCAGGCGATTATTCTGGTGATCATCATTGCCATCTGTATTACAGGGCTTTTCCTGATCGGAAATACTTACAGCGTGGTGCTGGGAATCCTGATCGGCCTGCTGGACGCACTGCCTTTATTTGGCACAGGAACCGTACTGATTCCATGGGCGCTGATCCTGCTGGTGACAGGGAACTTCTACCAGGCCGCGGTGCTGCTGACAGTTTATCTGGTCTGCTACTTTATCCGGGAAATCCTGGAAGCCAAGCTGATGGGCAAACGGACCGGGATGACGCCTCTGGAAACAATGCTGGTGATGTACGTGGGACTGCGGCTGTTCGGCCTGATCGGGCTGTTCCTGGGGCCCATTGGCTGGCTTTTGATAAAAGAGATTGACAAAACTTTAAAAGTGGCATAAAATAAGCACACAAACAGCGATGATGAGGGCTAGTAGGAATGCGGGCGCTTTCCAGAGAGAAGACCATATGGTGGAAGGTTTTCATGCCGGCCGGTTCTGAACCTGCCTCTGAGCTTCCTGCGAGGATGGCCGAAGCAGGACGCAGTCCAGCGTTACGGGCATGGAGAGTGCCGTTTAAACAGACGGTAAATCAGGGTGGTACCGCCGGAAATCCGGTCCCTAACGGGGCTGCGTTCCGGCGTTTTTCTATTGCATAGGAAACTGCGTTCCCTATGCAACAAAACCTTCCGGGAGGAGGGGAATTGAAGGAATATTTGTTTTTGCAGAAGGAGGAGAAAATGGCAAAAGAAAAGAAGTTTGTTGAGGCGATCACTTCCATGGAGGAGGATTTTGCCCAGTGGTACACGGATGTGGTAAAGAAGGCCGAACTGATCGAGTATTCTACTGTACGCGGATGCATGATTCTGCGACCCAATGGATACGCCATATGGGAAAATATCCAGAAGCAGCTGGATGAGAGGTTTAAAGAGACCGGTGTGGAAAATGTATATATGCCTATGTTCATTCCGGAAAGCCTGCTGCAGAAGGAAAAAGATCATGTGGAGGGTTTTGCGCCTGAGGTGGCCTGGGTTACCTATGGTGGCGGCGAAGAGCTGCCGGAAAGGCTGTGCGTCCGCCCTACCTCTGAAACATTGTTCTGCGATTTTTATTCCAGGATTATTCAGTCATACCGTGACCTGCCAAAGGTGTATAATCAATGGTGTTCCGTAGTGCGGTGGGAAAAGACAACAAGGCCTTTCCTGCGCACAATGGAATTCCTCTGGCAGGAAGGCCATACGGCCCACGCTACGGCAGAAGAGGCAGAGGAACGCACAATCCAGATGCTGAACCTCTATGCGGATTTCTGTGAACAGGTGCTTGCGATTCCAATGATTAAGGGAAAGAAAACAGATAAAGAGAAATTTGCAGGGGCTGAATCCACCTATACCATTGAAGCATTGATGCACGATGGCAAAGCGCTGCAGTCCGGAACCAGCCATAATTTTGGAGACGGGTTCGCCAGGGCTTTCGGGATTCAGTATTCTGATAAGGACAATCAGCTGAAATATGTGCATCAGACCTCCTGGGGCATGACCACCCGAATGATCGGCGCGATCATCATGGTGCATGGAGACAATTCCGGCCTGGTGCTGCCGCCCAGAATTGCCCCCACCCAGGTGATGATCATTCCCATCGCCCAGCATAAAGAGGGAGTGCTGGAAAAGGCTGAGGAACTGAGGGCCATGTTGAAAAATGATTACCGGGTGAAAGTGGACGCCACAGACAAATCTCCGGGATGGAAATTCAGCGAACAGGAGATGAGAGGCATTCCCCTTCGGATTGAAGTGGGCCCCAAGGATATCGAAGCAGGGCAGGCGGTAATTGTCCGGCGGGATACCAGAGAAAAGACAGTAGTGCCATTTGAAGAACTGCAGGGCAAGGTGGGAGAGATTCTGGAAACCATGCAGAAGGAAATGCTGGAGCGGGCGCGGAACCATCGCGACGCCCATACAACAGAAGCAGTTACTTATGAAGAATTTAAAGACGCGGTTGCGAATAAACCTGGATTTATTAAAGCAATGTGGTGCGGGGACGAGGCCTGTGAGAATAAGATAAAAGAGGAGACCACAGCTACTTCCAGGTGCATGCCTTTTGAGCAGGAGCATATTTCTGATACCTGTGTCTGCTGCGGCCGGCCGGCCAAGGCTATGGTGTACTGGGGAAAAGCCTACTGATAAAGATACAAAAGAGCGGAGAATAAGGATAAGGAGGGAGCAGATGGCTGAGGGGAAAATAACAGAAAATCTTCCTGTTCTGCCGCGGGAAGTGGAGCAGGTCATCAGCAGGCTGGAAGCTGCGGGCTTTGAAGCCTACGCGGTGGGCGGCTGTGTCCGGGATGCGCTGCTCCTTCGGGAGCCGGAGGACTGGGATATCACAACCTCGGCGCTCCCTGAACAGGTGAAAGAATTATTTGGGCGGACAGTGGATACCGGAATTGCCCATGGGACTGTGACAGTCCTGATACAGGGGAAAGGTTTTGAGGTGACCACTTACAGAATTGACGGAGAATACAGGGACGGGCGCCATCCGGACCAGGTGGAGTTTACCAGGAATCTGGAAGAGGATTTGAAACGGCGGGATTTCACTATCAATGCCATGGCCTATAATCCATCCAGAGGTCTGGCGGATCTTTTTGGCGGAAGAGCAGATTTAAAGTCAGGCGTGATCCGGTGTGTGGGAGCGGCTGAGGAGCGTTTTTCAGAGGACGCCCTGCGGATTCTGCGGGCAGTGCGTTTTGCAGGCCAGCTGGGATTTGAGATTGAAGAAAAGACTTTTGAAGCCATGAAAAAGCTGGCCCCGTCGCTGCGCCGCATCAGCCAGGAGCGGATACAGACTGAACTGACAAAGCTGCTCCTTTCAGATCATCCGGAAAGACTGCTGACTGCCGCGGAAGCCGGGATTACAGCTGTAGTGCTTCCTGAGCTGGACGCTTGCCTCGGCCTTCCCCAGAGGAACCCCTATCACTGCATGGACGTGGGCCGCCATTCAGTTGAAACAGCAAGGCAGGTAGAGAAAAACAAGGTCTTGCGGTGGACAGCGCTGCTCCATGATATCGGAAAGCCGCTGACGCATGTGGAAAGCAATGGGTGGGACAGCTATCCGGGCCATGCGGAAACCGGCGCTGCGCTGGCGGAGAAGATCCTGCGGCGTTTGAAATTTGACCATGATACGGTCAAGGGAGTCACAAAGCTGACCAGGTATCATGCTTATCATTTCCGTCAGACAAGGGCATGCGTGAGAAAGGTGATGTCCCTGGTGGGGAAAGAGATGTTTCCCAGGCTTCTGGAAGTGATGCGGGCGGACACAATGGCCAAGAGCCGGCGGGCAAAAGAGGAATATCTTCCTGCGATTGTTCAGCTGGAAAGCCTGTACCGGGAGGTGCTGGAGAAAGGCGAATGCTTTTGCCTGCCTATGCTTTCCGTAAAAGGGGCCGATCTCATTGAGGCCGGCGTCAGTCCGGGCCCGGAGCTGGGAGAGATGCTGTCCGCCATGCTGGACTGGGTGCTGCGCCGTCCGGAGGAAAATGATAAAAAAATATTGATAAGCCATTTTCAGCAGCGCGTCCGGACAGAAATATTCCGGGAGGAAGATGCCCGGGAAACTGCGCGGATGATCCGGAGGGTCCTGCTGGAAGTAAATACGGCGGATTACCCGGAAGACGAGATGAGGCGTCTGGCAGAATGGTATACAGAGGAAAATGTCTGCTGGCTGGCAGAAGAGGGCTGTTTGTATCTGGCGAGAGAAGGCGGAAGAATCTTAGGCTGCGGGGCTGCAGTCCCTGAGGGCGGCGCCTGTGTGCTGCGCGCCATATTTGTTCTGCCGGAAGCACAGAAGAAGGGAACCGGAAGGCTGCTGCTCCAGGCCCTGGAAACAGACCCGCTGGCTTTAGAAGCCGGAGAATGCAGGCTGCATGCGTCCCTGACAGCCAGAGGATTCTACGAGAAAATGGATTATGAGCACTCTGGCGGCGATCCTGAGCTGAAAGACGGCTGCTATGAAATGAAAAAAAAGTTAGCTCCATGAAATAGTGAATATCACAAATAGTGCAGAAACTGACAGCAGCGGACGAAGTCCATAAAAACTTCGCCCGCTGCTGCTTTATTGCATAGGAAACTGCGTTCCCCATGCAGCAAAAACCTCCGGAATCCTGTGAATCAATGCCGGTCTGTCTGAATAAGGATCAGCTCAAAAAGCTGACGGTGTTTTTTTACGATAACATCCAGGATAATTCCGCAGATCCAGAAGATAAATGCGATTGTCCCGAAAACTCCGGCCACGATCAGCGTGGGAAAGCGCAGAACCAGGCCTGTTGAAAGAAATTCAATAAATACAGGCAGGAAAAGAATTAGCGCGGCAATCAGAAACAACACGGCGATGCTGCTGAAAAATGACAAAGGCCTGTAATAGCGGTATAAAGAGCTGATCGTGCGCAGCACCCGGATGCCGTCCCGGAACGTGTTCAGCTTAGAAACACTGCCCTCGGGCCTGTCCCGGTAAGAAACAGGAACTTCCTGCAGCAATAAATTTTTGTCAAGGGCGTGTATAGTCATTTCCGTTTCTATTTCAAAACCTTTGGACAGCACGGGGAATGTTTTCACAAAGCGCCTGCTGAAAGCCCGGTATCCGGTCATAATATCCCGGATATCGCTCTTAAACAATTTGTTAATGAGAAAACGCACAATCCGGTTGCCTGAATTATGGAACATACGCTTGTTTTCCGTGAAATAGGTGGAAGAAAGGCGGTCGCCGATTACCATGTCTGCCTGGCGTTCCAGAACTTCCTCAACCATTTGGCGGGCATTTTCCGCGGGATAGGTATCGTCCCCGTCAATCATCAAATAACAGTCCGCTTCAATTTCCCGGAACATGGTGCGGATCACATTTCCTTTGCCCTGGCGTCTTTCATAGCGGACAATTGCGCCGGCTTTTCTGGCAATTTCATCTGTATGGTCAGTAGAATTATTATCATAGACGTAAATATCCGCCTCCGGCAAGGCGCTGCGGTAATCGTCCACGACCTTTGCTATGGTCTGGCTTTCATTATAGCAGGGAATCAAAACTGCAATGCTGGGCATAAAACTTCTCCTTCCAACAAAATTACCCTTAATAATTAAGGGTAAGAATAAATTAAGTATAGCATATTTCCTGATCCCGGGCAACTGCCAGTAAATTAAATTATTCCTGCCCTAAAGTTGGGCGGCGAAAGAAAAGGCATTTGTGGAAAGGTTACCATATTTGCAGGAAAAGAAATGTATAAATTCAATAAAAAATAAAAAAAGTACTGTACTTTTTTGGGAAAATGTATTAAAATATACTTATTAGATTTGAAACTATCCTGACTTAATAAGAGGGCACAGACAGAAAGGAGAACTATCATGAGCGAAAAAGTTTTAATTGCAAAAGGAGACCAAAAGGAAATTTACCGGGTTGGAGATAAAACATATAAATCATTTGAACCAGGATTTCCCAAAGCGGAGGTTTTGAATGAAGCAATGAATACCGCCCGTGTGGAGGAAACAGACCTCAATATACCCAAGGTTCTGGCTGTTACAGTGGAGGACGGCAGATGGACCATCGTGAAGGAGTACATAGAGGGGAAGACTCTGGCGGAGCTGATGGAGGAACATCCGGAGAAAAAACGGGAATATCTGGAGAAACTGGTGGACCTGCAGATTGAGGTAAACAGTAAGAAATGCCCGCTGCTGAACCGGCTGAAAGAGAAGCTGGCGCGCCAGATTGATTCTGTCAAAGAGCTGGACGATATCACCAGGTATGACCTGCAGACCAGGCTGGATGGAATGCCCAAACACCTGAAACTGTGCCACGGGGATTTTGAGCCGAAGAATATTATTGTGCAGGGAGACAAATATTACATCATAGACTGGGTACATGCCGCGCAGGGCAATGCCAGCGCGGACGCCGCCAGAACATATCTGCTCCTGGCTCTTGAAGATCAAAAGACGGCGGATGAGTATCTGGAGATGTTCTGTGAAAAAACAGAAACTGCCAAAACCTATGTACAGAAATGGCTGCCTATTGTGGCTGCCGCTCAGCTGACCAAGAAGCGCCCGCAGGAGAAGGAACTTCTGATGCGCTGGCTGGATGTAGTGGATTACGAGTAATTATGACAGTTTTCTTTATTTACAAATTCCGGGCGGCCTGAAGGACGCCCGGAATTTTTGATGCGGAAAAGCTGTTGTAACCTGCAGAGAAATCGTTTATAATAAATATATTAACAAGGCCTGATGAGGCAGCCCGGAGGTGAGAATGGACACATACAGTGCGCTGAATACAACGCTGGTCAAGCTTTTCAACCAGATTATGGGAATTGAGAGGAAATGCCTGATTACAGAGGAGTTCAAAGATATTTCCACCAATGATATGCACATAATCGAATGTATCGGTCTGGACAGGCCCAAGAACATGTCCTCCATCGCAAAGCAGCTGGGCGTGACGGTAGGGACGCTGACCATTGCGGTTAACGGGCTGGTAAAAAAAGGGTATGTGCACCGCCGGCGCAGTGAAATAGACCGGAGGGTGGTCTATATCTCATTGACAGAACAGGGAGTCGCTGCCTACCGGCATCATGAGGCATTTCATCAGGAGATGATCGCAGGTATTACGGACCATCTCAATGAGCAGGAGCGGGAGCTTCTGGCAGGCGTTCTGGAACGCCTGAATGAATATTTCCAGAAAAAATATGAACAATAAAGGAGAGGTGTTGTGGAGGCAGAAAAACGGATTGCAATTTTAATTGATGCAGATAATATATCTGATAAATATATAAAAATCATTCTGGATGAGACGGCGAAGTCCGGGATTGCCACATATAAAAGGATTTACGGGGATTGGACTAACCCTCAGCTGGCTTCCTGGAAAGCGGTGCTGCTGGATAATTCCATTATTCCGATCCAGCAGTACAGCTATACCAAGGGGAAAAGCTCCACGGATTCAGCCATGATCATTGACGCAATGGATATATTATATTCCGGGACGGTTGACGGGTTCTGCATCGTGTCCTCTGACAGTGATTTTACCCGGCTGGTGGCCCGCCTCCGTGAGGCAGGCAAGTACGTGGTGGGAATGGGCGAGAGCAAAACACCCAAGCCTTTTATATCCGCATGTAACCAGTTCAAATATCTGGACCTGCTTGCCAAGAGCGCCGATAAGCCGGAGATCAGTAAGGAGATCAAGCAGAGCAGGAATAATACAGAACAGAAACATTTCAGACGGGTGATCCGCAATATCGCTATGGAGTGTTCTGACGACGACGGCTGGATTTTTTCTGCGGAACTGAAAAATCAGCTTACGAAACGCTATCCTGATTTCGATGAGCGTAATTTCGGATTCATTAAGTTCACTCCCTTTGTGGAATCTTTGGGTGTGTTTGAAGTGCGCAGAGAGAGGACCAGTGCGGGAAACAATGTGCAGCTTGTTTATTTTAGGGTTAAACAGTGATAAATGTCATCGCTTTCTTATGCATTAAAATGGCGGAGAGAATATCCATAGATATGCTCTCCGCCAAAAATATTTCATACAGTTCTGCTGTGTTCCGGAAATTCAATTACTTATTCCGCCCGCAGCAATGCTTATATTTCTTGCCGCTGCCGCAGGGGCAGGGATCATTGCGGCCGATTTTCGGGCCTTTTACTATGGTTGTGGAAGATTTCTGCTCTTTATAGAGCTCTTTACGGCGCTCTTCCGTCAGCAGGGAATCCCACTGAGGCAATTCATACAGCCAGCTGGCTCTGGCTTCCACCATATTGTAATACAGCTTTTCGGGCTCATATTCCAGTGAGACTTCTGTATTCTCATCCATTGTTTCGATGGGATTGGCGGTTTTCAGGCTCTCATCAATGCCGTCCAGGAAACCAGTCATGGCCATTACATCAACGCCATACTTGTCTGCCAGTTCCTTTACAGTTCCTTTTACAGGCTGTTCCTCAGCCAGAAGAGCCTCATACATATTTTTTTCAATGGCAAAATAATTGTTCCAGAATGTTTCGTATTCCTGGCGGGAGGCGTTTTCATTGTAGGCCGTCCCTCTCCACTGTTCCAGTAAAGTCATAGTGAATTCCACCTTTGTCTGTATTTTTAATTTTGCTGACTAACAGCTCTTTTGTTAGTATATCGGGTTTATGGCTGTTTGTAAAGTGCTATTTCGCAGGCATATCCTTTACAAACCTCTCATGAGGGAGTAGAATAAAAAGTAAGGATTTGTTTTCTTAAGGAGATAAACATATGGGAAAGAGGAAGCCGGTGGTGGAGAAAGTGAAGCGTATCCGGAATCTTTCAATTGCCGCCGGGGGCCTGCTGCTCATTTTACTGCTCATTATATTTTCAGTGGCTGCAGTCAGTACAAGCCGTCTGATGAAGCAACTGGATCTGATTTCAGCGCATCCGTTTCAGGTGGTGCTGTCTGCCGGGGAGATGCAGACTCGGGTAACTGATATGCGCATTCAGTCGGAGCGGCTGCTGTATGAGAACTCCAGGGGTCTGGCTGAAGTGGTGCGGGAAAAGCTGGCGGAGGATATGCAATATGCGAGGAATGAGCTGAGTGTAATTGAAGGCCAGTACCTGGGTAAGAAAGCTGATATACAGATTGTGGGACAGCATTTAAACAGGCTTGAGACGGTGCAGGAAGATTTTCTGGATTTTGTGGAAAACGGTTCCCCCAGCACGGATGAAATAACTGAATACTGCCGGTCCAGGCTGCTGTGGCGCTATACGCAGCTGGAAGACCGGCTGGACAGGATTATTGCTGTCGGGGAAAAAAGCTTTGATATATATTATGATAAGGCATCGTCGATCCGGGCAGTAATGCTGTGGCTTTCGGGGATCTCTGTTCTGGCTGTTCTGGCAGTGCTGATGGTTTACCGGATACTGATGCGCAGGCAGAACGAAGAGATTATCAGTAAAAATTATCTGTTTGATCAGCTGGCAAAAACTATAGATTACGTTTTCATGATTTATGATTTGCATAGGGGACGTAAAAATTTTATTTCAGAAAACAGTGAGCGTATAATAGGAATTGGTTCAGAGCTGCTCTTCTCCGGGATGGAAGAATTTTATAAGCAGCTGCCGGCCGGTGAACGGGAAAAACTGGAATCACTTTTCCGAAACAGGGAGCGGAGTTACTGGAGCATAATACTGCACTATATAAATCCCGGGAACGGGCGTGCTATGGTGCTGGAACTGCAGGCCTATCATCTGGACCAGGACCAGAATGACTGCTATATCATCGTTTTGGCGGATGAAACGGAGACACTGCAGTCAAAAGAGGCGCTGGAAGCCGCGCTGAACCGGGCGGAAGAAGCCGGCCGGGCCAAGGGAGAATTCCTTTCAAGGATGTCTCATGAAATGCGGACGCCTTTGAACGGAGTGATCGGCATGACCATGGTGGCGCAGCAAAATGCAGAAGACCCGGAGAAAACAGCGGATTGCCTGCGAAAGATCAGCCTGTCTTCCAGGCATCTTCTGGCCCTGATTAATGATGTGCTGGACATGTCCAAAATCGAGAGCGGAAAAATTGAATTGAAGGCGGAGCCATTTTACTTTGATACATTTGTGGAGTCCGTGCGTACAATTACAGAAGGACAGGCGCTGGAACACAAAATCAGATTTATGACAGAAATCTCAAATGATATTGATCAGGTGCTGCGGGGAGATGCCCTCAGGCTGAAGCAGGTGATGATGAATCTGCTGTCCAATGCTCTGAAATTTACCCCTGAAGGGGGAAAGATAATTTTTCGCATTTCTCTTGCAGGAGAATCTCAGAGGGAGCAGGTTCTGCGGTTTGAGGTAGAGGACACAGGGAGAGGTATTGCATCAGAAAACCTGGACAAAATATTTTTGGAATTTGAACAGGAAAACGTGGATATTTCTTACCAGTATGGAGGAACAGGCCTGGGCCTGGCCATATCAAGACATTTTGTGGAAATGATGGGCGGTCACATCACAGTTTCCAGCACACAGGGAATGGGAAGTGTCTTTGTATGTGAAATCCCCCTGGGCAGAGTAAAGGATAATCTGAAAGAAGACAGGAAAGACAGCATGTCTGCAGGCGGGAACTATACTGACCTGTCCACCTGCAGGCTGGAAGGACACCATATCATGATTGCTGAGGATAATGAGCTGAATCAGGAAATTATGCAGGAGCTTCTGAAACCTACAGGGGCAGAGCTGCAGATTGTGGACAATGGGCGCCTGGCTGTAGAAGCGTTTGAAAGCTCGCCGGAGGGCTGGTTTGACCTGATCCTCATGGATGTGCAGATGCCGGAAATGAGCGGATATCAGGCTACTGAGAAGATCAGAGCCCTTACGAGAAAAGATTCCTCTCAGGTTTTGATTTTTGCCATGACTGCAAATGCTTTTGCAGAAGATATGAAGCGCAGCCTGACATATGGGATGAATGGACATCTGAATAAGCCCTTTGAGTTGGAAGAAATCAGAAGGGTATTGGAAGAAATCAGGAAGCCTGATAATTTTAGGCCAGTGAATTAAGTGGAAAGTGAGAACAGAAATGAGAGAGGCGATTTTATACTATCATTTTGACAGTGAAGAGAAACAGAAGCTGATCCGGGCGCTGCTGCCCCTGCGGGTGCGTTTGAGAGAAGTGCCGCCGGAAGAGTATGGCATGCCGGTGGGCGCTTTGGCGGGAATTCTGAAAGAAGGGAAGGTATCTGCGGAAGAAGAGGCCGGGGTGACTGCGCCTATGCTGGTGATGGCAGGCCTGACGGGGGCGCGGCTGGATGAAGTGCTTCTTGCCCTGCGCAGGAACGGGCTGAGGATTCCTTATAAAGCAGTGCTCACAGCATCCAACCAGACCTGGACGGGCGGGCAGCTTTTTGCGGAGCTGGTACAGGAACATCAGAAGATGTCGGAGCTGTAATGCCGGGCGAGGAAAGGGAAATAGTACACCGGCTGTATAAAATTGTGCGTTGACAGTTTTGGGCCGGCTGCCCTATAATGGATAAAATACAGAAAAGCAGGAGGGTAATTTTATGTGCATAAAGGATAAGGCCTGGTGGAAAGAGAGCGTGGTTTATCAGATCTATCCCAGGAGTTTTAAGGACAGCAACGGGGACGGAGTGGGAGACCTGAACGGGATTACGGAAAAGCTGGACTATTTAAAAGAACTGGGAATTGATGTAATTTGGCTGTCCCCGGTTTACCAGTCGCCCAACGATGACAATGGGTATGATATCAGCGATTATCAGGCGATTATGAAAGAATTCGGAACCATGGAAGATTTTGACAGGATGCTTGCCGCGGCTCATGACCGCGGAATCAAGATTTTGATGGATCTGGTGGTGAATCATACTTCCGATGAGCATCCCTGGTTCGTGGAAAGCAGAAAATCCACAGACAATCCATACAGGGACTATTATATCTGGCGTCCGGCCAGAGACGGAAAAGAACCGAATAACTGGGGTTCCTGTTTTTCCGGACCTGCCTGGCAATGGGATGAGCAGACCCAGATGTATTTCTTGCATCTGTTTTCCAAGAAGCAGCCGGATCTGAACTGGGACAATCCCAGAGTGCGCCGGGAAGTGTTTGACATGATGAATTGGTGGCTGAAAAAGGGCGTGGACGGGTTCCGGATGGATGTGATCAGCCTGATTTCCAAGGAGCCGGACCTTCCGGACGGACCGGCAGAACTGAATGGTTACGCCAGTTTCAATATGCCTGCCAACGGGCCGCACGTTCATGAATACCTGCAGGAAATGCGCCGGGAAGTCCTGAATAATGCGGACACCCTGACTGTGGGGGAATGCTCCGGAGTGACTTTGGAAGAAGCGAAGAAGTACGCCAATGCTGAGGGAACAGAGCTGAATATGGTATTTCAGTTTGAGCATATGGATGTGGATGCAGAGGCCGGCAATAAATGGACTGATAAGAAAATGCGCCTCTCTGAGATGAAAGAAGTGCTGACCCGCTGGCAGAAGGGCCTGGAGGGAATTGCCTGGAACAGCCTGTTCTGGGAGAACCACGATCAGCCGCGCTCTGTATCCAGATATGGGAATGACGGAGAATACCGGGAGGCATCCGCCAAGATGCTGGCTACCTGCCTGCATCTGATGCAGGGCACGCCGTATATTTATCAGGGACAGGAGCTGGGGATGACCAATGTGCCATTTTCATCCATTGACGACTTCCGGGATCTGGACAGCGTTAACGCCTATCATGAGCTGGTGGGGCAGGGGGTATTTACTGAGGAACAGATGCTGAAGTACCTGCGCCGCAAGAGCAGGGATAATGCGCGGACGCCTTTTCAGTGGAACAGCGGCAGCCAGGCCGGGTTCACGGCAGGGACGCCATGGATTATGGTGAATCCTAACTATAAAGAGATCAATGCGGAAGAACAGATGAACCGCCCTGATTCTGTGTTCCATTACTATCAAAAGCTGATCCGCCTGCGTAAAGAGCGTGAGATTGTGGTATATGGAAGCTATGATCTGCTGCTGCCTGAATCAGAAGAAATATACGCTTATACCAGGACGCTGGGAGACGAGAAACTTTTGACCGTGTGTAATTTTACAGATCATGAAGTCCGGTACGAGGTTCCGGAGGAATTCCGGGGAGGGGACTGCCTGATTTCCAATTATGACGCTCCCGAATTGAATGAATCAGTAACTCTTCGCCCTTACGAGGCTTTCGCGGCAGAAAAAAAGGAGTGACTATGTTTGGCCGGAGGAGAAAGGACCAGCTGAAATATGATCCTGCTATTCAGACGCCGGTACTGATGATAAGCATCTGCACAGGGGAAAAGACTCTGGGGTTCCGAAATAAACAAACCGGCGAGACGGAACAGGTAGCCTGTATTAGAAAAGATGAGGAATTAAAAGAATTGTGCAGGAAATTTGGGATTAGAGAAGAGGCAATTAAAAAAGAATGGTAGTATAAAGACAGCACCATTTCAACCGGGCCCGTAAATCCCCTCAGGTAAAGATGCGGCAGATAAAACGGAGGTGGCTACAGCCGTAAGGCATGGAACCATCTCCGTTTTATCTGCCGCCTTTTCGCGGATTCCCTCTTTATTTCTGTCATTGCCTGGGCAATTTTCTGAACCTGCCGGGGGTGACGCCGGTATAGCGCTTGAAGGTGCGTATAAAATTATTATAATCCATAAAACCTGTCTGCTCGGCGGCTTCTTCTACAGATCCCCCATCCGAAAGAATCTGCCGGGCAGCAGCAATTTTTTTTAACAGAATATAGTGATACAGAGACCCGCCGGTTTGGGTTCGGAACAGGTGGCCGAGATAGTATTTGCTGAGGGAAAAATCCTTTGCCACGCGGTCCAGGCTGATTTTTTCACCCAGGTGTTCATCCACATATTCCATGATTTTTGATACAACGGTTCCGATGGGAAGCGCCTGAAGCGCGCCGGTCTGTTCAAAAATACGATGGATCATGATCAGGATCTCAGCCAGGTATGCGTTGACCAGGAGATCCTGGCCATAGTTCTTATCTGTCAGAGCAGCGGATAATTTCCCTGCCAGTGTCAGGAAAATATCTATTTGATCTCCGGACAGAAGGACGGCATTTCCTGAACCAGGCGAATGGCTGTGAAAACAGGACAGCAGATCAGTCCGCCTGGTATTCATCTCTTGTATCAGTACCGGAGGAAAATGAATCACAATGCGTTCATAAGAGCTTCCGTCCAATGTATGGATTTTGTGGATTTCACGGCTGTTGACCACAAAAAGGCTTCCTCTCTCCAGCGGATAGCGGCTCTGCTCTACATAGGCTTCTGCATTCCCTTGCAGAAACAATATAATTTCATAATTATTATGAAAATGATAATCTCTGGTTCTTGTGGCAGGCTCTGCCATATTGCTGTGGCCGACAGACACAACTGCCTGCATTTCTTCAAAATAATTACTGTGCCGCAACACGGCGGCGCGCTTTGCATCCATAAAATCTCCGACTCATTTTGTATAAAGTTATAGCAAGATCCGCGTGTTTTGTGCCAATATACGCTTGGAACTGTCTGATATTATATGATACAATACAGAAAAATACAAGAAACATTTTGCAAAAGGAGGAAACTATGACAGGAAAAGAACAGAGGAAAGTATGGGTGGATGCAATGACAAGAATAGCCCGCCCGGTATTGGACAATCTGAGCCGGAGAAAGCTGCACAGCACGCTTCCATTGGACTTTCATGCAGAGAGATCAGAATTTGCTATGCTGGAGGCTTTTGGGAGAACATTGTGCGGCATAGCGCCATGGCTGGAGGCGGAAGGCCTTGAGGGGGAAGAAAAAGAGCTGCAGCATGAATTTGCAGGCATGGCTCTGAAAGCGCTGGACGCTGCCACAGATCCTCAGTCACCTGATTTTATGGTTTTTGACCATGGGGGCCAGCCTCTGGTTGACGCTGCGTTTTTATCCCACGCGCTGGTCCGCGCGCCTAAAACCTTAATCGGCGGCTTGGACCAAAGAGTAAAAGACAATCTGGTCCGCGCGCTTCGTTCTTCCAGAAAGATCACGCCAGGACCCAGCAACTGGATTTTCTTTTCAGCCATGGTGGAGGCAGCGCTGTTTCGGCTGGGCGCACAGGATTACGACATGCTTCGGGTATCTTATGCGGCCAGGGCTTTTATGGACTGGTATCAGGGAGACGGGCTCTATGGGGACGGCGCTGCGTTTCATTGGGACTATTATAACAGCTTTGTCATACAGCCTATGTATGTGGATGTGCTGAATACGTTTGCGCCTCTGTCAGAAGAGCTTGCGCAGCTTCAGCCTGCGGTAGCGGCCAGGGCAGCCAGGTATTCTTCTATTTTGGAAAGGCTGATCGGAGCAGACGGAACCTATCCGATTATCGGACGTTCCATCTGCTACCGTTTTGGAGCCTTTCAGCTGTTGTCACAGGCTGCGCTTCAGCATTTTCTGGAACCTGAAGTGACGCCGGCCCAGGTGCGCTGTGCGCTGACTGCGGTGATCTGCCGCATCATGAGCGCAGATAATATGTTTGATGGGAAAGGATGGCTCCTTCCCGGCGTGTTTGGCTGCCAGCCTGGCCTTGCGGAAACCTATATCAACCGCGGCAGCCTTTACCTCTGCAGCGCCGTATTCCTTCCTCTGGGCCTGAATCCTGAAGACCCTTTCTGGAACAGTCCGGAAACTGACTGGACTGCTAAAAAGATCTGGAATGGAGCGGACCTTCCGGCAGACCATGCAATCTCGGTTTGAAAACTTTAGATCAGGCTATTCAGGAATGACCAGGGAGATTTCCTCGCCTGTTATAGTCACCAGGGTGCGGTAAATCGCGTTCCCCCAGGTTTTGCTCATTCTGGAATCCTCAATGGAAATACGCTCTGTCCGGAGATCCTCTGCTCCTGAGATCAGACAGGAACCCGCGCTGCCAACAGTGAGCCTGCGGCCATCCCAGACAGGTTTTTCCCAGGTCATCAGAGTGAGGACGGCAGGCTGTGCGCTTCCCTGATACCGGTCGGTAATGGTCAGCTGCCTGCCTTTTTCCAGGACCACTGACCTGCGGTAAGAGCTGACCCGGGGATCATTGTAGGCTGCGGCCAGTTCCATGGAGATTGAGGCGGTTTCCGGATTCAGAGAGGCCCTAACATCTTCCGCCCGGTATACTGCCCCGGCCTGCTGCTGCAGGCCGGAGGGAGACATGCCGATATCTCCAGAAGCACCGAAGCTTTCATCCGGGCCAAAAGTAGGCAGATTATGATACCGGGACTGCATGGTCCAGATTTCATAGCGCCTGTCAGTAAAGGTTTTCAGCGTGTATGTCTGGACGCCCGCGTCAATGAACATCGGCCTGCCGTCCCGGAAAACAATAAAATGCCCCACATCATTGTGGTTGTGGCTGTCCGCATTGCAGCCGGATTTCACGGCTATTGTGAAACGGCTGTCCCTGGCGATCCATTGTCCCGCAATCTCATAGTATACATCCGCCGGCGCCGGCGCTTCCCCGCGGAAATTCATCATTTCCTCATAATAAGCGATTCCGAGAAAGACCTTCAGGGGGTTGTTCAGATGATTGTTGTAAATCCCTCCGGTCAGGTCCAGACCCCTTTCGGATACGCTTTTCTGAAAATCCAGAGCCGCGAAGGCCATCATATCAGGCTGTTCAGTCATTTTCGCAAACAAATACTCTGTCGCGCCCCGCCTGCCGGGACGGGCGTCTCCGTCTGCAAAGTTTACATACCAGCAATCGCTGATATGGGCATGATAAATGTATGCCGCCATATTTCTTATTTTGGAATCCTTCCATGCTGCGGCAAAAGCATTTCCTGTCACTGCGTTCAGAATCCAGAGATCTTGAAACAACTTTCCGGCAGCATGGGAATAATAACTGGATCCCTCATTGCATCCTCCGTCTTCGCCGTATACATCCAGAAAATAATCCAGGCTCTGCAAAGCCTTATGTATGCCTGCTTCCTGTTCCTCCCGAGAGACGTCCTCTGCAAAAAACAAGGTCAGAAGCATGTTGGCAGTGCACCAGGGAGTCCAGTTGTTGATCAGGCACTTGCCGTCCCCCATCCAGTAAAAATATTCCTGCAAATAAGGCTGAATGATGCGGCGGCGAAGCTGACAGGTGATATTATTTAAAATCAGAGGGCTGATTTCATTCAGCTGTTCTTTCAGCAACGTCCCTGTCATTGCCAGCAGAGCGCCGGTTTCAGCCGCGAACAGGTCGATGATAGGAGATGCCGGATCAGGAAGGACGCCGGGCTGACTGTCCCGGACGCGGAAATTGTGGGCGGAAAGATGCCAGCAGGTCTCTTCACAGATGCAGTAAATTCCGTTTATGATGTCGTTAAGAAAACGCCCCTCGTGTTCCGCGCATTCAGCAAAAACCAACTTTTCCAGCGCAACCCTTCGGCTAAAATACGGCGTTTCAAAAATCTGGCGGTTTCCGGTGCGGACGATTTCCATAAAATCTGTAGCCCGTATGGGCGGATAGGCGAAACGCAGGCATTCTTCGCCTGCCTGAATGAGATGCTGACGCATCTGCTTTGGCAGATGATCCCAGAATGCCCGGTCTGTCATCTGCTGCTTCAGCGCCGATGGATCCAGTGCCTCCTCGCGCCACTTGACTTCTTTTAATTTCATAAAGCCCCTCCTAAAGCGAATGCTTTGCTGTGGAAAAATTTAGAGATAAAATACTAATTTGTATATTCATTTAAATTATATCATCTTTTTATTTCCTATTCCATGAAATAAATTACAATAAATATGATAGTAAAATAACATATTATCATGTGAAAAAAGACACCTGGGTTTTTTTAACATAAGTTTTTATCAAGGCAAGCCCGGTTTTTTCCGTTACCGCTGTATTTTTTCGTTAAGTTTCTTTTGGCACGTTTCCTTTTCCGGCTAAATAATAGCATGGGATGTGATAGCCGTTCCACCTGCCCTTGGCTTCCATTTTGGCTGCCATAAGCAGCCAATCAAAAAACAGCACGACGCCTTTGGGGCTATCGTACTGTTTTGTCAGCTTCAGGCCACAGTTGCCCGAAGCGCTCTGTAAAATATTACGCCGAATAATATTTGCCGGGAATCGGGGAGAGTTGAATGGGCATCTGCTTTTCCGGCTGGGCCTCCAGCAGGAACGGCACGATCCCATCCTCCGGCAGCCGATTTCCGGGCAGAATCGCCTGCTTGTCAAATTTAAAGGTGACGCACCATGCGTCCGCGCTACCAGCCAGAGAGGCTCCCAGCGGGAAGCAGAACTCGCTCTGATCGTCCCGCAGGATGTGGATGAACTCCCGGCAGTCGGCGGGAACGGCGTCACTCACCTTCATTTCGCTGATGGCCTCAGCCGTGGCCGTCAGCCACTCAACATCATAAATATGGGCGCTGTCCAGGGCGAACACAAAAACAGCCGGAAGGTACTCCTCTGTACCGGGGAGCCATAGATCACTGTTGGCCTGTACCACCGCGCCGTAGATCAAGGGGGCATTGGCGAATTTATTACGCCATTTGTCTTTGCCAAACAGGGGCGCTTTTCCGGCCACGTCACGGAAAAAGCCGCTTTCCGTACTGCGGGGCGTAGAGCGGTAAGGCGTTAGCTTGTTTAAATCCGTGGGTAAGGCGGTGGCTTGGCGCTGTTCCGCAAAGGCGGCCTCGTTGGTCTCCTCCTGTGCGGCGATTTCCGCCTGCTTGCCACGGGCAGAAGATATATCGTAGCCTTTTTTTTCCATCTCGGCAATCTCTTCCTCGGTCATAGCGGCTTCCCAGCCGCCTGCCTCTTTTACCGGGTCAAATCCAAACAATCCCATAATTAATCTCCTTTTCCAAAATTGATTTTACATGAGTACCCATAGCACCACGCTGCACAGGATGATAACAATTCCGCCGAGCCTTGCAGGATGCGATATCCCTTCTCGCCAAAATGCCGATAGACGGAGGCACGAAAGCCCCACGTATTTTTACCCTGAAGATCGCAGACCCATTTCCAACCGAAGATCGCCCCAGCAGAAACAGCGCCACTGAAGTCAGAAACAATTGAATTTCATCCTTGAAATCCAATTTTCCGCGCCCCAGGCCAAGGACACTCTTTCCATTGTCCCTCGTTATCTTCCGCCTTTCCGGTAAGCAAGTCAATGGCGGCATCCGTCAGATAACCAAGATAGCTTTCAGCCGCGCTGTCACCGCAAAGCAACTTCCACATCAGGCCGCCGAACAAGTAAGAGCTTGAAAATTCACGCCAGCTATGCAGACTTTCCACCGCACGCTGAGAAAGTTCCCATAAAACCCCCTCCGCTTCGCCTTCGGTGATCCAGCCGAGAAAATAACCCCAGCGGGTCAGCATAGCTGCCCGTCCGACATCCCAGCCGGTCATAAAGCGGGGGACATAACGCGCTTTATAATGCTGTGCAAACCGCCATCCACGGCAAGCAGACTCCCGATCTTCCTTGTCCATGGATTCATCAAGCACTTGCTCTACGGTGTCTGCGTCACAATAGATTTGATACCGAAGCTCATAGCCCTCTTGGCTTAAATACCGAATGGTGTCCAATAATTCACTGCGGCCATTGATCCCCCAGGAACGCCGCACCAAGGAAACAATCTGCTGTTCCATAACCGGGGTATGCAGCTCCACGTCCATGCCGTCCAAATCATGGTTATTTAGCTTGGAAATCATACCCGAAAGTAAGATACCAAAATGTCTCCATTGAGGGGGATTTTTAGGGTATGTGACAGGTTCAGTTTCCGGGAGAGCCTCGAGCTGCGCCATCTTTTGATCCAAAAGGGCATAGAGTTCCTGTTCCAATGCGAGATCAAGTTCCCGTTCCTCAGACGCATCCTCTTCGTCCTCCATGTCCAGCGTTTCCAAGGCGGCAGAAATAATCCCCATATCTTCACCAAACATCTGCCTCATAAGGCCGTCAACCCCGAGAGCGGCAGCCTCAGCAACTTTCTGGTCTACCGTTTGCTGGATCATTTCCGGGCTAAACATTTTCCCTAATAGCTCGACCTGCTGCTGTGCGTCAGCGGCGGATTGAGCGGTTCCACCCTGTGCAGCGTCGTCAGGCTCTGTGGAAACGTTTAATTTTTTCCGCATCTGCTCAATATGCTTATTACTTTCCTCTATTGACTTTTGAAGCGACTCGGCCGCTTTCTCCGTTGCTGCCTGTGCACGTTTTCTAATTTCATCTAGATCAACCATCCTCATTTCCCTCCAATTCTTGTTCCGGCGGCAGGGTGTGCCACGCGGTCGGCTTTTTATTTTTGAAACACCATTTTTTTAGTTGGCAAAATATTGCTTCCACAAAATGAAACCACAGGTTTCCGGCGACGAATACGATCACCAGCACGGCCAGCACAGCTCCAATTTGTCCCCATGACATGAAAGCACCCCCCTTATTTCTTCTGGAACTGCTTCAAGAAGAAATCGGTGAACGCCTTTACCTCCTCATCTTGGGAAACATAGACATACAGTTTCTCGTCCTCCAGCCATTCACAGACACCAATCCCGATATAACCCTTCCTGTCCGGGTAAATAATAAATTCGTCCGTGGGGAACTTGTTCTGATATGCCTTCAAAATGTCGCTCTGTCGATAGAAAGTGGCGTCACCGCAGCCCGACAGATCGGGAACAGTAGGAATTACAACAATGGTCTGACTGGCCTCGTTCCAGCCTACGATCAGATTGCCGATCTTAGTTTTGCTGCCGTGGACAATACCATAATTGAAACGGCTAACGTCTTCCGTGTAGCCAAATAGGATTTTGTAGTCGCCGCCGTTTTCTACCACCTGGTTGAACAGAACACGCATTTTTTTACGGTTGGCATCACTTTTTGCCATATCTACTTGAGGCCCCTTAAACAGATTTCCAAACAGTCCCATGCTAAAAATCCTCCCATGCTAATATTTTAGAATGATTTTATGCCTTTGGATCAAAGACACAAATATACTTCACACCAACACCCGCTAACTTCTCAGCCGCTTGTGACCAGTGTGACCGCAAGTATCTTAATTACGATTACAATTGCGATAGTATTTAATTGGATTATACCTGAACACTTGAAAAAAAGCAAGCCCCCGCACATAGAAAAACGGCGCACCGTTTGGACGATGCGCCGCGTGCTGTTATTTGTCGGTGTCGGCCAGTGAGGCCAGATACCGGGAAAGGGCGGTTGCCTGGGCCTGGGCCGTCCGCTCCAATTCCTCCGGGAAGAAGAACGGGAGAGACCGGGCCGCCGAGTTGTAAATCAGGATGACGGAGAGGATCAGATTGCCCAACTCCTTAGGGGTGCATTTTTCCTGAGGGATCTGCCAGAGAGCCAGCACCTGTTCATAAAACTGCGCCTGCCCCTGCTGATAAGTTTCAATCTCCTCCGGGTTTAAATGCTTATATACCCACATCTCCTCCTCTTGGGTCATCACAAAGAAATGGTGCTGGCGGCTATGTGTGACCATATCCAAAAAGTGATAAATCATTTCTTCCAAGCTCATATCATGGTTTTTCGCGCTTTGCTGTACTTCCCGGAGCAAAAGCGTGATCTCGTAGTTGATGATGTGGATCACCAGCTCGGCCAGGGAGGTATAATAGTTTCCGTAAAAGAACGGCTTGGAGATGCCAACAGCTTGTAGGATGTCCTGGAGGGTGGTACCTTTCAGCCCCCGCTGGGACAGCATTTCCAGCCCCACCTCCAGCAAATCCCGCCCCACCTGCTCCCGTTCTTCCTTGGAATAGCCCTTTTTTGACATAGCCTCACCGCCTTTTTGTTGAGATACCAACAGTTTACCACAGCAGCAGGGAAATGTCATGCGCTCTTTTGGAGAACGCTACGCCAGATAAGCTATTTATCATAATTAATTGGTCAATCATTATCATGGTTTTCCTTGCAGCGCTGATGACAGCTCTTATCCTGCTGGTAAAAATGCCGGGCAGGAATGAGCCGCAGGTTTGAGCAACTTTAAAACAGTAAAGAATCACCAGGTTTTCTCCAGAGAAAGGTTCCAGTCCAGCTGATAGGGGCTGTTTTCCTTACCCTTAATATCCTCATATATTGTTCTTCGTTCCTGGCTGCTTTCGCTGGACCAATATTCATAACCGCGAAAGTAGCTGTCCATCAGTTCATCCCAGGAGGTAAAGCTGCTCTGGATGATTTTCGCAATTTCCATGGACTGGTCCAAGGCTTCCTGTTCCGTGTAATATCCGGCGATATAATAGCTGCCCAAAAGGGACATAGCCCTGCAGTAATCCCAGCCGTCGATAGCCGTTTCTCCATATTCCAGATAATCGGCATATGATTTTGCCAAATATTTCCCTTGTTCCTCATCTTCCGCAGCTTCTGAAAGGGCGGAAACAAGCTCATCCTCAGTCAGTTCAGAAGCTCCCTGCTCTTCCAGCGACTGCATCAGGGAAGCAAAATCAGTGCGGTGGCCTTCGGTGAGAAGCCAGTCCAGTGTTTCCTCCGCGCTTTCCCGGTCCGTCACTTCCCACCAATCCTCCAGAGATTTGATTTCTACTTTTTGATTTAAACTACTATTCTTCATGCCTCCCAATAAAGTGTAATCTCCATTGTTCAGCTCTGTCAGGACTGCGTAGGTTCCGTTCATCCAGAGAACGGTATCCGAGGTTTTTGCCTGAGAGGAGCAGCCCGTCAGGAGAGACAGAGCGGTGATACAGACTGCGGCGGAAATTTTTTTTGCAGATATCATTATTTTTCTCCTTTTTGTAATTTTACATCAGCCGGGTGCGCATAATGTATAAATGTATTATACTATATTTTTCACTGATTTTAAATATCAGACAGGAAGTTCAGGTTTCTTTTTTTCTTTTGCCGTGCTATACTGTCTGAGTAAAGGAAGAGGTATAACAGCCGGTTTTATGGAGGAATTATAGATGGAATATTTATTAGACGCGCACACCCATACGCTGGCCAGCGGCCATGCTTACAGTACAATGACAGAGATGGTTGAGGCGGCTGCGGAAAAAAAACTTGCGGTTTTGGGGATAACAGAACATGCTCCCCTGATGCCGGGCAGCTGCAAGGAATTTTATTTCCAGAACCTGAAAGCGGTGAGCAGGGAATATTATCAGGAGAAATTCGGCGTGCGCCTGCTGCTGGGGGCGGAGCTGAATATTATAGATTATAAAGGAACCGTGGACCTCCCGGTCCCCACCCTCAAACGCATTGATCTGTGTATAGCCAGCATGCACCGCCCCTGCCTGAAATATGGAAGCAGAGAGGAAAATACGGAAGCTGCGGTGAGGGCCATGGACAACCCTTTTGTCAATATCATCGGCCATCCTGACGACAGCCGTTTTCCGCTGGACTACCTGGCCCTTGTACAGGCGGCAAAGGAAAAGGGCGTGCTGCTGGAGGTGAACAACAGCTCCATGAATCCCGGCAGTTACCGCATGGGCGCCAGAGATAATTATAAGATAATGCTGGATTACTGCATGCGCTATCAGGTTCCGGTGGTGGTGGACAGCGACGCCCATTTCAGGACAGCAGTGGGCGCTCATGAGAATGCATCGGGTGTGTTTGAAGAGATTGGTTTTCCGGAAGAACTGGTGGTCAATGGAAATCCCGAAAAATTTGAGAAGTTTCTTTATCGGAAACAGTAAAAATCTCTTTACTTCGCAACTTTAATATGATAAACTATCTGCGGAGAATGGTAGTGCGGCGGACGAAAGAAGCAGCCGTGCGACAGGGAGGAAGGAAATGAACAAAAAAATTAAGACGCCTGCGGTGGACATGCTGTTTGACGCTGTTCTTACGCTGGAGAACCAGGATGAATGTTATGCCTTTTTCGAGGACATATGTACTGTAAATGAGCTTTTGTCTCTGTCCCAGAGATTTGAAGTGGCAAAAATGCTGCGCCAGAAAAAGACTTATTTGGAAATTGCAGAAAAGACAGGGGCGTCTACAGCGACAATCAGCCGCGTGAACCGCAGCCTGAATTTTGGCAATGACGGATATGACATGGTGTTCAAACGTTTACCGGAAGATAAATAGATAGCAGCAGCGATCACAGGAGGCCGGCCGGCTGAAGCATATTCAGAGGCCGGCTGTTTTATTTACGAAAAAAAGCTGCTAAATGGAAAAGCTTCTTCGCAGGCTCACAGCTTTGAATTTTTCATTCGGTATTCACTGGGAGAAAGGCCGGAGAGCTTCTGGAAGGTAGAAGAGAAATAGCTGCTGGAACTGAATCCCAGTTCATTGCTGATCTCGCGGATACTCATCTGTGTGCCGGATAGCAGCAGCTTTGCCTGCCTGATTTTAACATTCCGGATGTAGTCCGCTACGCTTACCCCAGTTTCTTTCTTGAATTTATGGGAAAAATAATATTCTGTGTATCCAGTGCGGCCAGCCAGCTCCGATATGGAGAATTTTTCTGCCGGATGCATGGAGATATAATCGCGGATACATTTTATCTGTCTGGATAAAGAACTTTCTTTTTTGGAATCCCGGACTCTTTGGATAAAATCATCCATCATAGTCCTGGTCAGACTGCTGAGCGCTGAAATAGTTTTGCAGTCTTCAAGCATCTGTACATAATAATCATTCAGTGAATAAGCAATAGAAGGATTCAGACCGCCTGCCATTGCAGCCCGGGAACAGAGGGCCAGGAGGATGATCACACTGTTCTTTTGCTGGCGGAGTGAATCACCGGTGTCAAAACGTATTCCGCCGTTCAGGAAGCTGGTACGCTCCAGCGCTCTTTTATAATCTGGATTTCCCTCCCGGAACATCTGCAGCAGGGCCTGCTCCGCCAGCCAGATTCCATAGTGTTCTTCAGAGACCAGCTGGATTTCATCAAAAGCAGTGGATGACTCCCCGGAAGGAAACTGGATCTCGTTAGAAGTGATTTTTTCCCCGGTAAGACAGTAGTGGAACATTACAGCATACTGAAACAGCTGGGCAGACGGTATGATGGGGACCTCCCCAATCTGCCGGAAAATAGCAGAGCGCAGTTTAGCAGAAAGATCGCGCTGATCCAGTTCCTTTTTAAACAACAGATGAGAATTCCGCCCCGTAAATGCAGGCCCCAGCAGGCAGATCTGTTCCAGCTGCCGATCCTGGTATAGAAAACCGGCGATATAGAGCATATTCAGAGCAGTTTCCAAAATAAAAGGATACCGTCCGCCATCCTGTATATATTTTTTCAGTGAACCAGAAAAATTCAGCAAAGAAACGGCATTGCCTGCTATAAGGGCAGCAGGGCAGTTTGTCTCAATCAGCGTCATCTCCGGCGTATAGTTCCAAAAATATATTTTATAATTGCAGTTAATCAATTCCTGAAAAAAGGCCATCTTGTCTTTCACGTCCATTTTGCCTATCCTTCTGGTTAACTATTTTTCATCCAGATATGGCCGGAGCAGCAATTATGAAGATATCAGCGCTATAAACATAAATTTACAGCTTCTGAAATCCCCTCACTGAAACTGGGATGAGGACGGATCACCTCTGCCATCTGTTCCACGGTAAACCCATGGGCCACGGCGGAAGTAAATTCGCTGATGAGATCTGACGCTCTGGCGCACATCAGCTGAGCGCCCAGCACTTTATGGCTTTCCCGGTCATAAACAACTTTTACAAAACCCCGCTCCTGAAGGGTGAGGACAGATTTTCCATTGGCAGACATGGGATATTTCCGGCTCTGCGCGTCAATGCCTGCAGCAATGGCTTTTTCCAGCGTCATTCCGACGGAAGCAATTTCCGGATCGGTGTAGACGCAGGACGGGACGATATCCAGGCGGATTGCGGGTGCTTTTCCCGCCATATGGCGGACAGCGCAGATCCCTTGAGCCGCAGCCGCATGAGCAAGCTGAATTTTTCCTGTGGCGTCGCCTACCGCATATATGGAAGGGATGCTGGTTCGGAAATTTTCATCAGTCAGAAGGCATTCCCGGTCCATTGCAGGCCGGCAGCCTGGAGAGAAAAGCCCGCTGATACAGGGTTTGCGCCCTGTTGCAAACAGAACCCCGTCAGCTTCCAGGCAGAGGGTATGCTCTTTTTCTTTGTAATGGCATAAGACCTTATTTCCCGGAGCCTCTTGCAGGGAAATTACCTGCGCGGCGGTGTGGATTTCTGCACCTCGCTTTTTCATCAGCATTTTCAGGCTCTGGCTGAGTTCTTTATCAAAATTTGCCAGAATCCGGTCCATTGCTTCCAGCACAACTACCTGGCTGCCCAGCGCCTGGAAGACAGAAGCAAATTCCATGCCAATCACTCCGCCGCCGATGATCAGCAGCCGGGAAAAAACTGGGCCCTGGTAAGACAGCAATTCATCGCTGGTCATTACAAGAGGGCTGTCCCCGCCGGGAACAGGCGGAACAGAAGGGACGGAACCGGGGGCTGCCAGGATTAGGCGGCCTTCAATGACCTGTTCTTCCTTACCGGAAATTTTGACTTCATGCGGGCCGGTGACGGCGGCGGTTCCGCGGAACAGCGTAATTTTTTGTTTGCCCAGCCTCTGTTCAATCCCCAGCCGCAGCTTCCTGACATTTTCCTCTTTATAGCGCTGTATGGATTCCAGGGAAAAGGATACCTGTTCTGCCGAAAGGCCAAAGAGACAGGCGTTCTTCATTTCCCGGAACAAGCCGGACGCATGGAGCAGAGACTTGGTGGGAATACAGCCCCGGTTGAGGCAGGTCCCCCCCACTTCATTTTTTTCCACCAGAGCAGTTTTCATTCCCAGAGACGCGCCTTCCAGGGCGGCCTCATATCCGCCGGGGCCGGCTCCTATTACAATCAGATCATACAAATCCATAATTTTCCTCCTATATCGCCTCTTTCAGCCAGATCCGGATCTCTTCCAGAACAGGGCCTGGGACGTTTTGTTCTGCCAGGCAGCTGCACAGCCTTTGTGAAATCTCAGCGCCCTGGCAGGGGCATCCGTGCAAAACAGAGCATTCCTGGGAGAACCAGGCCTGCTCCATGGCGTCGGAATACAGCCTGGCATCCAAAATCCGTCCGGAATCTGCCTGCAGAGCCAGTTCCAGGCTTCCCCAGGAAAAACGGTGGGACAGCTCCATGGTAAAGGAAAGGGGACGTCCAAAACGCCACTGCCAGGAGCTGCGGAGTTTTCTGATTTTTTCGATTTTGTCTTTTTCCAGACGGTTGGGCGGCAGTGGTTGGGAGGGCAGCCGGTAAACTTTTTCAAAGGCCTGAATGAGAGCCCGTTCCAGAGACTGAATGGTCAGCCAGGGGGCTTGCTCAATCAGGTTGCCTACCCTGGAACGGACCGAATCCACCCCTTTTGACTGCAGCTTGCCGGCAGATACTGTCAGGTATTTTGACATTTCCTCCGTGTCAGTATTCAGCAGGAGGGTACCGTGATGAAAAAAAGCATTGCCGGACTGGTAAAAGGCGTTGCCGGAACATTTCCTTCCTGCCATGACAATATCGTTCCTTCCGGTCTGATCAGCTTGGATTCCTAAAGAAGCTAATGCGCTCAAAATTACGGATAATTGCCGGAGGATATCAGCTTCCTGCCGGGACAGGATAAAGGTGAAGTTCAGGTTCCCGGTGTCATGGTAGACAGCCCCTCCTCCGGAAAGCCTTCTGGCCAGCCGGCCTCCGTCGGCTTCCAGGAGGGGTATATTGCATTCCTTCCATGGATTCTGGTTCCTTCCCACCACCACGGTTCTGTGGTTCTGCCACAGATACAGGATACATTCTCCTGCTTCAAAGTGGAATGTGAGAAATTCCTCCACAGCGAGATTCAGGAAAGGATCTGTGTCCGGGGCAATATATGTGGATAATTTCGTAATCATGGCCTACTCCTGTGGATATTCGTAACAGACGATTGGTCTGCGGGCCGCAGCCACCTCGTCCAGCCTGCGGACAGGAGTATGGAGAGGCTGTAAATGGATGGTACTCGGTTCTTTTTGTGCTTCATCCAGGATCTGGTTCATGACTTTTGCGGCTTCCTCCAGCGTTTCCCTGGGCTCAGTTTCTGTGGGCTCAATCATCAGCGCTTCCTGCACGATCAGCGGAAAGTACATGGTAGGAGGATGAATGCCGTGATCCAGCAGGGCTTTTGCAATATCCGCAGCAGAAATACCAGATGTTTTTTTCTCCTGTTCCAGAGTGATAACAAACTCATGCATACAAGGCCGGTCATATGCTGCTTGAAAATGGCCTTTTAAGAGCGACATCATATAATTGGCATTGAGCACAGCATTCCTTGCTGCTTCCGGGATCCCTTCTTTCCCAAGCTCCAGCAGGTAAGCATAGGCTTTGAGCACAACAAGAAAATTTCCGTAAAAGGCCTTGACGTCTCCGATGGAATTTGGAGGTCTTTTCAGAGAATAGCGGCTGCCGCATGGATTTGGCAAAAAGCCTGGGAGAAACCGGGATAAACTGGCCTTGCAGCCCACCGGTCCGCTGCCGGGACCGCCGCCTCCGTGGGGAGTGGAAAAGGTCTTGTGCAGGTTCAGGTGTACAATATCAAATCCCATATCCCCGGGCCGGGCAATCCCCATGATTGCGTTCATGTTGGCTCCGTCGTAATAGCAAAGGCCTCCGGCGTCATGAATAATTTTGGTAATATCCAGTATATTGCGGTCGAAAAGGCCCACAGTGTTCGGATTGGTCAGCATGAGTCCGGCAGTTTTTTCATCTGCCGCCTGTTTCAGCGCATCCAGATCCACACAGCCGTCCGGGCCGGAAGGGAGATTGACCACTTCGTAGCCGGCCATTGCCGCGCTGGCGGGATTGGTTCCATGAGCAGAATCGGGCACAATGATTTTCCGGCGCTGTTCATCGCCTCTGGATTTGTGATAGGCCCTGATCAGGAGCAAGCCGGTGAATTCCCCGTGGGCGCCGGCGGCCGGCTGAAAAGACATGGAATCCATGCCGGTAATTTCACAGAGCATGGTTTCGCAGCGGGCCAGCACTTCCAGGCAGCCCTGGACGGAATCCTCCGGCTGCAGGGGATGGATGCCGGTAAATTCTCTCATGGAAGCAAGCTCTTCATTGATTTTGGGGCTGTATTTCATGGTACAGGAACCTAACGGATAGAAACCGTCGGATACACCGTGCGCCCGTCTGGCCAGAGCAGCATAATGGCGGCTCAGTTCAACTTCAGAAACTTGCGGCAGACGAACAGCCGAAGACCGGGCAAAAGGACCGGGATCAGCTTTCGGAACATCACATTCCGGGAGAAGGTCTGTCCCCTGTCCGTCCGTTCCTAGTTCAAATATCAGCTTCACGCTTCAGCCACCTCCTTTATAATCTGTACCAACTGATCGATTTCAGTTTTGGTATTCATCTCTGTGGCGCACCACAGGATGCGGCTGTCATCTAGGGGGAGTCCTCCCAGGAAATCCTGTTTCTCCAGGGCTTTCAGAATCTGGGGGGAAGAGAGCCCTGGCGGGCAGACGGTAACGAATTCATGGAAATAAGGCCCCTGATGGACCCGCCTGCAGCCTGCATTTTCCAACTGTTCCTGGAGATAATGTGCCTTTGCCATGCAGCTTTCGGCAGCGCGGGCCAGGCCCCGGGCTCCCATGACAGCAAGGTAGGCGGCCGCGGTCATCGCGCAGAGCGCCTGATTAGAACAGATATTGGAACTGGCTTTTTCCCGCCGGATGTGCTGTTCTCTGGCCTGCAGCGTCAGGACAAATCCCCGTTTTCCGTCTATATCTGCAGTCTGGCCCACGATCCTTCCGGGAAGCCTGCGCATCAGCTCCTTTCTGGCAGCCATGAATCCAAGATATGGGCCGCCGAAGGAAAGCGGCATTCCCAGAGGCTGTCCTTCCCCTACGGCAATATCCGCGCCGTAATCTCCCGGGGATTTCAGGATGCCCAGAGAAATCGGATTGCAGCCCAGGATCAGCTTTCCGCCCTTATTATGGACAATACGGGCGATAGCGCTGCAGTCCTCCAGACAGCCGTAAAAATTCGGCTGCTGTACATAGAAGCAGGCAAAAGCTTCCTCAGGCAGCGCATCCAGCGCTTCCAGATCTGTACGGCCGTCTTTTTCCTGCACAAGGACAAGCTTGATACCATTGCCCGCACAGTAGGTGCGGATAACGGACAGCGCCTGAGGCTGCACAGCAGCGCTGACGTAAACGGTGTCTCTTTTTCGTTCCCGGCACATGGCCACAGCTTCGGCTGCCGCTGCAGCTCCGTCATAAACAGAGGCATTTGATACATCCATTCCAGTCAGGCTGCAGATCATGGTCTGATACTCGAAGATGGATTGGAGCAGGCCCTGGCTGATCTCCGCCTGATAGGGCGTATAAGCTGTGACAAAAGCCTCTTTAGAGACAGTGCTTTTGACAAAAGCCGGAATATAGTGCCTGTAAGCCCCGGCTCCCCGGAAAATGTGCGGAAATACATGGTTTTTCTTTCCGGTTTCTTCCAGGGAACTCCGCACTTCCATTTCAGAAAGCCCTGAGGGCAGTTTTAATTCCCTGTTAAGTCTTACATCAGCCGGGATATCATCATAAAGCCTGTCAAAGGAAGAAAATCCCGCGGCCCGCAGCATTTCTTCCTGTTCTTTTTTAGTATTGGGCACATAACTCCCCATATGGTTTCACCTCCCCTGGTATGGGTTTACGTCTGAGCAGCGCAGAAAGATTCATATTCTTCTGCATTCATCAGGTCCTCTTCCGAGAAGATGTCTTTTACCCGGATCAGCCAGGCCTCATAGGGGGATTGATTGATGGTTTCAGGGGCGTCCAATAGGGTTTCGTTAATCTCTGCCACGGTTCCGTCAACAGGAGAAATAATATCGGAGACAGCCTTGACGGATTCCACGTCCCCCAGCGCTTCTCCCGCCCGCAGCGCATCACCGGGTTCGGGAAGATTAACAAAGACCAGATCGCCCAGCGCATCCTGTGCGTAGTCAGTCAGGCCCACCAAAATCTGAGTTCCCTCTTGCTTTACCCATTCATGGGATTTGGAATACTTTAAGTCTTTTGGAAAGTTCATACATATGCCTCCTTGTGTTTGTATTTACAATTTTAATATCCTCGGTTAAAAGCTGCTGTTTTTACCTGCTGTAAAAAAGGTTATTTATTGCCCTTGTAAAAGGGAAGCCCCACCACTTCCACTGGAATTCTGCGGCCTCGTACTTCCGCTGTGAGAGCAGTCCCCGGGATGGCAAAACTGCTCTGCAGGAGCGCCATTGCGCCGGGAAAGCCCAGATAGGGGAGATAGGTGCCGGAGGTGCTGACCCCAACCGGCTGTTCTCCTGAAAAGACAGGGCAATTCTCCCTGACAATACCCCGTCCCGTCACTTTCAGGCCTGCCCGGGTTCTTGCCGGCACGCCTTTTTCCAACAGCGCCTGCTTCCCGATAAATTCAGGCTTTTCCATTTTCACAAAGTTGCCGAGCCCGGCTTCCAGAGGCGTAATTTCCTCGGTCATCTCATGGCCGTATAAGGGCATGCCGGCTTCCAGCCGCAGCGTGTCCCTTGCTCCCAGGCCGCAAGGCAGCAAGCCAAATTCCTTTCCTGCCTTGGTCAGCTCGTTCCACAACGAGGATGCATCCTTTGCCGCCAAATAAAGTTCAAAGCCCTTTTCCCCGGTATATCCTGTTCTGGAAATAACGCAGTTCAGACCGGCGGCTTCTGCCTGAAAGACGGCGCTGTAATATCTGGACGGCAAGTCTGCGAAACCAGTGATTTTTTCCAGAACAGCCTGTGCATACGGCCCCTGAAGGGCGATCTGCGCAGTTTCAGATGAAATATCCTGCAGGTCCACCCGTCCCTGGCAGCGGCTCTTCATCCATAGGAAATCCTTTGTACGGTTGGAGGCATTTACCACAATAAAGTAACAATCCTCCTTTATGCGGTATACGATTAAATCATCTATGACTCCTCCCTGTTCATTGCACATGGGACTGTATCTGGCCTGGCCGTCCAGCATCCCTGAAAAGTTATTGGTCATTAAATAATTTAGAAATTTCAGGGAGTCCGGTCCCGTACAGAGAACCTCCCCCATGTGAGAAACATCAAAAATCCCGCAGCCTGTGCGGACAGCCATGTGCTCTTTCACAACGCCGGCTTCATACTGAACCGGCAGCAGATACCCGGCAAAAGGCACCATTTTTCCTCCCTCTGCAATATGGATATCATACAGCGGCGTTTTTTGTTCCATTGCAACCTCCTTTCTTCTCCTGCGGACAGCCGCATATACAATTGATATTTCCATGAAATGAAAAAGTATCCTGCCCGCGGGCTTCCCTGCCTGCGGTGTGTCGCTTTAGCGACGTGATCCCTTACGCTGCAGTGCGGTCCCCCGAAGGGTTTTATTTCATAGGAAACGCAGTTCAAATTAAAAATAAAAAAGCACATGGAAAACAATCGTTCCATGCGCTCTGTCATTAACCTGAAAGATTTGCCTCTTCGGTGTATCTGTATAAACAGATACTTTTCAGAGTATCGTCAGAATATGGTTCGTTTACCTGAGAGTTTCCGCAAAGCCCCTTCGGTGTGCCGCGGCAGAATCAAAACCCGGCAGCTCTCCCAAATCCTTCATCCGATGCTATTTTATTAATTTGATTATAGCATGGAGAAAAGGCAGTGTCAATCCAGGATGAATGTGGTTTCGGGAAGAAAAAGGAGGGGATTTTCAAAGGGGTTTGAACAATTGAAGTTGATAATAGATGTTGAAAACTGTCTTTGCTTATGGTAGATTTTGATTATGGCATGGAAAGACAGACTTTTAAGTTCCTAAACAGGCGATACGATGGAAAGGACATAAAATGCGGACAAGAGAAGAAGTTTTAAAATATTGCCTTTCTTTCCCCGACACATATCAGGATGCCCCGTTTCATGATGATAACTGGCAGCTGGTGCGTTTCAGAAAGAACAGAAGAGCTTTTGCCTGGACCTATGAAATGGAGAATCAGATCCGGGTGAATGTAAAAGTTGATCCCCAGTGGAGGGATTTCTGGAGGCAGGCATACCAGGCGGTAATTCCCGGATATCATCAAAACAAAGAGCATTGGAATACAATTATCCTGGA
This sequence comes from Cuneatibacter caecimuris, assembly GCF_004216775.1. GTDB lineage: Bacteria > Bacillota > Clostridia > Lachnospirales > Lachnospiraceae > Cuneatibacter > Cuneatibacter caecimuris. The sequence goes on from NZ_SGXF01000005.1 coordinate 165,556, forward strand.
CGGAACCATCCCGGAGAATGAAATCAGGAGAATGCTCGCAGAAAGCTACGATCTTATTTCCGAAAATAATAGATACAAGAGAAATTAAAAAGCGGCTGCAATATGATAAGGTGGAAAGATTTTCGGAAAAAAGAGGTTGACAAATGGTTTTGCTGTGAATATAATAGCTGTAATAAAACATTAATAAGTTAAACCGATGAAGCGGAAGTAACGGCAGCATATGCGCTTACAGAGAGTCCGGGAGCTGAGAAAGGGCAGAAAAGCAGGTTGTCAAATGGGCCGCAGAGGGCGCAGTCAAAGAAGGGTACCTTCGAGTATTCTGCGACGTGTAGGCATACGTAAGTTGCCGGGGATATGTTGGTATCCTGCAGAGAGCGCAGCATAAGCTGTGAATCAAGGTGGCACCGCGGGCATAATAGGAATAGTGAACCCCGCCCTTGACAGAGATCAAACTCTGTCAAGGGCGGGGTTTTGGCATTGAGCACTTAATGAGCGCGAGCCGGAGGTGAAGTGCGAATTTAGTGCGAAAGCCCTTCGCGCCCCTTAGCAAGCGAGCCGAAGGCGAGAGAGCTTAGTGAAGCGAAGATCCCGAAGCTTAATGAGCGCGAGCCGGAGGACCCAAAATGAAAAGGAGGAAACATCCATGTACCCATCACTGAAAGAAGTTATTGATCTGGCAGGCAGCGGGCAGTACCGCAGAATTCCCGTATGCCGGGAAATCTATTCGGATTTTCTTACGCCAGTGGAGGCCATGCGTATTCTGAAAAATGCAAGCCATCACTGTTTTATGCTGGAAAGTGCGGAGGACAGCAAGCGATGGGGACGTTATACTTTTCTGGGTTATGACCCGACAGCAGAAATTACTTGCGCAGAGGGGAATTTGAGGGTTCGGTATGGAGAGTATGTCGTAGAAAAGAAGGGAGACCCGCAGCAGGAGATCCGGCGGATTTTATTAGAAAACAGGGGGCCCAGGCTGGAAAATATGCCGCCTTTTACGGGAGGCCTTGTAGGCTTTTTTTCTTATGAATATATCCGCTATATGGAACCAGGGCTGAATATATCATGCGAAGACCAGGATTTTCAGGATGTGGACCTGATGCTGTTTGATCAGGTTATCGCATTTGATAATTTCCGGCAAAAGCTTGTCATGATCGCGGGAGTAAGGGCTGAAAATCCCGAGAAATCCTATAAAGAGGCGGAGGAAAAGCTAAAGACACTGGAACTGCTGCTGAGGACAGGACATAAGGCAGATCCTCAGCCCATCCATTTAAAAAATCCATGCAGCCCTTATTTTTCAGAGGCAGAATATTGCGGCATGGTGGAAAAGGCAAAACATTATATCCGGGAAGGGGACATTTTTCAGGTGGTGCTGTCAAATCCGCTGGAAGCAGAGGCGGAGGGAAGCCTTTTTGATATATACAGAACGCTCCGTGCCAGTAATCCGTCTCCTTATATGTTTTACTTTTCCAGCGACAGCATAGAGATCGCGGGAGCATCGCCGGAAACGCTTGTAAAGCTGGAAAACAGCATACTTCAGACATTCCCGCTGGCCGGGACCAGGCCGAGAGGAACTTCAGAAGAGGAGGACATGGCGCTTGAGCAGGAGCTGCTTTCAGATGAGAAAGAACTGGCAGAACACAATATGCTGGTAGATCTAGGGAGAAATGATATTGGCAGGGTCAGCAGGCTGGGGACTGTTCAGGTAGAAAAATACATGAGCATTGAACGTTTCTCTCATGTCATGCATATCGGTTCTGCGGTAAGGGGCGAGATCAGAGAGGACAGGGACGCGCTGGATGCCATAGGCGCAGTGCTGCCGGCCGGAACGCTTTCCGGCGCTCCAAAGATCAGGGCCTGCGAGATTATACACGAACTGGAGGGCAGAAGGCGGGGCGTATATGGAGGGGCAATTGGATATCTGGATTTTGCGGGGAATATGGATACCTGCATAGCAATCCGCCTTATCTATCAGAAAAACGGCAGAATCTGTATCCGCTCAGGAGCGGGAATTGTGGCGGACAGCGTGCCCGAAAAAGAATATCAGGAGTGCATGAACAAAGCAAAAGCTGTGTTGAACGCCATAACAGAGGCGGAAGGAGGCTTGGTATGATATTGCTGATTGATAACTATGACAGTTTTTCTTACAATCTTTACCAGCTGATCGGAGCGGTAAACCCTGAGGTGGAAGTAATCCGTAATGATGCCTGGACCGTGGAAAGGATAGAAGCTGCGGCTCCGGAGCTGATTGTGTTGTCGCCCGGCCCCGGCCGTCCTTCTGAAGCTGGCATATGTATTGAAACCGTCAAAAAGCTTTCCGGGAAAATACCGATTTTGGGCGTGTGTCTGGGGCACCAGGCGATCTGTGAAGCTATGGGAGCTGAGATTTCCTATGCAAAACAGCTGATGCACGGGAAACAGACGCCTGTCAGACTGGATACAGGAAGCAGGATGTTTGCAGGTATGGAAAAAACGATTCAGGCTGCCAGATATCATTCTTTGTCAGCGGTTAAGGAAACTTTGCCGGAAGAACTGCAGGTGACTGCAGCCAGTGAGGATGGAGAAATAATGGCAGTGGAGCATAGAAAGTTCCCTGTTTACGGCGTTCAGTTTCACCCCGAATCCGTAATGACGCCTCAGGGAATTCAGATCATCAAAAATATTTTAAGCAAGAGGAGGCAGGCAATATGATCCGCGAAGCAATTTTAAAACTGGCAGCAAAAGAAAATCTTACTTATTCGGAAGCAGAAAAAGTAATGGATGAAATTATGGACGGGGAGGCAACTCCTGTACAGATGTCAGCTTATCTGACTGCACTTTCCCTGAAAGGAGAGACAATTGATGAAATTACCGCTTCCGCAGCCGGAATGCGCGCTCATTGTATCCGCCTTCTGCATGATATGGATGTGCTGGAAATAGTAGGAACCGGGGGAGACGGTTCCAATTCCTTTAATATTTCCACCACTTCAGCGCTGGTAATATCAGCAGCAGGCGTGCCGGTGGCAAAACATGGAAACAGGGCTGCTTCCTCCAAATGCGGCGCTGCGGATGTGCTGGAAGCTCTCGGCGTAAACATCACAGCGCCGCCGGAAGCCAGCGCTTCACTTTTAAAAAAAATAAACATCTGTTTCCTTTTTGCCCAGAACTACCATATCGCCATGAAATATGTGGCGCCGATCCGTAAAGAGCTTGGAATCCGGACGGTCTTTAACATCCTTGGCCCCCTGTCCAATCCGGCAGGGGCCAATATGGAACTGATGGGCGTCTATGATGAAACGCTGGTGGAGCCGCTGGCAAAAGTGATGTCCAATCTTGGAGTGACAAAAGGGATGGTGGTATATGGGATGGACCGTCTGGATGAGATTTCCATGAGCGCGCCTACCAAGGTATGCGAGGTGCGGGACGGGCAGTTTCATTCCTATGAGATTACGCCGGAACAGTTTGGCTATTCCAGGTGCCGCCCCGGGGAACTGGCCGGAGGTACGCCGGAAGAAAACGCTGAAATTACCAGATCCATTTTGGACGGTAAAGAGCAGGGGCCAAAGCGTCAGGCAGTATGTATGAACGCGGGCGCAGCCCTCTATTTGGTTGGAAAGGCCCGAACCCTGGAAGAGGGTGTGAAACAGGCTGAAAGACTGATCGGCAGCGGAGCTGCCAAAAGACAGCTGGATGCCTTTATTAAGGAGAGCAACGCATGAAAAAAGAGCAGAATATTCTGGAAGCGATTGTAAAAGGAACCAGGGAACGGGTAAATCATAAAAAGAAGAATTTGACTCTGGAAGAGCTCCAGGATCAGGTGCGGAGTTTTCCGGCAGCAATGGATTTTCCATTTGAAAAAGCATTGAGGACAAAAGGCCTCAGCTTTATCTGTGAGGTAAAAAAGGCATCGCCTTCCAGAGGAATAATATCGCCTGACTTTCCTTACCTAAAAATAGCCCAGGAATATGAACAGGCAGGGGCATCTGCAATTTCCTGCCTGACAGAACCGGTATACTTTCAGGGAAAAGATGAATACCTCAGGGAAATTGCAGAAACAGTGTCTGTTCCTGTGCTCAGGAAAGATTTTGTTGTGGACGCTTATATGATCTGGGAGGCTAAATTACTGGGGGCTTCGGCGGTTCTGCTGATCTGCGCAATTCTTACCGACAGGGAACTGGAGGAATGGATCAGGCTGTGCCACAGCCTGGGGCTGTCCGCGCTGGTGGAAGTGCATACAGAGGGTGAAGTGCTCAGGGCGCGGCAGGCCGGAGCCAGGATAATCGGAGTGAACAACAGGGACCTGAAAACGTTTCAGGTAGATATTAATGTCAGCCAGCGGCTGAAAAAACTGGTTCCACAGGAGATCATATTTGTTTCTGAAAGCGGCATACGTACCAGAGCGGATATTGAGCTTTTGGAAAGACATGGAACCGATGCAGTTTTAATCGGGGAGACGCTGATGTGTTCTCGTGATAAAAAGGAACAGTTAAACCGATTGAAAGGAAAGTAAGGATGAAAAACAAGGTTAAATTCTGCGGACTGAGCCGCCAAAGCGATATATCTGCGGTAAATCGGCTAAGACCGGATTATGTGGGATTTGTATTTGCCAAAAGCCGGAGACAGGTGACACAGGAACAGGCGGAGGATCTGTCCGGGCAGCTTATAAAAGAGATCGTGCCGGTGGGAGTATTTGCCGATGAAAAACAAGATACAATTTTAAAATTTTTGAAAAAAGAAATAATCAGGGCAGTGCAGCTTCATGGTAATGAGGATGAAGAGTACATCAGAAAGCTGAAGGCGGCGATTAACGTACCACTGATTAAAGCGGTTCCGGTAGAGGGGGAAGAGGATATTCTGAAAGCTCAAAAGTTTTCTGCTGATTATTTGCTGTTTGACCGGGGGAGGGGCGGGACAGGAGAAAGTTTTTCCTGGAAGGCGCTGAGAAAAGTTCTGGCCAAACAGCGGATAAAGCCGTTTTTTCTTGCCGGCGGAATCTGTGAAAGGAATATCAAAGAAGCGATGACCCTGGATGCCTGGTGTCTGGATATTTCCAGCGGAATTGAAACAGAGGGCAGGAAAGATGAGAAAAAAATGAGCCGGCTGATCGGGTTGCTGAAGGAGGAATAAGAGATGTCAAAAGGAAGATTTGGAATACATGGCGGCCAATATATGCCGGAAACATTGATGAATGCGGTGATTGAGCTGGAAAAGGCCTATCAGTATTATAAGGACGATCCGGATTTTCAGGCAGAGCTAACCGGGCTTCTGAATGAATATGCAGGAAGGCCGTCCAGGCTGTATTTTGCGGCCAGGATGACAGAGGACCTGGGAGGCGCTAAAATTTATCTGAAAAGAGAAGATTTAAACCATACCGGTTCCCACAAAATCAATAATGTTCTTGGGCAGGTGCTTTTGGCAAAAAAGATGGGAAAGACCAGGGTAATTGCAGAGACAGGCGCAGGCCAGCACGGGGTGGCAACAGCGACGGCAGCGGCTTTGATGGGTATGGAATGTGAAATTTTTATGGGCAGAGAGGATACGGAACGTCAGGCGCTGAATGTGTACAGGATGCGGCTGCTGGGAGCCAAAGTGCATGAGGTAACAGCTGGGACTGCTACGCTGAAGGACGCAGTGTCTGAGACGATGCGGGAGTGGACCAGCCGGATTGAAGACACCCATTATGTGCTGGGGTCGGTCATGGGGCCGCATCCTTTTCCCACAATTGTCCGGGATTTTCAGGCGGTGATTTCCAGGGAAATAAAGGAACAGCTGATGGAAAAGGAAGGGAAACTGCCGGATACGGTCCTGGCCTGTGTGGGAGGAGGTTCCAACGCTATGGGAGCATTCTATCATTTTATTCCCCATCCCCAGGTCCGCCTGATTGGCTGTGAAGCTGCCGGAAGAGGTGTGAATACGAAGGAAACAGCTGCAACCATCGCCACAGGCAGGCTCGGTATTTTTCATGGCATGAAGTCTTATTTCTGTCAGGATGAATACGGACAGATCGCTCCGGTGTATTCAATTTCTGCCGGATTGGATTATCCGGGGATCGGTCCGGAACATGCTTATCTCTATGATACAGGAAGAGCAGAATATGTGCCGGTAACAGATGAAGAGGCGGTGGAGGCTTTTGAATATCTGTCCAGGACAGAAGGCGTGATTCCGGCTATCGAAAGCGCCCACGCAGTAGCTTATGCAAAAAAGCTGGCGCCGCAGATGGAAAAAGGCCAGATTGTGGTAATCAACATTTCAGGGCGGGGGGATAAAGACTGCGCGGCTATCGCCCGCTACAGAGGGGAGGATTTACATGAATAGAATCAGCCAGGCATTTTCGAGAGGAAAAGCATTTATCCCATATATTACCTGCGGTGACCCGTCTCTGGAAGTGACAGAACAGTTGGTTTATGCCATGGCGGACGCCGGTGCAGACCTGATCGAACTGGGAATTCCTTTCTCAGATCCTACAGCGGAAGGCTCTGTGATTCAGGCAGCCAGCAAAAGAGCGCTGGATAACGGGACCACAACAGATAATATATTTAAAATGGTAAAAAAAGTAAGGAAAAACCTTGGAATACCTCTGATATTTATGACTTATGCTAACGTAGTATTTTCTTACGGCACTGAACGCTTTATAAAGCGTGCCGCGGAGCTGGACATGGACGGGCTGATTCTGCCGGATGTGCCTTTTGAAGAAAAAGAAGATTTTGCCGGCATGTGCAGAAAATATGGCCTGGATCTGATTTCGATGATTGCGCCTACTTCTGAAGAACGGATCAGCATGATTGCAGAAGAGGCCGGGGGCTTTATTTATTGCGTATCCTCCCTGGGCGTCACAGGAGTGCGCAGTAATATCACCACCGATATCGGTCATATGATCAGCCTGGTAAAGAAATCCAGGAATATTCCCTGTGCGGTAGGATTCGGCATATCCACACCGGAACAGGCGGCTGAGATGAGCAGGCAGTGTGACGGCGTAATCGTAGGTTCTGCAATTGTAAAATTGTGCGGAGAGTATGGAAAAAATTGCGTACCATACATTGCTGAATATGTAAAAAAAATGAAAGAGGCAGTGCAGGGAATATTGTAAAAAAATTACAATATTGCTTGCGGTTATCCTGAAATATTAGTATAATAAAACCAGATTTGAAACCAAATATAAAATGGAATTTCATAAGTAAGGGGGCGTTTTCATGGATAACAAGTACAAAAAGATTTACACAGGTGGCACGGAAGCTGCGCTAAAGGTAATACCCGGTCATTTTGCAACAAACCACGCGCACATCAATTACTATATTGATATGACCACGCTGAAGTCAAGGACCAGAGAGGCGCAGGAAGTGGCAAAAGTTTTGGTTGGTATGTATTTGTACAATATTGTGGTAGATACCATTGTCTGTATGGAAGGAACTGAAGTGGTAGGTGCGTTTCTGGCGGAAGAGCTGACCAGAAGCGGGGCGCTGTCCACTAATGCGCATAAGACGATATATGTGGTAAGTCCGGAGTTCAACAATAACAGCCAGATTATTTTCCGTGACAACCTGCTTCCCATGATCCAGGGAAAAAATGTGATCGTTCTGATGGCCTCGGTAACAACCGGACTGACCGTAAACAAAGCTATTGAAAGCGTACAGTATTACGGCGGAATTCTTCAGGGGGTTTCTTCGATTTTCAGCGCGGAAGATCAGGTGGATGGCGTACCCATCAGATCAGTATTCGGAAAGAAAGATCTGCCGGACTATGAATATCATGATTACCGCCATTGTCCGTACTGCAGGGCAGGTAAGAAGCTGGACGCGCTGGTGAATACATTTGGGTATTCGTCTTTATAAGTTGATTTGAGAAAAATGCCATGGAGTCTTCTTTCCGGAAGATTTCATGGCGATTTGGTATCAATGATCTGCACCAGAAAAGCCGGGAGGGGGCTGCTATGGAATTAAAAATAGACGGATTATCTAAGCACTATGGAGATAAAAAGGCATTGGATCATTTTACCGTTACGTTTCAGGAAGGCTTGTACGGCATTTTAGGCGCTAACGGGGCGGGAAAGAGCACGCTGATGAACCTGATTACCGACAATATACGGAGGACTTCCGGGGAAATTCTCTTTAATGGAGAAGAAATTTTGAAACTGGGGAAAAAATTCCGCACCAAGGTCGGCTATATGCCTCAGCAGCAGGGTTTTTATGACCAGTTTTCCGGCAGAGCGTTTCTGCATTATATTGCGGAACTGAAAGAAATTTCCAAGAAACAGGCGAAGGTTCAGGTAGAAGAACTGCTAAAACTTGTGAATTTGGATGTGGACGCCCATAGAAAGGTCGGAGGGTATTCAGGCGGGATGAAACAGCGTCTTTTGCTGGCCCAGGCATTGCTGGGGAACCCATCTGTGCTGATTCTGGATGAGCCTACGGCTGGCCTGGACCCGAAAGAACGTATCCGCCTACGCCGGTATATTCATGAATTAGGGAAAAATAAGATTGTATTGCTGGCCACACATATTGTAGGGGATGTGGAATCCATAGCGGATCAAATACTTTTGATGCAGTCCGGGAGCCTGGTTAAAATGGGGACTGTGGAAGAACTGCTGGAAAGTGTGAAAGGTCAGGTGAAGGAGACGGTAACTGGGACGCTCAGCCTGGAAGATGTTTATCTTCACTATTTAGCAGAAGAAGAGGAAATGGCGGTATAAATTGGAGGAAAGGTCTGGCTCAGAGTTAGTCCGTTTGTAGTTGGAGAGATGGATTTCAACCAAATTTTTATTCAGGTTAATGTATGGTAGCTGGGACGTTAGCGGCTGGTGCGAACCAGAAGTGAACATATTTTTCCTGGGGGATTCGCACCTGAAAATTTCTGTCTTTGGCATAAAAATAATCAAGGTGGCAGAGAAATAAAAGAAATTAAAGGTATACATTGTTTAATTTGGGCTGGGTAGTAGGGGGATTTGGTACAGGTGATTAGAATACTGTGAAGAGTGGGGGAATAATTGTGTGAATTTGCTGTCGAGGTCCGTGAGGGCCTCGTGGATTGAAATATAACATCTTTAAATAATGGTACAGTAGAATTCAGTCGAGGTCCGTGAGGGCCTCGTGGATTGAAATTTAAGTTGCTCAATCAAATCCTCAAGAATCTGAGGTCGAGGTCCGTGAGGGCCTCGTGGATTGAAATTTCATAGTTGACTATATCCCGAAAATGTAATGAGTCGAGGTCCGTGAGGGCCTCGTGGATTGAAATATTTTGTACGTGCGAACTCATCCGGAGCATATCGTCGAGGTCCGTGAGGGCCTCGTGGATTGAAATAGTTCCTCTCTCTGACTGCTCTACAGCGTTCCATGTCGAGGTCCGTGAGGGCCTCGTGGATTGAAATGCAATCAGTTGTTGAGTTATCCGAAAGGCCTTGCGTCGAGGTCCGTGAGGGCCTCGTGGATTGAAATTCTTTAATAAATGACGCCCCGGCAACGATTAAATGTCGAGGTCCGTGAGGGCCTCGTGGATTGAAATCCCTCTAGGAAATACAGTTGGAAGATTCTTCGCGTCGAGGTCCGTGAGGGCCTCGTGGATTGAAATCAATTGGCATACGAATCATTAATCCATGCGCATTGGTCGAGGTCCGTGAGGGCCTCGTGGATTGAAATACGGCGCAAGATTCGTGAAATGCAAAATCTAAAATGTCGAGGTCCGTGAGGGCCTCGTGGATTGAAATATCGGTTTTGAAGGTTTGATCGTACCCTTGGGGGCCGGTCGAGGTTCGTGAGGGCCTCGTGGATTGAAATGTGGGGCGTATAATCCCGCAAAACTATTTAGATTCGTCGAGGTCCGTGAGGGCCTCGTGGATTGAAATATAATGGTGCAGCTGTTTTTCGTCATAGAGAGGTGTCGAGGTCCGTGAGGGCCTCGTGGATTGAAATTGCCTGGGAATGACGATTGATGAGATTGCGGTACGTCGAGGTCCGTGAGGGCCTCGTGAATTAAAATTCTTTCAGCCGGTCCAAACGCCTGTAAACCGCGTCGAGGTCCAGGAAAGATTCGTGGACTTAAGTTTCCGAGTGTAAACGGTTGCAGCAGAAAAATCAAGCTAAGATCCATGGGACTTTGTGAATCAAACTGCTCTAGTCAGCCCCGCCCTATTTCTTCTATTTATTGTATACTATATCACAGCCATATTGTCCTTGCCTGAAAAATACATTAAAGGTATATTAGATATAAATACAAAGGAGGGTGCCATGGAGAGAAAGGATATGCGTATTAATGGGAAGAAAACAGGTGAGAAAATCAGCATGTATATGAAGGAAATAGGCCTGACAGTTCCGGAGTTTGCCAGAATGCTTGATGTTACAGAAAATGCAGTGAGAAATTATATAAATGGGCACAATCTTCCTACCGCAGAAAGGTTGTATGCCATATGTAAAATATTACATAAAGACATCAAGGATATTGTAGTGGAAATAAAAGAGGATGAGAAAAAGCAGGGGGCGAGTGATGACAAAGTATGATCAGATCAGAAAAGTGGTGGCTAAAATTATGGAGGACAGCGAAAAACATCATATTCAAGAAATCCGTGAAGAATGTAAAAAAATTGGAATTGATCTGAATCCTGAAAGAAATGCCATCAGCAACGTGCTGTTCAGTATGAAAAAAGAGGGGGTGCTGGATAGTGGGGAGGAAAAAGGGGTATATTGGAAAGCTGAAAAGCTGAAAAAAGATGTACAGGATAGTCAGCCTGGAGAACCAGAAAAAAAAGGACAAAAAATAAAAAAGGCCCAGAAAGAGAAAAAAATAGAAAAAGAACTTTTCTCAGATATAAACCGGGTTAACACAGGGCAGAAAAAAGCACAGGATACCTCTTCGGACTTAGATAGGGAATTAAAGTTAGATTGGGAAAAATTCTTTGTCTTAAAGCCGCAGAATCGTAGAAATCAAGAAAAAAGGATTACTATTACAAAAGAAGGTGAACTGCGGCTGAATTCCATGCTGCAAAAGGAAATTCAAAGCAGAAAAATAGAGATTATCATGAGCCGTGACTGTCGTACAATTCTATTGAATCCACAGGGCAAAAATGCTCATGATTTTACAAAGGCGGGAACGATAAAAAACACTGACTTAACCGAGCTGCTTTCCAGGTTAAAGCTGGCTTTTCCGGTTTTCTATAAAGTTACCTGGGATCAAGAGATGAAACTTTGGAAGGGAGAGCTGGATATTCCTGATAAGAAATGAAAGGAACTGCAGAAGCGTGAGAGAGCCCTTTTGTATAGAAGAGAGTAATTATAGAAACTTCCTAAGTTGGCTACTGGCAAGAAACCCAGTAAAATCAATACTTTTAAAAGCGGTTAGAAGTGGTAAAAAGCAGGAAAATGTATGTAAATCGTATATTATTCCTGCACCACTCCTATACCAATATTCCTACACAAAAGACATTCTATTTTATTTTTTCTATTTCCTCTCTCAGCCAGTCAAATTCTCGTGCGGTATACACTTTTTCGGTGATGTCAGAAATTTTGTGTCCGACCATATATTTAATGGCGTATTCATCGACGCCATATTTTTTTGCCATACTCACAAAATGCTTTCGTCCGTCATGTGGTCTGTGAGCCGGATTTAACTTCAGCTCGTCTCGAATTCTTGTGAAGCCTTTCTGATACCGGTTGTATGTGAACTTTATATTTTTTCGATTGCTATCTGGATCAGTGCAATTGAAAAGGTATTCGCTTCCAAGGGATTCCGCCTCTTTATATTTTCTGAGTACCAGTGATTGTATCTTTGAATGAATTGGAACTACTCGGTCCATGCCGGCATCTGTTTTCATACCGCCTTTGAAAGTCCAGTTCTCCAAATCAACATCTTCTAATCTTATCAATCCAAGTTCTTGTGGTCTCCATCCAGAATAGCATTGAATCAGAATCGCATCAATGTATCGCTTATCGTCCACATGCTCCCAAAGCAACGCGATTTCTTCGTCCGTAAATGGAATATGTTCTTTCTTAACAGTCTGAATCTCTTTGATAGTTTCTTCTGTCAGATTGAAACTTCGTGAATAGTTCCGATCAACAATCTCATATTCTAAAGCATAATCCAGCATGAGGTTGAATAGGGACTTGATTTTATTTTTCATAGATGCGCTTGGTCGCTGCTCTTTTCCTCTGACGATGGCAATACCTTCTTCCATGCATCCTTTTACATGACGTGCCCGAATATCCATCACTCGCATATCGTAGACAGATGAGCAATAAGCCCATGCAGAGGTAACGGCTCTTGCGCTTGCATCGTTCTTCAGAGTCTTGAAATATTCTTCTGTCCATTTTTCATAAAGTTCCTTTGCGGTTATGGCCGGTTCCAAATCATAGGGATTCTTGTTATATTCAACCAAGGCAGCATAAGCATCGTTATAAGTGGGAAAGTACGACTCCGGTTTGAGCGGCTTACAAATAGGCCGTCCAGTCGGAGTTTTTCCAACTGTAACCATAGCACGAAATGGGTTTCGAAGATTTCGTCCTTTGATTTCACTTATTTGTCCAAATCCATTTGGCAGCCTTCTTCGCTTATTGGATTTGCGAGGCTTTCTTGGTTTTATATCCGGCTGCATAGGATAGCCACAATGGGGGCAATATGTCGCCTTATCACTTACTTGCAGTTGGCATTCGGGACACTGCATCAGCATGGTGCGTTCACTCCTTTCTTGACAAATCTTTGAGTTTCTGTTGATTTGTCATTAGTAATCATATATCATAGTGTAGGAATTGTCAACTACTCCTACACTTATTTTTTTTACACTGGAGGTGATATATGTGGTTACTCATGATGAATCAACTTGTCCTGATTGCGGCGGGGTATTGAAATACTACGACAGCGTTCCGAGAATTGTACGGACAAAAAGAAGAAGTACAAGCTGGATTAAGGTTCGGAGATTACGCTGTATCAAATGTGGACATTTACATAGAGAGCTTCCAGATGATATTTTTCCGTACAAGCAGTATGAGGCGGAAATTATCCGAGGCGTGATAGAGGGACTTATTACTTGTGAGACGATTGGATACGAGGATTATCCCTGTGAGATGACGATGATTCGGTGGATTTCTCAGAAAGTACAGCTTCCCTTGTAATTGCTAAACCACCGAGGTTGTTTTTACTAAAAGCAGTTCTTATCCTAGAATAGCCGTTGAAAGGAGGCGAGAGCCAATGGAAGAAATTATATTTGAGTCGGGTTCGGTGCCAGTGGTCGTCGCGGCCAGAGTGTACGGTAAGGATGCATCCTGGGTAAGAGCCGGAATCATATCTGGATGGCTTCCAATCGGAAAGGCCACTCGAAACGGCAAACTTGTAACAAATATTGAGGAGATGAATTCGAAGTACGGACGTATCAATTTCTATATTTCTCCGAAGCTCCTCTATGAAGAAACGGGCTATTTGTGGAAAGGAGAGAAACGCTGATGGGAACGACGATACGGCCGGAGCTGTCTGAGAAGAATCCCTATTGGATTGAAAAACACCGGTACTATGAGCTGAAGCATTTCTGTCTTCAATACCCTATCTGGAAAAAGGCGTACTTAGCTTTAGACGGGCTGGCAAAAAGACCGACAGATTTGGTCCTGTTTTCAGGACAACAGCATGTTGGCGATCCGACAGCGAGATGCGCAGAGGCAAGGGTGTTTTACTCTGACAGGATGGAATTGGTGAAATTGGTGGCTGAGGAAACCGATGCAGTGCTTGGAACTTATATTTTGCAGGCGGTAACAAATGGCATCTCTTATGACTGTTTGAAAGCTAGATTAGATATTCCATGCTGCAAGGATGTTTATTACGACTTGTACAGACGTTTCTTCTGGCTGCTGAACAAGGAACGTGGCTGATATGAAAATTGTAGATATTGCGGTGAAAAAGGTATATCGGTTCAACTGCCCAAATTGTCAAAGCCGGTTAGAAGCCGATATCCAAGATTTGGAGGACATCGGAGGCAAAGTGATTAAATTCTTCTGCCCGGTCTGCCGGAAAGAGCGATATATTGCTTGGTCGGATTTGAGAAAGAAAATTGTCTATGAAGGTGAGGGTTCGCAGAAATAACAGCTCCTGTTATGAAAGGAGATGTGATATTTTATGAAAATCAAAAATCCATACATAGCAGGACTTATCCCTTGGATTAGTGTCTGTGTTATAGGGATTATCGGAACCGAATACCTTATCGCAAGACTTTTAAAAGACTGAGCCAGCAATGGCTCTTTCTTTTTATTCTAGCTTAGAATTCCAGTACGCAGGTGACAGAAAAACATGGTATTTTGATATCTGAAAAATTCCCGGGTGGGAAATTCGGAAAAACATTTTTGAAAGGAGAACTCTATGGAACTTGTAATTATCTTTGCGATCGGGGTTGTGATAGGTTCGATTATAACCAGAATTATAAACAGACCTTTAGACATCGGTACTCTGCGGATTGATACTTCCGACCCGGATGGTCCGTTTATGTTTTTGGAATTGTCCAAAGATGTAGACAGCGTAACATCCAAAAAGTATGTAATCCTGAAAGTCAATCTCAAAAGTTATATTTCGCAGAAATAACAGCCCCTATTATGGAAACTGATAAAAGCCAAAAACGAAAGGAGAACAAAATGGAAAAAATCAGGAATTTGTTGGATGAGGAGATAGAAGCCGAATTTGGAAGCTTGGAGTCTCTGGCATTCGGGAGCAAGGAGCATTTAACGGCAACGGAAAATCTGGCGACATTATATAAGCTGAAAATTGAAGAAGCCAAAATTGCCATGGACTTCGACGAAAAGGCGGCGAATCGCGAACGCGAGGAGCAGTTCAAGAAGGAGCAGTTGGCAGAGCAGGTCAAAGATCGATATTTCAGGCTTGGCATGTCGGCAGCGGAGCTGATATTACCGTTGATGTTCTATGCGGTATGGATGCGCAGAGGATTTAAGTTTGAGGAGAACGGAACCTACACCTCAACCACATTCAGAGGATTATTTAACCGTTTTAGACCGACAAAGAAATAAGGAATTTGAAGTTTCGGAACGAGGGGACGTGCTAAGAACATGTCCTTTTCGTTTTTTTTCGCGTGATTTTTACAGCCCCTATTATGGAAAGGAGATGCAAAAGAGCTCTTTATCTCTTGACTTAATGTAGAGAGTAACCGTACAATTATACCGTTACTTTCAGATTATCAAGGAGGTAATGACTTTATGAGCCAAAAAATTATTAAACCCGAAGGTATGGAATTGATAGAATACCTTAATGACGGGTATGCGATTTGCAACAAATGTGGGGCTGTAATGGACCGCAGAGAAGATCCAAACGGTGGATGTGATATTTACGCCTGCCCATCATGTGGATGGGAAGTGGATGAAATGGAATACGAGTACGAAGATGACGAAGAAGTAGAGTGGGCATCAAGCGTACATAAGAGTTATGGAGGCGATATTCCGCCGGCAGGATGCAGAGCCTGTGGAGGTCCGTATCCGCATTGCAAAACATCATGCAAACTATTTGACAATTAAAGAATTATCAGCACAAGAGGGAGTCCTGACGAGGGCTCTTTCTTTTGTTTTCAGGAGGCTGATATGAGATACCATTATGAAAAGCCTACTATTTATCTTTCCATGTATGGCAAACTTTATATTTGTGAACATCCGGTTTATAACAGTTGTACCTTGTTCCAGATTAGTAATAAAGGATTGGCCGTCATTCAACAACGATATGACGCAGAGACAAAGAGTACATGGTGGAGTGAAGTTGACCCCTGGCTGACGGATGATTTATATTTGCATCCGGGATTTAAGAAATACTTTGACGAACGAGCGGAAGAATGTAAAGACGGCCTTTATCCTACTGTTACCATTCGTCAAATCATGTGGGCACTGAAAATGAAGCCAATCGTGAGGGAACGATGGGAAACGGTCTTTGACCGACGTGATATTTAGACGCAAAATTTACAGCTCCTTTTATGGAAAAATCAATGAAATTTGAAAGGAGTAAAAGGAGTATGGACGAAATGAAGATCGTGTCTAAATTCACAACGAATATGATTTCAAAACTGGTAAAGATGGTGTTACGAAAAAAGCTCGGATACAATATTGATATTCAGGTTAATGAGATAAAAACCACGATTACCGATGGTAAGACGCATGTTCATCTGGATGTAGATGCCGAACTGGAAAAGGAAGAACTCATGAATATTCTGAAGAAAATTGGTTTGAATTAAAGGAAATTGGGCCGCTGACAACGGCTCTTTTTCTTTCTGCGCGAAATTTACAAGTTATATTATGGAGAGACAGTAGCTCAATTGGTAGAGCGCCACACACCCGTGGAAGTTATAGGTTCGAGTCCTATCTGCTTCTCTTAAGTTTGGAGTCGGCAACGGCTCTTATATTTTCCATCAAAAACAAAATTGAAAGGAGAAAAAGAAATGGAAAACATCAATGTATTAAGGAGACAGGAAATGGCAACAAAAGAAATCATTGTCGGGGATCGGATTTTGGTATCTCTGGCAGAACTCGGAGACTTTACCGCAACGGCTCACAAAATTACAGACAGAGGTGTTCTGTTTATTTTTGACGAGTATGTAACAAGCAGGCCGATGAACAGCAAAAACACTAACAAAGGCGGCTATGAGAAATCTGACTTAAAGAAGTGGATTGATTCTGTGCTTCTGGAAGCGTTTCCGGAGGAACTCAGAAACCGAATCGCCGATTTATCTATTCCGACCGTTGGCGAGTTGTTCGGTCACGAGGACAAATGGGATAATGAACATTTTGAACCGGATACGGACGAGCAGCTTCCGCTTATGAAAGAACGGGAAAATCGTGTAGCATACCTCCATAATGAATGGGAATGGGGTTGGCTCAGAAATACCATGAACCGGGAGTTTTCTTCGGCTTATTTCGCTAGTGTGAACGGCGATGGCCGTCCGAGCTACGGCAACGCTTCGGCCTCTGATGGGGTTCGTCCGGAGTTCTGGTTGGTTAAATAAATCTGGGGGCCTTGTGCCCCTTTTGAGAGGAGAAGAAAATGAGCAAATTTTCAACGGGGTTACGGCGATCATCCCCTACAATTTTAACTGCTTTAGGAATCGTCGGCGTTGTTGGTACGGCTGTGATGGCTGTGCGAGCGACGCCTAAAGCTTTGAAACTTATTAAAGCCAAAAAGGATGAACTGGAAACAGATAAACTTACTCCTATGGAACTTGTACAGACAACTTGGCGATGCTATGTTCCCTCAGTTTTGATAGGGGTTGGTACAATAACCTGTATTATTGGCATAGGTGTAATGGATAAGCGCAATCAGGCGGCTTTGACGAGCGCATACGCCATGCTTAATGAATCTTATAAGCAGTACCGTCAAGCAGCCAAAAAGGTTTATGGTGAAGATGCTGATAACAAAATCCATGCTGAAATGGCTAAAGATGCAAAAGTTGCTTCAGAGGATTGGGGTTATCAGGTTTATAACATGGACATGGACCCTGAGAGCGAGCAGCTACTTTTCTACGACCTTGCATCAAAGAAATATTTTACCACGACGATGGCCGCCGTATTAAATGCCCAATACCATGTAAATCGAAACCTCGCATTAAGAGGCGACTGTTCCTTAAATGAATATCTATCGTTTCTTGGTATTGACGGGATAGACAAAGGCGATGAAATGGGTTGGGATATAAGCTACATGGTTGAAGAAATGAATTGCTATTGGTTGGATTTCGATAATCAGAAAACGATTCTGGAAGATGGCCTAGAGTGCATAACCATTGACACGATGGCACTTAACAAATTTGAGTAGTTCGCAAAAATTGCAACTGCTATTATGAAAAGGAGGTAATCGCTTTATGACTACTAAAAGTAAATTGATTAAAGTTCTGGGTCTGGCGGCGACTGTGATCGGAGTGGCGGCAACGCTTGTAACCGATTGGGTCAACGAACAGAAGATGGATGAAAAAATTGAAGAAAAGGTAAACGAAGCACTTGCCAAGAGAGATGACGAAATTGAGGAGTCCTAACAAGGGCTCTTCTTTTCTATTCGAGAGAGGTTCCTATGGATAGTCGAGTTGTTTCAGCAATTGAAGAGTATATGTTCGATTTATTTGAACCCGGAAGGAATTGGCCCAAATATGAGTTTCGCAAAAGAAGCTACGGACGATGGGCGGCCGAGGAAATTCTTAAAAGTATACAACATCATGCAGATATTCCGCCAATGCAGATTGTAGAAGAATTTGTCCGGAGAACAGATGAGTTTTCGGGTATCGAACATGATGAACGGAACGACAGTTTTATATTTTCAGTTGCACATGACGTAGCCACAGATATCCTGGACATTCTGCGAGCTATGAATTAAATAACACATGCATATTTGAAAGGAGAAAAAATCATGAAGGTAACAAGAAAGGTGCAGTTCAAGACAAACGAAATTTGTGTAGGAGATCAGATTACGGTGAGGCTGAGCGGCTTCGGGAAATTTACGGCTACGGCTCAGAAAGTGACTGACAAGGGAATACTTTTCCTGTTTGACGAGGTCATCGCCCGGCATTCAATGAATGAGACCAATACCAACGAAGGCGGTTTCGATAAATCGGATATGTGCAGGTGGCTCCGTGAAACGGTTCTGCCGGCATTCCCCGAAAAGCTGAGAACCAGAATCCGCGAGATTACGCTTCCTACATACGGAGAGATTTTCGGTCACGACGATTTCTATGAAAACTTTGAGCCGGATAACGATGAGCAGTTTGAGCTTATGAAGCGGCGTGGAAACAGAGTCTGCGATTTTGAAGATGACTGGTGTTGGTGGTGGCTCCGTAATGCTGCCAAGAAAAACGTTTCTTCGGCTGTTTTCGCTCTTGTGAGCACCGGTGGCGCTGCGAGCTACGGCGACGCTTCGGACTCTCTTGGGGTTCGTCCGGAGTTCTGGTTGGTTAAATAATCGCCGCCCCTTGTGGGCGGTTTTATATTTTTGAAAGGGGATGCGCTTATGTGCGACCAGAATCGAAAGGAGAACATCAATGGACAAAAAAACAATAGCGGCAACTATCCGAAACATGCAAACTGCCGTGAAAAAACACAGTCCGGAAATTCTAACCGGAATCGGGATTGCCGGAATGATTACAACAACCGTACTGGCGGTCCGGGCTACACCAAAGGCTTTAATTCTCATTGAAGAAAAGAAAGATGAGCTGGAGGTAAATGAACTTACACCGAAAGAAACCGTTCAGGCTGCATGGGCTTGTTATATTCCGACGGCTGTCATAGGAACCGTTTCGATAGCTTGTTTAATCGGAGCCAGTTCGGTAAATATGAGGCGCCGGGCTGCTCTTGCCACGGCTTATACACTCTCGGAGTCCGCTTTGAAAGAGTATCAGGAGAAAGTAGTAGAGACCATCGGAGAGAAGAAAGAACAGAGTATACGGGACGCGGTCGCCAAGGACAAAATCGAGAAGAACCCAGTGAGCAATCGCGAAGTGGTTATCGTCGAACGGGGAAACACCCTCTGTTACGATACGGTGTCCGGGCGATATTTTAAGTCCGATATTGACAAGATTAAGAAGGCCGTCAACGAGCTTAATCTCCGGATGCGGGACGAGATGTATATTTCTTTGAATGAGTTCTATTATGAAATCGGTTTGAACGGGACTCTCATTGGCGATGAACTCGGCTGGAATATTGACCAGGGATATATTGACGTGTCATTCAGTTCTCAGTTGGCTGACGATGGAACGCCTTGCCTCGTAATCGAGTATCATATTGCTCCGAGATACGATTTCAGCAACGGCTAATACGCGAAAAAAACAATGTCTTTAATGGAAGAACCACCTATTTTTCTAACTATGAAAGGAGAACAAAAAATGGAAGCTAATGAAATAATGACGAACGAAGAGGTTATGGAAACCACTACTGAGGAAATCGTTAAAGCAAGTTCCGCGAGCGGATTTAAGACCGCGGCTGTTTTCGGATTGGTGTTTATCGCCGGCTATGTGGCTGGTAAGTACATCATCGACCCGACGATAGCACGTATCAAGGCCCGCAAGCTGGACAAGCAGACGGTTATGCAGGACGACTTCGATGACTTCGAGGAAGCAGCTATCGTAAGCGGAGAAAGTGTTGGAAATCCGGAATAAGGATTAGAAAACAGGGTTCGGACGAGGGAAAGTGCCTGAAACAAGGTGCTTTCCCTTTTCCTTTTTGCAAGGAGGTGCCATATGAACCAGTATGCGTATGACGGACCGGTTATGGAATTTGAAAACTGTGTAGCGCATCGTTGGAAATCAACCACCTATGCCGTGTCTGAGAAAAAAGCAAGGAGCAACCTTGTGTATCAATTTAAAAAGCAGCACAACAGGCTTCCTAATACGAAAATTACGTTACC
Source organism: Cuneatibacter caecimuris (assembly GCF_004216775.1). GTDB lineage: Bacteria > Bacillota > Clostridia > Lachnospirales > Lachnospiraceae > Cuneatibacter > Cuneatibacter caecimuris. The sequence continues at coordinate 185,863 of NZ_SGXF01000005.1, forward strand.
TGGGAAGCTGATTGCTGTCTAAGGAAAGGAGAAAGTAAATGGAGGAGTACAAGCCGAATTCTCATAAATCAAAAGAGGAACAGCGAGAATCCGATGCTTTGCCTGAGAAAAAAGTGGGGAAAGTAATCACCGGCTCTGCGAAATCAAAAAAGAAAGGTGAAATGCAGAAGTTCGCAGATGTCTTTATCTCCGAGGATGTCGGGAACGTCAAATCTTATATCATTATGGAGGTGCTGGTACCGGCGGTAAAAAAAGCCATCTCTGATATAGTGACAAACGGGATTGACATGATTCTGTATGGAGAAACGGGCCGCACCAAGAAAAATTCAACCGCTTCCAAGGTATCCTACGGAAAATTCTATGACAGGGAATCAGACCGGAGGCGGGATTATCGCTCATCTGGAACCCGAAGCGGGTATGACTATGATGACATTATATTTGAAACCCGTGGGGATGCGGAGTCCGTTCTCGATGCCATGAACGACATTATCAGTCAATACGGAGTTGTCAGTGTTGGAGACCTGTATGACCTCGCTGATGTATCGACAAACAATTATGCCGTGAATAAGTACGGCTGGACGGATATCAGCGGATGCAAGCCTGTTCGGGTGAGGGATGGTTATATTCTCAAATTACCCAAGGCACTGCCGCTGAATTAAGGAGGGGTTATCATGTATGAATCAAACGATAAAATGGTATCCCATCCGGATCACTATCAGTCGGAAACAGGTCTGGAAGTGATTCAGGCGATAGAGGCTTTTACATTTGACCTCAAGGGTATCGAAGCAGTGGATACCGGTAACATCATCAAATATGCGTGCCGCTGGAAGAAAAAGAACGGAATCCAGGATTTGGAGAAAATCATGTGGTACACGCAACATCTTATCGATCATCTTAAAAATTTGGAAAAGGAGACTATTTAACCATGAAAAAAGAAGAGATTATGACGAAGGTAAGCGGAACCTTCAATAAAGTCGGATTTCAGTTGAAGAAGCACAGCCCGGAGATTCTCATTGTGGCGGGCATTGTTGGAACTGTGGCAAGTACGGTTATGGCGTGCCGGGCGACAACGAAGGTCGGAAAAATCATCGACAAGACGAAGAACGATGTGGATGAGATCCACGATGCAACAGCAAAGGGCATAACCAAGGCCGGCGAGGATTACTCGATTGAGGATTCTAAAAAGGATCTGTCGGTTGTCTATCTTCAGACCGGGGTGAAACTGGCCAAGCTGTATGCTCCGGCTATAGCTCTTGGGACTTTATCCATCACCAGCATTCTGGCGTCGAACAATATTCTTCGTAAACGGAATGTGGCGCTGGCAGCGGCCTATGCGACGGTGGACAAGAGCTTCAAGGAATACCGGAAACGGGTCATTGAGCGCTTTGGCAAGGAGATTGACCGGGAATTGAAGTATAACATCAAGGCGGAAAAGGTAAGCGAAACCGTTATTGACGAGGAAACCGGCAAGGAAAAGAAAGTGAAGAAGACCGCTTTTGTTGTAAATCCGTCCGATGTAAGCGGATACGCCCGGTTCTTTGAGAAGTACACAATGGACGAAGACGGAAACAGTGTCCTGAACCCCCATTGGGAAAACAACAATGAATACAATCTGATGTTCCTAAAAGCACAGGAGAAGTATGCCAACGATTTGCTCCGGGCAAAGAAGCGCCTTTTCCTGAACGATGTTTATGACATGCTGGGACTGCCCCCGACAAAGGCCGGCCAGGTTGTTGGATGGGTTTATGACGCTGAACATCCCATCGGTGATAACTATGTTGATTTTGGTTTGTATGCGGATAATCTGAGCTACTCGGACTTTGTAAACGGCGCTGATCCGGCTATCCTTCTCGACTTTAATGTGGACGGAAACATCTGGGAATTGATGTGACTGACAGATGGATTGGATGGTTTTGGCTCAGGAAATCCATATCAGGACATGACTGACTGCCCTTGGTTTGGTTCTAAAGACTGGCGGAGGGCAGCCGGATATTTTTAAGGAGATGTACATGAAAAAAATAACTGCAATAGCTACGGCTTTTTCTTTGTGTATGATTCTGATATTTTCAATCACTACACACTCTGCCGGAAGTGAAATCCCTGCTGATTCACAGGCAATAGAAATCATTCCGGTATCTATGCCGGTGGTTAGTTATATTCCGATAGAGGGAATCTCAGAGTCAAATGTGGAAGAAGTTACAAAGGAAGAACTTTTATCGGAGGAAGATATTTCGCTGATAGCGTTAGTAACGATGGCAGAGGCTGAAGGAGAATGCGAAAAAGGAAAGCGATTGGTAATTGACACCATACTTAACCGTATGGACTCAGAGTATTTTCCTGATACAGCCTATGATGTTATTTATCAGCCGTATCAGTTTTCTTCAATGTGGAACGGACGTGTAGACCGCTGTGAAGTAAGGGCGGATATTTGTCAGCTTGTTCAAGAAGAACTGGAAACTCGGACAAACTACGATGTTATATTCTTTACCGCTGGTTGCTACAGCGATTACGGAGTCCCCATGTTTCAGGTAGAAAACCATTATTTTTCGAGTTATGAATGAAAGGAGATTCTTATGAACGGTTTTTTAACATTGGTATCTTATACACTGGCTGCTATGGCCGGAATCTGTTTTGTCGGTGGGCTTGCCGTATTATCCGGCGGAAAGGAGCAGTAATCGTGGATGGTATTGGGAATTTGATATCCATGCTCGATTATGTGCTGGATACAAAAAGAAAAAGGCACATTACCGGCGGTATTCTGCTGAGCGTTTCCTTACTCTTCGGAGGACTGGCGCTTACGGTAATGACTATCAAAAACGAGGAGGACGAAGAAAATGAGTAAAGCAACAGGGTTCGTGATGTTTGTTTTGGGCGCGGCTGTTGGCTCCGTAGTAACCTGGCAATATACCAGGAAAAAATATGAACAGATTGCCCAGGAGGAAATTGATTCGGTAAAGGAGATATTTTCCAGACGGGAATCGGCTACGGATGTTGAGATTATATCTCCTGAGCCGCAGACGGCAAAGATTGGTAAGCCGGAGGAAAAACCGGATATTACCGAATATGCTGCAAGGCTGGAACGGGATGGGTATACCAACTATTCAAACGTGGGCGCCGAACAGAAAAAAGAGGAGCAGGAAACGATGGAGATTAAACCCTATGTAATCTCACCGGAAGAATTTGGCGAGTTTGAGGATTATGAGAGAATCAGTCTCAGTTACTATGCGGACCAGGTTCTGGCAGATGAAGACGATGAAAAAGTAGACGATGTGGATAATGTTGTAGGTCTTGAATCTCTGACCCATTTCGGGGAGTTTGAGGACGATTCGGTATTTGTCAGAAATGACAGGCTGAAATGCGACTATGAAATTCTTCTGGACCAGAGGACTTATTCGGACGTTATGAAACAGAGGCCGCATCAGATGGAGGTATGATGACAAGGAGCGAGCTGAATAGCGAATACTTCGATTGGATGTGTCGGCTCGTATGCAACCGCCGGTATACCAGAGGTCTGTCCTATCAAAAACTTTTGCGGTTTCTTCATAACGTGGATTTTAATTACACGATTGAAATGGATGGAAATCGGGAAGAAGATGGGATAGATCTCCGGTATCGGTTTGGCTACGAGAATTCATACGAAAACGCCATGATTTCAAGCTATTTGGATAATAGTCCTTGTAGCATTTTGGAGATGATGATCGCCCTCGCTATTCGTTGTGAAGAACATATTATGGACGACCCGGATATCGGGAATCGGACCGGACAATGGTTCTGGGGTATGATTGAGAATCTTGGTTTAAGGAAACTGACCGATGCAAGATTTGATGAGGATTATGCGGAGGAAATCGTTCAAAGATTCTTAGACCGGAGATACAAGCGAAATGGAGAGGGCGGCCTGTTTACGGTGGAACATTGCCGACGGGATTTAAGGACGGTTGAAATCTGGTATCAGATGTGTTGGTACTTGGACGAAATCGTGTAATTTGGGAGGTTTCGTATGACTCACAACGAAGTATATAAATGGTTTGAATTATATTTTCCGCTTTATGCGGGCGAGAACGCCGCCGCATGGTTTCCAAACGGTAAAAACAGCATTCGGGTCAGACAGACCAATGGAGCGGAGTTTATATTCACCTATGGCGGCAAAGATGATTGGCGGTTTGAAACCGTTAAAAGTTTTATCAAGGACATGAAAGGAGGAAAAGGCTGATGCGCGAAATGCTTGGTTATATTTTTGGAAATTTACGGTCATCGGAAACGGCGATTAAAGAAATTCGCAGAACACTCAAGTATCAGAGCAGGTTTAATCGCAATGTTGGGCTTTGGGTCGGCGCCATCACTGCTTATGTGGTTATTGCGGAACTGGACCGCCGGGAACAGAACAAAAAAATAAAGGAACTCAGAAATGAGATTGAGGAATTAAAGCGCTCGGAAGGAGAGTAAAAAATGCGATGATCGACTTTTTGATGATTTCAACACGTAGTACAAAGCGTGGTGTAATAGAAATCTATCCGAAGTTCATTATTAAAAAAAGCTCCGATCTGATGATTCGAGGTGGTGACTTCTACGCTATCTGGATTGAGGAACGTGGTTTATGGTCTACGGACGAGCAGGATGCTTTGCAGCTCATTGACCGCGAACTGGATAGATATGCAGAAGAAAACCGCCGGCGCTTTGACTCCGATATAAAAGTCCTGCATATGTGGGACGCGGAATCCGGAATGATTGATTCCTGGCATAAGTATTGTCAAAAACAGATGCGGGATTCATTTCATATGCTGGACGAAAAACTTATATTTTCCAACACAGAGACCAATAAAAAAGATTACGCCAGTAAAAAGCTGAATTATCCGCTTGAAGCTGGCGATTTGTCTGCCTATGAAAAGCTGATGTCTACTCTATATTCTGAGGAGGAGCGGCAAAAAATTGAATGGGCAATTGGTTCGATTGTGTCGGGAGAATCCAAACGGTTGCAGAAATTCATGGTGCTGTATGGAGCCGCGGGAACTGGTAAATCCACAGTGCTGAACATCATTCAGCAGCTCTTTGAAGGATATTACTCGGTATTTGATGCCAAAGCATTAGGTTCGTCCAGTAATTCCTTTGCGCTGGAAGCGTTCAAGAGTAATCCGCTTGTGGCAATCCAACATGATGGCGACCTGTCCAGGATTGAAGATAACACGAGACTCAACAGTCTGGTTTCTCATGAACTTATGACCGTGAACGAAAAGTTTAAATCGACCTATTCCAATCGGTTCAAATGTTTTCTCTTTATGGGGACAAACAAACCAGTGAAGATTACGGACGCGAAATCGGGTCTGATTCGGCGGTTGATAGATGTTTCGCCAACGGGCAATAAACTGAACCCGAACGATTATAAAGACATCGTAAAACGGGTGGGATTTGAATTGGGGGCGATTGCGTACCACTGTCAGGAAGTATATTTAGCCGCTCCGGGCATGTATGACGATTATATTCCGATTGCCATGCTTGGGGCTTCCAACGATTTCTACAACTTTATTGTTGATTCGTATCACGTTTTCAAGAAAGAAGACGGAACGACGATGAAAGCTGCATGGGAGATGTATAAAACCTACTGCGATGAAGCAAAGGTGTCTTTTCCATTCTCTCAAAGAATCTTTAAGGAGGAATTGAAAAACTATTTTCGGGACTACAAGGAGCGATTTAATCTGGAGGATGGCTCACGAGTTCGCAGTTACTACTCCGGCTTTCGGACTGAGAAATTCGAAACCGAAAAAAATCCGGCGGGTGAAAATCTGGAAACCAAACCGGAATCCATAGACTTCAAAGAGCAGGAATCCGTTTTTGACAAGGAATGCGAAACCTGCCCGGCCCAGTACGGAACGGATGCTGGTACGCCTGGAAAAAAGTGGGCGAATGTCAAAACCACTCTGTCCTCTCTGGATACTTCGCAGTTGCACTATGTTAAAGTTCCCGAAAACCATATTGTAATCGATTTTGATATTCCCGATGAAGAAGGTAACAAATCTTTAGAGAGGAATATCGCAGAAGCAAGCAAATGGCCGCCTACTTACGCGGAACTCAGTAAAAGCGGATGTGGAGTGCATCTACATTATATTTATACGGGAGATCCGGCAAAACTGAGCCGTGTTTATGACGACCACATAGAAGTTAAGGTGTTCACAGGCAACAGTTCATTAAGACGAAAATTGTCGAAATGCAACAACCTGCCTATCGCGACAATTAGCTCTGGTTTACCGCTGAAAGGAGAAAATAAAATGGTAAATTTTGAAGCAGTTCAAAGCGAGAAAGGGCTTAGAACACTGATAAAACGTAATCTGGGTAAAGAGATTCATCCAGGTACTAAGCCCAGTATCGACTTTATTTACAAAATACTGGAGGATGCATATTCCAGCGACTTGAAATATGATGTCACAGATATGCGGAATGCGGTATTGGCATTTGCAGCGAATAGTTCTCACCAGGCCGATTATTGTATCAAGTTGGTAAATAAGATGCAGTTTAAATCCGCCGACACGTCCACAGCCGTGAAAAATGAGAATGCGAAGCTGATATTTTATGACGTTGAGGTCTTCCCTAACCTGTTTCTTGTAAACTGGAAAATCGAAGGCGAGGGAAAGCCGGTTGTACGAATGATTAACCCGACGCCGGCTGAAATCGAAGATTTGATGCGGTTTCGTTTGGTCGGGTTTAACTGTCGCCGGTATGATAATCATATTTTATATGCAAGACTTATGGGTTACTCGAATGAGCAACTCTATAACCTTTCCCAGAAGATTATCAATGGCAGTGCAAATTGCTTCTTCGGGGAAGCCTACAATGTTTCTTATACGGACGTTTATGACTTCGCTTCTGCCGGAAACAAAAAGAGCCTGAAGAAGCTGGAAATCGAAATGGGAAACGTGACAGAAAAGGAACTGAAAAAGAAGGGATTTTCCGACGCAGAAATCAGAATCATCAAAGCTGGAACCCATCATCAGGAACTTGGCTTACCGTGGGACCAGCCTGTACCGGAAGAACTCTGGACAAAGGTTGCGGAGTATTGCGATAACGATGTCATTGCTACCGAGGCATCTTTTGTTTATCTGAAGGCTGACTGGACAGCAAGACAGATTCTGGCGGATTTGGCAGACATGACGGTTAATGATACAACCAACAGCCTGACTACCAGAATTATATTTGGAAACAACCGGAAACCGCAGGACCAGTTCCATTATCGTAATCTGGCAGAACCGGTACCAGCATCGGCTATAGACGAAGAAACATATTCGTTCCTTGCAGAAGCGTGCCCGGAGATGATGGAGCAGACACACGGTGAAGCGGGTAGTCTTCTGCCCTATTTTCCGGGGTACAAGTTCGAAAATGGAAAGTCCACCTATCGTGGTGAGGAAGTCGGAGAAGGCGGATATGTCTATGCCGAACCTGGAATGTATGGGAATGTGGCGTTGCTAGATGTTTCATCCATGCATCCGCACAGCGCTATTGCCGAGGTTCTGTTTGGGGTGAAGTTTACAACAGCGTTCCGGGATATTGTTGAGGGACGTGTAAGCATCAAGCATGAGGCATGGGATATTGTCAACACGATGCTGGATGGCAAACTTACACCTTATATTCAGAAAGTAATCGATGGCGAAATGACATCAAAGCAGCTCGCTGATGCTTTGAAGACGGCAATCAATTCCGTATATGGTCTCACTTCTGCTTCGTTCGAGAATGCATTCCGCGATCCGAGAAACAAAGATAATATTGTAGCCAAACGAGGAGCTCTGTTCATGATTAACCTCAAACATGAGGTGCAGGAACGGGGCTTTACTGTTGCCCATATTAAGACGGATTCCATCAAGATTCCTGACGCTACGCCGGAGATTATCCAGTTTGTTATGGACTACGGCAAACGGTATGGGTACACATTTGAGCACGAGGCTACATATGACCGGATGTGTCTGGTGAACGATGCCGTTTATATTGCCAAGTACAAGGATGGTAAACACGCTGGAGAATGGACAGCTACCGGTACGCAATTTGCCGTTCCTTATGTGTTCAAGAAGCTATTCAGCGGAGAAGAGATCGCTTTTGAGGATATGTGCGAAACCAAATCCGTAAGCAGCGCCTTATATTTGGACATGAATGAGGGTCTACCGCAACTTACAACCGAAGAAGAAAGGGAATTAAGTGCTATCGACAAGGCTTGGCATAGTCAGGTTGGCGGGAAATCTCTTGAAGATGTCGCGACTAAATATGGATATACATACGAAGAAATAGGAGCAAGATACAGCGAGCTTTGTAAAAAAGACGCAGCGACTCACAATTACCGCTTCATAGGAAAAATCGGTCAGTTTTGTCCGATTAAGGATGGATGCGGTGGCGGACTTTTGATGCGGGAGAAAGATGGCAAATACTATGCGGCAACCGGTTCAAAAGGGTACAGGTGGCTGGAATCTGAAATGGTTCGGGAGTTAGACAAGCAAGCTGATATTGACCACAGCTATTACGATAAGCTGGTTGATGACGCGGTTAAGACCATTTCGGAGTATGGCGATTTCGAGTGGTTCGTTTCGGATGACCCGTATATCAAGGAACTTGGCGCTAATGATGCGGATGTCGATACCGAAGTTCCGCCGTGGATGCCGCCTTGCGGAGATGCGAAATTTGCGACTTGTTTTGATTGTCCACATTTCAACGAGGACATGTTCCATATGGACTGCGGTCTTGGATACGATATCTCGGACGTGATTATGAATCCGCCGGAAAGCGAAACAGACGAAGAATATTTACCATTTTAATAAAAGAAAAGGAGAATCATTATGTCTAAAAGAGTAAACGACAACATCATCATGGAGAATGCCCGTATCATCTTTCGGAACTTTTCTGGCAAAGAAAGCAGGTACAACCGACTTGGAAGCCGGAATTTCTGCGTGGTAATCGACGACCCGGAATTAGCTCAGCGGCTGGCCGAAGAGGGGTGGAACATCCGTGTTCTTACCCCGCGTGACGAGGACGATGAACCCAGGCACTATCTTCAGGTTGCGGTAAGCTTTGAAAACATTCCGCCCAAGGTATTCATGATTACTAGGCGGGCAAAAACGCAGTTGGACGAGGAATCGATTGATTCCCTGGACTATGCGGAGATTCGCAATGTGGATCTGACCATCCGCCCCTATAACTGGGTTATCCAGGAGGGGACGAAGAACGAAAAATCGGGGGTCAAGGCATATTTGAAGACGATGTATGTCACGATCGAGGAAGATGAATTCGCTGAGAAGTATGCCGACATGGAGGGTCCGGACGAGATTCCGTTCAACTAAAGATTTATATTTTTGATGAAAGGAGAAGCCATGGCATTTTGGAAGAAAAAGAAGCGGCAGACCACAGCTAAAAAGAAAACAAATGCTGCTTCGCCAAAAACACACTCTCCAAAAGCAAAGCCGGTTCCTGAATGGAAGCCCACTATTTCGCCTCCGATGTACAAACCGCCGGAAAAAGATATAGGTTCAAAGGCTTCCAAAAAGCTGCCGGAGCCGAAACCAAAGACAATTCCTAAGAAAAACGATGCCAGAAAGGAGTTTATGGATTCTTTCAGAAAACTTACCTATCGTCATAGACCCTGGGATATTTGGAGGGATTTCGTAATCATGTTTGCCTGCTCGCTCTCGAATCCAGTGGATAAATTCCATTATGATGAGCGGGAATCCAGATACATGAAAATCATCAAGAAATACAATAAACAGGAACAAGCGATATTTCCTGAACTTGCTGCTCAGACGGTCGTGGCCTTGGAAGAAAACCAGGAACAGGACTTTCTGGGCAGTATTTTTATGGAACTCAATTTAGGCAATGAGTCCGGAGGGCAATTCTTTACACCGTATTACGTTTGTGAACTTATGGCGGAAATTGCCTTGGGTAATAATGTAGCTCAGCAGGTTAATGAACAGGGCTACATAACTATCTGTGACTCATGCTGTGGCGCGGGAGCCACTTTGATTGCTGGTATTCATGCCGCAAGAAAGCAATTGGAAAAGGAAAATCTGAATTATCAGAATCATATTTTGGTGGTCGCGCAGGATATTGACGAGATTGTGGCTCTGATGTGCTATATTCAGCTTTCGCTCCTTGGAGTAGCAGCTTATATCAAGGTGGGTAATACATTTACAGAGCCAATTGCAGATGGAGATTCGACAGAAAATTACTGGTTCACGATGATGTATTTTTCTGATGTGTGGACAATGCGAAGAATGGTTCATAAAATGGACGAACTTTTGAAAGGAGATGGAGGTGATGGGTCTCGAATTGTATGACTATCAAAAAAAGGCAGTTAATCAAATGAAAAATGGTTGCATTCTTTGTGGTGGAGTGGGGTCTGGAAAATCGAGAACCGCTCTTGCTTATTACTTTTTTCAGGAAGGCGGTGAACTTTTGGGAAACGCTGCGGGAGACAATTATATGCCGATGGAAGATCCACCGCGAGACCTATATATTATTACCACTGCAAGAAAGCGAGATACAAAAGAATGGGAGGGCGAACTTTCGCCCTTTCTTCTGTCCACCGATCATAAGGTGAGTTTGTATTCTAATACAGTAATTGTAGATTCGTGGAACAACATAAAAAAATATGCCGAGGTGACGGATGCTTTCTTTATATTCGATGAGCAACGGGTAGTTGGCTCTGGAACATGGGTAAAGTCGTTTCTACGGATAGCAAAAAATAATCAGTGGGTTCTTCTCTCTGCTACTCCGGGAGATACTTGGCAGGATTATATTCCGGTCTTTATCGCAAATGGGTTTTATCAGAATCGAACCGAGTTTACCAGAGAGCATATTGTTTACAGCCGATTTAGCAAGTACCCCAAAGTGGACAGATATCTGAATACTGGTCGATTGATTCGACAGCGAAATGATATTCTGGTGAACATGGATTTTGAGAGGGCTACCGTTTCACATCATGAGGACGTTTTCGTTAAATATGATGTCGAAAAATATAAAGATGTGTCTCGGACTAGATGGGACCCCTACAAAAAAGAACCTATCATGAATGCCGGCGGACTCTGCTATGTTTGGCGAAAGATTGTAAATACATCAGAAGCCCGACAGGTGGCCTTGCTGGAAATTGTTGAAAAGCATCCGCGAGCTATCATCTTCTACAATTTTGACTACGAATTGGAAATTCTCAGGGAGATGTTTCTCGGTCGTGCAGATTGCGGAGATACCGGGGATTTTGAAATGGCAGAGTGGAATGGACATTTCCATCAGCCGGTTCCGGAAGCTAAGAGCTGGGTATATTTGGTTCAGTACAATGCAGGGGCTGAGGGTTGGAACTGTATCAAGACTGACACGATTATATTTTACTCTCAGAATTATTCCTACAAGATTATGCAGCAGTCAGCGGGGCGAATTGACAGGCTAAATACACCTTATAAAGATTTGTACTATTACCACTTAAAGTCTCGGTCTGGGATTGACCTAGCTATCAGTCGGGCATTGAAAGATAAAAAGGACTTCAATGAAAGTGGATATGTGAAATGGTAGAAAGGAGAATTTGATGAAAGGAAAATCTGATACCATCCTGGTAAGTTTCGACTATATGCATGGAGATATTCCGGTGCTGATTGTCGGAAGAAAGAAAAAAGATGAAATGGAGATTATCAACGCTTTCAAGGATGATGAGGCAAAGGAACTGTATCAGGAGCTCACAACGAAGAAAGGAGAAGCATGAAACAACCGAAAAGATTAACTTGCGAGCAGAAACGGTGTTTGTCGGCACACAGTCTTAATTGGAAGGAATGGATGTTTGTTGAGGAAACCGAGTTCTGTTATCGCATTATCAATAAGAAAACCGGAGCTATTAAGAGTGTAGATAAGTTTAGAGGAAGGCGGTGAAAAATGGGACTATCACAGTTATCTGAAAAATGCCGGAAGTGTCCTTTTGTTGATACATGCAATCATAAACGAATGGAAGCTCTGGCATATTTACCAGAACCGCAAATAGCAATGAATGCTGCTCAATCTGCGGGTATAGATGCAGCACAATCTCTGCTCCGTGAAACCATGACAATTCATATAGCAGGAAAACCGGTGGTGGTCTATAAGGATGAGATAGAAAAGCAACTGTACAACCATTTATATTCTCATTTTGGACTACAATATGGAGGATGATTCGATGACTACGGATGAATGGAATGCGTTACTTAATAAGCTCACGGAAGCATGGGAACAATTTGCAGTTACTGTTAGGCAGGCTGCGGACGCACTTACAAAAATATTTGGACAACTTTATGAGGAGAAAGAAAAACGTGCCAAAGAAAAAGCAATGTTTGTACCTCATTATAAAAAGAATCAGTATCTAAAAAACTACACGCCGAGATATAAGGCGGAAAGGAGAATTCAAAAGCATCTCCCCTATCAACGGCGTAATTACTAATCGGTTTTCTGAAAGGAGACACCGTCTTGAACAATTTAAAAGAAAAAATGAAACAGGAAGCTATCGGCAGAATGGTAAGCTTAAATCTTCATCCCAAAGCCATTAACGAATTTAAAGATGAAGGAAAGCTGAACATGTCGCTCGAAGGATTTTTATATTGGTTGAACGAGGAGCAGACTCAAAGGGTTAAGAAATTTGAGGAAGAAACTAAATGCCTGGTTTACCATGTTATTCAGAATCATATGACTATCGGCCAGATGTTGACTTTCCTTTATGTTTCCAATGTCGAAGAAGAATGGGAAATGGAGAGAAATGCTTTGGAGGTTGGACTTCCTATTGCTTATGTGGTAAATGTCGATCACGATATTTGCTCAGAATTTGGAACCGTGAGGATTCAAAAGCATTTGGGTGGCCTACTTAGAACAGAGTAATCTGTGTATTTGAAAGGAGAAAAAAGAGATGGAAAACAAAATTATTGCGGTAGATTTTGACGGTACTTTGTGCGAGAACAAGTGGCCGGAAATCGGAGAAGCAAACAAGGAGATGATTACATATCTGAAAGACCGGCAGGTAAACGGAAACAAGCTCATCCTTTGGACATGCCGGGTGGACGATATGCTGAAAAATGCCATTGACTGGTCTGCCGAGCAGGGACTCATATTTGACGCTGTCAACGAAAATCTGCCGGAGATTGTAGCATCTTTTGGGACAGACACAAGAAAGATATTTGCGAATGAGTACATAGACGACCGAAACTTTGGATACAGACCGGTTGGGCTTATAAGTGAAGATATGTCTCAGTCTGACCGCATGGAATTATGGGGCAGGTTGATCGATGTTGTGGAGGATTGGCTTGTTGAAAAGGGAATTACAGAAGAAAATATTCCGAATGAAGAGCGCGAGGGTGTAGAGGATGCTGCAATTATATTTGGCGATGATTATGATTATCTTGCTGATCGGTTTTCAGAGGTAATCGGCATCTCTCGTGATTGTATTGGAGGAGCAGATGAATCGAGGTAGATTTATTCAGGGGCTGAAAAGTGACATCTAGCTTTCTGAAAAAGAAAGAAAACGAATTATTCGGAACAGCATCAAAAAGTATCCTTGGAAACTGAAATGTACTGTTGCTATGGAGGAATTCGCTGAGTTGCAACAACAGGTCAGCAAACAGATTCGTGGATACGGAGATAAACTTGGACTCTTGGAAGAGATAGCAGATGCTTATATTTGTCTATCTTTTCTGGAGTCCATTTTTGATCTCAAGCCGGATGATTTGCAAAAGGCTATTGATGTGAAATTGCAGAGAGAAAGAGAGAATGTAAGATGACCATATCAGAAGAACTTGCAAAAACATTGGGTGCCGATTTAACAAATGGAATTACTAGCGAATATATACAAGAGCATGTCGTACCGCCTCTTGGGATTGAATATGTCTATCCAATATTTAAAAAATATGGATATACCTATTCTCGTTTTAGCGATAAATGGATATGGAATGAGTACGCGCTTCGAAATGCTTCGCAAGAGGAACTGTGGCAAATGATGGCAATCGCTTCTATGTATTGGGAAAAGAAATATATGAAATGGTATAAGGAGGACAAACGATGATTAAAATTGAAAATATAAGCATTCATGGTCTGGAGGAGACCATCAGAGGGATGCGTAACCCGATGAATAGTTGGGATAAGTCCGACAGCGGGATTTGTAAGGGCGGTGACGATGGTATCGGCTGCGAGAACTGTGCCAAAGAAGTTCCCTGCGAGCATACATACGACCACTCTTTCCAGCTCGGTAAAGCCGATCACGAGCTGATGATGAAGCTGGCAGCAGGCGGACCAGTTCATGCGAAGTACCGTCGAATGATTACAGTTTATCTGGACATTACTGCCCCTCTCTATTGGTGGAAGGAGTTTGATACTTATAAAGTGGGCACCGTTGCCAACTCCTGCTCTACTATGCATAAGATTCAGGCGAAAGAATTCACATTGGAGGATTTCTCATGTGAACATCTTAACTCAGCTTCCATAAAAGTATTAAAAAATATTATTTTGGAGTTGAATGTTAATCGTAATGGGTTTAATAACCACTCGATAAATGAAGTTGGTTTAGAGAATCATAAGGCATATTGGTGGCAGATGATTCAGCTTCTTCCCTCTTCCTATAATCAGAAACGGACGGTTATGCTGAACTACGAAGTGCTTGTCGGTATTTATCGCTGGCGCAAAGAGCATAAGCTGGATGAGTGGCGTGAGTTCTGCCAGTGGATTGAGCAGCTTCCGTACAGCGAGATTATTACAAGCGCGTGAAAAACATCTCCTATAATGGAAAGGAGGTTGCGTTTATGGATTACTTTTTAGCTGTAAACGACAAGCAACTGGGCATTTGTCTAAGAATGCTGTACGCTGAGAAGATTCGAGGATTTGTCGAAACCGTGATGAACGAGAAAGGCAAAATCGAGTTTCATATCAGCATAGCGGCAAGTCCTGACATGTTTGAGGAGCTTAGGGAACGGTATCAAATACTGATTTCATAAATCAGCTTCGTTTCCGGGTAAAAGGTCAGTAACATGGCCTTTTACTTTTTCAGTGAGTTGTGGTAAAATAGGCAAAGGAGGCGATATCCGTGAAAGTCAACTCAAGAATGATTTGTCCTGTCAGGCAGTCTGATGGAAGCTGGACCACCGAAGTAAAAGAATTTGAGGAAGAAATCCCTGACCTCGGTAGACACTCGATGATTTGCAATAAATGCGGAGAAAAATCATATCCTGAGTGTCGGAAATGGTGCCCGATGGAAAAAGAACACGAGTCTAAGAGCTGAGAGAAATCTTGGCTCTTTTTTATTGAAAGGAGAAAATTTATGAACTTTGTACAGTATATGCTTTCTTTTCTGGCTCTATATATTTGTGTATACGCTTTGATTAACAGGGTTTGTCAGTGTGTCGAACATTGTGCAACCGCCAGGGCATATTCCAAATTCAGAGAGATCAGGTGCACCGTTGCCGTCGTAAGGAGGATATTATGTGGAAGCGTGAATTGATAAAGAACAAGCTGTATTCCGCTGCGCTTATCTCTTTGGGAGCTCTCAGCATCCCAATCGAGTATGACGCAACGGCTTTTATATTTACCCTGATAATGGGGTTGCCGCTCTTCTTTGCAAAGGAGAACTGGATTATGTGAGGAGGGCTGTGAGATGCGGATAAAGAAAGCTGCTGGGAAAGTATACGGAGCCGCCATGACTGTTGCTGAGAAAAAAGCTATGAATCTTGAAATTCAAAGGCAGCTCGCAGAGTATGATAAAAAACATGCGACGGAAATTGACGCGCTCATCTTATGGGTTCTTCATTCAGAGTTCGGTTTTGGAGAAAAAAGGCTGCGGCGGTTCTACGACCGATTCGACAAGGCCATAGCAGAACTTCTCGAACGATATGTTATGGATGAAGATGATAAAGTTTGGCTCTGTACATATTTATTGAAGCAATATGGAATCGATCTGGAAAAATGGCGCGAAGAAGGAGGTGAGAAGTCTTTTGACGGATAGAGATTTACGAAAGAATGCAGAGGGTTATTCCGACCCAACTGCTTATGAGGCGATGAAAAATCTGGACAAGGATGATGAGCGGTTTCACAAGCTGTTGCATACAATCTTTGATATTTGTGAGTTGGCTGGCTTCCATCTGGAGGAGCGAATCGTCTTACGAGATGAGCAGACGGGGAAGATTTGGAGATAATTTTGTCGTCCGTACAAGGCTGAAAATGAGTAAAATCTGTGCCCACTTTTGGTTTTTGAAAATGGGCTTTTGGTCAGAAAAAGTGGGTTTGGGGTAAAACTGGGGAGAATTTTGGAGCTCTTTGGAGCCTGATTCGGACGATTTTGCCCGGATTTCTGCCCACTTGCCCACTTTTTGCCCACTTTTAAAACATGGATTTGGCCATAAATTTGACGTTTTGACTATCGAAAAACCCAGTATTTATGCGGGTTTGCGGGTTTTGGCAATTTGAAAAGCCCACTTGCCCACTTTTTTTCTTAAACTATTATGATAGAAAGTTTAATAGTATATATAAATAGGGACAGAAAAAGTGGGTTTATGGCCACAAGCAAGAAAAGAGGTGTTTTATGAGTAAGAAAATAACATGGTATGAAATCTATCAGGATTTTCAGAGAAGATTTCCACGGTTGTCAAAAGATGCAGCCCGCTACCAGCCGAATGGGTATCTGTCTATCCTGGTATATTTCAGAGATGGTACCCAACTGATCTATGATTATATGGAACAGCGAGGCCGGTTGATTACGGCGTAACCCCTATAGCACAAATTTTAGAAAATGTCAAGCGATTGACGCAAAATTTCTTGGAAAGTGTTTCTTTTTCTGTCTGGATGTGCTATACTTAATCTGCGACACAATTTTATATATCTCGTTTAAGGGGAACCACTTTGGCAAAGGGTGTTTTCTCTCTTTACTTATGCCTTAAACGGGATGAGATTGTGTCGCAACAATGAGGGATTCACTTTTGCGGGTGCGTCTCATCATTGGGGCGCACTTTTTTTATTGCGCTTTTATATCTTTTGATATGGAGGCAATGATATGAGCAAAGAGAGTCGAAGTATAGCGAGACCTTATACAGAAATGCAGGTTCTTAAAAAACTGGATATTCCCGATTTCAGGCATCTTACAAAAGATAAAGTAATAGAGTTTGCTACAATGGTTCCGAGAATGAATCCTGAAGTTGCTAAGAAAGCGTTGGAACAGTTTCCTAATTTTGCATCGACCTCTTTGGATGTCATGAAAGAGTATCGTACCATTCTTGAAAAATCAATGGAGCAGGATCAAGAGAATGCTAAAATTTGCTATGATATGTATGGCCGAGTGATGGCAGCTCTTGAAAAAATTCTCGAAGAAGATAACCTCTCTTTTGAAGAAAAGACATATATTTTATCCGAGATGAAACAAGTTGCCGACGAGGTTTCACGTAAAGACCTTGAAAAAACAAACGCTCGGATGAAAGTAATAAGCATTGCCAGTGGGGTTGCCGCTGCGGTTGTCGCTATTCTTGGGACTGCTATTGGTGTTAATCTTACATCGAGGCAAAATGATATTACAGATAGTGAAGATTATGAAAGTAAAAATACATAGAAAGGGGTTACACGGATGAGCAAGAATGGAAAAAAGAAACGAAGCACTGCGGGGCTGATTTTGGATGTGTTTCTCACATTCTTTACAGGCGGTCTATGGCTTATTTGGATACTGATACGGTATCTGAGAAATAACAGTTAAGAAAAAAATACATATCATTTAATCGAGACAGAGTTGCTTTCAAGCTTCTCTGTCTTTTCTTTTGCTCTTTTTTAGCTCGCGAAAAAAACATTCCCTTTTATGAAGAGAGAGGATAAAATAGCCATTTTTAAAGACTACATTCTCTTTTTCGTTTTCTGAAAAAAACAAAGAAAGGAGGTTCACTAAAATGTTGGAGAGTAATTTTCAGGCGCAGTTAATAAAGGAACTGAAAAGAATGTTCCCCGGCTGTATCGTTACCAAAAATGATTCCAGTTACATTCAGGGCATTCCGGACCTGACGATTCTTTACAAAGATAAGTGGGCTTCCTTGGAATGTAAAAAAAGCGCCAGAGCTAAAAAGCAGCCGAATCAAGAATACTATGTCGGATTGATGAACGAAATGTCATTTTCAAGATTCATCTGTCCAGAGAACAAGGAGGAGGTGCTATATGAACTTCAACAATCATTTGAATCTTGAAGGACAACATGCTTTTCTTGGCGCCAGTAAATATCATTGGATTAACTATGATGAATCAAAAGTTGCTGAATCCTATTCAAAGTTTTTAGCAACACAAAAAGGAACGGTTCTTCACGAGTTCGCGGCACAGTGCATTAGGTTAGGACAGAAATTGCCGAAGTCTCAAAAGACATTAAATATGTATGTGAACGATGCTATCGGATTCAAAATGGTTCCAGAGCAGGTTCTTTTTTATTCGGAGAATTGTTTTGGAACGGCAGACAGTATTGCGTTTAGAAATGGTTTGCTTAGGATTCATGATTTGAAGACCGGCGTGATTCCGGCACACATGGAGCAGCTTATGATTTACGCTGCTCTTTTTTGTTTGGAATATAAAGTGAAGCCTGGCGAGATTGAAATTGAATTACGTCTGTATCAGGGTAATGAAATTTTGTATCACACGCCAACGGCTGAAGAAATCGTTCCAATCATGGATAAGATTATCACTTTTGATAAGATTATCAACAAAATTAAAGAACAGGAGGGCTAAGCCATGAATCCCATTGTGGAAGATATGTTAATGCATTACGGGATGCCAAGACGTTCCGGAAGATATCCTTGGGGTTCTGGAGACAACCCTTATCAACATAGCGGAGATTTCCTAAGCCGCGTTGAGGAATTAAAAAGCCAAGGACTCAGCGAAACAGAGATTGCAAAATCAATGGGTCTTACCACGACTCAGTACCGTACTCAGAAGTCTTTGGCAAAAGATGAAAGAAGGGCTTTAGATGTAGCAAGAGCGAGGTCTCTGCGCGAAGACGGAAAAAGCTTGAATGAAATCGCGGCAATCATGGGTTTCTCAAATGATTCCTCTGTTCGTTCTCTTTTGAATGAGAACTCAGAAGCTCGTATGAATCAGGCTAGAAAAACGGCAGATTTCTTAAAAGAGCAGATTGAGAAAAAGGGAATGATTGACGTTGGAACTGGTGTTGAACGAGAACTCGGCATTTCAAAAGAAAAACTGAATCAGGCACTTTACATACTGGAGTCAGAAGGCTATCCGGTTTATGGAGGCGGCGTCCCTCAGGTCACGAATCCAGGAAAACAGACCAACATTAAGGTTATTTGTCCTCCTGGAACGGAGCATAAAGAGATTTACAATTTCGAGAATGTTCATTCTTTGAGCGATTATGTTTCTCATGATGGCGGTGAAACCTATGACCCTAAATATGTCTATCCGAAAAGCATGGATTCCAGCCGGATTCGGATAAGATACGCCGAAGATGGAGGAACTCAAAAAGATGGAGTTGTCGAAATTCGGAGAGGCGTTGACGATTTATCTCTTGGCGAATCTCATTATGCGCAGGTTCGAATTCTTGTTGACGGCACACACTACATCAAAGGAATGGCTATCTATTCTGACGATCTTCCTGATGGTGTGGATATTGTGTTTAACACGAACAAAAAAACCGGAACTCCGATGCTCGGTCCTAAGAATGATACCGTTTTGAAACCTATCGGAAAAGATCCTGACAATCCTTTTGGCTCTCTGATAAAAGATGGTATTGTCGATCCGGATGATCCGACTTCTAAAAAGGGTGGACAGAGTTATTACTACGACAAAGATGGTAAAAAACAGCTTTCTCTTATTAACAAAAGAGCAGAAGAAGGCGACTGGGGAGAATGGAGCGATCATCTTCCGTCACAGTTTTTGTCAAAGCAGAGTATGACTCTGATTAAGAAGCAGCTCGGCTTGGCTACCGCTGATAAACAGGCAGAATTTGACGAGATTTGTTCCCTTACGAATCCTACCGTCAAAAAAGCTTTGTTAAAATCTTTTGCTGATGATTGCGATTCTGCGGCAGTCCATTTACAGGCAGCCGCTTTGCCAAGGCAAAAGTATCAGGTAATTCTGCCTATCACTTCTATGAAAGACAATGAGGTGTACGCTCCTAACTATCGGAATGGGGAACAGGTGGCTCTTATCCGATTTCCTCATGGCGGAACCTTTGAGATTCCGGTTCTTACAGTAAACAATAAGCAAGCCGATGCCAAAAGAATTCTCGGCAATGCTATGGATGCTGTTGGTATCAATAGTAAGGTTGCAGAAAGATTATCCGGTGCCGATTTCGATGGTGATACCGTTATGGTGATTCCTACTGGCGGTAAGGTAAAGATCACATCAACTCGTGCATTGGAAGGCCTGGAGGGATTTGACCCTAAGCTTGAGTATGGCGGAAAGCCTGAAGGAAGTTTCAAGCCTATGAGAAATACTCAGACTGAGATGGGTAAGATTTCAAATCTCATTACTGATATGACTCTTCGCGGAGCATCTGAAGATGAACTTGCCCGTGCGGTTAGACACAGCATGGTTGTAATCGATGCCGAAAAACATCATCTTGATTACAAGCAGAGCGAAGTTGATAATGGAATCGCATCTCTGAAAAAGAAGTATCAGGGAAATTATGATGAGGATGGCCGGTATCATGAAGGCGCTGCAACTCTGATTTCGCGAGCCAAGTCTGAGACATCAGTTCTTAAAAGAAAAGGAAGTCCTATCATAAATCCGGAAACAGGTGAGCAGACCTACAAAGAAGTTTATGAGGAATACACTGACAAGAATGGAAGAACAAGAGTCAGAACTCAGGCCAGTACAAAGATGGCTGAAACCAAAGATGCATTCACCCTTGTTTCTGATGCAGATACCCCCCAGGAAAGAGCTTATGCTACTTATGCTAACGAGATGAAGTCTCTTGCTAATCGTGCCCGTAAAGAGATGCTTGGAACCGGTAAGATTGCCTACTCCGCCTCTGCTAAAGAGACCTACCAGGAGGAGGTAGATCATTTGATGGCCCAGTTAAATGTGGCACTCAGGAACGCTCCTCGTGAAAGGCAGGCCCAAGTTATTGCGAATGCTACGGTGGCTGCTAAGAAACAGGAGAATCCCGATATGACAAGAAGCGAGATTAAGAAAGCATCTCAGCAGGCATTGACAGCAGCTCGTACTACAGTTGGGGCATCAAGAGAAACGATTTCGATAAGTGACCGTGAATGGGAAGCTATTCAGGCTGGCGCTATCAGCGAGAACAGGCTTACGCAGATCATCAACAACGTAGATATCGATACACTTAGGCAACGCGCAACACCTCGCTCCACCACAGTTCTAAGCACAGCCAAGGTGAACAAGATTGCATCTATGAGTGCCTCTGGGTACAGCACTGCCGAGATAGCCGAGGCTCTTGGAGTATCCACATCAACCGTAAACAAATACCTAAAATGAAAGGAGTGAGCTAAGCATTTATGGCAAGACGATGCGCTTTAACAACAGTTGATAATCCTTTCAATCCATTTGAACAGTTCACTTCTTGGTTCCTGTTCGATGAGGAAAAAGGGTATCATTCCAGTGCTTACTTGGGAAGAATTGCTCGAACTTCTGATCAGCTTTCAGATGAAGAAAACAATCAAGAAATTGAAAGAGCAATTGATGAGATTATCAAGTATGACTTCACCAACATCTACCGAAAAGTGACACAACAAGTTGCAACTGCTTAAAAGAAAACATAAAAAAGTAAGTTTCTGGTGTTAGAATTACTTTTCGACACAAATAGGGCTTGGATAGCCCATCAGACTGGCGGATAAAAGACATAGGGGGAGGGTCGCTGAAAAGGCACCCCCTCCCACATCGCGGCGGTCTTTAAAAATTCTCCGGGGGTATATTTTAGGATTGCCCTTCTATTCTCCTACGGTATTTAAACGAGCTCATGGGGCTGGTGTCGCAATAGCTGTGGTTCTTTTGCTCTTTTTCTCCTTTCAGCGAAAAAGTATATTTGCCGGCTTCATGAGTTCTTTTAAATACCGTAGGAGAACTATTTTAAAAGAAATAGGAAACAAGCAATAATCTAATCGAGAGGAGGCGGCAAGTATGGGAAAAGCCAGGGCTGCAAGCTCTTCTGATTCTTCAAGAAAGATGCGACCAGCGTTGACACCCGAAGCAAGGGAAAATCAGATGATTTCTCTTGCAGTGGATCTTGCTGAGAGACAGTTGATGGAGGGGACTGCCTCTTCTCAGGTTATAACGCATTATTTAAAACTGGGGTCTACAAGAGAGCGTCTGGAGAGGGAGAAAATAGAACGCGAAAATGAGTTGTTAAGAGCAAAAGTGGAATCACTGCAATCTGCACATCGTTCAGAGGAATTATATGAAAATGCGCTGAAAGCGTTTCGACGGTACAGTGGCGAGGAGGATTTGGATGATGAAGACTTATAGTGAGTTAATCCGAATTCCAACTTTTGAGGAACGGTATCAGTATCTCAGACTTTCCGGAAAGGTTGCAGAAGAAACTTTTGGGTTTAGGCGATGGCTTAATCAGGAATTCTATCATTCCGACGAATGGCTGAAATTCAGAAATAAAATCATCATCCGGGATAATGGCTGTGATTTGGCTTTGGAGGGATTTGAGATTTTTGGCTCAATTATTATTCACCATATCAATCCTATAACCTATGAGGATATTCTAAACCGAAACCCGTGTGTGTTTGACCCGGATAATGTTGTATCTACAAAACTCTCAACTCATAACGCAATTCACTATGGAGACAAATCTCCAATTTCCCATATTCCAACTGAACGAACAAAAAATGACACTTGTCCATGGAGACGTTAAAGGAGGAGAAAACAAATTATGGAATCTAAAGAAATGACAGCAACACGGAAAGAATCGGTAATCGGACTGGTAAGCAATTGCGCAAATCTCAGAGTCCGCAAGGAGCCGGATGACAAGGCTGAGGTACTTGGCACTATTCCGGTTGATACAGAGGTTATGATCGAGGAAGACGAACCTTCCAGCGAGTTTTACAAGGTTTTTACCGCCTCTGGATTAGAAGGCTTCTGTATGAAACAGTTCATCACGGTTTAAATGAAGAAGGAGGACCGTGATGGAAAAGAGCATACCAAGCATACTGACATCGATTAAAAAGTTGCTCGGAATCGCAGAAGAATACCAAGTATATGATGCTGACCTCATCATGCATATCAATTCTGTGTTTTCAATTTTAACTCAGCTTGGCGTCGGTCCTTCCGATGGATTTTCCATCGAGGACGAGGACGCTGAGTGGACGGATTTCGTTCCTGAGAAATCTAAGATTGAATTTATAAAATCTTATATGCATTTAAAGGTTAAACTTCTCTTTGACCCACCGCTTGCATCTGCGGTTATCGAATGTATGAACCAGCAGATAAAAGAGCTTGAGTGGCGTATTCTCGT
The DNA here is from genome assembly GCF_004216775.1 of Cuneatibacter caecimuris. Lineage (GTDB taxonomy): Bacteria > Bacillota > Clostridia > Lachnospirales > Lachnospiraceae > Cuneatibacter > Cuneatibacter caecimuris. The sequence continues at coordinate 209,273 of NZ_SGXF01000005.1, forward strand.
TGCGGTTGATCCGAGTGGAGAGGAGGAAATTCAAAATGGATAATACCTTGACCCACCATGGCATTCTCGGAATGAAATGGGGCGTTCGCCGAACCCCTGCACAGTTGGGACGGGGAAAAAGCTCAGCAAAAAAGAGTTCTTCGGATGATTCCCATGAGGATTATAAGAAAGCTCACGGTTCCAAGTCTGTTAAGACCATGAGCGATGCAGAACTTAGAAGCCGTTTAAATCGTCTTCAGATGGAACAGCAGTATTCCAAATTATCGTCGAGCAATGTAAATAAAGGTAAGCAGTATTTTAACAACGTTATTAAAGCCGGCACAACCGTTGCAACTGTAACATCTACTGCGCTGACGATTTACAACAACTACGATAAGATTAAGAAAATTATTTCGGGCACATCCGATTAAAAGCGGAAACGAGGTGAGTAAATTATGGCATTGTCGAACACTGCCGTTCCGAAGTATTACGGCGCGTTCAGAGATGCCGTAATTCGCGGAGAAATACCTGTCTGCCGTGAAATCGAGATGGAAATGAACCGAATTGATGAACTTATCGCAGACCGTGGAATTTATTACGATGACCGTCCGGTTGAGGGTTGGATCGCATATTGCGAGGAAGAACTTACTTTAACCGATGGGGGCAATCTTGTCATGCTCGATACATTCAAACTCTGGGGCGAACAGATATTTGGATGGTATTACTTTGAAGAGCGAGAGGTATGGGAGCCGAACCCGAATGGTCCCGGCGGGCATTTTGTAGTAAAAACTATCAAGAAGCGCCTTATTAACAAACAGTATTTGATTGTTGGGCGAGGAGCTGCCAAGTCTTTGTACGATTCCTGTATTCAATCCTATTTCGAAAATATTGATACTTCTACCACTCACCAAATAACAACGGCTCCGACTATGAAACAGGCGGAGGAAGTGATACAGCCAATAAAAACAGCCATTACAAGAGCAAAAGGTCCGCTGTTTCGGTTCCTTACGGAAGGTTCTTTACAGAACACCACAGGTGCTAAAGCGAACCGTGTGAAGCTTGCCTCGACTAAAAAGGGAATTGAAAATTTTTTCACAGGTTCTCTGATAGAGGTTCGTCCGATGTCCATTGATAAACTTCAAGGTTTGAGAACTAAAGTATCGACAATTGATGAATGGCTGTCTGGTGATGTAAGGGAAGATGTGGTCGGCGCTATCGAGCAGGGCGCTTCGAAACTCGACGATTACCTCATCATCGCAACCAGTTCCGAAGGAACCGTCCGGAACGGCAGCGGCGATACAATCAAAATGGAATTGATGAAAATCCTAAAGGGCGAATACCCGGCAATTAACACGTCCATTTGGTGGTATAAGCTCGATTCCATTGATGAGATTTCAGAGCCTAACAAATGGCTGAAAGCTAACCCTAACCTTGGAAAAACCGTTACGTTTGAAGTATATCAGCGAGATGTGGAAAGAGCCGAGAACGCCCCAGCCGCCAGGAATGATATTTTGGCAAAGCGGTTCGGGCTACCAATGGAAGGTTATACCTATTACTTTACTTATGAGGAAACTTTGAAATATCGTAAGCGTGATTTTTCTGGTATGCCTTGTTCTATGGGCGGCGATTTATCAAGAGGCGACGACTTCTGTGATTTTACCTTTATGTTCCCTTTGCCAAATGGGACATTCGGAATCAAAACCAGAGCGTATATTTCGGACCTGACATTTCGGAAACTTCCTTCTGCAATGCGCAGCAAGTATGAGCAATTCATATCGGAAGGCAGCCTGATTGTCATGGAAGGAACTGTTTTGGATATGATGCAGGTATATGAAGATCTGGATAATCATGTGGCTGAACGAGGCTACGATGTTCGTTGTTTCGGGTATGACCCTTATAACGCCAAAGAGTTTGTTGAAAGATGGGCATCTGAAAACGGATCATTTGGTATCGAAAAGGTAATACAGGGGGCAAAAACAGAATCCGTTCCTTTGGGAGAGTTAAAGAAACTTTCAGAGGAGCGGATGCTTTTATTTGACGAAGAACTAATGTCTTTCTGTATGGGCAACTGCATTACTATCACAGACACTAATGGGAACCGAAAGCTTTACAAAAAGCGTGGCGACCAAAAGATTGATGCCGTGGCAGCTATGATGGATGCCTACATTGCTTACAAACTGAACAGAGATGCGTTTGAGTAAAGGAGGTGAGCGCGTTTGTCAGAGATGATGGAACATCATGGGATTTTGGGACAGAAATGGGGCGTTCGCCGAACCCCTGCTCAACTCGGAAATCTCAGTAAGAAAGATGCGAATTGGGTCAAGAAGAAAAGCGAGAAGATTACAGAGCAGGCTCGCCGAAAATCTTCAAAAGAAATGAGCCAATACGCGAATGCAATACTTCGAACTCCCGGCGCTGTAAATAAATCCGGAAAATTGAGTTCATCGGCAATCAATGCCTATAACAAGAAAATGGCTGAACTTATGAGCCAGTCAGCTTCAAAGATTCGGTCTCCGTCCGGAAAGGTCGTCCAGTTCGTAGCAAAACGCGGGGAAATCGGCGTTATGATGGCGCTCGCCGATGAAGGTTATAACATGGCGCAGCTTCGAAATGGTGTATGGGCTTCTGGGCGGGTTGCTTACAAAAAGACAGTGCTGGATAAGGCGTAGGGAGGTGATGAGAAAAATGGATGTAGCGATTGGTTCCAGGTTTAGACATGCCTGGAATGCTTTCCGAAGTAACGGTCAGCAAAACTATTACCGCGATATCGGAACCGGATATTCTTACCGGCCAGACCGTCCCCGCCTTACCAGAGGAAATGAGAGGTCTATTGTCACTTCCGTATATAATCGTATCGCATTGGATGCGGCTGCGATTAACATTCAGCATGTCCGTTTGGATGATAATGAACGGTTTCTTGAGGTTATAAAGTCCGGTTTGAACAATTGTCTTTCTTTGGAAGCCAATATAGATCAGACCGGGCGTTCTTTTATTCAGGATGTCGTCATGTCGATGCTGGACGAAGGATGCGTGGCTATTGTGCCTACCGATACCGATGATGATCCGGAAGATGGAGTAGCGGGTTCATTTGACATCGACAAGATGCGAACCGGAAAAATTCTCGAATGGTATCCAAAGCATATTCGTGTTCAGGTTTACAACGAGAATACTGGTTTAAAAGAAGACATCCTCATGCCAAAGGAAGCAGTTGCGATTATTGAAAATCCGCTGTATGCAGTTATCAATGAACCAAATTCCACAATGCAGCGGTTAATCCGGAAGTTGAATCTTTTGGACGTTGTCGATGAGCAAAGCAGTTCCGGAAAACTGGATTTAATTATCCAGCTCCCGTATGTCATCAAGACAGAAGCAAGGCGTCAACAGGCCGAAAAACGGCGTAAAGATATCGAACAGCAATTGTCGGGTTCTAAGTATGGTATTGCTTATACCGATGGTACCGAGCATATCACTCAGTTGAATCGTTCTGTCGGGAACAATCTAATGACCCAGATTGAATACTTAACGAGTATGCTATACAGCCAGTTAGGAATCACTCAGAGTATATTAGACGGTACCGCCGATGAAACGACGATGCTCAATTACTATAACCGGACAATTGAGCCGATTGTTTCTGCTATTGTTGATGAAATGAAGCGAAAGTTTCTGACAAAAACTGCACGCTCTCAAAAGCAGTCAATCATGTTCTTTAGAGATCCGTTCAAGTTGGTTCCTGTTACCGAGTTGGCTGAGATTTCTGATAAGTTGACCCGCAACGAGATTGCAACTTCAAATGAGATGCGGCAGACGATTGGGTGGAAACCATCGAAAGACCCGAAAGCGGATGAACTTCGGAATAAGAATCTTAACCAGACAGAAGCAGAGGTCAAATCTGGAAATTCGACAACGACCGATGAAGAAGTTTCAACTGGTGAAAGTGAGCAAGATCGCATTGTAAATGAATTGTTGGATAGTCTTGAAGCTGAAATAGAAAAGATAATCGGCGATTACATTTCTGATGACGAGGAAGAGGAGGGTGATTCGTAGATGGACAATGATCTTCAGCATTATGCTTCTCCCTATTATGACCCTCAAAAAGCTCACGAATATTATATGCGAACCAGAGAACTGAAGGGACGACGTTCGGCTACTAAGCTTTCGGATGAGGGAAAGAAAGTCTGGTCCTATACCAAAAATGAAATCAAAGCCGAGAAGAAGGCTAAGGTTGAGGAGGAACAGGAAAAGCGAAAACAAACTATAACAGCGCTTAGAGAAAGAGCATCGGCTACAAGAGAACAAATTTCCGCACGCCTGAGGGAATTGAACGATGCTTTAACCAAAAGGGCATCTCGTAAAAAGGAGTCAATAGATTCGGATAAAAAATCTGATTTAGAAGACATCGAAAAAACTTCAACGGCAGCGAAGGAAAGGATAACGTCCAAAACTAATTCTGCTATAGAACGTCTTATGGCCGAAAAGATTCCGGACAGTTTGCCAAAAGCAGAACGGGCAAAGCGGATAGCTGAGCGTAACGAGAAAATCGCTAAGTTGCGTTCGGATTCGAAAGCGGCAAAATCAAAGGTAAGCGAAGAATCTCAGTCCAGTAAAGAAGATGTTCGCTCTGATGCCACTATGAAAAAGCAGCGGGTGTCGGAACAAACAAAAGAAGAACGGGCGGATAATTCTGCAAATGCTTCAGCCGAGCGAAAGCAGGTTGCTAATGAGCTGAAGTCAGCAATCTCCGCGGCCAGAGAAGCATATAAAGCAGCAAAGGAGTCTTTGGATTCTTCTTATGAGGAAATCTATCAAAGAGAATTTGATAAGATTGCTGCTGAGATGCCGAAGATATCCAAGCGCAAAGGTAAATCATCAAAGAAAAAGAAGTAAGGAGGAAATTTCAAAATGGCGAAATATGATTTCAGTGGCTGGGCCACAAGAAATGATTTACAGTGCGCCGACGGAAGAATTATCCGTAAGAATGCTTTTAAACAGCAGGATGGCGAGACTGTAAGCCTGGTTTGGAACCACCAGCATGATTCCCAGGATAATGTTTTGGGACATGCGTTGCTGGAAAATAGGGACGATGGTGTTTATGCCTACTGCACCTTCAATGATACTGAATCCGGTCAGACTGCTAAAAAGCTGGTTCAGCATGGAGATGTCGTCTCTTTGTCTATCGCAGCAAATCAGTTGAAACAGATGGGAAAAGATGTCGTTCACGGTATTATCCGTGAGGTTAGCCTCGTTTTGGCCGGCGCAAATCCCGGAGCCTACATCGATACGGTTATGAATCACGGCGTTGCCGTTGAGGACGAGCTGATCATTAACTACAACGAGAACATCATGCTCTATCATTCGGATGATGAGGACGAACCCAAAGACAAGAAGCCGGATGATAAAGGCGAATCTAAGGATAAGAAACCGGACGATAAACCGTCGGATGACGATGAGACTGTCGGCGAAGTCTTTGACCGGATTTGTAAGAAGCTCGATGAAAAAGAGCAGAATGTGGTTCTGGCTATGGTCGGTATGGCTCTCGGTGAAAACGGGGAGCAGAAAGATAACAATGACGATTCTAAAGGAGGAAACGAAGATATGAAACATAATGTGTTTGACAACAAGGGCGAGACTCAGGACAATGTTCTCTCTCATGCGGCTCAGAGCGAAATTCTGGAGCTTGCCAAATCCAGCAACGTTGGTTCTCTGAAGCTTGCTATGAAAATCTACAGTGAGGAGCACGGACTCCAGCACGCTGACATCAGCGGTTTTGTTCAGACTGGCAACGGAAACATCACCACTATGTTCCCGGAGTATGTTGAGGCTCATCCCAGTCGCACTCCCGAACTCATCACCAATGATATGGGATGGGTTGATGCTATCATGGCCAAGACTCAGAAAATCCCTCACGGGCGGGTTCGCACTTCTCATGTAGACATTCGGAACATCGATGCGCTGGCTGCTAAGGGTTATCAGAAAGGAAAAGAGAAGAAGATTACCGGTAACTATGAGCTGGTAAGACGTACCACCGACCCTCAGACCGTATATGTTACTTCTGAGCTTCATCGTGATGATGTGGTGGACATCGAAGATTTCGATTATGTTCAGTTCCAGTACAGCATCGACCAGATTTCTTTGAAGGAAACTCTGGCTGTTGCTACTATGCTGGGTGATGAGCGTCCCAACAGCGATCCTGAGAAAATCTTCCCCGATAAGATCCGACCTATCTGGACTGATGACGAGCTGTATACCATCCACAAGGATGTGGACTTTGCTGCTATGGCTAAGGAACTTCAGGGCGCCAATACTGAGCAGTATTTCGGTGAAAGCTTCATCTATGCGGAAGCTATGGTTACAGCTCTGCGCAAAGCCCGCAAGGACTTCCGCGGTACCGGCAAGCCTGATCTGTTCATTACTACCGATATGCACAACACCATGATTCTCGCCCGTGACCGTAACGGCCGTCGTATTTACGAGACCGATACTGAACTGGCTGCGGCGCTGGGTGTTGCCAATATTTATGAGGTTACTCAGTTCGAGGGAAAGGTTCGTACCGATGCCACTGGAGCTAAGCATACGCTTCACGCAATTTGTGTGAATATGGCTGACTATGGTTACGGTGCCTCCAAGGGCGGTGATGTGACGCATTTCACCGATTTCGATATCAAGTTCAATCAGCTTCAGTCACTGCTGGAAACGAGGAAGTCCGGTCAGCTTACCAGAATCAAATCAGCCATCGTTATTGAGGAGCTGGTTAAATCTACTTCTTCCGGGAGCGAGTCTACAACTCCTTCTGTGAGCGGCTAAGCAATCCGTTGGAGGTGAAAATTCAAAATGGCGAAATTTTACGGACCAATCGGCTACGCTGAAATGGTGGAAACAAGGCCCGGCGTGTGGGACGAGAAGATTACAGAGCATATGTACTTTGGCGACCTGACCCGAAACACGCGCAGGCTTCAAAGCACCGAAACACTCAACGATGACATCAACATCGCAAATGAGATTAGTATTGTCGCCGATCCGTTTGCCAATGAGAATTTTCATGCTATGCGGTACGTTGGGTTTATGGGCGCGAAATGGAAAATTTCCAACGTGGAAGTACAGTATCCGAGATTGATACTTACGGTGGGAGGTGTTTATAATGAGCAGGCGTCTGAAACTACATAATATTTTATGTGAGATTTTGGGTTGTCCGAATGAAGGTCTCGACTGTCGCGCTTATTTTCAGCCTCCCACTTCTGTTAAGATGAAATACCCCGCCATTGTATACGGTCTTGAAGACATTGATAAGAAGTATGCAAATGACGGGGTTTATTTATCTCAACGAAAATATTTGGTGACAGTCATTGACAAAGACCCGGATAGCCCGATTGTAGGTAAAGTGGCTGCTTTGCCGCTTTGCGGCTATAACCGGCATTACGAAAAAGACAATCTGAATCATGATGTCTTTGAAATATTCTTTTAAAGGAGGAACAAATCTATGAAACTTGTTTGGGATAAAACTGGCGAGCGTCTGTATGAGACCGGTGTCGATCATGGCGTTCTTTACCCTATTCAGACTGGTGGCGTTTACAATAAAGGCGTTGCGTGGAATGGTCTGAGTGCTGTGTCGGAAAGCCCTTCCGGAGCGGAGGCTTCTCCGATTTACGCGGACAATATTAAGTATCTGAATCTCATGTCGGCGGAGGAATTCGGAGCTACTATCGAGGCGTATATGTATCCGGATGAATTTGCGGAGTGCGATGGTTCCGTGGAAGTTGTGCCCGGCATGTTTGCGGGACAGCAGTCCAGAAAGACGTTCGGTCTCTCTTACCGGACGATTCTGGGCAACGATGTTGACAACAATGACTATGGCTATAAGCTGCATCTGATTTACGGTGCTTTGGCGGCTCCGTCCGAGAAAGGCTATTCCACCATCAATGACAGCCCGGAACCGATCACGCTTTCCTGGGAGATCAGTACGACTCCGGTGGCTATCAATACGGTCATCGACGGCAAGAAGCTGAAACCGACGGCGTGTCTTACGTTCGACTCCACCAAGTTCGATGCCAAGTTCATGGCCAAGCTGGAGGAAATCCTTTATGGCACGGAACCTACTACTGAGGGTGGAGACGATGGTGTCGATGCAAGACTGCCGCTGCCGGATGAAATCCTGAAGCTTTATCAGGAAACTACCCAGATTGCGGGTTAATTTACAATCGCACATATAAACAGACAAGGGAGCCGTTTCAGTGTAAAAGCTGGCGGCTCTTTTTTTTATTGAAAGGAGAAAAATTATCATGTTAAAGAAAGCAATTACCTATACGGATTATAACGGTACGGAGCGTACCGAAGATCATTACTTCAACCTTTCCGAAGCGGAGTGTATGGAGATGGAAATGGGAACTACCGGCGGGCTGTCCGAGATGATTCGGAGAATTGTGGCTGCACAGGATACCCCGGCCATTATCAAGATTTTCAAAGAACTGATTCTTAAAGCCTACGGTGAAAAGAGTCCGGATGGAAAACGGTTTATCAAGTCTGACGAGCTGTCCAAGGCTTTTTCTGAAACGGAGGCTTATTCTGTCCTGTTCATGGAGCTGGCAACCAATGCGGATGCAGCGGCAAAGTTTGTGAACGGCATCGTCCCGAATTCCAGACAGGGTGTAGCGGCACCGGCGTTGGCTCCGGTAACAAATTAAATCTGAAAGCAAGAGGAGGTGGAGGGAATGTTGCGAATTACAATACCTGCTGGCGAGGAGCAATGGGATGAAATAAATCAGATGTTTATCTATCCCAAAGAGCAAACATTGCAGTTGGAGCATTCCCTTGTCTCCCTTTCAAAATGGGAATCCAAATGGTGCAAGCCTTTCCTTACAAAGCAGGAAAAGACGCTTGAGGAAACTTTGGATTATGTGCAATGTATGACACTCACGCAAAATGTGAATCCGGAAGTGTACAACTACCTGACAACATCTTGTATCGACCAGATTAACCGGTATATTGACGCTCCGATGACTGCCACACGTTTTACGGAGGAAAAGGCAGTAAAAGCCAGCCGGGAACAGGTTACGGCAGAGATTATTTACTACTGGATGATTGCTTTGAATATTCCGTTTGAGTGTCAAAAGTGGCATCTGAACCGGCTTCTTACTCTTATTAAGGTGTGCAACATCAAAAATTCGCCGCCTAAAAAGAGAAGCAGAAGGGAAATCATGAAACGCAACGCTGCTTTGAATGCGGCACGAAGAAAACAATTAAATTCAAAGGGGTGATAATCATGTTTAAAAAACGCGGAATAGATATCTCAACCTGGCAAGGAAATATTGATGCTGGGAAGGTTAAGAATAGCGGGATCGAGTTTGTAATTCTCAGAGAGGGCTACAGACAGACAGCGGATTCCAGATTCTTTGAGAATGCAAGGAAATGCAAGGAAGTGGGGCTTACCGTTATGGGTGTGTACCACTTTTCTTATGCACTCAATGCTGAACAGGCGAAGCAGGAAGCGCAATCATGTATCGCGAATCTCCAGAAAGCCGGCCTCGGCAAAGACACTATCGTGTTCTTCGACTTCGAGTATGACACAGTCACAAAGGCAGCGGCTTCCGGCGTGACACTTGGGAGAGCTGAATGCAACGCACATACGAAAGCTTTCTGTGAAACGGTGGAATCTTTCGGATATAAGGCCGGGATTTATTTTAACATCGATTACTACCGGAACTGGTATGACCACGATCTGCTTGACAAATATGTCAAGTGGCTTGCCGATTGGAGCGGCGATGCTGATTATTCCTGCTCTTTCCATCAATACAGCAGTAAGGGCAGCGTTCCGGGAATCAGTGGAAATGTTGACATGAACTACTACTTTGTAGAAGAAAGCGGCACAGTTGTAACTGGGGTAACGGCAAATGCTGTGCTGGATGTTGCCCGTGGCTGGCTTGGCTATTCCGAAGCAAACGGGAAGTTCAAAGAGATTTTGGATACTTACAATTCCCACAAGCCGCTTGCTCGCGGTTATGCAATAAAGACTACCGACGAATGGTGCGACGCATTCGTATCCGCCTGTGCAATTAAGGCGGGAGCTGTTGACCTGATTGGGACCGAAGTGGGCTGCGAAAAGCACATCGAAATCTTCGAGGAAAAAGGCATCTGGATTGAGGACGGATCTGTGAAGCCTGAGGTCGGCGACGTAATTCTGTTCAACTGGGACGATTCCACACAGCCGAATGATGGTTATGCCGACCATATTGGTTATGTGGAACAGGTCTACGGTGACACAATTGTCTGTATCGAGGGTAATAAGGGCGAAAGGGTTGACCGCCGTACTATCAATGTCGGCTGGGGGTATATCCGTGGGTTCGCCCGTCCGAAGTATGCAGCCGGCACTTCAACCGTTGTTTCTCCGGAAACGAAGAAGACCATAGATGAGATTGCCAACGAGGTGATTCATGGAGCTTGGGGTAACGGCGATGCTCGTAAAAATTCCCTTACTGCGGCTGGTTACAATTACGCTGAGGTTCAGGGGCGTGTAAACGCTATCCTTTCCGGAAAGGCTGGGGTTTCCAAGAAGTCCGTAGACGAAGTGGCGCGGGAAGTGATTGCCGGGAAATGGGGTAACGGAGATGCCCGCAAAGAGGCGCTAACCAAGGCCGGCTACAACTACAGTGAGATCCAGAACCGCGTCAACGCTCTCGTCTCTTCTTCCAAGAAATCGGTTGATGCTGTGGCCCGTGAAGTCATACAGGGAAAATGGGGCGTCGGTGAAGATCGGAAGAACCGGCTGAAAAAGGCCGGCTATGACTATTCCGCAGTTCAGAGCCGGGTAAATGCGCTTATGTAGAGGAGAATTTCATATGATAACGTTCAGACAAAAGGGCGACTTCTCTAAATTGACAAGGTATTTAGAGAGGGCAAAAGAGGTTGTTAAACTCGGAGACCTTGATAAGTACGGTCGAGAGGGAGTAGCCGCCCTTGCGTCTGCAACACCTGTCGATTCCGGAAAAACCGCCAGTTCGTGGCGATACGAGATTAACAATAAAAGCGGGTCAGTAACGATTTCGTTTTATAACTCAAACATTCAAAATGGAGTTCCAATTGCCATCATTCTGCAATACGGGCATGGAACAAGAAACGGCGGCTGGGTACAGGGTCGAGATTATATCAATCCTGCTATCCAGCCTATTTTTGACAAAATCGCAAATGAAGCATGGAGGGAGGTTACGAAGCTATGAGCAAGACCGTTGACGAAAGAGTTGTCGAAATGCGGTTCGATAACAAACAGTTCGAGCAGAATGTCCAGACCAGCCTCTCGACGCTTGACAAGCTGAAGCGCAGTCTAAATTTAGACGGTGCTGCAAAGGGCCTGGAGGATGTGAACTCCGCGGCAAAAAACTGCAATATGTCCGGGCTTACCAGTGCAGTGGAAACGGTTCATGCCAAATTCTCAGCATTTGAAGTCATGGCTGTAACCGCTCTCGCTAACATTACCAATTCGGTTATCAATACCGGAAAGCAGATGCTTCATTCGCTTACTATAGAACCGATTTCCCAGGGATTTGAAGAATACGAACTGAAGATGGGTTCGATTCAGACAATCATGATGAGTACCGGTGCTTCTTTGGAAGAAGTAAACGGATATCTTCAGGAGTTGAATACATATTCGGATAAAACGATTTATTCGTTTCAGGATATGACTTCAAACATCGGTAAATTCACAAATGCCGGAGTCAAGCTGGAAGATGCTGTAATGGCGATTCAGGGTATATCAAATGAAGCCGCCATTTCTGGTGCAAACGCGAATGAAGCTTCCAGAGCTATGTATAACTTCGCGCAGGCTTTATCGGCGGGTTATGTAAAGCTGATTGACTGGAAATCCATTGAAAACGCAAATATGGCGACCGTGGAATTCAAGACACAGCTTTTGGAAGCAGCTGTTGCAGCCGGAACAGTGGAAAAGACCGCGGATGGGATGTACCGTGTTTTAACGGAGAATAATCAGGGTTCCACTATGGACGAGGCAATCAACGCCACGAAGAATTTCAACGATAGTTTGCAGTATCAGTGGATGACGACGGATGTTCTTGTCAATACCTTGCGGGACTATGCTGATGAAACAACGGAAATCGGTAAGAAGGCTTTTGCTGCTGCCCAGGAAGTAAAAACTTTTACTCAGTTGATGGACACGCTGAAAGAAGCGGTTGGTTCCGGCTGGGCTATGACATGGGAGATTCTGTTCGGTGACTTCGAGGAAGCGAAAACGCTGTGGACAAGCTTGAGCAACGCAATCGGCGGGTTCATCGATGCTCAGTCGGATGCCCGCAATTCCATGTTGCAAGGCTGGAAAGATATGGGCGGGCGTACCGCTTTGATTGAGGCAGCTAAAAATGCTTTTGAGGGTCTCGCCAGTGTTGTTAAACCAATATCCGAAGGATTTCGTGAAATATTTCCGCCTATTACTTCTGAGCGGCTTTACAATCTTACGGTTGGATTGAAAGAGTTCACTTCTCATTTGAAGCTTGGCGAATCCGCATCCAAAAATCTGAAAAATACCTTCAAAGGACTGTTTGCGGTTCTGGATATTGTGAAACAGGCTTTTTCGGCGGTATTCAATGCGATTGTTCCCTTATTTGGAGGATTGGATGATCTTGGCGGCGGAATTCTGACCGTGACCGGAGGTATTGGCGAATGGCTTGTGGCTCTTGATGAATTTATCAAGAAAAATGATATTTTTAACAAGGCAATTCAAGGCGTTATTGGATTTGTTGGAAAAGCCGCCGGAGCGTTCAAAGATTTTGCGGCAGAAATAAAAGACAGATTCAACCTTCCGGATTTGGACGAGATAAAAGAATCACTCAAAGATTTCCTGAATCTGGTCAAAGAGAAAATCAAGCTTCCGGGGTTGGAGTTAATTCACGCTACTCTTGAACGGATTCACGAACGGATGTCTCATGTTGGAGAGTCCGCAGGAAACATGAAAAACGGAGTTCTCAATGCTATTGAAGCGATGGGAAATGCGTTGGCAAACTGCAAGTTTTTACAGCTACTTCAGGCTTTATGGAATGGCGTTAAAGCGATTGGCGGAGGGATTGCAAAGGCTCTTAGCGGTTTGGCTGATACATTGATTGAAAAAGTAAGCAACGCCGATTTCAGCGGTGCCATTGACTTACTGAACGGTCTTTCTATTGGCGGAATTGCGCTCGCTGTAACTAAATTCTTGAAAAGCTTTACCGAACCGCTTGAAGGTTTGCAGGGGATTTTGGACGGAGTGACCGGCATTCTTGATGGTGTCAGGGGCTGTTTTGAAGCATATCAAACGCAATTGAAAGCGGGTACCTTGCTTAAAATTGCAACGGCAATAGGAATTTTGGCGGCTTCTATTGTGGTCATTTCTTTGATTGACAGCGAGAAGCTTTCGGCATCGCTTGGTGCGATGACTGTTATGTTCGCCGATTTAATTGGTGCGATGGCGGTATTCAACAAACTTGGCGGATTTACCGGGAAAGGTTCTACAAAGCTGATCGTGTTTGCTGGAGCTGTCCTCATTCTTTCCAGCGCAGTCAAAAAGTTAGCAGATTTAAGTTGGGAGCAGTTGGCAAAAGGTTTGGTTGGTGTCGGAGTATTGCTTGCCGAGCTCGATGCTTTTATGGCTACCGCAAAATTTAGCAAGAAAGCCACTTCTACAGCAACGGGTATGGTGATTCTTGCAGCGGCCGTCAAAATCCTTGCTTCCGTTGTAAAAGATCTTGCAGATTTGGAATGGGAGCAGTTGGGAAAAGGTTTAGTTGGAGTAGGTGTACTGCTTGCCGAAGTAGACATTTTCTTGAACACGGCAAAGTTTGGCGGAAAAGCAATAAGTACAGCAACGGGTATGGTAATTCTTGCAGCGGCGATGAAGATTCTTGCCTCTGTTTGCAAAGACTTTGGCGAGATGAAATGGGAAGAAATCGGGAAAGGTCTTACCAGTGTTGGCATACTGCTTGCCGAAGTCGCAGCATTTACCAATCTTACAGGGAATGCGAAACATGTGATTTCTTCCGGTCTTGCTTTGATAGAGATTGCAGCGGCGATGAAGATATTTGCTTCGGCAATGTCGGATTTCGCTCAGTTTTCATGGGAGCAGATTGGGAAGGGTTTAACGGCCATGGGCGGTGCTTTAGCGGAAGTTGCCATTGCTACAAAACTGATGCCGAAGAATATGGTCGGTATTGGAACTGGGCTGGTTATCGTTGGAGCAGCGCTTGAAATTGTAGCGCATTCTCTTGGTAAGATGGGGAATTTCTCATGGGAGCAGATCGCGAAAGGTCTTGTGACTATGGGCGTTGCTTTAACAGAACTTGCGGTTGGTTTGAACTTTATGAAAGGTACTCTTAGCGGTTCTGCTGCTATGCTTGTAGCTGCGGCTGCTTTGGCAGTATTGACGCCGGTTCTTTCTGTTCTTGGTGCTATGAGTTGGGTATCCATCGCAAAGGGCTTGGTTACCATTGCCGGGGCTTTTACCGTTCTTGGTGTTGCTGGAGCCGTTCTTACTCCACTCGTACCGACAATTTTGGGATTAAGCGGTGCTTTTGCTCTTATCGGCGTTGGGGTCCTTGCCATCGGAGCCGGACTTTTGGCAGCCGGAACGGGGTTATCCGCTTTGGCGGTAGGTTTTACGGCTTTGGCTGCGGCTGGAGCTGCTGGGGCAACTGCTATTGTTGCATCTCTGACGGTTATTATTACAGGAGTAGCAGCGCTGATTCCTGCTGTGCTTGAGAAAATCGGAGAAGGTATTATCGCATTCTGCCGCGTAATTGCGGAGAGCGCGCCTGCCATTGGTGAGGCTATCAAGGCTGTTGTTTTGTCACTGCTTGATGTTCTCTTGGAATGTGTTCCTCAGATTGCGGATGGCGCACTTGCGTTAATCGCCGCAGTGTTAGAAGCACTTGTGAAATATACGCCGTCAATTGTTGATTCTATCTTCCAGTTCCTGATTAAAGTGTTGGAGGGGATCGCAAAAAATCTGCCGGAGCTTATCAAGGTTGCCATAGATGTTCTTATGGCATTCTTCTCTGGCATTGTTGATGCGCTTAGCGGTATCGATGTGGATACACTGGTGAAAGGCATTGCTGGCATCGGTCTGCTTTCAGCAATTATGTTGGCGTTAAGCGCGGTTGCCTCTTTGGTTCCGGGCGCGATGGCTGGTGTGTTGGGAATGGGTGTTGTTATCGCAGAGCTGGCGCTTGTGCTGGCGGCTATTGGTGCATTGGCACAGATTCCTGGACTGTCCTGGCTGATTGGCGAAGGCGGAAAATTGCTGGAAGGCATTGGTACCGCAATCGGTCAATTTATTGGCGGTATTGTCGGTGGATTTATGAGCGGCGTGTCCAGTCAGTTCCCACAAATCGGAGCGGATTTGTCAGCATTTATGACGAATATTCAGCCGTTTATTGAGGGCGCATCTAAAATAGAGCCTTCTATGATGGATGGAGTGAAAGCGCTTGCTGAGACAATTCTCATTCTGACAGCGGCTGATATTTTACAGGGCTTGACATCTTGGTTGACTGGCGGATCATCGTTATCTGGGTTTGCAGAAGAACTTGTTCCGTTCGGAAAGGCGATGAAGGACTTTTCGATAGAAATTGCTGGTATGGATGCCGGTCTCGTGGCAAATGCTGCAACTGCCGGAAAAACACTGGCAGAGATGGCTTCTACGCTGCCAAATTCGGGGGGCGTTATTGGTTTCTTTACTGGCGAAAACGACATGAAGGAATTTGGCGAGCAACTTGTTCCCTTTGGTGAGGCAATGATGGCGTTTGGTGCTTCCATAGCAGGACTTGATGCAAACGCCGTTACGGAAGCGGCTATTGCAGGAAAAGCAATGACCGAAATGGCTTCTACAATTCCGAATACAGGAGGCGTGGTAAGTTTCTTTGCCGGTGACAACGATATGAAGGCGTTCGGCGAGCAATTGATTCCGTTCGGCGAGGCTATGATGGATTTTTCAACGGCTGTAAAGGGATTGGATGCTGACGCTATCGTCAATTCAGCAACGGCTGGTAAAGCCTTAGTAGAGTTGGCAAAGACAGTTCCAAACAGTGGCGGAGTAGTTGGGTTCTTCGCTGGCGAAAATGATATGGATATGTTCGGCGAACAGCTTGTTCCGTTTGGAAAGGCTATGAAATCTTACTCCGATGCAATATCAGGAATAGATGTAGATGCTATAACAAACTCAGCAACAGCCGGAAAGTCTCTGGTCGAGTTAGCAAACACACTTCCAAATACCGGTGGTGTTGTAAGCTGGTTTACGGGAGACAATGATATTGGCGCATTTGGCGAGAGCTTAGTGCTGTTCGGCGAGAACTTTTCGAAATACTCGGACTACATGAAGAACGTTGATGCAGGTATCGTAACATCAACTACAAACGCTGCGACTTCCATTGTTGAGCTTCAAAAGAGTTTGCCGAAAGAAGGTGGCTGGTTCTCCGATGATAAAACGCTTGCCGATTTTGGTAAGGACATGAGTTCTTTTGGCTCATATTTCAGTTCTTACTATGGCTATATCAGCGGTATTGATACTGGTCTGTTATCTAGTGTAATCACACAGACAAATAGACTGGTTGATATGGCAACAGGTATGGCCGGATTGGATACAAGTGGAATGACATCCTTCGGCTCTGCATTGACAAAGCTTGGAGAAGCTGGAATTACTGGTTTTATCAACGCGTTTAATAACGCAAATTCAAAGGTAACGGCAGCGGCTTCTAATATGCTGACAACATTCGTCAATGCTGCAAATGCCAAGAAAACAACGTTGACAACAACATTCACGACACTGGTTCAGGCGGTTCTTACAGCTATCAATGCAAAGCAGCGAGATTTTCAGACTGCCGGCTCTACCCTTATGGTGAAATTTATTGCCGGGGTGAAAACCCAGGATAACAGTGCCCGAAGTACCTTTACGAACATTATCAGCGGTTGCTTGACGGCGATTAAGAACAAATATTCGGAATTTCAGTCAGTTGGAACACAGACAATGGTGAGATTTATCGCAGGTGTTCGAGCAAAGGATACGGATGCCAGAAATACATTCACAAATATTATTAGTGGTTGTTTAACGGCTATCAAGAACAAGTATTCAGAATTCCAAAGCGCTGGAGAACAGTGCATGGTGAAATTTATTGCCGGGGTAAGGAGCAAAGATGCAGATGCAAAGAATGCATTTACTTCCAGTCTCGGCGGCGCCATCTCTGGGGTCAAGGATTACTATGGACAGTTCTATGATGCCGGTTCCTATCTCGTAGATGGGTTTGCTAAAGGTATCAGCGAGAACACATATAAAGCCGAAGCAAAGGCGAGAGCTATGGCGGCCGCGGCTGCTAGGGCGGCGGAGAAAGAACTTGATGAACACTCCCCTTCCAAGGTGGGTTATCGGATTGGCGATTTCTTCGGTGTGGCGTTTGTAAATGCGATTGGCGACTACACAGAGAAAGCGTACAAAGCCGGTTCTGGAATGGCGAAAGCCGCGAGAACGGGACTTAGCAATGCAATCTCCAAGGTCAAGGATTTTATTGACAGCGACATTGATACTCAGCCGACCATTCGTCCAGTTCTTGATTTGTCAAATGTAGAGGCCGGAACAAGCAGGTTGAATGCGATGTTCAGCAGGACACGGGCATTATCCATCAGTACGGGTATGAATCGACAGGAGACCGCGGATGTTCAAAATGGAGAAAATTCTCCAAATGCAGGAAACACATTTACATTTACACAAAATAACTATTCGCCTAAGGCACTGTCGAGAGTTGAGATTTATCGGCAGACAAAGAATCAGTTCTCGGCGATGGAAAGGATGGTGAAAGCGTGATTAAGTCAATCACTGTTACAAACTATCTTGGCGATAGTATTAAGTTGGTACTTGCGAGGCCGGAGGAATCCGGTTTTGTGGTTACCTCTGTAACCGGTCTGGGGTCTGGAAAAGCGAACATCAATACAACCGAAATCGCTACAACTGACGGAGATTTGTTCAACTCTGCCAGACTCCAGAAACGGAACATAGTTATTTCTTTGAAGTATCTTTGGAAAGATTCGATTGAGGATGTACGTCAGTTATCGTACAAGTATTTTCCGATAAAGAAAAAACTTACGCTGCTGATTGAAACAGATAACCGTTCAGCGGAAATTGACGGGTATACCGAATCGAATGAACCGGATATATTCAGTAAAGAAGAGGGTTCGGATGTCTCTATTGTGTGTCCGAATCCTTTCTTTTATTCTGCCGGGGAAGACGGAATTAACACCACGATTTTCTATGGTGTGGAGCCGTTGTTTGAGTTTCCTTTCAGCAACGAATCCTTGTACGAATGTCTGCTGGAAATGGGTGAGATTCAGAACCAGATGGAAAAGACGGTTGTGTATAGCGGAGATGCCGAGATTGGTGTGACGATTACCATTCACGCCATCGGCGAAGCCCGCAACATCACCATATACAATACCGGAACCCGTGAGATCATGCGTATCGATACTGATAAGATGAAGGCTTTTACGGGTTCTGGAATTGTAGCAGGCGATGAAATCACTATCTGTACCGTCAAGGGGAAAAAGTCCATTACTCTTCTGCGGAACGGAAAAACAACCAACATTCTTAACTGTTTGGATAAAGCGGCTGATTGGTTTCAGCTTGCGAAAGGCGACAATGTGTTTGCGTATACCGCGGAAGAAGGAAGCAGTAACTTGCAGTTCAAGATAGAGAATCGGATTATTTACGAGGGGGTATAGCGATGGATTTGATAGTTTTAAACACAAATCTGGATGCGGTCTCCATTGTGGATGTGTACGAGTCCTTTATCTGGACGGACCGATATTATGAGTATGGCGATTTCGAGCTTTTTACATCCATGACGAGTACCATTCTCAGTTACATACGGCAGGATTACTATTTGCAGAATCGGGAATCGGAGCATTGCATGATTATTGAAAAGATAAGAATCACTTCGGATTCCGAGGACGGAAATCATATCACCGTAACCGGTAGGTCGCTGGAATCTATCTTAGACAGGAGAATTGTCTGGGGACAACGGACCATAAGAGGAAATCTTCAAAATGGAATTCAGACACTCCTGAATGAAAACATCATCTCTCCTTCCGACAGCAATCGTCGTATCAGCAATTTCATTTTTGAAGCATCTACGGACCCGGCGATTACAAAGTTGACAATTGATGCTCAGTATACGGGGGACAATCTATACGATGTGATAAACAAGATTTGCAGCGAACGTGATATCGGTTTCAAGATTACACTGAACGATAAAAAGCAATTCGTGTTCAAGCTCTATGCTGGTGTTGACAGGTCTTATGATCAGACTGCAAATCCATATGTGGTCTTTTCCCCCAATTTCGAAAACATCATCAACAGCAATTATGTTGAATCAAAGTCAGCGTTGAAAAATGTTACACTGGTTGGCGGTGAGGGAGAGGGTTCTGCAAGAAGATACACGACAGTTGGCGGCGGAAGTGGCTTGAGTCGCCGGGAGCTTTTTACCGATGCAAGGGATATTTCTTCGGATGTCGGCAACGATGTCACTTTAACCGATGCCGAGTATACGGCATTGCTGCAACAAAGGGGGAGAGAAAAGTTAGCGGAGAATACGGATGTCACATCGTTCGAGGGTCAAGTGGAAACCACCGTCATGTTCAAATATGGTGAAGATTTCTTCAACGGCGATGTTGTTCAGATTGCGAATGAGTATGGGCATGAAACGAAAGCCCGGATTGTGGAAATCGTTATGACCGAAGATTCCGAAGGGGCATCCGTATATCCAACATTTAAAACAACGGAAGGAGGCGATGAATAATGAGTGTTACCTATGGATTTTACAATTCCAAAAACCATGACCGAAGATATGATGCAATTCAGATGTCCCGTATTTTTGATGGGATTATCCGGGACGGTGTATTGCAGCATTACGGTACCGCCATGATGGTTAAGGAATCCGAAGGCATGATGGTGAATGTCGGAATCGGCAGAGCATGGTTTAATCACACATGGACATTGAATGACGCCCTATTGCCTCTGACCCTTCCCTTATCGGAAGTGATTCTGAACCGAATTGACGCGATCGTGCTGGAAGTTGATGCCAGGGAATCGGTGCGCGCGAATTCCATCAAGATTATCAAAGGCACCCCCGCATCCAATCCGAAAAATCCGACACTGATAAAGACGAATGACCGTTGGCAGTACCCGCTTGCCTATATCCGTGTAAATGCCGGTGTGACAGCAATCAGACAGGCAAACATCACAAACTGTGTTGGCACGTCAGCGTGCCCGTTTGTTACGGCTCCGCTTGAAAAGATGTCAATTGATGCTTTGGTAGCGCAGTGGGGAGATCAATGGAAAGCGTTCTATGGTGCTCAGACTGCTGACATGGAGTCTACAAATTCTTTCTGGAAAAATCAGTGGAGGATATGGTTTGAAGCTCAGACAACGGAGATTCAGGAAGCCTATCTGAACTGGGAACATCAGTGGGAGGAGTTTTATAACGCGCATGTGAATGAAATTACCGATACTGCTGATTACTGGAAAGATATGTGGCAAAAGTGGTTTTACGACTATGTCAACAATAGCAGCAGGGAGTTGGCGTACTGGAAAAAGCTTGTAACAGATGATTTCACAGAGTACAGCTCTTTCTGGAAAAATCAGTGGAGGATATGGTTTGAAGCTCAGACAACGGAGATTCAGGAAGCCTATCTGAACTGGGAACATCAGTGGGAGGAGTTTTTCAGCAGTCAAACTACGGAAATGCAGGAGACGAACGCCAACTGGAAAGCTCTTTGGAGTGGCTGGTTCTATGATTATGTGAATGCCAACACCAAAGAGTTTACCGATTGGAAGAACTCTATCGACAAGGATTTTCGAGACTGGTGGGACTCCATTAAGGATCTCATTGATGGCGAGGATGTTTCGGCATTCGCTAATCAGCTTGTCCTTCTCAACGAGCGGATAAATAAGCTTGCAGATTTTCAAAATGAGCTTACAAACACCCACTCGATTTATGATGGCTTGAACGACTCTTCTGACACATCAATTCTGGATGGGGATAGTAAGCCGATTGAGGGAAAACGAGTTACATTTGTTGTTGAAACAGATTCGGACGTTGGCAAGGAACTCGAAGATGTGAAACGACGGTTGGAAGCTATCGAACAGGCATTTGACGGACTCGCTACGGAATTCACAGTTTATCAGATTCTGACCGATGGCGGTACATGGCTGTATGTGAACAACCCGGATGCAGATCAGACAGAGCAGCTCCTTGATGATAAAGGTGATGTTATCAGAGGCAAAACCATATTTGTCACAAAGTAAAGGAGGCGCCTATGTTTGATAATATCTTCGTATTTTTACAGGCGATTACAGATGCAGAGAAGAACCCGGTTATGGATAACAACGAAAATCCGATTGAGAGCCGGACTTACTCTGGTCTGTTAGCTAAATTCATGGAAGGCATACCGAAAGAATTCCAGGTGTCTGGATACCTCAGAGATAATGCAAGAAGAGGTTTATATTCTGTATTAGACTCTACTGAAGATGCTGTTAAAGACAGTAGTTCCAGAGGTTTGAACGGTCGGTCTTATTCAACTGAACAAATTCTTGACAGTGGGAACAACCCGATCTCCAGTCAGGCTATATTTGTTACCGATTAAAAAGAAAGGTGGATTAAGTAATGAAAATTACAGATTACGAAAAAGTAACGCAGCTCCTCGCCAACAACGTCTTACTTGTGGACGGGGACGGCGGGACAAAAACAATCCTTGCAAGGGATTTGCTTGCGGCACTTGTGGCAGTTAGTTCTTCCCAGGACTATCTTGCCAAGATGGATGTTTCGCAGCTCACACAGGTTTCGTCGGTTTCCGCGACGGATAGGCTGATGGTTTCTGCTGCGGACGGCAATAAGGGTATTACCGTCAACGATGCTTTCTGGGGGATTTTGGACTCGGTTATCTCTGTGGAGCAGCGCCGGAATATTTTCCGCGGAAAGAATCTTGGAACGGCTTTGACAACGGCTCAGAAAGCCCAGATTAAGGCTGGTACATTTAAAGGATTCTTTATCGGGGATTACTGGACTATCGGGGACAGGATCTGGAGAATCGTTGATATCAACTACTGGCTGAATGACGGTGATACGGCCTGTACAACCCCTCATCTGGTGATTATGCCGGATGGCATTTTGTATAGCGCAAAGATGAACGAAACTAACATCACTACCGGCGGCTATGTCGGCTCTCAGATGTACACAGACAATCTTGCCAATGCAAAGACTTTGGTGAACTCAGCTTTCGGTTCTGCCAACATTCTCACCCACAGGGAATATCTGACCAATGCCGTGACCAACGGTTATCCTTCTGCCGGCGCCTGGTACGATTCTACGGTTGAGCTTCCGAATGAGATTATGATGTACGGAAGTCTGGTATTTACTCCGGCTGGAGACGGTTCTTTCGTTCCGAACCGTTACACCATCGACAAAACCCAGTTGGCATTGATGAAGCTTTATCCGAGATTTATCAATCCGCAGAGACAGACTCAGTGGCTGAGAGACGTCGTTTCTTCGGCTTATTTCGCTCGTGTGGGCAGCGTTGGCACTGCGGTCTACGCCGGCGCTTCGTACTCTCGTGGGGTTCGTCCGGTCTTCGGTTTGGTTGGTTAGCTGAATCTGGGGGGCCTCGTGCCCCCTCGCTCCGAAAGAAAACACCGTACTCAGGTGACGAGCTTTTGTGTTATAACAGAAAAAATTAGTGAAAGGAAGAATCAAAATGGATGAGAAAACTTATAGAATCACCCTTGCCGATGGAACCGTCCTTGACAACCTTACCATGAACGGAAACAATTTCATTTCCGAGGAGGCCGTTGACGCTTCCATCTTTGACGGAACGTGTTCCCCGGTTATCATCAGTGACGGAACCAATGAAGAAATTCATGAGAATATGGATCTGGTACAGGTAACGACCGTCAATGAAAAATCGTGGTTTGTCCTGCGGGATATTCCGCAGAAAGAACTGGAACAGGCAAAGCTTAAGTCTGATGTTGAGTATATCGCGATGATGTGCGATGTCGAGCTTTAAGTAAAGAAAGGAGAGCACCATGGAACATAGCAAGAATTACGACAAAGTAAGAGGTTACTACAACAAGAAGCTGTGGGATGTAACCCGCGTTCGTAATGCCGTAGTAAAGGGCTGGATTACCGAGGAAGAGTTTGCTGAGATTACCGGAGCCGCTTATTGATGAGTGTCCTGGCAAGCAAACGGAAGGAATCCAAATTTGAGGCCATTACCTTCTCGATAGATTTACATGACATGCTGCTTGATTTCATGCAGAGAAGTTTCGGGGTAAAAGATTTAGACCATCTGGTACGGGTCCGTTATGCCTATGGAAAGGACGAGACAGAAGACTTTGCGAAGTATCGATATTTGATGACCAATTTCAAAAATCGAATCGACCAGTTGGCATCCCAATTGACGAGCAACGTAAGAGCGGCTAATTCGACCTACCCCACTTCTATGCGTGAGTATGAACAGCGGCGGGACTATCAGAACAATGCGATTATAAATTGCGAGCAGATTCTCAAAGAGCTTCAGCGAATCGTGGAAATCTTCGAGGTGGACGTTAATACCTATGGCAGATATGTTAATGCTATCGACCGAGAAATCGGTTTGATAAAGAAATGGCGTCAGCGCGACAACAAAATCAAAGCATACTTGCAGGGCAATGTCTAAAACGCGTCGTTTCTTCGGCTAATTTCGCTAATGTGAACAACAATGGCAATACGAACTACAACAACGCTTCGAACTCTAATGGGGTTCGTCCGGATTCTCAGTCTAACCAACCGAGAAGGAGACGTTGTCCTTTCCATCAAGGATAAATGACAAAGCTGGACGCAATTTACTACGGTAAGTATTGCTATCACGGTGAATAATTATGACGTATGAAGAGATTTTGTCTGACGCCAACAACTTGTATAGGGCTTACAAGGCTTCTGTGAAAGGCAGCAAATGGAAAGAAACGACGCAGAAGTTCATGATGAATTTCTTGAGGTATATTTTCTCCATTCAGGAAGACCTTCTCAATCGGACTTTGGAAAATGGTCCTGTGGAGGAGTTTTCTTTGTCCGAACGGGGCCGAGTAAGACCTATTACAAGTATCCGAATCAGAGACCGTATTGTTCGCCATGCTTTATGTGATGAAATTTTGTTGCCAGAGGTTAAGAAGCATATCATCTATGATAATGGCGCTTCCATCAAAGGTAGAGGAATTTCGCACCAAAGAGAGCGTTTTGAGGTGCATCTTCGGCGGTACTACAAGCAGTATGGCAATGAAGGATGGATTCTGTTCGGAGATTTCTCAAAATTCTACGACAATATCATTCATGAGATAGCGAAGCGGGAATTGTTAAAACTCTTTGACGATGATGAGTTCATTGACTGGCTTCTGACACTTATATTTGATGGGTTCAAGATTGATGTTTCTTACATGACTGACGAAGAATACGCCAGTTGCATGACTGATACGTTTAATAAGCTAAATTACCGGGAAATACCCAAGGAACAATTAACCGGCGAGAAGTGGATGGCGAAATCGGTAAATATTGGCGATCAGCTTTCACAAGTTATCGGTATCTATTATCCGTACCGTATTGACAATTATGTGAAGTATGTAAGAAGTGAGAAATTTTACGGTCGTTATATGGACGACTGGTATATCATGAACCCAAGCAAAGAGGAGTTGCTGGATTTGCTTGACCATATTCGGGCAATCGCTGAGGAGCTGGGCATTCATATTAACGAAAAGAAGACTCGTATCGTTAAGATATCCAGCACATACAAATTCCTGCAAGTGAAATATACACTTACCAAAGATGGAAAAATCATTAAAAGAATCAATCCGGATAGGGTTACAGCAATGCGCAGAAAATTGAAGAAACTGGCTGTTAAGGTTGAAAACGGAGAAGTCCTCTATGAGAATGTAGAGAATATGTTCCGTGGTTGGATGGGAAGTTTCTACAAGATTCTATCCAGGCAGCAGCGTCAAAACCTTATGCGGCTATATGAAGACCTATTCGACAAGACAGTAACAGTCGTAAACAAGAAGCTGGTTATATTTGATAGGTCGCCACAAAATATTTTACAGGAGGTATGACATGGAACAGTGGTTTCAAATACTACTTACTATATTTAGCTCAGTTCTTGCGTCTTCTGGGCTGTGGGCCTACATAACAAAACGGCTTGAGAAAAAAGACGTGAAAACTGAAATGCTCATAGGGCTTGGGCATGACCGGATTATGTATTTGGGGATGGCGTATATCGAGAGAGGATACATTACCTCGGATGAGTACGAAAATCTCTACGAATATCTTTATAAGCCTTACGAGAAGATGGGTGGAAATGGCTCCGCCAAGCGGATCATGAACGAGGTAAACAAATTACCCATACACAAGTCACAATACAAGGAGGAAACAAATCATGAAGATGAGTAACAAAACCTATGACACTCTGAAATGGATTGCCCAGTATCTGCTTCCGGCAGCCGGCACTTTATATTTTGCGCTGGCTGGAATCTGGAATCTGCCTTATGGCGAGCAGGTGGTCGGCACCATTACGGCTGTTGATACTTTCCTGGGTGTTCTTCTGGGAATCAGCGCCGCAAGCTACAACAAGGATACCAAGTAACACCACAAATGCAATCTCCTTACGGCTATACTCGTCTATGATTCGCTGCCTATATATGTGGGCGGCTTTTATTATTGTAGCGGGTATAGCCGTTTTCGATTGCTCGACAGAAATGGAGGCGAGCTATGAGCTATAAGGTTTCCGGAACAACCATTACTCTTACGCGGGGCGATACTTTCATGGCTCAGATTTCCGTTGCCGATTCAAAGGGGAATCCGTATGAACCATCTGAAGGGGATTCCATTCGCTTTGCGATGAAAGCCAATTATACGGATGAAGATACTTTGCTGGTAAAAGATATTCCGATCGATACTATGAAACTGATTCTGAATCCGGAAGATACGAAAGACCTCGCTTTCGGAACTTATGTATACGATATCCAATTAACGAAAGCATCTGGTGAAGTGGATACTTTCATCACTACCTCTAAAATTAAAATAGCGGAGGAGGTGTGCTGATATGAGCGGTATACAGGCGTTGGATTCTTTAAACGGGAAGATGTCTGGGGAGTCTGTTTTACGGGGAACACTTTCCGGCGGCGAAAGTCTGAACGGGGCTATTTGCGTGACAAAGGAATACGATACTTATTCTGGCGACTACAAAGTTGTTCCAAAAGCAACCGGTTCCCAAATTTTGAACACAGCAAATAAAGTGCTAAAGGATGATATTCTGGTTACGGAGATTCCCTATTGGGAAACCAGCAATGAGTCCAACGGAACAACCGCTTATATTGCGAAGGAGGTGGATACAAATGGCAATAAATAAAGTGATTTACGGCGGCAACACTTTGATTGATCTAACCGGGGACAGTGTTACGAAAGATAAACTGCTGACTGGGTACACCGCCCACGATAAGAGTGGTGAAGTAATTGAAGGCGCTTGTTCATTTGACGTGGACTCTACAGACGCCACTGTGACTGCCGCTGAAATCCTCAACGGGCAAATCGCATACGCGAGAGGAAGTAAGATATCCGGCACTATGAAAAACAACGGAGCCGTTGCCGAGACGATTGCAGATAAAGATTCTGTCTACACGGTTCCCATTGGCTATCATGACGGCTCAGGAACAGTGCAGCTTGACGCAACGGAAAAGGCTAAACTCATTCCTGGAAACATTAAGAAAGGCGTCAATGTTTTGGGGGTGGAAGGCGATTGTGAACCTTCTTCAGATGTTACGGCTCAGGCAAAGACGGCAACACCTTCTACAGTAAAGCAAACGGTTCTTCCTGATAACGGTATTGATTATCTGTCCCAAGTCGTGATAAACCCGATTGCCTACGTCGAATCTGCTAATTCGGCAGGAGGTACTACGGTAACGATTGCGGGGTGATTAGATGGCTGTAAATAAGGTCGTTTACGGTACAGAGATTTTAATCGACCTCACAAACGATACGGTTACTCCAGATACCTTATTCAAGGGTTGCACCGCACACCTGGCAGATGGTACAATAATTACTGGAACGTTGTTCAGCAATTATCCGGACGAACAGTGCTTTTACGATACCCTTCAGGATTTGGATGGGAACCGGATTGAAGATATTTCTGGCTCTGAGATAAAGGGTAAAACGGTGTATCGGAAAGTGTAGAAAAGTCGTTTATTTCTTGACTATTCCTACACTTCACCGACGAAAGCATTGAAAATACTGGATTTTTTGTTTCTATTATAGGAAAAACAGAGTGATGCTATGCAAAAAGCAGTTGTATATATATCTGCCGTCCAGCATCCAAAAGATTCACGAAGCAGCCGGGGACAAAGTGAAAGCTCTGTTTGCGGCCTACCCTTTTGAAATATATGGCGATCCTTTCATTAAAAGAGCGCTGAGACGCTTTGAGGTGAAATATTCCAGCCTTGCATTCCAGGAATGTTACGATGCTGCGTCTGATGCTTATTTGTACAGCATTCACAGGTGCGCATGGCGCGGCTACGACTTTGTGGAGTTTTATATTCGGAAAATGATTCCTATTTCCATCCGCTGGGCTCTTGTAATTTGTGATGAGGGGAAAAACATTTGTCAGGCCAATGGCCTTAGCAGGATTTGCCTGGATGATCCGGACCAGGAGCGGAAGTGGTAGAAAAACTCATATCTTGACTTTTGTTTCAGAGTATGATACCGTATTGTTATTATTGATGTAAAGGAGTGATTTCATACATGGACGACAATTCTGACAGTGATAATGACAGTTATAATTATCGCATGCCTGTTCCATGTAATGTTATGAATAGATAGAGGGTATAGTCTGCGCGTTGCCGCGCAGGCTGTACCCTTTTATGCTTTTTGGAGTTTGCCTGGTATTGGCAGAAAAATGATTCATAACATAGCATGATAGAAAAGACAGGAGAAAAGGAATATGATAGGCGCATTAGTTTTACAAATTGTTTTGATTTTTTTAAATGCAGTATTTGCCAGTGCTGAAATAGCAGTGATTTCTATGAATGAGACAAAACTGAAGCGGCTGGCGGCTGGCGGAAATCCCAAGGCAGGAAAGCTGGCTTCGCTGACAGAGCAGCCCGCCAGGTTTTTAGCCACCATTCAGGTGGCGATTACACTTGCCGGCTTATTGGGCAGTGCGTTTGCTGCAGATAATTTTGCGGGGCCGCTGGTGAGACTTCTGGTGGACGCCGGGGTGGGAATACCGGAAAGTGTGCTGAATACGGCGGCGGTAATTTTAATTACATTAGTTCTGGCCTACTTTAACTTGGTATTCGGTGAACTGGTGCCGAAACGGATTGCGATGAAAAAGGCGGAGTCAATGGCGTTGGGTATGGCAGGGCTGCTCTATTCTGTTTCCAAACTTTTTGCCCCGCTGGTCTGGCTGCTGACAGCATCCACTAACCTGATTCTCAAACTGATTGGAATTAACCCTGAAGAAGAGGATGAGGTGGTAACAGAAGAAGAGATTCGCATGATGCTGATGGAAGGAAGCGAACAGGGTACCATTCAGGAAGAAGAGACAGAAATCATACAAAATGTTTTTGAATTTAATGATACCCCGGTAGAGCAGATTTGTACCCACCGGCGTGAAGTGGTGTCTTTGTACCTTTCAGATACCCCGGAGAAATGGGAGAAAACAATTCAGGAAAGCAGATATACATATTATCCTGTCTGTGGCGAAAATCAGGATGATATAACCGGGGTTCTGGATACCAAGGATTACTTCAGGTCAGAGGACAGGTCAAGGGAATATATTTTGGACCACGCTGTAGATAAAGCTTTTTTTGTGCCGGAAGGAATGCGGGCGAATGTATTGTTCCGCAGAATGAAACAGATGCGGGCCTATTTTGCGGTAGTTATCGATGAGTACGGCGGGATGTCAGGAATTATTACGCTCCATGACTTGATGGAGGCCCTGGTAGGTGAGCTGGAAGAGGAGGAAACCCCTCTCAGGCCTGCGGATATTGAAAAAATTGAGGACGGCCTGTGGCGGATTCAGGGACGGACGGAGCTGGAAGAGGTTGGAGAAAGACTTGGCGTTTCATTACCTGTTGACCAGTATGATACATTCAGCGGTTTTATCTGCGGAGCTGTAGGTAGAGTGCCTGAAGATGGAGAGCAATTTGCATTCAGCGCCTGCGGGCTTGAAATAGAAGTGAAGGATGTAAAAAACCATATGGTTGAGGCGGCGATGGTGCGTTTTAGAGACCAGGCAGAAGAATAAAGCGGGAAAGAAATATGCTGCTTGTGCGGGCTAGAAGTCCGCGAGCGGGATTTATATACCGAAACACAGAAAGTCCGGCGAGAAAAAATATCCGCCGGGCTTTCTGAAAAGTAACCAGGATATCAATAGTTTTCAACTTTACGTTCAAAGTAGGCTCTGGGATGATTGCAGGTAGGGCATACTTCAGGTGCTTCGGGCCCTTCATGTACATAGCCGCAGTTACGGCATTTCCAGCCCAAGGGAGCATCGCCTTTGAAAGTAGCGTCATTGCGCAGGCTTTCCAAAAGCTTCAAATAGCGTTTTTCGTGGGCTGCTTCCACTTTAGCCACATATTCGAATTTAACAGCCAGCGCTTCAAAACCTTCTTCTCTGGCTTCACGGGCCATGCGCATATACATGTCTGTCCATTCCATGTTCTCACCTGCAGCGGCGTCTGCCAGGTTTTCTTCTACACCGCCAATTCCATGAAATTCACGAAACCACATTTTGGCATGCTCTTTTTCCTGGTCTGCTGTTTCCAGATACAGGGCGGCCATTTGCTCGTAACCTGCTTTTTTCGCTACAGATGCATAGTAGGTATACTTGTTCCGGGCCTGAGACTCACCGGCAAAAGCCTCCATCAAGTTTTGTTCTGTTTTTGTTCCTGCATACTTAGACATTGTAAACTCCTCCTCTGATGTGTATGATTTTGGCCGCCAAAATCAGCAGCCCGTTGCTCTGCAAATTCTATATATAATTCCAATGTGATGAAAATACAGAAACACGCCCCGGGGGATGGCGGTGTGACCACCGCGTTATCATCCCTCCGCAGGCGCTTCAAAACCTCAGCGGACTCGCGCCTCGGCATTTATGTTTTGGTTTCAGCCAAAGTATCTCTTCAGCAGGCCTTCAAATGCTCTGCCGTGACGGGCTTCATCTCTGGCCATCTCATGTACAGTATCGTGAATTGCGTCCAGATTAGCTGCTTTCGCACGCTTTGCCAGGTCAAACTTGCCGGCGGTAGCGCCGTTTTCAGCTTCCACGCGCATTTCCAGATTCTTTTTGGTGCTGTCTGTTACAACTTCGCCCAGCAGCTCTGCAAATTTTGCAGCATGTTCAGCTTCTTCATATGCTGCCTTTTCCCAATACAGGCCGATTTCAGGATAACCCTCTCTGTGGGCTACTCTTGCCATTGCCAGGTACATGCCTACTTCGGTGCATTCACCCTGGAAGTTTGCTCTCAGGTCCTCCATGATATCCTCACTGGAACCCTGAGCCACGCCTACCACATGTTCTGCTGCCCAAGACATTTCACCCTTCTGCTCCACAAACTTTGAAGCGGGAGCTTTACACTGGGGGCAGAATTCAGGGGGCTGCTCTCCTTCATAAACATATCCGCATACGCTGCATACAAATTTTTTCATTATAATCGTCTCCTTTTATTTTTTTATATTTTGATATCAGTAATTGTTACTGATATCAATTTAGCGCAGGTTCCAGGAAATGTCAAGAGGTTTTTTGAAGTTTTTTTAACTTCTCCAGACAAGCTGAACATTTCCCATAAATTTTATATCTAATTTTTGATTATCCGCAAAAATACTACACTTTCAAGCATTTTGAAGTATAGAAAAACACTCATTTTACCACGAATTTAC
>NZ_SGXF01000006.1 GCF_004216775.1 Cuneatibacter caecimuris
CCTATGCAACATGACCCTCCGGGGGATGCGCACTACGCGCCGGGGAAATATGGCCGCTAAAGCGACCGCGCTTCGGCGCGAGAGTCCGGCGAGCCGGACTCTTTATTCTTACATAGGAAACTGCGTTCCCTATGTAACAAACCCACCGGGGGATCGCACTGCGGCGTAAGGAATTACGTCGCTAAAGCGACATGCCGCAGACGGGGAATCCCGCGAGCGGGATTCTTTATCATTCATGGGAGTTTGTTTAAAAGAAACAGAAGTTGAGGAAGTGAGGATTTTCACGATATGACAAGACGTGCCATGCGTGAGCATGTATTTAAAATTGTTTTTCATCTGCCTTTTTATCCTGCAGAGGAAATGGACGGCCAGATTGAGCGCTACTGGAAATCAGCAGAGGATGTCACCGAGGCGGAGCAGGCTCTGCTGACGGGCAAGGCAAAAGAAATTTTGGCGAAAGTGCCGGAATTGGATGAGAAGATTACCGCATCCACAGAAGGCTGGCGTCTGAACCGTTTTAACCGGGTGGACCTGGCAGTGGTCCGTCTGGCTCTGTACGAGATGCTCTATGATGAAGAGGTTCCTGTAAAGGTTTCTATCAATGAAGCGGTAGAGCTGGCGAAAAAATTCGGCGGGGATGAATCTCCTCAGTTCGTAAACGGAATTCTGGCAAAGCTGCTGAAGGCAGAGGGGCTGGACGGTCAGGAGTAGGACATGGCGGGAAGTATTTATACGGTAGCCCAGGTCAATTCTTATATTAAAAATATGTTCACACAGGACTTCGCTTTGAATCAGATCTCGATTCAGGGGGAAGTCTCTAACTGTAAATATCATCCTACGGGACACATTTATTTTACTTTGAAGGATGAGCGCAGCGCTCTGGCCTGCGTGATGTTTGCGGGAAATGCCAGAAGCCTGAATTTCCGGCTGGCGGAAGGACAGCAGGTTGTGGCCAGAGGCTCTGTCAATGTCTATGAGCGGGACGGAAAATATCAGCTTTACGCGTCAGAAATTAACAGAGCAGGGGTGGGAGACCTCTACCGGCGGTTTGAAGAGATGAAGCTGCGGCTGGAAGAGATGGGCATGTTTGATTCCTGCTATAAACAAAAAATCCCCCGATACGGGATGAGAATAGGGATCGTGACCGCATCTTCTGGGGCGGCGATCCAGGATATTATGCAGATCAGCAGGCGGCGCAATCCTTATGTGCAGCTGTTTCTCCAGCCGGTGCTGGTTCAGGGAGAACAGGCTCCGGAGAGCATTGCGGCAGGGATTGCCAGAATGGATTCCCTGGGAATGGACTGTATGATCGTAGGCCGGGGAGGAGGCTCCATGGAGGATCTGTGGGCCTTTAACGAAGAAGTTGTGGCCAGGGCGGTGTTTGCCTGTGAGACGCCTGTGATTTCTGCAGTGGGACATGAAACGGATGTGACAATTACAGACTATGTGGCGGACCTGAGGGCCCCGACACCTTCGGCGGCGGCAGAACTGGCGGTATTTGATTACCGGCAGTTTATTGAGCGTCTGCAGGAATGCGATCAGAGAATGATCCGCAGGCTGGAGGCCGCGCTGCAGAGGAATATTGCCAGATCTAAAGAACTGGCGCTTCGGCTGAAGCTTCAGCATCCGGGCAGAAAACTGGACCAGCAGAAGCTGAGATCCGCGGATCTGAGGACCGCCCTGGATACGCTGATGGATCAGAAAGTGCAGCGCATGAGGCACAGGCTGGAGCTGCAGGCGGAAAAAATGTCCGGCCTTTCCCCCTTATCCAGGCTGACGGGAGGGTATGCCTATGTGAGCCGCGACGGCAGCACAGTCCGCCGGATCGGAGATCTGAAAGATGGGGACAGGATCGTAGTGCGCATGAAGGATGGAACAGCAGAAGCGCGGATATTGTCAAAGGAGCTTACAGATGAAGATAGAGGAAAACTTTGAAAAGGTGGAGGAAATTATCCGCCGGATGGAATCTGGAGAGCAGTCGCTGGAAGATGCGTTTGCAGATTATGAAGCGGGTCTTCGGCTTCTGAAGGACAGTAATGACCAGATAGCCAGAGTAGAACAGAAAATACAGATACTGGTGGAAGAGTGAGGTTGTGGATGGAACAGAATGTGTTTGAGGAAGAGCTGAAAAACAGGGTGAGTTCCGTAGAAGGGATTCTGGCAGAATTTCTGCCGGAAGAGACGGGTTATCAGAAAACGATTTTTGAAGCCCTCAATTACAGCCTGCTGGCCGGAGGGAAAAGGCTGCGCCCGCTGATCATGCGGGAAGTATATTCCATGTTTGGAGGAAGCGGGCCGGAGATCCGTTTCCTGATGGCCGCAATTGAAATGATTCATACCTCTTCCCTGGTTCATGATGATCTTCCCTGCATGGATAACGACCTGTACAGGCGGGGAAAGCCCACTACATGGTCCAAATTTGGGGAAGACATGGGAACCCTTGCGGGCGACGCGCTGATGATTTATGCTTTTGAGACAGCGGCCGGCGCTTTTTCTAAAACATCAAACCCGGGCCGGGTGGGGGAAGCCATTCGGGTTCTGGCGTCTAAAACCGGCATTTATGGAATGATCGGCGGACAGACTGCAGATGTGGAACTGACGGGAAAGCAGATGGACGGAGAACAGCTGGAATTTATTTACCGGCTGAAAACAGGAGCTCTGCTGGAAGCTTCCATGATGATCGGCGGAATCCTGGCGGGAGCCTCTGAAGAACAGACTGCGCGTTTGGAGAACATTGCCCGGAATGTGGGCATGGCATTTCAGATCAGAGACGATATCCTGGATGTGACCAGCAATCTGGAAACCTTGGGTAAACCTGTTCACAGTGATGAACGCAATCAAAAAATAACGTACGTGACGTTGTACGGCCTGGCAGAAGCGGCGGAAAAAGTGCGTGAACTGTCAGAAGAAGCGATCCGGGAACTGGACGGTCTTCCGGTAAAAAATGAATTTCTCAAAGAATTAATTATGAATTTAATTACGAGAGAAAAATAAGGCTGTGAATCGTGATGGTATTAGAAAAAATTAAAAAACCTAATGATATAAAGAAGCTGCAGCCCGAAGAATTTGGGCTGCTGGCAGAAGAAATCCGTAGTTTCCTGATTGAGAAAATCAGCGAGACCGGCGGGCATCTGGCGTCCAATCTGGGCGTGGTGGAATTGACCATGGCCCTGCACCTGGCTTTTGACCTGCCGGAGGACAAGCTGATCTGGGATGTGGGCCATCAGGCCTATACCCACAAGCTATTGACAGGAAGAAAAGAGGATTTCGGCATGCTGCGCCAGCATGGTGGAATCAGCGGATTTCCGAAGCGGAGAGAGAGCGATTGTGACGCTTTTGATACAGGGCACAGTTCTACGTCTATTTCTGCAGGCCTGGGCCTGGTCTGCGCCAGGGATCTGATGCAGCAGAAGCATTCTGTGGTTTCTGTGATCGGAGACGGCTCCATGACGGGCGGCATGGCTTATGAAGCGATGAATAATGCGGCCACGCTGAAAACAAACTTTATTATTGTGCTGAACGACAATAATATGTCAATTTCTGAAAATGTAGGGGGTATTTCCCGCTATCTCACCGGCCTGAGAACAAATACCGGATATAATGATTTTAAAGAAGGGCTCAGTTCTGCCCTTTCCCGCATTCCGGTGCTGGGTGACGCGCTGGTATACAGGCTGAAGCAGACGAAAAGCAGTATTAAACAGCTTTTGATTCCGGGCATGTTTTTCGAAGAAATGGGGATTACCTATCTGGGCCCTGTGGATGGGCATAATATTCAGCAGATGATGCAGGTTTTTCAGGAAGCGAAAAAGGTGCGCCATGCGGTGCTGGTCCATGTGCTGACGAAAAAGGGGAAAGGTTACCGTCCCGCGGAGATGAATCCCAGCAAATTCCACGGCGTATCGCCGTTTCATGTCAGCACCGGAAAGCCAAAGGAACAAAAACGTCAGCCGGATTATACGGATGTATTTTCCGATCAGATCTGCCGCCTGGCGGCCGAGGATGAAAGGATAGTTGCAGTTACGGCTGCAATGCCGGGCGGGACAGGGTTATCCAGATTTGCGCAGAAATATCCAAAAAGATTTTTTGATGTGGGAATTGCAGAAGGCCATGCGGTTACTTTTGCTGCCGGAATGGCTGCTGCGGGCCTGCGTCCTGTTTTTGCCGTATATTCTTCTTTCCTTCAGAGAGGGTTTGATCAGATTCTGCATGATGTCTGCATCCAGAACCTTCCGGTATTGTTTGCTGTAGACCGGGCGGGGCTGGTAGGCTGCGACGGAGAAACCCACCAGGGTATTTTTGACTTATCCTATCTCACCCAGATTCCGAACCTGACGGTGATGGCGCCCAAAAATGGCTGGGAGCTGGGAGAATTTATGAAGCTGGCCCTGGAGCTGGAGGGTCCTGCTGCAGTCAGATATCCACGGGGACCGGCCTGTATGGAATTGGAAGAATACCGCGCTCCCGTGGAGTACGGCAGAGCGGAAGTGCTGGAAGAGGGCGGAGACATTGCTTTCCTTGCAGTCGGCAGTATGGTGGAGACCGCCATGGAGGTACACAGACGTATGCTGGAGCAGGGAAAAGGTTCTTTTGTAGTAAATCTCCGTTTTGCCAAGCCTTTTGATAAAGATACAGTAAGAAGGCTGGCAATGAACAGCAGGCTGTTGGTGACAATGGAAGAAAATGTGCATATCGGCGGACTGGGAGAACAGATTGCCGCCTGGCTGTCGCAAGAGGGATTAAAAGTGAAGGTGCTGCAGATTGCGCTTCCTGACGCATATGTGGAACATGGAAACGTGATGATTCTGCGGGAAGAAAACGGGATTGACGCCGGAAGCATTATGCGCCGGATAACAGAAGTCAAAGGAGAAATGGAATGAAGGAACGACTGGACGTGCTGCTGTGCAGCCGGGGCCTGGCAGCTTCCCGGGAAAAGGCAAAGGCAGTCATTATGGCCGGGCTGGTCTATGTGAACGGGCAGAAGGAAGATAAGGCCGGCGCTTCTTTTGACGCGGAGTCCGATATTGAAGTGCGGGGAAATGCTCTGCCATATGTGAGCAGGGGGGGATTAAAACTGGAAAAGGCCATGAAGGAATTCGGCCTGACCCTGGATGGCCTGGTCTGTATGGATGTGGGGGCTTCTACCGGAGGATTTACGGATTGTATGCTCCAGAACGGCGCGGTACAGGTGTTCGCTGTAGACGTGGGCCACGGACAGCTGGACTGGAAACTGCGCAACGACCCGAAGGTGGTCTGCATGGAGCGGACGAATATCAGATATGTGACGCCGGAGGATATTGGCGTGGCTGTGGGATTTGCTTCCATAGACGTTTCCTTTATTTCTCTGACAAAGGTTCTGGGGCCGGTCCGGGAGCTGCTCACGGAGCAGGGACAGATTGTCTGCCTGATTAAGCCGCAGTTTGAAGCGGGCAGGGAGAAGGTGGGCAAAAAGGGCGTGGTGAGAGACAAGGCAGTGCATCGTGAAGTGATCGAGGCAGTGATGGACCATGCCAGAAGCCTTGGGTTTGGGCTGCTTCATCTGACTTATTCTCCCATTAAAGGCCCGGAAGGCAATATTGAATATCTGCTGCATCTTCAGAAAAATGCCGGTGAGACAGAGGGACCGGACTTTGACACGGCGGCTCTGGTGGAGGAATCCCATCAGGCGCTGCAAGGATAAGAGGATAACAAATGAAGCATTTTTTCCTGATTATAAACAGAGAAAAGGACAGAGAAGGTAAAGTGACCGCGCGAGTCAGGGATTATCTGAAAAAAAAAGGCGCTGTTTGCGTCTGTTGCAGCGGCTGCGCGGAACAGAAGGCTTCTTACCGGTATACTGATCCCGCAGAAATCCCCCCTGAAACGGAATGTGTGATTGTATTGGGGGGCGACGGAACGCTGATTCAGGCGGCCAGAGACCTGGTACATACGGATTATCCCCTGCTGGGCATCAATATGGGGACCCTGGGATATCTGGCTGAGGTGGACCTCTTATCGATTGAGCAAACCCTTGACTGCCTTTTGGAAAACCGGTTTTATCTTGAGAAGCGCATGATGCTTTGCGGCAGAATTTACCGGGATGGAGCGCTTTTGCGGGAAGACGTAGCGCTCAATGATATTGTAATTTCCCGCAGCGGGCGGCTTTGTGTCCTCCATTATCATGTGATGGTGGACGGAGAGCCCCTTAATGATTATCTGGCCGATGCGCTGATCACCAGTACTCCTACAGGTTCCACCGCCTACAATATGTCGGCCGGCGGGCCGGTGGTCTCTCCCCAGGCTTCTCTTTTTGTACTGACGCCGGTCTGTTCCCACTCTCTGAATGCCCGCAGCATCGTGCTGCCCGACAGTGTTAAAATATCTGTGGAAACTGTGGGAGAGATGAAGTATCCGGATCTGGAATGCCTGGCCACATTTGACGGGGACGGGCCGATCCGGCTTTTTCCGGGAGATCTGGTGGAGATTACAAAAGCAAATTGTATTACCCGCCTGATCAAACTCAGCCGGGTGAGCTTTCTGGAAACGCTGCGCAGAAAAATGATCTGAACCTGTCGCGTTCCATGGGTTTGCCTGCCGCAATATAAATTTAAGAATTTGTAAGAGAAAATTATAAAATATTTCTAAAAAAAACCCTTTGACCTTTTGTAGTATCTCCTGTATAATACATTCGAAAGGATGATGATATGGGACAGAATAAATTTCGAACCAAAATTATGAAGCGCCAGCTGCAGCGCTGGGTATCAGATGCATCCTGGATGGTGCACAGGAACTCATTCCAGGATCAGGAATATATCAGCTGTGTGGAAGATATTCTGGACAGTTCAGTATTTCAATCCATGAACCAGTATATTCAGCATGGGCATACAACCTGCCTGGAACACTGTGTTCAGGTTTCCTATCTCAGTTATCGGATCTGCAGGCTGTATGGGCTGGACAGCAGAGCCGCTGCGAGAGCGGGGCTGCTTCATGATTTATTTCTCTACGACTGGCATACTGTTGCGAAAGAAACGGGGAATCATTTTCATGGTTTTACACATCCCCGGGTTGCGATGAATAATGCGCAGGAACACTTTACCCTGACAGATAAAGAACGGGATATGATTCTGAAACACATGTGGCCGCTGACAGTAATTCCGCCCAAGAGCCGGGAAGGATTTGTTTTGATGTATGCAGATAAATACTGCAGTATCGCTGAAGTTGGGAAGCGGGTGCAGGGCGGTGTACAGAGGCGTGTGATACGCCTGGCGGCAGGAAGGTCATAAGGAGTTGCTTTTATGATATTAGGAATGAATTTTTTCTACTTTTTAAATTGGTTTTTTGCTTTCAGTATTTTTGGCTATATTTTGGAATGTATTGTTTTGAGTATGGAAAACCGAAGGCTGGTTTTGGACAGAGGTTTTGTCCACGGTCCGTTCTGTATCATTTACAGTTTCGGGGCGCTGGGAGCTTATCTGTTCCTGAAGCCGCTGGCAGGAAATTTGGTGCTGCTGTATTTTGCCAGTATGGCTCTTGCAACCACGATGGAACTGGTGACAGCTCATGTGATGATCCGGTTGTTTGGTTCCTTCTGGTGGGATTACAGTAAAAAACGTTTCAACTATAAAGGGATAATCTGCCTGGAGAGCAGCATTGGCTGGGGATTTTTAGGAATATTCTTCTTTTATGCGCTGGATAAATTTGTGCATGGAGTTGTCGGCCTTATCCCTCCTCAGGCAGGAATGGTGCTTGGAGTAGGCCTTCTGACCTATTACATAGTGGATTTTACAGTCTGTCTGGCGAAGAACCGCCGGGAGAAAAACAATCCGGAATCAGAGGAGCGCGTGGGCAGGCTGAGAGTATTGTAAACGATGTTTGAAGATGGATTTGTACAACCAAAGCAGAAGGGGCTGTCAGGAAATAGACAGCCTCTTTTGCTTTCTGCTCTAAAAATAGATTAATTTTCTTCAGCATTCCCCTCCCTGCAATTTATTCTTCAAGAAGCGTCGGCCCGCTGATATCAGGAGCCGCCACCATAGAATAATTGCTGTGATAGATGACGAACCCCGGCTTCCCGCCGGCGGGTTTTTTCACCTGTTTTTTATCAATATAATCAATCTCCACCTTTTCGGCATTCCTGCCCTGGGAGTAATAAGCAGCCAGAGAAGCGGCCTCTTCGCAGGTGCGGTCAGGAATCTCAAACCCACGGCCGCCGGTTTTCACAATCACATGAGAGCCGGGGATTTTCTTGGCGTGAAACCAGAGGTCTTTCCCTTCCGCAAACTTAAAGGTCAGTTCCTCATTCTGCAGGTTGTTGCGGCCCACATAGATATCAAAGCCGTCTGAAGACAGATAATGCCAGGGGCGGCTGGAAAGTTTGACTTTCTGCCTCCCTTTTGTTTGGACATGGCGGCGCATATATCCGCACTGAATCAGTTCTTCTTTGATCTGTACCAGGTCGTCCGGGTTTTGAGCCATATCAATAGAAGCTGCAATGGATTCCAGATGGGAAATTTCATCGCCGGTTTCCTGAAGGTGGCCGGTGAGCGCTTCACAGGTGCGTTTCTGCTTGCTGTATTTTTCATAATAGCGTTTGGCGTTATCCAGAGGGGACATCGTATCGTCCAATGGAATGGTGATTTCCTGATTATCGTAAAAATTCACCACTTTGGCCTCTCTTTCCCCGGCCGGAAGCTGATAGCCGTAGGTGGTGAGAAGCTCGCCGTACAGCCGGTACTTATCCCTTTTTTCCGTATCCTTCAGCTGCTTTTCCTGAAGATCATATTTTTTGCGGCTTCTTTCCAGCAAAGTCTGAACAACTTTTCGAAGCTCCGCGGATTTCTGCCGGATCCGCACAGCCTGATTTTTCTCTGCATAAAACTGTTCCAGCATGCGGCTGGGGCTGTCAAAGTCTGTTCTGGCACATTCCGTAAGAGAGGACAGCTGAAGGCTGGAAAACTCCACGGGTTCCTGTCCGAGGTAATAGACAGAAGGGAAAAACTGCCCGGATTTTACCTCGTCCAGCAAAAGGAAAAAAGTATGTGCCAGATGGGTAAGGCTCAGTTCATCCAGTTCGCTGCAGGGAACCGCACCGTCAATTCCGGCACGGAACAGCACCTCCTCGGATATGGCGGGGCTGATCCCGGTAAACAGGGTGTAAAAGGCTTTGTGGCCGGGGCGGGAACAGGATGCAAGAGCGGAACGTATTTCTGTTTCCGGCAATTCCAGCGGGTTCAATTTATGCATGGTGTCCGGAATAAACCACTGGCGTCCGGGCAGCACCTCTCTGACGGAGCTCATCTGGGCGGAAACATGTTTGATGCTGTCGATGATCCGGTCGCCTTCTTCACAGAATATGATGTTGCTGTGTTTTCCCATCAGCTCAATGATCAGATGTTTTTTTTGCAGGTCTCCCAATTCATCCAGATGTTCCACCTCTATGTCCAGAATCCTTTCCAGACCGGGCTGCCTGACGCTTAAAATCCTTCCGTTGCCGATATGCTTGCGCAGCAGCATACAGAAATTTGGCGCAGTGGCCGGGTTGGAAAAAGTGTTTTCAGTAAAATAAGCCAGGGGAAGCCCCGCGCTGGCAGAGAGCAGCAGTTTATAAGTATCCCTGCCTGCCTTAACAGTCAGCAGCAGTTCGTCCGGTTCCGGCTGGGCGATCCGGGAAATTCTGCCGCCAATCAGACAGCGGGAAAATTCATCGGCCAGGCTGGCGATTACAATTCCGTCTAAAGCCATAATTTCTCTCCTTTAACTCCGTATAAACGGCATAATATTTATATTTTAGCAGAAAGAAGGCAGAAATACAACATAGAACAAATTTTGTAATTAACAGTAATTTTTTTGCCCAAAATAAAGTTATATCCTGACGCCGCAGTACGCATCCCCCGGAGGTTTTTGTTGCATAGGGAAAGCAGTTTCCTATGTAACCAGAAAAACTTGATAATATTGATTTACGTATCCGGAAGACGCAGGTTATAATTATTTTAAATACAGAGAGACTATGAAAGTAAAGGAGAGATTTAATGAGAATTGTTCAATGTTTCAATGAAGACTGGCGTTTTATCAGAGAAGATGCAGGGCTCCCTTCCTCCTGCCCGGACCACTGGGAACAAATTTCCCTGCCCCATACCTGGAATGCCGTGGACGGTCATGACGGAAAAGGTTCCTATTACAGGGGCAACTGCTGGTATGTTAAAAAATTCGAGACTCCTGCGTTAGTGGAAGGAGACAGAGTGTATGTGGAAGTTCTGGCCGCAGCGCTGTCAGGAACAGTTTATATGAACGGGCAGGAAATGATCAGCCACGAAGGCGGTTTTTCCAGATTCCGTGTGGATGTGACAGACGCCCTGAATGAGAACGGGGAAAATCTGCTGGCAATCAGTGTGGATAACAGCGAGAGATCCAATATCTATCCTCAGATGGCGGATTTTACTTTCTACGGCGGTTTATACCGGGGCGTGAACCTGATTATTGTGCCGCACGTACATTTTGACCTGGAATACTGCGGAACTCCCGGCCTGGCGGTAACGCCGGAGGTAAAGGACGGCGGAGCGCTGGTGCACCTGCAGTCCTGGGTGCAGAATGGGGATGAAAACTATACGGTGCGCTATCAGATTCTGGACGCTGACAGCAGGGAGGTGGCGGAAAGCTGGCGGCCTTCGTCAGAACCTTCCAGCCAGATATTTTTGCCGGAAGCTCATCTGTGGCAGGGAGTGGAAGATCCTTATTTGTATACCTGCATAGCCTCTCTGGTGCGCAGGAATGAAACAGTGGATGAAATCACCACCAAATTCGGCGTGAGAAGCTTTTCTATAGATCCTGAAAAAGGGTTTATTCTCAATGGAAAGCCCATGATGCTGCGGGGCGTTTCCAGGCACCAGGATAAATTGTACCAGGGAAATGCCCTGACAAAAGAAGATCATGAACTGGACGCTGCGCTGATCCATGAGGTGGGCGCTAATACAGTCCGCCTGGCGCATTACCAGCACAGCGAGGATTTTTATAATGCCTGTGATGAATATGGGTTTGTGGTGTGGGCGGAAATCCCGTTTATCAGTTCTCAAAATGAGGACCCTCTGGCCCATGAAAACTGCCGCCGGCAGATGCAGGATCTGATCATTCAGAATTACAACCATCCTTCTATTTGTTTCTGGGGGCTGTCAAATGAAATCACCATCAGCGGCGGGACAGACCATATTGTAGAGGATCACAGAGATCTGCATGAGCTGGCAAAGAGCCTGGACCCCACCCGCCTGACTACGATTGCCCATGTGTCCATGCTGCCTCAGGACAGCGGCCTGCACCAGGTCTCTGATATAGAGAGCTATAATCATTATTTCGGATGGTACGGCGGGGAATATACCGCCAACGAAGTCTGGCTGGATTCGTATCATGCCAAATACCCGGACCGGTGCATCGGCCTGTCCGAATATGGGGCGGAAGGAATCATCACTTATCAGACAGACGAACCCAGATGCCGCGATTATTCCGAAGCATATCAGGCGGAATATCACGAACACATGGCGAAAATCCTTTCAGAGCGGGAATATATCTGGAGCGCCCACGTGTGGAATATGTTTGATTTCGGGTGCGCAGCCCGGGATGAAGGCGGGGTGGCCGGCAGGAACAATAAGGGCCTAGTAACCATGGACCGCAAAATTAAAAAAGATGCGTTTTATTTGTACAAGGCATACTGGAGCAGCGATCCTTTTGTGCATGTATGCGGGCGGCGCTATGCTCAGAGGGCCGGAGAAACTGCAACGGTCCGGGTATATTCCAATCAGCCTCAGGTAAGCCTTTACGCAGCAGGCAAACTGGTGGAATCCAGATCCGGAGATAAGGTATTTATTTTTGAAAATGTTCCTCTGGAAGATGGGTTTACCACAGTAACGGCCTGCTCCGGCAGCTATTGTGACAGTATCGCATTGGAAAAAGTGAAGGAAAAGCCTGGGATCTATACGCTGCCTATGGAGGAGGACGACGACATGTCCGGCGTGGCGAACTGGTTCGAACAGGCGCCTGAGGAAGTGTCAAATATTACTGTTCTGGAATTTCCGGAGGGATTCTTCTCTATCCGAGATAAAATCAAAGACATCGCCAATGATCCGGACGCCTTTGAGATACTGAGGAACGCGCTGGCTTCTATGACAGGAATGAAGCTGAAGAAGGGGATGCTGATGATGGTGGGGAATAAAACCCTGGAGGAGATGATGTCCATGACAGCCGGCATGAGCATGGGCGGCGGACAGAACATTCCGGAAAATGCTGTCTGCATTCTCAACGCGCAGCTGAACAAAATCCCTAAAAATTAAAAGGAGCGGATATGACAGTAGATTTAAAGGCCAGGCCTTATTTTCTGGAGGAAGAGGACTGCAGATGGGTGGAAGAGACCATTCTGTCCATGAGCATGGAGGAAAAAGTGGGACAGCTGTTTTTTCAGCTGACCGCGTCTCAGGAGGAAGCATACCTGAAAGAACTGATGGAAAAGTATCATTTAGGAGGATGTCGCTATAATCCTGCTCCTGGAAAGACGGTGCAGGAACAGAACCGCATACTGCAGAAATATGCAAAAATACCGGTATTCATCGCTTGTAATACAGAAGCCGGAGGGGACGGGGCCTGTGCGGATGGGACTTACATCGGTTCCGGTGTCAAAATCGGCGCGACAGGAAAGGATGAATATGCCTGGGCGTTGGGAAAGATGGCAAATGAAGAGGCAGCGGCGCTGGGCTGCAATATGGCTTTCGCGCCGGTCTGTGATATTCTTTATAACTGGCAGAATACGGAAGTGGCTACCCGGGCATTTGGCAGCGATCCGGAGCTGGTAGCCAGAATGAGCGCAGCATATTTGAAGGGGGCGCACACAATTCCGGGATTTGCCTGCGCAGCCAAGCATTTCCCAGGAAACGGACAGGATTTCCGGGACGCCCATCTTTCCAACAATGTGAATTATTTCAGCGTGGAAGAGTGGGACAGGACTTATGGTATGGTTTACCGAGAGCTGATTAAAAATGGGCTGGACGCCGTAATGGCAGGTCATATTATGCTTCCTGCCTATGCCAAAGAAATCAACCCGAAGCTGCAGGAAGAGGATATGATGCCGGCCACGCTGAGCCCTGAAATCATGAAAGGGCTGCTTCGGGATAAACTTGGTTTTAACGGCATGGTCGTAACGGACGCGTCCCATATGGTGGCGATGACTGACCGGATGAAGCGGGCAGAAATGCTTCCCCGCGCCATAAATGCAGGCTGCGATATGTTCCTGTTTTTCAATGATCCGGAAGAAGATTTTTCTACCATGCTGGAAGCCTGCCGAAGCGGCATTATTTCAGAGGAGAGGATGCAGGAGGCGCTGGAACGCGTTCTTGGGCTGAAAGCCCATCTGGGGCTGCATAAAAAAGAACAGCAGGTTCCTGCAAAAAATGTTCTGGATACAGCGCTGGGACGGCAGGAATACAAGGATATGCAAAGAGCGATCAGCCAGGACTGCCTGACGCTGGTGAAATATAAAGATATGGGCGTACTGCCTGTGACGCCGGAACGATTCAATAAAATCATGATAGTTCATATCAAGGGTGCGGAAAGCTCTATGTCCATGCTGATGAAAGCAATGGGCATGGGCAGCGGAAATGCGGCGGAACTGCTGAAACAAAAGCTTTGCGAAAAGGGGTTTGACGCATTTATCTATGAAAGTCCGCTGGAGGAGATGAAGAAGCAGATCGCCGCGGGAGAAAAGCCGAATCTGAATCTTTATTTTGCAGGAAAAAATGCGATTGCGGATTTTGTCTCTGAAATGGATCTGGTTATTACGCTGTGTGATGTACCAAGCGGAAGGCCCAGCTTTGGCATGTCCAAAGGCGGCGGGGAAATTCCCTGGTATGTATTTGAAGTGCCGGTG
Organism: Cuneatibacter caecimuris; assembly: GCF_004216775.1. GTDB lineage: Bacteria > Bacillota > Clostridia > Lachnospirales > Lachnospiraceae > Cuneatibacter > Cuneatibacter caecimuris. Next base: position 13,880 of record NZ_SGXF01000006.1, read on the forward strand.
GTGGCTGTAGGGTGCGGACAGCCCACCATGCTTGCCGATCTTCCTCAGGTGCGCACCTATATCAATGTGTATGATACAAAAGAGACAACTTTTGACGCTCTGACAGAAGCGCTGGTATCAGGCCCGGAAGCATTCACGGGAAAAGACCCCATCGACAGTTTCTGCGGACTGTTTGATGCGAGACTGTAAAAATTGTTATGAAGACTTCCGGACAGGCGGCGCGTATTCCGCTTGTCCGGAAGTTACTTTGTTGCATAAGAAACTGCGTTCCCTATGCAACAAACCTTCCGGGGGATCACACTGCGGCGTAAGGATTTCGTCGCTAAAGCGGCACGCCGCAGGCGGGGAATCCCGTGAGCGGAATTCTTTTTTAAAAGATTCTTTTTCATGCTTTTTCTTGACTTGCAATTATGAATGACTTATAATAAATGAGATATAGGCTGTTCTTGACAAATATTGGAAACAGTCTGAATAAAGATGAAGCGAGTGAAAGAAATGTTGAAAAGTATGACGGGATTCGGGCGTTTTGAGACAGAAAATGCCTGCGGGAAGCTGTCTGTGGAAATGAAGGCGGTGAATCACAGGTATCTGGATCTGAATATCAAGATGCCGCGCCGGTTCAACTGTTTCGAATCGGAGATCCGCAGCCTTCTGAAAAAGGATGTGCAGCGGGGCAAGGTAGATCTGTATATATCCTATGAGGAATACGGCCAGGCAGCAGGAGCGCTGAAGTATAATGGTACGCTGGCGGCGGAATATCTGAAATACCTCCGCCGGATGACAGAGGAATTGGGCGTGGAAAATGATGTAAAGGTTTCCGGGCTTTCCAGGATGCCTGAAGTATTTACCATGGAACAGAACGCAGAGGATGATGAGGAGCTGTTTTTGCAGCTGCGGGAAACACTGGTGTGTGCAGTGAAAAAATTTGTGGGCAGCCGGGAGCTGGAGGGCAGCCACCTTCAGACAGACCTGCTGGAAAAACTGGCGAATATGGCGGCGCTTGTGGAACACGTGGAAGCCCGTTCTCCGGAAGTGCTTCGGGCTTATCATGATAAGCTGAAAGCAAAGGTCACTGAACTGCTGGGAGATACCACGGTGGAAGAAAGCAGAATCGCTGCAGAAGTGATTCTGTACGCGGACAAAATCTGTGTGGATGAGGAAACAGTACGTCTGAAAAGCCATATTTCCCATATGTCCGAGGCGCTGAAACAGGGGGGAAGCATCGGAAGGCAGCTGGATTTTATCGCGCAGGAGATGAACCGGGAAGCCAACACAATTCTGTCCAAGGCCAATGACCAGCAGGTGACGGATCTGGCAATTGCCCTGAAAACAGAGATTGAAAAAGTGCGTGAACAGATCCAGAATATCGAGTGACGGGAAGGGCTGGCATGTTTATCAATATCGGATTTGGCAATTATATTAACTCAGATCAGATTATATCTGTATCGAGAGCGGACTCCGCTCCCATGAAGCGGCTGGTGCAAAACGCAAAAGATCACGGGACAGCGGTGGACGCCACCCAGGGACGCAAGACAAAATCAATCATCATGACAAATGGAGGCTATGCGGTGCTTTCCGCACTGCTGCCGGAAACCATTGCCGGACGTTTCCGGGATAACGAGACAATAGAAGAGACCAGGGGGGACTGTGATGAGGCGTGAGGGAATTCTGACTGTGGTGTCCGGCTTTTCGGGAGCAGGCAAGGGTACCGTGATGAAACGGCTGATGGAGCTGTATGGCGATACCTATGCGCTTTCTGTGTCAGCTACCTCCAGAGCACCAAGGCCGGGAGAAGAAGAAGGCCGGGAATACTTTTTTAAAACAGAAGATGAATTTAAAGAGATGATCAGCAAAGGCCGGCTGATTGAATACGCAAAATATGTAAATCATTATTACGGCACTCCTGCGGAATATGTTTTTTCTCAGATGAAAGAGGGGAAAGATGTTATTCTGGAAATTGAAACCCAGGGAGCGCTGCAGGTGAAAGAGAAGTATCCGGACACGCTGCTGGTGTTCATCACCCCGCCGTCCGCGGAGGAGCTTCATTCCAGGCTCAGCTCCAGAGGGACGGAGACGGATGAAGTCATTGCGCAGCGTCTGTCTCAGGCGGCGGAGGAGGCTGTCCTGATGCCGCGGTACGACTATATTGTCATTAACGAAAACGGCAGGGTTGACGCCTGTGCCCGGGAGCTGCACGGATTGATCCAGAGTCAGCATGGGGCCAGCGGGCGCTGCAGGGAATTGATTGAAAAAATGAAAACAGGACTGAGCACATTTTCGAAAGGAGAATAAAACTATGATCCATCCTTCTTATACTGAATTAATCGATGTAGTAAACAGCGAGGCTGAGGACGAACAGCCCGTGATCCAGAGCCGCTATTCCATTGTAATTGCCACCGCCAAGAGGGCGAGACAGCTTGTGGCCGGAGCGCCGACAGGCGTAGAGAATTCCTCCAACCAAAAACCGCTGTCTATCGCTGTGGAAGAACTGTGGCACAAAGATCTTAGAATTGTTGGCGAGGATGATATTTCCGAGGATGAGATAGAAGTATGAAAATATTGTTCGTATCCCTGGGCTGTGACAAGAACCTGGTGGACACTGAGAAAATGCTGGGGCTTCTGGCAAAAGCCGGCCATACGTTTACGGACGATGAGGCAGAGGCGGAAGTTATCATTGTAAATACCTGCTGTTTCATCGGTGACGCCAAAGAAGAGAGCATCAATACGGTGCTGGAACTGGCCGCCCAGAAAGAAGAAGGGAAATGCAGAGCTCTTCTGGTCACCGGATGTATGGCGGAACGATACCGCGAAGAAGTGTTAAAGGAAATGCCGGAGGTAGATGGGATTCTGGGAATATCTTCTCTCCAGGAGATCCCTCTCCTGGTGGAGGAAGCTGTGGCGGCGCACAGGCCGGTGATCTTCCATCCCAAAGAAGAGCTTCCGGATACCGGGAGCGCCAGAGTGGTCACAACCGGGGGGCATTACGCTTACCTGAAGATTGCGGAAGGGTGTGATAAACGCTGCACCTACTGCATTATTCCCAGCATACGCGGACCATACCGCAGCGTGCCGGAGGAGAAGCTTCTGGAAGAAGCGCGGCAGCTTGCCCAGGCAGGGGTAAAGGAGCTGATTCTGGTAGCCCAGGAGACCACCGTCTATGGGGTGGATCTCTGGGGAGAAAAAAGGCTGCCCCAGCTGCTGAAAAAACTTGTGCGGATTCCCGGAATCCAGTGGATCCGGTTACAGTATTGTTATCCGGAAGAACTTACGGAAGAGCTGATCCAGGTGATGAAAGAAGAACCTAAGATCTGTCATTATCTGGATATACCCATACAGCATGCGTCTGACCGCATCCTGAAAAGGATGGGGCGCAGGACTACGCAGGAGCAGCTGCGCAGGACGATTGCCTGGCTGCGGGAGGAGATTCCGGATATCGCTCTGAGGACTACGCTGATCGCGGGTTTTCCCGGAGAGACCCAGGAAGATCATGAAGAGATGATGCGTTTTGTGGATGAAATGGAGTTTGAACGGCTGGGCGTATTTACATACTCGGCTGAGGAAGATACTCCTGCCGCGGGGTTTTCTGATCAGGTGGAGGAGGAAAGGAAATGCCTCTGGCGCGATGAAATCATGGAGCTGCAGCAGGAAATATCTGAAGAACACTGCGCTTCCATGAATGGAAAAGTTCTGGAAGCGATGGTAGAGGGGCAGCTTTCCGGGGAGCGCGCCTATGTGGCCCGCACTTATATGGACGCTCCCGGGGTGGACGGCTATCTGTTTATTCAGACGCCGGAGGAGCTGGTTTCCGGTACATTTGTGCAGGTACGGGTGACAGGAGCTCTGGAATATGATTTGATTGGAGAATTATATCATGAATCTGCCGAATAAATTGACCCTGATCAGGGTCATACTCATTGTTCCTTTTGTGGCATTTCTGATGATGGACTGTAAAGATGTCACCTTCATCAGCCAGGATGTGGCGAGATATGCGGCGCTGGCGATTTTCATACTGGCCAGCCTGACAGATCTGGCGGATGGAAAAATCGCCAGAAAATACCATATGGTAACAAATTTTGGAAAGTTTATGGACCCGCTGGCCGACAAGCTGCTGGTCTGTTCTGCGTTAATCTGTTTCGTATCTCTGGACAGAATCCCCCTGTGGGTGGTTCTGGTCATCATTGCGAGGGAGTTTATTATCAGCGGATTCCGGCTGGTTGCAGCGGATAATGGCATTGTGATCGCCGCCGGGATCTGGGGGAAATGGAAAACTGCGGTACAGATGGCCATGGTTATTGTATTGATCGCCAATATACCGGGAACATTTTTTTATGTAGTGGAACAGATTTTAATTTATGCTTCGGTTATTCTGACCATCATCTCCCTGGTGGATTATATCTGGAATAACCGGTCTGTTTTGTCTGAAAGGAGCAATTGATGGCAGTAGAACTGATATTTGTCGGGACAGAGCTTTTGCTGGGCAATATCCTGAATACCAACGCGAAATATCTTTCAGAGAGATGCGCGCTTTCCGGTCTTTCTGTATACTATCAGTCGGTGGTAGGGGATAACGAGGAGCGCCTGGCGGAAACCATTCGCACCGGCCTGAACCGCAGCGATATTCTGATCCTCAGCGGCGGCCTGGGGCCTACGGAGGATGATCTGACAAAAGAGACGGCCGCAAAGGTCCTGGGCCTTCCTATGGTGGAAGACCCGCATACAAAAGAGCTGTTAAAGCAGTATTTTGCTAAGCTGAAGCAGAAAAATGTGACGGAAAGTAATTGGAAGCAGGCGTTGGTTCCGGAGGGCGCCGTTGTTCTGGATAATGATAACGGTACCGCGCCGGGGCTGATTCTTGAAAAGGACGGCAAAACCATAGTCCTTCTTCCCGGCCCGCCGGCGGAACTGATTCCGTTATTTGAAAAAAAAGTGGAGCCTTATTTATGTTCCAAACAGCCTGAAACCATCCGCTCCACTATGGTGAAGATTTGCGGCGTGGGCGAGAGCAAGGTGGAGGACATGATCAAGGATATGATTGCCGGCCAGGACAATCCCACTATAGCTCCCTATGCGAAAACAGGGGAAGTGCACCTGCGGGTGACGGCCCGGGCGCAGAGCGAAGATGAAGCGAAAAAGCTCATGAAACCGGTGGTGAAGGAGCTGAAGAGCCGATTTGGCAATCACATCTATACGACCAAAGAACAGGATACGCTGGAACAGGTTGTGGTGGATATGCTGAAAAAGTACGAGCTGACGCTGACCACTGCGGAATCCTGTACCGGCGGCCTTCTGGCCGCCAGGCTGATCAATATTCCCGGCGTATCCGAGGTGTTTAAATCAGGCTTTATTACTTATTCCAATAAAGCGAAACGCAAGCTTTTGGGCGTAAACAAAAATACGCTGAAAAAATATGGCGCGGTGAGTGAAGAGACTGCCCATGAAATGGCTAAAGGATGCGTGTTTGAGACGGATTCCCTGGCAGCCCTGGCGATTACAGGAATTGCGGGGCCTGATGGGGGAACAGATGATAAACCTGTGGGGCTGGTCTATATTTCCTGCTATTTGAACGATCAGGTGGTGGTGAAAGAGTGCCGCTTTAAAGGGGACCGGAATAAAATCCGGGAACAGGCTGTGGTGCGTGCGATGGATCTCCTGCGCCGCTGTATCATAGACCATTTTGAGACAAAAAAATGACAGAGGATAAAATAGAATGGCAGAATTATCAACCATAATCAGGCAGCTGCAGAAGGGGAAAAATGTGGAATCAGGACTGGCGCTTTTTAGCAGCAGCATGATGAATACAGCCAACCGGCTTTCCTTTGTGCGGCTGGCCATGAACTTTTGTACCTTGTACGAAGTTGCAGTGGAAATGCAAAAAGAAGGGATTGATGTTGCTTCTGCTGCCGGCGGAAGCCTGGAGCTGCTGTGCCGTCTGGTGGAGACCGCCTGCAGAGACGGAATCTGCGGGGAGGCTCAGGAGCAGGCTGTGGTTTTGGCGGACAACCTGAGAGAAAGTCTGATGAAGCAGGTGCGGGGGTTGAATTATTATTATGACTGTTTTGCTGTGGAAGAATATGTACTGAACCGGGTGGAATACAGATTCCGCGCGCCCGGCGCGCCTTACTCTGAAGATCTGCTGCGTCAGGAAATCATGCAGTATATCACGTCCGATCAGGACCGGATTATCATGCGCGATAAAATCAGCTCTGTGATCGGACAGCTTCCTTTGAGGATGACGAAACAGCGTTTTCTGCAGATTGTACAGGATGGGTTAAGCGTTTATACAGGCTCGGAGCAGCGTACAGTATCCGACCTGATCTATATGATCCGCACCAGCGCCCTCTTAGAGGAGCCGGAAAATGCCCTGCAGTCAGATCCGGAATTGGCCGGAATTTATGCAAAATTGAAGGATATTGACAGCAGCTCTCTGGACCGGGAGTCATATGAAGCAGCTGGGAAAGAGCTGGAGAAGGGAACTAACAGACTGAACAATCTGCAGGATCTGGCTGTGCTGGAGCAGGGGCTGGTCAATGATTTGTATGTCATTTTCCTTTCATCCCCCTATGCGATGTATGATGTGGAGGAACGAAGCTGTGTGCACAGGCTGCTGGAACAGATTTTGGCGCTGTTCCGGACAGGAACCTGGCGGGAAGTGCCCGAAGATTATTATGATGGTTTCCTGCCCCTGGAAGGCGTTCAGGAACGGCTGTATGAAAGCTTTTCCCAATGCGACGCCGTTCTTGAGGAATTGTCAGAATCATATAAAAAGCTGATCCCCGGACTGATGCTGGACAAGATTTTCTGCTCGCTGAGCAGAATCAGCAAACTTCTTTCAGACAACTTATTTATTGATCTGGAGGAAAACGGCAGGAAGGATAAGGCTGATGAAGCTTATGTGATGCAGGCCGGGGGAAAGCTTCGGACAGAGCTGGAGGCCCATCTGAAAAAGATGTCCAAGCTCAGGGCCAGGGCGGTCATGTCTAAAGTGCTGGAACAGCTCCCGCCTTTTTTAAATACTTATTCAGAATTGGAAGAATATGTATCCGGCAGTCTGGCTTCCTGTACCGATGAAGCTGAACGCTATGGGTGCATGGAAATTCTGCATCAGATGATGATAGAATAGAGGGATGAGATGCGTTGGTACCACGGGCTGTATACAGGAGAGATGGCCAGACCCCGCCGGTTCCGGATTGTGGCAGGTGTAAAAGCGGGCAGGCTGCAGGACAATGTATATCTGCTGACCCTCCCATCCAATCCGCAGAACCTGCTGGATATTTATCCTGCCTGGGTGCTCAGGCAGAAATATTTCCGCAAAGCGGATATGCTGGTGGTAGGGATTGCGCTTGGTTACCGTGAGGCAGTGGAGCTGGCAGCAAAGATCATGAATGAGATTTATGAGGAAACAGGAATATATTCCACAGCCGGATATTTCCGTGAAGGCTGACAGGAGGGCTTATGCTGCATGTGATCTTGCTTATACTGAAAATAGTGGGAATCATTTTGGCCTCTGCGGCAGGCCTTGTTGTGCTGGCTGCTTTGGCCATACTTTTGGTTCCTCTGCGGTATCAGGCGAAGGGAAAGGCAGTGGAAAAGGATGCGGCGGTGTCCGCCCGGCTGTGCTGGCTTTTTCGCATTCTGACTGTACGGGCAGATTTTGTCCGGCAAAAGCTGGTGCTGCGGGTTAAAATACTGGGAATTACATTTTATGACAGCAGCCGTCCGCCGAAACAGAAAAAAAGCAGGAAAAGAGAACGATATCCGGAAGAAACGCCGGTGCTGGCGGCGGTGGAATCTCCAGAAGCAGATACAGCTGCGCAGGAAGAACAGATGGAGAACCGCTGCGAGGAAGCAGTTCTTTCCGATTTTCCGATAGCAGAACAGAAAGAAAAAAGACGAAAGAAACCCGGCTTTTTCCGCTGGCTGTATTGGAAGGCCAGGAAGGCAGTACAGAAGATCAAGAAATGGTATGACAAGATCAAAACGTTTCTGCAGAGCCTATTGGAAAAAGGAAAAAGCTGGAAAGAGCGGATTTGTGCCTGGGCAGAAACTGGCAGGCGGGTGAAAGAGCTGCTGAACAGCGATAGATTCCGCAGGGCCTGGAGGAAGTTGAAAACAGAGATAATGCGCCTCTGGAAACATATCAGGCCCCGGAAATTGGATATCAGAGCGCATATTGGGCTGGATGATCCGGAACTGATGGGAAAGATCACAGCTGCTGCAGGCATGCTGTACCCGCTATATACTGATCACGTCGTATTACTGCCGGAATTTGAACAGCAGGTAATGGAAGTGGAATTCAGCCTGAAAGGCAGGATTCGGACTGGGACGCTGCTGCTCGCGGCGCTGCGGCTGTTTTTTGATAAAGACATAAAGGATATGATCAGGGATTTTAGAAAGGCAACAGAGGAGGTTTCTTATGGCAAAGGATAACAATAGTTTTCATGAAACAGTGAATTCACTGTTCCAGGGAATGGATGGTATGATCACATCTAAAACAGTGGTGGGGGAGGCTGTAACCATCGGGGATACCACGATCCTGCCTCTTGTGGATGTGCAGTTCGGCGTGGGGGCGGGCGCTTTTTCCAATGACAGCAAGAGCAACGGCGGCGGCGGAATTTCCGGGAAAATTTCTCCCAGCGCGGTCCTGGTGATCAGCCAGGGAACTACGAAGGTGGTCAGCGTGAAAAACCAGGACGGCCTGACGAAGATTCTTGATATGGTGCCAGATCTGATCAATAAATTCACCGGAAAGGATAAAGAAAAGACGCCGGAAGAGCAGGCGGTGGAAGACGCGGTGGATGATATTCTGAATGAGGAAAAGAATTAGTAAGGAATCAGATGGAGCAAGGACGCATAAGATAAGATGAGCAGGTGATTGGGAGCTTGTGATGAGACGATTATGCGGCCTTGTTTTATTTTGTATTGGCTTTGGCATGGCGGTAATGCTTTTTCTGCCGATTGGCTTCTGGTCAATCTGTATTATGCTGTGCCTGCTGATGATCGGATATAATTTATTCTGCCAGTCCTGAACTGGCGGCAACAGGAGATAAAAATCAATGAAAACAGAAGATAAGAATTTTTACCGTTCCCTGCTGATGTTAGTGGGGCCTATCGCGCTGCAGTATCTGATTAATACTGCTGTAAGCTCTGCAGATGTGGTAATGCTGGGATATGTGAGCCAGACGGCCCTGGCCGCCGGTTCTCTTGCAAACCAGATCCAGTTCATCCTGAATTTGTTTTTGGCTGGACTTACATCCGGTATGACGATCCTGGCTGCTCAGTATTGGGGCAAACGGGATCTGGACTCCATCCAGAAGATTTTGGGAATGGGGCTGAAGCTTTCGGCTTCTGTAACATTTTTATTCGCTGCCGCAGCCTGCTTCCTGCCGGGTATGCTGATGAGGATTTTTACTGATGATGAGAATATGATTGCCAGCGGCATTATTTATCTGCGGACGGTGGGCGTTTCTTATTTTTTGATGGGAATATCGCAGACCTATCTCTGTGTGATGAAGAGCATGGAGCGCGTGCGCGCTACCACAATGATCAGCAGCAGCGCGCTTGTACTGAATATTTTTTTGAATGCAGTATTTATCTTTGGGCTATTCGGAGCGCCGCAGCTGGGGATCATGGGCGTGGCGCTGGCTACTTCTATTGCCCGGGGAATTGAGCTGCTGCTCTGTGCCATAGACTTGAAATTCCAGAACACCGTGGTACTGAAGTGGAAGAAAATGTTTCAGAAGGACAAGCTGCTTTTTGGCGATTTCATCCGCTTTTCCCTGCCGGCTCTGGGAAATGAGGTGGTATGGGGCGTCGCCTTTGCTATGTATTCTGCGATTATGGGGCATCTGGGCGAGGATATGGTTGCGGCCAATTCAGTGGTGGTGGTTGCAAGAAATCTGGGAACCGTGCTCTGCATGGGTGTAGCCAATGGCGGCGGCATTCTGCTGGGGAAAGAAATGGGGCAGAACAGGTTAAAGGAAGCGAAACGGGATGCGGCCAGGATCAGTTGGATCACGCTTGGGACCAGCCTGCTGGGGAGCGCAGTGATTTTGCTGCTGCGCCCGGTATTTTTACAAATGGCCAACCTTTCTCCGATGGCCCGGGAATATCTGGGATTTATGGTTTTGGTCAACGCAGTCTATATCCTTGGCCAGGGAATCAATACTTCCTGGATCTGCGGCGTTTTCCGGGCCGGAGGGGATTCAAAATTCGGATTTATTATGGATCTGATTATCATGTGGGGTTATGCCGTTCCCGCAGGTTTTCTGGCCGCATTTGTTTTCCGGTTCCCGCCCATGCTGGTATATGTGGTGCTGTGTACTGATGAATTTGTTAAAATGCCGTTTATCTTCTGGCGGTATAAGAAATATAAGTGGCTGAAGAATATTACCCGGGGCTGACCGGAAGGCAGGATACATATGAAAACCTATATTTTTTTCCAAAGTTGCTTATCCTATTTTTTTGTGCTGCTATTTCTGCTGTTGTTTCTCCGCCTGCGAAAAAAACTTCTTTTTAATATTGCTGTCTCGTTCGTCAGTTTTGCGCTCTATTGTCTGCTTGCATGGGGAAAATCGGAGGATCAGCTTTGGGGCTGGCAAGTTCTGGCTGTTACAGCGGCTCAGATATTGCTGACCCAGGGTATTGCTTTTTATCTGGACGCCTACCGGGATTTCAGGACGCTCTTTACAGGATTCAGTTCCGCCGCATTTACCATGGCCTGCGGAGTACCTTCCAGTGCGGTATATTCTCTGACAAAACAGGTGTGGATTTCCATGGTGACGCTGGTTGCTGTAAACGGTCTGGCGCTGTGCATCCTGGCACATTTTATCAGGGCATATTATCACACTGAGCAGCGGATGAGAAAAGGGGGATGGCTGAAGCTATGTGTAGTGCCTGCGGTATTTTACATCACTGTAAATGCGCTGGCGGTATTCCCGGCTAATATTTCTGAAACGCCCCAAAACTGGCTGGCATTGGTGATGGTGCTGATCCTGCTGGTGGTTTCGTATATCACCATATTTCAGCTTCTGGCTGCCCAGAGGAATCAGAATATGCTGCAGCGCAACGCAGATTTTTTGACCAGAGAATCGGAACAGCTGTCGCTCCGGCTGAAGATGAATAAAGAACAAGAAACGAATATGGCGATGCTCCGCCATGACATCCGCCATTATCTGATTTCAGTGTCGGCTTTCTGCAAAGCAGGAGACTGCGGGCGGGTACGGGAAATTTTACAGGAAGCCGAAGCATGGGTACAGGAAAATTCCGACAAAAAGTTTTGCGAAAATGTGATGGTGAACAGTGTGGCGGCATATTATATCCGGGAGGCTGAGAAGAAAAAGATCCGCTTTGTAGCAGCTTTGGATGTTCCCGAAAAACTGCCGGTCCATGAAACTGAATTTGCTGCAGTGCTGGGCAACCTTTTGAGCAATGCTCTGGAAGGGGCCGAGAAAACAAAGGATGGGAGAAGGCGGGAGATCATCTTGCGCTGTATTTGCGGAGGGAATCTTTTTCTGGAAATTAAGAACAGCTATGACGGTAAAGCAATAGAATTTTCTGAAGAGACGGGCATGCCCGTTTCGCAGAGGGGAGAGGGGCATGGATATGGGATGCTCAGTGTGGCTGGTTTTGTGAAAAAGTATCAGGCTGAATTTTCCTGGTGTGCAGAAAACGGAATGTTTACAGTGAAAATATTTATTTGACAAAAAACTTCCTGCATCAAAATAAAGTGTGCATCCCCCGGAGGGTTTTGTTGCATAGGGAACGCAGTTTCCTATGCAACAAAAAAAGAAGACCGCTGTTTTATAGCAGCGGCCCCCTTAATCGACCATACATTTTCGTGAATTATGCTCTCTCAACTAAGCCGGACTTTAAGCAAGAAGTACAAACATACATCTTTCTGGTTCCACCGTTCACCTTTACGCGCACAGCCTTCACATTAGACTTCCACATCTTATTGGATCTTCTATGGGAATGACTCACAGCGATACCAAAGTGAGCACCTTTTTCACAGATAGCACATTTTGCCATAATTGCACCTCCTTATACTTATTAAGCCTCCAGGCTCACAACAAAAATATCATAGCAGAATTTGGATAGGAATGCAAGCAGAATTTTAATTTTTTTTTAGAGTATGCCAAATTTTGCAGTTCCTGTAAAAAATGTAAAATAGAACTTTCATTTTTGAGAAAAACAGGTTATAATAGAATCAGCACAGGGATCAGTGCGCTTTTTTGTGGCGCGTGCCTTGTTCTAGAACGAGAAGTGGAGGGAACCATATGAAAGGTCGTATTTCCAATCAGCTTGGAGAAATATTAATTGATCCGGATGTCATAGCGATGTATGCGGGTTCCACTGCAGTGGAATGCTTTGGGATCGTGGGGATGGCTGCCGTCAGCGTGAAGGATGGTCTTGTAAAGCTTCTGAAGAGAGAGAGCCTGACGCATGGTATCAATGTAGAGATCCACGAGAATAAACTGATGATCGATTTCCATGTAATTGTGTCTTATGGTGTGAGTATTTCTGCAGTGGCGGATAATCTGATCGATAATGTGAAATATAAGCTGGAAGAGCTTACCGGCATGGAAGTGGAGAAAATCAATATCTTTGTGGAAGGCGTCAGAGTCATCGACTAATCTATAGAGCTTTAAGGAGGAACACTGTTGTGGCAATCAGTACGATAGATGCAGGGCTTCTGAAGAAATTTTTTCTTGCGGGAGCTAAAAATTTGGAGGCAAATAAGGAATGGATTAATGAGCTGAATGTATTCCCGGTGCCGGACGGCGATACGGGAACCAATATGACGCTCACCATCATGTCTGCGGCAAAGGAAGTATCCGGTTTGGAAGGTCCCACCATTGAGACTCTTTCCAAGGCGATTTCTTCCGGATCGCTCAGAGGCGCCAGAGGAAATTCAGGCGTAATCCTTTCCCAGCTGTTCCGTGGATTCTGTAAGGAAATAAAATATGTGGAAGAAATCAACGTTACAGTGCTTGCCAATGCATTTCAGCGTGCGGTGGAGACTGCTTATAAGGCCGTCATGAAGCCAAAGGAAGGAACGATTCTGACAGTAGCCAGAGGAATGGCCGACAAAGCGGCGGAGCTGGTGGATCAGACAGAAGATCTGGAGGAATTTACGGTACAGATCATTGAATACGGCAATTATGTCCTGAGCAGGACTCCGGAAATGCTGCCTGTGCTGAAGCAGGCCGGGGTAGTTGATTCCGGCGGGCAGGGCCTGATGGTGGTGATGCAGGGCGTACTGGACTGTATGATGGGAAAGGAAATTGATTTTTCCGATATCCCTCAGACTTCCGGAAGCAGAGCTGCTGCCGTGCCGGACCAGGATATTGATACAGCAGATATAAAATTCGGCTACTGCACGGAATTTATCATAATGCTGGAAAAAGAGTACAATGAAGAAAAGGAACATGAATTTAAGCAATATCTGGAATCTATAGGCGATTCCCTCGTAGTGGTTTCAGATGACGATATTGTAAAAGTACATGTTCATACAAATGACCCGGGGCTGGCAATTCAGAAAGCCCTGACTTACGGCTCTCTGACCAGAATGAAAATTGATAATATGAGGGAAGAGCACCAGGAAAAGCTGATCAAGGACGCGGAGAAGCTGGCAAAAGACCAGAAGGAACAGGAGAAAGCAGCCAAAGCCGCTGTGTCTAATAAACCTTATGGGTTTATCGCAGTATCTGTAGGCGCGGGCCTGGATGAGATATTCAAAGGCCTGGGCGTGGATTATGTGATTGCCGGCGGACAGACCATGAACCCCAGCACGGAAGATATGCTCAATGCGATCAGCCACGTTCATGCGGATACGATTTATATTCTTCCGAATAATTCCAACATCATTCTGGCTGCACAGCAGGCAAGTTCCCTGGTGAAGGATAAGAGAATCGTAGTAGTTCCAAGTAAGACGGTTCCTCAGGGGATTACGGCGGTGCTGAATTTCATTCCGGAGCGGTCGGCAGAAGAAAATGCGGAAGCCATGGCTGCAGAGATGGCGAATGTGAAGACCGGCCAGGTCACCTACGCTGTGCGCAATACTGTGATTGACGACAGGGAGATCCACGAGGGGAATATCATGGGCCTGGGAGATCATACGATTCTGGCAGTGGGGGATGATATTCACGATACCACCAGAGAGATGGTTGACGCAATGATTGACGAGGATGCTTCCCTGATCAGCATTTATTATGGACAGGATGTGAGCAGAGAAACCGCGGAAGCCCTGCTTTCTGAACTGGAAGATGCATATCCGGATATGGATGTGGAAATTCATTCCGGCGGACAGCCGATTTATTATTATCTGGTATCTGTGGAATAACACAAAGGCGGAGAAATTGAGCTGCCGCGGCTTGGCGGGAAACTGCACAGCTGCGGCAGCTTTTCCTTTTCCGCTGGCAATACCATTAAGAGAGAAAGTATGGAACAAAAGGGAGGAAGGGAAAAATGTCAGGACAGACTCCGCTTACGGCGCTGAAGGGTGTGGGAGAAAAAAGGGCCGCAAATTTTTTGAAATTAAGTATTACTACAGTGGAAGAACTGATGGCCTGCTATCCCAGAACTTATGACCATTTTTTGCCTCCTGTATCCATAGAGGAGGCTTCCGCCTGTACATTCGGCGCAGTTTGCGGCACAGTGATGAAACAGGTTGCTGTCCGGTCTTTTGGGACAAAGAATATGACAGCGGCGGAGATCGGGGATGGACAGGGCGGAAAAATGCGCCTTACCTGGTTCAATATGCCTTATCTGCGAAATACGCTGAAGCCCGGAATGCGTTTTGTTTTTCGGGGAAGGATACGGCTGCAGGGAAAAACGGCCGTCATGGAACAGCCGCAGATTTTTACCCTGGGCGCCTATGAGGAGAAGCAGGGAACGTTTCAGCCGGTATACAGCCTTGCGGCCGGGATTAAAAACAGCACAGTGAGCCGAACGATGGCTCAGGCATTTGAGCAGTTTCCAGATCTGCTCCTCACCATGCTTCCGCAGGAAATCCAAAAAAAATATACATCCATGCCTTATGGCCAGGCATTATACCAGATTCATTTTCCATCAGATGAGAGAGAACTGATCGCGGCCCACCGCAGGCTGGCATTTGAAGAATTTTTCCGGTTTATCTACCAGATCAGGCTGCTGCGCAGCAGCGTCAGCCAGGAAGAAAATCAATGCAGGATTTCCAGACGTGCAGAGACAGAAGATTTGATGAATTCTCTCCCGTTCCGGCTCACCGGCGCGCAGAAAAGGACGCTGGAAGAAATAAGGGAAGGGTTGGCCGGCCCTTATGTTATGAGCCGTATGATTCAGGGAGATGTGGGTTCCGGTAAGACCATCGTTGCTTTTCTGGCATTATATGAAACGGCGCTGGCCGGCTATCAGGGCGTGATGATGGCGCCCACGGAGGTGCTGGCCAGGCAGCATTATCAGTCTCTGAACCGGCTGTTTTCTGAACAAGGGATCAGCCTGCAGACGGAACTGCTCACCGGTTCCATGAAAAAGAAGGAAAAACGGGAGGCCTATGAGCGGATCGCTGCAGGTATTTCTTCCATTATTATTGGAACACATGCGCTGATTCAGGAGGCCGTACAATACTTCAGACTGGCTCTGGTAATAACGGATGAACAGCACAGGTTCGGTGTGAAGCAGCGCCGCGTCCTGAGTGAAAAGGGATATCTCCCCCATGTGCTGGTGATGAGCGCCACGCCCATTCCCCGCACGCTGGCCATGATCCTGTACGGCGATCTGGAGCTGTCGGTAATGGATGAGCTTCCTGCGGACAGACTGCCGATCAAAAACTGTGTGGTGAATATACGTTACAGAGAAAAGGCCTATCAATTTATTCAAAACGAAGTGGAAAAAGGGCACCAGGCCTATGTAGTCTGCCCCATGGTGGAAGCCAGCGAACTGATGGATGGGGAGAATGTAGTAGATTATGCACGGCAGCTGCGCCAGGTTCTTCCTGCGTCTGTGCGGGTGGAGTATCTTCATGGGAAGATGAAAGAGGAACAGAAAGATGCTCTGATGCAGGCCTTTTCTCAAAATGAAATTCAGGTACTGGTTTCAACCACAGTCATTGAGGTGGGGATTGATGTGCCGAATGCCACAGTAATGATGATTGAAAATGCAGAGAGGTTCGGCCTGGCCAGCCTTCATCAGCTGCGGGGGCGGGTTGGGCGGGGAAACGCCCAGTCCTATTGTATTCTGGTAAATTGTTCAGGCAATGAAGAGGCACAGAAGCGCCTGGAAATTTTGAACCAGTCTAACGACGGCTTTTTCATTGCCTCAGAGGATTTGAAGCTGCGCGGGCCTGGGGAATTGTTCGGCGTACGCCAGAGCGGCCTGCTGTCCTTCCGGATCGGAGACGTCTACCAGGATGCAGATCTGCTCCAGCTGGCTTCAGAGGCGGTGGAGGAGTATCTTGCGACCAGCTCACCGGAAGAACAAGGGGAATTTTCAGGAGGCCTGACTGGGGAAAGCGTACTGGGAATCATGTCATAAACCAAACTGGTTAACAAGAGGAGGAACTCAGATGAAAGTTTTGTTGATTAATGGCAGCCCTCACGAGACAGGGTGTACTTATACGGCTCTGCATGAAGCCGCACAGGAACTGGAGAAAAACGGAGTTTCCACGCAGATTTTCTGGCTTGGAAAGAAACCTGTAGCCAGCTGTATGGCCTGCGGGGCCTGCGCAAAATTGGGAAAGTGCGTGGTGGAAGATGCGGTCAATGAGGCGCTGGAACTGGCAAAGGATGCCGATGGTTTTATCTTCGGATCGCCAGTGCACTATGCAGCGGCCAGCGGAGCCATAACCGCTTTTCTGGGGCGTTTTTTTTATGCGGGAGACCATTCTTATAAACCGGGAGCTGCTGTCGTCAGCTGCCGGCGTGGAGGCGCCTCTGCGGCATTTGACCAGTTGAATAAATTTTTTACTATTTCAAATATGCCTGTGGTTTCTTCAAACTACTGGAATATGGTCCATGGTTCCACGCCGGAAGAAGTGTATCAGGATGAAGAAGGGATGCAGGGAATGAGGATGCTTGGGAAAAATATGGCCTGGCTGCTGAAATGTATCGAAGCAGGAAAGAAAGCCGGCCTTGGCCATCCTGAACAGGAACAGCCCAGGATGCGTACAAATTTTATTCGATGATGGTTTTTTTTTACATTTTAATTAGAAGTTGCCAGTGTATTTTGTTTTTCCGGGAACATACTAGGATTGTAACAGAAAACAAGCTTTCATGAAGCTGGGGTTACGAGTAAAGCGGTTCCGGAATCGCCACGGAATATTGATTTCATAAAGAGGATGGACCCGCGGAAAACAAAAAGGAGGACAATTTTATGTCAAACAACACATCTAGCAACAAGACTGTAGTACCTGAGGCAAAGGAAGCTATGAACCGCTTCAAAATGGAGATCGCTGAAGAACTGGGCGTGCCGCTGTCTAACGGTGGTTACAACGGAAACCTGACTTCTTACCAGAACGGCTCTGTTGGCGGTTATATGGTGAAGAAAATGATCGAGAACCAGGAAAAGCAGATGGCATCTAAGGGTACTCTGTAATCACTCCTGAAAATTGAATTGAACTGAACGAAAAAGGAAGGCTCTGCGCGGCGAAAATCATGACCTGCGCAGGGCCTTCTGTCTTTTTCGTTAAACAGTAGATTTTCAATACTGAAATTTATCTGAAACGCTTGTAACAAGACAAAGAATATATTATAATATAAATCTGTTTCAATGTTCTTCAGAAGAAAGGAAGCTTTATGAGAGTGATTGCTGGAATTGCGCGCAGCATGCCGCTGCAGACCATAGAAGGAAAAGACACCCGGCCGACCACAGACAGGATTAAGGAGACTCTTTTTAATATGCTGCAGAATCAAGTTCCGGGCAGCAGATTCCTGGACCTGTTTTCCGGCAGCGGAGGGATAGGAATTGAAGCTTTGAGCCGGGGAGCTGCAGAAGCGGTTCTGGTGGAAAAACAGCCGAAAGCATGCGCCTGTATCAAAAAAAATCTGGAGTTTACAAAACTGGCGGACCGGGCGGTCCTGATGGAGACAGATGCGCTTACTGCTATCCGGAGGCTGGACGGCAGCTCTCCTTTTGATCTTATTTATATGGACCCGCCTTATGCACAGGGCTTGGAACAGGATACACTGGCAGCCCTGGCAAAGTCAACACTGGTCAATATGGATACAGTGGTTCTTGTGGAAGCGGGTCTGGATACAGATTTTTCCTTCCTGCCACAGACAGGTTTGGAAATATTCCGGGAAAAACGATATAAAACAAACAGGCATCTGTTCTGCAGGAAGGAGGATATATGAGCAAAGCGATATATCCGGGGAGTTTTGATCCCGTAACCTTTGGCCATCTGGATGTAATTTCCAGAGCCAGCAAGGTGGTGGACCATCTGATTGTGGGCGTGCTGAACAATACTTCAAAAAGCCCATTGTTTTCCGTAGAGGAACGTGTTACAATGTTGAAGAAGGCTGTTAAATCTCTTCCAAATGTAGAAATACAGTCATTCAGTGGGTTGCTAGTTGACTTTGCCGCTGCCAGCGGAGCCTCTGTGATCGTCAGGGGTCTGAGGGCGGTGACGGATTTTGAATATGAACTGCAGATGTCCCAGACGAATCGGAAAATTGCGCCGGAGGTGGATACGGTGTTTTTCACCACCAGCCTGCAGTATGCCTATCTCAGCTCCAGCACGGTGAAGGAAATCGCCATGTTCGGAGGGGATATCAGCCAGTTTGTGCCGGATTTTGTGGCGGCAGAAGTGGAAAAAAAGTTTGCAGAAAAAGGAGAATGTCATGAGCAGAATAGAACAGTTGATTGATGAAATAGAAGAATATATTGAAGGCTGCAAGATGCAGCCCTTTTCCTCTACAAAAATAATTGTGGACAAGGCCCAGCTGGAAGAACTGCTGGTGGAGCTGCGTCACCGCACGCCGGATGAGATTAAAAAATATCAGAAGATTCTCAGCAATAAAGAGGCCATTATCGCGGACGCCCGTTCTCAGGCTAACAAGATGATAGAAGATGCAACGGTTCAGACAAACGAGATGATCAATGAACATGAGATCATGCAGAGGGCGTATATTAAGGCAAATGAGATCATAGACCAGGCAACCCGCCAGGCGCAGGAGGTAGTGGACCAGGCTGTGGAGGACGCTAACAATATCCGCCTGGGTGCCGTAAACTACACAGATGACATGCTGAACAGCCTTCAGACGATTATCAGCCATACAATGGACAGCACGCAGACAAAGTTTTCCGCTTTTATGACTTCTATGAAGTCCAGCTATGACATTGTGTCCGCCAACCGCCGGGAATTGTCTCCGGAAGAAGAGGAAGGGATGGAGGAAGAAATGCCGGTTATTTCTTCCGAGGATGAAGAGACAGAATAAGTCATACATACCACAGCGCCAGCAGGAGAGCGGCTGAAGCCGCGCCATGGAATAATTTCCAGAACAGATACTGCCAGACTGTAAAGGGAAGGCCTTTTCCTGCGCTGATGGATTGTGCGGCTACGGACAATCCTCCGAAACAGATAAAAAAGGTGATGCACGCTGCCTGCCAGGCCGGTGACAGCGTGCTTTTTGCGGCAAGATAGCTGCCGGTGGTCATCTCCAGCAGGCCGCTGGCGCCCATCTGAAGGACCGGTGTTCCGGGAAGGAGCTGCTGGATGCATGTAGCCAGAACAGAAAAAAGCATCATGAGCAGCCCTATTTTCACTACAGTAGTGCAGCTGTCCATGAGAATTTCATCCAGCGCTTCGGCAAAAGCCGGTGAATCCTGTTTTGCAGGATTCTTTTTTTGTATAACAGGAATAAGCTTTCTGGTATTCTGCGCAGAAATCTGCCTGGAAAAATTTTTCACCCTGAAAATAAGGGCCAGGATGATTTCGGCAGCCAGCGGAGGGAAATAGACTGCCAGAGCCAATTTCCAGAACGGAAAAGACTGAGCGAGCAGGCCGGTATAAATATAGCCGGTGAGAAACATTGGGCTGGGAAAGCTGAGACAAGCCATGAGCCTGCGGCTCTCTTCCTGCTCCAGACGGCCGCCGCGGTATAAGTCCGCCGCGGTTTTCATACCGGCGGGATAGCCGCAGAGCAGGCCGATTAAAAGGGCGTAGGTACCATGGGAAGTGAGCTTCATAAATAATCTGGATATTGGCGCAAAGATACCTGAGAGCAGCTGGTCTCCGCCGGTAAAAATCAGCAGCTTGGACAGGATCAGCGCCGGAAGGATGCTGGGCAGCACTGTCTGATACCAGAGGAGCAGGCCGTTTGCGGCGCCCTGTATCGACAGCCGGCTATATAACAGCATCCAGATAAAAAGAGCGAAGAGCCCTGCAGCGCCAATCCATTTTTTCATCTCATACCCTCCATTTATGGATAAGATATTGATTTTTGCAGAGAATTATGCCACAATAAGCACAGAAAATGAAGGAGGCGCATCATCATGGATGTATTAAAGGGACTATCCCCGGAACGGGTATT
The DNA here is from genome assembly GCF_004216775.1 of Cuneatibacter caecimuris. Lineage (GTDB taxonomy): Bacteria > Bacillota > Clostridia > Lachnospirales > Lachnospiraceae > Cuneatibacter > Cuneatibacter caecimuris. Next base: position 34,387 of record NZ_SGXF01000006.1, read on the forward strand.
CTATTATTTTGAGCAGATCGCACGGATTCCCCACGGATCTGGAAATACAAAAGCGGTCAGTGATTATATCTGCGCTGCTGGCAAAGAGCTGGGGCTGGAATGCCGCCAGGATGAACTGAACAATGTGATTCTCATCAAAGAAGCCAGCGCAGGCTATGAAAACGCCCCAGCCGTAATGCTGCAGGGCCATATGGATATGGTCTGCGAGAAAGAGAGCGGAGTGGAACATGATTTCACGAAAGATCCTCTTAACCTGCGGACCGAGGGAGATGAGATTTTTGCAGAAGGCACTACCCTGGGCGGAGACGACGGCATTGCAGTCGCTTACATGCTCGCCTTGCTGGAAGACAAGAAACTGAGCCATCCCAGGCTGGAGTGTGTGATTACAGTGGATGAAGAAACCGGCATGGAGGGCGCAGAAGGCATTGATTTAAGTGGTTTGGAAGCAAAATATCTTCTGAACCTGGATTCGGAGGAGGAAGGGATCTTTCTGGCCAGTTGTGCCGGGGGACTGCGTTTTAATCTGGATCTGCCTGTGAAGAGGGAGCGCTGCGAAGGAAACTGTGTATGCATCCGGATCGATGGACTGACAGGCGGGCACTCCGGCGGGGAGATCCATAAAGGAAGGGCGAATGCCAATGTACTGCTGGGGCGTCTGCTCAACAGTCTGGCAGAAACAGTAGAATTCCGTCTGGTCAGTCTGGAGGGGGGAACCAAGGACAACGCGATCACAAGATCTGCGAAAGCAGTTCTGAAGACTCGTTCGGACCGGCAGATCATTCAAAAAGTGAAAGATCTGGCTGAAACCTACCGCAGGGAATATGCCCTGACAGATCCTCAGATGGAAATTACGGCAGAAGCCTTTATGGAAGAAGCTGAAGCAATGGATCGGGAATCTCAGAAAAAAGTGCTTTTTGCGCTGCTGGAAGCTCCCTATGGGGTACAGGCTATGAGCAATGACGTGGAAGGGCTGGTGGAATCTTCTTTAAATCTGGGCATTATGAACACAGCAGAAAACAGCTGGCATATTTCCTATTCCATCCGCAGTTCTGTGGAATCCAGAAAGGAATGGCTCAAACAGAAGCTGACGCATCTGGCGGATTTTCTGGGAGCCAGCCATTCTGAAACCGGAGATTACCCGGGATGGGAGTTTGTAAGGGAATCCGGCCTGCGCAATTTAATGTGCCAGGTATTTGAAGAAATGTACGGAAAAAAACCTCAGGTGGAAGCAATTCATGCAGGCCTGGAATGTGGGCTCCTGCTGAACAAACGTCCGGGTATGGACGCAGTTTCCATCGGTCCGGATATGAAAGATATCCATACCCCCCAGGAACGTCTGAGCATTTCTTCTACAGCCAGAGTGTATGATTTTCTGAAGAAAGTGCTTGAAAGAATCCACTGAGCATTGACATATCAATATAAAGAATGGCCTTTTTTTCTCAAACGGTTGACAGTACTGCTTTATGGTGGTACGATACAATCAGATTAAATGCTTTGTATCAGTATAAAGAACGGAGGCCGTTATGGAATTAAATCTGCAGCTGGCCTCCCGCCTGAAAGGAATGCGGGAGGCCATGGGATACAGCCTGGAGAAATTGTCGGAAGTATCAGGAGTAAGTAAAACCATGCTGTTTCAAATGGAAAAGGGAGAGGGAAATCCTTCTGTCAATACGCTGTCCCGCCTGGCGGCGGGCCTGCAGACTACGGTGACATCGCTGCTTGGAGAAGATCCAAAGCCTGTGGAACCCAGTGTGGATGCAGGAAACCAGACAGTAACTATGCAGGAAACCCAGCATGAGAAAGAAGGAACCGGAAAGTTGAGAACATTTGAAAAATCGCATAAACTGGACAACGTGTGTTATGATGTGCGTGGACCGGTGGTGGAAGAAGCAGACCGCATGATCGCCAATAATATCAATATTTTGAAGCTGAATATTGGGAATACCGCGCCTTTTGGGTTTCATACGCCGGATGAAATCATCCACGACATGCAGATGAATCTGGTAAACGCAGAGGGATATTCCGATTCCAAAGGCGTATTCAGCGCCCGAAAAGCGGTAATGCAGTATGGACAGATTAAAAAGCTTCCTAATGTGCAGATCAATGACATTTACATGGGAAACGGCGTCAGCGAGCTGATTTCCATGGCAATGCAGGGATTCCTGAACGATGGGGATGAAATTCTGATTCCTTCTCCGGATTATCCTCTCTGGACAGCTGCTGCAAATCTGGCAGGCGGGAAGCCTGTCCATTATATCTGTGACGAATCGGCAAATTGGTATCCGGACCTGGCGGACATGGAAAAGAAGGTAACTTCCCGGACAAAGGGAATTGTGATCATTAACCCGAACAATCCTACTGGCGCTCTGTATCCCAAAGAGCTGCTGGAACAGATTGCAGAATTTGCCAGAAGGCATGATCTGGTGATTTTTTCTGATGAAATTTACGACAGGCTTTTATATGACGGACAGAAGCATATCTCTATCGCTTCCCTTTGCCCGGATCTGCTGTGCGTTACATTTAACGGGCTGTCCAAATCCCACCGGATGCCGGGCTTCCGCTGCGGCTGGATGTGCCTGTGCGGTGATAAGTCCAGGGCGAAGGGATATATCGAGGGGCTGAACATGCTGTCTTCCATGCGGCTTTGCGCCAACGTTCCGGCGCAGATGATCGTACAGACGGCTCTGGGCGGGTATCAGAGCTCGGATGAATTGCTGGTTCCCGGAGGCCGTCTGTTTGAACAGAGGGAATTTATTTATAAGGCTTTAAATGATATTCCGGGAATCAGTGTGGTGAAGCCCCAGGGCGCGTTTTACTGTTTCCCCAAAATTGACTGTAAAAAATATAACATTACTGATGATGAAAAGTTTGTTCTGGATTTCCTCCATGAGGAAAAAGTGCTTTTGGTTCCCGGGAAGGGGTTTAACTGGATGGAGCCGGATCATTTCCGAGTGGTGTATTTGCCCGCAGTGCAGGACTTGAGGATGGCGACCGGCCGTTTGGCCAGGTTTTTATCTTCCTACCGCGGCTGATTGAGAAAGGAGAATGTATCTGTGAAGATTGCGGTAACTTATGAAAATGGTAATATATTTCAACACTTTGGCCACTGTGAATCCTTTAAGATTTATGAGGTTGAGGATGGTGCGGTGAAGTCCCGGCAGGTGGTGAGCGCTGTGGGAAGCGGCCACGGCGCGTTGGCTGGTTTTTTATCGGAGAACGGTGTGGACGCGCTGATCTGCGGAGGAATCGGCGGAGGAGCCAGAGCCGCTCTTGCAGAAGCCGGCATCCGTCTGTATCCGGGCGCGGCCGGCAATGCGGATGACTCTGTCAACGCGCTGCTGTCCGGAAAACTGGTATATAATCCCGATGTGGAATGCGCTCATCATCATGATGGGGAGCATAGCTGTGGAGAACATCACTGCAGTACAGACAAACATGGTTGCCCGGGAAACCACTGAGAGACAGTAGTGGAATAATATCTGAGAAAAATACGTTCCAACAGCAGGAAAAATGCTGATGGGACGTATTTTTATTTCATAGGAAACTGCCTTCCCGATGAAACAAAACCCTCCGGGAGGATGCGCACTGCGCGCGAAGGAAATATGGCCGCTAAAGCGGCCGCGCTTCGGCGCGAGAGTCCGGCCAGAATCTTTGTTCTATTCTGCCAGGGCTGTACATATAATCTTATAGTATGTCTAAAAGAGGTGAGCCATGAGATTCAAAGGATACCGGCTGATTCTGCCGGAAGGAATTGGACAGGGAATAGCCCTGATTGCCGGAATTTTGCTGGCCGGAGCGCTCTGTGCGCTTTATCTGCAGTATTTCCGGGATGTGGCATGGCTGATGCCGCTGCAGGAAAATACTTGTGAGTCAGAAGAATTTTGCCGAATGTCCTTCCCGGGGGACAGTCTGAACCAAATCATGCAGTTTTCAGAACGGGAGGATCTGGATCCCTGGAGCTGTATCGCTGTCCTGATGCTGAAGAATGGCTTTGTTTTAAATGAAAGCTCGGCATCTTCAATTCAAAAAGCACAGGCTGAGGAAATGATTGCGCAGGCAAAAAACTGGAAGCCAGAGGAATTTTTTCAGCTGCGGGAAGCCTACAGAAGAGTGCTGGAAGGGCTGGAATATTTTCCGGTGGCCAGGAGCGCAAGCCAGGAAGTGAAATGGGTGACCTTTGAAAACTCCTGGGGAGACGGACGGAGCTTCGGAGGAGAACGGAAACATGAAGGCTGCGATATCATGGGCATGGAGTATCCCAGAGGATTTTATCCGGTGGTAGCGTCAGCCGGAGGAACTGTTGAGCAGATTGGCTGGCTGCCCCAGGGAGGATGGAGGATCGGAATCCGGCGCCCGGGCGGCGGATATGATTATTATGCTCATCTGTACGGATACAGGGACGGGATTGAGGCCGGAACAGAAGTGGCGGCGGGAGAGTTATTGGGATATATGGGTGATTCAGGATACAGCGAGATTCCGGGGACTGTCGGAAACTTTCCGGTACACCTGCACTTTGGTATTTACATACAGACTCCTCATCTGGAAGAAAGGAGCGTAAATTCCTATGACATTCTCAGATATCTGGAAAGGCGTCAGATGACTGCGGATTATAAAGAAAACATGAAATAAAGGGGAAGGAAATGGACATTTATCGGCGTGTATGTTATAATCATACATACAAAACTGTGATGATTGTTAAAGGTGGGATGCAGATGGAAATACAACTTTGGCGCGAGGCGCTGGCGCCGTACCGGCTGGCGGTTGATGAGTTAATTGTGAAGTTCAATTATATTATGGAAGAATATAAAATTGCCGGAAAGTACTGTCCCATAGAGCAGGTGATAGGAAGAGTGAAATCCATCTCCAGCATCCTAGAAAAAGCAAAAAAGAAAAATATCCCCATCCCGGAATTGACGAAGCGGCTGGAGGACATCGCGGGTGTCAGAATCATCTGTCAGTTTGAAGAAGATATCCGGAAGGTGGTGGAGATGATCCGCCAGCGCACGGATATGAAGGTGACGGATGAAGTGGATTATATCACAAAGAGCAAGCCCAGCGGATACAGGAGTTATCATGTAATTGTGGAATACCGGGTTCAGACCTCAGAAGGGGAAAAGGTGATTCCGGTGGAAATACAGATCCGGACGCTGGCGATGAATTTCTGGGCGGTAATTGAACACTCTCTCCGCTATAAATACGGAAAGAATTTACCTCAGCATATCAGCCAGCGTCTGAATGCATCAGCGGAGGCCGTCATCAGCCTGGATGCAGAGATGGCTTCTATCCGGGATGAAATTCTGGAAGCTCAGGGTTCCTTCCGGCAGCGTGCAAATGTGGTGGCTGAGGTTTTAAACACATTGCGCAGCCTGTACCGGATCGGAGATAAAGAAGAGACGCTGCGGCTTCAGGAAGAATTTTTCAGAATCTACAATGAAAGCGATATGGACGAGCTGGAACGGTTCAGCAGCCATGTGGACCATATCGCGCAGATGTATATGGCGCAGCAGCTGTAACGCTGCGGGAGAGGAAATACTACAGATGGAATTACCTGAATTATTTTTACAAAAAATGCAGGGACTGCTGGGAGAGGAATACCAGGATTATCTGGACAGCTTCGGCCAGGAGCGGGTATATGGACTGCGGGTGAACACGAGCAAGATCAGCTGTGAAGAATTTGAAAAGATCTGCCCTTTTCCAATCCGTCCGGTACCCTGGATCCAAAACGGTTATTACTATGAAGGGAGTGCTAAGCCGGCGAAGCATCCCTATTATTTTGCAGGGCTTTATTATCTTCAGGAGCCCAGCGCCATGACGCCGGCCGACAGGCTCCCTGTGAATCCGGGGGACAGAGTGCTGGATCTTTGTGCGGCCCCCGGAGGAAAGAGCACGGAACTGGGAGTGAAACTGGGCGGAAAAGGTGTTCTGGTCAGTAATGACATCAGCAATTCCAGGGCTAAAGCGCTGCTGAAAAATCTGGAGCTGTTCGGCATTTCTAATATGTATATTCTCAGTGAGGCGCCCCACCGGCTGGCGCCTCATTTCCGGGATTATTTCGATAAAATTCTCATCGACGCTCCTTGTTCCGGGGAAGGGATGTTCCGCAAAGAGCCTGCTGTGATCAAAAGCTGGCTGGAAAAGGGGAATGATTTCTACGCAAAACTGCAGCGGGAGATTCTGGACAGCGCGGTTCAGATGCTCCGCCCGGGCGGTTTGCTTTTGTACTCCACCTGTACCTTCAGCCCTATGGAAGATGAAGGATCAGTGGACTATGTGCTGAAGAAATATCCTGAGCTCAAGGTGAGAGAGGTGGAACCCTATGAAGGCTTCTGCCCCGGCATGCCGGAACAGGTGGAAGGCGGAGATGATCTGCTTTCCCGCTGTGTGCGCATCTTTCCCCACCGCATGCGGGGGGAAGGGCATTTTCTGGCGCTTCTGGAAAAAGAGGGGGAAAAGGAGCGGCCTCTGACTTCATCTGCGGCGGGAGTGGGAGGGCTGAAAGAGCTGCCGGAAGAATTCCGGGATTTCGCAAAATTGCTGGCCTGGAAGCCTGCTCCTGAGAGGCTGATGCTTCGGGGGGAGAAACTCTATCTGCTTCCTGCGGAAGGGGCTGATCTCAGCGGGCTGCGTGTGATGCGGTCCGGCCTGCTGCTGGGAGAGTGCAAAAAGAAACGTTTTGAACCAAGCCAGGCTCTCGCCATGCATCTGGACAGCGATTCGTATGAGAACTGCATTAGTTTTTCTGCAGAAGATTCCCGGGTGATTAAATACCTGAAGGGAGAAACCATTGAAGCGGATAAAGCTGCCTCCGGATGGGTGCTGGTCTGTGTGGACAGTTTCCCGCTGGGGTTTGCAAAGGCTTCTGGAACGGTGCTGAAAAACAAATATCTGGCAGGATGGCGGTGGCAGTGATGGCGGGGACGATGCGTTTGGATAAATTTCTTTCCGGAGCAGGCTGCGGCACCAGAAGTCAGGTAAAAGATTTTTTGAAAAAAGGCAGGGTGACCGTGGACGGCGAGGCTGTCAGAAAGCCGGAAACCAGGGTGACGGAGGGCGTATCCTCTGTATGTCTGGACGGGCGGCCTGTGCGGTATGTTTCGTATGAGTATTATATGCTGAATAAGCCCGCCGGCGTTGTTTCTGCGACAGAGGACCGCCGGGAACAAACCGTACTGGATCTGCTTCCGCCGTCTCCCTGCCGGGATCTCTTTCCTGTGGGGCGGCTGGACAAGGATACCACAGGGCTTCTGCTGGTCTGTAATGACGGGGAACTGGCCCATGAGCTGCTGTCGCCCAGAAAGCATGTGGAAAAGGTATATGAAGTAATAACAGACGGTTCTGTTTCAGAAGAGACGGTCCGGCTGTTTGAACAAGGGCTACAGGTGGATGCGGAATGGAAAGCCCTGCCTGCCAGGCTGGAGATCACAGGAGAGAATGCCAGCCGTGTGACGCTGCAGGAAGGGAAATTCCATCAAGTCAAACGGATGTATGCATCGGTCGGGCTTAAAGTGATGAAATTGAAGCGGATTTCCATGGGGCCGCTTTCTCTTGATCCGGCTCTGGCTCCGGGAGAATCCAGGAAACTGACTGATGAGGAAGTGGCGTTGTTGAAAAATCTGCAGGAGCGGAGAAATACATATGGTTGAGGCAGTAATATTTGATCTGGATGGAACCCTGGTGGATTCTATGTGGATGTGGGAATCCATAGATGCTGAATTTTTGGGGAGCAGAGGGATTGAAGTTCCCGGAGATCTGCAGAGCGCGATTGAGGGCATGAGTTATACAGAAAATGCGCTGTATTTTAAGAACCGCTTTGATCTTCCGGAAAGCGTGGAAGAGCTGAAAGGTATCTGGGATGAAATGGCGTTGGAGACATATCGCCGCCGGGTACCCTGCAAACCAGGCGCGAAGGAGTTCCTTCAGGCTTTGCAGAAGGCCAAAATCCCCTGCGGCATTGCGACCAGCAATTCCAGAACCCTGGCGGAAGCTGTGTTGGAATCCCAGGGACTGAAAAAGTATTTTCAAAGTGTTCGGACTGCCTGCGAAGTGGCTGCCGGAAAACCGGCCCCTGATATTTTCCTTCAGGTAGCGTACGACCTGGGGGCAAAACCGGCGGAATGTTTGGCATTTGAAGACGTTCCCGCAGGGATTCGTGCCGGTAAGGCGGCCGGAATGCGCGTGTTTGCGGTAGAAGATGATTTTTCAGCAGGCCTGCGGGAGGAAAAAATCCTCCTGGCGGACGGTTATATTCGGGATTATCGGGAATTATTGGAATATCAAAGTCTGCAGGAGGAACAACTATGGGAATTGCGATTGTAACAGGAGCTTCATCAGGGCTGGGCTGGGAATTCGTGCAGCAGCTATCCCGGAATTACCCGCATTTGGAAGAGATCTGGGCGGTTGCCCGGCGGAAAGAACGGCTGGAACGGCTGCAGGAAAAATGCAATGTAAAAATCAGGCCGGTCTGTCTGGACCTCACAGAAGAAGCCGCTCTGAAAGAGCTGGAATCCATGCTGTGCAGAGAAAGAAAAAAAGTCTGCTTTTTAATTAATTGCGCTGGTTTTGGAAAGACCGGAGGCGCCGGTCAGATCAAATGGCAGTCTCAGGCGGAAATGTGCCGTCTGAATACAGAAGCGCTCACGGCAGTTACCTGTATCGCACTGCCCTATATGGTACAACGAGGGAGGATACTGGAAGCTTCTTCCTCTGCGGCTTTTCTGCCGCAGCCTGGTTTTGCGGCCTATGCGGCCAGTAAATCATACGTGCTTTCCTTTTCCAGAGCGCTGCATCAGGAAATGAAGCCCAGAAGGATTACGGTGACGGCAGTTTGCCCGGGCCCCATGCGCACGGAGTTTTTTCTGAGGGCTTCCGGGAAGGCGGAGCTGTCCGGAATCAAGCGGTACTTCATGGCAAAGCCTGGCAAGGTGGCTGCAAAAGCCCTTCGGGATGCCTCCAGAGGAAAGGATATCTCTGTCTATGGGATTTCTATGAAGCTGCTGAGGGCCGCTTCGAAGGCGCTGCCCCACGCATTGCTCCTGCCCCTGGTCCGTCTGGTTTCCTGGGAAAATACGGAAAAATAAATCAGGTCTGTTTTTTGCAGAAGAGAAAGGATGTTAAAATGCACAAAGTAAGTAAAGGACATTTCGGCTATCTGAAGTATAAAAAGAAGGTGCAGTTTCTCAAAAGTTTTCTGGTCCTTCTGAGCATTCTGCTGCTGTTGGGCGTCGGGCTGTGGGAAACGAAATCTATCAAAAACTGGTTTACGATCGTAGCGGTGGTGACGGCGCTCCCTTTTGCCAATTTCCTGGTGGTGTGGCTGGCGCTGCTCCCTCATCATGGCAGAAGCAGGGAGGAGTATGAGCAGGTGGCTGCGTTAGCGGGAGACGGCCTGCTGAACTGTGAACTGGTGGTGACTTCCCGGGAAAAAGCCATGCCTCTTCCCTATGCCATTGTGCATGCCAGCGGAATCTACGCATACACAGACCAGAAAAACGCGGATTTGAATAAAATTTCCGAATATATCAAAACCATGGAAAAGAGCAACGGCTATGAGGTGCATGTGAAGGTGTTCGGGAATTTTAATCAGTTTCTGAAGCGGCTGAAGGAACTGCCGGCAGAATCCAGAGATGAGGTGCCGGAGGACCAGCTGAAAGTAGAAGGTGTGCTGCGCGCCATATCTATGTGATATATGGAGGAGATATGCAGGAACTGAAGGCGGGGCGCAATGAAGCAGGGCAGCGGCTGGACAAGCTGTTGGCCAAGTATCTGCCAAAAGCGCCGAAAAGTTTTTATTATAAAATGCTGCGCAAGAAAAATATTACGCTGAATGGCAGAAAAGCGGCAGGAAATGAAATTATGAAGGAAGGGGATCTGATCCGGCTTTTTCTTTCAGAGGAAACGATTGAAAAATTTTCCGGACACCCAGAGCAGATCCCTGGGCGTCTTCCGGATAAATGGAGGCCGCAGGTGATTTTTGAAACCCGGGACGCTCTGTTTTTGAATAAACCGGCAGGGCTGCTATCGCAGAAAGCTTCGCCGGAGGATATTTCGGCGGTAGACTATCTGCTGGATTATCTGCTGAGCAGCGGCGGGTTAAAACCGGAGGAACTGAAATCGTTCCGGCCAGGGATCTGCAACCGGTTGGACCGGAACACCAGCGGCCTGCTGGCGGCAGGCAAATCCCTGGCCGGGCTGCAGGAACTGAATAAAATGTTTCATGACCGCACAATGGAGAAGTATTATCTGGCACTTGTGGCAGGTGAAATGCGGCAGGGACGCCGTGTCAGAGGATGGCTGGTTAAGGATGAGACGGGCAACCAGGTCCGGATACTGGATCAGGCAGCGGAGGGAACCGCGATGATTGACACTGCCTATGAACCGCTGAAAGCAGGGCGCGGCTGCACGCTTTTAAAAGTGGAACTGATCACCGGACGCTCACACCAGATCCGGGCGCACCTAGCATATCTGGGCCATCCCATCATTGGAGATACCAAGTATGGCAGAGAACAGATTAACCGGAGCTATAGGGAGAAATACGGCCTTCGCTTCCAGCTTCTTCACTCCTGGCAGATGAAGCTGCCCGAACTTTCCGGGGTTTTGTCGGAACTATCAGGAAAATGCCTGGAAGCGCCTTTACCGGGTCACTGGAAACCAGTGCTGGACGGGGCTGGAATCCATTTTCCGCCCGGTATGGAATGATGTAAGGAAGGTAAGAAATTATGGCTACCTGGAATACAAGAGGACTTCGGGGCTCTGCGCTGGAAGAGCTTTTGAATTATACCAATGAACGCTACCGACAGCAAAAACTGGCGTTGATCCAGAAAATTCCCACTCCAATCAAACCTATCCGCATTGAAAAAGAGAGCCGCCATATCACGCTGGCGTATTTTGACCAGAAGAGTACAGTGGACTATATCGGTACGGTCCAGGGAATACCTGTGTGTTTTGACGCAAAAGAATGTGCGGCGGACACGTTTCCCCTTCAAAATGTCCACGCTCATCAGATCCAGTTTATGGGAGAATTTGAAGAGCAGGAAGGGATTGCTTTTATCATTCTCTATTTCAGCAGCCGGGACGAATGCTATTATGTGCCGTTCAGAGAACTGCAGAAATTCTGGAACCGCAGCCAGGGAGGCGGCAGAAAAAGTTTTACTTATGCCGAGATGGACCGTTCCTACAGAGTGCCGGTCACGGGAGGAGGAATGCTGCATTATCTGGAATTGCTTCAGAAAGACCTGGATGAACGGAGAGTGCAGGAAAACAGTTGACAAATATCTGGATCTATTTTATAATCCACTTGTATTTAGTATCATATTAGCAGAGTAAAGTATGAAAGCGGGTGCGTTATGCAGCAAAAGCAGTTATTACATACGCCGGAGGGTGTGCGCGATCTGTACCATGAGAGCTGTGCCAGGAAGCTGACCGTTCAGGAAGCAGTTCTGCGCCAGCAGAGGCTTTATGGGTACAGAAGCATCCAGACTCCTACCTTTGAATTTTTTGATATTTTCAGCCAGGAGCGGGGAAGCGTAAGTTCCAGAGAAATGTATAAATTTTTTGACCGTGAAGGGAATACTCTGGTGCTCCGCCCGGATATGACCCCTTCCGTAGCGCGCTGTGCGGCGAAATATTTTATGGATGAAGAAATGCCGCTGCGGTTCTGTTACTGCGGCAATACCTTTATCAATAATTCCAGCTATCAGGGCAGACTAAAGGAAGTGACCCAGATGGGGGCGGAACTGGTGGGGGATGAGACATCAGATGCGGACGGAGAAATGATCGCCATGCTGATTTCCTGTCTGAAATCCGCCGGTCTGGAAGAATTCCAGGTAGAAATCGGCCATATTGATTTTTTTAACGGACTGATGGAAGAAGCAGAATTAGCATCAGATGAAATAGAAAATCTCAGGGAACTCATTGAAAATAAAAACTATTTTGGCGTGGAGGAACTTCTGCTTTCCAAAGATCTGAAGGAAGATTTAAAAGAAGCAATTATGAAGATACCACAGCTGTTCGGATCTCTGGATCAAATTCAGGAGGCCCGGAACATGACCTCAAATCCCAGGGCGCTGCAGGCGATTGACAGGTTGGAAAAACTGTATGATATTCTGGAACTTTACGGTCTGGAACGTTATGTGAGCTTTGATCTGGGAATGCTTGGAAAGTTCCGCTATTATACAGGAATTATTTTTAAAGCCATGACATACGGTACCGGGGAACCGATAGCTACCGGCGGGCGCTATGACAGACTGATGGAACAGTTTGGGAAAAAGGCTGCGTCAGTAGGCTGCGCGATCGTAGTGGATTCCCTTTTGATGGCTCTGGACCGGCAAAAAATCAACCTGGATACAGATCTGGACTGCCAGATCCTGCTCTATGACAGAAGCCGCCGGGAAGAAGCGGTCCGCCTGGCCGGAGAGCTGCGTCTGGAGGGGCTTCAGATACAGCTGATGAAGGAATATAGAGAGAAGCGCCTGGAAGACTATGTTCAGCTGGCCAGAAGAAGTTCCGTGAGCAGAGTGCTCTATCTGGAAGCCGGAAAAGACAGTCTGCAGCAGGTGGAAATCGCCACCGGCAGAAGAAGCTGCCTGGAACCGGGAGAATATCTGAGACTGATCAGGGAGGGCGGACGATGAAATATATCACATTTGCTCTGGCAAAGGGACGGTTAGCGAAAAAGGCCATGTCCATGCTGGAGGAAACCGGAATTACCTGTGAGGAGATGAAAGATGATTCCTCCAGAAAATTGATTTTTGTCAATGAGGAGCTGAAACTGAAATTTTTTCTGGCCAAGGCAACTGATGTTCCGACTTATGTAGAATACGGCGCTGCGGACATCGGCATAGTGGGCAAAGATACAATTCTGGAAGAAGGCCGGAAGCTCTATGAGGTGGTGGATCTGGGAATTGGAAAATGCCGGATATGCGTGGCCGGACCGGCGTCGGCCAGAGAGCTGCTGCAGCACCATGAGCTGATCCGGGTGGCTACAAAATATCCTAATATTGCCAAGGACTATTTTTATAACAAAAAACATCAGACAGTGGAAATCATCAAGTTGAACGGTTCCATTGAGCTGGCTCCCATTGTGGGACTGTCAGAAGTGATTGTGGATATTGTGGAGACAGGCTCTACCCTGCGGGAAAACGGGTTGGAAGTGCTGGAAGAGATCTGCGGCCTTTCCGCGCGCATGGTGGTGAATCAGGTGAGCATGAAAATGGAGCAGGAACGGATCGGCAGGATTATCGAGGCACTTCGCCTCGTTTCACGGAACCGGTAGGAGGATGCTATGAGAATACTGAAATTAAACGAAGAGAATAAGAAAAACCTGCTGGAGGATCTTTTGAAAAGAGACCCCAACCACTATACGCAGTACGCGGATGCGGTTCAGGTGATCGTAGATACGGTAAAGGCAGAAGGAGACAGGGCGCTTTTTGCCTATACAGAAAAATTTGATCATGCCATCGTAACAGCGGAGAATGTTCGTGTTACAGAAGATGAGCTGCAGGAAGCCATGGACCAGGTGGATCCGGAGCTGGTGGAAGTAATGAAAAGGGCGCTGGTTAATATCAGGTCCTATCATGAAAAACAAAAGCGGTATTCCTGGTTTGACACCAGGCCTGACGGCAGCATTCTGGGGCAGAAAATTACCCCATTGGCCAGCGTAGGCGTTTATGTGCCGGGAGGCAAGGCGGCTTATCCCTCCTCTGTGCTGATGAATATTGTGCCTGCACAGGTGGCGGGAGTCTCCCAAATTGTGATGGTAACGCCCTGCAACGCCCAGGGAAAAGTGAATCCTGTCACTCTGGTGGCAGCTCATCTTGCAGGGGCCACGCAAGTATATAAAGCGGGCGGCGCCCAGGCGGTGGCAGCGCTGGCCTTTGGGACAGAATCCATACCCAGAGTGGACAAGATTGTGGGTCCCGGGAATATTTATGTGGCGCTGGCTAAGAAGGCGGTATACGGACATGTGAGCATCGACAGTATCGCGGGCCCCAGCGAGATCCTGGTGATTGCAGATGAGACTGCGAATCCCCGGTATGTGGCGGCCGATTTGCTGTCTCAGGCAGAACACGATGAACTGGCCAGTGCGATTCTAGTGACCACCAGCCAGAAACTGGCGGAAGAAGTGGCGGGAGAGGTTGATCAATTTCTGCAGGAGCTGTCCAGAAAAGAAATTCTGGAGAAATCTCTGGAGAATTACGGATACATTCTTGTAGTGGATTCTCTTCAGGAGGCCGTGGATACCGCCAACGATATCGCATCGGAGCATCTGGAAATTGTCACTGCAAATCCGTTTGAAGTGATGACGAAAATCAGGAACGCAGGAGCAATTTTCCTGGGCCAGTACAGCTCAGAGCCTCTGGGGGATTACTTTGCAGGCCCCAATCATGTTCTGCCTACCAATGGTACAGCCAAGTTTTTCTCTCCCCTGAATGTGGATGATTATGTAAAAAAATCCAGCATTATCTACTACTCCAAAGAGGCGCTGGAACCGGTGCATGAAGATATCATCAAGTTTGCCGAAGCAGAGCATTTGACGGCTCACGCAAATTCTATCAGAGTCAGATTTGAAGGAAAGGAATGATGGGAGGGGTTTTATGAAACGGATGGCTGCAATTACCAGAAATACAACCGAAACCCGGATCTCACTGGAACTGAACCTGGATGGAGCAGGAACAGCAGAAATATCCACCGGTATCGGATTTTTTGACCATATGCTCAACAGCTTTGCCCGGCATGGCATGTTCGACTTAAAATTACAGGTGGCAGGGGATCTGGAAGTGGACTGTCACCATACGATCGAAGATGTCGGAATTGTTCTGGGGCAGGCAATCAAACAGGCTGTGGGCGATAAAAAATCCATGAAACGCTATGGCTCCATGATTCTGCCCATGGACGAGACACTGGTGTTGTGCGCAGTGGACCTGTCCGGACGGCCTTATTTTGGGTATCAGGCAGAGTTTCACTCCGAACGGATCGGAAATTTCGATACAGAAATGATAAAAGAATTTTTTTATGCCGTTTCTTACAGTGGGGCGATGAATCTTCACCTGAGGCAGCTGGCCGGAGAGAACGCCCACCATATTGCTGAGGGGATGTTCAAGGCTTTTGCCAGAGCGCTGGATGAGGCCACGTCCCTGGATGCGCGGATTCAGGAAGTGCTCTCCACAAAAGGCAGCCTGTGAGGAGGAAAAGATGAAATTATATCCTGCGATTGATTTAAAAGATGGAAAATGTGTGCGCCTGACCCAGGGCGCTTTCGAAGATATTACGGTTTATTCGGACCGGCCTTGGGAAATGGCTGAAAAGTGGGAACGCTGTGGAGCAGGCTTTCTGCACCTGGTGGACCTGGACGGGGCAAAATACGGACGAGGCGTGAACCGGAATGTAATCGCAAAAATTGCCGAACGGCTGCAGATCCCTATCCAGCTGGGCGGCGGTATCCGCACGGAGAAAGATATCAGAGAAGTGCTGAATTTAGGCGTAAGCCGGGTGATTATAGGGACCAAGGCTGTGGAACGGCCGGAGTTTCTGGGAGAAATGGCAGAACTGTTCGGTCCGGAGCGGATTGTGGCAGGAATCGACGCAAAAAACGGCATGGTGGCAGTGAACGGATGGGAAAAGACCAGCACGGTAACAGCCCTGGAGCTGGGCGGACTCATGAAATCCATGGGTATCCCCACCATTGTATATACCGATATATCCAGGGACGGAATGCTGCAGGGCCCAAATGTGGAAGCTACCAGGGCTTTATCGGAAGCTGCCGGCGTGAACGTCATCGCTTCCGGAGGAGTGAGCTCCATGGAAGATTTAAGACGGATTGAACAAGCCGGTATCCATGGCGCCATCATCGGCAAAGCGCTTTATGAGAACCGCATTGCATTGGAAAAAGCAGTGCAGGAGTTTGAAAGAGGGACAGTATGAGCAAGAGAAAAATTCAGTTGATTCCCACTCTCTATACCGTGGGGGAGAAAGCTTCGCCTGACCGGAACGGATGTTTTTCGGAGAATACCTTTGAAGCCGCCCTGGGCTGTTTTAATCATGGAGCAGATGGGCTGCTTCTGCTGGACTTGTCTGAAACAGATCAGGATCACGACGCTGCAGTGGCGTGCCAGAAGAAGATCTGCCGAAAGCTGGACCTTCCCCTCTATCTGGGAGGACATCTGAAACGTCTGGAAGATGTGAAGAAATACCTCTATACAGGAGCCGCCGGCGTGCTGGGGCTGCCGGGGGATGAACAAGTGTGCCAGGAAGGGGCAGAGCGGTTTGGAAAAGAAAAGGTTCGCATGCTCCCGGAATTATGCTGTGCGGCAAATTTTGATGGAGTCAGGCTGCAGGCAGAAGATGAACCGGAATTTATATTTCTGTCTGTTTCTCCGGAAACAGACCTTTTCGGATGGAAGCTCCAGCTGAAATCAGAAGGTGTCCCAGTGGAATTCTGGGAACAGAAGCTGAGCTGGTCAGATCTGAAAAAGAATTCAGACGGCCTTGTGCCTGCTGTGGTGCAGGATGCTGCAACAGACGAAGTCCTGATGCTTGCGTACATGAATGAAACGTCCTTCCAGAAGACAGTGGAAAGCGGCAGGATGACTTACTTCAGCAGGAGCAGGCAGAGCCTGTGGCTGAAAGGAGAGACTTCCGGGCACTTTCAGTATGTAAAATCTCTGACAGCTGACTGCGATTTTGACACACTGCTGGCAAAAGTTCATCAGGTGGGGGCTGCCTGCCATACAGGCGCCAGAAGCTGCTTCTTCAATGAAGTGGTGAAAAAAGATGATAGAAACACAAATCCCAATAAAGTGTTTGAAGAAGTGTACCAGGTGATACTGGATCGGAAACTTCATCCAAGGGAAGGATCTTATACAAATTACTTGTTTGATAAGGGAATTGATAAAATTCTGAAAAAGGTGGGAGAGGAAGCTACAGAAATAGTTATTGCAGCGAAGAATCCAGATCCGGAAGAAATTATATATGAAATTTCTGATTTTCTTTACCATGTCATGGTGCTGATGGCAGAAAAGGGAGTGACTTGGGAAGAGATTACCCGGGAGTTGGCCAATCGTTAAGCGCGCAGAAATGACAGGCCGCATCAGAGAGAAGGAGGAGACATGTCAAAAGTATTGGATTATTTTTTAGATTATGTGAAATATGACACGCAGTCTAAGGCAAATGAGGATCAGGTGCCCAGCACCAAAAAACAGTACGCCCTGGCCCGCCATCTGGCAGAACAGCTGAAAGAGATGGGAGCGGAAAACGTGCGCCTGTCCGAAGAACACTGTTATGTCTATGCCACCATACCTGCCACTGCAAAGCAGGAAGTTCCCTCTCTGGGATTTATTGCCCATATGGATACTTCTCCCGCAGTTTCAGGAAAAGATGTGAAAGCAAGAGTGATACATTATGAAGGCGGAGACATACTGCTGAATGAAGAAAAGCAGATTGTGATGAAAGCGGCTGAAAATCCTTCGCTGAAGCTGGTGAAAGGGCAGGATCTGGTAGTAACAGACGGAACGACGCTGCTGGGCGCAGACGATAAAGCGGGAGTTGCGGAAATAATGGCGGCAGCTGAATATTTGCTGGCTCATCCTGAAATCCCTCATGGCGCTGTGCAGATCGGTTTCACTCCAGACGAAGAAGTGGGGCGCGGCGTTGACTTTTTTGATGTGGAGGGATTTGGCGCTGACTATGCTTACACTGTGGACAGCGGTCCTCTGGGAGATCTGGAATTCGAAAACTTTAATGCAGTAAACTATCGTGTGACGGTGACCGGTAAGAGCATTCATCCCGGCAGCGCGAAAGGCGTGATGAAAAATGCGCTTCTGATGGCAATGGAGTTTCATCAGATGCTGCCGGTATTTGAAAATCCTGCATTCACGGAAGGTTATGAGGGTTTTTATCATCTGGATGAAATGAATGGCTCTGTGGAAAAGGCTGTAATGGAATATATTATTAGAGATCATGATGCAGAAAAGTTTGATAAGAAAGTGGAACGATTCCAAAAGATTGCAGAATACCTGAATGAAAAATATGGAGAAGGAAGTTTCTTGCTGACAGAAGAATGTTCTTACCGAAATATGCGAGAAATGATAGAGCCTCATATGCATCTGATTGATAACGCTAAAAAGGCAATGGAAAAGCTGGGAATTCCGCCCCTGGTTTCTCCTATCCGCGGCGGAACGGACGGAGCGCGGCTGTCCTATATGGGACTTCCCTGTCCGAATCTCTGCACAGGCGGCTGTAACGCTCATGGGAGATTTGAATACGCTTGTGTACAGTCTATGGAGAAAATCGTGGAGCTGATTATAGAGATTATTCGTCTTTACGCATAAGTCATCAGAGGTTTCGCGGGATTCCCCGCCTTCGGCGTGTCGCAATTAGCGACATAATTCCTTACGCCGCAGTGCGATCCTCCGGAGGGTTTTATTGCATAAGGAACGCAGTTCCCTATGCAATAGAATAAGCGATGGGCTATCAGTTCATTACTGGCAACCCATCGCTTCCCTCTTCCAGCCTTTTCTGACCATTCTCTAACGCGCCTAATTTCTATAAAATCAGCTGAAGCATATCTTCCTGTGCCATAACAAATACCTCCCTCGAATCAGCTTCCGAGATTATCAACATAACACAGATGACAGATTTCTGCAAGAGGGCCGGACTATTACAAAGCGTACCCATACAAGTGACATAATATTATTATGTAAATTATCACTGCATATGGGTGCGCAGAAGGCCCACAACCTTCCCGATTACGGAAACCTGCTCTACGATAATGGGTTCCATATTGTCATTGTCCGGCTGTAGGCGGACATGGCCTTTTTCTTTATAAAAGCGTTTTACAGTTGCGGAATCATCCAGAAGAGCAACTACAATTTCGCCATTGCGAGCAGATTCCGTATGCTGTACGATCAGGCGGTCTCCGTTCAGAATCCCGGCGTTAATCATACTGTCTCCTTTTACATTGAGCATGTATAATTCCCCGGAAGAGGGGACCATTTCTGCCGGCAAAGGAAAGTATCCGTCAATATTCTGTTCAGCCAAAATCGGAGTGCCTGCGGCAACCTGGCCGACAATCGGGATATTCACCAATTCTCTGCGCACCATAGAAAAACTCTCATCCGTGATCTCAATTGCCCTGGGCTTTGTGGGATCCCGTCGGATGTAACCCAATTTCTCCAGGGTTTCCAGATGGGCGTGGACAGAAGAAGTGGAACGCAGGTTGACGGCTTCGCATATTTCACGGACCGCAGGCGGATATCCTTTTGTCAGAATCTGTTCTTTCAGGTATTCTAAAATCTCTTCCTGTTTTTTGGAAATCCTTCCTGTCATCATAATATTCCTCCTAAAATTATATTCTTAAATCAGTATAGCATATTATATCGTAAAATGCAAACAAATGTTTCGAAAATTTGTTCGAAAAAAGCAGAAATCCATGTTGACAAACATTAGTTCCTGGTTTATAATGGCAGTACAAAACAAATGTTCGCAACATCTGTTCACTATTATCAGATGAGGAGGTACTGAAGATGAGAGGAACGAATGCAAACAATATGTCTAACTGCAAAACAAAGCCTAAGCCAGGAATATTATGGGTACTTATAGTGTTTATCATGGTTTTAAGCATTGTGCTTATCCTAGCGGTGCGTACAGCTGCCGGAACAGAGCGATCCGGGCAAGAGTCCTATTACTATACATCAGTCTGCATTCAGCATGGAGACACCCTTTGGAGCATTGCAGAAAAGTATTCAAAAAAAACCGGAATACCTGTTCGGGAATATCTTGAGAAGCTAAAAAAAATGAACGGAATTTCCGGAGATAAGATCCAGGCGGGCAGTTACCTGACAGTGGCATATACTCATCAAGAGAGTCAGGAAGTGCAGGCAGTCTCCGCAAATTCTTTTGGATACCGCTAAGAAAGCTAATTGGAGTACAACAGTACATGGCGCTGCTACAGTGATATGCAGCCAGAAGGCGCCCTCACGGCAGAGAGGCGGCAGAAAAAATCAGGAGACTACAGCCGTCAGACATTAATCTCTGAAGTTTTCCTGCCGCCTCCCCGCGACTTCTCACCTTTTACAGAGAAACAAATTATTCCACAGTCACGGATTTTGCCAGGTTTCTGGGCTTATCCACGTCCACACCTTTGTTAACTGATGTATAATAGGCAATTAGCTGCAGCGCCACCGCTGCAGGGAACACCATGAACATATCGTCCAGCTCGGGGAGGGGAAGCTGAACATCGTAAACATCCTGGTCAGTCACGTTATTTTCTTTTGTCAGCAGAATCACATAAGCGCCTCTGGCTTTCACTTCCCTGATATTCGAAAGTGTTTTAGCCATAACCCGTTTTTGGGTGGCAATGGCAATCACAGGTACTCCATCTGTAATCAGTGCAATAGTACCATGTTTTAATTCGCCAGCTGCATATGCTTCTGCGTGAATATAAGAGATTTCCTTCAGTTTTAATGCGCCTTCCAACGAAAGAGTATAGTCCAGCCCTCTGCCGATGAAAAAAGTATCCTGGGCCGATGAGAGCGGTTCCACTACCTTTTTGATTGTGTTCTCCTGTTCCAGTATCCTTCCGATAGCAGGAATTGCCTTCTGCAGGCTGACAATAAATGCCCGGGCCTGTTTGAGCGTATATTTTGCATTGACAAGGCCTAATTTACAGCCGATCAGATACAAAGCAGCTAACTGCACGGTATAAGCTTTGGTGCTGGCAACAGCAATCTCTGGACCGGCATGCGTATAGATCACGTTATCACATTCGCGGGCAATCGTAGAGCCCTTCACATTTACAACTGCCAGTGTTCTGGCATGGCATCTTCTGGAGAGCCGAAGCGCCTCCAGGGTATCAATGGTTTCCCCTGACTGTGAGATAGCAATGACCAGCGTATTTTCATCCACCAGAGGATCTTCATATCGAAACTCTGAGGCGATGGAGACAGTGACAGGGATGCGCATCAAGGGCTCTATCATGGTTTTGCACACCATTCCGGCGTGCATAGCCGTCCCGCAGGCAATAATATAAATCTTATTGCATCCACGAAAAATATCGTCCGGAACACCATCGCTGGAAAAGTCCGGGAGACCATCCTTTATTCTGGGCGCAACGGTATTATGAAGAGCATCAGGCTGTTCATGGATCTCTTTCAGCATAAAATGAGGGAATCCGTTTTTCTGAGCTGCTTCTATGGACCAGTTCACTGTCAGCATATCCGGATGAATCGCCTGTCCATCCATATCCTGAATCTGAATTCCATTTGCGGACAGTGTCAGGATATGATATTCGGGTACAATAAAATACTGATCTGAATAGGCGATCAGGGCGGTGAGATCTGAAGCGATAAAAGAACCTTCTTCGCAATGTGCAGCAACCATAGGGCTTACATTACGCACAGCAAAAATTTTACCAGGCTGGTCATCAAAAAGCACACAGAAGGCAAAAGAACCAATAAATTGAGATATTGCATGTTTCAATGCCTGAAAAGGATCCCCCTGATAAAAGTGATTGATCACGGCGGCGGCCACCTCTGTATCAGTATCAGAGTGCAGCTGATCCTGGAGATTAAAACGGCCTACCAGGTCGTGATAATTTTCAATAATCCCATTATGGATTAATGATACTTTACCCACACGGTGGGGATGCGCATTACCGTCAGTAACTCCGCCGTGCGTAGCCCAGCGTGTATGGCCAATGCCGCAGCAGGAGAGCAGATCCGCATGCGCGCAGGCCCCGCGCAATGCAGCGACTTTTCCTGCTTTTTTAGTGATCATAATTTGTCCGCCAGAAGATTGAAGCGCAATTCCGGCGCTGTCATAACCACGATATTCTAACAGCTCCAGGCCGTCCAGAAGCACTGGCTGAGCCGGGAGTGTCCCCGTATATCCAATAATTCCACACATTTAATGTCATTCTCCTTTGATTTTCTAAAATAGTATATGATTTCAGGAACAACAAAAAGGCCTTGTTGCAGAGGATTTGTTTTGCAGTTACCCGCATATTTGTCCCCGCATAACGTACCAAGGCTGTACGGAAAGGCATCCGCCGAATATTTCGATCACCTTTCACCTCGTTAACCTGCCTACGGATTTCAGCCCGTTTCACGATCAGACAGGTGCATGGCGCTGAATATGAAGTTGTTTTACTCTGGCCTCCTTAAACCCAAAGAATCTTTGCTATTATATCATAGGCAAAACTCTTTGGCAAGTCAACCTTGCAAGGAGTGCTGAAATGTGGTATAGTAAGCATATAAACTTTTCGCGAAACCCTAGTTTAACGAAGAGTATCAAGAAAAACAAGAGAAAGGTATAAATATTATATGAAACTGCAACAGTTGCTGAGTTATGCCCGCCGGGCTGTAGATGATTATCAGATGATTCAGAATGGAGACAAAATTGCTGTGGGAATTTCTGGAGGCAAAGACAGTCTTGCACTGCTGTACGCCCTGCAGGGCCTGCGGCGCTTTTACCCGAATAAATTTGAACTTTTTGCCATCACAGTCGATCTGGGATTTCCGGAATTTGATCTATCAGAAATTTCAAAGCTATGTAAAGAACTGGAAGTTCCTTATCATATTGTCTCCACACAGATTGGTGAAATTGTTTTTGATGTCCGCAGAGAATCTAATCCCTGTTCTCTCTGCGCGAAAATGCGCAAAGGCGCTTTCAACACGAAAGCCCGGGAGCTGGGCTGCAATAAAATTGCCTACGCCCATCACAAAGACGATGTGGTGGAAACCATGCTATTGTCCCTGATCTATGAAGGCCGCATACATACCTTTTCGCCTGTGACATATCTGGACCGGATGCAGGTTACCTTAATCCGCCCCCTGATCTATGTGAATGAATCTGATATTGTAGGATTTCAGAATCTCTATCGCCTCCCTGTGCGGAAGAATCCCTGTCCGGCGGATGGAAAGACTAAGCGTGAGTTTTCCAGCAGGCTTCTGAGCCAGTTGATACGGGAAACACCAGATGCAAAAGAACATATCTTTTCTGCAATCCGCAAGTACCCCTTAAAAAACTGGGAAAAATAATTTTCAACCTATGTTAATAAATTAACGAATGGAGTGAGTATATCATGGCAGAACTTCCTTATCATGAACAGATCAATATAGCGAATACTGAAAAGCTTCGTGAACTTCTAAAACCGCTTCCGCCTTTTGTAAAGACTTATTTCAGAGGAATTGAGCCGCAGACATCTTCCCGCACCAGAATTGCATATGCCTATGACCTGCATATATTCTTTGAATTCCTTCAGCGAGAAAACCCTGTGATTCAGAAGCTGAATCTGCAGGATATTACGCTCTCCCATCTGGAACAGCTCACACCTGTGGATATCTCTGATTATCTTGAATTTGTGAAATACTATCGCTCGGAGGATGACCAGGGGCATATCAATGGGGAACGGGGACAGCGGAGAAAACTGGCCTCTCTGCGCTCTTTTTATAATTATCTCTATAAAAACCAGATGATAGAATCCAATCCGGCGGCTCTGGTGGATATGCCCAAACTGCATGAAAAGAATATTGTACGGCTGGATGTGGATGAAATCGCGGTTTTGCTGGATGAAGTGGAACAGGGGGATAAACTGACAAAACGGCAGCAGGCATATCATGCCAGAACCAAAGTCCGGGATCTTGCTCTGATGACGCTGCTTTTGGGAACAGGAATCCGCGTTTCTGAATGTGTGGGCCTGAATATTCAGGATGTGGATTTTCGGAACGCCGGCATAAAAATTTACCGCAAAGGCGGCAAAGAGATGATTGTTTATTTCGGTGAGGAAGTGGAGGAAGCTCTCTCCTGCTACCTGGAAGAAAGAAAGCATATGATCGCGGAAGAAGGCAGTACAGACGCGTTATTTCTCTCTTTACAGAATAAACGAATATCTGTACGTTCCGTGGAAAATCTGGTTAAAAAATATGCTCAGACTGTGACTACGTTGAAACATATTACGCCCCATAAGCTGCGCAGCACATATGGCACCAATCTCTATCAAGAAACAAACGATATCTACCTGGTGGCTGATGTGCTGGGCCATTCTGATGTCAATACTACCAGAAAACACTACGCCGCCATGGATGATTATCAGCGCCGCAGGGCCAGAACCGCTGTCCGGCTTCGGGAAAAGCTCCCTGATTCAGAAGATTAATCTGGCATATAGTTTTTCATTTTTAGGGTATACTATCTGCAGTATCAGATGAAGGCGCCATTTTGCGGCGTTCCACCTAAAGGAGCAGGATGATATGATCGAACAGGATACCATTAAATTACTGAGAGAATGCGATGCGGGAATTAAAATGGGCGTAACGTCCATCGACGAGGTTTTAGATTACGCCCATCATGAGGAACTGCGCAAAGCGCTCTCCGAATGTAAAAATGAGAATGAAAAGCTGAAAGAAGAAATTCAGTCTTTGCTGGACCAGTATCATGACGAAGGAAAAGACCCCAATCCCATGGCCAAGGGGATGTCGTGGCTGAAGACCAATGTTAAACTGACTATGAATGAATCAGATCAAACTATTGCAGATTTAATTACGGACGGATGCAACATGGGTGTTAAATCTCTCTGCCGATATCTGAACCAGTATAAGGCTGCGGATGAAAGATCCAAGAATATTGCCAAACAGCTGATCCGGCTGGAAGAACAGCTTGTCATAGACTTGCGGACATTTCTATAAGTGGAATCGAAAGAGCAGGCCGGAACCTGCTCTTTTTAACTGTCATCCTATTCTTTTACTCAGCTCATCAGTCCGACGTAACATGATATCATGCACCCGCTCAACCTCGTCCAGAATCATAGAATCCATTTTTTGCATTTTCCTCATTTGCAGGTTGGTTTCCTTCAGGCCTTCCGCAAGCTCCGCCACTTTGGCATCAAGACCTGATACTTTAGCATCAAGCCCCGATACTTTAGCATCAAGACCTGATACTTTAGCATCAAGCCCCGATACTTTGGTATCTAGCCCTGATACTTTGGTATCTAGCCCGTCAAGCTTACTTAATATCTGCTGTAGTATATTCTCGTTTATTTCCATTCATCCTCCCACGCTTTGCAACGGATCTTCAACGACAAGATCATCCCTTCTTAGTTCCAAGATTCTTTTCTTTAATCCGAATAAATTCCAGAATGAGATCCACTGCCCCTTCATACCCGGTTATACTGCTGTTGACGCAGAGATGATAGCTTTTCGCGTCCCCCCATTTTTTGTTGGAGTAATAATTGTAGTAATTCGCACGTTTTTTATCTGTTTTGGCTATAATATCTTTCGCTTTTTCCGGTGTTACGTTCTGGGCTTCTGCAAAATGACGTATTTTATCTTCCTCATTTCCGGAAATAAATACGCTGATCATACTCGGATACTCCGCAAGAGCGTAATCGGCGCAGCGTCCAACGATAACACAGGATTCTTCCAGAGCCAGTTTCTTAATGGTATCAAACTGCGCCAGAAAAACCTTGTGATTGAGCGGCATATCCATAAATGATGAAGTGGTATAACCCATGGAATAGGTATCCATTACCAGGGAATAAAGAAAACTGTTTGTAGGCTTTTCATCATGGGATTCAAACAGCTCCTTACACATCCCGCTCTGTTTGGCCGCCAACGTCAGCAACTCCTTGTCATAAAACTTCACACCCAGCCGTTCAGCAAGCATCTTACCGATCAGACGGCCGGCACTGCCGCATTCTCTGCCGATTGTAATAACAAGATTTCCGTTCATATAAACAACCCCTTTCCCTCTGTTGACAATATACTCTGTTATTTACCATAATAATAACACAGAATTGCGGAAAAGTACAGCAAATTATACAAATAAATCAATGTACTTCCAGAGATCGGATATGCTTTGCCTCTTTTTGCCCGATTGGAGTGTTGGCAAGACCTCCTCTTCCGGTCTCCCGGAGAGAAACATCCATCTTCTCCCCTACCTCCCGCATGGCGTCAATGACCTGATCCGCAGGGATTGCGCTCTTTATTCCCGCCAGGGCCATATCTGCTGAGGCCATGGCATTTACGGCTCCTGCTACGTTCCGCTTCACACAGGGAACTTCCACAAGACCTGCTACTGGATCACAGACCAGCCCAAGCATATTTTTCAGGGCGATTGCCGCAGCATGAGAGATCTGGTCCGGGCTGCCGCCCTTTACTGCCGCCATAGCTCCTGCGGCCATAGCACTGGCAGAACCTACTTCAGCCTGGCAGCCTCCGGCCGCTCCGGATATAAACGCCCGTTCTGCAATTACCTGTCCGATTCCTGCAGAAACAAAAAGCGCGTCCAGGATCAGGTCAATGCTGCATCCGCTGGATTTGAAATAGGGAATTAAAACTGCCGGAAGAACGCCACAGGAACCTGCTGTAGGCGCTGCCACAATTCTTTTCATGCAGGCATTGGATTCCCCCATCTGAAGAGCCTGAGTAATCACGGAACCCATAAAACTGCCGCAAAGGGATTCCTGTTCCATGCAGTATTTTTCCATCTTTCCGCCGTCTCCGCCCACCAGGCCGCTTTTTGAATGGAGATTTTTTTCGTAAGTAGCGGAAGCCAGCAGCATCGCATCCCAAATCTGATACATCCTGGCTCTTGTCTCTTCTGATGTTACATTCCGGTCCTGGCAGTCATCCTGGATTATTGCTTCAGCGAAACTGATCTGTTTATTTTTGCATTGCTGCATTATTTCTTCCATAGATTGAAAGGCCATCAAAAATCCTCCCCTAGATTGATGCAGGTAACTTTTAAAATTCCGGTGCAGGTACGCAGATGTTCCACGACAGAGTGTGGAATATCTGTATCTGTTTCTGTTACCAATACTGCTCTACCTCCCCGGCTGGAGCGGTTGAGGGCCATGGTTGCGATATTGATGCCGCTTTGGAACAGGACCTTGGATACCTCGGCCACATGCCCGGGTTCATCATGATTATGAACGATCAGCGTAGGCTGTTCTCCGGTGAAATCAACCCGGATATCGTCGATGTAGTTCACCATAATACGTCCGCCGCCCAGAGAACTGGCCTGTATTTTTAATTCCTTTCCATCTTGCCCCTTTACCTGAAGCAGCGCGGTGTTCGGATGTGCGCCGCGGATATTTTTGGTATGAAAATGATATTTCATACCTTTTTTCTCCGCCAGCTCCTCACTGTCCGGAATACGTATGTCATCCGGTTCCATCCCAAGCAGTCCTGCCAGAAGAGCTTTATCTGTCCCATGACCTACTCCGGTAGCAGCAAAAGAGCCGTGCAGTGTGATCTCTGCATGGGCTGGGATTCCGGCCAGCAATTTCTGAGTGATCCGGCCGATGCGGACAGCTCCGGCAGTATGTGAACTGGATGGACCTACCATTACAGGACCCAGAATATCGTAAATATTCACCTGAGAATCTCCTTTTCTTCTGTATCTGTTAGTATAACCTGTTTAAGTGGTTCTATGTCAGTTCCGCAATTTTTCGAGAAGACTCTGAAAGTAAGCAGGAAGAGGGGCGTGAAATTCCATATATTCATTGGTTCTGGGATGTACAAACCCCAGAGACTCCGCATGAAGCGTCTGGCCCTTCAGACCGGAAAAGGGACATTTAGCAGGACCATACAGTTCATCCCCCACCAGTGGATGTCCGATAGAAGACATATGAACCCGGATCTGATGAGTTCGTCCGGTTTCTAACCGGCATGCGATATAGGAATACCCTTGAAATGCTTCGAAAACTTTGTAATGGGTCACTGCATGACGGCCTCCTCTGGCCGCCACCGCCATTTTGAGCCGCTGGGTGGGATGTCTTCCGATGGGCACATTAATACTGCCTTCCTCGTCTTTCAGATTCCCGTAAACCACTGCTCGATATTCCCTGGTGATGGAATGTTCCTTCAGTGCTTCAGCAATTTTATTATGAGCAAGGTCGTTTTTACAGGCGATCAGGATGCCGGTGGTGTCTTTATCTATGCGATGGACAATACCAGGCCGTAAAACTCCGTTGATTCCGGACAGCTGCCCGCGGCAATGGTAAGAGCATTGACCAGAGTGCCTGTATAATGGCCGGGAGCAGGATGCACCACCATGCCCTTTGGCTTATTAACCAAAATTACATCTTCATCTTCATATACCACATCCAGAGGAATATTTTCCGCCAGAATCTCCGGCTCCATAGCGGGAGGGATTTCCGCTGAGACACTGTCTCCGCAGACAACCGGATAGCTGCTTTTTACCGGAGAACTATTTACAAGAATACCGCCGGATTTGATCAGTTTCTGCAGATAAGAGCGGGTCAGGGTATCCAACTGCGCAGTCAGGTACTTATCGATCCGTTCACCTTCATATTCTTCAGTAACTTCAAAATGCTCCGTCATGATTCTTCCCCATTATGATGACGCTTTTTACGGGAAAAACGCATCCAGGTCCAGTCATCGTCCTCTTTATAGTAAAAAAACGCCAGAACCAGCAAAGCTGCGGCTGATACTGTGATATAACAATCAGCAACATTAAATATCGGGAAATTGATCAGTTTAAAATAAACAAAATCTACTACATAACCATTCAGAAACCGGTCAATAAAATTTCCCGCCGCACCTGCCATCACAAAAACTGCGATGATCCGCAGTGGGAGGAAACGTTTCGTCTGCGGGATTTTCCAATACAGGTATCCCAGAATGATTACAAGGACAATGGTCAGAACGATAAAAAGCACTCTCTGGTTCTGCAGCAGCCCAAAGGCTGCGCC
Organism: Cuneatibacter caecimuris; assembly: GCF_004216775.1. Classification (GTDB taxonomy): domain Bacteria; phylum Bacillota; class Clostridia; order Lachnospirales; family Lachnospiraceae; genus Cuneatibacter; species Cuneatibacter caecimuris. The sequence continues at coordinate 63,089 of NZ_SGXF01000006.1, forward strand.
GTGATTTTCATAATAATTTAGCTCCAGCGCTCCTGAGATAAGCTCCACAGGCTTTTGATTTTTTAAATTTGCTACCGCCAGGAATTTTGTCCATTGATCCAGTCCAATCAGCAGCAGTGCGGAAACTGCCGCTGTCAGACAGGACTTCACATGTTTTATCATTTTATTTATTCTCCAATCCCATATATTGCAAGGCGTTCCGCATATCTTCATCCGTAACCGAATTATCTATATATGCGCTGCCTATCCGGTTCAACAGGATAAAGCGGATGACGCCGGCAAACATCTTTTTATCATGTTTGGTAGCCTGAATCACATCTTCCGGATCAAGATCTGCAGGAAACGTTACAGGCAGCTTCAGCAGCTCCAAAAGAGCCCTGCAGTTATTCAGCTCCTGGGAAGCTATATTCCCTTTTATGCCGGAAAGGTAAAGGGCAGCCATACAGCCGGCGGCCACACATTCTCCATGCAGCAGGGAAAAACCGCATAATTTTTCTACCGCGTGCCCCAGGGTGTGACCAAAGTTCAGCAGAGCCCGTTCACCCTGTTCAGTGGGATCTTTTTCCACTACATCTTTTTTAATCCGGCAGCTTACTGCAATCATCTCTTCCAGAATATCATAATCTCTGTTCAGAATTTTATCCGTATTCTGCCGGAGCCAATGGTAATAATCTGCGTCTTTGATCATCCCGTGCTTTACAATTTCTCCCATTCCGGACAAGTATTCCCGTTCCGGAAGGGTATTCAGAGAAGACAGGTTCATATAAACCAGGCTGGGCTGTTTGAAAGCGCCTACCATATTTTTATAGGAATCAAAATCCACTCCGGTTTTTCCCCCAATACTGCTGTCCACCTGGGAAAGCAGTGTGGTAGGAACCTGAATAAAGCTGATTCCCCGCAAATAGGTGGCGGCAGCAAAGCCTGTTAGGTCTCCTACCACGCCTCCTCCCAAAGCGACAAGGAGATCTCCGCGGTCAAAACCTGCTTCTATGAGGGCGGTATACAGGCGGCGCACCGTATCCAGATTCTTCTGGGCCTCACCGGCGGGAAAGATAAAAGAAATCAGCCGGGAACAAATCGGTGTTAATAATTTTTCCATCTGACTCAGATGAAATTCTGCTACATTGCTGTCTGTGACAATGCAGATTCTCTTTTTTTCAGGGGACAGGAAAGCAATAGCCTCCCCCATTTCATCGAATGAGTCCCGGAGTAAAATATTATAAATAGGCTGTCCGTTCTGGCGGACTGTGATTGTCTGGCTCATATCCTGCATCCTTTCCTGATCGGTTTTATATAAATTTTTGAATAAGAATAAGATAGCGGCCTTTTTTCGTCTGACTCACTTCCTGCTGATAAATAAATTTTCCGAATCCTCGTACAGAAACCACATCCCCGGGAGAAAGCCGATAGGCATTGGAATTGACCAACCGTCCATTGACAAAGACTTTTTCCCCCTCAATCAGACCGACAAGCCGGCTTCTGGAACCGGAAAAAGCCAGCGCCAGCACAGAATCCAAACGGACAGATGCCACGGTGCCGCGAATATCTTCAAAATGAGGGCTGTACTCAAAGGATTCCCGGTCCGTGCGCACACAATGTACGCTTGTATGTCGGATTCTGGTCAGTTCCCTGCAGATCAGGTCCGCAGCCGGTGCGGTACAAAAAACCACGCAGGACTTGTCCATAGGAAGGATGTCACCAATTCCGGAACGGTCCAGGCCTAGATGAATCAACGCGCCCAGATAGTCCCTGTGGGTCAGGTCCTCAGAAAATTTTGCCTGAAGGGGAAGAATTTCCAGGGCACAGAAAGAAGCCGGGATGTGATACCCGGCTCCGGCAGGTTCAAAAGCCAGAATTTTCCGTTCTGCATATTCATAGCCGCCATCCAGACAGAAATCTACCGGAGGCAGCCCTCCGGCCACATACTGATGAAACAGGCTCTGTTCATACAGACTGAGGAAATCGCTGAAAATAGGAATATCTCTTCTGTAGCAGGTTTCAGCCAGATCCATCAGATGCCTGCACAGCATCTGTTCTTCTCTGTTCATCGTCACTGATTCAGGTTCAGAGAACCCAGGTCAATATTTTCGCCGCCCAGCAGATCGCTGAAATCACCGGACAATTCCACTGTATTAGGCGTTACAATAAAAATCTTCTTGGAAATTTTCTGAAGGTTTCCTCCCATCGTATAACAAGCTCCGGAGGCAAAATCAATAATCCGCTGTGCGGAATCTACATTCATCCCTTCCAGATTCAGAACTACAGCCTTACCCTGCAGAAGCAGATCAGCCACCTGATTGGCGTCCTCATCCGCTCTTGGCATTACCATACATACTTCAGAATGTCTCCCGTTCATTTTCATCGGCACCACCTTACTGTTTGATCGCGCAGAGGACTTACGGGATTTCTCCTGCACTGGCTCTTCATAATCATCGTCCTCATCTATATCGTAGGAAGCCTTCTTCTTATTGAATAAAGACTTTTTTTCTTTCGGTTCATCATAGATTTCATCTTCGTCGTAATCGTCGTACTCATCCTCTTCAGGCATGTTCAGACGCATTGTTCCTAAAAACTTATCCATTACACCCATGTTTCTGTCTCCTATCTGTATTGTCTTTCTCCAAAAATCCCGGTACCGACGCGCACCATAGTAGCGCCCTCCTCAATTGCAACCGGATAATCATTGGTCATTCCCATAGATAAATGGTCCATACTGACATTATCAATGTTTTTGGCCCTGGTGTCAATAAAAAATTCATATAATTTCCGGAAAACCAACCGGTTTTCTTCTGGGTCTTCTACAAAAGGAGCGATTGTCATCAGCCCTTTTATTTGTATATGAGGAAATCCGGCAATTGTTTTCAGTACACGCTCCGCGTCTTCAAGGAAAAAGCCATATTTGCTTTCTTCTTTTGCAACATTTATTTCAAGAAGAACGGGAACTGTAATCCCCATTTTCGCAGCTTCTTTTTCAATCTGATCCGCAAGGCGCAGAGAATCCAGAGAATGGATCAGGCTGACTTTTCCAATCACCTGACGCACCTTGTTGCGCTGAAGATGACCGATCATATGCCATTCCAGTTCCGGAAACGCAGCTGTCTTATCCAGGATTTCCTGCACATGATTTTCACCGAAAATCCGCTGACCTGCTGCCTGGGCCTCTTGTATCGAGGAGAAAGGCTTTGTCTTGCTCACTGCAATCAGCGTTATATCCTCGGCTCTGCGGCCGCACCTTTCACAGACCTGCCTGATATTCCTGCGCACAACTTCAATATTCTCACGAACCATCCTGGATTCCTCTCTTTCTGATTTCAGTAAATCACCTGGTTTTCTCGTTCCACCAGGCCCCCGTTTAAGACAATATGGTCGTAAATGGAAACTCCGTAATCTGTATCAGGGCTGATGATATAAAAATCTTCCTTTTGTCCCAGAATTTCAATGGGATCGAACTGGGTATATCCTTTATTGACGTTGTAAACCCCCTGCATAGAAACAGTTTGTCCCAACTGATAGGTTTCGTTGGAGTCAGGCTTGACCAATACACTGCCTGCTTCCAGCCCTGCTCCTGAGATACAGTACATGCCGTCTTTATGCGCATAAAATCCGGGAATCACAAACTGAACCGATTCGTTGCCATTGCTGTCATAAGTTTTTTGGTAAAACCCGGCAGCATTGGAATTTCCTCCTCTTGTAAGAAAATTCTCTGGCACAGTAAAAAAATCTTTTGTCACTACAGAAGAAACCGGAATTTGATAGCCGTTCACCTGTTTTCCAAGAATCTCAATATCCAGATACCGTTTGGTCAGGTATTCGGTGGCATAATTAGAAAGAATCAGCTGTCCGTATACATTACCTTCTGAATCATTGATCACAGAAAAATTACCTGCTGTTTCCAAACCGCTGTCAGAAAAACGGATCTTCAGCGTTTTCTGATCTGCTAATTCCGCCTGATCTTCAGCCGACATCTGAAATAGTACAGTCCAGGTCCGTCCGGTATACAGCCTGTACATCGGGGCTCCCTGCTGCAGCTGGTCCCCGGATTTTACTGCAGTCTGCGCATATGCGGACTCATCAAAAAGGGCAGGAGACACAGACTCCGCCGTCAGCGCTTCCATTCCATCGCTCCGGTAGGTGATCACGCCGCTGGATACGGCTGTCTCCTTCTGAAACATAGAAGATTCGTCCTTCTGCTCCATATCCTCTGCGGCAGCCATATAGAGATAATCCACGATGGAAGATTCCAGCTCCAGCTTTGCCTCAGCTACCTGGTAAAAGGCGTCATCCCGGTAGGACAGGCTCAGGGAAGTGAGCTGTTCTTTGAGTTTGGTCTGGTCATTTTTGGACAGGCCATTCAGATCGTCCACAAGCTCCGCCAGCTTCTCTGAAAACTGGCCGTCCTGATCCAGCGTACATACTGTAGCTCCCACACGTACCTTGCTTCCCTCACGGACAAAATAATTGACGTATCCGGAGGCGCCTGCTGTGTGAACCTCTTCCTCCCTCAGGATCAGCCCGCGAAAACTGCGGTTATTGGCGATCTTTCCCTGTGATACCTGATAGATTTGAATTTTATCAGCACGCACATATTGTACGATTACTATCACAATATAAAGAAAAATAACGCAAAACAATGCTGTACTGAAATGAAACTGCAGCGGTTTGCGGTAACGGACTATTTTTTTGTTTTTTTTCTTCATAAATGCCTCCAAAATCCTGTCATTGCTGACTTTAAATATCATAACATGTTTTTTCTGCTATGAAAAGGCTTTTTGTAAATATTTCCAGTTTAACAGACTGTGATAAGTGAAATACTACAGTTAAATCCATTGATAGATACAAGGAGGTTCCTTAATGAAAGTATTGGATTATGTAGCGCTGGCATTGACTGTGATCGGCGCAGTAAACTGGGGGCTGATCGGATTTTTCCGTTTTGACCTGGTGGCATTTTTATTTGGAGACATGACGGCCCTTTCCAGAATTATTTACGGTCTTGTGGGTATCGCGGGACTGTACTGCATCAGCATGTTCGGCAGAATCAGGAACGGTGCTGACGAAGGGTGAACCAAAGGGGCAGCACATTTTAGATGGATACGCCCAAAAGAGGCTTTTGCATATACTGCAAAAGCCTCTTTCAATAGGATTTTTTATTACAGGGAAATTACGATATTCTTTTTCACTGTTTCAGGAAGATCAGACTCATCCGCAGATACACTCAATACAAAAGTTATATTATACTGTCTGCCCAGCTCTTCTAATTTGCCCACCGCTTCTGTGATATCTTTGCCTTCCAGGTAAGAAAGGCGCAGAAAACTGTCCAGATATACCTGTTCCAGATCATGATCCTGGGAAACCAGCCCACAGAGAAAACCGATGAATGCGTCATAAGAAGCCAATCCGTATTCCGAGACATTAATCAGACGTACCTTATTGTTCAACTCATACATATGTTTACCGCTTTTATCCAGGTAAACAATAGAACCATTGGTGGAGCCTACCGCGTTATTGCACTTTTCCAGCAGATATTTCGTTTTCCCTTTCCCTTTTCTTCCTGCAATAATCTGAACCATACCGAGTTCCTCCTATCTTGTATGTAAGTTTTTAATAAAAATTACTTTGTTTTGACCTCATTATAGAACAAAATGCAAAAAAATACAATGCCTAAATTCAAATTTAATAGAAAAAAATGCAGAGGGCAGCACGGACACACCGCCCCCTGCAAAAAGCTCACTTATACGCATTCCGCCATTCCAAATCTCCCCGGTCCAGAGCTTTGATTAAAAGCTCCGCAGTAGCCAAATTGGTGGCCAACGGGATGTTGTATGTGTCGCACAGCCGAAATACATTATTCACATCCGGTTCATGAGACTTTGGCGTCTGAGGGTCCCGAAGGAAAATCATTAAATCAATCTGATTGTGCTCGATCTGCGCACAGAGCTGCTGCTCTCCCCCAAGATGCCCTGCCAGATACTTATGCACATTCAAATTCGTCACTTCTTCAATCAGTCTGCCGGTTGTCCCGGTTGCAAACAAAACATTTTTGCTGAGGATTCCACGGTAAGCGATACAAAAATTCTGCATCAGCTTCTTTTTTGAATCATGAGCCATTAATCCGATATTCATTGATTCAACCTCCTGTTAATCATAATATAGTTTTTGCCTAACTGGCCCGCCGCTGCAGACCTACATTTAAAACTAACCCCACCGCAATAAAAGAACTGAGTACGGAGCTCACACCGTAGCTGACAAAAGGCAACGGAATTCCAGTGTTGGGAAGCAGGAATGTGGCTACGCCGATATTGACAAAACTCTGGAAAGCCAGCAAAGCCCCAATCCCCCCAGCAATCAGTTTTCCCGCAGTATCTTTTGCCCTTCTGGCAGCCATGAAACAGCAATAAATCAATACTGCCAGCAATATAATCACAGCGCAGGACCCTACAAACCCAAGTTCCTCGCCAATGATAGCAAAAATAAAATCAGTCTGTGCCTCAGAGAGAAAATTCCCATTCTTCACAGATTCGAAAGTTGTGGTATTCAGGCCTTTTCCCCTCAGCATGCCGCTCCCAATGGCCATCACAGAATTCAGCTGCTGGTACACCAGGCCGGGATACTGATCCGGGTAAATCCAGGACAAAATACGATTCAGCTGATAATCGGGGAAAGGAAAATGCTCTGGATTAAATACAAAATAAATCATTGCGCCTGCCCCTGCAGCTACCACACCAAAAGCGCCTAATATCCATTTATAATTGATTCCGGCCAAAAACAGCATGGAAGCAATGACCAGAAAACATACGATAGTAGTAGACAGATCCGGCTGCTTCAGAATCAAAATCAGCGGAACCGCCGCACAGGCGCCGGATATCAGGATTGTAACAGGGGAGCTGATTACATCCTTAAATCTTGCAAACAACGCTGCGAAAAATAATACGATCGCCAGTTTGGAAAACTCTGACGGCTGTATCTGTCCCACAACCGGCAGGACAATCCAGCGTGTTGCACCGCCGACCTCCTTCCCCAGAAACAGCGTTGCGACCAGAAGCACCAGATTCAATAAATAAATCAACACAAAGCCTTTCAGCCAGATATGGTAATCGATGAGAGAAACAATCACCATGACGCCGATCCCCACACCGATCCCCATAATCTGTTTCAAATAAATTCCTTCGTCAACGGAACCGTCTGTGGCACTTTTGATGACTAACACGCCGAATATGGAAAGTGCCAGAACCAGAAAAAAGAAGTGGAATCCATAATGGCTTAACTGATACTTCTGTAAAAAACGTTTCATCTGTCAAAACCCCTTACTTTTCAGGAGGACCGTCCACATGTTTTTTCCCTTTAATGGGGATATTGGCATACAGGGCCGGCGTTCCGGGCTTGTCTCCCTCGATATCCGATTTGGTGATTTGAATGTCCAGCCCTTCTGTGTCAACCTCAAGATACTTGGAAATCACCTTAATAATATCATTTTTAATCATTTCCATAATTTCAGGAGAACAATCAGCGCGCTCTGAAACCAGCAGCAGTTTCAGCCTGTCTTTTGCCACATTGCCTGAGTTTTTTTTACGAAACAAATCCAGCAGACTCATCGCGTGCTCCTCCTCATGATTTTCTCTTAAACAGTGAAGCTACTCTGCTCCAGAATCCGCCGCCTGTGTTCAGATCCATCAACGGCACATCTTCACCGGTGATGCGTTTACAGATATTCAGGAATGCCTGTCCCGCAGGAGAAGCAGAACCCACCAGAGGTTCGCCCTGATTTGTGGAAACTACAATATTCTCATCATCCGGCACCGCGCCGATGATATGGACGGCAAGAATATCCACCACGTCGTCAATGGACATCATATCGCCCCGCTTTACCATATCCATGCGGATACGGTTGACAATCAGGTCCACTTTTTTCATTTCATTAGCTTCCAGCAGGCCGATAATACGGTCTGCATCACGAATGGCGGACACTTCAGGCGTAGTAACCACCAGAGCCCTGTCCGCGCCCGCAATAGCATTTTTAAAACCCTGTTCAATACCTGCCGGGCAGTCCAGCAGTATGTAATCAAATTCTTCCCGCAGTTCATCCACCAGCTTCTGCATCTGTTCAGGGGTTACTGCAGTTTTATCCCTGGTCTGAGCGGAAGGGAGCAGGGACAGGTTCGGGTATCTTTTGTCCTTGATCAAAGCCTGCTTCATCCGGCAGTTTCCTTCCACCACGTCCACCAGATTGTAAACAATGCGGTTTTCCAACCCCATCACTACATCCAGATTACGCAGCCCAATATCTGTATCAATCAATACAACTTTACTGCCAAGCATAGCAAGTCCGGTTCCAACATTGGCTGATGTGGTTGTTTTTCCTACGCCGCCTTTGCCGGACGTTACTACGATTACCTCGCTCATGTCAATATCCTCCAATTCTGTCAAAAATCCTTTCAATCTATTCTACAATATTTCTGTTTATAATTCCAGTGTTTTTCAAAAAAAAACGGGCATTATTGAAAATTTATTTCGTTCATGATATCTCTGCTGATGGATTCGACATAAATATTTTCGTTTTCGACAAAAGCGATTTGGGGGCCTGTAGGCTTCGTCCCCCGTTTCGACACGCCGTCTGCGCAGCGCCCCATCACATCTCCAATGCGGATCTGCATGGGCTGCATTTCAAGGGCTACAACAAACGCGGTTGTGTTGCCGTTGCTGCCGGCATGGGCGTTTCCCTTCAGGGACCCTAAAACTACCACATTTCCTTTAGCTATTACAGTCGCTCCGGGATTGATATCCCCCAGCACAATTATACTGCTGTCCGATTCCACAACCTGGCCGGAACGCAGGGTACCTTTATAAAACTGTCCGGGATTTGCAGCGGACGCGCTCTGCTCATCCATACGGTAGAGCTCTTCATTCCCTGGCAAAGAATCTTCCTCCTGTTCCAAAGGCTCCTGCTCCGCTACCCTCGGAGGAGTGGTTGCAGAACGGGCATACTGTTCCACCGCCTTCTGATATAAATTTTCTCTGGCTTTGTCCTCATCCACCACACAGACCACCTGAATCCTGGAATGGGCTGAAATCACATCCAGAAGCTGGCCTTCCTGATCAGGAGTCAGCTCCCGTCCCTGGAAACTCACTGCCATCCTGGCATCCCGAAAAAAATCTGCTGCTTCAGAAAAAGCCCTGCCTGCATCTTCCAGAATTTTCTCAAAAGGCGCTGACGCATCCATACGAACCGCGATCCCGTAACGGTTTCCTTTAATTGAAACAAGCTGGTTCATCTCAATATCCCTTTCTGTTTAGTCTCCCACTGAAGTATAACCGTCCGCGGTGGCCCTCCGCGATTTGACCTCTTCCAGTGTTATCTGACCGAAATAATATTTATATAATTCCTTTGCCGCTGTGGCGGTATAGCCGGAGGTGTAGCCATGGGGTATCATCACCACCATGGAAATTTCCGGGTTTTCGTAAGGCGCGAAACTAATAAACTGCGCATGGTCGGCCCGGGACAGATTCTCCTGGGCAGTTCCTGTTTTACCGGCGACAACAGTATCCAAATCGCTGAAAAAGCCAGCAATGGAACCTTCATAGACCACATCGTGCATCCCCTGCTGCAGGTTGTCAAATACCCAATCAGGCAGCTCCACAGCTCGTTCCAGCTGCGGCTGAAATTCTTTCGTCACATTCCCCTGGGCATCCTTTTCATTTTCCAGAATGCTGAGTTCAAACAGGCTTCCCTTATTAGCCAGGGCTGTCACATAACGGGCCATCTGGATCGGGCTGTAGGCGTTGGTTCCCTGACCGATGGCAGAAGGGACAGGCAGAGAATCTGAAATCTGGGTATTTCCGGTTTCATCCACTTCAATGCCGGACTTCTCGCTGAATCCAAACATTTCCGAATACTTAGCCAGACGCTGCAGTCCCAGCTCTTCATTATACTGTCCCAGTTCGTCCAGACACAGCCTGTACCCCACTTCATAAAAGAAAAAGTTGCAGGAATTGGCGATTGCCTGTACCACATTCTGTTCGCCGTGTCCCCCGTCCAGTTTCCAGCATTTTGGAGACGGGGTGATTTTATCGAAGACAACTGTGCAGTCTACTTTTGTATTTAGGTTGATCACGCCTTCACAGAGCCCCGCTGCGGCTGTAACCATTTTAAAGGTAGACCCGGGCGCCATGGAAATCTGCGTCGCCTCGTTCAGAAACGGGCTGGAGAGATCTTCGGACAGCTGCCGGTAATAATCAGCATCCACTTTACCGGACATTTTATTGTTATCATAGCCGGGATAGGTTACCAGCGCCTTTACCTTGCCAGTGTTCACATCAGTGATGATTACAGAACCGCTGCAGGGGTCCAGGGCCAGCTGTGCGGGCGTCAGTTCCAGGCTGCCGATTTTCTCTTTGACGAACTCAAAAGCCTCGGCATGACCGCCTGATGAAAGCCGTTGCACCGCCTCCTGGTCGTATTCCAGAACTCCCTGATCAAACAGGGCCAGACAGAGTTCATTTCCGGTGACGACCTCCTGGTGTACCAGAGAATCATAGATCACCTTCGAAAAAGCTTTATTGTCAGGCAGCGATTCCAGCAGCTGCTCCACCAACTGCCGATAGATCTGATCCGTGTTGGAATAGGCGGATTCAGACTGAATCTGTGTCGTGTCGATCCAATTTTTTTCAATTGCCGCATAGAGAAAATCCCGCAGGCTGATCTCATCGTTAATCCACTGCTGGTAGACCGCATCATTCTTATCAATTTGGGCGGTCAGCAGGATTTTTTTGCTGCTTGCAAGATAGGAGTACAAATATTCCATATAAGACTGCATTTCCTCAGAGAGCTGGCTCACCGGCTGAGGAGAAACCGTCAGCTGTTCTTCCAGCTGCTGCAGAACCAGCTGACGGCGTTCAGTAAACTTCTGATGGATGGTTTTTTCTGTTTCAGAAGCTTTATCGCCGGAAAAATGATCCATATCCAGAATATTGTTATTGATCAATTGGAAATATAGGTCTTTTACCGGTATTTTCCAAAGATCGGCATCCAGCTTTTCCGTTGGACGCGTGAACTCTCCGTCTGTGAGCTTGTTCAGCAGGATGCTGGCAAGAGATTGTTCCAGGATATGATACATGCCGATCTGCAGGTCTTTGTCAATAGAGAGGGTCACATCGTTTCCATTGACAGCTTCCACAGTCTTATCCTCTTCCACTTCCAGAATATGGCCAACGCTGTCCATATAAACAGTCTGTGTCCCCTTTTTGCCCTGAAGGTCAAGCTCCATTTTCTGTTCCATGCCGCTTCGGCCCACTATGTCTCCAGATTTATAGATCCCTTCTTTCCCTTCATTCTCCAGGGCTCCGTTAAACTTGTCCAGATCTTCCTGGGAAGCTGTTCCCGTATAGCCGATGATATGTGAAAAATATTCCGCGTCCGGGTATACACGGATTGTTTCCTGTTCCACATCCATCCCCAAAAGCCGGTCCGCATTTTCTTTTACGGCGGCTACAGTGCTTTCGCTGACGTTGGATGCGATCTTAACAGACTGGGATTTATTGTAGGTGAGAACACGCATGGCATACCGGATGTTCACGATCTTCATGGCGTCTTCTTCGCTGATCTCCACAGGCTCGTTGTGATTAGAGCGGTCCAGCCACCCTGTAAATTTTACTTTTTGTCCGTCTTTTTCATAGCTGGAGGTCAGCCCGTAAGTACTTTTGAATTTGGCGAACACCTGGTCCGCTGTGGTAGCCTTCTGCTCTTCGGTGAGCTCCTCAACAGATTTAACGCCAAAAACATCGTCCCGGAAGAATCTGTAGACCGCGGCTTCGCTGTTCAGAGTGAAGGAACAGACGTTATCTTCCCCCAGGGTTACAGGAAATGTAGTTTCCAGCGATTCTCCGTGTTCTTCCAGCAGCCGTATCATTTCCAGAAGGGCCTGATTCAGCTCTGCATTCGTTTTATAGTATCCGCTCTTAACTGTAACCGCATAGGCTGGCAGATTATCCGCCAGCACATTCCCATTGCTGTCAAAGATACGTCCGCGGGTACTGGTAAGGGTGATTTCTTTCCGGGTTTTCTGAATATACTTGTCCTGATAGGATTGTCCCTCCAGAATCTGCAGCTGAAACAGCCTTCCGATCAACAGAATACAAAGCCCGGTCAGAACCGCGCCCAGCCAGAACATTCTGGAATGTATCGTTCCCAGCAGAATTTCTTTGATCATTTCTTTCAGTTCCCGGAACCAGGATTTTTTAAACAAATTTTGCCGCACTCCTTTTCTCATGCTTTTCTAACCATTTGTTCAGATAATAACAGCAGCCATATATAATGAATGTCAGCAGAAGGGTCCCGATCAGCTCAGGCAAAATGATTCCCGATGCATAGCTGCTGAAACTCAGCTGATTCTTCAGCAAAAAGCTGAACAGATAAATATAAATATGATACGCCGCCTCATTCCCAATACAGAGCAGGAATGGGAGCAGCAGCGTATCCGGAGTGACAATCTGATAAAGCTTTCCGTTGATATACCCCAGATACATGTAGACCAAAGCGTGATAACCAATTACGTCGCTGCCGGAAAGGTCCATCAGCAGCCCGCTGGCACAGCCTGCGATCAGCCCGGTCAGGCTTCCGTGAAGCGGTCCAAAGGAAAACGTGATGATCAGCAGAAGATTGGGCACGGCGGTCAGATAAGGGATCCATGTAAATACAGTTGTCTGCAGGAGAAACGCTGCGACGATCAACGCTGCGGTACAGATCACTCTTCTCATCGGGCACCTCCTATTCCGTCTTCTTAACTGCTTTTATTATCAGCACATGCCCCAGATGTTCAAAATCCACTACCGGAGTGATATAACCGGATTTGCTCAGTTTATCTGCGTCAGTGCTGATTTCCGTGACATATCCGACAGGGATACCCGATAAGTACTTGTCGCTGATCTGAGAGGTTACGATCAGAGAATCCTCTTTCATTTCAGAATCCCTGTCCGCCATTGTCAGGCGTAGCCGGTTTTCCTGAATCAGGTTCAGATCGCCGGAAATTACACAGATATCCTTTGTGTCGGAAGACATCGCGCTGACGCTGGTAGAATCATTGATAATCGCAGTTACCACAGAAGAATCCGGCCCTACGCTGCTCAGGTATCCAACCAGCCCCCCGCCGGACAGAACGTTCATATTCAGTTCCAGACCATCATTGCTGCCTTTATCGATGGTGAATTTATAAAACCAGTTGCTGCCCGAGGAGGCGATGACGGAAGCCCCTACTGTATCATACTGGCTGTAGGTTTTTTTCATCTCCATGAGGCTGCGCATCTCTTCCAGCTCTTTCAGATCTGTTTCATATTTCAGTTTATCTTCCTTCAGCGCTGCGATTTCAGATTCTAACTGATCGATCTGAGCTCTGGCTTCATCCAGATTTTTCTGTTCCTGATGCGCGCCGAACATCCAGCCGCCCAGACGGTTCAAACCATTCTGAAGCGGAACAACTGTATAATTGGCCAGGGTACGGGTGATTGCCGTACCGGCCGGGCTGTAATAGGTGACGGCGATCAGCATGATTAGAATGATCGTCAGCACAGACAGAATAAATTTAGAAGTCAGCGAAAGTTTTCGTCTATTCATGTTAAAACCCCTTGTTCCTTCAGACTGAAATACTCCTTGTCTCCGATGATAATATGGTCTGTCAGCGGGACATTCAGCAGGTCTCCCACCAGGGAAAAACGTTTGGTCAGCAGCAGGTCTTCCTCACTGGGAGTAGGATCACCGCTGGGATGATTATGCAGCAGAACAACTGAAACTGCCTCCTGCCGGAGCGCTTCCAGAAACACTTCCCGCGGCGTGATCATAGATGCGTTGACCGTCCCCTTGGATATAATGGTTTCCTGAATGATCTGCAGCTTGGTATTCAATGTCAAAAGCATCATCTGTTCCTGACGGAGGTGGCGCATCTGCTCCATATAGTGCTCTGCGATCGTTTCCGGAGAATCCATCTGCAGGGACTGTTCTGTTACTTCTTTTGCGATTCTTCTGGATAGTTCCCCGATGCACTGCAGCTGTATGGCTTTGACCGGACCGATTCCCCGAAGCTTTTTCAGTTCCCCCGGCGGCATCCGGAATACGCCCGCCAGGCCAGCTTTTCCGCTGGACTCCATGAGGTTCTTCACCATTGACAGGGTGTTTTCCCCGCGGCTCCCGGTTCGGAGCACTGCAGCCAGCAGTTCATTATCTGTCAGCAATTCCGGACCGAACTGCATACACTTTTCATAGGGCTGCATGCCTTTTGGAATTTCTTTCATGGTTTTAGTCTTTTTCAAAGGTTCTTCCTCCCTCCGGCTCTCCAGGCGCGAATGCAGGAAAAAACACATTTTATTTTAGCACAGAAACAGGCGTTTGTATAGAGCTTCACGAATTCTTCATAAAATCTTCAGGTGTCCTGATCCCTGCGTCACATAGTTCCTGGAGAGATTTCAGGATCCCAAGCTTTGCGTGATACCAGGTAAGGCCGCCCTGAAAATACACGGCATAAGGGGGTTTCAGCGGCCCGTCCGCACTCAGCTCAATGGAGGAACCCTGCACAAAAGCCCCGGCGGCCATAATCACATCCGAATCGTACCCGGGCATGGCCCAGGGTTCCGGAGTGACATAACTGTCTACCGGTGCGGCATACTGTATTCCACGGCAGAATGCCTTCATGGCTTCCGGATCTCCGAACTCTATGGCCTGGATAATATCATGCCTTGGCGCATTCCCTGCAGGCACGGCTCTGTACTGCCCTTCATATAGATTTGCGGCAAAAATCGCGCCTTTCAGAGCGCCGGCCACCACTGTGGGAGCCAGGAAAAAGCCCTGGTAAAAGGCCGGAAGGATTCCGAGATTTGCCCCCACCTCCTGGCCCAGCCCCGGAGCGCTCAGCCGGTAGGCGCACTGCTCAATGCAGTCCTTCCGGCCGCAGATATAGCCGCCGATAGGAGCCAGGCCGCCGCCGGGGTTTTTGATCAGAGAACCTACAATCATATCCGCGCCCACATCTGTGGGTTCTATGGGTTCCACAAATTCTCCGTAGCAGTTATCCACCATGCAGATCACATCCGGTTTGCAGGATTTCACAAATGTAATCAGTTCTCCGATCTGTTTCACAGACAGAGTGGGTCTGGTCTGATAGCCTTTGGAACGCTGAATAGTCACCAATTTAGTTTTTTCATGAATAGAGGCCCTGATGCCTTCCCAGTCAAACCCGCCGTCCTCCAGCAGATCCACCTGGCGGTAGGAAATATTATATTCCTTCAGAGAGCCGGGCGACCGGCGGATGCCGATAACTTCTTCCAGGGTATCATAGGGCTTTCCCACCGGGGAGAGCAGCTCATCTCCCGGGCGGAGATTCGCGGAGAGCGCTACAGCCAGGGCATGGGTGCCGCAGGTGATCTGCGGACGGACCAGCGCCGCTTCCGCATGAAAGCAGTCCGCATATACCTGTTCCAGGGTCTCCCTTCCCATATCATTATATCCATAACCGGTGGTGGCGGCAAAATGCGCTTCACTGACCCTGTTTTTCTGCATGGCCCGGATCACTTTCAGCTGGTTATACTCAGCGGTTCTGTCAATTTCATCAAATACAGGCTTCAGTTTTTCCAGCACTTGTTCTCCGCAGGCAAGCACTTCTCTGCTGATTCCCAGTTTCCGATACATTTCCTCTATAAGCATGATAATTTCTCCTGTCTTCTTTCATTCGTTTTCCGGGCGCTTCTGCAGAATTTCAGCCGCCTGAAGCACGCCGCGTCTCTCCGCCTCCTGCAGGATGGCGTCCAGAACTGCTGCCCTGTTGTGATGGCTGGCTGGCAGATCAAACCAGGTCACGTCCCGTTCCCTTCGAAACCAGGTGATCTGACGTTTTGCAAAATGCCTGGTATTCTGTTTCAGCTTCTGCACCGCCTCTTCCAGACTGCAGCAGCCATTCAGATATTCCAGCAGCTCCTTATAACCCAGACCCTGCATGGAGACCAGATCTGAAGTGAGCCCGCGGTCTTTCAGCTTCTTCACTTCTTCCAGGAGGCCTTGTTCCATCATTTCATCCACCCGGCGCTCAATCCGCTCATACAGAAGCGCCCTGTCGGTATTCAGGACGCAGTATAAAAAACAATAAGGGGATTCGTGGTTCCGCTGTTCTTCATTGTGGTCGGAAATTCTGGACCCGGTGAGCTGAAAAAACTCCAGGGCGCGAATGACCCGTTTGATGTTGTTGGGATGGATGGCCTTTGCGGAAGCAGGATCTGCCTGTTCCAGCCTGCGGTACAGCGCTTCCCGCCCCTCTTGCGTGGCAGCCAGCGCTTCCAGGCCTGCTCTGATCTGGCCGTTGTCCGCGATGGGAGTAAAATCAATATCATAAAGCACCGACTGGATATAAAATCCTGTCCCGCCTACCAGCACGGGAACCCGCCCCCGGCTGTAGATATCCTGAATGGCCTGCTTAGCCATGGTTTGAAACTGCAGGACATCAAACGCCTGTTCCGGTTCCAGGATATCAATCAGATGGTGCGGAACCCCCTGCATCTCCTCGCGTCTGATTTTTGCAGAACCGATATCCATTCCTTTGTATACCTGCATGGAATCCGCGCTGATGATTTCTCCGTTCACTGATCTTGCCAAATCAATGGACAATGCTGTTTTTCCCACCGCGGTGGGGCCGGTCAAAATCAACAATGGTTTTTTCATGATACTACCTCATACAATCCGTTTAAATTTCTTTTCCAGTTCATACCGGCTCATGGAAATCAGCGTTGGCCTTCCGTGAGGACAGGCGTAAGGATTATCCAGGGTAAGCAATTCCCCGATCAGCGCGTCCGCTTCCTGCCGGCTCATCGTATGCTTTCCTTTCACAGCAGCTTTACAGGACATGGAGGCAACTTTGGCAAGAATCAGATCAGAACTGGCCTTTCCGGTATCTTCTCCCAGACTGTCCAGGATTTCCAGAAACAGGGCCTTTGTATCCAGACCGAATAAATTCATGGGAACCGCGCTGATGGCGTATTCCTTTCCGCCGAAATACTCCAGTTCAAATCCCAAAGAAGAGAAGGCGTCCCGGTACTGTTTCAGCACAGTCTCTTCCGCAGCATTCAGCGCTATGATAGCCGGGGGGCTCACCTGCTGAGACAGGATCTCTTTCTGTCCCAGAGATTTCATCGTCCGTTCATAGAGAACTTTTTCGTGAGCAGCATGCTGGTCCAGAATAAACAATTTATCTTCATACTGAATCAGCCAATAAGTATCAAACAGCTGCCCGATGAGCTGATGGCGGCTGCGGGCCTGTTCAGACAGCAGTTTCCCGTCAAACAGATCCAGCTGTTCCGCCTTTTGGCCCTGCGCACAAGCAGGCCTTTCCTGTTCCGGCCGAGGAAGCCGCTCTGTTGTCTCTTTTTGTTTTTGTGAAGCAGGCGATTTTATACTGGAAGGGGATTCGGAAGAAGACGCTATATGGGGCCGGCTGCATTTCCGGGCCGGCTGGCTCCCATAAGGCGCTGCATATTCCCGGATCATCTGGAGGGTCTGCCTCTGCTGAATCTCTTCCATCCGTTTCCGTTCAAAGGGCTCTGGAGGGCGCTCTTTGGACTGCTGAGAGGAAACTGGTTTGCTGCTCTCTTCTTTCCCTGCCGACACCTCGGGAATAAACTCTTTTCCAGACAGCGCATCAGACAGTGCCTGGTAAAGGGCTTTGTAAATCTGATCTTCCTGCTTAAACCGCAGTTCCATTTTGGTAGGGTGAACATTTACATCCAAAAGCTCTGGCTCAATGGTCAGATGCAGCACCGTAAACGGATATTTATGAAGCATCATAAATGGTTTATATGCGTCTTCAATGGCTTTAGAAATCAGGCGGCTCCTGATGTACCGGCCATTGATAAAGTAGTTTTCATATGCCCGGTTTCCTCTGGCGATCACCGGTTTTCCGATATAGCCGGATACCTGCATCAGCGGGGAATCCGCCTGGACTTCCAGGGTATTGGCGGATATATCCCGGCCATAGATCATATAGATCAGGTCTTTCAGGCTCCCGTTCCCAGTGGTGAACAGTTTATTGCTACCGTTTTGAATCAGGCGGATAGAGACTTCCGGATGGGACAGGGCCATTTTTTCCGCCAGATCCGCGATATATCCTCCTTCTGTAGCAGGGGCCTTCAAAAACTTTCTGCGCGCAGGCGTGTTATAAAACAAGTTGCGCACCAGGAAAGTAGTTCCGTCGGGAGCCCCTACTTCCTTCAGGGACTTTTCCTGCCCGCCTTCAATGCTGTAGCAGGCGCCGGTCAGGGCCTCCTGGGGTTTGGTGATCAGCTCCACCTGGCATACCGCGGCAATACTGGACAGCGCTTCCCCCCTGAAGCCCAGACTGCTGACTGTCATCAAATCTGCTGCTGACCGGATCTTGCTGGTGGAGTGCCTCAGAAATGCCAGGGGAATCTCCCCTGCGGGGATGCCGCAGCCATTGTCGGTCACACGCACCAGACTGAGGCCTCCCTCTTTTGTCTCAATGGTCACTGCGGTGGATCCTGCATCAATGGCATTCTCCAACAGCTCTTTCACTACAGAAGCCGGACGTTCGATCACTTCTCCGGCAGCGATCTGGTTGATGGTATCCTGATCCAAAACGGTAATATTCGCCATAATTCTCCTACTTTCCCTGCAGGTCAATTCTGTTTTTCAGCCTGGACTGCAGCCTGTACAGCATGTTCAGCGCATCAATGGGTGTCATGTTTCCCAGTTCCAGGTCTGTGATCTCTTTGATGATATCGTCCTCCCGGACAGCGTCAAACAGTGTCAGCTGGTTGCAGTCCACTTCATCGGGCCTGGAAATCCGCTGTTTCCGGCCGCTGCCGGTTCCCTGGCTCTGAGCCAGCTCCCTGGCTTTTAGGCTGATATCCGCATCGATCAGCTCTGCCAGCAGTTCTTTGGCCCTGAGAATCACAGGGTCAGGGACGCCGGCCAGTTTCGCCACCTGTATGCCGTAGCTCTTGTCCGCTCCGCCTTTGATGATTTTACGCAGAAAAACAATATTGTCCCCCTGCTCCTTCACAGCAATGCAGTAATTGTTTACGCCCGGGAGAGAGCCCTCCAGTTCGGTCAGCTCATGATAATGAGTGGCAAATAATGTCTTTGCTCCTAAAATCCTGGTATCGCTGATATGTTCGATCACTGCCCAGGCAATGCTCAGGCCGTCGAAGGTGCTGGTCCCCCGGCCGATTTCATCCAGAATCACCAGGCTGTTTCTGGTAGCGTTTCGGAGGATATTGGCCACTTCCGTCATTTCCACCATAAAGGTGCTCTGTCCGCTGGCCAGATCATCCGAAGCCCCTACCCTGGTGAAAATCCTGTCGCAGATACCGATATTGGCAGAAGCGGCCGGTACGAAACTCCCCAGCTGCGCCATCAGCACGATCAGGGCCACCTGGCGCATATAGGTAGATTTTCCCGCCATATTTGGTCCTGTAATCACGGAAAGACGGTTCTGGTGATGATCCAGATATACGTCGTTGGAAACAAATAATTCCTCCGGAATCATCAGTTCCACCACCGGGTGTCTGCCCGCTTTGATATCTACAATTCCTTTTTCGTTCACAGCCGGACGGACATACTGATTTCTCTGCGCCACACTGGCAAGAGACGCCAGAACATCCAGCTGGGCCACCGCCCGGGCGGTTTCCTGGATCCGCACTACCTGGGCGCCGATCGCGTCGCGCACCTGGCAGAACAGGTCATATTCCAGGGCATATAATTTATCTTC
Organism: Cuneatibacter caecimuris; assembly: GCF_004216775.1. Classification (GTDB taxonomy): domain Bacteria; phylum Bacillota; class Clostridia; order Lachnospirales; family Lachnospiraceae; genus Cuneatibacter; species Cuneatibacter caecimuris. Next base: position 82,837 of record NZ_SGXF01000006.1, read on the forward strand.
CGCACCGAGAATCAGATCTTCCAGCTCCTTCAATTCCGGCGTGATATAGCGTTCCGCGTTTGTCAGTGTCTGCTTTCTGGTATAATCTTCCGGCACCTGGTCGCGGAAAGAGTTGGTGACTTCCAGATAATATCCAAATACCTTATTGTATTTGATCCGGAGGTTTTTAATCCCTGTCCGTTCTCTTTCCCGTGCTTCCAGTTCAGAAATCCATTGTTTGCCTTCGGTTTTGGAGCGCCGCAGTTTATCAGCTTCCTCATTGAACCCTTCTTTAATCATCCCGCCTTCCCGGACTGAAACAGGCGGGTCCTCCTCTATCGCTCTGTCAATCAGGTCAAACAGATCCTCCAGGGGGTCAACCTGTTCCAGCAGTTCTTTCAGAAGAGGGGCGTCAAATTCCTCCAATACCCCGCGGATCGGAGGCAGCATGCTCAAAGAATTTTTAAACGCGATCAAATCCCGGGGATTTGCGGACTGATAGCTGATCCGGCCGATCAGGCGCTCCAGATCATAGATGGGATTCAGATACTCCCTCAGCTCTTCCCGGCCGATATAGTTGCCAAAGAGCTGCTCTACCGCATCCTGCCGGCGCAGAATGGCGGATCGTTCAATCAGAGGCTGTTCCACCCAGCTGCGCAGCAGGCGCGCTCCCATAGCTGTTTTGGTCTTGTCCAGCACCCAGAGCAGGGTTCCGCGCTTCTGCTTCTCCCGAAGGCTCTCCACCAGCTCCAGATTTCTTCTGGTAGAGGTATCCAGAATCATGTACTTTCCAGTGGTATAGGGCTTCAGGGTAGTGATGTGGGCCATCTGGTTTTTCTGAGTTTCCAGCAGATACTGAAGCAATGCGCCCGCGGCTACCGATCCGGTCTGGTAATCATCGATGCCCAGGCCGCTGAAGCTGTTTACATGAAAATGCTCCAATATGGTTTTCCTGCAGAGGCTGTCGTCAAAATACCAGTTATCCAACGCGGAGACTGCAAACTGAAGTTTATTTTTCAGCGGTTCCAGATCCACGCCGCTGACAAAAAAAGCATCATTGCAAACGATTTCGGAAGGAGAAAATCGAAAAATTTCATCCAGCAGCGTCTGCATGCTCTCTACCTCTGTCAGGACAAAGTCTCCGGTGGTGGCGTCTGTCACGGCAATTCCAAAAGTACGGCCCAGATAGACGATGCACATCAGATAATTATTTTTTGATTCGTCCAGGGCCTGGGCGCTGAGAATGGTTCCGGGGGTCACCACCCGCACCACTTCCCGTTTTACCAGGCCCTTCGCAAGTTTGGGATCTTCCACCTGTTCTGCAATGGCCACCTTATATCCCTGGCGCACCAGCTTGTTCAGATACAGATCCACCGCATGATAAGGGACGCCGCACATGGGCGCCCTCTCTTCCAGACCGCAGTCTTTTCCTGTCAGCGTAATATCCAGAGCCTTGGATGCGGTCAGCGCATCATCAAAAAACATTTCATAAAAATCACCCAGGCGGTAAAAGAGGATGCAGTCCTTGTATTCCTCTTTCGTCTCCAGGTATTTCTGCATCATTGGTGATAATGCCACTTCTTTACTCCTCTTCTGTAATTTGTTCGCCCAGATAATAAAAACCTCTGGATTCTGTCAGCTTCACCGGGATAATCGTCCCGATCAGAGAAGCGTCTCCCGGAAAATGCACCAGAACGTTATTGCCCAGACGCCCGGTTACCATGCATTCGTCCTGCCGGTTCACTTCCTCCACCAGCACCTTTTGCACTGTTCCCGCGTCCCTGCCGCTTTCTTCCTGGCCGATCTGCTGCACCAGGGCCAGAAGCCTGTCAAACCGGTCCTTTACCTCATTTTCAGGCACCTGATCTTCCATGGACGCGGCCGGAGTTCCGGTGCGTTTGGAATATATAAAAGTAAATGCGCTGTCAAATCTGGCTTTTCTCACCACATCCATGGTTTCCAGAAAATCTTCTTCTGTCTCGCCGGGAAAGCCCACAATGATATCCGTTGTCAGGGAAAGATCCGGCATGGCTTTTTTGAGTTTCCCCACAATTTCTAAAAACTGCTCTTTTGTATAGCGCCGGTTCATCCGTTCCAGAATCCTGGTGCTGCCTGACTGCAGGGGCAGATGGAAATGACGGCAGATCTTTTGGGAACAACGCATCACTTCAATCAGCTCATCGGATAAATCCTTTGGATGGGAAGTCATAAAGCGGATTCGTTCCAGGCCTTCAATCTGTTCAATGCGGCGCAGCAGTTCTGCAAAGGAGACCGGCGTATCCAGATTCTTCCCATAGGAATTCACATTCTGTCCCAGAAGCATTACTTCCACCACGCCTTCAGAGACCAGGCGGCGGATCTCCCGGAGAATATCTTCCGGATTCCTGCTCCTCTCCCTGCCCCTCACATAGGGCACAATACAGTAGCTGCAGAAATTATTGCAGCCAAACATGATATTCACTCCGGATTTAAACGGATATTTCCGGTCAACCGGCAGGTCCTCCACGATCTCGGCCGCGCCGTCCCATACTTCAATCACCATCTGTCCTGTGATCAGGCGCAGATAAAGAAGTTCCGCGAGTTTGTAAATATTGTGGGTCCCGAATACCAGATCCACAAAACGGTAACTTTTCTTTATGGCGTCCACCACATGCGGTTCCTGCATCATACAGCCGCAGAGCGCGATCTTCAGTTCCGGATTCTGTTTTTTCAGGTTATTCAGATGCCCAAGGCGGCCGTATACCTTCTGGTTGGCGTTTTCCCGCACCGTACAGGTATTATAGATCACCAGATCAGCATCCTCCTCCTGGTCTGTCTGCACATAACCTGCCTGTTCCAGAATACCCAGCAGCTTTTCAGAATCCCTGGCGTTCATCTGGCAGCCCACCACCAGGCTGAACACCTTCAACGGCCTGCCCAGCTCTCCGCTGCGCTGCCGCACCAGTTTCTTCACCTGGCTGATAAAATAATACTGCCGATCCGGTTCTGCTTCCGGCGCTTCGGAAAAGTCCGGCAGCATCCAATCTTTTTTCTGACTCATGCTTTTCTCCAAATTCACGGACGAACCTGCCCGTTTCCGTATATTATATATTTTGTAGAAGTCAATGCCTCTAAACCCATAGGGCCCCGGGCATGCAGCTTCTGGGTGCTGATGCCGATTTCCGCGCCGAAGCCAAACTCAAACCCATCGGTAAATCTGGTGGAAGCATTGACATAAACTGCCGCCGCGTCCACTTCATCCAGAAATTTCTGAGCATTGGCATAGTTTTCTGTTACAATGCACTCAGAATGGCCGGTATTATAACGGTTGATATGCGAAATAGCTTCTTCCAGAGAATCCACTGTTTTTATGGAGAGGATCAAATCCAGATATTCTGTTCCCCAGTCCTCCTCTGAAGCGGAAAGGACAGATCTCTCCGCCCCGGCCGCCCTGCTGTCTCCCCGCAGCTCCACCTGCTTTGGGGACAGGCGTTTTGCCAGCAGCGGAAGAAACTTCTCTGCAACAACGCTGTGCACAACCAGAGACTCACAGGCATTGCATACACCTGTGCGCTGGGTTTTCGCATTCTCAATGATGTCCAGCGCCATGGCAAAATCCGCGCTCTCATCCACATAGATATGGCAGTTTCCCGTCCCCGTTTCAATCACGGGTACTGTGGAATTCTCCACCACGCTGCGGATCAGTCCCGCTCCGCCCCTGGGAATCAGCACATCAATATACTGGTTCAGCCGCATCATCTGCCTGGCGGCTTCCCGGTCCGCAGAGGCTACCAGCTGCACGCAGGATGCAGGAAGGCCGTTGGCTTCCAGAACTTGTCCGATTACCTTTACAATGGCCTGGTTAGAAGCCAGAGCGTCGCTTCCGCCTTTCAGAATCACCGCATTGCCTGCTTTAAAGCAGAGGCCGAAAGCGTCCGCCGTCACATTGGGACGGGATTCATAAATAATGCCCACCACGCCGATGGGTACCCGCTTTTGGCCGATCATCAGCCCATTAGGACGCTTCTTCATGGATAGGACCTCACCCACAGGGTCTTCCAGAGATGCAATCTGGCGCAATCCTTCTGAAATGCCTTTAATTCTTTCAGGAGTCAATTTCAGCCGGTCTATTAAAGAATGCTTCATTCCGGCAGCTTCTGCCGCTGCCACATCTTTTGCGTTGGCCTCCATAAGGTGTTCCTGATTCTCTTCAAGAGCCAGCGCCGCCTGGACGAGCACCTTATTTTTCAGCAGGCATCCGGCAGTATTCAGTATTCTGGAAGCTTTCCTGGCTTTTCTGCCGATTTCTGTCAGTCCGTAATCTTGCATATTCCCACCTCCGTAACAATCCAATCCACCGGCACATCCCATTCTTCTGCGGGAAGCCGGTCCATGATCTGAAACTCATAAGAGATCCCCGCTTTGAGAAACTGAGGATTCTTCCTCAGATACCTGTCATAGTATCCTCCGCCATACCCCAACCGGTTTCCGGCTCTGTCAAAAGCCAGGCCAGGTATCAACATCAATCCCTGTTCTGGCGTTTCCGCCGCACAGGCTGTCTCTGGTTCTAAAATCCCATGGCAGCCGGGAACCAGCGCCTTCAGAGAGACAATTTTACAAAACTCCATCTCCCGTCCTCTGACTCTGGGGACAGCCAGAAAAAGGCCGCGCTCCAGCGTCCAGGACAGAAACTGTCTGGTATCCGCCTCATTCTCAAGAGAGACATAGCAGCAGACGGTGCCCTTTGGCTGCTTCCGAAGGTATTCCTCCGTCAGCAATGCCATATTCTGAAACAGCTGCTCATCCTTCTTTGTTTTCTCCGGTACAGAAAGCTTCTCCCGCTGCCTCCGCATCCAGTTCCGGATCTCTTTTCTCTCCATTTTCCGCTTCCCGTTCCATTTTCTCATCATGACGTTTCTTTACATCAATGATCGTCCCGTCAGGGTTCTGAATCTTGATGGTTTCCAGGGAACCTCTCAGATTTTCCCGGAACGCTCTGATGTAAGCGCCCCTTAAATGAGCCTGCTCCGCCTCTTCCTCGGGCGTCAGCCCCTGGGCCTGTTTCTTGTGGTAGAGTTCGTTAATCCGGTCTATCGTTTTCTGGTCTATCATTTCGCCCTCATTTCTCCAAATATTCCATCAGTGCGCCATACTGTTCCTGCATGGTCAGGTAGCCATGCTGATAGAACTGTTCCAATTTTTCCAATTTCTGCTCTGTTCTGCCGATTACAGGGGCTTTCGGACGGATCACGAAAACTCTGCCCTCTGCTTCCAGCCGTTCCACCAGCTCCAGAGACTTATTATAGATTTCATGACGGTGAAACAGAGCCTTTACCAATTCCGGATACGCCCTGTACTTCATCACCGCCAGCCTGACGGAAGCCCTCCCCGCAGTTTTTCGGTATCCCGCCGGCCTGGTGAGCACAATTACAGCCTTTTTATATCCTTCATGAAGCGCCCTGCGTATGGGGATGGAATCCGCCAGGCCTCCGTCCAGATAGGGGATGCCGTCCAGATCCACCATAGGAGACACAAACGGAAGGGAGCTGGACGCACGTACGATCTGCATGAGCCGGTCCCTGTCCTTCCTTTCATCCCAGTATTCCGCCCTTCCGGTCATGCAATTCGTCACCACCAGTTCTATCCTCGCGGAAGATGAAAAATAAGTTTCAAAGTCAAAGGGCACCAGCTCCATGGGATATGTATGAAATACTGTGTCCATATCAATATAGTATCCGGTCCGGAACAATTTTGATAAACCCATGACAGGCTCTTCCTCTCCGTCGCAGGCAGTGATACAGCTCTTTGTCCGTCCGGGCTGCCTGGAAATGTAGTCGATTCCATTGCAGGCCCCGCAGGAAACCCCGATCACGTAGGGAAGATATACTTGTCTCTCCATCAGATAATCCAATACTCCTGAGGTAAAAATACCGCGGTTTCCGCCGCCTTCCAGCACCAATCCTGCAGGTTTCATTTTATTCCTCCTCATTGCAGAGAAACATATAAACTATATTCAAATCCGGCGCTTCCAGCCAGCAAAGCCCTGCCCCTCTCTCCCTCAGCAGTTGTTTCATCTCGGGATATTGATAGACCTCATAGACTGTTTCCTGTCTGCCGGTAAACATCTTTTTCCGCATATTTTCAATGCACAGCAGATTTCCTGCAATTCCCGCCAGCCTGGATCTGTTTTGAAAACGGATTTCGCCGTTTCTTTTATCCAGGGGCACCAGGTGGGCATGGCTGCTGTCCCCATTGACCAGATAAGGCCTTCCCTGAATCAGACACCCTGTGCCCGGCAATTCTTCCCCTGCAGATTTTTTATAGGGATAGCGCTGAATTTCTTTTGTCTTCCAATTATAATTCACCAGTTCCCGGCCTTCGTTTTCCCGGAACACCCTGGAAAATATCAAATGGTCTCCTGTCATGCTCAGCCCGTAAATTGTTTCATAAAACTGAACGCTGCAGATGACTTCCATCGACAGCTGGCTCTGGGACAGGATCAGCTCGGATATCATCTGGGTGATGGGGATGATTCCAAGAAGCTCTACCGGCGCGTCTCCTTTTGTAAAACTGGAAAATCCTCCCTCCATCTGGGAATATCCAACCCGCACCGCACAGAGATTTCTTTCCAGAGGAAAGATCGTTTCAATACCGTAAGCGGAAATATTTTCCTCCGTCACCTGGTACTTCAGTTTCTCATCCAGATCGTAAAGAACCTGCTCAAAATCATAATATCCTTCATGTGTATTGTCCAGCGTAGACCGTCTGTAGGCGAACTGCAGGAGAATATAATTTGCGTTCAGGACAAAAACCTTCAGCTGCTTATCCTTCTGATACAGGGACGGCCTGTCAGTAAAACGAAGCAGCTCCTCCATTTTCTGTTCTTCCAGGAGGTAGCGGTACAGCACGCACTCCATTCGGTCCGCTGCCCCTTCTATCGCTTCCAGATGAAAGAAATAGGTATAATTCCGCTCATGCTCCGCAAAATAGAATTCTCCCATACGATGCTTCTCCATCTGCGGTTCGATTTCCTGTACGCGGTTTTCTTTCCCCCAATATATGCTTGCATTCATGGTTCTGAATCCAAACCTGCGGTCCGTTCCGGCATCTGTCAGCTGCAGCACCTTGCCTCCGCCCAGATACCGGCACTCCATATGAGGGACACCGTGAATCATCCGGATATCCATAGTTTCAGTCTCCTTTTAGCGCGAAATATAATCGATCAGGTCAAAGTTCAGATTTTTATGGGCCAGGAACAAAGTTCCTGTTTCCTGCCCTTCCATCACTCTGGCCAGGTTCTCTATATCTGATCCGTTGCAGATCACCATATCTGCCCCGGCGTCTGTGGCAATCCGCGCAGCCTCCAATTTCGCAGCCATTCCTCCGGTCCCCACGCCGCTGGAAGAAGTGGCCTTGCCCATCCCGGCCAGCTCTGCGGTGATTTCCGGAACCAGGCTGATAAATTCCGCCTGGGGGTTCTGGTGCGGGTCGTCGCTGTACAGCCCGTCGATATCGGAAAGCAGCACCAGAAGATCCGCCTGAATCAGCGCCGCCACCAGAGCGGACAGCCGGTCGTTGTCTCCGAACTGAATCTCATAGGTAGACACGGTGTCATTTTCATTAACAACTGGGATCACGCCCAGTTTCAGCAGCTCTTCAAATGTATTGCGGGCGTTTCTGCGGCTTAAGTCATTCAGCATGGTATTTTTCGTCATCAGGATCTGAGCCGCGGTCTGCTGGTATTCGCCGAACAGCTTCTGATAGGTCATCATCAGACGCGCCTGCCCGATGGCCGCCATGGCCTGTTTCTCTTCCACACGGTCAGGCTTTTTGCCAAACCCCATGGCCGTACATCCCACCGCAATCGCCCCAGACGAAACCAGGACCACGTCCCTTCCCTCGCCCCGCAGATCGCACAGCAGACGTACCAGCTTCTCCAGTTTCCGCAGATCCAGCATGCCGGTGGCGGCATGGGTGAGGGAGGAAGACCCGATTTTGATCACAATCCTTTTCTTTCCCTGCAAATGTTCCCGCATTGGTTTTCTCCTTTGTATGAAATCTTTTCTATTTTACACTATTTCATCCGATTCGTCAAATCCCGGCCTGGCATAACGGGAGATAATTTCCTCTGCCACTTTCATCCCGTCCATGGCGGCGGAGGTGATTCCTCCTGCATATCCGGCGCCCTCTCCGCAGGGGTACAACCCCTTTAGGCTGCTCTCCAGACGGTCGTCCCGGTCGATACGCACCGGGGAGGAGGTTCTGCTCTCAATGCCGGAAAGGACCGCGTCCGGCCTGTCAAATCCCTTTATTTTTTTCCCGAAAGCGCGAATTCCTTCTTCCAGGCTGACAGCCGCTTCCGGGGGGAGAATGCTGCGCAGGTCCCCGAACTGCCAGGTTCCTTTGATTGCAGGAATGATCCGCCCCAGCCCGGAAGAAATTCTGTCCAAACAGAAATCGCCAAAGAGCTGAACGGGAATCTTCCCGTTTCCCGCCCTGTACGCAGCTTCTTCCAGCCTTCTTTGAAACTCCATGCCGGATAAGGGACCTGTTCCTCCGAAATCTTCCGGCGTCACCGTCACGATCACAGCGCTGTTTGCGTTTTTACCGTCTCTGGCGTGATAGCTCATCCCATTTGTCGCCAGGCGGCCGGCTTCTGACGAGGCGTTTACCACATATCCTCCCGGACACATACAGAAGGTATAAACCCCTCTTCCATTCCCACAGGTATGGGTCAGCTTGTAATCTGCCGCCGGAAGGCCGGGAAGCTCTGTGCTCCCATACTGGGCCAGGGTCACCATATCCTGGGGGTGCTCAATGCGCAGGCCCACGGCAAATGCCTTGCTGTGCATGGAAATCTGGTGCCTATGAAGCATTTCAAAGGTATCTCTTGCGCTGTGCCCTACCGCCAGCACAACAGCTCCGGCCTCTATGGTCTTCCCGTCTTCCAAAACAATTCCGCACACCCGTCCATCCTGTACAATCAGGTCAGACGCCTTGCAGTGGAAAAGTACCTGGCCGCCCAGCCGCAATATCTCCTCCCGGATATTTTTAACGGCCCGGCGCAGCAGGTCTGTTCCGATATGGGGTTTGTTTTGCCATAGGATTTCCTCAGGGGCTCCCGCCTCCGCCAGCAGTTCCAGAACTTTTCTGTTCCTGCCGGAGACATCCTTTACCAGAGTATTCAGCTTGCCGTCGGAAAAAGCGCCCGCCCCGCCTTCTCCGAACTGCACGTTGGAATCTGCTTTGAGCGTTCCGCTGCTCCAAAAGGCCTCCACATCTTTCAGCCTTTCTTCCACTGCCGCCCCACGCTCAATGAGCACAGGGCGGTATCCTGCCCGGGCCAGAATCAGGCCGCAGAACAATCCGGCAGGGCCGGTTCCAATGATGAGAGGCGGGCCGGAAAGAGGCTGTGTTCCTGGTTCTGGAAACCGATAGGGTCTGATATCGGCAATCGTGATTTCTTTTTTCCGCAGCCTTTTCACAAGATCGGCCTCTTGTCTGTCATAGGGAGGCTTCATTTTAACAAAAACCTCATAGACCAGGAGCAGAGCCGGTTTTTTTCTGGCGTCAATGGACTGCTTTCTGATTGTCAGCTCTGCAATAGCTGACGGGGGAAGGCGCAGCAGAGCGGCAGCTTTCTTTCTTAATGCAGCCTCCGCGTGCCCTGGTTCCATTTTTATCTGTGTGATGCGTATCATAAATTTTCTCCTGCATGTTTTCCCGCAATCAGTCCGGTCGCCCAGGCCCAGTGCAGGTTATAGCCTCCGCAGAGGCCGTCGGCATCCAGCAGTTCTCCGGTCAGATATAGCCCGGGAACAAGGAGTGACTCCATGGTATTAGCACATATTTCTCTGAGGCGGACGCCTCCCGCGCAGACCTGGGCACTGTCAAATCCCTTTGTTCCGCTGACTTCCAGGTTGAACCGCTGCATCAGCCCCAGCAGCATTCTCTGTCTGGATACCGGAATCGAAGGCCAGATCCAATCAGGTTTTATTCCTGCTCTTCCCAGCAGCACTGCTGTAAGCTTTTCAGGAAGCGCCCCGCCTAAAGCGTCAGAAATCCCTTTATAGGATTGTTTCTCCAAAAAACGGCTCATTTCTTCTGAAAATTTCCTGGGGTTTTGCTCCGGAAAAAAGTTCAATCCCACAGCAACAGGAATATGGCCTGCCAACGCTTTGGAGGCATACCGGCTCACCTGGAAAACCGGAATTCCTGAGATTCCGTATTCCGTCAGCTGAAGTTCTCCCTGATCGCTTCCGGCTGCTTTCCCTCCGGTGAACAAAGTGACCTTTCCCTGCACCCGCACTCCCGACCAGTTTCGGAAGAATTTTCCTGCGCATTCCAGCTGGACCAGCGCAGGCACAGGCGGTATGAACGAATGTCCCAGCTGTGCTGCCAGGCTGTAACCGCTGCCGTCGCTGCCGGTTTTCGGCGCCGCACAGGAACCGCAGGACAGTACCAGCTTTCTGCCGCGGCAGCAGGCGTCCCCGGACCATACTTGAAAATCTCCGTTCGGAAGTTTCTCTGCCTTCTCCGCCCGGAATTCCGTGCGAATCGCCACTTTCAAGTAACGGCATTCCATCTCCAGAGCCTTCCGCACAGAAGAAGCCTGGCCGCTGGCCGGATACAGATACCCGTTTCTGGACATGGGCCGGATTCCCAGCTCCTCAAAAAACGCTACAATGGCAGGGGCCGGATACTGTTCTAAAACAGCGCCGATCCCTGCCGGGTCATCACTTCTGAAATAAGAAGCGTCCATCAATTCATTTGTATAATTACATTTTCCATTTCCGGTGGCCAGCAGCTTGCGGCCAGGAAGCTTTCCCTGCTCCAGTATGCACACGGAAGCGCCGCGCCGTGCCGCCGCAATGGCTGAGCACATCCCGGAGGCGCCTCCGCCAATGACAATTAAATCGTATTTCATTCCAGTCTCCATTACAGCAGATGCAGTTTTTTCGCCAGCCTCACCAGGCGTCCGCCCATCGGCAGATCCGCAATGTCAGCTTCATCTACACATCGTAAAAGCGGTAGGAGGACAGCATATACCAGAACCGCAATGATAATTGCTGCGATCACAGAAATCAGGTTGCTGGGAACCAGATAATGTGTCAGCTCATATGTGCCCCAGGCCGCTCCGCCCATCAGCGCCGACGCGGCAAGGGGCAGGAGAAAGCATTTGATAATTTCATACCGGAAACCCAGGTATTTTTCGATCGCCATGCAGTTCAGCGTACTCATGACTGCGCCGAAAAGAATGTATGAGAAAATCACTCCGTAAATATCCATATGCAGCAGCCACAGGCAGCCGCACAGCACAATGCAGTGCACGATCAGTGAGATCACAGCATTGCGCACCGGAATCCTCATCCTGTTGATTCCCTGCAGGATTCCGTTGGTTACGGTAGCCAGCGAGAAAAATACAACGGAAAGAGAACCGATGGTAAGATAAGACGCCGCCGCCGACTGGTCATGGGGAAACAGCAGATGAATAATCGGTCCCGCCAGGACTGTCAGGCCTACCGCTGAAGGGAGAGCGATCAGCATTGTCATTCGTATTCCGCTGCTGGCGCGGTCGATCATCTGAGCCCTGTTATTCTCACTCATGGCCCTGGTCAGGCTGGGAACCACAGAGGAGGACAGCGCTGAAGCGAAAGCCGTGGGAACATGGATCAGCAGCAGGTATTTCCCGGTGTACACACCGTAAATGCTCTTGTATTTTTCTGCTGCCCCCACGCCTGTCATATAATTTCCAAAAATGCTGTTGTCCACCAGATCCAGCATATTGTATGCGGCGGTGCTCAGAATAACAGGAATGATCGTCATGATGAGCATCTTTGTCATCCGCCCGTAAGATTCCTGTGCGGAAACGTGGTCATGGCGGGCGGCCCGCAGCAGATTCTTTCTGAAAGCCATGAACAGACATACACAGAACACCAGAGCGAGCAGCGCTCCGGCTCCGGTACCGATCGTCCCCCCCATAGCGCCCCAGGCAGCCGCATTTTTGGATGCCTCTTCTACAGCCTGCATTTTAAATCCGATATCGTACAGGAAATACGCTGCGGCTACGCTGATCACAGCATTGATAATCTGTTCCAGCAGTTGGGAAAAGGCGGTGGGGATCATGGTGTTCATACCCTGGAAAAATCCCCGAAGCACTCCCAGCACAGCCATCACCAGAATCGTCGGCGCAAGAGCTTTCAGCGCAAGAGCAGCCAGCGGCAGCCTGAGCACATATGTGGCCAGAGCGTCAGCCAGAAAAAAGGTCAGCGAAGAAAAAATCAGCCCGCTGACAATTGCGATCATCAGAGCACAGTGAAACAGTCTGTAAACATTTTTATATTCTTTTCTGGCAATTCTGGAAGAAATCAGTTTGGAAACCGCCAAAGGCATGCTGTAGGAAGACAGCAGCAGCATCAGGCTGTAAATGTTGTAGGCCGCCCCATAGTAAGTGTTGCCCTGATCTCCGATGATGTTCGTCATCGGGATACGGTACAGCATCCCGATCAGTCTGGAGATAATGCCTGCGGCTGCCAGGATGCTGCCCTGAATAATAAATTGGTTATTTTTGTTTTTCTTTTGTTTTGCTGTCATGGACCTGTTATCCTCTTTATCCTGTTACTGGAAATGCACTCCGCCGAACCGGTCGGACTGTACGATGCAGACCCAGGTTTTTCCCTGATTCAGGCGGATTTCTTTTCCGTCCGCGCCAAAATAATGTGTCTGTCCCCATTCAGAATCCTTCGTCCATGTCACCGGAACGGCTTTTCCTTCTGTGATAAAATACCCGTTGCCGCCGGATTGGACATCAAAATTCAAATAGGGCGTATCGTCATAATGGGTCATGTTACAGGACTGAATGATAATATTTTTTACAGCCAGCTGCTGGTTCACAGCAGCGTCCATATGGGCTTCTCCGTACTGAAACCGTTTGTAAAGACCGCTGGCTGCATCGTATTCAAACCATGGCTCATTGACCGGATAGTTGGGATTTACCAGAACAGCGTCCGCGCCTCCCTTTAAATCCACCGGGCTTTCGCTGTTTTTCACAAACTGGAAATGGCCGGTATAATCGCCAGGATAAGTTGTGGAAAAACCGTTTTTCTCCATTGAGGCATCAATCCGTTCCCCGCTGGTAAATGCATTGTGAGGGGATTGTCTGTCCGATGTCCTGAAAAAGAGTTCTGATCCTGAATCGCTGAGGCAGTCAAAATGCTCGAACCCCGGGCTGTTGAGATAGGGCTGCGCATAAAAAGCCTCTCCGAAATGCCCCAGGACAGCATCGAATTCCTTGCTGAAAAAGCAAAAATAAGTCCTGGCGCTTCGCAGGGAACCGATCCTGTCCAGACCGGAATAGTCTTCAAAGACCGGCATCAGCCTGTTGATTCCTCCCTCTGCCGGCGCTTCATAGATCACGCCTGCCTTGGATAGACCGTACTGCGGGAGCGCCGCCTGCGTATTCCCGATCATCAGAGCGACAGGCCTTCTCTGAGCCTGTTCTATGCTGACAAGCTCTCCGGTCAGAAAGCTGTACTGCATGCCTTCCGGAAGCTGTTCTTTTGTCTCCCCATCTGTTGTTTCTTCTTTTGTACCGGTTTTTGTCTCAGCCTGAGTCGTCGGCGCCAGTGTTACCACCTGCCCTGTCTGGGACGGCGCAGTAGGACTTGACGCCTCTTTTCCGCAGCCGGCGGCGGCAAGCGCCATGCATCCGGCCATGATGAAAGCCCACAATTTTTGTTTCCTCATATCTGTTTCCTCCGGTTCTGTTTTTTATTTCTGTTATCTGGTGATTCCCAGATTCTGGAGCACAGCTTCCTGGCGCTGTTCCATCACAGCCCGCTCCTCTTCCTCCATATGGTCATATCCCATCAGGTGGAGCATGCTGTGCGCGACCAGAAAGGCCAGCTCCCGCTTACGGCTGTGGCCGTATTCTTCCGCCTGGGAACAGATCTTGTCCACAGACAGCACAATATCGCCCAAAAGCAGTTCTCCGGTGTCCGGATTACAGACATCAAAACCTTCTTCCTCCACCTTTGAAAAATCTGCCGGCGATTCAAATTCCAGCATGGGGAATGACAGCACATCCGTAGGCGCGTCAATTCCTCTGTTTTCTCTGTTGATTTCCTGAATGGAAGGGTTATCCGTCACCAGCACGCTGATTTCCGCTTCATAGGGGCACTGCTCATATTCCAGAGCTGCCTCCGCTACTGTGCGGATCAGCAGATCCGCGTCCTCCACTCCCAATTCTTTCTCTGTTTCGTATTCAATGCTGACTGTCATACCCTCTTCTCACGCCCGGGCGCTTTCCCGGCTTCTCCCCTTTATTTTCGTATTCTTCATAGGCCTTCACAATCTTCTGTACCAGAGGGTGGCGCACCACGTCCTGGTTGGTCAGCTGGATCATGGCGATGTCTTCCACACGGCGGAGCACCTTCATGGCCACATCCAGTCCGGAGGCCTGTCCTCCGGGAAGATCTTTCTGAGTCTGATCCCCGGTCACGATCACCTTGGAGCCGAAACCAATCCGTGTCAGGAACATTTTCATCTGGGCCGGCGTGGTGTTCTGGGCTTCGTCCAGAATAATATAAGCGTTATCCAGGGTCCGTCCCCGCATATAGGCCAGGGGCGCCACTTCTATCAGCCCTTTTTCTGAATTGTGCAGGAAACTTTCGGGTCCCATGATCTGATAGAGCGCGTCATACAACGGCCGCAGGTAGGGGTCGATTTTGCTCTGCAGGTCTCCTGGCAGAAAACCCAGCTTTTCTCCCGCTTCAATGGCCGGCCTGGTGAGAATAATCCTTCCCACCTCGTTGTTTTTAAACGCCTGGATAGCCATTGCCATTGCCAGATAGGTTTTGCCGGTTCCGGCAGGCCCTACGCCGAATACGATCATCTTTTTCCGGATGGCATCAATATACTGCTTCTGTCCCAGGGTTTTCGGCTTCACCGGACGGCCGTTGATGGTCCGGCAGATTACGTCCCTGTCAATTTCCAGAAGCGCCTTGTCCTTTTCCTCAAATGCCAGGGAAAGCGCGTAATCCACATTCTGTTCCGCAATGGCATTCCCTCTCAGGGACAGCTGAAGCAGTGTATCCAGCACACTCTTGGCGCGCTGCACTGTATCGGGCCCGCCGATGATCTTCAGCTCCCCCTCACGAAAAATCATGGTCACATGAAGTGTACGCTCGATTTTTTTCATAAAAACATCAAATTGGCCGAAGATATTTGCCTGATGTTCTGCGGGTATATCCACTATTGTTTCAATCATGCTCATTTTGTTCTGTCTGATTCTCCTTGGGCAGTAAATTCTCCTGGGGGATCGGCCGGCGTTCTGCAGCCTGGTATACTGCGTGCACTTCCGCGCTGACAGTACAGTTATCCCCTATTATTTGTACTATAACATTTTTTGAAGATATTTGCACTGTTTTTTTTGCTAAATTTTCCAAATACTGTGCAAGTCGTTTCTCTCCTTCAGCTCTCGCCTCCTCTTCAGTGTAACGGTGCTGTTCCAGGGCATAGGCGGTATTTTCAATTGTACCCCAATAAAGAGGCAGATAAAAGTGTTCGAATAATTTCATCTGGTGTTCCTGGACCAGTTGTTCTTCCTGATCACCCGGAGTTCCGGGGGAAAACAGCGAAAACTGCCGGTCAAATACTCTGAAAAAATATCCTGTTTTTCCTGCCACAGGCTTCTGTTCCAGCACGGTCATGGAGAATGTATCCTGATATTCAGAAATTGTTTCGATCAGAACGTCTCCGTCCGCCGCCACAGATTTCTGGCTGAATATTTCCTGGGAATCATTGGTATATTCCAGCAGCCCGCTGATCAGAACATCCCCGGCCTTGACCTCCTGACCGGCAGATACCTTCGGGGTCCCGCTTCTGGTCACAATCGACTGCACGGTTCCCGACACGTCGGCCACCAAATCGCTGGGGCTTTTTTCCTCCTCTTCTGCCTGGCCGGCAGAAAGCTTCAAATACCCGTCGTTTTCCTTGATATGTACGACCAGCCTGGTACCGTCGATCTGTGCCGATACCCAGGTGACGTCATTGTAAGCGTTGCGGATCAGTTTTTCCAGCTGTTCGCAGCCTGCGTCAGATACCAGCATCCCGCAGTCATACCCGTTCTGCCGCAAAAATTTTCTCAGCTGCACGTCCGTATAATGCAGGTTTCCCTGAAATTCGATATCCCAAATGAACAGCGACAGTGCGTAGAGGAGCAGAAAAAAGCAGCCGGTTCCAGCCATCATCAGCTTCCGCCTGCGGTTTCTGTACAGCCAGAACGGCAGCCCTGTCCGCCTGCAGATGCGCAAGCGCACGCGGGATTTCCGCACAAGGCCTTTCAGCTTTTTGAAATTCTCCAGGCTGATACAGATATGATAACCGTCGTCTCTTGCCTGCAGCGCCCACAGTTCCAGTCCGTGATGCTGGCAAAGATTCAGGAAACGTTCCGGCCCGATTCCGGAAATTACGATTTCCACATATCCTGTCAGAAAACGATACAGCTTTTTCATTTCCGCCCTCCCATTTCAAATGAAACAGATTCGATCATCCCGGATATTTCCAGAATCTCTGCTGTGAACTGCCGGATTATCAGACGTTTTCCGGTAATCCTCAGGTTTTTATGCTTGCCTTTCAGCAGCAGGCAGCAGTCCGTAAACTGCATAATTCCTCTGTGATTTTCTATCCGCAGCCCGCAATTCCCGACCATCGTTACCAGTATCGCGCCGGAAACCACATCTTCAGGAAGGGAAAAATGCTCGGCCAGAGCCTGCGGCAGGGATGTAAGTTTCCTCTTGGGCATCCTGTTTTCACCCTCCCGGAGTTGTTGTTCACTGAATATTTTATGAAATTGCTCCCGGAAAAATGCAAAAACTTACTGCAAAATAAATTCTGATATGATATACTCTATCGGGATGAAGCACTGCATAAGATGTAAATGACAGAAACAGGGGCAAAAAGGAGGCAATGATTGTGAAGGAACTTCTGATTCCAGAGGGATACCTCCCTCAGATGTCCGTCCGGGAAACCGAGATCGGCATCAAATATGTAAAAGACTATTTTGAACGGGTGCTGGCAAAAGAGCTGAACCTGACCCGCGTGTCGGCTCCGCTGTTTGTTACGCCGGAATCCGGTCTGAATGATAATCTGAACGGCGTGGAACGTCCTGTATCCTTTGGGATACGGGAACAGGGGGAGCGCAGGGTGGAAATCGTACACTCTCTGGCAAAATGGAAGCGCTATGCGCTGGGCCGTTATGGTTTTCGTCCCGGTGAAGGACTGTATACAGATATGAACGCAATCCGGAGAGATGAGGATACCGATAACCTGCATTCTCTTTTTGTGGACCAGTGGGACTGGGAAAAAATTATTGCAAAAGAAGAGCGCACCACAGAAAAACTGGAAGAAATAGTAACACATGTCTATCAGGCTCTGAAAAGCACAGAGGAATATGTGGCTCATCATTTTTCTTTTGTTAAAGAAATTCTCCCCAGAGAAATCCATTTTATCACCACTCAGGAGCTGGAAGACCGCTACCCTGAAAAAACACCCAAAGAACGGGAATACCTGGCAGCCAAAGAATACGGCGCTGTCTTCCTGAAACAGATCGGCGGCGCCCTTGCCTCAGGAATGCCCCACGACGGACGCGCCCCCGATTATGACGACTGGAATCTGAACGGGGATATTATCGTATATTATCCTGTACTGGATACGGCTCTGGAGCTATCCTCCATGGGAATCCGCGTGGATGAAGAAGCGCTGATGCGCCAGCTGAAAGCTGCAGGATGTCCGGAACGCGCCAACATGCCTTTCCAGAAAGCGCTCCTGGAACATAAACTGCCCTACACCATCGGAGGCGGGATCGGCCAGTCCCGGATCTGCATGTTTTTCCTGCGCAAAGCCCATATCGGAGAGGTGCAGTCCTCTATCTGGCCGGAGGAAGTGGAAAAAGAGGCGGAAGAAAAGGGAATTCCGCTCCTGTAATATTCATATTGTCCAGCACAGCGCGCCGCAGACTAATTCTGCGGCGCGTCTTTTGAGTTTTCCGGAGTTCCGTCTGACTTTCGATATAATTTCTGGATGGAAAAACCTCTTCCCCGCACCTCGTTTACTTTGCTGACCACCATAAATGCTTTAGGATCGATCTCCTGAACCAGCTTGTTCAGCTGGGGAAGCTCCCGGTTGGATACCACTGCCAGTACCATGGGCTGTTCCTGCTGCAGATACCCCGTGGTGGCATGAATCAGCGTACAGCCTCTGTCCAGCCTGCTGATCACCGCCCGGCACACCGCATCGTGCCTGCGGGTGATGATCTTCACCTGTGTCTGCGCTGTTCCGAAAAGAAGTATCTTGTCCAGCACCATTGTGTAGATCAGCACCAGAAGGATTCCATATAAAATCTGCTCTTTATTGGAAAAAGTCATCTGCAGCAGCAGAATTGTCACATCAAATCCATAGAGCATCACAGATACCGGCAGGCCCAGTTTTTTATTCAGAACCAGAGGCGGGATATCCATGCCTCCGGTGGACGCTCCGGCGCGGATCACAATGCCGATAGCCAGGCCGATCATCAGCCCTCCAAATACAGTAGCCAGCATCGGGTCCTCTGTCATGTGCTGCAGAGCCGGAATTTTCTGAAATACGCCCAGAATCACAGGATAATAGAAAGTGCTCAGCAGCGTGGTAAGCGCAAAAGCCTTTCCCAACACAGCAGCCCCCAGCAGAAACATCACCAGATTAAACAGCAATACGAATACTGAGATGGGAATCTGGAAATAATATTCCGCCGTGATCGCCAGCCCCGTAGTGCCTCCTGTAATCAGGCCTCCCGGCAGAATAAAAGCAGCCACCGCCAGCGCATAGATTGTATTGCCGGCCAGGATCAGGAGCAGATTCTGAGCAAGTTTTTTCCAATTCTTTTTCATGTTTATCCTTCTTTCCCAATGTAGTAATTCATTATCAGAATAAAGCGCATCAAAAAAGCAGGCCAGCGCCTGCCCTTTTCCATGATAATTCATTTTTCCTGTAACAGTTTCTACAGCTCAAACCATTCCCTCCTGCAGCATCAAATACTTTTTTATTTTACTCTTCTATCAAGGTCTTGTCAACTCTGCCGGGAGTGTTTCAACGCCTTTCTCAGTTCTCTCATACGGGACAGATCCTCTTCACTGCACAGCTCTCTGCCATATCTTGCTTTTCTGTATAGTTCCACCAGTTCCCTGCGTTTTTCCTCTCCGTCAATCTCCGCCAGCCGCGACTGTTCTTCTGCCGTGCTGGTTTCCGGTATTGGTTTCTTTCCCCCTGTGCGTTCCAGAATCAGACGCTGGTAGATCCGGCGCATTTTCTGGCTGCGGTTTCCGGAAAAAAACGGCAGGCGGGCCTCCCTCTTTTTGCGCCCTTCTTTCTCTGCCTGTTCCGGTGGGCCGATAAATTCCTTCTGATCTCCATCCGTCTGCTGTTTTTCGTAAAAGGCCCGGTACAGCCTGGAGAACAGATAGAGGACAGCCGCAGCCGCCCCGATCACCAAGGCTATGGCAACGATCACACCGATGAGCTTTGACAGCGCCTCTAAAAAAGCAGAAGGGTCGGAAGGCTCCATAACAGGAGGAGAAGCCGCCTCCCCGATCATTTCCTCGGAAACTGCTTCCCCACTGCCCTCCCGGAAAATCAGTTTTACCAGAAAACGTATGGCTGACAGCAGTCCCTGCCCGATTGCAGAAAACAGCCGGTTGAAGGGTAAGAATGAAAAAATGCCCATAACCGCCAGGCCAAGAATGGTATAAATCCCCATCATCATCCGGTTGACCCGGATCATCTGCCCCGCAGGAAGGTTGGCGGTATCCCGGTTCATTTTTACAAATCTGTTGGCCTCGCACTTATTATGAAAGACCAGCATGAGAAGGATCTGAAGAAAACCGCAGACATAATTGATCTTCCAGACGGTTTCCATTTCTTTGACATAAGCGAATGCTGCAGCAGCCACTAAGAGGACCGCATAGGCCAGCATGATCCAGCTGGAATTGCTGATATCCAGTTTATAGCGCTGCCATACAGATATTCCAGCCGCCGCAGCCAGAAATACCAGCACCAGCACCGGGTATTCCCCAAGCAGCGTAGCGGCCAGAAAAAAGCTTGTTCCTGCCGCGAGAAAATGTCCTGCAAAAAACAGTATGAACTGCCGCGCATAGATCCTCAGAAGCGCAAATAACAATACCGCAGCGGCAAGCCACAATCCTCTGAAGGGCTGATTAAAATCATTTCCTTCCACACCGCAGTAAAGAAGCTGGTAAATTCCGTAAAGCATTAAAAATTGTCCGGCCGCCTCCAGGTAATGAAGCGCGCCTTCTGCCTTTTCAATTCTTTTCATTGGCGTTCACCTCCAGATAAAAACAATTTTCTGCGGGCAGAGAAATTTCTCTGGGAATTTCTTCATTTACCGGCGCGATCCAATAAAATCCTCTTGGGTTTCTGCTCAGCCTGTCCGCTTCTCTTTGAAGGTCTTTGCCCTGATTGGAAGACACCAGTACCAGGAGAGCGTCCCCGCTGTTCCCTGTTTCGGACAAAATACCCGAAAAAGCGTCTTTTTTCTGTCTCAGATCTAACCTTGCCAAAGCCCTGGCAGCGGTTTCTGCATGGGGTCCGCCCGCTCCTTTTGGCACCTCCACAGGCATGCGGGTCAGAATATCCCTTCCGTTGGAGTAAATCCCGGTTTCCACTCCTTGTTTGACAAACCATTCCAGCAGCGTATAAGCTATACGAATGCTCTCTTCCTGCAGGTCTTCGTGAACCCGTACGCCACAGTCTTCCAGGTTCAGCAGAATCCGCACCTCCTGGCTGGAAGTATCATGATGCTGGTTTACCTTCCACTCCCCCGTCTTTGCAGAAGCTTTCCAGTTAATATCCTTCATGGAATCATAGCTTTGGTAAGGCCGTATTCCTCTGAATTCAAATGGGTCCTCATAGAGGCGGCGGTCTGTCAGCACAGTGCCCATCATTTTTCTGAAAGGTATTTTCAGAGCCGCAAGAGAGGATTTTACGGGATAGACATAGAGATATGCGCCGCATTCCGGATTGCAGGCCAGACTGCCGGCAAAAAACAGGTTTGTGGAGACCAGGCTGACGCTGGTAATTTCATAATATCCTCTGCCGGTACATTGAATCTTTATATTTCTGGTAATGCGCTGGTAAGGGAGCAGAGAAAATACGTCGTGTTTATAGTAAAGATCTGACTGGGAAATATTTTCTTCTTCTAAAAAGACCAGCTTACGGTGGAGCTGGAACTTCACATGCAGCAGCGGCAGGGGAAGCCATTTCTGATTGCTCACCACTTCCTGCAGCACGCAGCTGTCCCCTTCTTTTACCGCCGTCTCCGCAAATTTGATGTTGGCGTCCAGCCCCAGATCCCAGAATTTTCTGTATAGTTTCTCCTGGAGTATGTAGAGAAGGGCGGCGCCGATGGCAGCATATAATAAAGGCACTTTATCTCCTCCACTGCTCTGTGGGAACCCATACTTGTTCCAGAATCTGCGCCATGAGCTTTTCATTTTCCGCTGTTTTTCCAAAGCCTCCGAACAGGATCAGGCGGTGCGCCAGAACCGGTACGGCCAGGGATTTCACATCTTCAGGAACCGCATAGTCTCTGCCGGAAATCATGGCATAGGACTGTACCGCCCGCAAAAGCGCCAGCGTGCCTCTGGGGCTCACGCCGAACTCTATTTCACCGCTGCTGCGGGTAGCCGCGGATATTCTCTGGATATAATCCAGAAGGGAAGGATGGACATAAACTTCTGAATAAGAACGCTGCAGCTGAAGCAGTTCCCGGCGGCTGCAGACCGGCTCCAGGGTCTCCAGGGGAGAATGATCCATAAACCGGTTCATAATAGCGATTTCCTCTTCTGCCGAAGGGTCGCCCATGGACAGCTGCATCAGGAAACGGTCCAGCTGTGCTTCGGGCAAACGGAAGGTTCCTGCTGTTTCCACCGGGTTCTGTGTAGCGATCACAAAAAAGGGCCGGGACAGCTCTCGGGTCACTCCATCCACCGTCACCTGGCATTCCTCCATGCACTCCAGCAGGCTGGACTGCGTTCTGGGCGTAGCGCGGTTAATTTCATCCGCCAGCAGTATATTACAGAAAACCGGGCCGGGATGGAACACAAACTCGCTCTCCTTCTGATTAAAATAATTCAGCCCGGTCACATCGGAAGGCAGCAGATCCGGAGTAAACTGGATTCTGCTGAACTCTGCGTCCACAGACCGGGCCAGGGATTTGGCAAGAACGGTTTTTCCTGTCCCAGGCACGTCTTCCAGCAGCACGTGGCCCCTGGCGATCAGCGCGGTGAGGATCAGGCTGATCGTCTCCTCTTTTCCCACAATCACACGGGAAATATTCTCCTGAATGCGGCCGGCCGCTTCTGTGATTTGCTCAATATTCATATTTTTTCTCCGATTTAAAGTTTGTTTTTGTGCTATATACCATATAGATTATCATAGGCAGCTGCCCGTGTCAATAAAATAACGGAGTTTCCTAAGCGCGCAGTACGCATCCCCGGAGGGTTTTGTTTCATAGGGAACGCAGTTTTTTATTAAACGAAAAAATCCCCAGCCTGCAGACTGGGGATTTCATAGCACAAAGCAAATTAGTTATACTTACGCTTTCTTGCAGCTTCAGACTTCTTCTTACGTCTTACGCTGGGCTTCTCATAGTGCTCTCTCTTGCGGATCTCCTGCTGGATACCTGCCTTTGCACAGTTTCTTTTGAATCTGCGCAATGCACTATCTAAGCTCTCGTTTTCTTTAACGATGACATTAGACATAGCTCACACCTAACCTCCCTCCAGTTGTGTATTGTGCTAATACAACTGTTTGGGTATTTTAACGCACTGATAAGATTATACCACATTTTCAGAATTCGTCAACAGATTTTTAAAACTTTTTTCATCTGAATTTAATGAATCTGTCCAGCCAGCACCTCCGGCACCTTTCCCAGCGCATCCGGCACGCCGGCAGGGTTCTTGCCGCCCGCCTGGGCCATATTCGGACGGCCTCCGCCGCCGCCCCCCACCAGGCCTGCTATTCCTTTGATCAGGTTGCCTGCGTGAGCGCCTGCTTTCATAGCTCCCTCTGTTGCGGAAGCGATCAGGTTGACCTTTCCGTCCTGGACAGAAGCGATCACCACCACGCCTTCGCCCAGCTTTTCCTTCATCTGGTCTCCCAGGTTCCTCAGTCCGTTCATATCCACATCTGACACCTGCAGGGCCAGAAGCTTCGTTCCCTTTATTTCCTGCACCTGGCTCATCACATCGCCCACAGCCTCATTGGCGAGCCTGCTCTTTAACTTCTCGTTCTCAGCATGCAGGGATTTGATCTCCTCCATCAGCGCATTGATTTTATCCTTCAGGTTTGCAGGCGTGCACTTGGCCGCTGCCGCTGCAGCATGTACTTCCTGTTCCAGGTTTTCATAGTATTTCATCAGACCGCGCCCGGTCAGGGCTTCAATTCTGCGCACGCCGGCGGCAATTCCCGCTTCGGAAACAATCTTAAAGGAAGAAATCGCGCTGGTGTTGGGCACATGGGTGCCGCCGCACAGCTCAGTTGAGAAATCCCCCATGCGGACAACCCTTACCTTTTCTCCATACTTTTCACCGAACAGCGCCATGGCGCCGGTCTTTTTGGCTTCTTCCAGGGTCATCACATCTGTCTCCACCGGGAGGGAATCTGAGATTTCTTTATTGACGATCTCTTCCACCTTCCTGATTTCCTCCGGCGTCATAGCGGAAAAATGTGTGAAGTCAAAACGCAGCCTGTCTTTTGTCACCAGGGAACCGGCCTGCTCCACATGATCCCCCAGCACCATGCGAAGAGCTTTCTGAAGCAGGTGGGTGGCGCTGTGATTTTTCGCGGTATCGCTGCGGTTTTCGCTGCATACAGAAAGCGTAACCTTCTCCCCGGCCTGCAGCATGCCGCGGGTCATGCGGCCCACATGGCCTACCTTACCGCCCAGCAAATGGATGGTATCCTCTACCAGGAATTCTCCGCTGTCTGTAAAGATCCTGCCCACATCTGCCTGCTGTCCGCCCATGGTGGCGTAAAAAGGGGTTTCCTTAACAAACACGGTTCCCGCCTGTCCGTCCGTCAGAGCTTCTACAATTTCATTCTCCGTAGTCAGCACTGTAATCTCGGAATCATGAGTCAGCCGGCCGTAACCTACAAACTCCGTGGTGACAGCCGGATCAATGGACTGATACACTGTCACATCCGCGCCCATATAATTGGTGGTCTTTCTGGCAGCCCGGGCCTTTTCCCGCTGTTCCTGCATGCACCTGTCAAAGCCCTCTTCATCCAGGGTTAAATTCTTTTCTTCCAGAATTTCCTTCGTCAGGTCGATGGGGAACCCGTAAGTATCGTACAATTTAAAGGCGTTCTCTCCGGAAAGCACAGATACGCCTGACGCCTTCATCTCTTCTTCCATCTGTCCCAGAATTTCCAGCCCCTGGTCGATGGTCCGGTTGAACTTGTCCTCTTCCTCGGACAGAACCTTGAAAATCATATTTTTCTTCTCATCCAGCTCCGGGTATCCGTCTTTGGAGAGTTCGATCACCGTATTGGACAGCCCTGCCAGGAACTTTCCCTGAATGCCCAGAATCCTGCCGTGGCGGGCGGCGCGGCGCAGAAGACGGCGCAGCACATATCCTCTGCCCTCGTTGGAAGGCATGATGCCGTCTGAAATCATGAAGGTACAGGACTTGATATGGTCCGTTACAATACGCAGGGATATATCTTTGTTATGATCCTTCTGATATTCCGTACCGGCCAGCCTGCAGACCTGATCCAGAAGAGCCTTATTGGTGTCCACAGTGAACAGGGAATCCACCTCCTGCACAATAGCAGCCAGGCGTTCCAGCCCCATGCCGGTATCGATATTCTTCTGCTTCAGCTCTGTATAATTGCCGTGGCCGTCATTTTCAAACTGGGTGAACACATTGTTCCAGATTTCCATGAAGCGGTCACACTCGCAGCCCACATGGCAGTCCGGCTTTCCGCAGCCATATTGCTCGCCCCGGTCATAGTAGATCTCGGAACAGGGGCCGCAGGGACCCGCTCCATGCTCCCAGAAATTATCTTCCTTGCCGAAACGGTAAATCCGCTCCGCCGGAATCCCGATCTCTTTATTCCAAATATCAAAGGCCTCGTCATCCTCCAGATAGACGGAAGGATACAGGCGGTCGGGATCCAGCCCCACAACCTCTGTCAGGAATTCCCAGGACCAGCGGATGGCGTCAGTCTTGAAATAATCGCCGAAGGAAAAGTTCCCCAGCATTTCAAAGAAAGTGCCGTGGCGGGCAGTTTTGCCGATATTCTCAATATCCCCGGTGCGGATACATTTCTGACAGGTGGTCACCCTCTTTCTGGGAGGGATTTCCTGTCCGGTAAAATAAGGCTTTAACGGCGCCATGCCGGAATTGATCAGCAGCAAGCTGTTATCATTATGCGGCACCAGCGAAAAACTCTTCATCGCCAGATGTCCCTTGCTCTCAAAAAATTCCAGGAACATGCGCCGCAGTTCATTAACACCATATTTTTTCATGGTAATTGTGCCTCCATTGTTCTCCTATGTCAGTCCTGCTCTTTTGCAGCCTGTATGGCAGCCTCTTTGGCTGTTTTGCGGTCCCGCAGTTTTTTACCTGCAAAAATCCCCGCTCCCGCCATAGCCGCCAGAAAGATGAATTTAACCGCCTCATTTAACACTTCACCCCAAAACTCCATTGAAAACCTCCTTATTCTGCTTTGATCTTATGGTAGCCCTTTTTCCCTTTTTTAATCAGCAAAGCGCCCTCTTCGTCCAGATCGGCAGCTGTATAAACCTTGGCAAAATCAGTTACTTTTTCTCCATTAACAGAAACCCCGCCGTCCAGGATCAGCCTTCTTCCCTCAGAACGGGTTTTACAGAATTTAGCGGCGATGAGCATGGTGATCAGATCCACGCCTTCCTCCATCTCCCTTCCGGAATAAACAGTGGTAGGAATATCGTCGCTGTTTCCAGGCCCCGCAAACATTGCACGGGCGGCTTCCAGCGCCTTCTTTGCTTCCTCTTCACCATGTACGATCTTGGTGATCTCATAAGCCAGAACCTCTTTGGCGTGGTTGATTTCTGCGCCCTGCAGCGCGCCCAGGCGCCGAACCTCTTCCATGGGCAGGAATGTGAGAAGCCCGAGGCACTCTTCCACCTTCACGTCTTCAATATTTCTCCAGTACTGGAAAAATTCATAAGGAGAGGTTTTCTCAGGATCCAGCCACAGCGCGCCCTTCATGGTTTTACCCATCTTGATGCCCTCGCTGGTGGTCAGCAGCTTGAATGTCAGTCCGTACGCCGGCTTCTGTTCCTTCCTGCGGATCAGTTCCACGCCGCCGATAATATTGGACCACTGGTCGTTGCCTCCCATTTCCAGGGTACATCCGTAGTCTTGATTCAGCTTCCAGAAGTCATAGGACTGCATCAGCATATAATTGAACTCAAAAAAGGTCAGCCCCCGCTCCATACGCTGCTTATAGCACTCGGCAGTCAGCATGCGGTTGACAGAAAAATGCACGCCGATCTCCCGCAAAAATTCCACATAATTCAGATCCAGCAGCCAGTCCGCATTGTTAGCGATCAGCGCCTTCCCGTCGGAAAAATCGATGAAACGGGACAGCTGACGGTAAAAGCAGTCCGCATTGTGCTGGATTGTCTCTCTGGTCATGATTTTGCGCATATCGCTTTTGCCGGTGGGATCGCCTACCATGGTAGTCCCGCCGCCCAGCAGCGCGATGGGCCGGTGCCCTGCCCTCTGCATGTGCATCATAGCCATAATGGTCAGAAAATGGCCTGCCGTCAGGCTGTCCGCGGTAGCGTCAAACCCGATATAAAAAGTTACAGGCTCTCCTCCCAGCAGT
This sequence comes from Cuneatibacter caecimuris, assembly GCF_004216775.1. Classification (GTDB taxonomy): domain Bacteria; phylum Bacillota; class Clostridia; order Lachnospirales; family Lachnospiraceae; genus Cuneatibacter; species Cuneatibacter caecimuris. The sequence continues at coordinate 109,726 of NZ_SGXF01000006.1, forward strand.
TCTCTCACTTCGTCCGGGTTCGTGCACTGCTCGATAAAGCCGCGCTCCGTCAGGACGTCATATACATTTGTAGACATCTCTAAAGTCCTCCTTCAGTATCCGTAACACTGATATAATATCTTAACACAAAAATTCTGAGCATTCAAGGGTTTTTCCGCCTCAGACGCCCGGATCCACAAGCAGTTTTGTCCCGTCCGCGGCAGCCGTGGCCAGCTGGTCGCACCTCTCGTTTCCAGGATGTCCCGCATGCCCTTTCACCCAATGAAAATGCACCTCATGAGGCTCCATGGCGGCCAGAAGCCTTTTCCACAGATCCACGTTCTTCACCGGTTCATTCCCGCTTCTCTTCCATCCTTTTTTCTGCCAGCCGTCGATCCAGTGCTGGGAGAAGGCATTGACCAGATACTGAGAATCGGAATACAGCTCTATCTGGCAGGGGCGGTTCAGGGCCTCCAGCCCTGCGATAGCGGCCATGAGCTCCATCCTGTTATTGGTGGTCCGCACATAACCGCAGGAGAGCTCCCTCTCGTGCAGCGTTCCGGCGCTGTCCACAAACTGCAGCACAGTCCCATATCCTCCCGGCCCGTCGGGGTTTCCTCTGGCCGAGCCGTCTGTATAGATTGTTACCAGCATATTTCCTCCCTCATTCCGCAGTCCACTTGCCTGTTTCCAGAAAACGGTTGGCAGTATCTTCTGCTTTTCGGATTACAGCCTCATCATACCCCATAATTCCCAGAAGTTTAATGGCATTTCTGGTGGTCGCTCTGCCGCTGTAAAGGACATAATTAAATTTCACATCATTATCCCTGATTTCCTCCTGAAAATGATAATTGGAGTACCTGGATTCCAGCAGATGTGTCAGTTCAATATCATGGGTCGCTGCAAAGCACATCATTCCGGAGCTGCTCATATCTTTGAGGATCTCTGTGGACGCGGCGATACGTTCTACTGTATTGGTCCCGCGCAGGACTTCATCCACAAAACACATCACCGGATAATCCCCATCCTTTGCGTCCAAAATCCTTTTCAGCGATTTGATTTCTACAATATAATAACTCTCATTTCCGGCCAGGTCGTCTCTTAACGCCATGGATGAGTAAACCCGGAACATGTTGGCGTGATAGTTATGCGCCAGTACAGTGTACACGGTCTGCGCCAGGACGGCATTGATTGCTACTGTTTTTAAAAATGTGGACTTGCCGGAGGCATTGGAGCCGGTGAGAAGCACACAGCGGTTTTCGTTGATGCTGTTGGCCACGGGGTCGGAAATCAGCGGATGGAACAGATCCTTTGTCTGAAGGAGCGTCTTTTTCCCATAAGTAAAATCCGGATGACAGTAAAAAGGCAGGGTTTCCCGATAGGAAGCCAGCGCCGCGCCCAGCTCCAGCTGGCCGATCACGTCGATCATCTGCTGAACAGATTCCATATGTCCCTGAATCTTGTTTTTCATGGAATTAAATTTGATCAGGTCGATATGAAAAAACATCCGCACATAATCCATTATGATATCTCCCAGGCTCCCCTTCATCACATTGGCAGGCCCGATATAGGCAGAATCACTGACCAGAGAATGCAGCGGCTTGGCCCCTTCCGCCAGCCGGTCGAAATAAGGCTGCAGCTCCGGGATTTTTTCTTTGCTGATCCGCTCGCTGCTTTTTACGAGACGGACAATATATGCGATACAGGTGAAATACTTTTCAATTTTTCCTTTATCCCTGTAGTAGGTTGCTACATTGAATATTGCCGAGCCCACGAGCAGAAGCACTCCCAGCACAATATTCGCAAAAAAGCCCACAATAGAGGCCACAATCAGCATGATGCAGCCATAATGAAACGCATTGTTGGAATCCGGCAGGTCGTTGAGGTTCAGCGCGTAGTCGATCAGGGACAGTTTTCTGGTTTTTCCCACATCCACAAACAGCAGCTGCATTTTCTCCCGCTCTTCTTTGTGATCCCTGAAATAATCTGCCAGCCTGCTCCGCTCTTTCAGAACCTCTTCGTCAAATACAGGCATTCTGAGGGCTTTGTAGAGATATTCTTCCCCGGCGGAGGACTGTGTGGCGTTCAGCGCCATGAACACAGAATCCATATCCAGATCATTCCAGGTAATATCATCAATGGCAAATTCTCCCTCTTTCCGGGTTTTGCGGAAGTAATGGGTCAGCTGTTCAAATTCGCTGTACTCATATTCCCGTTCCGGCAGCTTACCCCAGGAACGCCTGATCTTCCGAAGCTGCTCCACTTTCCGCTGTTTGTTGCTGTAGGACGCCTGTACCGTAATTGCCAGCACAATGCCAAACAGCAGCGCAATATAAATCCATGAATCCATCCAGTCATTCTCCTTTAAGACAGCACACGCCCTGCGCGCGCATAGATTTCTTCCGGGTCCGCGCCGATATGGTACTCCCCGTTCTCATATAACACCTTTCCGGCTACCATAGTCAGCTTCACATTTGATTTGCTGCCGCTGTACACCAGGTTTTTGTCCAGGTGATATTCCGGCTGCATATTGGGCTGGTCCAGATCAATGAGGATCAGATCGGCCTGCTGTCCCGGAGCCAATTCCAGGCAGTCTGTGAGGCCCATGGCCATCGCTCCTCCCTCGGTGGCCATCCGCAGTACCCTCCCAGCGTCCATAGCGGATGCGTCATGCCTGGACAGCTTTTGAAGGGCCGTGGCCAGAAACATCTCCCGGAACATGTCCAGGCAGTTGTTGCTGGCAGGACCATCGGTACCCAGGGCCAGGCCGATCCCCGCCCTGTCATATTCTACCAGCGGTGCGATTCCGCTGGCCAGCTTGCAGTTAGAGGCAGGATTTGTCACGATATACAGCTTTCTTTCCCGGAAAATCTCTATATCCTCTTCTGACAGATAATTACAGTGGAATCCTCCCCCGCCAAAATCAAACATTCCCAAGCTGTCCAGGTATGCAGTGGGCGTCATTCCGTAGCGCCCCACACACTCCTTCACCTCTCTTCTGGTTTCAGAATTATGGGTGTAGACAGGCGCCTTCAGTTCCTGCGCCAATTCCGCAATGGCCTTCAGATTTTCGGCGCAGGTGGTGTACTCCGCATGAAAGCCCAGGCGGAAAGAGATCAGCGGGTGATTCCCGTTAAGCCTCTCATACCAGTCTTTCAGCAGGGCAGTGATCTCTTCCGCGCTGCCATAGGGATCATTGACCCCGCCGCAGAAAACAGTCCTGAAACCGCAGTCCTCAGAAGCTTTTGCTGCGGCAGGCATTTCGTAATACATATCAAAATTTGCCGTAATTCCGCTGCTGAGATATTCCATGACAGCCAGTCTGCTGCAGTCATAGATGTTTTCAGGCGTCAGCTTTGCCTCCAGAGGGAAAACAGCCCTGGTCAGCCATTCCTGCAAAGGGAGGTCATCCGCGTAGGAGCGCAGGAAGGTCATGGCGGAATGGGTATGGGCATTTTTAAAACCTGGCAGCACCAGACAGCGGGAAGCGTTGATCTCCACATCCCACGGCCCCGCCAGTTCCGCCGCTTTCCGGTCCGCAGGCCCTGCCATCAGAATCCTGCTGTCTTCAATCCAGACTTCCCCTTCCGCCGCCTGAGATACGCCCGGCCTGGTCAGAAGCTTTCCTCCATATATTCTGGTTTTCATGGTTCACATCCTCTGAATGCAGGCTTCCACCAGCTTTTCAAATTTAGGCGCCGCCTGATCCGCCGCCTGCTGTACCTCTTCATGGGACAGGGGAGACTCTGTCAGCCCGCAGCCCGGATTGGAGATAAAAGAGATTCCGCAGATCTTCAGCCCCATGTGATTGGCGGCAACCGCTTCGCAGGCGGTGCTCATGCCTACAGCATCCCCGCCCAGCAGCCTGCACATACGGACTTCTGCCGGCGTTTCAAAATTAGGCCCTGTGAGCTGAACGTAAACACCCTGTTTCACCGGGATCTGCAGCCGGTCCGCTTCTTCCCGGAGAATTTTCTGAAGTTCCGGGTCATAGATATGGCTCATATCAGGGAAACGCGTCCCCAGCTCATTGACATTGGCTCCGATCAGCGGGCTGGGTACAAAGCAGGAAATCTGATCTGTGATTATCATAAAGTCTCCGGCCGCAAAATCAGGATTCAGTCCTCCGGCCGCGTTGGTCAGAAACAGCTTTTCTGCGCCCATCAGCTTCATCAGGCGCACAGGCATCACCACTTCATTCATATCATAGCCCTCATAGTAGTGAACCCTTCCCTGCATCATCACCACAGGCACTCCCCCGATATGGGAAAAAATGAACCTCCCCTTGTGCCCTTCCACAGTGGAAACAGGAAATCCCTCTATCTGGTGATAATCAATCACCGCTTCCTGATCAAACCGTTCTGCAAAATTCCCAAGCCCTGACCCCAGAATCAAAGCTGTCCTTGGTACAAAGGGAATCTTCTTCTGTATGCTCTGGTATGCCTTCTGCAACTTTTCATATACCGCACTGCTCAACGCAAATACCTCCATCTCATTCATTGATTACCATATCATCCTAACATTTCCGGCGTTGTCTGTCAATTCTTACCACAGTTGATTCTTTTTTCTCCTCCCAATAGACGCATCAGCAGATCTGCGGCTCTTTTTGTCCCTCCTGGGGGGCTGAAATAAATCTCATATAAAATCGCCCTTCATTCCCACTGTAATGGCAGTGTATGACAACCATTATAGAGGGAATGAAGGGCGATTTCAATAGAAGGAAACAAATTTCAGATAATGATGCAGATGACGCCGCCGTTGCTGTCATTGATAATCTTCTGCAAAGCGTCCTGAAGCTTCTGCTGGCAGGAATCTGTCATCTGATTGATCTTGGTATGAATGCCGTCGTCCACAATCTGTTCTATGGATTTGCCGAAAATATTCGTGTCCCAGATACCGTCCTGGCTCTCCTGAGCCGCGCTCTTAATATAGGAGATCAGGTCTTTCGCCTGTTCCTCGCTGCCCACGATGGGAGCGATTTCGGTTTCAATATAGGACTGGATCAGGTGGATGGACGGAGCCTGGGCTTTCATTTTCACGCCGAATTTATTGCCATGGCGGATCAGTTCCGGATCATCCAGCAAGATTTCCGAACGGTCCGGCGTCACCACGCCATATCCCTTCTGCCGCACCGCATCCAGAGCGGAACGCACCTTTTCGTATTCCTGACGCTGGCCGGCCATAGCCAGCAGCGTTTTCATCAGCTGATATTCTCCGGTGATGGAAATTCCTGTGTATTCGCTGATGATCTGATAATAATAGCTGCCCTCCACCTGCACTGAAATGGAGACTGTCCCGTCCGCCAGGTTCTTTTTCTCGATTTTCATCCGCTTCACATGCTGGCTCTCCGGATATTCCAGTTCTTCCCGCAGGTCTTTCATAGAAGCTACCTGGGACAGCATCTGCTTTGCCAGCTCAATTACATGGGATTTCAGCCAGTGGGTGGCGGGCAGGATTTCCACCCATTTGGGGATTTCAAAATCAAGCTCTGTCACCGGAAATTCTTCCAGCACCATTCCCATGATCTGAAGCAGGTCCTCGCTGCGCAGCTGCTCACAGTTGACCGGCAGCACATGGACGCCGTATTTTTCCTCCAGCTGGCCGGCCAGCTGTCTGGTCTCCGGAGAATAAGGCTTCACGCAGTTCAGCAGCAGAATAAATGGCTTTCCGATCTGTTTCAGTTCCTGAACCGTCCGTTCTTCCGCCGGCACATAGGCATCTCTGGGGATGTCGCTGATGGACCCATCTGTAGTCACTGCGATGCCGATGGTGGAATGATCTGTGATCACTTTCCTGGTGCCGATCTCCGCAGCCTGCGTGAACGGTATTTCCTGATCAGACCAGGGGGTTTTCACCATCCGTTCCTCATTGTCCTCCTCATGGCCTACCGCGCCGTCCACCATAAAGCCCACACAGTCGATCAGGCGCACATTCACCTCCACCCCATCTCCCAGAGAAAGCTTTGCAGCGTCCTTTGGAATGAATTTGGGTTCGGTGGTCATGATAGTTCTTCCGGCGGCCGACTGGGGGAGCTCATCTTTAGCCTGCTCCCTGCTATGTACATCTTCAATGCCCGGCAGCACCAGAAGATCCATGAACCGTTTGATAAAAGTGGATTTTCCGGTGCGGACCGGGCCTACCACTCCAATATAGATGTCCCCCCCGGTACGGGCTTGTATATCCTGATACACATGAAATGATTCCATAAAAAGATCCCCTTCCATTAATACTGATACAGTATATACAGGGGATCTCTGAATTATGAATCTTTTTTCTGAATCAATAAGCTTCCTTCTATAATGCCGTCCTGGAAATCCTCCTGCTCCTGCTGCGCCCGGAAGTGCCGGATGATCCCTACCAGGGCCAGCGCCTGCCCCTTGGCGGTGCGTTCATCAAAGGGCTTGCCCTCGCTGAAGATATGTCCGCAGTGGGTCAGAGAATTTTTTTCATATCCGCCGCACACAGCCAGCAGCCATTTTCCTCTCAGGCTCAGCCGAAAGCGGAAATAATAATAGTGCAGGTTCAGCACGTCAAACTCACCGGCGCATTCCAGGGCAGCAGGCTTTTTCCCGAATGTGTTTTCGCCAGAAATCCAGGCGCGCATGGCAAGAGAAGCGGCTTCCTGCTGTTTTTTATGAAAGGCTCTCGCCGCTTTTTCCGCTGCTTTTTCTTCTTTCCGGGCCGCTCTGGCGGATATCTTTTCCTGTTTTTGCTCTGACCGCACGTTTTTCTGCGCTTCTCTGGTCAGTTTTTCCAGTTCTTTGTCCTGTTTCATTGTTCTTTCTCCCATAATAGGGCGCGATTTCCTCAAATCTGGACCGGATGCCGGATACGCCTCTTATCTGCTTCACCCCATTGGTGCGCAGCGTCACAAAACGTTCCAGCTTCTGCATGTATTCTTCCGGCGTAATTGTCCCTTCCGCCACATAGGTCAGTCCTTTTTCCCAGCTGGCAGTCAGCTCAGGGTTCAGCAGCTGCCGCATGGAGGCGTCCACCACGTCGTGAATAATTTCTCCCAGCAAGGTAGGCGTCACGATCTGGGTCTTGCCGTTGAGCCCAAGATATTTAATGGTAACCAGCTTTTTCAGGATCTCCGCCCGGGTGGCGCTGGTCCCGATACCGCTTCCTTTCATCTGGGCCCGCAGATCTTCATCCTCAATAAGCTGCCCCGCATTTTCCATCGCCAGGATCAGAGAGCCGGAAGTATAGCGTTTGGGAGGGGAAGTTTCCCCTTCTTTGATCTCCAGCCTGTTAGCAGGGATCATGTCCCCCTTTTTCAGCTTCTTCAAGTTCTCCAGAAAAACCGGGTCGTTTTTGACATCCTGTTCCGCATCTTCTCCCTTATCTTCCTTTCCAGAAGATTTCATCTGTGAAACGCCTGCCACCTTCAGATATCCTTCTTCCAGCATCACGCGGAAGCTGGCAAAAAAATGTTCCCTCCGCTCTTCCTGGGTCTCTTTTCCCGGAAAATGACCGGGCATGGACAGATCCAGCTGATACTTCTGATAAATGGCCGGCGGATAAAAAATGCTTAAAAAACGCCGGGCAATGACCTCATAGACATGAAGGCCCGCCGGGGCCAGGCTGCGCAGTGCGCCGAATCCCTGCCCTGTGGGAATGATGGCATAGTGGTCCGTGATCTGTTTGTCATTGCAGTATCGGGTTTTGGCGATCTTTTTCCAGGCCTCGTCCGCCAGGATTTCCTGCGCAAATCCGGCCAGGGGCTGAAACCCCTGCAGGCCGCTGATATTTTTTCCGATTTCTTTACAGACTGCTGTGGAGAGCACTCTGGCGTCTGTTCTGGGATAAGTCACCAGCTTTTTTTCATAAAGTTCCTGAGTGATCCTCAGCGTCTCATCCGGGCTGATTTTAAAACGTCTTGAACATTCATTCTGAAGCTCCGCCAGATTAAAGAGCAGCGGCGGGTTTTTTGTCTCCCGTTTCCGCTCTATTTTTTCCACAGAAGCGGTCAGCGGAGAAACTGCTGACAGCGCCTGTATCAGCCGCTGTGCATCCTCTTTTTTCCGGAAACCGTTTTCTTTGTAGAGCAGAGGGGAGTTCTCGTAGAATGAACCGGGTACGGCCCTCCATTCCCCCTCAAAATGGTGCTCCAGCAGCTGAAAATCCCCCAGCACCCGGAAAAAAGGCGTTTTTACAAAATGCCGGATTTCCCGCTCTCTGCGTACCACCATGCCCAGCACGCAGGTCATCACACGGCCTACGGACAGCACGGTAAAACGAGTGTGCATAAAACTGGAAATAGGCGGCCCAAACTTCAGAGTCAGGATCCTGGAAAAATTGATTCCCATCAGGTAATCCTCTTTCGCCCGCAGATAGGCGGAAGCGCTGAGGTTATCATAGGCAGAGAGATCCTTTGCCTCCGCGATGCCCCGCCGGATTTCTTCCTCCGTCTGAGAATCAATCCAGACTCTTTTTCGCTGTTTTCCTGTTACTCCGGCCATCTGTTCTACCAGACGGTAGATATATTCTCCTTCCCGCCCGGAGTCGGTGCAGACATAGATCGTGTCCACGTCCGGGCGGTTCAGCAAAGCGCTGACAGTGTCAAACTGTTTTCTGACGCTGTCAATAATTTCATATTTCCACTCCTGGGGAAGAAAAGGCAGCATATCTGAATTCCACCTTTTCAGAGAAGGGTCATATCTTTCCGGATAGCTCATGGTCACCAGATGGCCCACGCACCAGGTCACCACCGAATCCTCTGACTCCAGATAGCCGTCCCTGCGGCTGCCGCTGATCTTCAGCGCTTTAGCAAATTCCTGGGCAACGCTGGGTTTTTCCGCTATATATAAGCTTTTACCCATGGATCACCTGACGCTGGTTCCAGGCGTCCAGCAGGCGGCCCAGCCCTTCTTCCAGGCATGTTCTGGGACAGGCCAGATTGATGCGTTCATAACGGCTTCCCGCCGGTCCAAAGATATAGCCTTCATCCAGATACAACTTTGCCTCTTTCTGCAGGAACTGCTCCAACTCCTCCTGGTTCAAGCCAAGGCCTGAGAAATCCGCCCACAACAGATAAGTCCCTTCCATGGGGAATACATGGATCTGGGGAAAATGAGCGGCAAACCAGCGTTTCACAAACAAATAATTCTCCCAAATATAAGGCAGCAGCTCTTCCAGCCATTCTTCCCCTTCTTCAAAAGCAGTCTGGGTGGCGGTCTGCCCGAACACATTGTTGAACATCACGCCTTCCCGCTCCATCTGACCTTCAAATTTTTCCCGCAGAGACGGGTTGGGAATCAAAATGCTGGAGCAGATCAGACCTGCCAGGGAAAAGGTTTTGCTGGCGGAAAAACCGGTGAGGATCATCTGTTCCAGTTCCGCGTCCAGAGAGGCAAAGGTGTGGTGGCGGTTTGGGCGCATGATCAGATCGGAATGGATTTCATCGGAGAAAATCACCACGCCGTGCTTCCGGCAGATCTCTCCCACCCTGCGCAGCTCTTCTTCAGACCACACCCGTCCTGTGGGGTTATGGGGGTTACAGAAAATCATCAGTTTCGCTTCCGCGCATTTCTGTTCCAAGTCATCAAAATCAATCCTGTAAACGCCTTCTTCCAGCTTCAGAGGATTCTCCACCAGTTTCCTCCCGGAATCCCGGACCGCCCCGTAAAACGGAGGGTAGGCCGGCGTCTGGATCAGCACGCCGTCTCCCGGTCCTGTCAAAGCCCGGACCGCGGTATAAAACGCCGGCACCACCCCGTATGTATTGACAATCCATTCCGGCTGTACCTGATAATGATGGCGGCGGGCCATCCATGTGCAGACGGATTCTCTAAACCGGTCCGTCACGCAGGTATAGCCCCAGATGCCGGTATCCGCCAGCGCCCGCAGTTTTTCAGAGATCTGGGGAGCGCTGGGAAATTCCATATCCGCAATAGAGAAAGGAACCACGCCTTCCAGATCCTGGCGCTCCACCGGCGACCATTTTTCCGCACCCGTTCCTTTACGGGAATGTACGGTATCAAAATCATATGTTCCTTTGGAAGAAAACCGGAATATTGTGGCGCTTTCAAAGACTTCACCAGCTTTCAGAACACAGGAAGGAAAGTTTTCGTGATGAACGCTGTCAGGATAATACTGTGTTTCAAAGCAGATTCCGCCGCGTCTGATGAGCGGCAGGCCGCCTTTGCCGTTTTCTGTCCCGTCCAGGAAATTCGCGGAATACAGCTGCATGCCCGGTCTGTCCGTATAGACCTCCATGACCCTCCGGCTCTCCGGGTCCCACAATTTTGCCGCCAGAGCCAGTTTTCCGCCTGTATTCAGCACATAGTTATGATCGTAGCCCTGGCCGTAATTCAGCGCCTCATAATCGGCGCCGATCTCCGCGCCGATCTTTTTCCAATCCCTGAAATCCATAGGCGTTTTCTCCACCGGAAGGATTTCTCCTGTTGGAATGGATTTTGCATCCGCCCGGGTATAAAAGTCCGCGTCAATCCAGGCCAGCTGTTCCAGCACAGACCCCTGGCCCGCCAGATTGAAATAGCTGTGGTTCGTCAGATTCAGCACCGTATCTGCGTCAGACTGTCCCCGGTAAATCAGTTTTAGTTCATTCTCTTCCGTGAGCACATACTGAAGAGAAATCTGAAGGTTTCCGGGAAAACCCTGATCTCCGTCAGGGCTGTACAGAGAAAAACGGACGCTCTCCCCTTCCGGACAGCAGACTTCTTCTGCCTGCCACAGCCTCCTGTGATAGCTGCCCTGTCCGCTGTGCAGGTTGTTCTCTCCGTCATTTTTCTCCAAATGAATTGTTTTCCCATTCAGAACAAAAGCCGCTCCGCCGATCCGGTTGGCGTGGCGGCCGATGGTGGCGCCGAATCCCGGATCATTGATTTCATACTGCGACAGCGTTTCGTATCCCAGAACAACGTCCGCCGCATTCCCGTCTCTGTCCGGAACCCAGAGCTGCACCAGCACGGCGCCGAAATCAGAAACCACTGCTTTCATTCCTCTATGATTGGAAAGTGTATACAGATGAGCCGTTTCCCCGGCCCTGGTAGTACCGAAAATTGTCTGTTCCATTTCTGCTCCTTTTGTATACGCAAACAGGGTGCTGTCTGATCTGCGTCTGATCTTGCCCGCGCTCACAGCAGCACCCCTGCTCATCATGTTTTTGCCGTATAAGAAACTGCGTTCCCTATACGGCAAATCCCTCCGGGGGATCACACTGCGCGCCGAGGAAATATGGCCGCTAAAGCGACCGCGCTTCGGCGCGCGAGTCCGGCGAGCCGGACTCTTTATTCTTTTGCCTGAATATATCCCTTCGCCGTCAGCAGCTCCGCCGTCAGCACCGCTCCGCCGGCCGCGCCGCGCAGCGTATTGTGGGAAAGGCCGACAAATTTGTAATCATAAACCGTATCTTCTCTGAGGCGTCCAAGGGAAACGCCCATGCCGTTTTCATAATCCCTGTCCAGACGGGCCTGAGGCCTGTTATCCTCTTCCATATAGCGGATGAACTGCTTCGGTGCGCTGGGCAGATTCAGTTCCTGGGGAACACCGCGGAAAGAATTCCATTTTTCCAGGATCTGCTCTTTCGTGGGCTTCTTTTCAAAAGAAACAAATACTGCCGCCGTATGTCCGTCGGAAACGGGAACGCGGATACACTGCGTGGTAATCACCGGGCCTTCGGCTTTTTTGATCACGCCGTCTTCGATCTTACCCCAGATGCGCAAGGGCTCCTGTTCGCTCTTCTCTTCTTCGCCGCCGATATAGGGAATGATATTATCAAGCATCTCCGGCCAGTCTTTAAATGTTTTTCCCGCGCCGGAGATCGCCTGGTAGGTAGTGGCCACCACCACCTTGGGGCCGAACTCACGCAGCGCGTGAAGGGCGGGCGTATAGCTCTGGATGGAACAGTTGGGCTTTACCGCGATAAAGCCTCTCTCAGTGCCCAGGCGTTTCTTCTGGAAAGGGATCACCTCAATATGCTCCGGATTCAGCTCCGGCACAACCATCGGAACATCAGGAGTCCAGCGGTGCGCGCTGTTGTTGGAAACCACAGGAGTCTCAGCCTTCGCATAGGCTTCTTCAATCGCCTTGATTTCCTCTTTTGTCATATCCACTGCGCTGAATACAAAATCCACCTGGGAAGCAACGTGCTCCACATCATTTACATTCAGCACAGTCATTTTCCTGACAGCTTCCGGCATGGGCGTGGTCATTTTCCAGCGGTCTCCCACTGCATCCTCATACGTCTTTCCCGCGGAACGGGGGCTCGCCGCAATCGCAGCCACTTCAAACCAGGGATGATTCTCCAACAGGGAAATAAATCTCTGGCCTACCATACCGGTACCGCCCAGGATACCAACGCGCAATTTCTTCTCCATATTTCTTCTTTCCTCCTGATGTCTCTGAATTCTGCCGTTTTGTAAGGAATTCCTTACTCGTCCATCTTCTTTCCGCACTTGCTGCAGAAAGACTGGCCGCCTTCCACTTCACTTCCGCAATCCGGGCAGACTCTCTTTTTATTTTCTTCCTGAACCTCTTCCTCAGGCTGTGCGGGCTCCACGATCTCCACCTTCGCGCCGCAGTTTCCGCAGAAGAGATTTCCTTCCTGAACCTCTGCGCCGCAATTCGGGCAGGTCCGTACGCCTTTGATCTTCTGAATTTCGGCTTTTGCAGCCTCGATCTCAGCCTTTGCCTCCACTACTTCCTGAAAGAATCCCTCATACCCCTCCGGAGCGCTCTCACAGGACGCGTAATATGCTCTGCCGATCTCTCTGAAAGCATCTTCCATCCTTCTTTCGTTATCGCTGATTCTGGAGTTCTGTTTTGCCAGTTCTGCTACGTCTTTCGCCTTGCCGGCCACAGTCTTGCCTGCGGTGCTCAGCTGTTCCCCGAGTTTGTTAAAAAAATCCATTAGAATACCTCCTTTTCTTGCTGACCATACAGAAATTTGTATTTCAGCTATTATACACCCCTGCCTGTTCTTTGTCAAACCTCAATGGTGGAACAGACGGATTCCTGTAAACGCCATCGCGATCTGATATTTATTGCAGGCTTCAATCACATTGTCGTCCCTGACGGAACCGCCGGGCTGGGCGATATAGCTCACGCCGCTTTTATGCGCTCTCTCGATATTGTCTCCGAATGGGAAGAAAGCGTCGGAACCCAGTGCCACTCCCTGCATCCGGTCCAGCCATGCGCGTTTTTCTTCCCGCGTGAATACGGGAGGCTTTACTTTGAAAGTATTTTCCCATACGCCGTCAGCCAGCACATCCATATATTCCTCGCCGATATAAACGTCTATGGCGTTATCCCTGTCCGCCCGTTTGATGTGATCCACGAACTGCAGGTTCAGCACCTGAGGAGCCTGGCGCAGGAACCAGTTGTCCGCCTTGCTGCCCGCCAGCCTGGTACAGTGCACTCTGGACTGCTGGCCCGCGCCGATTCCGATAGCCTGGCCGTCTTTCACGTAGCATACGGAGTTGGACTGGGTGTATTTCAGCGTGATCAGGGAAATCAGCAGGTCTGTTTTAGCGGAATCCGGAATATTTTTATTCTCAGTCACCACATTGGACAGCAGGTCATTGTTGATGGGCAGTTCATTTCTGCCCTGCTCAAAGGTGATGCCGAACACCTGCTTGCGCTCCAGCTGCTCCGGACAGTATTCCGGGTCGATCTGGATCACGTTATACTTTCCGTTCTTTTTGGACTTTAGAATTTCCAGCGCCTCCGGTTCATAGCCAGGGGCGATGACGCCGTCAGAAACCTCACGCTTGATGATCCTGGCCGTATCCACGTCGCACACGTCAGACAGGGCGATAAAATCACCGAAAGAAGACATTCTGTCCGCTCCTCTTGCACGGGCATAGGCGCATGCCAGCGGAGAAAGCCCGCCCATGTCGTCCACCCAGTAGATTTTAGCAAGAGTATCTGTCAGCGGCAGGCCCACAGCCGCTCCCGCGGGAGAGACATGCTTAAAGGATGCGGCAGCCGGAAGCCCGGTGGATTCTTTCAGCTCCTTCACCAGCTGCCATCCGTTAAAGGCGTCCAGGAAGTTAATGTAGCCCGGGTTGCCGGACAGTACAGTGATCGGCAGTTCTGACCCGTCCGCCATATAAATTCTGGAAGGTTTCTGATTCGGGTTGCATCCATATTTCAGCGCCAGTTCTTTCATCTGTCTGTTCCCTCCTGCATTTCATGTTTATTAATAATCCTTGTCTCGTATGCTCCGGTAGCGATATCAATATATCGTACAAACAGAGATACTTTATTTGACTCGTTCAGGCTGTTCCAGAGCATTTCTGTAAACGCCGGCATATCGTCCGGGATGCCCACCAGTTTAGGCTCCCCCTCAAAGCTTGGCAGCGGAGCCCCATCGTGCATGTAAGTATGGATAAAACGCCCTTCTCCCGGAACAGGATTTTCATAGGCGAAGGTATAACGGCTGCAGGCGTCCGGATTGCCGTTATTGCTCTTTAAAATAGACATGGCATAATTATATGCGCCGTTTGCTATGTGCATCACTCCTGAAATTCTGGGGGTAAAGTTCGGACCGTCCGGTTCAAACTCCCTGCTGCGCAGGGACTGCTCAAAAGTCAGTTGATGATCCATGCCGCTGTAAATTGTATCAGTCTGGTCCCCATTGGTAACGATAGTCTTATTTCCCAGCACCCGTACCGGAGCATAGATGATCAGGCTGGGATCCACCAGTTTAGAGGGGTCAAAGGCTTCTGTCCTGATTCCTTCTCCGTCCTTCACAAACACCCGGTTTCTGCTGTTCTCGCTTCTTCCCATGATGAAATACGCGGTCACAGCTTTTGTACCGTTTGCAGATCGTCCGATGATGATTCCTCTGCCGGGATAAGAATTGCTCTTCAATTCTTCCTGTAATGATACCATTTTCATCTTTTCTTCCTCCTATGTGTGTTTCCTGATGCCCAGGGAAGCGCAATCCGTTTCAAATTATTTTATAATATGAAATGAAAAAGAATCCCGCTCGCGGGATTCCCCGCCTGCGGCGTGTCGCTTTAGCGACGTGATTCCTCATGCCGCAGTGCGATCCCCCGGAGGGTTTTGATACATAGGAAACACAGTTTCCTATGTATCAAAAAACGCCTGGATACCCTGCTGCATGCTTCAGGTGCCCAGGCGGACGGCTCAGATAATCCGCGTGCTCCCCTGTGGTCTCCCACTGTTTCCGCCAGTTGCACGCTCTGTATTTATCATAAACGATTTCTTTCAGAATTTCAAGAATTTTCATGAATAAAATCTTTTAAAAAGTGGTTGCATTTTTCCCAAAATTATGTATAATATATTTTGTTGCCGTCAGGCACAAGCTTCCGTGGCTCAGTTGGTAGAGCAACGCATTCGTAATGCGTGGGTCGCCGGTTCAAGTCCGGCCGGGAGCTTTTTTTGATTCAATAAGCCCTCCGTAGCGGATGGCAGCCTGATTACTGCAGGTTCCACCGGTGCTTTATTGTGGCTGACCAAAAGGGCGCAAACGGATAAACCGCTCGCGCCCTATCTCAATGACAGAATTCCTTATCATGCAGTGTGTTAAGACAGCCTCTCTTTAAACGTCTCATATCCAAAGGATTTAACCACTTCCACCTGTCCGTCCATCTTCCGCAGCACGATATCAGGCAGCCGCATTCCATTAAAGGTATTCGTCTTCACCATGGTATACAGCGCCATATCCTCAAAAACCAGTCGGCTGCCCTCTGCCAGCGGCCTGTCAAAGGAATAATCCCCGATCACATCCCCCGCCAGGCAGGTGGGGCCTGCCAGCCGGTAGGTAAAAGGCTTCTCTCCTGGCCCGACCGCCCCTGCCAGAGGCGGTCGGTAGGGCATTTCCAGCACATCCGGCATATGGCAGGCCGCGGAAGCATCCAAAATGGCGATCTCCACCCCGTTATGAAGGGTTTCCAGCACGCTGGTCACCAGAAATCCTGCATTGAGCACCACTGCTTCTCCCGGCTCCAGATAGATTTCCGCCCCATAGGATTCTCTCAGACGGCGGATCACTCTCACCAGCCGTTCCACATCATAACCGGGTCTGGTGATATGGTGGCCGCCGCCCAGATTCAGCCATTTCAATCCTTTCAGCCATGGGCTGAACTTTTCCTCAAAGGCGGCGGCTGTCACTTCCAGAGCGTCCGAATCCTGTTCGCACAGGGTGTGAAAATGCAGGCCGTCCAGCAAAGGAAGGAGTTCAGGATCAAACTGCGCCAGAGTAGTTCCCAGCCGGGAACCGGGAGCGCAGGGGTCGTATATTTGGTGCCCCTCCTGGGTGGAGCATTCCGGGTTCACCCGCAGCCCTGTGGATTTGCCCGCTTCTTTCGCCCGGAGGCCGAATTTTCTTACCTGTCCGGGAGAATTAAATACAAAATGATCCGCAAGGCTCAGCAGCTCTTCAAATTCGTCCTCCCGGTAGGCAGGAGAAAACACATGGGTCTCTCCGCCGAATTCTTCCCGCCCCAGCCTGGCCTCGTGCAGGCCGCTGGCCGTGGTCCCGTCCAGATAACGGCGGATCTGCGGATAGCAGGCGAACATGGAAAAGGCTTTCTGGGCCAGCAGGATTTTACAGCCCGCCTCATCCGCCACCTGCCGCAGCAGCTCCAGGTTTTTCTGAAGAAGGCGTTCGTCCACCAGGAAATACGGCGTCCTCAATTCCAGTCCTTCCATGGCATTACTCCACCAAAACAGGATTTTCGCTGACCACCCAGGGAAGTCCCCACTGATTCAGCGCTTCCATATAGGGGTCCGGGTCGAATTCTTCTACCGTATAGACCCCCGGCTGTTTCCATTTTCCGGTGAGCAGCATCATGGCCCCAATCATCGCCGGTACCCCGGTTGTATAGGAAATCGCCTGGGAGCCTACCTCCCGGTAACATTCCTGGTGATCGCAGATATTATAGATATAAGCGGTCTTCTCTTTCCCATCCTTTTTACCGGTAAAGATACAGCCGATATTAGTCTTTCCCACAGTCCTGGGCCCCAGCGTGGCAGGGTCCGGCAGCAAGGCCTTTAAAAACTGGATGGGCACGATCTGCCGGCCTTCGTATTCCACAGGCTCCGTGGACAGCATACCCACATTTTCCAGACATTTCATATGGGTCAGATAGCTCTGGCCAAAGGTCATGAAAAAGCGGATGCGCTTCACACCGGGAATATTTTTCGCCAGAGATTCAATTTCTTCATGATGCAGCAGATACATGTCCTTCTTGCCCACCTGATCAAACTCATACTCTCTCTTGATGCTCATGGCTGGAATCTCCACCCAGCGTCCGTTTTCCCAGTAGGACCCGGGGGCGGATACCTCCCGAAGGTTGATCTCAGGATTGAAGTTGGTAGCAAAGGGATACCCGTGGTCGCCGCCGTTGCAGTCCAGAATATCGATAGTTTCGATTTCATCAAACAGATGTTTCTGGGCATAAGCACAGAATGCCTGGGTCACCCCGGGATCAAACCCGGAGCCAAGCAGCGCGGTCAGGCCCTTTTCCCGGAACTTCTCCTGATAAGCCCACTGCCAGGAATAATCGAAATATGCGGAAAATCCCTCTTCTTTACACCGTTTTTCGTATACCGCGCGCCAGGACGGCTCCTGAATGTCTTCCGGCTCGTAATTGGCGGTATCCATATAGTTCACGCCGCATTCCAGGCAGGCATCCATGACCGTCAGATCCTGATAAGGCAGCGCGATATTCATCACCAGATCCGGTTTTACTTTCTGAATCAGTGCAACCAGCTGGTCCACTTGATCCGCGTCCACCTGTTCAGTGGTGATCACCGCTGAAGTTTTTCCTTCCAGCGCCTTTTTCAGCGCGTCGCATTTTTCCCTTGTGCGGCTGGCAATACAGATCTCCTGAAACACCTGGCTGTTCTGGCAGCACTTCCGGATAGCCACATTGGCCACGCCCCCGCAGCCGATTACCAATACTCTGCTCATCATTTTTCCTCCATTCATACCTTTATCTTGTTTGTATTTTTGTCTGTTTTATCAAATGCTCTGTATTATAACTGCAAGGCCAGCAGCATTTCCCTGACAATTTTGCAGGCTGCGGCAGCGGAAATCCCGCTGGGATCGTAATGAGGGCTGAGTTCATTCACATCACAGCCCACCACAGCAGCTTCCCGGCAGACTGCCGTGACAGCCCGCTGAAGCTCCAAAAAGCTGACTCCTCCCGGCTCGGGCGTTCCTGTTCCCGGAAACACGCCGGGGTCCAGCACGTCCAGATCCACGGTCAGATAGACCGGCTTGCCGGCCAGTTTCTCCAGGGTCTGATCCAAACCCTGAAAATCAAACTTGCGCGTTTCCACATGGTCTTTGCCCCACAGAAATTCCTCCCGGTCGCCGGAGCGTATTCCAAATTGGTGGATTCTTCCGTCCCCTATCAGTTCCCAGCACCGCCTCAGCACACAGGCATGGGACAGTTTCACTCCCAGGTAATCTTCCCGCAGGTCCGCATGAGCGTCAAAATGGATCACAAAAACCTCCGGAAACTGCTTTTGTACCGCCCGGAAAGCGCCAAGGGTCACCAGATGTTCTCCTCCCAGCATAAAGGGCAGCTTTTTATCCTCTAAAATCCTGGAAGTCCGTTCCTCGATCTGCTCCAGCGCTTTATTCGTATTCCCGATACACAGCTCAATATCCCCGCTGTCCATCACAGCGATATCCGCCAGATCCCTGTCCTGATAAGGGCTGTAACTTTCAATGCCGTAGGATTCTCTGCGGATCGTTCCGCTCCCGAATCTGGCGCCGGGACGGTAGGAAGTGGTGGAATCAAAAGGCGCGCCGAACAGGATCACCTCTGCTTCGCTGTATTCCGCATCGCACATCATAAATGTTTCAATATTCTTATTCAACATCTTTCAGCAGCTCCTCCACATATGCAGGTATGTAAAACGCGCCCTTATGCAGGGTGGTGGTATAGTAACGGCAGCTGAGGCCGCGCATATTCCAGCGCACCTCATCCAGGTTTCTCAGAGGATGATACTTCTTCGACGCAAATCCGAACAGCCAGTGTCCCGAAGGATAGGTCGGAATGTGCGCCTGATACACCCGGCTGACAGGAAAGGACTCCACAATATTTTTATGGGCCCTCTGGCAGGCTGATGCGTCGCCGCTGTAGAATGGGCTCTCATGCTGGTTCACCAGAATTCCGTCTTCCCGCAGGGCTTTATAACAGTTGCCGTAAAATTCCCTGGTGAACAGCCCTTCTCCCGGCCCGAAAGGGTCGGTGGAATCCACAATGATCAAATCATACTGATTCTCACAGGACCGTATGTATTTCAGGCCGTCCTCATAACGGATTGTCAGACGGGGATCGTCAAAGCGGCAGGCAGTCTGAGGCAGATACGTCTTGCACACCTCCACCACCAGCTGATCAATTTCCACCAGGTCGATATGGCGGATTTCCGGATATCTGGCCAGCTCCCGCACCACTCCGCCGTCCCCTGCGCCGATCACCAGCACCTGTTTTACTTCGGGATGCACTGCCATCGGCACATGGGTGATCATTTCATGATAAATGAACTCATCCTTTTCCGTCAGCATCATATAGCCGTCCAGGACCAGAAAGCGCCCGAACTCCGGAGACTCGAACACGTCGATTTTCTGGAATTCGCTCCTGCCGGAAAACAGCTGACGGTCCACCCGGATGGACAGCTTAACATTTGGTGTATGAAACTCAGAAAACCAAAATTCCATCCGCTCACCTCTCTCCTTTCCAAACATTCAGCCGATTGATGCCGGGGTCTTCCGGCCCTGTCATGCTGCAGCCTTTTTCTCTTGCATAATGGATGTAGCGGAGCACTTCCTCCGTAACCAGCTCTCCCGGAGCCAGTATAGGGATTCCCGGAGGATAGCACATTACAAATTCCGTACACACCCTCCCAAGGGCGGCGTCCAGCGGCACCGACTCTTTTTCCCCGTAAAACGCCTCCTGAGGCGAAATCACCACCTGGGGCTCTATGTACTCCTGGCACAGCATTCCTGCCTGGTCCTTCTGAAACCGGCGCTTCACCTCAGAAAGCGCGCTGACCAGCCGTTCGATCTCTCTTGGCCTGTCGCCGATGGATAAATAGGCCAGGATATTTCCCAAATCCCCGAATTCTATCTGAATATCGTATTCATCCCGCAGCAGGTCGTAAACTTCAATGCCTGCCAGCCCTGTCTCCAATGTGTTGACGGACAGCTTCGTCACATCAAAATCATAGACGCTGCCGCCGTTGACCAGTTCCCTGGAAAAAGCATAGTATCCTCCGATCCGGTTGATTTCTTCTCTGGCGTATTCCGCCATCTGGATGACCCGCCCAAATGCCCGTTCTCCCCGCAAAGCCAGGTTTCTTCTTGAAATATCCAGGCTGGACAGCAAAAGGTATGAACCGCTGGTGGTCTGGGTCAGATTAATCATCTGCCGTACCTGTCCTTCTGAGACTGCCGGTCCTGTCAGGAGCAAAGAGCTCTGGGTCAGGCTGCCCCCTGACTTGTGCATGGATACCGCCGCCATATCCGCTCCTGCCTCCATGGCGGATACCGGAAGCCCGGGATGAAAATAAAAATGAGTGCCGTGGGCTTCATCCGCCAGGCAGAGCATCCCGTGGCCGTGAGCCAGTTTCACGATTTCTCTTAGATCAGAGCAGATTCCATAATAAGTAGGATTATTCACCAGCACAGCCCTGGCCTCCGGATTCCTTTCCATGGCTCTGCGCACATCCTCCACCCGCATTCCCAATGGGATTCCCAGGCGTTCGTGACAGTCCGGGTCCACATAAACAGGAACCGCTCCGCACAAAACAAGGGCTCCCATCACGCTGCGGTGAACATTTCTGGGAAGGATGATTTTGTCACCCCGCTTTACGGAAGAAAGGACCATGGCCTGTACCGCCGACGTGGTTCCGCCCACCATCAGAAATGCATGGGCCGCGCCGAACGCCTCCGCCGCCAGCTCTTCCGCTTCCCGGATTACGGAAATGGGATGGCACAGATTGTCCAGAGGTTTCATGGAATTCACATCCATTCTGACACATTTTTCACCCAGCAGCTCAGCCAGTTCCGGATTCCCCCGGCCCCTTTTATGGCCCGGCACGTCAAAAGGAACCACCCTCTTTTTTTCAAAAGCCTGCAGCGCCTCATAGACAGGCGCTCTCTTCTGGTCTCCCGGCATTTTTCTGTCTCCTTCTCTTCAATAAATATTCCGTTCACTGAATATTTCTATCATTTCCCGGCGCAGATTGTTCATAATTTCCAGCCGTACCTCCGGACGCAGCTCATGTACGTCCATGTGGAACAGATAATTCTGCAGATTGATGTCCTTCAGCATCATCCTGGTATGAAACAGATTTGCTTCATAGACATTGATGTCCACCGCATCATATTCCCGCAGGACCTCCGGAGCAATATAATCCTGGATCGAAGTGATCCTGTGATCCATAAACAGCTTTTTTCCATCCACATCTCTGGTAAATCCCCTGACCCGGTAATCCATGGTAATGATGTCCGAATCAAAGGACCTGATCAGATAATCCAGTGTAGACAATGGCGTGATTTCTCCGCAGGTAGCCACGTCAATGTCCACCCGAAAGGTAGCCAGGCTGGTATCCGGATGATATTCCGGATAAGTGTGAACCGTCACGTGGCTTTTATCCAGATGGGCCACCTGGGCATCCCCTGCCGGCAGTTTCATCTCTTCCGCCATCAAGATTGTCACAGATGCTCCCTGAGGCTCGTAATCCTGGCTGGAAATATTCAGAACTCTTGCTCCGATCATATCTGTCAGCGTAGTCAGAATGCCTGTCAGGCGTTCCGAATTATACTGCTCATCAATATAGTTCACATAATCCCGCTGTTCCCGATCCGTTTTCGCGTAACAGACGTCATAGATATTGAAGCTCAGCGCCTTTGTTAAATTGTTGAATCCATAGAGCTTTAGCTTTCCTGCCATCCCAATGTCTCCTTCAGAGTTTCTCTTCTGCCGCAGCGCGATCTCCCAGAGGGTTTTGTTTCATAGGAAACTACGTTTCCTATGAAACAAAAAAAGCGGCATACCGATACAGTACACCGCTTGCTTCATCAATCTTTCAATGAGAAAGTCCCTTCCTGCCGTCAGCATAACCAGGACTATTTCATCTCACCTGTTTTCACCTTCAGGCATATCTGTCCAGAGTCTATATAGCAAATACTTACTTTTACTACTCTTATTGATTTTTTACAAGTTGTCTGTACCTCGTACAATGGTTATAAAGTAACCAACTTATAAAATTGAGCTTTTAACTCAATCAATAATGGCGGCTGGCTGCCGCCTCTCGGCAGTTGACCCGGCTGTCCGTATGGCCTTTCACCCTCCCGGGGGTCAGAGAAAATATTTGCATGGATACTCTGTAAATAATATACCATGACTTTTTTGAGTATATATTGCTTTCACTGGATTGTCAATACCTTCCAGGTACTTTCTTTCCCATTTTTCCTGCTAAAACCGCTTCTTGCACCATTTTTCCAGTACTTGTATGATCTGATACAGAACCATTGCCATAATACAGAGAATCACAATAGAGAGCATTACCCAATCCATTTTGAATACCTGGCTGCCATAAATGATCAGATACCCCAGGCCGGCCTGAGCGGCAAGGAATTCTCCGATGATCACGCCCACCAGGCACAGTCCGATATTCACCTTCATATTGCTGATGATCGTCGGAATGTTGCCTGGAAGCAGCACCCGTTTCAGCACATCTGTTTTGTGCCCTCCCAGCGTATAGATCAGCTTGATCAGATCCGGATCTGCACTTCTGAACCCGGTATACAATGTCATCATAGAACCGAATACAGAAATGGAAACAGCAGCCACAATAATGGTAGTGGGATTTGCGCCCAGCCATACGATCAGCACCGGCGCCAGCGCAGATTTCGGCAGGCTGTTGAGCATCACCAGATAAGGTTCCAAAACGGCGGACGCCATGGGGCTGGCCCACAGGCCGATGGCGCAGCTCACGCCCAGCACCATCACCAGTAAAAAACTGACCAGGGTTTCCAGCAGCGTTATGCCGGTGTGCATCAGAATGCTGCCGTCCTTCATCATGTCCATCAGGCACATCGCCATTCTGGACGGGCTGCTGAAAATAAAGTCGTTCAGGATTCCCAGACGCGCAGTAAGCTCCCAAACTCCCAGAAGCAGCAGTAAAAGCAAAAGGCGCAGGACGGTAATCCGTATTTTCCGCATCTTTCTCTGATGCAGATATTCCTCCTGCGCTGTCATTTCATGACGCATGATCTTCCAACTCCTTCCACACCTGATTAAAATATCCGGAGAATTCCGGAGAGTTCCGGCGGGCCAGAGGAGTGAGGTTCTGATCGGCAAAGGTAATGGGAATCACAGACGCCACTGTAGCCGGACGGCTGGACAACACATAAATCCGGTTGCCCACGCTGATCGCTTCTGACAGATCATGGGTAACCAGAATCGCAGTCTTTTTTTCCTGCCGGATGATTTTATAAATATCATCGCAAACCTGCAGCCTGGTCTGGTAATCCAGGGCTGAAAAGGGTTCATCCAAAAGCAGCATTTCCGGTTCCAGCGCCAGCGTCCTGATCAGGGCGGCCCGCTGCCGCATCCCGCCGGACAGCTGAGAGGGCCTGGCCTGCGCAAATTCCCCCAGCCCGTAAGTCTCCATCATTTCCCGCACCTGATTCTTCCGCTGCGGCGTCAGCTTATGCTGAATCTCCAGGCCCAGCGTCACATTGCTGAAAATTGTGCGCCATTCAAAAAGATGGTCCTTCTGCAGCATGTAGCCAATGTTGGTACTGTTTTCTTCCAGCGGCTTTCCCTGGATCAGAATTTCCCCCTGCTCTGGTTTCAGCAGCCCGCAGATCAGGGAAAGCAACGTGGATTTACCGCAGCCGGACGGTCCTACCACCGCGATGAATTCCCCCTCCTCCGCTTCAAGGCTGATATCGGAAAGAGCCTTTGTTTCCCCGGTTTCTTCGTGATATGAAAAAGAAATATGCTTCATTTCCAGAAATGGGCTCATATACAACCTCCTTAACAGATATATAATTATGATATGGCAGGAAACAGAAAGGTTGCAAGCAGAAAGGGACAAAACAAAACCTGCTGCCGTAAGACTTTGCATCTCACAGGCAGCAGGTATATAATAATCTGATTGTTCGGACGGATCAGCAGGCCACAATAATGCCTCCGTCGCTGGCATATAAAGTGGATACGCCGGCTGTTTCCGTAATATAAACATCCCGGAAGGAGCCCCTTTTCAAAAATTCTTCTTTCACAAATTCAGCGCGGTCCGGGCAGTTGCAGTGAGCGATGCCCAGGGTGCGGTTCTCCTGATCAGGCACAGAACCCACCACCGTTTCCACCATCCGCACAAGAGCCCTGTTAATTCCTCTGGCCTGGTCCACCTTGATGATCACGCCATGGTCAGCTCCCATCACGGGCTTGATATTCAAAGCGCTGGCAAAAAAAGCCTTGATTCCGGAGAGGCGCCCGTTCTTCCGGAGAGATTCCAGCGTCTCCAACACGAAAAAGGTGGACATTCTGTCCCGGAAATCCGCCGCTCTTTTGACAATCTCATCAAAAGACAGGCCAGCTTCCGCCAGACGCTGGATTTCAAACCCCAGCAGCGCCTCTCCGCAGGAAGCGGAATCAGAACTGAATACGGCAACCTGTTTGCCGCACCCCTTATGTTCTTCCTCCAGCGTGCGTTTGGCTACCATTGCTGAATTATATGTTCCGCTGAGGTGCTCTGACAAGGTTATGACAAAAATCATCTCAGCTTCTGTACTGAGGTAAGCGTTGAGAAAAGCCTCCGGCGCAGGGCAGGCTGACTTGGGACATTCCGGGCTGGCGGCAACCAGGCGGATAAAGCGAAGCTGGTCAAAGCTCTCATCGTCCACAATCTGCTCCTCTTCTACCTGCAATGTCAATGGAATCAGCTGAAAATGCGGATCTTTCTTCTTCTCCGGTGTTAAATCCATACAGCTGTCCCCGATAATCAAATAACTCATGAACCAATTCCTCCACATACATGGTTTTTAATACCATATACTATAGCATGAATTAACGCATTTGAAAAGGGGGATTTCTAGGTTTCTTCGTTCTAATTATTAAGTTTCTGTAAAATAGGCTTCCAGAAGATGGTTCAGATTACGCTGAGAATCTCTGCCGCATAATTCCCGCGCCGAATGCATTGCCAGCATGGGAATCCCGATATCTGCCGCCAGTACAGGCAGCCAGGAGGAGGACAGTGAACCCAGCGTGCCCCCTCCGGGAATATCTGAACGGTTGGTAAATTCCCCGTAAGGAATATTATTTTTCCTGCAGATTCCCTCTATAATGGCAATCGCCTGCCCGTCTGTGGCATACCTCTGATTCGTGGAGAGTTTCACGGCAACCTCTCCCCGCAGAGTCAGCTGGTTTACAGGGTCACATTTTTCTATATGATTGGGATGGACGGCATGTGCCACATCCACGGACAGCAGAAAGCTGTCCGCTGCCGCTGTGAGATACTGGGAGCGGCCTCTTCCCATCCCGCAGAGAATCTTTTCCAGCAGCCAGGACAGCTGTACGGAGTCCGCGCCCTGCTTTGTTTTAGATCCCACCTCTTCATTATCAAAAAGAGCGATCACATCGTATCCTTCCGCCCTGTCTCCATTGATGATGCCGTTCAGGCAGGCCTGGCAGGAAGTCACATTATCCAGGCGCGGGGAGGAGATCATGGATTTATCCGCTCCGCAGAGCGCCGGTGATTCGCAGCAGTATACATATAGATCAAAGCTCAGGATATCTTCTGGCTTAACCTGCAGTTCTTTTGCCAGCACACTGGCAAACTTCAGTTCTTCCGCCCCTTCCTTTTCTTCAGGGAACACCCCCATAAGCGGCAGAAGATCAATCTGCTGGTTCAGCGCTGCTCCCTGATTTACCTCCCGGTTCATATGGATCGCCAGATTCGGCAAGGTCAGAAGCGGGCGCTGAAAATCAATCAGACGCATTTGGGGATGGAAAACATCTTCTCCTTTCAGCGCCACTCTTCCGGCTATCGATAAAGGGCGGTCCAGCCAGGTATTATAAATAGGGCCTCCGTAAACTTCTGTATTCAATTTTGCGTAGGTTCCGGATTTCATATCCGGATTTGCTTTAATCCGCAGGCAGGGCCAGTCCGTATGGGCAGCCGCAATCCGGAAAGACTGGTGGAAATTCACCCCCGGATTCACCTTGAACGCAAAAAGCGTGGTCCCATACACATTCACATAGCGCCGGTCTCCGGGATTCAGGCTCCATTCCTGATTCATATGCAGCTGGGTAAAGCCAGCCTCCTCCAGCTGCCGGATCCCTTCCTGTACTATATGGAAAGGCGATGTGGCCGCGGTCAATGTATGGAACAGCTGTCTCACTGATTCATTCATCCTTTGTTCCTCCTATCAAACATATTCTGAAAAAGCTCAGACTCTATTCTATATGAACCGGGACAATTCTTCAAGTTCCCCTTTCTATTTTTTCAGATTTATATTATACTCTTTTCAGAGGCTTCTGAACGTGGAGGAAAGAAAAACATATGATCGCATGCAGAATTACTGATTTAAAAACCTTTACAAAACAGCTGTTCATGGAACAGCTGATGGACCGTTTCCTGGTCTCTGAGGCCGGCTTTGCCACCGCGCAGACGATACAGATCGACGGAATGATCAACAGGGAATTTTTCGGAGCGGAACAGCCGGCATGGGCGGCGGACGGATATCTTCCCTGGGAACAGCTCCGGCCGCTTTGTTTCCAGATGATAAAGGGGCGCCGGCTCCCGCTTTCTTTTAAAATCGTTTTCCGGCTGCCTTCAGAAAAACTGAGCAGCATTCTGGAATCAGCCGGCGCTTCCATAGCCCCGGAAGATGTGGACGCTCTGTTTTTAAATCTGGTTTACCGCAATGATATGATGGTGCTGACCACAGGCACCTCTCTAAAAATATTTACTCTGGACAAAAGCCTGGATACCGCCTGGGACCGCTATGTCCGCTGGTTCCTGGAAGAACGCGGCGTTTCCTGGGAAGAAGCCTGATATGGGATTTATCCTTTTTTTATAAAATTATTAGCACTCGTTTATAACGAGTGCTAATTTTCTATTGACTTTTCTCTCCCGCCGCGCTAAAATACCTTGCAGAATGATAAAACAAAGGAGTGTTGAAACCATGCAGAAGCAAGGTACATTATCTATCAACAGCGAAAATATTTTCCCGATCATCAAAAAGTGGCTCTATTCTGATCACGATATCTTTATGCGCGAGCTGATTTCCAATGGCTGTGACGCCATTACAAAGCTGAAAAAGCTGGATATGATGGGGGAATATTCCATTCCTGAAGACAATCAGTTTAAGATCCGTGTCGTTGTGAATTCCAAAGATAAAACCATTAAATTCATTGATAACGGCATCGGGATGACTGCGCAGGAGTTGGACGAGTACATCAACCAGATCGCTTTTTCCGGCGCTCAGGCGTTCCTGGAAAAATACAAGGACAAGACAAATGAAGACCAGATCATCGGGCATTTCGGCCTGGGGTTCTACTCCGCTTTTATGGTAGCGGACCGGGTTGCCATTGATACCCTCTCCTGGCAGGACGGCGCCGCCGCGGTGCACTGGGAGTCAGAGGAAGGCACCAGCTTTGAGATGGCTGACAGCCAGAAGTCTGAAGTGGGCACTGAAATCACCCTGTATCTCAACGAGGACAGCTATGAGTTTTCCAATGAATACCGGGCGCGGGAAATCATTGAAAAATATTGTGCATTTATGCCTGTGGAAATCTATCTAGAGGACGAGGCTGCAGAACCCCAGTATGAGACCATCGAAAAAGATGATCTGAAAGAAACGGATGAAATCGTTGAAACGGTAGTGGAAGAGGCGAAAACAGAAGAAAAAGAAAATGAGGACGGAACGAAAGAGACCGTAGAAATTTCTCCCCGTACAGAAAAATATAAAATAAATAAGCGCCCTGTCCCGCTCAATGACACTACCCCGCTCTGGAATAAGCATCCCAATGAGTGCACCGAAGAGGAATATAAAGAATTTTACCGCAAGGTATTCATGGATTTCAAGGAGCCTTTATTCTGGATTCACCTGAACATGGACTACCCGTTCAACCTCAAGGGCATTCTCTACTTCCCAAAAATCAATATGGAATATGAATCCATTGAGGGAACTATTAAACTGTATAACAACCAGGTATTCATTGCGGACAATATCAAAGAAGTGATTCCGGAGTTCCTGATGCTGCTCAAAGGCGTGATCGACTGCCCCGACCTGCCTCTGAACGTGTCCAGAAGCGCGCTGCAGAATGACGGCTTTGTCAAGAAGATCTCTGATTACATTTCCAAAAAGGTAGCGGATAAACTGTCCGGCATGTGCAAAACCGACCGGGAGAATTATGAAAAATACTGGGATGATATCAATCCCTTCATCAAATTCGGCTGCCTGAAAGACGAGAAATTTGCCGAAAAGATGAACGATTATATTCTGTTCAAGAATCTGGACGGCAAATATCTGACGCTGAAGGACTGCCTGGAAGAAAATGAGAAGGAACACAAAAATCAGGTGTTCTATGTGACAGATGAAAAGGAACAGGGACAGTATATCCATATGTTCCGGGAAGCAGGAATCGATGCAGTTATTCTGAAACATAACATCGATACCCCTTTCATCTCCCATCTGGAAATGAAAAACAAAGATGTGAAATTCGTCCGGATTGACGCTGATCTCACAGATGCTTTTAAGTCTGAAGAAACAGGTGATGAGGAGAAAGTGAAAAAGCAGTCTGAAGAACTGACCGCCCTGTTTAAAAAAGCCCTGAATAACGAAAATCTCTCTGTTCAGGTTGAGCATTTGAAAAATGATAAGATCGCTTCCATGATGACCATGTCGGAAGAAGGCCGCCGGATGCAGGAAATGATGAAAATGTACAGCATGTACGGCATGGACCCTTCCATGTTCGGAGGAAAAGACGGAGAAAACCTGGTTCTGAATCTGAACCATCCTCTGGTGCAGTATCTGGCGGAACACCAGGACGGCGGCCACACCACCACCATCTGCGAACAGTTGTATGATCTGGCGCAGCTGGGCCACGGCACGCTTTCGCCGGAACAGATGACTAAATTCATATCCAGAAGCAATGAAATCATGCTGCTGCTGGCAAAGTAAGAGGAATATCGGCATTTTTAAAACAATGTTAATTTTTTCTCAATTACCCTTGTAAATTCTGACGAAAAGTGATACGATTGGAATATCATATTTGGGCTAAGATTCCAAATATATCACGAAAGGAGATATTTTACAATGGGTGAATTAACCAACAAAACAGTGATCATCACAGGAGGCGGCAAAGGCGGCGGAATCGGCTATGGAATTTCCACCGCTTTTGCGAAAGAAGGAGCAAACCTTGTGATCACCGGACGCAACGTGGAAAAACTGGAAAACGCCAAAGAAGAGCTGGAACGTTTGTATGGCATTCAGGTTCTGACGGTTCAGGCGGACGGCGGAGATGAAGAGCAGGTAAAAAATGTGATTGATGCTGCTGTGAAAGAATTCGGCAAAATCCATGTGCTGGTCAATAATGCGCAGAACTCTGCCTCCGGCGTGATGCTGGCTGACCATACCAAAGAAGATTTTGACAAAGCAATTTATTCCGGACTGTACGCAGTCTTCTTCTATATGAAGCATGCTTTCCCCTATCTGAAAGAGACAAAAGGATCTGTGATCAACTTTGCTTCCGGCGCCGGGCTGTTCGGCAAACCTGGCCAGAGCTCTTATGCTGCTGCAAAAGAAGGGATTCGCGGTCTGTCCAGAGTCGCCGCTACAGAGTGGGGGCCTTTCGGCGTCAATGTGAATATCATCTGCCCGCTTGTGATGACTGCTGCGCTGGAACAGTGGAAAGAAGCTTATCCTGAGGTGTACGCCCAGACCATCAAGGGCATTCCCGCGGGCAGATTCGGCGACGCGGAGAAGGATATCGGACGCACCTGCGTATTCCTGGCCAGCGACGCCGCTTCATACATCTCCGGCGAAACCATTACCATGCAGGGAGGCAGCGGTCTGAGACCCTGACTTTAATCTAACAAGAATTTTTAAAACCCTCAAAACCTAATTTGGCTTTGAGGGTTTTTGCTGCACAGGAAGCTGCCTTCCCATCTCTTTATTTATTTTCAACAAGCACTGGTGAAACATAAGCCCACTGCCTGTTTTTCTGCGCCACTTCCATGTGGTAATAATCCCATTCCTGTTCCGGCCCCTGGTCTTCATACTCAAATCCAAAGGAAAATTGGGACTCCGGCAGGGCCCGGTGGATTTTAAATGCCTGTGAATGGTACTGCTCCATGTGCATGGTATAACCGCCGGCAAGCAGTTCTCCCACTGAAGCCTCCACATTCTTTCCATTCATGCAGAACTTTACTTTCGTCTCTTCTCCTCCCCGGATCTTTACCAGCACTGCGGAAGTGGAGGGATGGAGAGTGGATTTATTCCCTACTGTATCGCAGCAAAAGGAAACGGAATTTTTGTTTTCCAGACAGATATCAGTGCAGATATCGTTCACCGTATCAGGAGCATATTTTTCTGTCTCGGAAGGCGCCAGCACGCTTCTGCCTCGAAAATACGGAACAGCAGAAAGAATATCGCCTCCTTCCACCTGGATCCGGCCGTTCCAGCGGTACAGCTCCTGGGAACCCCAGCCAAATTCTAAACGCAGCTTAAAGCAGCTGTCCACTCCTTTTGCGGCGTATTGTTCCCCATTGATCACATGGAGAGGAGTTCCGTTTTTATAAATCACAATTTTGTCCAGCCCGTATTCTGTCTCCACATGCCCGGAAATCAGCCGTTTTCCGGGCGACGTGATCTCGTCTCCCATCATACCGCCGTTTACTCTGAAATCACAGAGGATTCTGTCACCCGTGACGGCATAAGTATGCCGGGCCAGAATGGCTTTCCAGATGCCCTCCCGGGACTTCTCTTCCGCCAGCACCGCTGCCAGCCCATCCCCGTAGGAGCCGGGAAATCCCGCATGGTGGTCTGTGGAAGCCACAAATCCGAAATGATGTCCCTGTCTTAATCCCTCCAGCACGGTGTTTCTGGAATCTCTTGGCCCCATATCATGGTAATAGGGGTAGTCCGCATCTTCCGCCATGGCGCAGCCGTGTTTGGAATATACCTCTACTACAGGAGAGATCCTGCTGTTAAATTTCCCCCAGTCAATCCCACGGTATCCCGGTGTATAGCCGATATGATGGGGCACCGCGACGGCCCCGGGACCGCATACTTCTACTAATTCTTCCGGAGTTTCACAGTCCTGCAGCACCATTCGGTCATTGCAGGTGAGAACATGGTGGTCCCCGAAGGCTCCCGAGTGCATTTCATAACCCTGAAATACCACAAAATCTTCTGTATTGGCTTCCGCCATTTTGGCGCGCACCTCTTCCCAGTGGTCTTTCAGTTTCTGAAAACCGGCCCGGTGAAAGCCTACCACAAATTCTGTTCCCGGCCCCTCCTCATACATATCCGGCCACATCGCATGCCCTGTAATGCAGCAGAAATCCAGCTGGCTCTTCGCTCTGGCCAGCGCATTCTCCAATGTGCCGAATCCATAAGTGATCCCGCAGTGATTGTGCAGATCTCCCCAATAAACCTTCATTCCCTCTCCTCCTGTCTCCCGGCCTTTTCTTCCGCTTCTTCCAGCGAACTGTATCCATAAAGATAAACCGACCACTTCATTGTCTCTTCCGTCAGATTGCGCTCTTTTTGCAGGCAGTCCGCCACCATCCAGCCATACCCTTCCAGAACCTCCGGCGGATAAGTGGATAATTCTCCCCGCAAATACGTTTCAAATGACGTATCCCATGGTTTGTCCTCCGCAGTATGAATGATTCTGGCATTCCCGGCCAGATGGGGCCTGCCGGCAGCAAATTCTTCCATCCATTTCACCTGGATCTTCACCAGCGCTTCAATCAGCGCTTTCTGTTTTTCCCCGATTTCAGGCAGATATTGCTCTAATTTCCTGTATTCTTCCAGCGCGGTGGATTCCATCATTCTGGCATACTTCTCCTGTACGGGATTCCATCCCCCGGACATCCCCTGTTCCAAAGCCCTGCACCATAAATCCAGCAGTTTTTCAGGCCAGGTTAAATACTGGCTGAGGCGCATGATGTGAAAAGTTTCCCAGTCATCCTGGCAGCCTGCCCTGCCCCCTTCATTCTGCACCTGATCAAAGGCTTTCCATTCCAGCCAGGTGATCTGCTCTGCTTTTGCCCTCTTTTTCAGCAGCGGAACCGCTCCTGCCAGCCCGGAAGCGTAATCGGGCAAAAGGCGCTGCGCCTTCATCTCCCGGAGCAGAATTTGTCCGGTCAGCTCCATGGTCAGTGAGATTTGATCCTCCCCATTGACCAGATCCCGGAAGCTGCCCGGCTCCATTTTCTCCCAGGCCCTCCTCTGATCTCCCATATCCGCGGCAGCATTCAGAATATCAGCAGCCCCGCCCAGAATATCCAGTCTGCCGCAGCTCTTGTGCAGCCATTTCCGATGGGGAGGATAAGCATGGTTCAGGAAATGAACCAGTCGCAGCAGGTGTTCTTCCCAGGCGGCGCGTTCCAGCCCTGCAGCCACCCATTCCCGGCGGCTCATCATTCTGTTATAATTATAAGGGCCGGACTGCATCAGCAGCGCGGCTTCCTCTGCAATTTTCAGAGCCCGCACTGCTTCCGGCCAACCTCTTTTCAGACGGTCCCGGATTTCCGAAAAAGCTCCCAGGTCGTCCCGGAAAACCGCTCCGTTTACAGCTGCCGCCAGCCGGCAGTCTTCAGCCGCCAGCCAAGCACTCATATTCTCAGGTCCCTCAGGGCTTCCGGCCAGATACCGGTAAAAATCAGAAATCCGCATGACGCCGTCCCGGAAATTTCTTTCCGGGCTGATCTGTCTGGGCACGCCGTGAAAAATCCCGGGAAGGGCATCATAGGCAGCCTGCAGCGGTTCCCCGATCTGCTCAAAGTCCTCGTCAGTCAGCCACATGCAAAATCTGGGGCCAAAATCATGGTCCCTGGACAGCTGATCGTCAAACCCGAAACAGTCGCTCCCCTCTCCTGCCAGGCCGACAGCAATCCGGTTCTCATATTCCGGAAACTGCCGCCGGATCATATCGGCCCCATAGTTCGCATAATAGAGCCTGCACAGCTCCAGCCCCTGATCCGGCGTGCCCAGAACCCTCTGTACTTCCTGCAGCTTTTCCCTGACTCGGGCCCAGTTTTCTGTCCTGCCTACGTGCTTTTCCAGCTCTTCCATGGCCCGGGCGTAATATTCCGCCGCCCTCTCCGCTTCTCCGTCCAGCCGGCAGGCGTCCCCGAAAGCGTCCAGAGCAGCGCTGTAGTGGAAATCCGTATTTTCTCCGGAGAGCTGTTCAAACAGCTCCAGCGCCTTTTTCAAATGTGTTTTTCCTTCTTGTTTCTTCCCGCAGTGCAGCATGGAAGCGCCCAGATTGCTGTGGGTCACCGCCAGCTCGCTGACAGCTTCCGGATATTTTTCCACAATATCCAATGCCTGTTCCAGGCAGCGGCAAGCCAGGGTGAAATCCCCCATTTCCTGGAACAGCAGGCTTTTATTGTTCAGCAGGCTGGCGAACCGGAAGTCCCCGGGCTCCAGCTCTTTTTGGTAAATCTTTTCCGCCTCGTCATAAGCCCTGAGGGATCTTTGATGTTTTCCCGCAGCCCTCCAGGCATTTGCTGCATTAAGCAGCGTAGTCCCATAGTGGACGCTGCCTTTCAGCCCCATCTGCTCCAGCAGCTCCAGCACCTGTTCACAGCAGGCGCTGGCTTTTTCATACTGGCTGGTATCCCTGTAAAAACCGATCAGCTCATTATACAGCGTAACAGAAGAGGAAGCATCGGAAACCTCCGCGGCTTCTTTCAGCTTCCTCTGCAAAAAATCCTCCACCTGACCGGTCTGATTGGATGCGAACAGCCCGTCCAATTCCTTTAAAACCGTCTGTATTTCCATCAATAACCTCTTTTTCCAATCAACGATTCATCGTCTTCCACCCAATCCTGTACCTGGATCAGCCGGTAATGCTCTTCATCATCCCGGATCACAACCTGGCTGATCCCGGAATTGATCACCATACGCTTGCACATAGCGCAGCTGTTGGCGTCTTTGATATAAGAATAATCCGACATCTCCTGGCCCACCAGGTACAGCGTGGCTCCGATCATCTGTTCTCTGGGCGCGTTGATAATTGCATTGGCCTCGGCGTGCACGCTGCGGCAGAGCTCATACCG
This sequence comes from Cuneatibacter caecimuris, assembly GCF_004216775.1. Lineage (GTDB taxonomy): Bacteria > Bacillota > Clostridia > Lachnospirales > Lachnospiraceae > Cuneatibacter > Cuneatibacter caecimuris. The sequence goes on from NZ_SGXF01000006.1 coordinate 143,968, forward strand.
CTCCCCCCTGGGCACCTCCAGCTTTGTACGGATGCACTCCCCCAGATCACAGCAATTTTTCCTGCCTCTGGGCGCGCCCACATATCCGGTGGAAATGATCTGGTCATTGTTGACGATCACCGCTCCATAGCGCCTCCGGAGGCAAGTGCTTCTCTTCGCCACCGTTTCCGCAATATCCAGATAATAATTCACTTTATCTCTGCGCTCCATCATGATCCTCCTAATGTTTCCTATGAAACAAAAAGTTATACCAGCTCCTCCGGTGAAACCTCCCTGCCGTCCCTCCAGATCCTCTCCAGGTCATAGAACAGCCGGTCCTCTTTAGAAAACACATGCACCACCAGGTCTCCGTAATCCATCAGAATCCATCCGCCGCCCCGATAGCCCTCAATTTTTGCATAATATCCGGCCCGGCCCAGCACTTCCTCCACATTATCTGTCATGGCCTGCACCTGGTTGATATTATCTCCGCTGGCAATGATAAAATAATCTGCGATCACGGATACTCCGCTGATATCAATCATTCTGATATCCCCGCCCTTTTTATCTTCCAGCGCGTCATATGCAAGCTTTACTTTTTCTTTGATCTGATCCATTCAGCAATTCCTTTCTTCAAAACATTTCCTGTAATATTCATACGCCAGCTGCGTAGTCTCATCCATTCCGGCCCCGCGCTTTCTCAAATAGGAAACCGTATCGCGGAGAATCACGTAAACGCACTCTTCCAGGTCCGTAAAAGCCAGACGGCGTATTTCTGCCAGACCGGGGGCTTTATACCGCCGGGGCTCAATATAATCCGCTACAAATAAAATCTGATCCAGCAGGCTCATGTGCGGGATTCCAGTGGTGTGCACCAGTATGGCGTGACACACTTCTTCATCCGCCACCCCGTATTTTTCCCTGGCCAGACAGGCGCCCAGCCTGGCGTGGATCAGCGCGGGATTGGCAATCTCGGCCCCGGTGAGCTGTATCTGGTATTTCTCACATTTTCTGAACAGTTCTTCATCAGAAAAATATTTGGCGCAGTCATAAAGCAACCCGGCATATTCAGACTTTTTCAGATCTGCGCCGTATTTCATTGCCAGGCACACAGCGGTATACGCCACCCCCAATGTGTGTTCATACCTGGCAGGCTCCAGCTTTTTTTTCAGTTTCTCTCTAATTTCCAGTATCGAATCCATTTCAGCTCTCCTCGTCCCGGTATAATCCCAGTTTCCGGACAATCATAGCCGCGCGCCCGGGCACCAGATGCGGAACATGGCCCGTCCTGGCAATTGTAGAACGTATTTCTCTGGACGAGATGGGCACTTCAGTGAAATCCAGCAGCCAGATTTTAGCCCGGAACTGTCTGCGCAGGGAGCGGATCTTATCTCTCAGCCGGTCCCGGTCCACGGTGTCCCGGGCTGCTACCAGAATCTGAGCGCAGGCAAATATGATTTCCGGCCGCTTCCATTTTTCCATATAATCCAGGGAGTCAGCTCCCACAATATAATAAAATTCATCCTCCGGCCAGAGACGGCGCAGCTCTTCCATGGTATCGGCAGTATAAGTCGCGCCTTCCCGGCGAATTTCCAGGTCTGAATATTTAAAATAAGAATATCTGGATACGGCAGCTTCCACCATCTGCCCGCGTATCTCTCTGGGCGTAACCTGACTTCCCGCCTTGCAGTAGGAAGTTCCTGTGGGCATAAACCAGACTTCATCCAGTCCGAATTGACGGTATGCGGCCTCCCCAAGTTTCAGGTGCCCCACATGGATCGGGTCAAAAGTTCCCCCCAATATCCCAATTTTCCGCGCGTTTTCACTCTGTATTTCCATCTCTCCAGCAGCTCCTGTATTTCTCTTCAGTCAGGCAGTATAATTTTACGTTTTTCTGCCTCTTTAAAAGGCCGGTAAAGCACAATCTTTTTTCCGATCACCTGAACTACCTGGGAATGGGTGCGTTCCGCCAGAACCTCTGCGATCTGTCTTGGATCATCCAGGCAATTCTTCAGCACGCCGATCTTGATCAGTTCTCTGGCGCCCAGCGTTTCTTCCACTGCCGCGGTGACTTCAGGCGTCAGGCTGCTTTTGCCGATCTGAAACACCGCGTCCATGGTCATCGCCAGCCCCTTCAGATAGGCTCTCTGTTTGCTTGTCATATCGTTCTCCTGTCATTTTTCTCTATCTGCATCATACCATTTTGACACAGATTTGTAAAGATATACGATGTTACTTATAGTAGTCAAACTCCAGTTCGTAAATCTTCACTGTATCTCCCTCCTGGATGCCCGCTTTCTCCAGTTCCGCCAGGATTCCGCTTTCTTTGAGGAACCTCTGGAAGAAGGCAAAGCCCTTCTCTGACTCCAGGTTGGTATAGCCCAGCATCCGGTCCACCCTGGGACCTTCCACAGTATATACGCCTTCTCCGGCTTTCTCCACTGTGAAGGGGAGGTTTGCCCCTTCGTCGATTTCAGGGACATATTCTTTCTCAAAGATCACCGGTTTTTCGTCAAAATTCTTCAGCAGCTCCTGTACCTTGTACAGCAGCTCTTTTACGCCCTGGCCGCTGACCGCGGATATGGCAAACACCGGAATCCCCTCCGGCTCAAAGGCTTCCCGGATACGCTGCACCGGGTCCTCGTCTTCCGCGTAAACCGCGTCAATTTTATTGGCCGCGATCACCTGGGGCCGGGACAGCAGCTCCGGGTTATAGGCTTCCAGCTCTGCGTTGATCTTCCGGATGTCCTCCACCGGGTCTCTTCCTTCTGTCCCCGCCGCGTCCACCATATGAATCAGCACTTTTGTGCGCTCGATATGGCGGAGGAAATCATGCCCCAGCCCCACGCCTTCTGAGGCGCCCTCAATGAGTCCGGGAATATCCGCGATGACAAATCCTGCGCCCTCCATATCCACTACGCCCAGATTGGGGCTCAGGGTGGTAAAATGGTAATTGGCGATTTTCGGCCTGGCATTTGTCACTCTGGAAAGCAGTGTGGATTTCCCCACATTGGGGAATCCCACCAGCCCCACATCCGCGATCACTTTCAGTTCCAGACGCACCCAGAGCTCCCTGGAAGGCTGCCCGGGCTGCGCGTATTTGGGCGCCTGCATGGTAGGCGTCACATAATTCATATTGCCCTTGCCGCCCCGGCCGCCTTTTAAAACCACTTCTCTCCTGTTCTCTCCGGACATGTCCGCGATGACCTTTCCGGTTTCCTCGTCCCGGATCACCGTCCCCTCGGGCACTTTCAGAATCAGGTCATCCGCATCCGCGCCATGGCAGCGGCGCTTGCCGCCCTCCTCGCCGCTCTGCGCCACATACTTTCTCTTGTGGCGGAAATCTCCCAGGGTGTTCAGGCCTTCGTCCACTTCAAAGATGATATCCCCGCCCCGGCCCCCGTCTCCGCCGTCCGGCCCGCCGTTGGGCACATATAGTTCCCGGCGGAAGCTGACGTGTCCGTCCCCGCCTTTTCCTGATTTAATAAAAATCTTCGCACTGTCTGCAAACATACTGCCGCATCCTTCCTTCTGAAAGAAAAGGCTTCAAATCCTTGGATTTGAAGCCCCGTCTGTCTGGTAATTATTCGTTTGCTGCAGGGTATACAGAAACCTGCTTGCGGTCTCTGCCCTTTCTCTCGAATCTTACAACGCCGTCCACTGTAGCAAACAGTGTGTCGTCGCCGCCGCGTCCCACGTTCACACCAGGGTGAATCTTGGTTCCGCGCTGTCTGTACAGGATATTGCCTGCCAGCACGAACTGTCCGTCTGCTCTCTTGGCGCCCAGTCTCTTGGACTCGGAATCTCTGCCGTTCTTGGTAGAGCCAACACCCTTTTTATGAGCGAAAAACTGAAGGTTCATATTCAACATCTGTCACACCTCCTCAAACTGAAGTCTCAAATAATCTGTCCCGTATTCTTCCTGGATCTGTTCCAGCCCCAGGATCATGGAACGAATCAGCAGCCTGCCGGATACACTGGGTTCTTCTGTAAAATGAAAACGGATCTTCCCGCTTTCCTGCTCCTGTTCTGCCTGAAAACCGTCTTCCGTGAACTGCTCCACGGAATTCACTGCATTCAGCACCAGAACCGAAACAGCCGCACAGATGATATCCCTCCCGGCTTCTGCATATTCAGCATGTCCCTCTGTGACAAAGCCCACCGGCTCTCCCAGGGAATCCTGCATGATTGTTACCCGTATCATAGCCGATTACGCGTTGATCTTTTCGATCTTTACCTGCGTATACTGCTGTCTGTGACCATTCTTCTTATGATAGCCGGTCTTTCTCTTGTACTTGTAAACGATGACTTTCTTCGCCTTGCCGTCGCCCATTACTGTAGCCTGAACCGTAGCGCCTTCTACAGTGGGGTTGCCGATCTTCAGCTCGCCGTCGTTCACAGCCAGAACCTGATCAAAAGAATACTCAGCACCAGCTTCTGCTCCCAGCTTCTCAACTCTAATGATATCGCCTTCGGATACTTTGTACTGCTTTCCGCCTGTTGCGATGATTGCGTACATGTCGCACCTCCTATTATCATTACTCGCCAACTGCGGTGGCATCCGGAAATGGACGCACTTATAACCTCATTGAGCGGCATACTAATATAAAATAGCATATCCGAACGGCGATGTCAACTGTTTTTTTAATATATAGAAAGGTTAATGCGGAATATACTTTTTCTTGACCGCCAGCCCAATCTGTGCTAAACTGTCTTTCGTTGCAAAGCCCTTCTAAAAATAAGGTCAATCCGGGCTTGCCGCCGATTCCCGGCGTAAAATGAATCGAGTGTTCGGGACCTTCCACTCGTAAAACAAAACTAAAGGAGAATGAACCATGAAAAAACAACAAATCCACAAGACGATTCAGACCATCGTCTACGGCGGCCTGATCGCCGCAATCTATGTAGCGCTGACCATTCTTTTTGAGCCCATCAGCTTCGGGCCCATCCAGTTCCGAATCGCAGAACTGCTCTGCATCCTGCCCTTTTTTACTCCGGCAGCGATTCCCGGACTCTTTGTAGGCTGCCTGCTGGGGAACTTACTGGGCGGCGTGATCATCTATGACGTAATTTTCGGAAGCCTGGCCACGCTCATCGGGGCAGCCGGCTCCTATCTTCTGCGGAAGCACCGCTTTGCCGTGTGCATCCCACCAATTTTGGCTAATACGCTGATCATACCTTTTGTGCTGCGTTATGCTTATCAGCTGCCGGATACGCTCCCCTATCTGTTCGCCACGGTGGGGATCGGCGAGATTCTGGCCATCGGAGTGCTGGGAAACCTGCTCCTGCTGGCGCTTTCCAAAAATCCCGCTATATCAAGAGTGCTGCGGGGTAATTTCGCATAAAATATGCTGACAGCCGGACATAAACTTGTCCGGCTGTTTTTTCTTCCTGGCAATCAACAGCACAGGCTTGACACCAGAGCCGCCGTACTTCATACTAATAAAGTCACTGCAGTTTCTTTACCTAAGAAGATGGGAGAAATACTATGGAACAAAATCAGGACAGCAAAGCAACCCGTTCAGGCTGCCCCTGCGTCCGGAAAAAATGCAGCCGGTGGGGGCTCTGCGAAGAATGCAGAAAACACCACAGCAAAAGGCCGCCTTACTGTGAAAACCCACGGAAGAAAAAATCATCCGGCCAATCCGGCCCTATCACCCAGGCATAAAATAAATTTCCGGAAATATATTAGCTACAAAACAATTCCGGCGGTTTTCAAGATGAAGAAGGATAAAATCATCAAATTCTCAAAGATTATTTTCTTATTTGCTGCCGCTTTTCTGGCCGGCAGGCTGGTGGCCTGGGCGACCGCTCCCGCCGCCAGCCCTTCGGTAAATGCTCAGACCGAAAACTGGGGACTGAGTTTTCAGCAGGAAGGAAAGCCACCTGTAGCAAACGCCACCTTTGACGAGCTGAAAAAGTATAACGCATATTATGCAGAAAATACAGAAGAAAAAGTGATATACCTGACGTTTGACTGCGGCTATGAAAACGGAAATACGACCGCAATTCTGGACGCGCTGAAAAAGCATCAGGTCCCTGCCACTTTTTTTGTTGTGGGCACATATATTTCCAGCAGCCCGGACCTGATAAAGCGGATGGCAGAGGAAGGCCACATCGTGGGCAATCATACTTATCACCATCCGGATATGTCCAAAATATCCACAAAAGAGTCCTTTCAAAAAGAATTGGCTGATGTGGAATCCCTGTACAAAGAAATCACAGGAAAGGAAATGCTGAAATACTACCGTCCTCCCCAGGGAAAATACAGCACAGACAATCTGAAAATGGCTCAGGAAATGGGCTATACCACCTTTTTCTGGAGCCTGGCCTATGTGGACTGGTATCAGGATAAACAGCCCAGCAAGGAAGAAGCTTTCAAAAAATTATTGGGACGCATTCATCCCGGCGCGGTTGTACTGCTGCACAGCACTTCCAGCACCAACGCCCAGATCCTGGATGAACTGCTGACAAAATGGGAGGAGATGGGCTATACCTTCAAGTCCCTGGATCAACTGCCTGCCACTCAGCCGGAAACAGCCTGACATTTTAAAAGGAGAAGCTAATGGAAATGAATCAGAACCATGAATATCAAGTGTCCGCCGACCTGCCCTATCCTCCCATTCAAACCCAGAGCCGGAACAAAGACTATGCTTATGCCATGCTCAGCAATATTGGAAGCAGCAATTCAGAGATGAGTGCAGTCAGCCTGTATTTTTATAACAGCACGGTACTGGACCCGGCCTATTCAGAATTTTCTCAGTGTTTTCACAAAATCAGCATTGTAGAAATGCATCATCTGCAAATATTCGCCGCCCTGGCCTGCCAGATGGGCCTGGACCCCCGGCTTTGGAGCCTGGACCGGGGACGCCGGAGCTACTGGAGCCCCGGGTATAACCAATACCCACGGATGCTCCGGCCTTTATTAGAAAATTCCATCAAGGGGGAGCAGGCGGCAATCCGGAAATATTCCAGACAGGCAGAATTAATCTGTGATCCGGATATCCAGGCTATCCTCCGCCGGATCATCCTGGATGAACAGCTTCATATTGAGATTTTTACTGATATGCTGAACAGCATTACATAACCATCAGGCGCATATAAAAATTGACAAGAATCCCGCCTGCGGCGTGTCACTTTAGCGACTTGATTCCTTACGCCGCAGTGCGATCCCCCCGGAAAGTTTTGTTGCATATGGAATGGTTTCCTATACAATCAAAAAAGCTGCCGCTTCACGATCAACCATCGAAAAGCGGCAGCCCACTATTCTGTTTCTATCTCTTCAACTTTGCATACCAAATCTCAGGCATTCTGCCGCACTGTTACAGCTTCGCTTCCCAACGGCCGCAGAACACATTTTCATCCGCGCGCCCCTTGAATTCTGACTGTCCCATCATCTTTTCCAGCGCCGCGTGGATGGCTTCCGGATGGTTCATATAAGCATTTATATAGGTTTTTGCCATCGGAACGTCAATCAGCATATTAGGGAAGGAAAGATTCAGCACAATGGTGGGAACTTCGCTCATATACCAGGGCTGCTGGGTGGGCAGCTGCCATTTCACACGCATGGTATTGAACTGGGCAAATCCGGCCACATTCAGAACCAGCAGCACGGCGTCATAATTCTTCTTGAACTCTTCAATCTTCCCTTTCACCGCCATATCCTCAGCGTCTACCTGGAATCCGGCCTCTTCCAGCTGGCGGATCACCTCTGCCTTAATTTCTTCATCATTGCCTTTGGTCAGCTTCCCGGCGATCACTGTGCCTTCGCCGCCGATAAACATCAGTTTCAGGCGGGGATAGCGCGCCGGGGTCATGGGAAGATTTTTCTTCGTATCTTTCACCAGAGTGACGTAGGCGTCCGCCATCTTTGCGGATATTTCACGGTGTTCCGGGCAGCCGATCACTTTCAGGTTCTCAGGCGGAGGCAGCAGCGCCCCGTCTTTTTGCAGTTCGTGAAGATTCAGCGCGGCTTTCAGGCCCAGGATGCGGTGCAGCGCGTCGTTCATGCGTTCCTCTGTAATGACGCCGTTTCTGTAGCCTTCCAGCATATAGTTAAAGTCCTCTTCCCTGTCGTTAAAGAACAGGAACATGTCGCAGCCGGCAGCGATAGCGCCGGGCACCTGGGCGCTTCTGGGCACTGTAGCGCCGAACATCCCGATCATGTGGGAAGCGTCTGTCACCACCAGTCCGTTGAAGCCCAGCTTTCCTTTCAACAGCCCGGTGATCAGCTCAGGACAGAGCGTCGCAGGCATCACATCTTCATCCCTTGTATCAGGATTCAGTTTTTTCTGATAAGCAGGCAGAGCGATATGGCCTGCCATCACGGTCATCACGCCCTCGTCGATCAGCTCCCTGTATACCTTTCCGAAGGTCTCGTCCCATCCTTCACAGGACATATCGTTGATGCCCATAATCAGATGCTGGTCGTTCTCTTCTGTGCCGTCGCCGGGGAAATGTTTCATGCAGGTGGCCATATTCTGGGTCCGGGTCCCCTTCATATAAGCCTTTGCATAGCGGATCACATCATCCGGATTGTGGTTATAGGCGCGCAGCTGGACAATGGTATTTCTCCAGTTGTATAAAAGGTCTACAATCGGCGCAAAGGTCCAGTTGCATCCGATTGCCGAACTTTCCAGAGCGCCGATGCGGCCCGCTTCATAGGCCGCTTCTTCAGAATCCGCGGCCGCAACTGCAGCGCCGAAAGCCACCGGAGTGCCCCCGTTTACGCCGCCGTTGCCCCCTGCTTCACAGTTTGCGGCAATCAGCAGCGGAATCCTGGTATGGTCCTGCATGGTTTTATTCTGGGCGTACAGCTCTTCCGGAGATACGTTGTGGTAACGGATGGCCCCCACATGATATTGATCCAGAACCTTTTTCAGCGCCTCCGGATCACGGTCCGTCACCATGTTCACAAATAACTGTCCTACTTTTTCTTCTTCAGTCATGGAAGCGATGGTATCTTCCACCCACTTGACCTGCTCATCTGACAAAAAATAAGGCTTTGCTTTTAAATCTACCATTTTTTAACCCCTTTCTATAATTTATAACTGTATTTTAGTTGACAAAGGGGCGCTCGCCCCAATTAAGAATATTATAGCAGAAAAACCGCCTGAACCACAAAGACGATTTTCCTTGAAATCAGCACAATTTTATGGTAAATATAAAATACAAATAAAATTATACTGTTACAGGAGGGATTTATGCTGGTTGACGGGCTGGAACTGCTGCAGGCAATATTAAAAACACAAGGAATACAGTTTCTGTGCTGGGAAAGAGCTTCTCTGGAAACGAGAGAGGCGGATTATGGGCTGCGCAGTTTTCTTGGCACAGAACAGACGGTACAATCCATGTTTTCAGTTTTAGAACAGCAGGCACTTCCCGGCTCGCTCTGTGTGATCCGCGATCAATTCCTGGTCACTTATTTTCTTTTTTCTCTTCCTGAACCAATGGAAACTGCCCGGTACTTCTGTATCGGACCGGTCCTGTTTCCTGGGGACGCTGACGCCGGACTGGAAATACTGTCTGAAGAACTGCCAGCCTTTTCTTCGTATTTAAATAGTCTTCAGGAATATTATAACCGGATTCCTCTGTTTTCTTCCTCTGATCAGCTGCTTTCCATCCTTTGCAGTATTCTGCAGAAAGTATTCAGAGAAGAAATACGGATTGGCACAGCCCATCTGCCCGCCAGTTCCTTCTCGCCAGGTCTGTCCGCCACTGCGCTTCATACTCCCCCGCAGGTAACGCTCTCCGCATTGGAGGACCGCTACCGCCTTGAGGATGCCATGCTGGAGGCTGTCGCTGCAGGAAACACAGCCCAGGCTCTTCAACTGCATTACGCTTTCAATCAGCACCGCATCGAATCCCGAAGCCAGGACGCCCTCAGAGACCGCAAAAACCTTCTCTTTGTCCTGAACACTCTGCTTCGGAAAGCCGTGCAGAAAGGCGCGGTGCACCCGGTGCATATCGACGCCTGTTCCCGCAGGTTCGCCATCCAGATAGAACAGGCCGCTTCCTTCCGGCAGCTGGACGATCTGAGCAACCAGATGATCCGGAGATACTGCCTTTTGGTTCAGAATTATTCCATGCAGAAATATTCTCCCCTGGTACAGTACTGTCTGAATACCATAGATCTGCATTTTCAGGAACCGTTAAGCCTGCACACTCTGGCAAACAGCTGTTCCGTAAGCGCTTCTTACCTCTCCGGCCTGTTTCGGAAGGAGACGGGAAATACAGTCACTCAGTATATCCATCTTGTGCGCGTCCGCCATTCCCTGATGCTCCTGAACACCACACGGCTCCCGGTTCAGGAAATCGCCGCGGCCTGCGGATTTCAGGACGTGAACTATTTTACCCGGGTGTTCCGGCAGCTTCAGGAGAAATCTCCCCGCCAGTACCGTGAAGACCTCTATTCCTCTATCTCGAAACAAAATGCCTCAGAAAGAATTTAATTTTACCCCCTTGTAAATTCCAGTCAATCGTATATTATTGAATCTAACCAAACAAGTTTGACCGAAACGGTTAACGCCCTTTTCCGGCCGCCCGCTTGAGAGTACACAAGCAGAAAGGAGGAACGTGTAAACATATGAATGAGCAATTTGAATACTTGCCTGAAGATAAGCAGGAGCGCATTCTCAACGCTGCCCTGGAAATATTCTCCAAGTATGATTACAAACACGCATCTACGGAAGAAATTGCTTCGAAAGCAGGTATTTCCAAAGGAATGCTGTTCTATTATTTTCACAATAAAAAATCTTTGTACCTGTATCTCTATGACTACTGTGAAAAAATGGCCCTTCAGCAGGTCTGCGACGAAGCGTTTTACAGTCTGGACGATTATTTTGATATTTTGGAATATTCCGCCCGCAAGAAAGCAAAGATAATTGAAAAAAATCCTTATTTTATGGATTTTGCGGTGCGCGCTTTTTATTCCGCAAAGGAAGATGTTTCGGAAGAGCTGCAGAAAACAAATACAGAACGCACCGGACAGTTGCTGGTATATTTTAAAAATGCTGACCTGTCAAAATTTGTGGAGGGAACTGATATAGAAGAGCTCACACATATGCTTCTCTGGATGACAGACGGATATATGAATGAAAAACGCCGCAGCGGCCTTCCGATCAAGTCAGAAGAGCTGATGAATGACTTTCACAGGTGGATAAATATGTTTAGGTCACTTGTGTATAAAAAAGAATATATGCATGGAGGATATGATGGGACAAATTGAAGTGCAGGATCTCACCAAGGATTATGGCAGCCGCAAGGGAATCTTTCAGGTGAATTTTTCTGTGGAAAAAGGAGAAATTTTCGGCTTTCTGGGGCCCAACGGGGCGGGAAAAACCACCACCATCCGACACTTAATGGGCTTTATCCGCCCGGACAGCGGGTCTGTTTCCATTAAAGGGATGGACTGTTTTGAAAAAAGGGAGGAAATTCAGAAAATTCTTGGCTATCTTCCCGGGGAAATTTCTCTGTTGGATCAGATGACAGGGACAGAATATCTGAATTTCATGGCAGGCATGAAAGGGCTGCGCGACCGGTCCTACATGAATGAGCTGATTACATATTTTGAGCTGGATCCCAGAAGTAAAATTCTCAAAATGTCAAAAGGAATGAAGCAGAAGCTGGCAATTGTCTGCGCTTTCATGCAGAAGCCGGAAATTCTAATTCTGGATGAACCTACCAGCGGCCTTGATCCGCTGATGCAGATCCGTTTTATTGATCTGCTCCTTGAGGAAAAAAAGCGGGGCGTTACGATTTTGATGTCTTCTCATATTTTTGAAGAAGTGGAAAAAACCTGCGACAGGACGGCTATCATTCGGGAAGGCCGGCTTGCTACCATTGAAAACATGAATACTCTGGCTGAAAAGAAGAAAAAGGTCTACACTGTGACGTTTACAGACGGTCAGGCAGCCAGGAACTTTGCCGAAGCAGCACAGAAATATGAAGCAAAAGTCCTGGATCATCAGGTGCAGCTCTCAGCAGGCGGCAGGCCGGGAGAGGTCCTGAAGAAGATTGCCCTTGCAGACCCGGTGGATGTGGATATCAAATCCCAGAGCCTGGAAGAACTGTTTCTGCATTTTTATGACAAGGAGGAAGCATGATGGTCTGGACATTATTTAAAAGAAACATGCGGTCAAGCCTTAAAATCTTAATTGCTTTGTTCGCAGTCATCAGCATGTATACGGCAGTCATCGTCTATATGTATAATCCTGAGCTTTCTGAAATGCTCAGCGGTTATCAGGAGGTGCTCCCGGATATGATGGCGGTTGTGGGGATGACCGGCATTGCCACCAATATTCTGGAGTGGATACAGATCTACCTTTATGGTTTTATCATGATTCTGTTCCCTATGATTTTTGGGATCATTGTGGTCAACAAGCTGATCATGAGCTACATAGACAGCGGCAGCATGGCCAGCCTGCTTTCTTCCCCTCACTCACGGACACGCATCATCCTGACTCAGGCTGTTACCTCTGTTTTTCTCATGTTCATCCTTATGGCTGCCGTCACACTTCTGGGATTTTTCTGCAGCCATGCCATGTTCCCGGGGGAACTGGATACAGCCCGTTATATTGAACTAAACGCCAGCCTGCTTCTGATGCAATTCATGAATCTGGGAATCGGGTTTACGGCCGCCTGCTTCTGCAGTGAATCCAGGCATTTCTATCTTCTTGGCGCTGGAATCCCTATCCTGTTTTTCCTGTTCCAGATGCTGTCCAACATGGGCGGCTCAATGGAAAAATTAAAATATTTCACTCTCTATACCCTGTTTCCCGCAGAAAAAATCGTTCAGGCGGGCGGAGACGTCTGGCCGCGGAACCTCATCATGGCATCGATTGCCCTGGCGCTGTTTGCAGCGGGGATCCTTTGGTTCAGGCGCAGGGATCTGTCCATTTAAGTATATTACCCGTCCGGCATCTGAATTTTGAACCGCCCCCCAAAGGTCAGACTAAAAATCTAACTTTTAGGGGGCGGTTCATTCTCCTCAAATACTGCGTTCTACTGTTCCTCAGGCATTTTCCAGCCAAAATGATCTGTATGCAGCAGTTCGTGCGCTCTGTGAGACAGAGGTTTCTGCAGATAATTTTTATAACAGTTCTGAACCGAGGGGTTCTCATGGGAAAACCGGAGGCTGTTCACTTTGTCCAGGCCATAGAGGTTCTGGCCGCGGATTCCCGCCAGCTCTTCTCCGTCATGGATCGGCTGACCGCCTCCGCCCGCGCAGCCGCCGGGGCAGGCCATGATCTCCACAAAATCATAAGAGGATTTTCCGGAACGGATGGCTTCCATCAATTTCCGTGTATTGCCCAATCCGCTGGCTACCGCCACCCGGATCTTCTGTCCGGCCAGATCAAATTCCGCTTCTTTCCAGCCGCCCAGACCGCGCACGCTCTTAAACGCATCCGGATCTGGGTTCTTTCCTGTCACCAGATAATAGGCGGAACGCAGCGCAGCCTCCATCACGCCTCCGGTTGCTCCGAAAATCACGCCGGCTCCGCTGCTCACCCCGAGAGGCATGTCAAACTGCTCTTCTTCCAGCAGATCCGCCCGGATATGTTCGGCCCGGATCATCCTGTCAATTTCCCTGGTGGTCAGCACCACATCCACATCCTGGCCGGCGCCGGCGCTGTTCATGGTGGGCAGTGCGCATTCCTCTTTCTTAGCCAGACAGGGCATCACGGATATAGAATAGATCTTTTCCGGGTCCACGCCCAGCAGATCCGCATAATAACTTTTTGTCATTGCCCCGAACATCTGCTGCGGGGATTTCGCCGTAGACAGCTGTCTCACCATATCGGGATACTGGGATTTGATGAAACGTACCCAGCCCGGGCAGCAGGAAGTGAACATGGGAAGTCCGGTGGATTTGATTTCTTCCAGCCTCTCCAGAAATTCGCTGCCTTCCTCCATTATCGTCAGATCCGCGCTGAAATCCGTATCGAAAATATAATCAAAGCCCATCTTCCGGAGGGCGGATACCAGGCGGTTTACTGTGGCAAATTCTCTGGACAGTCCCAGGGACTCGCCCCAGGCGGCCCGCACAGCCGGAGCAATCTGAACCACAGTGATTTTTTCCGGATCAGCCAGAGCTTCGAATACTCGATCCGTATCGTCCCTTTCCCGCAGAGCCCCCACCGGGCAGTGGGTGATGCACTGTCCGCAGAGCGCGCAGTCTGCCTCTTCAATCCTGCGGTTCCTGGAAACATCCACAGTGGTCCTGGAACCGGTCCCGGCCACGTCCCAGATATTCAGGCCCTGTACTTTATCACATATCTGCACGCAGCGCATGCATTTAATACATTTTTCGTAATTGCGCACCAGAGGAAATCCTGCGGTCCATTTGGAATGAGAGATATCCTCATGATATGGCAGGTCGATAATTCCAAGGTCATTGGCGATTTTCTGAAGGGTACAGTTACCGCTGCGCACACAGGTGGCGCACCGGCAGTCGTGCTGGGACAGGATCAGCTCCACATTCACTCTCCTGGTCTCTCTTACTTTAGGGCTGTTGGTAAAAATCACCATGCCCTCCTCCGCAACGTTATTGCAGGCAGAGATCAGCCGCTGCATTCCCTGCAGTTCCACCACGCACACTCTGCACGCGCCGATATCATTGATATCTTTCAGATAGCAGAGGCTGGGAACCGGGATACCTGCCTGGGCTGCGGCTTCCAGGATTGTGGTTCCCTCCTGTACTTCAATTAATTTTCCGTCTATAGTCAATTTTACCATCTGTCCACTCGACCTCCCTTGAATACGCCGTAGCCGAAATGATCGCAGCGCAGGCATCTGCTGGATTCCTGTCTGGCTTCCTCGCAGGTCATGCCGCATTCCACCAGATCAAAGTCCTTCACCCGTTCTGCGGCGTCCCGTTCCTCCATATTCACCCGTCCGCAGGCCGGACGGTCCGCCAGGCGCGCCGCAGGGATTTCCACATCGCTCTGGATCACATGGTGGTACCCCAGATATTCATCAATATTGGCGGCCGCCACCTTGCCCGCGGCAATGGCGCGGATTACAGTAGCAGGGCCGGTCACACAGTCTCCTCCTGCAAAAACGCCGGGAATATCCTTAATTCCGCTCCAGCTCAACGCGTCGATCACGCCCCGCTTTACAGGGATTCCATATTTTTCAAAGCTCTTGGACTCAATGCCCTGGCCGATGGCCACGATCACCAGGTCGCAGGGAATCCGCTTTTCCGGCTCTTCCGCATCCACAGGCTTTGGCCTTCCCCCCTGCACCCTGCTGATCAGCTGAGGCTTCACCCAGAGCGCGGCAGCGTTTCCGTCTTCATCTTTCTCAATGCGCACAGGAGCCTGCAGTTCCAGAACCTGACAGCCTTCTTCCGCCGCTCCGTCCACTTCTTCTTTTAAAGCTGTCATGTCCACTCTGCGCCTGCGGTAAACAATTCCCACGGTTTCCGCGCCAAGGCGTACGGAAGAACGGGCCACGTCCATGGCCACATTTCCGCCGCCGATGACCAGCACTCTCTTGCCCGTGAAATCCGGCATCTCATCATCGCCGATTTTGCGCAGCATTTCCACTGCGGAGATCACATTTCCGGCGTCCTCGCCTTCAATGCCGATCTTCTTATCCGTGTGCGCCCCTATGGCTATGTACACCGCGTCATACTGGTTCCGCAGGTCGATAATAGACATATCCTGGCCCACGCTCACCTCTGTTTTTACTTCCACACCGTTGGAAAGCATGGTTTCGATTTCCGCGTCCAGGCTCTTTCTGGGCAGGCGGTAATTGGGTATGCCATAGCGCAGCATACCGCCCAGCTTCTTCCTCTGCTCATAAATCGTTACCTTATGCCCCATCAGAGAAAGATAATATGCGGCGCTCAGGCCGCCCGGCCCTCCGCCGATCACTGCCACTGTCTTTCCGGTATCATCCTGAGGCGCGGGAACCGGCACTTCTCCGGCGTGGTCTACCGCAAAACGCTTCAGCCCCCGGATATTCACCGGGAAATCCACCATATTTCTCCGGCATCTGGCCTCGCAGGGGTGCTCGCAGATCAGCCCGCACACCAGAGGCATGGGATTGTCCTTGCGGATCAGCCGCACGGCATCGGCATAGCGGCCTTCTGACACCAGGGCTACGTAGCCGGGAATATCCACGCCCGCAGGGCACAATGCCACACAGGGCACCGGCTGGCTCAGCTCACAGGTACACCTTCCCCGCAGGATGTGCTCCTCATAATCGTCTCGGAAGCCCTGTACTCCTTCCAGCACCATGCGGGCTGCCTGGAAGCCGATGGCGCAATCCGCTGATACAGAGATTCCCCGCGCCGTCTTCTCAATCAGATCAATGGTTTCCAATGTTGCATTGCCGTCCAGCACATCTTCCAGCAATTTTTCCAGCTGTCCCAGGCCCACGCGGCAGGGCACGCATTTTCCGCAGGTCTGTGCGTGGCACAGTTTCAGAAATGACGCCGCCATATCCACAGGACAGAGTCCGGGCGGGCTGGCGACAATCCTGCGCTCCAGATCCTTATAAAGAGACTCCACTGTGGTTTGAGCCTGATTCAGGGTAATGATACTCAGTCTGCTCATTTGTTTTCCCTCACTTTGTTATGTATTACCTACAAACCATGCTATCAGTTTAACAATTTTTATGAGCATTGTCAATAAATAAACAATGAACAAGCAGGACTTTTTTGTGGTCTTATCCCAATATCAGACTGGCGTACCTTTAATCCCTGGATTTCATTCCGGGCAGGCGTTTTAATATTTCTCTGCAGGCCAGACCGATGCAGAATCCGGTCACTGCTCCGGCGGCCAGAAGAACAGGAAGGTAATACAATACCCCTTCCCCCAGAAGCGCGGCCGCCACACAGAGCTGCGCAATATTATGGGCAGTTCCTCCGGCCAGGCTGACGCCTATGATGCCAAATCCTCCGCCACGTTTCAGACCGGCCATCACCAGGAGACTGGCTGCCGCCCCTGCCAGGCTGAAGTACAGGCTGAAAAGATTGGTAAATGAAAATGCCACCAGAAGAACTCTGATGAAAGATATGGCCAGCCCGCCTTTCCAGCCAAACAGATACAGCGCCATCACAATCACCAGGTTTGCCAATCCAAGTTTCATTCCCGGAACCCAGAAGAATGCCGGAATCAGAGTTTCTATATAGCTCAGAAGAAAGGCCAGGGCGACCAGCATCCCATACAGGGCTGCCCGTTTTGCCCGGGTATCTCCGTTCTTTTGTCCCCACCGCCGCATCAGCGCCTCCTCCTGCTCCTCCTAAGGGCCATCCTGTTATTCCTCCGCTTCTTCCACAATTCTTACAACCAACTGGTGGGGCAGGCATATGATGCTCTGGCCGTTTTTGCTGATTCCGCCCTGGCGCACGCACAGCCTGTCCGGGCAGTCCGCTTCCTCAATCCGCGCAATGCCGCCTTCAATCACCAGCGTATTGGTTCCTCCTGTTCCTGCAATGATTTTCCTGCAGGGTTCTGACATAGGAATCCGCTCAATGATTTCCGAACCTACCTGAATTTCCGCATACCCGCCTTGTTTTCCGGGGAAAAACAGGGAGAAACATCCCCATAATATTGCTGCGGCCAATAAAATTCCGGCCAGCAAAATAATATCTTTTCTTTTCATCGCAGCTCCCAATTCTTATCTGAAATTATCCTGTAATTATACCATATTCTACTTCTGGATTCTACCAGTAAAATAGATGGAGCCCGGCGCCTCTTTCTGTTTATGCTGGTTTCTTGACAGTCTGCTCTCCTGCTGTTACAATCGACAGCATGGAGGTGAACAAAATGTCAGACCATTCCGGCTCTATCTATTACAAATGCAAGCTCCTGTTCTGCACATTCCTGGTTTTTGCGGCTGCGCTCCTGCCTCTGTCGGGATGCAGCCGCAAAGCAGAACCTGTTTCCAGAACGGATTTCATGTTCGATACAGTTGTGACATTGACGCTTTATGATCCGGCGGATGAAAGCCTGTTGGGAGAAGCTCTGGCATACTGCAGAAGCTTTGAACAGATTTTCAGCCGCACAAACTCTGAAAGCGAGCTTTACCGGATCAATCACCGGCAGCCCGGCGAACGCACTCTCCAGCTCTCTGACGATTTGTCCTCAGCTATTTCTTCCGCTCTCGCCTGGGCGCATCTATCGGACGGGGCTCTGGATATTTCCATGGGGCGGGTGGTTTCTCTCTGGGATTTCCAGGGAGAAGATCCAAAGCCGCCTTCTTCTGAGGAAGTCCGGCTGGCCCTGCAGTCTTCCGGATGGGACCGGCTCCGTCTGGAAGGAAATATGCTCACATTTCCCAATGATACCATGGAGCTGGATTTGGGCGCAGTAGCAAAAGGTTATATTGCGGACAGGCTGAAAGACTGGCTGAAACAGCGCGGCGTTGCCAGCGCGCTGATCAATCTGGGCGGCAACCTGCTCTGTCTCGGTTCCCAGCCGGACGGCGCTCCGTTTCACTTGGGAATCCAGAAACCTTTTGGGACAGTTTCTGAGCTGGCCGGCACATGTGCTGTCAAAGACCAGTCCATGGTGACTTCAGGGACTTATCAGAGAAATTTCACTTCAATGGGGGTGACGTACCACCACCTGCTGAACCCTGAAACAGGCTGGCCCAGCGAAAACGGTCTTGTCTCTGTGACCATTCTGACTTCTTCCAGCGCAGATGCAGACGCGCTGAGCACCGCTTGCTTTATTCTGGGCAAAGAAAAAGGGATGGCTCTCATCGAAAGCCTTCCCGATACGGAAGCAGTTTTTATCGGCGAGAACAGCGAAACCACCGCATCTTCCGGCTGGCCCGGACAGATGCGGTGATTTTCCCATGCGTTTCCTTCCCGGTTAGTTCCATTTCACTTGTTTCAGGTCCGGCCAGCACTGTTCCGCCTGCCGGAGGATCTTCTTTTTTCCCTTTTCTCCTACCTGCTCAAACATCTGTATTTCCAACTTATGATTCTTTTCCTTCCATCTTCCCGCCACTCTGCCCTGATACAGTATTCCGGGCATCACAATGCCCGATAGGTTGAATATACCACGAAGATGTTCTGGTGGCAGAAACAGGCTTTCTTTTTTTTGATATCCCAGCAGAAGCTGATCAAACCCGGCCAGAAAAATGCAGTCTGGAATTTCAGGATAATCTGCAGGCGCCTCACAATCGTCTTCCGCCTCATATCTGTATGTTTCTCCTGTCTTCACTTCTTTCAGTGCCAGTTTATTCATCCAGCCCCTCACTCTTGATTTCGGCGCTTTGAAATAATAAGCGGCGTCATTTACTGACGAAGGTCCAAAAAAAGTGAAATAGCGCCGGGCCAGTTCCAACTCTGCGGCCTCTTTTTCCATGGGATCAAAGTCCGGGCATCGCTGAAAGGCTTTCTCTTCCTGCACCAGATAGGAAATTTTTCCTGTTTCCGCCAGATACCGGATCATTCCTCCCCAGGAATTAAATAAGCTTTCACATTCCCGGTCTGTCATCCCTTCTAAAAAGCACTGTTTTTTCAGTTCTTCCCTCCTGGAGATTCCCTCTCCGATCAGCGACAGAATCCGATCTGCAAAATATTGCTTTCTATCCAGCGTGATATATTCATCTGCTTCCATCCTGTCCACCGGACGGAGAAAATGATCTCTTCCCTGATGAAGAAACAGGGATAGATCTTCTTTTGCGAACACATGAACCGTCCCTCGCAGAGTCCAGCTTTTCACAAGTCTGTCCCGGATTTCCTGACAGTCAGGCTCCGTCCCTTCCGGACATCGGATTTTCAGACTGTGAAAAACATTGCGCATGAACTGGGCCTGCAGTCCGTTTAAATCTTTGCAGACCCGGACAGGCTCTGCAGGAGCGGTCAAATGCTGCCGGAATAAAATTTTAGCTTTGCATAAATCCAGACTGCTCAATTATTCTCCTCTCCCTCTTCCCCATACATCGGAATTCCCATTTCTTCCAGCACCCGGCAGTATCCGGAACCGCTGATGAGCGTATGGCTCAGGTCTTCCACCGGTTTCTCCTGATTCAGCCTGATCTGTGTTTCCAAACGATGGATCTCCTCTTCTGTCATCCGTCCGGAAATCCGAAACAGCGCCAGAAGGGAGTCGAGGTACACATATTCAAAAACATTACACTTCTGATTCACCACTGCGTCACTGGTATACAGAAAATAATAATCAATCAGCTGGGAAGCCGCTTCCGGCCTGCTCATCAGTTCCTGTACGACAGGGCTTTTCTCCAGGTCTTCTTTCAGCCAGGTCTCTCTGTCACAGCTGAGATGCGCTCCCACCTCCATCCAGGAGGCGTCTAGGCTGCCCAGAGTGATCAGGTTCCAGGTACTAAGCGTTTTTAATACTTCCGGGTCTGTCTTGGCGGCATCCCACTCCGGCGTTCCGGGGAGCAGCAGATAGCCTGCATAAATCTCTGCTTCTGTTTCCGGGGACAGGGTTTTCAACCCCGCTCCAAAATCCCGAAGGCATCCCTCATAAGTCTCTCCGCCTGCCATTCTGGGATGGGTTTCATATTCTCTGATATAAACTGATACTCTCTGATCCAATCGCCTGATATCTCCCTCCAGCATCAGCCCGCGGTAACGGATATAAGCCAGAAGCCGTTCCAAAAGGCAATATTCATAGAGGTTGTCTTTCTGCTCCAGAACTTCATCGCTGGTATATCTGAAATAATAATCCACAGCAGCCTTTCCCAAATCCTTCCGGGTACACAGCTCTTTCAATACTGGGTTGGTTTTCTCCTGCTCTTCTCCCCAGACATGGAACCATTCCGGAGCTGCTTCGCCGCTTGTCTCCCGGGTGGCATCCAGGGTATACAATGTGATCAGGTTTTCTGTGCTCAATCTTTTCAGAACTGTTTCTTCTGTTCTGGCGGCATCCCACTCCGGCGTTCCAGGTATAATCTGATATCCTTCATACAGCTTCTCTTTCATCTTTTCTGAGAGAGTCGCTGTCCCTTCTTCTAAAGAATTTTCCTCTGTTTCTGTTTCCTCCTTGCAGGTTTCACTTTCGGCATTATTTGATTCTCCTGTAAATTCTGGAATCGTAACTGGTTTCTCCGGAAGGCGGCTCTCCTGGGAAGCTGGTTGTCCGCAGCCAGTGAGAAAGCATAGAGTGAATGCGATACAGATTAACATTTTCATAATCAATCCTCCGATTAATAATGAACCCTCTTATAATAAGTCAAAATTTCAGCTCCCGTATAATAAGGACAATATGTATGGGCGTGTCTCATTAATGGACCTATTCCCCACTTTGAAATAACGGCTGAAGAACTAGTAATATTTCCCGAATGATCTCCCTTATAAGAAGCTCCATTGGCATCATAGTAAATTTTTTCTCCTTGAGAATAACTAACAGCAGCATAACTTCCATCATGCATATAACTCCATGGGTTCTCCATCCAAACTAAAATATTCGTTAAAGACTGATACCACGCATATGCATGACAATTATACTGGTATGTAGCTGAAGCAATTTTTGAAGCATTTGGATATGTACGAAGCATTTCCTTTTCTGCCTCTCTTGCCAGACTTTCATGATCTGCATCATCATAATTTGTACGTCTTATTGAAACAGGTGTACCAACTGGAGTATAGACTACATCTAGTGCTTCTTTTTTTGTTAAATCAACTTGTTCGTTTGACATCTGCTTATATATACATCCCTTAGTTTTAGGCAATGACAAACTATCAGATAAACAAACACTTATTTCAGGTTCCATAAAAGAAAGGAACTTATCTTTCTCAGGATTCTTCAATTCCCCTTTAAAATACAAATAAGACAAAATACCTTCTAACGCATAATCTTTCAAGTCGCAAGGATCCGCTTCATTATAGTTTGCATACGATACCACAATATTTTGCTCATAAAAATCAAATAGAATTGTTGACACATCCTCTCTTTCAAGTAGCTCAGCTAAGCTACCACAGTGCTCCCTCAATGCAAGAATACCATCCTCTAGTGAATCGAATAAAAACATATCTACCAACAAAGGATATTCTAATACATACTGTAATAGTTCTTCCGTCGTTAAATCATTCAATTTTTCAACTGAAACATCACACGCTTCAATCATATCCAAATGTGAAGAAAATTCTTTCCAAATACTTGAATCACGATTCACAGGATATAAAAAAGCATTATCTGCAAATACCAAATGACTACTACAAAAGCAACATAACACCGCACTTAAAGTACAAATAAGTTTTTTCATAATAACCCCTCCTAATTCTTAGTCTTCTATTAATTATAAATAACACCTTGGTAAATGTCAACAAATAATCATCAAAAGCATCATATCATTTGTTTACTTTTTTCTTGTACCATTTACAATGACACGTATTTTCGAATATGCCCGTCCGGGTCTTTTTCAAAATGCTGCAGCAGATCACGCCGCCCAAATTTTTTGGCAATACGGCACGCTGCCATACGAATTTTCGGAGCCGGATGTTCTGCCATAAGATCATACAGCTGCAAATAGTTTTCCGGCGTGCAGAAATCTGCCAAGTGCTCTGCAATAGCAATCTTGGCGCTGTCCGTACCGCAGGTTCGATACAGGTTTAAAGTTCGCTCCAGATTCTCTTTACTTTTTTCCACGCCGTCAAGGACCTGATAGAAATAGCAGCCCAGCCAGCTGCGGCAGCTCTCCAGACAAGCAAAAATCTCCTCGTCCGCAATTTTAATTTTGCCATTAACAAGATGATCCAGGGCTGTTGTGACAAGAAACTTTTCTTTGCTCTTGAGAGCCTTCAGCAGATCGGAACTCAGCTCAGAAGATTCCGCGAAGTCAAATATCACGGACAAGACATATCTCCGCTTGTACTTGTCCGCAGATGCTATATACTTTTTCAGCAGCTCATACGCCTCATGGGTGCCTGCAAGCCGAAGGGCTTCGCATGCCAAAACAAAAGTCTGCATATGGGGCGAATCCATCATTTCACTTAACTCTGCAAAAGAAAGATTTTCAGGCACATCCTGTCCATTCACCCTTTTCATCCGCCTGCCTCCAATAGAAAGAACAAATTATTTCTTATAAGCAGAAAGCGCGGGCTTCCCCACGCTTTCCTGCTGTATAGGATACTGCCTTCCCTATGCAATAAAACCCTCCAGGGGGATTTTTTCATTACCGCATCACAATTACATGAGCCGGACATTTCTCCGCGCATTTCCCGCAGCCGGTACATTTCGCATAATCAATATGCGCCAGGCTGTTGGTCACTGTGATGGCCCCGCTTTCGCAGACCTTGGTGCACAGCGTACAGCCGATACATCCTGCCTCACAGGCTGCGCGCACGTTTTTGCCCTTATCCCGGGAGCTGCACCGCACCAGATAGTCAGCGCCATACGGCACCAGCTCGATCAGATGGTTGGGACAGACTGCCATACACTTGCCGCAGGCCTTACATGCCTCCGCATCCACCAC
Organism: Cuneatibacter caecimuris; assembly: GCF_004216775.1. GTDB lineage: Bacteria > Bacillota > Clostridia > Lachnospirales > Lachnospiraceae > Cuneatibacter > Cuneatibacter caecimuris. The sequence continues at coordinate 167,350 of NZ_SGXF01000006.1, forward strand.
AGCCACGCCGTCCACCACATGAATCGCGTCAAAGGGGCAGGTGCGCTGGCAGCTGCCATAGCCCAGGCAGCCGTAGCTGCACCGCTTATCCCCATGCCCCGGCACCACAAAGACCTGCCGGCAGTCCATCTCCCCGTAATACTCGTACTGCTTCACTGTTTTTTCACGGCTGCCTGAACAGCGCACAAAAGCAGTCATCCGCACAGCCTCCGCGCCTTCCACACCCATGACTTTGGCGATCTGCTGCGCCACTTCCGCCCCGCCCACCGGACAGGCATTCACTGCCGCGCTGCCGGAGGCGATGGCGGCGGCCAGGCCGTCGCAGCCCGGGAAGCCGCAGCCCCCGCAGTTATTCCCCGGCAGCAGCGCCCGCACCAGCTGTTCTTTTTCATCCACATCCACCTGGAACTTTTTCCCGGCCACGCCCAAAAACAGGCCGATCAGGAGGCCCAGGACTCCTACTACCGCAACCGCGGTCAATATTCCTGCTAACATCCCGCACCTCCTATATTAAACCGGAAAAACCGATAAATGCAATGGCCATCAGACCGGCGGTGATCAGCACAATAGGCGCGCCCTGAAATGCTTTCGGCACGTTGTTGTGGGCGATCCGTTCCCGGATGCCCGCCATGATCACAATGGCAATGGTAAAGCCCACCGCGGTGCCCAGACCATTGATCACGCTCTCCAGAATTCCATATTCATTCTGCACATTCAAAAGCGCCACACCCAGCACCGCGCAGTTCGTGGTGATCAGAGGCAGATATACGCCAAGCGCGCTGTACAGCCCAGGGCTGCTCTTTTTCAAAAACAGCTCCACAAATTGCACCAGAGCAGCGATCACCAGGATAAATACAATGGTATTCAAGTATTCCAGATGAAACCGGACCAGCAGATAATTGTAAATCACGCTGGTGCACAGGGAAGATAGGGTGATGACGAAAATTACCGCGCCGCCCATGCCTGCCGCCGTTTTCACCTGCTTGGATACGCCCAGGAAAGGACAAAGGCCCAGGAACTGGCTCAGTACCACATTGTTGATCAGCGCAGAGCTGATCAGAATCAAAATCAGAGTTTTCATTTTTCAGCCCCCTCCTCTTCTTTTCTGTCGCCGCAGCCGGAAGATCCGCAGTGCATGCAGTCTCCGCCGCAGGCCTCCTGCTTCTTGCCAGGAACATTGGTGGCGGAACGCAGCTTCAGCTTATTCTGCAGCGCAGTCAGCATAGCCAGCACAAAAAACGCGCCGGGAGCCATGACAAAAATCACGATGGGCTCATATGCCTCCGGCATGATCTGAAAGCCGAAAATACTTCCGCTGCCCAGAAGCTCACGGAACAGGCCGATACAGGTGAGGCCCAGGGTGAAGCCCAGGCCCATGCCAATCCCGTCAAAAATAGAGGCAACCGGACCGTTTTTTGATGCGTAGGACTCCGCTCTTCCCAGAATAATACAGTTTACCACGATCAGAGGAATATAAATTCCCAGAGAGTCATAAAGGGAGGGAATAAAACCCTGCAGCAGGAGCTGCACGATGGTCACCAGAGACGCCACAATTACAATATACGCAGGGATTCTCACTCCGTCCGGAATGATTTTCCGCATCAGAGAGATCACCAGATTGGAGCAGGCCAGAACCACCATGGTGGTCAGACCCATACCCAGGCCATTGATGGCGGAGGTGGTTACCGCAAGAGTGGGGCACATTCCCAGCATCAGCACAAAGGTAGGATTCTCCTTGATCACTCCGTTAAAAAGACGTTCGCCTATTTTATTCATTTTCCCGCCTCCTTTGCCGCATCCGCAAAATATACGCCGGCGTTCACCGCACGGGTCACTGCTTTGGATGTGATGGTGGCCCCGGTGATCGCCTGGATCTCAGCACCGCCCGGCTGGCCGTTCTTCACAACGGAAATCTCCTGCCCGCCTTTTCCGGCATACTGGTTCAGGAAGGAGGAATTTACCGCATTGGCTCCCAGTCCCGGAGACTCGCTGTGGGTGAGAATCTGCACGCCCATCACCTTTCCTTCCCCGTCGACGCCTATGGATACGCTGATATTTCCGCCGTAGCCTTCCTTGGTCAGCACCGTCAGCACATAGCCGATCTGATTTCCGGAAGCGTCCAGCGCCTGTTTCGCTTCTGTAACAGAAATTTTCTCCCAGTCCTTGCCTCCGGCAGCAAATAGGCCGGCTGAATCAGCGGCGAAGGCTTTCAATTCTTCTGTTTCTTTAAAATCAACGGCTGCAGCAAATACTTTTTGATAGGCTTTCAGGCTGGCCTCTGCCTTCTGTTTTTCAATGGGATCCAGGGTAATCTGGTAAACCAGGCCCAGCAGCAGGCCGGAAATCAACGTAATTGCGCAAAGGACCATCGCATTTTTGAGGATATTGCTCTTTCCCTTTTTACCTGCCATCTGCTTTGCCTCCCTTCCTGCCAAAAGCTCTGGGAACAGTGATCTTTTCCATCAGAGGCACCAGCATATTGCCGATGATAATCGCATAGGACACGCCTTCCGCCGAAGGCCCGAAGATTCGGAACACCCCCGTCAACACGCCCAGCAGCAGGCCGAAAAGCACCTTTCCGCCGGTGGTGATAGGACTGGTCACATAGTCTGTAGCCATAAACCAAGCGCCGAGCATCAGGCCGCCCCCGCAAAGCTGCGCCGCCAGATAAGTCCAGTCCGCGCCGTGTCCGCCGAAAATCAGGACAAATACTGCGAAGCTTCCGATATAGGTCACCGGAATCCAGAGCGTTATCACCCTCCTGATCACCAGATAGAGCGCGCCCAGCAGAATCGCCACAACAGAAACTTCGCCGATGGTCCCAGAAATATTTCCCGCGAACATTGCAAGCACATCCACAGATTCCCCCGCCTTCAGGGCTGCCAGCGGCGTGGCGGAGCTGATGCCGTCCACCGCGAAATCAGTCATATGGCCCGCAAAGGATATCAGAAGGAAACATCTCGCTGCCAGGGCCGGATTCATGAAATTCTGTCCCAGGCCGCCGAACAGCTGCTTTACCACCAGAACAGCAAATATCCCGCCTATTACAGGGATCCAGACCGGAATCTCCGGCGGCATATTCAGCGCCAGCAAAAGTCCGGTGATCACTGCGCTCCCGTCGCTGATTGTAACAGGACGCTTCATTCCCTTTTCAAATATGTATTCTGTCAGCACACAGGCAGCCACTGTCACCAGGATCACCAGGGCCGCATACCATCCAAACCGGTAAACTCCGAAAATCGTGGCCGGCATCAGCGCCAGAATCACATCCCACATCATCTGCCGGACGGTTGTCTTCGCCCTCACATGAGGCGAGGCCGAAACATGTAATAATTCACTCACTTGTTTTGCCCTCTCTTTATCCTTTTTTCTTTCTGCTTGCCATCACGCTTCTGCGCATCTGCCGAAACGCCTGGGTCAGCTGCCGTTTGGCGGGACAGACGAAAGTACAGCTTCCGCACTCACAGCATTCCATGCCCTGCAGCGCTTCAAAGCCTGCTTCATCAAAATTCTCCGCGCAGTCCATCATTTTCTGGGGAATCAGGTGCTCCGGACAGGCGGAAACACATCTTCCGCACCGTATGCAGGGCGTTTCCGCCTCCTGCGCCACCATATCCTTTGAAAAACAGGTCAGCGCGGAAGAGGTTTTCGTCACCGGCAATTCGGTAGAAAACAGAGCAATTCCCATCATCGGGCCCCCGGAAATGATCTTTTCAGGCTGAACCTTGAAGCCTCCCGCAGCATCGATCAGCTCCTGATAGCTGGTGCCGGTGCGCACGCTGAAATTGCAGGGAGAAGCAACCGCATCTCCGGTCACAGTAATGATCCTCCGGATCAGCGGCTTATTCTCACAGACCGCCCGGTATATGCTGATCGTCGTATCTACATTGCAGACAATACAGCCTGCGTCGGAAGGGAGCATAGAGGAATTGATTTTCCTTCCGCTGACCGCATAGATCAGCATACGCTCCGCGCCTTGAGGATATTTTGTTTTCAGCGGCATTACGCTGATCCGTGAATCCTCTCCCACCGCCTGGCGGACAGACTGAATGCCTCTGGGCTTGTTGTCTTCCACCGCAATCACGCCCCGGGCATTGTCGAACAGGGAGAGCAGAATTCTGAGCCCCTCCACGATCTGCTCCGGCGCTTCCAGCATCATCCGGTAGTCAGAGGTCAAATAAGGTTCGCACTCCGCTCCGTTCACAATCACGTAGCTGATCGCAGCGTCATCCTTAGGCGAGATCTTCACATGAGTGGGAAACCCTGCGCCGCCCATGCCCACAATTCCGGCTTCTTTTACAATGCTCCGGATATCCTGGGGAGAAAGGCCGTGCCAGTCCCGGGGAGTTCCAAAACCTTCCACTGTTTCAAACAGCCCGTCATTTTCCACTATCACGGACATCACCTGTTCCCCAGACACCATCAGTCTGGGCTCCACCGCCTTCACCGTACCGGATACGGAACTGAATACATTGGCGGAAACAAAGCTGCCTGCCTCCCCGATCTTCTGCCCTACCAGCACCCGGTCGCCTTTTTTCACCAGAGGCGCCGCCGGGGCGCCGATATGCTGAGACATCGGATAGACAGTATCTCCTTTTGTTACCAGTTCGCGCACCGGCTGGTCCATAGAAAGTTCCTTCCCGCCGTCCGGGTGGATTCCACTTCTGAAAGTTCCTTTGCCAGCCAAAATTTCCTCACTTTCTTCTGCTCTCAGGCAGAAATCATATTTGTCTTATATTGTAGCATAATATCAAAAAAAAAGGAAGCAGTAAAACAACAGTTGTTTTACTGCTTCACAAAATGTGATATTCCGTGAAATCCGGCAAATATTGTTACAATTTTATCAAACCGGCAGGATTCTCACGCTTCTTCGGAAAATTCGTCCTTACCCACTCCGCACAGAGGGCAGACAAAATCATCCGGAACATCCTCCCACTTCGTCCCGGGCGCAATGCCGTTTTCCGGGTCCCCGGCCTCTTCATCATAAATGTAGCCGCATACATCGCATACATATTTTTTCATTACAAACACCTCCGAATATTTTTGATAAGTGAATTATATAGCACATGGATTTCAATTACAACCCCTGAGTGAAAATTTCTTAATTATTCCGGCCCCTGTCCGCCAGCCGCAGCGCCCACTTAGGCAGTTTCTCCCGAACGCGCTCCACATCCTCCGGCATAGTCCTGGCATATAAGCGGAACGCCAGATACGAAGCTCCTGCCGCCAGTACCAGCAGCGTCCCATCGTATATCACATAGTACAAAAGAGTCCGTTCTACATTGATCATACTGAACACGCGGAGCAAAAATTCAATCACAAATCCCAAAGCCGTCCATTTCAAGGATATGCGTTTTGTAAATGCCAGGTAAAACAGCATCCCCTCTGCAAGTCTCGCCACAAAGGCCAGAAGCAGTTCCAGGAAAGAACGTAAATAAATCAGGGAATTTGAATTCAGCAGCGTTGCCTGCAGCCCTGCCAGAGTGCTTTCCACCTGATCCGCCGGTACATCCTGCATCAGAACTTCCAGGCCTGTGGAATTGATTCCAAATGCCAGCATCAGATTTCCAAGAATGGTCATGGCAGCCAGCGCCACTGCTTCCGTTCCTGTAAAGGCGATTGAAAAAGCAAACATATCCGCGCCTGACCGGTTCCTCGCCATAAAGAAACGAATCACCACCCACATGGAAAAGTAAGCGCATACGGAATAAATCAGCCCGCTGATACAAGCCCAGGCATTGGGATTGCTGTCTACAAATTCAGCCATCCCATTCACATAACCCAGGGGCAGCGTAAACAGCATCGGCAAAGCCATTGAACAGAGAACATAGGTCAGGATTCCCAGCATCACACATTTAAATTCCATCCGAAGCTCATCGCTCAGCTTTCGGAACAGATATATGGGAACAATGATCAGCATCAGGATCGTCAGCCCCATCAGTGCGATTGTCAGATTCGGCACTTTCTGTGTCATATCCATGTTTCTTTTTACCTCCAAAACTTCCGGCGCCCGGCCGGACATACTGTTATTACTATAACGAAGGCTGATTTGATTGTCAAATGAATTCTTTATAAATTCTTAATCTTTCCCGCTGCCCATGCCAGGAAACATCCTGCCAGCACGCCGGAAAAATCCAGAACCACATCGCTGACCTGACCGGAACGCCCTTCCACGAACAGCTGCAGCGTTTCATCCAATACCGGCGTCAGCAGCCCCAAAAACAACACCGGCCATTTCCTCCATGCAGACTCAGGAAACCACATTTTCCAGGTTTTTGAAAGCAGCAGGCCCAGAGCCGCATATTCCGCGAAATGGGCTGATTTACGGATCACATGCTCAGTCAGCCATTCTCCCGGCAATCCCAGAAAGCTCAGGACATTCTGCAAAATATCCAGCGCAAATCCGCTGTTGCCTGAGGATACCGTCCCGGGAAGCGCGGAATTTCCAAAAATAAAACAGGTGAATCCGGCTGTCAGCGCCAGCCAGATCCACTTGGTATCTCGTTGTTTTTTCATATCATTTCTCCCAGGGAAGCGTGTTGCTCTCGATCCGCTTATCCCGCAGCATCAATTCTTTTACTGCCTCGCCCGGCGTCTTCCCGTCAAAAAGCACTGCATTGACCTGTTCCACGATGGGCATGGCTATATAAAACTTTCTGGACAGGGCCAGCGCCGCCTTGGCGGAATAAACGCCCTCCACTACCATATTCACCTCGTCCATGGCTTCCTGCATGGTCTTCCCCTGCCCGATCAGGATGCCGGCCCGGCGGTTGCGGCTGTGCATGCTGGCGCAGGTTACAATCAGATCCCCAATGCCGGAAAGGCCGGAAAAGGTTTCTGCTTTGCCTCCCATGGCCACTCCAAGGCGGGTGATTTCCACGATTCCCCTGGTGATCAGGGCCGCTTTCGTATTATCCCCATAGCCCAGGCCGTCCGCAATGCCTGCGGCCAGGGCAATCACATTTTTCAGCGCTCCCCCCAGTTCGATTCCCAGAATATCCGGGCTGGTGTAGACACGGAACACCTGAGACATAAAGAGATTCTGCAGGTATTCCGCTGTCTTTTTAGAGGAGGCGCCCACCACGCAGGTGGTAGGAAGGCCCCGGCTCACCTCTTCCGCATGGCTGGGCCCGGACAGCACCGCAGCGTCAGCCTGAGGCAGTTCTTCCGCGATCTGTTCCGTAAGCGTCATCAGCGTGCTCTCTTCAATGCCCTTGGCCACGTTGACAATGATCTGGCCTTTCGGAACATAGGATTTCATTCTGGAAGCCGTGCTTCTGGTATACACCGACGGTACCGAAAGCACGAGGACGTCCCTCTCTTTGCAGGCCTCCTCCAGATCCCCGGTTACCAGGATGCCTTCCGGGATCTTCACTCCGGGCAGGTTTCTGTGAGACCGGCGCTGAGAAATTTCCTTCACCTCTTCTTCCAGCGCAGACCACAGGATCACCTCATGACCGTTGCTAAAAAGAAGCACCGCCAGGGCAGTTCCCCAGGTTCCCGACCCGATTACTGATACCTTTGCCATATCGCCCTCCGTCACTCTTCTTTTTTATGGAAGCTCAGCTTGTTCTCCGTGCCTGCAATCAGGCGTTTGATATTAGCCCGATGGCGCCAGATTGCCAGCAGCATCCAGAACAGGCCCAGCAGATAAAATTCTATCTTTCCTGCCGGAGTGAGACTGTAATAGCCCAGCTGTCCGAACACCAGCATACAGATCCATACTACAGTCACCACCACAATGGACCCCAGAGAAACAAATCTGGAAACTGCAACCACAATGATAAACGCCGGAAGCCCAATCGCCACAACTTTCCAGTCCATGGCAATGACCAGGCCCGCAGTGGCGGCGATTCCCTTCCCTCCCTTGAAGTTCAGATAGAAAGGATAATTATGCCCTAACACAACGCCGATTCCGGTATACATCATATAAATATATGCCGCTTCTGGTTCTGTATTCCCGAAAATCAGCCGCACAGCCAGACAGGGGATCAGTGTTTTCAGCATATCCCCCAGGAAAACAATAAGGCCTGCTTTTATTCCCAGCACTCTCAGCGTATTGGTAGCCCCGGAATTGCCGCTGCCTTTCTGGCGGATATCAACACCATGCATCCTCCCGTAAAGATATCCTGTCTGGAACAGGCCGAAACAGTAACCGATGATCAGACATACTATGCGCCACATTTCACTCTTTATCCTTTCTTTCCCGTATAATGAACCGCAGACAGGTGCCCTTAAAGCCGAAGGCATTCCTGATCTGGTTTTCGATATATCTTGTATATGAAAAATGCATCAGCTCTTTGTCATTGACGAATATGACAAAGGTAGGGGGCTTAACTGATACCTGGGTGATATAATACAGCTTCAGGCGTTTCCCCTTATCGGAAGGCGGCTGCTTCATCGCCACAGCCTCTGTCATGATTTCATTGAGCACGCCGGTGGCCACCCGATGGTTCTGGTTCTGGATCACCATATCCACTGTCTCAAACAATTTTCCCAGACGCAGCCCGGTCTTGGCAGAGACAAAGACGATCTCCGCATAGCTCATATACGCGAACTGCTCCCGGATTTTCTCGGTAAAACGGTAAATGGTCTTGTCGTCTTTTTCTATGGCATCCCATTTATTCACTACCAGAACCACGCCCTTACCCCGCTCATGGGCGATTCCGGCGATCTTGGTATCCTGATCCGTTACGCCTGCTTCCGCGTCAATGACCACCAGCACCACATCCGCCCGCTCCACTGCGGAAACAGTGCGGATGATGCTGTAGCGCTCCAGCTCTTCTTTGATCTTGCTCTTGCGCCGCAGGCCTGCGGTATCGATCATCACATACTCCCGGCCGTCCCAGACAATATCCGTATCCACCGCGTCTCTGGTGGTTCCCGCGATATCAGACACGATCACCCTGTTTTCTCCCACCAGCTTATTAATAATAGAAGACTTCCCTACATTAGGCTTGCCTACGATGGCGATGCGGGGGCGCTCATCCTCCGCTCCGTCCTCAGAATCCTTCGGAAAATACTTCACCAGCTCGTCCAGCATATCTCCCAGCCCCAGCATGGAAGCTGCGGACACCGGCACAGGATCACCGATGCCCAGGTTATAGAATTCATAGGTATCCGCCATGAATTTCTGGAAGCTGTCTACTTTATTGACTGCCAGCAGCACCGGCTTCTTGCTGCGGCGCAGCATATCCGCCACCTTGGCGTCCGCGTCCACCAGGCCCTGGCGCACGTCCACCAGAAAAATAATCACATCCGCCGTGTCAATGGCAATCTGCGCCTGCTCCCGCATCTGCGAAAGAATCACATCTTTGGAATCCGGCTCAATGCCGCCGGTGTCGATCAGCGTGAAATGATGGTCCAGCCAGGTGCATTCCGCGTAAATCCTGTCCCGCGTCACGCCGGGGGTATCTTTTACGATGGAAATCTTATCGCCGGCCAGCGCGTTAAACAGGGTGGACTTTCCCACGTTGGGGCGGCCCACAATGGCTACAATCGGTTTACTCATCCGTTCTCTCCTTCAATTCATAAGCCTGATAATCAGGCATATTTCCGTTCTCTTCCTCCAGGCCCAGGATTCCGTACACCAGAGCCTGCCCGCTTGATTTTACAATATGCACCGGGACTTGTAAAGCGGTTTCTGCATCCTTTTTTGTGAGATCATCCAGAAAAACCTCTTCACCGCTGCGAAACATATTCTCCGGCAGCAGAAGCCGTTCCCCCAGATCCCGTTCTTTCAGCTGGGCGATGAGGTCCCGGCCCGTCACCAGCCCGGACACAGTGATCGTCTCCCCGAAAAAATCGTTCCGTATGGCCCGGACCTCCGCCCTGGTGTTGGGATATTTCTTCCGGATCTTTTCCACAATCTCCTCCAGAAACGGCGCCGCCAGCCTGCCGGTCGCCAGGGTAACTTTGCGCTCCGCCCGGTCTCCGGGAAGAACCCGTATTGCTTCTTCAGCCTCTTCCAGCAGAAGCCGCACCATGCCCACGCCGTTTTCCAGCTGGATATATCCGTCATAGCGTTCCGCCTCAGGAAGGGGACGTCCTGCCAGAATATAAAATTCATCGCTGGCCTGGACAAAGTGAATGCCGAAACATTCCATAAAATGCTTCTGCCACTTCTCAATGAGGTCGATGGTCTGCTCCGCCTGTTCCCTGGTGAAAGGCTCCAAAGGATATAATCCCTTCCTGAATTTGCTGAGCCCCACAGGAACCACCGAAAGGCTCTGCATCTGCGGCACATATTTTTCCAGCTCAGCGATTGTATATTCCAGTTCCGGACCGTCATTCACCCCGGGGCACAGCACAACCTGACCGTTCATCTCAATGCCGCCCTCATACAGCCTGTCCAGCTTCTTCAGGGCTGATCCCGCGAAACGGTTATGAAGCATCATGCAGCGCAGCTCCGGGTTCATCGTCTGCACAGAGACATTAATGGGGGATAAATGGTATTTCACAATCCGTTCCAGATCGTGATCCTTCATATTCGTCAGCGTCACATAGTTCCCCTGCAGAAAGGACAGCCTGGAATCATCATCTTTAAAATACAGCGTATCCCGCATCCCCGGAGGCATCTGGTCGATAAAACAGAAAATACATTGATTGGAACAGGATCTATAATCATCCATCAGGCCGTTTTCAAAAACAATGCCCAGATCCTCCTCAAACTCTTTTTCTATTTCCAGCTCCCACTCTTCCCCGTCAGCCTTTCTCACCAGCATTAACAGATATTCATCATTAATCAGGTAATGATAATCAAAAACATCTTCTATTTCGTTGTCATTGACCGCCAGCACCACATCTCCCGGCTCCAGTTCCAGTTCTTCCGCGATAGATCCCGGTTCAATGGAAGCGATCACATGGCCTTCCTGCTTTTTCTTCATTATAATCCTCCTGCGTCTTCTGCAGTCTTTACCATTTATTATCATATCAGTTTCCGGAGAATTTGTCAAAACCTCCTCTTAATGCTTGACGGATTGCCGAAAGCTGGTATAAAATGTAGCTGTAATGAACTTACCATTGGAGGAAATCATGGCTGAATATACTTTTGAAGACACTATTCCTGTAGCGCCGCTGAAAATCGCGGCTCTGGAAAGCTGCCGGGAACTGGCAGAAAAGGTCAATGAACACATCATTACTTTCCGCCGTCACGATGCGGAAGCGCTGAAAAAGAAACAGAAAAGTATTGAATTCCGCGGATACGACGCGGATACCTATCTGATGAACCTGAAATGCTCCCGTTTCGGATCGGGGGAGGCAAAGGGGATGCTGATGGAATCCGTTCGGGGCGCGGATGTTTTTGTGATGGCCGACGTAACAAATTACAGCCTCACCTATTCTCTCTGCGGGCAGATTAACCACATGTCCCCGGACGACCACTATCAGGATATGAAGCGGATCATTGCTACCTCAATGGCTTCTTCTCACAGGGTCAATGTGATTATGCCATATTTATACGAAGGCAGACAGCATAAACGCAATCGCAGAGAATCTCTGGACTGCGCCACTGCTCTGGAGGAACTGACCAATATGGGAGTTGCCAACATCATCACCTTTGACGCCCATGATCCGAGAGTGCAGAACGCCATCCCTCTCCATGGATTTGATAATTTTACAGCTCCCTATCAGTTCATGCAGACTCTTTTGAGCAATGACCGTTCCCTGAAAATCGATAAGGAACATCTGATGGTGATCAGCCCTGATGAAGGGGCGATGAACCGTTCTGTCTATTTTGCCAACAACCTTGGCGTCGATATGGGGATGTTTTATAAACGCCGGGATTATTCCACAGTGATCAACGGCCGCAACCCCATTGTGGCTCATGAATTTCTGGGATCTGACGTATCCGGAAAAACTGTGATTATTGTGGACGATATGATCGCTTCCGGAGAAAGCATGCTGGATACTGCAAGAGAGCTGAAAGAAAGAAAGGCGGAAAAGGTCATTGTCTGCTGTACATTCGGCCTGTTCACCGAAGGTTATGAAAAATTTGACCTGTACTATGAAAAAGGATATATCGATTACATTATCACCACAAACCTGAACTATCATGAACCGGAGCTGGAAAAGAAGCCCTGGTATCTGGAAGCGGATATGAGTAAGTACCTTGCCGTGATCATCAATACTCTGAACCACGACACTTCCATCGGAGACGTGCTCAATCCCACCGAACGCATTCAATCCCTCGTTAAACGGTACTGCCAGGGGCTGCCAAGCGATTGATTCGATATTGTTCCGCTACAGCAAAACGCCGGTTTCTAAGACAGAAGCCGGCGTTTGTTTATCACAAATATTTCTGGACAAAATTCTTATATCAGGAAACTGTACCGCAAAAGCCCTCAATGCTTCATTATGGATTCCTCAGCTTCTCTGTTACTTCCCAGAACCGCCGTTCCAACTCCTCCTTTTCTTCCGGAGACTTTGCCCGGGCCAGCTGCCCGGCCAGCCGAGCCTGTTCCAGTTCCAAAAGCAAACGGTCTTCTTCTGTAAGTTTACCTGCCTGGCCAGGTTTTAGATTTCCTCTTCTCTTCTCCGATTCTTCAAATTGTTCAAGGTTACCATGAAATTTATATATTTTACGATCTCGTATCACCAGCAAGTCATCCGCCGTCCGATTCACCAGTTCTCTGTCATGTGACACATACAGCACGGTGCCTTCATAGCTTCGGATCTGTTCCTGCACAGCTTCCATGGACGGCAGATCCAGATAATTGGTGGGCTCATCCAGGAGCAGCACATTAGACGCGGACACCAGGAGCATGGCCAGGGCCAGTTTTACTTTTTCTCCTCCGCTGAGTAATCCGGCCGGCTGATTCAGACTTCCTGACGAAAACAATAATCCGTCCAACACGGCCCGCACTGCCGCTTCTGTCTGTACGCTGTTTTCCAGCACGTTATCCAGAACGCTGCGGCGGCGGTTCAGCTCCGCCAGATTCTGTGTCAATATGCCCAGTCGGGCCTTAGGCACGATCCTGATGGGATTTTCCATATCCTGCAGAGTCTTTGCACCGCCGATTAAACGCAGCAATGTAGTTTTTCCGCACCCGTTGGGGCCGATAACAGCAGTCTTCCTGCCGTTTGTCACAGAAAAAGATGTATCTGAAAAAATGACTTTTCCTGTGGCTTCATAAGAAAAACTGAGGTGGCTCGACTGAATTACTCTCTTATTTTCCGGCGGATCAGTACGTTCAAAACACAGGCGGATTTTCAAAGGTTCTCTGGGCTTTTCTCTGACCTCCAGATGGGCGGCCCGCTTTTCTGCGTTGACAGCTGCCTGATGCATGCTCTTTTGCTTTCCACCATAATTTCTTCCTACAATACAGAGAAAATTCCTCATTCTGGCTTCTTTGGGGTCCATCCCCCTGGGAACCTTAACCATACGTTGGGCTTTTTTCCTCTTTTCTTCCGCCACCTGTTCCAGCCTGCTCTTTTCCTTTTGATATTCCAGGTATTCCAGTTCCTTCCGCCTGCGCTCCTCCTGTCTGCTCTGTGCATAATCAGAATAAGAGCCTGAATATTTTCGGATCTCTCCCTCCTCAATTTCCCATACAGAACTGCAGATCTGATCCAAAAATGCTCTGTCATGGCTGATACATAAAAATGTCTCGGCCTTACCCAGCAATTCTGTGAGCATTCTGATTCCTTCTATATCCAAATTTGCCGTAGGTTCATCCAGAAAAAGAATATGGCTGGGCCTGCAAAGCGCCCGGGAAAGTTTCAGCCGCATTTCTTCTCCGCCGCTGACTTCCGTTTGTTTCGCCGCCTCCCTTACCTTCCACAATTTCTCAGCCTCTCCTGGCAGCCCTTCGGCCCAGTCCTCCGTTTCACACTCCTGCCGGCAAAAAGATACCGCCCCTTTCCGGACCACCGATCCCTCATCAGGTTCCAGATCTCCGGCCAGCAGCCGCAGCAGCGTGGTTTTTCCGGAGCCGTTGGCTCCTACAATTCCGATCTTGTCCCCAGTATAGACAGACAGTTCTTCCGCCTTTACAATCAGACGGTCCCCATAAAATTTCTTTAAATTTCTTCCTTCCAGCAATAACAAAAAAATCCCTCCTGCCTGAAAGCCGGAAGAATCTTCAAACGCCATGATGCCGCACAACAGCTCCGTCCTGTCCGTTCCACAGGGCAGGACAAAACATAAAGAATCCGGCTCGCCGGACTCGCGCACTGAAGCGCGGTTCCTTTAGGGGCCATATTTCCTTAGCGTGTAGTGCGCATCCCCGGAGGGTTTTGTTTCATAGGAAACACAGCTTCCTATGAAACAAAGCAGGCAGGTTTCCCCTGCGCGCTATGGCATGATCCGATTTTCCGGCAGATTTCTGCAATCAAACGAGAACCTCTGTGGTTCTTATGCATCAATATCAGCTGCCATACTCACCGAATCAACATGTACCAAGCACCTTTCAGGATTACCTGCCCTTTCTTTTTTCTGTTAATTAATATACCCTCCTTCTTTTATACTGTCAAGAACTTTTCGATTTTCTTCCCGCTTTATTCCCGCTGCCTGCAGAAGACGCCTGTATCTGCCCGGAGGACATCCCTCCCATTTTTTAAACTGCCGGCAGAAAAAGCAGGGGTCTCCATAGCCCAGCTTTTCGGCGATTCGTTCCACACTGTCCCCGGAATCCCTCAGCAGCAATTTTGCCTGATTAATCCTTACGCCAATCACATATTCTGACAGAGGTTTTCCTGCCGTGCCGGCAAATATGCGCCCGAAATAATCAACGGAATATCCAAATTCCATCGCCAGATCTGCCAATCGGTATTTACCTCCGGGATTCTGCTGAATCCGCCGGCACAAAGCCTGGATCTGGCTGCCCGCCGGAGTCTGAATTCCTCCAGATGCAAGCCGGTCCTGTCCGGAAATCTCATCTAAAACAGACTGGAGCCAATGTCCGGCTTCCTCCTCCCTGCTCCCGTTCCAGGCATCCAGGATTTTAAATAGAAGCTGCCTGACAAATTCGAATTCCCGCAGCTGTCGAAACAGCGGAATTTCTTCCTCCAGGCACGCGGGTGTCCCATCTCCTTTTAGAACGTCAAAGTGTAAGTGGATCACCGTCATGCGGTTCTGGAGATTCTGCCTGCCTATATAATGTCCTCCCGGCCGCAGAAGCATACAAGACCCTTCCGATACCAGAAATTCCTGATCCTCTACTGTAAGAACCCCTTCTCCCTGCAGCACTGTCCACAGATCATAATCCGGCAGCGGATACCTGGACGTATCCCACTCCCAGTCTCTTCTGCACACGGTCATGCCACAGGAATGAATCATAATTTTTCTCTCTTCCATAACGTCATAGTACAATATCTTAACGCAATAATCAATAGTTAACCCGGCGTTTTTCTAAGATAATAAAATCAGTTTAAAAAAGGAGGTTTCTATTGTGAAAACGAAAATCAAATTTGTCCTTCAGGCAAAGCCTGAGAACACCCCCGGCTGGCCCCATATCAATTTTAATTACCGGCAGGCCGCGGACCAAATGCTTTCTGTCATGCAGGCCAGGATGCCTGAAGCCTGCTTTGATACCCTGATCACCTCTGACGAGCAGGGCGCCCGGGACAGTTTTGCGTCTGACCGGGAAAATTATGACGGGCTTGTTCTAATCACCGCAACCAATAACCCCACCCTCTATCATGCTTACTGCGATCTGGCGGACACACAGTTTCCCGTCATCATTGCAGATCTACCTCACGGCGGAAGCGGCGCTTTTCTGAACGCCGCAACCAGAGTGTACAAAGAAAATCTGCCTGTCGGCCTGGTTTCCTCAATGGACTACAGAGATCTTGCCGAGACCGTACAGATTATTGAAGTGCTGAAAGAGCTGAAGGAAAATAAAATACTGATCGTCAGCGACAATCCTGACAATCCCTTTTTCTCTTCCGCCAAGCGGGAAGGGCTGGAAAAGCACTGGGGTGTGGGATGCGTCATCAAAAACAGCGCCGATGTATTCAGCCTGTATGACAGCATTCCTCTCGGACAGGCAGAAGCGCTGGCTGACCGTTGGCTGAAAGACTGTATCCGTCCTGTAGAACCCGACCGGGCGGAAATTGTCCGCAGCGCAAAGCTGTATTATACTCTGGAAAAATTAAAAGAACAGGAGGGATGCTCTGCTGTCACGGTGGATTGCCTCAGCCTTTTTTACGGCAACAGAATGAAGGCATACCCCTGCCTGGCTTTTTTTGAAATGTTGAACAACAAAGAAGTGGGGATCTGTGAAGCTGATGTGGATTCTGTTCTCTCCGCACTGATCTCCCGGTATGGCTTCAACCGCCCCGGCTTTGTGTCTGATCCGGTGATCGATACCTCCAGCGGACAAATCATCTATGACCACTGTGTATGCAGCAGCCGTATGTCCGGCTATGATGACCCCAGATCCTGTGAATATTATATCCGCAGCCATGCGGAAGACCAGAAAGGCGCGTCTGTTCAGACTTTGCTTCCGCTGCAGCAGCCTGTCACTACATATCGTTTCAACACAGACTGCCATGCATTCTGCATCCACAGCGGCACTGCTGTAGGCAATGTGGGCCTGGACAGAGGCTGCCGTACCAAGCTGGCGGCAGAGAGCAATGTGCGCAGCATTATGAAAAACTGGAATATGGATATCTTCGGATGGCACAGAGTGACTGTATATGGGGATTGGAGGGATAAGCTGATGAACCTGGCCCGCATGAAGGGAATGCGGATTATTGAGGAAGACGAAGGGCGTTTCTGAACTGCGGTCTTTGCTGTGGGGGGGAGGCACGGAGAGTCGCGGAGAGGGAGCAGATAAAACTCCTGCGGCTCCATGCCTTACGGCTATAGCCGCCTCCGTTTTATCTGCCCCCTCTCTGCCGGGGTTGCTTCCGGCCGCTCCGTGCCTTATGGCTATCGACGCATCTGTTTTATCTGCCCCCCTCTGCGGGGGGCTGGCTGCGTGAATTTACTCAGCCTAGATTCCTGATTTTAAATTCTTTTTCTGCTTCTCTTTTCTGGTCTTTTTTGGCGATGTCCTGGCGTTTGTCGTAAAGCTTTTTGCCTTTTGCCAGGGCAATCTGCATTTTTACCAGGCTGCCTTTGAAATAGACCTGAAGCGGCACCACAGTATATCCTTTTTCGGCGGATCTGCCGATGAGCTTGTTGATCTCGCTGCGGTGCAGCAGGAGCTTCCTGGGGCGGAGAGGGTCTTTGTTGAAGATATTGCCTTTTTCATAGGGGCTGATGTGCATGCTATAGACGTACACCTCTCCTTTTTCCAGCCGGATGAAGGATTCCTTCAGGCTGCAGCGGCCCATCCGCAGGGATTTCACCTCTGTGCCCACCAGCTCCATCCCGGCTTCAAAGGTATCTTCAATAAAATAATCATGCCTGGCTTTTTTGTTATTTGCAATCAGTTTTATACTTTCCTTGCCCATATTTCCAATCCTACCTCCTCTGTCAGATCCGGCTGTTAGCCAGCCGGAAATCTATGGTCCGCAGAACGGGATCAGCCTGTTCTACAACAATTCTGACCCGCTGGCCCAGCTTGAATTCCCTGCCGCTCATTTCTCCGGTCAGGCTGTAACTCTCTTCCCGGAACTGATAATAGTCATCCTCCAGGCTGTTCACGTGGACCATGCCCTCCACGGTATTGGGCAGCTCTACATAAAACCCATAGCCGGTCACCCCGGAAATCACACCTTCCAGTTCTTCGCCCAGATGTCTTGTCATATACTGTGTCTTTTTATATTTTTCCACATCCCGTTCGGCTTCTTCCGCACGGCGCTCTGTGCTGCTGGACTGCAGCGCCACCCCGGGAAGAATTTTCCGGTAGTGGGCCTGTCTCGCTTCGTTCAGCTCTCCATGCAGGTTTTCCTTGATAATCCTGTGGATCTGCAAGTCAGGATACCGCCTGATGGGCGAAGTAAAATGGCAGTAGTATTCTGCCGCCAGGCCGAAGTGGCCGTTTCCCTCCACATCATAGCGCGCCTGCTTCATGGAGCGGAGCATCAGCCTGCTGATCAGCGGTTCTTCCGGGGTATTCTCCACCCGGTCCAGCAGGGCCTGAAGCTTTTTGGGATGGATGCCCTGCCCGGAAATATGGAGGCTCAGGCCAAAGTTATTGATAAAAGTGGCAAAACTCTGAATCCGGTCTTCATCCGGTTTTTCATGGACTCTGTACAGAAACGGCTGCTGCTGCCAGTAATAGTCCTCCGCAATGGTCTCGTTGGCGCTGAGCATAAAGTCTTCGATCAGTTTTGTTGCGGAATTCCGTTCATAGGGTTTTATCTGTGTGGGGAAACCTTTTTCATTTAATAAGATTTTGGATTCAGGGAAATCGAAGTCTATGGAGCCCCGCTTTCTCCTGCGTTCCCGGATTAGAGAGGAAAGCCTCCCCATTCGCAAAAACAGTGGCGTCAACGCTTCATATTCCCGGCATACCTCAGGATCTTCCTCCTCCAGGATCTTCTTCACCGCAGTGTAAGTCATGCGGCGGTCTGAACGGATCACTGCTTCTGCAATCTCATGGCCCAGCATGGCGCCCTTTTCATCCAGCTCCATGATGCAGCTTAAAACAAGCCGGTCCACACCTTCATTCAGAGAGCAAATCCCGTTGGAAAGCCTGGGCGGAAGCATGGGGATCACCCGGTCCACCAGATACACGCTGGTGCCCCTTTTCAGCGCTTCCCGGTCCAGGGGCGTTCCCTCTTTCACATAGTGGCTCACATCAGCAATATGGACCCCCAGGAAATAGTGGCCGTCTTTTTCTTCCAGCGTCACCGCATCGTCCAGATCCTTGGCATCCTCGCCGTCAATGGTCACCGTCTGCAGATGCCGGAGATCTTTTCTTCCCTGCAAATCCCGGGGCTCAACCTCTTCTGGTATGTCCTCCAGCTGCTCCAGAACTTCCGGCGGAAAATCCATGGGAATATCGTAAGCTTTCGCGATGGATAAAATATCTGTGCCGGGATCTGTAATGCTGCCCAGAATTTCTTTGATTTCTCCCTCTGGGTTTTTCCCCTCCTCTCCGTAAGAAAGGATCTGGGCAACCACCTTCTGGCCGTTCTCCGCATTCATGGATTTCCCTTCCGGAATAAACAGGTCGGAGGAGAACTTCTGATTGTCCGGAATTACAAATCCATAGTGCCTGCTCTTCTGATAAGTTCCCACAATTTGAGAAACAGCATGCTCCAGAATTTTCACGATCCGGCCTTCCGCCCTGCGCTGCCCGGACGCAGGCCTCAGCACCGCGGCCTGCACCAGGTCTCCCGGCATGGCATTTTTTGTTTCTCCTGCGGGTATAAACAAATCCTGATTCAATTCATCGGATTCCACAAACCCAAAACCTCTGACATTGCTGACAAAACGGCCGTTTATCACTTCCTGCCCAGGTTTTGTATATTTTCCCCGGGACGACAGGCCGATCTTCCCTTCTGCAACCAGAATATCCAAAACAGTTTTCAGCTCTTCTCTTTTCTCCTTGGGAATGCCCAGCAAAATCGCCAGTTCTTTGATTTTCATCGGCCGGTACTGCGGGTCCTTCATCAAAGCCGTCAGCATCTGTTTTCTTTGATTTAATATCTCTTCTTCCATATTCCTCCAGTCTTTTATTTTCTGTCAGAAAGGGCTTTCTTAAAGGAATTTTCCCTGACAGAAATCGAGTAGGAGAAATTTCCCATCATTGGGAAATTTCGACCTCTCACACCACCGTGCGTACCGTTCGGTACACGGCGGTTCAATCAACTTAACAAGTAACACGCCTTTCGGTGTAGTAATCTAACATTGAGATTAGTCCAAATGAGGCTAATCTCTTGTTATTTATAGCCACATTAACAGCGCCTTTGTTGCATACGTAGGCAATCCTTGACCCTGTATAAGCAACTCTCCGTGCTGTGTTTCTGTCTATTCCTAACTTTACAAGGTTCTTTTCTCTGTTTTGTGGCGTTTTCCAATGTTTCCAAATACACATGCGTAGTCTATAACGAATGTTACTGTCCATTTTCGCACATAGCGTTTTCATGCTACCTGTCTTGAAGTAGTTAATCCACCCTCTGATTAATTCATTGAGTTTCTGCACTTTATTAGCGTTACTTACTCCCCAACTTCTGCAAGTGAGCTGTTTCATCTTCGTCTTGAATTTCGCTACAGATTTTTCATGTGGTTTTGCCTTAAATTGGTGTGCCCTACTGTCAAAGTAGAATCCAAATCCAAGATACTTATGACCATTTGGTCTGTCTACCCTGCTCTTTGTCATATTTACCTTGAGCCCCAGTTTCTCTTCAATAAACTTCGTGAGATTTCTCATCACTCTCTTTGCTGACATTTCACTTCCGGCCATAATAATACAGTCGTCTGCATATCTGACAAAGTTCAGTCCTCTTTGTTCCATTTCCTTATCAAGCTCATTTAACATGATATTGGCAAGGAGTGGTGACAGATTTCCTCCTTGTGGTGCTCCTATCGCAGATTCCTTGTATTCATCATCTACCATGATTCCACTAACAAGAAACTTCCTGATCATTGAAATAACGTCTCCGTCCTTGATTGTTTTACCAATTAAGGTCATCAGTTTATCATGATTTACTGTATCAAAGAACTTCTCTAAGTCAATGTCAACAATCCAGTCATAGCCGTCATTCATCATATCTAGTGCTGTGATGATTGCCTGCTGGGCGCACCTATTCGGTCTGAATCCATAACTATGGTCATGGAATTGATCTTCATAGATTGGTGTTAATACCTGTGCTATGGCTTGCTGTACAAATCGGTCTGTTACTGTTGGTACTCCCAGGTTTCTGACTCCTCCGTCTGACTTTGGTATCTCCACTCTGCGTACTGGCTGAGGCTTATATTTCCTTGTCCTCAACTGTTCCTTGATGATTTCGCCGTTCTTTGCTAGGTGTTCCTTAAGTCCCGTGTACTTCATTCCGTCCACGCCCTCTGCACCTTTGTTTCATACGACTTGCAGATATGCTGTGTTGAGATTCTCTTTACTTAATATCTGCTCCATTAGACTACTTGTGTCCATGCGTTCGTTCCTTTCCATCTCGCTGGAATTGACCACCCTTTTCCCGATTGGGTACGGCAGATGTTGTCTTTTCTGCAATCAAGACTCTACTAAAACTGATTGATTGTTCGCCCCTTTGCTCCATTTCCATTACGGAAACTTCTTCACTACTATGGGCTCTGCTGACTTCTCACAGTTCGTTGTTACTGGGCTAATGAAACCTCTGCGAGACCTCCACGCTTAAGGTGCACGCTCTTTCCCTCCATATATCCGCCACATTTACTCTGCTACTACAAATGTGATAGTTATTAGACTTCGTCGCTCTTTGCCGACTTATCTCTCGCAGCCTAGCCTTATATGTGATTTCTGTCCGTCGGACCAGAGGTTTGCTTACAGCTTCCTTCAGATTTTACCTCACGATAAACACCCTTGCTGTTCAGCTATACACTTCCCACTATCTGGGTGTGTTCGGGACTTACACCCGTTAGAACGCGCCCATGGCGCGCAAACAAAGAAAAACACTCTTGCAGCAAGAGTGTTTTCAATACTTTCACATTAGTTCAGCCATTTCAGATTCAAAACCACTGCCAGAATCAAAAACAGGATTACCATGTATTTGGTGGCTTTCTCCAGCTTGCCTTCCATGGATCGTCCTTTATTCTTGCCCCAGTAGGTTTCTGCCGCGCCGCTGATCGCGCCGGACAGTCCGGCGGACTTCCCTTCCTGCAACAAAATAATCACTGTCAATGCAAGGCCGATCAAGACCATAATCACTGTCAAAACAATCCGTAAAATCTCCATTTCACACCTCCTGCGATAAACATCAATAGTTTATCACAGGTTTGTCCGATCTGCAAGCACTTTTTCGTTTTTTTCAGAACTGTTTCCCTGAAAAGGATTCTCAAAAACTGCGTTTTCACCCAGCTCTTCTTCAATGGCCAGCAGCCGGTTATATTTTGCCGTCCTGTCGCTGCGGCAGGGCGCGCCGGTTTTAATCTGTCCGCAGCTGCAGGCAACAGCCAGATCTGCGATAAACGCATCTTCTGTCTCCCCGCTCCTGTGAGACAGAATCGCTCTGAAGCCTGCGTTTCTGGCCAGTTCCACAGCGTCCAGCGCTTCCGTCAGGGTTCCGATCTGATTCACCTTCACTAATATCGCATTGCCGGCGCCCAGATAAATCCCCTGCTTCAGCCGGCGTACATTTGTCACAAATAAGTCGTCTCCCACCAGCTGCAGCCGGTCTCCCAGCCTGTCCGTCAGTTCCTGCCATCCGGCCCAGTCGTCTTCATCCAAACCGTCTTCCAACGAGGCGATGGGAAACTGGGTGCACAGTTCTTCATAATAAGTGATCATCTCTTCCGTATTGCGGTGTACGGGACGCCCCGCCAGTTTGCTTTCTCCCGGGAAATAATAAGTTCCGCTTTCTTCTTCATAGAGCTCGCTGGCAGCAGCGTCAATCGCGAATACAAAATCTTTTCCCGGTTCGTATCCCGCCTGTACAACAGCCTCCATCATCAGGGAAAGCACGGATGCTGAATCCGGCAGATCAGGAGCAAAACCTCCCTCATCTCCCACCGCTGTGGACAACCCCCGCTCTCCCAGCACTTTTTTCAGTCTGTGGTAAACATCCACGCACATGCGGATACATTCTTTAAAAGAAGGTGCGCCCACCGGCATAATCATAAATTCCTGCAGATCCACAGTATTGTCCGCATGGCGGCCTCCATTCAGGATGTTCATCATCGGTACCGGCATTTTTAACGTATGCACCCCTCCCAGATAGCGGTACAGCGGCATATGGAAAACGGAAGCTGCCGCTCTTGCCGCGGCCATGGATACGCCCAGGGTGGCGTTGGCTCCCAGAATACTTTTGTTCTGAGATCCGTCCGTTTCAATGAGAATCTGATCAATCCGGGCCTGATCCAGGGCATTTTCTACCGCCAGGGCGTCCGCGATTCTGGTATTGACATTGTGCACCGCTTTTTCCACGCCCTTTCCTCCGTACCGGGCCCCGCCGTCCCGCAGCTCTACTGCTTCAAATTTACCTGTGGACGCACCGGAAGGAACCATTGCCCTCCCTGCATATCCGTACACACCTGCAAATTCATCTTCCACCGCCACTTCGGCTTCTACGGTGGGATTTCCTCTGGAATCCAGTATTTCTCTAGCGCAAACCCGCTGTATCGGTAAATGACGAAACATGATGATACCTCCTGCTTTTCTGAATGATGATAGTATTTCCAATTTTCCCGGATCTAATGCCGGCGCAGGGAATATTTTGCGCAAATTCATCCTTGTTTTTCACTTTCCTGTGCAGCGCTGTAATTATTTGATATAATCATAGCAATGAAATACAGGTATACATATGATAAAAAGGAGATATTATGCTGCGGATAGCTTTGTGTGACGATCACTTAACAGACAGGAATACTATGGAGGCATATTTAAAAAAATATGGGCAGATGCATCCTGAATACGAAATTTCTGTAGATATATATCCAGATGCCGCGGGCCTCTTCGGCGCCAGAAACGCAGGACATGAATTTGATCTCTATTTGCTGGACATTCTGCTGCCCGACGGCAATGGAATTGAGATCGCAAAAGAGCTGAGAAAAAGCCAGGTTAACGCGGTAATTATCTTTTTAACCAGTTCCCCTGACTACTCCCTGGAAGCCTTTGGAGTAAAAGCCATGCAGTATCTTTTGAAACCGGTACAGCCTGAAAAACTGTATTCCGCCCTGGATGACGCCGCCGGCCTTACACAGCTCGTCCTGCCAAAAATGATGCTGGTCTCCTCCTCCGACGGCAAAGTGCAGATCCGCTTTCACAATATCTGTTTCGTGGAATGCTGGAACCGCATTCTGCATTTTCATATGCTGGACGGGTCTGTTTTGCATACCCGCAGCATACGCCATTCTTTTGACAAAGAAATCAGCCCTCTGCTGGAGGACGGTTATTTCCTCAAGCCCCATCAGTCTTTTATTATCAATATGCAGTATATCTCACGCCTGACTGTCAATGAAATTTATATGCAGGACGGTTCCGTGATTCCAGTTTCCAAAAAACGGCTGAAAGAAATCCGTACAAAATATATGGATTTTATTTCTGCGCAGAATTTTTATACAGTTCCTGATAAGGATTAAAAAAATGGAGGCTGCTCTGACTGCAGCCCCTCCATTTTTGATACGCTGTATTTTCTATTATATTATCCGCAGATCTTGCAGAATTCATCGATCAATTCCGCAAACGCCTGAAGACTTTCCCTCCAGAAATCTGCTTTTGTCAAGTCCGCGCCCATCATGGCCGCCGCTTCCTCAATGCTGGCGGTAGGAGTGGCTTTCAGCATCGCTTTATATTTTGGCACAAAAGAGCTGCCTTCTTGTTCGTACATATGGTACAGGCCCATCGCGAACAGGCCGCCAAAAGCATAAGGGAAATTGTAAAAGCTGAGGCCGGAAGAATAGTAATGCCCTTTGCAGGCCCACATATAAGGATGCAGGCAAGACTGGTCCAGACCGTCGCCATATGCTTTTTTCTGAGCGTCCAGCATGATCTCCTTCAGCTGATCCGGCATCATAAAGCTGTCCTCACATTTTTCAAACACTGCTGTTTCAAAAAGATACCTGGAGTAAATATCACAGATAATCTGTGTGGTATTCATCAGGAAACTTTCCAGCAGGTTCAGCTTTTCTTCACCTTCTGATTCCTTCAGCATGGCTTTCAGCAAGTGGGTTTCATTAAATGTGGAAGCTGTCTCTGCCACCGGCATGCTGTACTCCTGGTTCAGAGGACGATTATATTCAATCTGCCTGTCGTGGAACGCATGGCCCAGCTCATGGGCAAGGGTGTCCACATCTCCGAAATAGCCGTCATAATTGGTCAGGATACGGCTCTGTTTCAGGCAGTCGGCAAATGCGTCAAAAGCGCCGCCCTCCTTGCCTTCCCGGGGATAGAAATCAATCCAGCTCTCATCAAAAGCTCTGCGCATCATGCCTGACATCTCTTCAGAGAAGCCGGAAAACACCTGAATCAGAAGGTCCCGGCATTCTTCCAGGGAATAGCGCTTGTCGCTGGCGCCCATGGGAGCGAACAGGTCATACCAGGGCAGGCCATTTTCATGGCCCAGGGCTTTTCCCTTCGCCCGCAGGTACTGATGGAATTTAGGCAGATACTCCTGCATGGCCTCCAGCATGGCTTCCAGGGTTTTTTTGCTCATCCTGGACTGTTCCAAAGTCATCTCCAGCGGAGACGCATATCCTCTTTTCCGGCACAGCATGGTAACCTGAGATTTGATATTATTCAGCGCATATGCGATGGAATCCTGGATTTTTTCATAAGAAACCAGCTCCGCTTCATAGGCTGTTTTTCTCACTGTTTTATCCGGGCTGTAAGCCATATTGCGGATTTCCGACAGAGTAACAGTCTTTCCCTCATAGTCCACCTTTACCGTAGAAGTCAAATAAGTAAACAGGCGGGCCCAGGCGGAACCTCCTGTCATATCCATGGAAGAAATCAATTCCTCCATTTCATCATCCAACAGGTGGCTGACTTCTTTTTTCGTTTCAGCCAGTAAATAGCTGTACTCTGAAAGAAACTCATCCGCTGCGATCACTTCTTCCGGCAGCTTTGCCAGGAATTTTTTTGCGGAGGTCAGAGGCTTTGCCATGACCGCATACTTCTTCATGCAGAGATTATCCTGCGCCGCTAATTCTGGGTTTGCAGTGTCCACGGCCAGACGAAGACCCACGTACAGGCCCACCTTCCCCAGGAGAGAAACCATCTGCTCTTCTGTTTTCAGAATTTCCACCGCTGCTTCCCGCTGATCCATGGAACCGGTTTTTTCAACCAATTTATTCAGCTGAGCTGTCAGCACGTCAATCTGCTTCAGATCCTCCTGATAGCGGGGATCATCCAGTCCGGCATACATCCCGGATAAAGACCATTCTGTATTCATAACTTTCTCCTTTCAAATAGGTTTATATTACTTGAAAAATGTAAAACTTCAGATATTCTGTTTCCGGCACATTCCATAATACCGGATGGTCCGCCGCCTGCTGTCTGGCTTCAATCTGCCGCAGCTGAACGCCCGCGTCTCTGGCTGCGCTTTTCAGCATTTTTACAAACAGCGCGTCCTCCATAAAATGGGAGCAGGAACAGGTCGCCAGATATCCTCCTCTGGGCAGCAGCCGCATGGCCCGCAGGTTTATTTCTTTATATCCTTTTTCCGCGCTGCGCACTGTTTTCCGGCTCTTGGTAAAAGCAGGCGGGTCCAGAATGATAAAATCAAAGATACCTTTCCCCTTCTCCTCCAGCTCCGGCAGAAGATCAAATACGTTTGCCGCCCTGAACTCCATCCGGTCAGCCAGACCGTTGCGCTCCGCGTTTTCCCGGGCCATTTCCACTGCTGCCTCAGATACATCCACCGCGCAAACATGCTCCGCCCCGCCCATGGCGGCGTTTAAGGCAAAGGAGCCGGTATGGGTAAAGCAGTCCAGCACCTTCTTTCCCCTGGCCAGTTTTGCCACTGCAAGCCTGTTGTATTTTTGATCCAGGAAAAATCCTGTTTTCTGTCCGTTTTCAAAGTCCACCAGATAACGGATGCTGTTTTCCACTATCTCCGTACTGGTGCTCTCCGGCTGGGGCAGTCCCGGCACAGGCAGCCAGCCTTTGCGGGCAGGCAAACCTTCCAGCCCGCGGATCGCCACATCGCTGCGTTCATAAACGCCCCGTATTTCCTGCCCGTCTTCCCGCAAAATCCTGACCAGCGCTGGCATCAAAAAACCTTTCAGCTGCTCCATCGCTCTGGACAGCACCTGTATTACCAGAATATCTGAAAACCGGTCCACAGTCAGACCCGGGAACTGATCCGCCTCCCCGAAAATAATCCGGCAGCAGCCGATATCTTCCCCCATTACTGTTTTGCGGTACTCCCAGGCATAGCGAAGCCTCCGCTCCCAAAAAGCCCCGTCAAACCTGTCATTGGCATTTCTGGAGACCAGACGGATCCTGATTTTGGAAGTTTCACTGAGAAACCCTGTGCCCAGGTACTTCCCCTTCTCGTTCACCACGTCTACCAGGCAGCCGTTATCGCAGCTGCCTGACAGTTCTTTTATCTCCGTATCATAAATCCAGGGATGCCCCGCTTCCGCGGACCACTCTGCTTTCCGGCTGACTACCGCCCTGGGGTACTTTCTTTCCTGTTTCATTTTTCCTACTTTCTCAGCTCAATGCCCAAGTCCGCCAATGCTTTCAGAATCTTATCCATCACTTCGCCCACCTCTTTGTCGGAAAGAGTACGGTCTTTGGCGCGGAAACTGATGGTGTACGCCACGGATTTATAGCCTGCCTGGATCTGGGTACCTTCGTAGATATCGAAAAGCCGATAGCTTTCCAGGATGGACCCGCCCTTCTTTTCAATGATTTCCTCAATCTGTCCCACCAGGATTTCCTTCTTCATCACCATGCTGATATCTCTGGTCACTGCAGGGTACTTGGCAATCCCCTCATATTTCCGGTCAAAGGTGGCCCGGGCCACAATTTCCGGCAGATCCAGCACAGCAATATAAGCTCTGTCTCCGATTCCATAGTGATCCGCTGCCTGAGGATGGATTTCTCCCAGATATCCGATTTTCCCGCCGTCATAGACAATATCCGCCTGGCGTCCGGGATGCAGGAAAGGCTTTTTATCCGAAGGGTCGTATACAGCTTTCCTGCGCATGCCCACCTTTTCCAGGAACTCCTCAACCACGCCCTTCATGGTGAAGAAATCCCCTTCTCCGTACATGCCCAGTGTAAACTGCATCCTCTCTTCCGGCAGTTCTGTCAGCGGCAAAGCCTTGGGAAGGTAGATATTGCCCAGTTCATACAGCCGCACATTTTTATTCCGGCGGTTGTAGTTTGTAGCCAGAGATGTGAGCATACCGTTTAATGATGTGGTGCGCATCACGCTGAAATCTTCGCCCAGGGGATTCATGATTGTCACCGCACAGCGCAGAGGGCTGTCCGCGGGAATCATCAGCTTATCGTATACCCTGGGGCTTTCAAAGGAATATGTCATCCCCTGGGAAAATCCGCAAAATTCCGCAATTTCCCTGGCCACGTTTTCCACCCGCATTTTAAAGGACAGCTTGCCGGTGGTCGCCTCGCCGGAGGGCAAGGTGGTGGGAATCTTATCATATCCATAGAACCTGGCCACTTCCTCCGCAAGATCCGCCATGCAGTCCAGATCCTGACGGAATGTGGGTGCAATGATCTCTCCTGATGTTTCATCATAAGTCAATTCCAGAGGATCAAAATAGTCCAGCATCTGCTCTTTGGAAATCTCCGTGCCCAGCAGCCTGTTAATCTTCTCCGGCTCAAAAGGCACCCGTTTGGGCATGCGTTCCTCAGGATAAATATCAATCACACCTCCCACCACTTCGCCTGCACCCAGCTCTTCGATGAGCTGGCAGGCACGGTTGATGGCCTCCAGCGCGTTATTGGGATCCAGCCCCTTTTCGAATTTTCCTGAGGCGTCTGTTCTCAGACCTACGCGCTTTGCAGAAAGTCGGATGTTTGTGCCGTCAAAACATGCGGCTTCAAATACCATAGTTTTTACATCATCTGTGATCTTGGAATTTTCACCGCCCATAATGCCGGCAATGCCCACTTCTTTTTCTCCATCGTTGATCATCAGCACATTGCAATCCAGCTTTCGCTCCTGCCCGTCCAGAGTCTGGAACACATCCCCGTCCTTTGCCCGCTTCACCACAATTTTGTGACCGGCCAGCAGGTCATAATCATAGGCATGCATAGGCTGTCCGTACTCTTCCATCACATAGTTCGTAATATCCACAATATTATTGATAGGACGGATGCCGGATGCGGCCAGCCGGCGCTGCATCCATTCCGGAGAGGGAGCAAGCTTAATATTCTTCACCATTCTGGCGCAGTATCTGGGGCATAGCTGCGTATCTTCCACATCCACCTGCAGATAATCATGCACATCCTCCTGGTTTCCGGTTTTTCCTACAATGGGCGCAACAAAGGCTTTGCGGAATGTGGCTGCAGCCTCTCTGGCAATTCCCAAAACGCTGTAGCAGTCCACCCGGTTGGAAGTGATTTCATATTCAAACACCACGTCGCGCAGACCCAGGACTTCCACCGCGTCAGCGCCTGTTTCTGTATCTTCCGGCAGAATATAAATTCCGCTTTCGGGGGCGTTAGGATACATTTCTCTGGAAGATCCAAGCTCTTCGATGGAACACATCATTCCAAAAGATTCTACTCCCCTCAATTTACCCTTTTTGATTTTGATCCCTGCTTCCGGCAGCGGGCCTCCGTCATGGCCGCCTGCCACCCGGCCGCCATCCAGCACTACAGGCACTTTGTCTCCCACTTTTACATTGGGAGCGCCGGTAACAATTTGAACAGTTTCATTTCCTACATCTACCTGGCAGATAATCAGCTTATCTGCATCAGGGTGCCGTTCAATTTTCAGGATCTGTCCCACTACAATCTTTTCCAGATTTTTATCCAGACGCTCATAGCCTTCCACCTTTGTCCCGGTCAGGGTCATGGCATCCGTATACTCCTGCGCCGTCGCATCCAGTTCCGGCACATATGCTTTAATCCAAGATAATGCTGTATTCATTCTCTCTGTCCTTCCTTTCTTCCCATCAGAACTGCTTCAGGAATCTTACATCATTCTCATAGAGCAGACGCATATCATCAATCTCATATTTCAGCAGAGCAATCCGCTCCAGGCCCATTCCAAAAGCAAAACCTGAGTATTCCTCCGGATCAATGCCGCTCATGCGCAGAACATTGGGATGCACCATTCCGCAGCCCAGGATTTCAATCCAGCCGGAGCCTTTGCAGAACCGGCAGCCCTTTCCGCCGCATTTAAAGCAGGTCACATCCACTTCCGCGGAAGGCTCTGTGAAGGGGAAGTGATGAGGACGGAACTTTACTTTCGTCTCAGGGCCGAACAGTTCTTTCGCAAATTCTGCCAAAGTCCCTTTTAAATCTGCGAAGGTAATGTTTTTATCAATCACCAGCCCTTCAACCTGATGGAAGGACGGAGAGTGGGTGGCGTCCACCTCGTCGGAGCGGAATACCCGGCCGGGAGCGATCATGCGGATCGGAAGCTTTCCCTGCTCCATAACGCGTACCTGCACCGGGGAAGTCTGGGTGCGCAGCAATATTTTATCATTAATATAGAAAGTATCCTGCTCATCCTTGGCAGGATGATTGGCGGGAATATTCAGCGCTTCAAAGTTGTAATAATCATACTCCACTTCCGGACCTTCCACCACTTCATAGCCCATGCCCACAAAAATACGTTCCACCTCTTCCAGGGCAATGGTATTGGGATGGCGGTGTCCCACGGAATTCTTTTGGGCAGGCAGCGTCACATCAATCACTTCTGATTTCAGCTTTACCTCCCTCATGGCAGCTGCCAGCGCGCCCTTACGTTCCTCCAGGACAGATTCTATGGCGCTTCTTGTATCATTGACCCATTGGCCCACCTTCGGCCGGTCCTCAGGAGCCACATCCTTCATACCCTTTAATATTCCTGTCAGTTCCCCTTTTTTTCCTAAAAAAGCAACCCGAATATCATTCAGCTGATCCAGCACATCAGCCTGTTTGATCTGGTCCAGGGCCTTTTCTTTAATCTGCTGCAATTTTTCCTGCATAATCTTTCTCCTTTCTTCAGTCACCGGATGGTCCGCTTGCCGGACTTCTCCGCCTGCGGCGGGCCGCGCAAGCGGCATCATCCTTTCCGCCGCAGTGCGATCCTCCGCGGAGCGGTTTTTTATATTTCACAGGAACTATTCCTGTATGATATAGAAGTCCGCTTGCCGGACTTCTCCGCCTGCGGCGGGCCGCGCAAGCGGCACCATCCTTTCCGCCGCAGTGCGATCCTCCGCGGAGCGGTTTTTTATATTTCACAGGAACTATTCCTGTATGATATAGAAGTCCGCTTGCCGGACTTCTCCGCCTGCGGCGGGCCGCGCAAGCGGCACCATCCTTTCCGCCGCAGTGCGATCCTCCGCGGAGCGGTTTTTTATATTTCACAGGAACTATTCCTGTGAAATATAAAAAAGCCCCATCCCTAAAAAAGGGACGAGACTGTCTCGCGGTACCACCCTGATTCCTGCCTGACGGCAGACACTCAACCCTGCGTAACGTGCAGGCAGCGTCAGCCCCTACTTTGTTCAGGACCGCGGCTCCGGCGGGAAATTCACTGTTCAGACGGTGCCCGGAGAAGCTCTCAGCCGGTGACTTCTCCTCTCTGACGGACATCTGAAAGCTACTGTGCGCCTTCTTTGCCTTTCATAATTTATGCTGTTATCGCATATTCTAAACATATCCGGCCCAAATGTCAAGTTCTTTTTCCGGGCGGCTTGAAAAAAAAAGCAGTGACATGATATAATAAATTAATCAACCAAACAGGAGGTACCTGATGTTCCGGCAAATAATCCGCTTTTTTGATAAATGCGCAAAGGACCAGATTGCGGCATACTCCGGGTATGCAGCTTTTTTCACCATTTTATCCGCGTTCCCTTTTCTGATGCTGCTGCTGGCCCTTCTCAAATACACTCCCATCACTGAGGATTATCTGATCAGCAGCCTCACATCCATTGTTCCGGCTGCCTTTCACGACATTGTGCGCCTGCTGATCACTGACCTGACCAGGGTGGACCGCGTGAATACCATTATTTCCCTCACTGCCATCATCACCCTCTGGTCCGCATCCAAAGGGCTGGTAGGACTGATGACAGGCCTGAACTCTGTTTACCATGCTGAAGACAGGCACTATATTCTTCAGCGCATTACAGCTGCCTTTTATACCATATCCTTTATAATACTGATTGTGCTGATGCTGGGTCTGATGGTATTCGGCAATCAGATCCATATTTTCCTTACAGACCACTA
Source organism: Cuneatibacter caecimuris (assembly GCF_004216775.1). Taxonomy (GTDB): domain Bacteria; phylum Bacillota; class Clostridia; order Lachnospirales; family Lachnospiraceae; genus Cuneatibacter; species Cuneatibacter caecimuris. Next base: position 199,242 of record NZ_SGXF01000006.1, read on the forward strand.
TCCGCTGCTGGCAAAATTTTCCGGATTCATTATCAATATCCGCAGCTACCTTCTGGTAGGAATCATGACGCTTTTCTTCATGCTGGTCTATCAGGTATTTCCCAACAGAAAAGCCCGGTATCTGGTCCAGTTTCCCGGCGCGGCAGTAGCTGCCATCGGCTGGACACTGCTCTCTTTCGGCTTTTCTCTGTATGTGGACTATTTCTCCAACGCCTCCAAGATGTATGGCAGCCTGACCACAATTCTCCTGTTAATGCTGTGGCTCTATACCTGCATGTACCTTCTGCTCTTAGGCGCGGAATTCAACTCCGTAGTGGAAGAGCGGAGGAATATCAGGAACCAGCTCAGGTAGGCTGCCGGCGCCCCACAACTTCTCCCTGTTTTTTATAGATGCTTCTCTCAGGCACTACTCCGCGCACGCTGGACAGGGGATAAATCTGGCTCTCCGGCCCTATTACAGTGCCCGGATTCAATACGGAACCGCAGCCGACTTCCACGCAGTCCCCCAGCATGGCTCCGAATTTTTTCAGGCCGGTGGCAATTTCCTCCCGTCCGTCCCGGACTACGACCAGGGTTTTGTCTGATTTTACATTAGATGTGATGGAGCCCGCTCCCATGTGCGCTTTATATCCCAGGATGGAATCTCCCACATAGTTGTAATGAGGTACCTGTACTTTGTCGAACAGAACCACATTTTTCAGCTCCGTGGAATTGCCTACCACCGCGCCTTTCCCCACGATGGCATTTCCCCGGATAAACGCGCAATGCCGGATTTCCGCATTTTCATCAATAATGCAGGGGCCGGTAATGCTGGCCGTAGGCGCCACTTTGGCGCTTCTGGCGATCCATATGTTTTCCCCTCTTTTTTCAAATATTTCTTCCGGCAGGGAATTTCCTAATTCTACAATAAAAGAGCTGATTTTCGGCAGCAGCTCCCAGGGATACTGCGCCCCATCAAATAATTTTGCCGCAATGGTATGTTCCAGACCATACATTCTGCTGATATTTGCCTGTTCCATCAATGATCTCTCCTTTTTCTGTTTTTTCATACTTATTCAGCCTAACATCCTTTCAGTCCCGCGTCAATACACTGCAAAAAAAATGTAATAAATTCGAAAGGTTTTATTCACTCTGGTTGTAAGATTCCAGGTTTATATTATAAGAAGAAAAAGCACAGGCGAAGCGGAGGGACATACAACATGGAATTCATAATGGACAATTTAGGGGCAGTACTGGGCATTTTGTTCAGCATCATTTATTTTTATCAACTTGTTTATATTCTGGTAGGGCTGTTCCAAAAGCCCGTGGAATTCCAGGCAGGAACCAATCACCGTTACGGCGTCCTGATTTCCGCCCGCAATGAAGAAAACGTGATAGCAAATCTCATCGAAAGTATTCAGTCGCAGAAATACCCCAGAGAGCTGGTGGATATTTTTGTTGTGGCAGATAACTGTACGGACGCCACTGCAGAAGCCGCGCGCCGGGCGGGCGCCATTGTCTATGAACGTTTTGACCAAAGCCTGGTGGGAAAAGGATACGCGCTGAATTATCTCCTCCACCAGATCGACCGGGAATACATACTGGACACTTATGAAGGCTTTTTTGTCTTTGACGCGGATAATCTGCTGGATGAAAATTTTATTGCCGAAATGAACAAGGTCTTTGACAGCGGCTATGATATCCTCACCGGCTACCGTAATTCCAAAAATATCGGAGATAACTGGATTTCTTCCGGCTACGGTCTGTGGTTTCTGCGGGAAGCCCGTTTTGTCAACCAGGCCCGCATGCAGCTGGGCACCAGCTGCCACGTTTCCGGCACCGGATTCCTGGTGCGCACCACTGTCCTGAAAGAAAACGGCGGGTGGAAACACCATCTGCTCACCGAGGATATTGAATTTACAGTGGATCAGGTAATACACGGCGCCTGCATCGGCTATTGTAAAAACGCCATACTCTACGATGAACAGCCTACCACCTTCGCCGCATCCTGGCGGCAGCGCATACGCTGGTCCAAAGGTTTTTACCAGGTCTTTTTCCACTACGGAAAGCAGCTGCTGGCCGGCATATTTAAACCCGGCGGATTCGCATGCTATGATATGTTCATCCTTCTTTTTCCCGGCATTGCAATGTCTCTGGGCGGCGCAGCCGGCGCGGTGCTTTCTCTGGGTCTGATGCTCCTGGATCAGGGAGTGGGCATGTGGCTGCTGCATTCCATCAGCCAGATGCTTCTGATTACCTGTATTGATACCTATGTAGGCTTTTTTGCTCTGGGCGCGCTTACCACTGCGGCAGAATGGAAGCAGATCCATTGCAGCACCAGGAAGAAAATTTTATACCTCTTTACTTTCCCGATATTTATGGCCTCCTATGTACCGATTTCTATTGTCGCCATGTTCAGCAAAGTGACCTGGAAGCCGATCCCCCACACTGTGGTAAAAAAAGTAGCAGATATTCAGCGTATCTAAACCATACCAGTCAAAAAGAAGAAACAGAGCGCCACAAGGAGTGGGCTCTGTTTCTTCTTTTTGATTAAATTCCTTCTAAACGTATCAGCCGCCAAGCAGCCAGTTCCCGGTCATCAGGACGGCCAGAAAGGCCAGATTGTATCCGGTAAATTTTATCAGGTACTCCCGCTTTTTATGGGGAAACTGCTCTGCAAGAATCTTGTAGGAAATCAGGCTGGCCATGGAGGCTATCAGCGTTCCCAGCCCACCCAGATTGGCTCCTACGATCAGCCTGCCCCAGGAGTCAGTAAATCCGGAAAGGAGAAGGGCTGCCGGCACATTGCTGATTGCCTGGCTGGCAAGCACGGCAACCCCCACTTCTCTTCCTTCCACGCACCGCTGCAAGAATTCTGCGAAAGCAGGCACGCGTCCCATGTTTCCGATAAAAATGAAAAATCCTATAAATGTCAGCAAAAGGCTGTAATCTACTGCCGCCAGAGTCTTTCTGTCCGCCAGCAGCACATACAGCGCCACAGCGCCGCAGAGCGCTGATACAGGAATCCATTTTGCCACAGCCCCCAAGCATAGAATAAATAACAGCAGATATCCCAGCTTCTTACCGTTTTCGCGCTTTCCCGGTACTTCTCCAGCATTCTTAAACTCCATCTTCTGCCTCTGTGTCAAAAGCAGGCAGGCTGCCAGCAGTCCCAAAGATAACGCAGTCAGAGGAAGCATCAGCATCAGAAAATCCCCGGCAGAGTATCCGGAAATCCCATAGAGATAGAGATTCTGGGGATTTCCGATAGGAGTAGCCATGCTCCCCAGATTCGCGGCCAGAGTCTGCAGGATAACTACCCGCACCGCCCGCCGCTCCTCTTTGGCCATGCGCAGGACTTCCAGAGCAAAGGGAACAAAAGTAATCAGCGCTACGTCATTGGTCACTGCCATACTGCTGAAAAAGCAAAGCAGAACCAACACTGCTTCCAGCTGTCTGCTGTTCTTCACCTTTTCCAGCAGCCACAGCCCGGCCTGCCGGAACACTCCCAGACGCCTTGCTCCGGCCATCACTGCCATCAGGGAAAACAAAAGCCCTAACGTGCGGAAATCAATATAATTCAGATATTCCCGGTCCGGCGGCACAATTAGAAGTGAAATCAACGCCAGCAGCCAGGCCGCGGCCAGCACAATTTCCCCTTTCAGCCAGTTTATCATTCGTTTCATCATATCCAATGTTCCAGTTTCTTTTTAAAAAATCCCACGCAGATTCCCACCGTAAAAGCGCTGACTACTGTGCCGATTCCGATTCCCACAACCCGTCTGAAAAACAGAAGGCTGAAAACCGCCGCCAGAGTCAGACAGGTCAAATCAAAAATCGTTTTCACCTTGCTGATTTTCCAGTGAAAATGCTGGGAAATTTCTTTGCTGAACGTATCAAAAGGCGCAGCCGGCCATCCGGAGGCATAGTTTAACGCAATGCCAAGGCCGATCCCCACAATTCCCAGCGCCAGAAATAGCGATCTGAGCACAATTCCGCTGACCTGACCAGGCAGAAGCAGGCGGTAAAAATCCATGCTGTATCCCATAAATATGGAGGTCAGGAAAGACAGCAAATAAAACGGCCGAATCCTGCGCAGGATCAGGATCAGAAGGAGCAGTACAAATCCGTGGCAGAGATAATGCCATACGCCCAGCGTCAGTTCAGGAAATTGGCGGCTCATCACATAAGACACTGCGGTACCCACAGAAACCCCCAGATCTGAGGACACCAGCAGCACCATGCCCAGGGCCAGCAACTGTACGCCGGACACATAGAGCAGACCATTCTTTATTATGTTCTCTTTTCCCCTCATCTTTTCACCTGTCAGATCTTAATCCATCCCAGAGAACTTGCGATGGAGGATAATAAAATTGCAATAATGAATACAGGAGCCACATAACGAATAAATATGCGGAACAATTTTTTCCTGCGGAACGGGCCGTTCAGTTCTATTTCCTCATCAATGGTTTCCGGTTTAATGACATATCCGATGAAGAGGCAGGTCAAAAACGCCACAACCGGCATCAACACGCTGTTGCTGATAAAATCAAAGAAATCCAGAATGCTCATTCCCAGAGGCTGCACGCCCTGCCACAGCCCGAAACCAAGGGAAGACGGGATGCCGATGGCGATGGCCAGCAGTGCCACAATCAAACAGGAAAGCTTTCTGTTCCAACGGAGCTTGTCCTGAAGAATCGATACAATCGTTTCCATCAAAGATATGGAAGAAGTCAGCGCGGCAAAAAGCACCAGAATAAAGAAAACAGAGCCGATCACACTTCCAAAACCACCCATATTGGAAAACACCTTGGGCAGCGCATCAAACATCAGGCCAGGACCGGATGCATTGATATCCCCGCCGTTCCCATAGGCGAATACTGCCGGAATGATCATCAGCCCCGCAATGAAGGCAATGGAAAAATCGAATACCTCGATCTGCTTTACAGAAGCCTCCAGTTTCACATCCTTTTTCATATACGAGCCATAGGTAATCATAATTCCCATGGCCAGAGACATGGAATAGAACAGCTGGCCCATTGCGGCCAACACTGTCAGAGGCGAAAAGCTGCTGAAATCAGGCATCAGATAAAACTTCAGCCCTTCTTTTGCTTCCGGCTGCAGGACCACAAAAGCCGCAACGCCCACGGCCAGCACCGCGAGCACCGGCATCAGCACCTTACTGGCCTTCTCCACACCTTTTTCCACGCCGAAAATAACGATTACAGCGGTGGCAATAATAAATACAGACAGCCAGATAACTGGTTCCACAGGCTGGGAAGTGAAGTTTTTAAAAAAGCCTTCCCCAGCGGCGGCCTGTCCGTTCCCGGTGAGGAATACGCCGGTATACTTCAGCACCCATCCGCCGATCACACAGTAGTACGGGAATATGATCACAGGCACCACGCTGGCCAGCTTGCCCAGGAATCCCCACCGGGGATTCAGGCTGGAAAACGCTTCTATCGCACTTTTTCCTGTTTTTCTGCCCAGGGCGATCTCTCCAATCATCAGCGCAAAGCCAAAAGTCACTGCCAGAATCAGGTATACCAGCAGAAAAATGCCGCCTCCGTATTTTGCCGTCAGGTATGGGAATCTCCAGATATTCCCCAGCCCCACAGCGGAACCGGCGGCAGCCAGCACGAAGCCGATCCTTCCGGAAAAGCTTCCTCTCTTCTCTTTCATCTGCAAAAACTCCTCTCTTGTTCTTTCTCTCTACTATATGATATAATAGCCTTACTTTGCAAGTATTTTTCTTACAACAGGAGGTAATTTCTTGAAAACTTCATCTGAACTACGCAGCATGCTGCAGTCAATCAATCGTAAATCCTATCCTGCATATAAATCTTTGGCAGGGCAGTATCATTTTGGAGACTACATTCTGTCCATCGATCATGTGCAGGGAGATCCGTTTGCATCTCCTTCCAGGCTTAGCGCAAGGATTTCTCATGACAAGGCCGGATTTCCTTCAGAATATTACGGGCAGGAACACCGAAGAATCGCCCTGCAGGACTATCTCACCCGGCAGTTCTCCCGCAGGCTGGATCAGTTCCGGTTTCAGGCAAAAGGTTCCGGCAAAAGCGGCCTTTTGTCGGTCAGCCGCTGCGGGCAGGAAATATTGGAACGCACAGCCTGTTCTGTCACTCCACAGGGCATCACTGTCCGGTTTGAAGCCGGATTCCCTGCTCTCGGGCGCACAATCCAGGCAGAAGAGCTGGAAAAAATCCTTTTTGATTTTCTTCCCAAATCTATCTCGGCGGCCTTTTTCTTCCGCAGACTCCCTGCCGAAACGGTCAAATCTGTTGTGGAACTGGCTGACGACCAGGCTTATATCCGTGAGCGTCTTTCCGGCCTGGGCCTGGTGGCTTTTGTCGCTGACGGTTCTGTTCTGCCCCGGGAAAGCGGCGTATCGGACAAGCCTATGAAAGAAAGCGTGGCTTTTTGTTCCCCTGATTCTCTGGCTGTGACCCTGGATCTGCCCCATTTCGGGAAATTAAGGGGAATGGGAATCCGAAAAGGGATTACGCTGATCGCAGGAGGCGGATATCATGGGAAATCAACTCTGCTGAAAGCCCTGGAACTGGGCGTATATAATCATATCGCAGGAGACGGAAGGGAGTTTGTCATCACGGACGATACGGCTGTAAAGCTGCGTGCGGAGGACGGGCGCAGGATAAAAAGCGCTGATATCTCTTTGTTTATCCGGGACCTTCCCAACGGAAGGGACACGCGTTCTTTCTCCACGGAGGATGCCAGCGGCAGCACCTCCCAGGCAGCCGCCATTGTGGAAAGCCTGGAGGCAGGCAGCAAATTGTTCCTCATTGATGAGGACACTTCCGCCACCAACTTTATGGTGCGTGACGATTTGATGCAGCAGGTCATCACCAGGGATAAAGAACCTATCACGCCCTTTCTGGAGCGTGCGAGAGATCTCTATGAGCAGGCAGGCGTGTCGTCCATTCTGGTGGTGGGCAGCTGCGGATCTTACTTTTTTATTGCAGATACCATTATCCAGATGGACTGTTACCGCCCACAAGATATTACAGAATACGCCAAGACAATCTGCAGCCGTTTCGAAGCTCCCTCCACCAGCGCGCCAGACTTTTCGCTCCCTTCAGGCAAAAGAGAAGTCCCTCTTTTTCCGGATAACGCAAAATCAGGTGAACCCCGCCGTCAGAGCGGCCGCCGGGGCAGGGAACAGGAACACGCCAAAATCAAGCTGCTGGGCCGGGACTCTTTTATGATAGACCATGATGTGGTGGAACTCCGCTATGTAGAGCAGCTCCATGATCCGGAACAGACCGCTGCTCTGGCCTATCTGCTCCGCTATCTCCGGGAACAGGGTGAAAAAGCCGAGCCGGCCCATGCCCTTCCCGCCCTTTACGCAAAAATCCGGCAACAGGGGCTGGCCAGTATCTGCGGTTCCTCCTATGTGCCGGCCGGCCTTGCCATGCCCAGGCTGCAGGAGCTGTTCGCCTGCATCAATCGTTGTTAATTTTTTCACGGGATAGTTTACTTTTGTTTTGAAAAGAGGTATACTGACACTATCAAACAAAAGGAGGTATTTTACCAATGAACAGATTAGCTGGTAAAGTAGCAATTATCACAGGAGGAAATTCCGGCATCGGCGCCGCCGCTGCCAAAATTTTTGCAGCAGAAGGTGCAAGTGTTGTCATCAGCGCCCGCCGCGAGGCACAGCTGAAAGAAGTAGCCGATTCCATTGAAGCGGCGGGGGGAAAGGTACTGGCAGTTCCCACAGATATCTCCAAGCCGGAAGATGCCGCTCATCTGGTACAGGCCGCAGTGGATGCTTTTGGCAAAGTAGATGTCCTGGTAAACAATGCCGGCGTTCTGGAAGAAGGCCTGAAGGCGATAGACAAATTTGAAAATGAAGATCTGGACTATGTTTTCCATATCAATACAGCAGGCACAATGAACTGCATGAAGGAAGCGCTGAAGGTAATGAAGGGCAACGGCGGCTCCATCGTGAATGTGACATCAGTAGCCGGCGTAATAGGAAACGGCGGAGCTTCCTATGTGGCTTCCAAGGCTGCTATGAACGGCGTAACCCGCCACACTGCAATGCGTTTCGCCTCCGACAATATCCGCTGCAATGCTGTGTGTCCCGGCACTGTGCTGACTCCTATGACAGCCGGTATGAGCGCTGCAGCCGGCAACCTGGACATGGAGCTCATGGGAGCGATGTCGGCCCATGCCGATATGAAACGTCCTCCCTGCCAGCCTGAAGACGTGGCCAACATCCTTGTATTCCTGGCCAGCGATGAATCCAGAGCGATCACCGGACAAACCATCGTCTGTGATTTCGGCGCAACATTGTAATCAGGCAGGCCGCTGCAAAACGGAGGTTCATCCTCCTGTTCTGCAGCGGCCTGTTTTAATGCAACGTCAACATTTATTGTTTGTCTGATATTTCTTCTTTTTTCAGCAGATCATCGTAGAGCGCCTCGTATGATTTTGCGGAAGCGTTCCAGGAAAAATCCCGTTCCATCGCCCGTTTTGCCGTCTCATCCCAGGCGGAACGGTTCGTATAATATGTTTTCACCGCATATTCCACAGTGGCAAGCATTTCATGGGCATTGTAGTTCGCAAAGGAAAATCCCGTGCCGGTATTTTCAAACTCATTATATGGTTCCACTGTATCTTTCAGTCCTCCGGTTTCGCGGACAATCGGCAGCGTCCCATACCGCAGGCTCATCAGCTGGCTCAGCCCGCAGGGTTCAAACAGGGAAGGCATCAGGAAGCCGTCGCAGGCAGCGTATATCTTGTGGGACAAAGCCTCTGAATAAAAAATATTGGCAGAAACCTTGTCAGGATATTTCCATGCGTAATGCTTGAACATTTCCTCATATCCGTATTCCCCGGTGCCTAAAACAACCAGCTGAACATCCAGACCGCAGAGCTCCTCAATCACACAGCTCACCAGGTCAAATCCTTTCTGGTCCGTCAGCCTGGAGATAATGCCGATCATCATTTTATCCGGGTCTTCCTTCAGTCCCAGCTCTTTCTGAAGAGCAGCCTTATTTTCTCTCTTCCCCTTCTGAAAATCAGTCTCGTCAAAATTAACTTCCAGACATCCGTCTGTCTTAGGATTGTAAACCTCATAATCAATTCCATTTACAATTCCGACAAGATCCTTGTTCCTGGCCCTCATCAGGCCGTCCAGCCCTTCGCCGTAAAACTCCGTCTGGATTTCTCTGGCGTAGCTTTTACTCACCGTAGTGATCTTATCCGCGTATACCAGCCCCCCTTTGAGGAGGTTTCCGTTGGTATAGTGCTCCAGCTTATCAGGAGTAAAATAGTAATCCGAAAGGCCGGTCATATTCTTGATCGTCTCCACGTTCCAGGTTCCCTGGAAACGGAGATTATGAATCGTCATCACCGTCTTAATGCCCTGGAAGAACGGATCTCCCTGAAAGCTGTCATTCAGATAGACAGGAATCAATCCGGTCTGCCAGTCGTGACAATGTATCACATCCGGCCGGAACCCGATCAGGGGCAGGGTAGAAAGCACTGCTTTCGAAAAAAATGAAAATTTCTCGATATCCTCATACATATTATGATAAGGCCAAGGCCCGCCGAAATAGAACTCACTGTCGATAAAATAAAACTGCACTCCCTCCAGTTCCATCTGCAGTACGCCCACATATTGATTGCGCCAGCAGAAATCCGTATAAAAATGGGTCATATATTTCATTTTACTGCGCCATTTCTCAGGAATACAGAGATATTTCGGCAAAATCACCCGAACGTCGTACGCTGAACTATCAAAATATTTGGGCAAAGAACCAACAACATCCGCCAGTCCGCCAGTTTTGATAAACGGAACACATTCAGATGCCGCGAATAATATTTTCTTCATTGGTAACCCCTCCTATGGTCAGAAAATTTTACCGCAACCCCTAGATAACCTTGCAGTTGATTCTATTATACTTCATTTTCACCAAAATGGGAAGCAATATTGAGTAAATTATATATATCTTTTTGACTATCTTTTTATATCTTCTTAAATGTCCGCAAAGCCTTATTTTATCGGCTCTACGGGCATTTTGCTTTTGTGGTA
>NZ_SGXF01000007.1 GCF_004216775.1 Cuneatibacter caecimuris
TATCAAGGTTCCTGTGCTCGCCGCTCTTCAGCAGCAACTCTCTTAGTCTATCATACCCTCTCGGGTTTGTCAACTACTTTTTGAAAGTTTTTTTGCCGCCGTTTCAGCGGGTATTAACTATATCATATGTGGATAAATCTGTCAAGATCTTCCATACATTTTTTGCGGTTTTTTGTCATTTTTCTTCCTGACCTGACCGCCGTGTGCTAGTATAGCACCCTGTATATTCTTTGTCAACACCTTTTTTAGATTTTTTTGGAATATTTTCTGCTCCATGTTGAAAGTACTGTGGAACGTACATCAGCCAGGGCTCCGAACATTTCTGAGGCCTGGCTGATATCATCAATCATCAGATTATTTGATTTTCTTCCTGAGCGTTTCCATCCAGTTCAAACCAGAATTCAACACCGTCTTCTCTGTTTTTCACGCCGCAGGACTGCCGGAAGGATTCCATGATCGCCTTTACAATAGATAACCCGATGCCATTTCCGCCATATTCTCTGGTTCTTGCCTTATCCACCTTATAAAATTTAATCCAAACCTTATCCAGATCTTCTTCCGGGATCTGTTTTCCTGTATTGAATACTGAAATGTGTACTTTTCCCCTGGGGGATTTCGCAATCCTTATTTCTATTCTCCGATCCCCTTCCAGATGATTCAGCGCATTCGTGATATAGTTTGTAATCACTTCCTCCACCTTCAGTTCATCCGCCCACGCATAGACTGGGTCTGTATAAGGAAAATCAATTACTGCTTCTTTTTGTAAGATCATCAGTTTTGAAGCCCCCAGCACGCCGCGAATCACAGCCACCATATCCAGCCGTTCCATCTCCACCTGGTCGTCCCCGAATTCCAGCTGCGTCAAGGTCAGCAGCTTTCGAACCATCCGGTTCATCTTGTCAGCTTCATCTTTGATCACTTCGCAATAAAACCTCTGACTCTCCGGATCATCGTTCACTCCATCCAGCAGGCCTTCCGCATATCCCTGCACCAACGCGATAGGCGTCTTCAATTCATGGGAAACATTGGAGATAAATTCTTTGCGCATATCGTCTATCTGTTGTTTCTGCTCCAGATCCTTTTGCATTTCCAGGTTCGCGCTCTTCAATTCAGAGATCGTTTCTTCCAGGTTTGCGCTGAGCAGATTGATATTATGTCCCAGGATACCGATCTCGTTTTTCTCTTTTCCTGTGTACCGTGCGTCAAAATCCAGCTTCGACATCCGCTCAGATACTCTGGTCAGCTCACGAATAGGTTTCGTCACTTTCCCGGTGACAAAATACAGGAGCACCCCGCTGATCAGCATCACACAGATGCCCACATAGGAAATCAGCTGATTGGCGATTTCTGCGCTCTCTTTCATGGACTGCACTGGTGTGGACATAATAAACCTGTATTTATCTTTTGCCAGGTATCCCCAGCATTCCATGTAAGATTCTGTGTTATAAGCTGTATCAATCCTCTGAATCATGTAATTATTATTCTGTTCCAGCACTTTTATCTTATAGTCCGTAGACCATCCGAACACATAACTAATCAGATGCTCTTCCAGCCTGCCGGCGTCCGCCGAAAAAGTCAGTACATTCACAAGAGATTCGTTGAAGAGCCCCACAGATATGTTGCTCTTATTCATCAGCTCAATCAGGCTCAGTTTCAGTTCTCCCAAAGATAAATCCTTGTCCTGAAGTTTCTGGTCCAGCTCCTGATAGGCTTCCTGCATGTCCTGGATCTTATTCTTCATATAAAACTTTTCAAGCCCTATGTTCATCACAGCCCAGTATACCACAATAGTCAGCGCTGTAACGCCCACGAAGATCGCTGTAATCTTTATGCGCAGAGAATGTTTCATTCTGCCACCTCAAATTTATACCCCATTCCCCAGATTGTCTTGATATAATCTCCCTTTTCCCCCAGCTTGCTGCGCAGTTTCTTCACATGGGTATCAATCGTTCTGGCGTCTCCAAAGTAATCATAATTCCACACATTATTTAGAATCCGTTCCCTGGACAGAGCGATCCCCTGGTTTTCCACAAAGTAGGTTAAAAGCTCAAACTCTTTAAAGCTCAGATTGATATCTTTCCCCTCTATCCGAACGATATGGGCCGCTTTATCCAGCTCGATCCCCCCCACTGTCACGCTTTCAGTTTTGGCAGGATTGGCCCGGCGCAGCAGGGCCTCTACTCTTGCGACCAGAATCTTCGGGCTGAAGGGTTTGGAGATGTACTCATCTACGCCCAGTTCAAATCCCAGCAGTTCATCCCGCTCCTCTCCCCGCGCAGTCAGCATAATGATGGGTACCTTGGAATACTGCCGGATTGTTTTTACCACTTCCCACCCGTCCATTCTAGGCATCATCACATCCAAAATCAATAAATCTATATTTTTCTCCTGAAAAAACAAGTCCACTGCTTCCTCGCCGTTTTCAGCTTCCAGCACCTGAAATCCGCTGCGCGCCAGAAAATCGCGCACCAGCTTGCGCATTCTGCTCTCATCGTCCACTACCAGCACACGAAACTGTTCCATTAACCTTCCTCCTTAATAAAGGACAGGGCGCAGACCGCCACGCAGCCTGCACCCCTTCCCTACATGGTTTCCTTCTTAATATTATAAGGGAACCCTATGTTTAAATTGTGAACTTATTTCAGATCCTGATTCGCGATGCCGTCCATATCGTCAAAATCCTGATTTTCACCCACCATACCCCAGATAAACGTATAGGCCTGGGAACCGGAACCGGAATGAATGGACCAGCTGGGAGAAATCACGGCTTCCTCATTGCGCATCACAATATGGCGGGTCTCTGTAGGTTCCCCCATATAATGCATCACGAATGCATCCTCCGGAATATCAAAATACAGGTAAACCTCCATCCTGCGGTCATGGGTGTGGCAGGGCATGGTATTCCACACGCTGCCCGGCTCCAGTTTAGTCATGCCCATCACCAGCTGGCAGCTTTCCACCTGCCCGGGAAGGATATATTTACAGATAGTTCTGTGGTTAGACTGTTCCAGTGAACCCAGCTCCACCTTGTTTTCATCTTTCACAATCACAACGTCCTCGGAAGGAGTTCCTTCCGGCTTAATCAATACCGTGGGATACGAGGTGTGCGCAGGTGCGCTGTTCAGGTAAAACTTTGCGGGATTCGCCGCGTCTGCGCTGGCAAATGAGATTTCTTTTGAGCCCATCCCGATGTACATGCCGTCCTTGCGGTCCAGCTCATATTTCCTGCCGTCTACCGTAACAGTACCTTTTCCTCCGATATTGATCACGCCCAGCTCCCGGCGCTCGCAAAAATAAGCCGCTCTCAGTTCATCGCCGGCAGTGAGCGTCAGCTCTTCCTCCGCCGGAGTCGCAGAACCTGTGATGATGCGGTCAATATGACTGTATACCAGCTTGATCTCGCCGGTGCGGAATAAATCCTGAATCAGGAATTCTTCTCTTAATCTCTCTGTGGTATAATGTTTTACATCTTTCGGACTCGCTGCAGTTCTCAATTCCATAAGGCACTCTCCTTCTTTCTGCCCCGAATCTCGGGGTCCATAATTGATATAATTATACCATTAATTTTAACAGAATGCAATCTTTCTTTTCCACAGCGGACGTGTTATAATATGAAAATAGATAAAAAGCGAAAGTGCAGGAGGAGTTTACAGTGCAGAAAAAGCCCGCATCTTCATCATCTGAAATCCTACAGTATATCCGGCGCAGCCTGCTGCTGAAAATTCCCTACCCAGCCGTCATCTTGATTCTGGTTCTGGTGATCGCCCACTTTCTGCCGCTGTGGGACGCAGTCTCCCCGGCAAAATTAGATGGCAGCCCCACCGGCAAACAAATCAGGGATCAGGACTGTGTTACCAAACAGCTGGATGTCCTTTACTACTCCGGCTACGATTACCGGAGAAACGGCTCTATTCGCGGTCATTATTATTACCATTTGACTGATAGCAGATGTGATTTTTATCTGATCGCATCCGGTACAGACCCAATTGCTCCTCCGGAGCTCCGCCAATACACAGTAACCGGAAGGCTGGAGTCAGACGCCGAGCTTCGGACAGACTTGATACGCCTGGTCGCGGAGGATATCTCCTGGACAGAAGCCGGACTCAGGCGGATTACTTCTAATTATATGGTCAATGAACTGACCCGCTTCGAAGTAAAAGATCTGGTATTGATATGTATTCTGCTGGCTGCCGGCCTTATCAGTCTGATTTCTTTCCTGCGAATGCTGCTCTATCTGATCCGCCCCACCCTGTCGCCTGCCTACAGGCGGCTGAAGCATTACGGAAACGCCAGAAAATTGATGGCAGCGGTGGAGCGTGAAATGAAAGAAAACTGCCTCATCCGTACAAAAGATATGTGCCTGACGCCCGGATACCTGGTGGAATTTTCTGAAGATCTCAGCGCTATTGTTCCTCTGAAAGATGTGCTCTGGGCCTATGACCACAGCACCATGCATTCTTTTCTGGGGCTGCGCCCCTACCTCACCTATACCCTGCATCTCATCACCATGCTGGGAGAACACTATACTTTTAAACACAAGAAAAAAGAGGATATGGACAGAATACTGAATGAGCTGAGCGTCCGTTTTCCTAATTTCTTCATCGGATATTCAGAAGAGCATCAGAAGATTGTCCGCCATATATTAAAAGAAGAAAAAAAGAATCATTTGAATGTATAAACCATCGGGACATGGCTATACTAAAAACATCCCAGGGGAGCAATCTTTTGGGAGCCGCTGCCGGATTCCCCCCTCCCGGCGGCGGATACGAAAGAGAAATGAAATACTTATCCTCCCCATAAATGCGCGGAGCTACTGAAAACCCGTTGTTTTCACAGCTCCGCGCATTCTTTTTTATCCGTTATAAACACTATTCCCTGCCGCTCATCCAGTCCAGGAATTTCTGGTGGAATAATTGGAATACGTCCTCCTGCTGTAATGATCTAATTAAATTAATCACTGATGATTAACTTCTCACTTCAGCAAAAAACACTTTACTTGTTTTTTTCTTTATCCGTAATCGATGATATGTTTAATATTAAACCAATAATGAATAAAGCAACTCCAGCCCATCCCAAAATGTTTATTGAATAGTGTACATAAATTTCATTTATGAATGTACACCTATAGATTACTGCTAAAGTCCCACATAGTAATAGGGTACAACCAAATATACTTTTTTTCATCTCTCCTCCTTTAAAAAGGCTTGTCAAAACCGTACGCCATAAATGATTGGCTTGAATTTGTAAAAGATATTGACACTCCTGGAGTCTTTGAAATATTAAGTGTAACACTACTTATTGTTGCGGATTTCCAAGTATGTCCATAATATGATACTGCATTCCCATGAAAGTTCTTGAAATTTCCATTATATTGAGCACTACACCCGAATTTTGATCCAATATAATCATAATTATAATATAATCCGCCTGAATTTACACTTGTAACAACAAATCTGTCTTGTAATTGATATCCCACTCCATTACTACCATCCCCATATGATCTAGTAGAAGTTTCAATTCTATGTCCACTACTTCTACTAGAAAAAGACGCATATCCTCCAATCATCGCACATCCTGCATAAGAACCCCTTACATTGTTGTAGCAAATTCCAACAACATCAGGCCCCCCCCCGTATTTTGTGTTGCTCCTACAGAAGGAAATGGAAAAGAGATTCCTTCTCCATAAGTTGACTTCCACTGCCCTCCTCCGCCAACGATCCATGTATCATTTTGCGAAAGATAGGATACCGTTGGGGTTGACATTGCTACATCTGCAGCAATACTTCTTGGCTGAACATCTGACTGTTCTTCTGTCTCTAGGATAAAGCATCCATATGACTCCAGTTCTTCTCTACAATCATCCAGCTTTACTTCTCCAGATCCAATATCTGCCAGCTTTTTTAATAAATATCCTTCATAAGGTTCATCTCTAAATTCCGTATTTCGCGCAACAGATTGTGCATATTCCACTAATTCTCTCTTTTTTTTAACTATTTCTGGAATTTCAACATTTCCTGCAAAAACTCCTTGTGCTATGGTGGTACACAATAATATAGTTGAAAATAGCAAAGATAATATATACCTTTTTGTCGACTTTTTCATATATGTCCTCTCCTTTCATTCTTTACATTGATTTTGATACCTCATAGCAAATCCCCCGCCAAATATCTATAGAATTTGCCACTTTAATTTTTAGTTAAATATCTTATCCACTGGAATCTCCTCCCCCCATATATAATTTTTTGCATTATATCAAAGCATCATAACACACACTTCTTTATGACAAATACAGCACTCACTTCTTACTTCAAGTAAAACAGGATCATAACAATAGTAAAGAAAATAATTTTTTAAGGTTATTCATTTGATACTCAACTGGTGTTAAGTATCAAAGTAAAGAATGAATTCTGTGGCAATAAAGCCAATTTATATAATTAGACAGCTACAACTTTAACTCATCCAGGTTTTCAAACATCTGGATTTTTACAAATTCCATCTGGATGATTTTAAACATTGCCTCTACTATTGCATTGTCATAGGAGCATCCTTTATGGATTAGGGATCTGTCGATGCCAAAGGCTTCTAAAGTTTCTTCGATTATTCGGGGGGATAAGCTCCTTTCCACAATCTGTATGAAAAATACTAATGTTTTCAAAACTTCCGTTAACGTTCATTAATGCCTGTTTATACAAACCTGACTGCTTTATGCGGATCAGCACTATATCCAATGATTTCACAATTAAAGAAGTCCACAAACACACATAGATAATTCCAGTTCATTCCAATCCGAACATATGTCAAATCACTTACTACTAAATTTCGATATAGTAGTTCGTCGAATTCCAGACTGGCAACATTTGATTTTTGATTCATTGCAGGCATCCTTCTGCGGGTGGAAATGAGCTATTGTATATGTTAACACAAATCCTTCCCATTTCATTGTCCGGCCGACACGACGACGGGATACAATTAGGTTATACAAGTTCCCGCTTTATTTTATGGGTCATGTATGCCTTACAGCTTGCTTTAAATACATTATTTTTGACATCTGTCAGATCAGATTCATCCGTTTTCAGTTTCGCTTCATAGTAGTAGGTGCTTCTGAATATTATTAGGATTTTACACATTGCTGATACAGAGGATTTATGCACATTTGCTTTTATCACATTTACTTTCGTCCTAAGATCAGCGCTGCGTGTTTTAAAATATCATTCTCCGCTTATAATTGTTGGTTCTGTTTGCGCAGTTCGATGAGTTCCTGCCACTCGCTCCTCCGTGCGGTTGTCCTTTTCCTTGAAGAACCAGAGTTGTCTGACTGGGCAATCCATTTGCCATGGAGAGAGCTGGCCATATCGAATTCGCGGATAATATTGCATTTATGCCTGCCGCTGCGGTACAGATCCACCAACTCCTGTTTGATATCTGCGGTGTAGGAACGTCTTGGGCGATATTGTTTTTTCACGGACATAATAATATTTCCTTTATTTGGGTTTATTATATATGTCCTTAAAATATCTGTCCAGTTTATTGTAACCTATCCAAATTCAACCCTTTTTAAATATGCATCTGAATAACAAGCATTGCTTACAACTGTTTTACTAGTCTATTTATTGATCTACAATAGCATGTATAATTCACCATTTAATTGTTTCTGAAAATATTATACCTCCTTTTAATTCTTAAGTCAATATCATTTTTTATCTTGTTTATTTTCACTGTTTTTCGATTTATTCCTTTTTTTCGACAATTATCAATACTGGTTCTAAAAAAGATATCTATATAAATGCTACTTTAGGTCATTAGAAGGCCGTAAACATTTGTATATAAACGATAAAAAACGACAATAATCCACAATACATTATTTTGATCTTTTTTAATATTTTGATTGACACATACTGTCCATATTATATTTAACCACTCTAAACTTTTACCGAAGCAAACTAAAGATAAAATAATTTAACCAAATATAAGGTAGTCTTACACCAATTCTTAAAGTAATTCTTACCATCCAAGCCACATTTACAAAAACACCGACAGCAAACTTCTCTCTTATAGTCCACTGCCGGCCTCTGCCCATTCTTCCAATTTATTATTTTTTCATCCCATAGCCCCGGAAATTCTCCCGCCCGGCCTTCAAATCCCTGATATACTGAAACGTCCGCTCCTCTCCCTGTTCTTTGAGCATGACCAGCAAATGCTCGATCAGCGCAGAGGTCTCCGGATGGATCATCCTGGTCTTTTTCCCTTTTTGGAAATAAGCCAGAGGATGTTCCTCCGAATAAGCGCTGCCCTGGTATATCTTGCTGGCTGCCACTCTGTCGCAGAACATTTCTATCACATATTTCAGCGGCATTTTCACCGGCGACATCACCTTAGTGGCCGGATTGTAATCTGTCCAGTATTCAAAATGATGGCGGTTCCTGCCTTTATGGTGCATCCAGGCAAGAGAAAATCCATATGCGTCCCGCTCTCCCTCGTTAGGGCTTCTGGTCCCCTGGTAGTACCTCGCCCCGGGTATGAATTCTGTAGGGCTGTACTTGGACAGATCATGGCGCAGTCCCTGCCACAGGATCCCTGCTTTTCTGCAGTGCCGGATCACCGCATGCCTATGCTTTGTTATCGTCCTGAAATGACGCCACGCTTTTTCCACGGTCTTTCCCTCACAGCTGCGCGCTCACAAAAATATCATAGATCGCTTTAATCGCCAGTTCAAAATCGTGATTACGCACCCCGATGATGATATTCAGCTCGCTGGAGCCCTGGTCGATCATCTTCACATTCACATGGGCGTGGGCCAGGGCAGAGAAGATCCTGCCTGCGGTTCCCCTCGTAGCCCGCATGCCGCGGCCCACAACCGCGATCAGGGCCAAGTCTGACTCCAGATCAATGGAATCCGGATCTACCGCCCGGTGGAGCCCGGCCAGTACCCGCTGTTCTTTCTCTTCAAATTCAGACTGATGAACAAATACGGTCATCGTATCGATGCCGGAAGGCATGTGTTCAAAGGAAATGCCATTGTCCTCAAACACCTGCAGCACCTTTCTGCCAAAACCGATTTCCGCATTCATCATCGCTTTATCGATGCTGATGGAAGCAAAGCCCTTCTTTCCCGCTATCCCGGTAATGGTATATTTGGGCGTGCGGCAGGTATTCTCCACGATCAGTGTTCCCGGAGCCTCCGGGTCGTTTGTATTGCGGATGTTGATGGGAATGCCTTCCCTTCTTACCGGGAAAATCGCGTCTTCATGCAGGACAGTCGCACCCATGTATGCCAGCTCCCGCAGCTCCCTGTAGGTGATGGTTTCAATCACTTCCGGATTCTTAATGATCCGGGGATCGGCCACCAAAAAGCCTGACACATCCGTCCAGTTTTCATAGAGATCGGCATGGATTCCTTTTGCCACAATGGAACCGGTCACATCGGAACCGCCGCGGGAAAAGGTCTGAATGCTGCCGTCAGGCTTCGCGCCGTAAAATCCGGGAACTACCGCCGCATCCATTGTTCCCAGTTTCCCGGAAACCAGGTCCTGGGTCGTATTCCCGTCAAAATTGCCGTCTTCGTCAAAGCGGATAATCTCCGCCGCGTCCACAAAAGGAAAACCCAAATAAGCCGCCAGCACAATACCATTGAGATATTCCCCCCTGGAGGCGGCGTAGTCCTTGCCAGCCAGCCCGGTAAATTTTTTCTCGATTTCTTCAAATTCCTCTTTAAGAGAAAGCTTCAGGGAAAGTCCGCGGATAATTTCCTCATACCTTTCTGCAATCTCCTGCAGGGCTTTATGTATATTCTGTCCCTCTTCCGCCAGAGCATAGCACTGATACAGCATATCCGTAACCTTTGTATCTGTCTTAAATCTCTTCCCCGGCGCGGAAGGCACTACAAACCTTCTGTTTTCATCCTGCCGGATGATATCTGCCACCTTTTTAAACTGTTCCGCGCTGGCAAGAGAGCTGCCGCCAAATTTCACAACTTTTTTCATTGCTGTATTTCCTCCTCAGGGTATGTTAGCGTATTAACGTGTTAATAGATATAAAACCACATTTTCAGAAATATTGCAAGCACTTTTTCTGGATACCCTGTTGTTATTTTTTTCAGATATGATATAATGTTGAAAAAATAAAACCATATTGAAAGAGGTAGAAGATGAACCCGAAGATAAAACGGATCCTCGCCTGGGCGGGCATCCTCCTGCTGCTGGCTATGTATGCAATTACCCTTGTCTTTTCACTGATTCAGAGTGACTTTGCCCATGACATGCTGCGCGCAAGCATGACAATGACCTTTATTGTGCCGATTTTTCTCTATGCCATGATGCTGATTTACAAAGTGCTGAAACGCCGCGATGACGGCGGCGCTTCTGATGATAAATAAGATTCTATAGGATTCTTTAAGAAAATAATCAGGAATCTCTCTGCGGCAGCCATTCTTCCAGCTGCCGCAGCAGTGTTTCCGTCCCTTCTTCTGTCTTTTGGTTAATCGCGATATGGGTGCCGTCCTTCAGATAAATCAGCAGCGTTTCCGGGCTTTTCCGATGGATATACCACATTCCTTTTCCCATCTGGTCTGAAGAAAAATGACCGATGCTGTAAGATCCGGTTCCCAATCCGTTGGTTCTTCTGCCTTTCAGGCTGCCGGTTTCTACCATCTTCCATTTCTCAACCTGATCCAGGGAAAAAGAGGAGGGATAGGATGGCGATAAGATCTCCACAACGCCGTTTTTTTCCTCCATTGTAAAATCCGTACCCTGCAGGCGGATCACAGGCACCGCTGCCAGCCAGAACACAAAAATCAAAACCGCCGCAGTAAATGCTGTAACAATTATAGCGGGCCCTTTATGCGCCATATTCATCTCCATTCCAACCCCTGTACGTTTTGTCACCAGATAGGCCGGATCATTCGGATTGCAGTAATATCCTTTTCTCCAGTAATAATCTTCATCCACCAATGTCTGTCGGGGGACTTCTGAAACCAGCCTGTTCATGTTCCGCTGCAGCAGGTAAAAACCCAGAATCGCCGCTGCCAGCGATAAGCCGCCCACTCCATTGGTTAATATCAAGCCCAAATTCCAAAATCCCGCCAGCCCTGCCAGAATTCCTCCCAGCAATCCCAGCGACGCTGCTGCCGAAACTCCATAGGCCAGAATGGAAAAACCCCTTTTTTCAAATCTGTTCAGCTTCAGGTTCTCCTCACTGGATTCACTGTAAACCTTATTTCTTTTTTTGATAAACAGCTGCCTCATAATCAGAAGCAAAGCAGTAAAAACCAAAACCTCCAGAATGGATATCCCCCATCTTCCCAGCCCTTCTTCCACAAAAACCCCTGGATTGACGAGATATATCCCAAGAGCAACAGCTTCCAGTATAACAGGCAGCAGTCCCCACTGCCATGCAGGAAGCTGCTGATCCTTATCCCCGCTGAGAACAGTATCCACCAAAATCGTGAAATGTGTTTTGCCAATGGTCCAGCCACGTTCCATTTTCAGCCGGTACATTTTCCCTACATAAGTCTGGTAAATACGCCCATAAGAGATGAGCAGCGCCACAATCCAGGCAAACATCAATACAATTTCCCAGTCTGTTGCAGAACAGACCAGAAAAATCCCCGCCGCTCCCACGGCCAGCATCCAGTTCATAGCCCGCTTGTACTGCCGGATCACCATGTTAACTTCCGGCTCCTCCCTGCATTCTGAAGGCAGGCGCATGCTGAGCACCATATGATCAGAGGCATGCACCGCGCTCCTTCCTGTTCCCCAGAAACAGAGCAGTACAAAAGACAACGTGATTCCCAGAATAATATCTAACATCATCTCTCAGCCACCTCCCGTGTCAAAAACAACTGATCAAACACCTGCCCGCACATGGACAAAAAATCCTCTTTTTCAATTCCTCTGGCTCTGGACTCCGCTGCCAGAAGTTCCAGCTCCTCCTCCAGCCGTTCTCTGTAAATGCCTTTTCTGTCCGCTCTGGCGGCTACCCTCGCGCCGTGTCTTCTGTCAATCTCAATAAAACCTTCTTCCCGCAGAATTCCGTAAGCCTTGTTCACTGTCATAGCGTTGATTCCTGCATCATGGGCCAGCTGCCTTACTGTTGGAAGGTTTTCTCCGTTTTTTAATTCGCCTCTCCCGATTCCCATTACAATTTGATTGCGGAGCTGTACATAAATCGGAACCGCGGAAGCAGTATCTAACTCCAAAATCATGGCTTCACCTCTTTTTATTTTGTATTATCTATAATAATACAAATAATACTTAAAGTCAAGAATAACGCTCCGCACCACAATAATTTTATTAATGCTCTTTCTTAAAAAAGAATCCCGCCCTGACACGCGGCGCCGGACGTATCGGAACGGGGTTTCAACTCTATTTCAAATTTACAGGCAATGCGCCGCGGCATGAATACCGGCAATCGCTCCGTCTGATACAGCGGTAGCCACCTGACGCACCTGTTTTACACGAATATCACCTGCTGCGTATACGCCGGGGATTTCAGTCTCCATATTGCTGTCAACAGGAATATATCCATGATCTAAAGACAGTTCGCTGTAAAACTGTGTGTTCGGCGTGGATCCCGCATAGATGAATATACCGCACCCAGGCGCTTCAATGCGTTCCACGCTGCCGTCCGTTTCACCGGCCAGCTCCAGAACCTCCGCCTGATTGGTTCCTGATACTGATTTCAGCCGCATTCCGGTACGCACTTTGATATTGGACGCCTGTTCTACTCTTTCCCGGAACTCTGCGATACAGCCCAGAGCATTTTCAAAATGGATAATCGTGAGCTCAGAGGCAAACTGCGCCAGATAAAGAGCTTCCTTCACAGCTCCATCCGCGCCCCCAATTACAAATATCGGGCGGCCGCGGAATAAAGGGCCGTCTTCAGCCGCATTCCGGCCGATGCCTTTTCCGATAAACTCTGTTTCTCCCGGAATTCCCAGCGCTCTGGGCGTGCTGCCATTCGCCAAAATGATCTTGCGTCCCTGATATACTCCTCCATCCGTATAAGCTTCCTTCTGATTTCCTGCAAGCTTTACCCCTTTTACCGCTTCATAAACAATTTCCACTCCTGCGCCCAAAGCCTGTTCTTTCAGCCTTCCAGCAAACGTTCTGCCGGTTTCCTGCTGTATAATTCCGGAATAGTGGGTCACTGAAGATACTGTTCCAATGATTCCCCCCACTTCCTTCTGTTCCAGCACAAGAGTCCTGCACCCCCGGCTCACCGCATAAACAGCTGCGCTGATTCCGGCAGGGCCCGCTCCGATCACTATGATATCATACATGTTTCCGCATCCTCCTTAAAATGATTGCCTGACAGACTGATAATTTGATTCCATATCTCAATATTTATCCATTTCCTTCTGATTATACATCCTCATTTTTATAAAATCAAATTAGATATCGTATTCGGGCCATAAGATAAATTTATTTTCCTGTAAAACAAAAAACCTGCGCCCATAACCGGACACAGGTTTTCTCTTTTTAAACATTATTTCTTTTTGAAAACAAGGGACATTCCCTCTTCACTCAGTGTAACCAGACCGTCTGCATATGTACCTTCAATGGTCTCGCCTTCCGCCTTCAGAGTGATCTTCCCGTCTTTTTCTTCCCAGGTGCCTTCCTGCGCTTCGCTCACACCCATTGCGGATACATCCAGCTTAAAGGTGCCGTCTTCATTGAGATTCAGAGTGATCATTGAACTCACTTCATCTCCGTCAGAACCCATCTGTGAAGCCAGCTGTTCCAAATCCATGGACATGCCGCCCGTCTCTACCTTCTGAATTCCATAGGAACCTGCAGCGTCACTCTTTTTCTTGTCTCCGCAAGCCATAAGACCCAGCACACAAACCAGCACCAGCATCAGGCTCACTACTTTTGCAGCAAAACTTTTTTTCATAATTCCTTATTCTCCTCTCTGGATAAGATCAAATATCCTATGCAAAACCTGCACTGGATAGAGATAAGATATCATACTTTAAAAATTTTTACAACAGTTTTCTCAAAAGTTAAAGAAAACTTAAGTTTTACTGCTCAGTCACCTTTTCCCGCATCTGCATCAAAATATCCCCCGTCTCCTTGTCCAGGCTCATCAGCTGAGAAGAACCTTGCTGCTGCAGATAATAATTTCCTTCTTCATTCAGCGATCCCAGCAAAAGAATAATTTCCGTTTCGGAAGCCGCATCCCCGCTGTCCTCACTATCTTCTGCCGCCGCAGTGTCAGAAACCGAATAGCTGATCTGCAATTCCGCCGGAGCATCTAAACCGTACTCCTTCAGCGCCTCTCCTTCCACTTTATAATCCGTACAGCTGCCGTATTCTATGGACGCCACAGTCTGCAGCCAGGAAACCGAACTGGCTGTCTCTGTCTCTACTCTTCGATCCTGGCTGTCCGTATATACCCAGACTGTTTCCTGTTCTGCGGCAGCCGCACTCTCATCTCCCTCCTCTGTACTCTTCTCTTCTTTCATTTCCCTTGTCAGAAGCATCCATCTGCCATCAGATAATGTCATTTTTACCTGATTGATATTGGAAACTGTGATACCCGGAAAGGATACCGCATCAATCATGTCATACAAACCATAGCCGCCGGCTTCCGGCAATTCTTCCGAAATTGTATAAATCTTCTGGCCGCCTTCCAGATAAGCATAATAAACAGATGCTTTACTGTTTTCATCTCCCACACAGACAGTTGTTTCATTCCCGTCCGTGTCCGTCACGGTAAAGATATATGCCGGTTCCTCCAGTCCATAATCAGCCGCGTTCTCCAGAGAATCTGAAACCTCTCTTTTTCCTCCCAGCCCTGCCGCCGCTCCCGCAAGACTGGTGAGGTAGCTCTGCTGCAGAGGAAAGTCTTCCGCGTCACGGTAGATCCACCGGTCCTCTTTTTTCTCAAAAGTATAATCTCCATGGCTGTTTTTTACCCGAATAGACGCAATCTGATCTTCCTCTGCGGAAATCAGCACCGCAGCGTCCGCATCCGCCGCACTTTCGGAGGCGGCTTTCTCCGCCTCCTGATCGGAACGATAGCGCTGCAACAATACCAATGCGGCCGTCAGGCAGGCCAGAACTGCTGTCAGTGTGAGCAAAAGCCCTGTTTTTCTTTTTTTCTTCATTATTTCCTGCGCCTCCTGATCCAGACTGCGAACCCTGCCGCAAGGATGCCGGCCGGCAGCGCCGCCACAAATATAATTGTCCAGAAATTTGTGGTTGCTGCAGGCACTGTATTGCTGGTAGTCCCTATGCTCTTCGCATAAATTTCCACAGTACTCTTCTGTCCGCACATCCAGCTCACAGAGTTCACAAACAGATCTGCGTTGGCCGGCGTGATCTGCAGATAATCAGAAAGAAATGGATAAAAGGTGCTGTAAACCACCAGCTGCGCCGTTCCGTTTTCTGTTTCATTCGTCACAGCCGCCCCCACGGTGAACGGTCCCTGAGCATCTTCGCTCCCCTTTTCTGTTTTCTGCAAATCGTAGTCCGCGGATGCAAAGGAATCTGTTGTGGTTGTCAGCAGGTTTTCCACTGTCAGGCCTTCCCGCAATTCCTCCTGAACTGTCATCGGCAGCGCATATGGCGTGAGTACCAGCATATTTTCATTGACAATCGGCGTGGTGATCTGCTGGCTTGCCAGTTCCGGCAGCAGATATACGGGATGCTGGGTGTAATTATTCTTTCCCAGTTCCATCACAATTCCCTGGCCGATGTCCAGCCCATACTCAGAAAGCAGCCCATACAGATTCGCCATATCATTTTCCGTATAATTACAGACTGCCAGCAGCTTTCCTCCCTGCTCCAGGTAAGATCTGATCAGTCCTATTTCTTCTTCCGTATAGTCTGTGGAGGGGGCCATCACTGCCAGAACGTCACAGTCCTCCGGCACCGCGTCCTGGGCTATCAGCGTCAGATCCTCTGTTTCTATATTATTTTTTTCCAGAGACGACGTCAGCGCATAAGGCAGGCTCTGTTCCCCATGTCCGGTCACAATGTACATTTTCGGCAAATCGTCCGTCATCACATAATCAATAGCCGAAGTAATCTCCCCTTCCCCGTCAAAACTATAATAGGGATCGCTGCCATAAGTATAATAATCCGAATAATCCACTTCTACAATATCGCTGTAGGATACGGTCTTAAAACGTTTTCCGCTCTCCACAATGAGACTGTTTTCAGACAAATTGGATGCGTCATATTCTTTCAATTGAACCGGATTCACAACGGGGTCCAACTGTTTTACTTTGATGCGGCCGGAAAGGGCGGCATACTGATTCAATATTTTTGTGATCATTTCCAGCTCGTTCCCGGACTGCACTACATGGTAAATTGTGATATCTTCATCCAGATTGCCTAAGATTTCTTTTGTCTGATCTCCCAGAGTATACAGGCCATTTTCTGTCAGGTCTATGGTAGTCAGGTTTTCCGGAAGCTGCTGTACTACCAGATTAAATACAATCGCAATCGCCAGTACCAGTACCGTCAGTCCGCTGCTGTAAGTTCCGCGCTTGAAGCGGGTTGTCTGAAATAATTGTTTTATTCTGCTCATGCTCTTCCTCCTAACTCCATCTGCGTTTCTGTACGGACTGCACGGTCAGAAAAATAAATACGCCGCTCACTGAGATCATATAAACCAGCGATTTTACGTCCAGAACATTATCTGTAAAATTATTGTACCGCTTATCCAAAGACAGACTGTTGAGAAAATCTGGCAGCGCTCCCGCAAACATCTCCGGATTCCAAAGGTATAACCCGCCGATAATCAGAATCCCGATGCCTGCTGCGGCTGCCGCCGCCATCCAGTTCCTGGTCAGCCCGTAATAGCACAGAGCGGCTAATAACATAACGGCACAGAATCCCAGAGCGGAAGCTGCTGCCGTTGAAGGCAGAAATGAGGTCAGCCCTTCAATCAGATACAGCGCCACCAGGGCTCCCAGTGTTCCCACCGCCGCTATGATCTGGCTCTCTGTCAAAGAAGAAATAAACATCCCGATTGCGATATAAGCGCTTCCCATCAGGAAAAAAGCGAGAATACAGACATAATCTGTCAGGTAATACGCTTTTCCAACGCTGCCGATAATCAGAGGACAGGCGCAGAAAATAACCATAGGAATGGCCAGTACAGTTACCATTGCCAGGTATTTTCCCAATGTAATCTCGGCAACTGTGACAGGCGCCGTCAGCAGCAGCTGATCTGCTTTGGAATGACGGTCATCTGAAAAACTACGCATTGTCAGCACCGGAATGGTCAGCATCATCACAAATGACACTGACCCCAAAATTGCTCCAAAATACGGCCAGCCATAGGAGCCCAAATTATTGTAGCAAAAAAACAGGCCTACAATTAAAACAGTAAAGGCAATGAACAGATACCCGATCATATTGGAAAAATATGCTTTTAATTCTCTTTTATAGATTGCCGCCATTTCCTGTTTCCTCCGTTTCCTCTGAATCCTCCGGCAATTCTGCCGCAACCTCTTTCTCAGAAAATTCCTCTTCAGAAAGATTCAAATTTTCTGCATTTTCTCCAGTCAGCTTCAGGAAAATATCTTCCAGCGTGTTTCCTTCCGCCCTGAGTTCATAAATCGGGCACTTTGCTTCTGCCAGAGCATAAAACAAGCTGTCTCTGACGTCTTCCCCTTCTGAAATCTCCAGATCAGTTCGGAGGCACCCCGCCTCATTTCCGTTCTCTGTTGTCCAGGAACGTATTCCAGGTATCTGTTTCAGAACCCCTTCCAGCTGATCTCTGTCTGCTCTGATCAGGGCTTTCAGCCGCATGGAAGCTTTCCGGCTCTGTTCCAGTCTCTCCGGCGTATCGCTGGCCACCAGTTTTCCGCCCGATATAATCAGGATATAATTGCACACTTCCTGGATTTCTGAAAGGATATGGGAACTGAGAATGACTGTATGATTTTTGGCCAGCTCCCGTATGAGTTCACGGATCTCAATGATCTGTTTCGGGTCCAGCCCTACTGTCGGTTCGTCCAGAATCAGGATTTCCGGCATTCCAAGCACTGCCTGGGCCAGGCCGACCCGCTGCTTATAGCCTTTGGAAAGATTTTTAATCAGCCGGTCCGCCACGTCTGTTATCTTCACCATCTCTGCGGCCTGTAATATCTGGGCTTTTTGCTCCTTAGCCGGAATTTTTTTCAGCCTGGCGGCAAAAAGCAGATATTCAGAAACTGTCATATCTGTATACAGAGGCGGGATTTCCGGCAAATATCCAATACACTTCTTTGCCTCTTCCGGTTCCTCCAGAATATCATGGCCGTTAATCAGTACCTGTCCCGATGTGGCTGCAATATAACCGGTCATAATATTCATGGTAGTCGATTTTCCCGCCCCATTTGGCCCTAAAAATCCATAGATCTGACCTTTTTCTACTGTAAAGCTGAGATGATCCACTGCCATATGATTTCCATAGCGCTTCACCAGATCCTTTACTTCAATCAAAACAACGCCTCCCTTTTCTTCCGCTCTAAACGGATGTAATACCTTTATTAGGAGGATATCAGAAATATGTGAGGGAAATTTGAGAGAAACCTGAAAGTTTTTTTGGGAAATGGGGGGGAAGGAATAAAGAGTCCGGCTCGCCGGACTCTCGCGCCGAAGCGCGGTCGCTTTAGCGGCCATATTTCTTTAGCGCGTAGTGCGCATCCCCCGGAGGGGTTTGTTGCATAGGGAACGCAGTTTCCCATGCAATCAAAAAGAAGCTGCAGAATAAACTCCGGAGGCTCCATGCCTTACGGCTATAGCCTCCTGCGTTTGTTCTGCAGCCTCTCTGCCCGGGCTTCTGCCGGTGCGGCTGTTTTACATCATCCATAACCCCAGCACAAACAGCGCCTGGGCGGAATAATATGACAGAATGCAAATGTATCGCATCCACAGTGAATGAAGTTTACTGAAATTATAGGTCCCCAGCGCCAGATCGGAGAATACGAACAGGACGCCTGCGATAAACAGGATCATCCCTGCTACGCCGTTTTCTCCCCGAATCAGCACCTCCGCACCTCCCGCCAGCAGCAGCCCGCTGGCCAGCGCGTAGGCGATATAACCCGGCCACTGTTTCCGGGGCAGGTTCCAGCTTTTTTGATTCAGCAGAATAAGCACGAGCAGCCCCAGCGCCGGCACGGCCAGAAAAGTCCAGGGATAATTTCCACGAAGCATCAGGCAAAATGCTGCGAAGTAACTGAGATGGCCGAACAAAAAGAAACCGCCTCCGGCAATCATGAGCTGAGGCCAAAACTCCACTCTCGCGATCTGCTTCCGACATAAAAAGATATCTCCCAGCATACCCAGGCACAGTCCGCCTAAAATCAGAAGGCGCGTCTGAAGGCTTCCCGCCGAAAGAGGAAATGCCAGGAATCCAGCGGTAACAAAACTGACGCTGGCCATAGTTTTGCTGAGATACACGCCCAGAGGCGCTTTCTTTTTTTCCTGTGTTATCATGAATACAGCCAACGCCAGTGACAGCGCCAGACATCCGAAAATCCCTGCCATAATCCCTCCGGTATTTGATCCGCGGTCAGCCGATCACCTGGCTCATATCATACATGCCCGCAGGCTGTCCGGCCAGAAACTTTGCAGCCTGTACAGCGCCCTTTGCAAAAATCGCTTTGGAATAAGCGGTGTGCTTCAGCTCAATCACTTCATCCTGGCCCGCAAAAATCACTTCATGTTCTCCTACAATGGAGCCTCCTCTCACTGCGCTGAGGCCGATCTCTTTGGGGTCACGTTTTCTGCGGACACCCGAACGGTCATAC
This sequence comes from Cuneatibacter caecimuris, assembly GCF_004216775.1. Lineage (GTDB taxonomy): Bacteria > Bacillota > Clostridia > Lachnospirales > Lachnospiraceae > Cuneatibacter > Cuneatibacter caecimuris. The sequence continues at coordinate 19,748 of NZ_SGXF01000007.1, forward strand.
ACATAGTGATATTCTCCCTGTAACGCCTCGTTAATCGCGTCCGCCAGCGCCAGCGCCGTGCCGCTGGGCGCGTCCACTTTCTGGTTATGATGTTTTTCCACTATTTCCATATCAAACCCTGCGTCTGCCAGAACTCCTGAAACGGCATGCAGCACTTTCAAAAGCGTATTGATGCCCAAAGACATATTGGCTGATCTCAGCACGGCAGTTTTCTTCGCTGCCTGTTCCGCCTTGTCCAGCTGTTCCCCGCTCAGGCCTGTGGTGCAGAGCACCACAGGGATTTGACGGGCGGCGCAGAACTCCAGCAATCCGTCTGCCGCTGCCGCATTGGAAAAATCAATAATCACATCGGCCTGCTCCCGGCATTCTTCCAGACAGGAATACACCGGATAAGGGAGGGAGGCGTCCTTAATTCGGTCCACTCCCGCTACAATCTCGATCTGCGGGTCTGCGCTGCAGATCTCAGTAATTACACGGCCCATTTTTCCGCAGCAGCCGTGCATCAGCGCCCGGATCATGACAGCAGCCCCATCTTTGCCAGCTCATCACGCAGCTTATCTGCGTTGGCAGGCGCCATAGGGGAAAGGGGAAGGCGCAGCGCAGATGCATTTTTCCACCCTACCATCTCCAGGGCTGCTTTTACCGGAATCGGATTCACTTCACAGAACAGCGCCCCGCACAGGTCCATGCAATCCAGCTGGAGCTTCCGGCTGGTTTCCACATCCCCTGCCAGATAAGAAGCTACCAGATCGTGGGTCATCCCGGGAGCCACATTAGAGAGCACTGAAATCACGCCAATTCCGCCCAGAGACAGGATCGGGAGGATCTGATCGTCATTCCCGGAATAAATATCAATGCATCCCTCCGCCAGATGGGCCAGCTTTGCCACCTGAGAAATATTTCCGCTGGCTTCTTTTATCCCCACAATATTGGGCTCGGACTTTGCCAGCTGTACTGCTGTTTCCGGCAGTATATTGCAGCCGGTTCTGGAAGGCACATTATAAAGGATGATCGGGATGTTCACACTGCGGGCAATGGCAGTATAGTGGGCGATCAGCCCGCTCTGAGTTGCCTTATTATAATAAGGCGTTACCAGCAGAAGACCGTCCGCTCCCGCTTTTTCCGCATGGGTGGACAGGCGGATAGCTTCCGCCGTGGAATTAGAACCCGTTCCGGCGATCACCGGAACCCGGCCTGCTGTATGGCGCACCGCAAAACTGATACATTCGTCATGCTCTTCATGAGTGAGTGTGGACGATTCTCCTGTAGTCCCGCAGATAATAATCGCATCAGTCCCGTTTTCGATCTGATAATCAATCATTTGTCCCAGCTGCTCGTAATTCACCTGGTCATCCTCTGTAAACGGCGTTACAATTGCAACGCCTGCTCCTTTAAATATAGCCATATTTCCCTCCTCTTTCTGCTGACAGCGCGTTTCCTGAAATGTGTTTTCATTGGGCAGAAAAGTTAAAAGGACTTCCCTTTGCAATGAAAAAGAGCTGACATGGCATCAGCTCTCGTTCTGGTTCTCTCGTTAGATTGAATCCTTCAGGAGCGCACCATCTTGCGATGACAGTCACAGAATTATTCATCCTGCGCCCAAGAAGCAGCTTTCCGGACACGGCTCCTTTCGGCGCTCCCCCCTTTCTGCTGCATTCTGCTATGCCGGACATATCCTGCAGTTTACTCCTGAGTCGCGCAACCTCTACCTTACTTTTTTATTTGATTTAATCCTATTCTATTCCACACTGTTTGTCAAGCGGTTTCTGTTCAATTCTCCACATATTCCAGCTTGCTCACAGACACTTCATAGGCAATGCGGCGTTCCACTTCTTCCTCATTCACCTTTTTGGTATACTCCCTGCTCTGTACCCTTCCCCAGATCCGTATTCTAGAACCAATGGCAAAGCTGGAGGCATACCTGGCATTTCTTCCCCAGGCAATGCAGGGAATGTAGTCTGACTTACCATAGGGACGGTTGACCGCGACCAAAAGATCTGCTATCTCTCTCCCCAGAGGCGTTTTCCTGTAAACAGGTTCCTTGCAGATATAGCCGTCCAGATAGATCTGATTCGTCTTTGTATAATCTGTAAACTCCTCGATCATTTGAATCTCTCTGACAAAAATAGAAAGCACCAGACGGTTTCTGGTCCCCTCATGCCGGTTATAGGAGCGGAACTGCCCCACTGCCTCTATGGTCTGCCCTTTGTAATCCTGGTGCACATCCAACAGCCGTTCGGAAATCATCAGCGGAATAATATCTGTCTGCTCGCTGAGCCGGTTTACCGCCACATCCACCATATAAAATCCTTCTCCAAACACTTCATGGCTGAATGTGAAGTCCGATACTATCACTCCGATTACGCCCACCTTGTTGTTTTCAATCATCTTTTCCGTCATCGTATATTTCTCCTTCCAAATGTATCTCAAAATATGTACGGTTTAATATATGCAGGAAAAAGGATGATTATTCCAATTTTTTATTTATTTCTTTTTATCAGGCTGAAAAAGAAATTCGTTTACGCACTTCTCCGCCCGGTCCGCATAAGCGCTGTGAATTTTTAATGCCGCAAAATACAGCCTGCCATACAGCTCTTTAAACCAGGTCATTTTGCGGCATTCTTCTTTTCTATCTCCTGATATTCGCTCTTTTGCGCAGCGTAGGATCCAGGATTTTCTTTCTGATCCTCAGATTCTCCGGAGTCACCTCCAACAGTTCATCCGTATCAATAAACTCCAGCGCCTCCTCCAGGCTCAGCACCTTAGGGGTAGTAAGGCGGAGGGCATCGTCGGAACCGGAGGCCCGGGTATTGGTCAGCTGCTTGCGCTTGCAAACATTCACCTCCACGTCCTCAGGCTTGCCATTCTGCCCAATCACCATGCCGGCATAGACTTTTTCTCCGGGGCCGATGAACAGCGTTCCTCTCTCCTGGGCATTATAGAGCCCATAAGTGATGGATTCGCCGGATTCAAACGCAATCAGAGAACCCTGCTTGCGGTACTGAATATCGCCCTTATACAGATCATAGCCCTCAAAACTGGTATTCATGATCCCGTTTCCCTTGGTATCCGTCATAAATTCACCCCGGTATCCGATCAGGCCCCTGGAAGGGATCGAAAATTCCAGCCTGGTATATCCGCCGCTGGCCGCGCTCATCCCCTGCAGCTCACCCTTGCGGCTGCTCAGCTTTTGGATCACAGTCCCCGCAAATTCCTCGGGAACATCCACATAGACCAGCTCCATTGGTTCCAGAAGCTGATTCCGTTCATTGCGCCTGGTCAAAACTTCAGCTTTACTAACCGCAAACTCATAGCCTTCCCTGCGCATATTCTCAATCAAAACGGAGAGATGCAGCTCTCCCCGGCCGGACACTTTAAAGCAGTCCGCACTGTCGGTTTCTTCCACACGCAGAGACACATCCGTATTCAGCTCACGCAGCAGGCGGTCGCGAAGATGCCTGGACGTGACATATTTCCCCTCCTGGCCTGCAAGGGGACTGTCATTGACGATAAACTGCATGGCGATAGTAGGCTCGGAAATCTTCTGGAACGGAATCGCTTCCGGTTTTTCCGGAGAACAAAGCGTATCCCCGATGTGAATATCCGCAATGCCGGATACAGCTACCACCGCGCCAACAGTGGCCTCTTTCACTTCCACCCGGTTCAGGCCGTCAAACTCATAGAGTTTACTGATTTTTACCCGCTTTTTCTTATCCGGATCATGGTGGTTCATCAGCATCACTTCCTGGTTTACCCGCAATGTGCCGTTATCCACCTTGCCCACGCCGATGCGCCCCACATACTCATTATAGTCAATGGTACTGATCAGCAGCTGGGGTTCCGCTTCCGGATCTCCCTCCGGCGCAGGAATATGCTCCAGAATTGTCTCGAACAGGGGAACCATGTTTTCTCTGGGGTCCTCCAGGCTGCTCATGGCAAAGCCTTCCCTGGCTGACGCGAAAACAAAGGGGCAGTCCAGCTGTTTATCGGATGCTTCCAGATCCATCAAAAGCTCCAGCACCTCATCAATCACCTCATCAGGGCGCGCCTCCGGACGGTCTATTTTATTTACGCAGACAATGACGGACAAATCCAGCTCCAACGCCTTTCTCAGTACAAATTTTGTCTGAGGCATAGCGCCTTCAAAGGCGTCCACCACCAGGATCACGCCGTCCACCATTTTCAGCACCCGCTCTACCTCTCCGCCGAAATCCGCATGGCCGGGGGTGTCAATAATGTTGATTTTTGTTCCCTTATAATAAACCGCGGTATTTTTTGATAAAATAGTGATTCCCCGCTCGCGTTCAATATCATTGGAATCCATCACCCGCTCCTGGACTTCCTGGTTCTCACGAAAAACGCCGCTCTGTTTCAGCAGTTCATCCACCAGCGTGGTCTTTCCGTGATCCACATGGGCAATGATCGCTACATTTCTGATATCTTCTCTTTTCATTTTCATGGTATTCTCATCCTCTTTTTGCTTTCCTGTTACAGATAACTAGAATAGTTTAACACACTTTGGCAGGATTGCAAGGGGGAATCCACAATTTTCAATCCGCAGCAATTTTGAAAACCGCCTTTTTCAGCGCTTTTCCGCAGCCTGGTGCAGGCGCGCAAGGTTCATGCAGCTCCATACTCTCCAATACGATAAACCGGCCAGGCCCCAGAATACAGTCCGCTGCTCCTTCACAACGGAAAAATCCGATGTCCCCAGCGTATGGCTTCAGCTCTGTTCCCCACTCTGTGGCGACCCGCATAATTTCCGTTCCTTCCAAATCAATCTGCAGATCCCGGTACTGCTTATGGTACTCAAACCCATCATCCGCCGCATCCTTAGCCTCACAGCGGACAATATTCAGAAATACCCTGTCCCCATCGATCTCTGTCCTGCCTTCCGGCAGGGAGTTCAAATCAGTTCTCATGATAAAATTCAACGCCTTGTCCAGGTTTGGACTGATCCCAAGATATTTTTTCACATTTTCAATTTTGTCATAGATCATAATAAAATCCTCCTTTTCGCGGTATGCATCGCCATCTCCAGTTCTGTCAGTGTCTCTGAGAGCGGGTGTATCTTTCCCGTCAGGCGAAATCCTTCTTTTTCATATAAACAGCGCGCGGCTGTATTAGTACTTAAAATCCATAACGTGGGAATCCCGCTGCACCGGCTCACTGCCCATCTGAGCAGACTGGTTCCATAACCTTTCCGCTGCTGCTCCGGAAGCACATATAGATTTTCAATCAGGTTCACGTCAACGGATATGATGCCCACTGGTTCCCCGTCTGTAAGCATATAAAATTTCTTACCCCTGCTGATCTCTTTTTGTATGTACTGAATTTGGCTATCCACTGTATGCCTTTCAAGAAACGGCTCGCTGCATATTTCTTTGTGTGATTCCTTCCAGGAAGCTGAATGAATTCTGGCAGCCCATATGATATTTTCTTCTGTTATCAATCCTATCACGTTCATTCTCCCCCTGATGTTGGATTTCTTATATTATACCACTTTCTTCCAAACCATGCCAGCACAAATCCGGAGCCTCCGCAGCTATATTGCGAATGCCCCGGAATTTGGGCCGAATGCTAATCTCAGATCAGGGCAGCTTTAGATGCTCCTTCATTTTTAAAAAAAGCGGTATCAAATTCGGGATTAAAGTAATAGAAATTTTTGCTGTCCAGTTTCTCTTTTACTTTTTCCATGGCTTCTCCGAAACGCTGGAAGTGTACAATTTCTCTTGTTCTCAAAAATTGCAGAGGTTCTCTCACGTCAGGCTCCTGAATCACGCGAAGCAGGTTGTCATAAACAGTCCGCGCCTTCTGCTCGGCAGCCAGGTTCTCTGTCAGATCGGCAAATGCGTCGCCTTTAGACTGGAATTCGCAGGAATTAAAGGGAATCCCGGCGGCTGCCTGGGGCCAGAGTCCTTTTGTATGGTCGATATAATATGCATCAAACCCCGCTGTCTTCGCATCTTCCGCTGTTACGTTTTTTGTGAGCTGGTATACCATAGCGCAGATAATTTCCATATGAGCCAGCTCCTCCGTACCGATATCTGTCAAAAGACCACTGACAGATTTTACGGGCATGGAATAGCGCTGGGCCAGATACCGCATGGAGGCGGAGAGTTCTCCGTCCGGACCGCCGTATTGACTGATAATCAACTGAGCAATTTTGGGATTTGTCTCTTTGATTTTTACCGGGTACTGTAATCTTTTTTCATAGCTCCACATCAGCAGCACGCTCCTTCCCAGGGCGCAGGACCTTTCGTCCAGGGACCTGCGCAGTCTCTCGTCAGAGGGTAATAATTTTCCGCATAATTTTTCAGCAGTTCCTTCCGCTTCATTACCAGCTGTTCTCTGAGATTGTGCGCCTCCTGCTGTTCGGGATGCGTATCCAGAAATAACCTGAGATCATCCAGAGCAAAGCTGACACATGAAATCTGGTTCATCAGGGCTTCCCTGTCCGTCATTCCTGTCTCATCTGTTTTGCCGCAGCAAAATTGTTCAGCCGCGAAAAAAGGCAGATTCAGTTCCGGAAAAATGGTTCCAACTCTCAGCGCTTGTTCCCATTCAAAACAATTCCCTGTCCAGGCCTGCACGGGCACAGAAGCCATAGCCAAATGTTCTGTCTGCATAATATTCCTCCTTTTTATTTACTTTTCAAGCTGACAAGCCACTTTTTTTCCTCATCAACTGACTTTAGTATGTGTTTGTTCTTATTTAAATTGCAGGATAGTATTTCCTCTGTATGAAAAAGAATCCCGTTCGTCGGATTTTCCGGCTGCGGCGTGCCACTTCAGCGCATCATTTCCTATGCAATAAAAAGGCTGATTCCTGCAGGAACCAGCCTTTTGAAAAATTATGGATTTTTATCCAGATTATTAGTCTTTGCCAACTTCTGTAATAGATTTTACCAGGCCTGCCATTCCCTGGATTTCCGAAGGAATGATGATCTTGGTCGCCTTGCCGTCAGCTGCCTTTTCAAACGCTTCCAGGCTCTTGATCCGAAGTACGGCCTCATCGGCGCCGGCTTCGCGGATAAAGCGGATACCGTCTGCGTTTGCCTGCTGCACCTTCAGGATCGCCTCTGCTTCACCTTCTGCCTCGCGGATCATTGCTTCCTTCTGAGCCTCTGCTCTCAGGATCGCTGCCTGTTTCTCCGCCTCAGCGTCCAGAATCGCTGACTCTTTCTTACCTTCTGCTCTCAGAATCGCAGAGCGTTTCTCACCTTCAGCCAGCAGAATCGCTTCACGGCGTTCACGTTCTGCTTTCATCTGTTTCTCCATGGCATCCCGGATGGCAGCAGGGGGAATGATGTTTTTCAGTTCCACACGATTGACTTTGATTCCCCATGGGTCAGTGGCAACATCCAGAGAAGCGCGCATCTTTGTATTGATCGTCTCTCGAGAGGTCAGCGTCTGATCCAGTTCCAGATCGCCGATGATGTTACGCAGCGTAGTGGCCGCAAGATTTTCAATGGCAATGATAGGATTCTCCACGCCATAGGCAAACAGCTTGGGATCTGTAATCTGATAGAAAACCACCGTATCAATCTGCATTGTAACATTATCTTTTGTAATTACAGGCTGGGGCGGAAAATCCGCAACCTGTTCTTTCAGCTGCACCCTCTTGGCAATACGGTCAATGAACGGGACTTTGAAATGCACGCCCACAGACCAGGTTCCCAGATAACCGCCCAGGCGTTCCACCACATATGCGGTGGCCTGCGGAACGATCTTGATGCAGCTTGCCAGCAATATGATTACCAACAGCACCAGTGCCACAACTGCGATAAAACCAACGCTTAACCCGCCGATCCCTTCGGCAACTAAATTCAAACTCATACCTAATCCTCCTTCTCTACAATCAGCTTCACACCTTTAATTTCTCTGATGACTACCATTGTTTCCGGTTCCAGCACCTGAGCGTCATCCGCGGACACTGCGGTCCACTCCATACCGTTCACTACTACTGTACCATATCCGTTTACATTGTCAATCAGGGAGGTCACCTTTGCCCGGCGTCCCACCAGACTTTCTGCATTAGTCTTGGTCAGCTTAGGCTTCAGGTATTTACCCACCAGGGGCTTTACGGCAATCAGCAGCAGGAATGAGATCACCAGGAACAGTACGATCTGCACCTGCACGCTGGCTCCGAACAGCGCCGCAAAAAATCCGCCCAGGCAGCCGATGGCAAACCAGATTGATACCAGCTGCAGCGTGGCAGCCTCAAAAGCAACCATAATCACAAATAAAACCAACCATATGGCCATCTCCATTAAGCTTCCTCCTTTCTTATAATGTCGGACAGCAGTCAGCGTTTTACTGATGTCTGAAACTATCCTATCATAAAAAAGTCGGCAATAACGTAAATGTCATAATTACCCGGGATTCATGTAATAATTGCGGAATATGCGGGCATACTAGATAACTTGGTAGAAAATCACCCGCAGGCAGAACTCTCTGTCCTCCCAATGCACATCTAAAGTACCGTTATGCTTCTCCACCAGTTCTTTCATTACCTGCAGCCCCAGCCCGTGCTCTTCTTTATGCGGCTTCCTGGTCATAATATTCCCTTTTTTATCCAGACGGACAAACCCGTCAAAGGCATTTCGGATCTCAATAAACAGGCTCTTTTTATCTATTCTCATATTAACACTGATCCGCCGCTCCTTTTCCGGAACCCTTCTGCAGCCCTCAATGGCATTTTCCAAAGCATTTCCCAGCACCCCGCATAGGATCACGTCGCTGCAGTCCAGTTTGGTCGGAATGTTCAGGTCTATATCAAATTTCAGTCCCGGCAGAGCCGCCTTTTGCATCTTATCATTCAGCACCGCGTCCACCACCAGGTTTCCGGTTCTCACATCGCTTCTCGCCTGCAGCTTTCCGCTGAGTTCACTTAAATAGGATATAATCCCTTCACAGTCCTGCTTCTTTGCCATGGAATACAACAGGATATAACAATTTTTCAGCTCATGGCGCTGGCGGCGGATCTCTTCCTGATTTCTCGCGATGGTTTGATACTGTTTCGCATAATACTCAGACTGCAGCTGTTTCAGGCCTTCCATGCGCTCTTCTTCTTTTTCCTGCAGCCTTGTCCGGAACTGCAGCAGCGCTGCTGCGGCTACAAATAAAAGAACAATACATACAGTGACAAATACCTGAAACTCATCCTTCCCCTGAGATACGCCCCAGTAGGCCAGATTCAGCAGAAAAAATGCCACTGCCCATCCCGCCACATAAACAGCATGAAGGCGCTTGCCCTTTTCCCAATATAACCCATAGTAGCCATAACTCAGATACAGGAAAAAACCGTTTAAAAGAATCACCAGCAATATATCATTCATTTCTGCTTCCCACCTTACCGCAGTATTCCCAGAACAAGTTGCGGACCTTAGGCCGGTTCTTTTCGCTGATGCTCAATACAGTCCCATCTTTCAGGGCCACCTTATCATACTGGAATACTTCTGTATTGTCCATGTTGATCAGATATGCCTTATGAATACGGATAAAACGTCCGCCTGCCAACGCAGATTCCGCCTCGTCCAGTTTTCCGTAATATTGATAAACGCGGTCGTCTGTGTGTATGATAACCTTACGCCCTGAACTTTCCAGAAACAGTATCTCCTGATAAGGCAGACGGATATAATTCCGCCCGCTCTGCACAGTATAAAAAAGCTGTTTCTGGCTGCTGATGCGCTCCATTGCCTGGATGATCACTTTTTCCAGTTCGTTCTGCTGGACCGGCTTTTTCAGAAAACGAAAGGGCTCCGCTTCAAACAGCTGGCGCAGATACTCTTCGTGGCTGGAAACATAGACGATCAGCATATACCTGTTTTCCTTTCTGATCCTCAGGGCAGTCTGTATCCCATCCATCCCTTTCATCTCAATGTCCAGAAACAACAGGTCAAGACACCCGCCTGTATCCAGGTCTTCCAAAAGCTCAGCACCTCCAGTATAAACTTCAATTTCTGCCTGCAGGCGGTGAAGTCCGCACAGCTCTCTCAGCATGCTTTCCATCACGCCCTGATACTGTCTGTCGTCATCACATATCCCTATTCTGACCATATTTTCATTTCTCCATCCACAATTCCGTAATATATCTGTTCCAACTGATTCAAGCAGATCTTTCCACCTGTACCATCCGTGAGCTTTTCCTTCAGCTGCATGAGCTGTCTCACCGGAACAGGCGCGCACAGCCGGACGTCCGCTTCATAGACAGAATCCAGAATTTTAATATTTTCCTGCGCCAGCAAATACTGAACCTTTCCCAGTTCTGTATAATCCACCCTGATTTCCAGCTTCCGCGCCAGATATTTTTCTACCAGAACACTGGATTCCAACGCGCACTGCACGCCTTTTGTATAGGCGCGCACCAACCCTCCTGTCCCCAGCAGAGTGCCGCCGAAATAGCGGGTGACCACTGCAGCCGTATTACAGACTCCCTGCCCTGTCAGCACATCCAGCATTGGCCGGCCAGCCGTACCGCCTGGTTCCCCGTCATCGCTGCAGCGCGCCATCTGTGAACCGGTCCCGATCACATACGCCCAGCAATTATGGTTTGCATCCCAATGCTGCTTTCTTATTTTTTCAATAAAAGCCAACGCTTCTTCCTCTGATTCCACATGGGCGGCATGTCCGATAAATCTGGATTTTTTCTCAGTAAATTCCCCGCTGCCGCCCATATAAATCGTACGATACTGTTCTACCATAAATAGCTTTCTCCTTTATCCACCATTGTATCCTAAAACTATAAAATCCACAATCATGAATTTTTGCTTTATTTTGTGGGAACTTTCTGATATGATAGAATTAATTGTATTTAGAAACCTGTCAGACAGGAGGTTATTATGAATTTTAATTTTCAACATACAGAGGAACGCCTGGATGATCTTTCTCTGCACAAAGGACGCTCCGGGCGGAGGGCAGCCGTAACAGTGCTGAAAGTTTTTGTCCTGTTCCTTGTTTTGGCTGCAGCCACAGGCGGCAGCATCGCTTTCGGGGCGCTCCGGGGCGTTATTTCCAATGCGCCTGATATTTCATCCATAGACGTCTCCCCTTCCGGTTATGCTTCTAAGATCTATGACAGCCAGGGCAATGTGATGGAAACTCTGGTCCGGGCCGGTTCCAACCGGGAAGAGGTACATTATGACCAGATTCCGAAAAATCTGGTCAACGCATTCGTTGCGATAGAAGATTCCCGTTTTTTTACTCATAACGGAATCGATGTAAAGGGCATTTTCCGGGCTGCCGGAGTAGCCCTTACCTCAGGAAATTTTTCAGAAGGCGCCAGTACTATCACCCAGCAGCTGATTAAAAATAATGTATTCGAAGGCGGCATGGAAAAGAACCTGGGGGACCGTTTTGAGCGGAAATTCCAGGAACAGTATCTGGCTCTCAAACTGGAAGAAAACCTGAGTAAAGAGCTGATTATGGAATACTATCTCAATACCATTAATCTGGGGAGCAATTCCTTGGGCGTACAGTCTGCTTCCAGACGGTACTTCGGCAAAAACGTATCAGAACTCACGCTTTCAGAATGCGCGGTGATCGCTGCCACCACGAATAACCCTTCCAGATACAACCCGATTACCCATCCCGACAAGAACGCGGAACGGAGAGATAAGGTTCTCCGCAAGATGCTGGAACAGGGGCTGATCACCCAGCCGGAATATGATGAGGCTCTAACTGATGACGTATACAGCCGGATTCAGAATAACAACTCTACTGTCCAGGGGTCCGCAAGGATTTATTCTTATTTTACTGATTCAGTAGTGGAATCTGTGCTCCAGGATCTTCAGGAAAAAGCCGGATATTCTCAGACTCAGGCCTATAACCTGCTGTACAGCGGCGGGCTCACGATCCAGTCCACCATGGACCCGGAAGTCCAGACTGTGGTGGATGAAGAAATCGCAAATCTGAGCAATTTCCCGGAGACTTATTACACCATTGTTTACCGTCTCACCGTGGAGCATGCGGACGGCACTACCACGAGATATACGGAATCTGATCTGAAAAAATACTTTATAAAAGAGCTGGGCAACGCAACCTACCGTTTTCTGTTCAACAGCGATGAAGAAATCGAAGCTGCCCTGGAACAGTTCCGCACGGCGAAACTGACCGCACAGGATAAAATTATTTCTGAATCCTATACAAAAACCATTGAGCCGCAGATGTCCATGGTGGTGATGGACCAGACCAACGGCCATGTGGTTGCGATCAACGGCGGCCGGGGAGAAAAGCAGGGAAATCTGGTTTTGAACCGGGCTACGGATTCCACCAGACAGCCAGGTTCCTGCTTCAAAGTGCTGGTGGATTTCGCGCCCGCCATTGATAAGGCAGGGGCAACTTTAGCCACTACCTATTATGATTCGCCCTTTTCCGCAAATAATCAGCAGTTTGCTAACTGGTGGAGCTCTAATTATGTTGGCTACGCCAACATCCGTCAGGGTATTGCTTATTCCATGAACATCATCGCCATGAAGTGCCTGATGGACACGGTTACTGTGGATGTAGGTTTTGAATATGCAAAGAATTTCGGAATTTCCACTTTAGTGGATAGCCAATTATCCGGCAGCGGGACTTATTCCGATAAAGTTCCCTCCATTGGCCTGGGAGGTTTGACCTATGGCGTCACCAACCTGGAACTGACTGCAGCTTATGCTTCCATCGCTAACATGGGAGAATATCAGGAGCCGGTCTTCTATACTAAAATATTGGATCATGACGGCAAGGTGATCCTGGACAACACGCCTAAAACTCATACGGTTTTGAAAGAAACCAGCGCTTTTCTGCTGACCAAGGCAATGGAAGAAACCATGAAGAGCGACTGCCCCTTTGAAGTGGTGGACCCCAATATCCACGAGACTGGTCAGGAATGTTATTTTGAAGGTATGAGCCTGGCCGGCAAGAGCGGTTCTTCCACGCACAACTATGATAACTGGTTTGTAGGGTATTCTCCATATTATACCTGCGGCGTCTGGTATGGCTATGACGACACCTATATGTTTGACGGCGGACAGTCCTGCCATAAATATATCTGGAAAAATGTAATGCAGCGCATCAATTCCGGCAAGACTGATATCGGTTTTCCAGGCAGCAATGAGATAGAAACGGCGAAAATCTGCAGCAAATCCGGACTTCTGGCAATTGACGGCGTATGCGATAAAGCTGAGGATACAGGCGTTGTCTATACGGAATATTTTGCCAAGGGCACCGCTCCCACGGAATACTGCAACCGCCATACAAAGGTATCTGTCTGTACTGTATCCGGCATGATGGCAGGCGAAAATTGCCCTCCTGATCTCTGCGAGGACCATATTTTCCTCAGCATAGACAAAGCAGATTACAAGGAAGGGGAATTTACAGACGACTGTAAATATCTGATGCCGGACGGATTCCTGGACCGCCCCTGCACCCTTGCACACCGTCTGATCGACAATAATACCCATGAGGAGGTCACCGGGGAAGCGCCCACGGATGAATACGGAAATCCTGTGAATCCCTCCGATGAAACCGGCCGGGAGCAAGATCCTACTTCCGGCGTGCTCACACAATATGATTAGGCTCTGAAAATATTGGATCAGGCCATATGCCCTGCTTTCACCAGAAGCAGGGCATTTTTTCTAACTTTTTTAAAATACTATATTGCATTATTTAATAGTATGTGATATAGTGTATTCAAGAAAGGAGATGATCCCGTGAATGCGCAACTAAAAAAAGGAGCCCTCGAGCTATGCGTACTGGCTCAGCTGGCGCCCAAAGACAGATACGGCTATGAACTGACTGATACGATTTCTCAGGAAATGTCCATCGCCGCCGGCACACTGTATGTTATCCTGAAGCGTTTTAAAGAAGAGGCATATGTAGAAACTTATCTGGTGGAATCCCCTGACGGACCTGCGAGAAAATATTACCATCTCACACCTTCCGGGCACGAATACCTGAAAAAATCTCTTCGGGAATGGAAAGAATTTGTTCTGGCGGTGGAACGCCTTACAGAAAATTAAGGAGGATATAAAATCATGACAAAATTGGAATATTTAACAGCATTGGAACAGGAACTGCGCTGCTTCCCCGCAGATTTCGCAGAAGACATCCTGAAAGATTACCGGGAGCATTTCCGCCTTGGGCAGGAAAACGGCAAAACGGAACAGCAAATTTGTGAGGAGCTTGGGAATGTGCATGAATTTGCCAAAGAGTTAAAAGAAGCGGAGCCCGACCTGGCTGCCGCCGGAATCCGTCTGGCGCCCGCCGTACTGCCGGGAAGCGCTTCCGGCGAACAAAATAAGGCCACCGGCGCCGGCGCGGCAGACAACAGCTGTGATGACCAGAACAATGTTCCGGGCTATGACTGCCGGCGGGTTCAGGCAAATTTCACCAGCGCGGATGTGATTGTCCGCCGTTCTCCCGACGGCCTGGCTCATGCCTATTACCGCAACCGGGGATCTCTGGATAACAAGCTGAATATCCGCTTTGACTGCCATCAGGAAGGCGACACGCTCTATCTGAGCCTGGAAGAGAACGCGTTCCAAAAACGCAGCCTCTTTGGTTTCGCCTCATTTTTAGTGACGATATCCAAATGCGATATTTCAATTCTCATCGAACTGCCAGAAAAATTCCAGGATGTTTCTATCCGGACGAAATCAGGGGATATCAGGGCTGAAAAAATCTCCGCACAGAAGTTCCTGGCGGAGAGCTTTTCCGGAGATATCCATACAGATTCCTGTGAAGTGGAGGTCATGGCGTTGAAAACCAAAAGCGGCGATATGGAACTCCGTAATTGTCTGGCGGATGAATTTCAGGGCAGCCTTCTTTCCGGCGATGTTTCTATAAACAGCTGCCGGATCGGCCGTTTAAACCTGAGCAGCCTCAGCGGGGATATCTCAGGCCGGGATAATGCCATCTCCCAGGCCGAAGTCTCCGGCACCAGCGGGGATCTCACGATCTGCGGGAGCCTGCAGAAAGGGGATCTCCACTCTGTCAGCGGAGATATTTCCCTGTATCTGGAAAATAAAACCCCTTCTGAACTCAATATCCGCAATACCAGCGGGGATACAAATATCCGCCTTGCCTATGCCGGAGGTCTGAACGCCAGGACCTCCTCCACCAGCGGCGATATGGAAATCCGGTACAACGGCCAGCGTCAGCGGGCATCCGGCATTCCCGGCAGATCCCTGACCCTGAACAGCGGGTCAGAACCTGCATTTGTAACCGTAAAAAGCGTGAGCGGTGATATCCGCATCTCCGAAGCATAAAACCTGAAGAATGGAGGGCTTATCATGACGATTCAGACTTACCAGCTGGCCGGTTCGGGCCTGATCTGCATCCATACCAGATCTGTAAATTCTGCGTTTTACCGCCTTATGTCGTACTTAAAAAAACATCAGCTGCGGTCCTGCCGCAGACGCCGCACAGGAATAGAATATCTGGAAGAAAGCCGCACAGTTTGTGTAGATCAATATACGTTCTCCGCTGTCCGCCGGCACTTTTTATAAACCATTTATCCCAACGGCCTGATCACTGCAAGTGTTCCCTTCTCTTCCCCCATATTTTGACCGCGGCCAAAAAGCCCAGGGTCAGTATGATTCCGAAGGGGAGGGAAATCCATACCTTCTGCGTGAATCCGGCCACCAGGTAAGTCAGGAATGAGATCAAAGCCATGCACAGCACATAAGGGAGCTGCGTAGAGACATGTTTTACGTGTTCACACTGCGCGCCGGCTGAAGCCATGATTGTGGTATCGGAAATGGGGGAACAGTGATCTCCGCAGACAGCACCGGCCATGCAGGCGGAAATGGAAATAATCATCAAAGTTCCGCCGCTCTCTCCGAATACAGAGACAACGATGGGGATCAGGATGCCGAATGTCCCCCAGGAAGTGCCTGTAGCAAAGGCCAGCGCTGCGCCAACCAGAAAAATGATTGCCGGCAGCAGAACCATCAGCCCCTCTGCCCACTGTTTCACCACACCGTGCACATAGACGCCGGCTCCCAGGCCGTCAGTCATCGCTTTTAAGGTCCAGGCAAAGGTAAGAATCAGAATCGCCGGCACCATGGCCTTAAATCCTTCCGGCAGACACGCCATGCAGTCCCGGAATTTCATGACTCTGCGCACGCTGTAGAACACAATCGTAAATGCCAGGCCAAAGAAACTCCCAAGCACCAGGCCTGTCGGAGCATCGCTTTTGGAAAATGCCGTAACAAAGTCCGTTCCCGAGAAAAAACCGCCTGTATAGATCATGCCGATAACGCAGCAGAGGATCAGAACCGCCACAGGCAGCACAAGATCAATCACCTTTCCCCTGCCATGTATTATTTCCGTTTCATTTAAGGTTTTCGTTTCTGCGCCGGCACTTTTTGGCCCTTCCAATTCTGCTGTCTCTTCACTTCTCTTCATAGGGCCAAAATCTACTTTCATCAGAACAATCCCAACCAGCATTACAAGAGTCAAAAGCGCATAAAAATTATATGGAATTGCCTGAATAAACAGTGAAAAGCCATCCTGCCCTTCCACAAAGCCGGTGACAGCAGCCGCCCAGGAAGAAATGGGCGCGATAATACATACCGGAGCAGCCGTGGCGTCGATAAGATACGCCAGCTTTTCTCTGGAAATTTTCTGCCGGTCTGTCACCGGGCGCATGACGCTTCCCACTGTCAGGCAGTTAAAATAATCATCAATAAAAATCAATACCCCCAATATGATGGTAGCAAGCTGGGCTCCGATTTTTCCCTTAATATGGTTTCCGGCCCATTTTCCAAAGGCAGCAGAACCTCCCGCCCTGTTCATCAGGCTGACAATCACGCCCAGGATTACAAGGAATATCAGAATCCCCATATTGTCCGCTGATGTCAGCACCTGGATAATGCCGCCCTGAAAAATTTGAGTTACCGTACCTTCAAAGCTGAATCCAGAATACAGAGCGGCGCCCACCAGAATCCCTAAAAAAAGAGAACTGTAAACCTCTTTTGTGATCAGCGCCAGACCGATCGCTACCAGAGGAGGCACCAACGCCCACGCGGTCCCGAAAAACATGGATTCTGGCTGAGCCCCGTCAGATGCGAAAACAGCTCCCGCACAGACAAGCGCTGTCAGCAGCGCCGCTGCAGCCAGAATTAAATATCTTTTTCTCCTTTTCATCTTTCCTCCTTATTACCGGCAGATTTAGGATCCCTTCCCGCCGGAATTTTTATTCTCAGGATATATCTTTTGTATGTAAGCGAATCTGGCACGGCGCCGCTTCAGCGGCATATTTCCTTACGCAGCAAAAAATGACCATGATCAGCCTGGGGAAGCTGACCATGGTCATAAAATCACTCTTGCATTCCAATGATAGCGCTCCACAACTGTGACAGTCTGCTGCATATTCTGCAGCAGCCCAGCGCCGGCCCTGAAGCAAAAACCGGCACTTCGGCAGCGTCCCCTTCCCCGCCTGCTGCTGCCCTGCCCTAATGCCGGCGGTACTCATGAAAACTGCACCTCTACCATATATCCTATTGGTATTGTTTTATCACAGAACTATGGGAAAGTCAACCTGCTCCCTCAGATCACATGATATTCTTTCAGCAGTTTTTCAATATCCGTCCCTTCTATTTTTTTCAGCATTTCTTTCAAAGCAAGTTTTTCAAGCAGATTCATCTCCATATCGGTAATTTTCTTTCCGTCCCGCAGCTGGACTGTCGCATTGAGAAGATCCCGGATATCATATACGCTGCCCCAGACTTCCGGCACGCCCCGGTCAATATCCAGCAGCGTATAAACCGCTTCCATTCCGGTACGCATGGAATATTCTGTCGTGAATATAGTATCTCGTTTTGTTTCCGCAAACTGTCCTAAAAATGCGAAATTCACACTGCCTTCCGGCACCACCAGAGGGCGGTCGCCCGCTGCCCGGGGCATAAAGAACGCTGTAATATAGGGCATCATACAGGGAACCGTATTGGCGCTGTGCTCCGCCATATCTTCTATTTCATTTTCCGGCACGCCCAGATGATACAGCCACTCCATACAGATCTCCTTGCCTGTACACTCCCGCATGGGCTTTTTCACAAAGTCACCCGGGCGGTCGCTGAACAGGCCGTAAATCCATCCCACCAACTGGCCGTCCGGCTGGCTCCTGAATTGTGGCTGCCGGTTAAAAGTCCAGCTCATCAGCCATCCAGAATCTTTTACGGTCACAATTCCTCCGGTCACCACTTTTCCGCTGAAGGGATCGCGCTTGCATATGTTTTTAATATAAGGAACAATGCGTTCGTCCAGAGTGGTCACTGTGGCTGACATCCAGTTGCTCTGCTCCGGATCGTGGCAGAACTTTTCGGGATGACCGAAAGAAGGATCCTGTACAGCGATTTTGCGCCACATATCCCAACCGCCGCCCTCTTTGATTTCTGTATGAAAGGGCGCGGGATGATTCTGGCCGCCCAGAGCGGAATTCTCCACGCAGCCGCCATTTGTAATAAAAATCAGGTCATTCTCTGTCAGGTCGATATAATCCTGCTGTCCTTCTCTTTCTACGATCACGCGCTTTGCCTGTTTTCTGTTTCCCTGGATATCAAATTCTACATTTACCACTTTTGTATGGTAATGAAACTGCACATGAAAGGATTCCAGATATTTTATCATAGGCAGAATCATGGATTCATACTGGTTATATTTTGTAAACCGCAGTGCCCTGAAATCCGGAAGTCCTCCCACATGGTGGATATACCTCTTGATATACAGTTTCATTTCCAGCGCGCTGTGCCAGTTCTCAAATGCAAACATGGTGCGCCAGTACAGCCAGAAGTTGGAATCCAGCACCTCTTCATCAAAAATCTCATCTATTCTTTTGTCGTATAGCGCTTCATCCGGCGTAAAAAACAGCTTCATGATTTCCATAGCGCCTTTATCAGACAGGCCGAATTTGCCATCTGTATGCGCGTCCTGGCCCCGGCTCACCGTCGCCCTCATCAGGGAATAGTTAGGATCTTTTTTATTCAGCCAGTAATATTCATCCAGAACGCTGACCCCTTCTGTTTCGATGGAAGGAATGGATCGGAACAGGTCCCACATGCATTCAAAGTGATTGTCCATTTCGCGGCCGCCCCTCATTACATAGCCCACATGATCATAATAATAACCGTCGCAGGCGCCTCCGGGAAGGGCCTCCTTTTCCAGAATGTGCACCCGTTCTCCCTTCATCTGGCCGTCTCTCACCAGATAACAGGCGGCTGTCAGGGCGGCCAGGCCTGAGCCAACAATATACGCCGATTTATTCTCCACTCCTTCGGGCTTCACAGGGCGGGCAAACGCTTCATAATTACCACTGGAATAATACATACTGCATCCTCCTTTGTTTACAGGTATGGTTGATTTGTTTCATATCTGCATTATATCCCATACCATGAAGACTGCCATATACAAAGAACCTGCTCTGATAAAATTTTTATCAAAACAGGTCCTTTGTATAAAATTTATGTACTCTCTTCTTTCCGCCTGATTCTGTCCGTCCTGAATTTATTCAGGGCCCTGGTGATGTCTCCCTGGATCAGGACGCTGAGCCGCTCCACAATTTTTTCCGGTTCTTCCTTCATCCCATTTTTAATCCAGTCCAGCATAAGCCCGACAAACGCAAATTTATAGAAATCCGCAATGAATTTCTTATCTTCCTCCCTGACCTGCATTCCTACCGCTCTTTCTTCCACAACGCCGATCAGAAGGTCATAGGTCAGCCTGTACAGATATAACTCGATCTGCTCCCGGCTCACTGAATGGTAAACATTCAGTATAAAAGGCCGGTTCTCTTCCACCGCCTGGAAAATCTGCAGAAACCCCTGCTGCCAGGTATCATAAGTCTTTTTTCCGTCCAGTGCCCGGCTGGCGTCTTCCACACAGGACCATTCTATCAGATCATAGATATCCCTGAAATGGTAATAAAAAGTCATTCTGTTGATGCCGCAGTCTTCTGCAATATCTGAAATCGTGATTTTATCCAGGGGCTTTTTTAACAGCAGGTTTTTTAAAGATGCTTCCAGCGCTCTTTTTGTTGTTTGAGACATGCTTCACCTCCGCGGAACAAGTTTACTATATAGAAGCTTTATGCAGCATGGAATGCAACACGAAAAAGAAAAAACCCTGTAAAATACAGGGTCCTGGCAGCGGAGACGGTGGGATTCGAACCCACGTGCCCTTGCGGACAAAACGATTTCGAATCGTTCTCGTTACGGCCTCTTCGATACGTCTCCCTATTTCATACCTGTATTATTATCTAACACGTCCCGAAAAATGTCAACCCTTTCTTATGTATGCATCAGGAAATTTTTATATTTTTTTCTAAAAACCTCTTGATTTTTTTTTTCAGGTCTGCTATATTATAGGAGTTGCAGATCACGGGGTGTAGCGCAGTTTGGTAGCGCGCTTGGTTCGGGACTAAGAGGTCGCAGGTTCAAATCCTGTCACCCCGATTATGAAATGGCCGTCGACAAATGTCGGCGGTCTTTTTCTATATCTGTATTCTTATCTAAATAGAGGAGGGAGTTTTTTGTTAGATAATCTAATCCTTGCATACCGCAGCAAATTTTATACTTGGAACTTAAAAGATGTTGTTAATTTTTGGCAGAAAAACAAAAAAATCACCTTGATATTTATTATTTTTATCTTCGTCGCCGTGGCTGTCACGATATACAGCCTGATCGTCAAAACTAGTATACCAGTGTTTGTTCTACTTTTAATCGAACTGATTGCAATTATTCCCATTGACCGGTTAATAGTAAAAAAACACCAAGAGATTATTTCTACAAAAAAAGAGCACATAGATGAAGTTATATTATTCTTAAAAAACGCTATTCCCGGTCACGACTTATCCGGTAAAAACCAGGTCGATGAATTAATAGCCCGTTTATCCATACGTATAGATGCCGGCGCTCCGTTTAATAAGTTCATATCGCAGCTTCGCAATTTTGTAAAAGTCATTGCCCTTCCAATTATAGCTTACATTGCAGGAGTATATTCTAACACGGTCAGCGAACTTGATTTCTGGTTTGTTATAGGCATAGCTGTTAGTCTTATTTTAATAATTGGTTTTCTTTATATAATATTAGGAATGATTTATCAAGAATTGCAAAAAATAACTTGTAGAAATTATGACGTTGCCATAGCGTTAAAAGAAGACTTATCCGATATTAAGCTTTTATTTTTTACGAATAAATGATTACCACAGGTACCTATTTCCACTAACTCCTTTAATACTTTAATATGAGAAGTCTTTTTTCTATACTCCTTCACAAAGCTGAACCCGGACAATATTTTGTTCCGGGCTCAGACACAGAGGATCAAATTTCTCACCTGCAGTTTTTTCTTTTTCTGGTATTAGGCATTCGCTTCCGTTACAGCTTTACGGATACAAATGTTCCGTCCGCCGCTTCCACATGTATGATCTCCAACCCCTTGTTTTCCCGAATGAACTCCATACATTCATCTAAAACCATGCTGATGAAATCTCTTGTGAGCAGACAGTTGTATGGTTCCGGTGTTTTTTCATACATCTCTTCAAACATTCTGTCAGGCATTCTCCTGACAGCAAAACTTACCAGGCCTGCCGGCAGAGGCACAAAAAGCCAAATACCTTTTGTTCTGATCTTTATTCTCATATCTCGTTCTCTATTTATCTACAAATATTCTAACTACCGTTCCGTCCGCGGCCTCAACGTTGACAAAATCGCCCTCTACCCCTGCGTCCAGACATTCCGATATGGCTTCCATCATACCGGAAAGATCAACGCCTTCCAGTTCTTCTTCCGGAATAGGCAATTTCCCCGTCACCTTCAGAATTTTCCTGATCGCGCCCACGGGGAACTGTATCTTCACTTTATCTCCGGATACGCTGTCCACAATGATGCGGAACATCTTCTTATCATAACCCGCCGGCTCCAGTTCAGTTTTGCATTCCTGAATCCCTGTATTCAGCGCGTCCATCAATTCCGCCCCTTGCTCTGCTGTTATTGTTCCCTCTTCTACCATTTTCAAAATCCTCAATTTTTCATCCATCCTATTGTCACTCTCCTTCTTTACTTTATTTCAGCTGCGCAATCGCCTGCTCAGCTGTGATCTCTCCATTTTCCAATGCTCTTAAGATTTCTTCTTTTCTGGACGCCTGTTCCTCCCCGTTCTCTTCATACCCCAGTTTTTTTATCACCCCATCCAGTTTTGACCGCACAGTAGGATACGATATTCCCAGTTCTTTTTCCACTTCTTTTATATTGCCGCGGCAGCGAATAAAAGTTTCTGTAAAAAAAAGTTCTTCGTCTGAAAGATAGTCAAACTTGCTTAACCGGAAATTGTTTTCAATTACTGTATCGCAGGCCTGGCACTTCAGTTTGGCCACTGTCAGCTCCCCGCTGCACACCGGGCACCGGCTGATCACCTTGTTCATTCCATTCCCTCCTTTTTTATTAATATAACCCGCAATCTTTTAAATGTCAATAGGAATATTAATATTTTTAATATTGAAGTTAAAAATATTAATATTCCTATTCAAAATAATAATTTTTTTTATGTTTTTTCATCTGAAATAACTATTTGACCAGCAAATCTTCCTACTGTATTCTAACTCTCGAACAGAGGCTTCCTGATCGAATTCGTCCCCAAAAACATCACAATACATTCTGAAGCAACTCCTCCGGTATATGAAGGTTCCCTTTTCCTGTTCCAATAGAAATGGCAGGCTTATTGCTTCCATGAAAATCAGATCCTCCGGTAAGAAAAAGACCATATTTTTTTCCTAAAGCTTTTGTTCTTTTTTCTTCCTGCTTTGTATTGGAGGAATAATATGTTTCTATTCCCTCCAGCCCCAGCTCTTTTAAGTAAGCCACAAGCTTATCCAGCTCTTCGGCGCCCAGGCGATACAGCATGGGATGTGCCAGCACAGGATGCCCTCCGGCATTTCTGATCGCATCCATTGCTTCCCGGGGCGTTATCAGGGCCTTTGGCAGATAACAGGGTTTTCCCGCGTCCAGGTAACGCTCAAATGCTTCTTTATTGCTTTTTACATAGCCGTGATTCAGCAGGTACCTGGCAAAGTGGGCTCTCGTCAAAACTGCTCCGGGAAATTCTCTCTCTACCTTTTCTTCTGATATATCAAAACCCAGATCCGCCATTTTGCGGATCATCTTCCGGTTTCTGTCAGCACGCGCTTCCTGATAACGGTCCAGCACAGATAGAAAGCCGGGATTTTTGTAATCTATGCTGTATCCCAATATATGAATATCCCGGTTCTGATAAACTGCAGACAGCTCCACTCCCGGTATTGTAAGGATGTCCTTACTTTTTGAGTTTTCCAAAGCCTCTTCTACTCCCTGTACTGTATCATGGTCAGTCAATGCAATTGCTATAAGCCCTGCTTTTGCCGCCAGCTCCACAACCCCCGCCGGGGTTTCCGTCCCGTCAGACGCATTGGAATGCACATGTAAATCAATAAATGCCATAATGAAATCCTCCTGAATTTTTCCAGTATCTATTTTTAATTTATAGTTCATGTAAAAACAGCCACAATATGATAATGATCTGAAAATGTTAACCACTTTTTTATTTTACTTTCTAGTTATCACTGTACAGTATACAGGAATTTCTATTCCTGTGCAAGACTGTCATGATGCCATATGTTAACAAAAAGTTTAAAATTTGCATCTGGCATTTTCATACTGGCACGGGTATAATAAAAGGGTGCAGGAATTCATACATTTATATGTGCCCTTTGTTTGAGATGCTGCGACAGCATCTGCCTCTTTTTGAGGCATTCGTATCTTCCTCGGGTCTGACAGCCTTGCCCTTGTGTTTGATACATTCCCTGCTTACTGACTTTGATTTGTTGGCTTAGCCATTGTTTCTGAAATACAGGCTGTTGATCATAAAAATTTGAGGTACAAAATGAGAAAATTCATAGCGATTTGCGGCACGCTGCTTTTGGCTGCAGGAATTGTATTTCCTGTGCAGGCGGCGCCTTTGACGATAGACAGCAACTCAATCGCCCAGATTGGGTTTATTGATAATACCGGCATTTCTGTGGAAAATGCCGCTCTTACTTACGATTTCAGTTTTGCTACAGAATCTGCTCCTCTTACAGCTCAGGTTTCCGCAAGCTATCTTCTGGAAAATCCCGGTGTTTCTGAAGCAGTTACAGACCTTGTAATTCCGTTCTATACCACACTTTCACATTATTACTCCTCCCCTTTTTCAGCCGGCAGCAGCCGCGCTGATGCGCTGGCCGGAGAATTGCTGGGCAGCACGGTATACTCTCAGGTCAATGATTCCTTCCAGGCCATGGATGGACCGGAGCTTCTTTCAGCTCTGCAATCTCAGGAAATTTCTCTGTTTGAAAATGCCGCCGGAACTCTGTACCGTATTTCTTCCGATGGGCTCGATACAGATTCTTCCAGCCAGGAAACGGCTCTAACGATCCAGAATCTGACCGCCAAAAGCCAGCTTTTCTATCTGGATTACAGCGGCGTCTCCCAGGAAAACGGCAAATATTTTTTTCAGCTGCAGCTATCCGGCGTCCCGGATTATGCCTATGTATTTGTCACGGGAACCGAAGGCGTGGATTATGACGCAGTTTATTCCCAGGACGCCGGCATCCATATTGCCAGCTCGCCAATGCGTCTCTCCAGTTATTTGACCGCTTATTCAGAATGGTATCTGGAAATGCTATACCCGGAGCTGGACAGTGATTCTTCTGCTCTCCTTCTTCCTTCTTTGATTTCTTATGTTAACCTAAAGATGGATCAGAGCCAGTCTATAAATCTTATTACGGCCCTGGATTGGTGCATGAATCAGCCTCTGCTTCTGCTCAACCACCTGACCCTTCGCTTGAAACCTCAGGAAACCGTCCAGCTGCAGCTCAGGTATCCGACAGTTTTCCCTACCGTTATTCTGGAAGACCAAACTGTGAAATACCGGCTCCTGAACCATATGATGGAATCCTGGCCTGATACGGAAGAGATTAATCTCGAACTCATTCTTCCGGATTTTTTGAAGCTGGCTGACACAGGCAGCTCGGTTTTTCAGGAAAGGAAAGACAAGTCTCTGGCTACTGTCTTTTCTTCTGAACAGACAGATGATTTCTATTTCTCATTAAAAACAGATAAAAATGCCGGCGCACCGGGTTGGAATTATCTTTTGGTTCTTGGCGGATGCGTCCTGGTCCTGGGCGGCGGCGCTGCAATTTTAACTCTGTTCAACCGCAGAAGCAAGAAAAGCCCTTTGTCGGAGTAAGGAATGTAAGTGTTTTTTCATAGTTCCGCTGCATGTATAAATGCGCTGAAAATTTTCTGCTGAATCCGGTCTTTTGCCATATGCTCCGGATGCCACTGCACTGCAATAAAAAAGGGATGATCCGGCATTTCCAGCGCCTCTGTCAGCCCGTCGTCGCTGCAGGCGGATATTTGCAGCGATGGTGCGGTCAGCGCGGCAGCTTGATGGTGCATGCTGTTCACAGCACATTCCCGGCACCCTAATATGGCTTCCAGCCGGGAACCCGGCAGAATCCGGATCTGGTGCAGCGGTTTTGAGGGGTCAGAAGAGTCTCTATGCTTTTGCAATTTTTTTCCGGCCTCTTTAATATCCTGATACAATGTTCCGCCTTCCAGTATATTCAGTATCTGGAGCCCTCTGCAGATTCCCAGAACCGGAAGGGCGGTATTTCTGATGCACTGATACAGGCAGATTTCCGCCCTGTCCCTGTGCCTGTCCACCTGACCGCAGCAGGCCCTTCTTGTCTGTCCGTACAAGGATGGATCCGGATCTACACCGCCCGGGAACAGGATTCCCCGGCACCCCTGTATGGCTTCTCTCATTGTTCCACTGTCCTGGTGCTGCGGAATCATTTTGACTCTTGCTCCATATTCTTCCAGACGGTCCAGATATTGTTGCCTGAAATACCTGCGTTCTTCTGTATCTGTCCCCATTTCCAGCATTCCTATCACTGTTTCTTTCATCTTTGCTCCTGGTTTTTTATTTATCATATGCATTTAAGGCATAAAATTCCCCCGCTATTCTGTCGGGTTCACTTATCATAATAAGTTCTCTTTTCAATGAAGGGTTTTGTTTCATAGGAAACGGAGTTTCTTCTAAAATAAAATAAGACGGAGAACCGGTTCCGGCTGTTCCGTCTTATTCCTTACTTTTCTTTCTTTTCTTACATTTTATTTTTCCGCAGCGTCAATCGCCTGTTCAATGTCCGCAATAATGTCTTCCACATTTTCAATACCCACGCTCAGTCGGATCAGATCCGGCTGAACGCCGGCCGTACGAAGCTGTTCATCATTCAGCTGTCTGTGGGTATGGCTGGCTGGATGCAGCACACAGGTGCGGGCATCCGCCACATGTGTCACAATGCAGGCCAGCTTCAATTCATCCATGAACCGGATGGAAAAATCTCTTCCGCCTTTCAGGCCAAAAGCGATAACGCCGCAGGTGCCTCTGGGCATATATTTCTGCGCCAAATCATAGTATTTGCTGCTCTTCAGCCCCGGATAGTTTACCCAGGCTACCTGAGGATGAGCTTCCAGATATTCTGCCACTTTCTGGGCGTTCTCACAGTGGCGTGGCACACGAAGGTGCAGAGTTTCCAGCCCCACATTCAGCAAAAACGCGTTCTGAGGGGACTGGATGGATCCCAGATCCCTCATCAGCTGAGCAGTAGCCTTTTGGATATAAGCCATCTTTCCGAAACGCTCCGCATATACAATACCATGATAGGAATCATCCGGCGTTGTAAGTCCCGGGAATTTATCTCCATGTGCCATCCAGTCAAAATTGCCGCTGTCCACAATACAGCCGCCAACGGTCATCGCATGGCCATCCATATACTTCGTTGTAGAATGCGTTACAATATCCGCGCCAAATTCAAAAGGCCTGCAGTTAATCGGCGTAGCAAAGGTATTGTCAATGATCAGCGGTACTCCATGGCTGTGCGCCAAATCTGCAAATTTCTCAATGTCCAGCACTACCAGGGACGGATTGGATATGGTTTCCGCAAAGAGCGCTTTCGTATTCGGCTGGAATGCCTTCGCGATCTCATCTGCAGGCGCATCCGGATCCACCAGCGTCACTTCAATCCCCATCTTTTTCATGGTCACAGTAAACAGATTAGAAGTGCCGCCATAAATTGGGGCTGAGCTCACAATGTGATCCCCTTCCGTACAGATATTCAGAACAGCATAGAAATTGGCCGCCTGTCCGGATGAAGTGAGCATTGCCGCAACGCCGCCCTCCAGCTCACAGATTTTCCGGGCTACCGCATCATTGGTGGGATTCTGAAGCCTTGTGTAGAAATATCCTTCTGCTTCCAGATCAAAAAGCTTTGCCATCTGTTCGCTGTTATCATATTTAAAGGTAGTGCTCTGATAGATGGGCAGTACTCTGGGCTCTCCCTTTTCCGGCTTCCATCCGCTCTGGATACATATGGTTTCCAAATGATTCATAATTATTTTTCCTCCTGTTGTGTAATGAATATCAACTCTCCCCAATACCCGCGATAGCCAGCAAATCCTCCGGCCTCTCTGCCAGTACAGAGGCTCCTTCCCTGAGCAATTCTTCTTTTCCCCTGAATCCCCATAGCACGCCTGCCGTCACCATTCCGGCCGCACGGCCGGTCCGCATATCCGTATCCGTATCTCCCACATACAGGCAGCTCTTCGGCTCTGCGTTCAGCCTGCCTGCCAGCAAAAGGGGCCCTTGGGGAGAAGGTTTTCTGGCATGATCCGGACGGTCTCCCAGGATTTCGTCAAACAAGTTTTCCCCGTATACTTTCCTGATAACTTCTACTGCATTCCAGTGAGGTTTATTGGTGCATACGGCCAGTCGCATCCCCGATTTTTTCATTTTTGTGAGGGTTTCCTTCAGTCCGGAAAAGGCGCGGACACGGTACAGGCAGCCTGAGCGGAACCGTTCCATATAATCTTTAAACGCCCGTTCCGCCAAAGAAGCGTCCTGATTTCCCGCTGCTTCCAGCGCGCGTTCCACCAGCTTTTGCGCTCCGTCTCCGGCAAAAAAACGATACTTCTCTATCGGCTGCTCCGGAAGTCCGTACCCGGCAAGGCAGAGGTTCATGGTATGACCAATGGACTCCACTGTATCCACCACCGTTCCATCCAGATCAAAGATCGCCGCCTGATACATCCCGCTTTCCTCCTTTTGACAAAATCCATTTTCCAAACATATTCATCACCAGGAACCCGACGGCCAGCCCCAATACCATCCCGCACAGCACATCTGTTGGGAAATGTACGTAGAGATAAAGTCTGGAAAATCCGATCAGCGCCGCCAGAATGAAAGCAGCGATTCCCAGCCTCCGGTTCATATACCAAATTACAGGAGCGCAGGCAAAAGATACCATTGTATGCCCTGATGGAAATGAAAAGTCCACTGGCCTGGCTACAATCAGCCCGGTAAAGCCACTGATTTCATAAGGCCTGGTCCGGTGTACCAGGGGCTTTAACCCCAGGTTGCAGATCAATAGGTGAACCACAAGAGTTGCAGCCATACAGCAGCCGTATTTCCTGGTCTTGGGAATGCACAAAAGCAGAATTGCGGTCAGTATCCAGAATATCCCGGCATTTCCCAGGCTGGTGATCATCACCATGATCTGGTCCAGCACCGGATTATGGATTTTCTGAAGCCCTTCCAAAATTCCTATTTCAAAGGCTGTCATTCTATTTTTCTACCTCCTCTCACAATATCCCTATTTTAATACAATTTTTCTGAAAGCACAAGAGTTTCCTGAGACAGAGATTATCATATGGAACAAAGCTTCAGCGGCCGTATCTCTTCAGCGCCTGGCGCCCATCTCACGAAAAGTTTTATTTCACAGGAGGAACTTTCCTATGAAACCAGAACAGCGCAAGGGCGTCACTGCAGGCAGTGGCGCCCTTGCATCTATCCTTATTTTCCCTGTCTCAGCAGACGAAAACGCCTGCTTCTCAAACATCCAGCTTCATGTCGCCCTGTTTGATCCATCCCTTTTTCCTCATAAGCTCAGAGAACAGCAGCGTCAGCACTGCAGGCAAAATGAAATGCATCAGCAGCATTTTCACCAGAACAATCACAGGATCATAGCCTTCTGCCGTCATCGTCGCATAGGTCGTGAACTGGCCCACCAGCCCTGCAGTGCCCATCCCCGCGCCGGTGGCATTATTGGTCATATGTACAAAATCGCTGGTAGCCAAAGGCCCCAATATCGCACTGGTAAGAATCACCGGCAGCCAGATCACTGGTTTTTTCACAATATTCGGAACCTGAAGCATGCTGGTGCCCAGCCCCTGGGCCAAAAGGCCGCCCACTTTATTCTCACGGTAGCTGGCTACCGCAAAGCCCACCATATTGGCGCAGCATCCTACTGTGGCGGCGCCGGCTGAAATACCCGTCATTCCAAGAATCACGCCCAGAGCCGCTGAGCTGATGGGAAGGGTTAAAATCATGCCCATCAGGACAGACACGATAATACCCATGAGGAAAGGGGCCTGTACCGTTCCCCATTCAATCAGATCGCCCAGGTATGTCATGAAGGCAGATATGGGAGGCCCTACCAGAAGCCCCACCACAGAGCCGGCAATGATACAGCAAACCGGCGTCACCAGGATATCCACCTTCGTTTTGCCGGATACCAGCTGTCCGATACCGATTGCCACCATAGCGGCTGCAAACGCCCCCAAAGGTTCGCCCGGCCCCGCCAGATGAATCACTCCGTCTACAAACACTGTGCCTGCAATTATTTTAGAAGCAAAAGCGCCCACCATGCCTGCTCCTGAGGCGGAAAGGATTACCAGAGGGCTCTGTTTTAATTTATAAGCCGCTCCGCAGCCGATGCCCGCCCCGGTCAGAGCAGAAGCGACTTTGCCGATCTGCACCAGATAAGTTCCCGCCGCCCCCGGGATCAGTGAGCCGATCTGTACCAGGATCGTGCCCACAATCAATGTGGCAAACAGGCCGGTAGCCATTCCCGACAGCCCGTCAATAAAAATCAGCCGCAGGATTTTCTTCACTTTTTCCATCATATTCTCCTCGCTTGTCAGTCATTCTTTACAACTGTCTTGTCAGTTGTCAGCAAAAAGAATACCACAGATCTGCCGGGGACGCAAGCTTTATTTTTCATTCCTTCCATTGGCAGGTCACAATCCACCCTCCCCGATGGTCAGGAGAGACTGTCACTTCCGCGGCCTGCCTGGGAATCTGAAGCATATCTCCCTCCTGCAGGCTGACCAAATAATCTCCGGTCTGATAAAATTTTCCGGTTTCCAGCCCCTCCAGATATTCTTCCAGAGTCAGATGATTCCTATAGATATATTCTGAATGAGGCAGCCCCAAATACCGGATGTGCCACGGTTCATAGGGAATCCTGGTAGCGCTTTTGCCAAACTGCGGATATCGGATGATAAACCCATATTTCCAGCAATTTTCATTCACAAACTGACCTGCTTCTGATTTTATAAATCCATATCCGGCAAATCCGGACACGTACACATCAAAAGCCAGCCCTGTCATATGCTCGCTGCTTCCCGGCAAAGCCGCAACCTCCGGTTCCTCGGCATATACCTGTACCTGCTCGTCATAGCTTCTGTAGCTGTCCCTGATATAAAGGGTATCTCCGGTCTCTTCTTTCACCGCCACAGACAGCGCGGAAAAAGCATCTACTGCTTCCGGCGCCATCAGAACCTCTGTCTCTTTGTATTTCACCAGCTGCGTTTCATAGGTTTCTCCGGCCGGATATTCTTCATTAATCAGTACCAGGCAGTTCTGCCGGTTCAGCTCCGTGACTTCTTTCTGCTCCAGATCCTCAGGTTTCAGATCCAGAACCTGCCGGTCCATACTGTCTGTCACTCCATGCCAGGCGTCCCTCACCCGAAACTGCAAGTCCGGACGCATGAACCACAATGCCGCTCCCATCAGAAAAAGTGCTGAAACAGCCAGCCCCGCCACCAATTTTCCACGTCTTTTTTTCATTATGATACCCTCCTGATTCCCTGTCTTTCCTCACGGCAGCCATAGAGATGCCATTCTGAAGAGAGTATAACCCATTGTCCTGAAAAAAAGCTTACAGGAATTCTTAAAAATTATGGACACACTATTCAAACTGAGCGCGATACAGCTGGTGATAAAATCCCTTCTTTTCCAGAAGGCTTTCATGAGTGCCCATTTCTATGATATCCCCGTCTCTCACCACCAGGATCAGATCTGCGTTGCGGATTGTGGACAGGCGGTGGGCGATGACGAAGCAGGTTTTATCCCGCATCAGATTCCGCATGGCCTCCTGAATCTGCAGCTCTGTCCTGGTATCCACATTAGAAGTTGCTTCATCCAGAATCAGCATATGCGCATCCAGCAGCATGGCCCTGGCAATGGTCAGCATCTGTTTCTGGCCTTTGGAAATATTGGTTCCGTCGTCTGACAAGATGGTGTCATATCCTTTGGGCAGGCTCATGATATAATCATGAATCCTGGCGGCCTTAGCAGCCCGAACCACATCTTCTCTGGAAGCTGTTTCACTTCCGTAGGAAATATTTTCCGCAATCGTACCATAAAACAGCCAGGTATCCTGCAGCACCATGGCGTAAGATCTCCGCAGGCTGTCTCTTGTCAGGCTGCGGATCTCTCTGCCGTCCACCCGGATCTCTCCCTGATTCACATCATAAAAACGCATCAGCAGATTAATCAGCGTGGTTTTGCCCGCGCCTGTGGGGCCGACAATAGCCACCAGCTTCCCCCGGGGCGCATGAAGACTGACGTGGTGCAGGATCTCTTTGTCCGGAGTATAGCCGAAAGACACATCTTTAATGTCCACATCTCCCTGTGCCTCCTGAAGTATTTCTGCTTCCGGAAGGTCCGGCTTCTCAGGCGCTTCATCCAACAGGCGGAAAATCCGCTCCGCCGCCGCCAAAGCCGACTGAAAATCGCTGATAATATTGGCGGCCTCATTGATGGGGCCGGAAAATTTTCTGGAATAGAGCACAAAAGAGGAGATATTTCCCAAAGAAATCGCGCCCTTCAGGTACTGCAGACTTCCGAACACTGTCACCAGGGTGAGGGAGATATTGTTGATCAGATTGACCGAAGGCCCCACCATGCTTCCCATATAGTCCGCATGATAATAAGCGTTCACTGCTTCTGTATTCTTTTCCTGAAACTTGCCGATGGTGTTTTCCTCCTGCCCATAGGCTTTCAGGGTCTTTTGACCGGTCATCTTTTCCTCGATAAAGCCGTTCAGCTCTCCCAGTTCTCTGGATCTGGCCCGGAAAAGAGGCCGCGTGATGCCGGTCAGCTTTTTTGTCAGCAGCAGAGACGCAGGTACTGTCACCACAAAGACCAGCACCAATACAGGTGAAATCAGAAGCATCATCACAAAGGAACCGATCACTGTAATGGCGCTGGACAGCAGCGTGATCAGATCTGAAGACAGGCTGGTATTCACGGTGTCGATGTCATAAGAAATCCTGCTGATGATATCTCCCACCTGCCGCGTGTCAAAATACCCTGCCGGCAGCTCCATCAGCCGGGCAAAAACATCCCGGCGCATGGCGTATACTACTTTTCTGGTAATATGCAGCATCACGGCCGTCAGCAGATAGGTCAGCAGGGATGCTCCCGCGTACAGGCCTGCCATCCAGGCCGCATAATAAAAAACCGTTCCAAAATCCACGGCGCCCTGTCCGGGTTTTACCGCATCTACCGCATAACCGGACAGCATGGGGCCCACCAAGTTCAGCAGATTAGAAGCAATACTCAGCACGGCTACCAGCATCACAAACCATTTATACTGCAACAAATATTTTCCCAGGCGCAGCATCACATGTTTTTTCATTCTGACACCTCCATCTGGGAACGGCTGATTTCCCGGTAAATTTCACAGTTCTTGAGAAGTTCTTCATGTCTGCCCTTGGCAATGACCCTTCCCCCGTCCATGACCAGAATCAGATCAGCATTCAAAATAGAGCTGACCCGCTGGGCCACGATGATCTTTGTGGTCTCAGAAAAATGGCCTGCGATAGCCTGGCGCAGCCGCGCGTCTGTACGGTAATCCAGGGCGCTGGAAGAGTCGTCTAAGACCAGGATGTCCGGCTTTCCGGCCAGGGCCCTGGCAATAAGAAGTCTCTGCTTCTGCCCTCCGCTTAAATCCGCGCCTTTAATCGCTAATTTCGCGTCCAGCCCTTTTTCCTGCACAAATGTATCCGCCTGAGCCAGATGCACTGCTTCCAAAATCTCTTCCCTGGACAGATTTCTTCCAAAGCTGATATTCTCTGCGATAGAGTCTTCAAAAATCACGTCGTTCTGAAAAGCCGCGCCAAATTTCTTTCTCAGTTCCTGCTTGTCCCAGCTGCGGATATCCTTCCCTTCTAACAGAATGCGCCCTTCCGTCACATCATAAAAACGCATCATCAGCTGGATCAGCGTGCTTTTTCCGGCCCCTGTTCCACCGATGATTCCCAAAGTCTCCCCTTTCTCCAGCTCAAAACATATTTCCCACACATCCGGACTTCCTCCCGAGTAAGAAAAAGAGACATGATCAAAAACAATCTGCGGCAGATTTCCATCCTGCCGGCTGTTTCCGCAGGAACGGCCGTCCTCTGCTGTTTCCTGCCGGGTCAAATCCTCCGGCGCATCCAGGATCTCTGTCACCCGGGCCGCGCTGGCGCTGGCTTTGGAATAAATCATAAACATGCGGGACAAAAACAAGATAGCATTTAAGATCAGCGTAACATAGGACAAAAAAGCGATGATGGTGCCCGGAGAGGAAAGTCCTTCATTGACCCGCCATGCTCCGATCAGAATCACCAGCACCAGTCCCAGATTCAGCAGCAGGTTCATCAGAGGATTCATCAGGCTCATAACCATTCCTGCCTTCTGGTCTTTGACCACCACCTCTTCATTAATAGCCGCAAATTTCTTTTTTTCATATTCTGTGCGGGACAGCGCTTTGATCACCCGGATGCCGGTAACTGCTTCCCTTACCTGGCGCACAAACCGGTCCGCCGCCTCCTGCACTTTTCTGTACATAGGCACGCCTCTTTTTGTCACCTGCCAGATCATCACTGCAATGAAAGGCATCATCGCCACCAACGTCAGGGTCAGGACCGGGTCCATGGTCAAGGTGATGATTACGCCGCCCAGCAGCATAATCGGCGCCCTCACTCCCAGACGCTGCATCATCCCCAGCATCTGATGGATATTATAGGTGTCCGTAGTGGCCCTGGAAATCAAAGAAGGCATAGTAAAACCCTCAGCCTGTCTGCTGGAGAGGTAGGAAATTTTTGTAAACAGATCCAAGCGAATGGATTCTGTAGCGTCTCTGGCCACTTTGGAAGCCCGGCGGTTGGCCACGATATTTCCCCTCCAGGCCAGAAGAGAGGCCAGAAGCATCACGCCGCCCCAGGCCAGCACCTGGCCCACGCTCCGTCTTGGGATCACTTCATCCACAATATAAGCCAAGGCTCTTGGCAGGAACAGTTCACACAGAGTTGCCAGCACCTTGATGACCAGCCCGATCAGCATTCCTCCCATATATGGTTTTACATAATACATAATCCGCCGCATCTGCCGTTCCTCCGGTCTCTTAATATCCAGTAACGTTTCGTACTGCTCTCAAGAATTCTTCTGCGGCTTCCGGCTTTGTGGACCAGGATGTAACCAGCCGGACCACCCTGCGGTTACCATCCAAACAATCCATCTCTGTCATCCGGAAATTCTCCGACAGCTTCTCCACCTGTTCTTCGTTAAAAATTGGAAAAAGCTGGTTAGTGGGTGAATCCCAACGGAACTCCACCCCCAGTTCTTTCAGGCCGTCTCTGATCTCAGCCGCCTGTTTTTCTGCATGAGCTGCCAGTTCCCAATACAAACCATCTGTAAACAACAGTTTAAACTGCAGCCCTAAAAGCCATCCTTTTGCCAGCATTCCGCCCTTTTGCTTGATCATCCACCGGAAATCTTCAAACAGGGCAGGATTTACCAGCACCAGCGCTTCTCCGAACAGCGCGCCGTTTTTCGTTCCCCCAATATAAAACATGTCGCACAGTTCCGGCAGATCCTCCGGCCTGAGATCATTTTCAGCGCAGGCGAATGCAGCGCCAAGCCTTGCTCCGTCCAGAAACAGGAGAAGCCCCAGCCTGCGGCAGGCATCAGATAAAGCTTTCAGTTCCTTCTTATGATATATAGTGCCTACCTCTGTGGAATCAGAAATATATACCAGCCTGGGCTGCACCATATGCTCGTCTGTATGAAGCGCCGCCACAGTCTCGATATCCGCAGGACACAGTTTTCCATCCTCTGTCCGCACAGTCAGGACCTTGTGCCCTGTAGCTTCTATTGCGCCGGTCTCATGTACATTGATGTGCCCTGTCTCCGCCGCGATTACCGCGTGATGGGGCCGGAGCGCCGCGGCAATCGCCGTCATATTGGTCTGCGTTCCGCCCACCAGAAAATGGACCTGAGCGCCCGGACACCCGAAAATCTCCCGGATTTTTTCGGATGCTTCCGCGCACTCATCATCCAGCCCATATCCTGTCCTCTGTTTCAGATTGCTTTCCGCCAGAGCTTCCAGGATCCTAGGGTGGGCTCCTTCGCTGTAGTCATTCTCAAAACTATATTTTATCATGTCTCCTCCAGTATTTTCAGCAGCTCTTCCCTGGTGAGCCGGGATGCGGGCAGGCCGCTGTCCCCCAGCACCTGTCCAGCCAGCTTCCGCTTGGATTCCTGGAGCTGCAGTATTTTTTCTTCCACTGTATCTTTGGCGATCAGCCTGTATACTGTCACCTTGTTCTCCTGCCCGATCCGGTGCGCCCGGTCTGTGGCCTGATTCTGCGCCGCCAGATTCCACCAGGGGTCATAATGGATGACCAGATCCGCCCCGGTGAGATTGAGCCCTGTTCCCCCTGCTTTCAAAGAGATCAGGAATACCTGGACTTCAGATTCCCGGTTGAACCGGTCGGCCAGCTTCACCCGCTCTTCTTTTGGCGTGGCGCCGGTGAGCTGGAAATAGGATATCTGTTCCGCTTCGATCCGCTCCCTCAAAATCGCCAGCATGGAAGTAAACTGGGAAAACAGCAGGACTTTATGCCCCGCAGACACCGCTGTGCGCAGCAGCTCCATACAGGCTTCCGTTTTAGCAGATTCTCCGTCATAGTCTGCAAAACACAGTTCCGGTGAACAGCAGATCTGCCGCAGGCGCATCAGCTCCGCCAGCACCTGCATCCTCTCCTTATGAAATTCCGCTTCCGACTGTTTTTCCAGCATTCCCCGGAGCCTCAGGGCGCTGCCCTGATACAGCTTTTTCTGTTTTCCCTCCAGTTTGGAATAAACGGTATTTTCCAGCTTGGGAGGCAGTTCTTTGAGCACCTGAGATTTTAACCTGCGCAGAATAAACGGCCGCACCATTCTGTTCAGCCGGCCGGAAACATGTTCATCCTGGCCTTTTAATATGGGCATTTCCAGATGTTCCCGGAATCTCCGTTCATTATATAAAAATCCAGGCATCAGAAAATCAAAAATGCTCCAAAGCTCTGTCAGCCTGTTTTCAATGGGTGTGCCGGTAAGGGCGAATCTGGTGCGGGAAGGCACGGATTTCACTGCCCTGGCATTCTGCGTCTTCCAGTTTTTTATGAACTGCGCTTCATCCACAATGAGAAAACGGAAAAACATTTTCTGGTACATTTCCCCGTCCCTGCGCATCAGGTCATAGGAGGTGATCAGCACATCTGCCGGTTCCTGCAGCTTTTCTTTTCGCTCCGAGGCAGTTCCCGTCACGGAACAAACCGTCAGTTCCGGCGCAAAGCGATGGCACTCATTTTCCCAGTTATAAACCAGAGACGCGGGACACACGATCAGGGACTGCTGGCCGGGCTGTTTTTCCGAAAGAAGCAGGGCAATCACCTGCACCGTTTTCCCCAGCCCCATTTCATCAGCCAGAATCCCGCCAAGGCCCAGCGCGTCTAACTGCCTGAGCCAGGAATACCCTGTTTTCTGATAATCCCGCAGCACGCCTTTTAAGGATTCAGGGACAGAAAATTCTTCCTGGCCCGCATTTTTCATTTTTCGGATCAGCTGGGCAAATTCCCTGCTGCGCACCCCCTCTTTCCCTGCCAGAAGATCCAGCTCCGCGGCACGGTAAAGCGGCAGGCGAAGGGGCTCTCCGGTCAGTTTCTTTCCTTCCAGCTTCAGTTCCTCTGAAAGTTCAGCGATTCTGTCCAGTTTCTTTGTCCTGAGATCCAGAAAGCTTCCGTCTTTTCTGCGGACAAAAATCTGCTTGCCTGCATAGGCTTCTAAAAGCCCGCGCAGCTCGGCCGGAGAAGCGTTCCCCAGATCCAGCTTCATCTCCAGCAAGCCGTCCAGAAACGATAGTTCCAGGCTGGCTTCCGGTTCCTGTTCCACAGTGATTTTCTGAAATGCTTCCGACTGATGAACTTCGCCGCAGGAGGCAAATTCTGCCATTCCCTCTGTCAGAAGCCTGAAAATCTCTCCATCGTTCTCCACGATCTGCAGTTTTCCGTCTTCTGTCCTGTAGCGGAAATACTTTTTCGCCACGGAGCTGATCCGAAGTTCCTGCCCTTTGTTTCTGCATAGTTCCACAGGAAGGGTCCCCGGCTGCAATGGATTAAAAGAAATATTTCCATAGTGATGAAAAACTTCACAGGTCACACATCCCGGAGAGGGCGCGTCAAAATAAAATTCCGCTTTCAGGCTGGCCGGCTCAAAATCTGACAGATTCAATTCATCAGCGTTGATCTCTAAAAATGAGGAAAGCCTTGGAAGAACCTGTCCGCAAAATTCTCCTACGTCCCGCCTGGACAGCAAAAGCCTGCCATACTCCGGAAATGTTCGGGTTAAAATATGCACCAGGAATATTCCCGCTTCCCTGCTGAAATCCTCACTGCACAAATAAATATTTTCTTTATCCGCAACATACAGGCCCTTTTCCCCCTGGAGCACAGAAAGCCCAGTTTCCATTTCCAGAGATAGCCCGCTGCCGCATTGCTGTACGCTCAGAACCGGCGCAGGGTCTCTCCGCACCACATGGACCTTCCTGTTTTCGCCGTTTTCTTCCACAGTTACAGTCCTGCCTTCAAAACAGGGCAGAAACTCATCGGCATTGGATCGATTCAAAGGCAGGCAGCGCAGCTGCGGAAGGCGGCTGCTCCCTTTTCCTTCTTCCAGGCACTGACGCCAGGACACCAATGTTTTAATAAGCAGCTCTGCCGCCGGCCAGTCTTTTGCATGAAAAAATTCTTTTTCATGGCGCACTGAAAGCTGGCGTCCGTACTCTGTCTGTCTGTGATATAAGCAGTTATCCGCAAATTCCAGTAAATCCTGCACCACGTATTTCTTTTTTCTGCCGATTTTCAATTCCGCCGACCACTGACGGCGGCGCAGATGGATGACCGGGTCCAGTTCCACCGGTTCCGGCTCCTGTTCTGCCATGGCCCGGCTGAAGGCCTGGCGGGAATACTGTTCCAGCATCTGCCTGGCCGCCGGAGTGGTGGAGACCTCCGCAGTAGCTCCGTTATATCTTTTCAGGTAGGCAAAAGCCGCTGCCACGCAATGGGGGCAAAGCCCTCTTGCAGGGATAAAATCCGGACAGCTGCAGGCTGCTTCTGTCATCCTGTCCCCCGAGAGTTTTAGCCGGACCCTGTAATCCTCTGATTCCGCCTGCAGATTGATTTCTCCTTTCCAGAAGCTATCAGTTCTGTATAAACGGACGCGCCCCTGTTCCCAGAGGCGCCTTCCCTTTTGATAACTCTGAAAATCGGCGGCCATAGACTGAATATCCTTCGTCTCCAAAGACATCCGATTCTTCCTTTCTGTTACATCCTGTCAGGCGCAGAAAATCCCAGCAGGTCAATGGATTTTTCCAGCACCTGTTTTGCAAGACAGATCAAAGCGATATATCCGCTCTGGCGGTCTCTGTCCTGTTCTGCCAGGATTTTTGTTTCATGATAAAAACTGTTAAACGTGTTGGACAATTCATAGATATACGCGCACAGTTTATGGGGAGCCAGCTCCCGATAGACCTGATCCATCACATCCCCGAATCTGGCCAGCAGAAGCATCAGCGCTTTTTCGCTGCTGTTCACCGGCTCGCGAAGCTCGGCCCGCTCAGGATCTCCGCCGATATTTTCAGCATACTTGCGCAGAATAGATTTTATCCGGACAATAGTATACAGAATATATGGACCGGTATTTCCTTCAAAAGCAGTGAAGCGATCTACATCGAATATATAATCCTTAGACGCCTGATTGGACAAATCTCCGTACTTCAAGGCGGACAGGGCAATTTTCCCGGACATCTCCCAGGCCTCCTGCTCATCCACAGTACGGTTTTCCTGCACCTTATCATAAACCGCCTGAGTGATCTCTCCGATGAGAGTCTCCAGCCGCATCACGCCCCCCGCCCTGGTTTTAAACGGTTTCCCGTCTTTGCCGTTCATGGTGCCAAAACCAAGAAAACGCAGCTCTGTCTCGTCCGGCACAATGCCCGCCATCTTGGCACAGCGGAATACCTGGGTGAAATGGAGTTCCTGACGTTTATCCACCACATACAGCACCATGTCCGGATCAAACAGTTCTTCCCGTTCCACCAGCGTGGCCAGATCTGTGGTGGGATACAGGGTGGCCCCATCAGACTTCACCAGCATACAGGGAGGGATCTCCTTGGTATCGGATTCCTGTTTCACATCCACCACAAGAGCGCCCTGGCTCTCATGGGCCAGGCCTTTCTCCTTCATCCTCTGAATCATGCCAGGAATATAAGGCTGGGCGTCGCTCTCTTTTTTCCAAATGTCAAAAGTCACATTCAGCTTCTCGTAGTTTTTCTTCAGATCCTCAACGGATACCCGCATAATGTGTTCCCAGAGAGCCCAGTATCCCGGCTCGCGGTTCTGCAGGCGGAAGGTAGCGTCATGGGCACGTTTGGCGAAAACTTCGTCCTCCTTGGAACGGGCGCTGGCCGCGGGATAGATTTCTTCCAGTTCAGATATGGTGAAAGGCGCTTCTTTGGGATATTCGCCCCTATAGTTCTCATCAAAATAAGGCAGTTCCGGCTGGCGGTCCTTCAGTTCCTCAATAATCAGCCCCATCTGCAGGCCCCAGTCCCCCAGATGCACGTCACCGATCACCTCGTCCCCCATAAAACGGCAGATCCGCTTCAGACTCTCACCGATTACGGCAGAACGCAGATGTCCCACATGCAAAGGCTTCGCCACATTTGGCCCGCCGTAATCCAGCACCACTTTCCTGTGACTGTCCGCAGGCCCGCAGCCCAGCTTGTCCGACTGGGCTATTTCCGACAAATAGGAAACCAGATAAGCGCCGGACAGTTTTAGATTCAGAAAGCCAGGTTTCACTGCGCTCACTTCAGAAAACATCTCCAGCTTTTCCAATTTTTCTAATACTTCTTCTGCAATGACAATAGGGGCTTTATGATAGGCCTTGGCCGCTGCCAGCGCGCCGTTGCACTGATATTCGCAGAGATCCGGGCGGTTGGACAGGGTCACTCTTCCGTACCGCGCCTCATATCCGGCGTCGGCAAATGCAGCCTGTACCTGCGCTCCGATCAAGTCCAGAATCTTTTTCATTTCACTTCCTCCTAAAAATATGCTGATATAATATCATAGCACAAATTTTTGTTAATTTCCAGCAGAAAAAGTGAGTTCCGGGTTATTGTTTATTATCTTGCCTGCACTGATTTCGCGGCATACAATAGATATAACGGGACAATTAGCCGGTCTTAGTTTCCTGGAATAGGCTCTTCAAGAATGACTTCGTACTTGTTTTTTGCCTCTTTGTCCGGCATATTATAGTTAGAAAGATGGTGAATTTTATGAATTACGGATATATTCGGGTATCCAGCACAGACCAGAATGCAGACAGACAGCTGGTTGCTCTCCGAAAAAAAGGCATCCTCAAAAAAAATCTTTATACAGATCGGCAATCCGGTAAAAATTTTAACCGACCTAAATATCAGCGGCTGATTCAACGGCTAAAACCAGGGGATTTGCTGTATATTCTGAGTATTGACCGGCTAGGCCGAAATTACAAAGAGATACAGGAACAGTGGAAATTGCTGACCCAGGAAAAAGGAATTGATATCTGTGTACTGGATATGCCATTGCTGGACACCCGCCAGGGCAAAGACTTAATGAGAACGTTTATTGCAGACTTAGTGCTGCAAATTCTATCCTTTGTAGCCCAAAATGAAAGGGAAAATATACACAAACGCCAGGCGGAAGGAATTGAAGCCGCTAAGGCAAGGGGCGTAAAGTTCGGCAGGCCAGAAAAAGCTGTGCCAGAAGATTTCGCCCATCTTGTCCAGGCATGGAAAAATAATAAACTTCCACTTGAGGAAGTTTTGAAACGATGTAATATGAGCGAATCAACCTTTTACCGAAGGCTGAAGAAGTTTTAAAATCAATAATCCTGTCATAATGTGTACATTTTGACAGACACATATATATCTTACATTATACTCTTGAAAGCTCTTTAAATCAAGTAACTTTAGAGAATTATATCCATTTTTATCCAAGTCTATTTTTGAATTTCTATTATATCCTCTGAACCAGTTATGTCAAAATGTACACCTTTTGATTACGGAAAATATCATTGGGGAAGGAGGAATGACAATCTCTAGAGAATCATGTTTTACATATCTGTGATGATTTTGACAGAAGAAATCTCAAGCTGACGCGGAATAAATAATTAATAAGTATACAGCGAATTTGTTGCTTCGCTACAACAATGATGAAGAGGCATTTAAAAGTGCTGCAGAATATCTTTGTAAAATGTCCGATTATTCTTACAAGGTCTCGGGCCGCAAATTATACCAGCAATATAAACAGGAATTGACAAAACTGTACGCTTTAAAAACCCTTTTTGAAAATGCGGGAGCCGGCGCTGAATTTTCTGGAACGCAGATATTAAAAACGCAAAATTTCTACGCATCGTTGCCGAAGAAAATCGGCAGACATATTATAGCTGGGAAGTTGATACATAAAAACGTAATTATTTGATAATCGGCAACGCGCAGCTCTGTAATTAACTACATAATGAAACAAATGGTCAGCAAGTAACTAGTCAGATTGCTATGCAGGGAAATCGAGGTAAAAAGTATGAAATATACAAAAATATTTTTGTTTGCATTTTTGCTGTTATTATGTATGCTGCCAGCCTGCGCGGGGCAGGAAAAATCATCTGATATGAATAGGAACAAAGTATCTTCTCCGTCCGGGATTTCGGAAAAGACGCCAGCCTACCGGTATGATTTCTTATCTCAAAATGTTATCCTACGTAACGAGAATTATACAGATATTTTATGGGCTGATGCTATTCCCGAAAATGAACGGGAAAAATGCGGTTTCTGGCCTATAACAAATTCAGAAGAATGTTGGCAATATAAAACAATGGTATTCCGCATAAATGGAATACATATTGTCAGATATGATTCAAAGGGATCCAGGAAAGAATTGTTTAAATCAGACGGAGACTTAAAGCTGATTGCATGCGAGGATAATTCTCTCTATTTTTACAATTATAACTATGACACGAAAATGGAAAGCTATTACCGCATCAATGATTGTCTCTCAGATGGCTACACCATTGATTGTATTGCTGAACTCCCCACAGCTTCTGATACTGAAGATAATCTAAATAAACCAATAATAAAAAACGGCGAGTGGATTTACTTTTTATATACTGATCAGCCGGGGGAATCTCTGGAGTGGTACAAAAATCCAGAGATATGGCTGTACAGGCTTTCAGAAAAAACAGGAGAAACAGAACGGGTGGAATCTGTCTTTCGCAGCATGGTTTCCCAATGCCAGTCTATTTCAGATATATCCCAGCAGGGCGACATTTTGATTCTTGAAGGGGTGCCTCAGAACGGTAACCTCAAAGACTTCAAGAATCGTTGTTCTTTTCTCTATGATTATAAAAAGGACGTCTGTACATTGCTTTGTGATTCAACGATGGCCAGCAGTGATTGCATGATTGTGGACGAGGTTTATTATCATCGCCATATAAAGGAACAGGACCAAACGGTAACTATTGCAAAAAAAGTGATGAATAGCTCCGATGATTGTATTAGTTTCAATACTCTACTGAGTAAAAACACAGCTGCTGCTTCCTCGATATCAAATCTTGACGTGTACGGAAACAGTATTATTTATTTCGCTTACTCTTCTGTTCCTTTTCATAGTGATGGGGCTGAATCATGGTATGGATGCTGCGCTGATATATCCCAGGAAAAGACTGCACTTGAATTTTTATCTATCTTTTCGAAACCCGTGTACTCTTATTATAACGGTATTATATATATGTACATAAACGGAGCTGTCGTATATTCCGATGCCGTAACCCCCGGAACGTGGTATGATACGGGTATCCGTTACGCATCTATTGATTATGGTCAGGCTTTTTTTGAACAGGAACAAGGAAAAGTATATTTTGTAACCGTGGATGCTAATAAAGTTTCTGCACTTAAACCTGGAGAAGATATTACAAGTATAAATTTGAATGATGTTTATAAAAGCACTTTGATCGAACTTGATTTTTCTGTCGGAATTCCGGCAGATTCACCTATATTTAAACCTAATGCCGCTGTTCTTGCGCCGGTTAACAGGAATGGTACAAGGGT
This sequence comes from Cuneatibacter caecimuris, assembly GCF_004216775.1. Lineage (GTDB taxonomy): Bacteria > Bacillota > Clostridia > Lachnospirales > Lachnospiraceae > Cuneatibacter > Cuneatibacter caecimuris. The sequence continues at coordinate 63,380 of NZ_SGXF01000007.1, forward strand.
GATAACATCCGACTGGCATGATGTCAAGGACATTTATGGGAATTACTATTCTCCGGATTATGACAGTCATAATAATCCGGCGGGACCTATTCAGTTCATGCCGGTTTCAGGGGAAAATAGGTCCATTCAGTACGAAACAAATGAAAAATACAAATACATGTCAGGGATAATTGGTGTATCGGAATGGTCTCTGGCAAGCGGACAGCTTAAATTTTATGCAGATGAGAACCTGGTTTATGAAACCCCAATTATGCGCAAAGAATCTGCGCCCATCGTCTTTTCCATTGATATTAGTAACGCTAAAACAGTTACTGTGGAAGCAGTTTCAGAGGATGGATATTCAAGTATGTCTGCGGTAACCAGTGCTGAGTTGATATTAGACGATGTAATTTTCCATGATCTAGATGTATTTCCTTATAATCGTTGGCTGAAAAGTGAAATGAGCGAGTCTGAAAAGGACGTAACTGAATCGCCTGACCCTATAGAAGAATCGATTTATCTGGACCGCGGTTCGCTTAATACAGCCTTAACGGAATATACATGGGAATCTATTGGTTATCGTCTCAGCGATACATGGGATTTCAAATTCTATGACACAGGGCAGTTTAGCGGAACAAATGCCGCAGGTGCAGAACCTATCAGAGGAACCTACGTCTTAGAAGGAACCCTGTTATCTCTGCTGTATGAGCCGGGGCAGGAAGCATCCGAATATAGATATGATGAAACGCAGCAGGCGTTTATAAGCACAACAGATCAGACATTGGTTAAGCAGGATTATATGGACGAGTCGGGGATATACCATGAACCTGTATATGAATACAGAAAACTCGTGCCTCAAAAATGATGATTGCTTTACAGCATAAGGAGAAGAAATGAAAATAACAAAATTTGGGATTATCTTATTTATGGAGATTTTGACCGCATCTGTTACAGGATGTGCTTCAAAAGAGACAGGATCTGTACAGGGCATCAGAAACAGTCAATCCCCTTGTTAATATATTGTGTTTGTGGATAAAATGGAGGACTGTTCTGCAAAGAACTTTTGCATGATCACCGGATATACAGGAACAGAGGAAAACATCATCATTCCGCCTGGAATCGATGGCATGCCAGTGAAATGAAGGAGGTCAATTAAATGAAATGTAAAAAGTGTACGTATGAGAACGTGCCTGACGCCGATTTTTGTGTACAGTGCGGAGAGCCATTAGAAAAACCGCGATTTTGCAAATACTGCGGATCTCTCATTCCATCCAATGCCTGCTTTTGCCCAAATTGCGGGAAAAATTTAAACGGACAACAGACTGCGCCGGGCCCGCATGACTTCACAGATAAACAACCAACGGCCCATAAAAACAGGTTTTCGTTTTTGATGTTCGTATTTTTTGTATTATTAATAATTTCCGCGTTTGGAAAATGGATAACAGTACCTTCACAAAACCTATTAGGATACGAGTACATACATGAATCCTCTTACAGTTTATACGAAATTCCCAATTATTTGAAAAAATTAGAGGAAATAACTTTTGGATTGGCTGATTTTACGGATATTTCTGCTGTATGTAAATCTTTCGCAATCTTAAACACAGCAGCGGCAGTCCTTTTACTGTTATCAGCTTGTCTTTTCTGGAATAAAAAGAAGGCGTATAAATGGATTGGTCTTAGCTCATGCGCACTGTTTTTTTGGACGTCTGCCTTCACCTACATTTTAATATCGCAGCCGAACAGAAACATACAAGGGGGGACTTACGGCGATCCCACCCTCCTCCAGCCTGCCCCTTTTTTATATGCTACCTTTATAATGGCAATCGCAACAGCGATTGTGCTGTTTGCCGTAAGTTTTAATATATCAAATAACAAATCAAATGTAAAATCTCACGCAGCATATAAGCTGGGGTTTAAAGACACGGGAACTGCTCTTTTTAAGGGTTGGGAGGTTGTTGTTTTATTAGGGTGTATCATAGGCAATAATTTTTTGGTAGCCTGGAGATTTTCTGACTTTGTCTCATATGGTTGTCAGTCTGTTACATGGCTGCATATTTTTGAAAGAATCCTCCAAATACTATTTTCTGTATGGATCCTGCTTATCCTGCATCCCGCAGTGCGGGCAGCCTGGAGAAACGGCAAGCTGCAGGAACGCAGGCTGTATATCTCCACACTGGCGTTTTGCGGGGCTTCTTTAATCGTATACCTCGCAGCCTATTATCCTATTCTCTTGGACGTTAATGCAACGGCTCTTTTGGGACTTGTTTTCATTCTGACAATTGGCGGTATTATAGTCCGAAAAGAAAGAAAATGCAATGGTACAACTCCCTCCGAAAAACCGGCGCCGCATCCCTTATTGCGAATGTCCGCAGTTTTGTCAGGTGTTGCGATTATTGAGATCATCCTTCTGTTTGTATGCTGCCGCAGATTGACATCTGAAAAGTACTTTTTCTATAATATGCTGTCTATAATGTCCTTACCGATTCTTTCGCTTTGCTTGAACATAAGTTATCTTTTGAAAAAGGAAAGAAACAGCACATTAAAGTATTTTATTACTCCTTCAGCATATCTCTCGGCTATGCTGCTGAATATTCTGGGCATTATATGCTGTTTATTGGCCTCTGGTAATGGCTGGAATTTTCCTGAAAAAGCTGAGATTCTGGTCATTTTAATTCCATTACTCATCTCCTGTATTCTATTTAGTATTATGTGGATAGTAGTGACTTTTGGTAAAAAAGCTGCACATGATATACAGTAAAAATATTTTCACAGAGGCCGCAAGACATTCAGGACTGTGAGTATGACCAGAGCAAAGGCGCCCGCTGGGGGCGCCTTTCTTTCAATCATTTTCCTGTTTTTTTCTTCAGGTATCCCACTGAAAGAAATGTTGCTGCTATTCCTGAACATAAAACAATTACAATCAGCCACGCGGCAGGCGTCTGGTCTCCGGTGGGTACGCCGGCCCCCTGCGAGTCAGTGGCAGAAGGTATCATAGTTATAGTGCCCTGCTCACCTGCGAATTCGGATTCGCTACTCTCTGATTCCGGACTTTTTGTTTCTGAACTTTCGGTTTCTGTACTTTCGGGCTCAGAGTTTTCTGCTGTCTCTGTCCCTGACTCTTCAGCAGCAGTTCTGAACTCGTTCATTCCGCTCACTGCCAGACCACCTTCTGTGTTTTCAGCCACCGCATACCAGGTATATTCTCTTTCAGCTTCCAGACCCTCCCATATAACGGACGCCTGCTGCCCCTGGGCCTGTACGCTTCCAATAAGACTCTCAGTTCTGACACCAGCAGTAAATCCGCTGCAATCCAACGTTTTTTCTGTCAGATCAAAATCCACGTTCAGTTCAAAAATATCAATATTTTTTCCTTTGTTTCCTTCTTCATAGCTTTCATACTTAGCAGTATCATAGTAATTAAAATCATCGTGGAGCGGAGAATAGGAATTCATATACACTTTTCCCCCTTTCAGGTCAAAGTACAGGAATTTAATGTACTCTTCTCCCCCTTCAAAAGCAGACTGATAATCAGTACAGATCTGGTAAACCGTGCGCTCTCTGATACCATCCCCGTCATCATCAAAAGCCGCAGTTTCAAAGGAAGATCCATGATAATGGCCGTTAAGAACAGCAAAAACATTCGGATTCTTCGCCACCACTTCCTTTTGAATCACTTTTCCGGCATAATCCAGATAAGTGTTCTCTTTTTCGTTTACATTGGTATAACGATGCAGAAGAATAATCGCTTTTCTGTCCGGATACTGCTGAAGTACCTGATTCATCCAGTTGATCTCATCCTCGTAGATATCCCAGCTCATGTACAGAAGAAGGAAATCCTGACCATTCTGGCTGATTAAGTCATAGTGGCCCGCGTTATTATGATAGGAACCTCCGTAGCAGGAACTGTCAGCAAACCGCTGCTCACCGAAATAATTCCAGTAATTCTGATACAGCATATTTCCGGCAGCCACGTCATGGTTTCCTGCCAGTACACCGTAAGGCATCCCTGCATCATCAAATATCTTCATAGCTTTGTCCGCATTCTCCCACTGACTGATCATATCATATTCGTCTACAATATCTCCGGTGTGAATAACATATTTGATTTTCCAGTCTTCAGCATGGTCTACAATCCACTGGTTCTGATTCACATAATGTTCCGGCCAGCTTTCTGTGTAATACTGTGTATCAGTGATCCAGGCAAAAGAGAAATCATAATTTTCAGGCCTGCCGGTTCCGTCCCACTGAGCATCAGCGCTTTTTTGTACAACGGGATCATTATGAGAATTGTTTTGGGCATTCGGAGCGCTTTGTTGGGCGCGGCACTGCACTAAAACCATAGCTTTTCCTTCTTCTACATGACTGGCTGCGGCAAAAGAAGTTTCAATCCGTCCCTTTTCATCCACAGTCCCAATGCTTTCCCAATTATTTTTTTCCACATTCAGCACATACAGTTTCAACTGATGGTCTTCATCCGCATAATCAGCAGTCCCATCCCATTTTATAAACACACTGTCCTCTGCCTTTACCTCCCCGGCCTCTATCGTAAACAGTTGGTAAGGAAGCATTCCATCAGGAGCGGTCACTTTCAGGGAGCGGCTGCCCAATTTTACATCCAAAGGAGAATCTCCATAACCAGTTTTCACTGTTACTCCGCCGTTTTCCAGCGTCAGGTTTTTCCCTTTATAAAAGGACACCTGTGTATCCTGGGAATTTTCTTTTCCCAGTGAAACCGAGAGTCTGGCGCTGTCTTCTGTAATTTCAGCCGCTTCAGCTCCAGTAATAGACGGATCCGTCTGCCTTGTAACAAATATTGCCCGAGATATCGCTGTATTCCCCGCCCCATCTTCTGCCATCACAGATATTTCATGTTCTCCTGTCTGAAGCTCTCTCGCCGGAATCTGATAGGGAATCTCCAGTTCCTCTCCATCCAGCACCGCACTCAGATGGGCAATTCCATTCAAATCTGATACCTGAGGATTAATGGAAACAGTGCCTGTCACAATCTGTCCGTCTGTGATGCCCAGGTCAATTGCCGGAGCTGTATTGTCCACAATCACTTTTTTTTCCGTTCTCTTGCTGCCTGATACAGCGGTAATGGTGTGGAGCCCGTCTTCCAGCGCTCTGGTATCCAGTGTATTTCCTACTGCAGTAACTTCTGCTCCCGGAATTTCAAATTTCACTTCCAGTCTGGTGCACATTCCTGTACTGTCTCCGATGGTATGCACTGCGGAAAGTTCTGTATTGAGATTTGTCTTATCTTTTGTTGCTTCATCATCCGGCCCGATGGATACTGGAAGATATTCTCTGCCGTTGGCCAGAAGCATCCGCAGATTTGTCACAGTATAATCCTCGTGGTTTTCGCCGGGAAGAAAGATATCCTCAAAAGGGGTTCCGGAATCACCGGCCCACAGTGTCAGCGTCACTTCGTAACAGTCCTTTTCCTGATTATAAGAAAAGTATTTGTTGTCGATATGGATCACTTTACTGTCCAGATCCTGCCATTTGGCAATATACTGAATGATCTCCCTGCTGTTTTCTCCATAAGGAGCTGTCACCGCGTTTTTAAAATAGGAATCTCTTCCATTCGCGGTCAGAGCAAAAAAGGCTCCATTTTCCAGCAGGCGAACTGTATCTATTTCTTCTCCGTCCAAAAGTATTTTAGTCTCTGTGTTCTCCGCGCCGTCGTTTGCCGTCACTGTTACCTGGCCGCTGAGAATCTGCTGATCGGAAACATTCAAACGGATTCCTTTTGTCTCATTGAGACGGTCAATTCCAACCCGGTAAATATCAGTCCTGGAACTCCGGAAATTATTATATGCCTCTGCGTAAAATTCCACAGAATCATGTCCAAACAGGATATCTCCGGGAATCCGGGCAAAATAATAGTAAGGCACTCTGTTTTTGGCAGTGGAAATTTCCTCCCATCTCCCTTTCCCGTCCAGACGGTAATATAACTTAGTGCCGATCAGCCCTAATGTATCGGAAGTATCAAACGTCACAAACAATTCACTGCCTTCCTGTATGGAAGCAGGGCAGCTGCCGTGCAGCGTGAGAACAGGAGATGAACCATCATCCTCCGGATAGCCCGGATACCCCATAAAATGGCTCTGATCCCCGGGCACCTGCCAGCTTTCCACTGTTCCCGGACTGGGTTTTGTATCCGTTGTCACAATCAGACTCTGTCCGTCCGCAGTCCTGGGGTATGTATACTGTATCGACTGTGTTCCGCTCCGGTCCATGGTTGCCTTATTGTTTTCATTAAAAGAAGCTCTGGCAAAAATATTGTCCTGGCTCCTCCCAAATTTCAGGGTCCGCCACTGGCTTTCATGGAATCCTGAATAGTTAATTACTGCAATATCTTTATTTTCTTCCAGATCAGTTCCATAAAAACGGTTAAAATCCTCCACCGTATTTCCGTTGTTTGTTAGCCAGAGAACCAATGCCTTTCCCGGTTCCACCATCACCGCAGGGTCTGAAACAGTCCAGGTTTTATCTGCCGTCTGCGTCCCTGTATACTCGTAGAACAATTTATAATAGCTGAAATTAATGGCTGAATCTGTTCTGTTGTATAATTCCACATAGGAGAACTGATTGTTTCCGGAGAATTCGCCTGCAGAAATCGGAGGCGTTACTACCTCTGTCACCACCAGAGGTGCTTTTTCTTCTTCTGTCAGATCTGCATACTTTACAGCGGTGGTCTGGCTTTCTGAAGAAACAGTGCTGCCGTTTCCATAGCCGGCTTCTACTTTCCAGGAAATTTCATCACTCCATAGCTGATTTCTGGAAATGGATGCAGTATATTTACCGGCTGATTCATCCCAGGTCATCAGAATTTTTTTCTCCTGGGGTCCCTGCTGACAGCACAGATATGCCGGCACATATCCCTGGTTTCCTGAAAGATCCGCTGAAATGGTCAATTCCTGAGCATCCGTTTCTATTATCTGCGGCCCGTTCACTGTATGTAACGTCACTTCCGGCATATTCTCATAATGTACCGGTATATCTGGTACCTGCCAGTCTTCCACACTTCCCGGTGTGGCAGCAGAAACTTCTCTCTTTTCAGAAGTACTGCCTGTCCCGGCATATTCATACTGCACAGCCAGTTTTTTTGTTTTATCAGTGATATCCGCACCGTCTGCATTACATTCTGCATATGCAATAATGCTGTTTTCATTCCGCCCAAATGCAAAACCTCTTTTTGCGGTGGAATGAATTCCGCTGTAATTGATTTTATACAAATTCTTTCCCAGTTCTAAATTTGTTCCATAATAATTGTTAAAAGTATCCGCATTATCTGCTGCATTATTGCTCTGCCAGAGTACTGCGCATTCCCCGGGTTTCAGATAAAAATCACCGGTATTCCAGACTTTTCCCCCTCCTGTAGGGTACTGATAATAGAAAGTGTAACCTCCCAAATTGATTACAGCATCTGAGTTGTTATAAACTTCTGTATATGTCATTTTCTGCGTTGACGCAGGAACAACCTCAGTCACAATCAGCGGAGACGCTGCGGGAGATGCGCTTTGCTTCCATGTAGTTTTTGGTACGCCCGAAGATTCAGCTGAACTTCCTTCTGAATCCATTTCTCCGGCAGATGTTTCCCCCGCAGAAGTTTCTTCCAGGCTGTCCCCCTGCGGACCGGGTGTTTCAGTTCCTTTAGAAATATTTTCCGAACTTTCAATTTCCTCTGGTAACGCCATAGTCCCCGCGCCCGCCGCAGAGGAGTATGCCGGCGATATTCCCATAAGCACTGCCATTACTATCGCTGCAGCAGGTTTCAAAATCTTCTTTCTCATTATAATCTCCTTTCAGAATATTCCTTACTTACAGTATTTTACATCTCCTCTGTTAAACTTTCCCTCCAGCGATTGAAAAAAGTAAGTTAAGACTGTGTCAGAAATATAAAAATCAAATAGATTTCAGATCCAGCTTCCAGCCTATGAGCTCAGGAGTGTGAACTCCTGTATAACATTTTTCAAAAAAAGTTTGGAGAACTTTTCCATGGAATGAAAAAGAACCGTTTCCACCATAGTGGAAAACAGTTCTTTTTCATTCCGCAGTACAATAAAGATAGATGACAGGAAACTTCCAATCAGCCTTTATAATCCAGAGGAAGGCTCTCCCACCTCTTCTTGAAGTAGTACGCCGCTTCCTTGGGCTGACGCTGCCGCGTGAAGATTCCCTTCTTGTTTCCGTTCACACGCATGATCCCTTCCACGGTCTGGAAATCCGCAAAGTTCCATACCTGCTCCCCTTTCACGCACTCATAGGAATCGAATACCCGGTGGAACATCTCCAGATATTCCATCTCATATTCCGTGCTCCACTGCACGCTGGGCAGCTTGTGCTCTCCCTGAAGATTGTCGCACCCGTACTCGGTGAACACCATCGGGCAGTTCACTCCCTTGGCCAGCCATGCGTCCATTTCCTTCCGGAACGCTGTCTCCGCGTTCACCATCTCATAACCTCCCAGCAGATACCACCCGTAGTAGCGGTTCAGGCACAAAAAGTCGCAGAATTGGTGGCACTTGCAGTGCTCCGGTGAGGAATTCAGTTCCATCGCAAAGGTCCTGGGACGTTTCTGCACATCCAGCTCCTTTGCCCTGGCAAAGATCTCTTCAAAGTACGGCGCCGCGCTGTCTGTCATGGTGTCCGGTTCGTTGAACAGGCTCCAGGCGATCACACAGGCATGGTTTTTGTCCCTGGCGATCAGATCCTCCAGCATGGCCAGCTGGTTTTTCTTCAGTTCCGGCACTGTGGGCCGGTCAAAGAAGTTGGTGGTCTTTCCGCTCACCGCGTCCACAAAATTGGCCAGGCTCTCAAAGAACCCTACCGCAGGCAGCTCGTCGATCACCAGGAACCCTTCCCGGTCCGCCATCTGATAGATTTCCTCACTGTAAGGATAGTGGGAGGTGCGGAAGGAGTTGGCCCCGATCCATTTCATCAGCTCAAAGTCCCGCTTCATCACCCCGATGTTGAAGCCCCGGCCCACAATATCGCTGTCCTCATGCTTGCCGAAGCCTTTCAGGTATACGGGATTCCCGTTCAACAGGAAACGGTTCCCTTCCACCGCAAAGGTGCGGATTCCGATTTCATCATAGTATTCGTCCAGCACCTCTTCCCCGTCCAGCACTTTCAGCACAAAATGGTAGAGATAAGCGTTGTGGACTTCCCACAGATGCACATTTTCGATCTTCAGGCAACCTTCTTTTCCTTCTCCTCTGGCCACGGGCTTCCCGGATTCATCATAGACCTCCACTGTTACAGGATGGTCTCCGGTGGTCTCCACCTGATAGCTCACAGAAGCATCGTTTCCTTCCAGCGCATAGTTCAGGGTGAAATCTACAATAGATTCTTCCGGCAGCACCACCAGCTTTACCGGCCGCTGAATCCCTGCATAGTTGAAGAAGTCAAAAAAGGGCTTTGTCATTTTCCGGCCATTTTCCAGAGTAACGCTGATTCCGGCGGGAAGGGAAGTAAAGCTCAGTTCGTTATTTCCCTTCACCACCACCCGGTTGGGTTCATTCCAGTTCACCACTTCGTCAATCCTGGCGGAAAAGGGCAGAAAGCCGCCTTCGTGGGAAATAATCTCCTGACCGTTGACATATACCGTACAGCGGTGGGTAACAGCGGCAAAACGGACGTCAATATGGCGGCCTTTCCATTCCCCTGGCACGAACACTTCTGTCTCGTACCAGAAATCCCCGGTAAATTCCCTGGACTCCTTGTCCGTATAGAAGTCATTGAAGCTGGCGGGCACAGGGATCAGGTCGGCGCCGGGAATCCCGTTTTTCCAGCCCTGTTCCTCTCCTTCGTTTTCCTTGTCCAGACGGAATTTCCACATCCCATTCATGTCCGCCACACGCCTTGTGGATGTTGCGCGGGGGTAAAGCATTGACTGTTTCATCTGTAATCCTCCTCCTGAATTGTTTTTTCTGCTCCTATATGGAAAGCAAGCAGCTGGCTACAGCGCTTGCATTTGCAGCTGTCATAATAAACGCATATTTTGTCTCATAGTTTTTGATCTGGTTCACCACCGGCACATGTGCCAGCGCCAGACAGACCAGAGGTAAAAACGGATAGATATATCTGGTCTGCAGCCCTTCCACGCCCCATTTTCCCACCGGAGTGAAGCCAGCGTACAATGCCGCAATGGTCAGGCCGAAAATCACAATAGATATTAAAGATATTGTGCAGACAAAACGGTTCCTGTCCTTCCGGTTCTCCCATTGATACCGGTCCTTTGCCAGCACGGAACCCAGCACGACCCAGAGCCCTGTGAAATGTGCCACTCCGGATATCGATGAGATAGATGAATTCTCTATGTGCATCAGGATATTTTCAAAAAAGTATGTCCCAAAATTCCGGTATGATTCGTAAATATGATTCAAAACGTATTTGATCTGTTCTCCTACGTTCACATAACCGTTCCTGTCTTCTGTAAAAGGAAAGGCCTTAAGCAGATAGACCTGATATCCCATCATCACCAGAGAGACCAGAACGATCAGCGCGCTCAGCCATATTTTATGATGTTTTTCAAACCGTTTGGACGGGATCAGCAGCACCAGCAGGAATATGGGCGTATAGACCAGATATTTGATGGAAGCGATAAAGGGAACCATCAACACCAAGGGAAGCCACTCTTTGACCGAGATTTTTCTTTCTCTGTCCTTTCCCAAAATCAGGTCCAGGCAAATTGCAATGAAATACAGGCTGGCGCCGATCAGCACTGCGTCCTGGGTGCAGGAACCTGCCAGAAACATGCAGGTTGGAAGCAGGAGCACGCCAAAAAATATGGATTTATAGCAGGGCGCTTTCCTGATGGCCAGATACCCCAGCGCCACAAAGGCGCCCAGATCCATCAGACGGCTGAGCAGAATCACCAGCGCAGAACTCAAGTGGAAGATGCGCCCCAGCCAGATCCCCACAGCCGACACAGCATGGTCGATGGGAATTACGGAAGACATATACGGATTCGTATAGAAACTGCCTTCTCCTTCAAACGGCTGATTGTAAAGTTCACGGTTGGAATACCAGGAATACAAAGAAAACTCCGTGCCCAGCACTTCCCGGTAGTTTTCCGGCAAAACAGCGCCGATTTGCCCGCCTTCATTGATTTCATCATGCCAGTCTCCCTGGCTGATACAGAAGGACCGAAAAAAATGGGTGGATTCATCCAGCGGCTGGGGAAATGGATTGAACAGCAAAAACAGCATGCCCATAGAACAGGCGATCACCAGAAAATCCTTTTTAAAATCCCCGGAAACGAAAAAGATGCACAGATAAGACAATGCCAAAAGGCTAATCCACATAAGCGCCGTAATCAAAGCTGTTTTCCCATTCTGAAACAGCGCGCTGAAGTTGATATGATATCCGCTGTCAGCGCCGTTTATCCTGGTAGGAGATTCAAAGTCTGCCGGATTTGCATGTCCATATAGAAATATTCCATCATCCCCCTCTTTACTGAGGTTGACCAGCTTCAGCCGGTAGGATTTTTGTTTGGAATCTCCAATACGGTCAAATTCCTTTACATACTCCAGAGGGTCGTCCTCCGCCCCTACAGGGACAGTCTCCCGAAAAATCAGGTTCTTCCCGGCATCGTCCCACAATTCAACCTGTATTTTCTGTTCATTCTCAGAATGATTTTCAAAATTCAGTATCAAAGAATGAAATCCGTCAAAGGGCATGAAGAATTCCTGTTCCAACACCTCTCCGCCCTTAAAAGGCACCAGGGTATCCAACAGATATCCGTATTTTCGTTCTCCTGACTTTTCCTGGGTAAATGGGGCTGCAATAGACAGCAGCAGCGCCCAAAACAGGGTCAGCATTGCCAGAGCCTTCCACCGGGCCTTCAATTTTTGACCGCACCATTCCCGAACTTTTGTGATTTTCTTCGCTGCATTTTCTCTCATAACCGGTCTCCTGTGCTCATTTCTGCCTGCTCCTTTAATTTTTGAAGAAAATTAATCTGATACTGAAGCCTGTCCTGCCATAGCAGGCCGGCCGACTGCGTGGCCATAGGCGTCTTCATCGCCCGTTTCAAGCCTTCCAGCCTTTTCTGCAGCCAGTTTTTCTTTTCTTCCAGAGGCATTCCCCGGTATCCCTGTTCCTCCAGGGTCTCATAAATGCGGTAGGCGTCAAAACGGTCCAGATTGTCACAATCCCCGATGGAAAGGGCCAGAACAGTTTTCTCTCCGGCAAAGTCTGCCTCGTCATCCACATGTATAGCAATCCCATAACAGATTTGTTCCAAAATTTCTTTTTTCAGTCCCAGAGTTTCCAAAAACGGCCTGGCAATTCTGGCCGCATTTCTGCCATGGTTTTTCCAGTCCTCTTTGGAATTGATGGGATCTTTATAGCTGATATCATGGAGCAGGCCTCCGATAGCCATGGCCTCAGCATCCAGCCCTTCCTGTTCAGCCAGCCATTTCCCCAGGGCTGCAACCCGGAAGGAATGCTCGATCCGGTATTGCAGCCGGACTTCATCAGCTTTCAGGTTTTCTCCCTCTGAAAATTCCTTTTTCAGGAATTCTATGGTTTTCTGGATTCTTTCTGTCATCTTGTCCTCCTTTTTTGTCAACTCTTGATGTACAATCTGTGGTCCCGGCAGATTTTATCCAGCAGGGCTCGGCAGCCTGCATCAATATCCTGGTATGTTTTTTCAAAATCTCCGGTATACCAGGGGTCCGCCACATCTCTGGCTTCTTCTGTCAGATCCAGCAGCCGCAGCTGCTCTCCTCTGGAATTTTCCCCTAGAATCCGCGCCATGTTGCGCATATTCCAGGAATCCATCCCCACCAGATAATCGTATCTCTTCCCGTCGCTCCGGGTCAGCTGCACTGCCCGGTGATCTTTCATGGGAATCCCTTTTTCCTGAAGGATGCGCCTGGTCCCGCGGTGCACCGGGTTTCCGATCTCTTCTGTGCTGGTGGCTGCGGAATCCACGAATATCTGGTCCTCCAGGCCTGCCTGGCAGGCCAGGGACTGAAAGACGAATTGGGCCATGGGGGAGCGGCAGATGTTGCCGTGACAAATAAATAGTATTTTTATCATCTTGTTTATATCCCTTCATAAGCCTTCAAACCTTGATATAACGGGCTTTCCGGCGCTTTTTTAATTTTCGTGTTTTACCCCAAACCTACGCTAACCTTTTAAATCCACACAAATTCATGGGTAAATGGTGTAGTATGTAATATGAATTTTTCTCATTCTCAAATACGCTAATTTAGATTTTATATATTTTCTTCTAGCATAAGATCCTTCATATTAAAAATCTTAACTTTCTTATCTGCTTTAGCGTATCTGTATCGCAAAAACCATTCAAATTTCTGTTCATGTGTAATACAATTTCTATATATATTTGAATTTTATTCTTCACTTTCCATTAACTTTTTCAATTCTTCTTTGCTGGGCAATACAGTTAGATACTTACTTGCAAATATCTGGCTATTATCCTCCGGCAAAGTCATCTCTACTACTGCATCATTCTTATCTTTGCATAACAGGATTCCTATTGTCGGGTTTTCATCTTCGAGTTTTACCTTACGATCATAATAATTTACATACATCTGCATCTGCCCTATATCCTGATGCTTTAGTCGTCCAATCTTTAAATCAAAAAGCACAAAGCATCGCAATAATCGATTAAAGAACACCAAATCCACTCTGTAATGCTCATCTTCAAAAGTGAATCTCACTTGTCTTCCAACAAAAGTAAATCCTCTTCCTAATTCCAGCAAGAAATCCTGTAAATGATCAATTATCTTTGTTTCCAAATCTGTTTCTGAATATTTTGCAAGTTCTGGCAAGCCCGTAAACTCTAAAACATATGGGTCTTTCAATAAATCTTCGGGTTTCTCAATTATTTGTCCTTCTGTTGATAACCGATCTACACCCTCTTTGTCTCTGCTCAATGCTAACCGTTCATACAATGCACTGTCATATTGTCTCCCCAGCTCCTTTACGCCCCATCCGTTCCTAACCGCTTCAATTTCATAAAAATGTCGTTCATCTATATTAGGAATCCGCATAAGTGATACATAGCCTGTTTTCTGGCATTTTTTAGAACTTCTAATACTCTATCAAAAAAATTACCTTTCACCACATTTTCCATATTATCCTCCCAGTTGAATTGGGTAGAAACTGTCTACCCAATTCATATCATAACAAATTATCCCTCAAAAAACACAATAATGCAAAACTCATCTCATTCCTACTTTTCCTTGCCATATCAAGGCTCTAACTCAATTCAAAAACGGTGTAGTAGTGGTGTAGTAAACCTCTTCTTAATTATCCAGGCGTTCAAACTAATCTTAATATCATAAACTGCTGTAACTCTGGTATTACCCTCACAAAAAGTATGAATCTGCCCGATGCCCTAAGCAAACTTAGCCAAGTGCCTTACAGTCGATTTAATACGGAATTCTAAAATAATCCAAATACGCTTTGTATTTATCCTGTGCCGTCAGACATGTGTCCGTCAGGTAGCCTTTCTCATTATTCCATTCTTTCAATCCACGATAGTAGAATAGTTTCAAATTATCATCAATGATGAATGGAACGATATTATATTTCAAACACTCTTTAAACATGATCAGCCTGCCCACACGACCGTTGCCGTCCTGAAACGGATGTATTCTTTCAAATTTTACATGGAAATCCAAAATGTCCTCAAAAGTCTTTTCTTCCCTGGCGTTGTATTCTGTCAGCAGCATTTTCATTTTATCGGCAACTTCTTCCGGAAGCGCAGTGTCCATGCCGCCGACTTCGTTCGGCAATTTCTTATAATCACCAACAGCGAACCAATCCTTTCTGGAATCACTGGTACCATTCTTCAATAACAGATGAAGCTCCTTAATAAACTTCTCCGTCAGCGCCGCTTTTGCATGGTCAATAATCAGGTCGATGCAGCGGAAATGATTTACCGTTTCAATCACATCATCCACATTCAGCACATCATTCTCTACACTGATGGTATTGGTTTCAAAAATATACCTGATCTGATCATGGGTCAGGCGGCTTCCCTCAATATGATTCGAATTGTATGTCAAATCAACCTGTGTCTTATGATAAATTCCGCCGGGGTATTTACCTGCTTTCTGCTCCTTCAGAATATCCAGCAGAGTAATTGGCTGCTTTTTATTTTTGTTGGTACGCACTGGTTTATCGGCATTTTCAGGAATATTCCATGTCTTTCCGGTAAGAAATGCACCGTATACTCGTCCCTGCGCACAATAATTTCTCACGCTGCGCTCCGACACATTCCATTTTTTTGCTATTTCAGTAACTGAAAGATATCGCATCTGATTTCCTCCGTTAACACATAATCTATAGATACACAAGTCTACTGTATAGTATAGCACATTATCGGCAACAAATCCAATATTTTCTTGTCTATTACCAATGGTAATTTGCCGTCATAGGAAATACTTTTCTATCCACAGTCTCCGCTTCCTGCATCTGATCGATTATGATCTGCAACCTGTCCCGCACCTGCTCGTTCAAATCAGAAATGTTAATCTTTTAATTCACAGCTCAGTATACTTTTCCTTATTCCCAAAGGCTTTCTCTACCGGGTACTTCTGCGCATTTTGCTTTATTTTTTCCATAACGATTTCATCCAGATCCAGGCCGCAGGCATCCGCCATCAAAATACAATAATTGACCACATCAGCAAGTTCTTCTCTTACTTTGTCAAACTTCCCTTCACATTTCACATCTTCCGCGCTCCACTGGAACACTTCCAGCAGTTCCGCTGCCTCAAGACTGATAGATATCGCCAGGTCCTTTGGATTATGAAATTGTTTCCAGTTCCGATCATCTCTGAATTTGAGCACCTCGTTAACCGTATCTTGTGTCATATATACAATCCCTTTCTGCTTTTACTATTTTTTCAGGCATTCCTTCAGATACG
Organism: Cuneatibacter caecimuris; assembly: GCF_004216775.1. GTDB lineage: Bacteria > Bacillota > Clostridia > Lachnospirales > Lachnospiraceae > Cuneatibacter > Cuneatibacter caecimuris. Next base: position 79,278 of record NZ_SGXF01000007.1, read on the forward strand.
CCGCCAGGTTTTCATCCACGCAATATACATAACAGCCTTTCATCCCTCTAGTCATAAGCGTGCGGTATGTATTCTTGATGATTTCATCAGCCAGGGCTTTTGCCTTATCCGGATCTTCTTTATATATCTTTTGGATTCCTCTCAGCGATTGGTCTGTTTTCGCTCTTTTGGTAAAATCCGTCACCACTTTTCCATTTTCATACCGCAGATCCTCTCCTATGATGACGCCTACATAGTCAAACTCCAGCCCCTGGGACGTATGAATGCAGCCCGCTTCATTTACGGAATCTTCATCAATAGCAAATGTTGACGTATTCTTTAAATTCCAGCTGATTTCAAAATCATCAATAATTATATCATGTACATCGGGATTATTTTGTCCTTCCTTTTTCCAGTTCCAGCAGTAACCTGCCAGAATCCTGGCCCTGTTATTGATTCGATTTCGCTCAAAAATAAAATTCCGGACTTCATGAGGCGAATCCATTATCTGAATCTCGTAATCAATGTCTTCCATATCCCAGTTAGCTGTTTCACGGATTTCCAATGTGTTATCCAGCCAAGCCAGATAACCGTCAGAGCCATTGCACCGGAATTGCGACACTAACTCCAACCGTTTTATTTCGGCCCCTGCTTCAACTGCCCATTTTTCGATCTCTGCCACGCTGCCGATATCGCTCAGCGTAACTCTTTGGCTTTCATCAATGAAAAACACGCTGCACCGGGAGGCATGGATGATTTCTTTGATCTGGTTTTCGCCCATATTCTGGAACAGGCCGGATTTCTTATTCAGCCGGTGCGCTTCATCCACCAGTATGGTATCTACAATGCCTTCGCCGGCATCCGTATAGATCCCAGAACCTTTAAACATATTATCCACGCTGCTTTTTCGGATTTCTCCTTTCAGCTTTTTCTGGTATACACAACGGGGAGCGCTGTTTTTAGAGACATACTGGCAGAACTGGTCTTCATTTGTCAGCTGCGCCAAAAGGTTTACTGCAACTACTGATTTGCCGGTTCCGGGACCGCCCTGTACAATAATCACCCGTTTTTTCTGATCCTCCATCGTGCGCCTTGAAGCGTATAAAATTTCCTCATAAACCACTTTCTGCTCATCCAGCATCACGAATTCCTGATTGCCTTTCAGCATTTTGGCGATTGATTCCTGAAGGCTTTTAGACGGCTTAATTTTTCCATTATCCACCGCATAAATCAGCTCTTTATTATCTCCCTTTACAACGCTTTTTTTGATAAACTCTCTGAGCTGATCTACCTGGCCGCGGGTAAATGCAGGCGCGTCCTCTAAATAGCTCTCATACTGCGGCCCGTCTAAAGGGTCTTTTTCCCTGCGTCTGTAATTATGTAAATAGGCACAGGGAAAAAGGCCGATTTTACCGTCCTGCACCGCCTGATTGTAATCTGTGATCAGCATGGCATAGGACCATGCCTGATAAGACGGATGTACCACCTGACGCAGGGCATTTCCTGTATAGGTCTCTACCAATGCGTCTCTTCCCTCTACCGCATCTATTTTATCCCATTGCTTCAGCTCAATAATCACCACATTGCTTTTAGCTTCCTGGTCATAGCCGGATATCAGGAAATCCACACGTTTTGAAGTCTGCGGAATATTGTACTCAATGGCAACGCCCGCATCCCGGGGAATTTCATGGTCATTCAGAACCTTATACATATATTCTAAAGAATTTTCCCAGGCCCTGAATTCATTTCGGGCAGTGCGGCGGTTCATTTTTTCGTAGATATTCTGTTCAATCTCAAACGCTATTGTGTCCATTTCAACACTTCTGAGGAACTCTTCCTTTATTCCGTCATACACTATCATATTTTGTCCTCCAGGCTGCTGCTCCGCCCAAAACCCGTGCGTACTTAAAGTGCTGCCGTAATTTTATCAATCAAAAACTTTCTTTTGTTCATAGTATTTTCCCAGCTATACCCTTACTTTTTATGCTGGTTATAAAATGCCTTTAATTCAGCCTTACGATCTTCCGGAAGTAATGTTTTTTTTACGCCGCAAATGGCTCCTTCCAGGGCCAGCAGCCGGTGAATGCATGCCGACGCGTCAATTTCCTGGATTTTCAGCCACGCCTGCTCCGCCCCCAGCTTTTTTAAGTCCTCACAGGTTCTGATTCCCGCCTCGTTTAACTGCCGCTCCACTTCTTTCCCAATATTGGGCAGCTGTGCTAATTCTCCCATTTTTCTCCTCCAGTTCATATAATTATTTAGTCAATAACAGGGCTGCCGCCGCCCCCGCAATCCCGCCTGTAAATTTCGCCGCCAGCAGAGGAACCACCAGATCCGGCTCTGCACCGAAAGTAAAGCCCATATGAGCGGCCATTGCCGAAGCCGCGCATACCGCAAACGCCGCGTTTACCACTTTTCCGCGGGCATCCATATTTTTCATCATTGCAATGGCCGGAACCACACTGACGGTTCCCATGAGCAGCCCCGCGATGCTGCTGGAATTCATACCAGTTTTTCTCCCAATCCAGGCCAGAGGTTTTTTCAAAAGCCGCTGCAGCAGTTCAGCCACAGGCAGGCTGCCCAACATCACTATGCCGATTGAAGAAACAACCTCCATGGCATTTTCAATAGATTCCATCTGAGCAATCGCTTTCCACCCGGTCATATAGGCTACCGCTCCCAGGACCAGCCCCACTGTCGTCAGAACCCTGATCAGGGCGGCAAACACTGAAAACCCGCGAAGCATCTTATCCGGAAATTTCCAGATCCCTGCCATCAACAGCCCCGCGGTCAGAAGCACCGGCAAACTCTGCAGGACAATAACGCCAGGAGCAAGAGAACACAAAATCCCTCCAACCAGCAGCCCCACAGGCAGGCATCCGGCGCCGATTAAAATCCCTTTTGCAAACCCTGCCCTGTCTTTTTTCTCCAGCATTCCCATGCCTACTGGAATCGTAAAAGTAACCGTACAGCCAAATGTGGCGGCTACGATGATTCCGGCATACCTTCCCACATCAGCATCTGCAGCCAGCTCCGTGGCCAGCTGGTATCCGCCCATATCGATTGCCAAAATTCCGCCCAAAATTGCCGGGTCCAGCCCCAGGCTCCTCCAAAGAGGCACAACCGCCATCTTCAGCCCGGAAGAAAGCAGCGGCGCCAGACAGATAATTCCCGCCATAGACAATGCGGTGGTTCCCAACAGCAGAAACCCTTCTTCAAACTTTTTCCCCAGGCCGAACCGGTTTCCCATCAGCCTGTCCAAGCCGCCGGCAACCGCTCCCGCAGCCATCATCCACATAATTGCCTGATTCATATCTGACTTATTCACTCCCGATGGATAGTCTGTCCCCTTCAATATTTTCTTCTGTATATTTTATCACAAATATTCGTTTTATTCCATAGCAATCCGTCTTTTCATTTATATCAGGCAGAGCCAAGTTTGTCTGCCAAAAACATCTGTACAGATTTTCTAAATTTTGATATGATAATAACAGGATAAAAGGGCTAAGGTTTTTACATGGAGGTACATAGATGGATTATGAAAATAATTTTAACTTTTTAACACCCTATATCGGGAACGACGAACAAATTTTATGGAAAGGAAAACCCGGGAAAGGAAATATTTTTTCCGGCAGAGACATTGTCATGCTGCCATTCAGTATTATGTGGCTGTCCTTTTGTCTGGTATGGGAGTATACTGCCATCAAAAGCGGATCGTCAATTTTCTTCATGCTGTGGGGGCTGCCGTTTATCGGTGTGGGTATCTATATGCTGTTTGGAGGTTTTATTCGAAAAGCCAGATTAAAGAATAAAACTTATTATGTCATAACCAATAAGAAGATTATTATAAAATCAGGAAACAATATAGAACTATATAATGGAAAAGATCTTCCGCCAATGCGTATTAAGCTTCATAAGAACGGAAGCGGAACTATTACATTCAATGAAGATATATATAACACAAGGGGCCGCGTACGTTCCACTTACTGTATGCTGGAAAATCTCGCAGATGTCGTTCAGGCGCAAAGAGCTGTAAGCAGGATGCTGGAAGAGGGTGCCGGAACAGTTGATGATATTTTTTGAGTTTGGGCATTGATGAAATCTATTACTCCGTCGGGGATAATCTAACTTGAAATATGGCAGGCAGGCATTACTTGAAAAAGACCAACACCACCGGTCCCAGCAAAAGGTTTGCCGTCAAAAACGAGACTATGAAAAAAAGGACCTGTTGACAAACTAAAGAAAAATAAAATGTTCTATTGTCAGGATTGGACGGGCGTTAAAATTTCAGAGTTCATTGACATTCTCAACAATTATCTGTTTTGGTATAACACAAAGCGGGTTAAAACATCACTTGGAAATATGAGTCCCAGGGAGTATCGGCAGAGCCTTGGTATGGTTGCATAACCAGTCCGACTTTTTGTCCGCACCCTTGTCTCTTCTCAATATAAACTCCAAAGAAAAAAACACTGTCATGGAAAATCCCCATTTTCCATGACAGCTTTAAATACCCGGACCATATTTCTGTAACCTACATTCTATATGATCCTCCCCCTATCAAAAAATTACAGATGATGTCATAATCAGTTCATTTCGCCCAACCGTCTGCGCAGATCCAGAATATATCTCCGCTGCATTTTCTGTACAGGCTTCCAAAACTGTGCCAGGAGCTGCAGGGCCGTACTGCTGAAATATATTTCTTCTGTAAAACGCACCTTAGTCCCTCCTGCCGGGACCGAAAAGAATTCTCCCTTCCAGGTTCCTTTTATGTTTTTATTCTTCATATCAAAGGCATATAATGTATATTCATCCCTAGCTGTAACAAAAAATTCTGTCGCAATCCCGTTCCTCCCGTACTCTGTAAAACGGCGGCTGTCGGGGTCTGCCTCAGATCTGTACACATCGCTTCTCCAGCTGCAGTCTCCCGCATTTGTTACCAGATTCCATACTTCCACCACACAGGTACAAAATTCAGCGGTAATTGTTGTCCTTACCATTGGCCCCCCTCCTTGTTATTTAGTATAACATAGCGAACGTCTACCGCCTAATGGTTTTATGGTGCACTTTGTTACTTGTGTTTATTAAAAATTATGATATACTATAAAAAGTGCCGGATAAAATAATATCCGGCACTTTTTGATTATTTGTTTTGCACAAAACTCTCTGGATTTCTTACTTAACATCCTTGAGGCTGAAACTGATCCTGCCCATCTTGTCCTTTCCGAGACATACCACTTTCACCACATCTCCCAGAGTCAGAACATCTTCCACGCGATTCACACGTTCCTTAGACAGTTTGGAAATGTGTACCATTCCTTCTTTGCCCGGCGCAAACTCCAGGAAAGCGCCGAAATCCTTGATGCTGATCACCTTGCCGGTCAGCACCTGTCCGGTTTCAAATTCAGCCACAATCGTGTTAATATAATTTACAGCTTTCTGCATCATTTCATGATCTGTACCGCACACCGATACAAAGCCGTCATCATCAATATCAATTTTTACGCCCGTCTCTTCGATGATCTTGTTGATCACCTTGCCCTGCTTGCCTACCACATCGCCGATCTTTGCAGGATCAATCTGCAGCTGGATAATCTTGGGAGCATATTTATTGACCTCAGCTCTGGGCTCGGAAATTGCTTTTGCCATTACCTCATCCATGATATACATGCGGGCTTCCCTGGTACGGGCAATAGCCTCTTCAATAATCGGTCTGGTCAGGCCATTGATTTTAATATCCATCTGGATGGCTGTGATCCCATCCCGGGTACCTGCAACCTTAAAGTCCATATCCCCGAAGAAATCCTCCAGGCCCTGAATATCAGTGAGAACAATATAGTCGTCATCCGTATCTCCGGTCACCAGGCCGCAGGAAATACCTGCCACCGGTTTCTTAATCGGAACTCCCGCGCTCATCAAGGACATGGATGATGCGCAGATAGAAGCCTGAGACGTGGAGCCATTGGATTCAAAGGTCTCGGATACGGTACGGATCGCATAGGGGAATTCCTCTACGGTGGGCAGCACCGGAATCAATGCGCGCTCTGCCAGAGCTCCGTGGCCGATTTCACGCCGTCCCGGGCCTCTGGAAGGTTTTGTTTCACCCACGGAATAGGAAGGGAAATTATAGTGGTGCATATATCTCTTCTCTGTTTCCATCTCATCCAGGCCGTCCAGACGCTGCGCATCGGACAGAGGCGCCAGCGTGGTCACTGTACAGATCTGTGTCTGCCCTCTGGTGAACATAGCGGAACCATGCGCTCTGGGCAGCAGATCAATCTCTGCAGCCAGATGGCGGATCTGTGTGATGTCGCGGCCGTCAGGACGCTTGTGATCCTTCAGGATCATCTTGCGCACAGTCTTTTTCTGATACTTATACAGCGCTTCTCCCAACATGGGAATCCACTCCGGATGCTCTTCTTCGTAACGCGCTGCCAGCATTTCCTTTAACTCATGAATATTGGCTTCACGCTTTTGTTTTTCATCAGTAAATACTGCCTCTTCCATCTGTTCTGCAGGAACAGCGGCAGTCATGTCAGCCCAGAGTTCTTCATCCACATCGCAGGACTGATAGCTGTGTTTAGGCTTTCCGCATTCTGCTACAATCGTGTCAATGAAGGCAATTACCTTCTGGTTCATCTCATGAGCTGCGAAAATTGCCTCAAGCATTTTGTCTTCCGGCACTTCATTTGCTCCCGCCTCGATCATGATCACTTTTTCCCTGGTGGACGCCACCGTCAGATTCAGATCGGAAACCTTTTTCTGAGGAAGGCTGGGATTAAAAATCAGTTCTCCGTCAATCATGCCCACCTGTGTGGCAGCGATGGGGCCGTCAAAAGGAATATCGGAAATTGAGGTGGATATCGAAGAGCCCAGCATAGCCACCACTTCGGGATTGCACTCAGGATCCACACACATTACAAGATTGCTCAGCGTCACATCATTGCGGTAATCCTTGGGAAACAGCGGACGCATCGGTCGGTCGATTACACGGGAAGTCAGAATCGCATGCTCACTGGCCTTTCCCTCTCTCTTATTAAAACCGCCGGGAATCTTACCCACCGCATACATTTTTTCTTCGTATTCCACGCTCAGAGGGAAGAAATCAATACCCTCCCTGGGTTCTTCTGACGCAGTGGCCGTAGACAGCACCACCGTATCTCCATAGTGCATAAACGCCGCACCGTTTGCCTGGGCCGCTACTCTGCCGATTTCCACCGTCAGCGTGCGCCCTGCCAGTTCCATTGAATAAGTTTTGAACATAGCAAGCTCCTTTCATTTTTCCGCCGCTGTAAAGCCTGCAAAGGAGCCGAAACTACTGAAAAGCACATAAACATCTGCTTATGTGTTTTTCAGCGGTCTCGGGCTTGGAACCCTCTGCCTTCTTTTTCTCTGCGGCTGTTTTACTGCAGACAACTAAAGATAGGGTGGAGTTTTCCTCCACCCTAAAACAGATTACTTTCTGATGCCAAGACGTGCAATCAGGTTACGATAACCCTCAATGTCCTTCCTCTTCAGGTAATCCAGCAGACCTCTTCTCTGGCCTACCATCATCAGCAGACCTCTTCTGGAATGATGATCCTTGGGGTTCTGTTTCAGATGTGCGGTCAGCTCTTCGATTCTGGCTGTCAGAATTGCGATCTGAACCTCCGGTGAACCGGTATCTCCTTCTTTTCTGCCATACTCAGCGATGATCTTATCTTTCTTTTCCTTTGAAATCATTTTGATTTCCTCCTTTAATATTTTTCTAACCGGATACCAGGCCGTGGCCGGAGTTGCCAGTGGCTGGGTAACGGCGTACACATACTTAATTATCATATCATAAATGGTTTATTTTGTAAACACCTTAATCGTATTTTTTTCAATCTCCATTGACTCTCAGAATTTTCTGAAACGCTGATATCTTCTTTCTGCCAGCGCCTGATTATCCATATTGCCATAGACTTTCAAAAAGCGCTCCAACTCTGTTTTCAGATTATCGCAAATTTGAGGCAGGTTCTCCTGTGTTGCCGGTTGGCACTCTTCTATTATGCGGTCGATGATCTCCAGTTTTTCTAAATCCGCGGCTGTAATCTGCATCACCTCCGCCGCTTCATCCGCGCGGCTGCTGTCTTTCCAGAGAATGGTTGCAAAGCCTTCCGGGGAAAGGATAGAATAAATGGAGTTCTGCAGCATCCATACCTCGTCTGCCACTGCCATTGCCAGCGCCCCGCCGGACCCGCCTTCACCAATGACCACAGACAGCACCGGTATCTTCAGATCTGCCATTTCAAACAGGTTTCTGGCAATCGCCTCTCCCTGCCCCCGTTCCTCCGCCTCCAGCCCGCAGAAGGCGCCGGGCGTATCGACAAAACAAATCACCGGGCGGCCGAATTTTTCTGCCTGCTTCATCAGCCGAAGGGCCTTGCGGTATCCTTCGGGAGAAGGCATGCCGAAATTGCGCCGGATATTCTCTTTTGTATCCCGGCCCTTTTGCTGGGCAATCACAGTCACCGGGCGGCCTTCAAACCGGGCCAGCCCCCCTACAACCGCAGGATCATCCTTACAGAACCTGTCTCCATGGAATTCCACAAAGTCTGTAAACATCTGACGGATATAATCCAGGCCGGTGGGGCGCTCAGCCATTCTCGACCGTTTCACCCGTTCCCAGGCTGACATTTGCTCTGCTTCCGCTTCTGACTCCTGCTGTATCCTTCCAGAAAAAGAACCAGTTTCCACCACAGCGGCTGAAGAAGCAGTGTCAGATAGATTAGCAGCCTTCTCATGCAGAGCCAGCAATTGTGCCAGTTTTACTTTCATATTGTCTCTGGTGACAATTGCGTCCACAAAACCGTGCTCCAGCTGGAATTCCGCACGCTGGAATCCTTCCGGCAGTTTCTGACGAATGGTCTGTTCAATCACTCTGGGGCCGGCAAAACCGATCAGAGCGCCCGGTTCAGCCAGATGAATATCCCCCAGCATGGCGAAACTGGCTGTAACTCCTCCGGTGGTAGGCTCTGTCAGAACGGAGATATACAGGAGGCCCGCTTCACTGTGACGTTTCAGCGCAGCTGCTGTTTTCGCCATCTGCATCAGAGAGATCATGCCTTCCTGCATTCTGGCGCCGCCGGAACAGGCAAAAATTATCACAGGAAGTTTTTCATCCGTGGCGCGTTCCACTGCCCGGGTGATTTTTTCTCCCACAATATGCCCCATGCTGGCCATCAGGAACCGGGCGTCCATCACGCAGAGCACCGCTCCATGCCCCCCTATAGACGCCTTTCCGGTGAGCACAGCCTCTTCCAGCCCGGTTCTTTCCTGAATCTCGCGGACCTTCCGCTCATAACCGCTAAACTGCAGAGGATTGGAAAAAGGAAGGCCTGCGTCCCATTCTTCAAAAGTACCATTGTCCGCTATCATTTCGACCCTTCTTCTGGCGTGCATCCTAAAATAGCCGCCGCATTTCGGGCAGATATAATGATTTTCCAGCACATCATCTGTATAAATAGCTGCGCCGCATTTATTACATTTACGCCACAGCCCCCTGGGCACTTCCGGTCCGCCGTTTTTTCCGTCAGGCTGCTGCGCGGTTTTTTTAAATAAATTCCTGAGAGTTGCCATAATCACTCACCTATTCAAAATATTTCTCAATAAACGCCGTATCCGTCCGCCCTTCCATATAGGCAGGATGACAGAGAATTTCATACTGAAATTCCAGGTTTGTATCCACGCCTTCTATGATCAATTCCCCCAATGCGCTCTTCATCTTGCGGATGGCAGCGTCTCTGTCGGGGCCGTGGACAATCAGCTTCAGGATCATGGAATCATAATAAGGCGGAATCCGGTAACCGTTATAAATAGCGCTGTCCACGCGCACGCCGTTTCCGCCGGGAAAATGAATGTTCTTAACTGTCCCAGGGCAAGGCATGAAATTTTTATCAGGATTTTCCGCATTAATGCGCACTTCGATGGCATGCCCCTTTAACCGTATCTCTTCCTGCCTGAAAGATAAGGGAAGCCCTGCAGCAATTCTGATCTGCTCCTGGATCATATCTACCCCAGTCACTGCTTCTGTCACAGGATGTTCCACCTGTATTCTGGTGTTCATTTCCATAAAATAAAAATTCCCGTCCGGCTCCAGCAAAAATTCGATGGTCCCCGCATTTGTATACCCCGCGGCTTTTGCAGCCCGCACAGCCGCTTCCCCCATCTTTTCCCTGAGTTCTTTTCCCAGTGCAAAAGAAGGAGACTCTTCGATCAATTTTTGATGGCGGCGCTGGATAGAGCAGTCCCTTTCTCCCAGGTGCACCACGTTTCCCAGCGAATCCGCCATAACCTGAAACTCAATATGGCGTGGATTTTGAATATACCGTTCTATATACATGGTATCGTCAGAAAATCCGCTGACCGACTCTCTCTGAGCAGTGAGAAACTGGTCTTCAAAATCTTCCGCGCATTCCACCACCCGCATCCCGCGGCCTCCGCCGCCGGACGCTGCTTTTACCATCACAGGGTAGCCGATCTCCTGCGCAACTGCCTTTCCCTGTTCCGGGGTATACACCGGCTCCCTGCTCCCCGGCACAACCGGCACTCCGGCAGCCATCATGGTATTCCTGGCCTCTGATTTATTCCCCATCCGGCTGATCACCTCCGGCTCCGGGCCGATAAAGGTTATTCCGCATTTTCTGCAGAGAGTGGCAAACTTGCTGTTTTCAGACAAAAATCCGAAACCAGGATGGATGGCATCCGCCTTCAGGGAGACCGCCGCGCTTAAAATACTTTCCATATTCAGATAGCTCTGGGACGAGGGAGCCGGGCCGATACAGATCGCCTCATCTGCCAGCATTGTGTGCAGCGCGTCTTTATCCCCTTCTGAGTACACGGCCACTGTCGGGATTCCCAGCTCCCGGCAGGCCCGGATAATGCGCACCGCAATTTCCCCTCTGTTTGCAATCAGTATTTTCTGAAACATTCCTTTTCCCTATCCAATCATAAATGTCAGCTCTGCAGTTACCGCAACCTTCCCATCCACTGTGGCGGTAGCTCTGCCGATACCTACAGGACCTTTCTGTTTGATGATTTCACATTCCAGCCTCAGTCTGTCTCCGGGAACCACTTTCCGCCGGAATTTCGCACTGTTGATGCCGCCGAAATAAGCTACTTTCCCTTTATTTTCTTCCACGCTCAGAATAGAAACCGCCCCTACCTGGGCCAGGGCTTCAATAATCAGCACCCCCGGCATCACGGGTTCCTGGGGAAAATGCCCCCGGAAAAAATCTTCATGAAATGTCACGCATTTATAGCCTACTGCGCGCACTCCCGGTTCCAGTTCTTCCACACAGTCTATCAGTAAAAACGGATGGCGGTGCGGGATAATTGCTTCGATCTCCTTAATTCCTAACATGGCTCCTCCTACCTGGAGATTCGGAACAGGGGCTGGCCATATTCTACAATCTGGCCGTTTTCCACCAGAACAGCCGCTATTGTTCCGTCATACTCCGATTCAATTTCATTCATCAGTTTCATGGCTTCCACAATCGCCAGCGTCTGGCCCTTTTTTATCTGATCCCCTTCTCTGACAAAGGCCGGAGCGTCTTCAGACGGGGATGCGTAAAAAGTCCCTACCAGCGGAGAAACCACCACTTCATCAGGCGCAGACGATTCATTCATTTCTGCTTTCTCAGGCTGCGCCGTATTTGAACCATACGCCTCACAGTCATTTCCCTTCGGCAGAATATCATTTGCCGCTGCTGTGCTGCCTCCAAAATCTGACGGCGCCGGATATTGTTCGGCTGCCTTTTCCTTTTTCAAAACCAGCCTGTCACCGTTTTCATCCAGCTCCAGCCCTGTCAGAGCTGATTCTGATACCAACTGCACCAATTTTGTGATCTTCTCATATTCCATTGTACTACCTCCTGTCAATCCCGGTACTTTCTGATCAGAATGCTGGCATTGTGTCCGCCGAATCCCAGTGAATTGCTCAGTGCATATTCTACCGGAACAGAAATCCCTCCTCCGGTCACATAATCCAGATCCAGCTCTTCATCAGGGATCCGGTAGCCCAGGGTCTGATGAACAAAATTTTCCTGTACAGATTTGACGCAGGCAATAAATTCCACTCCGCCGGCCGCGCCCAGCAGATGCCCGATCATAGATTTTGTGGAATTTATCTTCAGTTCAGACGCATGTTTACCAAATGCTGCTTTAATCGCTCTTGTTTCAAATAAATCATTGTGATGTGTGCTGGTTCCGTGGGCATTGATATAGGCCACCTGCCCGGGAGTTATTCCGGCGTCTGCCATGGCATTTTCCATGGCCCTTGCTGCCCCGCTGCCGTCTTCCGCCGGGGAAGTGATATGATATGCGTCGCTGGTGGAGCCGTAGCCTGCCACCTCGGCCAGAATTTCCGCCCCTCGTCTGCGGGCATGCTCCAGTTCTTCCAGCACCACAACCCCTGCTCCTTCTCCCATCACAAAGCCGTTTCTTTCTTTATCAAAAGGAATGGAGGCTCTGTCCGGATCTTCACTGGAAGACAGGGCGGTCAGCGCGGTAAAACCGGCTACTCCAATGGGGCAGATGCTGGCTTCAGTACCTCCCGCCACCATCACGTCCGCTTCCCCATACTGAATGGAACGGAACGCCTCTCCGATGGAATGTGTGCCAGTGGCGCAGGCGGTTACCACGTTGATACATTTTCCTTTCAGGCCGAACTGGATGGAAACGTTTCCCGCCGCCATATTGCAGATCATCAGCGGAACCAGAAGGGGGTTCACCCGGCCCGGGCCCTTTGACTTCAGTTTATCGTACTCTCTCTCCATGGCCTGCAGGCTGCCGATGCCTGAGCCCACGCTTACGCCCACTCGGAAAGGATCCTCTTTGCTCATATCCAGCTTAGACTGCTCCAGAGCTTCCCTTGCTGCGGCCACCGCATACTGGCAAAACAGCTCCATCCGCTTCGCAGCCTTAAAATCCATAAAGTCCTTTGGGTTAAAATCTTTTACCTCTGCCGCCAGCTTCGCTTTATACTCTGAAGTATCGAACCTGCTGATGGGTGCAAAACCATGTCTGCCCGCTTTCAGGCTCTCCCAAAACGATTCCGCACTGTTTCCTACAGGTGTAATCGCTCCCAGCCCTGTCACTACAACTCTTCTGCTCATGTTTCCACTCTCCTACATTGCCATCCCGCCATCCACACAGATGACCTGGCCTGTGATATATTTTGCCTGCTCTGACGCCAGGAAAGCAACTGCTTCCGCTACATCTTCCGGCTTTCCGAATTCTCCGAACGGAATTTGTGACGCTGCTGCAGCTTTCACTGCGTCTGAAAGCACTTCTGTCATTTCTGTATCAATAAAACCAGGGGCCACTGCATTCACTGTAATTTTTCTGGAAGCCAGTTCCCGGGCCGCGGATTTTGTCAAACCGATCAGCCCTGCTTTGGAGGCTGAATAATTTGCCTGTCCCGCGTTTCCCATCACTCCCGATACAGAAGAGATATTGACAATTCTGCCTTTTTTTTGCTTCAGCATCTGTCTGGCGCTGTGGCGGATGCAGTGAAATGCGCCCTTTAAATTCGTATCCAGCACTTTGTCAAAATCTTCTTCGCTCATTTTCATCAGCAGGCCATCTTTCGTGATACCGGCATTATTAACCAGCACATCCAGTCTTCCGAATTCTTTCACGATTTCCTGTATCATTTCCCCGCAGGCGGCAAAATCTGAAACATCACAGCGCATTGCTTTGGCGCTGCCTCCTGTCCGTTCAATTTCTTTTACGGTTTCTTCCGCCCTGGAAGCAGAACCGAAATAATTAACAACAACAAACATATTCTCTGCCGCCAGCCGCAACGCGATAGACCGGCCGATCCCTCTGCCCGCGCCTGTCACCAGGGCCACTTTCTGTTCCAGCATATCAATCCTCCTGCTGTGCCGTGATCTGGGCCAGCACCTGCTCCATGTCCTCAGGCTTTTCTACATTCAGCATCCGCGCCTGCCGGCTGATTTTTTTCACAAAGCCGGAAAGCGTTTTCCCGGGGCCGATTTCTATAAAGGTATCAACTCCGTCTTCCAGCATGGTTTCCACACTCTGCTGCCAGCGCACAGAAGAAGAAATCTGCTCTTTCAGCAGTTCCTTCACCGGGTCAGCCTCCGTGACATACGCAGCGTTCACATTCGCCACATATGGAATCGCAGGCCTGTTTATTTCCACAGCTTCCAGCGCTTCCCCCAGCTTCTCTCCCGCTCCTTTCAGCAGTCTGGAATGAAACGGGCCGCTGACATTCAGCAAAATACAGCGTTTGGCTCCTGCCTCTGCCAGCCTCCTGCAGGCTTCCTCCACTGCGTCCTTCAGGCCGGAAATTACAATCTGTCCCGGGCAGTTGTAATTTGCGATCTGAACATTTTCCAGACCGGAAAGCACACCTTCAATCTTCTCCGCAGCCAATGACAGCACCGCAGCCATAGCCCCTGTTCCCGGGGGAACGGCTTCCTGCATGAGAATTCCTCGTCTTCTTACGATACGGACAGCGTCCATCGGCGCCATCACTCCGGCTGCTGCCAGGGCACAGTATTCTCCCAGGCTGAGGCCGGCTGCAACGTCCGCCTTCAGGCCCTTTTCCTGAAGCACTGCCAGCATGGCGAGGCTGGTGGTAACCATTGCGCATTGTGTATATTCAGTCAGATCCAATCTGTTATTTTCCTCAAAACATAATTCCTTCATATCCAGTCCCAGAACCTGGCTGGCCTGATCATAAATCTCTCTGGCCGCCTGATACTGTTCATAAAATTCTTTTCCCATCCCTGCTTTTTGGGCCCCCTGTCCGGGGAATATCACCGCAATCCTGTTCATTGCTCCTCCTGCCGCTTTTCTCTGTAAACTTGAATGTATGGCGGGAAACCGCAGCAGCAGCGCCCGCCATAGCTGATTCTTCTGTTATTACGGTACTTCAGCCTTCCACACCTTTTTCTTTCAGATAGTTCATCACATCGCCTACAGTACTCAGATTTGCCAGATCCTCGGAAGGGATCTCCACATGGTATTCCTCTTCCAAAGCCATCACCAGCTCAAACAAATCCAGGGAATCCGCTCCCAGATCTTCTTTAAAAGAAGAAGCTTCTGTAATGGATTCTGCCTCTGCATTCAGCTGCTCCGCAATAATTTCTCTCATTTTTTCCAACATGTTTTTACTTTCCTTTCTTAGTCCCATTCATTTTTCTATGGTCATCCTGCCAGGTCAGCAGGGTTGCACCCCAGGTAAGTCCGGCGCCAAAGCCGGCCAGCACGATTTTATCCCCCTGCTCCAGCCTGCCCTCCCGGTTCATTTCATCCAGCAGAATCGGTATGCTGGCGGCAGAGGTATTCCCATATTCATTCAAATTTATTGGGAATTTTTCTATCGGTTCTCCGAGACGTCTGGCGGCGGCTGAAATAATCCTTTCATTTGCCTGATGCAGAAGGTACCAGCGGACGTCCTGTTTCCGGCATCCAGCCTGTTCCAGCAGGCTGTTAATGCAGGCGGGTACTGTTTTGACTGCAAATTTAAATACCGCCTGGCCGTCCATCTTCATATACGGCGTCTCTCCGGAAAGCGGGGCTGTGAGAAAATTGTGCAGCGTATTTCCGGCATAGGTCAGGACGTCTCCCCGCAGGCCGTCCGCCCCGCTGACAGTGGAAATCCATCCGTCGTCTGACGCCTGCAGGACACAGGCTCCGGCTCCGTCTCCAAAGAGCACGCAGGTCCCTCTGTCCGTCCAGTCTATCGTCTTTGACATATTCTCTGCGCCTACTACCAAAGCTGTGCTGCACAAGCCTGATTTGATCATGCTGTGCGCCACATTGAGACTGTATAGGAAGCCGGAACAGGCAGCGTTCAAATCGAAGCAGACAGCGCTACGGTTTCCCAATGCAGCCTGAACTCTGCAGGCCACAGTGGGCATCACTGTATCCGCACTGGAAGTGGCTGCAATAATCAGCCCTAGGTCTTCCGGTAAAATTCCCGCATCCAGCACCGCTGCCCTGGCAGCTTCCGCCGCCAGCTCCGAAGTCGTTTCTTTAACAGATATATGCCTCCGGCAGATCCCAGTACGTTCCTGGATCCAGCTGTCACTGGTGTCCACGACTCCGGCCAGTTCATCATTTGTCACAATTCTATCCGGCACACAAGACCCTGTGCCAATAATCTTTGTTGTTTTCATCAGGAATGCTTTTATCCTCTATTATTTTTATTTTCAATAATTTTGATATTCAAAGTATATAGGAACAGTTTCTTTTTGTCAAGCGCTTTTTACAAAAATGCAGGCTTCTTCACTGGTGTCGCGCAGGCGCTGGGATGGGGGAGTCGCGAAGAGGCGGCAGATAAAACTCCGGTAGCTCCATGCCTTGCGGCTATAGCCACCTCCGTTTTGTCTGCCGCCTCTTTGCCCGAGGGGATTCCTGGGCCTTGAAAAGAATCCCGCCTGCGGCGTGTTTAATATTTTATGCTGCTGTGCGCATCCCCCGGAGGGTTTTGTTTCATAGGAAAGGTGCTGTCAGGAAATAGATATATTTCCTGACAGCACCTTCGTTTTTCTGCCTGTTATTTGTTTTCTCCTGGAGCTGTCTGTTCCTGGGACCCGGAATCATCTTTACCGGCGGCCATTCTGCCGCCCATGAAGCCGGACAGCACTGCCTGCAGATCCACGCCCGTGGACTCTTTCAGGCCGTCTGTCACCTGGGTCAGGGTTCCCATAATATCCTTCATCAGCTTTGCAGAATTTCCCTCTCCATACATGGTGATCCGATCCACATTGTTCAACGGTTCCGCTACATTCTTCACAACTTCCGGAAGGGCCTTGAAATACATCTCCAGCACAGCCGCCCGGCCCATTTTTGTCATGGCTTCCGCCTTTTTCTCAATACCTTCCGCCTCTGCCAGGGCCTTTGCTTTAATCGCCTCTGCTTCCGCCAGCCCCTTGGTTCTCACGGCTTCCGCTTCCTGCTCTTTGGCATATTTATCCGCGTCTGCCTTTGCTTTCTGGGCTTCCGCCTCTTTTTCTGTTTCAAATTTCTTGGCTTCTGCATCTCTCTGGCGCTCATACAACTCCGCGTCCGCATTCTGCTGTCTGGCGAACTTTTCCGCTTCTGCCTTTTTCTTCACCTGAGCGTCCAGAGCCTGCTCCATAACTTCAGCTTCCTTCCGCTTCAACAGAATTTCTTTTTCCTGTTTTGCAATATTCGCATCCGCTGTGGTGATCTCAATCGTCTTACGCTGTTCTTCCTGCTGAATCTGATAAGCCGCGTCTGCTTCTGCCTGTTTGCTGTCCGCCACCCGCTTCAGCTCTGCTTTCTTAATGGCCAGGTCATTCTGCTTCATGGCGATTTCTGTCTGGGCGTTTACTCTGGCGTCATTGGCTTCTTTTTCCGCCTGGGCCTGGGCCTTTGCAATTTCCTTTTCGCTCTCGGCTCTGGAAATCGCGGCATTTTTCTGGATTTTCACAATATTGTCCACACCCAGATTCTCAATCACGCCGTTTCCATCCACAAAATTCTGCACATTAAAACTGACAATATCCAGCCCCATTGCCGCCAGATCCGGTTCCGCGTTTTCTTTTACCAGCGTCGCAAACTTCTGCCGGTCGGAAACCATTTCTTCCAGGTTCATCTTGCCTACAATTTCACGCATATTGCCTTCCAGCACCTCTCTGGCAACCTGAGCAATATAATCCACTGTCTTATTCAGAAAATTCTGCGCCGCCAGATTCAGGCGGCCCTCGTTATCGCTGATCTTTACATTCACCGCCGCATCCACCCGGATATTGATATAATCCGCTGTGGGCACCGCGCTGGAGGTCTTTACGTCAATGGGAATCAACTGCAGATTCAGTTCATCCTTCCGCTCAAAAAAAGGAATTTTAATACCTGCCTTCCCGATCAGAACCTTTGGCCTTTTCCTGATTCCTGAAATAATCAGCGCCGTGTCCGGAGATGCCTTCACATACCCTGTCACCAGCACCACAATCACCAATGCCAATACCACTGCCGCGCACACTATGATCCCCAGATTTTCCACCAATACATCCATTTTACTTTCCCCTTTCCCGTTCCACCGGTATCATTTGTATTTATTTAAGCATAGCATATTGTGCTAAAGTTGTCAAAGTTCTTCGCAGAATCTTGTTTACTGCTCCCCCTCAGTAAATAGTTCTGCTATGCACTGAGGCTCTTCATGTCTTTCTTTTATTTTTTCCAGCCTGCAGCCGTCCGGAGAGATGTTATTCACAGGATGTGTTTCCCAGAAAAAGAGCAGGGTCCCGTCCCCAATTTCTTCCGTGGTGTATTCTGCCCCAGGATAGGGCGGTTGATATATTTCAGTAATTTTTTCTTCCGGAAAATAGTATACCAGCATTTCATCCATATACAGGTCAGGACGATTGGAAACGCCATAGAAGATAACCTTGGAACTTTTTCCGATTCTCACGCCGTTATATCCGGTAAACGGCTTTATCTCGGCAGGTTCGAATAAAGAATTCTTATGAACAGATACGATATAAAACTTTTTACGGTTCTCATTCAGTGCGAAATAACATTTATCTCCTGTGCCAACTTCCTCTGTTATTTTTTCCAGATAAATGTAATCGCGATATCCTTCTATTCTCATTTGTCTCTGAAACGAGAAATGATATGCTGCTCCCAGAAATACCGCCACCGCTGACACGCAAATGCAAACCAGTTTTGTAATCACTTTTTTCATACAAAATTCTCCCTTAATCCCCTACTCAAAAGACCATAATCCAGCTTAAACCAGGGCCTCATTCCATTTTATATCTGTTCACGGTCTGCTGGGTTTCTATAATTGTGTTTGTCATGGTCCGCAGCTTTGTCAATTCTTCATTCATCCCTTTATGTCCAAAATCCGCAAGCAACATAACATCATCTTTTTCAGTATACCGCAAAACCTCATTTATTTCCAGCAAAAAAAGAACCCCTGATTCCTCAAGGGTTCCTGACGCGTGTGCGAGAAGATTCGAACTCCCGGCCTTCTGATCCGTAGTCAGACGCTCTATCCAGCTGAGCTACGCACACATTCTGCTGCGCTTGCAACGAATGATATATTATCATATTATCTGGTGCTTGTCAACTATTTTTCCAATGAAATTTCAATTTTTTCAGGCTTTCACACACTGACGCCACCGGAACGCTGCATTGCGGCTGTCTGCCATTCGGCGGAGGGCGCATCCCCCAGAGGTTTTTGCTGCATAGGAAACTGCATTCCCTATGCAGCAAAAAAGGGAAACATGCTGAGCACATTTCCCTTTCATTTTAATTTTATGATTTAGCCAACCAGGCTTACGCAAGCAACGGGAGTATTATAATGCCAGCTGGAAATCAGAATACCGGATCTCTCGGAAGCGGCGTGAATAATCTGACCATTGCCGATATAAATTGCCACATGATTAATCGGTCCGCCAATATTGCTATAGAACAACAGATCCCCAGGCTGTGCCTGAGAAGGGTCGATCCTTCTGCCGTAGCCGGCCTGCGCGGAAGAACTATGAGGCAGACTGATGCCAAATTTAGCCATTACCGCCATGGTAAAGCCGGAACAGTCAACTCCCTGTCCAAGAACTGTACCGCCCCACTGGTAGCCATTAGGATTCTGCCACTGCACGGCAAAATTTACAATCTGCTGCCTCAGTGAAGTATTATTAGCCGGAGGCTGTGTGGGCGCCTGGGTAGGAGCCTGAGTCGCTCCCTGGGTAGGGGCCGGAGCCTGGGTCGCTCCCTGATTTTGAGTATTTCCACCCTGAGCAGCCTGGCCGCCGGCCGCCGCCTGAGTGGGCTGAACCGCACCGCCATCTGCAGCGCCTAAATCAGTCAGCTCTGTAAAAGTCACAGCATCTTCCAGGAAATAGTCTACCGTCACGCAGTCAAGACTTACATAACCGATGGAACCCTGAATATTCAATTCTACCCAATCGCCGTATACGGCATTGGCTTCATACTTTTCTTTATTGCTCAGCTGAGTCAGAACCTGAGAATCAGTGCTCATCCCCTCGCGGAAATTCAACCCGTCCACACGGACCTTTGCGGCAAAATATGCCTTTTCCACAGCGATCTCTTCTGCTTCTTCCTTTGTAACTATGTATTCTTTTGCCACATATCCCACAACAGGACCAGATGCGATCTGATACCAGCCTGTGCCCGTATCCACAATCACTTCCATGCCGGCGTACTTGCTCATACGGCCGATTACTTTGGAATCAGTGCTGGGCTCTTCACGGATATTTAAGTAACCATTCGTAGGCATGGCCACACCGAGATTATAATACTGGGTTAAAACGCTGGCTTTCTTATCAGTCTTATAAGCCGGCTCTTCAGCTGCCGGCTCGGTTGCTTTCTCTGTCTCTGCCTCAGTGGTGCCGGCGTCCTCATTGGACAGCACCATTATATTGGACCGGCTGTTTTTCAGCATGCTGTTAATGGACTCTGTCACTGATTTGGAAGCAATTCCATTCGCTACCGCAGTATAATAATCAGACAGAGAAACAGCCATACCGGCCACGGGAGCTCCGGATACTGCGTCGGACTTTCCGGCTGCCTGGGAAGCAATCCCGATCCCTGCCACAAGGATCGTACATGCTGCAATATATCCTATCCTCTTTACTGATTTTTTCATTTTAAAACCTCTCTTGTTCATCTTGCGTACATTTGTTACATAAATGTTACAAATGAATTATAACAAGGAGGTTTTACATTGTCAACCCCTTTTTAAATAATTTCGTAACATTTTTGTAAAGATTTAACAGGATATTTTTTAAAATATTCCTTGCCAAAGGCAATGTCGGAGGCGATCTGTTTTTTCAGAAGGTCCACAGATTCAAAACGATGTTCCGGCCTGACATGGGATAGCAGCATCACTTCTACATCTTTGCCGTACAGGTCCCCGTCAAAATCAAACAGATAGGATTCCACTCCCCTGATCCCCGCATCGCTTACCGTCGGTTTATATCCAATGTTCGTGATTCCCGGGCGTACTACTCCGTCCACTATGGTACAGGAACAATAAACACCGCCCGGCGGCAGTTGTTTATAAGGATCCGGCTGCAGATTGAGGGTGGGCATTCCCCACTGTCTCCCCAGCTGAGCGCCATGGATCACTCTTCCTGATACAGTAAACGGGTATCCCAGCAGGGCATTGACTTTTTCCATATGACCGGCCGCAAGTTCTTCCCGGATATAGGTGCTGCTGATGGCGCGGTTCCCATCCATGGCTTTTTCCACCACTTCACATTCATAGCCGTATTTTGAGGCCAACCTTAAAAGCAGTTCCGCATCTCCGCTGCGCCGGTATCCAAAACGGAAATCTGTGCCGACCGCCAGGTAAGACGCATGACAGCAGCCGCAGAGAATCTGCTCCACAAAGCCTTCTGGCTCCATATGGCAGACCTGGTCATTAAATGGGTAGACAATCAGATAATCCAGCCCCTGCCGTTCCAGCCTCCTGGCCCGTTCTTCATTGGTATTCAGCTGCTGCCTGGTCCTTCCGGTAATCAGCGTGCTGGGGGGCATATCAAAAGTAAAAACCATGGAATCCAATCCATTTTTTTTCTGATCTTCTATTTTATCCAGCAGAATCTGGTGCCCCCTGTGAAGCCCGTCGAATTTACCCAGGGTCACGGCAGTCCCGCTGCTTTCCACCTGAAACCACATTTTTTCTTCAATACATTTCATCTCTTCAGCTCCCCAAAAACATTTTCACAGGCTTCCAGGAATCTTCTTCCAGCTCCCGCCCGTAGATTCCCATAAAGGTTCCGGCGCTGTCATAGACTCTGGCCTGTCCTAAAAGATTCCTGCACTGCAGAAAATTTCTGTCCTCCAGCCGGTTTCCGTTATGGACCAGCCTGTCCGCAGCCTGATTCGTCTGAAGCGCAGGAAGGTCTTTTAATATATCATCCGAAGAAATGAGCCGGCTTTCCAGCTTTCCTTCGGACTGCAGCCGTTCCACTTCTGAGAGGCGCAGAGCGCTGTCTGCTGTAAATCCACAGGCAGCCAGCCGCTCCAGCTTCTCCATACACCCGCCGCATCCTAAGCTGTTTCCAATATCCTGGCACAGAGCCCTGATATAAGTCCCTTTTCCGCAGTGAACAGTCATAACTACCCGCGGGCAGGAAATTTCTTCTATACAAATATCGTATATTTCCACCCGGCGGGGGGCCCGCTCCACTTCTTTTCCCTGCCTGGCCAGTTCATAAAGTTTTTTTCCATTTACTTTCAGAGCCGAATACATTGGGGGGACCTGATCATAGCCTCCCACAAAACGCAAAATAGCAGCGCGCACCTCGTCTGCCGATGCTTTCACAGGACATTCATGCAGCACCCGCCCGCTGGTGTCCAGGGTATCAGTCGTAACCCCCAGAAGCAGAACAGCACGGTATACTTTATCTCTGTCTGTCAGCATATCGCATAACTTTGTGGCGCTGCCAAGGCATACCGGCAGCACGCCTTCGGCATCCGGATCAAGTGTACCGGTATGTCCGATTCTGCGCTGCTTCAGTATTCCTCTTAATTTTGCAACTACATCATGGGAGGTGTATCCTGCTTCTTTATATATATTCAGAATTCCATCCATCCGCTTATCTCCGGCAGCTGTTTTCATGGTCCAGCAGCTGCTTCTCAATTTTTTCAGATAAATTGTTGACCACATCATGGACACTTCCGTGCATGGTGCAGCCTGCGGCTCTCACATGGCCGCCGCCGCCGAAGGCTGTGGCAATCTTGCTCACGTCTACGATTTCATTTGCCCTCATGCTCACCTTATATTCCTGTGTCCCGGTTTCATATAAGAATATGGCGCACTCCACTCCGGAGGTCAGCCTGAGCTGGTCTACAATACCATCCAGATCTTTTGGCTCCACCTGGTAAAAATCCATTTCCTTCCGGCTTACATAAGTAAAGATGCATTTTCTATCTAAAAACAGAATACTTTCCAGCAGCGCGCGCCCTGTAATTTGATTCTGCACATATGTTTTTTCCTGGAAAGTCTCCCTGATTATTGTGGAAAAAGGAATCCCTTTTCCGATCAGGCAGCCTGCGGCCTCCATGGTCCGCTCTGTCACATTGGAATGACAGAACACTCCGGTATCATGCACGATGCCGGTATAGAGGCACTCCGCGGCATCAGCGCTGATTTTTTCAGAATCCATCATATAAAACAGCACTTCAGACGTAGAACTGGCATCCGGCACCACATGATGAATATCTCCATAACCCGGGTTGCTGATGTGATGGTCCACGCAGGCAGTCCTCCCTGCCGCGGCAAACGCTTCCGCGCCTGCTCCGATCCGTTCTTTGTCTCCGGAATCCAGAGCAATGGCCAGGTCATAGACCGTTCCGTCATAAACGGAACGGACCTGGCTGATGTCTTTCATAAAACGCAGAGGCTCCTGGAAGTTTTCCAGATAAACCGTAACCTGCACGGAATTCATGTTTTCCTTCAGGTAATGATACAGCCCCATACAGGAACCCACGCAGTCTCCGTCTGGCCTGGTATGGCCCATGATCGCCACGGTTTTGGCATTGCCTATTAAATCTTTAATCTTCATTTTCACCATTCCTGTCTTTTGCTGTCACCTCATCGATCAGCTTTGACATATGCACGCCATACTCAATGGACTGATCCAGCACAAAGGTGATCTGCGGCGTATTGCGCAGATTAACGCTCTGAGCCAGTTTAGTGCGGATATAGGAAGACGCGTTTTTCAGCCCCTGTATGGTGCTTTTCTGCGCCTCCTCATCTCCCAGCACGCTGATATATGCCTTACAGAATTTCAGGTCAGGCGCTACTTCAGCTGCTACTACGGAAGTCATCGGATGGATTCTGGGGTCTTTAATCTCATTCCGGATAATATTGCTCAGTTCTTTCTGCACTTCCGCATTGATCCTTGTATTTTTAATACTGTTTTTTCTCATTTACTCACCTTTGGAAGCTGCTCAGCGCGGCACCTCTACCATGGTGTATGCTTCGACGATATCTTCTTCTTTAATATCGTTGAATTTCTCAAACACCAGGCCGCACTCGTAGCCTTCCTTCACTTCCTTCACATCATCTTTGAAACGCTTCAGCGATGCAAGCGCGCCCTCAAAGATCTGCACGCCGTCTCTGGTAATCCGGCAGCTGCAGTTTCTCTGGAACACACCGTCTGTGACATAGGAACCGGCAATCGTTCCCACACCGGACGCTTTAAAGGTCTGGCGGACCACCGCATGGCCCAGAACCTTTTCTTCAAAGACAGGATCCAGCATACCCTTCATCGCAGCCTCAACATCTTCAATAGCCTGATATATTACACGGTACAGGCGCATATCCACCTTTTCCCGTTCTGCCACGGATTTTGCTGTAACATCCGGACGGACGTTGAAGCCGATAATAATCGCGTTGGAAGTTGCCGCCAGAGTCACGTCAGATTCGTTGATTGCGCCAACACCGCCGTGGATCACTTTCACCACTACTTCTTCATTGGACAGCTTCACCAGAGACTGCTTCACTGCCTCTACAGAGCCCTGTACATCTGCTTTAATAATGATATTCAGTTCTTTCACATTGCCTGCCTTGATCTGAGAGAACAGATCGTCCAGGCTCATCTTCGCTTTTGTATCCTCTATCAGCTTTTCACGTCCTTCTGAAATGAAGGTTTCCGCAAAACTTCTGGCCTCTTTCTCAGTGGGCGTGCAGACAAAAATCTCGCCTGCATTGGGCACATCGTTAAGGCCCAGGATTTCTACCGGCACGGAAGGGGATGCTTCTTTAATTCTTCTGCCCTTATCGTCGATCATTGCGCGGACTTTTCCGTAGCAGGAACCCGCAGCAATGGAATCTCCCACATGGAGGGTACCCTTCTGAACCAGCACGGTTGCCACAGGGCCCCGTCCCTTATCCAGCTGAGCCTCCAGCACCAGGCCTCTCGCCGTACGGTCCGGATTTGCTTTCAATTCCTTGACCTCTGCCACCAGAAGGATCATATCCAGCAAGTTTTCCAAACCTTCTCCGGTTTTTGCGGATACCGGCACGAAAATTGTATCTCCGCCCCAATCCTCAGGAATCAATTCATATTCAGACATTTCCTGCTTTACTCTGTCCACATTTGCACTGGGCTTATCAATCTTGTTGACAGCCACAATGATCTCCACTCCGGCCGCCTTGGCATGATTAATCGCCTCCACTGTCTGGGGCATCACGCCGTCGTCTGCAGCTACTACCAGAATCGCAATATCAGTGGACTGAGCGCCGCGCATACGCATGGCTGTAAAGGCTTCGTGGCCGGGCGTATCCAGGAAGGTCACTTTCTGTCCGTGGGCTGTAACCATATATGCACCGATATGCTGGGTAATTCCGCCTGCCTCTTTATCAATCACATGGGTCTGACGGATAGCATCCAGCAGAGAGGTTTTGCCGTGATCCACATGGCCCATAACACAGACCACCGGCGGTCTGGGTGTCAGAGAATCTTTGGAATCTTCCACATCCTTCAGCAGCTCTTCGATTACATCCACCTTCACTTCTTTCTCACAAATACAGTTGAAGTCAAGAGCGATCTCCTCTGCCGTATCGTAGTCGATCTCTGAATTAATTGTAACCATTTTTCCCTGTAAAAATAACTTCTTTACCAGGGCGGAAGGCTGCTGCTTCATCTTATCCGCCAATTCCTTAATTGTAAGGATTTCAGGAAGCACCAGCGTACGGATTGTTTCTTCTTCCTTTTTCTCCTGCCTCTGCACTGCAGGAGCTTTTATCTTCAGATTCCTGGTATTTTCCTGGAATTTCTTACCACTGTCTCCATACTGCTTGCTCTTTTCACGCATTTCGCGCTCTTTTTTATTAACCGGCTTTCCGCCTCTCGTCTCTGTATTTTTTGCCACTACAGGAGTGAGGGTTTCGCCGGTGCGCGGCCTGCCGCCGTCACGGTTCTGGCCAGGACGGTTCTGACCGTCTCTGTTTCCATAGCCCCCAGGACGATTCTGACCGTCTCTGTTTCCATAGCCCCCGGGACGACTCTGACCATCGCGGTTCCCATAGCCGCCGGGACGACTCTGGCCGTCTCTGTTTCCGTAACCACCGGGACGATTCTGGCCGTCTCTGTTTCCGTAACCACCGGGACGATTCTGACCGTCGCGGTTCCCATAGCCCCCGGGACGACTCTGGCCGTCTCTGTTTCCGTAACCACCGGGACGATTCTGGCCGTCGCGGTTTCCATAGCCACCGGGACGATTCTGGCCGTCGCGGTTCCCATAGCTGCCGGTTCTCTGCTGGCCGTCTCTGCTCTGACCGTCACGGTTTCCATAGCTGCCGGTTCTCTGTTGGCCGTCGCGATTCCCATAACTGCCGGTTCTCTGCTGGCCGTCTCTGCTCTGGCCGTCGCGGTTTCCGTAGCTCCCGGTTCTCTGCTGGCCGTCTCTGCTCTGACCGTCGCGGTTCCCGTAACCACCGGTTCTCTGCTGGCCGTCTCTGCTCTGACCGTCGCGGTTCCCGTAACCACCGGTTCTCTGCTGGCCGTCTCTGCCCTGGCCGTCGCGGTTTCCGTAACTCCCGGTTCTCTGCTGGCCGTCGCGGTTCCCATAGCCTCCGGTTCTCTGCTGGCCGTCTCTGCTCTGACCGTCACGGTTTCCGTAGCTCCCGGTTCTCTGCTGGCCGCTGCGATTCTGGCTGTCGCGGTTCTGGTTTTCTCTGCGATTTTCATCCTGCGGTCTGTTTTCTTTGGACGGAACCGGCGCCTTTTCATTTTCTACAGGCTTCTGCACTGCTTCTGCCGGTTTCTCTGTTTTTACTTCCATCACTTTTTCTTTCGTCTCCACTGGCTTTACCATCTGCGCCTCTAATACTTTTTCTTTCACCTCTGAAGGCTTAGCAGCCGGCGCCGCTGCTTTTTCTTCCGCCGGTTTCACCGGGGGCTTCTTCCCAGCCGGCTTACGGTCACCCTGACCGCTGCGCACAGGCTGAGAACCGTTCTGCGGACGAAATACCGCAGCAAACCGCTTTTTCTTTGGAATCTCCTGAGAAGGTTCCTTCGCATCCCCGGACGCGGGACTGGCTGTCTTTTCAACCGCAGCTTTCTTCTCCTGGGCTGCCGGCGCAGGTTTTCCGGCTCTCGCAGCGGCGCGGGCCACCGACACCTGTTCCTCTGTCAGCCCTGCCAGCTGACTCTGAACCTCAATATTTTTACTCTTCAGAATTTCCATCAGTTCTTTATTGCTTTTGCCAAGCTCTTTTGCCAGCTCATGCACTCTCATTTTTGACAATTCTCACTACCTCCGTTTTACTGCTCATCTTTCAGCTTCTTTAAAACAGCCTGTGCAAACCCTTCATCCAGAACAGCTGCAGACGCCCGCATTTCCTTACCAATGGCGCGGCCCAGCGTTTCCTTATCGAAACAAATAACAACAGGCACTTTATAATAAGCGCATTTATCCGTGAACAATTTCTTCGTGTTATCCGAAGCCGTTTCCGCTACGATCACCAGACGCGCGCGCCCAGCCCTTATCATTTTTTCCGTGGAAAACTCTCCGCTGGCTACTTTACCGGCCCGTTCAGCCAGGCCCAGCAGTCCAAGCGCCTTACTGTTCTGTCCCAAGTTCAGCCAGCTCCTTTCTAAGGGTCTCGTATACATCCTGGGGCACCGGCATTTTCAAAGATCTCTCAAGGCCTTTGGATTTCTGCGCTTTTTCCAGGCATTCCATACTTCTGCAGATATATGCGCCCCGGCCGTTTTTTTTGCCTGTGGCATCTATCATCAGCTCATCCTCTGTGGTTTTCAGGATGC
Source organism: Cuneatibacter caecimuris (assembly GCF_004216775.1). GTDB lineage: Bacteria > Bacillota > Clostridia > Lachnospirales > Lachnospiraceae > Cuneatibacter > Cuneatibacter caecimuris. Next base: position 107,024 of record NZ_SGXF01000007.1, read on the forward strand.
GGACCAGTTCTTTTTTGCTTTTCATTTCCCGGCATCCCACGCACTGCCTCAATGGTACTTTTTTCATCATTTATTCCTGTTCCGGCTCCCCGGCCTCTTCCTCATATCCGTCCTCAGCCTCATAATAACCAACATATTCCTGATCGTCTTCCTCATAAATGATCTCATCAAACAGCCCCAGCTCCCGAGCCTGGCTTTCGCTCTTAATATCAATTTTATAACCTGTCAGGCGGGCTGCCAGGCGGGCATTCTGCCCTTCTTTGCCGATCGCCAGAGACAGCTGATAGTCCGGTACAATCACCTGAGCTGTCCTCTCATCTTCATCAGCCCATACAGAAATCACTTTCGCAGGGCTCAGGGCATTCTCAATCAGCAGCGCAGGATTGTCATTCCAGTTGATAATATCAATTTTCTCGCCGCGCAGCTCATCCACGATGGCATTGACGCGGGCTCCGTTCACTCCGACACATGCGCCTACCGCATCCACATTGGGATCATTGGAAGCGACGGCAATCTTGGTTCTGGACCCGGCTTCACGGCTGATGGCTTTAATTTCCACAGTTCCGTCCTTCACCTCTGTAACCTCGGCTTCAAACAGACGCTTTACCAGTTCAGGATGAGTCCTGGATACCATGATCCTGGGCCCCTTCGTGGTATCCTTTACCTCCAGGATATAGACCTTGATACGCTCTGTGGGTTCAAAATGCTCGCCCTTTACCTGTTCCGTATCCTTCAGCACTGCGTCAACCTTACCCAGGTTGATACTGACATTGCGGCCAAAATAGCGCTGCACCACGCCTGTCACAACCTCCTTTTCCAGGCTGTAGTACTGGTCGTACAAAACTTTGCGCTCTTCTTCACGGATTTTTTGAAGGATTACATTTTTAGCGTTTGTTGTGGCAATTCTGCCGAACTCCTTGGACTTGATCTCCACATGCACCATATCCCCCAGGCAATATTTAGGATTCAACTCTCTGGCCTTTTCCAGCGTAATCTGCAGCATCGGATCTTCTACTTCTTCCACAACTTCTTTCTCCGCGTACAGCTCATAATCGCAGGTTTCATGGTTCATATTGATCTTAATATTATCAACTTTTCCAAAATGGTTCTTGCAAGCTGTCAAAAGGGAGTTCTCGATGGCTTCCAGCAGTGTCTCTTTGCTGATATCTTTTTCTTTCTCCAGAACATTCAGCGCTTCCAACAGTTCCTTATTCATTTTTCTCTTATCCTCCTAATGTTAAAAATCAAGTGCCTGACGGATCAGCGCAATGGCAGTCCGTTCGATTGTCAGTTCCTCGTTTCCTGTGTCAATGGTTACGGCGGATTTATCATACGCCTTCAGAATCCCCGTGAATTCCTTACTCCCATTCTGTGCCTTATACAGCCGGATTTCCACCTCGCTGCCCATGTTCCTGTCAAAGTCCTTATCCTTTTTCAGAGGCCGGCCCAGACCCGGAGAACTCACCTCCAGAATATAGCTGTCTTCAATAAAATCCTTTTCATCCAACAGATCGCCAAAGGCACGGCTCACGATCTCGCAGTCGTCTACTGTGATGCCGCCCGGCTTGTCGATATACGCGCGAAGATACCAAGAACCGCCTTCCTTGACATATTCCACATCCACCAGTTCAAATCCATTTTGTTCTATAATCGGCAGGACCAGCGCTTCTGCCTGCTGTTCATAACTCTCTCTTTTGCTCATTTCTTCACCACCTTCATGTGCCCCGGAACACTGAGCGTTTTTCTCCGGAGCTTTCTGCAATACAGCAGAATTCAAAGAATTTTCCCATATCACATAGAAAGAGTGGGCTTACGCCCACTCTTATATCTTAATACTCTAGTCTTGTATAGTATAGCACACCAATGATTGGATTGCAAGCATTTTTTCCATAATGTACTATTTAATAATTTTCTCCGGCCGCGCGTCTCTCTTTTTCAGCTTATCCAGCCCATACCGCCTGCTGCCCAGCTTAATTTTCACCGATTCTCCCGGATCGGCCTGAATGATCTGGCAGACTGCATCACCTTCGGCCAGCTTCATTCCCCGCACGCCCGCGGATGCCTTCTTCATTTCCGGTATCTCTTCTGCCGCAAACCGAAGATAGGTCTTATCCTGAGAAACCAGGATCAGTTCTGATTTTTCCAGAAATTCCACAGAGACCAGCTCGTCACCCTCTCCCAATTTCGTGGAAGCAATCGTCTTTTTAATCGTTTCAAACTCGGAAGCGTCCACAATCTTCACCAGCCCCCGCTTTGTTGCAAATAAAAGTTTTCTTCCGCTCATAGCTTCTGAGGTGGTAAAAAGCAAACCGCTTTCATTCTCCCCGTTAAAATTGCTGATATTTTCTATAGGCACGCCTTTATCCTTTGGTTTCCCCGAGGGAATGTCCTGCACTTTAATCTGATGCAGGTTCCCCTGACCTGTGAAGAGGCAGATTTTACCGGTGCTCATGCAGGGCAGGGCCAGTTTATGTTCCGCCATCACGGACTCTTCGTTCTTCTGAAAAAGGCTTTCTTCCATGGTTTTCACATACCCGAAACGGTTCATTAAAAATACTGCAGGCACCTCTTTCTCAGGCTCTTCTTCATATACTGCTGACTGGGCGTCCAGTATTTGGGTTTTCCTGGGCAGGCCGTATTCTTTCTTGATATGGTCCAGATCCCCCTTGATGGCGTCCAGCATTGCCCGGCGGCTGCCCAGAAGTTTTTCATACCGGGCAATTTTCTTTACTGTCTCCCCATGCTCTTTTTCCAGCGCCAGGATTTCCAGACCAATCAGTTTTGACAGGCGCAGTTCCAGAATTGCGGTAGCCTGCGCTTCAGTAAAGCAGAGTTTTCTGGCCTGCTGCTCACTGGTCTTATGACGGAAGGTGATGCCCTGAGTCTCTCCAGTTATCAGGCAGTTTTTTGCAGTTTTCAGTGTTTTGCTGCCGCGGATGATCTCAATGATCAGGTCTATGATATCCACTGCCCGGATCAGTCCTTCCTGTATTTCCTTACGGGCTGTTTCCTTTTTCAGCAGCGTTCTGTATTTCCGGGTGTTGACTTCCATCTGGAACTGTACATGCTCCTCCAGCACCCGCTTCAGGCTCAGAGTTTCAGGCTTGCCCCCCGCGATGGCCAGCATATTGACTCCGAAGGTATCCTCCAGCTTTGTCTTCTTATACAAAGCCTGAAGAATCCGCTCCGCGTCCGCCCCTTTGCGCAGCTCCAGCACAATCCTGATCCCCTCCTTGGAGGACTGATTGGAAATATCCAGAATATCCGGCAGTTTTTTATTTTCCACCAAAGCCGCCACGTCTGAAAGAAACTTGCTGATATTCGCGCCTACCATGGTGTAAGGAATCTCTGTAATCACAATCTGATCCTTGTCTGTTCTGCGCGTTCCTCTCTGAATTTCGGCTTTTCCCCTGACTTTGATGCGCCCTCTGCCGGATTCATAAATCTCTTTCAGATCGGATTTATTGATAACGATTCCTCCGGTGGGAAAATCCGGCCCCTGGATCACCGCCATCAGATCTTCTGTGGTAGCTGCCGGATTGTCGATCAGCAGTTTCACGCCGTCGATCACTTCGCCCAGATTATGGGTTGGCACAGAAGTGGTCATGCCCACGGCAATGCCCTCTGAACCGTTGACCAGGAAGTTGGGGACGCGGACCGGCAATACTTCAGGTTCTTCTTCTGTCTCATCAAAATTCGGTTTAAAATCCACTACATCTTTATCCAGGTCTGCCAGATAGACTTCCTGGGTGAATTTTTTCAGCCGCGCCTCTGTATAACGCATCGCCGCGGCCCCGTCTCCTTCTATGGATCCAAAATTGCCGTGCCCATCCACCAGCGCCATGCCCTTCTTGAAATCCTGGGACATCACCACCAGCGCGTCATAGATGGAACTGTCTCCGTGGGGATGGTATTTACCCATGGCATCTCCCACAATACGCGCTGATTTTCTGTGAGGCTTGTCCGCGTTCAGCCCCAGTTCATTCATCGCAAACAGCACGCGGCGCTGTACCGGTTTAAGCCCGTCCCGGATATCCGGCACCGCCCTGGCCATGATCACAGACATGGAATAGTTAATATATGCCTGCTGCATTTCAGAAGAAAATTCTGTTGTCGTAATTGATTCTGCCATACTCTACTCTGTCTCCTTGTGCTCAGATGTCCAGTTCCGCTTCCCGGGCATGTTCATATATAAAGACTCTCCTCGGTTCCACATCGCTGCCCATCAATACTTCCGTCACTTCATTGGCCATCCGCGCGTCTTCAATTTCTACTCTTTTCAGATTTCGGGTCTCCGGGTCCAGCGTGGTCTCCCAGAGCTGGTCCGCGTCCATTTCTCCCAGCCCCTTATAGCGCTGCAGCGTAAAATTTTTGTGCGTCTTCCTGTATTTTTCCAGAGCGATATCATCATAGAGGTATTCTCCCTCTCCTCTGGAGGGCACTGTTTTATACAAGGGCGGCATAGCCAGGTATACATGCCCTTCCGTGATCAGCTCCGGCATGAAGCGATAGAAAAAGGTGAGGAGCAGCGTGCTGATATGAGCGCCGTCCACATCGGCATCCGTCATAATAATAATTTTGTCATACCGCAGTTTGGTGATATCAAAATCATTTCCATATCCTTCAGAGAATCCGCAGCCAAATGCCTGCACCATGGACTTGATTTCCGCATTGGCCAGCACCTTGTCCATGGTCGCCTTCTCCACATTCAGAATTTTTCCCCGGATCGGAAGAATCGCCTGGTATTTCCTGTTTCTGGCTGTCTTGGCAGAACCGCCTGCGGAATCTCCCTCTACAATAAAAATTTCACATTTTGAAGCATCCCTGCTTTCACAGTTGGCCAGCTTGCCATTTCCGTCAAATGAAAACTTGGGCCTGGATAAAAGATTGGATTTCACCTTTTCTTCAGCCTTACGGATTCTGGCCGATTTTTCCGCGCAGCCGATAATATTTTTCAGTGTTTCCAGGTTTTTGTCAAAATACAGTTCCAGCTGTTCTCCTGTCACTCCGGCTGCTGCCTTCGCCGCATCCGCGCTTCCCAGCTTTGTTTTGGTCTGCCCCTCAAAAATCGGGTCCGGATGGCGGATCACCACAATGGCAGTCAGCCCGCAGCGGGTGTCCGCGCCGGTAAAGTTTGCGTCCTTCTCTTTTAAAATCCCCAGTTCTCTGGCATAGGAATTGATAATCTGAGTGAATTTCGTTTTGAAACCAGTCAAATGCGTTCCGCCGTCCGAGGTATAGATATTATTACAGTATCCCAATATGCGCTCTTCAAAGGTTTCCACAAACTGGAACGCTACTTCCACCTCTATATCTTCGTTCCTGCCCTGATACAGAATGATATCATGCACCGGTGTTTTTCCTCTGTTCAGCTCCCGGATATATGCGCTGATTCCTTCTGTTTCATGGAATACCACCTCTTCTTTTTCCCCTTCTCTTTGATCGGAAAAAGCAATGGTCAGCCCGGGATTCAGGTAGGCGGTTTCATGCAGGCGGCTTTTAATTGCAGACGCGTTGAAATGAGTTTTTTCAAAAATCTCTGCGTCCGGCTTGAAGGTGATGGTGGTGCCTGTCTCTTTCGTCCTGCCGATCCTGGGCAGCAATCCATCCTTCAATTCTGCTGTGGGAACGCCTCGTTCATAGCTGTCATAATGGATATATCCGTCCTTGCATACTTTAATTTCCAGATATTCTGACAGCGCATTGACTACGGAAGACCCTACGCCGTGCAGACCTCCGCTGGTTTTATATGCCTTATTGTCAAATTTTCCTCCCGCATGCAGGGTGGTAAACACCACTCTCTCCGCAGAAACGCCTTTCTGGTGTCTGTCCACAGGGATTCCGCGGCCGTTGTCCGACACGGTCACAGAGCCGTCTGTTTCCAGCGTCACCTGAATACGGCTGCATGCCCCGGCAAGATGCTCGTCTACCGCATTGTCAACAATTTCATAAACCAGATGATTCAGGCCTGAAGTGGAAACACTGCCGATATACATACCGGGGCGTTTTCTCACTGCTTCCAGGCCTTCCAGCACCGTGATACTCTCTGCATTATAAGATGCTGCCATAGATACCTCCTGAGTCCATAGTTTCCATGCAAAACATAAAGCCCGATTGCGGACTTATGAAACAACAAAACTGCAGGGCCAGGTGCTCTCGCCTACTCTGACCCTGCCGCTTCCTTTATTCTGGAAACATCATATAGGAAAAAATTAAAAATGTCAAGCTGTGGGACTTTGATCAGAAATAATCAGAAAAGTAAGGCTTTCCAACTGGAATCAGTTTTTCCAGCACCTGCACCATATAATATTCCGTTTCCAGATATTCATGCTCATAGAGGTATCCGGGACGTTTATAGCCCATCATCATGGTAGTCAGCGTCCGTATATCCAGCTCCACCAGGTTCACATACGGCGCGTCTTCAATCTGCTCGCAGACTGTTTCCCCCTCCTGCCAATATACCACAAAGTCTCCATTATTCCATGGCGCCGCAGCGTCGCGGATTCGGAAATGCACCTTGAAATCAGGCTGTTCCTGAAAAGGATATTCTTCCATAAAGGTTTTTACATCCACAATGCGGGCCATGATATAGGGTTCGATGTTCTCCACCATCTCGCTGTCCTCAAAAGCAAATGCCATGGGTTCTCCGGAATAATTAGAGCCGGTAACGGTATTCAGCATGGATTTATGCGCGCTGATATAATTCCAGATCCCATGCCGCGCCTCAGCATTCAGCGTCACAAGTTCTTTGACCTGGAATACCTCATTTTTCAAATAATAGACCACATATCCTAAAGGCTTGTGTTTTTCATTGTAATATATGGCAGCAATCACATCATCGCTGTCCCAGCGCCAGTATTCTTCCCACTCCAGCTCATTGCGGACCAGCGCTCCGTGGCTCTGGGCGGAAAAATAATCATACACATTCTTCAGATCCTCACTGTCAGTATCCACCCGTTCCATCATTCCAGGCACGGGCACAGCCCTGGGGAGCTGGGAGTCCTTAATGGTAAAAGTAATCTTATCTGACACAATTTCCCAGCCAAATTTCCGATACAAGGGAATAAAGTAAGGATACAGAAAGGAAAGCTTCTGCCCGCTTTCTTTCATATGGGCCAGCACCCGCAAAAGTAAAGAGCTGATCAGCCCGCGGCCCACATATTCCGGATAGGTCGCCACCCCAGTGACGCCGCCCATGTCCATCAGCGTATCATGGACATTTACCTGCATGGGATAGACCACAATCATGGAAGCCAGCTTCTCATGATAGAACCACCCCAGCACGTAAGACGACTGAAGAACCGGCATCTTCGCATACATCATTTCATTTTCCGTCCACCCTGATTTCACCAGCTCATCGGCAGTTACCTGAAAAGCATAGCGCAGAAGCGCGTTAAACTGTTCCAGGTCTCCGCCGTCCAGCCGCCGCATTTTAAAATCTCCTTTCACCTCCAGATACTCTTTTTCTTTTTTCTGATCGCTCATGCAGCACCTTCCTTGCTTTCCTTACCTCATCCTGTCAACTTTCCTGCCTGTCACATATACCGCTTCTGTATCCAAATTTTCCGGATTCAGCAGCACAAAGTTCGCCAGTTTTCCGGGCGTCAGACTCCCGCACCAGCCGTCGATTCCAATGCATTTCGCGGGATTCACCGCCGCGCACCATACCGCAGTTTCCAGAGGAATCCCCATGCCCACGGCGCTGCGCATGCAGTCCGTCAGGTTTGTGGCAGACCCGGCTATAGTCCCGTCCTTCAGCTCCGCCCTGTTTCCTGTCACAGTCACCGCCTGGCCTCCCAAAGAATATTCTCCGTCCGGCATTCCTGCAGCCATCATGCTGTCGCTGATCAGGATTACCCTTTCCCTGCCGAACATGGCAAAAGTAGCCCGCACCATGCTGGGAGCCACATGAATCCCGTCGCAGATCAGTTCCGGCATACAGTCCGGCGCGTCAAAGGCGGCGCCCACCACGCCGGGAGCCCGGTGAGAAAACGGGAGCATGGCATTGTAGAGATGGGTCACATGGCAGGCTCCACGGCGCAGCGCGGCAGAAGCGGTCTCATAGTCCGCCGCCGTATGCGCCAGGGAAACAATGGTTTCATCTTTTACAGAGTCAATAAATTCCATTGCGCCCTCAATCTCCGGCGCCAGGGCTACCAGGCGCATCATTCCGCCCGAAGCCTTCTGAAGGCGGGAAAACATCCCTGCATCCGGCCTGCGGATATAGGCCTCATTCTGCGCGCCTTTCTTTTCTTTGGAAACAAAGGGCCCTTCCATATTGATGCCGCAGAGCACCGCGCGGCCCCCGGCTTCCGGCGCTCCAGCTCCTTTTGCCAGCCTGTCGGCTCTTCCGTCCGCCAGAATCCCCTGTTCCCGTCTGAATCCCTCCGCCGTCCGGCACACCTGTTCCAGAACTTCTTCCGGCAGCGTCATCGTCGCCGGGCAAATCTGGGTCACGCCGCAGGCCGCCTCATATTCTGCTATGGCATTGACTGCCTCTTTCGTCCCGTCGCAAAAGTCATGGCCCACGCAGCCGTGGAAATGAATATCTGTCAGTCCTGGAATGGCATAAGCGCCTCTGCCGTCCACCACTTCATCTCCCGGCTCCGGCTGTTTTACAAACATGCCGTTCTTTACATACAGTTCACCTGCATGGAACTGTCCGTCCTCTCCGTAGCAGAGCACATTTTTCAGTATCATGACTGCCTCCTCAGATCTTGTCTGCAATCTGTGACAGCGCCGCCTCATCTGCCACCAGAATCACATCCGGATGCATCTGCAGTATAGAAGCAGGCACCTCCGGCGTACAAGGTCCGAAAAATGACTTGCGCACAGCCTCTGCCTTATCCTCCCCGCTGACTACCATTAAAATTTTTCTGGCCTGCATGATGGTGCGGATTCCCATGGTATAAGCAAATTTCGGCACCTCATCTATTGAGTCAAAAAACCGGGAGTTCGCGTCAATCGTGTTCTGGCTCAGCGCCACCAGGTGCGTACCTTTTTTAAATTCATCACAGGGTTCATTAAATCCGATATGGCCGTTGCGCCCCAGCCCCAGCAGCTGAAGATCCACCCCTCCGGTAGCCGCAACCACCTGGTCGTAGCGGGCGCATTCCTTTTCCCCGTCCTCCTCCAGGCCGTTGGGCACAAAGGTACGGGATTTATCCACATTTACATGGTCAAATAAATTATAGTTCATAAAATATCTGTAGCTCTGGCTGTTCTTTCCGTCCAGGCCCTTGTATTCATCCAGGTTCACGGTAGTCACCCCTGAAAAATCCAGGTCTCCTTTTTGATACCAGTCCACCAGCTGCTGATACGCCCCAACCGGCGTAGAGCCTGTTGCCAGCCCCAGAACGCACTCCGGCTTCAGAATCACCTGAGCTGAAATAATATTGGCTGCTTTACGGCTCATTGCCTGATAATCTTTCGTCTGATAAATCCTTAATCCCATGGTTATATCCTCCTCTTAATTCGGTTATTCTCCTATTCTATCATAATTCATGGCGGTATTCCAGTATGCCCTTGCGATAATCTGACTTTTCTTGGCAATTTCTTAGAAAAAAATTTAATGTTTTAGCAAATTGGTACTTGACAATTCCATGCCTGTCCTTTATACTGATTTACGGTTCCTTGGTCAAGCGGTCAAGACGCCGCCCTCTCACGGCGGAAACAGGGGTTCGATTCCCCTAGGAACTGTACAAACCGGTATCTTATGATATCGGTTTTTTTATTACATAGGAAACTGCGTTCCCTATGTAACAAAACCCTCCGGGGGGATGCGCACTACGCGCTAAGGAAATATGGCCGCTGAAGCGGCTGCGCTCCGGCGCGAGAGTCCGGCGGGCCGGACTCTTTGTTCTTGCATAAGAAACCGCGTTCCCTATGCAATAAAACCCTCCGGGGGATCGCACTGCGGCGTAAGGAATCACGTCGCTAAAACGACACGCCGCAGGCGGGGAATCCCGCGAGCGGGATACTTTTTTATTTATCCGCCGCTTAACTTCTCTGATATAAGAAGGTGACCATAGATTATATAATACCTATTAAACAGTAGGAAAAAAGAACTATGCCTTTTTTCTTTAATCTCTGTGAATAGAGGAAAAAAATAAAGTGGCAAATCCACTTCAACTCCCCCTACACCTATGAGGGGCGTACTCATTTTGGCACCGCCGCAGTATGTGAATTCCTATATTATAAAAGCCCCTCCGATAAAACGGAAGGGCATCTATATGACGGCCTAAACTAAGTCAATATAATAATTTAGCAGTTCCTAGGGGAATCGAACCCCTGTTTCCGCCGTGAGAGGGCGGCGTCTTGACCGCTTGACCAAGGAACCGTAGATAAATATACCTGATCCAGTCCATTTTGTCAAGCACTTTTTTGATTACTACAGATGATTGTAAGCCGTATAGCCTCTTATAAGTATTTTAATCGCCGCACAATAGGAACGGGCGGGCTATCTGCTCATAATTGCCCTGGCAAATGAAAATTTATTGATTCATTTCGTCGACTAGCACTTTAGGTTTCACGGTCATCTCCACCCATGCTGGAGAAAAACCGCTTTTAATTGCATTTCTCGCTGACCGTATATTGGACCATGCACAACAGTAAAAAGGAACTTTATTTCTTTCAAGAATTTCCATGGCTAAATTACTTGTCAATGTGGCAGCAATTCCTTTCTTGCGATATGCGGGCAATACATCAACACCTATCTGCCACATATCTTCGCAATCAGCAGAACAGCCCGCCAGACCAATCAGTTTGCCCTTTTCATATGCCCCAATGCCAAGGACATCTAACTCTTTTCTTTTTTCACATAAAGCATTGCTCCATTCAGGTAAATACAAATCAACTAAATTTTCCGGCGTCATAAATCTAATCTCATACTCACTGGATAAAGGCTGAAGTCTTTTCATATCTGGCAAAAAGTATTCTGCCATAAAGCAAATTTTCTGCTCATATTTATATAATCTGCTCTCAAGCCAGTGCAGATTGGGAGTTTCAAAACAGTGATAAAATTCAAACTTATCAATATACGCTTTCACAATGGCCCTATATTCATCTCTAACAGAAGCCACTATGTTATTCCCATAGGAGACAAGATTACAGGCAACTGGTTCCTTATAATACTTTTTTGCCAACGCGCCAACTTCAGAGCGGACAACAACATTATCTTCTTTTAAGAAGTCCTCCTCCAAGCAGTTTATATCTAATGCAGATTGTTTCATTGCAATCTTTATAATATCTTGATTTGTAAACATAGCAAATGCCTTCCTGTAGGTTACGTGCTCATCATATTAATTTATGGTTTCTTTGCAAGATAAAGAATGATTGTATTATTAAGCGTTATTTGATACCAAAATGTTTAAATATTATGTAATTCCTCTTGTTTTTGCCCTTACGGGCTGAAACAAAGGAAACTATTCATTCGAATATCAAACTATTTTTTCAGCAGGTAAAGTCCCTCGACATTTGAGAGCGAAGTACACCTCTCGCACAAACTTGTAGTTTGTACTTAGCGTTCTTGCAGGGAGCCATATGCAACACGCAAGCCCGCAAAATGCGATGGCTTTCATTATAATACAGCCTTCCGTTCTTCTGTAAACTGTTTGATTGATTGCTGACGATTTACACGGTTATCGCCCACTGCTCTCACGGCGGTCTCAAACAGCTCGTCGCTTAGCTGCCATTTGTCCCAAGTGCGATTATACTCGCCAAAGAGCGCAAAAGCGGTAGCACCAAGAGTATAAACATTCGTAATTTCATCAATATCAGCTCCGAGCTGATACTCCTCGGGTGATTGAAAGAGAGAACTGCCCCACATACGCCCCATATTATTTGTACACGGCATCCTTTTCTGTGCCCAAGCAAATATTTCCGGTGAAATACCATGTTGGCACGGGATTACGCATATTGTCATACCACGAAAGAATCTCTTTGGCTTGATTCAACATAATATTCACTTCGTCCGGTCCAAATGGTATTGCCCAATATACAGAGGAGAGCGTATGACTTGAAATGTAAAGTGCAAGCAGTCTCCAAAACTCCAACGGCACATCGCTATTGAAGTATCCGTCCACCATCCCGGTGGCAAAGAGAGGAGCCTTTTGAGCGCACCAAACAATACGATTAAATTCTTCCCACGGATCGCCGTAATCATTACGATTAAAGTCGATAATATGTAGCTTGCCGTTCCGGTCAATTATCATATTTCCGATATGATAATCGCCGTGCTGATATACCTGCGGTCTATCTTTGAGTAAATGGCGGTTTTCGTTTATGTAGTCGACAAATGCCTGTCCGTTCTCATACTTGATAGGGCATTCGCTGTACTTTTCGATTTTATAATCCATTTTGCGATTAAAACGGATTTCCCAATCTTCCTGTGTTGTAGGAGCAGGGATAGAGTGGACCTTACGAAGAATACGTCCTGCTTCAAGACCAAATACATATTGCTCAGTGTCTGAGTAGCCCGACATAATCTGTTCTGCATCTTCGCCGTCAATCCAACTTTGGACAGAATATACGCCATCCTCACAAGTGCCAAACTCAATAGGCTGGCACATAGGCACTCCCAAAGAAGCAACCTGTTTCATCATGTTAAACTCGGACTGCTTTGTATCATGCTGCGCAATATCAGATACACGCAAAAGGTAGCGTGCGCCATCTTCATCCGTAACGCAGTATTTTTTATCGCTCGACCAGCCTTTTCTTATTAGAACTTTAGTTACATAATTCATCTGTTTCCCCCCATGGTAATTCTCATTTTAAGTCGTCCTTTGTTTTTAAGGCTTTTGGAGGATTTTATTGATAACCTGTGATTTCTTCCACCGCAATCACCAGCCCCCGAACCATGCAGTCCAGATCCATGCCGGGCCTCTTTTCTTCCGGCGCATTTTCTCCGGCGCTCAGACCGGGAACGTGGATAAACCCGGCGGCAGGCCTGCTGTCCATCTCCCCGGCGCTCCACAGGGCCTGGTACATCACATCATTGCATACATAAGTCCCTGCGCTGCCAGAAACCCCAGCCGGAATCCCGGCAGCCCTTAGGGCCTCTGCAATCCGTTTCACCGGAATTGTGGCAAAAATACCGTCCGGCCCTTCAGGGACCACAGATTCTTCCTGGGGCTGATTTCCCCGGTTATCAGGAATCCTGGCATCCCGCAGGTTCACGGCGATCCGCTCCGGCGTGATTTTATCTCTTCCTTCCGCCTGGCCCACAGAAATCACTGCATCCGGACGCTCTTCTTTCATGCAGCGGCTGAGAATTGCCCCCGCCTCTCCAAATACTACCGGCAGGCGCAGTTTACAGATCTCAGCCCCTCCAATCTTGTCCGGAAGCCTGCGCACAGCCTCCCAGGAAGCATTTACCGCGCTGCCTCCAAAAGGTTCAAACCCGGTCACAAGCACTTTCATCCCTTCAGATCCCTTCTACTTTGTGAATATCCAGCGGTTCCTGGAGAATCCTCTCCAGACGTTTTCCGGCTTCCAGGAAATGCCTGGTCTTCAGATGTTCCTCCAACGCCCTTTCATTGAGCCAGCGCTCCACAAACACATAAGTGTTCTCTTTTTCTTTGCCCAGGTCATAGGTCATATTCCCTTCCTCAGCCCTGGTCATGGTGATCATGTTGGATACCGCCTGCTTGAACTCTGCGTCCATTCCAGGCTTGATTTTGCAGATTGCGTAAACGAGTACCATTTTATATACCTCCTTGTCATGTGAAATCAAACAGCGACAGCTGATTGGACTCAGGCAGCCCCTTCAGCAGCCCCAGCTCCGCCATCTTATCCACCACTGTCTTGCTGATCTTCGATCTGGTGCGCAGATCATCCAGAGAAAGAAATCCCCCCTGCTTCGCTGCTTCTTCAATCTGTTCCGCCGCCTTATCCCCCAGCCCGTCGATAGAACTGAAAGATGGCATCAGCTTTCCGTCAATGATTTGGAAACGCGCCGCTTTTGCTCTGTAAATGTCCAGCGGCATGAATTCATAGCCTCTGGCATACATTTCCTGCACAATGCGCATGTCCCTGTAAGTATCCTGCTCTTTGTTTGTCAGCGTATCCATGCGGCGCTTATAATCCGCCATATGGGCTTCCAGTTTGTCTTTTCCAAGGCACATCAGCTCATAGGAGAAACCGGTGGCTCGGATGCTGAAAAACGCCGCGTAATAAGCCAGAGGATAGAACACCTTGCAGTAAGCGATCCGCCATGCCATCATTACGTATGCAGCGGCATGGGCTTTGGGAAACATGTATTTGATCTTCTTACAGGACCAGATATACCAGTCCGGCACATCATGGGCCTTCATCTCTTCTTCCCACTCCGGCTTCAGGCCTTTTCCCTTACGGACGCTCTCCATGATGGTGAAAGACAGCTCTTTATCCAATCCTTTGGAAATCAGATAGATCATAATGTCATCGCGGGTACAGATCGCCGTGGAAATCGTGGCCTTTCCCTCCTGCAAAAGGGTCTGGGCGTTGCCCAGCCATACGTCGGTGCCGTGAGACAAACCCGCGATCCGCACCAGGTCGGAAAAATATTGAGGCTTTGTCTCAATCAGCATCTGCATGGCGAAATCCGTTCCAAACTCCGGAATTCCCAAGGCTCCCAGTTTACAGCCATGAATGTCCTCCGGCCTGATCCCCAGGGCAGAAGTATCTTTAAATAATGACATCACTTCCTGGGAATCCAGAGGAATTTCCTGCATATTCACCGGCACCAGATCCTGCAGCATACGGATCATGGTAGGATCATCGTGTCCCAGAATGTCCAGCTTCAGCAGGTTGTGGTCTATGGAATGGTAGTCAAAATGGGTGGTAACCGTATTGGTGGTCATATCATTGGCCGGGCGCTGCACCGGGGTGAAAGAATAGATCTCTTCCCCGTGAGGCAGCACAATAATGCCGCCGGGATGCTGGCCGGAAGTACGCCGTACCCCTGTGCAGCCCTGGGTAATCCGGTTGATTTCACAGGTCCTTTTTTGAATTCCCCGTTCCTCATAATAGTTTTTCACATATCCGAAGGCCGTCTTGTCCGCCAGCGTGCCGATGGTGCCGGCCCGGAAAGTATGCCCCTTGCCAAAGATCACTTCTGTATAGGCGTGGGCATTACTCTGGTATTCCCCTGAAAAGTTGAGGTCAATGTCCGGCTCTTTATTGCCTTTAAAGCCCAGGAACGTCTCGAAAGGAATGTCAAAACCGTCTTTCGTCAGTTTTTCCCCGCATACCGGACAGATCTTATCCGGCATATCGCACCCTGCCCCTCCTGAGAACTTCTTCACATCCTCAGAATCAAAATCACTGTACTTGCATTTTTTACAGTAGTAATGAGGGCTGAGAGGGTTGACCTCTGTAATGCCTGACATCGTTGCTACAAAAGAAGATCCCACAGACCCTCTGGACCCCACCAGATACCCGTCCTCATTGGATTTCCAAACCAGCTTCTGCGCGATAATATACATCACGGCAAAGCCGTTGGAGATGATGGAATGCAGCTCTCGTTCCAGCCGTTCCTCCACAATGGGCGGCAGGGGATCCCCGTACATGGAGTGCGCCTTCTCATAGCACATATTCCGCAGATCCACATCAGAATTCTCAATCACCGGCGGACACTTGTCCGGGCGCACCGGTGAAATATTTTCAACCCAGTCAGCTATCATATTCGTGTTGGTAATCACCACTTCCTGAGCCTTTTCACTGCCCAGGTACTCGAACTCCGCCAGCATTTCTTCAGTGGTCCGGAAATACAGCGGCGCCTGGTCGTCCGCATCGGAAAAACCTTTCCCCGCCATGATAATCCTCCGGTATACTTCATCCTCAGGATTCAGAAAATGGACATCGCAGGTGGCTACCACCGGCTTGCGGAATTCCTCCCCCAGCTTCACAATTTTTCTGTTGATTTCCTTCAGATCCTCCACTGTTTTTACCGGCCCGTCCTCCTGGCGCAGCATAAACATGTCGTTGCCCAGGGGCTGAATCTCCAGATAATCATAAAAATTCACCATTCTGGAAATTTCTTCATCCGACTCTCCCCGGAGAATCCCCTGGTACAGCTCCCCTGCTTCGCAGGCAGAGCCCAGAATCAGCCCCTCCCGCAGCCGCAGGATCTCGCTTCTGGGGAACCTTGGCCTTCTGAAATAATAATCAATATGCGCTTCGGAGATCAACCGGTACAGATTGATTCTCCCGGTTTCATTCTTCGCCAGAATAATAATATGGTAAGTAGGCAGTTTTTTAATTGCCTCAGGGGATAATTTAGACCGTTCCTGCAGCTGGTCCAGATTGTCTGCGCCTTCTTTTTTCAATTTTTCACAGAGCCGGAGAAAAATTCCTGCGGTGGCTTCCGCGTCATCCACCGCTCTGTGATGATTTTCCAGGGAAACACCCAGCTCCTTGGCCACAGTATCCAGTTTATAGCGCCCTAAATGAGGCAGCAGCACCCGGGCCATGCCCACGGTATCCACGTAGGTGGGTTCAAAAGCCATTCCAAGCTGCCTGGCGTAATGGCTGACAAATCCCATATCAAAATTTGCGTTATGCGCCACCATCACGGCTCCTTCACAGAAACGGATAAAATCCGGCAGCGCCTGGGAGAGCAGCGGCGCGTCCAGTACCATCGTGTCGTCGATACCGGTCAGCTGTTCAATTTTAAACGGAATCGGGACCTGAGGATTGATAAATGTGCTGAACCGGTCCGTCACCTTTCCTTTCTCCACACGCACCGCGCCGATTTCAATAATCTGGTTTTTCAGGGGGCTGAACCCGGTGGTTTCAATATCAAAAACTACAAAGGGCACGTCCAGACTCTGGCCTGCCGATCTGGTCACAATATCCTTCAGATCATCCACCAGATAGCCTTCCACCCCATAAATCACCTTAAAGGGGTCATTTTTTTCCAGACAGTGCAGGGCTTCCGGAAAGGCGTAAGCACAGCCATGGTCTGTAATTGCCAGCGCCTTATGGCCCCATTTCTTGGCCTGTTTGACCAGATCTTTTGTTTCAGAAACCCCGTCCATTTCGCTCATCTTGGTATGGCAATGCAGCTCCACCCGCTTTACCGGCGCGTGGTCCTCTCTTTTTTCAGACGTATCGGCCGCTTTTCGGATACCGATCACAGAGGAAATCGCCAGTTCCTTATCAAAGCGGTCGAACAACGCCATCCCCTTCACCTGCACAAAACTGCCCTGCTTCAGGTTTTCCTTCAGTTCCGGCAGGTGTTCGTTGGCGATGAAGATCTTCACCATAATGGTGTCCGTCATATCTGTGACAGGAAAGGTTACGATGGTCTTCTCGCCATTGCGCAGTTCACGGAACACCATTTCCAGAACCCTTCCCTGCACCACCACTTCTCCGATTTCCTCTGTCAGTTCGGAAATCGGCATGTTTTCCCCGTCAAAATTCCTTCCATAAATTACATTCGGATCATCAGAGCGCTTATAGCCGCCCGGCTGATAACGCCGCTCATTTTTCCTGCCGTTCCAGCCGCCGGGCCGCTTTTCCTGGCGTGCCGGAGCCTGCGGGCCAGAAAATGGCGCAGGCTGCTTCTGCGCGTCCTTCCCTTTTCCAGGTTCATCCCAGGGCACTTCAGAAGCTGCTGAAGACAAACCAGAAGGTTTCTCTCCTTCGGAATGCCCCTGCCCTGCTGTTTGTCCCGCAGTTCTGTCCCGCAGAATCGCATTGATCTCCTGCTTTTCCTGTTCTTCGATCTGCCTGCGGCGGTCTGATTTCTGTGTTTTTTCAAACTGTATATGTACATGTACCGAAAATCCGCAGCGTTCCCCAAATATTTTCTCCAGATGCTCCCGGATTGCCTGGGCCCTGTTTCTGGCCAAAGGACCGTCTGCCAGCGTTAATGTGAGTTCCGTCTCCTGCTCCCCGGAAAACTGCCATTTTGCCTTGCGCAGCAGGTTGCACTCCAGAACGCTGGACGTCCGGAAATCTTCCAGAATGCTGTCTTTATATGCTTCCAGCAGCTTTCCCGGCGTATACTGCGCAGAAAGGCTGAAGTGCTCTACAATCTGAACACCCAGCCCCTGCTCGCCGAACAGCTGCTTCTGCAGCAGTTCTTCCAATTCTCTTATTTCTGGTTTCTGGATTAAGCGGGGAGACTCCACATAAACCCTGATGGAGGTTTTATCCCGTGAATACTGGATATACTGTACCTCAACCATGGATAGGAGATCCCGCCAGACATCCTGATATGAAATTGTAGGAAATGTATCTAAAAATTTCTTAGACATAAGACCCCTTCTTCTGTTTCAACAGAGCGTCCAATTCCGCCTTCAGCGCCGGCAGGAGCTCAGATTCCGGCAGTTTCTTTATAATTTCCCCTTTTCGGATCAGCAAGCCTTCTCCGATGCCTCCGGCAATCCCCAGATCTGCTTCTCTGGCCTCGCCCGGCCCGTTCACCACGCAGCCCATCACGGCGACTTTTATATCCAGGTCATAACCGGATACCAGCGTCTCCACCTGTCCGGCCAGACCGATCAGATCAATTTGTGTTCGCCCGCAAGTCGGGCAGGATACAACTTCCACACCGCCCTTTCGCAGGCCCAGGGTTTTCAGAATCAGCTTTGCGGACTTCACCTCTTCCACCGGATCTCCGGTCAGAGAAACGCGGATCGTATCCCCGATTCCCTGATGAAGAATCAGGCCCAGCCCCACGGCTGATTTGATGTTTCCCGCAGTCAGCGTCCCGGCTTCTGTAATCCCAACATGCAGGGGATGCTCTGTCCTGGGAGCCAGCAGCTCATGCGCCCCGACACACATCATCACATCTGAGGATTTGATACTGATCACAAGATTATCATAGCCCATATCCTCTATCAGCCTCACCTGCCCCAGCGCGCTTTCCACTAACCCCTCTGCGGTCACGCCCCCATACTTCTGAACCAGCTCTTTTTCCAGGGAACCGCTGTTCACTCCTACCCTGATGGGGATCTTCCTCTCCCTGGCCGCGTCCACCACGGCGCGGACCCGCTCTGGAGACCCGATATTGCCGGGATTAATTCTGATTTTATCTGCCCCGTGTTCAATAGCCGCGACAGCCAGCCTGTAGTCGAAGTGAATATCCGCGACTACCGGGACGGACACTTGCTTTTTAATCTCGCCCAGCGCCGCTGCCGCCTCCATGGTAGGAACCGCGCACCGGACAATCTCGCATCCGGCATCCTCCAGACGGCGGATCTGAGCGATGGTAGCAGCCGCATCCTCTGTTTTGGTATTGGTCATGGACTGAATCAGGATCGGGTTGTTCCCGCCGATCACCCGGCTGCCGATTTTCACTTTTTTTGTATTCATGCGCATTCCCGGACCTCCCCCTTGATCAGATAAACAGTTTTCTGAT
Organism: Cuneatibacter caecimuris; assembly: GCF_004216775.1. GTDB lineage: Bacteria > Bacillota > Clostridia > Lachnospirales > Lachnospiraceae > Cuneatibacter > Cuneatibacter caecimuris. The sequence goes on from NZ_SGXF01000007.1 coordinate 126,372, forward strand.
ATCATTAAACAAAACTACAACCATCAGTATCATCAGCAGCACAAAGCCCACCACATGCACCAGGCCTTCTTTTTCTTTTGCCACCGGTTTGCCGCGGACCGCTTCGATCAGCAGGAATACCAGTTTGCCGCCGTCGATCGCAGGAATCGGGAGCAGATTCATCACGCCCAGGTTGGCGCTGATAAACATAGTGAAATTCAGCAGGTTCAGGAAAATCAGATAAAATCCCCCTGGTTTGCTCTGTTCCACCACATCCCCCACCATATTGGCAATGCCCACAGGGCCGCTGAGATCATTCAGGCCCGCCTGGCCGGAGAAAAGCATGCCAAGGCTCTTAAATACCAGGGACATGTTGTACCCCACCTCGCTGAAACCGTATTTTATCGTCCCCCATACCCCCAGCTTTGTGTATCCGTTGCTGACAATGCCGATCCGGTAACGCTGCAATTCTTCGTCCCATTGGGGCGTCAGAGAAGTCTCATACTGTTTGCCGTCCCGCTCATAGACGATAGGAATCTCTTTGCCCGGCGTCATATCCAGATTCATATACAGGGTGAGGTCGCGGTAAAAGGTAATCCGGTGTCCGTCCACCTTTACAATCTCATCCCCTGCCTGAAGCCCTGCAGCCTCACCCGGATATCCTTCTTCCACCTGGGAAAGCACAGGCAAATCCACGCCGCCCAGTGCGTTGAGGACAATAGCGATCAGCAGCGCCAGCAGAAAATTAAAAATCGGACCCGCTACGGTAATTGAAATCCTGGCCCATACAGATTTATTATTGTAAGCCCGGTCATCATCCTGAATTTCTTTCTCTATCTCCTCATCCGGCAGACCGTCCGCATTGCCCAGCATCACACAGGCGCCGCCAAAAGGAATCCATTTCAGGGAATATCTTGTGCCATTTTTGACAAAACTGCAGATATTGGGCCCCATTCCCACAAAGAATTCCACCACATGCACGCCGTTTTTCTTGGCAATAATAAAATGGCCGAATTCATGGACCAGGATCACCAGGCCGATAATCAGCAGCGAATAAATAATATTCAGAACTAAATCCATATTACCTCCATCTGTTTCCGATCAGTTCATATGCAGCAGCCTCTGCCTCCAGAATCTGTTCCACACCGGGAGAATCCTGAAAAGGTACAGATTCCAGCGCTTCCTGTATGATGTCTGTAATTTCCAGAAAGCCGATCTTTCTGTCCAGGAACAGGCTCACAGCCCGCTCATTGGCAGCGTTAAACACTGCGGGACGGTTTCCTCCCGCCCTTCCGGCTTCATATGCCAGCGACAATCCCCGGAAATTTTCCGTATCAGGCGCTTCAAAAGTAATTCTGCCCAATTTCGCAAAATCCAGCCGTTCCCCCGACAGGAATCTGCGCTGAGGATAGTAGAGCGCATATTGTATCGGCAGCTTCATATCCGGCGTGCCCAGCTGCGCCATCACCGCGCCGTCTTGAAATTCCACCATGGAATGGATCACGCTCTGGGGCTGCACCACCACTTCTACCTGATCATATGTAACGCCGAACAGCCACTTTGCTTCCATCACTTCCAGACCTTTGTTCACCATGGTGGCTGAATCAATGGTGATCTTTCTCCCCATGCTCCAGTTGGGATGCTTCAGCGCGTCTTCTACCTGCACGCCTGCCATATCTGCTCTGGTTTTCCCGCGGAAAGGGCCGCCGGAAGCGGTGAGAAGAATCCTGGAAATTTCTTTTTTGCTTTCTCCGTTAAGAGACTGGAAAATTGCGGAATGCTCGCTGTCTACCGGAAGAATCCGCACGCCGCACTGCTGTGCCAGCGGCATAATCAGATGCCCCGCTGTCACCAGCGTTTCTTTGTTGGCCAGAGCAATATCCTTGCCTGCCTTCATGGCCTCGATCGTAGGGCGGATGCCGATCATTCCTACAATGGCTGTCACCAGGATTTCTGTTTCCGGCAGAACCGCTGTCTCCAGAAGCCCTTCCATTCCGGAAACTACCCGTACATCCATGTCTGCCAGGGCCCCGCGCAGCATTGCTGCATCCTTCTCTTCCTGAACGCAAGCCAGTTTTGGTCGGAACTCCCTCACCTGCTGTTCCAAAAGGGCTATATTTTTACCGGCGGCCAACGCCGCCACCCGGATATCCCCGTTGGCCCGGGCCACTTCCAGCGTCTGCGTGCCAATGGAACCAGTAGAGCCCAGAATTGCTATTGTCTTCATCTTAATCTCTCTCCTATACCTGCAGCAGCCACGCCAGATAAAAAATCACAGGGGCTGTAAAAATCATGCTGTCGAATCGGTCCAGTATTCCTCCATGTCCCGGTATCAGTTTTCCATAGTCCTTCACCCCATGGTTGCGTTTGATGGCGGAAGCCGCCAGATCCCCAACCATGGACAGCAGCGCCGCCGCCATGCAGATCACTGCGCACCAAAGCGCCGCCATCTCGGAAAAAGCTGGAAGCTGAGCCTGGAAAACAGCTCCATATACGGCGCCCAGGATTCCCGCGCCCGCAACACCTCCCACGGCGCCTTCCACTGACTTCTTGGGGCTGAGGACCGGAGCCATCTTATGTTTGCCAAACAGTCTCCCCGCACAATATGCGCAGGTATCGCACCCCCAGGAGCTTATAAATACCAGCCAGACCAGATAAGCCCCGTCGGCGCCCTCCCTCAGCTGATATACATAAGACAGCATTACCGCCAGATAAAAGATCCCGAAAAATGATGCCATCGCCTGTTCTGCACTGACCTTCGGAAAAGAAAATACATAGACGCACATTACCAGCAGAAAAGCGCCTGCCAAAAGCGCCAAATAGAATTCCTGGCAGCCAAAATACAGCAGGGCAAAATATCCGGCGGCAGCGGCGTAACCGGCACATCCTATAAGCCGGTTATGAATTTCATAAACACGGTACAGTTCAAACATTCCGATCAGGGAAATTGCGGCAACCAGCGCAAACAGCACCGGCCCCCCTGCGATAACGGCAGCCAGCGCCACCGCCACCAGAATCACGCCGCTCAGTAATCTGGTCCAGAACATTACTTCACTCCTCCAAATCTGCGGTCCCTCTTATTATATTGCAGAACCGCCTTTTTCAGCTCTTCTTTATTGAAATCCGGCCAGTAAATATCCGTAAAATAAAATTCAGTATAAGCCAGCTGCCAGAGCAGGTAATTGGACAGCCGCAGTTCTCCGCTGGTGCGGATCAGAAGGTCCGGATCCGGGATACCTGCCGTATCCAGATGCGCGGCAATCACTTCTTCTGTAACATCTTCCGGCTGCAGCGCGCCGGCCTTTACCTCACCGGCGATTTTTTCCACAGCGCGCCGGATTTCATCCCTGCTTCCGTAGTTCACTGCAATAACAAAGGTCAGCCCTGTATTTTCTCTGGTCTGCTCTTCCAGCGCATTGATCCCCTGAATAATATCTTCAGCAAAGCGGCTGCGGTCCCCTATGCTCTTCACCCGCACATTGTTCCTGGAAGCCACCTTCAAAAGTCGCTTCATATAATAACGGAACAGCTGCATCAGCGCGCCTACTTCATCTTCCGGCCGAGTCCAGTTTTCTGTAGAAAAACCGTATACCGTCAGATATTTAATCCCCATCCTTGCTGCGTCCTCCACGGTCTGCTCCACAGTTTTACAGCCTTCCGCATGACCCATATTCCGGGGAAGGCCCCGTTTTTTTGCCCATCTCCCGTTTCCGTCCAGAATAATTGCGACATGCTCTGGAATCCTCAAATTTTCAAAATCATTCATATATTCCTCCCGGCATTATCCTGCCTCTTAAAACAAACTGGGCAAGACACTTCAACTCTCTCCTTTGAAATTTCCCATATCATGAAAAGGGGCAGGCTGTTCCCCTGCCCCCTCCTGCTGATGCCAACAGGCTTATACTGTCATAATTTCTTTTGTCTTAGCTTCCACATCTTTCTCAATTTCAGCAACATATTTATCTGTCATTTTCTGCATCTGCTCTTCAAATTCCGCCAGCTCATCTTCCGTGATTTCATTGTTCTTGTTCATTTTCTTGATGGCGTCATTGCCATCCCTGCGTATGTTACGGACCGCTACTTTTGTGGCCTCTCCTTTTTTCTTTACATCCTTTGCCAGTTCTTTACGGCGTTCCTCCGTCAGCTCAGGGAATACCAGGCGGATCACAGATCCGTCGTTATTGGGATTAATTCCGATATCGGAAGTCATAATGGCTTTTTCAATTGGTTTGATCAGGCTCTTCTCCCAGGGCTGGATCTGGATCATTCTCGCCTCAGGCACAGATACATTGGCTACCTGCTGCAGCGGACAGGGAGAACCGTAATAATCTACTGTTATTTTATCCAGGATATGCGGATTCGCTCTGCCTGCCCGGATAGCCGCCAGATCGGAGCGAAGCGCTCCACATGATTTCTCCATCTTACTTTCATATACTTTTAATCTCTCATCCATTTAAAAACTCCTCCGTTTTAATTTATTCTGTTTCTGATGCGCCGGCCGGCATCATTCCGCCGTCACAATGGTTCCTGTAATTTCTCCGTTCATGGCATGGGCAATCGCATCCTGTTCATTCAGTCCGAATACTGCCAAAGGCATATGATTCTCCATACACAGGATAGATGCGGTCAAATCAATCACCGCCAGCTGCTTTTCCACCACTTCCTGAATGCTGATCCGATCAAATTTCCTGGCCTTCGGATTCACTTTGGGATCGCTGTCATAAATACCGTCAACAGCCTTTGCCAGCAGAATCGTATCCGCTTCCATCTCTACAGCCCGAAGAGCAATTCCTGTATCTGTAGAAAAGTAAGGATGTCCCGTTCCTCCCGCAAAGAACACTACCTTGCCCTGCTCCAGGCATTTCACCGCCTCATCTTTGGAAAACAGCTTGGTCATGGCCCCTACCGCAAATGGGGTGAAAACTTCTGTGTCCATGCCCAGACTGCGGAATATTTCAGAAACGTAAATGCAGTTCATAACAGTAGCCAGCATGCCGATCTGGTCCGCCTTGGTTCTGTCTATCGCATTGCTGGAACGGCCTCTCCAGAAATTGCCGCCTCCGATCACGATGCACACCTGCACACCGCTGTCCGCAGAAATTTTCACCTGCCTGGCAACTTCTTTTACTGTTTCCTCATCAAAGCCGGTTTTCTTTTCCCCGGCGAGAGCCTCTCCGCTCAGCTTTAATAATACGCGTCTTTTCTTTTCCATGAAAAACCTCTTTCATCTCTCGCATTATTTTTTGTCCTTGTCTGGCGACATTATATCATATCAGCTTCGCTGATATGTTGCACTTCGTGCTGGTTTGCGCACTTCGCTTTCGCTTCGGCGCGTATAATGTCTGACGACATTATACATATCTGCTCCGCTGATATGGTGCACTTCGTGCTCGTATGCGCACTTCGCTTTCGCTTCGGCGCGTATAATGTCTGACGACATTATACATATCTGCTCCGCTGATATGGTGCACTTCGTGCTCGTATGCGCACTTCGCTTTCGCTTCGGCGCGTATAATGTCTGACGACATTATACATATCTGCTCCGCTGATATGGTGCACTTCGTGCTGGTTTGCGCACTTCGCTTTCGCTCCGGCGCGTATAATGTCTGACGACATTATACATATCTGCTCCGCTGATATGTTGCACTTCGTGCTGGTATGCGCACTTCGCTTTCGCTCCGGCGCGTATAATGTCTGACGACATTATACCATAAACTCCCTGCCTTGACAATTCGGAATTCCTAATCCGTTTAACTTCTGTCTTCTCCTCTGTATGTTCAGTAAATCATCCGCATCAGGACGATAATGATAAATAAGGTCAGCACAGAACCCAGACTTGTCCAAACTACCAGCTGGCCGGCCAGCACCTCGTCATTTTCCATTTCCGCTGCCATGATCGCGGAAGAAACTGCCACAGGAGACCCGAACAGCGCGATCAAAGACGGGAATTCCACAATCCCAAAGGACAGAACCGCAGTATATCGGGAAAGAAGAACTGCGGGAATCAATCCCAGTGCCGGCGCCAGTACAATGCGCCAAAGGGTGCCGATCAAAATCTCTCTTTTAATACCCTTTACCGCCCGGAATGTAAACTGCCCGCCCAACACGACCAATGCCAGGGGGGAAGCAATTTCCGCAAGGCTCTTTATTGCGCTGTAAATAAAAGGGAGCTGCTTCTTGACGGAAAATACAGCCCCGCCCATATCGTTTTGCGGAATCAGGCTGCGGATTCCCAGGGCCAGAAGCCCGCAGAGCACGCCGATTATCAGAGGGTTACGGCATATTTTCCGCAGCATGGATTTTATATCCGCGCCAGATTCTTCCCCGGTATAGGCAGACAGAGAAACCACTGCCAGTATATTGAAAAGAGGAATTGAGAATGCTGACAGCAGAGAGGCAATTGCAGCTGCCTCACTTCCTCCCAGGGCCTCGGCTACGGGCAAGCCGATGATCGCATAGTTTGACCGGAATACACACTGCAGAATTACCCCCTTCTGTTTTGGGTCTTTAATAAAAAAATGTACGGTAACCATACCCAGCAGAAACAGTATCACAATTACAATCAACCCATAAGCCACCACATCCATGCGCAGCGATTGAAGATCTTCTATATTATAGATATTATAAAACAGAAGTACCGGAAGGCATACCCGAAATACCAGTGTATTGGCTTTTTTAAAAAAATTCTCGTCAAACATACGGATCTGCTTTAAAAAATACCCAAGCCCGATCAGCAAAATCAGAGGAAATATTGCATTAATGGCATACATAAAATTATCCAGCATAACTGCCTCCATATTGTCATTCTATTTTACAGCATAGCATATAATGCTCTATTATTCAACGGTTTACCGGCAAGGGTTTTACATCAATTTTTTTCTGAAATCGTTTGACAGAAGTATGAGAGTGTGTTATTCTAAAAACAGCCGCAAGCAGCGGCAGCACATTATAATTTTTTTAATTTTTTTGGAGGTATCAGCATGAACAAAGGTACAGTAAAGTGGTTCAACAATCAGAAGGGTTACGGCTTCATCTGTGATGAGCAGGGTAACGACGTATTCGTACACTACTCCGGACTGAACATGGACGGTTTCAAGTCTCTGGAAGAGGGTCAGGCAGTAGAGTTCGAAGTTGTTAACGGCGCTAAGGGGCCTCAGGCAACTAACGTAACCAGAATCTAATCGCAGTATTACCGCGTTGTGCCTTTTTCAATATATAATGAGATCTTGAAATCGAAATTTTATTTTGAACAAAGCAAAGCAGGTCATAATGAGATTAAAGAAGAGGGGTATTGTTCCGGTTCTCCGGCGCGGTACCCCTCTTCTTTTGTTTGTTTGATCTTTTACCTGGCAGCCGCTAAAAATTCTTTTAATTCATTCACATCGAATTGATAATGCGAATTACAGAAGTGGCAGTTCACCTCAATTGGGTTGTCTTCGGCAATCATTTCAGCAATCTCTTTTTTTCCGATACTAATAACCGCTTTCGCCACCCGCTCTTTGCTGCAGTTGCAGGAAAATTCAGCTGGTATCCTGTCCAGTATTTCCAGATTCAAATCTCCCAGAAGAATTTCCAACAGCTGTTCAGGCGTCTTCCCTTCATCCAGCACGGAAGTAACCGAGGTTACCTGTTTCAGCCGTTCTTCCAGTTCTGCTATGATCTCGTCTCCGGCGTCCGGCATCAGCTGTAAAATAAATCCTCCGGCCTGGCGCACAGTATTTTCCCTGTTCATCAAAACTCCCAGCCCCACAGAAGAGGGCACCTGTTCAGAGGTAGCAAAGTAGTAGGTCAGGTCTTCCGCAATCTCTCCTGATACCAAAATTGTTTGTCCCACATAAGGTTCCTTCATCCCTGTATCACGAATCACATTCAGAATCCCATTTCCCAGCGCGCCGGCTACGTCCAGCTTACCCTGAGCATTGGCCGGAATTTCCACATCCGGCTCAAAAGCATAGCCCTTCACTCTGCCTTTCGCATCAGCTGTAACAGTTAATCCCTGTATCGGCCCGTCGCCTCTGATCTGAATCGTCAGTAAATCGCCGTCGTTCTTCATCATAATTCCCATCATCGCTCCGGCAGTCAGCAGCCGGCCCAGCGCCGCTGTGGCCACCGGACTGGTATTGTGGATTTCTCTGGCCTTTTCTACTAGATTTTTCGTGGTGGCAGCAAAGGCTCTGATCTGCCCCTTCGCTGCAGTTGCTCTGACAATATAGTCGCTCATTCTGATCCCTTTCTTTTTCCCTGTTCTCTGGCTACAATATAAATTCGCTGGCTCTGACCATCCGCAACTTTTCTTCCGTCACCGCTATAGGCGGCTAAAAACTCCATTCCTCCCGCTTCCACTGCCTGTCTGATTTCTTCTGCAGAGTACGCCTTCTGGTAATGAAGCTCTTCCTCTCTGCTGTACAGGCCGTTCCCTTCCTCTCGAAATATGGTCAGCGCATAGGAGTTCAGGCTATTCTCCTCATCAAAATCATTTTCCCAGATGACCCCGCAATCTTCATAAGTCTCCCCGAAACTGCGGTTTCCAACCACGTCCCGGAAGTAATGCGCTGTTTTCATATCAAAAATAAAAATTCCTCCAGGGTCCAGATAATTATTAACCAGCCGGCATACCTGTTCCAGCTCGCCCGGCTCTGTCAAATAATTCATGGAATCGCATACGCTCACCGCGGCCCTAACCGTCCCATAGAGTTCAAACTCCCGCATATCCTGCTGCAGATAGAGGATCTCCGCATGTCCGGATTCCTGCTTTTTCTCCATGGCCTCCGCAAGCATTTCTTCTGACACATCTATACCGATCATATCGTACCCGGCCTCTGCCAGCAGTTCTGTCATCGTGCCTGTACCGCAGCCCAGTTCCAGCACCAGTCCCTGTTCCACTCCATATTCCTTCAGCAGGCCGGTTATATATCCGCACCACTGCTCATATGGAATCTCTTCCATGAGCTGGTCATAGACTGCCGCAAATCCCGTATATGCTTCCATTCTCATCACCTCAGGTTCTATTCCTGAAGATTCTATCATTTTTTCAGGAATAGGTCAAGAGCATACCTCTGTACAAAAGGCAGGAGCATTGCGCCTGTCTGAATATAAATTCAGATCATTACGCAATGCTCCTGTCTGTTAAACAAATTTAAAAATACTGTTACCTATTGTTTTTTCTTCTCTTTCTGCCCGCGATCTGCATGGTTACGGCTGCGCCTGCCACTGCTGCCAATGCGATCACCATAACTGCTGCCAGCCATTTGAAGTTTGTGGCATCTCCTGTGCTGGGAGTGCTCTCACTTTCTTCGGGGCTGCTTTCCATGCTGCTTTCGGCAGATACAGGAACCAGATCTTCAATGGCGTCATTCAATGCATTTTCTGCATCATCCACTTCCTTCTGGGTCTTCGCATCCATCGCCTTCCTTGCAGCATCCAGAGCCTCTTCTACCTTCGCAAAGCTATCTGCCGTATAATCTTCTGCCTTCAGCATCTCTGCTTTTCCGATGGCTTCCTCCAGTTTATCTGTCTTCACTTCTGCATCGGATTCGTCAGGTTCTTCTGTCTCCTCTGTACTGCTTTCTGTTTCGGCAGGATCCGTCTCTTCCGTACTGCTTTCTGTTTCCGCAGGATCTGTCTCTGTGACATCCGTTTCTACAGGGTCTGTTTCTTCATGGGTAGGTTCTGTTGTTTCAGTTTCTACAGGATCTGTCTCCACATGACTGGGCTCTTCTGTTTCCGTCTCTGTAGGCTGTGTCTCTTCTGTACTGGTTTCTGTCTCTACAGGTTCTGTCTCTGTAGGCTGTGTTTCCTCTGTACTGGACTCTGTCTCTACAGGTTCTGTCTCTGTAGGCTGTGTCTCTTCTGTGCTGGTTTCAGACTCCACAGGATCCGTCTCTGTAGGCTGTGTCTCTTCCGTACTGGTTTCTGTTTCAGAAGGTTCAGTTTCTTCTGTGCTGGTCTCTGTTTCTGTTTCAGTAGGCTTGCTTACCAGGCCCTCTTTTGCAGCCTTCAGAGCCTTCATGGCCTCGTTCACCACATCCTGCGTTGCTCTGGGATTATCCAGGAATGCTTTCGCCGCATCCAGTGCCGCAATAAATGCATCCCATGTTTCAGTTGTATAGTCGTCAGCGCCTTCTTCTGCCAGCTTCTCGTATTCAGCCAGGTCTGTCTTCAGCTGTTCCAGATCCGCAGGCGTTCCATAATATTCCAGAACCAGGCGAGGGCCATACTCTTCACCATAAACCGGATTTTCTTTTGTGGCAATAAACATATTGCCAGTTGCATATCCCGCCGCGGGGCTCAGCTGTACAGTTGCCTTCGCACCCTTTCCTGCCTTCTGCAGAATATAATCTGTAATATCTACTGAGCACTGTTTTCCTCTGGGTTCTACTGTCTTTCTGATTCCGGAAACAGTTCCCACAATGTCGCCAGGCTTCATCTTACCATCATTTCCAAGAGCGAAGTTCCAGGTCAGCGTATCTTCATCCCAGTCCTCAAAATCTACAGCCTTAACATTAATGGTGCGGTCAAATCCCTCACCCTCGTTTGCCTTTTCATCAGGATTGGTTTTATATACATAGAATTCCAGCTTTGCGCTCTTGACCAGAGCAGGGTCGATATCGCTCAGATCAAACTGCATATAGCCGTTCCTGCTGTATCCTGAGGAAGTGCTGTAATTCAGGTTGATGTGATACTGGGTATTATCATCCGCATTTTCCTGTCCGCTGACATTTAATACCTGATCCGCAAAGCTGCCGTCCCGGACCATTCCGTCGTTCACAGGAGACTTTACAATTCCCTTAGGCTCCTCGATCACACAATATGACCAAATGCCTACGACAGAACCGTTTACAACCTCAGCCACATTAATATATTCCATCTTATTGCGGCTCAGGCTCATTCCGCTGGTCAGCTTCGAAGCGTAAGACGCTGGTTTCTTCACCGTGACAGAGCCAGCCTTAACAGCGCTTTCTCTCTCTGTGCTGTCAGAAACAAAATACTGATGTCCCGTTTCCAGCTCGTCGAAAGTCAGCGTCACCGTGCCGTCATCGTTCTGTACTGGTGTGATTTCCTTGGACAGATCGCCAATCATCTTCACATCCTTCTGAACACCCACATCATCCAGATAAATTTCATTGCTGCCGGAGTTTGTGATGGTCACAACAGCCTTTGTATCGCTGGGGCCTGTGGTAAAGGTCAGGAACTGGTTGGTGGTACGATTTAAAGCAGGGATTGATGAAATTGAATTCACCCAGTTTGTGCCCTTTGCCAGCGCACGGGTTTCCACCACATCGCCGCTGCCCAGCCCGATCACACCGAATGTAATCGCAGAATCTCCTCCCGGAGCTCTGGTATTCAGGCCAAGCGTATAGGTAGTCAGTGGTTCTACGTCGATTGTCTGCGTCAGAGAATTTCCGCTCTGCATCACTGCACCATAGAAGCAGGTAGCCGCTGTCTTGTTGTTTGAATGCCATGCAGTGTCCAGACGGACCTCCGCAGTCCCGTTCCAGCCTTCCAGCGTACCATATTCAAATCCGCCGTTCTTGATGCGGTTGCGGTATTCGAATTCAGACAGGGACGGAGGCGCAATAATTTCAGGAGGGTTCTCGAAGTCATGTCCAACCTTAAACAATTCATCGCCTGCTTCATATGCTCCGACGGAAGGATTCAGGACGCCCTCCTTAGTTACACCGCTGATGGGAATACCTGCTCCGATCCCCTGGGAACCTTCTGTGAGCCGGAAATCCCACTGATCTGCGCTTACAAAAGTATCCGGATAACCATCATGTACTTTTGTAAAATGGTCTGCCTCATTCACGTTATTCGTTGCAAATGCCTCATATGTATTCCAGGTATTGCTCTTTCTGGATACCATATTGTTCCATTCCTGCGTGCCTCTGTTATCCTTAAAGCTCTGCTGGTAGGTATCCGCAAGAGTATTCTTATTATAGGCTGTGTTATTGTACACCAGGTTGTACAAAGAAGGTGTATTCAACTGAATCGCATTGCTCTTAGTGTTAAAAATCACGTTATTATACATGATAAAGTTGTGCGTCATCTCATCCGGATACAGACCCATGGTATTGGATCCGGCATAGTTATCATGAATAAAGTTGTGATGGATCAGGGTATTCTGCCCGTCTGTCTCGGCGGAATACATGATGCCCACGTCCAGGGTCAGACGGCCCGCACCGTAAATGTCATTATACTGGATCACGCTCTCAGACAGGTTACGGAAAGAAAGCACGTCACGGCCGGATTCACACATTGTATTGTTGCTCACGAACTGACGTCTTCCGGAAATCTTAGAATGCCCGGTATAGGTTCCGATGTAGTTGCCATCATGGATGTAAGAGTTGATCAGACGGTTGTCTGATCCCTGGATGTTGATAACCGGTCCGGAGGAATTAGAAATTTCACAGCCGTTTACCTCAATAAAGCTGCCTTTCAGCAAAACGCCCAGGTCATCCTGCGGGCTGGCATTATCATTGAGATCGTTCAGTTCAATGGTGCTGCAGTGTCCCACATACTCGCATTTCATATCCTTCATCAGAATATGAGAGCTCTTTTCATCTGTGATGATGGAAGACCCTCTTGTATTGATGCCCACGATATCCACATAGGAGCATCCGGAAAGGTCAAAAGCGCTTTCTCTTGCTTTTGCCTCTACATAAATACCTGCTTCTTCAGGATTCTTTCCATCTTTCACCTTCACATAAATCTCTTTGTTTTCCTTATCGTACCACCATTCATTTTCCGCATCCAGCAGGCCATAAGCGCCAAAAATATAAAAAGGCTTATTTGCCGCAGGGCTATAATAATTTTTGCCAATGCCGCGGACCGTGCTGGGGAAATAAACTGTTCCGGTTTCAGGATCATAGCTGGTTACCTTTGAAGTCAGTGCAGTCCACTCGGAACCGGGAACCATCCAGATTGTCGCTCCGTCCAGAAAATCTGCTGTAGTAGCAACCTCTTTCAGATCCGGATAAACAAGCTTGCTGCCCTCGGCTCTGTTAGAAGCATTGACAAATCCCGTTCCGCTTCCTGTGCGGCCATAATGGAAATTTGTCAGCGTATCGCCGGGCTGCACATTCGGGTAACGCGCCTCATACATCAGCTCGCCGTCAGCGAACAGCTGGTTCTGATCGCCGTCATGCTGCAGTGACAAAGACCAGCCCATAGGCGCCTTGTAAATGCCGTTCTTATCTGCTGTCCAGCCGGTAATAGGATCACAGCCGCTGACTGTTACAGTTTCACCAGGATAATTGGTGAATGTAAGACGAGCCCCTGCCTCTCCGCTGTTCTTCAGCTTCACTTCCTCGGGATATACACCCTCGCGGATCATGCAGACATCCCCAGGCTGCATCAGATCTGCAGCATGCTGAATTGTCTTGAAAGGCGCATCTTTTGTGCCTGCATTGCTGTCGTCCCCGTTATTAATGGAGACATAATAGGTGTTGCCGGCAGCCCACGTAGGTGTCTTAAATAAGGTAATACTAGACACCGTGAGCGCTACCACCAGAAGAACGCTCATTGCCATACGGCGCATTCTTCTGCCCGAAACTCTTCGTTTCTGTTCCATAAATTCTCTTCCTCCTCATAAGATTTTTGGAGATCACTTTTCATTCTCTCCATTTTATTAAAACTGCACACTTTTTGGCAGTTTTAATTCATTGATTTGTTTCAGTTATAACTAATTTATAAGATAATATTCACACGCAAACCAGTACTTGTACTAAATAACATACTAATAATCGCTCTATATTTCAGGTATTTTTGTATCAAAAAATATAACAATATTCAGTTGTTTCTTTACCTAATGCCACAATGTGATTCCCAGGAGGAATTTATTTCATAGGAAACGCAGTTTTAGATAGAAAAAATAAGGAGTCCGGCCTGCCGGACTCTCGCGCCGAAGCGCGGCCGCTTCAGCGGCCATATTTCCTTAGAGCGTAGTGCGCATCTCACGGAGAGTTTTATTGCATAGGAAACGCATTTCCTATGCAATAAAAAAGCCGGAAATCTAATCTACAGATTTCCGGCTTCATATAACAGGGGTAGAGAGATTCGAACTCCCATTTGCGGTTTTGGAGACCGCTGCTCTGCCATTGAACTATACCCCTATATGGCAGATGCCACTCTTTGTACCTTCAAAACCACACACAGAAACCATCCAGGCCCTCCTGAACCTCTTCAGGTCAAGCCCTCGACCGATTAGTAACAGTCAGCTACATAC
>NZ_SGXF01000008.1:0-62403 GCF_004216775.1 Cuneatibacter caecimuris
GGTATGTAGCTGACTGTTACTAATCGGTCGAGGGCTTGACCTGAAGAGGTTCAGGAGAGCCTGGATGGTTTCTGTGTGTGGTTTTGAAGGTACAGACCTTCTTTATATTCCTCGATAGCTCAATGGTAGAGCATTCGGCTGTTAACCGAAGGGTTGTAGGTTCGAGCCCTACTCGGGGAGCTTGGAGCAGTGGAAATTCCCTGTTCTGCGGCTCCATGGTCAAGCGGTTAAGACACCGCCCTTTCACGGCGGTAACAGGGGTTCAAATCCCCTTGGAGTCATTACTCAATGAAGATTGAGTTCAAACACACATGCCGATGTGGCTCAATTGGCAGAGCAGCTGATTTGTAATCAGCAGGTTATCGGTTCGAGTCCGATCATCGGCTTCATTGCTTGGACCTTTAGCTCAGTTGGTTAGAGCAACCGGCTCATAACCGGTCGGTCCTGGGTTCGAGTCCCCGAAGGTCCACTAACTGCAAGAGCAATAGTGAAAGCAATATTATAGCAATGGCCCAGTGGCTCAGTTGGTTAGAGCGCCGCCCTGTCACGGCGGAGGTCGAGAGTTCGAGTCTCTTCTGGGTCGTTTTTGGGGTCTTAGCTCAGCTGGGAGAGCATCTGCCTTACAAGCAGAGGGTCATAGGTTCGAGCCCTATAGGCCCCATTTTACATGGGAACATGTAAGATGCCGGCGTGGCGGAACTGGCAGACGCCCGGGACTTAAAATCCCGTGGGTAGCGATACCCGTACCGGTTCGATCCCGGTCGCCGGCAGTTGAGAAGAGTGAACTGTTGCAGAGTATTCTGCAGCAGTTTTTTCATTGCATAGGGAACGCAGTTCCCTATGCGATAAACCCCTCCGGGGGATGCGCACTGCGCGCTAAGGAAATATGGCCGCTAAAGCGACCGCGCTTCGGCGCGGGAGTCCGGCCCGCCGGACTCTTTGTTAGTGAAAAACTAAAGTAAATTCCTTTATAAATCTCATACCGTATAATGTTTTCTATTTGATTCATGCTAAACCTAATCATTTCAGGTTACTATCCACAGATGCTGATTAAAATATCATCGGCAGTATTTTAATTGCCTACTTTTTGTACAATAATTATACTTGCAATTTTATGCTGTTAAGAGTATCATATTAGATATATATTCGTTTATTTTTTTCCAATCAAAAATGGCCTGTATTACGGCAGGTCTCCAAGGAAATGGACAGGGACAGTGAAATGGCGACAATACTGATAACAGGGAATACAGAGCTGTTTACCCAGGAAGCGTGCAGGGCGCTGGCGGAAGAGAACAAAATTATTCTGGCGGGAACTGCAAAGTTTTCCGGAAAACATAAAAATATTCATTATTACCGCACTTTGCCTGTGGAGGAGAAGTTTGCACACCTTTTTGAAGTGTTTACATTTGATGCTGTCTGGTATGTGACAGGATATGCAGATGGAGGAGAGGGATCTTTTGGCGAAGCGCAGCAGCTGGAACAGACCCTGGCGGAGTGCCGGCGTTCCAGGGTGGGTAAGCTGATTGTCCTGTCCACAGTGAACAGCCAGAATTATCTGGATACATATGGGCGTATGGGGGAGCTGCTGAAGAGAGAATATCCATCCAGCGGGACGTTCAGCGCCGCGAAGACGGAAGAACTGTGCCAATATTTCCAGGATAAAACGGAGATGTGTGTGGTGACGCTTTGGCTGCCTTATGTGGCTGACCGCGTCAATGATAAAAATTTCCTGGGAGGGGTTTTTCGGAATATTTATGAAAAGGATAAGGTGATTTTTCCTTATCACAGGGAAGATCGGGTGGATTTTCTTGCAATGCAGGATCTGACCGAACTTTTGATACAAATCACCGAAGAGACAGAAGACAGCAGCGGCAGTTATTACGCTACCAGTGGCTACCGCTATCAATACAGCGATCTGGAGGAAATGCTCCGCTTGGTTTCGCCGGATGTGCAGGTGATGTATGAAAATTATCCGGATATGATCCAGTGGCCGGATTATCCCATGGAACTGCGCAGTAAATACGGTTTTGTGCCTATGGAAAATGTGATGGAAAACATTGGTTCTTATTACCGGACTTTCATAAATGAAGTGGTCCGGGGACGGCGGGGCGCGGGCAGCAGGATTCTGGGAGCATTCACGGAAGCCGGAAAAGGGATATTTAAATATATAGAGCTAATTCTGGTATTTCTGATAGCAGAGCTGATCGCTTATTACACTTCCGACTCTGTATATTTCAAGTTTGTGGATGTAAGGCTGCTGTACATTGTGATTATGGGGACGATTTACGGAATGCGCATGGGGATTTTTGCCGCTTTGCTGGAAAGTGCGGTTTTGGTCAGGCAATATGCGCTGATCGGTATGAGCGGGACCCTTCTGTTTTATAATATTGAAAATTGGATTCCCTTTGCCATATATCTCATGGCAGGATCTATCACTGGCTATATCCGCAATAAAAAAACAGATGAATTGAGCTTCTCTAAACAAGAGTACGCCCTTCTTCGTGACAAATATATCTTTTTGAATGATGTATACCATGGGGCTGTGGAGAATAAGGGAGAGTATAAAAAGCAGATTCTGGGCTTCAAGGACAGTTTCGGAAAGATTTTTGATGCGGTTCAGAGGCTGGATAACGAATTGCCGGAGAGCATATTCCTTGAGGGGCTGCAGGTGATGGAGGATATTCTGGAAAACCATACCATAGCCATTTACTCTCTGGATGATTACCAGCGTTTTGGCAGGCTGGTGGTCTGCTCCAGCAGCAGGTTGACTAAGCTGACGAAATCTATTCGTTTGGAAGAATATGAAGAAATGTACCGCCAGGTCAAGGGAGGGAATGTCTGGAAAAACACTGAGCTGATTCCTGACATGCCCATGTATGCCTGCGGGGTTTTTGACGGAGATAGAATTGTGCTGCTCGTCGCCATTTGGGAGGCCAGCGTTGAACAGTATGGCATGCACTATATGAATATTTTCCGCATACTCTGCGGCCTGGTGCAGACTTCATTTTTACGCGCTGTTGAATATGAATCCCTGCAGGAAGAGCGTCTCTATTATCCGGAGACTAATGTGGCCAGGCCGGAGAGGTTCCGGCAGATCCTGGGAGTTCAGGAGGATATGCAGGAGGCGGGCGTTGCCGACTATGTGCTGGTCCGCTTCCCGGGCTATGATCAAAAAGAGGTCAGTGAGCTGCTGGCCGGGATGGTCAGGGCCAGCGACACGCTGGGGATGGATGAGGCAGGCAATATTTATCTTTTGCTGGTTCAGATGAACAAAAGGAACTTTGGGATTGTGGGGGAGCGTTTGGACAGAAAGGGCCTGCAGTATCAGCTGGTAGAAAAGGTGGGATGAATTTGATAATTATTTTTCTGGTATTCCATATAATCATTTGCATCCTGCTGTATCTGTTGATCCGGTTGGGGATCCTGGAATGCGGAAGGATGGTAATGATGCTGGCGTGGTTTGTTCCTGTTTGGGGACTGGTCTGCCTTGTGATACAGGAGTTTCGGAGCAGAGGGAAACAGGAAGTCAAAGAAGATGTGGGAGTGGAAAAGCTGAAAATCAACGATGAAATCCACCGCAGCATTTTGATGGAGGAAGATCCTATTGAAGGGCGTGTGGTGCCATTGGAAGAAGCTCTGCTGATCAATGCGCCGTCCACAAGGCGGGAGCTGATGATGGAAGTGATGTATTCAGATCCCGGAAATTATGTGGATCAGCTTCAGGAAGCCAGAATGAATGACGATACAGAGGTGGTTCATTATGCAGTTACGGCCCTGGTAGAGCTTCAAAAGGAATATGATCTGGAGTTTCAGGAGTTGGAGAGGAAGTTGGCGGAGACTCCTGACGACGGAGCGCTGCTGGACACATATCTCGGGCTTTTGGAGCGGTATCTGAGCAGCGGCCTGCTGGAAGGCAGCAGCAGAAGTATTCAGCTGCGCAATTACAGCAGCCTTCTGGACCGGAAACTGAAAACAAAAGGAGAGGAGCTTTCTCTCTACCGCAGAAAGATAGAAACAGATATACAGCTGAAAGAGTATGATACCGCATATCAGGAAATTAGCAGAGTGTTGGAACTGTGGCCGAAGGAAGAAACAGGATATCTGTTCCTGATCCAGTATTATTCTGCGGTAAAGGACAGGAAGGGGATAGACAGGACTCTGGAATTGCTTCGCTTTCGTGAGATCCATCTCACCGGAGAAGGCAGGAGTATAGTGGAATTTTGGAAGAAGTAGCAGAAGTGGAGCATTGGGAAATATGAAAAAGAAGAACCAGAAAATTCAGTTTGGCAGGCTGCAGATTGTGATCGCCATGTTTTTGGTGCTCATAGCGGTTCTGTATTTTGTTCAGAGGAATGTTTCCTACAGCGCCCGGGAAAAAATGATTCTCCCCCTTTCAGAGAGTGAATTTGGACATGCAGAGGTGGATACGGATGCAGATGTATTGATCTTATGGGAAGAGGACGCCAACGGCGTGAAAGGCAGAGACCTGATGGAAGATATTCTGCAGCAAATGCGGATTCCCTATGAACTCTGCGGCGGGAAAGAGTTCGCAGGAGAAATGCTGGAAGGTTATTCTTCCGTATTGCTTTCCATAACGCATTATAACCTGCTGGATGAGGGGATTCTGGATATACTGGACTGGGTGAAGGCAGGGGGCAGTCTGATGATTGTGTATCCTCCGGAAGTAAACGGGAGTTTCACTCTGGTACAGGATGAACTGGGGATTTATGATGTGGGAGGAACTATGGCAGTGGTAGAAGGGCTTCATTTTAACATTCCCTTCATGATCGGTTCCGAGAGGAAAGATTATAAAATTACGGACCCATATGAATCTTCCCTGACTGTCAGCCTCAATTCTGACTGCATGGTCTATATCCGGTCCGGAAAAGAAGGCGGGATTCCTGTGCTGTAGAGCAGAAGTCTGGGGCAGGGCACTGTTGTGTTTAATAATCTGGGATTTCTGGAAAAGGCGTATCGGGGGATATACTGTGCTTCTTTCTCTTTGCTGGAGCCAGTATGCGCCTGGCCGGTAATCAATGGCTCCACATTTTATATTGATGATTTTCCTTCACCGGTTCCGGGAGGAAGCAGTGAATATATCCAGGCGGAATACGGAATGGATATCAAGGATTTTTATACCCAGGTATGGTGGAACGACATGTATAACCTGGCGGACCGATATGGAGTCCGCTATACGGGCCTGGTCATTGAGGCGTATTCTGATCAGGTTCAGGGGCCATTTGACAGAAATGATGATCAGCGGCGCTACCAGTATTTTGGCAATATGCTGTTGGACCAGGGAGGCGAGATTGGTTTTCACGGTTATAACCATATGCCGCTTTGCTTGAACAATTTTAATTTCGGCGGTCAGTATGATTCTTACAGGCACTGGAACAGCAGGGAGGATATGGCTGCGTCTATTCGAGAGCTGAATGAGTTCTGCAGCAGCCTGTTTCCGAAAGAACAGTTCCAGGTCTACGTGCCTCCTTCCAACATTCTGTCGGAGGAGGGGAGGCGCCTGCTGGCGGAAGATTTTCCCCAGATTAAGGCCATCGCCAGTGTTTATCTGCCCGGAGGGCTGGCCTATGAACAGGAATTTGAGGTATCGGAGGACGGCATAATTGAAACGCCCAGGATTATTTCCGGGTATCTTTTGGATGATTACATGCAGCTGGCGTCCATGGCAGAGCTGAATTTTCATTTTGTGAACACACATTTTCAGCATCCCGATGATGTTCTGGATGAGGACCGGGGAGCTGCGCTTGGGTGGCCGGAACTGCACAGAAGGATTTCGGAGTTTATGGGATGGCTGTATGGTGCTGCGCCGGAGATCAGGAATCTGACAGGAACGGAACTGGCGGGAGCGGTGCAGCGCTATGACGCGCTGAAAGTGGGGAGAAAACTGGAGGAGGGAAGCCTGAAGCTGACCTTGGACGGGTTTGCAGATGAAGCCTGGCTGTTTGTGAGAGTCAATGAAGGAAAGCCGGGAAAGGTGGAGGGCGGAAGCATGTCTCAGGTGTCTGAAGGATTGTACCTGCTGCGGGCAGATGCTTCCCAGGTGAAAATTGAGTTGGAGTAACCGGCCGCGTCTGGGAATTTGAAAGGTGGGAAGTCAGATGAAGATAGAGAAGAGCCGCGCCAGAAAGGCCAGATATATCCCTGTTGTGATAATACTTGGAATTTTTGTGGCGCTGACAGCGGCCCTGCTGGGCCAGACCGGATGGATCGCATCTTTTTCTTCCAGACCGGATACTGCTATCCTGGATCAGAAGGTTTTTCAGGAAAAAAAGAAGGCAGAGGTTCCTGTGCCGCCGGAAGGAGAAACACTGGAATGCCTTTATCTCTGGGACAGCAGCGATGAAGATTCTTCCCTGCTCTGTCGGCAGATGTCACAGATCCTGAAGGATATGGGCGTCAGGTATGCTGCTGTGGATATTGGCAGGGAGGAAGTTCCGCCCTGCAGCAGGTTTGAAAAAGTTGTGCTGGGTTTTTCAAATTATGAAAAGAACAGGAATGGTGTTGCCGATGTGATGGAATGGACCGCTCAGGGAGGAGGCCTGCTGATCGCAGCGGTTCCTGAAGTAGATACTACTTTCCGCTGGGTCAGCCAGCAGGTGGGAATCGTCGGTCTGGGAAATACCCGGTACAAGACGCCTGAAAGACGATTTTCTGCTGGCCGGGAGCCAGAAGGACTATGAAATAGAAAACCCCTTTGAATCTTCCATCATTGCTGTGCTGGATGAAAGCTGCCAGGTACATATGGTATCCAGCGATGAGAAGGAAATCCCGCTGCTCTGGGAATATAGCCTGGGGCAGGGGCAGGTTGCAGTGGTAAATCTGGGAATATATGAAAAATCCTGCAGAGGAATTTACGCTTCTGCCTACAGCCTGCTGGGAGATTTTTGCGCTTATCCTGTAATCAATGGGGCTGCGTTTTATCTGGACGGTTTTCCCGCGCCTCTTCCCCAGGGAAAGAATGCATATATTACGAAAACTTATGGAGATATGGACCTGTATACTTTTTATATTAACGAATGGTGGCCGGATCTCCTGAGATTGGCTCAAAAGTATGATATCCGCTACACAGGGTCTCTGGTGGAAAGCAGCGCCGGCGGAGTGGAGCCGCCTTTTGAGGTGACCGGCGCCAGGAACAGATACCAGTATTTTGGGGCACAGCTGCTGGAGAATGGCGGTGAGATCGGCATATATGGTTATAATCACCTGCCGCTGTGCACAGAAGGTTTTGAAAGCGCTCTTGAGCAGCGGCCTGAACTGGATTACCAGAAAGATCTGAAATTGAAGTATTGGAAAACGAAGAACGATATGGCTGCGGCTCTTCAGGAAATTTCCCGTTTTTTCGGAGAACTTTTCAGCGAACAGAACCCACAGGTCTATACTCCCCCGGCCAATATCCTTTCAGAAGAAGGGCGGCAAATTCTCCGGAATACGATTCCTGAAATAAGGGCGGTTGCAGGCTCCTATATGGGAGGGGAGTTTTCCATAGCTCAGGAATTTGCAGTGTCAGGGGACGGGCTCATTGAAACGCCCAGGATCACCTATGGGTGTTATATCAATTCCGATATGAAGCTCAGCGCTTTGTCCGAACTGAATATGCACTATGTGAATACGCATTTCATGTATCTCAGCGATGTGCTGAATCCTGATCTGGGAGCTGAGCTGGGCTGGCCGGAGCTTTGCAGAAGGCTGGAAGAATATATGGACTGGCTCTACGGCGCAGCGCCGGAGATACGCCGTCTCACCGGATCAGGAACGGCGGCCGCAGTACAGAGATTTTATTATGTGCAGGCCGAAAAAAAGAGCACGGAAACAGGGATGGAATTGGAGCTGTCTAATTTCCAGGATGAAGCCTGGTTCCTGATACGCTTCAACGCCTGGGAGCCGGAAGAAAGCGGGACCAGCGGAGGAAAACTGACCCGGCTGCAGGGGGACTTGTACCTTCTGAAAGCAGAAAACCAGCATGTGACAGTTCAGAGAAAGGCGGTTCAATGAGAATTTGTGTGATTCTGGAGGGGTGCTATCCTTATGTGACCGGAGGCGTATCCACATGGATTCATCAGTACATCCAGGCCATGCCCCAGCACGAATTTGTGATATGGGCAGTGGGGGCGTCTTCTGAGGACAGAGGGAAATTCAAATATAAGCTTCCGGAAAATGTGGCGGAGATCCGGGAAATTTTTCTGAATGACGCGCTTACAATGGGATTTGAGAAACAGCATTACCGGTTTTCGGAAGCAGAATTCTCTGCCCTGCGGGAGTTCATTAACTGCCGGAAGCCAGATTGGGATTTGCTGTTTCAAATGTACCATGACAATAAGGTTTCCCCCATTGCATTTCTGATGAGCGAAGAATTTTTGGAAATTCTTATGAAGATCTGCCATGAAGAATATCCGTATACTGCTTTTTCTGATTTGTTTCACACAGTCCGCTCCATGATGCTGCCCATCCTGTACACCATCCAGGAAGAGGTGCCGGAGGCGGATCTCTATCATGCGATTGCCACAGGATACAGCGGCGTGCTGGCCAGGCTGGGGAGTTATGTGAATCATGTGCCTTATATGATTACGGAACACGGGATCTATACCAGAGAAAGAGAAGAAGAAATTATCCGCGCCAAGTGGGTGGTGCCGGCGTTTAAACGTTTTTGGGTGCGCTTTTTTTACATGCTGTCAGACTGCGCCTATTCCGGCGCTTCCATGATCACCAGCCTGTTTGACCGGGCCATGGAGATCCAGATCGAGATGGGATGCAGGCGGGAAAAATGCAGATATATCACCAATGGAATTCATTATGACCGATTCTGCAATATTCCGCTGAAGAAAGATAACGGGTATGTGGATATCGGGGCCGTGCTGCGGATCGCGCCCATTAAAGATGTGAAAACCCTGCTCTACGCTTTTGCAGAGCTGAAACCCAGGGTGCCGTATGCCAGGCTGCATATCGCGGGGCCGGAAGACGATCAGGAATATGCTCAGGAATGTTACGATCTGGCAGAAAAACTGCAGCTGCAGGACGTGTTTTTTCTGGGCACAGTGAATGTGCTGGAATATATGGAACAGTTTGATTTTACGATTTTGACCAGTATTTCAGAGGGACAGCCGCTGGCAGTGCTGGAATCTTTTGCGGCAGGCAGGCCCTGTGTGACCACGGATGTGGGCTGCTGCAAGCAGCTGATCGGCGGTATGGAGGGAGATACTCTGGGGCCCGCCGGATACTGCGTCCCGCCCATGCACAGGGAAGCGATCTGCGCGGCCATGGAACAGCTGTGCACCCGTCCGGAAGAACGTTACCGGATGGGGATGACCGGAAAGAAACGGGTGGAGCTTTATTTCCGCCATGAGGATATGATCAGAAACTATCTGCAGGCTTATGACGAGGTGTTTAGAAAATGGCAGGAATCGGATTCAGTTTAAAACGGCTTTTTAAGAAACGGGGATTTTTTTCTCTGTGCAGGGCCTACGGCTATGCGGGGATCATCTGCGCAGGCCCTATGATCCTGGGCGTGATCCTGCTGACCGGCATGTCCCTGGTGGCGCGGCTGGCCGGCCTGAACCAGCATGACAGGGAGCTGATGAACTGCATGCTGACTTACAGCTTATTGGTTTCTCTGACAGTGACCAGCTGGCTGAATATGATTGTTACGAGATTTGTGTCGGATATGCTGTATGAAGAGAAGAACGGGAAAATTATGCCGTCTTTTTATGGAAGCTGCGCTGTCATGCTGGCAGCGGGAGGGATTTTCTATGGGGTATTTCTGCATTTTTCCGGCGTGCCTTTTATTTATCAGGTATGCTGCCTGTGGTTTTCGCTGATCCTGATTGTAGTTTGGACGGAAATGGTTTACCTGACAGCCCTGAAAGACTATAAATCCATTGTACTGGCCTTCTGTGTTTCTCTGATGATCGGTTTTTTGCTGGCCTTGATTTTTGTCCTTCTGGGCTGGGTCAGCATTGTGAGCCTGATGCTTTGCGTGATTGTGGCCTATGGTATTCTGATGTGCTGGTATTATAAACTGCTGCTGGACTATTTCCCGAAAAGTGAAGGCAGCAAATTTTCATTCCTGCGGTGGTTTGACCGATACCGGTCTCTGTCCCTGATCGGCGGTTTTGTGAATATCGGCCTGTTCGCGCATCTGGTAATTATGTATTTCGGCCCGCTGCAGGTACAGGTGCAGGGGTTGTTTTATGGAGCTCCGATGCACGATGTGCCGGCGCTGTTCGCCTTTTTTTCTATCCTGATCACAACGGTCAATTTTGTGACTTCTGTGGAAGTGCGATTTTATCCGGCATACCGGAACTATTACAGTCTGTTTAATGACAACGGTTCTATCAGGGATATTGAACAGGCGGAGACAGAGATGCTTTCCCTGCTGAAGCAGGAACTTACATTCGGGGGGCATAAACAGCTGATCTCCACCATTATTTTTGTGGTGTTCGGAAGTTTCCTGCTGGAGTGGATGCCCATGGGTTTTACAGATACTTCCATCGGGATTTACAGATTTCTGTGCGCCGGATACGGCGTGTACGCTATCAGCAATTCTATCATGCTGATTCTGCTGTATTTTGAAGATTACACAGGCGCGCTTTTGGGAACGCTGGCCTTTGCGGCTGTCAGTGTTGCGGCCACGGTCCTGCAGATTTTGTTTGGAAGCATAAAATATTTTGGCCTTGGTTTTCTGCTGGGCGGTCTCATATTTTATTTTATCGTGTGGCTCCGCCTGGAATGGTATACCAGGCGCCTGCCTTACTTCCTGCTCTGCAGGCAGGCGATCATTGCCAACCGCGAAAAGGGGGTATTCGCCAGATTCTGCGACTATCTGGAGGAAAGGGATCAAAAGCAGAGAGAGAAAGAACAGGCCCGCTGGCAGGAAATCGCAGACAGGAAAAAAGAAAAGCAGGAAAAGTCCTGGCAGATGCAGGAAGACCGGAAAAAGGAAGGGCCTGGACAGGAGGAGAGAGAATATGCAGAGGAAGGGTCGCAGACGAATCAAAACAGCAGGTGAACTGGCGGTCATCATCCTGGCAGCCGTGCTTGCCGGCTGCGGCGGCAGCTCCGGGGAAGAGCCGGCAACAGCCGCGCCCCAGACAGGAACTTATGTGGAAAAGGAACCTCCTCAGGAGAACAGAGTGTCGGACAATATGGCTGTTTATGCGGATGATGATGAGAATTCAGTGGTCACTATGTATCTGACGGTCCGCCAGGGGACGGAAGGGGATAATACCAACCATACCTGGACTGAGATTAATACCTATTCTGCATATTATTACGATGATAATGAAATTCCCAGGTATAATTGTGAAGCGCTTCTGCAGATTGGTGATGAGAACGGCCCGGCGGAAGGGGAGTTCGGCTACGGGGAAACTGTAGCGAACGCTGCCGTTCAGATCAGAGGGCAGACCTCTTCCAAGAGGGAACAGAAAAACTATAAAATCAGAATCAAAGAAGAAAAAGGGAGCTGGAGAGGGCAGCGGACCATCGCGCTGAATAAGCACGTGGGAGATCCGGTGCGCTTCCGGAACAAGCTGGCTTATGACCTGATGAAAAACGTGCCGGAGATGATCAGCGCCCGGACTCAGTTCGTCCATCTGTATGTAAAAGATGAAACAGAAGGCGGAAATGGTGTATTCACAGATTACGGTCTGTATACCCAAGTGGAACAAATGAACAAGACTTATCTGAAAAACCACGGTCTGGACAACAGAGGGCATCTGTATAAAATAAATTTTTTTGAATGGTATCGTTATGATGCGCTGAAGCTGAAATCGGATCCGGATTACGATGAGGCAGCTTTTGAGAAATATATTGAAATCAAAGGAAATGATGACCATACCAAACTTCTGGATCTGCTGGATAAGATCAGCGATTATTCCATCCCAATCGAGGATATTGTGGAACAGAACTTTGACTCACAGAACATCTGCTACTGGATGGCGTTCCACATCCTGACCGGAAATTATGACGTTGGGTCCCGTAATTATTATATCTACAGTCCGCTGAATTCGGAAAAATGGTACTTTATATCCTGGGACAATGATGCCGCATTTTCCAGGACGTACCATGAATGGAAGGATTATTCGGAAGGCAAGTCCTGGGAACAGGGTATGACCCAATTCCTCCATTCAGCTTTATTTGAGAGAATGTTTAAAGTGGACCGATACCGGGCTCAGCTCAGCGCTGCTGTGGAAGACCTCAGAGCCAACTATCTGAATCGTGAGATTATGTCTCAAAAAATTTCAGAATACAGCGAGGTGGTGAAACCCTACGTTTACCGTCTTCCCGATTTGACATATTCTCTGGTGAGTCAGGAGAATTACGATATGCTTTTAAACGGGATGGCGGATGAGACAGAAACAAACTACCAATATTTTCTGGAAAGCCTGGAACGTCCCTGGCCGTTTTTCGTGGGTACGCCATATGTGGAGGACGGCCGTCTGGAAGTGCTGTGGGATACTTCTTTTGATATGGATAATGAGAGCATCACTTACAGTTTTGCCCTGGCCACAGATTACAGCTTCCAAAACATTCTGGTGCAGGAAGAAGGCCTGCGCCTTCCTGAGATGACCTTTGACCTGCTGCCGCCGGGACAGTACTTTATCCGCGTGCGGGCGAAAAATGCTTCCGGCTATGAGCAGGACTGCTATGACTACTATTCTATGGATTCGGGCGGAAAGGCGTATGGAGCGAAATGCTTCTATGTCAATGAGGACGGGACGATCACGGAGCATGAAAATACCGAAGGGAATGAAACGGAGTAGCGCCGGGGTTTGAAAGTGAGGAGAGATCATGCGAATGAAAGATAGTTTGTGGGCAAAATGCCTGATTGCAGGGCTGGCGGCCACGGTTCTGGCCGGCTGCAGCGCCGGTGGAACAGGCTCAGGAAATCTGGTAAGCCCGGACGAAACCTACGAAAAGGAACCGGCGCTGGACAGTACATATCAGCTCAGGGATAAGGACTCTCTGTATGAAGAGGAGGATACCGGCGTCATTACCATGTACCTTACCGTGGGAAAAGGCAGTGAGTCAGAAGGGACGAATTATACCTGGGACCAGATAAACAGCTATTCTCTGGAATATTTTAATGAAAATCAACTATCCCCCTATAAGTGTGAAGCCGTGCTCCAGGTGGGGGATGAAAACGGCCCCATATCGGGCGAATTCGGGTATGGAGAGCTGGCTGCAAACGCTACTGTGCAGGTGCGGGGGACAGGAGCTTCCCGGCAGCAGCAGAAGAGCTACCGGATTAATATTCTGGAGGGCAAGGGGAAGTGGGAGAGCCAGAAAGCGGTGGTGCTGAACAAGCATCTGACGGACCCGCTGCGCTTTACCAATAAACTGGCATATTCCCTGATGGAAGAAATCCCGGCCATGATCAGCGCCCGGACCAGATTTGTTCATCTCTATGTAAAAGATAAGACAGAAGGGGCGGACGGCCTGTTTCAGGACTACGGGCTGTTCACCCAGGTGGAGCAGATCAATAAGACGTACCTGAAAAATCACGGTTTTGATAATGACGGCCAGCTGTATCAGGCGGAGAACTTTGACTGGAGGCCTCATGAGGACAGCATCAAAGCAGCCACGGACCCGTCCTTTGTCCAGGCGGATTTTGAGCAGTATCTGGAGATAAAAGGAAATGAGGACCATACAAAGCTGCTGCGCCTGCTGCAGGCAGTCAACGACCCGTCCGTTTCCATCGGCCAGGTACTGGACACTTATTTCGACCGGGGGAATCTCTACTACTGGATGGGATTCCATATGCTGATGGGAAATAAAGACGTGGAAACAGAGAACTATTATCTGTACAGTCCGCAGACAGTGGACAAATGGTATCTGATTTCCTGGAATAATTCAGCGTCTTTTGACGAAGCGTATAGAAAACTGCGGGATGAAAACTATGACAGTTCCTGGAATCACGGAATTTTTACCTATATCAGCGCCTCACTGTACAGCCGCATTTTTCAGGACCCGGCCTGCCGGGAAGAATTCCGCGGGGTAGTGGAAGACCTGAAAGACAATTATCTGACGGCTCAAAAGGTACAGGAAAAAGCAGATGAGTACCGGGATATGTCTATGGGATGCCAGATAAAATTTATGCCAGGCTGACAAGAGAAAATTACGAGATTCTGGCGGGCGGTATTTCCGGTGAGATTGAAAAAAATTATCAGAGCTTTCTGGACAGCATGGAAGAACCCTGGCCTTTTCATATTCTTGCTCCTGAAACATCGGACGGGGTATTGAGACTGCGCTGGGAGCCGTCCTGGATGTTCCAGGAGGGGGAGGTCTCCTACTCCGTGGAACTGTCGTCCGATTTTATGTTTCGGGAGTATTTGAGGAACGAGACAGTGACGGGGGCGGAAGAACTGACAGTGGATATGCTTCCTGCGGGAAAGTATTTCCTGAGGGTTCGTTCCGGGACCCCACAGGGGGCTTTCCAGGATGCATATGAATATTACATCGCGGAATCCGGGAGCATCGTTTCCGGCACCTTGTGCTTCTATGTGCTGGAAGACGGAACGATAGCGGTTTCCGAATATGAAGAAGGTGATTGAAATGCCGGGAGCTTTTCAGAAAACCCCGCAG
Organism: Cuneatibacter caecimuris; assembly: GCF_004216775.1. Classification (GTDB taxonomy): domain Bacteria; phylum Bacillota; class Clostridia; order Lachnospirales; family Lachnospiraceae; genus Cuneatibacter; species Cuneatibacter caecimuris. The sequence goes on from NZ_SGXF01000008.1 coordinate 14,596, forward strand.
TACAGGAATGAATGGAAATATTTTATTTCTCTGTGGGAAGCAGAGCTGCTGAAACAGCGGCTTCTGCCTTTTATGGAGCGGGACCCCTTTGCGCAGGACGGAAAATATATGATCCGCAGCCTCTATTCTGACGATTACTGGAATTCGGCTTATGAAGAGAAAATGATGGGCGTGGCGGACCGGAAAAAATGGAGGATCAGAATCTATAACTACAGTGACAGCAGGATCAAGCTGGAACGAAAGAAAAAGTGGACCAGCTATATCCATAAGGATTCAGCATCCCTGACCAGAGAAGAATTTGACCGCATTCTGGAGGGGGATTACGGTTTTTTGCTGCACCATAAAAACCCGCTCTGCCAGGAATTTTACTATGAATGTGTGGTGAACCTGCAGCGGCCGAAGGTAATTGTGGATTACGAGAGGGAGCCGCTGATCCGCAGGGAAGGGGATGTGCGCATCACTTTTGACAGCGACGTGCGGGCCGCAGTTTGCGGTTGGGATATCTTTGATCCGGATCTCCCGACGCTTGCCACATTGGAGCCGGGAACGCTGGTACTGGAAGTGAAATTTACGGAGATGATCCCGCAGCTCATTAAGGAGCTGCTGCCTGTGGACGGACAGGAATTTTCAGCAATATCTAAATATACACTTTGCTATGAACGCGCCCATCACCTGACAGATGTGATGGCCGGCATATCTAAGACAAACAGGAGGGGAACACGATGAATTTTGAGGATTATTTTAAAAAATCGGTTTGGGAGACCTTTACCAGCAGCCAGGGGCTGACCGCAGATTTTGTAGTAAAAGCTGTGGTTGCCATGGCGCTGGCAGTGATCCTGGGCATTTTGATTTATAAAATATACGGGCACTATTTTGGCGGCGTGGTTTTTTCCAGGTCCTTTGCTACCACGCTGGTGGGCATGACAGTCCTCAGCTGTATGCTGACTCTGGCCATCAGCAGCAATATTGTAATCTCTCTTGGTATGGTGGGCGCTCTGTCCATCGTCCGGTACCGGACAGCGATTAAAGACCCCATGGATCTGCTGTACTTGTTCTGGTCTATTTCCATCGGGATTACGCTGGGCGCGGGGATCTATGTGCTGGCCGCAGTGACCATGCTGGTCATGTTGTTTGTAGTGCATCTGTTCTATAACCGCAGAAAAAAGGGCGTGATCTATATCATGGTGGTGCATTATGAATCCGGGCTGGCAGGGGATGAAATCCTGCGTTCCCTTGGAAAGATGAAATACCAGCTGAAATCTAAGACCATCCGCGGGGACCAGACGGAGCTGACCATGGAACTGCTCTGCCGGAACAGCAATACGCTGTTCATGGAAAATATCCAGGCGGTGGAGGGGGTAAAAGATGTAACCCTCATTCAATATAATGGAGAGTATCATGGATAAAAAAAGGAGTTCTATTGTGCCTTATGTGATGATCGCTGTACTTGGAACAGCAATTGCGTGCCTGCTGTTTTATATACTGCCGTTTCGTTATAAGCTGAATCAGACAATAGAATTTAAGGAGTCTGGGAAAGAACTGTTCAACCCGCTGACCGGGTATGCGCCTCCGGCTGAATCATTAGAAGAATGTGCTGACCGGCAGCTGGTATACATCGGAATCACTTGGGCGGAATGGGAACCGCGTCAGGATGAGTATGCGGTGGAGGCTCTGGAAGAAAAATATCATATCCGAAAGTGGAAAGAAGAGAATAAAAATGCAGTGATCCGTTTCCTATGCGATGTGCCGGGAGAAGAAGGCCACAAGGATATCCCTGAGTGGCTGTACCAAAAGACAAAAGATGGAGAGTTCTACAATACGTCATATGGATCTGGCTATTCTCCTGACTATGGAGACAGTTTTTTCCGGGAACGCCACAGAATGGCCATGGAAGCCCTGGCCGAATACTGTAATCAGGATGATTTTGCAGCCTATGTGGAGCTGGGCAGCCTGGGGCATTGGGGAGAATGGCACACGAATACCTCAGAAGGGGTCCCTGCTTTGCCCGGAGCTGATATCTGCTGGCAGTATGTGCTGGATTATTCTGACCAGTTTCATAACGCCAGGCTGCTGATGCGCAGGAATTATATTATGGTTGCAGAGGGCGGCCTGGGGTTATATAATGATATGACAGGGCATAAAGAAGATACGGAGGAATGGCTGGACTGGATGAAAAACGGAGGAAGTTTTGAAACAGCGGGCCTTCCCCTGGAATACCGGCCGCTGGAGGAGTTCTGGAATACAGCCCCGGTGGGAGGAGAATTCACCAGCGCTTATTCCATGGAAGAGCTGCTGGGAGACCGCCTGGAAGAGACGCGGGATTTGGTGAAACGGTCCCATATGACCTTTATCGGCCCCAAGTGTCCGGAGGGCGACATGGCGCAGTCAGCAGGCGCCCGTGACATACGCCAGAATCTGGGATACAGATTTTATATTTCAGAGATGAATACCAGATATTCATTTGGAAGCGGGAATCTCCATGTGCAGTTTACCTGGAGGAATACTGGCCAGGCTCCCCTGTACTGGGATTGGCCGGTCACAATGTATGTGTATAATCAGGCAGGAGAATTGGAATACTGGGAGAGTATGGAAATAGATTTGTCCCGCCTGGCTCCCGGAGAGGAACTGGTCTCTGAGGCGGATATTCCTTTTGGCGATGATTTCCGGCAGGGATACAGGATTGGGATCAGGGTTACAGATCCGGACCAGGAACAGGAGATTGCATTGGCAATGGACTGTGAGGAGCTGGACGGTGTCCAGATAATTTATACTTACGAAGGAGAATGAGGAGGGAGCGAAATGGCGAAAAACGATTTGTTCCGCGTGGCGCTGTTTGGAGGTTTTAACAAAGAAGATGTCCAGGAATATATGAAAACCCTGGAAAATGAAATAGAAGCAATAAAGGTTCTCCATCAGAAGGAAAAGAATGAGCTGCTGCGAAAGATAGAAGAGGGAAAAACTGCCGCAGCAGAGAGTGAAGAGCTGGAGGCTTTAAAAGGGGAGCTGGAGAAAAAAGCATCAGAGGCTGAAAGCCTGCGTTCTGCTGTTTTACGGAAGGAAGAAGAGGCGGCACAGCTGCAAAGAGCGCTGGATAAGAGCGCCGAGGAACATACACTTCTGGAGGAAGAACTGAAAAAACAAAGAGAAGATCCTGCCGACGAGAGAGCGCAGCAGGAACTGGCAGAGCTTGAAACAGAAAACCGCCGGCTGGAAAAACAGCTGGAAGAGGCGGAGAAACGTTTGCTCAAGCTGGAGGCGGAGGCAGAACAGCTGCGCGAGGAAAAAGAGCAGGAGATTCTGGACAGGGAAACCATTGCAAAAGTACTGGAGGACGCCTACAGGAATGCGGATCTGATCCGGGAAGATGGGGAAAAGGAAAGAGAAGCAATGCTGAAAGAAGCGGTTGCTGAGGCTGAGAAGCAGCGGGAAGAAATCGTTTCCAAAGTGAATTCCGAGCTGGAAGCCAAAGGAATTCAGCTGATGGCTGCGAAGCACAAAATAGAGCACTATATGAAGGAAGTCAACAGTGCGCAGCAGGGCCTTTACAATATTTATATGCGGATGAACAGAATGATGGAAAATATGCCGCTGCGGCTGGATGATTACTGGAAGGGCGATCAGTACAAAGTGATGATTCAGAAGAAAACGGAAGAGCCTCAGGAGGAAAAAACGGAATAAACATTATTTTTACAAGAAAAAATGAAATTTATCCTATTATCCTGCCTGAAAATATGGTATACTTCTAATATCTTCTGGTAATAAGAAAGGGGATATTGTGGTCCGGGAAGACAGAATCAAGCTGATGGTCAAGGCTGCGGTTTACGAAAAGAAAGAAGAAAAAGATGCTCTTTCTGTAGGCAAGTACAGAAAGAAGGATTATGTATTCCTACAAATGCTGAAGACAGCCATTATGTCGGCTGTAGCTGCTCTGATTCTGGCGGCATTGTGGTTTTTTTACCAGCCGGAATCCTTTTTGGATGAAATGAAGCTTCATACGCTGCTGCTGGTATTCGCGGCCGTATGCGGGCTGGCGCTGCTGCTGGTGGCGGCTTATCTAATGGCCGCATACTTTTTTTACAGCAGAAAATATGACCGCAGCAGAGATAAAAACAGACGCTACGGGCTGTTGCTGAAGCGCCTGTATCATCTGTATGAGACTGAGGAAAAGACAAAAAAGCCGGCAGGAGGAAAAAAATCTGATGATGAGTTTGCTGGTTCTGAGGGAACGCCTGAGAACCTTTTATAGTAAATATGATTTGTATATTCTGGCAGTGCTGAAATTTGCGGTGACGCTGACAGCGCTGCTTCTGATCAACCAGAATCTGGGCTATGTGCCGCTGCTGCGAAACCCTGTTATTGCGGCTGCGGCTGCGTTGCTGTGTGCGTTTTTGCCTGCGGGTGCTTCGGCTGCCGCTGTGGGAATTTATATTCTGATTCATCTGTCGGCAGTTTCCACAGAGGTGCTGCTTGTGGCAGGGGCGGTTCTGGTTCTGATGTTTTTGCTGTACTTCAGCTTTAAGCCTGGGAACGGCTGGCTGATGGTGCTCACGCTGATCGCCTGCTATCTTCATGTGCCAGGCGCTTTGGTTCTGGTTGCCGGACTGGCTTTTTCACCGCTGGCGGTCATTCCCATGGTTTTTGGGCTGGTGCTGCATCAGTTGGGGGAGGCTGTCCTGCGCAATTATTCCATGCTGAACGCTGTTGCCGCGGACGCCAACTCCATGCAGAAGCTGACGCAGGTGCTGAACGGACTAGTTCAGAACCAGTATCTGATCCTGTTTGCCGCTGCGATTGCGCTGACGGTTTTGGTGGTTTATATCATCAGGAGGCTTTCTGTAAGCTATTCCTGGGTGGTTGCCTGCATTTTGGGGATATTGGCGTTTCTGGTGGTGACCCTGACCGGGAATCTTGTTTTCGATATTTCAGTGCGCATCCAGGATGTGTTTATCAGCGCTGCGGTAGCGCTGGTTTTGGGGGCGGCGGCTCATTTTATGATGCTGACTGTGGATTATCAGGGGACGGAGTATGTGCAGTTTGAAGACGATGACTATTACTATTATGTGAAAGCAGTGCCAAAGCTTTCTGTGAGCGTGCCGGACGTACGGATACAGAAGATTAACGCCCGTAAAATCGTGCACACCCAGTCCGGAGAAGGAAGGGAGCAGGACAGGCAGCGGACAGAGCAGAAGTAGGGGATAAAAGGCAGGGAGGATAACGTGGAATTTTATCAGAACTTTATCAGATTTTTCCAGTCAAAATGGTTTTGGCCGCGGATCAGCGTCACCGATGTCATAGAGATCGTGATTCTGGCGTTTGCGGTTTACTATGTTCTGCTCTGGATTCAAAAGACAAAGGCCTGGGTCCTTCTCAAGGGCGTGCTGGTGCTTGCGGTGTTCTTTTTTCTGGCGGCAATTTTCCATCTGGATACCATCCAGTTTCTGCTTTCTAAAATTCTGAACCTTGGAATTATCACGCTGGTGGTGCTGTTTCAGCCGGAGATTCGCCGGGCTTTGGAACAGCTGGGAAGAAAAAATCTGATCAGCGGATTCTTTACAGCAGATGACGGAAAAAACCTGAACGAGCGGTTCAGCGACCAGACAGTGGAAGCCATTGTGCGGGCCTGTTATGAGATGGGGCGCGTGAAAACCGGCGCTCTGATTGTAATCGAGCAGGAAACCCCTTTGGGTGAGTATGAAAATACCGGGATCCCATTGGACGCCCTGGTAACAGTACAGCTGCTGATACAGATATTTGAACATAACACGCCGCTTCACGACGGCGCGATCATTATACGGGGGAACCGGATTGTAGCAGCTACCTGTTACCTTCCGTTGTCGGATAATATGGACATCAGCAAAGAACTGGGGACCCGGCACAGAGCCGCCCTGGGCATCAGCGAGGTAACGGACAGCCTTACGATTGCCGTATCTGAGGAGACCGGCCATGTTTCCCTGGCAGTGGGCGGAGAGCTGTTCAGAAATGTGGACAGTGATTCTCTTCGGGCAAAACTTCGGTTTATCCAGCGGAAATCCATAGATGTGAAACGTTTTAAAATTTGGAGAGGAAGGCAGAAAGATGAAAGAAAAGCTGCTCAATAACTGGGTATTGAAGATCTGTTCGGTACTGGGCGCAATCCTGATCTGGCTGCTGGCGGTCAACGCATCCGATCCCGTTACAGAGACAACAGTAAAGAACGTCAAGGTGAAAATACTCAACGAAGAAGCGGTAACCGGCAGCAATCTGGCATATGATATTGTAAAAGGGAAAACAGTGGATTTTATTCTGCAGGGGCCGAAAAGCGAAGTATCCAAGATCAGGTCGGAGGACTGCAGCGCTGTGGTGGACTTTAAACAGCTGGCAAAAGATCCTTCTCTGGATGATACAGCGCTGCGCAATGTGCTGATCAGCTATAACACCAGTTTTTCCGGCGGAGTGCGGGTGAGCCGGATCAGTACGGAGGTCATGCAGATCAGGCTGGAAGAGATAAAATCCAAAGAGTTCGTAATTTTGCCGCGCTATAATGCGGGAGACCTGCAGGAAGGGTATTCCATGGACGAGGTGCTGGTGACTCCGGAAAAGGTGACGATCAGCGGCCGGGCCAGCCTGCTGGATAATATCAGCAGCGCGGGAGTGGAACTGGATGTGGAGGATCTGACTGATAATGCCCAGGTGGAGGCGCCTATCTATTTCTATAATGCGGGAGACAACAGGATTTCCCTGGAAGAGGGAGACCTGATCAGCATTTCGGCTACTGTGGCCGGCGTCTCCATGTCAGTTCAGAAGATCAAAGAGCTGACGCTGGATTACAAGGTATCTTCAGAGCCGGAGGACGGCTATCGGTGCAGCGAAATTATCAGCACGCCTCAGAGCCTGCGGGTGAAAGGCAGCCAGGCGGTTCTTTCCAAGCTTTCCACCATCACAATCCCTCCCGAGGTGCTGGACATTACAGGAGCCAGGGAGTCCAAAGATTTCGAAGTGGATATTACGCCTTATCTGCCGGTGGGAACAGAACTGGTGGATCCATCGGAAAATATGGTTAAGTTCCATATTGAAATAGAACCGGTCAGGAGCAGGACACTGCAGATTGACGCAGATCAGGTGAGGCTGAATGGAGGCAGGCTGAATTTCCGCTATGAGCTGATATCCGGCCGGATATTAGTGGAAGTATCCGGCCTGCAGGTTGATCTGGATCAGATTGATACCGGCAAGCTGGTTCTGACAGCTGATATAGGCGATCTGGAAGACGGAGTGCATGATGTGGCAGTTTCTGTACAGCTTCCGGAAGGGCTGAAGCTGGAGAATGAGCCTAAGCTGAAGCTGCGGGTGGTGGATCCCACGAAGCCCACGGAGCCGTCTGAAACAGAAACGGAAAGCAATTCGTCTGAAACACCGTCCACAGCGCCCGCTGCTTCGGAAACGGAACCGGAAGAGACATCCAGTTCCGTACATACCAATCCGGCCTGACGGATAACAAAAAAGACCCAATGAAAAAGACAGACAGAATGGAGGAGATCATATGGTAAGCCAGAGGATTATCGTTAAGAACCCTACGGGGCTGCATTTGCGCCCGGCTGGGATACTGTGCAGGGAGGCGATGAAATTTCAGTCTTCAGTGACGTTTTCTTTCAGAAATACGACGGCCAACGCGAAAAGTGTTCTGAGTGTGTTAGGCGCCTGTGTAAAGAGCGGGGACGAAGTGGAATTTATCTGCGACGGGCCCGATGAAAATGAAGCGCTGGCTGCGATTATTAAAATTATCGAAGATGGCCTGGGCGAATAAGGGGGGCGCGACTGGATGGGTATAAAACTGAAACAGAATGCAATGCTGCTTTTCTACATCGTTTTGTATCTTGCCGCAATTATCTTCAGCAAAACCGGACAGCATTTAGCTTCCGGTCTTTTGCTGTTTATGGCGGCAGTCGGCTTATTTCTGCACTATTTTCTGAAGACCGGCCAGGTTGTGAATATGCCCGGCCTGCTGTCCCTGTCCTGGGTGGGCGGTCAGGCGGTTGCCAGCCTGAAGCTCAGCTCTCTTCAGAGAGACTGGTCCTGGACCACCTGGCTGTGTTTCTTTTTATTTCATGTCTGTTTCCTTGCCGGCTACTCCTGGATGGAAGGCAGAAAAATACGGACCCGGAAGGCAGGTGGCGGGCTTTGCCGGATAGTTAAGTTTCTCCGTCCGGCGCGGGATCAGGAAAAGCAGCTCCGGCGGCTGTTGGCAGGAATCATTGCGGTAACAGGGATATCTGCCGCGGCTTTTTTACTGGAGGCGGCGGTGCTGGGGTATATTCCGGTATTTGTGAATATGGACAAGCCCCACCTCTATTCAGAGTTCCATATTTCCGGAGTCCATTATTTTACAGTGAGCTGCGCTCTGGTGCTCCCCTTTACTTCCCTGTATCTCTGCCTGAAAGGGATCAGGAGAACGCTGCAGGATAAAGGCCTGACGGCGCTGCTGGCAATCTGCAATTTAGCGGCCCTGGCAATCCCGGTGCTCTGCATTTCCAGGCAGCAGCTGATCATGTCCTTCGGCGTGTCTGCCATTGTGATTCTGAAATTTCACGGAAGAATCCCGGGAAAGCAGCTGGCGGCTGTGGGCGGGGGCGCGCTGGCTGTGCTTTTGTGCGGATATCTTGCGCTCACCTATTTCCGCGGGTTTGATGCTTCCATGCTGAATGAGATGGCGGAAATGAAGGATCAGAACATGCCTCTGCTGGTCACCCAGCCTTATATTTATATCGCAAATAATTATGAAAACTTTGATTATATGGTGGAACATCTGCCAGGTTTTACTTTCGGGGCAAAACAGCTGTTTCCGGTATGGGCATTTACAGGCCTGAAATTTGTCATTCCGCAGTATACGCAGTTTCCTCTTTATGTGACAAAAGATATCCTGACCACGCTCACTGTTATTTATGACGCGTATTACGATTTCGGTGTGGCAGGGGTTGCTGGGTTCGGCCTGCTGCTGGGCGTGTTATCCTGTTGGCTGAATTGGCTGGCCGGGTTGAAAAAGAACCCTGTGGCATTTCTGCTTTACGGGGAAGTGGCGATCTATCTTCTGTTGTCCTTCTTTACCACCTGGTTCAGCAATCCTACCATATGGTTCTGGATCGGGTCCACTGTGATTTTGTACTGGGCGGTGGGATTTGAAAGGCGCAGGGAGAACGCACATGAATAAAAAGGATTTTCTATGGAATATGATAGGCAGCGGCCTCTATGCGGCTGTGACGTTTATTTTTACGGCTCTTGCCAACTGGCTGACTGATTCGGCCAGCGCGGGATTTTTCGCGATGACCTTCACCACTGCACTGATGATGCAGCCTCTGGGAATTTTTGAAGTGAGGCCTTTTCAGGTAACAGATGTCCGATTTAAATATCAGTTCGCCCATTATTTTTCATTCCGCCTGGTCACCTGCGCCCTGTTTCTGATGGCAGGCATGGTCTATGGTTTTATCACCGCTGACGGCGTGGGAATGTTTATTGCTGTGATGATGGTGTTTTTGTTTAAATCTGCGGACTGTGTGGGGGATGTGTTTGAAGGGGAGTTCCAGCGGCGTGAGAGAATGGATATCGCCGGAAAATCCCTGGCATACCGGATGGTGCTGGTTATTGCTGCTTACTGCATTACAATCGCGCTGACGAAAAACATTCTGGCAGCGGTGACGGTTACGGCGGCGGCAGCGTTCGTGGGATTTTTCCTGTTTGATATACGGTGGATGAAGCGTTTTTCCGGGATCAAGCTGGAATTTTCTTCCGACCAGGTCCGGGCCATCCTGCAGGACTGCCTGGTGCTCTGCCTGTCTTCCCTGATGTGTTCCTATACCTGGAACTGCAGCAAATACGCTGTTGAGGCGGTGATAGGGAACCAGGTGGCGACGATCAGCTATAATATGCTGATGATGCCCACTCTGGCAATCAATCTGGTGAGCGGTATTATATTTAAACCGCTGCTGACGTCTCTGGCGCTGAAATATGCCCAGGGCAGAATAAAGGAATTTTATGGCGTGATCAGAAAATTGCTGCTGGGCATCAGCCTGCTTACCGGAGCTGCTCTTGCAGGCGCTTTCCTGTTGGGTATTCCGGTTTTGAGCCTGCTCACTCCGTATTCGCTGAGCGGCTACCGCGGAGTACTGCTGGTGCTGGTGCTGGGGAGCGGGTTTACCGCGGTGACGGTCATCCTGTATTATGTGCTGACCGTGATGAGAAGACAGTACCTGATTTTCTTCGGATATCTGTTTGTATTCCTGCCCTCCCTTGTCATTCCCAAAATGCTGACAGAAACAGCCGGATTTTGGGGGGCTGCTTCCAGCTATGCAGGTTTGATGGCATTGCAGTGTATCGTGTTCTATGGGATGATCCGCCATACTTCCAGAAAAAGGGGGGCGTCAGATGAGACAGACAGTTGACGTGGTAATACCGGTCTATCAACCGGATGAGAAATATGCCCGGCTGCTGAAAGGGCTGGCGGGACAGACTTATCCTGTGGAACATATCTATGTGATGAACACAGGAGAAGCATATTACAGGGCGTCAGAGTACCCTGCGCCGGAGAATATAACAGTAAAGCATCTGACTACAGCGGAATTTGACCATGGAGGGACCAGGGACCGGGCTGCCCGGATGGGGAGCAGCGACCTGGTGCTGTTTCTGACGCAGGACGCTGTTCCTGCGGACAGGAATTTAGTGGAGAACCTGGTCCGCTGTTTTGCAGACCCGCAGGTGGGGGCTGCATATGCCAGACAGCTGCCTGCGCCGGACTGCGGAGCCATTGAACGTTACACCAGACAGTTTAATTATCCGCCGGAGAGCCGCAAAAAAACAAAGGCAGATTTGGAAGAACTGGGAATTAAAACATATTTTTGTTCTAATGTCTGCGCCATGTACCGTCGGGAGGTCTATCAGGAACTGGGCGGTTTTCCGGTAAAAACGATCTTTAATGAAGACATGATATTTGCAGCGTCTGTGATTCAGTCCGGCAGGGCGGTAGTCTATGCCGCGGACGCCAGGGTGGTGCACTCCCACAATTACTCCGGGCTGCAGCAGTTTCACAGGAATTTTGATATGGCAGTTTCCCAGGCAGATCATCCGGAAATTTTTGCCGGATTGAAAAGTGAAGGAGAAGGGATGCGCCTGGTGAAGAAAACCGCAGGCTGGCTCCTGGGACATAAACCCTGGCTGCTGCCCCAGCTGATCTGGGTCAGCGGGTGGAAATATTTTGGGTACCTGCTGGGAAAACGTTACAGAAAGCTTCCGAAAAAAGCAGTGCTGTGGTGCAGCATGAACAGCCGCTACTGGAAATGAAAGGTCTTTTCCCTTGACGAAAAAGACAGAAACGGGTATAGTATCTTTAGTATATTGCCGGCGTTTTCCGGCGGTAAATGGAAGGAGAATTCAGATAATGGGCAAGATTACAGTGACAAGATGTCCGATTGAGGGGCTCTGCGTAATAGAACCAACAGTGTTCCGGGATGAAAGAGGCTATTTCGTGGAGACATACAATTATAATGATTTTAAGGCCGAGGGACTGGACATGGTATTTGTGCAGGACAACCAGTCCATGTCCGCCAGGGGCGTGCTGCGCGGCCTGCATTTTCAGAAGCAGTTTCCCCAGGGAAAGCTGGTGCGCTGTATCCGCGGCGCTGTATTTGACGTGGCGGTGGATCTCCGGGCCCATTCAAAAACCTATGGCCAGTGGTATGGGGTAGAACTCACCGCGGAGAATAAGAAACAGTTTTATATTCCGGAGGGATTTGCTCACGGATTTCTGGTGCTCAGCGATGAGGCGGAGTTCGCATACAAATGTACTGATTTTTATCATCCCGGGGATGAGGGAGGGCTGCTGTGGAGCGATCCTGAAATCGGTGTAAAGTGGCCCGTTGAAGAGGGGATGAATCTGATAATTTCCGAGAAAGACCAGAAATGGAAGGGCCTTTCAGAAACATTCCACTTTGAATGATCGGGGAAAATAGACTATGAAACTGACGAAAAAGGGACTGCAGAAAGGCTGCCTGGCTGTACTTGGGGCATATCTGCTGTTTTGTGTTCTGTTTTTGCTGATCGCGCGGGATCAGATTGATTTTGGCGGCATGACGCAGAAAACTTTTGCCGAAGGAGAGGTACAGGGGGCGGGAACCGCCGGGGACCAGATTTTTTCTGTCCCAGCGGGGGCCGATTATCTGGACCAGATTCAGCTCACTTTTGTGAAGACAGGGCGCCAGAAACAGGAAGAGCAGGACGTGCGGGTGACAGTAACAGACCTGCAGGAAAACAGGGTTCTGCTGGAAAAGAAGGAATCCCTGGATAAAGGGGACGATGGGAAGACTTACACGCTGCATATCCGCGAACGCCTGGATGGGCAGGGCGGTGAATATCTTGTACATGTGGAACCGGAACGGGTGGAACAGGAAGAGGCTTATCATGTGATCAACACTGGTTACAGGTCCTACAGCTCTTTGCGGTTTGTATACCTCCCTGTGCTGGCGGCGGTGCTGGCGCTGATGGTTTTGTACATGTTCCGGATGGTCCGGTGCCTGGAGTCGGGGAAGAAATGTCTGGGAACCTATTTTGTGATGACTCTGTGCAGATATAAATTCCTGATCGAACAGCTGGTTTCCAGGGATTTTAAAACAAAGTATAAGCGCTCTGTTCTGGGGGTATTCTGGAGTTTCCTGAATCCTCTTTTGATGATGATCGTTCAGTATGCGGTGTTTTCCAAACTGATGCGTTTTACAGTGGAAAATTATATCGCGTATCTGCTGATCGGTATTGTTCTCTTCAATGGCTTTTCAGATTGCACAAACCAGTCCATGCGGGCAATCGTGGGAAATGCCGGGCTGATCACAAAGGTTTATGTGCCAAAGTATATATACCCGGTAACAAAGGTGCTTTCGGCGGGTATCAATATCCTGCTTTCCATGATACCTCTTTTGCTGGTTTCTGTCTGTACAGGGCTTGCGCCCAGCGCGGCATGGCTGATGCTGCCTTTCGGACTGGTGACGATGATGCTGTTTATTATCGGAATGGGCTTTATTTTATCCAGCCTGATGGTGTTTTTCCGGGATATCGAGTTCCTGTGGGGCGTGCTGACCACGGCGTGGATGTATGCCACCCCGATTATTTATCCTATTTCCATCCTGCCGGATTTCATGCAGAAGCTGATGATATTCAATCCGCTGTACCATTATATTAATTTCTTCCGTACAGTGGTAATCGACATGCAGTCCCCGGAACCAAAAGCCTACGCGGTGTGTCTGGGCATAGCGGTGGCGGTGTGCCTGGCGGGCATAGCGGTATTCCGGAAAACGCAGGATAAATTCGTATTGTATATTTAGGGAGCCTTTTTATGGATATGATAAGAGTGGAACATGTTTCCATGTGTTTTAAAATGGCCAATGACCGGATCAGCAGCATTAAAGAGTTCATGACTGCCCTGCTGAAGCGGAAGCTGAAATTCAAAGAATTCTGGGCTCTGCGGGATGTGAATTTTACGGTGGAAAAGGGAGACGTGGTTGGAATTATCGGCCGCAACGGCGCGGGCAAGAGCACGATCCTGAAAATCATCTCCGGAATCCTAAAGCCCACTGAGGGCAGGGTGGTCCGCAGCGGGAACATTGTTCCCATGCTGGAGCTGGGTTCAGGCTTTGACTACGACCTGAGCGGAAGGGAAAATATTTTCCTGAACGGAGCGATCCTGGGGTATTCCAAAGAGTTTCTGGAGGCCAGGTACGATGAAATTCTGGCGTTTTCGGAGCTGGGAGAGTTCATTGAGATGCCGATCCGCAACTATTCCTCCGGCATGCTGATGCGTCTGGCTTTTTCCATCGCTACAGTGGTGGAACCGGAGATCCTGATCGTGGACGAAATCCTGGCTGTGGGAGATGAGAATTTCCAGAAGAAGAGCCGGGCCAGAATGCTGGAGCTGATGAGCGGGGGCACCACGGTGCTTTTTGTTTCTCACAGCCTGGAACAGATCCGGGAAATGTGCAATAAAGTGGTCTGGCTGGACGGCGGGACAGTGAAGCTGATGGGAGCGACGGAAGAGGTCTGCGATCAATATAAACTTTGATCCCGGACGGATGAGGTAAAATGCAATGAGATATAAACAGCATGTAGATGTAATGCGCTATGACGATCTGAAGCAGATTCTGCAGGTCAATGGCTGGCTGATGTTTCAGGACGGAAGAAAATACGAGCTGGAGGCGCGGGTGGACGGCAAAAAGGTTCCCTGCAAGGTTCAGTGGGGAGAGCGGAAGGATGTGCTGAAGCTCTGGAAAGGGGACGGAACTCCCCGGCAGTCAGGGTACAGGCTCGCTGTACATATGGGAGAAGACGCCCAAAGCCTGGAACTGTGGGTGAAGGCAGAGGGAATTCATCAGATGATTGCCAAAAAAGGAAGACGGGAGCTGCTGAGGGTGATCAATGCCCCCAGCATCCGTTATTGTCTGGATATTAAATGCATCCGGGGCAAAAAGCTGCTGCTGCAGGGCTGGACAGTCAGCTGCCACAATGAGGATGTGAAGATTCAGATGGAGGACGAGACCGGGAGAAAGGTCCCCATCAAACTGGTGAGGCGTTCCAGGCTGGATGTGCTGGAAATGTTCCAGGGGGAAATCGACACGTTAAAGTGCGGATTTAACCTGGAAGTGGCGGAAGAAGCGGAGCCTTTTTATTACCTGGTGCTTAGCGATTCCAGCAGCGTGCTGAAAATTCTGCTGGACAGAGAGAAAATCAAGAGGCAGCAGAAGCTCCTGAATTCCTACCCGGCGCGCTTCATAAAGGAAGCCCGCGCCAGGGGGATGAAAGCGGCGCTGAACAAGGCATACCGGAAGCTGACCGGCCAGGAAGCGATCACTTATGAAAAATGGTTTGCATTGCATAAGGCGTCCAAATCCCAACTGGAAGAGCAGAGAAAGGCAAAGTTTGAATATGAACCGAAATTCAGCATAGCCGTGCCCCTGTACCGGACGCCGGAGAAGTATCTTCGGGAAATGATCCAGTCCGTGACAGACCAAACCTATGGAAACTGGGAGCTCTGTCTGGCTGACGGAGGAGGCAGAGAAAACAGTGTGGGCGCTGTGGTGCGGGAATATTCAGAGAGGGACAGCCGCATCCGGTATGTGCAGCTGGAAGAAAACCTGGGGATTGCCGGGAATACCAACGCTGCCCTGGATATGGCCCGGGGAGATTTCCTGGCCCTTCTGGATCATGACGACCTGCTGGCGCCGGACGCTCTCTATGAATGTGTGAAGGCGGTCAACAGCAATCCGGGAACGGATATTGTCTACACGGATGAAGATAAAATCGATATGGAGGGGAAACATCATTTTGACCCTCATTTCAAGCCGGATTTCAATCCGGACCTGCTGCGGTCCAACAATTACATCTGCCATTTCTTTACAGTCAAACGGGAAATCGCGGAAAAGATCGGCGGTTTCAAAAGCGCATATGACGGAGCCCAGGACTACGATTTCATCATACGCTGCACGGAGCAGTCCGAAAAAATCGTTCATGTGCCCAGAATCCTGTATTATTGGCGGGCCCATCCCGCGTCCACGGCTTTGAACCAGGACAGCAAACAGTATGCCTTTGACGCAGGAATCCGGGTGCTGGAGGACTATTATGCCAGAAAAGGCATTCCGGCGGAAGTGAGCCATGGGGCTTCACCGGGGATTTACAGGACGGTTTACGGGCTGGAGCAGGAGCCGCTGGTGTCTGTTCTGATCCCTTCGAAGGACAACCGGGAGGATCTGGACCAGTGCCTGCGATCTATCCTGGAGAGAAGCGATTACAAGAACGTGGAAGTGATCGTGATTGAAAACAACAGCGTGGAACCGGAAACCTTTGCTTACTATGAAAAAATAAAGAAGAAATATGCCGGCCTGAAAGTCGTCACCTGGAAAGGGGACGGGAAATTCAATTATTCCGCGCTGAATAATTTTGGCGCGTCAGAGGCCAGAGGAGAGTACCTGCTGCTTCTGAACAATGATACGGAGTTCATAGACGCGGAGAGCCTGCGGGAGATGGTGCGCATAGCCCAGCGCCCGGAGGTGGGTATTGTGGGAGCCAGGCTCTGGTATCCTGACCGGACCCTTCAGCACGGCGGCGTTGCGGTAGGAATCGGGGGAGTGGCAAATCACATCCACCAGGGGCTGCCGGAGGGTGAGCCGGGCTACATGAACCGCCCTGCCTGTACGCAGGATCTGAGCGCTGTGACCGCCGCCTGCATGATGGTGCGGAAAACATTGTACGAGGAGCTGGGAGGGCTGACGGAAGAGCTGGCAGTGGCTTTTAATGACATTGATTTCTGTCTGAGGGTCCGTGAAGCGGGGTATCTTATTGTATATGACCCTTATGTCCAACTGTACCATTATGAATCCAAGTCCAGGGGCAGGGATGACGACAGCCCTGAAAAAATTGAGCGCTTTGCTGATGAGACAGAGTATTTTCAGAGGCGCTGGGCGCGTTTCCTGGCGGAGGGAGATCCCAATTATAATCCGAATTTTTCGCTGGAGACAGCGGATTATTCCCTGAGAGAGCATAACCAAGACTGACAGAGAGGAAGACAGAATTGTTAAAATATCAGCAGAACATCGATGCGGTTCGCTACGACCCGATGAAAAAATTGTTTTGCGTGACCGGCTGGCTTTTTTACGAAGATGGAAGAGGGTACAGCCTGGAAATGCGTGTGAACGGGGAGAAAAGGGAGTGTGAGACAGAGCAAAACCGGCGGGAGGATGTGCTGAGCCGATGGAAAACGGCAGGTAAATCCGGTGACATAGGATTTCAGGCATCTGTGAAAGCAGAGCAGCCGGTTTCCAGCGTGGAATTATGGGCGGCGGACGGGGAAGTCAGCCGCCTGATTCGCAAGTGGGAAGGGGAAGAGCTGGAGGAAATCTTCAGCCGCGGCTACCTGCGCTACAGCCTGGATGTGGTGCTGGTACGGGATAAAAAGCTGGTGATTCAGGGGTGGGCGCTGAGCCTTCGAAATGAGCCCGTCCGTCTGGAACTGGAGGACGGGAGTGACAAGAAGCTGAAGCCTGTGGTAAAATGGGCCAATCGGCTGGATGTGCTGGAATTTTTTCAGAGTGAGGCGAAGGTGGCGAAATGCGGCTTTAACTTGTCTGTGGAAATTGGGAAACAGCCGGAATGCCTTCTGCGCCTGAGGGATTCTGCGAATTCTCTGGAAATCCCCCTGGATTTGAAAAAAATCAGAAGAGAAATGTGGAAGTATTCCGCGGCGGCGGAGTTCTGGTCGGATTTCCGAAAGGAAGGGTTCCGGGCTGCCGCAGAACAGGCAAGAGAGCGCAGGCTGCAGAAAGGGTGGAGGGCATATGAGAAATGGTATTCCTCCCACAAAGCTTCTCCGGAAGAATTGAAGCAGCAGAGAAAACAGAAATTTCTGAACCAGCCGAAAATAAGCATTATCGTGCCGCTGTACCGGACTCCGGAAAAATATCTGCGGGAGATGATCAGATCCGTACAGGATCAGACCTATGGAAACTGGGAGCTTTGTCTGGCGGACGGCGGCGGAGAAGAATTCAGCCTGCGGGAATCAGTAAAAAAGTATGCCAGAGGCGATGGGAGAATCCGCTATAAACTGCTGGCAGAAAACCTGGGGATCTCCGGCAATACCAATGCGGCTTTTAAGATGGCTGAAGGGGAATATGTGGGATTGCTGGATCATGACGATCTGCTGGTGCCGGAAACACTTTATGAGTGTGTTAAGGTGCTGAATGAGAAGCCGGATACAGATGCGCTTTATACAGACGAAGATAAAGTGGATATGAAGGGGAGGCAGCATTTCGACCCGAATTTCAAGCCGGATTTCAATCAGGATCTGCTTCATACGCAGAATTATATCTGCCATTTTTTTGTGGTAAAAAAAGAAATTGCGGAGAAGGTTGGAGGGTTCCGCAGCGAGTACGACGGGGCCCAGGACTTTGACTTTATTTTCCGGTGCACAGAATTGGCAGGGACAGTTCGCCATATACCGAAAATCCTGTATCATTGGCGGTGTCATAAAAATTCCACTGCAATGAACCCGGAAAGCAAGCTCTATGCTTATGAAGCAGGAATCCGCGCGGTCACAGATCATTACCGGCGCCTGGGGATTCCGGCAAAAGCAGAGTTCGGGGAAGGCTGGGGAATGTATCATACGAAATACATGTATCAAGACCAGCCGCTGATTTCTGCGATCATTCCCAACCGGGATCATGTGGAGCGGCTGAACAGGTGCATGCGTTCGCTGTTAAAAACCTCAGAATATAAAAACCTTGAAATTATCGTGGTGGAAAATGGCAGCAAGGACAGCGAAACCTTTGCGTACTACGAACTTATTCAGGAACGGTACCCTGCGGTACGGGTGGTCAGCATGGAAAAAGATATGCCCTTCAGCTGCGGCGCGGCTTATAACACAGGGGCGGAATCAGCCAAAGGGGATTTCCTGCTGTTTCTGCACAGCGATACCTGGCTGCGCAATGACGAGTGCCTGACGGAACTGCTGGGACCTTGTATGCGGGAGGATATCGGCTGCGCCGGAGGAAAGCTCCTGTTTCCTGACGACACCATCCAGCATGCCGGGATGATTGTCGGACTGGGAAAAGAAGGGACTGCCGCCAACGCATTTTATGGCTATCCGGATTATGTGCCCGGGTATATGATGCGCCCTGCCGCCGTGCAGAATTACAGCGCGGTATCAGGCGCCTGCATGATGGTGCGCCGGGCTGTGTTTGAAAAAATGGGGGGATTTTCCGGTGAATTTCCTTCCGCGCTGCAGGATGTGGATTTCTGCCTGCGGCTGGGAAAAGAGGGGCTCAGAGTGCTGTATACCCCCTATGCCCAGCTGTATCATGAAGAGGCCGGGACAGCTCCTTTCCATCGGGACAGCAGGCTGTTCCGGGAGCGCTGGCATGAGATCCTGGAGAACGGAGATCCTTACTATAATATGAATTTTACACTGGAAAAGCCGGACTTTTCATTGCGGTAAAGGCGGCTGGCGGAGAAAAGATGAAAAAAGCGACTGTGATCATCCCAAATTACAACGGAATAAAATTTCTGGAACCCTGTATGGCGGCGCTGGCCGCCCAGACCTGCAGGGATTTCAGCGTTCTGGTGGTGGATAATGCGTCAGAAGACGGCAGCGTGGAGTGGCTGAAAAAAAACTGCCCGGAGGCCGGGATCATACAAATGGAGACAAATACCGGGTTTTCAGGAGCGGTGAACGCCGGAATCAGGGCTTCCGAAACGCCTTATGTAATTCTGCTCAACAATGATACAGAGGTTTTCCCTGATTATGTGGGCGAGCTGATAAGATTTGCCGACAGATTTCCAAAAGTATTTTCAGTCAGCAGCAAAATGATTCAGCTGCATCACAGGGACAGAATTGACGATGCCGGCGATTCCTACAATATTCTGGGCTGGGCATTTCAGCGGGGGATTGATCATCCGGTGAGCGCCTACGGAAAGCCTGCCAGGATTTTCAGCGCCTGCGCCGGCGCGGCTCTGTACCGGCGGGAGGTTTTTGAGAAAATCGGCTATTTTGACGAAAATCATTTTGCCTATCTGGAAGATATCGACGTTGGCTACCGGGCGCAGATCTATGGTTACCAGAACTGGTACTGCCCCACCGCAAAAGTGTATCATGTGGGCAGCGGAACCAGCGGGTCCAAATACAATTCGTTTAAAGTCAGGCTGGCCGCCAGAAACAGCGTGTATCTGAATTATAAAAATATGCCGGCGGGCCAGCTCGTGCTGAACGCCCTGCCTCTGGCGCTGGGATATTTTTTGAAAAGCCGGTTCTTTAAGAAAAACGGCTTTTCAGAGGACTACAAAAATGGCCTCAGAGAGGGCTGGAAAACGCGTAAAAACTGCAGAAAAGTGCCGTTTGCCTCCGGGAATCTGGGGCATTACTGTTATATTGAATGGCAGTTGGTGAAAAATATGTTCACCTATACGGGGCAATATTTGAAAAGGAAATTGTAATGTTTTTTTAAGATTGGCATATTGCTCTTTTTTACGTTTTAGGGTATGCTAATAGGGAAACCATACAGAAATCCAATCATACAGGTGTAAAATCGTGATAAAGGACAAGCAGACATTGCTCAACCGCCTTCATGTGGCGGCCGACGCAATTGTAGTGACAATCGCATATTTGCTGGCCTGTGTATTCCAGTTTGTTGTGCTGCCGAATCCCATCGTTCCGCTGACCTGGTGGGACTACATTAAGTTTCTGGCATATATTATTCCGGTATACCTGGCTTTGTATGCAATTTTTCATCTCTATCAGCCCAAGCGGGTGATGGGGCGGCGGCTGGAGATCGCCAATATTGTGAAGGCAAACCTGGTGGGTCTGGCGCTTCATGTAGCGATTCTGTATATCCTGCGCTATGAGCATTTTTCACGCCAGATTTTGTTTGCCTGGTTCCCCATTATTAATACTGCGGGAATGGTGCTGGAACGCATTCTGGTGCGCTGTGCGCTGCGATATGCCAGAAGAAGCGGATTTAACCAGAAGCATATCCTGGTGGTGGGCTACAGCCGGGCGGCGGAGGGGTTTATCACGAGGGTGTGGGCCAATCCGCAATGGGGGTATAAAATTCAGGGAATTCTGGACGACACGCTGGAAAAGGGCGCCTGCTATAAGACGATTCCCGTGATCGGCACATTGAACGACCTGGAGCCTTTGCTGGCGGGAAATCAGCTGGATGAAATTGTGATTACGCTGAGCCTGAATGAATACAGCAAGCTGGAGCGGATTGTTACGGTCTGTGAAAAATCAGGAGTCCATACGAAGTTTGTACCGGATTACAATAACATTATTCCTACCAAGCCCTACACAGAGGACCTGCTGGGGATGCCGGTGGTCCATATCCGGCATGTGCCCCTTCTCGGACTGGGAAACCGCCTGATGAAGAGGACCATGGATATTGTCGGGTCTTTGCTGGCTATTATCTTATTTTCTCCGGTGATGCTGGTAACGGCTGTTCTGATCAAAGCCACTTCAAAAGGCCCGCTGATCTACTGCCAGGAACGGGTGGGGCTGCATAACCGTCCGTTTAAGATGTACAAGTTTCGTTCTATGGAGGTGCAGAAGCCCCAGGATGAAAAGAGCAAATGGACCACGCCCGGTGATCCCAGGGTGACAAAAGTGGGAAAAGTTATCAGGAAAACCAGCATAGATGAACTCCCGCAGCTTTTCAACGTGCTGAAGGGAGAGATGAGCCTGGTGGGGCCCAGACCGGAACGGCCGTTTTTTGTGGAGAAATTTAAAGAAGAAATTCCCCGCTATATGATCAAGCATCAGGTCCGTCCGGGAATCACCGGCTGGGCCCAGGTGAACGGCTACCGCGGAGATACTTCCATCAGGAAGCGCATTGACTGCGATTTGTATTATATCGAAAACTGGACTCTTGGATTTGATTTTAAAATATTGGTGCTTACGGTATTCAAAGGATTTATCAACAAGAACGCGTACTAGAAAAAGGAGAAAAGGATGCAGGAACTGGAGAGAAAACCCAAAGGCAGCCGCAGGGAGCAGGAGCGGGCCCGCCGCAGGCGGAACCGCCGGATACGCCGGATTGTGATCTGCGTGGTAGAGGTGCTGATGCTGGTGATTGTGCTGGGCTGCTGTTATGTTATCAGCAAATGGGATAAAATACAGCATGATGAAATTGACCAGGATGATATCAAGGTGAATTCCTCCATGGATGCTTCCCAGGTAGAGGTGATGCAGACGGGATACCGCACCATTGCGCTGCTGGGCACTGATTCCAGAAGCGGAAAGCTGGAAAGAGGGGTTAACAATGATGTGATCATCATCTGTACCATCAACAACGCCACCGGCGAGGTGAAGCTGGCCAGCGTTTACAGAGACACCTGGATGCATATGCCGGACCTGGGCTACTACAGCAAGGCGAATGACGCCATGTGCCAGGTGGGAACTTCTCTGGCTTCTGTCAATATGCTGAATGAGAACCTGGATCTGACCATAGATGAATATGTGACAGTGAACTGGGCAGCGGTAGCCACCGCCATCAACCTGATGGGCGGGCTGGAGGACGTGACTGTTCCGGAAGAGATTATTGAAGGGTTGAGAGGATATATTACCAGCGTAGTGGAAGAAACAGGGATTCCTTCCATACAGCTTGAACCGGGAGACGGCAGCCCCAGGCACCTGGACGGCGTGCAGGCCGTGGCGCTGTGCCGCTACCGTTACCAGGGCCTGAATGATACCGGGCGTACTGCCAACCAGCGCATGATCATTGGTAAGATGCTGGAAAAAGCCAAAACCCTTTCTCTGGGCCAGCTGATCAGCATTGCGGATCAGGTGTTTCCTATGGTGGCCACCACTTACTCCCTGAATGAAGTTCTGGATATGGCAAAACTGATTTCAAAGCTTTATATCGGGGAGACCGTTGGATTTCCCATGAATGCCAAAGGGTATACGGTTCCGGACCAGTACAAGGCTTATCCCAGCCAGGGAACAGACTGCCTGATGCCTGTGGATCTGGCGGGGGATGTGAAGACGCTGCATGGTTTTTTATATAACCAGACAGACTATCAGCCGTCTCCCACGGTACAGCGGCTGTCTGAGGCGATCAAGGCAGATGTTGGATTTAACCAGTAAAATGAAGAACATATGAATGAAAAAGGCGGACATATGAGGCGGCGCCGGGCTCAGGCATGAATTACATGCCTGTGGATTCCGGGCGGCTGTATGTCCTCCTTATTTTTTTAAAATTTTAAATTCAAACTTTCTTAAATGATTTATCACAATTCCATCACATTTCAACGATAGACTAAATTCAGAAACAAAGAAAAGGACAATTTGTCTGGATTGATCTGATAAAGAAAGGATGTGTCATTTATGGCAGAATTTTGGAATGAGAACGAACAGGGCAATCAGGCGCCCAAACAGCCTGACATAGTGGAAACCGCATCAGAGGGGCTGACGCAGGAGGCCGATGCCCAGGCAGCTCAGGCCGCAGTGGAGGCGGTGATGAGGACAGACAGAGGGTCCGGGCTGTCAGGAGAAGCACAGGATACAGATTCAGCTGCTCCGGAAAGCGCTCAGACAAATAATACTCAGGCATATGCAGGGCAGTCAGAAGCGGTCCCGCATGTGGCTCAGACAAATACCGCCCAGGCCTATGCCGCCCAGGCGGGAAGCGGGCAGACAACAGGAGGAGCACAGAACGCGCAGCAGAATTCAGGAGCATATCAGTGGAATAATCAGGGCCAGTATCGCTACAGCGCGGGCCAGCAGATGAATACAGGCGCAGGATATCAAAACCGGCAGGGGCAGAACGCTGGATATGGCCAGTATACTTACCAGAGAACCCAGAACCAGCAGAGCGGATACAGCCAGAACCCTTACCAGGGGAGCTATTCCCAGCAGCAGGCGGGCGGAAACGGCTATCAGCAGCAGAGCAGTTACCAGAACCAGCAGGCGGCATATCAGCAGAGCACACAGCCGTCTTCTGAGAAAAAGCCGAAGAAGAAAAAAGAGAGAAAAGAGAAAAAAGGCACAGGAAAAAGAGTTGCAGTGGGCCTTCTGATCGCCGCAGTGATTCTGGCAGTCATCGGCGGGAGCTATGTGGGGATCCGCTACGCGGCGGAAACCTGGATTCCCAATCTGGTGGCTCAGAATACTGAAGGGCTTCAGAATTCCGGCGGCGGAAATCCGGCGGCGCTGAATAAAGGAAATACAATTGCCGGGTCTGACACAGGTTCCGTTCTCCTGCTGGATGTATCGGATGTGGCGGCCAGCATAATGCCTTCTGTGGTATCCATCACAAATACGCTGCTCTATACCTCCCAGAGCGTGTTCGGAACCCAGCAGCAAACTGCATCCGGAGCAGGCTCCGGAGTGATTATCGGTCAGAATGACACTGAGCTTTTGATCGTAACCAACAGCCATGTGATTTCCGGGGAGGAAAGCACCAGTTATACCGCCACTTCTATTGAACTGAAAGTGCAGTTTGTGGATGGCACAGAGGTGGACGCTTCCGTGAAGGGAGACGATCCGGAAATGGATCTGGCAGTCATAGCGGTTCCGCTGGAAAGCCTGAGCCAGGAAACAAAAGATGCCATTAAAGTTGCTGAAATAGGCGATTCGGACAGTCTGCAGATCGGAAACGGTGTGATCGCGGTCGGCAACGCCATGGGTACCGGACAGTCCCTGACAGTGGGGTACTTAAGCGCAAAAGACCGAACTATCACTTATAACGGAGTGGATCATCAGGTGCTGCAGGTGGATGCAGCCATCAATCCGGGAAACAGCGGCGGCGGGCTGTTTAATACCGCGGGACAGCTGATCGGCATTAATGAAGCAAAATACAACAGCACCCAGGCAGAAGGCATGGGTTACGCGATTCCTATTACAGGCGCAGAAGAGATTATTACCAATCTGATGAACCAGGAGACAAAGACATCCCTGCCGGCCGACAAACAGGGCTATCTGGGAATCCGCGGTAGCAATGTGACCAGCGCCCTCAATGAAAATTATGGAATCCCCACTGGTATCCTGATTTCAGAAGTAGTGGCCGGCGGACCGGCGTCTTCATCTGATTTGAAAGCAAAGGATATTATTACCGCCATTAACGGCGAAAGTGTAAAAACAATGACAGAACTGCAGAAACAGCTGACTTATCTGGAAGGTGGCAGCACGGTTACCCTGACTGTGCAGAGACTGGAAGACAGACAGTATGTGGAGAAGAGTATAGATGTGGTTTTGGGGTATAAAACTGACGCGCAGTAAAAGGATAGAAGGATAATATTTAACAGTTCACAAAAAAACCAGCAAACGCTGGTTTTTTTGTGCCCCTGGATGGGAGAAGAAAGCAGCTGTATAGTAACATTTTGTTACAGATAATAAAAAAATTGTAGAAAGCCGCTGGTGGCATGGCCTGAAGAGAAGGAAGAATAGTCTGAGCAGTATTGTTGAAAGAACTGCTGGCAGGATAAAACCGTCTAATTCTGCTGAAATGCCTGATTGGGAATGGATTTCAGACACAATAAAATACTTATTGTATTATTTATAGGGATAATTACTGCAATGGGAGAAAGAATATAATATCCATTATTATGCAGCTTCAGTTAATGCCGGGCGGGAAGACTGGGATTGCATTATAAGTGGAATTATGATACAATGCTCAGAGAAATAAATCACTTTTTGCCGAAGAATGGGGAAAAAACGTGTATCAGCAGAGACAGAAGTTTCAGAATGTTTTTTTACTAATCATAGATGCAGTCTGCCTGATCGGCAGCTATTATTTGTCTGCATTCCTCAGACTGAAGATGTGGAACAGTACAAATGAGTTTAATATAACCAGGCTGAATGGCAGTTTATGGGCTATATTCCTGGCATATTTCTGTGTATTTTTTTTCTTTAATATGAATCAGTATCTGCTCAAACGAGGGTGGTTTGAAGAACTGATCTATGTCATTAAAGTGAATATTTTTCTGGCAGTTGTGCTGACCACGATTTCATTTATGAGCAAGAACCAGATTCTGCTGACAAGGGGAGTCTGGGTACTGACCATTGCGTTGAATGTGCTTTTAATGTATATAGGCCATGTTCTGGCAAAACTTTATTTATTAAAGGTAGAGCAAAAACGGCATAAAAATCATCTTTATCTGGTTACTACCAGCGACAGAGTAGAGAAAATCCTGCAAAAGATGAGACAGGAATATGATTGGGAAAGTCATATTATCAGTATTGCCCTGATCGATAAGGACATGGCAGGAGAGTCCATCCAGGGCATGCCTGTAGTGGCCAGCTTTGAAGATATGTATGAATTTGCCCGCCGGGAAGTGGTGGATGAGGTGTACATTAATATTTCTTATGTGACCGGAGAGTCTCTGCGAAAATATGTACGGGAATTTGAAACCATGGGCATTACGGTTCATCTTAATATCAATGTCCTGGAAGGAGAAGAAGGGTTTGAGCGCCAGATCAATATGATCGGGGATTCTCCTGTGGTATCCTTTGCCCCCAGGTTTTTTGATTATAATAAGATGATCATCAAACGGATGATCGATATTGCCGGCGGATTGGTTGGGATGGCTATTACGGTCATTGTCGGAATACTGCTGGCGCCGCCGCTGCTGATTGAATCCCCGGGGCCTCTGATATTTAAACAGAAGCGGGTTGGTAAGAATGGAAGATACTTTTATATTTACAAGTTTCGCTCTATGTATAAGGACGCTGAGGAACGGAAAAAGCAATTGATGAAGCAGAATGAAATGAAAGGACCGATGTTTAAACTGGCAAATGATCCAAGAGTCACAAAAATTGGTAAGTTTATTCGTTCTACCAGCATTGATGAATTGCCTCAATTTTGGAATGTGCTGAAGGGTGATATGAGCTTAGTAGGAACCAGGCCGCCAACAGTAAAAGAATTTAAGCAATATGCTGCATATCATAAGAGAAGATTGAGCATGAAACCGGGTTTGACAGGCATGTGGCAGATAAGCGGAAGAAGTGATATTAAAGATTTTGAGGAAGTTGTCAAGCTAGATCTGCAGTATATTGATAATTGGTCTTTAGCTTTGGATTTAAAAATATTGCTGAAAACAATACCTGTTGTGGTTGGAAGAATTGGGAGCAGATAAATTGGACATAAAAATTATTGTCGCCGTACACAAAGAATATTGGATGCCGTTAGATTCTGTCTATTTGCCGCTTTTTGTTGGCGCTATCGGGAAGAATGATATTCATTATCAGCGGGACGACGAAGGTGAAAATATATCCTATAAAAACCCATTTTATTGTGAACTGACAGGCTTATATTGGGCTTGGAAAAATATGGAGGACGATTATATCGGCCTGGTTCATTACAGAAGATATTTTGCGGGCCTTAGAAGAAGGCCTGGTATTGACGTCAGAAATAGAATTCTGAGCGGAGATGAGTGTGCGCAGATATTGAAAAACACAGATATTATTGTTCCGCGAAAGAGATACTATTTTATTGAAACATTATATTCTCATTATGCCCATACTCACTACGGCGAACATCTGGATGCTGCCAGAGAGATTCTGCAGCAGTATTATCCTGATTATCTGGATGAGTTTGATCATTGTATGAAACAAAGGGGAGGACATATGTTTAATATGATGATTATGAAACGTGAACTCCTGGATGAATATTGCCAGTGGCTATTTTTCATTCTAAGAAAGCTGGAAGAAGTGATTGATTATCGCAATTATAACAGTTTTCAGGCTCGCTTATTCGGACGCATAAGTGAGTTGTTATTCAATGTATGGTTAAGGAAAAAAAAGTATGCTTACAGTACTTTGCCTGTAGTAAATATGGAAAAAGTACAATGGAGAAAAAAGGCCATTGCATTGATAAAAGCCAAATACCAGAAGGAGAAATATGAAAGAAGTTTTTGAGGCGCATCAATTGGACAAGCCTAAAGTCAGTGTAATCATCCCTATTTATTCAGTGGCAGCCGGTGATTTGACCCGGTGTCTTGAAAGCTTGTTTAGACAGAACTATCTGCCGGTTGAGGTGATCTGTGTTTTTGATGGCGGGAGTGAAGGCTATTTACCAGTGATAGAAAAATTCAAGAGCCAGGGTATGGATATTATATCTGTTGAGCAGAGACATAAAGGTGTTTCTGCGGCGAGAAATCATGGTATATTGAAAGCAAATGGAAAATGGCTGTTGTTCGTAGACGCAGATGACTGGGTTAAGAATGAGTTAATATCTGAGTTGGTGGCAGGGGCGCTTCAGACTCGGGCTGAAATTGTAATGGCAGATTATATCAGAGCTTTAAAGAAAAAAGAAATTTGTCATTACTATAAAGACAGTGATGAATTAATTGAGGTGAAAAATAATTTTTTATTTCTTGCAGACATTCTGAAACCTCAGACAGGGGCAGGGTTTGTTTGGGGGAAGCTTATAGAAAAAGATTTTTTGATAAATAATAATATTTTTTTTGATGAACAGCTGGAAGCTGCAGAAGATGCAGAGTTTATGCTTAGAGCAGCTTTTTGTGCAGATAAAATACTGTATATTGCTAAAGGGCTTTATTATTATTGCTATAATCAAAATTCTGCTGTTCGTAAATTTAAAAAAGATTATATGAAACGGTATATGGAATCTTTGGAAAAGATGAAAAACTTTATTTTTTCGAACAGACAAATAGCAGGGCTCCGGGAGGATTATTATAACTGTGTTTTGTATCATCTTTTACTGGGGATTGTTAACTACTGGTTTCATCCAGAGAATCCGGGGAATTATCGTAGTAAGAGAGAGGATCTGAAAAAAGTATTGGAGCGGGGAGAGATAAAGGAAAGCTTATCGCATATTATTTACAAGAACTTTACGCTGTCCAGGAAGGTGACGCTTTTTTTTCTGCGGTTGCATATGTTTGCTGTGGTATACCTCATAGCATCTGTCCGCCACACGCAGTTTAAAATAAATTAAAAATGATGATAAAAAAAAGTATTACAAAGAATTATCTCTACAATCTCGTATATCAGATTTTGATTATAGTTACGCCGCTTTTGACGACTCCTTATGTTTCAAGAATTTTAGGAGCCTCAGGAATCGGACAGTATGATTCAACTCAGGCAGTGGTACAATATTTTATTTTGTTTGGTACGCTTGGGCTGCATATGTATGGACAGCAAGAAGTAGCATACGTTCAGCAAGAGAAAGAAAAAAGAAGTAAAGTTTTTTATGAAATTTTATTTTTAAAATGTCTGACAATGGCTATAAGCCTTCTTGCCTACCTGATATTCATTAATTTTACGAATGGTCATAAACTTTTATATTTAATCCAGATTGTAGATTTAATAAGCGCACTATTTGACATCTCCTGGTTTTTTTACGGGATAGAAGAGTTTAAAACTATTGTGGTCAGGAATATAATAGTCCGCATTATGGGAGTAGCAGGGGTTTTCCTATTTATTAAAACACCGCAGGATGTTCCATATTATGTTTTAGCGCATTCTATACCAGTGCTGTTAGGAAATCTTTCTGTATGGAATTATATTAAAAAAGAGATCTCCTGGATTTCCGTCAGGTGTCTGAACATAAAAAAGCATATGCGGCCGGCTTTGTTATTATTCCTTCCGCAGATAGCTACTCAGATTTATGTGGTATTAGATAAAACAATGATTATGCTGCTGACCAGTTCTGATACGGAGGTAGGATATTATGGACAGGCTCAAAGGCTGATTAAGCTGATTTTAACAGTAATTACTTCAATTTGCACTGTGCTGAATCCAAGGATCTCTAATGCTTTTGCCAGAAAAGAATATAAGGATATCCGGTATTACATGAACCGTTCCTTCGATTTTGCATATATGCTTGCAATACCTATGATATTAGGCGTGGTGGTGATATCGGATCAATTTGTGCCATGGTTTTTTGGGGATAATTATGATAAAGTAGTTCCTCTGATGCAGCTATTATCTCTCATTATTTTATTTATCAGTTTTAGCAATATAATTGGTTTTCAGTTTCTTCTGCCTACGAAAAGAAGAAAGCAATATACGATTTCTGTGACAATCGGTGCAGCAGTGAATTTAATTCTTAATCTGTTATTGATTCCTGCTATGGCATCAATAGGGGCGGCAATCGCATCTGTATTGGCTGAGCTATTGGTTCTGATTACACAGCTTATTTATGTTCGCAGAATTTTTTCATTAACAGAATTGATAAAGAGGTCATGGAGATATCTCGTTTCAGGAACAGTAATGCTCATATTGATCGCTACAGTTCATTATGTGATGCCAGGAAGCAGGGGGATATTGATAGAGGTTCCTTTGGGAATCGGAAGTTACTTTCTGATGCTGATCTTATTTCAGGAAGAAAATGTTCTTACAATATTGCACAAAATCAGGAGATATGTTCATATTAGGAAAGGATAAGCAGCAATACTGCGGACGAATATGTTGAAAAAATATTGTATAATAGAGAAAAATTTCAAGGAGAATCATGCAGGCTCGAAAGCCAGAATTGATATTGGGAAAATTATGCAAGATGCGGGATGGCAGCCTGTCTGTGTGCATCAGAGCAGAGAAAAAGGGCTTTTTGACAAAATAAGGATGTGCTTTGTCACATTGGCAGATTGGTTCGGGGTTGCGAGAAAAGTGAAGGGCCGCTCTTGCTTGTTGATTCAATATCCTTTGGCAACTTATCATAAGGTAAATATTCTTGCATTACCGTTTATACGTTATCTAAATAAAATTAAGAATGTCAGAGTTATTTATTTAATACACGATTTAGATAGTATACGATTTCAAGAGTATGCAGGATTAATGAGGAAAATCGAAAGGGATTTTTTTAAAAATGCGGATGCGTTGATTTCTCATAATCAGGCGATGAGCCAGATATTAAAAACATATAATATTGATACTTATATTACTGAGTTAGGGATATTTGATTATATCATAGCCCCAAATAATGTTCCCAATTTGCAATCTCAGTTAAAAAATGTTATTGTTGTAGCAGGAAGTATGCATTATAAAAAGGCAGGATATGTTTATAAGATTCCAGGTGTATCCAGAGAGTTGGAATATCATATCTATGGGCCGAATTACACACCGGAAAAAAAATGCAGCAGAATTGTGTATCAGGGGGAGTTTTCTGCGGATGAGCTTCCGGCGCACTTAAAAGGCCAGTTCGGATTGATCTGGGACGGAAGCTCAGTGAACACATGCGAAGGAAATTTTGGAGAATATCTGCGATATAACAATCCGCATAAGATTTCCCTATACCTGGCATGTGGACTTCCGGTCATTATATGGGAGAAGGCTGCATTAGCAAAGTTTGTAAAGGAGAATAATGTAGGCCTTTTGATTTCTTCCTTGAATGAATTGGAAGAGACAGTGAACAGTGTTTCAAATGACGAATATGAAATCATGAAGCAAAATGCAATCAGTTTATCAGAAAAAATACGGAATGGCGGCCACACACTGGAAGCAGTAGAAAGGTGTTTGCGTATTATTTATGAATAAAGTACTGTATGTCCCGCTAAGGAAAATAAATTCATTTATTATATATATCATTGCTGCTTGTTTGATTTTAAACTGTAATAGTGTGTATGAGCTATCGGGAATGATTAGCGAAAAAATAGTTTATGCTATAATTTTTGTAGTAATATGTTTATTTTGCTGTGTTTATAGAAAAATGATATTTGAACGGGACAGTAAAAAGAAATGGCTTATTATTCTGGGATTAGGTGTATATCAGGTATCCCATATGATTTTGCGCGATGGTTTTAATAAATGGTTTATTATAAAATTTATACTCTGTTTAATGGGACTATTGACGTTGCTGTGGGCTGATGATGTTTGGGGAGATAAACCGTTTTACAAAATTTTGTGCGTATTTTCAAAGCTGGTGCTTGGTTTGGCCATAATGTCCCTGCTTTTCTGGCTGCTGGGCCAGATCCTTCATATCATTCCGGCAACGGGAACTGTTCATTATATTTGGGGGAGTCCCAGGGCTGTAGATAGTTTTTTTGGCCTACACTTTTCTGCACAGGAAATTAGTTTGCTTGGTCACGTTTTCTACAGAAATACAGGTATTTTTACAGAAGCACCGATGTTTGCTTTTGTCCTTTCAGTAGCATTTTTGAATACAATTTTTTTGGAGAAGAAAACCAAACCAATTAAGCTTTTAATTTTATTTATTACAATCTGTACGACCGTATCGGCAACTGGTGTGATTGTTTCCTCACTTGCAGTAATTATAAAATTGCTGCAGGTAAAACATATAAATAAGATTTGTGTTTGTATTTTTACAGGAGTGTGCTTATTAGTTATTGGAGCTGCTTTTGGATATAAAATGACCAGAGGGAGTGCAACATCTTCATTTAATATACGAGTTCAGGATTATGAAATTATTGTAAAATCAATGCGAGATAAATTTTTTCTGGGATATGGCTATGAGAGATACGATGAGATTGTATATCAATATATGGATCCTGTCAGAAAATTTGACACTGGAGGGAGCAATGGATTTTTTTACCCCCTAACCCAGGGGGGGATATTGTTTTTTATCCCGTATTTGCTGGCGTTTATTTTAATATGCAGAAAGAACATAAAAGAAAAAAATTACAGTGAACTATTTTTCTGGGGTTTATATCTTGTATTGTTCTCAGCAAGCATTATTTCATTGAAACTCATTTCATTGCTTTTTATTGCCCAGGGGATTACATCCCTGATACCCAAGGAGGCGGAACCATGCATGAGGACAGACTAGTTATCAATATTCCTGCAATAATATCTGGCATCAAATTTCTTTGGCGGAGGATTACATGCATCATAGTGTTCTGTATTTTTGCGGTATGCGTGATTGGATATATTCGACAGGAAATAGTATACGTCAGTGAAGCAGAATTATATTATCCGCCTGTTAATTCAAAATCAAAAATAACACAAAAAACATTGGAATTGAATGCGCAGGTAATGAGCGATTTTGCTGAAATTGCTGAATCTGCTCTGATACAGAAGCGTGTGGCGGAAATGACAGAAATCCCCTATGAAGAAATAAAAGCTTCTGTGCGAGCCTGGCACGACCCTGGAACTACTGTGCTTCATATACGCTGTACATCAGAAAATATAGACGATCCGAAGACAATAGTCCAGTGGGAGGTAAAGTGTATCGCGGAGTATGCTGAAAAAGAACTTGGGATATCAAACCTGAAAATTCTTGGAGACGCCACAGATCCGGTTGAAGAAGGGCATGTATCTTTGTGGAAACAGGCAGCTTCCGGAATGGGGTTGGGAATATTGATCAGCATGATAATGGTTGTAATGAGTTTTGAAAATAAAAAATCTGATGGAGCCGGGGTAAAAAAGTGCTAGAAACTAATAAGCTATTTAAAGAGCTGGCAAAAGATAATCAGAATTTGCAGCAGCTGAGCTCACAGGAGATACGGACAATACAGGATATATTACTGGATATGCTGCGGGATTTTGATTATGTGTGTAAAAAGTACGACCTTAGTTATTTCTTATGCGGGGGGACAGCCATAGGGGCTGTAAGGCATCAGGGATACATACCCTGGGATGAAGATGTGGATATTGGGATGCCCCGGTCAGATTATGACAGATTTGAGAGACTGATGCTGAGGGAATTTGAGGAAAAGTACTGGATTCAGAGCATCCAGAGCAGCTTAAAATATGATTTGAATTTTATGAAGGTTCGACGAAAAGGAACAAAATATGTAGAGGTTTTTGAACAGGAAGAAGAGTTTGCAGGGATTTTTATTGATGTGTATCCGATTGAAAACGTGTATAATTTTTTGCCGCTGAGATGGATACATGGTTTTTGGGTAGAATTGATGCTGTTTTGTGCTTCCTGTGTAAGAATATATTTAAAATTGGACCGTCTGACAGAATATGTAGGGAAAAATCGGATGGCTTATTTGATTTGCTTCAAGGCTTTTTTAGGAAAAAGGCTTAGTTTTTTTAGCATAACGAAATGGTGTCTGCTGGTAGACCGGTGGGCATCAAAATGTAAAAATGAAGATTCCAAATATGTTAATATTCCCAGCGGCCGAAAACATTTTTTTGGAGAAATGTATACAAGAAAATCGTTTTTTCCGTTAAAGGAAACAGAATTTGAAGGGGAGAAATTTTATATAATGTCAGACCCCAATGAATATTTAACAAAGCTTTACGGCAATTATATGGAAGTTCCCAAAGAAGAGGAACGTGAACGGCATAGTATTGTAAAATTGGATTTGGAGAAATATAATGAATAAGTTTATACATGATATTAAGAAATACCATAATTATACAATATATTCAGCGAAATCCGAATTAAAGGCGGAAGTGGCCAATTCATATTTGAATTGGGTATGGTGGGTTTTGGAACCGTTATGTTTTATGGGGGTTTATACCCTGATTTTTGGATATTTTTTTAAAGCTTCAGAACCATATTTTACAGTATATATTTTTATTGGAATAACTGTCTGGGACTTTTTCAATAAAATGGTAAAGAGCAGTGTAAAACTGGTAAAAAGCAATAAACCTATTGTCTCGAAGGTGTATGTTCCGAAATATATTTTAATCATAGAAAAAATGATGGTAAATGGTTTTAAGATGTCTATTGGGTTTGCGATTACCGCCTTTTTAATGTTAATTAACAGAGTGCCTGTTTCATGGAACATATTGTGGTTGATTCCAATTCTTCTTTGCCTGATTTTGGTGACTTTTGGTATATGCAGTATTGTTCTTCATTTTGGGGTTTATATTGAAGACTTAGCAAATGTTTTAAATATTGTACTGCGGCTAATGTTTTATCTGACTGGTGTTTTCTATAACCTGGAAAAGCGAGCGGGAGAAATAGGGGTTTATTTAAACCAATACAATCCGTTGGCATTTTTGATCAACGCAGCAAGAGATGCTTTAATTTATTGTAAAATGCCGAATTTGTTGTGGGTGTCTTTGTGGCTTATTATCGGTATGATTTTATCGGCAGTGGGTATTAGATTGATTCAAAAGAATGAAAACAGCTATGTAAAGGTGATATGATCATGGAAATTGCGATTGAAGTAAAAAATCTCAATATCAGCTATAAAGAATTGAAGGCTTATTCGATTAAGAAGATGCTTTTTAGTCATGGTAAATCCAAAGCAGAACCTTTTCATGCTTTAAAGGATGTCTCATTTTCTATTTCAAAAGGTGAAATCTGGGGAATAATAGGGAAAAATGGCAGCGGTAAATCCACATTGTTAAATGCGATTGCCGGAATCTTCGCCCCTGACAGCGGTACTATTGATTTGCATGGGAACAGTGTCTCATTATTATCCATTGGCGTGGGTTTTCAAAAAAATTTAACAGGACGCGAAAATATTATTTTAGGAGGGCTGCTTTTAGGCTTTACTCAAAAGTATATTGAAGAAAAAATGCAGGAAATTATCGATTTTTCTGAGCTAGGGCATTTTATTGATAAGCCTGTCCGGACATACTCCAGTGGGATGTATTCAAAATTGGCATTTTCTATTACTGCAACATTGGAAACAGATATTATATTAATTGATGAAGTATTGAGTGTCGGAGATGAGCATTTTAAAAAGAAAAGCTCAGCCAGAATGAAAAATTTGATTTCTAATGATGATAGAACAGTACTGATGGTTTCGCATAGTTTAAGTACATTAAAAAAACTTTGTGATCAAATTATGTGGGTCGATGGTGGGAAAATTAAAATGATTGGACAGCCTGAGATTATATTGGATTTATACGAAAAATATATGCAGTAAATTTTACTAATATAGGAGGGACATATGATAGTTGGAGGAATTTTAGCCGGAGGATTGGGAACGAGGATGGCTGATGGTGGCCTGCCTAAGCAATTTTTGATGTTGGGAGATATGCCAGTTATTATCAGGACAATTAAGAAGTTTATGAGGATTTCAGAAATAGAACATATTATTATTGCGATTAATAAAGACTGGAAAGAATACTGTGAAGATTTATTGAAAGAGTATCAAATTTATAGTCAAAATATCCATGTTATATATGGAGGTGAAACTAGATTTGATTCACTCTTGTGTCTGGCAGATGCATGCAAGACGCTGGGAAAGGATGAGAATGATATAATTTTGATTAATCATGACTGTGCCAGGCCTTTTGTTTCTGAACGAATTCTTAAGGATAATTTGAAAATGATTCAAAGGTATGATATGGTAACAACTTCTGTTCCGACAATAGATACAGTCTTGCTTTCTGAAGATGGGATATGCAGTAAGGAAGTGCCTGAGAGAAGTACAGTCTTTTTGGATCAGGGACCGCAGACGCTGAGAGTCGATCAGTTTTTAGCTATAGTCGATATGCTCACTCCAAAGGAAAAGGAAAAATATATGGAAGCGGGTAGATTATATTTAGATAAAGGTTACCGTGTGGGCATCGTGAAGGGAGAAAGAGAAAATTTTAAAATAACAACAAAATTTGACTTGAGTTTAGCGGAATTAATTCTTAAGCAAGGAGAAAATTTATAATGAATGAAATAATTTTAGATGAAATTGACTGTTCAGCTATTGTGGGGAAAAAGGTTAAGGCCAATTCAAAAATCTTACCTCATAATATATATTTTATAACTGACGGGAATGACTTTGGAGAATTCTTTTTTTCGGTATTGCGAATAATGAAACCTAATAATCCCAGACTTCATTATGTGACTGACAAAGAGGCGGACTCCAGCCGGGAAAATGTATGTATAGATAATTTTACAAAAAACTCAATATTAGTAAATTCTATATTTTATTTCTTTGTTGATTGTCGCGCAGGAAAATATAAAAACAGAGAGGAACAGGGTAAGATATTAAAGAGGCTGGAAAAGTGGCTTGCAATATCCAGGAATGATAAAAAATGCAGGTTCGTCTTTGTCCCGATTATCAAAACTCCATGTGCTTTACCATCACCGATTCAATCAATTGCAGAACGTGAATATGATTATTATTTATTTAATAAAACCAAAGATGAGAGTGAAAACTTTTATCTTGAATTAGAAAAGCTTTGCAGAAAAACGGTTAGGGATGAAAACGGAAATGTTGTCATTTTAAGGTATGATAATATCTTTGGACCTGATGTTGATATGATTGATGGCTTTTCTATCAGAAAATTTATAATAGAATCTTTTCAGTCTGGTAAGGTTGAAATAAATCAAACAGATGCAAAGACTTATATATCATGTAGTTATATTAGAGATGCAGTGAAAGGGGTATTTGTTGGATCAATTTCCGGTAGGCGCGGGAACATATATAATGTATCAAATTATAAGGTTTGTATTAAAGAAATTAAAATTGCATTTCAAGAAAGTTTTAAAAATTTGCTTGGAATAAAAATGGATATTACAGAAGAGGAAAAAGCTGACTTCCATTGTTTAAATTCTCTTAAAATGATAAAATTGGCCTGGAAACCGGAAATGAAATTCGAAGAAGCTCTATATAGAACAGGCGCCTATTTTGAAAACATTTCCTATGATATGAATAGATGTATTCCTATTTATAGCGGACGATTGGAGAAAATTAAGAACCTTGAACTAAGTACATTAAAGTTTGTTGATAAGGTATGCAGAGAAAATAAAATAAATTATTTTTTGGCTGGAGGCAGTCTGTTAGGAGCGGTGCGCCATCAGAATATTATCCCTTGGGATGATGATTTAGATATTGGTATGCTCCGTGAGGATTTTGAAAAATTCCGAAAAATATGTCCAGGTATTGTACCAAGTAAATTTACGTATGAATCTCCTCAGGATGGTCGGGGGAGTCATTATACATTTGATAAAATCCGTCTTAAAAACACATATTTTTCCACGAATTATTCGAATAATTTCAGAATACAGGATGGTATATTTTTGGATATTATTATATACGATCAAACCTCCAATAATAACATGTTGACGAAACTTCAAATCAAGTTGATATCAATATGGACTCGTGTAATAAATATAAAATGGTATAATAAACCCAGAAAAAATGTGCATTATCGTGCTTCAAAAATATTTTTGCCTATTATGAGGTGTATTCCTTTTTCATTTTATCATGCGATTTTTGAAAAATTGGTAAGGTGGTATGAAAAAAAGAAAAACGCAGAGTATTTGATTGATGGGATAGGACAGAATATACGGAAAGGCAGATTTCCTAAGGAGTGGCTTTCTAAGGTGGAATATGTTGATTTTGCTGATATGAAAGCTCCTATTCCTGTTGGATATGACGGATATTTAAGGCATTTTTATGGAGATCGTTACATGGAACTTCTGCCCATCAGTAAACGCGCTTCTGGGCATCAGATCGCAAGGATTGATCTTGGAGGATACCTTTTTGATGATGTTCCCAATAAGGAATTCAGGAATGTAAATATTGCGGGAGAGCTTTTTGAGGAAGAATAAAATATAATTGAAAAACAGGAGGAAATTATATGAAGTGTGTTGCTGTGGGAGATATTTTTATTACTCCGGAGATGATGAAGGATGCACTTGAAAAGTATAATTTATTATTTGATGAGTGTCAGTTCTTTTTCTTTGGAGAGAAAAACAGAAAGAAAATGCGAGATACTGTGAAGGTTATTGAAATGGGGGGGAGAGACCAATGTGAAATCCCCCAGGGACTTATGGAAGCCATTGAAGACGCAGACGTGCTGATGGTACACTTATGCCCAGTTACAGAAACAATACTTTGCAGAGCGAAAAAGTTAAAATACATTCTTTGCAATCGTGGCGGAATAGAAAATGTAGATGTGGAATCTGCTACAGAGCGGAAGATAAAAGTGCTGACTAATCCGGCTCATAATGCGAATGCTGTGGCAGAATATACAATAGGATTGATTTTTAGCGAAATTAGAAATATTTCCAGAAGCCATTTTGCATTGAAAAATGGAGAGTGGAGAGAAAAGTATCCTAATTCAATGCGGATTATTGAATTGAAAGACTTGACGGTCGGTATTGTTGGGTTTGGGAATGTTGGAGAGTTGGTCTGTGAAAAGCTGAGTGGATTTGGTTGTTCGATTCTTATCAGCAATCTTTTTGAACCGGAGCGTACGAATTCACGGATTAATTGGGACAGGGTACATTATGTGAGCTTAGATGATTTAATTACTAGCTCAGATATTATTTCGTTACATGCAAGAAGCAAAAGTAAGAAAGTCCTGTTTGGAAAGCGGGAGTTTGAAATGATGAAAGAGACAGCGTATTTTATCAATACTAGTCGGTCTTATATGGTTGATTATGCCGCTTTATATGAAGCTTTAAATGAACAGCAGATAGAAGGAGCAGCTATAGATGTTTTCGATGTGGAGCCGCTTGGGGTTAACCATCCGTTTTTAAGACTGGATAATGTAACACTAACAAATCATCGTGGAGGTGATACAGTTAACGCTTATGCGGACAGTCCAAAGATGATGCTGACAGAACTGGTAAATTGGGTAGAATCAAAAAAGATGCCTAAATTTTGGATTAATAAAGGGGCAGTATGAGGTGTGAAATTTGGGAACGGATATTTTGATCAATAGCCAGGGCACAGGACTTTTTCTCTTTTCTAATCAAATAGAACAGGAAAGAATGTGGATAGCTGCAAGTGAATGTAATGGATTTTTACTTGCGAAAGAAGAAAATTTATGCAGCATTTCAGAATGTTTCGTGATTATACATGCTGACTTGAGATATGAATTAAAACAGGAAAATCTGGATTATCTTATCTTAAAAATACTATTGTTAAAGAAGAAAGGTATAATTTCGAAGATAATTTTCAGCTGTACAATGGGCGAAAATTGTGCTGAACTAAATCAGAAGAATTGGATTTATGCAGAAAATGAAATTAAGTTTCTTCTGCAGAAAGGGACCAGCTTTTGCGCAGGACAGTACGTGAAATTAGAAGAAACAAAACGAATCCTATTAGCAGAAAAATTTATCTGGCTCTTTTTCTGGGAAATGGAATCTGAAAGGTCTAAGTCATGTAAGATTTCAGATACAAACGACGTATCGGATATTTTACAAATTATTTTAAAACAGAAAGGACTGAATGGGTATTATAATGCCTTGGCGCATAAGGGTATCTGCAGTAATGAAAAATCTTTTTTTGACATGACCAGTCTACTTTATGCGTCACAGAAAGAGGAGCTGGTTCGCCAAGCAGACATTATGAATGGTAAAATCATTCATAATAAGATAAGAAAAATTCAATTACTTGAAAAGAAAATACTGCTGTATGTAGATGAGGTATGCAAAAAATATAATATATCTTATTTTTTAGCAGGAGGGTCGCTGCTTGGTGCTGTTCGGCACCAGGGGTTTATTCCATGGGACGATGATCTTGATATAGGCATGCTGAGAGATGATTTTGAGAAATTCAGAAAAATATGTCCGAAGGAGCTTTCCGACGAATTTATTTATCAGTCCTGGACTAAGAAGGACGGAAGCCACTACCAGTTTGATAAAATTAGATTAAGAGGAACAAGATTAGAAACGAAGTTCTCTTCTCAGTTTAAGATGGAGAACGGAATTTTTTTGGATATTTTAGTGTATGATAAAACCTCGAATTCTAAAGCGCTCCAACATATTCACATAAAGATGCTGACATGGTTTGCACATCTGCTGCGGGTTAGATGGTTTAATTATCCCAGAAGGGGAAAAATGTATTATTTAAGTTTGATTATTTTGCCGGCTTTACGTTTATTTTCGATTGATTTTTTTAACAAACTTTTTGAAAGAATTATGAAACTATTTTCTACGAAGCAGGGAATATACTTGGTTGATAGTGCGGGGCAAAATGTTGAAAAAGGGGCTTTTCCGGAAAAGTGGCTGAAAACGGTAGAAATAGGAAAATTTGAAAATAGCAATATTTCAGTTCCAATAGGAGCCCAAGAGTATCTCTCTCATTTTTACGGAAATAATTATATGGAAATACCTGCAGTAGATAAACAAACTTCTGGACATGTATGGAAGAAAATAGATCTTGGACATTATGTAGAAATGAATGAATGATTTGTTGGAGAATTATGCGATGCCTAAATCAAAATATAATCCAGAAATTGATTTTTGGAAACTTGTATTTGCTGTTGCTATTTTTTTATTCCATAGTTCTAAATTTATCACATCTTCAGGATGGAGTCTGTTTAATAGAGGATATTTGGCAGTTGAATTCTTTTTTATTGTGTCTGGCTATTTTTTGGCGATGACGATACGGGAAAAAGAGGATGACGCGGCTCAAAATTCTTGTTGGGTTTATTTACTACATAAGATAAAAGCATTTTATTTATATTACTTTTGCGCTTTTATCATATCATTTACAGTAAGGCAATGGATATTATCAGCTGATGTTATTACTGTAATCAAGAATTTTCTTCTAAGTTGGAATGAAATATTTTTATTAAAGATGGGTGGGATTACTTCAGGACGGTATTATAATGGACCTACTTGGTATATCTCAGCAATGTTAATTGCAATGGCAGTTTTATATCCCTTAGCGAAAAAATGGAAGACATATTTTCTTAATATTGGCGCACTTTTGATTTCCATATGTGGATATGCATTAATAAGTCAATATAGCAATTCATTAAACGTAGCTGAAGAGTGGCAAGGTATAATATATTTAGGTGTAATACGTGCTGTTGCTGGTGTGTCATTAGGAATTTTTTGTAATGAATGCTGTGAACAAATTAAGAGAAAAGGATTGAGGACTACTGCTTTAGGGAAAAGTATTTTTTTAGTACTGGAAATAGTTTTAATTATAAGCTTGTTTGGTATTATGAATTTTACTGAGTATTTAAACTTGAACCGATATTTTGATTATGTCAGCTTATTCCTGTTTTTCATTTTTACCGTAATTTTATTTTCTGGATTGACGGGTATAAAGGAAAAATTAAAAAAACCAGGAATATTTAAAATGTTTTCACGTTTTAGCTTATTGTTATATTTAAACCATCGTATTGTGGTATACTATTTAAACTATATTACGACTGATATGGAAGCAGAGTGGAGTTATCGCCATTATATGTTTTATTATGTAATAGGTACGCTTCTTATGATATTCTGCTGTTGGGGGCTGTCTAGAATAGTCAGATTTGTTGGGGTTAAATTTGGGAGTAAGATTAAAAGCAAAATGTTCAAAGAATCACTACGCAATTAATTTTTTATTAGGAGGGTAACTTTAGTGAAATACAACTACATCCTGGCCGGCTCCGGCCTCTATTCCGCAGTGATCGCCTACCTGGCCCGCCAGGCAGGTAAAACCTGCCTGGTTCTGGAAAAAAGGGACCATATCGGAGGAAACATTTACTGTGAAGAAATCGAAGGGATACATGTGCACAAATATGGAGCCCATATTTTTCACACCAGCAACCGCAGGGTATGGGATTTTGTAAATTCCCTGGCGGAATTCAACCGCTTTACCAACAGCCCTATTGCCAACTACAAGGGTGAGATTTACAACATGCCGTTTAATATGAACACCTTCAGTAAAATGTGGGGGATTCGAACGCCGGAGGAAGCAAAAGCGATCATCGCAAAGCAGCGCCAGGAAATAAAGGGTGAGCCCCGGAACCTGGAAGAGCAGGCGATCAGCCTGGTGGGCCGCGATGTGTATGAGAAGTTGGTGAAGGGATATACAGAAAAACAGTGGGGCCGTGACTGCACGGAGCTTCCAAGCTTTATCATCAGAAGGCTTCCAGTACGCTATACTTATGATAATAACTACTTTAACGATCTGTATCAAGGGATCCCCGTTGGCGGCTATAATGTGCTGATCGGCCGCTTGTTTGAAGGTATAGAGATCCGTACCGGTGTTGATTATCTGGAAGATAGGGAAAAATGGCCTGCAATGGGGGATAAGGTCATATATACCGGCCCGATTGACGAATATTATGAATACTGCTATGGCAAGCTGGAATACCGCACTGTCCGTTTTGAGACAGAGGTGCTGGATACAGACAACTACCAGGGCGTTGCGGTGGTGAACTACACGGACAGAGAAACGCCTTATACCAGAATTATAGAGCATAAGCATTTCGAGTTCGGAACCCAGCCGAAGACTGTGATTTCCAGAGAATATTCTACTGACTGGGAAGAGGGCATGGAGCCTTATTATCCGGTAAATGACGCCAGAAACCAGGCGCTTTACCAGAAGTATGCGGAGAAGGCGGCCGGAGATCCAAACATCATATTCGGCGGCCGTTTGGGAGAATATAAGTATTATGATATGGATAAAGTGATTGAATCAGCCATGAAGAAATGGGAGGAGATCCGATAAATAAAAGCAGGTCCCTGTACGCAGGAAAATAATCCGCGTGCAGGGACCTCCTTTTTCACTGGTCAACCAAATAACTCCATCAGTTCCTCAAACCGCCCGATCTTCTTCTCATACCCTTCCGCATCCCCAAACCCATAAGCACAGTACACAAACGGAATTCCAGCCCCATGGGCGGCGTCCAGGTCTCCCTGGGTATCGCCGATATACCAGGCCTCTGACAAATGATGGCGCTGCATCAGGGTGCGGATGGTTTTCGCCTTACAGGTGCCGGTTTCGCCAAAGCAGAGGCTGTCGCGGATCAGATGGGAGAGGCCGGTTCCATGAAGCACTGCGGGAATATACCCATCCTGACAGTTGCTGACAATATAAAGAGAGTGGCTTTGTGCCAGATGTTCCAGCGTACGAAGCACCCCGGGATACATGCGGCCGGGATGCTCATAAAGATATTGGTTCTCAAAAGAAAAGCACCGGTCCCCCAACGCCAGGCCTTCTTCCCTGGAAAGCATAGGGAATGCCAGCGCGCAGATTTCGTCCATGGGCTTGCCGAATAAATTTTTCAGCTGATCCCCGGTAAAGTGCAGGTTCAGTTCGGGCAGTTCGTTTACTACCTGGTTCCAGGCGTCCGCCACGGTATCGGTGGAATCCCAGAGAGTGCCGTCAATATCGAAAATCAGATTCATTTCTATTCCTTCCAGTGTAAGATTAAGGGCCGGGGTCCCGGATTGCGGCAGATACCAGCGTTACAGAAAATATAGTTTTCCGGGCAAACGTTACAACTGATGTAATTATACAATAAAATACGCAGGCTGTAAATAAATGCATATAAATTTCTGCAGGAGGAGTATGAGGAATTCACCGTTATCACTTGAACCTCTTCATAGCCTTCCGGAGGCAGGAGAACTGCAAAAATATCATAAGTCAGGCATCTTCCCGGGACATTCTTCATAAGTTGTCTCATACTAAGACAAGGAGTGGGGCAATGTTTGAAGAAAAGACAGCTGCACAGGCGGCGGAGGAGCTGCAGACAGACTGCAGGATGGGCCTGACAGAGAAAGAAGCTGCGGTGCGCCTTTCTTATATGGGGCCGAACAGACTGAGAGAGGAAAAGAAAAAGACAGCGCTGCAGCGGTTTGTGAGCCAGCTGATGGACCCGCTGATTTATATTCTGCTGGCAGCGGCAGGTATTTCGCTTGCTTTGGGAGAATGGAATGATGCCGCGATTGTGCTGATTGTGGTAGTGGTCAATGCGCTGATCGGCATGATTCAGGAGGGAAAAGCGGAGAAAGCCCTTGAGGCCCTGAAAAAGCTGACCAGCCTGAAAGCGCTGGTGCGCCGCGACGGCGTGGAAAAGGAAATCCCTGCGGAAGAGATCGTGAAGGGAGATCTGGTGCTGCTGGAGGCCGGCAGGCAGGTCCCGGCGGATCTGCGCCTTGTCTCGGACAACGGGCTGAAAATTGAGGAAGCTGCGCTGACAGGAGAATCCGTTCCTTCGGAAAAATCAGCAGCTTTTTTAGCAGAGGGGAAACTCCCGGTGGGTGACAGGAAAAACATGGCGTACATGTCCACCAGCGTTATTCACGGGCGCGGCTCCGGTATCGCAACAGCTACAGGGATGCAGACGGAAATCGGCAGAATTGCCGGGATGATCGGCCAGGATAAAACAGAGCTGACAGCCCTGCAGCGCAAACTGGGCCAGCTGGGCAAGGTTCTCAGCCTGATCACGCTGGTGCTGTGCGTGGCTTTGTTTGGCCTTG
The DNA here is from genome assembly GCF_004216775.1 of Cuneatibacter caecimuris. Lineage (GTDB taxonomy): Bacteria > Bacillota > Clostridia > Lachnospirales > Lachnospiraceae > Cuneatibacter > Cuneatibacter caecimuris. The sequence continues at coordinate 59,064 of NZ_SGXF01000008.1, forward strand.
CGGTATGGCAGAAGCGGGATATAGTGGAAATGCTGATTACGGCAATTTCTCTGGCAGTGGCGGCTGTGCCGGAGGGGCTTCCTGCTATTGTGACCATCACCCTGGCTTTCAGCGTATCGAGAATGGTGAAGGTCCATACCATCATCCGCCGTCTGCCGTCTGTAGAAACGCTGGGCTGCGTGAATGTGGTGTGTTCCGACAAAACGGGAACGCTTACACAGAACAGGATGACGGTAACAGCCTGCTTTACAGGGATGCGGCAGGCGGAAGCAGGCCAGCTGGATGCCAGAAAGGATGAAGAATTTCTGCGCGGGTTCGTGCTCTGCAATGATGCTGTGCTGGAAAAGAACAGGCGGCTGGGCGACCCGACGGAGCTGGCACTTTTGGAGCTGGGGGCCAGATATGGGTTGAACAGAGAACTTACTGAGCAGGACTTTCCAAGAACAGGAGAGATACCTTTTGATTCCGCCAGAAAAAGGATGACTACGCTGCACAGGGGGAGGAAAGGCAGTATTTCTTATACAAAAGGCGCGGCGGACATGATTCTGGACCGCTGCAGCCATATCTGGATCAATGGCGAAGCTGTGCCCATGACTTCCTGGCACAGGAAACAGATCGCAGAAGTGCTGAAACAGATGGCTTCAAAGGCTCTGCGCGTGCTGGCTGTGGCTTTTAAACAGGATAACACGGGAGGGATGAGCGAAAAAGATATGACCTTTTTGGGACTGGCGGGGATGATGGACCCTGTCCGTCCGGATGCAGTCGAGGCAGTGGAGCGCTTTAAAAAGGCTTCTGTCCGGACCGTCATGATTACAGGAGACCACAGGGACACTGCCCTTGCGATTGCCAGGCAGCTTGGGATCGCCAAAGCGGATGACGCCTGCATAACCGGCCAGGAACTGGATGGGATGACAGAGGAGGAGCTGGATAAAAGGCTGCCGGGAACCACTGTTTTTGCCCGGGTATCTCCGGAACACAAGGTGCGGATTGTCCAGGCCTTCCAGAGGCTGGGCGATGTGGTGGCAATGACCGGAGACGGGATCAATGACGCTCCTTCCCTGAAAAAGGCAGACATCGGCATCGCAATGGGAAAAGGCGGCACGGACGTGGCGAAAAACGCTGCAGATATGGTGCTGGCGGACGACCATTTTTCTACCATTGAAAAAGCCATTGAAGAAGGCAGAGGCATCTATGAGAATATTAAAAAATCCGTTCTTTTTTTGCTCTCCTCTAATTTCGGAGAAGTGATGACTATGTTTGCCGCGATTGCCTGCGGCCTGGCTTCTCCGTTGAAACCGGTGCATATTCTGTGGATCAACCTGATTACAGATTCACTGCCGGCAATGGCTCTGGGAGTGGATGAAAATGATAAAAAGGAACTAATGGCCAGGCCGCCCAGGGGTTCCCGGGAAGGATTGTTTTCTGACGGAGGATTTGCCTTTACAGTGCTGTACGGTGTATTGATTGCTTCCATCAGTCTTGCAGCTTTTCTGAAAATCCCGCTGCTTTGGATGGAGCGGGAGGGAATAGAATTTTCTCTGCAGGCGCTCCGGGAAACACTGCAGAATCCGGCCCTGCTGGCAAGGGCGCAGACAGGGGCTTTTACCGTACTGGGGCTGAGCCAGCTGTTTCATGCAGTGGGGATGCGGGATGTACATAAGTCCGTGTTCAGAATGAACCATCTTTCTAATAAGCTGATGATACTGGCATGCGCCGCAGGGTTTTTCCTGCAGTTTATTGTCACAGAAATTTCGTTCCTGATTCCCATATTCGGCACAGTGCAGCTGAATCTGATGGAATGGCTGGAACTACTGGGCCTGGCGGCCATGCCATTGGTGGCGCACGAAATCCTGTGTTTTGGTAAAAATAAGAAAAAGTAGGTGCCTAGATTTTTCCGGACTGATCTGTTATAATAGAACAGTCTGGAGGGCATACAATGAATAATCATAAAAAAATTGAACGCTTTTTGGAGAAAATCAGAGTTATTCTGAAAAATATTAATTTGAAACATGCCGGAACTGCTGTGTGTGTTTTAGCCGGAGTAATTCTGGTATGGCTCTTTGCCGGAATGGTTGCCAGCGGCAGCCAGCCGGAAGAAACAGGAGAAGAAGCGCTGCCTGCGGGAGTCCGCTTGCCCGGGACAGAGCAGGCGTCAGAAACGGAATACGCGGAAGATAATAGAACCCAGGTGCTGGACTATTATAACAGGATCGGCGTGGTATACAATGTAAATGGTTACCTCAATATACGGGAAAAGCCGGAGGAAGATTCGAGAATCATCGGGAAAGCGCTGGAGTTTTCCGGACTTGAAATTACAGATGATTCCCGGAAGGGGTGGTATGGAATCTCTCTGGGAGAAGGAAAAACCGGATATGTCTCGTCAGAATTTGTGGCTGCCGGGACGGCGGGGGAGAAGCTGGCTGTGGAGCATGCCGTGTATACAGCCCATATCGGGAACAAGGACCAGCAGGTTCTGATGGAGCCGAAAAAGGGCGCGGATGTGCTTACTGTGCTGCAGCCGGGGGATACCTATGTGATTCTGTCTGAGAAAAACCAGTGGCTGGAAATTCAGATTCGGGTGGGGCTGAGCGGATATATCCCTTCCGCTGAGGCCGACGCGCACTACAGCCTGAAAGATCCCGTGGAATTCGGGCTCAGCGGCCTTTCGGAAGAGAGAGCGGATCTGCTGAACCTGGCCTGGAATTATTATGGGGGAAAGTACGTGTGGGGCGGCACGGAGCTGGGCGTGGGCGTGGATTGTTCGGGTTATGTCATGCGGCTTTTTGAAAAGTTCGAAGTGTACCTGCACCGCGTTTCTAAAAATCAGGCCACAGACGGTAAGGAAATCAGCTTTGAGGAGATACGCCCCGGCGATTTGATCTTCTATAATATGAAGGGCGGGGAAGTGGACCATGTGGCTCTTTATACGGGAAATAATAAGATCATTCATGCGGCTTCCGCGCAAAACGGCATCATGGTCAGCGAATGGGATTACCTGCCGGTTGTTTGTATCCGCAATGTGTTTGGGGACTGACTGCGCACATAAGTTTCTTTGCAGTTATGCATAAAAACAGGCCATGGCTTCAGATTGAAACCGTGGCCTGCTTTTTATTACATAGGAAACTGCGTTCCCTATGTAATAAAACCCTCCGGGGGGATCGCACTGCGGCGTAAGGAATCACGTCGCTAAAGCGACACGCCGCAGGCGGGGAATCCCGCCAGCGGGATTCTTTTTCATTACACAGGAAACTGCGTTCCCTATGTAATAAAACCCTCCGGGGGGATCGCACTGCGGCGTAAGGAATCACGTCGCTAAAGCGACACGCCGCAGGCGGGGAAA
>NZ_SGXF01000008.1:62499-110801 GCF_004216775.1 Cuneatibacter caecimuris
GAATCCCGCCAGCGGGATTCTTTTTCATTACACAGGAAACTGCGTTCCCTATGTAATAAAACCCTCCGGGGGGATCGCGCTTCGGCACGAGAGTCCGGAAAGCCGGACTCTTGATTTTTAAGCTTTTTTGAGAAGATCATTCAGCGTCAGATGGCGTGGCAGCCCGTCCACCATAATCGGAGTGAGCTCTGCCTGAATCAGCGGTTTGATATAATTGATAAATCTGGGCATCACGTTGTCTCCTGAAGGAGTGATCCATTCTCTGGGAACTTTTTTCTCCACATTTGCGATTTTATGTACGTCGTAAGTATCAGTCACGCAGATATAAGGGTCGTCGGAAATACGTTTCAGAATGATCATTTTGCCGGTCTCCCCTTCAAAAGCAGCTTTTACCGCGGCGCCGCCCACCTGGAACGCCTCAGTGATATCCACTCTGGAGACAATATGAGAAGCGCAGCGCTGTAAAGTGCTGAATTCGATTGCTCTGGCTTTAGAACCCAATTCAGAGGAGATCCGGCCGGCCAGATACCGGGCCGTGCCTGTGAGCTCTTTATGGCCGAAAGCGTCCACAAAATCCGGGCCGTCTGAAGCCAGCTCGTTGACATATCTCCCGTCCGCCAGCCTGATGCCTTCTGATACCGCTACGACAATCGACTTTTTTGTCTTATGGAGCTCAGAGATCTTTTTCAGGAAGGATTCCACATCAAAGGGAATCTCGGGCAGAAAGATCATATCAGGGCCTTCGCAGTCTTCGCATTTAGCCAGGGCTGCTGCGCCTGTCAGCCATCCGGCGTTTCTGCCCATGATTTCCAGAATGCTTACGCTCTGCCGGTCATATACCAGGCCGTCGCGAATCACCTCTTTGGTGATGGAACCGATATACTTTGCAGCGCTGCCATAGCCAGGAGTATGGTCTGTTACGTCCAGATCATTGTCGATGGTTTTGGGCACGCCCATGAACTTTATGTGGCTTCCGTTGAGCAGCGAATAATCCGTCAGCTTTTTAATGGTGTCCATGGAATCATTTCCTCCGATATAGAAGAAATATTCAATATGGAGCCCATCCAGTATCTCAAAAATCCGGTCGTATATTTTGGTATCGTCTTTTATCTCCGGTAGTTTAAAACGGCAGGAACCCAGAAATGCGGAAGGGGTGCGCTTCAGCAGCTCAATGTCCAGCTCGCTGCAGATGTGTTCGGATAAATCCACATAGCGTTCCTCCAGAAGTCCCTGAATTCCGTTAAGCATGCCGTATACTTTGTCTGCGCCGCGATCCACCGCAGTTTTAAAAACTCCTACCAGGCTGGAGTTGATTACTGCTGTGGGCCCGCCAGATTGTCCGACAATGACATTTCCACGCATGGTGATACCTCCCTTGTTCTTCTTTTGTTAAAATCATATAACAAATAAAATTAAAATGCAAGGGATGTATACAAAAAGATACATCATCGCAGTTGCGGTGTACAAGCCGGGGAATTTCAGTATGAATATGAACCTGGAGGGTTTTGCTGCATAGGGAACGCAGTTTCCTATGCAATAAAAAAATCCCGCAACCATGGGGGGATGAACCACTCCATCATGGTTGCGGGATTTCTTCAAAGATGCGGGAAATGGGACTTGAACCCACACTTCCTACGGAAACATGATCCTTAGTCATGCCTGTCTGCCAATTCCAGCATTCCCGCCCGCTGCCTGAGCAACGAAAATAGTATAGCATAAGAAAAAAGAAAAATCAATCCCTTTTTCATAGAAATCAACTGAAAATAATCTTACAATATAACCTTCAGCAATGCCGGAATGGGGAGAGGGTTGCTTATTTGGCTGAAGTGTAGTAGAATGAAAATCTGTATAAGCGGCGGACGGAGGATAAGTGAGGAAAATGCGGGAAAGAATAGTTAATATGGCAAAGAAAATAGGGAAGTGGAAATATTTGCTGGCAGCGCTGTTTGTGGTACTGGCCTGCGTTGTTGTGGAGCTGGCTTCTAATTGGAATCTTTTATTCCTGCCGGAAGAGGAAAGAGGCCTCCAGCAGGTGAATCTGGAAGGTAAGAGCGGAATGGGGGATGAAGAAGCCCGATATGCTCTGGATGTCCGGAAGGGCGGCGCCCTGACAGTAGATCTGGGCGGGCGATATGTGAAATATTTCTCTTATGAGTATTCTTTTGATACCCTTTTGGATATGGACGTATCAGTAACTTATCTGAACCCTTACGGCGAACGGGAGGTTTTGAAGCTGAAGGATTCCAGTCCCAGGGTCATCGGGTCTTCTGCAATCGAACTGGGCGAACGGGTGGAAAAAATTCAGATGAGCCTGAATTTTGACCGGCTTGACAGCGCATATACAGAAGAAGAGCTGAATGGGATGAGCCTGGAAATTTTTCATTTGTCTGTGGATAACCGTCCGGCGGTGAACCTGGTGAGGCTTCTGCTCACGGCTGCCATTGCGGGCGGCCTGATGCTGTTGATTCTCTTCTGGGGGCATGTGGGGACTCATCCGGAATATGGCTTTTTATGGATCGCCCTCAGCGTGGGGATGATCCTGATATTTGCATTTCCGCCGACGAAGGTGGGCTGGGATGAAGAGACGCATTTCCGCCGCGCCTATCAGCTGTCAATATGGCCGGGAAGCGCTGAGGACACTGTGCTCTATCCTAAAATGATGGATGCGTCCTCCCTGGAAAACTGGCCTCTGAATGTGCCGCAGTCCAAGCCGGAGCTGGACAAAGTGAGGGATACGCTGAACGAATATGCGGATAATGGAGTGACAGCGGTTGTGGACGGGGATACCAGCGGGATTTATACTCCCGGATATCTGCCTCATGCGGTGGGAATTAAACTGGCCCGCGCCCTGGGCATGTCTTACACCTGGGTTTATATGGCCGGAAGGATCGGCGGGCTGGTATTCTATTGTATAATGATGTTTCTGGCCATTCGTTTTACGCCGGTGGGGAAACGGATCATGCTGCTGATCAGCCTGATGCCTGAAGTTCTGTTCCTGGCGGTGACCTACACCTATGACAGCGTGGTACTGGCCTGTGTGATGCTGGGACTGGCGCTGCTTTTCCGGGAAATGTACAAGCCGGAAGGAAAGATTTCCTGGTGGGTCTGCCTGCTTTCTATTTTAATACTCTGCGGAGGCATTCTGCCCAAGGCGGTGTATGCGCCGCTGCTGCTGCTGGGATTATTCCTTCCTTTGTCCGGCTTTAAGAAGAAATGGCAGGGATGGTGCTGGAGAGGGGGCTATGCCTTGGGGTTCCTTCTGCTGATGGCGTCCTTCGTCATCCCCACCCTGCTCTCTCCGGGAACGGGCGATGTGAGGGGCGGGGCGGTGGACCCGGGGCTTCAGATGAGCCAATATGTGCTGGGACAGCCTTTGCAGTATGCTCAGGTTCTGCTGAAAAATATCTTTGAGACCCTACCGGAGGATTTTGCCGGAAAGTGGGTGTTCTGCCAGTTCGGCCACCTGGGAGTGTATCAACGGTTTTATCTGGTGTATCTGATTGCCTTTGCGGTGATCGCCACGGACAGGCATGAGGAGGAGCATATCCGGCTGAAGGCTGGACGGCGGATCGGTATATTTGCGGTGGTGGCAGTGAGCGTGGCGCTGGTTTGGACCTCCATGTATATTGCCTATAATGTGCCGGGAGCGACTGCGATCCAGGGGGTGCAGGGGCGGTATTACCTGCCGCTGATGTTTCCGCTGTATTTGATTTTGAACACCAGGCTGATCCAGGTCAGGACCAGCAGAATCAATTATAGCAATGCAGTGCTGCTGATGTCTGCGGTACTGGCATATGGCGCTTCATACTGGCAGCTGTGTGAAAGATATCTGTAAAAATCTTAAAAAAGTATTGACAGCTTTTTGGAAGTATGGTAATATAATCAACGTTGCACAGGAAACATGAGTTGAATGTGCAGCGGTGCGCAGTTGTGGCGGAATTGGCATACGCGCATGATTCAGGTTCATGTGAGCATAACGCTCGTGCGGGTTCAAGTCCCGCCAACTGCATCAAGGATGAAAAAGGAGCTGCCGCTTTACGATTTAAGAATCGTGAAGCGGCAGCTCCTTTTTTATGAAATGGGAAGTTCCTCTGGAATTTAGGGCAGGAAGCACTGAAGTAACATTTGATTTTGTACAATAAGTATTTAGTGAGATAAGGAGGGGAAGTGGATGAAACGATCTTTAAAGGAACCGGCATCGAAGAAAAAAGAAAAACTAAAAATCGGTGTTGTTATTATTGGCTATACCTTGCTTGTAACAATCGCGTTTTTGACAGGCATACTTATGTTTCAGCAGCAGCTTCAGCGGAAGGATGCGCTGTTTATGACTGACGGTGTATATTATGCGCTGGACAGGCCTGTGCAGTATCAAATACAGGAAAACGTGTTTGGGATGATCGGCCCCGGGCAGATCGTAGATACGGCGCGGTTAAATGATGCCTATCATGCGCATATGGTCAGATCACTAATTCCCTTGGCCATTTTCTTCTGCCTTTTTTTACTGGTAACTTCTGTGGCATTCTGGTTCATTTTGAAACGAATACAGACCCAAAATACCCGGCGGATAGCAGGAAAACTTTGGAGGATTGCGGAAGAAGAAACAATATGGGATACGGAGGGCGATCTGGAAACAGCATACGATTCCTTACAAAAAAAGTTGGATCATTCTTTTGACAATTATAAACGTCTGAATTCGTACCTGTCCCACGAACAGAAAAATATTATTGCGCGGATGCGTACCCGCATGGAACTGGAGGAAAACAGCACATATCTGACAGAGCTGGATACATTGACTGCCGGAATCGACGATATTCTCACACTGAGCGACAGCGCCGCGGATCCCGCAGCTGCAGTGGATGTGACGGCAGTATGTGCTATTGTGTGTGACGCCTACAAGAAAATAACAGATGTAATTTCTTTTGATTTTGACGAGAGTGAAAAAACCATCATATCCGGAAAAGAACGATGGATTATCAGGGCAATCAGCAATCTGGTGGATAATGCGGTGAAATATGGGGAAGGCAGGCCCGTGGAGGTACGGGTAAAATGTGAACATGGAAGTGTGATCGTAGCGGTAAAAGATCAGGGCCCCGGAATTTCTCTGGAAGACCAGCGGAAAATTTTTGCCCATCATTATCGGGTGAATCCCCTTAACAAAAATGGTTATGGCATCGGGCTGAGCCTTGTAGCTCATGTCTGCGATTTGTGCGGAGGGTTTGCGGCAGTGGACAGCAGCCCGGGCCAGGGGGCCACCTTTTATCTGTCGTTTCCTCAGAAAGAAACTTTGATTTCCGGGGAAAAGGAAACATTCGCGAAACATAAGGCGTGCTATAATCCTCCCTGTAGTCCGGACTGCAGTCCGAATCTCAAGGAAGCGGAGGGATCAGGCAATATGTATATTTTCATAAATGCAATAAAAAACATTTGGAGAAATAAGGGAAGGAATATCCTGCTGTTTTGCATCATATTTCTGATGATTCTGTCAGCAGCAGTATCCATTGTCATCAATACAGCGGCAAAGAGCGTGACCGAGTTTTATAAAGCTAAATTTGGTTCTGAAGTGACTTTAATCCGCAGCAACAAAGTAATTGAGGAACAGAATATTCCTCTGGAAAATCTGATGATTCCTGCTCTGGAGGATTATCAAAAATATGGAGAGTCAGAGCTGCTCAAAAGTAAAGAGTTTGCTGCCAATGCGTATGTACTGATGGAAGGGCTGAAGGTTCTGGACCAGGGAAAAACAGAAGGGACTGGACTGACCCGGGAAGAAGGCGGACAGGAACAGCAGGGAAGCGGGGGAGGAACCTTTTTAACCAGGCCTATTGCAACCCTGATTGGATTTTCCGACCCTGAGATCAGCGCAGAGTTTCAAAATGGGCTGCGAAAAATTATTGAAGGGAAAATTTATGAAGACAAAGATGAATGTATTGTAAGTCAGAAATTTGCGGAACTCAATGGCCTGACGGCAGGTTCCCAAATCATATTTACAAACTATTCCTATACTGGTGAGGAACCGGTAACCCAGATTTTGACGGTCAGCGGAATTTATGAGGATCATACGCCTGCGGAAAATGGGGGAATGGTCACTGCCACCACAAACCGGGGGAATGAGATTCTGACCAGCCTTGAAACTTTTACCGGCCTTCCTCTGTACCAAAAATCAAAAGACAGCGGTATGCTGGAGGTGCAGGCAGCGTTTGTACTGAAAAATCCGGAGCTGGCCGAAGCGTTTCAGCAGGAATTGTATGATAAGGGTCTTCCTGACTATTATACTGTTTCGGCGGATGCTGCGAAATACAATAAAGTAGTGGGCCCGGTAGAAGGACTGTCCCGCATTGTGACTATTTTCCTCATCGTGGTTCTGGTGCTTGGTTCTCTTATCCTTATGCTGCTCTCAACAATGGCGATCCGCGAACGAAAATATGAAGTAGGCGTTTTAAGAGCTATGGGGATGAAAAAAGGAAAGGTTGCGCTGGGTATGGTCACAGAGATGCTGGCGATCACAGCAGCCAGCCTTGCCATCGGCCTGGGGACCGGCGCGGCTGTTTCTGAACCTGTTGCAGATGCGCTGCTGCAGAGCCAGGTACAGGCTTACCAGTCGGAACCGGTACAGTTCAACAACACGGAGGCAAGCACCGGGATACAAACCAGTGAAAATGCAGTGACAGAAATTAATGTGCAGTTGAGTGGAGAGGCAATCGGAAAAATCGTATCCATCGCCTTGCTCCTGGCCCTCCTGTCCAGTGCGTCCGGGATAATATATATCACGCGGTATGAAGCGGTCAAAATTTTGTCTGAAAGGAACTAAGATAATGGAAGTATTAAAATTGGAACAGGTATCCTACCAGTATGCCGGAACTGCTAAAAAGGTATTAAAAGATATTAACATAGAGTTTGAATCCGGCAAGCTTTATGTGGTGATGGGAAAATCCGGCGCGGGAAAAAGCACTTTACTTTCCCTGATATCCGGGTTGGATCTTTGTACCAGCGGCGCCATGCTCTTTGAAGGGCGGGATATGAAAACCCTTGACAGAGACTGTTACCGTGCAAAGAGTATCGGGGTTATTTTCCAGGGTTATAACCTGCTGACGAATGCCACGGCGCTGGAAAATATTTTACTTTCCATGAACATCAGCGGCAGCAGGAGGAAGAACAAAAAAGAATATGCCCTGCAGATTTTAGAAAAGGTTGGGATTGATCAGGAGACCGCAGAGCGGAAAGTGCTCAAACTGTCCGGCGGGGAACAGCAGCGGGTAGGTATTGCCCGCGCGATCTCTCACGATCCTGACATCATCATTGCAGATGAACCCACAGGGAACCTGGACGGAGATACGGAAAAAAATATTATGGAAATACTTCAGTCCCTGGCCCATGAGAAAGGAAAATGTGTTATTGTTGTCACCCATTCGAAAGCGGTCTCCGGTTATGCCGATGAACTGTGGGGATTAAACGCCGGGAATCTTGTGTTTTTAAAGTAAACCGGCCCGCTGCTTCAAAGCAGCCTGGAGGAGGCTCATATGTATCTTTTTCAAAATGCCGTCCGGAACATATTCCGGAATAAGGGGCGCAATATTATTCTGGCATTGATTACTTTCCTGATTATTTTTGCCGTTACGGTATCTTTTTTGATCAGCGGAAGCACAAAGTCAATTATCAGCAATGCCCGGGCGCAGTTTGGCAGCCAGGTCTTCATCGTATCCGCAGGCGCGAAGGAACCGGAACTGTCAGATTATCTGAAGTACGGGGAATCGGATCTGCTGCAGAAAATGGAACTTTCCATGAGGTCATACGGAAGGCTGGACGGTCTCAGAGCCCTGGACGAGGAAATACCGGATGAAAATGCAAACGTAATCCTTGTGTCTACTTCCCGGACCGATTTGAGTGAAGAGTTCCGCAAGGGTCTGCGCAGCATTGCCCAGGGAAGCGCGCCGGAAAAAAAAGATGAATGTCTGGTCAGCGAAGACTTTGCCAAACTCAATGGTCTGTCCGTTGGTTCCCGGGTAAAGATTGCACCCGCCGGGACCGGAAAAGACGGGACAGCTGCGCTGACGGTTTCCGGCATCTACTCAGACAACTCGATAAACGGTACCGGAGGACAGGCGGGAATGCCCTTATATAACAGGAATAACGAAATGATAACCACGGCAGAAACCGCAATTGCAATAGACTTTATCGCAAACAGCACGGGACGGCAGTTTGAGGCTGCCTATTTTCTGAAAAATCCGGATTCGCTGGAAGATTTTGAAAAGGAATTACGGGATAAAGGCCTGCCCCCTGACTGCTCTGTTACAGTGAATGAAGAAGAATATAAGCAGGTTGTGGGCCCGGCGGAAAAACTGTCAAAAATCAGCAATATATTTTTGATGATTGTATTGGCTTTGGGCGCGGCTGTTTTGGTCCTGGTATCAGTAATGTCCATGCGTGAACGAAAATATGAAGTGGGCGTTTTGCGGGCCATGGGTATGAAAAAGGGGAATGTTATTCTCGGCATGCTTACTGAGACTGTCCTGATTACAGCAGTATGCCTGGCAATCGGCCTGGGCGGCGGAACAGCGGCTGCAGGGCCGGCGGCGGAGATCCTGACGCAGCAGACTGTGAAAACCGGCCCGTCCGATTCAGGACAGGAAGAAAACTTTCAGACGGTTGAAATCCGCATGACTTCAGCCGCAGCTGTGGAAATCAGCCTGGTGGCGCTGGTGCTGGCAGGAATATCCAGCGCGGCAGGAATTCTGTATATCACCAGGTTTGAGCCCAATCGAATCCTGTCGGAACGAAATTAAACACAAATTAAGGAGATATAATATAATGAAAAAATGTGCTTTGGTTATACTCACTGTGATTATGATGCTTTCTTTGGCTGCCTGTTCCGATAAGACGGCCGAAAGCGCCTCGGCTGCACAAAAAACAAAGAACACCCAAAGTCCTTCCGGAAATCAGAAATCAGATACGGCTTATAATCTTGACAATTTAATCGAGGCAGTAAAAAAGGCTGGCTGCATCAGCGGAGATCCTGCATCAATAGATGTGAAAGATATAGGAGCAGAAAAAGGAATCGCCTATGGAAATGTAGTGTTTCTGCAGTATGATCCATATACTTCAAACGCTTATTTTGACGCCTATGATGCGAATCAGGTTATTCTGAACGGAAAAGCAGTAGAAATCGCTGCGATTAACGGTCCTTATTTTATGTTGTTTTTAGACGGCAATGTGGATCAAAGTGCCGTAAAGGCATTTTATTCTCTGGGATTTGGAAGTTAAATAATAACGATAAAGAGGAATGGATAAATGCTTCTTTTAATCATCGAAGACGACAGGGACCTTGCGGCATCAATGAAGAAAGGATTAGAGAAATACGGCTTCTATGTAGACGTATCTAATCTGGGAGCCGAAGGGGAAGAAAAGGCTTATGTAAATGAATATGATGTGATTCTGCTGGACCTTAACCTGCCAGATAAAGACGGAATAGAAATATTGCAATTTTTAAGAGAGTCCGGTATTGAAACGCCTGTGTTGATTATTTCAGCCCGGGATGAAATAGAGGAACGGGCTTTAGGGCTGGATCTGGGTGCGGATGATTATATTACCAAACCATTCCAGCTGCTGGAACTGCGGGCAAGAATTCAGGCTGTGGTACGCCGTTTCCATGGCCGTACAAACCCGGTCATTACCATCGGGGAACTGTCAATCAACCCGGCGACGCGCACTGCAGCGGCAAATGGAGTTCCAATCCTGCTGGCGCCAAAAGAGTTTGATATCCTTGAATACCTTGCACAGAAACACCCTGCAGTCACCACGGCGGAAGAGGTGGCAGAACATATCTATGATGAGAATTTTGATCCTTCTTCCTCAATTTTGAGGGTACATTTCAGCCGGCTGAAAAGAAAACTGGCTGACGGATGCGGCAGAGAAATACTGCAGAATATCCGAGGAAAAGGATACTGGCTGTGTGAAAAGCAAAGTTGACCGTAATTTCAAAAAAATAATAAAAATCTGTTGACAAGTTTTTAGAACTATGATAATATAATCAACGTTGTACGGGAAGATGAAAGTCAAACGTGCAACGGTGCGCAGTTGTGGCGGAATTGGCATACGCGCATGATTCAGGTTCATGTGAGCATAGCGCTCGTGCGGGTTCAAGTCCCGCCAACTGCACTACTTCGAGACGCTGGATTTCCGTTGGAATCCAGCGTTTTTGTCGTCAAACTGGAAGAGTATTTTGGGAATTCCAGATGAAAAACGTCGTTTTTCCGTGGAGAATAAGGGCATAATATGAAGGTATTGTTTCAATTTCTGGTGATATTGGTTTTTTCCCTGGCAGGGGAACTGCTCCATATAGTGATTCCTTTACCGGTGCCGGCCAGCGTATACGGCCTGATCCTGCTGTTTGTCTGCCTTTTGCTGAAGGTTGTAAAGCTTTCTCAGATAGAGGACGCCGCGGATTTTTTGCTGCAGATTATGCCGGCTCTGTTTATTGCGGCGGCGGTAAGCCTGATGACCATTTGGGATACGGTTCTACAGAGTCTGGTCCCTTTGCTTGTGATCGTGCTGGTCAGCACAGTGGCGGTCATGGCAGTGACGGGGCGGACGGCGCAGTGGATGATCCGCAGGAAGGAAGAGAGGCGGGAGAAAGAGAATGAATGAAATGTTTCTGCAGTCTTCATTTTTTGGATGTACTCTGTCTCTGGGCTGTTATTGGGTCGGTACAAAGATTGCAAAGCGGTTCCCCTATACGGTATGCAACCCGCTGCTCATAGCCTCGGCGCTGGTGATCGGGACGCTGTGCCTGCTTGGGATTGATTTTCAGACTTATGATCAGAGCGCAGGATTTCTGACCTGGCTCCTCACGCCGGCCACGGTGTGCCTGGCAGTGCCCATGTACCGGAAAGTCAGCGTATTAAAGAAAAATATCTGGGCCATACTCGGAAGCCTGGCGGCGGGCTGCGCAGCCGGGGCTGTGTCAGTTCTGGGTTTGTGCCTGGTGTTTCATACATCAAAGGAAATTTATGCTTCTCTGCTTCCAAAATCAATTACCACAGCTATCGCCATGGGAGTTTCAAAGGAAATCGGGGGGATTTCCACTCTCACAGTTGGAGTGGTGGTGTTTACCGGCCTGTTGGGGGCGGTGCTGGCAAAAACAGTATGCCGTGTGTTCCGTATCACCCATCCGGTGGCGGTGGGCCTGGCCTGCGGCAACGCGGCTCATGCCATCGGCACCAGCAAGGCGCTGGAGATCGGAGAAGTGGAAGGTGCGATGAGCAGCCTTGCAATCGTAGTGGCCGGTATATTTACAGTGGTATTGGCGCCTCTTATGGCGATGCTGCCATTCTGGCCCTGAGGCCGCAGATAAAAGGGAAAGGAGTCAAACATGTTAAGACTGGAGCATGTGACATTTGACGTAAAAGACGGTAATCAAGAAAAAGGCATCCTGAGGGATGTGAGCCTGACTGTGGAGGATAAAAAATTTGTAGCCATTACAGGGCCCAATGGAGGAGGTAAATCCACCCTGGCAAAAGTGATTGCCGGAATTGAAAAACCTACCTCGGGCAGGATTTTTCTGGACGGCACGGATATCACTGACTGGAGCATCACAGAGCGGGCCAGGGCGGGAATCAGTTTTGCTTTTCAGCAGCCGGTCCGCTTTAAAGGGGTGACGGTGAAGGATCTGATCACACTTGCGGCAGGAGAGCGGATCAGCACCGCAGGCGCCTGCGAATATCTCTCGGAAGTGGGGCTGTGCGCCCGGGATTATATCAACCGGGAGGTAAACGCCTCTCTTTCAGGCGGCGAGCTGAAGCGGATTGAGATCGCCACGATCATCGCCAGGCAGACAAAGCTTTCTTTATTTGACGAGCCGGAAGCAGGTATTGATTTGTGGAGCTTTCAGAATCTGATCCAGGTGTTTGATAAGATGCACAGGGAGATTCAGGGGACCATTCTGATTATTTCCCATCAGGAGAGAATCCTGAATATTGCGGATGAAATCGTTGTGATAGCGGACGGGCAGATACGGAAAACCGGAACAAAGGATGAGATCCTGCCGGAACTGCTGGGACAGGCAGGCACAGTGAACTGCCGCTATATGAAGGAGGCAGAGTGATGGACCAGATCGCGAAGGAAATGCTGGCGCAGGTTGCGGACCTGCATGAAGTTCCGGAAGGGGCTTATAATATCCGTGAAAACGGGAAATCTGCGGCCAGAAATACCACGGCCAATATAGATATTGTGACAAAAACAGATGTGTCCGGCATTGATATCAATATTAAATCCGGAACGAAACGCGAGAGCGTCCATATCCCTGTGATCATCAGTGAGACGGGGATGAAGGAAGTGGTCTATAACGATTTTCATATCGGGGACGACTGCGATGTGACGATTATCGCGGGCTGCGGAATCCATAACTGCGGAAACCAGGACGCGCAGCATGACGGCGTGCACAGCTTTTTCGTGGGTAAAAACTCTGTTGTCCGCTATGTGGAGAAGCATTACGGCGAGGGAGACGGGAACGGGGAGAGAATTATGAATCCCCAGACTGTTGTGTATTTAGGGGAAAACAGTTACATGCAGATGGAGGCCACACAGATTAAAGGCGTAGATTCCACAAAACGCCAGACAATAGCGCATTTGGAGAAGAACGCGAAACTGGTGATAAAAGAAAAGCTCCTGACACACGGGCATCAGGACGCTGTATCGGAATTTGAGGTGGATCTGGACGGAGAGGGGTCCTCAGCAAATGTGGTGTCCCGATCTGTGGCAAAGGAACAGTCCACGCAGCTGTTTATCAGTAAAATCAGGGGAAACAACCGGTGCGCCGGGCATTCTGAATGTGATTCCATCATCATGGGCGATGCCAAAATCAGCGCTGTGCCGGAGATCACGGCGAATCATCCGGACGCGGCGCTGATTCATGAGGCGGCTATCGGCAAGATTGCCGGGGATCAGATCATTAAGCTCATGACCCTGGGGCTGACAGAAGCAGAGGCGGAAGCCCAGATTGTCAACGGCTTCCTGAAGTAATCTGCCGGTAGAAGCTGTTCTGCAGGCACAATGTCCCATAGCCCACCTGCGGGTTTGGATAATTCTGGATTCCTGTGAGGGGTCTGGCTCCATAGCGGAGCCAGGCCTTTATTTTTTCTCCATAGAGAAAAGGGTCGTGATTTTGAAGGATTCCCCATTCCATCATTAACGCTGCGCTGCCGGTTACAAAAGGCGTGGCAAAGGAGGTGCCGGTATAGGATAGGTATCCGCCGCCGGGAGCGGGAGCCGTGATTTCTACCCCGGGAGCCGCCAGATCAGGTTTAACCAGATTGGTCTGGCGGGTGAAGCCTCTGCCGGAAAACGGCGCATAGGAGTGATAACGGCTGTCGTAGGCTCCCACTGAAATTGCCGCGCCGGAGGTGGAGGGGATGGTCAGCGTGATGTCCGGCGTGGGGAGCAGGAAACGGGTGGAGGAACTGCGCACGCTGCTGCCAGGCAGCCAGAGATCGAATCTTCCGGCGACAATACGGCGTGGAATGAGCTGTATTTTCCATACGCCGCTGTCAATATAGGTATCGTCCGGCAAAAAATCCATGAAAATTTCCTGAGAGATCTGATAAGGGGAGGGCTCTCCATAATAGATCAGCAGCCTGGTCCGCCCCACGACGAAGGAGGAGGCGCCCTGAATTTGCCGGAACGGCCCCACAGTTACGCCTGCGGGGGAAAGAAGCTGGACTTCAAATTCATCCACATAGGATTTCCAGATCTGCAGGTCCAGAGAGGGCTGATAGGGGCCCACGCTCAGATCGATGGTAATAGCCTGGGCGGAGAGCTGTCCGGAGACATGGCCTCCGGAAGTCCCTTCGTTTCCGGTGCCGATACATACGCTGCATTTCCAGAAGCCGGACACAATATCCAGATAGGTTTCCAGAAGGGAACTGCCGTCATGTGAACCATAATTGTTGCCGAAGCTGAGGTTCAGGGCGAGAGGCATGCGCAAAGAGGCTGCCCTCCGTACCGCGAAATCAATTCCCATCATCAGTTCCGTGGTTCGGGGAAAGGTCTGCTCAGGAGAAAGGCCAGGAGGGCGGCCCAGCTTGACAATCAGCAGGTCGGCTTCCGGAGCCACGCCCTGATATAACCCATTTTCCGCTCTTCCGTTGCCGGCAGCGATTCCCGCCACTCCTGTGCCGTGTCCGGAGGTATCGGCAGAAGGCTGTAATTCAGAAGAATCTCCCCGGAGAATTGCGTCCAGATCGGCTTTGGAAAACAGGGAACCCACAGGATATCCTTCCGGCGGCCGGCCGGGTACTGTCTGATCCCAGTATTCCAATACCCTGCTGCTGCCGTCAGGATTGCGGAAATCAGGATGGGCATAGTCAAGGCCGGAATCAATGACAGCCACCAGCACGCCCCGCCCGGTGAGTCCATAGGGAGGCTGGTACATCGGAGGGATACAGGAGGCCGCCACGCCGCCGTCCGCGGCGAAAAACAGCCGTTTTGGTTTTTCTACATAGATGATCTCCGGGAGCGCAGAAACCGGGTCGATCAGCTGCTGGGGCAGGCGCAGAATTGCGAAACCGCCCAGCAGAGGGGTGGCCTGAACTTCCGGAAAACCGGCCAGAAGCGGCTGCAGTTCCCCGATATAGCGGATGATGACTTCCCATTCCTGAAGCAGCGGGTCAAAGCCTACATTGAGCTGAAGGGATTTTTCCCGGTAGGGTTCAGGAGTCTGCAGCGCCAGATTGAGCAGATTTTCCAGCTTTTGATTGTCCATAAAAAATCCTGCCTGCATATTCCTTGTTGCAGGATATGCGGCAGGAAAAAAAATATGCAGACCGCCTCAGCTGCTCATAGAGGCCAGAATCTGATTGACAAGTTTACCGTCAGCGCGGCCCTTTACCCGGGGCATCAGTTCTTTCATAATACGGCCCTTATCTTTCGGGCCAGGCGTTTCAATCTGAAGAATCTCCAGCACTTCCAGAATAACAGCGCGGATCTCCTCCTCATTCATGAGCCTGGGGGCAAATTCCTGGTAAACAGAAATGCGCAGCCGGCACTGTTCAATAATGTCCGTCCGTTCCGCCGGAGTGGTATCCAGCGTTTCCTGAGTCTGTTTGATCTCCTTGAGTACAACCGAGTTCTCCTCATCCTCCGTAAGATCACGCCGGACGTCAATGGCAGCATTCTTCAAAACAGAAAGCAGCATAGAACAAGCATCCTTCCGTGCCCTGTCCCCAGACTTCATAGCAGAAACCATAGCCGCCCGCACAATATCAATTTTAGACATAATCCTCACTCCTCCTTATGACAATATAAACCGGGTATAGCACAGCAAGAAAAAAAAGTCAAGGCAGCAAACAAAAATATTTGCAATTCCAGTCATATTCCAGTCATCGAAAACATATTCTATAGACAGGAAAGTATAGATTCCCACCGGGGTTTATGATATAATGTCCAAAAAGGCATGAGCAGTGCGAAAAGAGGCAATTTCAAAGCTGCGTTGTGCTCGCACAAAAGCAGATTTGAAACTGCCTCTTTTCATAGGGCGAAGCCCGTGAGCGAGATGGAGCGAAGCGGAATCGAGCGGCACTGCGGAGCAGCAGTACGCCCCCGCCCCAGCAGAGCCCGCCAACCGGTGAAGGAGGAGTCAAATGACAATACGTGAATCCCTGGAAATACGGGAACAGGAAACACTGAGCCCATACGCGTCCCAGAGCAGCAGATCCCGGGGAAGGAGCCGGGAAGAACCCCAGTGCGACATCCGGACTGTGTACCAGCGGGACAGAGACAGAATCCTGCACAGCAAATCCTTCCGCAGGCTCAAACACAAAACGCAGGTATTCCTGTCCCCGGAAGGGGACCACTACAGAACCCGCCTGACCCATACCCTGGAGGTAGCGCAGATATCCAGGACAGTAGCGAAGGCCCTCCGGCTCAACGAAGATCTGACAGAAGCCATTGCGCTGGGCCACGATCTGGGGCATACCCCCTTCGGCCATTCAGGAGAAGACGCGCTGGACCGGGCGGTCGCCCCCGCAGGCCTGCGGTTCCGCCATTACCTTCAGAGCGTCAGAATTGTAGAATATCTGGAAAAAGACGGTGAGGGACTGAACCTCACCTGGGAGGTGCGGGACGGAATTCTGAACCACGGAACCAAAGGAAAGCCGTTTACCCTGGAAGGCAAAATCGTCCGGATCTGTGACAAAATAGCCTATATCAACCACGATATCGACGACGCCATCCGGGGACAAGTCCTCACGGAGAACGAGCTGCCGGAGGAATATACCGATATCCTGGGACATTCCGTACGCAGCAGGCTCAACCGCCTGATCCATGACGTGGTAACCAACAGCATGGACAAGCCGGATATCATTCAGTCTCCGGAGGTGGGAGAGGCCATGCTGGGCCTGCGGGAATTCATGTTCCGTCATGTATATAAAAGCAATATCGTAAAACAGGAAGAAGCAAAAGCAAAAAAAATGCTTCAGAACCTTTTTGACTATTACATGGATCATATGGAAATTCTGCCGCCGGAATACCTGCGCATGCTGGCAGCCGGAGAACCCAAAGAAGTGGTGGTATGCGACTATATCGCAGGTATGACGGACCAGTATGCAGTGGCAAAATTTGAGGAATTCTTTGTGCCCAGGTCCTGGAATCACTATTGAGGAGGAAGGCATGTACTATCCGGATGAACTGATTGAAGAGGTCAGAAACCGCAATGATATTGTGGATGTGATCTCCGGCTATGTAAAATTACAGAAAAAAGGGAGCAGTTACTTTGGGCTGTGCCCCTTTCATAACGAAAAATCCCCATCATTTTCCGTATCGCCGCAAAAGCAGATGTATTACTGTTTTGGATGCGGAGCCGGGGGAAATGTGATCACCTTTTTAATGGAATATGAAAATTTCAGTTTCCGGGAGGCCCTGGAAAATCTGGCGGAACGGGCGGGAGTCACCCTTCCCAGGCAGGAAATGACAGGGCAGATGAAGAAAGAAGCAGATCTGAAATCCCGGCTTCTGGAAATCCAGAAAGAGGCGGCCAAATATTTTTATTATCAACTGAAAAGCGGGGCGGGGAAAAACGGATACGACTACCTGAAGGACAGGCAACTTACGGATCAGACCATCACCGCCTTTGGTCTGGGATATGCGCTGCCCTATCCGAACAACCTCTACCATTACTTAAAAAACAAAGGATACAGCGACCAGGAACTGCAGGAATCGGGACTGGTCAGGATCGAAGAGCGCGGCGCCTATGATAAGTTCTGGAACCGCGTGATGTTCCCCATCATGGATGTGAACAACAGAGTCATCGGATTCGGCGGCCGTGTGATGGGGGATGGAACGCCAAAATACCTGAATTCCCCGGAAACAAAAATTTTTGACAAAAGCCGTAACCTGTATGGTTTAAACCTGGCCAGGAGAAGCCGGAGGCCCTATCTGCTGATCTGTGAAGGGTATATGGATGTGATTTCCATGCACCAGGCAGGCTTTAACAACGCGGTGGCATCTTTGGGAACTGCCTTTACCCTGCAGCACGGGGCGCTGATCAAACGGTATACCCAGGAAGTGGTGCTGTGCTATGACAGCGACGGGGCCGGAGTCAAAGCGGCTCTCCGGGCAATTCCGATTCTGAAGGAGGCGGGGCTGTCCATCCGTGTTCTGAACATGCGGCCCTATAAAGACCCGGATGAATTTATAAAGAATTTAGGACCTGAGGCTTTTGAGGAACGGATTGACCAGGCGCAGAACAGCTTTCTGTTTGAGATCCATGCCCTGCAGGGCGGATATGATATGGCCGATCCGGAGCAGAAGACCAGGTTTTATCATGAGGCGGCGAAAAAACTGCTGGAATTTCCGGAAGAGTTGGAGCGCAGCAATTATATCGACGCAGTTTCCAGGAAATTCATGATCCCCAGAGACAGTCTGATCAAGCTGGTCAACCAGATGGGCGCTTCTTTCGGCGGGGTGCAGCCCTCCCAAAAGCCCAAATCCGGCATACAATCCGCCAGGGAGAAGGAGGACGGGTTCCGGCAATCCCAGCGTCTGCTTCTCACCTGGCTTTCGGAAGAGCCGGAGGCCTATGGCAGAATCAGCGGAATCATTGAACCCTCAGACTTCACAGTGGATCTATACCGAAGGATTGCGGAGCTTCTGTTCGCCCAACTGACAGAGGGGCAGGTGAATCCGGGGCAGATACTGAATCATTTTATTAACGATGAAGAAGAATATAAAGATGCGGCCAGGGTATTTCATACCAGGCTGGAATATTTAGAGACAAAAGAGGAAAAAAACCGGGCCTTCCGGGAAACTGTGATTCGGGTGAAGAAGAACAGCCTGGATGCAGCCAGCAGGGCAGTGACGGATATCAAAGAATTTCAGAAGATAATCGCAGCGCAGGCGGCTTTGCAGGATTTGCATATTTCTCTGGATTAGCGGAGAAACTACAGACAGTTGACGGAAGGAAGGGAGCTATATGAGTCAGGCAAAAGTGCCTTTGGAAGAGAGATTGAACGAATTGCTGGCGTTTGCGAAAAAACGTAAAATGGTTTTGGAGGATCAGGAGATTCTGGATTTTTTCAGTGAAGACCCTCTTAACGCCGAGCAGTTTGAGCGCGTGCTGGACTTTCTGGACGAACACCATGTGGATGTGCTCCAGGTGGACGGGGAGGAAAGCAGCCTGACGGAGCTGGAAGAGACAGAGCCCCTTCCGGAAACAGAGGGCGCCGGGCCGGACGATCCGGTGCGGATGTACCTGAAAGAAATCGGTAAAGTGCCCCTGCTGTCCCAGGAAGAGGAGACAGATCTGGCAAAGAGGATGGAACAGGGGGACGGGAATGCCAAGCGGATGCTGACAGAAGCCAACCTGCGGCTGGTAGTCAGCGTGGCCAAGCGCTATGTAGGCCGCGGGATGCAGTTTCTGGATCTGATCCAGGAAGGGAATCTTGGGCTGATCAAGGCTGTGGACAAGTTTGATTACAGCAAGGGCTATAAATTCAGCACCTATGCCACCTGGTGGATCAGACAGGCAATTACCAGAGCCATTGCGGACCAGGCCAGGACGATCAGGATTCCTGTCCATATGGTGGAAACCATGAACCGCCTGATGCGCATTTCCAGAATGCTGATTCAGGAGAAAGGGCGGGAACCTACTTTAGAAGAACTGGCGGAAGAGATGCGCATGCCCCAGGAAAAGGTGGCGGAGATCATGCGGATGTCCCAGGAGCCAGTTTCCCTGGAAACCCCTGTAGGAGAAGAAGAGGACAGCCATCTGGTGGATTTTATTCAGGACGAGCACATGCCAGTGCCTGCAGACGCAGCCGCGGACGTGCTGCTGAGAGAACAGCTGGAGGAAGTTCTGGGAACCCTCAGCGAGAGAGAAAGAGAAGTGCTCCGGCTGCGTTTCGGCCTGGAAGACGGACAAGCCAGGACGCTGGAAGAGGTGGGGCAGAAATTCCAGGTAACCAGGGAACGGATCCGGCAGATCGAATCCAAAGCGCTCAGAAAGCTGAAGCATCCCACCAGAAGCAAAAAACTAAAGGACTATTTGGAGTAATCATGCAGTTATCAAAAAGACTAATGACAGTGGCGTCTCTGGTACAGTCCGGAGGCTGTGTAGCGGATGTGGGGACAGACCATGGGTATATTCCCATCTACCTTGTTCAAAATGGAAAAGCCGCATCCGCAGTGGCGATGGATGTGAGGCCCGGCCCGTTGGAGAGGGCAAGACAGCATGTGCAGGAGGCCGGGCTGGAGGACAGGATTTTCCTGCGGCTTGGAGACGGCCTGGAAAAACTGAAGCAGGGGGAGGCGGATACCCTGGTAATCGCCGGCATGGGCGGTATGCTGATGGCGCGCATACTGGGAGAATATCCGGAGATCACAGGGAGAATACGGGAATTGGTGCTTTCCCCTCAGTCGGATCACGTCCAGGTGCGCAGATTTTTATTCCGGAATGGATTTCAGATCGCCCAGGAAAAAATGCTGTTAGAGGATGGGAAATTTTATACAGTGATGCGTGCCGTCCCCGGGAGAGAAGAGATGACAGAGGCAGGGCTGACCTATGGCCCAAGACTGCTGGAGCAGCGGGACCCGGTGCTGGCGCAGTACATCAGACAGGAGACAGAGAAGAAAAAGAAGGTGATTTTTGCGCTGGAACTACAGGGTACGGTGACAGCGCAAAAGCGCAGGGAGGAATTGATCAAAGAGCTGGAGCTGGCCGAAAGGGCAGAGGCTGTGCTGAGAGGAGATACATATGAAGTGTAGGGATATTATGAGAGTGCTTGAGCGCATTGCGCCGGTTTCCTGGGCCGAGAGCTGGGATAATGTAGGGCTGCTGCTGGGGAGGGAGGAGCGCAATGTCTCCCGGATACTGGTTACCTTAGACGTGACAGAGGAAGTGGTGGAACAGGCGGTGGCGGATCAGGTGGACATGATCGTTTCCCATCATCCGCTGATCTTTCATGGCCTGAAACAGATTTCCGACCATACAGCTGAGGGGAAAAAGATTCTGCGGCTGGCCGGGCATGATATTTCCTATTATGCCATGCATACAAATTATGATGTGTCCGGGCAGGGCATGGCTGTGGCGGCTGCTGCCAGGTTAGGGATGAAGGACCTGGAACTGCTGAAGAGGGAACAGACAGTGGTGATGGACGGATCGGCCAGAGATATCGGCGCCGGCCGGGTGGGAAGGCTTTCAGAGCCGGTGACCCTGCAGAATTTTTGCTCTCAGGTCAAAAACACTTTTGGGCTGAAAACACTTCGGGTATGGGGAAAGTTCCCCAGAGAAGAGCTTTTGGAACGGGCGGCCATTCTGCCCGGTTCAGGGGAGGATTATCTGGAAGCGGCAATGGAATCAGGCGCACAGGTGTTTTTGACAGGGGATATCAAATACCATCGGGGAATGGACGCGGCAGAACGGGGGCTTGTGATTCTGGACTGCGGACATTTCGGCCTGGAGCATATTTTTACAGAAGAAATGGAGCGGTATCTGAACAGCCAGCTCAGTTCTAATATTGAGATTCTTATATCAGAAGGAAAAAATCCATATACAGTAGTCTGACGGAGGTAAAATGTTTGTAGAAATATCGGGTGAGAAGAGAGAATATCCCCAGGGAATTACCCTGCGGGAGATCGCGGAGGAATTTCAGCCGCAGAAAGAACATGATATTGTGCTGGCCCTCCAGGACGGAAAACTGCGGGAACTGTACCATGAGCTGGATAAGGATTGCAGGCTGGAATTTGTAACTACCGGAGAAAAAGCCGGGATGGACGCCTACCGCCGCAGCTGCGTGCTCCTGCTGCTGAAGGCTGTCTATGACGCCTCGGGAGAAGAACGTCCGGAGAAGGTGTTTATTGATTACTCCCTCAGCAAGGGTTATTACGGCGAAATTACCGGAGGGCCGGAAGTGGATGAAGCTTTTCTGCGCCGGGTGGAAGACCGCATGCGGGAAGTAGTGGAGAAAAATATTCCCATTGAAAAATGTTCTGTGCACACAGATCTGGCGGTGGAACATTTCGCCCGGCATGGGATGTATGACAAGGCGAGGCTGTTCCGCTACAGAAGATCTTCACGGGTGAATATCTACCGGCTCAGCGAATTTGAAGATTATTATTACGGTTATATGGTGCCTTCCGCAGGTTACCTGAAATATTTTCAGCTGCATCCTTATGAGAATGGTTTTGTGCTGCAGCTTCCGGTAGTGGATGCGCCGGAAACCGTTCCGCCTTTCCGGCCCCAATTCAAGCTGTTCCAGACGATGCAGAAGGCTTCTGCCTGGGGCAAAATGCTGGACGTTCAGACGGTAGGGGCGCTGAATGATAAGATTGTCAGCGGAGGTCTGAATCAGCTGATTTTAACGGAAGAAGCGCTGATGGAAAAACAGCTGGCGGAGCTGGCGGACCAGATCATGGAGGACCGCAGCAGGAAGTTTGTCATGGTGGCGGGCCCGTCCTCTTCCGGCAAGACTACATTTTCCCACCGGCTTTCCACACAGCTTCTGGCACATGGATGCCGTCCCCATCCTATTGCGGTGGACAATTACTTCCTGAACCGGGAGGACAGTCCCAGGGATGAATTTGGAAATTATAATTATGAGGATCTGGAATGCCTGGATCTGGAACAGTTCAACCAGGATATGCTGGATTTGCTGGATGGCAGAAGAGTGGAGATGCCCACCTATAATTTTAAAACCGGCCTTCGGGAATACCGCGGAAATTTTCTCCAGCTTGGAGAAAATGATATACTGGTGATTGAAGGAATCCATTGTCTGAATGACAGGCTTTCCCATGCGCTGCCGAAGGAAAGTAAGTTTAAGATTTATATCAGCGCGCTGACGCAGCTGAATATCGACGAACACAACAGAATTCCCACTACGGACGGACGGCTGATCCGCAGAATGGTCCGGGACGCCAGAACGAGAGGCAATACGGCGGCAGAGACCATCCGCATGTGGAGCAGCGTCCGGCGGGGAGAAGAAAAAAATATTTTTCCTTTTCAGGAAGAAGCGGACGCGATGTTCAATTCAGCCCTTGTCTATGAGCTGGCTGTGCTGAAACAGTATGCGGAGCCTCTGCTGTTCAGCGTGGGCCCGGAGGAACCGGAATATCTGGAAGCCAAACGGCTGCTGAAATTTTTTGATTATTTCCTGGGAATCAGCAGCGAGGAGGTTCCGCGGAACTCTCTGGTCAGGGAATTTATCGGAGGCAGCTGTTTTGACGTCTAATTTTGTCTTTACAGATAAAAAAAAACATGATAAACTGGGAAAGTCTGAGTAAGATAAACCATCGCAGCTGCAAGAAGTCGAAAGACTGCAGGTGAGGAAAGTCCGGGCTTCACAGGGCAGGGTGCCGGATAACGTCCGGCGGAGGCGACTCCAGGGATAGTGCAACAGAAATGTACCGCCTCATGAATGAGGTAAGGGTGGAAGGGCAGTGCAAGAGACTACCGCCTGTCTGGCAACAGACGGGGCATATGTAAACCCCACCTGAAGCAAGGCCGAACATGGAGCATATGGCGGCCCGTCAGCTCCGGGTAGGCCGCTTGACCCTGCCGGCAACGGCAGGGCTAGATGGATGATGGTTCGCGACATAACCCGGCTTATCGTCTTGCTCAGAAGAGGGGACGCCGCATGTGCGGCGTCTCTTTTGACAAGAATACTTTTTATAACTTGACAGGGAACGGAAATTGTGGTAATTTATTGAAAGGTTGAGGGAGTAATCGGCGCACAGGCGTAATGAAGTCAACATTCTGGAAGAAGATTCCTGGCTTTATTTGAAATGATGAGACTTACCTGCAGTTAGCAGGTATGTCTCTTTTTTTCATAGGAAAGTTCGTCCTATGAAACAAAACCCTCCGGGGAATCCCGCGAATGGGATTCTTTTTCGATATAAAAGCCGGTCCGTCAGGACGGTACATAGGAATTAATGAATCTGTGCGCACAAACGAAAATCTACAGAAGTATGCAGGAGGAAAAGATGAATTTTTGGGAATTGCTTGTGATTGGCGTGGGATTATCCATGGATGCGTTCGCCGTGTCCATATGTAAAGGGCTGTCGGTGAGGGACCTCAAACCGAGACATGAGGTCCTGGCTGGAATTTATTTCGGGGGCTTTCAGATGCTGATGCCTGTGGCGGGGTTCTTCCTGGGCTACAGCTTTCAGGGCTTGATTTCAGATGTGGACCACTGGATCGCTTTTGTTCTGCTGGGGCTGATCGGCGCCAATATGGTGAAGGAAGCGTTTTCCAAAGAAGAGGACTGCGGATGCACAGACACATCTTTTGGCTGGCGGGCCATGCTGCCGCTGGCAGTGGCCACGAGCATAGACGCCCTGGCAGTGGGGGTGACTTTCGCTTTTCTGAAGGTCAATATCTGGGAAGCAGTAGGGATTATCGGAGTAACGACATTTGTACTTTCAGCGGCAGGCGTGAAAATCGGAAATGTGTTCGGCGCGAAATACAAATCAAAAGCAGAGCTGGCAGGAGGAGTGGTTCTGATCCTGATGGGGCTGAAAATTCTTCTGGAACATCTGGGCGTTTTGGGTTGAGATATCGCGGTGGAGAAAGAGGGATTCACAGAAGGAGCTGTCGTGCCAAGGAGAAACACCCATGACCGGAAGTTCCCCGGAAAATCGGCGGCAGAGAAAACTCCAGAGCCAATAGCCGTAAGGCATTGAGTCTCTGGAGTTTCCTCTGCGCCTCTCTGCGACACCTTTATTTGTATTTTTCCTCACAATACAGACAGCGGTATACCTGCTTTTCCGGGTCGGTGAGCACAAAGATATGTGGAAGCTCCTGCTCTATGGAGGTGATGCAGCGGGGATTTTTGCAGAAAAGAACGTTGGTGATCCGGTCAGGAAGCTCCAGCGTGCGTTTTTCGACGATTTCGCTGTCACGGATGATGTTCACTGTAATGCTGTGGTCCAGATAACCCAAAACATTCAAATCCACTGTATCCAGGCCGCCTTCAATTTTTATGATATCCTTGCGGCCCATTTTATTGCTGCGTGCGTTTTTGATAATCGCTACCTGGCAGTCCAGCTTGTCCAGACCCAGGTGGTGATAAATATCCATGGATTTGCCGGCTTTAATATGATCCAGTACAATTCCTTCTTTTAATCCGCTGACATTTAACATAGTAATATCCTTTCCTGTGGTATCGTTTGCTGTATCTATCTTAGCGCAGATCCTGAAATTTATCAAGAAGGACCGCTGCTTTTTTTCTGGGCGTCCAGAAAACAGGCCCGTTTGACAGCGCCGCTCCCATAACGTTCGCGTATAGAATCAATGGCGTGGTCCAGCTTGTTCAGGCGATCATATTTATCCATGTCGAACATGTTGTACTGACGCTGCGCTTCTTCTGTCAGGTGCGAGACAGAAACCCCCAGAAGACGGAGAGGGGAACCGTCCCAGAGGGCGTCGAACAGACTGCAGGCAATGGCGTGGACTTCTCCTGTTACGTCTGTTGCAGTGGATACGGTCCGCTGGTGAGAGCGGTTCTGAAATTCACAGTCTGTCATCTGAACTGTGACACAGGAGCCTTTTTTCTGTACTGCCCGCAGACGGGAACAGACTGTCTCGGACAAGGAGAGCAGAATCAGCTTAGCCTCTTCCGGATCTGTGACATCGTGAGAAAGGGTGGTGGAGTTTCCGCAGACCTTGCTGTCCGGTTCTTCTGCCAGAACCTGTGCATCTCCCCGGCCATTGGCATAATCATACAGCAGTTCTCCCTGCTTTTTCATATGGGCCCGGAGCAGCGCAGGGGCAGTGGCGGCCAGCTGGCCGATGGTATGGATTCCCAGGCTGTGAAGCTTGCGCGCAGCGGATTCCCCTGCGGAGTAGAGCTCTTCTACGGGCAAAGGCCACATTTTGGAAGGAATCTCTTCCGGGAACAGAGTATGGATTTTTCCGGGCTTTTCAAAATCAGAAGCCATTTTTGCCAACAGCTTGTTACGGGAAATTCCCACGTTTACAGTAAAGCCAAGTTCCTGGAAAATAGTATCCCGGATGAGGGCGGCGGCGCGCAGCGGCGATCCGTACAGCGATTCCGTGCCGCTCATATCCGCAAAAGCCTCGTCAATGGAAACCTGTTCGACTACAGGAGCGAAGCGGCGCAGGGTTTCGATAAACTGCCGGGAACGCCTACTGTAAAGCTCGTGATGCGGAGGCACCAGAACCAGGTCCGGGCATTTTTTCAGCGCCTGGGCCACAGGCTCTCCGGTGCGCACGCCCGCTCTTTTGGCCAGGGGAGATTTGGCCAGGATCACGCCGTGTCTGGTGGCCCTGTCTCCGCCCACGGCGGATGGAATCAGGCGCAGATCTGCCTGGCCGCCCTGCTTCAGCAGCTCCAACGCTTCCCAGCTCAGATATGCAGAGTTCACATCAATATGAAAAATCAGCGGTTCCGCCATGACAATCTCCTTTCGTACATTTGTTGTTGCATAGGAAACTGCATTCCCTATGCAACAAAACCCTCCCGGGGATCCTTTTTCATGCAAGAATTATAGCGCGGAACCGGAAAAAAGTAAATCCCCAATGCCTTTGTCTTGTATTTCCCTGCCTGCTGTGATATGCTCAGGAACAGAGGCAGAGGCGGCAAAAGGAGAAGAAAATGGAAGGAATAGAATACAGACAGTTAGGGGCTCCAGAGATCGGCAGGGAGCTGTTTTCAGAATTTGAACGGCGTCAGAAAGTAACTGACTGCTGGCGGAAGATAGACGGCAAATGGGTGGTGAGAAGAGATCCCTTCATCGACCAATGGAGCGAAAGGGATTATGAAGTTCTGGTCAAATGCCTGAAAAATACGGCTGAAACCGGCGGGCTGGTGTTAGGGGCTTTTGCGGACGGCAAACTGAAGGGACTGGTATCCGTGGAAGGAAGGCCGATGGGAAGGGCGGGAAACTACCGGGATCTGTCCAGCCTTCATGTTTCGGAAGAATGCAGGGGGATGGGGATCGGCAGAGCGTTATTTGATGCCGCTGCGGACTGGGCCAGAAACCAGGGCGCGGAAAAACTGTATATTTCCGGTCATTCCGCTGTGGAAACCCAGGCGTTTTACCGTGCTATGGGCTGTGTGGAGGCACAGGAGTACGACCCCGTTCATACTGCGGCAGAGCCGTATGACTGCCAGCTGGAATTTGTGTTCGCGAGGACTGAAAGGAGAGGGGAAAATGGAACAATATCATAATCTGGAAGTATTGCTGAAGGAGAGGAAAGTGCCGCTTCTGTCAGGAGAAGAAGATCAGATGGGCAGCAGGGAGGAGAAACGAAAAGGATGGATCCATCTGCTTTGCAGCGATGAGTATGGCTGGCTGCCTCCGTCCCCGGAAAAACTTACCTGGGAAGAAACTGTGGTGAAAGAAGATTTTCTGGCAGGAAAGGCTCCGCTGAAGAGAGTGGAGCTGACAGCTGTGCTGGAAACAGGAATTTTCACATTTCCGGTGTACTCTGTAATCCCGAAAAAGTGGGACGGACGTCTGGTGGTCCTGATGAATTTCAGAGATCACGTGCCGGACGAATATCTGCCTTCTGAAGAAATTTGCGACCAAGGCTGCGGTGTCCTGTCCTTCTGTTACCAGGATGTGACCACAGACGACGGAGATTTTTCCAACGGGCTGGCCGGCGCGCTGCACGCGGACCGGAGCCAGGGGAACGCTCCGGGCAAACTGATGATGTGGGCCTGGGCGGCGATGCGCGTTCTGGATTACGGGCTGACAATCCCCGGAGCGTCGGCGGATAAAACAGCGGTGGCCGGCCATTCCAGGCTTGGAAAAGCCGCGCTGCTGGCCGGAGGTCTGGACAAACGGTTTGCCTGCGTCTATGCCAATGAATCCGGCTGCAGCGGGGCCGCCGTCAGCCGTGGGAAGCAGGGGGAAACGGTCCGGGCTATCTGTGATAAATTTCCTTTCTGGTTCTGTCCGGCATACAGGAAATATGCGGATAGAGAAGATGCGCTTCCTTTTGACCAGCACATGCTTTTAGCTCTGACGGCGCCAAGAAGGCTGTATGTGGGCAGCGCGGCGGAGGATCTTTGGGCTGATCCTGATTCAGAATACCTGGGCTGTGCCGCAGCCTCCCCGGAATGGGAATTATATGGCGAAAAAGGATTTGTGTGCGAGGACAGGCTTCCGAAGGCCGGAGATGTATTTCATGGAGGGAAAATCGGCTATCATCTCAGGGAAGGCCGGCATTACCTGAGCCGGGAGGACTGGATCAAGTTTCTGGATTTTTTCAGGACAGAACCTTAATCGAATAAAATTTACAGTTGAGGTGAGGATTTTCCTCACCTCATTTGAGTAATAAGTGAAAAGGAAATATATAGAGCGGAGGAAACTGTATGGATGGCGGCGCCGGCATTTACAGACGTTTTCTCCAGGGTGATGAAAGTGCGTTTACTGAACTGCTGAACCTGTACCGCGACAGCCTGATTTTTTTTATCAACCGCATGGTGCATAATCTGGACACTGCGGAGGAACTGGCTGCGGACTGCTTTGTGGAGCTGCTGGTCCATCCTGGCAGATATCGTTTTCAGGGATCTTTGAAAACTTATCTGTTCACCATAGGGCACCATAAGGCTGTGAACGCAGTCAGGCGGGCGGCCCGACTTCGTGTGGAAGAACTGGACGAATCGGCGGTCAGCGCATCCTTTGAGGCTTTTGAGGAGAACATACTGAGAGATGAACAGAGGGCAGCAGTGCACCGGGGCCTGGCAAAGCTGAAGCCAGAATACCGGGAAGCCCTTCATCTGCTGTATTTTGAAGAAATGTCCTACGAAGAAGCTGCCAGGGTAATGCATAAAAACAGAAAACAGATTGACAATCTGGCCTGCAGAGGCAGGAGCGCGCTGAAAAACATCTTGGAACAGGAAGGATTTTCGCGATGAGGAATCCAGAAGAATTTGAAAATTATGTCATAGAGAAGGGAAAACATGCGCTGCTTCAAAGGAAGAAAAGGCGGCGTATGGCCGGAGGATGCGCGGCGGCGGTGCTGCTGGTCTGTATGGGCGTATACCGTATGGCTTTGGAGCCGGGAAGCAGTGAGAAAGCGGCGGGGTCCGCGCCGCCAGAAAACGCGGAATGCGCGCCGGCGGAAACCACCTCGCCTGCCGCCGGGGCCGTAACAGCAAATCCACCGGCATTTCAAGAGGCGCTGGAGAACAGGAAGACGATGTGCAAAATGCCGGAGCAGGTGGAAATACAGGTGTCCCATACCGGAGAGAGTATTGTTTTCCAGAAAAGCAGCGGGGAGGATTCCCGCATCGAATCCATTTGTACCTGGCTGTTGGCGAATGGGGGCGGTGAAGATACACAGCAGAAACCGGAGTCTTTGCCGGATTACCGAATTCGGTTTATCTATGGAACGGAACAAGAGGGACTGATTCAGGAGGCTGAAATCTGGAATTCGGGCTGCATCAGCCTGGAACCGGGGATTGTCAGAGAACTGACAGACTGGCAGGAGGGCCAGTGGCGGGCGCTGTATTCAGACTGACCGCGGGCCGTCCGGAAAGGAGAGGAAATGAAAAGACGCGGAAAAATAAAGACGTGGGGATGCTTATTGATGGCGATGTTTCTGGTTTTGGGAACAGCGGGCTGCGGCAGCCAGGAAAAACCTGCCCGGGTGCTGAGCCTGATGGAAGGGATTGAACCGCTGCAGAACAAGAGCCAGAAGCCGGACGAGGAATTTTATGATCAGGTTTCAAATTTCTCTGTGACTCTGTTTCAGAAAATCTGCACAGGAGAAAAAAGCGAGATGGCTGCACCGTTGTCAGTGCTGGCCGCACTTTCCATGACCGCTAACGGGGCGAGAGGCGGGACGCTGGAAGAGATGCTGCAGGTGATGGCAGGAAAAATGAAGCTTGAGGATTGGAACAGCTATCTCAGCGCCTGCTTAGCAGGCCAGGGAGAAGAATTGTCAGTGGCAGATTCCGTCTGGTTCCGGGATGGCCTGGAAGTGCAGAAGGATTTCTTGCAGGCAAACGCGGATTATTATCAGGCAGGAGCCTACCAGGGCCCGTTTGATGAAGAAACCCGCGGGCTGATCAATGAATGGGTGGAAAAAAATACCCATGAGATGATCAGGGAAGCGCTGAAAGAAATAGATGGGAGTACAGTCATGTACCTCATCAATGCCCTGGCCTTTGAAGGAAAATGGGAGACTGTTTATCAGGAAGGCAGCGTCAGGGAAGGCGTGTTTACCTCCAAGGATGGAGAAGCGCAGACTGCAGAAATGATGCACAGCATGGAATACCGGTATGTAAAAGCGGAGCAGGGGGAAGGAATTGTGAAGCCCTATAAAGGCGGCAGATACGGTTTCCTGGCTGTTTTGCCAGATGAGGGCGTAAAAGTGGAAGAGTTCGTCAGTTCCCTGACAGGAGAAAAATTACGGGCGCTTCTGGAAAGCCAGGAAACCACCTCCGTACAGACGACGCTTCCCGCTTTCAGCTACGATACAAACCTGATGCTGAACCAGATCCTCAGTGAAATGGGGATGCCGTCTGCCTTTGAAGCAGGAGCGGCGGATTTTAACGGAATTGTAAAAAACGGCGGAATATTTGTGGAGTACGTCAGCCACAGTACGCACATAACTGTAGATAAGGAAGGAACAAGAGCGGCAGCTGTGACAATTGTAGCCGCCGGCGAGTCGGCAGCGCTGCCGGAACATGAGATCAGCTTTGACCGGCCCTTTTTCTACGCAATCGTGGATTTGGAAAATAATGTTCCGGTCATGCTTGGAACTGTGACAGAAATTTGATATACTGTTAAGCGATGCATGTGGTTTGAAACGATGATGGGGAGCCTCCGCCGCGGGGCTTTCCGGTGAAAGGGCGGAAAACTTCAGATGACTTATCAGGAAATCAGAGAAAATGAAGAAATAAAAGGGCTTATTGAAAATGGAAACCGGGTGCTGAAAGCCCTGGGTTATACAGAGCATTCCGAACGGCATGCAGTGAAAACGGCGGAGTGCGCCGGCAGTATTCTGAAGGAACTGGGATATGGAGAAGCGCAGATAGAGCTGGCGAGAATCGCGGGATATATGCACGATATCGGAAACAGCATCAATCGTCAGGATCATGCCCATACAGGAGCGGTCCTGGCTTATGGAATATTAAAAGAGATGGGAATGAAGATGCAGGATGTGCTGACTGTCACCACTGCCATCGGACAGCATGACGAAGCAACGGGAACAGCAGTGGATACCGTATCGGCAGCCCTGATTCTGGCGGACAAAACAGATGTCCGCCGGAACCGGGTGCAAAATCATGTCATTGCCAGCTTTGACATTCATGACCGGGTCAATTATGCTGCATTAGCTGCACGGCTGAGCATAGACAAGGAGCAGAAAACCATCCAGATGACTCTGGAGCTGGACGATTCCATGTGTTCGGTTATGGACTATTTTGAGATATTTCTAAACCGCATGATCATGTGCCGGAGGGCCGCCGAAGTGCTGGGCTGCCGTTTCAAGCTCCTGGCAAACGGCTATAAGCTCTGCTGACGTTACTCTCTGGGCACAATGTGATCCAGACCCAGCAGTGTGAGAATCAGGGCCATGCGGGCGTACACCCCATACTGCACCTGCCTGAAATATGCCGCCCGGGGATCATCATCCACCTCTACAGAGATTTCATTGACCCTGGGCAGAGGATGAAGCACCAGCATGTCCGGCCCCGCAAGGGCCATTTTTGCTTTATCCAGAATGTAGCAGTCTTTCATGCGGATGTACTCTTCTTCATTGAAGAAACGCTCTTTTTGAACGCGGGTCATGTAGAGCACGTCCAGTTTTGCCATGGCGTCTTCCAGGTTTTCCACTTCTTCATAAGGAATATGGTTTTCTTCCAGGACATCTATACGGATGTAATCCGGCACACGAAGTTCTCTGGGTGAAATCAACACAAACCGGACGCCGGTATAACGTACCAGAGCATGGATCAGAGAATGGACAGTCCTGCCGAATTTCAGGTCGCCGCAGAGCCCCACGGTCATATTGCCCAGCCGGCCTTTTAAAGTACGGATGGTCAGCAGGTCAGTGAGGGTCTGGGTAGGGTGCTGATGTCCGCCGTCGCCTGCGTTGATCACCGGGATAGAGGACTTGGTGGAAGCTACCATGGGAGCGCCTTCTTTGGGGTGGCGCATGGCGCAGATATCCGCATAACAGGAAATGATGCGGATCGTATCGGAAACACTCTCACCTTTTGCGGCGGAGCTGGAATCTGCGGAAGCAAAGCCGACGACGTTTCCGCCAAGGCTGAGCATCGCCGTCTCAAAACTGAGGCGGGTTCTGGTGCTGGGTTCGTAGAATAATGTTGCCAGCTTTTTTCCGTCACAGATATGAGCATATTGTTCTTTATGGTTTTCAATATGGTTTGCAAGATCCAGAAGTTCATCAATTTCCTCTACGGACAGGTCCATAGGGCTAAGTAAATGTTTCATGTTATTCTCCTTTGCGCTCATTTCCAGGTCAGCAGATCGGAAACTGTTTTCTTTTTCGGCACGGAAGCTTCACCGTCAGGATAGCCGGCGGCAATCAGAGAACAGATCAGCTGGCCTTCCGGAACCTCCAGCAGTTGGGAAGCTTTCTCAATATTAAAGATGCCCATGATGACAGTGCCCACGCCCAGTTCATGAGCTGCCAGGCAGAATGTCTGTCCGGCGCAGCCGCAGTCATACATCTGCCAGCCGTCTTTTTTTTCTGTGGAAAAAGAACCGTCTCTTTCATAGCCGGACCTCTTTTCCACCATGGCGGTGGCTACCAGCAAAGGCGCGCTTCTGATGATAGCAGCGTTATGGTCATCGCAGCACTCTGAGGCAATTTTTTCTTTCAGGACCGGGTCGTCCACCGCTATATACCGGGTGATTTGTGTGTTTTTCCAGGAAGGGGCATAGGAAGCGGCTTCCACGATCTGTTCCAGCAGCTTTCGTTCCACCGGTTTGCCTGTAAACTTCCGGATACTCCGTCTGGTACGGATGCAGGTGATAGTGTCCATAGTAAACCTCCTTTTTTCTCTACCGCATAGTATACACGATTTCAAGTTATTAGGAAAGGGTTTGGACAGAAAAAATACTGTGAAAAAACTGATTGCCAGAGATGCTTTTTTTGGATATACTGAAGGGAAGATGTAAGCACGAGAGGGGAAGAAGGTGCAATCAAATGGGCAAAAGACTGGGGGCGGGGCTTTTGTGCCTGCTTTTGTTTGGCGGGTGCGGGGGAAAAGATATGTATTATGTGGAAACCATAGGGGAGGTGGCCGGCATAGGGAATGAAGCGCAGGCATATGCGGAAGATAAAACCAGGAAGAAGGATGCAGAATATGAAAACCTGGAAGCTGCTTCCAGCATTTCCGGGGAATATTACTATGAAGAAGGGACAGGGAAACAATCCGCGGCAGGAGAGGGAATGTCAAATGCTGTTGTGGAAATCATATCAGAAACGGCGCAGGATATGGGGCAGAAAGACGAGATTAACAGCAGTATTCTGGAAACGCCGGGCACGAAAACTGTAGATCTGTCTTTTTTCTCAAAGATGTTGCCCGGTTCGGAGGTCCGCCGCATGATCGAAATGGTGGTTTATCCGGAACTGCCGTATCTGAATGAGCTTCCGCTGACGGACGGGGACAGAAAGGCGATTGAAGCGCGGAGGAACCTGGAGGGCATTCCCCCGGCAGTAGAGGTATCCTTCGGCGTGCTGACGGATAATACTTCTGTCAGGTCTTTTCCCACCTGGGATAAGAGTTCGTCAGAAATCGGGAGTATGGCCTTTGATTATTTCCAGCAGACCATGCTGACGGTGGGAGAAGGCGTGGCGGTGCTGCACCGGACAGCGGACGGGATCTGGTGTTTTGTGCAGGGAGAGACTTACAGCGGATGGATTGAAACTGCCTCTGTGGCGTTTTGCAGCCAGGCGGAGATGTTGAATTTGTCCAGGCCGCAGCAGGTTTTGGTAGCGCTGGACCAAATGAAATTAGAAAATAAAAATATCCGGATGGGGACTGTTTTTGCACTGGAAAATGTGAAAGAACAGTATTATACAGTGCGGATGCCTTCAAAGAGCGAAGACGGAACATTGAGAATCCAATATGTGCAGATTTCCAAAAGCGAACCTGTCCATGAAGGATATCTGCCATTTGACTGGAATCTGATTCTGGAACAGGCCGGAAAGCTGAAGGGCATGCCTTACGGCTGGGGCGATACCGGAGGAAATATGGACTGCTCCTCCACTATGTGCAGCGTGTACAAATGTTTTGGGATACGGCTCCCGAGAGACACTTCCGGGCAGTCCCTGATGTGCGGCATACAGCTGGAAGGGCTTGCCGCAGAGGAAAAACAGGAGATTTTGCGCGGCCTGAAGCCTGGCACGCTGCTCTACATGCCAGGACATGTAATGATGTATCTCGGAGAGGAGGAAGGCGAACCCAGGATTCTCCACAATGTGACAGCCTACTCTGAGAATGGGGATACCATATATGCGCAGCAGTGCTGCATCACAGGGCTGGATATTATGCGTATGAACGGGGAAAGCTATTGGGACTCCCTGACCGGGGCGTGGGAGCTCTGCACAGAGCCATAAGCAGAATGACCAGGAGGACAGCATATGAACTGCAGGATTGAGGAACTTGTAAATAAACAGAGAGCATATTTTGAAACCGGAGCCACAAAAAAGCCGGAAACCAGGCTGCAGGCTCTGATCCGTCTGAAGTTATCCATCCAGAGCCATGAGTCCGAAATACTGGAGGCGCTGAAGCAGGATCTGGGGAAATCCGCATTTGAATCCTATATGGCGGAAATTGGCATGGTGCTTTCTGAACTGAGCTATATCAGAAAACATCTGACAGCATGGGCGAGGCCCCGGAAAAGACCCGCTCCGCTGGCGCAGTTCCCTTCCTCCTGCCAGGTGATTCCAGAGCCTTATGGGGTAACGCTGATCATGGCGCCCTGGAATTATCCCTTTATGCTGTGCATGGACCCGCT
The DNA here is from genome assembly GCF_004216775.1 of Cuneatibacter caecimuris. Lineage (GTDB taxonomy): Bacteria > Bacillota > Clostridia > Lachnospirales > Lachnospiraceae > Cuneatibacter > Cuneatibacter caecimuris. The sequence goes on from NZ_SGXF01000008.1 coordinate 96,946, forward strand.
GATCGGCGCTGTGGCGGCAGGAAACTGCTGTATTTTGAAACCGGCTAATTACTCAGCCGCTACTTCTGCCGTAATCAGAAAAATTGTGACGGAAGTTTTCCCAGAGGAATATGTGGCCGTGGTAGAAGGAGGCAGAGAGGAAAATGCAGAGCTTCTGAATCAGAAGTTTGACTATATTTTCTTCACAGGCAGCAGGAGAGTGGGCCAGCTGGTTCTGGAAAGAGCAGCGGTGCACGTAACGCCCGTCAGTCTGGAACTCGGAGGAAAAAGCCCCTGCATTGTGGATTTGTCTGCTAACCTGAAAATGGCGGCAAAGAGAATTGTGTTCGGCAAATTTCTTAATGCGGGCCAGACTTGTGTGGCGCCGGATTACCTGCTTGTGCACCGGGAGGTGAAGGAGGAGCTGCTGCGCTGGATCCGGCTGTATATCCGCAGGATGTATGGGGCGCATCCGCTTTATAATGAGAACTACCCTAAGATCATTACCGAGGCGCATTTTGACCGTGTGTGCGGTCTGATGGAAGGAAAGGATATCTTCCTGGGAGGACAAAGCAGCAGGGAAAAACAGAAAATCGCCCCTACTGTGCTGGACCATGCAGAGCTGACGGACCCGGTGATGCAGGAGGAGATTTTCGGACCGGTGCTGCCGGTATTGACTTATAAGACAGTAGATGAAGCAATCGCGATTCAGAAGAAGGTTTTAAACGGGGCAAAACCTCTGGCCCTGTATCTGTTCGCCCGGGATAAAACATGTATCAGAAAAGTTCTGGAGCAGATTTCGTTCGGCGGCGGCTGTATCAATGATACGATCGTGCATCTGGCCACTTCCCATATGGGTTTCGGAGGCGTGGGGGACAGTGGAATGGGCAGTTATCACGGAAAGCTCAGCTTTGATACTTTTACCCATGAGAAAAGCATTCTGAAAAAATCCAATTTTCTGGATCTGCCGGTGAGATACCAGCCTGCGCAGGTATGGAAAATGAAAGCGCTGCGCATATTTATGAAGTGAGGATAAATAACAGAAAAGTGCAAAGGAGGATTTGATGGACAGTCCTGTTTTATGGGCAGCCGGAGGGACCGGCTTTACATTTTTAATGACAACATTGGGCGCTGCAATGGTTTTTCTGTTTCGAAAACGTGCGAACCCGCTGATTCAACGGATTTTCTTGGGATTTGCCGCGGGAGTGATGATTGCGGCGTCCGTATGGAGCCTGCTGATTCCGGCGATTGAAGAAGCAGAGCAAAATGGCGGGATTGGCTGGATTCCTGCCGCAGGCGGCTTTGTGCTGGGTATTGTATTTCTGATGCTGATGGACAGCCTGCTGCCCCATCTGCACCCGGACGCAAAAGAGCCGGAGGGGATCTCTTCCGGCTGGAAGCGCACCACGCTGCTGGTTTCAGCGGTAACGCTCCACAATATCCCGGAAGGAATGGCGGTTGGCCTTTCCTTCGCCCTTGCCGCGCAGCATGGGGCGGACCCTGGGGCAATGGCCGCCGCCATAGCCCTTGCCGTGGGCATGGGCATACAGAATTTCCCGGAAGGAGCGGCAATATCCCTGCCGCTGCGGCAGGAAGGGATGAAAGCTTCCAAAGCATTTTTGCTGGGAAGCCTGTCCGGGTTTGTGGAACCTGTGTTTGGAATTCTGGTAGTGCTGATTGCCGGTACCATTCAGCCTTTGATGCCCTGGCTGCTTTCTTTTGCAGCTGGAGCCATGATGTATGTAGTGGTGGAGGAACTGATTCCGGAGGCCCATCTGGGCGAACATTCCAATACAGGAACTCTGGGGGTGATGGGCGGTTTTCTGATTATGATGGTGCTGGATGTGGCGCTGGGTTGACGGAAAAGAAAAAAAGGTGTAAGATTTGGGGTAGCAAATCAGAAGGTTGCTGCCCCTTGTTTATTGAAACAGTATGTTTTGCTCCGGCGGACAGCGGGCCTGCCTTTGGAAGGAGATTAGAAGATGACAAAAGTAGATATTGTTTCCGGATTCCTGGGAGCCGGAAAGACAACATTGATTAAACAATTAATTTCCGGAATCTGGAAAGGGGAGAAGATTGTTCTCATTGAAAATGAATTTGGGGAAATCGGAATTGACGGAGGCTTCCTGAAAAATGCAGGCGTAGAGATTACAGAGATGAATTCCGGCTGTATCTGCTGTACGCTGGTGGGCGATTTCAGCGAGGCGCTGAAAAAGGTGGTGGATCAGTTTGCGCCCGACCGGATTATCATTGAGCCGTCCGGCGTGGGCAAGCTGTCGGATGTGGCCCGGGCGGTGGAGGATGTCAGCGGTGAAACCGGCATGGAGCTGGATGCGCGGATCACGGTGGCGGATGCCAAAAAGGCCAGAATGTATATGAAAAATTTCGGCGAATTTTTTAACGATCAGATTGAACATGCCGGCACCATTGTGCTGAGCAGAACGCAGGATGTTTCAGGAGAGCGCCTGGAGGAGAGTGTCCGCCTGATCCGCGGACACAATGCGGAAGCGGCAGTCATCACAACGCCCTGGGACCAGCTGACAGACGAAACTCTGGCCGAAGCGGTCAGCCGTTCTCACAGCCTTCTGGACCAGCTGCTGGCGGGTCATGATCACGAGGATCACAGCTGCTGCTGCCATGAAGAACATGACCATGGACATGACCATGACCACGAGGAACATGACCACCTCCATGACCACGATCATGAAGATCACAGCCGCTGCGGCCACAGCCATGAAGACCACGATCACTGCTGCGGTCACGAGGATCACGACCATTGCGGCCATGAAAACCATGACCATTGTCCTGACCACCATCACCATCATCATGCGGATGAGGTATTTACCAGCTGGGGCCGTGAAACCGCGCATCAGTATACGAAAGAGGAGCTGGAGTCAGTGCTGAAGATTCTGTCTGAAACTGCGCTGCTGGGCAATGTGCTCCGGGCTAAAGGAATCGTTCCCGCCAGGGACGGCGGATGGATGGAGTTTGACCTTGTTCCGGGCGAGTACGAGATCCGGAAAGGCGCGCCGGATTATACGGGCAAGCTGTGCGTCATTGGCACGGACCTGCCGGAGGCGGAGCTGGCAGAGGCGTTCAAAGCATAAAAAGTTGAGGAGAAGTGATGGGAGTACCGGTTTATTTATTTACAGGTTTTCTGGAGAGCGGAAAGACTACTTTGATTAAGGATACCATTGCCAGCCCTGATTTTGCGGATGTGTCCAGCACGCTCCTGATCCTCTGTGAAGAGGGGGAAGAAGAGTATGATCCGGCTTTCTGCAGCGAACACCAGGTGACTGTGGTGACAGTTGAAAATAAAGAAGATATGACAGAAAAGCTGCTGGAAGGCTTTGCAGGCGCATATGATGCAGAACAGGTGATGATCGAATACAACGGGACCTGGGAAATGGATCTGATTCTGGATATGGATATGCCTGAGGGATGGGAGCTGCAGGGCATCTATACAACAGTGAACGCAGATACAGCGGACAGTTATCTGGCAAATATGCGCCAGATGTTTCTGGAGCCTATGCGTTATTCCAACCTCATCATCGTAAACCGCAGCGGCGAGCAGCTGGACAAGCTGAAGCTGCGGAGAACAGTGAAAGTATTTAATCCCCGGGCGCAGCTGGTATTTGAACGCCCTGACGGAACGCCGGAACAGGATTTAGGCGATGAACTGCCTTACGATCTGAGCCAGAGTTTTATTGAACTGGAGAGTTTTGACTATGGGCTCTGGTATCTGGATGTGTCAGAAAACCCGAAAAAGTATAACAATAAGACATTTAAGTTTCTGGCCCAGGTCTATAAAGGAAAGAACATGCGCCACAGAATTTTTGTCCCGGGCCGTTTCATTATGACCTGCTGTGCAAATGACGTACAGTTCCTGGGATATCTGTGCCGGTATTCCATGCCGGAATTCCCCTATCAGGACAGGGACTGGGTCACGGTTACGGTGACCTGCCGGTACGAATTTGCCAGGGAGTACGGGAAGCGCGGGCCGGTTTTATACCTGCAGGAAATTCTTCCCGCTAAAAAGCCGGAAGAAGAATTGGTATACTTTTAAAAACCAAGCTTTACAGAATAAGATCCCGGTTCAATACCTGAGAGAAAAGGAGGGGAAGGCCGCCATGATGGTATCTACAAAGGGCCGCTATGCGCTGCGGGTGATGCTGGATTTATCGCTGCATGACACTGACGATTATATATCCCTGAAAGTAATCGCAGAACGGCAGGGTATTTCCATGAAATACCTGGAAATGGTAGTGGCTATGCTGCACAAAGCAAAGATGGTCCGCAGCATGCGGGGGAAAGACGGCGGATACCAGCTGAGCCGGAAACCTTCTGAATACACCATAGGGTCAATTCTGAAGCTGACAGAGGGCACGCTGGCTCCTGTGGCCTGTGTGGAAGACGGCAGACCGGCCTGTACAAGAGCGGAAAGCTGCCTGACTCTTCCTATGTGGATGCAGCTGGACGAAATTATTGACCAATACCTGGAAAGCGTGACGCTGGAAGATCTGATTTTAGGAAGGGCAAAGATAGGATCAGAAGGGCAGGAAGATTATGAATTGTTTGATCAGGAACATGAATCCACAGGATTATAACTCCGTCCGTCTGTTGTGGGATTCCACGCCTGGCATGGGGCTCAACGATTATGATGATTCTGAAATCGGGATCCGCAGGTTTTTGAGCAGAAATCCCGGGACATGTTTCGTGGCGGAACATAGGGCGACTTTGGCAGGCGTTATCCTGGCGGGCCATGACGGCCGCCGCGGCCATATCTATCATATGGCGGTGGCAGAACGGTTCCGGGGCGGCGGAATTGGAGCGGGTCTGGTAACAGCGGCTCTGTCTGCGCTGGAATCTGAGGGAATCCAGAAGGTTTCTCTGGTAGCCTTTGCCCGGAATGAAGCCGGAAACAGCTTTTGGAAGCATATGGGATTTACGCTGCGGGAAGATCTGATTTATTGGGATAAAGTTTTAGGCAGGCCGGGATGACGGCCTGCCTTATTTGAAGTTTTCGTGAGGAATCTGTTATGATAGGGCTAAAAAGAGGAACCGTGGAGCTGCTGCCTCATCAAGAGGCATGGAGCCAAAATGCTGAAAAAATAATAGGGATTTTAAAACAGCTTTTAGGAAATATCGCTGTGGATATCCAGCATGTGGGAAGTACCGCTGTAGTGGCAATTCAAGCAAAACCCATTATTGATATTGCTGCAGGCGTCTGGGATTTGAGCGAAGTCTTGCCTTATATTGAAACGCTGGAACAGCATGGTTTTATTTTTCGCGGAGAAGATGTTCCGGGGCAGCTTCTGTTCGTAATGGGTGATTTTGAAAATGATACGCGCACGCATCATATTCATGTTGTAAAGTGGAATAGCACAGCGTGGAATAACTATATCAATTTTCGGGATTACCTGAATGCGCACCCAGAAAAAGCAATGAACTATGACGTGTGCAAACAGAGATTGGCTTTGCAGTTTCCAAATGACCGGAATCGCTATACTTCAGGCAAACAGAAACTAATAGAGTGCCTGCTGATAGAAGCAGGCGCATGGAAATCACAGGCACAGTGATGATAATATTCCTATTGACTATATAGGAATTAAGTGGTATAAATATCCTATGGATAAAATAGGAATTTGAAAAGAGGGTTTGAGATGAATATTTATGCAGATCAGGCCGCAACTACGCGGATCAGCGAAACGGCCAAAAAAGCGATGCTGGATTGTATGGACAAGGCCTACGGAAACCCCTCCAGCCTCCATACGCCTGGACAGACGGCCAAAGAGTATCTGGAGGCGGCAAGAATTAGTGTGGCGGAGCAGATCGGCGCCCGGCCAGCTGAAATATACTTTACTTCCGGAGGAAGCGAATCAGATAATCAGGCGATTTTCAGCGCTGCGAGGCTGGGAGCGATGAAGGGAAAGAGACATATTGTTTCTACTAAAATTGAGCACCATGCGGTGCTTCATGTCCTGAAACGTCTGGAAAAGGAAGGGTTTGAAGTGACGTATCTGGACGTTCACGGGGACGGAATCGTCAGGCCGGAGGAGGTTTGCAGCGCAATTCGGGAAGATACGGCGCTGGTGAGCGTGATGTATGCGAATAACGAAATCGGTACTCTTCAGCCCATAAGAGAGGTCGGAAGAATCTGCCGGGAAAAAAAGGTGCTGTTTCATACGGACGCGGTTCAGGCGGCCGGGCATGTATCAATTGACGTGGAACGGGATTCGGTGGACATGCTTTCTCTATCCGGCCACAAGTTCTGCGGCCCCAGGGGAGCCGGCGCTCTGTACGTGAAAAAAGGAGTTCCATTGCTGAATCTGATTGAAGGCGGCGCGCAGGAGAGAGGAAAACGGGCAGGAACAGAAAATCTGCCGGCTATTGTGGGGATGGCGGCGGCCCTGGAAGAATCCTGCCGGCGGATGGACGAGGACGGAAGAAAGGTCACGGAGCTGCGTGAGAGGCTGATTGACGGGCTATTGCGGATTCCCCATTCCAGGCTGAACGGCGACAGAAAGAGGAGGCTGCCCGGCAATATAAATGTATGTTTTGAGGGAATTGAAGGGGAATCTCTGCTGCTGCTTCTGGACGCCAGAGGTATTGCCGCTTCGTCCGGTTCTGCCTGCACCTCCGGTTCTCTGGACCCCAGCCATGTGCTTCTTGCCCTTGGCCTTCCCCATGAAGTGGCCCACGGATCTTTGCGGCTGACCATCGGCCCGGATAATACTGCGGAAGAAATAGATTATATGGTTGAGAATATAAAGCAGGTGGTGGAGTATCTCCGGAACATGTCTCCGGTATGGGAAGAATTGCAGAAAGGGGAGCGCAGATATGTTATACAGTGAAAAAGTAATGGATCATTTTACCAATCCCAGGAATATGGGGAAGATGGAGGACGCCGACGGAATCGGCCAGGTGGGCAACGCAAAATGCGGCGATATCATGAAGATGTATATTAAAGTAAAGGACGGAGTGATTGAAGATGTGAAATTCAACACGTTTGGATGCGGATCTGCCATTGCCTCCAGTTCCATGGCTACGGAAATGATTAAAGGGAAGCCGGTGGAAGAAGCGCTGAAATTGTCCAATCAGGCTGTGGTGGAGGCACTGGACGGGCTGCCGGCCAACAAAATCCATTGTTCCGTATTGGCGGAAGAAGCCGTACAGGCAGCTGTAGAAGACTATTATAAAAAGCAGGCTGAAAAGTAGACGGCATTGTATATTTCTAAAGGTTTTTGTAGATACGCCTGATGGTGGAAAACAGACAGATATATTATACTGCAGGTAATGTGGGATGGTATAGCTGTCTGTTTTTGATTGCATGGGGAACTGCGTTCCCCATGCAATCAAAACCTTCCGCGCTAAGGAAAAATGGCCGCGAAAGCGACCGCGCTTCGGCGGGAGAGTCTGGCTTGCCGGACTCTTTGCAAAGAAAAACACAGAAGATCAGGAGGATACAAGTATGAATTGGATGAAGCAGTTTCAGAATCCGCCCAGGGAATACAGCGCGGTGCCGCTGTGGTTCTGGAATGGGACGCTGGAACCGGACCGGCTCAGATGGCAGATCGACGAGATGGTTGACAAGGGGATATACGGAGCTTTTATGCACGCCCGCGCATATCTGAAAACACCCTACCTGGAACAGGAATGGTGGGACGCGGTGGAAGCCTGTGTGGACGAGGGAAAAAGGAAAGGCTTTGGAGCGTGGCTGTATGATGAGTACGCCTGGCCCTCCGGTACGGCAGGCAGCGTGTTTGAATATGGATATCAGAAACCTTCCAGAGTTCTGGCGGAGGGGGAATGCAATATGGCAAAAGGGCTGGAGGTGAAGTCTTTTGCATCAGAGAGGGGAGAAATCCTGAAAGATAAGCTGAATGCGGAGCTGAAAAAAGACAGCCGGCGCCCTCTTGCAGTGTATCTTTTGCAGGGAGAAGAAAAATCAGCGGAAATTATCAGGCTGGATCCTGAAAATATCCCGGAAGCCTATGGAGTTATAATGGCTTTTTACAGGAAAGTATATCCTCATTATGTGGATTATATGAACAAAGATACGATACGGCTGTTTATGCAGTATACCTATGAAGAATATGAAAAACGCTTTGGAAAAGAATTCGGCAGTGTAATCCCGGGCGCGTTTCTGGATGAAATCTACATGGCCGGAAAACCCATTCCCTGGACTGACCGGCTCCCGGATGAGTTTGAAGCCCGCTGCGGTTATGAACTGTGGGATTATCTGCCCTGGCTGATGGAAGGGGAAACAGAACAGGCAAAAGCGTTTCGCCGGGATTTCTACAGTGTAACAGCACAGCTGTATGAAGAAGCGGTTTTCAAGCAGATCGGGGACTGGTGCGAAGAGCGGGGGCTGATTTTTACCGGCCATACAGAGGAGATTTTGAAGGACCATCCCCGCAGGCAGGGAAATTATTTTGATACCATGCGCCATATGCACAATCCCGGTTCGGATATCCACGGATACCGGTACGGTTTTCCACGCTGGATCAAGCCCTGCGAACCCAAATATGCTGTATCCGTAGCCCGGGCGTATGGAAAAAAACGGGCCATGGCAGAGTCCATGGGCGGGGCAGGCTGGGCCTGCAGCCTGCAGCAGTTCAAGCAGGGCATCAATGTGATGGCGGGACTGGGGACAAACCAGTTTGTCCTGCACGGATTTTACTATGAATGCGAGCATCAGGGAGCGCAGGCAGACTGGCCCACCAGCTTTTTCTACCAGAATCCCTACTGGAAATATTTCCGCATTTTCAGCGATTATATGAGCCGGATCAGCTATCTCAACAGCCTGGGCAAACCGGTGGTAAAAGTGGGAATCTATTATCCCATAGAAGCGCTGGCAGAGGAGACAGAGGCGGGGAAGAGCACATCATCCGGCTGTTCTGTACACGACGGATTCCATAAGACCCTTTACGGTCTGCTCCGCCATCAAATCGACGCGGACATGATTGATGGAGAGAATCTTCTGAAGGCAGAAATGGGAGACGGAATAGCCAGGATCGGGGACCAGTGCTTCCAGGTGCTGATCCTGCCGGAATATGGGAGGCTGACAGAGGGACTGGAGGAAAAGCTGCGCTGTTTTGTCCGGTCAGGGGGCCATGTTCTGGCTTATGGCTGCAGCGGCGGAGTCCGGCTGCCATCAGACTTGCTGACTCAGCCTGCCTGCAGGGCAGAACAGATCTACCGCTGCATCTTGGAGCTGGGCGTGCCGGACATCCGGGTGAATTATGGAAACAGATACGAGTTGTTTGTGAATTGCCGGGAAATGAACGGGGAACGGTGGTATTTCCTGGGAAGCGGAGCGGATGAGGAAAAAGACCTGGAACTGTGGGTGCGGGGAAGCGGAGCTATGCGGTGGCTGGATCCGGAGTCAGGAGAAATGACCCCGGTATATTCTGTTGCTTCAGGGGACGGAAGAATGGTGCGGGTCCATCTGGCTCCCGCCCAGGCGGGCTGGCTTCTTCTGACAGACAAGCTGCAGGAACAGGCGCCTGAACTATGGCAGGAGGATGACTGTCAGCAGATCGGAGGACGCTGGGAAACGCAGATTCTGGATAAAACGCTGGACGATATATGGTCGGATCAGGCGGATTGCTGCTCCTTAAGCATTCCTGTTTGTATGTTTTCCAGCAGTCTGGACCCTTCTCCAAGGGAAATCAGGATCTGCAATAAAGAAGGGGAACCTGGGTACTGCGGGCGTCACCTGAGCCTGTGGAAAGGATCCTGGATCACCAGAAGGGCCTTCTGGCATGATGGGACGGATGACGGAGACCTCTATTTCCGCAGGAAATTCCGGCTGGACCATATCCCTGAACGCGGACGGATCTGCATTGCAGCGGTGGATACGGCTGAAATATTTGTCAATGGGGTCAGCGCAGGAGTTGTCCGGGGGTATGCTGTGCCGCAGGAAATAGAGCTGAAAGGGCTGAAACAGGGGGACAACCTGCTGGCGGTCCATGTAATCAACCACAATCCCATTGACGACTGCGATATGTGCGCCACGGATGAGCTTCCTCCGGACCGGTATATTTCCCTGCTGCTGGAAGCAGAAATTAAAACGGAAGAGGAGATTTTCCGCCTGAGCAGCGACGGCAGCTTTATTGTGTGCGGTCAGGAGAGGGAAGGATGGAATCAGCCGGAATGGGATTATGAGTCTGTGGCCAGGAGAATTGCCTGGGAAAGCGCCCGGCCTTTCGGAGGCTCAGATCCGGAGTGGACCTTTGCCTGGGAGAGAGGAAAACTGCCGCTGCAGCCCTGGGGGGATCTGCCCCTATTCGGACAGAGCATATCTTTCCCGGTAACGCTCACCTACCAAATCGAAGTTCCGGCCGGCGCCTGTGAAATCTGCCTCCCGGAAACAGAAGGAAAATTCACTTGTTCACTGGATGGCGCAGGGCTGCAGGAAAAAGATTTTCCGGTGCGGATGAAACCTGAAAACAGAGCGAGACAGCTGATTCTGAGAATGGAGGCAGGGAGCGGGCAGGACGGCCTGAAAGCTCCGCTTGAAATCAGGATGGCGCCGTTTTTCGCGCCATTGTGCGATTGGAGGATGCACGGCCTGAAGTGGTACGCCGGGCGCGTGCTTTACCGGAATCATTTTACCCTGAAACAAGAGCCGGGACGGTATCTGCTGCGCCTGGGGCAGATCTGTTTCCACGCGGAAGTCTGGATCAACGGAAAACTGGCAGCGGTGAAGTTATGGGAGCCTTACGAGGTGGATGCAACAGAATTTGTACATCCGGGAGAAAATGAGATCACGGTAATTGTATCCAATTCTGCCGCGAACCAGCGGAGGTATATGCTGGTGGATGAAGGAATGGCCCTGGGCTGGAACCGCTACTGGAATGAAGATAATATAGACCGGGATGGGGAAAACCTCCTGTCCGGGCTGCTGGGGCCTGTAAAACTCTATCATATGCACAGGACATTGACCGCCGCTTTTGTTCCGAATTCGGTATAACTGGTCTGCTGGAACCTTTAATGCGTGGGACTTTTTTGCGGAATCTCTTGAAAGTATTTCAATATTCGTATATTATATAAATACGTGCCGGAGCGGTGTGTTTTGCAATACTGCGCTAAGGGACCCATTCCTGGCCAGACCCGTTTCGGATGGTGATGGGTGATTCCCGCTGATGCGGAAAGCCAACGGACCTGCGCAAAATGATAAAGAAAGGTGGCGATAGGTCATGAGCTATTATCCGCACCTGAATGATATTTATATAACAGAACGCCTTAAGCAGCGGCTGACGGTTATCGGCAGCGCCTCGATCACCACCGTCATTGCGCCCATGGGCTTTGGCAAGACCACGGCGATTACATGGTGGATGAAGCAGCAGACCAAATATCATCCTGACTGGATCATTCTGCGGCAGATGATCGACACGCCCAGCGCTACGGATTTCTGGACAGGACTCTGCCGGGCGCTGCGGGGTTATCCCACGCTGGCGGAGCAGCTCGCGGCGCTGGGATTTCCGGGCGATATTCAAGCCATGTCCATTATGGCTGAGTTAATCGAGGATGCGCTGCCGGAAACAGACAGGCGAATTTACTATGTGCTGGATGACCTGCACATTTTCACGGATAAGCAGCTTGCTTCCTTGCTGCTGTATCTCTCCCGCCGTTTGGAGAACCGCATACAATTCCTCCTTCTCTCCCGAAGCCAGATATTTGGTGAGGAAGAGCGGATGCGCATGGGCGCAAGTCTCGGAGAGATCACCGCCGACGACCTGCGGCTGCATGGAAACGAAGTTGCACAATACGCAAAACGGTGCGGGCTGACAGCGGAGGAGCGTGACATTGCCGCCCTTGCCGCCGCCAGCGAGGGATGGATTTCCATGGTTTACCTGAACTTCAAGGCGTATGCCCAGACTGGGGCATGGATTTCCGGCAGCGCCGATATTTTTAATCTGATCGATCAGATTTTGCTCTCCCCCCTGCCGGAACGCCAGCAGGAATTTTTGATCCTGATCGGTATCACAGATGGTTTTACAGCGGTGGAAGCTGCCTGGCTCTGGCAGCAGTCCGATACGGAGGAACTTTTGGAATCCCTGTCGCAAAGCAATGCCTTCATTACCCGGAATGAAAACGGCGTATACCGCTATCACCATATGCTGCGTCAATGTGTGCGCCAGAAGTTTTCCCAGCTTCCGGCCGACCGTCAGTCGGCCGCATACGCCCGTCTGGGCGACTGGCATATGAACCGGCAGGAATATGTCGCCGCAGAGCTTTCCTATCATCGGGCGGGGGCTTGGGGCAAGCTGCTGGACGCGCTGAGTACCGACTGCGGAAAATCTTTGGGCAGTGAGTATGGGGAGACGCTGTATCAGTGGAGCGTGGAGTGCCCTGTCTCCCTTTTGATGGGGCATCCCGACGCGGTGCTGGTGCTGATGCACAAGCTGTTCGCATTTCAGCACGTCCCCGAAATGCTTCGGCTGAAAGAGATTTTGCTAAAAAGCCTTGAAACAAACACATCGCTGACGGAACAGGAACGGCAGGACTATCTGGGTGAATATGAGCTGGTTATCGGCTTTTTGCAATACAATGACATATCCGCCATGAGCGCCCACCAACGTAACGCCTGTACCATGATGAGCCGCTTTTCCCGCTGCATCGACCCTGACAGTGCCTGGACCTTTGGCGCGCCGTCCGTACTCATGATGTACCACCGCGCCGTGGGCGAGCTGGATCACGAAACCGCTAAAATGCGGGAATTTATCCCCTATTATTATCAAGTAGTGGATGGTCACGGAAACGGCGCGGAGCATGTCATGCAGGGCGAAACGGATTTTATGCGAAACCGCCTGACCGACGCACAGATCAGCTATCATCTGGCCGTAGGCGCTGCTACCCGGCGCAGGCAGCACAGTATTGGGGTGACGGCTGAATTTCTTGGAATGCGCATGGCGCTGCTGGAAGGCGACGCCGAAAAGCTCCGGACAATCATGACCGGACTGCGAGACAGTCTGCGGGAAAACAAGCAGTATATCTTGCTGAATACTTTGGATATGTGCCAGACATGGATTTATTCTTTGTTGGGCCGTACAGAGGAGGTTCCGGCGTGGATTGCCAGCGGAGCGCCCTCATCCATGGTGATGTACCCTGCCGCCCCCATGTTGGAGGCTATCTATATACAATACCTCTTGGCGCAAGGCAGATACACAGAGGTTGTGGCGAAAAAGGGAGAAGCCGCCGCGCTTTATGAAAGAGTCCACTCCCTCCAATGCAGTATACATTTACATATCCAGCTTGCCGCTGCGCTGGATCAGCTCGGACGCCGGGGACAGGCTATAGAGGAACTGAAAACCGCATTGGAACTGGCTTTGCCGGACGGCAGTGTGATGCCCTTCGCGGAAAACTGCGACTATATCATAACTCAACTGCAAGAGCTGCAAAAGCGCGATATCTACCCGGATCAGATCGAAAAAATTCTCACGCTGGCAGCGGAGTACAGAAAAAGTAAGCAGCGGATTTTACGCGCCCTATGGGGCGAAGATGAGGACTACGGCCTCAGCGGGCGGGAACTGGAGATTGCAAAGCTCGCGGCACAGCGCCTGACCAACCGAGAAATCGCAGACAGGCTGCATCTGGCCCAAGGAACCATAAAAAATCAGCTTTCCCGCATTTTCGAGAAGCTTGAGATAAGCCCAGACAGCAAAAACAAGCGTCTGGAACTGGAAAAACGCTTCCGCACAGAAAAGTAGTGACCTATGGTAACACTACAAAAAGCAAATGCCACTGTACAATTAATGTGTACAGTGGCGTTTTTGTGTGCGCCCGGCGGCGCACGTTTCTAACCGGTGCAAGTCCGGAATCCGCCCGGTAGTGGGAAGGATATAGCCGAAGGCAAGGGTGTCCATCGT
>NZ_SGXF01000009.1 GCF_004216775.1 Cuneatibacter caecimuris
GTCTGTGCACGTCAACTATTGAAACCGCCGTGTACCGAACGGTATGCACGGTGGTGTGAGAGGACGGGAGTTAATCACTCCCTCCTACTCGATTGCCGCTGAAGCGACCGCGCTCCGGTGCGGGAGTCCGGCGGGCCGGACTCTTTATTATTGCATAGGAAACTGCGTTCCCTATGCAATAAAACCCTCCGGGGGATCGCACTGCGGCGTAAGAAATTTCATCGCTAAAGCGATACTTTTTCATTCTGATGGAGGTGAGACAATGAAGGGATACCCTATTTTCAAAGCAGAACCTGTGCCGCGCTGCAAAAACCTGAGGTCTGGTGGTCAGTGAACACGGACGGCGCTGTTATTCATTGGTATCGGGACGGCCTTGCAGTGGCGGAATTGGCCTGCGGTGAAATTATGAAAATGACTCTTGGCGAGTCGTATTAAGGAGGATTTGAGATGAAAAGACTTACGAGTATGCTTCTTGTGCTGTGCATGGTATTTGCATGGATGCCCATGGCAGCGTTTGCGGCAGGATCAGGGACGAATCCAACAGAAATCTGGGTAAACGGAGTGGATATCCTGCGGGATAGTGACAAAACGCTGGAATGCGGCGGCGGTACGGCGGATTATGAGGAGAGCAGCAATACGCTCATACTTAATAGTGCGGCAATCACTGCCCGCGAAGGACGCGAGGGCGCGGGGATTTATGCCAATGGCGATTTAAAGATTGTGCTCCATGGAAGCAGCTTCATTGACAGCAGTGTTGTCAGCGAGAGCGGCGAGGCTGTCTCTGTGGGCGTCAAGGCGGACGGGGCTTTGAACATTTCGGGAAGCGGCAGTCTGCATGTTGATACAGAATTTGCGGCGTTTGTTTCCGAAAGAGATATGACGTTCGCAGGCGGCGTCATTACAGCAAGTTCTGCGTTGTCTAACGCATTTTATGCAAGGGCATCGCTGGGAATTTCCGGCGGGGATATCACAGCAGTTTCAAACAACTATCCGGCGCTTTGGGCGGATACAAATCTGACTATTACTGGCGGTAAGGTGAATGCTGCTTCTTCCGGCAGCAACGGAATGGGAGCCGGAGGAAGTCTATCCATCGGCGGCGCCGCCGATGTAACGGCGGAAGGGTTTTATCCCGGCCTGTTCGCAAACGACGGTATTTCCATCAGCGGCGGAAAAGTGGATGCAACGGGTACAGACGATTCCGGAATATTCACAAATGAAACGCTTTCAATCAGTGGAACGTCGAACGTAACCGCGATGGGAGGCCGATATTGCGGGCTGCAGGCCGGCGGTGCTATCACAATTTCGGGGGGAAAAGTAAATGCGGCTTCGCCCAATGACAGCGCAATCTACACACCGGACAGCATCACGGTCACAGGCTCACCGGAAATCACGGCAGAAGGATATTTGCGGGCGCTGCAAACGGCCGATTTGGATATTTCCGGCGGTACCATCAACGCCACCTCCATGGGTGAATCTGCAATTACGGCTACTGAAAAACTTTCAATCACCGGCAACGCGAATGTGATTGCCAACGGTAAGGTATGCGCGCTTCTTGCAGCGAATGTGATGATCCTTTCTGCAAAAAATATCGAAGCCTATTCCGAAACCAATTATGCCGTATCCAATGTGACGAAAGATAAGGATATCATAATAGGCGGAAAGCTGATGGCGGAGAGCCAAAATGTATATGCCATTCGTTCCTTTGGCGGTATTATAACCGACAGCAACGCGGATATTTCCGCCAAAGGCGGTTGGGGCGGTATTCAGGCGGACGGTGACATTACGTTTAACGGCAGTAAAATTGAAGCGGCCGGCAAAGATGACGATGGTGTTTATTCCACAGGAGTAATCTCAATAAACGGCGGCTCCGTTCACGCAAAGGGAGGGGCGGGATATGCGGCGATTCGTGCAAAGTCCGTCCAAACGGCGGGAGAAGCGGCAGCGTCAAAGATCGAACTGAGCAATTTGGTTGAGAAAAATGGCGGCAAAGTTGCGTTTATGGACTGGTTTGTCTCTGACACGAAAGCCAAAAGTTTTACTACCTTTATCGGCAAAGATGATACCACGCTCAATACAAGCATGTCAAACGCGCTGCGTGAGATCTGGCTTGCCGCGCCCTATACCGTCACCTTTGATGTAAACGGCGGGGATGGAGATCATTTCACCGAAAAGGTTTATCCGAATAACAAGGTGACGAAACCGGCCGATCCGACGAAAAGCGGCGGTTACATTTTCAGCGGCTGGTTTAACGGAGATACTGCCTTTGATTTCACCGCCACAACCATTTCAGAGGATATGACCCTTACAGCGAACTGGCATGCTCATACCTACGGAGAAGGCTGGAAATCAGACGCCACAAACCATTGGCACGAATGTACTGCGGACGACGGGGCAAAAAATGACGTGGCAGCCCATGAAGCGGGCGGCTGGATGATTGACAAAGAGGCCACCGAGACTGAAAAAGGACGCCAGCACAGAGAATGCACTGTTTGCCAGTATGTTATGGAAACTGAAGAAATCCCGGTTATTCCACCGCAGCATACGCATACCCCTTCTGCTGAATGGACAGCGGATGCCAATCATCACTGGCAGGAGTGTTCTTGCGGCGAACACATAAATGCCGCGGCACACAACTACGGTGAGTGGACGGAAATTAAATCGGCTACTGAAACAGAAAAAGGCAGCAAGGAAAGAATCTGCTCCGCCTGCGGTTACAAAGAAATTGCCGATATTCCAGCAGCCGAAAAGCCGGATTCGCCGCAAACTGGCGGCAGCAGTAATATGTCCCTTTGGGCTGCTCTTTTGCTTGTATCTGGCGGTGCATTTACCGGAACTGTTGCAATAGGAAAAAAGAAACGCCGCTTTGAAGAGGAAAAGTAAATGCAGCATAGTATAAATAGTATAAAAAGAAAGCAATATATCGCACTGGCGCTCATCTCGATATTGCTTAGTTTCACCTTAACGGCGTGCGGTTCTGAGGATACAGATCATAACGATTCCACGAAACCCGCACTGTACACAGGGACTGAGTATTATCTTCATGGCAACGAGGAAGCCGGATTTTTGAAATTCAACGAAGACGAAACCGTGGATATTGAGATCATGCACGGCACGATGTATCTGTACGCAGGTACGGCAAGCGGTGAATACGCGGAAGAAGACGGAGTTGTTGAAATTAAGTGCAATTTTGAATGGTTCGGCGACATGAAACTGGAAATCATAGACGACTATGCGTTGGTCATGCACTTTGAAGAGGATGTTCTGATTGCAGCTGATTTCTACTTTATCCGTTCAGGACGAACAGGTGCGGATTACGGAATAGACGGTGACGGAGAACCTATTGACTCTCGGACAGACGATAACAGTCAATCCTCATTTTTAGACCAGCCGATGACCGCGCAGCGTGCCGGGGAGATTTACGCCGCTTTTGCGGAGGTTTATGCTTCCTATGGAGAGTATTTGGATTTTTACGATGAAGAGGCTACGGTAAAATGGGAATCTTATGATGCAGGTGCGCGCGCCTTGATGTATCAGCAATTTTCGGAGATCGCACAGAAACTTGGATTAAGTACGAAGCGCAATGAATCTGAGTGGATTGAGGATATGGATTATTACACCAGCGGCAATCTGTTTTACCGCGGGCTTTTATCCCTGGATGCCGATAATGATAACCATTTTCCCTATCTGCAAAGTGTATATAATTATCAAAAAGGTTTAGAAAGCGGAAAATATGAACCCCTTGACGAAAGAATACTTGCCGCGGCGGATAATTTGACAATTGAATATTATACCGGCTCCTATCTTTTGTGCACCGGCGGTGACCACAACATACAGCAAATGACCTACGATTGGACGGTGGAGGAAGATTCTTTCAATGCAAGCGGTTCTATTACGGCGGTTAAAACAGATGATATATTTAAGGATGAATCGGTATCGTATTACATAAGCGGCGAGAACGGTGTGTTTAACAATGCTGAATTTGGTTCTGCCGATTTCCTCCCCATTTTTAAGGGTATCGGAGCAATAGACGAAAACGGCGCGTTCCTTACGCAACAGATTAACATCTGCGCCGTAAACGTGTTTGATGCCGGAACTCTCTTCGTTTTATCTGAGGAAGATCTTGGAATCATCACCATCGCTGTAGTGGAATATGATAAATCGAAAGGCCAATATGTCTGGGATGGACAGACCTACACATCCCGCAGCAGATGCTGTTTTAACAAAGAGAACGAGTTTTATTATGCAGATATAGAGGGCGACGGCATTTGGCGCTTGGGCGAAGCTAATGCGGGAGGTAAATGAATATGGCAACAATGAATGGAAATGTAGAGGAACTGAAGGCGCAGGGTTATAAACCCTGCCCAGGCTGCGGCGCGTATTATAACCCGGCAGACCCAAAAGTGAAGGACTGGCATTGCAGCAACTGCGGCACGGACTTAAATCTGTCTCCGGAGGAAGCGGCGGTTCGCCTGAACGATGCGGAGCTTGCGGGTCAGCTTTCGGCATTAAACCAAAAGGCAAACACCATGAAAATCCTCGCCATTGTCTGTGTTATCGGCATTTTTGTGCTTTGGCTCGTCCATCCTCTGCTTGGTGCTGCGATGTTTATTCCCGCCGCCGTGTTTGCCGTTCTGTCCGGCAAAGCAGGCAGCAAGGCCAAATCCCTTTTAGCGAACAACATCACGCGGGATATTCTGGCAGAGGTGTTTGACCAGTGCATTTATGCCGCCGGTTACCGCCTGCCGGACGAGGTGCTGCGAGAGGCTGCTTTGATTCCGAATTGGGACATAGCCACCGGTTCAGACTTGATTTCCGCGAAGTACAGGGGGCACGCCATCAATTTCAGCGACATAGAACTGTCAGAGGAAGTGGAACGCGAAGACTCCAACGGGAATACCTCCACCTCTTACAAAACCAAGTTCAAAGGCCAATGGATGATCCTCGAACTGGGGCGCGAAGTTCCCGCCAAACTTCGGCTCAGGGAAAACATCGAGCGCACCGGCAAAGTTTCAAGAAAGCTCTTTGGCGAACGCATAGAGAATAAAGACGATGTGAAAACCGAAAACGAAGCGTTTAACAAGCGCTTTCAGATTCTCACGGAGGATGAGCACAGCGCCTTCTACATTCTGACGCCGCATTTTATGGAGTTTATCATGAGTGCGGATGATGCCGCAGACACCCGCACCTATTTGAGCTTCATTGAAAACCGCGTACACATCGCCTGCTATACGGGCAGGGACTCCTTTGAGCTGCAAAAAAACGACGGCGCTAATCTCAACGCGGTTCGGGCACGCATGAAAAGTGAGCTCAGGTACATTACGAGCATTGCGGACGAACTGCTAAAAAACGAGTATTTGTTCGGGCGTACCGGCGAAAGAGGATTATCATGAGTTATGAAACTTATTACGGTTATTAAAAACAGGAGGGTACTGGTATGATTTTGGTAATTCTTATCATTATCGCGGTGGTCATTCTTATTTCGATATTTTGGTGGATCGGCACAAGCAACAATTTCAAACGGACGGACATTAAAATTTCTGAATCTCTGTCCGGTATAGAGGTTGCGCTAACCAAGCGTTACGATATGCTGACAAAGCTGTTGGACGTGGCAAAAGGTTACAAGCAGCACGAAACAGAACTGTTCTCCCAGGTTATCAAACTGCGCAAGGGTATGAGCGTGGGCGAGTTGAATCAGGCGGCCGCCAGGATGGACGATCTGTCTTCAAGCCTGAATGTGGTGGCGGAGGCTTATCCGGAACTGCGCTCCTCTGATGTATTCAGAGAGCTTCAGGAGGGTATTCGCGACGCGGAAGAGCATTTGCAGGCGGCAAGACGGTTATACAACTCCAATGTGGCGGCTTTTAACACGGCCACAAGGGTATTTCCGTCCAGCATTGTGGCAAAATCGCAAAACGCCGCGGAGCGTGAATTCTTTGTTACAGAGAAAACCAAGGGCGGCGATGTTGCTATGAAGTTTTAAACGGGAGGATGGAGGATTCCCGCGTATTTGGAGAATGGCTGCCGGAAGTGTCATTGGGCTGGATAGATATCGAACACTATCTGACTACTGAACGTGGCGTTTAATGGCTTCAAAACTTTCCGGGCTGATCACATGCTCGATCCGGCAGGCGTCTTCAGCCGCAATTTTTTCATCTACGCCCAGTTTCATGAGCCAGGAGGAAAGAAGCGTATGGCGTTCATAGATAGTTTCTGCAATTTTTCTGCCTTCCTCCGTAAGGGTGATATGCCCGTCTTCATCCACCTGGATATGTCCGCTCTGGCGCAGATTTTTCATGGCAACGCTTACGCTGGGCTTGGAGAAATTCAGTTCGGTGGCGATATCAATGGAGCGGACCTGAGACTTTCGCTGGCCCAGAATCAGAATTGTTTCCAGATAATTTTCAGCAGATTCCTGTATTTTCAAGGATGCGCCTCCTTCATAATCACAAATATTTACTATACACAATATGACATCATTATAGCATAAAAAAAATTTAAGGACAAGGGAATATCTGGCAATGTGACGGAATTAGGATTTTCCGTCTTCAGTGATTGACAATGAAGTTAGAATGTGCTAACCTTAAATAAAAGTTAGAATAAGCTAACTAAAAGCGAAGGAGTGATGATGATGCCGTTAGCAATGGCAGAAACAGGAAGAGAAAACACGATTCTGCGCGTGGGCGGAAAAGAAGAGACCAGGAGGTTTCTGGAAAATCTGGGATTTGTGACGGGTTCCCGGGTGACGGTAGTATCCGAAATTAACGGGAATGTAATTGTGAGTGTAAAGAATTCCAGAGTGGCGATCAGCAGGGAAATGGCAAATAAAATAATGGTCTGAAAAGATTGGACCGGGAGGAGAGAACACCATGCAGACATTGAAGAATGTGGCCTGCGGCCGCATTGCAAGAGTTGTGAAATTACACGGGGAAGGGGCGGTGAAACGTCGGATCATGGACATGGGAATCACCAAAGGTGTGGAAGTTTATGTGCGCAAGGTAGCGCCATTTGGAGATCCGGTGGAGGTCACTGTGAGGGGGTATGAATTGTCCCTGCGCAAGGCAGATGCAGAAATGATTGAAGTGGAATGAGAGAAAAAACATTGAAAGAAAATAAGCGGAGCGCTGCTCTGCATATTTTAAAAGAATATGTTAGCTGTGGCTAACTTCCTGGTGGCTGCATCAGAAGAGGAGGGAAAATATGTCAATCAAAATTGCACTTGCCGGAAATCCCAACAGCGGCAAGACTACTTTATTTAATGCACTGACCGGCTCTAATCAATTTGTCGGCAACTGGCCCGGCGTTACTGTAGAAAAAAAGGAAGGGAAGCTGAAAAACCACAAAGATGTGGTGCTGATGGACCTCCCGGGAATCTACTCGCTGTCACCCTACACGCTGGAGGAAGTGGTGGCGCGTAATTATCTTATAACAGAACGGCCTGACGCCATCCTCAATATAGTGGATGGGACGAACATTGAAAGAAACCTGTATCTATCCACCCAGCTGATGGAGCTGGGCATCCCTGTGGTCATGGCAGTGAACATGATGGATGTGGTGAAGAAAAACGGGGACCAGATCAATATTCAGAAATTATCCCAGAGCCTTGGCTGTGAAGTGGTGGAAATTTCAGCCCTGAAAGGCACGGGAATTCAGGAAGCAGCAAAAAAAGCAGTGGAAACGGCTCAAAAGAAAAAGAGGCAGGATTCCGTACATACCTTCCGGAAAGAAGTAGAAGAAGTCCTGGGGCAGATCATGGACCTGCTGGACAGCAGTATCCCAGAGGAACAGAAAAGGTTTTTTGCTGTGAAGCTGTTTGAGCGGGATGATAAGATTATATCCCAGATGAAGCACATTCCCGATGTGGAATCCCTGATCAAAAAATGTGAGGAAACCTTGGATGATGATGCTGAGAGCATCATAACCAATGAACGGTATAACTACATTTCTTCAATTATCAAATCCTGCTATCAGAAGAAATCCAGAGGCAGGCTGAGCGCATCTGACAAAATAGACCAGGTTGTGACAAACCGTTTCCTGGCGCTGCCGATTTTTGCAGTAGTGATGTTTATCGTATATTATATCTCAGTAAGCACCATAGGCACCTGGGCAACAGACTGGGCCAATGACGGAGTGTTCGGTGACGGATGGCATCTGTTTGGGATCGGTTCCTCCTCTTATGAAGAAAAGGCTGAAGAATATGATGAGATGGCGGCGCAGGTGGATGCATTCCTGGACGCTGCGGATGAAAATGGAATCAGTACGGAAGCAGTAAGAGCAGCGCTGGAATTTGATCCCAAGAGTAATGAGGGCGCAGACATGGCAGAAGCTGCGTCAGTACTTGCTGCTTTTCAGGCAGATGCAAAAAATTTGACTGCGGCAGCGGAGATCAAAGATGAGGATGGGAATGTGGCAAAGACAATTCCTGTGACTGCAGATTCTTTTTTGACTGCGGCAGAAGCTGCAGAGCCAGATCCGGCTGAATTCGGGATATGGGTGCCCGGCATTCCGGTTCTGGCGGAAAAGGGTCTGGATGCGATACACTGTGCAGAATGGCTGAAGAGCCTGATCCTGGACGGCATGATCGCCGGCGTTGGCGCGGTACTCGGCTTTGTGCCTCAGATGCTGGTGCTGTTTATCTTCCTGGCCATTCTGGAAAGCTGCGGATATATGGCGCGTATCGCGTTTATCATGGACCGGATTTTCAGAAAATTCGGGCTGTCCGGGAAATCATTTATCCCCATGCTGATTGGCAGCGGATGCGGTGTGCCGGCAATCATGGCGTCCAGGACGATTGAGAATGACAGAGACAGAAAAATGACCATCATGACCACCACTTTTGTCCCCTGCGGGGCGAAGCTGCCGATTATTGCACTGATTGCAGGAGCGCTGTTCGGAGGCGCTTGGTGGGTGGCTCCCAGCGCCTATTTTGTGGGAATAGCGGCAATTATTATTTCAGGGATCATTCTGAAAAAAACGAAACTGTTTTCCGGAGATCCGGCCCCCTTCGTGATGGAACTGCCGGCATATCATCTGCCTACAGTGAGCAATGTGCTTCGAAGCATGTGGGAGCGCGGCTGGTCCTTCATAAAAAAAGCAGGAACTGTAATTTTGCTGTCCACCATTTTTGTGTGGTTCACTTCTAAATTTGGATTCACCGAATCTGGTTTCGGCATGGTGGAGGAATACAGCGAAACCAGCATCCTGGCCTACATCGGCAACGGAATCAGCTGGCTGTTCGCACCTCTGGGCTGGGGAGACTGGAAATCGGCCGTTGCTGCAGTGACAGGCCTGGTTGCCAAGGAAAATGTAGTGGGTACCTTTGGTATTTTATATGGCTTTGGCGAAGTGGCCGAGGACGGCGCGGAGATCTGGGGCGCCCTGGCCGGCAGCATGACCGGAATTGCTGCATACTCCTTCCTGGTATTCAACCTGCTGTGCGCCCCCTGCTTTGCGGCAATGGGCGCGATTAAACGGGAAATGAACAGCGCGAAGTGGTTTTGGACAGCGATTGGTTATCAGACCATATTCGCATATGTGATTTCCCTGATCGTCTATCAGCTGGGGACCCTGCTGACAGCCGGTACCTTTGGGATCGGTACAGCAGCGGCCATTATCCTGGTACTGATCCTGCTGTTTCTGCTGTTCCGTCCTTACAGGGAAGCAGACAGAAAGAAAGTCAGCGTAAAACATAAAAACAAAGTAAAAGCTTAAAACGGAAGGAGGCAGTTGAAATGGGCTGGATTGCAGCTAATATTGGAACAATTATAGTAGGCTTGATGCTGCTGGCAGTGGTAGGTCTGGTGATCAGGAAAATGCGCCGGGATAAGAAAAACGGGAACTGTTCCGGAGGCTGCTCCGGGTGCAGCGGCTGTTCTGGCAGCTGTAATTATACAGGCAATTCTCTGAATTAAGGCGGGATTATATGATGAAACAGATTTGTATGAATTCCAACGCAGGCGGTATTTGGACGGCGGTTCTGGTTGTGGTACTGGTCGCTGTAGTTGTGATTGGAATCAAAAGCTATTTTAAAAGGCTGTCCTCAGGCTGCTGTGGTTCAGGCAGCGCCCGGATTAAGAAAAAGCGGGCCGCAGACAGGAATCCAGCCCATTATCCCTACCACAAGAAAGTGATGATTGACGGAATGGTCTGCGCGAACTGCGCAACCCGCGTGGAAAATGCCCTGAACAGCCTGGAAGGCGTATGGGCAAACGTAAACTTGAGCGGAGGCTTTGCAGATATACGGATGAAACAGAAAATACAGCCGGAAGAACTGCGCAGGGCTGTGAAAGAGTCCGGATATATTGCTTACAGTATATCGGATGAATAAAGAATGAAAAAGGAACTGCCGCTCCGCGATTGAACTGCGTTCCCATGCAGCAAACCCCTCCGGAAGATGAAACATCACAGGCAGAAAAACCCCAGGTAGGGAATCCTTCGGCAAAGAGGCGGCAGATAAAACGGAGGTGGCTATAGCCGTAAGGCATGGAGCCACCGGAGTTTTATCTGCCGCCTCTTCGCGACTCCCCCGCATTGAGCATATGCTGTGCTTATTCGTAAATAGGATAGCGGTCCGTAAGCCCCTTTACCAGTTCTCTCGCTTCAGCAGCATCATGCTCCGGATTTTTAACCACCAGAGAAATCGCTTCCGCAATGGTTTCCATATCGGCCTCTGTCATGCCGCGGGCGGTGACTGCGGGAGTGCCCAGCCGGATGCCGCTGGTGACAAAAGGAGAGGCCGGATCATTAGGGATTGTGTTCTTATTGCAGGTGATATTGGCGGCGTCCAGAATGTGTTCCGCTTCTTTGCCTGTGATATTCATGTTCAGCAGGTTCACCAGCATCAGATGATTGTCCGTGCCTCCGGAAACCAGCTGGAAGCCGCGATCGGTCAATGCCTGGGCCAATGCCTTGGCATTATTCACCACCTGCTGCTGATACGCTTTAAATTCCGAAGTGAGCGCCTCTTTGAAGCAGACTGCTTTGCCGGCGATGACGTGCATCAGAGGGCCTCCCTGAATGCCCGGAAATATGGCTTTATTAAAATTGTATTTTTTGTTCACAGCTTCGCTGGACAGGATCATGCCGCCCCTGGGGCCCCGAAGAGTTTTATGAGTGGTGGTGGTGGTGACATCGGCGTATGGGATCGGGCTTTCGTGGAGGCCTGCGGCCACCAGGCCGGCGATATGGGCCATATCCACCATCAGCACCGCGCCCACTTCATCAGCGATTTCCCGGAATTTTTTAAAATCAATGGCACGGGCATAAGCGGAAGCGCCGGCGACAATTAATTTGGGCCTGCATTCCAGCGCGATCCTGCGGACCTCGTCATAGTCGATGAATCCGTCGTCATTGACGCCGTAAGGCACGGGACGGAAATATTTGCCTGACATATTCACCGGGCTGCCATGGGTCAGGTGTCCTCCCTGATCCAGATTCATGCCCATAAAGGTATCTCCGGGCTGGAGAACCGCAAAAAACACAGCCATATTGGCCTGGGCCCCGGAGTGGGGCTGAACATTGGCATATTCGCAGCCGAACAGCTCTTTGGCCCGGTCTCTGGCCAGGTTTTCCACGATATCCACATATTCGCAGCCGCCGTAATATCGTTTCCCGGGATAGCCTTCCGCATATTTGTTCGTCAGGATGCTGCCCATGGCGGCCATCACAGCTTTGCTCACAAGATTTTCAGAGGCGATCAGCTCGATGTGGTCCCGCTGCCTTCCCAGCTCCAGCTCAACTGCCTCCGCCACTTCCGGGTCAGCGGCCTTCACTTCTTCAAAAGAGTACATTTTAATCCCTCGCTTCCTGTTTTATTATCAGAATTATAGCACCTGGAAATTATTTCGTCTACGGGAAATTTGCCGAAGCGCAGTGAAAAAGTACAGTGAGGCTTGACAAAAACCTTCAGTAACGGCAAAATAGACAGAGATGTGAGAGAGGTGAAGTTGTGCGGAAGAAAAAAAGAAGGAATATGGGAAAGGACCGCTGGAAAAACAGGCGGGGGCCTGTATGGGGGCTTTTGGGCCTGCTGATATTTTTGACGGCAGGAGGATATACCGCCGGACATTACGGACAAAGCGGGGCCTGGCCCTGGCAAAAAGAGCAGGCGGCAGCGCCGCTTGCCGGCAATGCCGTGACAGCAGTAGAGGTACTGGATGTGGGTCAGGCCAGCAGTATGCTGATCGTCTGCGACGGGAAAGCGGTGCTGATTGATACAGGCGATACGGACAGCGGCAGCACAGTTCTGTCCGCATTAAAAAAATACGGGATCAGCCGGCTGGATCTGCTGATCCTGACCCATGCGCATGCAGATCATATCGGCGGGGCATCCGCAGTGCTGGCACAGGTGCCGGCAGAACAGATCTGGATGCCGGATGTGGAGGCGTCTACCGGAGTCTACAACTATCTTTTGCAGCAGGCGGAGCGCCAGGATATTCCTGTCATACAGCCGGAGCCGGGAACAGTTTGGGGCACGGAGCACGGCCGCCTGGAAGTGCTGGCGCCGGAAAAAGAATGGCTCGGCAGGGAGATCAGGGATGCGGATGAGGCCGGAGATGCATTTGATTATAACGATTCCAGCCTGGGGGTGAGGTTTGACTGCGGGGATTTTTCTTTGCTCTGCTATGGGGACGGAGAGCTGCCCACAGAAAAACAACTGCTGAAGACAGGAAAGGTGACTGCTGATATTGATGTGCTGATTGTAGCCCATCATGGATCGTCCAATGCTTCAGGGAAAGAATTGCTGGAGGCAGTGTCCGGCGGCAGGCCGGGGGATATTGCAGTGATTTCCGCGGGAAAAGGGAATTCCTACGGCCATCCCACAGAAAAGGTGCTGGACAGGCTGGAAGACGCGGGGTTCCGTATTTTGAGAACAGACGAAAACGGCGCGGTGAGCTTTCAGGTGGATGCCGAGGGGGGCTTTGATGTGTGCACAGATTACAAGTAGGGACAGGAGGACGAAGATGAAATTATATTTGATACGGCATGGAGAGACGGACTGGAATAAAATGGGCAGGCTGCAGGGAAGATCTGATGTGCCATTGAATGAGTCGGGCCGGACTGACGCTGTCAGAATCGGAAAAGCTCTGGCAGAGGTGCCATTTGACAGAATTTACAGCAGCCCCCTGAAACGGGCGGTGGAAACTGCGCATTTGATCCGCGGGGAGCGGGACATTCCGCTGGTTACGGATGACAGGCTGATGGAAATGGCCTTCGGATCCTATGAAGGAAATACATTCAGAGACAGCAAAGACCCAGTGATGATCGAAATGATGACTCGCTTTTTTAAGGCCCCCGAGACATATTGCGCGCCGGAGGGGGGAGAAGAATTCGCGCAGGTATGCGAAAGAACAGATGAATTTCTGGATTTTCTGGGACGGACAGAGAAAGAAGACGCCTGTGTGCTGATTGTAGGACACGGCGCTCTGCTCAAGGCTCTTCAGCTGCATCCGCTGGGGCGCAGCATTGCGGAGTTCTGGGGAGGCGGCGTCCAGAAAAACTGTGCTGTAAGCGTGCTGGAAGAAAAAGGCGGACAGTTCACACTGCTGCAGGATGCAGAACAGATGGGAGCAGTCAGATGAGGGGAAAACAGAAAAAAATCGCAGTGCTCAACGATCTTGCCGGATTTGGAAGGTGTTCTCTGACAGTTCAGCTGCCGGTGATCAGCGCGCTGAAGGTGCAGTGCTGTCCGGTACCCACTGCGATACTTTCCAACCATACGGGCTATGAGGATTATTTTTTTGATGATTACACCAGGCATATCTCAGAATATACAGGAAAATGGAAACGTCTCGGGCTGAGTTTTGACGGGATTCTCACCGGCTTTCTTGGTTCGGCCGCGCAGTTTGAAGCAGTGGAGCAGTTCCTTTTGGATTTTGGCGGGAACAGCCTTTTGATCGTGGACCCCGTGATGGGAGATAACGGAAAATGCTATGCCACCTATAATGAAGAAATGTGCAGCCGGATGCGTTCTCTGACAGCCAGAGCTGATTTGATCACGCCCAATCTGACAGAATGCTGCATCCTGACTGACACTCCATATGAATTGGCTGGCATGCCGGGGCAGGTGGAAAAGATGGCGGAAAAACTGCTGGACCGGGGAACCGGCCATGTGACCGTGACAGGGGTGGTCCGGGGCGGAGAGATCTGCAACTATGTGGCAGGCAGGAATACAGAGCCGGTCTGGATCAGAGAAAAACAGCTGGGCGCGGTGCGCTGCGGCACAGGGGATATTTTTTCAGCGGTGCTGTCCGCGGAACTGGTGGCGGGAAAACCGCTGGCGGATTCCGTAAAAAGAGCGGCGCAGTTTGTGCGCCGCTGTCTGGAAGTTTCAGAAGAACTGGAGATCCCTCTTCAGGATGGGTTGGCCTTTGAGGAAGTGCTGGATGAACTGTGAGATTTCAGGCTGCGCCAGATGCCAAGCGCTATGAGGATCAGGCCGGCCCCTGCGATCACCATGCCTATAATCAGATTGTAAATCCAGTCCTGCGCCAACAGATATGTCTGGACAGATTCCCCCAGAATCCAATAAATAAAAAAATTGATTCCGGCAGTAAAGCACCCGGTGAATACTGCGATCATGCCTGCTCTGATCAGCGGATGCACCCGGATATAGCGGAGGCAGATAAAAATCAGCCATGCGGCCGCCGTGCAGACCAGCGTAATGGGGACAGCAACAGACCAGTAATCCGTGCCGTTCGTATAAAAACCGCAGGCAGCGATCAGCGCGAACAGCCATAGGGTATCCCAGATCATCACCAACAGGCTTTTCTGGTTCCTGAGACCCGCGGGCAGCGGGATCTGCCTTGCTGCGAAAGGCAGGCCAGCTACGGATAAGCCTAAAATCACGGATACAGCAGTTAAATAAAACCAGGTTCCATGAGTGTAAACATTGATGGTAAACAACAGCAGGAGCAGACTTGCGGTGAAACCGCACAGAGTCCAGAGTATCTTTTTCCGGGGGACCAGCATGGGAAGCACCGTTATGGATGCGAAAACCATCAGGGATGTCAGCACGATATAAAACCAGTCCAGCCCGTCTCCTGATACGAGATTGCAGATCAGGCAGATGATCAGCGGTATCATCAGGACTCCTGCTGTAATCATTCCTACTGTAGCCGTCCTCCTCTTCTCCATTTTTGCATGATTTCCCAGGACCTCTTTTGTTTCATCCGTCAGCCTGTCTTCGAAACAGGTGTTTTTCAGCCGGGCCAGTTCAGACCGGCAGTCCGGGCAGCTTTTTAAATGGTCTTCCACAAAAACCCTGCTGCCCTCTGAACATACATTGTCCTGATATAGAGGCAGGAGGTCCCGGATCATATCACATCTGTTTTGAGATTCATTATTTTTCATAATCTTCCATCCTTTCCTGAATTTTCAGTCTGGCACGGTGGTATGTCACCCGGGCCCAGCTTTCTGTTTTTTCAAATATCCGTCCTATCTTCGCGAATGACAATTCTCCGAATACCCGCAGTTGGAACACCTCTTTGTAGGGCTCTGGCATATCATGGAGGATCATATGAATCATGAGCGTAGATACTTCATCTGCCAGTCTGTCTTCAAATTGATTTTCGTCGGGGACGTCCTTTAGTTCCTCTGTCCGTGACGCACGTTTCAGGATAGAAAAAGCAGCGTTTTTTGCGATGGCGCACAGCCAGGTGATTTCGCTGGCCTCACCCCGGTATGCGGATCTTGACTGCATCGCCCGTACAAAGGTGTCCTGGGTTACTTCCTCTGCCTGCGCCGCGTCTTTTACGATTGTCATTACGTAAGAATAGACCTGCATATAATAGGCCCGATACAGCCTTTCAAAATCCAACGACATATTCACCTCCTCCCGGCTTTCACAGATTAGACGCCGTGGAACAAATTTCGTTACAAAAAAATTTAAGAATTTTTATTTGACAGCATAAAAAGAAAAGCCCAGCCAAGAACCTGCGGTACCGTTAATTTGGTATTCTTGGCTGGGCTTTTCCCATGGTAATATCCTGGGAACAGGTCTTTTGGACCTGTGGAATTATTTAAATCCTTTTAGATTCTGCATCAGCAGGGGCATGCCGGATATTTCATTCTTCACTGTGGACAGCACCACCAGCGTATGGGTATGGGAAACCCCGTCAATAGATTTCACTGAGTTCAGCACCAGCTCCAGCTGCGCTGTGGAACCGGCTTCCAGCTTCAGCAGGTAATCAAATTCCCCGGTGATGTGGTAACATTCTCTGATATTAGGCATTCCTGTAACCTTGTCCATAAAATTCTGATGGTATTTGGGATGCTCGATGCTTACAGAAATAAAAGCAGACATATCATTGCCTGTTTGTGCGGAATTCAGCACGACGGTGTATTGCTTGATGATGCCGTTGCTCTCCATCTTCCGGATACGCTCTATCACAGCGGAAACGGAAAGATTGATTTGTTCGCTGATAGCCGACGCGTTCTGGCGCGAGTTTGTCTTCAGGCAGTTTAAAATTTTGATGTCAATTGCATCCATAGGGTACCTCCCAGGTTCATCTTCAGCATTTGCTGCTTTCATATAAGATAGTATACTATATACCGGAATTTATGGCAAATGTTTTTTCGAGCGGGTCTGAGGGCTGGCCTGGAATTTGCATTACTGGAATTGAATGGGAGAGGCCAGGTTTTTCAGCAGAGCGACAAGGCTGTATCCTGCTATTCTGCTGGTTCTGGAGAAAATTTTCAGCTCGGCGCGGATTTCTTCGCCTTTCACTTCAATGGTATATTCGTCTCCAATGAAACCGGGAGAGCTGGTGATGGTTACTTCTGTATCTTCGGGGCCGGCGCTTGCCAGTGAAGCAGCCACGGCTACATTCACCCGGTGGGGCAGCAGCTCGATCGCTTTTCTGGCATTCCCGGAGAAAACCTGTTCAGGTTCCCTGGATTCCATCAGCTCCTCACGGAAAACAGGAGTGCCGCGCAGGTATTGAGGCCCGGTGACAGAATGGAAGGAGGCGGAAATATCGCTCATCAGGCGCGCGGTATTCATCACATCAAATCCGCCTATGGCGCCGGAAGCAATATGTACCTTACGGCCGGTTTTCCGCCCTACGTCACAGATGCGCTGAAAGAAGTCCTGATCGGCAAATGCGCCTATGGAAATCACAGCCAGATCTGCCCCTCTTTCAAGAATTGTTTCAGCATATTCCTTCACGGCAGCAACGCCTGCCGCTTCGGATACAATATCCGGTTCTTTTGCCATCAGTTCTTCCAGGGTATCACAGACAGGCGCGCCGGTTTTGTCGGCCAGGGCTTCGGCCGACTTCCGGGTACGGCTGTATACTCCTATGATTTCGTATTCTTCCAGAATTCCGTTTACTGTTGCTTCCGCAACAATGGTGTTCAGTTTACCGCATCCCAGAATGCCTAATTTTTTCTTACTCATAGCAATTCTCCTTTTTTGGTTGGTCAGTTACAGTATACCGGGAGAAAGGCTTTTCCGCAAGAGATTCAGACAGAAAGAAAGGAGACTGCCGCCTCCGCGATATTTCTATCGCTTCAGCGGCAGTCCCCCTTGCCTGTGCAGCTATACGCAGATCAGCAGAAGCCGTTGCCGCCGCAGCAGCACAGCAGCAGGATGATCCAGATCCAGCTGCCGCAGCCATTGTTGTCGCCGCAGCCGCAGCCGTCATTTCCGCCGAAAATGCCATTGTTGCCGCCGCAGCAGCACAGCAGGATCAACACCAGAAACAGGCAGTTATTGCCCCCGTTGCCGCATCCTTCACATCCACATCCGCCACAATTTGTTGCTGCTAAATCGCTCATAAGTTATTCCTCCAGGTTCATTATACAGTTATATCTTATGGGGAAGCGAAGAATGTGTGCATGAATTTGAAATTTTTTTCTTGTGGATTTTTGGGGATGATGCTATAGTATTCATATTAAGAAAGGGGGCAATGCCAATGTTAAAGGAATTAAAAGAACAGGTTTACGAAGCTAATATGGAACTGCCTAAACGGGGACTGGTTACCTATACCTGGGGAAACGTCAGCGGCCTGGATGCAGAAAGAGGGCTGTTTGTCATCAAACCCAGCGGCGTAGATTATGAGGTGCTCAAACCAGAGGATCTGGTGGTGCTGGATCTGGAAGGCAATGTGGTAGAGGGGAAATACAGGCCTTCATCAGATACTCCCACCCATCTGGAACTGTATAAAGCGTTTCCGGAGATCGGCGGAATTGTGCATACACATTCTCCCTGGGCGACTTCCTGGGCCCAGGCCGGAAGGGCAATCCCCTGCTATGGCACCACTCACGCGGATTATTATTATGGAGAAATTCCCTGCGCCAGAAGCCTGACAGCAGCGGAGATCAGCCGGGATTATGAGATGAACACAGGTCTGGTGATTATTGAGACCTTCCGGAAGAAGAACCCGGTATATGTGCCCGGCGTGCTCTGCAAGAACCACGGGCCTTTTACCTGGGGCAAGGATGCGGCAGAAGCAGTGCACAATGCGGTTGTTCTGGAGGAAGTGGCGAAGATGGCCTACCAGGCTGAAATGCTGAACCACCAGATCATGCCGGCGCCCCAGGTCCTGATGGACAAGCATTTTATGCGCAAACATGGAGAAAACGCATACTATGGCCAAAAATAGTTAAAAAAGGTATTGACAACACTTAGTAGCAAATGTATACTATGTAACAACATACATAGTATGAAAATGCTACTAAGTGTTTTTTCATATAAGGAAAAGGCAAAGAGACCAATGGCAGGAAAGGAGAGCCATGGAAGAACTGCGAAACCGGGACGGCCTGACTGAAAAAGAATTTCTGGCCAAGTACCGCCCGGGCAATTATGAACGCCCGTCGGTAACAGTGGATATGCTGGTATTCACAGTAGAAGACGTGAGGCCGCCGGGCAGGTCGGTGCCGGATAAAGTACTGAAGCTTCTTCTCATCAGAAGAAAAAATCATCCGTTCATGAACCAGTGGGCGATCCCGGGAGGATTTGTGAATATTGATGAATCTGTGGACGCGGCTGCGGCGCGGGAACTGAAGGAAGAGACGTCGGTGGAAGACGTATACCTGGAACAGCTGTATACCTGGGGGGAAGTAAACCGAGACCCGAGGATGCGCGTGATTTCCACCTCATATCTGGCGCTGGTTCCCGGAGAGGGCCTGAAGCCCAGAGCGGGGGACGATGCGGCGGAAGCTGTCTGGTTCACGGTTCGCCGGGAACAGCAGGAGGAAACAGAAGGCCTGAAAACCTGGAATCTATTTCTGGAAAGCAGGGATCGTTCTGCAGAAATCCGCTATAGAGTGACGGAACATTTTACGAAAAACGGCGTTTTGATGGCGGAAGAGACCCAGCTGCTGCCGGAAACCCGGGACCGCCTTGCCTTTGACCATGCCAAAATCGTCAATCTGGCGCTGGAACGGCTGAGAAACAAGGTGGAGTATACGCCGATTGCATTTAATCTCCTGCCGGAAGAATTTACGCTGACAGAAGCGCAGAAGGTTTATGAAACTCTTCTGGGGAGGCCGCTGTTTAAAGCGAACTTCAGAAAAAAAATATTGCCCATGGTTGTGGAAACAGAAAAAAAGACGGAGAATGTCCGGCACCGGCCCAGCCAATACTACCGGTTTGATCCGGATTGGAGGAAGAAAAATGAAGGTTTTTGATGAGAATAAAAGAAATCTGACTATGCTGATGGATTTTTATGAGCTGACAATGGCTAACGGCTATTTTGTAAAGGGCTGCGGAAATACTCAGGTGGTTTTTGATATGTTTTACCGGGAGAACCCGGAAAACGGGGGCTTTGTTGTGTGCGCGGGCCTGGAGCAGCTGGTGGAATATATTCAGGAGATGCATTTTACCCAGGCGGATATCGACTATCTGCGGGGGCGCGCAATGTTTGATGAAGGCTTTTTGGAGTATCTGAAAAATTTCGCATTTAAAGGCACCATTGAGGCTGTGGCAGAAGGTACGATTGTCTATCCGGGCACTCCTCTGGTAACAGTTACAGCCCCTCTGATCGACGCCCAGCTGGTAGAAACCATGCTGCTGCTCACGATCAATCACCAGTCCCTGATCGCTACCAAAGCCAATCGGATCTGCCGTGCGGCTGGAAAAGCTGCCATCATGGAATTTGGAGCCCGCAGAGCCCAGGGAGCGGATGCGGCGGTCTACGGAGCGAGGGCGGCTTATATCGGTGGAGCAGGCGCTACAGCGACTACTCTGGCGGATGAGATGTTCGGCGTAAAGGCGGTGGGCACTATGGCTCACTCCTGGGTGCAGTTTT
Organism: Cuneatibacter caecimuris; assembly: GCF_004216775.1. Lineage (GTDB taxonomy): Bacteria > Bacillota > Clostridia > Lachnospirales > Lachnospiraceae > Cuneatibacter > Cuneatibacter caecimuris. The sequence continues at coordinate 20,250 of NZ_SGXF01000009.1, forward strand.
TTGACAGCGAATACGAGGCTTTTAAGGCATATGCAGAGGTCTATCCGGATTCCTGTACGCTGCTGATTGATACTTACGATATTCTGGACAGCGGCGTGGTCAACGCTATCCGTGTGGCGAAAGAGGTTCTGGAGCCTATGGGCAAACGGCTGAAAGGCGTCCGCATTGACAGCGGAGACCTGGCATATTTTTCCAAGCGGCTGCGCCGTATCCTGGACAGCGCGGGCCTTACGGACTGTTCCATTGTGGTGTCCAACAGTGTGGATGAGTATCTGATCAATTCCCTGAACCGTCAGGGCGCGGAGATCGATTCCTACGGCGTGGGGGAGCGTTTGATTACTTCTAAATCAGATCCTGTCTTTGGCGGCGTCTATAAGCTGGCGGCGGTGCAGCAGCCGGACGGGAGCTTTTCGCCCCGTATTAAGATTTCCGAAAACCCTGAGAAAATTACAAATCCCGGAAGAAAGGAACTGTGGAGGATCTATGATCCTCACACCGGGTATGGGACAGCGGATCTGATTACGCTGGCAGGGGAAGCGGTGGAGGATAACGTGCCCTTTGAATTTGTAGACCCTCAAAAACCCTGGAAACAGATGAAGTTTGAGAAGTTCCATGCAGAGAAGCTTCATAAAACGATCTTCAAAGACGGGGAGCTGGTTTATCAGCTGCCAAAACTGGAGGAGATCAGAGAATATGTGCAGTATCAGCTGGCCAATACTGTATGGGAAGAAGAGCAGCGGTTTGAAAATCCCCATCTCCACTATGTGGACCTGTCCAGAAAACTGTATGCGCTGAAGGAAGATCTTTTGAAAAAGGCTCACTAGGAAAAATGACAGAAAGCAGCTGCCTTTTTTCATTGCATAGGAAACTGCGTTCCCTATGCAACAAAACCCTCCGGGGGATCGCACTGCGGCGTAAGGAATTACGTCGCTAAAGCGACACTCCGCAGGCGGAGAATCCCGCCAGCGGGATTCTTTTTCATAAATCTGCGCTGGATAATTTAAGAAATATTTCAAGTCTCCCCGGGAGATCCGTGATATACTTTATACAACAAAACCAACAGGAGGAAGTTGTATGAAAATCAGATGGAAACGGATCAACTGGGGAGTTTTATTTGCCCTTGTTCTGATCGCCGGCCTGGTGATTTATCTCATTGTGGACAATGCCAAATTTAAACAGTCGAAATCAGAGATAATGGAGACTGCGGAGCGTTACCTGCAGGAACAGCCGCTGGCTGAAAAAGAAGGATTAGGAGGCAGCGATGCTTTGGAAGAATTGCTTAATCAGTATTGGGCGGAAATAAAGCTGCCCGGAGGGATCAATGGGCAGGGAAAAGGCGCAGTGCTGGATAAACTGAAGGTACTGAAAGAGCAGGAAGCCACTGCGGGAAGAATTGTGGAAGCGCAGAGCCTGACACAGCGGCCTACTGTGCTGAGAAACAGCCCCTGGACCGCTCAGGTCACAGTAGATGTTATAGAAACTTATGAGGTGGACGGACCTTGCGTGCTGTTCATGTCAGGAGGGTTTACAGCAGTGCCCGGCGGAGAACTAAAAAGCTACGGCTGGGAAGAAGGAAAAACCGTAAAGCTGAAATATCAGAATGAATACACATTAGAGTTTGCCAAAACCGGAGACGGGTGGAAAATCGCATCCCTGGTGGACTGCAGGAGCATAAATATGACTGAGGGGATAAACCCCTACGGCGTTCCCGCTGAGGAAGCGCCGGGAGAGGAGGGGTGAAGGAATGGAAACTGCGATCAGACTGGAGCACGTAAATAAGCATCTGGGGAAAAAACAGGTGCTGAAGGATCTGTCTTTTGAAACATATATCGGAGAGGTTTTCGGATTCCTGGGCCCTAACGGCGCGGGAAAGACGACCACCATTAAATTACTGGTAGGGCTGCTTTCCATGGAGGAAGGAAATATCTCAATCTGCGGGAAAGACATTACAGGAGAATTCGAGACCGCGATGGCATATGTGGGCGGAATTGTGGAGAATCCGGAAATGTACGGTTATATGACCGGCCGTCAGAATCTCTGCCAGTATGCCAGAATGCGGAAAGGAGTGACACAGGAAAGAATTGACGAGGTGGTAAGCCTGGTAGGTCTGTCCAACCGGATTAATGAAAAGGTGTCAAAATATTCCCTGGGCATGCGTCAGAGGCTGGGGCTGGCCCAGTGCATGCTGCATCATCCCAAGGTGCTGATTCTGGACGAACCCACCAATGGGCTGGATCCGGCGGGAATCCGGCAGCTCAGGGATATCCTGAAGCATTTGGCCCATCAGGAAGGAACCTGCGTTTTTGTATCCAGCCATATGATGAGCGAAATGGAGCTGATGTGCGACCGGGTGGGAATCATCGTGGACGGGCGCCTGGCAGAGGTAAAAACCCTGCAGGAAATGATGACAGAACGGCGCGGGGATTCCGTTGTCTACCGTTATCATGCAGAAAATCCCCGGTTATTGATGAACGCTGCAAGACAGATGGAGCTGCAGGCGGAACCTGGGGGAGAAGAGATGGTGGAAGTACAGATCCCTTCCGGGCAGGAGAAGCAGGTCCTTTGGGAGCTGAACAGGACGCTGGCAGAAAATAATATTGTTTTTTACAGCGCCGCGCCGGTGGAATCCAAAAAACTGGAGGATGCCTTTATGGAATTAACTGGAAAGGAGGGGGAACAGATTGTTTAATTTAATAAGAAATGAATCAGAAAAGGTATTTAGAAAGTACAGCACTTATGTGCTGATCGGCCTGATGGCGCTGTTCCTTTTCGGCGTGCAGTGGCTGATTAAGGCGTCTTCCGGCGGGGGGGATTACAGGTGGTACCCTGACGAAGCTTCACTCTCAGAGGAGATTATGTTTTATGAGAGCCAGGGAATGGAGGAGGAAGCCAGGGTCTGGAAGTTTTATAGAGATAACCTGTTAGATTCCCAGGTTCCTGCTGATTCCTGGCGCTTAGAGGCTTTGAGGATCAGCTATGCCGGGGGTGATGAATCGGAAATCCGGGAAACGGAAGCCATGGCCCGCACCGGAAACTGGCAGGGTTACTATCAGAGAATGGTCCGTCAGATCCAGGAAAACAGCGAATACACAGAGCAGGATAAGGAAATGATGTCTTATCCATACCGGTATCTGCTGGAGCATCAGCTGGACCCGGACGACAGACCCTGGCAGTGGGATGTGGCGATGCAGTATCAGTCAAACGTGGGAACAGTGATGGCGCTGCAGAAGCTGGAAGCGTCGGGGAACCTGACAGATTCGGCAGAACTGGAGAAAGCCCGTGCTGATGCAGAAGTTGCGCGCTACAGGCTGGAAAACGATGTGGAATATGTAGCTGTGAAAGGAGAATATGGCTACCGGTATCCCCGAGGCGTTTGGGATGCTGTGGATTCTACTTCATCAATTATCCTGATCCTGTCCAGCGTGTTTCTTCTGATCATTGCCGGAGGCTGCGTTTCCAGAGAATTTTCCTCCGGAACCATTAAGTTCCTTCTGATCAATCCGGTGAAGCGCCAGAAAATATTCTGGAGCAAATATCTGATGATGCTGGCGCTTTCCGCGGTTACACTCATCGCCGGATTCCTGCTGAACCTGGGGGCGGCGGTGCTGATTCAGGGAGGTCAGGGGCTTCAGGCCACTTATCTGTTCTTTGACGGCAGCGCGGTCCGGGAAGGCAGCGTGCTCCTGATCTGTGCGGGGCAATATTTTGCCGGAGCGGTGAGCGCGATTGTGATGATGAGTCTTTCCTTTATGATATCTTCGGTGCTGCGCAGCTCTGCTGTGGCGATTGGCATCAGCATCACCTGTCTTCTTGTGGGGAGCATGGTGGTGGAATTCATGGCAGAGCTTCAGATTGACTGGGGAAGATACCTGATCTTTGCTAATACAGGCCTGGCTGAGATCATGCAGGGGAACTCGAAATTTGCCCACCAGTCGCTGGGCTTCGCTCTGATCGTACTGGCCCTCCATATGGCAGCGTTTTTATGGATCGCCAGGGATGGGTTTGTAAAAAAAGAAGTCTGAGACAGTAAAATAGAACAGTCCGGAGAGGGCGCGGCAGTGCTGCATTTATACGCCTTCTCCGGACTGTTTTTGTCCATGTTTTTAATCCGCGGTATTTGGACTCCGCTTTTCTCGGATGGCTTTATTTTAGGAGGAAACTTCGTTCCCTATAAAACAAACCCCTCCGGGGGGAGGCGCACTACGCGCTAAGGAAATAAGGCCGCTGAAGCGACCGCGCTTCGGCGCGAGAGTCCGGCGAGCCGGACTCTCTGTTATAGGGATAGAGCCGATATGGTGAAATGGGAGTCAGATCATCCTGATATTTTTCCGGAACACGGTAAGGCATGAAATTCAGCTTCATCTGATCTCCTCCCAGCTCAAAATTCCATATGCTTCCATATTTTCCCCTCAGAAGAATTGAGCCGGGAGTGCCGTCCCGGATTTCCGGGATAGAGGGATACACGGTGATCTTCTTCAGGGCCTGGATGACAGCCTGGACTTCTTCCTCCGTCAATTCCCGCTCTTCACCCATGAGAGATATCGTTCCGCTCACCACGCTGTCAGCGCCATACCACTGGAAACGGTAAAATACCAGCATTTTCCATACCAGAGCCAGCAATAAAATGGAGAGGAGGATGCGGATGACCGGAATATTTCGTTTTTTCTTTTCTGGGGGTTGTGTCTGATTCATTGGCGCCTCCTGGTTGCCGGATTTTGCATTACATAAGAATAATTAGTACAGTTTATATATAGTATAAACTTTGTCTGAAATTATTGCAATGCTAAGATAAAATGACTTATTGTGGGATTGATATATGGGAGAGAAACTCTGCATTTCAGGTTGGGTATTGCATTTCCAGCGAGATGTGATATAATTTGATGGTAAAAATCGACTCTAAATATAATAATTCGTGAGGAAAGATTTCAAAACGACCACAAAGCTCTGAGGAGGGCGAATGTATTTTACGGACATTCACTGTCATATGCTGCCGGGAGCAGACGATGGCTCCAAAAGTCGGGAAGAATCCCTTGAGATGCTGAAAATCGCATATCAGGAAGGGATCAGGCGGGTCTGTGTGACTCCACACTATCAGCCTGACCGCTTTGCTGTGGACGAAAATATGCTGCAGGAGCAGTATACCTGGCTGGAGACCATGGCGGGGCGTCTGGACAGTCGGATGGAGATTGTTCTGGGAAATGAAATGTTTTTCGGACAGGACGCCATGGACGAGCTGGAGGAGGGCAGGTGCCGTACTTTAAATAACAGCGGCTATGTGTTGGTGGAATTTCACCCCGGAGTGGAATACCCTTATATCGTCAGCGGGCTGAGCCAGCTGATGAGCAGGGGATATGAGCCTGTGCTAGCCCATGTGGAGCGCTACGAGGCGCTGACAGAAAACAGGAGACGGGTTCGGGAACTCCGGGAACGGGGCGTTGTCATACAGGTGAACGCGGGAACCATAACAGGAATGTTTGGCAGAAGCGCAGAAAAGTTTGCCAGAAAGATATTGAAGGAAAGACTGGCGGATGTGGTGAGCACCGACAGCCACAGCAGCCGGAGACGCGCGCCCAGATTGACGGAATGTTTTGAACTGGTGGCCAGGAAATATGGGGCTGAATATGCGGAATTGCTGTTTGCCGTGAATCCGCAGCGCATACTCGAGAACAAGAAGGTAGGAGATATTTGAAAATGGAAACAACTAACCGCGATGTAGTGGAAATCGACCTGAAAGATTTATTTTTTGCCCTGCTGGATAAGATCTGGATCATTATTCTGGCAGGCATTGTCTGTGCGCTTGCGGCATTTTTATACACCAAGTTTATGGTCACGCCGATGTACCAGTCCACCTCCAGCGTGTATATTCTGAACCGGCAGAATCAGCAGATCACCAGCAGCAGCGACCTGAGCAGCGCCTCCCAGCTGGTAAAGGACTGTAAGGAGCTGATCGTGCGCCGCACTGTGCTGGAACAAGTGATTGAGAAACTGGGACTGAACATGACATATGAACAGCTGGCGGGCAGCGTCAGCGTGGGCAATCCTACAGATACCCGCGTGATTGAGATCACAGTGAAAAATTCCGACCCTGTCAGGGCGCGGGATATTGTTAACCTGATCCGGGAGATTTCTGCAGGTGAAATGGAAAAGATCATGAATCTGGAAAAGGTAGAGCTGGTGGAACCGGGTCATCTTCCTTCCGGACCTTACAGCCCTTCCCTGAAGAAAAATATGATGATTGCAGGACTCCTGGGTGTATTGATCGCCTGCATCATAATTATTATGCTGCATTTGCTGGACGATACCATTAAAAATTCCGATGATGTGGAACGGTATTTGGGGCTGAGTGTTTTGGGCAGTATTCCGGATGCGGAGATTATGGCAGGCGGCAAGAAGAACAAAAATAAAAAGGCAGCGAAATAGGAGGCGCAGGATGCAGACAGTTGAAGTGAACTTATTGAGCGAAGGGAACCACACTCTGAGCGAAGCTTATAAAGCGCTGCGCACGAATGTACAGTTTTGCGGCAGTGATATTAAAACCATTGTGGTGACCAGCTGCGTGCCCAATGAGGGTAAGAGCAACACAGCGCTGGAGCTGTCGGCGGCTTTGGCGGAAACAGGCAAGAAGGTGCTGTTTATTGACGCCGACCTGAGGAAATCCGTGATGGCCCGCAGGCTGCGGGTGGGCAAAGGGGGCAAAGGCCTCAGCCAGCTTCTGTCAGGAATGTGTACCATGGATGAAGCGCTCTGCGCCACATCTGTCAGGAACCTTCATATGATATTTTCCGGCCCTGTGCCCCCGAATCCGGCGGAATTGTTGGGGGGCAAGCTGTTCAGCATGATCCTCAACAAGTGCAGGGACGTTTATGATTATATTATTCTTGATACAGCTCCGCTGGGCAGCGTAATCGATGCCGCGGTGGCCGCCAATTTCTGCGACGGGGCGGTACTGGTTATGGCTTCCAATGAGGTCAGCTACCGCTTTGCCCAGAATGTAAAGGGACAGCTGGAAAAGAGCGACTGCAAAATTCTCGGCGTTGTGATGAATAAAATGAATATGAAGTCAAATAAGTACTATGGCAGGTATTACGGCAGATATTCCGGGAAATACTACGGGCAGTACGGCGACTATGGCAATACGCCTTCTAAATAGAAAGGGAGGCTCAAATGAAACAGAAAGCGATCACAATTATTTTGGCTGCAGCTGCAGCTATCCTGGGCTGTATCGCGGTGATTTATTATTTCAGTTCAGACAGGACAGCTCCCAAAATCAGCTTTTCCGGCGAGATTTCCTATGCGGAAGGGCAGGACTGGAGCGTTCTACTGCAGGGAGTGACCGCGATGGATGATACGGACGGAGATCTGACCGGCAAAATCCAGGTGGAGTCGGTGATTCCTCTTGCCGGAGAGTCCAGAGCTAAAGTCTTTTATATGGTTATGGATTCCTCGGGAAATATCGCAAAATCCGGCAGGACAGTAGCTTACACCGGAGGGATGACTCCCACCGGTGAGGATGAAACGCAGCCGGAAAACACAGAGCCGGAAGGCGGGGAAAGCGAACCAGACGGTGAGAATGAAACAAAGCCTGAGGAAAGCAGACAGCCTTCTGAGACGGCTGAACCTACTGCGGACACTTTACCTACGGAAGCAGGCACCCCTGCGGCGGCTGTTCCCGGGGATCCCGGCGGCCCTGTCCTCAAATTAAAGGGGCACGAGCTTACCATCCCTGCCGGAGGCAAATTCAGTTACCAAAACCTGATCGTATCAATCACAGATGATAAGGATACCGAGGAATATCTATATTCTCAAATCATACTGGACGGAAAATATGATACGGATCAGGCCGGTACATATTCTGTCCGGATCTATGTGGTGGATTCTGACCATAACAGATCCAATACGGAAACCATACAGCTGCATGTGCAGTAGGCTGAATCAGGAGGACGTATCATGTGGTATGCAATGCAGGTCCTCAGCGGAAGAGAGTATATTGTGGAGAAATACTGCAGGGAGCGTTTTGAAGGCAGATCCCTGGGCGAATGTTTTATAGCAAGACGGCGGTGCAAACGGAAATTCCGGGGAGAGTGGAAGGTCCGGGAAGAAAATATGTTTCCCGGATATCTGTTTTTAATTACCGGGCAGATCAGGGAAGTATACCATCAGCTGAAGGCTGTGCCTGAGCTGACCAGGCTGCTGGGTGATTCTGACGGCCCGGTGCCGCTGGATGAGAGAGAGATTGCATTTCTGAAAGAATTCGGCGGTTCAGAACACGTGATTGATATGAATGAAGGCTATATTGCCGGAGAGCGCATAATTGTGACTTCCGGTCCTCTAAAGGGAAAGGAAGGCATGATAGTAAAGCTGGACCGGCACAAGCGGACAGCCAGAATACGTGTGGAATTCTTTGGGGGGAGGCAGGCCGAGGTGGGTATCGGCCTGGAGATTGTGAGAAAAGAGCCGGGATGACCGGCAGAATGAGGGAGGAGCGAATGCTCCGCCCGGAAATGTTCAGAGGGAGAAAATGGAAGAAGAAAAGAATACAAAAGGTACAGAAAACAGAGAATCAGGAAAGAAGAAAGGGCATAAGGCGCTGTGGATCACAATGGCTGTGATTCTGGGCCTGATATTGGTTACGGTTGGCATCGCTTATGCCCTGCTGCACCATTATCACGGGAAGAGCAACTACCAGAAGGATGAAGAGGTCTCTATTGTCGCCACTATTCCCCAGGAAACGCAGGAGGGCGGAAGCAGCGCGGAGAATCAGGAAACACTTCCGGAAGAGGTGGAGTCGAGTATCCAGACAGAAATTAATAAGTTTGATTTTCCGAATGGGGATTATGTGTACAATATTCTTTTGATTGGTTCCGACAGAAGGGATACCAGTTGGTATGGCAATTCAGACGCCATGATTTTAGCGTCTATCAATAAAAAGACCAACAAGGTTTATCTGACCTCCTTTATGCGTGACAGCTATGCCAATATCCCCGGTTTCAAGCCAAATAAATTGAATAATGCATATGCTCACGGGGCCGGTCCGCTGCTGGTTCAGACGATAGAAGAGAATTATAAGATCAATATTGATAATTACGCCAGCGTGGACTTTAACTCTATGGTGGATATTGTGGATCTGGTGGGAGGCGTTACGCTTACCATCAGCGATAAAGAGGCGGAAGCGGCCAACGGCATGGTTGGGCAGATGTGTAATCTCCGGGGCTGGAACGCCAGCGAATATCTTTTCCAGGGCGGCGGCACAGTTCATATGAACGGTATGCAGGCGGTGGCCTATGCCCGGATCCGCTATGTGGGAAATTCCGATTTTGAACGTACAGAACGCCAGAGAAAAGTATTGGAACAGATTTTTATCAGTGCGAAAAAAATGAACCTGGGAGAACTGAACGACCTGGCAAATGAGGTTCTGCCGCTGATCACGCATAATATAACAGAAACGCAGCTGATTTCGCTGCTCACCAGTCTGCCCTCTGTGATAACCTATTCCACTGATATGGACAGGATCCCTTACGATGGGATGTACAGCGTATCCGGCGAGATGCTGGTGCCTGATTTCCCTGCTACAATACAGAGGCTGCAGAACAGGATTTATGCTGCGGAGTAAACCGGGCGGAGTGCATGGCAAAATATCCCATTTTTCGTCATTATTCTCTTGCTTTTCTCTATTAAACAATATATAATAATCAGGAAGTAATTTCTGATAAAGGATCATTAAGGGAGAGGCTGACGGTATGTGGCACAGAAGTACAAAAAAAGATCTGCTGGCTGCCCGGATGCAGCGTTATGAGAATTTTTATGATCATTTTTTTAAAAGCGTTTATCTGCGGTTTTTGAATGAAACAAATGACGCCGCGAGAGCTGAGAAAATGGCTGCAGATATTTTTGTGAAGTTTTACCGGGTGCTGGATGATTTGCCGTCGGAAGCAATTGCAGAAAAGTGGATACAGATGACGGCTGCTGAGCATATGAAAAAAATCAAATAAATGTGCAGACAAGCGGGAGCCGTCGGCTTCTGCTTTTGTCGTTATTGGGCAGATCAGTTTTCAGCCTGCCGCCTTCTGAAACTTGACAGCAGCCACTTTTTGGTAAAAATTGGTTGCAGAAGTTTGTCGGATAAAGTATAATGTTGATGCTTTAGAACGTCAGGGCGGAAAGGCAATTCGTGCATAAAAGGGAGACTGCCATGGGCCGGGAAGATGAGGACCGATATACAGATTACTACAGCCGTTTTTTCAGAAAAATTTATTTCTATTGTTATAAACGCCTGAAGGACTCTGTAGCGGCCGAAGATATGGCTCAGGAAATTTTCGTGAAATTATGGCAGGAAATTGACAAAATTCATGATGCCGGTCATGCGGAAAAATGGCTGAGCAGGGTAACGCGCAACCGGATGGTAAATTATTTCAGAGATAATGGACGTGCCTGTGAGGTTTCGGAGGATCCTAACTATGTTCAGGAAGATCTTCGCAGCGCTTCCGGGAACGATTTGGACGAGTTAATGTCTGATCGGGAAAGTCTGTTGGAAATTGCAGAATATATACAGGGGTTAGATGAGTTGAGCCAGAAAGTTTTCCAATGCTGGGTAGAGAAATCCGGCTGGCGGGAGCTTTCTCTACAAAGCGGCAGGAGCGTACATGCGCTTCATTGCCGTGCAAGCCGTTTGGTGAAAAAGCTGCGTAGGAAGTTTCGGGGGTAACTGTCAGAAAAGGAGAGGGCCGGAATGAAGGACGGGACCGACCGGTTTGAGCAGTACTACGTCAGATTTTTTCGTGAAGTTTATTGCTATTTCCTGACCAGTATACAAAATGAGTTTCAGGCGGAGGAGATGGCTCAGGAAGTATTTGTAAAGCTTTGGGAGAATATCGGGAAAATACAGTCTCCGGAACATGCGGAGAGATGGATATGGCGCGTGACAAAAAATGTATTGATCGATTATTACAGATACAGGGCGAAATATCCCAGGATGGACGATCAGGAGATCGCTGAATGGGGCATTGATCTGCGGGTGCCCGAAGGGGAGATGACGGAAAACCGATGCTTTAATATTCTGTGCCTGGAAAGGATCTGTATCTATCTGCGGAACCTGAACGATCTGGATTTTAAGATATTCTGGTGCTGGCAGCACAAGGAAGGCTGGGAAGATCTTTCAAGAAGCACAGGAAAAAGTGTTCATGCACTGCAGTGCCGCGCCAGCAGGCTGACCAAAAAATTGAGAAAGAAATTTGGCGGCGACAGGGCCTGACCGGCGTCAGGCAAAACAGGAGCTTGGACCTTGACGGATACAGGGAAAATTGATATGATGAAGGGTATAAATTGTACTGCCCGTGCGCAGATGGGAGGAAATCATGACAACAAACGAGAAAGCGCTCATGCTTCATGAACAGTGGAACGGTAAGCTGGAAACCACAGCTAAGGCCCAGGTAAAGACGAGAGAAGACCTGGCCCTGGCATATACGCCCGGAGTGGCAGAACCGTGCAAGGTGATTGCAGCGGATCCGGAGGCTGCATACCGATATACCATTAAAGCCAATACAGTGGCGGTGGTTTCAGACGGCAGCGCGGTGCTGGGCCTGGGTAATATCGGACCGCTGGCGGCTATGCCGGTGATGGAAGGGAAGGCAGTCCTGTTCAGGGAATTCGGCGGAGTGAACGCGTTTCCGATTTGTCTGGATACCCAGGATACTGAGGAGATTATAGAAACAGTGGTGCGGATTGCTCCGGCGTTTGGAGGCATCAACCTGGAGGATATCTCGGCGCCCAGATGTTTTGAAATAGAAGAGAAGCTGAAGGCGCGTCTGGATATTCCGGTGTTCCATGATGACCAGCATGGAACAGCCATTGTAGTGCTGGCGGGAATCATCAATGCGGTGAAGGTGACCGGCAGACGGAAAGAGACAGTGAAGATTGTGGTCAACGGCGCCGGCAGCGCGGGGGTGGCGATTACAAAGCTTCTGCTGACTTACGGGTTTCGTCATGTAACCATGTGCGATAAACCGGGAATTCTGGCAAAAGGCATGGAAGGCCTGAACTGGATGCAGGAAAAAATGATGGAGGTCACTAACCTGGAAGGAAAGCGGGGAACCCTGTCTGACGCGATGAAGGGCGCGGATGTCTTTGTGGGAGTGTCTGCTCCGAATATTGTGACAGGAGAAATGGTTGCCTCCATGAATAAAGACGCAATTTTGTTTGCCATGGCCAATCCGGTGCCGGAGATCATGCCTGACCTGGCAAAGGAAGCCGGGGCGAAGGTAGTTGGTACAGGCCGTTCTGATTTCCCCAATCAGGTGAATAATGTGCTGATTTTCCCCGGGATTTTTAAAGGCGCGCTGGAAGGGCGGGCCCGGGCTATTACCGAAGAAATGAAGCTGGCAGCTGCCTGCGCCATTGCCGGGCTGGTGCCGGAAAGCGAATTGAATGAAGATAATATCTTGCCCGCAGCTTTTGACCCCCGGGTTGCAGAGGCAGTGAGCCGCGCCGTTAAGGAGCATATCTGATTGGAACGGCGCCGGTGGGGGGAGGAACCGTGGCACAGTCTGGATTATGAGCTGAAAATGAGATTTGGCAAAAAGCTGTATAAGCTGTCTTTGAACGGCGGGATGACCTGCCCCAACAGAGACGGGACACTGGACAGCCGCGGCTGTATTTTTTGCAGCGCGGGCGGATCCGGAGAATTTGCAGCAGATGCCGGAAGGGCGGTTTCCGAACAGCTGGCCCAGGGGCGCAGGATGTTGTCGGAGAAAACAGCAAATGGTCCATATATTGCGTACTTTCAGGCATTTACTAATACTTATGGTCCGGCAGGAAATCTGGAAGCGCTGTTTGAAGCTGCGATGGAACCTGAGGATGTATCCGTTCTGTCCATCGCTACCAGGCCTGACTGCCTTCCGGAAGATGTTCTGAATCTGCTGGCAGGGCTGAACCGGGTGAAGCCGGTATGGGTGGAACTGGGACTGCAGACCATTCATGAAAAGACAGCGGAATATATCCGCAGAGGTTATGAGCTGGATTGTTTCGACAGGGCTGTGAAACAGTTGAAGGAGATCGGAATAGAAGTTATCGTCCATGTGATATTGGGACTGCCGGGTGAAGGAAAAAAGGAGATGCTGCAGACCATCGGACATCTGAATGAACTGGGAGTGTCCGGCGTGAAGCTGCAGCTTCTGCATGTTCTGGAGGGGACGGACCTGGCGGAGGAATACAGGAACGGCAGATTGAGGGTTCTTTCAGAAAAAGAATATATTTCGCTGGCGGCAGACTGCCTGGAAGCGCTGTCGCCTGAAATTGTGGTGCACAGGCTGACAGGAGACGGCAGCAGAAAGCTTTTGCTGGCTCCGGAATGGAGCCTGCGGAAAAAATCAGTGCTCAACGGGATCAGACATGAAATGAAGGCACGGGGGAGCTGGCAGGGGTGCAGAAAGGAAGTTTTTTATGGCATCTGAATCGATTACATTATATAAATTGATGGTATTATATATGCTGAAGCGGGTGAATTTTCCGCTGACCAATGCGCAGATGTCCGAGTTTTTCCTGGACAAGGACTATACGGACTATTTTACGTTTCAGGAAGTTCTCAACGATCTTTTGGAAGCCAATCTGATCAGCATGGAGACTGTCCGAAATGCTTCAAGATATGAGATCACCAGAGAGGGAGTGGAGACTCTGGGTTTTTTTGGCAGCAAGCTTTCAGCAGCGGTTACGGCGGACATGGAATCTTTTCTCAAAGAAAATAAGTTTAAGCTGCGCAGTGAGGTGGGAGTGACGGCTGACTACTATAAATCCACCACCCAGGAATATGTGGTGCATTGTGAGGTACGGGAAGGGCGTTCCATGCTGGTAGAGCTGAATCTGGCGGTCCCGGATGAAGAACAGGCCCGGTCCATGTGCGGCAGATGGCAGGGAGCCAGCCAGGAAATCTATGCTTATGTGATGAAAAAGCTGATGGCCTGAAAGGAGCGGAAATGAGCAGGGAATCTTCAGAGGTCCAGGGAAGTATCTACGAACGCCTGAGGGATGAAATTATGTATCTGGAGCTGGAACCAGGACAGGGAATCAGTGAAATTGAAACCGGAAAACGTTTCGATGTTTCCAGAACGCCAATCCGGGACGCGTTTAAGCGCCTGGAGAGTGAGGGGCTGTTGGAGATTAAACCTCATGTGGGAACCTTTGTTTCCCTGATCGATTTGGATGGAATTGCCGACGTGCTTTACATGCGTGAAAAAGTGGAGCTGGCTGTGCTGGAAGAGCTGGCCGGGGCGATTTCCAGAGCCCAGCTGATCCGCCTGGAGCTGATTATGGGAAGGCAGAAAAAGCTGCTGGAACAGCCTGACGCCAGAGTGGCGGCAGAGGAATTTATCCGCAGCGATAACGAATTTCACTGTGAAATATTTAAACTGGCGGGAAAACAGAAAATCTGGAATATCCTGACAGGGACTTCCTACCATTATGAACGTTTCAGGATGTTTGTGAACATCATGGATTCGGAGATTCTGACTAAGCTGTATGAAGAGCATTTGCTGATATTTGATGCGCTGGAACAAGGGAGGGTGGATCTGTTAAAACAGGTTTTTCCGGACCATCTTTATACCGGTATCCGCCGGGGCGCGCAGAAGGTCTATGAGATGCCGCAGTATTTTTATGAAACCCCTGCCGAGCTGTAAAAAACGCTTGCAAAACCGAAAACGCTGTGCTATACTGAAAAAGCTGTTTTAATCGATGGTCGGAAACCATCCAAATATATTGTGCGAGGTGAATAACATGAAAGAAGATATCCAGCCGAAGTACTACCAGGCAAAGGTGGTCTGCAACTGCGGAAATGAATTCGTAACCGGTTCCACCAAACCTGAAATCCACGTGGAAATCTGCTCCAAGTGCCATCCTTTCTATACTGGTCAGCAGAAGGCAGCGGCAGCGCGTGGCCGCATTGAGAAGTTCAATCGTAAGTACGGCAATATTACGAAATAAGCTCACTAAGATAGGGTTGAGGATGTCAAAGTTCTCAACCTGTTTTTAGATTTATGGGATCTTTTCCCGGACGGAGGTGATGGGATGCGCTCATCAGGAATCGGCGGACAGGCTGTGATTGAAGGCATCATGATGAAGAATAAGGAAGATTACGCAGTGGCAGTGAGGAAGCCGGATGGGGAAATCCAGGTGGAAAAGTCCAGCTATGCCGGGATTTCAGGGAAAAGCAAATTTTTCCGCCTTCCTTTTGTGAGAGGGATTTTCAATCTGGCGGATTCCCTGGCGCTGGGAACAAAAACACTGACCTTTTCCGCCGGGTTTTATGAAGAGGAAGAAGGAGAGCCGGGTAAGTTTGAGAAGTTTCTGACCAGAGTGTTTGGGGAAAAGCTGGAAAAGGTGCTGACCGGCGTTACAGTCTTGCTCTCTGTGGTATTTGCTGTAGGGCTGTTTATGCTCCTGCCCGCATGGGCGGCGGACTGGATGAAAACCTGGATGCCGGAATGGGCTGTGGCAGTGCTGGAAGGCCTGCTGCGCATCGGGATTTTTATTGGATACGTGCTGTTGATTTCCAGAATGGAGGATATCCGCCGCACATTCATGTATCATGGGGCGGAACATAAATGTATTAACTGTATTGAACACGGGCTCCCCCTGACTGTGGAGAACGTGATGAAAAGCTCCAAACAGCACAAACGCTGCGGAACCAGTTTTCTGTTGTTTGTGATGGTGATCAGCATCTTCTGCTTTATGATTATCAGAGTAGATACCATGTGGCTGAAGCTGGTGAGCAGGGTTTTGCTGATTCCTGTAATTGCGGGAATTTCTTATGAGTTCCTGCGGCTGGCAGGGAATTCTGAAAATCCGGTGGTGAATGCGCTGAGCAGGCCGGGGCTGTGGCTGCAGAACCTGACCACAAAGGAGCCAGAAGAAAATATGGTTCCGGTGGCCATCGCGGCGGTGGAGGCGGTTTTTGACTGGCGCAGCTGGGAAGAGGAGAATTGCGGACTGAAGCCAGCCGTGATGGAAGCGGCTGTTTCGGGAGAAGAGGCGGCTGAAAAATGAAAAAAAGGCCGGATGATATTCTGAAGGAAACGGCAGCGCGTTTTGCGGCCGCAGGAGTGCCGGAGCCGGAATTAGACGCCTGGTATCTAATGGAAGCCTGCTTTCGTATGGACCGCACTCATTTTCTTTTGGATAAAAGGGTGGAAACCGAGCTGCCTGACCACCAGTGGCAGCGCTTCTGCCGTCTTTCGGACCAACGGGCCAAGCGGGTTCCGCTGCAGCAGCTTTTGGGCAGCCAGCAGTTCATGGGGCTGGATTTTCGGGTCACCGATCAGGTGCTGATTCCCAGGCAGGATACTGAAATCCTGGTGGAACAGGTACTGCAGGATTTCCGGGACAGGCCGAAAGCCCGGCTTCTGGATATGTGCACCGGGAGCGGCTGCATTTTGCTGAGCCTTTTGAAGCTGGGGGATTTTTCCTCCGGGACGGGTGCTGACCTTTCAGAAGAAGCGCTGGCTGTGGCCAGAGAGAACGGGCGCAGGCTGTGTGTGGAAGCAGAGTGGATCAGGAGCGACTTGTTTTCCTGCCTGCCTGAGAAAAAATATGATGTGATTGTTTCAAACCCTCCCTATATATCGGGAGAAGAGCTGGAAACGCTGGAACCGGAAGTCAGGGATTATGAGCCCAGGATGGCGCTTTACGCGCCGGAAAACGGGCTTGCATTTTACCGCAGGCTGGCGGAAGAAAGCAGTGTCTATCTGGCCCCGGGCGGAAACATTTATTTAGAAATCGGAAGCAGCCAGGCTGCAGAGGTGAGCGGCTTTTTGGCGGAATACGGATATAAAGAAATCAGAGTGATACGGGATTTGGCGGGGCTGGACCGTGTAGTCGCGGCCTGCCTGCCCGGAAAGGGAGAAACAGGCCATGTTTGACAGACTGGACGGCATTCTGGAACGGTTCGAAGAGCTGCTCCAGGAATTGAATGAGCCGAATGTGACAGAGAATCAGGCGCGGTTTCGCCGGCTGATGAAAGAGCAGGCAGATCTGTGCCCGGTTGTGGACGCATATAAAAAATATAAAGAAGCCAGGCAGACAGCGGAAGACAGCCTGGCGATGCTGGAAGAAGAGAAGGATGAGGAAATGCGCGACATGCTCAAGGAGGAACTGGGTCAGGCGCGCAGGGAGATCGGAGAGCTGGAGCAGGAACTGAAAATCCTGCTGCTTCCCAAAGATCCCAATGATGATAAGAACGTAATTGTAGAGATACGTGCAGGCGCAGGGGGAGATGAGGCCGCCCTGTTTGCTGCGGAACTGTACCGGATGTACGTGCACTATGCGGAAGGCCGCCGCTGGAAAGTGGAGACCATGAATGTGAATGAGAGCGGGATCGGCGGAATGAAAGAAGTCGTGTTCATGATCACCGGCCAGGGCGCTTTTTCCAGACTGAAGTATGAGAGCGGCGTGCATCGGGTTCAGCGGGTGCCGGAAACAGAGAGCGGGGGCAGGATTCATACTTCCACGGCCACGGTGGCTATCATGCCGGAGGCGGAAGAGGTGGATGTACAGATTGATATGAATGACTGCAAATTCGATGTGTTCCGGGCATCCGGTAACGGCGGCCAGTGTGTAAATACCACGGATTCAGCGGTGAGGCTGACCCACATTCCCACGGGAATCGTCATTTCCTGCCAGGATGAGAAGAGTCAGCTGAAAAATAAGGATAAAGCGCTGAAAGTGCTGCGGGCCAAATTGTATGAGCTGGAGTGCTCCAAAAAACAGAGCGAGGAATCAGAAGCCAGACGCAGCCAGATCGGAACGGGGGACAGGTCTGAAAAGATCCGAACTTATAATTTCCCCCAGGGCCGTGTGACAGAGCACAGGATCAAGCTTACACTGTACAAGATTGACGCAGTGATGGACGGAGATCTGGATGAGATTTTGGACAGCCTGATTGCGGCAGATCAGGCAGCTAAGCTGATGAAGATGCAGGAGGAAGGCGCATGAACCATAAATTGATAAAAAAAATGGCCATACTGGCTTGTATGGCTGCAGCTATGCTTATGATGTTCACAGCCTGCGGCAAGAGCGGAGATGCGAAGGGATTTTCAAATACCGACGGGACATTTTCCATACAGGCGCCGGCTGATTTTATCAGTCAGGATTCAGGCAGCGCGGATGTGATTTCGCTGAAAGCTCCTGAAGGCGCGGATCTGGGGGTGATGGTGCAGCGGATGGCTAAAAATTCAGAGGCTGCCGAAGGAGTGGAGAATCTGGAGGGCCTGACGGAGCTGTATCATCAGAGGATCAGCGGAATGCTGCAGCAGAGTCAGAAGGGGATACAGAAGGAGCCGGTTCCTGATGGAAAAAGCGGGGCGGCGCTGTCCTCTGCTGCTGAAAGTTTTGAAGTGAGCAACGGGATGGGAGAGACAGGAAAGGTTTTCCTGATTTACCTGGAGACACAGGATAATTACTATGTGATATCTGTCAGCGGTATGGACAAGGATTTTGACAGCAGAATTGAAGAAGTGAAACAGGGCGCGGCACAGCTGCGGGAGCAGTGAAGACTGCCGGAAATTGGAAAGGCTTGTCAAAATATATTGAATATGCTATACTAACCTATATTGTGTACCAGAAAATCAGGAGGCAAGTATGAAGGGAATTATTTTGGCCGGCGGGAGCGGCACACGCCTGTATCCGCTGACAAGGGTGACATCCAAACAGCTGCTGCCCATTTATGACAAACCGATGATTTACTATCCGTTATCTGTATTGATGAATGCGGGGATCAGAGAAATCCTGATCATTTCCACACCTGATGACACACCACGTTTCCGGGAACTGCTGGGAGACGGACACCAGTTCGGCATCGAGCTGTCCTATGCTGTTCAGCCCAGCCCCGACGGACTGGCGCAGGCGTTTATTATTGGAGAAGAGTTCATCGGCGGAGACGGCGTCGCGATGATTCTGGGAGACAACATCTTCCACGGCCATGGCCTGAAGAAACGTCTGGAGACCGCGGCAAACCAGCCCCATGGAGCCACAGTGTTCGGCTACTATGTGGACGATCCGGAACGCTTCGGCATTGTGGAGTTCGACCGGCACGGCAAGGCGGTTTCCATTGAGGAGAAGCCTGCTCATCCCAAGTCCAATTACTGCGTGACCGGCCTGTATTTTTACGATAATAAAGTGGTGGAGTATGCCAGGAATCTGAAGCCTTCCGCCAGAGGAGAGCTGGAAATCACAGACCTGAACAGGATTTATCTGGAGGCGGGAGAGCTGAATGTGGAGCTTCTGGGCCAGGGCTTTACCTGGCTGGATACCGGAACCCATGAATCTCTGGTGGACGCCACGAACTTTGTGAAAACTGTGGAAACGCATCAGCACCGCAAGATCGCCTGCCTGGAGGAAATCGCCTATCTGCAGGGATGGATCGGCAGGGAACAGATGGCGGCTACGTATGAAATCTATAAGAAGAACCAGTATGGAGCCTACCTGAAAGATGTGATGGACGGAAAGTATATTGATAAGCTGTTTTGAACCTGAGGTTTCTGTAACAGCGCATAAAGGAGATTCAGAGATGAAAATTTTAGTGACTGGCGGAGCCGGTTTTATCGGCGGCAATTTTGTACACCATATGGTGAATCAATATCCGGAGGATCAGATTGTGAACTTGGACCTGCTGACTTATGCGGGCAATCTGGAGACGCTGAAGCCGGTGGAGAATAAGCCGAATTATAAATTTGTAAAAGGCGATATCGCCGACAGGCCCTTTATTATGGACCTGTTTGAGAAAGAGAAATTTGACATTGTTGTGAACTTCGCCGCGGAGAGCCATGTGGACCGTTCCATCACAGACCCGGGTATTTTTGTGCAGACTAACGTGCTGGGAACCACCACGCTGCTGGACGCATCCAAAGAATACGGGGTAAAGCGGTACCATCAGGTTTCCACTGATGAAGTGTACGGAGACCTGCCTCTGGACAGGCCCGACCTGTTTTTCACAGAAGATACTCCGCTGCACACCTCCAGCCCTTATTCTTCCTCCAAGGCCAGCGCCGACCTGTTTGTGCTGGCGTATTACAGGACGTTCGGGCTGCCGGTGACAATTTCCAGATGTTCCAATAACTATGGCCCGTACCATTTTCCCGAAAAGCTGATCCCCCTGATGATCAGCCGAGCCCTGGCAGATGAAGAGCTGCCTGTATATGGAAACGGCGCCAATGTCAGGGACTGGCTGCATGTTTCTGATCACTGCGAGGCCATTGACCTGATCATCCGTAATGGAAGGGTTGGAGAGGTTTATAATGTGGGCGGACATAATGAACGCACCAATCTGGAAGTGGTGAAGACGATTCTGAAGGCTTTGAACAAGCCGGAAAGCCTGATCAAGTTTGTCAGCGACCGCCCGGGCCACGACAGGCGTTACGCCATTGATCCTACCAAGCTGGAAACAGAGCTGGGCTGGAAGCCGAAGTATACGTTTGATACCGGCATACAGCAGACGATTCAGTGGTATCTGGATAATGAAGACTGGTGGAAGCATATTATCAGCGGCGAGTACGCAAACTATTTTGAGAACATGTACGGAAACCGTTTATAAGACCGGGGTGGGGCTGCTGCAGGAATGCGGCCGCCCCTTTTGATAATTCCGGGGGAAGCCGGAGGGCAGAAGGAGAATAGAATGAGAGTATTGGTGACCGGCGTCAAGGGCCAGCTGGGCTTTGACGTGATGAATGAATGCGCGAAGCGGGGAATAGAAGCAGTGGGTGTGGACGTGGAGGAAATGGACATCACTGATGCATCTGCGGTTGAACGGGTGATCACAGAGTCCCGGGTGGAAGCGGTAATCCACTGTGCTGCATATACTGCAGTAGATGCTGCTGAAGATAATCCGGACGTGTGTATGAAGGTGAACGCGCAGGGGACGGAGAATATTGCCCGGGTATGCGGGGATTTGGATTTGAAGATGATCTATATCAGCACGGACTATGTGTTTGACGGTGAGGGAGAGCGTCCCTGGCAGCCGGATGACCAGCGCCATCCCCTGAATGTATACGGACAGTCCAAATATGAGGGGGAACTGGCGGTCCAAAAATATCTGGAAAAATATTTTATTGTCAGAATTGCCTGGGTGTTCGGCGTAAACGGAAAAAATTTCATCAAGACCATGCTCCGTCTGGGCGAGGAGAGGGGCTGTGTCAGCGTAGTGGATGATCAGATCGGTTCCCCTACTTATACTTACGATCTGGCAGTGCTGCTGGTGGATATGGCGGAGAGCGACAAATACGGTATCTACCATGCGACCAATGAAGGGCTGTGCAGCTGGTATGAGTTCGCCTGCGAGATTTTCCGGCAGGCAGGGATGAGCCAGGTAAAAGTGACGCCGGTTAAAGCCGAAGAGTTCCCGGCAAAAGCCAAACGCCCGTCCAACAGCCGTATGAGTAAAGATAAGCTGGAGGAAAATGGTTTTTCACGCTTGCCTTCCTGGCAGAACGCGTTGGGCCGGTATTTAAAAGAAATCCGCCCGGGTAAATAACCGGGTTGTGCAACTAAAATTATGAAAAAGAGGGAGAGTTGAAAGATGGGTAAGTATTTCGGAACAGACGGCTTCCGCGGGGAAGCAAATGTAACGCTGACAGTAGAGCATGCATATAAGGTAGGGCGCTTTTTGGGCTACTATTTCAGCAAAGACCGGAAAGACCGGGCTCGCATTGTGATCGGAAAAGACACCAGAAGAAGCAGCTATATGTTTGAGTATTCTCTTGTGGCGGGGCTGACCGCATCCGGCGCGGATGTGTACCTTCTGCATGTTACCACCACACCCAGCGTCAGCTATGTGGTGCGCAGTGAAGACTTTGACTGCGGGATCATGATCACTGCCAGCCATAACCCGTTCTATGACAATGGGATCAAGATAATCAGCGGCACGGGCGAAAAGATGAACGGAGAGGTTGAGAATCAGATCGAGAGCTATATCGACGGAGATTTTGGTGAGATTCCCATGGCGACCAGAGATAAGATCGGGCGCACCACGGATTACTCCGCCGGCCGGAACCGTTATATCGGCTATCTGATTTCCCTGGCTACCCGTTCCTTTAAGGGCAAGAAGGTAGGGCTGGATTGTGCTAACGGGAGCGCGTTTGCGATTGCCAAGAGCGTGTTTGACGCCCTGGGCGCGGATACTCATGTGATCAATTGTGATCCGGACGGGCTGAATATCAACACTGACTGCGGTTCCACACATATCGAGCATCTTCAGAAATATGTGGTGGAGAACGGGCTGGATATCGGCTTCGCTTATGACGGGGACGCGGACCGCTGCCAGGCGGTGGATGACAAGGGCCGGATTATTACAGGCGATCTGATCCTCTATGTGTGCGGCGCTTACATGAAAGAACAGGGCCAACTGACAAATAATACAGTGGTGACCACAGTTATGTCCAATCTGGGACTTTATAAAGCGTTTGACGCCATCGGCGTCAATTATGAAAAGACTGCCGTAGGCGATAAATATGTATATGAAAATATGGTTCAGAACGGCCACCGTATCGGCGGCGAGGAATCCGGCCATATCATTTTCAGCAAGTACGCTACCACAGGGGACGGCATTCTGACCTCTCTGAAGCTGATGGAAGTGATGCTGGAGAAGAAGCAGCCTATGAGCAAGCTGGCGGAGCCGGTTCATATTTACCCGCAGCTGCTGAAAAATGTGACTGTGCCGGATAAAAAGGCGGCGCTGGAGGATGCGCGGGTGCAGGCGGCCGTACAGAAAGTAACGGAGGAGCTGGGCGATGAGGGCAGAATTCTGGTACGTCCCAGCGGCACAGAGCCTTATGTGCGCGTCATGGTGGAAGCTGCCACGGATGAGATTTGCAGAGAAAAGGTGGAGCAGGTATCAGAGGTGCTCGCAGCTCTATAACAACAAAATACAGCCGGGAGGAAACAAAAAATGATTGCTGACAGAATGAAACCGCTGGTGGAGAACAATTCCGCCATCCGGATGATGTTTGAAGAAGGAAAAAAGATGGCTGCCGAGTTTGGCAGTGAAAACGTATATGATTTCAGCCTGGGAAATCCCAATGTGCCAGCACCGGAGTGCGTGAAACAGGCCCTGGTGGATATTCTTAACGAAGAAGACCCTGTATTTGTTCATGGTTATATGAGCAACGCCGGGTACGAGGATGTCCGTCAAACCATCGCAGAGTCCCTGAACAGGAGATTCGGCACTTCCTTTGCGGGTAAAAATCTGGTGATGGTATGCGGCGCGGCCAGCGGGCTGAATATCATTCTGAAAACGATCCTGAATCCCGGGGAAGAAGTGGTGGTTTTTGCACCGTATTTCCTGGAATACGGCAATTATGTGCGCAATTTCGACGGAAGGCTTACGGTTATCTCTCCAGACACCGCTACTTTCCAGCCCAACCTGGCTGAATTTGAAGCAAAGATCAGTGAAAAGACAAGAGCAGTTATTGTAAATTCTCCTCATAATCCCACCGGCGTGGTGTATTCTGAGGATACAGTAAAAGAATTGGCTGCTATTATGGACAGAAAGCAGAAAGAATACGGCCATCCCATATTCCTGGTATCCGATGAACCCTACAGGGAACTTGCGTATGACGGGGTGGAAGTGCCTTATCTGACGAAATACTATGCCAATACCTTTGTGGGGTATTCCTACAGCAAATCCCTGTCCCTGCCGGGAGAAAGGATCGGTTATGTGGTGGTGCCTGATGAGATGGAGGACAGCGGGAAGGTGCTGGCCGCACTGGGCATTGCAAACCGGGTGATCGGCTCTGTGAACGCGCCTTCCCTGATGCAGCGTGTGATCGCCCGCTGCGTGGACGCCAGAACAGATGTGGAAGCTTATGACAGAAACAGAAACCTGCTGTACCAGAGCCTCCGCTCCTACGGATTTGAATGTATCAAACCCCAGGGCGCGTTCTATCTGTTTGTAAAGTCTCCTGAAGAGGATGAAAAAGCGTTTTGTGCAAAAGCTAAGGAAAAACATATTCTGATTGTGCCCGGAAGCTCTTTTGCCTGCCCGGGATATGTCAGAATCGCATATTGTGTTTCCTACGAGACAATTCAAAATTCTCTGCCGGCCTTCAGCGCTCTGGCAGAGGACTATGGCCTGAAGCCGGAGGCATGACATGAGAGCATGGGAAAAAAATATCCGGCGGGTGGAGCCATATGTTCCGGGGGAACAGCCGGACAGCCCGAAAATGATAAAGCTGAATACAAATGAAAACCCTTATCCGCCTGCGCCTGGGGTGCAGGCGGCCTGCAGGGATTTTGACGCGGAAAGCCTGCGCCTGTATCCGGACCCGTCCTGCCGGGAACTGGCCCATGAGCTGGCTGCCTGTTATGGGCTTGAGGATGGGCAGATATTTGTGGGAGTCGGTTCTGACGATGTGCTGGCCATGGCGTTTCTGACCTTTTTCAATTCAGACAGGCCGGTGCTGTTTCCTGATATTACGTATTCATTTTATGACGTGTGGGCGGATCTGTTCAGGATACCTTTTGAACGGCCTGCGCTGGATGAGGAGTTCCGGATCAGAAAAGAGGACTATTACAGAGAAAACGGAGGAATCATATTTCCGAATCCCAATGCGCCCACCTCTTTGTTTCTGCCACTGAAAGATGTGGAGGATATCGTGGCGCACAATCAGGATTCTGTGGTTATTATAGATGAAGCCTATGTGGATTTTGCGGAAGAATCAGCGCTTCCATTGCTGAAGAAATATGAAAATCTTCTGGTGGTCCAGACTTTTTCAAAATCCCGTTCCATGGCCGGCATGCGTATTGGCTTTGCCTGCGGTTCCCCCAGGCTGATCCAGGCCATGAAGGACGTGAAGGAATCCTACAATTCCTATACGATGAACCGCACCTCTCTGCGCCTGGGGGTACAGGCAGTCCGGGACAAAGCCTACTTCCGGGAGACTGTTGAGCGTATTATCCGCACCAGAGAAAAAGCAAAAGAGCGGATGGCTTCTTTGGGATTTATTTTTCCGGATTCCCAGGCCAACTTCCTGTTTGTCCACCACCCTGAAAAAGACGCCGGTGAGATTTTCAGCAAACTGAAGGAGCGGGAAATTTATGTGCGCCACTGGGACAGGCCCAGGATCTCAGGCTGGCTGAGAATTACCATTGGAACAGAAGACCAGATGGAGCGGCTTTACGAAGCTCTGGAAGAAATTCTGAAAGAAAAATAATCAGAATACGGCGGCGGAAAGGAAACACGATGAATGTATTGATTCTTTCCTGCAATACAGGGCAGGGGCATAACGCTGCGGGCAGGGCGGTCAAGGAAGAGCTGGAGCGGAGGGGGATTGCCTGCGAAATGCGGGATATGCTGGCGATGAAGCGGGAACGCAGTTCCAGAACCGCTTCGCGGATTTACGTGAGTGTTACCACGAAGGCGCCGAAGGCGTTCGGGTGTATTTATCATGTGGGCGCCTTCATCAGCAATGCCAAAATCCACTCTCCGGTTTACTGGGCCAATGCCCTGTGCGCCAAAAATCTGAAAGAGTATATTGAGAGAAAAGGGTTTGACTGTGTGGTTGCGCCCCATCTGTTTCCGGCTGAAACCATGACCTATCTGCGCAGCCATTATGGACTTCGTATTCCCTGCTTTGCAGTGGCTACCGATTATGCCAGCATTCCTTTCTGGGAAGAAACGCGGATGGACGTATACTTTATTCCTCATTCTGATCTGACAGAGGAATTTTCCGGAAAGGGAATTCCTGTGGAACGGCTGGTGGCTTCCGGCATTCCGGTGTCCCGGCAGTTTCAGGGAGAACGGAAAACAGGAGAGGCCAGAAAGAGGCTGGGGTGTGCGGATGCGGATTATGTGTTCACTCTGATGTCGGGAAGCATGGGATTCGGGCATCTGGCGGATACTGTCCGGGAATTGTTGAAAAAAGGGAGTTCCAAAACCAGAATATACGTGCTGGGCGGGAACAATGAAACGCTGAAAAACCGACTGAGAGGAGATTTTGCAGGGGACGGCCGGGTAGAAATAGTAGATTATACAGAGCAGGCGGCAAGCTATATGGATGCTTGTGATGTGCTGATCACGAAACCCGGCGGCCTGACTACGACAGAGGCTGCGGTGCGGGAAGTGCCGCTGGTGCATTCTGCGCCGATACCAGGGTGTGAGACGGCAAATGTACAGTTTTTTTCCGCAAGAGGAATGTCTGTGGAAGCGAAAGATGAAAAGCAGGCTGCCGCGCTTGCCTGGCAGCTGGCTGAATGTTCAGAGCTGCGCGTGAATATGATGGAAGCGCAGAGAAGGGAAATCCCAAAGAATGGAGCGGCCCGCATCTGCGATTATATTCAGCAGGCGCTGGACGGATGAGAAGACAAAAGGAGGAAAGCCATGAGGGAATGGGTCAGAGAAATGCTGCAGAATAATTATCTGATATTTATAGCGCTGGGCTATCTGGCAGGCGGCGTTCTGTTCAGCTATTATATTCCGAAATGCCTGAAGCATGTGGATGTGACCGACAGCAGTCCGGACCGTAATCCCGGGGCTTTTAACGCGATTAAAGAAACCGGTCCTGTGGTGGGCGGTATCTGTCTGCTATGTGATATTGCAAAGGGCTATCTGGTGATTTCTTATGCAGTGCCCTTTCTGGATATCAGGAATCCCTGGTTCGGCCTGGTGCTGCTGGCGCCAGTGGCAGGGCATGCCTACTCCATCATGCGGCATTTTTCAGGCGGAAAGGCGATTGCAGTCAGCTTTGGCGTCCTGCTGGGATTACTGCCCCTGCAGTGGCATGTGCTGATTCTGGCGGCTTCGTACATAATTTTTTCTTCGATGCGGTCCATAAAACCAAATGAACGCAGGAGCGTGTATGCATTCGGTGTTTTGAATCTCTATGCAGTATGTACCTGGCTGCTGGGGAGAACGCCGGGAGTCTGCCTGGGAATTATCGGAATGACTGTGATCGTGATGCAGAAGAACTGGAAAGACGCCAGGCTGGGAGAATTGCTCCAGCATTATCTGGGAAGAAAATAACTGCAAAACCGGCGGCCGGAAGCATCAATTTGCCTGATGATTCCCGGCCGCTTTTTTCAGCCATTTGCCGCTGTAAATCCGATGCAGGAAGATTATGGCACGGAAGGTCCAGTCCACCATCATAGCCAGCCATACGCCCACTGCTTCAAAATCGAACGCAATGGCGAAAACATAGGCCATACCGATCCGGCAGACCCACATCAGGACGACGGAAACCACCATCGGAAATTTGGCGTCGCCTGCGGCCCGCATGGCGTTTGGAAGGACAAAGGATGCGGGCCAGATCAGGATACAGCCAGCGCCGTGGATGAACATCATGGTTTTCGCTAGCTCCTGGGCTTCGGGCGACAGAGAAAACAGACCAACGATTCCCGGGATAAATAGGATTACCGACAGATTGATCAGTCCCATACTGATATACACCAGTTTCAGGAATTTTTTCACATATCTCGTAGCCTCTTCCAGACATCCTGCTCCGACACATTGCCCGACCACGGTGATGAGAGCCAGGCCCATAGCGGAACCGGTGATGCACTGGAGGCCTGCCACAGAACCGGTGACGGCATTGGCAGCGATGGCAGCGGTTCCAAAAGTGGATACTAGGCTGGAGAGAAGCAGTTTTCCGATTTGGAAAATACTGTTTTCCAGGCCGGCGGGGATACCGATTGCCAGTATCTCCCGGATCATTTTAAAATCCGGTTTCCAGACCAGGCGGCGGCTCAGATGAATCAGAGAATCCTGATTATGTATCACAAGATACATCAGTACGGCGGCTGCCAGACGGGAGGTCAGCGTTGAGACGCCAGCGCCTGCGGAACCCATATGCAGCCCGTAAATCAGCAGCATATTGCCGCAGATATTCAAAAGATTCATGACAAAGGAGATTTTCATGGAAACCTTGGAATTCCCCATGGATCTGCACAGTGCGGCCCCGGCATTGTAAATTCCCAGAAAAGGGAAGGACAGTGCGGTGAGATAGAAATATGTAACAGCGTTGTCCATAACATCCGTTCCGATATTCCCATAGATACCCTGAAGAATATATCGGTTGCCGGCCAATGCCGCCGCAGAGATGATAATTGCCAGGACCGTAACAGAAAGCATGAGCTGGTCCGCGCTCCGGGATGCCCCGGCCTGGTCCCGGCGGCCGATATACTGAGCCGAAATGACCGCCCCGCCGGTAGCCATAGCGGAAAAAACCTGAATCAATAGAATATTGATCGTGTCCACCAGAGAAATTCCTGATACTGCAGCTTCACCTGCGGCCGAAACCATGACGATGTCCGCCATGCCTACTGTAACGCCCAGCAGCTGTTCGATGATCAGCGGAATAATCAGTTTTTTTAAATCTTTGGTAGTGAACATGGATTGCATGATGCTGCCTTTCTTTTTCTTTCACAGAAGAATCTTGCCCTGAGTTTATTTTCTATATATTATATCATTGTGCCGGAGGATGGGTAAAAGAAAAACCAGTCTGATATTGACTATTTCATCTCATTTTTAGAACAATTTTGCATTTTATAATGTTTATGATTTCTTTAGAAAAAAAATCGCGAAAAGTGTTGACAAAGAAGAGCGGCAGTGCTATCTTATCATATAGATATTAGCACTCAATAAGTTCGAGTGCTAATAAAAAAGGAGGCGACGGAGAATGAATCTGGATGACCGCAAGATGAAGATCCTGAAAGCGATTATCCGCACATATCTGGACACAGGGGAGCCGGTGGGTTCCAGGACCATTTCCAAATATGCAGACCTGAATCTCAGCTCCGCCACCATCCGCAACGAAATGGCAGATTTGGAAGAGCTGGGCCTGATTCTTCAGCCTCACACTTCCGCAGGGCGGATCCCTTCAGATAAGGGGTATCGCCTTTATGTGGATCAGATGATGGAGGAGAAGGACAGAGAAATTTCTGATATGAAGGAGCTGATGATCCAGCGGGTGGACCGGGTGGAGGTGCTGCTGAGTCAGATGGCCAGGCTGCTGGCAGCCAACACCAATTATGCCACTATGATTTCAGCCCCCAGATACCGGGGGAGCAAGCTGAAGTTCATTCAGCTTTCCAGGATGGAAGGCGGTAAGCTGCTGACAGTCATCGTGATCGATGGCAATGTGGTGAAAAACACAATCCTGGATATCTGTGAGGAAATCTCCCAGGAAGAGCTGCTGTCCCTGAATGTGCTGCTGAACAGCGCGTTGAACGGGCTTTCCATTGAGCAGATTAATCTGGAAGTGATTACCAGACTAAAAGAGGCCGCAGGTGACCACAGTGGAATAGTAGGGGCCGTGCTGGAAGCAGTGGCCAATGCGATCAGGCTGGATGAGGAACATCCTCAGATTTATACCAGCGGAGCCACGAATATCTTCAAATATCCGGAATTGAGCGACGGCCAGAAAGCCAGTGAACTGTTGGGCGCTTTTGAAGAAAAACAGCAGCTGGCAGAGCTGCTGAACGAAACCCTGCAGCAGGATTCAGAAAATACAGGGATTCAGATCTATATCGGGGAAGAAACTCCGGCGGAAGCCATGAAGGACTGCAGCGTGGTGACTGCAAACTATGATCTGGGCGAGGGTATGCGCGGAACCATCGGTATTGTAGGCCCGAAGCGGATGGACTATGAAAAAGTGGTGGGAACGCTGAAGACAGTTAAAGAACAATTGGATTCCATCTATAAAAAGAACCAATAGAAAGGCAGGTATACCGTGGCAGAAGAAAAGGATATTATAGACGAGATTCTGGAGGATGCGGACGCAAAGCAGGCGGAAGAAGCTGCGGACGCCGCAGGAAAGGATTCTGCGGCAGAGGATGCAGAGGAAGAGGAGACCGTCCAGGCAGAAGAGGATGCAGAAGACGTGCCTGAGAAAAAAGGGATTTTCGGCAGGAAGAAGGATAAGAAAGATAAAAAGGATGAGCAGATCGAAGATCTGACAGACCGTCTGAAGCGGAGTATGGCGGAATTCGACAATTACCGCAAGCGCACGGAGAAGGAAAAGACGGCGATGTATGAAGTGGGAGCCCGCAGCATCATCGAGAAGATCCTTCCGGTTGTGGATAACTTTGAACGCGGGCTGGCAACTGTGCCTGAGGATGAGAAGGCGAATCCCTTTGCCGAAGGCATGGATAAGATATATAAACAGCTGATGAAGACGCTGGAAGACCTGGAAGTGGCGCCCATAGAAGCTGTGGGAAAGGAATTCGACCCCAATCTGCACAATGCGGTGATGCATGTGGAGGATGAAGAGCTGGGCGACAATATCATTGCCGAGGAATTCCAGAAAGGCTATACCTACCGGGGATCTGTGGTGCGCCACAGCATGGTAAAGGTAGCGAATTGAAAAAGAATCCCGCTCGCGGGATTCCCCGCCGGCGGCGTGTCGCTTTAGCGGCGTGATTCCTTACGCCGCAGTGCGCATCCCCCGGAGGGATTGGCTTCATAGGGAACGAAGTTTCCTATGAAACAAGAAATCACCGGCGATGAGCGCCGTGATGATAAATGATACCGTACACAAACACATTCAATATAGTTCAGGAGGACAAAATCATGGGAAAGATCATTGGTATTGACTTGGGTACAACAAATTCCTGCGTAGCGGTTATGGAAGGCGGCAAGCCGGTGGTAATCGCAAATACAGAAGGCGCAAGGACAACACCGTCTGTTGTGGCATTTTCCAAGACTGGTGAACGTCTGGTCGGCGAACCCGCAAAGCGTCAGGCAGTGACCAATGCAGATAAAACAGTTTCATCCATTAAGCGCCATATCGGCAGCGATTATAAGGTGGAAATCGACAGTAAGAAGTATTCTCCCCAGGAGATTTCCGCGATGATCCTTCAGAAGCTGAAGGCGGACGCAGAGGCTTATTTAGGGGAGAAGGTGACAGAGGCTGTGATTACAGTTCCGGCATACTTCAACGACGCACAGCGCCAGGCGACCAAGGACGCGGGCAAGATCGCGGGCCTGGATGTAAAGCGTATTATTAACGAACCTACAGCGGCAGCTCTGGCTTATGGACTGGATAATGAGAAAGAGCAGAAGATCATGGTATATGATCTGGGCGGCGGCACATTTGATGTGTCCATCATTGAAATCGGCGACGGCGTAATCGAAGTGCTTTCCACCAACGGAGATACCCACCTGGGCGGCGATGATTTTGACAGCCGCGTTACCCAGTGGATGGTAGATGAATTCAAGAAAACAGAAGGCGTTGATCTGTCCGGAGACAAGATGGCCATGCAGAGGCTGAAAGAGGCGGCTGAGAAGGCAAAGAAAGAGCTGTCCAGCGCTACGACAACAAATATCAACCTGCCCTTTATCACAGCTACGGCAGAAGGCCCCAAGCATCTGGATATGAATCTGACCAGGGCGAAGTTTGACGAACTGACCAGAGATCTGATCGAGCGTACCGCTATCCCGGTACAGAATGCACTGAGAGATGCAGGAATTACAGCATCTGAACTGGGCAAGGTGCTGCTGGTGGGCGGTTCCACCCGTATGCTTTCCGCGCAGGATAAAGTAAAACAGCTGACAGGCCAGGAGCCTTCCAAGAGCCTGAACCCTGACGAGTGTGTGGCGATCGGCGCGGCTGTCCAGGGCGGCAAGCTGGCAGGCGACGCAGGCGCAGGCGATATCCTGCTGCTGGATGTAACCCCGCTGTCTCTGTCCATTGAGACCATGGGCGGCATCGCTACCAGACTGATTGAAAGAAATACAACCATTCCTACCAAGAAGAGCCAGATCTTCTCCACTGCTGCCGATAACCAGACTGCTGTGGATATCAATGTGGTGCAGGGTGAGAGACAGTTTGCGAGAGATAACAAGAGCCTGGGCCAGTTCCGTCTGGACGGTATTCCGCCTGCAAGGCGCGGTGTTCCTCAGATCGAGGTGACATTTGATATCGACGCAAATGGTATTGTGAATGTTTCCGCAAAAGATCTGGGAACCGGCAAGGAACAGCATATTACCATCACATCCGGCTCAAATATGTCTGATTCAGACATCGAGCGGGCGGTGAAGGAAGCAGCGGAATATGAAGCGCAGGACAAGAAGCGCAAAGAAGCGATTGACGCCCGCAACGAAGCGGATTCCATGGTATTCCAGACCGAAAAGGCAATGGAAGAAGCCGGCGATAAGCTGGATGCTGCGGATAAAGCAGCGGTGGAAGCGGACCTGAACGCGCTGAAAGAACTGATTGGAAAGACCAATCCTGAAAATATGAGCGATGCAGAAGTCGCTGAGATAAAGGAAAAGAAGGAAACCCTGATGAACAGCGCCCAGAAACTGTTCGCTAAGATGTATGAACAGACACAGGGTCAGGCAGGCCCGGGCCCCGACGCAAATGCGGGCGCAGGCGGCAGCTATCAGTCTGATGATGTTGTGGACGGCGATTACAAAGAGGTTTAATATTCAAAGCATAGTTTCTGAATCCGCATACTCCAGGGGCGTGAAAACGCTCCGGGAGTATTGCCATGCTGTTGTAAAAAGAGGCGTCGCGGGAACTTGCTTGAAAGAACAGACAGGAAGGGGTATCCATGGCAGATAAAAGAGATTATTATGAGGTGCTGGGTGTGCCGAAAAATGCCACCGACGCCGATCTGAAAAAAGCATACAGACAGCTGGCGAAGAAGTACCATCCCGATGCAAACCCGGGGGATGCAGTGGCTGCGGAAAAATTTAAAGAGGCCTCAGAAGCCTATAGCGTGCTCAGCGACCCGCAGAAGCGCCAGCAGTATGACCAGTTCGGACATGCGGCCTTTGACGGCGCGGCCGGCGGAGCCGGAGGGTTTGGCGGCTTTGATTTCAGCGGCGCAGATATGGGGGACATATTCGGCGATATATTCGGCGATTTCTTTGGCGGAGGCGGCCGCGGCCGCAGGAACAATGGTCCTATGAAGGGCGCAAACCTGCGGGCCAGTGTGCGGATTACATTTGAAGAAGCTGTTTTTGGCACAGAAAAAGAGCTGGAGCTGAACCTGAAGGACACTTGCGAGCAATGCCACGGCACCGGCGCAAAACCGGGGACTTCTCCGGTGACCTGTACCAAGTGCGGCGGAAAAGGCCAGGTTACTTATACGCAGCAGTCTATTTTTGGTATGGTTCGAAATGTACAGACCTGCCCGGACTGCAATGGTACAGGAACCATCATTAAAGAGAAATGTTCTCATTGTTATGGAACAGGCTATACCCAGGCAAAAAAGAAGATTCAGGTTTCTGTTCCGGCGGGCATCGACAATGGGCAGAGCATCCGCATCCGCGGCAAGGGCGAACCTGGAGTGAACGGAGGAGAAAGGGGAGACCTTTTGGTTGAAGTGATGGTGTCCCAGCATCCGATTTTCAAACGTCAGGAATACAATATCTTCTCCACAGTGCCGATTTCTTTTGCACAGGCGGCTTTGGGCGGTCCTCTGAGAATTCAGACAGTGGACGGAGAAGTGGAATACGATATCAAGCCTGGAACGCAGACAGACACCAAGGTCCGGCTGAAGGGGAAAGGCGTGCCTTCTCTCAGAAACAGGCAGGTCCGGGGTGACCACTATGTGACGCTGGTGGTACAGGTACCGACCAGGATGAACGAAGAGCAGAAGGAGGCGCTCCGCTGCTATGCGGAAGCCATGGGCGAAAAGAGCGCAGAAGAGCCTAAGAAAAAAAGAGGTTTTTTCAAATAAGTAATATGCAGGAAATGTAAGCGGCAGCGTAGCCAGTGTGGCGGCTGCCGCTTTTTATTGCATAGGAAACTGTGTTCCCCATGCAACAAAACCCTCCGGGGTATCGCACTGCGATGTGAGGAATCACGTCGCTAAAGCAACACGCCATAGGCGGGGAATCCCACGAGCGAGATTTTTTCACATAGGAAACAGCATTCCCCCTGCAGCAAAACCCTCCAGAGGAAGAACAGCTTGACAGCCCGAATGTTTTTATTTATAGTAGAGATATTGAAATTTTGGAAAAAGAGGCAGACAGAATAATGACAGATAAAACAAATCAGCATACATTTGTGATCTGCGCTTATCAGGAGAGCGAGTACCTGGAGGAATGTATCAGGTCTTTGAAAAATCAGACAGTGCGCAGCAAAATACTGCTCGCAACTTCCACGCCGAATCCAATGATTGAAGGTCTGGCGGAAAAATATCATATTCCGGTGGCAGTAAATAAAGGGGAGCATGGGATTGTGCAGGACTGGAATTTCGCATACAGCCAGGTCAGTACACCATATGTGACGATCGCGCATCAGGATGATATTTATATGAAAAAGTATGCGGAAACTGTACTGGCCGCAATGGAAAGGTCAAAGCTCCCGCTGATCGCGTTTTGTGATTACTGCGAACTGCGGGATGGGAAATTTGTATTAAAAAATACACTGCTCCGGGTGAAGCGATTAATGCTGTCGCCGCTGCGGCTGAAAGCCTTTCAGAACCGCATCTGGGTCAGGCGCAGAGTCCTCTCTATGGGATCATGCATCTGTTGTCCATCTGTCACATTTGCCAGAGAAAACCTGCCGGAGGTCATATTCACCACAGGTTTCCGCAGCAATGAGGATTGGGAGGCATGGGAAAGAATATCCAGGCGGAAGGGACAATTTGTATACATTCCCCAGGCGCTGATGGCCCATAGAATTCATTCCGGTTCTGAAACTTCCAATATCATTCAGGATAACCAGCGTTCAGAGGAGGACTATCAGATGTTCCGGAAATTCTGGCCCGGTCCTGTAGCGAAACTGATTACAAAAATTTATTCAACCAGTGAAAAGAGCAATGAACTATGAGTAAAAAATCGAATGTACTGATAATTATTCCGGCCTATAATGAAGAAGAAAATATTGTGCGGGTGGTGCGGGGGCTGGAAGAGACCTGCCCGGATTATGATTATGTGGTGGTAAACGACGGGTCCTCAGACCATACTGCCCAGCTCTGCCGGGAAAACGGTTTTAGCCTTCTGGATCTTCCGGTGAACCTGGGGTTGACAGGAGCGATCCAGGCAGGGTTTTTGTATGCCTATCAGCAGGGATATGATGCTGCGCTTCAGTTTGACGCGGATGGGCAGCACCTGGCCCAGTATGTGGACAGCCTGGTGCAGGAACTGGACAAGGGGCTGGATGTGGTGATCGGTTCCCGGTTTGTGACGCAGAAGAAGAACAAGAGCCTGCGGATGCTGGGAAGCAGCATTATTTCAGCCTGCATTTTTCTGGTGTCCCGGGTCAGGATAAAAGACCCCACTTCGGGCATGAGAGTGTTCAGCCGGGCTACTATCGAGAAATTTGTCCATAACTTCAATTTTGGACCGGAACCGGATACGATTTCTTATCTGATCAAGACAGGGGCCAGGGTTTCCGAGGTGCAGGTGGAGATGGCGGAGCGGATTGCGGGAGAGAGCTATCTGAATCCCTGGAAGTCCATGGGATATATGCTGCGAATGGCAATCTCCATTATTTTCATACAGGCATTCCGGAAGTGAAAAAAGAGAGGAAAAACAAATGAGTGTAGTGCTGAGAATCATCTTAATTTTAGGTTCTGTTGCTTTCGCAGGGTATGTGTTGGGTAAGATCAGACATTCCAAGATGCGTATTGAAGATTCCATTTTCTGGATTCTGTTTTCTCTGATTATCTTCTGCTTCGGACTTTTCCCAGGGCTGCCCACGCTCTGCGCCGAGCTCATCGGCATTCAGTCGCCGGTAAACTTCGTATACCTGTTTATTCTGCTGCTGATTATTGTGAAATGCCTGGGACTGAGCCTGAAACTGTCCAAAACAGAAGCGACTTTGTTCCGGCTGGTACAGAAAGAAGCGATAGACGAGGCGGTAAAAGAACAGGAGAAGATGGGGAAAGAACACAAAGAGGATGATATTTAAATTTTTTACAATTTAAAAATAGAGGCGAATACAGTCAAATCATTTTACCGTGGTATTTTTGACTACCTTACTGAAAACGATATTGGATTTGAACAACTGATTCCATTTAAAACTGGAAGTAAACGATATTTACAAAATAAAGACGGTAAACATATCAATGGAAAAGCATTTTTTGCTCCTATAATTTTTGATGGATATTACATTGAAACTCATAAAAGCAAAAATGGAGCTAAGTCTGATATGATTAAATTTCTTAAAGAATTAAATTTAGAAGTAGAATCTTGTTGAATGAGAAAACCTATATTTAAGCCACTTTACGGCGATATCTGTTAACCTTTATCAGGACATATAAGACGTTTGCTCCGACTCCCAGAATAAAAATGATACAAAAAAGCTGCCGCGGGAACGATTGAAAAATCTTCACAAAGCAGCTTTCTTTTTCACCCAATTACGATTTTGCACTTCTGCTTTTGCGCTGCAAAAAAACAAGAAACTCTCCCAAACAGCCAGGCCAGAAAGCCCCAGGCAGAGAGACGGCAGAAAAAACGGAGGAGGCTATTTGCCGTAAGGCATCGAGCCTCCGGAGTTTTCTCTGCCGTCTCCCCGCGACTCCCTTCAGAGCCAATATGCAGTAAAAATCACTTCCCCTTCTTTCCATTCCGGAATTCCGTAATAAACAACAAAAAAGTACCAGCAAATATGCAGAGGTCAGACAAGTTAAACACGATCTTTTTCAGCTTTTTCCAACAGACAGTCAAATAATCCACCACATAACCCTGGCGCCAGCGGTCATACACATTGCTGGCGGCTCCCCCCAGCAGAAGGGCTGCGCCCAGCCGGCGGGCTTTTCCCACTTTTTTCCTGAAAAGAGTGGGAAAATAAAAAATCAGGGATATCATAAAAATAATTCCGGAGATCCAGGCAGGAAGTTCCGGATTCTCATCTAAATGGTTCATAACAAGTCCATAATTCCTGGCGGTCTGTACCCGCACCCGTCCGTGAAACAATTCCTTCGGCCCGCTTTTTTTCCAGGGCCGGTCCAACGCGCTTTTGATGAAAAGCTCCCCAACAAAAATAGAAACTGCAATAATCAGAAATCCCATATGAAACCTCCTGTTCCGCAACCAAGTATTAAGATTAATTTTATCACAATATTTACGGAATATCCACCATATACAAAAGAAGTTTGGGGAAATGTTTTAAGGCACATTTATTTTAGGTGACAATCCCTGAGAAATATATTATAATAGACGAAACATGAAGTTGACCATCAACCCACAATTAAAGGAGGATATTTCAAATGGGAATAATTCAGAGATTTGCGGACATTATGTCAGCTAATATTAACGCGCTGCTGGACCGTGCGGAGGACCCGGCAAAAATGATCGACCAGTATCTGCGCAACCTGGAATCCGATCTGGGCAAAGTGAAAGCTGAAACTGCTTCCGTGATGGCGGATGCGACCAGAGCCAAGAGAGAGCTGGACGAATGTTCTGCTGAAGTGGCCAAGATGCAGAGCTATGCGGAAAAGGCGATTGTAGCCGGGAATGAAGCTGATGCGAAACAGTTTTTGATGAAGAAGAACCAGCTGGTTCAGAAACAGGCGGCCTTGCAGCAGGCCAGCGATATTGCACAGGCCAATGCTGTGAAGATGCGCCAGATGCACGATAAACTGGTAAACGATA
The DNA here is from genome assembly GCF_004216775.1 of Cuneatibacter caecimuris. Lineage (GTDB taxonomy): Bacteria > Bacillota > Clostridia > Lachnospirales > Lachnospiraceae > Cuneatibacter > Cuneatibacter caecimuris. Next base: position 57,766 of record NZ_SGXF01000009.1, read on the forward strand.
TCTCTTCATTGAATGCCCGCAGGGATACCATTAAGGCAAAAGTGGCCGCGGCAAAAGCACAGGAGAAGATCAACCAGATCGGTTCCAGCGTCAGCGGCGCTGCGGACAGTTTGTCAGCTTTCGACAGAATGGAAGCCAAAGCGGAAAAAATGCTGGATCAGGCCAACGCGATGGCAGAGCTGAATAATTCTTCTTCTGCGGACCCGGTGGAGGATCTGGCAGCGAAATATGACGCAGCGCCGGATTCTGATGTGGATGCGGAGCTGGCGGCATTGAAGGCTAAGATGGGCCTGCAGTAATACGGAGGAAGTAAAATGGGATTATTTGGCGGCCAGCTGTCCAATGTAGTGGAATGGCAGGAACAGCGGGATGACGTGATTTTTTGGAAATGGCATAATGACGAGATCAAGCGGGGCAGCAAGCTGATCATCCGCCCCGGCCAGGACGCGATCTTCATGTTCAATGGAAAGATCGAAGGCGTATTTACCGATGAAGGCAGTTTTGATATCGAATCGGAAATCGTGCCGTTTTTATCTACACTGAAAGGGTTTAAATTTGGTTTTAATTCCGGCATGCGGGCAGAGGTCCTGTTTATCAATACAAGAGAGTTTACTGTAAAATGGGGCACGAAAAATGCCATCAGCCTTCAGGCTCCGGGACTTCCCGGAGGCATGCCTGTGCGCGCTTTCGGCAACTTTCAGTTCAAGGTAGCAGACTATCAGGCTCTGATCGACAAGATTGCCGGGATAAAAGATGATTACCGGGTAGCGGATGTGCAGACCCGGGTGCTTTCTGTAGTGGACCAGTTGCTGATGAAGTGGATTTCCCGGGAAGGAAAGGACATTTTCAACCTGCAGGCAAATGCGGCGGAGATTTCCGGCGGTATCTGTACGGATCTGGATATGCAGATGCAGCTGTTGGGCATTGGGATCACCGGATTCCAGATCCAGAGCGTTTCCTATCCGGAAGAAGTTCAGGAAATGCAGAAGAAAGCGGCCGCACAGTCCATGATGGGCGATTTGGGCCGGTATCAGCAGATGGCTATGGCGGATGCGCTGACAAAGCCCGGCGGAAATGCTGCGGGGCAGACTGCGGCGTCCATGGCCGGAATGCAGATGGGCATGATGATGGGGCACCAGATGGCGGAACAGATGGCCGGACAGACAAAACAGGGACAGAGCGCCGCCGCCGGAGCAGGGCCGAAATTCTGTCCCAACTGCGGTACGCCTGTAAACGGAGCGAAATTCTGTTCCAACTGCGGGCAGAAATTGATTTAAGTGTAGCATTGCCGCAGAATGCGGTAAAAGACAGGAAAACAGGAGAGCAGGATGAGCATTTACGATACCCTGAACCCCGTGCAGCAGGAGGCCGTCTTTCATACAGATGGCCCCCTGCTGATTTTAGCGGGCGCAGGTTCTGGCAAAACCAGAGTGCTGACACACAGAATTGCGTATTTAATTGAGGAAAAGGGTGTAAATCCATGGAATATTATGGCCATCACCTTTACGAATAAAGCTGCGGATGAAATGCGGGAGAGAGTGGATAAACTGGTAGGCTTCGGATCAGAGAGTATCTGGGTGGCCACCTTCCATTCCACCTGTGTGCGTATTTTGCGCAGGCACATTGATTTTCTGGGATATGATACCAATTTTACAATCTATGATTCCGACGATCAAAAGACGCTGATGCGCCAGGTCCTGAAAAAGCTGGACCTGGACCCCAAGATGTATAAAGACCGGGCTATGGTTTCGGCGGTAAGCGCGGCGAAAAATGATATGATCTCACCGGAAGAAATGATGCGCAGGGCGCAGCGGACCGAGGAGTACCGCCAGATCACAGTGGCAAAGATCTATGCGGAATACCAAAAGCAGCTGAAGAGCAATAACGCGCTGGATTTTGATGACCTTCTGGTGAAGACGGTGGAGCTGTTCCGGGAAAACGGAGAGGTGCTGGAATATTACCAGAATCGTTTCCGGTATATCATGGTGGATGAGTACCAGGATACCAATACAGTACAGTTTCAGTTCATCCAGCTTCTTGCGCGCAAATATCAGAATCTCTGTGTGGTCGGAGACGACGATCAGTCCATCTATAAATTCCGGGGAGCGAATATCTCCAATATACTGAACTTTGAACAGGAGTTTCCGGACACCCGGGTGATCAAGCTGGAGCAGAATTACCGCTCCACCCAGAATATTCTGGATGCTGCCAATGAGGTGATCCGGCACAATAAAGGGAGAAAAGAGAAAAAGCTGTGGACGGATCACGGCGCGGGGGAATTGGTTAAGTTCCGCCAGTTCGATAATGGGTATGACGAGGCCGAGGCGGTGGTCATGGATGTGCTGAAGCTGGTGAACGCAGGGGAATGCAGCTATAAGGACTGCGCTGTGCTTTACCGCACAAATGCCCAGTCCCGCGCATTTGAAGAAGCCTGCGTATCCCACAACGTTCCCTACCGGCTGATCGGCGGCGTAAATTTCTATCAGAGACAGGAGATCAAGGATATCCTGGCTTATCTGAAAACCATCGATAACGGTGCGGACGACCTTGCAGTGCAGCGGATTCTGAATGTGCCTAAGCGGGGAATCGGACAAACTTCTGTGGGGCGTGTGACGGCCTATGCGGATGAACATGAACTCAGTTTTTTTGATGCTCTGCAGGCAGCGGAGCAGATCGCATCTTTGGGGAAGGCAGCCGGAAAAATCCGTTCTTTTGTTAATACAATCATGGTGTTCCGGGCGCAGGCAGATTATCTGCCGGTGCATGAGTTGATTGAATCTGTGCTGGAAACCAGCGGCTATCTGGAAGAGCTGGAGGCCAACGAAGAGGAAGAAAAGGCATTGCAGCGCAGGGAGAATCTGGAGGAGCTGATCAGTAAAGCGGCTGATTATGAGGACAGCGCGGAGGCCCCCACTCTCAGCGGTTTTCTGGAAGAAGTGGCTCTGGTGGCAGATATTGACAGCCTGGATCAGAACGCGGACAGGATGATTCTGATGACTTTGCACGGCGCAAAAGGGCTGGAATTCCCCAGGGTATATCTGTGCGGCCTGGAGGACGGACTGTTCCCCAGCTATATGTCCATTGAATCAGACGATGCTTCTGATCTGGAAGAAGAACGGAGACTCTGCTATGTGGGCATCACCAGAGCTATGGAACACCTGACGCTGACAGCGGCCCGGCTGCGGACTGTGCGGGGAGAGACCAGATATAATATGGTTTCCAGATTCTTACAGGAAATTCCGCCATTGCTTCTGGACCAGAAAGAAAACCTTACATACCGGCAGTGGAGCGGATATCAGGACGGAAAAGAGGAGAAGCGCAGAAAGCAGGAATCTTCTGTATCGTCCTTTGGAGTTGGAAAGGCTGCCGGAGCTGGATTTGGAGGAAGCCCTTCCGAAAGCTTCGGGACAAAAACCTATGGAAAGCCCTCTCCTACAGCCTTTGACCTTCCGAAGAAATCTCCCGTTACACCTGCTTCTTCCATTGGGAAAACCTTTACGGTGCAGAAAATGGATAAATTGGACTATCAGGTAGGGGACCGCGTAAAGCACATAAAATTCGGCCCGGGAACAGTTGAAAGAATTGAGGACGCTAAAAAAGACTTTGAAGTGACCGTGAATTTTGACCGCTGCGGTGTGCGAAGCATGTTTGCCAGCTTCGCTAAGTTGAAAAAAATTTAATTTTTAGGAAATTAGGATAGTAAAATCGGGCATTCTATGATATACTAACCCTAGTTAGATGCAATTTCAGAAAGGATGGGCGGATTTATGAATAAGATTGAGGAAATCATTCAGGCCAGCAAGCTGAGTGAGCTGCTGAACAAAAAGAATGAGGACGAAAAGAAGAAAAATGTTCTGGTGTGGGTGCTGGCAATTGTCGGCGCTGTGGCAGCAGTAGCAGCGATCGCTTATGCAGTATACCGTTTCCTGACTCCTGATTATCTGGAGGATTTTGAGGATGATTTCGAAGACGACTTTGACGACGACTTCTTTGAAGATGAGGAAGAATCAGAGCAGAAAGCAGAAAAGTAATCCAGCAAATCAGAGAGAAAATGTAAGAGAGTGCCTGTTCATCACAGGCTGTGACCGGAGCGCCTGAATAAGGCGCTCTTGTGCGTCATGGTATTGTACGTGGATGGCCGTGTGTTTCGGAAACGGATTTTAAATTATTGATTGAAGTCTCCTGCGGGAGAAAGTACGTTAATGTGTTTTGTATACATAAATATATCAGGTTAAATATAATAAGGGAGCGTTATGAAAAAAGGACAGATTTCAGAAGGCTATGTAGAAAATATTCAGTTTCCTAATAAGGGGATTGTGACAATAGAAGGACAGAGAATAATTATTAAGAATGCTTTGCCGGGACAGAAAATCCGGTTTATGCTGACCAAAAAGCGCAGCGGAACCTGCGAAGGCAAACTGCTGGAAGTGCTGGAGCAGTCGCCATCGGAGAAGAAGAGCGGCGTCTGTCCGCATTTTGGCAGCTGCGGCGGATGCCTGTACCAGAGCCTGCCTTATGAGGAACAGCTGAGAATTAAGGAAAGTCAGGTGAAGGAACTGCTGGACAGTGCAGTCTGCCAGCCTTATGAGTGGGAGGGGATTCTGGGAAGCCCCCGGCCCGAAGCATACCGGAACAAGATGGAATTTTCATTTGGAGATGAAATTAAAGATGGGCCTCTGGCCCTGGGCATGCACAAACGGGGGAGTTTTCATGATATCGTGACTGTGACAGAGTGCAGGATTGTGGATGAAGATTTCCGGAAAATCCTCAGTACCGTGCTGGGATTTTTTCAGCAGAAACAGGTTCCATTTTACAGAAAACTGCAGCATACCGGTGTGCTGCGCCATCTTTTGGTGCGGAAAGCCGTTAAAACCGGCCAGATTCTGGTGGCTCTTGTGGCGTCTACCCAGCAGGATCTGAGCCGGGAGATGGAAGAGCTATGCCGGATTTTGCAGGAGCTTCCCCTGGATGGGGAGATCGTCGGAATTTTGAAAATAGATAATGATTCTTTGGCGGATGTGGTGCAGAGCGACAGGACGCATATCTGTTTCGGCAGGGGTTATATTGAGGAAGAACTGCTGGGACTCCGGTTCCAGATCTCGCCCTTTTCATTTTTCCAGACCAATTCTCTGGGAGCGGAAGTCCTGTATGAGAAAGCCCGCAGCTATGTGGGGGAAACGAAGGACAAGCTGATTTTTGACCTGTACAGCGGAACCGGGACCATTGCCCAGCTCATGGCCCCGGTGGCCAAGAAAGTGATTGGCGTGGAGATTGTGGAGGAAGCAGTGGAGGCGGCCAGGCGGAATGCGGAAGCAAATGGTCTGGATAATTGTGAATTTATTGCAGGGGATGTGCTGAAGGTTGTGGACGAAATTGACGACAGGCCGGACCTGATCGTGCTGGACCCGCCCAGAGACGGCATCCATCCCAAGGCTTTGGAGAAGATCATCGGATATGGGGTGGAAAATTTAGTTTATATCTCATGTAAGCCTACCAGCCTGGTACGGGATCTGGGCAGGCTGCAGGAATGCGGGTACCGGGTGGTGAAGGGGTGCTGCGTGGATATGTTTCCTGGGACCGGGAATGTGGAAACGGTTGTCCTGCTGACCAAAGAGGCTCCCAAAAAAGGAAATTTTATAGGGGAAGTAAGTGGTGAAAAGAGGGATATAGATACAGCTTTTGGAATTCAGCAAAAGGTTCTGGAGGAAATAAACACCTTAGCAGAGAAATATAAAATCGATAAGGTAATTCTTTTTGGTTCGAGAGCCAGAGGGGACTATAAAGAGGTCAGCGATATTGACTTAGCGGTGTCCGGCGGTGATGTTAATGAATTTACGCTTGCTGTTGATGCGGAAACCAGTACACTTTTGGAATATGACGTAGTTAATTTGGACGGCAGTGTGCAGGAAGAGTTAAGAAAAAGCATTGAAAGGGAAGGAAAGATGTTGTATGAAAAAATTTGATAATTTTTGTCTGGCCTTAAAAAACCTGGAAGACATTTACCGTTATGAAGAGCCTTATGATAATGTGATTTTAACAGGTTTGGTAGCATTATATGGGATATGTTTTGAGCAATCTTGGAAGGCCATGAAAGAAATCTTAGAATACAATGGTTTTGAAGAAGGTGCCACAGGATCTCCAAGGCAGATTCTGAAAACAGCCTATAAATCAGGGCTTATCAAGGAAGAAAAGCTGTGGCTGGATGCGCTTGTATGCAGAAATAATGTGGCACATGCCTATAATAAGGAAGTTGCGTTGGATATTGTGAGGGCCTCAAGGGACAAATATTTTAAGATGTTTGAAGACTTGAGGAGAGAAGCAGAGGAAAACTGGGGAATTGCAGATATGTTGGATTGAGATAAAGAAACTGGAATATAATTAAATTTATAAGTGAAAGGCAACGGAGAAACAATTGCCTTAACTACAATGAGGAGAACATTGTATGGTATTTCAGATAATAGGTATTTCTGTTCTGCTGATTTTTTATGGATGCTATTTCCTAAAAATGCTGCATCAGCATAAACAGGGAATCATGACCGATCAAATCGGTAAGGGGAAAACAGGGGTTGTTAAAAAAATTGAGATAACAATGAAGATGGTTACGTTTGTGGTCCCTGCCGCGGAATTCATAAGCATTGTATTAAACATATTTGTGGCTATCTTCCCTTTGAGAATTCTTGGCGCGGTGATCAGTATTGTTGGGGTGCTTGCATTTATCCTTTCTGTGCTGACAATGAGAGACAGCTGGCGCGCAGGCGTATCCAAAACAGATCAAACAGAGCTGATCACAGGGGGAATATATCAAATCAGCAGGAATCCGGCGTTTTTAGGCTTTGATCTCGTGTATATCGGAATGGTAATGATGTTTTTTAATTTACCATTGCTTATTCTTTCTGTTGTGGCGATGATTATATTCCACCTGCAGATTGTAAATGTAGAAGAAGACTTTTTACTGGAAACCTTTGGGGACGACTATATTGACTATAAGAAAAAAGTTTGCCGGTATCTAGGCAGGAAACAGTAACCTTCGAATTTAACTTGTGTATGATGAAAAGAAATAGGAATATGCCAGAAAATACGCAGCAGGTTTATAGAACCCTTTGGACTTCTACGGGCGGCGCGCATTGGCTGGCATTTTTTGTTGTATCATAAAGAAATGTGTACTTTTTTTATGCGTCATATAGTGAATCTGATATACACCAAGCATAGAAAAAGATTGGATAAAATACACATAAAATTTCTATTGCATTCGACAAAACACAACATTGCAAACAAAATGACGGCGTGATATGATTTCTTTATCCAGCAACTGTCAAAATTTTCTGACGGAGAGAAGGGTTTGAGGGCCGTAATGAAAATTGATGATGAGGGGGAGAAACATGTTTGAATTCATGAAAACGTTAACACTGCATGTGTGGTATGAATGCCAGAAAGGCGGGAGGCTTCCTGCCTATTTGGGCTCAACGATACGGGGGATTTTGGGACATTGTATCCATGATTTTTATTGCCGCCAAGGAGATAAAAAGTGCTTTTTGTGCGCAGAGAGAGAAGAATGCAAATATGTTCAGTGTTTCAGCAATACCGGCGGCGAAGCGGGGGCAGTGAATCCGTACACCATATATGTATACGGACAGGGGAAAGAAAAATGGGAAAAAGGGGATTGCTGCGTTTTTGATATCACCTTATTCGGCAGTGGAACTGAGCATGCGGGAGTTTATTTAGACGCGCTGATTGCAGCGGAGGACAGGGGCTGGGGGGCAGAGAGAATTCCCTTCAGGCTTTTGCAGGTCACGGACCGGGATTCTGGACGACTGGTTTATGCAGGAGGAAAAAGCTGGATTCGCAACCTCATTCCCAGGCCGGTCTCTGTAAAAAAACGGGAAGCTGCATATGCCTGCCTTGTTTTTGACACGCCGTTGAGAGTGGTTTCAGGCGGAGAACTGTTTCAGAAACTGCCTTTTCAGCTGGTCATACAGTTTCTGACCAGGAGAATTTCTCTGATGACAGAGAAATACACGAATTATAATCTGGAATGGGACGCGGAGGAGATGATGCGCCAGGCGGCAGAAATCAGGACAGTGGAAGAATCCTGGAAGGAGCTCCCTTTTTCCAGATATTCTGTCAATCAGAAGGACCATAAATTGGTACTTGCCTCCAAAATCGGCTGGGTTCTGTATCGGGGGAATTTGTCCCCGTTTGTGCCTGTTCTGGAAATGGGGCGGTACCTCCGGCTGGGAAAAGGCGCAACGATTGGGTTTGGGCACTATGATATTTCTTATGATAAATAAGGTTGGGGGGGGAAGGATATGAATTAGCAGCAGCTTTGAAAGCGGAGCAAGAAATCATCCTTCCGCCTCCAGCCTCCATCCGCAGTCCCCATGATAAATCATCTGTTTTGTCATGCCGCCGTCAATGCAGATATTTTCTCCTGTAATAAATCCTGCCTTATCCGAGCAGAGGTACATCACCATATTGGCGATATCAAGAGGGTTTCCCACCCGTCCGGCAGGCTGCTGCGAGGCGTCTGACCCTTCATATTCTTTAAAAGAAGTATCAATCCAGCCGGGCGAAATAGAATTGACCCGCACCTTTCCGGACAGGCTGACAGCAAGAGCGTGGGTTAAAGCGGATACGCCGCCTTTGGCTGCAGTATAGCTTTCCGTCTGTGGCTGGCTCATCCGGTCGCGGGAGGATGAAATATTCACAATAGAGGCTCCCGGAGCGAAGTGGGGCAAAAACAGCTTTGTTAAATAAAAAGGCGCGGTAATCCCCACACGCAGGGCGTACTCAAAATCTTCATAAGTGCAGTCCTCGATCCCCCGCATCAGCGGCAGGGCGTTATTGATCAGAAAATCAACATGCCCATAGCCCCCGATTACCTTGCGGGAAAACGCTTCCAGAACAGACTGCTCCGCCACATCGCCCACAAAATAATCATTCGGCAGCTTGTCGATGATACAGACAACAGCGCCGTTTTTCTGAAACTCCTCAGCGATTGTTTTTCCAATTCCCTTTGCGCCGCCGGTCACGACAGCGACTTTCTTTTCAAATTCCATATACCCGCCTCCTGTTTGAAACAATATAGCACAAAATCATAGAAAATGCTATATATTTATCCCCATCCTATGGTATACTGAAGAAAATTAAAGGGAGGTTGCGAAATATGGGAATTTGGATGAATAAGCACTGACAGCAGGGCGTTGGTGTTTGCGGGCCTTGCTGATCAGAAGTCGAAGAACAGATCAATGATTAGGAGGCAGAAGATGTCATATTTTTATTATCAGTCCCAAAAGATTTATTACTCAGAAGCAGGCAGCGGAAAGCCAGTGCTATTTTTGCACGGCAACACAGCGTCTTCCAGGATGTTTGAATTCCTGCGGCCGTTATATGAAGAACAATTCCATGTAATTCTCATGAATTTTTTAGGACATGGAAAATCAGACCGGCTGGAGAAGTTTCCGCCGGATCTCTGGATGGAAGAGGCCAGACAGGCGACAGCCTTATTGGAGCATTTGAATTTGGGCAGGGTGAGCCTTGCAGGGACCAGCGGCGGCGCTTGGGTTGCGCTTAATACCGCGCTGGAACGGCCGGATCTGGTAGAAAAGGTGGTGGCTGACAGCTTTGACGGCAGGACCCTGGCAGAGAGTTTTGTGCAAAATCTTCTTCAGGAGCGGACAAACGCGAAGCAGGATGAGATGGGAGTAGGGTTTTACCAATGGTGCCAGGGAGCGGACTGGGAACGTGTGGTAGATCTGGACACAGAAGCGTTGATCCGGTGTGCAGCAGAAAAACTCCCATTATTTTCAAAGCCCCTGCGTGGCCTGCGGGTCCCGCTTCTGTTGATGGGAAGCGAAGAAGACGAGATGGTGCGGGAGGATTTCCGGGAGGAGTACCGCGCCATTGCGGCGGAAACAGGAGCAGAAGTTATTTTATTTCCCACGGGAAAGCATCCTGCAATCCTTTCGAATGCGGAACAGGCCGCGGAAATCATCTGCAGGTTCCTGAAATAGAGGAGTAGAGCAAAATGAGTGCGTTTCTTTTATTAATTCCATTTTTCCTGATCAGATTTGGACTGCTGGCATTTCTGAATAAGGATTCTGTAACGCGCGCCGCAATGTTTGCTCCGGTAAAAGGGGGTGAGATTCCGGCATACTGGGTGTACCAGGTATCAAACGGGTTCATTCTTGTTTCCCTGTGCTTTCAGAAAATTGTGATTGATTTTTCCTGGTTTTTTTATGCGGGAATCATCAGTTATGCGGTGGGGCTGGCTCTTTGTACGGGGGCCGTGATTAACTTTGCCGTGCCCCGCAGTAAAAAATTCCACGATAACGGGCTGTACCGGTATTCCAGAAACCCCATGTATTTGGCTTATTTCATCTTTTTTGCAGGCTGCGCCCTGTTGGTCAGGTCAGCTGTATTGGGCGTTTTTGTCCTGTTGTTCATTGTTTCTTCTCATTGGATTATTCTATCAGAGGAGAGATGGTGTATCATGGAATTTGGAGATGAGTACAGAGAATATATGAAAAAGGTGAGGCGTTACATAGGGATGGTTCCGTGAGGGCCCGGCGTGAAGAAGATGTATCAGATTTAATGCGAAAAGGAATTATTTTTTGTAACATATTGACCGGAAGTTGTGTTAGGTATTATAATAAAAAATACCATGGACAGAAAAAGGATTCAGTAAAAATCAAAAATTATGCGTATGGTAACGAAAGGAGTAAGAAATTATGTTAGTTAACACAAAAGCAAGAATTGGAGTATTTTCCATCGCCCTGGGAGCGTATCTTCCCCAGTTCCCGTCGCTGGTGCCTGAATTTGAAGCGCAGTATGACGCGTTTAAGAAATCGCTGCCGGACACTGTGGAAATTATTGACGGCGGAATGGTGACCACGAAGGAACAGTCCCAGGCAGCCGGAGATTTATTCCGCAGCGCGGACGTGGATCTGGTATTCCTGCAGCTGCTGACCTACGCCACCTCCTATAATATGCTTCCCGCAGTGAAAGACCTGGACGTGCCTGTGGTCCTTGTCAACCTCCAGAAACTGAAAGCTCTGGATTATGACCATACGGATATCGCTTCCTGGCTGGGTGAAGGTTATGCCTGCGGCGCTGTAGGCGAAATGGTTGCGGATCTTGAGCGGTATGGAAAACGGCACGCTGTGATTACCGGGGTGGTGGAAGGCGGAGATCCCGGCGTTCAGACAGAGCTGGAACAGTGGTGCCGTGCAGCCCAGACCAGAAGGAGATTCCGCGATACCAACATTGCCCAGATCGGAAGACCATATCCTGGCATGATGGATCTCTATATCGATGAATCCAATCTTTACAGAAGAATGCATTTGTATACCAAGCAGTTTGACTGGGAGAAGATGTGGGCGATTGCCGACGAGATTACGGACGAGGAAGCGATCCGCGCCAAGGCTCAGGATATTCTGGATACCTTCGAGATTGAGGGCGGCGGCAGCATTGAAGAAGTATGGGAAATGGCAAAGTATGTGGTAGCTTTTGAGAAATGGGTGGAAGATGAAAAGCTTGGCCTGATCGCTTCCCACTATGACGGATTTGCCACAGGCAAGGCCGGCGTTCTTGACAGCATGCTGATTCCCGCGTTTTCAATGCTGATCAAGCAGGGAACTGCCTGCGCGGTAGAAGGCGATATGAAAGTGGCTATGGCGATGAGTATTTTAAAGACTATCTCAGGAACCGGGCAGCTTGCGGAGATGTATTCCATCGACTTCAATGACGATATCGCTATCATCGGCCACAGCGGTTCCGGCGACGCGGATATTTCCGATAAAAAGCCTACCATGAAAATCGTTAAAGTATTCCACGGAAAAACAGGCGGCGGCTATCTGACGCAGTTCTATCCCTATACAGGGCCTGTTACATATCTGGCCATTACCCAGGACGGCGACGGCCACTTTAAGTTCATCGTGGCAGAAGGAGTGAATGAGGAAGGAAAAATCCTTTCCTTCGGGGATACCAATATGAGGACCCGCTTTACCTGCGGTGCAAGGGAGTTTGTGAACCGCTGGAGTGAATGCGGCCCCACCCATCACTTCGCAGCGGCGACGGGAAGGCATATTGACACCATTCTGAAGGTCGCGAAGATTTTCAATGTTCCGGTGGACATTGTAACCAGATAAGTAAGATCATAATGAAATAGATGCGGTAAAACAGCAGGTACCGGGAGTGAACAGAGTATTCTACTCACTTCTTCCCGGTACCTGTTGTAATTTTTGTTGTATAGGAAACTGCGTTCCCTATGCAACAAAACCCTCCGGGGGATCGCACTGCGCGCTAAGGAAATATGGCCGCTAAAGCGACCGCGCTCCGGCGGGAGAGTCCGGCGAGCCGGACTCTTTATTATTGTATAGGAAACTGCGTTCCCTATGCAACAAAACCCTCCGGGGGATCGCACTGCGGCGTAAGGAATCACGTCGCTAAAGCGACACGCCGCAGGCGGGGAATCCCGCCAACGGGATTCTTTTTCAAAACAGGGGTTGACTCTCACACTGTGGTATACTCTAAACTATAGTTGAGCTCAGAAATACACATATATGTGAGGTAGAACAATGTTAAAAATAGGAGATTTTTCAAAGCTGTCCAGAATCAGCATCCGCATGCTGCGCCATTACGATGAGATCGGAATCCTCCGCCCCAAATGTGTGGATGATTTTACGGGATACCGCTATTACAGCGAGGCCCAGCTTCCCCTGGCAGGGAGAATACAGGCATTAAAAAGCCTGGGATTCGGGCTTTCGGTGATTAAGGAGATATTGGGCAAGTATGAGGATGCGGAGAAAATGGAAAAGTTTCTGCTGGTGAAGCGGAAGGAACTGGAAGAGGAAGCCTTCGAAACGCGTCAGAGACTGCTGTTTCTGGACAGCACACTGAAATGGCTGAGAAAGGATGGTAATCTTATGGATTACAATGTAGTGCTGAAAACATTGCCGGAGAGATATGTGGCCAGCGTGCGCCAGGTAATTCCTGCGTATGACTGCGAAGGAATGCTGTGGGAGATAATGTGCCGGGAACTGGAGTCCCAGAAGGTGCAGCAGGCAGAGCCGGGTTATGGTTTGGCTGTTTTCCATGATGACGGGCATAAGGAGCATGATCCGGATGTGGAAATTCAGATCAGCGTGGTTGGGAAGTATCAGGATACAGAGCATGTGGTATTTAAAACAGTGCCGCCGGTTGAGATCGCATCCGCCACTTATAAAGGCAGTTATGAGCAGATTTCCAGAGTGAATGCGGCGGTGGCAAATTGGGTGGTGGAAAACGGATATGATTTTGACGGGAAGTCATTCTGCATTTATCATGTGAGCCCCGGCGAAACCTCAGATCCGGAGGAACTGGTTACAGAAGTCTGCTTTCCGGTAAAAAAGAAAGCGTAACAGATGATATAAGGACAGTCAGGAAGCGTCTCGCAGGAGGCGCTTTCTTTTTGGGCACGGATATTATTTTCATTGCTTGACAGTTTGTTTCCTGATATACTGATTTCAGGCAACGAAAAATCAGTCAGGATCCATGTGTCAGAGGGAGAAACAGATGTTGGGAGATATTGTAACAGTTACGGTGGACAGGCCGCTTGGGAGTTTTCATCCTGAATATAAAAATCTGTATTATCCTGTGAATTATGGATATGTGAAAGGGATTGCCGCTCCGGATGGAGAAGAGCAGGACGCTTATATTATCGGAGTGAATAAACCTGTGCAGGAATTTACGGGAAAGCTCATTGCGGTGGTTCACCGCCGGGATGATGTGGAGGAAAAGTGGGTGGTCGCGCCAGAGGGCCTTGTTTTCCATAAAAAAGAGATAGAAGAGCAGATTAAGTTCCAGGAACAATATTTCAGGCCGGAAATCATCGCATTGGGGGATGTGGTATTGGAAACCCGGAGATTGTATCTCAGGGAAATGAATCAGTCGGATTATGGCGCGCTGAGAGGGATGCTTCAGGATGAAGACGTGATGTATGCTTACAATGGGGTGTTTACAGATCAAGAGATCCAGGATTGGCTGGCCAGGCAGATTGACAGATATTATAAGGACGGATTTGGCCTGTGGGCAGTGGTTCTGAAAAAAACAGGGAAAATGATTGGCCAGTGCGGCCTTTCTATACAGCCATGGAAAGACAGAAGGGTTTTGGAGATTGGATATTTGTTTCAAAAAGCCTTTTGGCATAAGGGTTATGCTGCAGAGGCGGCAAAGGTGTGTAAGGAATATGCTTTTACAAAATTAAGCGCTGAAGAAGTATTTTCGATAATCAGGAATACAAACATTGCATCACAAAATGTAGCTTTACGGAATGGTATGACTATGATTGATACCTGGATGAAAAATTACCGGGGAACTGATATGCTTCATATTCTCTATTCTGTAAAACGAACAGGGGAGGGAAAAGACAGAAATGAATCATCAAGGAACGAAAATGATTGAAACAGAGCGCCTGCTGCTCAGGCCGTTTCAAGTGGAGGACACGGTCCCCATGTTACGCAACTGGGCGTCAGATCCGGAAGTGACAAAGTTTCTGACCTGGCAGCCTCACGAAAGCGCTGAGGTGACGGCCCGTGTATTGGAAACCTGGGTTAAGAAATATGATGATCCCAGTTTTTATCTATGGGCTGTTGAATGGAAAGAAATCCGTCAGCCTGTGGGCAGCATCAGCGCGGTGAGGACAGACGACAAGACAGATTCCGCAACCATCGGTTATTGCATCGGACGCGGCTGGTGGGGGAAAGGAATTGTGGCTGAGGCGCTGCAGGCGGTGATGTCATTTTTCTTTGAAGAAGTAGGAGCGAACTGCGTCAATGCCTGCCATGATCCCCAGAACCCGAATTCCGGAAAAGTGATGAGAAAATGTGGAATGACTTATGAGGGAACCTGGAGAGCAGGCGGCGTGAACAATCAGGGCGTCTGCGATGAATCCTGGTATTCCATTTTAAAAAAAGAATACGAAAGCTTCCGAGGACAAAAGGGAGTGGTTCGGCAGGTTACGAATCCAGAGGAGAAGACCGGAATATCCCGGCTGATTCTGGAGGCGCTGCCGGAGTGGTTCGGCATTCCGGAGGCCCGGGAAGAGTACATTCAGGACAGCGCGGATCAGCTATTCTTTGCCGCTTTTCGGGATGACAGTCCGGCGGGCTTTCTCTGCCTGAAGGAAACCGGAAGAGAAACAGTTGAGCTGGCTGTAATGGGCGTTCGGAAGGAATACCACCGCCTGGGGATCGGGAAAGAACTGTTTGCCGCGGCAAAAAACTGCGCTTTCCGGAAGGGATATTCATTTATTCAGGTAAAGACTGTCCAGATGGGACGCTATGAGGAATATGATCAAACAAATATGTTTTACCAAAGCCTGGGATTCAAAGAATTTGAAGTCTTTCCTTCTCTGTGGGGGGAAGAGAACCCGTGCCAGATTTATGTGATGGGGCTGGGGAGATAGGGGGCCAGAGAAAGTGCCTACATTTTAATCAAAAAGAGAGGGAAAATTGCAGATGAAACGAGAAATGGGAATCGCCAGATGCGGGCTGGCATGCTGCCTGTGCTCAGAGAATGACAAATGTGGCGGATGCGCGTCAGACGGATGCCCCGGCACCGCATGGTGTGAAAACCGGAAATGTTCCATAGAAAAGGCTGTGGATGGATGCTATGCCTGTGGGGAATCCTGTTCCAAAGGACTTCTGGGTAAAATTAAGCCCGCAGGTTTCAGGGCTTTTATCCGGCGGTATGGCATGGAAGAGCTGCTGGACTGTCTGGAACGCAATGAGAAAAACGGCGTTGTGTACCACAAAGAAGGAATAATCGGAGACTATGATGGTTTTGAGGATGCAGAAGCACTCATCGCTTT
Organism: Cuneatibacter caecimuris; assembly: GCF_004216775.1. GTDB lineage: Bacteria > Bacillota > Clostridia > Lachnospirales > Lachnospiraceae > Cuneatibacter > Cuneatibacter caecimuris. The sequence continues at coordinate 73,613 of NZ_SGXF01000009.1, forward strand.
TATCCGGTCGGGAAAAATTTGACAGAAACCTTTTGCCCGGCGCAATGCACATGCGCCGGGCGGGGACGGACGGTTATCCGGGCAAGCCCTGGATATGGCTGCTGGCTGCCCTGGCCGGATTTTTAATGGCGGAACAAATTTTCATGGTTCCGTTTACTGTCAAAACCCCTGAGGTTTTCCTGTTGGCTGGGGAAGCCGGCGGGATGAACACTGCACTTGCGAGTACATCACTCTCGATTTTTCCTAAATTCGTAATGCTGCAACCATTCTGCGTACCGTAACCAAACAGATTTTTTCCTACAAATGCTCCTGCTTTACTCTCCAAATCTCCTAATGTGGAGATCGCAACAGCGCCAATCAGTTCAGGCAGCATATGTATATAACAGGCGAGCACAAGCATTTTTTTCTGAGGACGCCGGCATATATTTGAAACCTTGGATGCCACGGCCTTCGCAAGGGAAAAAATATCCTCTTCCTTCTTTTTGACAACAACGCTGAAAGCGGTAGCATAATTGCCCATGGCTCCCTGCCTGTAACATCCCGCTTCACTGCGGATGTCGGCTGCAATGACTACTTTATCTGTATGATCTTCCAGCATCATTTTCGCAATTAAAAAGTCGTTCACTGAAACCTCATGCTGTTTGCACAATGCCTGTATTTCCTCTAATTCCCGCTTGCCGATGGTATTAATATCTCTTATAATTTTATTATTCCGGAGAAAGGATCTTTCAAATTCTTTATAGGTTTCATATTTAACCCGCTGCTGTTCTTTTTTCCATTTCCTGTTTGCGCTGTCAATAACCAGCTTACTGACCAGGGGCAAATCACTGCCTGCGGGCAGGTCGTTTAATGATTGAATAAGCCTTTCCTCTACAAAATGGGGTGCGCTGCCTTTGACATAATGCCCGGCAAATTCCTCCGCCAATTGTAAAAGGCCCCTTCCGTCACATAATAAGTGATGTGCGATCAAAAGTATTTGAAATTCTTTTTCCGCTGGATAAATTAGTATTTTTAGCAAACATTCTTTTTGGACCTCCCATCCCTGGATTGAGATTTCATCATAATCCTGCTGCCACAGACCAATATCTGCTTTACGAATGACAGGGATTTTTAAATCATCCTGCACTTGATAATAAAATCTTCCTGTATCTGCTTCTTCGGCAATGATACTTTGTAAAAACGGGTGAGACTTTTGAAGAATCTCCACGCTTTGCCTGACCTGTTTTTCATCATAGCGGCTTTTGATCTGCGCCATAATTCCAAAATGCATGTTGGGGCACATGAAATGCGCGCGCTCGGTATACACATAATTTTTGAATGGTTTCATAATAATTCCTCCAATTTAATCTGCCTGCGTCTGGCAATCTCTTTCTCACCTGAATTGTGGTATAATCTAAAACTCGCACATGCTCCTGTAAGCATTTGCTTTATTTCCTCCTGCGTGATACTCGTGGTGTTTGAAGAAACGATTGTGGCTATACCATGTGTAAATATCCATGTCTTTACAAACACGTCCGGATCAATTTCAACAGGCAGATGCTTAGCCAAATCATAAAAGCTTTCCAGCTTTGTTCCGCTGTCAGACATACATAACAGATGAAATAAATTTTTCTCTCTCTCCGCCAATTCCACATATTTCAATCCCATGCTCAGAAAATATGGTGTTTCTGGATCAGAAGGCGGCTGCAGCATGTATTCTTCAAAAAATGTTTGTGTTTTCTTATATACTTCCTTCTTTAGTTCGTTCATATTGCGGAAAGTATGAAATATTGGCTGGGTAGAACAGTTTAGTTCTTTGGCAAGCAGCCGGGCAGTTACTTTTTCAAATCCATATAATCTTGTTAACGCGAAGGCTTTATCAATAAGGGCCTGTTTTTGTATTTTTGCTTTGGGGGGCATGCGGACCTCCTTTTAATATCTAAGTTATATATCAATGTTATTATACAATACCGCTTTGATTTTTGCAAGTAATATGGCAAAATAAGAATGAAATCAGAGGAGGACTGGAATATGAAGGTTTATAAGACTTCAGAGGTTGCGAAAATAATTGGGATTCATCCCAATACAGTACGGCTTTATGAGGAATGGGGGCTGATTCCCAGGCCGGAACGTCTTCCCAATGGTTACCGGGTATTCACTGAACTCCATATTGACCAGCTGCAGCTGGCCCGGACGGCGTTTCAGGTGGAAGTGCTGCAGAACGGCCTGCGCAAAAAAATCTCCTCCATGGTCAGAGCATCAGCATCAGGAGATTTTGACCGGGCCCTCACCATGGTTCGGGAATATCAGCGCCAGCTGCAGGAGGAACAAAGAAATGCAGAAGAAGCGATTAATATTGTAACCCATTTTTTGGAGAAAAATTTGGCGGAGGACGGAGTATCCATGAAGCGCAGGGAAGTATCAGAGTATTTGGATATTTCAATGGATACGCTCCGCAACTGGGAAATGAACGGCTTGCTGAAGGTCAGGCGCAGGCAGAACGGATACCGTATCTATACGGGTGAAGATATTAATCGTCTGAAAGTGATCAGATCACTCCGGTGCGCCAATTATTCTCTGGAAGCGATTCTGCGCATGCTGACTGAGCTTTCATCGGATCCCCGGACGAATCTGGAAAAGGCGCTGAATATTCCGGAAAATGATTCAGAAATTGTTTCCGTTTGCGACAGGCTGATTATTTCTCTTCAACAGGCGGCTGCAAATGCGGATATCATGATCAGACAGATTGAAGAGATGAAATTGAAGCATCAATAACCCTCCATTATAACACCAGACTTCTTCCGGCTGCTAGAATAGGGTAGTGCCAACAGCACAGGAAGGAGAAAAAAATGGAGGATGTAATTAAAGTAACACAGCTGTCAAAGTCGTATGGCAGCCAGAAAGCAGTCAGTGAATTGGAACTGTCTGTAAAAAAGGGAACTGTTTTTGGGCTGCTGGGAGCGAATGGAGCCGGAAAAAGCACTGCGATTGAATGTATTCTGGGTACAAAAAAAGCAGATCAGGGCCAGGTTTTGATTCTTGGCCTCAACCCGGTACGGGACAGGAAAAGCCTGTTCCAGAAGATCGGCGTTCAATTTCAGGAAAACTGCTACCAGACTGAAATTCTGGTCTCAGAACTATGTGAAGAAACAGCCTGTCTTTACCAGTCGCCCGCCGACTGGAAGAGTCTCTGCTCAGAATTCGGCTTGAGCGGCAAATATAAGAGCCCTGTAAAGAACCTCTCCGGAGGAGAGCGCCAGAAACTCTTTATTGTGATGGCATTGATCCCTAACCCTCAGGTGGTATTTTTAGACGAACTGACCACTGGGCTGGACGCCAAAGCGCGGAGGGACGTTTGGAAAATTCTGTCTGAATTAAAAAGAAGAGGGCTGACAATATTTTTGACTTCTCATTTTATGGATGAGGTGGAGGCCCTTTGCGACCAGATCTGTATTCTGAAAGAGGGAAGGGCTGTTTTTTACGGAACAGTCGGCCAGGCAAAACAGTTCAGCGGGTGTGAAGATTTTGAAGAGGCCTATCTGGCACTTTCCGGAGAGGAGGATGAAATCGGATGAGATCTTTTGGGATTTTATTGAAAAATGAGTGGAAGCTCAGCGTCAGAAATATGAATATGGTGATTTTTGCTGTCCTCCTGCCGCTGGTTGTTCTGATTATTTTGGGAATGATTTATGGGGCTGAGCCGGCTTTTTCCGGCGCCGCTTATATGTTTATGGAACAATCATTCGGCGCGCTCTGCACAATTTCCATCTGTGCGGGCGGCTTGATGGGGCTCCCCCTTGTGGTGGCTGAATACAGAGAACAAAAGATATTAAAAAGGTTTCAGGCAACGCCGGTCAGCCCGGCCCGGCTGCTGGCAGTGGAGCTGGCAATCTATGTCATTTACTGCTGCGTATCTCTGCTTACGCTGATTTTGGCGTCCTGGATTTTTTTCAAAGTTTCCATTCGTGGATCGTGGCCTGGATTTTTGGGAAGCTGGCTGCTTACCATGATATCTACTTTAAGTATCGGAATGATGGTTGGCGGAATTGCGAGAAACTCCAAAAGCGCTGGCGTGATCGCCTCTCTTTTATACTTTCCCATGCTGGTTTTTTCAGGAGCGACACTTCCCCTGGAGGTCATGCCGGAGATCATGCGGAAGATTGTAAACGTATTTCCCCTGACCCAGGGAATTCAGCTCATGAAGGCCGCTTTTTTGGGGCTCCCGGCGGAAAATGCCGGATGGTCCGCTGCAGTAATGGTTGTTGTTACAATCGTATGTACGGGAATTTCTGTCAGATTTTTTCGATGGGAATAAGGATAAAAGAGCGGTTTGTGATAAAAAATTGCAGAAAAACAGATTATTTTGGGCAGAATACCTCTGTCAGCATTGGAGCGCCGCATCTGAGCCTGGTGTTGAGGCCGGGTAATATTTCAGGATACAGCATCACCAGAGATACCAGGCGGACAGCGGTTATCAGGAAAAGAGGGAAAATGAGAAAAGCGGTATTATACATCGCAATGAGCCTGGACGGCTATATTGCCGACAGGAACGGAGGCGTAGGCTGGCTGGAGGGGGACGGGAGCGACTGCAGCCATCCGGGGACGTATGAAGCGTTTTATAAAACAGTGGATACAATAATCCTGGGAAACAAAACGTACCGGCAGATTGCTGAAGAATTGTCTCCCGATAAGTGGATCTATGAAGGAAAAAAGAGTTATGTGCTCACCCATCATCCTCCTATGTCTACGGAAGAGGTGACATTTACAGCCCGGCCAATAGAGGACCTGGTCAGAGATTTAAAGAATGAAAAGGGAAAAGATATCTGGATTTGTGGAGGCGCTTCAGTGATTAACCAGCTATTGGAGTCCGATCTGATAGATAGGATCTGTATTACGATCATACCGGTCATTCTTGGCCAGGGAGTCCCTCTTTTTTCGGAACATGAAAAATCAATGAAATTAAAACTGAAATCTGTTAAAAGCTATAACGGCATGACAGATCTTATATACGAAAAAAGATAATGGACAGGCTTGAAACGCAAATTGGGCTCTGCAGTGCTGCAGAAGCCCAATTTTATATGTAGAAAAATCTTTATGCGGGATGTGCATCACGCGGTAGCGTCAAAGTACTCTTACCCACTTTGTGATGGCATAATACAGCCCTGTATGTTATAATAAGTCCAGCTGGTTTCCCAGAGGGAAGCCAAATGAACGAAAGGTGGTCGGCAAAGTGGAGAATCAGTCTGACAGAAAGCGCGCCACGGGGCAGGAAGAGGCAAAGACTCTTGCCAGCCGTCTGATGCATATGCATTACTGTGAAGGAAACGCAGAAGGGGTGGCGGCTTTTTTTGCGCCTGAATTCACCTGGATTGGGGCCGGAGAAGAGCAGCACGCAGCGGACCGGGAGAGTGCGGAAGCAATTTTCCGGCAGTTTGGTGAAGCGATTCCTGCCTGTGATATTTGGGATGAGAAGTACGATGTCACCCAGCCTGCCCGGGGGGTATTTGTGGTTTCAGGAAGGATGTGGATCGCTACAGCGCCAGGAGTGGAGATGTATCTGAAGGTACACCAGCGGGTCACCTTTGTCTTTCAGGAAACTGAGGACGGGTTAAAATGTTCACATATCCACTGCTCCAACCCATACCAGGAAATGGTGGGCGGAGAGCTGTTTCCTGAAAAAATCGGCAGGCAGTCCTACGACTATGTACAGGAAAGACTGCTGGAGCTGGAAGAACAGAATACGCAGCAAAACCGGCAGATGGAAGTGGTGATGGCCTCCATTGCCGGAGGACTGAAAATCAGCAACGATGACGAAACTTATTCTTATGCTTATGTCAGCAGGGAAGCAGCGGCGCTGTTCGGATATACTGTAGAGGAATTTATGGAAGTTACCGGCGGCACAGCGGTGGGGGCGGTCTATCCGCCGGATCTGGAACAGGCCCTGGCGGATTGTGCTGAGGCCTTTCGGGACGGAGGCCTGTCCTATTCCACACGCTACCGGGTGCGCTGCAGGGACGGCAGCCTGAAATGGGTGATTGACAGTGGAAAAAAGGCCCTGGACGGAGAGGGCAGCTGGATGGTGAACAGCTTATATCTGGACGTTACCAGGGCAGAGGAAGATGCCCAGCGCCTGCGGGAGCAGACGCAGCTGCTCACCAGCATATATGATACAGTTCCCTGTGGGATTATCCGGTTCGTGTGCAGGAAAAGCGGAAAATATGAATTGATTTCCCTGAACCGCGCCGCGCTGTCCCTGCTGGGTTATAAAAATATGGAAGACGGATTAAAGGACTGGGGAGAAGGAGTGTTGGGAGCGGTTCTGGATGAGGATAAACAGGCGATGGTCCGCTCATATGCAGAGCTGCGGGAAGTGGGGGAACGCCAGGTCATTGAATACCGGGCCCGCTGGAAGGACGGATCGCTGCGCTGGCTGGACGGGATGAACATGGTGGTGGACATGACCCCGGAAGGAGAGCCGGTGATTCAGCGTACAGTGGTGGATATCACCCAGCGGCAGCAGCTGCAGCGCCAGCTGGAGCAGGAGCAGGAAATGTACCGGGTGGCTATGGAATCCAGCACGGATACGATGTTTGAATATCTCATGGCCTCTGATACCTTTATCAGCTATGAGCCCCGCAGCGGAGGCGGGGTGGTGCGCCGTGAGCTGGCTCATTATTCAGAGCTGATGGAAGATGAAAAATTTGTCCATCCGGAGGACGCGCAGGCAGTGATAGATAATATCTGCAATGGTCAGGCAGAGGTATTTGAAGCGCGGGTAGTCACACCTGAGACAGCGCCGGGGGATTACCGGTGGCACCGGATCAGCAGCCGTTTGATTCTGCAAAACGGCAGGCCCGGCCGTGTGGTGGGTACCATCAGGAATATACATACCATGAAGGAGACGATTTCCGAAAATAACGAACGCCTGCATATGAATCAATCCGCCCTGCAGGCTATCAGCGGAGTATATAACGGAATATTCTATGTTAACCTGACTGAGGATCAGTATTATGCGGTGCGCCTTCCTCAGTTGAATAAGGCTATGAATTTTCCGCGTACCGGAGCTTTTTCTTCAGACTTATGCAGGGAACTGCTGTTTTATGCAGAAGAGGAGGACCGCCCCCGGCTGGCCGATGTGTGCTGCAGAGAGCGGCTGCTGCAGGAATTTTCCCGGATTAATGATCATGCAGAGGCGGAGTTTCGCCAGAATTCCCTTTTCTCAGGAGAAGAAAATTCTTCCTGGCTGCGTCTGGAGATCCATCCGGTGTCTGTAGAGACGGCAGACGTTAAAACAGCGATTGTAACGCTGCGCAATGTCAGCGGAGAGAAGAAGCGGGAGCTGGAACGGCTTGGGGAAGAAAAGGCGGCAAAGAAGGCTTTGGAAGAAGCGTACGAGGGGGCCAGAAAAGCCAATCATGCAAAATCTGAGTTTCTTTCCAGAATGAGCCATGATATCAGAACGCCGATGAACGCAATTCTGGGGATGACATCTATTGCGGAAAGGCAGCTTGACGACAGGAAGAAGATCTCAGATTGCCTGAAAAAAATACGTGTGTCAGGAGATCATCTTCTGGGGCTGATTAATGAGGTTTTGGATATGTCTAAAATAGAGTCCGGCAGCACCGGGCTCAGTGAGAGAACATTCAGCCTCACCGGGATGCTGGACTCTGTACAGCAGATCATTCGTCCGGATTCGGACCAGAAGCGCCAGAAGTTCATTGTCCGCCATGAAATACACAGTGACGCTGTGTGCGGAGATTCTATGCGGGTTCAGCAGATTCTGCTGAATCTTCTGTCCAACGCAGTGAAGTATACTCCGGAAGGAGGAACGGTGAGCCTGACTGCAGAGGAGAAGCATTCCGGCCGGAGCGGCGTAGGCTGTTTTGAATTTGCCGTAGAGGATAATGGAATCGGAATTTCCCCGGAATTCATGAAAAAGCTGTTTGAGCCTTTTGAGAGAGCGGAAGATTCCAGGGTGAGCTGTGTGCAGGGAACGGGCCTGGGACTGGCAATCGCCCATAATCTGGTGGAAATGATGAACGGAACGATCCGGGTGGAGAGCAGAACTGACCAGGGTTCCAAGTTTATCGTAACCATATTTCTGAAGTTGGCGGAACAGAGGGAGGAACTGTCTTCCCACAGAATAACAGCCGGTAAGAAACAGGAGGGTTTCGCTCCGGGAGCCAGAATTCTTCTGGTAGAAGATAATGATATTAATCGAGAGATCGCCCGGGAATTGCTGAGGATGTCGGGGCTGGATACAGTCTGCGCCTCAGACGGGAGGCAGGCAGTGGAACGGTTCCGGTCTGACCCGCCCGGGACATATGATCTGATTCTGATGGATATACAAATGCCTGTGATGGACGGGTATGAGGCAACCAGGGAAATCCGCAGGCTCGGGGATACAGGAGAAAGGCCTGACGCGGCAGAAATCCCAATCATCGCTCTTACGGCGAATGCTTTTGCGGACGACGCATACCGCGCGCGGGAAGCAGGAATGAACGAGCATGTGGCGAAACCGCTGGAAATGGACCGGCTGCTGGCAGTGCTGCATCAATGGCTGCCGAATCCACCGCTGACCGGAGGAAATGATAAATAAAAGAAAAGCTGATTTGGTCAAAAGCCGGCAGAAATGAAATATTTTCTGCCGGCTTTTTTTATTACATAGGAAACTGCGTTCCCTATGTAACAAAACCCTCCGGGGGGATGCGCACTACGCGCTAAGGAAATATGGCCGCTGAAGCGGCCGCGCTCCGGCGCGAGAGTCCGGCGGGCCGGACTCTTTGTTCTTGTGTAGGAAACTGCGTTCCCTATGTAACAAAACCCTCCGGGGATGCGCATTGCGCGCTAAGGAAATAAAAGAAATTGGAAAAAAATTCCAGCAAAGCATTGATATTATTCAAGAGGATAAATATAATAGTTATAACGCCGCGTTCTCCTGCCGCATAGAGGGAGGCGATATACGAAAGAAAAGGATGTGGAGCAATTTGAAGAAAAAATATCTGGAAATGAATGTCTGTGAGGCGCTGGAAGAACGTTTGGATTTTATTTTTAAGGAATTCGATAATATCCTGGTATCCTTCAGCGGAGGAAAAGACAGCGGCTTGCTGCTTCATCTGCTGATGGATTTTAAACGCCGCCATGGAATCCAGAAAAAGGTGGGGGTATTTCACCAGGATTTTGAAGCGCAGTACCAGGTGACTACAGAATATGTGGAACAGACCTTTGAACAGTATCTGCCGGAAATTGAACCTTACTGGGTCTGCCTGCCTATGGCAGTGCGGACTGCTATGAGCAGCTATCAGATGTACTGGTATCCATGGGACGACAGGAAAAAGGATATATGGGTAAGGCCGATGCCGGACAAACCTTATGTCATTCATCAGGATCACAATCCTTTTCTCCTTTACCGGTACAGAATGCGCCAGGAAGACCTGGCAAAGCAGTTTGCCCGCTGGTATAAGATATCTCACGGCGACGGAAAAACAGTCTGCCTGTTGGGAATAAGAGCGTCTGAATCGCTCCAGCGCTACAGCGGCTTTGTGAATAAAAGATATGGATATCAGGGCCAATGCTGGATTTCCCGCCAGTTTAAGGACGTATGGTCGGCCTCCCCTCTTTACGACTGGAGTACCTCGGATATCTGGGCAGCTTATTACAGATTTGGATATCCATATAATAAATTATATGATCTGTATTATAAAGCAGGGCTGAAACCGGGGCAGATGCGTGTGGCCTCCCCCTTTAATGATTATGCCAAGGATTCTCTGAACCTGTACCGGGTACTGGAGCCGGAAACCTGGTCCAGGCTGGTGGGGAGAGTTCAGGGGGCGAACTTCACGGCAATCTATGGCAGGACAAAGGCCATGGGGTACCGGAATGTATCTCTGCCTGCGGGGCATTCCTGGAAATCATATACGCTGTTTTTGCTGGATACGCTGCCCGCCCGCCTGCGCGACAATTATATTAAAAAATTCAGAACTTCAATGGATTTTTGGCACAGAACCGGCGGAGGGCTTTCGGAGGAATGTATTAATGAATTGATTGAGAAAGGGTATAAAATCAAAAAAAACGGCGTGTCTAATTATACCCTGGATAAGAAATCCCGGGTAATTTTTCTTCAGAAAATTCCGGATGATACGGACGATATCCAGAGCACAAAGGATATCCCATCCTGGAAGAGGATGTGCTACTGCATTTTGAAAAATGATCATTTGTGCCGCTTTATGGGCTTTGGCCTGAACGCGGGAGAACAGAGGCGGGTGAATATCATACGCAGGAAATACAAGGGATTGGAGGAAGTAGGAAATGAAATTTGAAAGCCCTGTATATCATGTCAGGCCTGTGCCTGTAGAAAAAATCGTTGCGAATACATACAATCCCAATGCGGTGGCGCCTCCGGAAATGCGGCTGCTCTATGACAGCATCCGGGAAGATGGTTATACGATGCCTATCGTATGCTACTATGACCAGACGGAGGACCAGTATGTAATTGTGGACGGGTTTCACCGGTATCGGGTAATGCTGGAACACCGGGATATTTATGACCGGGAGGGAGGAATGCTGCCGGTATCTGTCATTGATAAGCCTATCGACCAGCGGATGGCAAGTACCATCCGGCATAACCGGGCCAGAGGCTCTCATGATGTGGAACTGATGAGCAATATTGTCCAGGAGCTGCATGAGATCGGCCGCAGCGACGCCTGGATTTCCAAACATCTGGGCATGGACCGGGACGAGATCCTGCGGCTGAAGCAGATTACCGGGCTGACCGCGCTGTTCAGAGACGTAAAATTTGGAAAAGCCTGGATTCCGGAGGAAGAGACGGAAGAGTCCTGAAGGTGTTACAATGAAATAAATAATCTGGGAAACTGCCGGGGAAAGGGAATCTTTGATATCCCTCCGGCAGTTTTTATGATTTTATGATATAACACAGATTTTACAAAACCTTAACTGAAATCGGATAGTATGGAAAACTGTATTTTTTTATAATGGGTACGTAATCAAGAAAAGAGATCAATCATCCGAATACAGGAGGAGGAAAAGTATCATGATGAAGAAAAAAATTTTTGCGCTGGCAGCGGCAGGGGCGATGGCGCTGGGTATGATAGCCTGTGGTTCCGAACCGTCGTCTGTTACCACGGCTGCTCCCGAAACAAAGGGAACGACAGAAGCAGGCACTACAGAGGCCGGAAAATCATCCGCGGGCGCTGAAGAGACTACAGCGGAGGAAAAGACAGAATTAAAGGGGTCTGTGATTATGGCCGGCTCTACTTCAATGGAGAAATTCGCAAACGCTCTGGCAGAAGCGTTCATGGAAGATCATCCTGATGTTACGGTTCAGGCGGAATTTACCGGTTCCTCCGCAGGCGTGGAGTCTGTGCTGGCAGGGCAGTGCGATATCGGCAATTCATCCAGAAATCTGAAGGATGAAGAGAAAGGCAAGGGCGCGGTGGAAAACATTGTGGCCATTGATGGAATCGCGGTGGTGACGGATCCTTCCAATACGGTAGATAATCTGACAAAAGAACAGCTGATCAGCATCTATACCGGCGAGGTGACCAACTGGAGCGATTTGGGCGGTTCCAATATGCCCATTGTAGTAGTGGGACGTGAAGCTGGGTCAGGCACAAGAGGTGCATTTGAAGAGATCCTGGGTATCGAAGATGCCTGCAAGTATGCCAATGAGCTGGATTCCACAGGCGCAGTGATGGCGAAAGCGGCATCCATTCCCGGAGCTATCGGTTATGTATCTCTGGATGTAATTGATGAAAGTGTAAATGTTCTGAAGCTGGAAGGCATAGAAGCCAATGAAGCGAATATTAAAGATGGAAGCTATTTCCTGAGCCGTCCTTTTGTGATGGCGACGAAGGGAGAAATTTCCGAACAGAACGAGCTGGTACAGGCTTTGTTCGACTATGTGCATTCTGACAAGGGTACAGAGCTGATTTCTTCTGTGGGACTGATTCCGGTTACAGAATGATTGAGCTTACGGAGGCCGCGGATGCGGCCTTTTTCCTGCTGCTGCCGCCGGGCAGACTGCAGTCCCTGATCGAGGAGGAAAACGACTGATGAATAAAAATACCCCTTCCATTTTCGCCAACAGAAAAAGGAAGTCCGCAGTGGAAAAAACAGCCCAGTATATTTTTACCGGCTGTGGTTTTCTTGCGATACTGGCTGTTCTGTCCATCACAGCTTATATGATAATCAGCGGAACGCCGGCGCTGTTTAAAGTGGGTATCCTGGAAATTCTGTTTGGAAATATATGGACGCCGACTGCGGATCCGGCGTCTTTTGGTATCCTGTATGTAATTCTTACATCTATTGCAGGAACATTCCTGGCAATATTGATCGGTGTGCCTATTGGTTTGTTTACAGCCATTTTTCTGGCGGAAACAGCGCCGCCGAAACTGGCGGCTGCCGTGCGTCCCGCGATAGAACTGCTGGCAGGCATCCCCTCTGTGATTTACGGGCTGCTGGGTGTGATGATTTTAAACCCACTGATGTATAAACTGGAGCTGAAAATTTTTGAAGGCTCCACTACCCATCAATTTTCCGGCGGGGCCAATCTGATTTCAGCCGTGCTGGTGCTGGCTGTGATGATCCTGCCCACTGTAATCAATATCAGCGAATCTGCGCTGCGGGCGGTTCCGAAACATTTAAAGAGTGCTTCGCTGGCTTTAGGGGCTACTCAGATCCAGACCATATTTAAAGTAATCCTTCCCGCCGCCAAATCAGGCGTGATGACAGCTATTGTACTGGGCTGCGGAAGGGCGATCGGTGAGGCGATGGCCATTACGCTGGTTTCCGGCAGCTCGGTAAACATTCCTCTTCCCTTTAATTCTGTGCGGTTCCTGACCACAGCCATTGTGGCTGAAATGTCCTACGCAGAGGGGCTTCACCGGGAAGTGCTGTTTACTGTCGGCCTGGTATTGTTCGCTTTTATCATGATCATCAATATAGTCCTGAACAGGATATTTAAGAAAGGAGCGGCAGGCCATGAATAAAAACAGCATTTATCAGAAAAAGATCCGTATGTCAGACCAGGTTTTAAAGATGCTGATTAATTTGTGCGCTGCACTGGCTCTGGCGCTTCTGGCAGGAATTATGGGCTATGTATTTTACAGGGGAATCCCGCAGATCAACTGGCAGTTTCTATCCACAGTCCAGAGCTCCGCAAAGGGGACTTTTGGGATTCTGGGGAATATCATTAATACGCTGTACATGATTGTGATCACGCTGCTGATCGCAGCTCCGGTAGGAATCGGTTCCGCGATTTATCTGAATGAATACGCCCGCCCGGGAAAACTGGTAAGGGCCATTGAGTTTACCACAGAGGTGCTGTCCGGTATTCCGTCCATCATTTTTGGCCTGTTCGGCATGGTGGTGTTCGGAAGGCTGTTTGGCCTGAGCTATTCTGTGCTTACCGGGTCTTTCACATTGACACTGATGATCCTTCCGCTGATCACCAGAAGCACGCAGGAAGCGCTGAAAACCGTTCCTGACAGCTATCGTTCAGGCGCTCTGGGGATCGGCGCTACAAAATGGTACATGATCCGAACCATCCTGCTGCCCAGCGCGATGCCTGGAATTCTTACCGGAATTATCCTGGCGGTGGGCCGTATTGTTGGGGAATCGGCCGCCCTGCTGTTTACCGCCGGCAGCGGTTTCCAACTGCCCGGAGGCCTGTTTTCCAAACTATTTGAATCCAGCGGGACAATGACCATTCAGCTGTATCTTTCCATGACCAAGGGAAAATACAATCAGGCGTTCGGGATTGCAGTGGTGCTTCTGATTATTGTACTGGGAATCAACCTGCTGGCCCGGTATCTGACCAGCCGTTTTGATGTGACAAGACAGAAATAGCAGAGGAGAAAACACATGAACATAAAAATAGCTACATCGGACCTGAACCTGTACTACGGGACAAATCACGCGCTGAAAAATATAAATCTGGATTTGTATGAGAATCAGATTACAGCTTTGATCGGCCCCTCAGGCTGCGGGAAATCTACGTATTTAAAAACCTTGAACCGGATGAACGATCTGGTGCCCGGCGTAAAAATTGACGGAAAAATCCTGCTGGACGGCGAAGATATATACAGCCCTAAGGTGGACGCCACCCTTCTGCGGAAAAAAGTAGGCATGGTATTTCAGCAGCCCAATCCGTTCCCCATGAGCATTTATGATAATATTGCTTATGGGCCCAGGATTCATGGAATTAAGAATAAAGCCAGGCTGGATGAAATTGTGGAAAACAGCCTGCGGGGCGCGGCATTGTGGGACGAGGTGCATGACAGGATGAAAAAATCCGCCCTGGGGCTTTCCGGCGGACAGCAGCAGCGCCTCTGCATTGCCAGAGCGCTGGCAGTGGAACCTGAAGTGCTGCTGATGGATGAACCCACCTCTGCGCTGGACCCGATTTCCACACTGAAAATTGAAGATCTGATGGGGGAGCTGAAGAAAAAATATACAGTGGTGATCGTCACCCATAATATGCAGCAGGCTACCAGAATCGCGGATTATACGGCCTTTTTCCTGGTAGGGGAGATTATTGAATATGCCCCTACTACAGAACTGTTTTCCAGGCCGAAAGAGAAAAAGACCGAGGACTATATTACCGGCCGTTTCGGATGACGGCCGCATGGAGGAGCGGGCATGAAAACAAGAATTTCTTTTGAACAGGAACTGCAGGAGATGAACGAGGAACTGGCCGGCATGGGCGAAATGGTGGTGGGATCGATTCAAAAAACCTTCCGGGCGTTTGCCGAAAATGACCGGGAATTGGCGGCCGGCGTAATTGAGCGCGACCGGGCAGTCAACGAGGCGGAGCGTTCTATAGAATCCCGCTGCCTGATGCTGATGCTGCGGCAGCAGCCGGTAGCCGGAGATTTGCGCCATATTTCCATGGCGCTGAAAGTGGTCACGGATCTGGAACGGATCGGAGACCATGCGGCGGATATTGCGGAGCTGGTGCTCAGGCTGAACAGCGGCGGATCACAGAAGAGAATGGAAGTGCTGGCTGAAATGGTGAACAGCGTCCAGGCTATGCTGCAGGACGCTGTCGACGCATTTATCCGGAAAGATCAGCTCTTGGCCGAACAGGTGGAAAGACAGGATGATGTAATTGATGATTTCTTTAACCAGGTAAAGGAAGAGGTTATAAAATTACTGAAAGAGGACAGGGAGAGCCCGGATCGGGCGGTGGACCTGCTGATGTTTGCCAAATACCTGGAGCGGATCGGGGATCATGCTGTAAATGTCTGTGAATGGACAGAATTTTATGATACCGGCGAGTTGAAGCATCATAGGATTCTTTAAGCAGGCGTTCTGTTTTAAAATCCGATCAGAGCGCCGCCGTCCACGGGGATACAGGCTCCGTTGATATAACCGGCCGCCCGGCTGCAGAGAAAAGCGGCGCAGTGCCCCACATCCATGGGCGAACCGATTTGCCCGGCGGGAATGCGCCCAAGGATTTTTTGAAGCCTGGCCGGATCCTGGCTGGTAGCCTGGCGGAACATGGGGGTATCGATCCAGCCTGGCGCGATAGCGTTGACCGTGACGCCGAAAGAGGCGGTTTCCGCGGCCAGAGTATGCACGAGTCCCAGGATTCCTGCTTTGGCAGTGGCATAGCCGCAGACCTGCGGCTGTCCGATATAGCTGGTCATGCTGGCCAGGAACAGGATGCGTCCGAAGGAATTTTCTCTCATCTGCGGGAGGAACGCTTTTGTCAGGGCGAAGGCTCCGGTCAGATGGACATCCAGGACCTTTCTGTATTCTTCCGCGGACATGTCCCAGATATATTTTTTGCAGTGGTTTCCGGCATTGTTGACTAAAATGGAGCAGGGCCCCAGATCAGCGCGGATGATATCTGCAATCTCCTGGGATTTTTGGGTTTCTGTAATATCAAAGGGATAAAAGGACACTTTCCCATCTAATTCAGCCAATATTTCTGAAGCATTTCCTGACAGATCCCGGCTGATGACCGCTACCCGGGCTCCGGCGGCGGCCAGACATTTCGTAATAGCCAGGCCAAGGCCGGTAGCGCCGCCGGTGACGGCCGCGGTGAGCCCTTCCAAAGAATAAAGTTTCTGCATATCAGTAAGTTTCATTCGATCTGCACCTCATTTCCTGATATTTGTATGGAATAAAATATTCCGCATGGCCCAGGCATTCTGCCCTGGATTTTTTTCCGGATGCAATTTCCAGAACCAGGCCGGCCAGTCCCTCAGCCAGCTTTCCCAGAGTACAGTCTCCAAACAGCACAGGGCTTGCGTCAAAATCCATATCTTCCTTCATATGGCGGTAAGTATCTGCATTTCCGGTGATTTTAAGGCAGGGAGATACGGCGCTTCCAATTACATTGCCCCGGCCCGTCACCAGAAAGACCAGGTGGGCTCCGCAGGAAATTAAATCCAGGAGTCCTTCGCTGTCATTGGGATTCGTAATGCCAAACTGCATGAAGTAAGGATCCGGCGTGGAATCCAGAAGAAAAAGGCCGGGAGAGGGGGGATTTTCAGATACCTTTAAAACTCCGTTTATGGGGCGCGCGCCGCTTTTGGCCACGGCGCCCATGCTTTTTTCCTCGATGGTGGAGAGGCCGCCCGCAAAGTTGCCCGGGCTGACCGAATACTGGCGGACCTGTCTGCAGTATTCCAGGGCTTTTTGATAGGTTCGGCGGATTTCTTCTTTGACGGAAGGACCGGCGCCCCGCCCGGACAGATAGTCCTCCAGGCCGACGGCTTCCACGATTTCTTCGAACAGGGCCGTGCCGCCGGCATCCACCAGCATATCAAAAAAGCGCCCCACTGTCACATTGCCTGCCAGCCCGCTGGTATAATCGCTGCCGCCGCATTCCGCTCCGATGACGAGGTCGGAAATCTGCATCTCTCGTTGAGGAACGGAAGAGAGGGCGGGGAGCATTTCACGGATCAGGGACAGCCCCTTCCGGACGGAGGGAAGTGTTCCTCCTTCTGTCTGAATGAGGAGCCAGGCGTGGGCTTTTCCGGCATTGCGGGCAATTTCATCCAGCCAGGAAGGCTGCGTATATTCACAGCCCAGTCCCACAGTCAGAACGCCGCCGACATTTGGATGGCGGATCAGGGAGATGAGAAGGCGGACAGCATACTGATTGTCTGTACAGCCGGAGAATCCCACGCATTCTGTTTCCGGATAGGGGCTCTGTCTGGAAATTTCTTTCGCGACAAAGGCGGCGCATTCTACGGTATAGATCACCAGAAGCCGGTTGCGTATGCCTTTTCGCCCGTCTTTTCTCAAATAGCCTTTAAAACTTTTGGAAAAAATGTTCAAAATATTTCCTCCTTTTATTCATATCGAGTATCCAGAGGAGCGCCGGTGGCCGGGTCCAGATGGGAAGAGCGTTCGTCATAGAGGCTGCGGATACAGTGCAGATGTACAAAAGTGCCTGGAGGAATATCCCGGATGGCGCAGCCGATGGGAACGCCGTATTTCAGGATCAGCTCTCCTTGCCTGATTTTTTTCAGGGCTATCTTGTGGCCTTTTGGGATCGGTTCTGTACAGAGCACAGAATCCATCGGGCCTTCTCCGGTGAGCCTGACGTTTCCTGGGGAAAGGGGGGAGAGGGCGGTGGCCACATTGTCTTTGGAGTGAATCTGGAAAGCAGTCTGTTCCATAGGGCTCCTCCTTTACAGAATGCCGAAACGGGCGAAAGCTTCGGTAGCGGACATGCCGCTTTCGATTGCTTTGCGCACTAATTTTTCTCCGGAGGCCTTTTCCATAGATTTTTCCAGAACTTCTGAAAAAATATCCCGGGGAATGACAACCACCCCGTCGATGTCGCCGAAAATAATATCTCCGTCCAGGACTGTGACCTGGCCGATCTCGATGGGACAGCGGAAAGAGAGGACGCTGGTACGGATGCTGGAATCCTGAGCCCAGCATCCCTGACTGAAGACGGGAAAATTCTGTTCCAGTACCTGAGGCGTATCCCGGTGCCAGCCGTCCAGCACAGCGCCGGATGCGCCCCGCATTCTGGCGGCCGCTGTCAGAAGCTCTCCCCACAGAGCGCTGCGGTGAGCCCCTGTGGCAATATAGATTTCATTTTCCCGAAGCTGATCCAGAGCTTCGGTGAGCAGCCCGAAAGGTTTGGGCTGCTCGCCGAATACATCGCATTCCAGCACGGTGCAGGCGATGCCGGCCAGTTTCATATCAGGTGAAAGCGGACGGATGGCAGGAGGCAGAAACTGATGGGAAAATCCCAGACTGTCCAGAATATCCCCGACTACAGGGGTATAAAGGCATTCTTTCATTTTGGAAAAAACAACATGATCCGGCAATGACTTATTCATAGAAACTCTCCTTTCTGGTGTAAAGTGTCAGAAGGGCGCCTGCCGGGAGCTGGATTTCGGCAGAACAGGGAACCGCGTCATTTTCATGGTAAGGGTCGCAGAGCTCGGCCTGAAAGCCTTTGCCGCTTCCCTCCAGCTTGTCTGTCTGAATGACGCAGTTTCTGGTGTTTTGATTCAGAAACAGATAAACATATCCGTCCGTTCCGTCTGAATAGCCGGAACAGAGGATGCCGGGGACAGAACAGGATACCTGGATGCGGCGCATATTTTTTTGAATATGCCGGGAAAAGGCTCCGAAGGTGCGCAGGATGTATCCGGAAGGAACCGGCAGAAAACCATGGGCAGCATCCACAGTGAACAGGGTTCTGGTAAAGCCGTAGGAAGGTTCCGTCACATCCATCAGCGTCCAGCAGTAGCAGAGTGCGCAGGCATTCAGAACAGTCAGGTTATAATGATAGAAAACCCCCAAATTGAATGCCAGGTGATAGGAATCCTCCTGGAACGGACAATGATTCACGGCAATTTCAGTGGAGAGGAAGGGGAGGCCCTTTGACTTCTCATGAAACTGCCTCATCACAGGAAGAAATTCTTCCAGGTCTGCGAAACAGATCTGGTAATCGTACATGTTAGAAGCCGTATAGTCCATAGATTCCCACACCTGCCTGGAATGCTGAAAACGCTCCAGATAAGTGAGACCTTCCTTCAGAAAGCTGGCGTTACAGGTGGATAACTTTACCTGCTCAAAACCATTCTCATCCAGGCTTCTGCGCAGGAGAGGCACCAGCTTTTCCAGCGTTTCGGCGGATTCACAGCGCTCATTCTGGATGCCTACCACAGAGGGCGGCTGTCCGGCTTTTTCTGACTGTCTGCAATAGTCCAGAATCTGACTGACCAGCGTCTGAACATTCAGTTCCCTTTCTTCATAGGAAGAATCGGGATACAGCCAGAATTCAAACCAGACGCATCCGCCCAGTTCCAGAATTTTCCGGTTATAATTGAAGTCGCTGGTTTCACCTACAGGGAAATTATTGCCGTAGTAATGGGGAACCGCGCGGGAGGGATCGTCCCAGGGAATTGTTTTGGAATCAGCGCTGCCCCGGTTGGGATATTCTCTCTGGATGAGCAGCCGGTATTCCTCCACATATTTCCACCAGAGCGATTTCCCTTTTTCACTGAGCATATGATAGGAGGGAGTGCTGGCGATGCCTCCGAAGCCTTCTATTTTCTGAAAAAGGCAGGAGGAATCTGATGCGGGGGATGCGAAGTCCATATCCGGAAGGATCAGATCACCTTCTACAAAGCAGTTTTGCCCCGACACAGACAGCTGGTGACGGTTCAGGTCCAGAGTGCAGTGCTGGGACAGCAGAAGCGCTTCGCCTGAAAAGACAGTAAGGCGCAGGTGGGAATCATAAGTCAGGGTCAGGGAAGGAAGCGATTGTACCGATACAGAGTCCTCCTTCCAGCATTTTTCCGGATGGCGGCTGACCTGTCCGGCCTGTTTCTCCGGGTCAAAAGGGTAAAGCGCAAAAGAATCTGTATAGTACTGAGCAAGGGCCAGCGTTTTGTTTTCATACCGGATTTCCACCCGGCCCCGCTCCCCCGTGAAAATCCAGGAAAAAGAAGATTCCGGAGGCAGGGCGGAGAATGTAAGGGTGCGGGAGAAAAAGGCGGGGAGCCATTCCGAAAAATAGAAGCGCTCATCCTGGCCCAGTCCCCAGATCACATAGCGGGGATGGGCGGTGTCCAGAGAAAAATGTGTGTGTTCCATGAAAAACCTCCTGTGAAATTGATCTGAAGACCATCATACTGCCTGGGCGAGATGGACGCCATAGCAGAAATGGGTAAATATTTATAAAATCTTGCTGTTTTATAAAATTTGGGATATGATGGGGGAAAGGAGGCGGGAATGGGCGCAGAATATATTACAAATACGGTAAGCAGGAAAAATTGGGAACCTTATGCGAGAAACCACGGAGCGTATTACAGCTGCGCTGGATTTTATAAATGCGCGGCAGATCACAGAATACACAGAAGGCACCAGGATTTTTATCTGATGATGCTGTGCGTGGGAGGAGAGGGAGAACTGTGCTGTCAGGGCAGACGATATGCCATCCGGTCGGGAAATCTGATGTTTTGTCATGCGGGCCGGGAGATTTCTTACAGATCTTCCATAAAAAATCCATGGAGCCTGTACTGGGTTCATTTTGACCTGAAAAAAGAATCGGGGATACAAGAGATGCTGTATGGACCGCACCTGTCGCCGGAACATCCGGTGACAGCCTGTGAAAACAGGGCGGAGCTGGAAGAGTGGTACGAAAAACTGCTGGGATTCAGCGATGCGCTGGCAGATGAAGTGCAGACCGGCCTGTGGCAGAGTTATTTCCTGTGCCTGCTGTATAAGGGGATCGGGCAGTTCGGGCACCTTAAAGAGAAAAGGAATCCCCATGTGGAACAGACGTTGGAATTTCTGGAACAGCATTTTACAGAAAAGACAGAACTGGAGACAGTAGGGCGGGCGGTGGGGATATCGAAGTACCATTTGTCCAGGCTGTTCAGGCAGGAGATGGGAATTCCTCTTGGACATTATATCGAACAGCGCCGGATAGAATACGCCAAGGTGCTGCTGGCCTCTTCCTCTTTGTCAGTAGGAGAGATTGGAGAACGGGTAGGATTTGGCAGCGGAATGTACTTTTCCAACGTTTTCCGGAAAGCAGAAGGCATCAGCCCCAGCGCGTACCGGAAACGAAAAAACAGATGAATGCAGAGGAGACAGAAGAGGGCATCAATGGGCTGCCGCTTGAACGGTGAAAAACCGTAAAGCGGCAGCTCTTTTATTTTTACATAGGAAACTGCGTTCCCTATGCAACAAAACCCTCCGGGGATCACACTGCGGCGTAAGGAATTACGTCGCTAAAGCGACACGCCGCAGGCGGAGAATCCCGCCAGCGGGATTCTTTTTCAATTCCCATAAATTCCCTGTTGTGAAACGAATATATGTTCTATACAATATAGGGGAAAGGAGGGAACGTACGTTTGAAAAATATATTTTTTCATGTGGATGTAAATTCCGCATATTTGAGCTGGGAAGCGGCTTACCGCAGATATTATCTGGGAGACAGAAAAGATCTGCGTTTTCAGAAAGCGGCGGTAGGCGGAGATATTGCAAAACGGCATGGCATCATTCTTGCCAAATCTATGGCGGCCGGAGCCTGCGGTGTCCGGACAGGGGACAGCATTCTGGAAGCCAGGAGAAAGTGCCCGGAATTAATGATCGTTCCTCCGGATTATGAATTGTATGAACGCAGCTCTGCCATGCTGGTGAAGCTGCTGAAGCAGTATTCCCCCCGGGTGGAACAATACAGCATTGACGAAGCATTTATGGAAATGACAGGTACGGAAAATTTGTGGGGGCCTCCTGAAAAGGCGGCTGCGGCGTTGAAGGACAGGATTCGGGAAGAACTGGGATTTACCGTGAATATCGGGATTTCTGAAAACCGGCTGCTGGCCAAAATGGCCGGGGATTTTAAAAAGCCGGATCTGGTTCATACCCTTTTTTTCAGAGAGGTGCCGCAAAAAATGTGGCCTCTGCCTGTGGAAAAATTGTTTTTTGTGGGGAGGGCCGCCGGAGGAAAACTGCGCAGTCTGGGGATCCATACCATTGGGGAACTGGCAGCGGCGGACCCGGAGCTTTTGAGATCACATTTGAAAAAACAGGGAGAATGGATTCAGGATTTTGCCAATGGAAAAGACTGCTCCCCGGTTCTGGAGCCGCCGGTGAAACAGGCTGGCTATGGAAACAGCACCACCACGGCGGAAGATGTGACAGACCCGGAAGCAGCCGGGCGGGTGCTTCTGTATCTGTCAGAGAAAGTAGGAGCCAGGCTGCGGGCGGACGGAGCGAAGGCGGCGGTAGTGTCAGTCAGCATCAGGGATCAGAACTTCAGAAACATCAGCCGTCAGCGGACCCTGAAGCGGGAAACAGATATTACCGGAGAAATTTATCAAATTTCCCGCGGGATTTTTGAACAGATGTGGGATGGCCGGCCGCTGCGGCATTTGGGAATCCACACTGCCGCGGGCAGTGAGGAAGGCGGATGGCAGTTGGAGCTGTTTCCGGGAGAGGAGGAAAAGAAACGGCGGATGGATCAGACAGTGGACTGCATCCGGCGCAGGTTTGGGCCTGACGCTTTGGTGAGGGCGTCTTTGATGAGCAGGGCAGGAGGAAGATAGAATGGCTTTTTTGACAGGAACAGAGCTGAGACACCGGGAAGAAAGAGCGGTTTCCGGCAGCCGGAGGCGCGTGGCGGTGGGGTGCTGGTATACGGCAGCCGGGCGGTCGCTTCCTTATATCATGAAGTATCAGGATGACAATGGCATGATCCATACTTTGAAACCGCTTCACGTCCTGTCTTCTGAGCAGAAATATTACGGCGGGGTGCTGTCCAGGAAATACCGCTGCAGCGTAGCTGGGGAAGGGCGGCTCCGGGAATTTGAACTGCTGCACTGCCCCGAAGAGGGAACCTGGGACCTGATATTGAACCCATGAAAACTGCTGGAAAATCTGCATGAACTGTTGTATACTGGTAAAGATAACAGACAGGAAGGAAGCAGGGAATGGAACAGATCCGTCTGAATAAATATTTAAGCGATACGGGAGTGTGTTCCCGAAGAGAAGCGGACCGCCTGACAGAATCAGGCA
The DNA here is from genome assembly GCF_004216775.1 of Cuneatibacter caecimuris. GTDB lineage: Bacteria > Bacillota > Clostridia > Lachnospirales > Lachnospiraceae > Cuneatibacter > Cuneatibacter caecimuris. The sequence goes on from NZ_SGXF01000009.1 coordinate 96,620, forward strand.
GGATTACCATAAACGGCAGGAAAGCGGAGCTGGGGGAGAAAATTTCCGGGAAAGAACGGATCTGCCTGGACGGCAGGCCGGTGCGGCCGGCGCCTGCGGACCGGGAACGGGTGGTACTGGCGGTCCACAAGCCCAGAGGCATTGTGTGCACTACAGTGGAAAACTGTCATGAGAAACACAGCATTGTGGGGATGGTGGGCTATCCGTCCCGGATTTATCCCATCGGGCGGCTGGATAAGGATTCGGAGGGGCTGATCTTGATGACGGATGACGGAGCCCTGGTCAACCGTATCCTGCGGGGACGCTATGGCCATGAAAAGGAATACGAGGTCCGTGTGAACCGGCCGGTGACAGCGGAGTTTCTCAGAGCCATGGAAAAAGGCGTTCCGATCCTGAATACGGTGACGCGGCCCTGCCGGTGCGGCAAAATCGGGGAAAAGGAATTCAGGATTGTGCTGACCCAGGGTTTGAACCGGCAGATCCGCCGGATGTGCCAGGCTTTGGGTTATGAAGTATGCCGGTTAAAACGTGTGCGGGTGATGAACGTGCTGCTGGGAGGCCTGGGGCCTGGAGAATACCGGGAATTGACAGAGGAAGAGAGGCAGGAGCTCTACAGGATCTGCGGAGAACCTAAAGAGTAATGTTTATTATAAAGCGGATATCGCACAAAATGAGGATAACAGGGAGCAGAATATGTCAGAAAATAAAAATCAGACAGCAGCCGGAGCGCGGATGGAAGAGCTGGTAAAGCAGCTGAACGCAGCAGCCAGAGCTTATTATCAGGAGAGCAGGGAGATCATGAGCAATTTGGAATATGACAGGCTTTATGACGAGCTGCGGCTGCTGGAAAAAGAGACGGGGACTGTCCTGGCCGGCAGCCCGACAGCACAGGTAGGCTATGAAGTGCTCAGCGAATTGCCAAAGGAACATCACCCTTCTCCCATGCTGTCCCTGGATAAGACCAAGAGCGTGGAAGACCTGCAGGAGTTTCTGGGTGAACAGCAGGGAATCCTGTCCTGGAAAATGGACGGACTGACGGTGGTGCTGACTTATGACGGCGGAGAGCTGGCCAAGGCAGTGACCCGGGGAAACGGCGAGGTGGGAGAAGTGGTGACCAGCAACGCCAGGGCCTTTGAGAACCTGCCCGTGCGCATTCCTCATACCGGAAGGCTGGTGCTGCGCGGAGAGGCACTGATCGGTTACCAGGATTTCCGGAAGATGAACGAAGAAATCCAGGAACTGGACGCGAAATATAAAAATCCCAGAAATCTCTGCGCAGGCTCCGTGCGGCAGCTGAACAGCCAGGTGACGGCCAGCCGGCATGTGCGCTTCATGGCCTTTGCTTTGGTGGAAGCGGAAGAAGTGGATTTTGAAAATTCCAGGGCAAAACAGTTTGAATGGCTGAAGGGCCAGGGCTTCGGCGTAGTGGAATATGAGAAGGTGAACAGGGATACCGTGGCGGAAGCAGTGGAACGCTTTGCCGGAAAAATCCGGGACAATGACCTGCCCAGCGACGGGCTGGTGCTTCTCCTGGAAGATATCGCCTATGGAGAGTCCCTGGGGCGGACCGCCAAATTTCCCAGGAACGCCATCGCCTTTAAATGGGCGGACGAACAGGCGCAGACCAGCCTTTCTTATATAGAATGGAGCCCTTCGCGGACAGGGTTGATCAATCCGGTGGCAGTGTTTGAACCAGTGCAGTTGGAGGGGACCACAGTCAGCCGTGCCAGCGTGCATAACCTGTCCGTGATGGAGGCCCTGGAGCTGGGAGAAGGGGACAGGATCACCGTATATAAAGCCAACATGATCATCCCGCAAATCGGGGAAAATCTGACCCGCAGCGGGAAAATTACCATTCCGCGGCATTGCCCTGTCTGCGGAGGGGATACAGAGGTCCGGGATACAGGAGAGGTTCGGACGCTTTATTGCACCAACCCTGAATGCCAGGCCAAAAAGATCAAAAGCTTCGCCCTGTTTGTGAGCAGAGACGCCATGAATGTGGACGGCATGTCCGAGGCTACCCTGGAAAAATTTATCGCCAGAGGCTTTATTCACGAATTTGCGGACTTATTCCGGCTGGAACGGTACAGGGATGAGATTGTGGAGCTGGAAGGTTTCGGAGAAAAGTCTTACGAAAACCTCATTGCTTCCGCGAAAAAAGCTTCTCATACTACTCTGCCCCGGCTGATTTACAGCCTGGGCATTCCGGGGATCGGTCTGGCAAATGCCAGGATGCTGTGCAGGGCTTTCGGAGGGGATTTGGACCGTCTGATGCGGGCAAATCAGGAAGAGCTGACAGAAGTGGACGGAATCGGAGGCGTGCTGGCAGAAGCCTGGACGGGTTATTTCGCCTCTGAAAAGAACCGGGAATCGCTGGAAAATCTGTTGAAAGAACTGATAATCGAGCAGGAGCAGGCTCCTGCAGAAGAGCAGATTTTTGCCGGAAAGACTTTTGTAATCACCGGGGCGGTGGAGCATTTTGCCAACCGGAATGAAATGAAAGCATATCTGGAGGCCAGGGGCGGAAAAGTGACCGGGACAGTAAGCGCGAAGACCAGCTATCTGGTAAATAACGATATCGCGTCCCAGTCTTCTAAGAACAAAAAGGCAAAAGATTTGGGGATACCCATCATCACAGAAGAGACGGTGCTGTCCGGAAAGCTTCCGGACGGAGAGGAGGAAACAGATGCCCATTAAAGTACAGAATGACCTTCCGGCGAGAGCAGTGCTGGAATCGGAAAATATATTCATGATGGATGAGAGCCGGGCCGCGACCCAGGATATCCGTCCCCTGGAGATTGTGATTCTGAATCTGATGCCGCTGAAACAGTCTTATGAAACACAGCTGCTGCGGGCGCTGTCCAACACGCCCCTGCAGGTGGAGGTGACTTACCTGACGCTGGAAACCCATGAATCCAGACATACCTCCGCCAGCCATCTGAATAAATTTTATACCACATTCAGCCAGATCCGGAAAAACCACTATGACGGCATGATCATCACAGGCGCGCCTGTGGAGACCATGGCCTATGAAGAGGTGAATTACTGGGGAGAGCTGTCGGATATTATGGAATGGACGAAAACCCATGTCACGTCCACCTTCCATGTGTGCTGGGGAGCGATGGCCGGCATGTACTACCATTTTGGGATTCCCAAAATAGAGATGCCCAAAAAACTTTCCGGCGTGTACCGCCACCGCGTGCTGGATAAGACCAATCCTCTGGTACGCAGCTTTGACGATGAATTTATGGCGCCCCATTCCCGCTACAGCGGGGTATCCAGAGAAGCCGTGCTGTCAGATCCGGAGCTTCTTTTACTGGCGGAATCGGAAGAAGCCGGCGTCTATCTCGCCAGCAGCAGGGACGGCAGGCAGATTTTCGTTTTCGGCCACCCGGAATATGACAGGATGACGCTGGACTTTGAGTATAACAGAGATAAAAAGAAGGGGCTAAATCCTGATATTCCCGAACATTATTATGAAGAAGACGACCCTGCCAACACTCCGCTGCTGACCTGGCGGGGGCACGCCAATACGCTGTACAGCAACTGGCTGAATTTCTTTGTGTACCAGGAGACGCCGTACAGGCTGGAAAGGGATTGAATTATGAGAGTAAAGGATGCGGTTCTGACCGCGCTGCACAGGCCGGAAGATAGAGATGTGAAACAGCTGTGGACCAGGTGGGGAGAACAGGTCCAAAAGGACGCGCACACAGATACATATGTACCGTTTCCCGAATATCCCAGGCCTCAGATGAAGCGGGAGCAGTATGAAATCCTCAACGGATGGTGGCAGTACGCCATAAAAGATACATGGGAAAAACCTGAAACCTGGGACGGCAGAATTCTGGTGCCCTTTTCACCGGAAACGGCGCTCTCCGGCGTGGAAAGACAGCTGCGGCCGGAAGAATACCTGTGGTACCGCAGAGAGATTTTTGTGACGGAACGGCCGGAAAAGAAGAGGCTGCTGCTTCATTTCGGAGCTGTGGATCAGTGCTGTGCCCTTTGGGTCAATGGAAAGGCCGTGCTGCGCCATGTGGGAGGCTATCTGCCGTTTACGGCGGATATCACCGACGCGGTCAGAGAAGGAAACAACGAGATCTGCCTGCGGGTACAGGACTACAGCGATACTTCTTACCACAGCCGGGGGAAGCAGACCTTAAACCGCGGAGGAATGTTTTATACGGCCCAGAGCGGCATATGGCAGACGGTATGGAGCGAATGGGTGCCGGAAACATATATCAGCAGCCTGCGTCTGACGCCTCTGTATGATGGGGGTAAGCTGGAAATCGCTGCGGAGACGGAGAGCGCCGGGGCGGAGAGCCTTGCTGTGCGGGCCAGGGTTTATGACAGGGGAAGGCTGATCTCAGAAATAGAAGGCGCGGCGGGCAGCGCATTGCAGGCAGAAATTCCGGATGTGAAAAGCTGGTCTCCGGAAGATCCTTTTTTGTATGATCTTGAGATAGAATACGGGGAAGACCGGGTGCGCAGCTATTTTGCCATGCGCTGTATCACGGTGGAAAAGGATTGTAAAGGAGTACCCAGACTGTGCCTCAACCATCAGCCATATTTTCAGAAAGGGCTTCTGGACCAGGGCTACTGGCCGGAAGGCCTGTATACTCCGCCCTGCGAGCAGGCGTTTGTATGGGAACTGGAGCAGGTAAAGGCCCTGGGTTTTAACATGCTGCGGAAGCATCTGAAAATTGAACCGCTCCGATGGTATTACCACTGCGACAGGCTGGGCATCCTGGTATGGCAGGACATGGTTAACGGCGGCGGAAAATACAGCAGGCTGGCAACCTGTTATCTGGTGACGGTGCTTCCGCCCCTTGCCCGTCTGCTTCCCGACCGGCTTTACGGCCTGCTGGCCAGAAAGGATGCGGCCGGGCGCAGGGAGTGGATGCGGGAGTGCAGGGAGACGGTAAAATATCTCTGCAGCAGTCCTTGTATCGCTGCCTGGGTACCGTTTAATGAAGGCTGGGGCCAGTTTGACGCCGGCCGTGCGGTGCGGGAGATCAGGAAGCTGGACAGAACCAGGCTGATCGACGAGGCCAGCGGCTGGTACGACCAGGGCCACGGGGATCTGCGGAGCATACATAATTATTTTTATAGATTAAAAGTGCCGAAAGACCGTCGGCCGGTGGCGCTGACTGAGTATGGCGGCTATGCCTGTTTCCTGGAAGAACACGCTTTTGCGCCAAAAGCGTATGGCTACCGGACCTGCAGAGGGACAGAAGAATTCAGAGAGGCCTATGAAAAGCTGGAGGAGACTGTGGAAGCCCTGAAGCCCCATGGTCTGTGCGCTTCCGTGTATACACAGCTTTCCGATGTGGAAGAAGAGGTGAACGGGCTTTTTACCTATGACAGGAAAGTGTGTAAAATTTCACAGGGATAACTTGCGTGCGGGCCGGAAAGATGATATGATAAAGGCACTATGCGGAGGTTTGCCATGAATCAGAACAGAGATCAATTTGACCATATATCAGAAGAAATTCAAAAAGCAGTCCGTAATGCGCGGGAATCCATGAATTTTGACCAGCTCAATCAGACTGTGCGCCGGTCCGTTAATGAAGCTATGCGGGAGGTGCGCAAATCTGCGGATACTGTGCGCCGCTCTGTGAAAAATGAGTTCCGATCCGAAGAGGGCTGGCAGCCATTTCCGGATGGAAAGGCACAAAAAACAAAGCCTGATGAAAGAGAACAGGAAGCCTTCAGAAGACAGCAGTTCAGACCGATGAATGGCCAATGCAATGCCGCTCCTGAAATGCAGACCCTGCTTTCCCCTTCCCTGGTGACCAGAAGGCCTCCCGGAAAAGTGTCCGGCGTATTATTTACGGTATTCGGCTCCATTATGTTCGGTATATTTTCCCTGTTTTCCCTGATCTTCGGAAGTTTATGGGGGACGAGTGTGCTGACGCAGGTTGAGGGGGCTGCCACCTTGGGTGTTTTTCTTCCTCTGGCGCTGATTGGCGCTGTGATGCTCTGCCGGGGACTGTCCCTGCGGAAGCGCCTGAACAGGTTCCGTAAATATGTGACAGCCTTGGACGACCGGAAATTTGCGGATATAAAACAGATTGCCGAGAGTATTGGGAAGTCCCGGAACTATGTGGTAAAAGACTTAAAGCGGATGATGGCGCTGAATATGTTTCCTGATGCCAGGCTGTCTGCAGACGGGCAGTATTTTCTGCTGGATCAGGAAACTTATCAGCAGTATGAAGCCCTGATGCTCCGGCAGAAAGAGCAGCAGCAGGCCGTGGAAAAACAGCAGGAAGATATGAAGGATCCGGAGAGGCGAGAGCTGCATGAGGCAGTGGCAGAAGGAAAGTCTTATATCCGGCAGATCCGCGAGGCCAACGATGCGATCCCCGGAGAACTGATTTCGCGGAAACTGGACAGATTGGAAGCCATAACTGGAAAGATTTTTACTTATGTGGAGAGAAAACCGGAACAGCTCCCGGAGCTGCGCAGGTTTATGGAATATTATCTTCCCACCACCATGAAGCTGGTGCGAACTTATCAGGAATTTGACGCGCAGCCCGTGCAGGGGGAGAATATTACAAAGGCTAAAGTAGAGATAGAGAAGACGATGGATACCATCAACGATGCGTTTGAAAAATTGTTTGACAGCCTGTTCGCGGACATAGCGATGGATGTATCGGCGGATATTTCCGTTCTGCAGGCCCTGCTGGCGCAGGAAGGTCTGACAAAAGATGATTTTGCGGAGGTGAAATAAGCCATGGAAAATATGGAAAAACAGCTGCAGGCTCCCACGCTGACCTTTGATCCTTTTGAATCGGCAGAAACGGCTGCGCCCGCGGTACAGCAGGCGGAAATACCCGCGCCTGCCCCCGAGGAAGCGGTGCTTTCAGAAGAAGAAAAGGCTCAGGTGGCAGCTTTTGCGGAAAAAATCGAACTGAACAATTCGCAGATGGTGCTGCAGTACGGCGCAGGCGCACAGAAGAAAATTGCGGATTTCAGCCAGACGGCGCTGGACAGCGTAAAGACCAAAGATCTGGGTGAAATCGGCGAGATGCTGGGCGGGCTGGTGACGGAACTGAAGAGCTTTGATGTGGAGGAAGAAGAGAAGGGCCTGTTCGGTTTCTTTAAAAAGAGCGCCAACAAGCTGACTTCCATGAAGGCCAAATATGAAAAAGCTGACGCGAATGTGACAAAGGTCTGCCAAGTCCTGGAGGGACACCAGATTCAGCTCATGAAAGACGTGGCCATGATGGATAAAATGTATGAGCTGAATAAGAACTATTATAAGGAACTGACCATGTATCTGCTGGCAGGGAGAAAACGCCTGGAAAAAGCGCAGCAGGTGGAACTGCCGGCTATGATGGATCAGGCGGCCAGAAGCGGCCTGCCGGAGGATGCCCAGGCGGTCAATGACATGCAGGCCATGTGCACCCGCTTTGAAAAGAAGCTCCACGACCTGGAGCTGACCAGGATGATTTCCATTCAAATGGCTCCCCAGATCCGTCTGGTACAGAGCAATGACACCATGATGTCGGAAAAAATCCAGTCCACTATTGTGAATACCATCCCTCTGTGGAAAAGCCAGATGGTGCTGGCTTTAGGCGTTGCCCATTCTCAGCAGGCGGCAAAAGCCCAGCGGGAAGTGACAGACATGACCAACGAGCTGCTGCGCAGAAATGCGGATACGCTGAAGATGGCCACGATTGAGACTGCGAAGGAATCTGAACGGGGCATCGTGGATATGGAGACCCTGAAGCATACCAATGAATCTTTGATTTCCACCCTGGATGAAGTGATGCGGATTCAGGATGAGGGAAGGCAGAAGCGCCAGACCGCGGAGATCGAGCTGCAGAAGATGGAAAACGAGCTGAAACAGAAGCTGCTGGAGATTCATAGATAATATTAGAATAACCTGCCTGTTTATAAGGAGCCGGGCTGTGCCGCAATGCTGCGGAAACCGGCTCCTTTGTGATATATAAAATTTCAGTTCAAACTTGCCTGCGTTGTTTTAAAATAATGGCAAAAAAGACAAAAAAACCGTAGTTCTACCTATTTTATAAAGACTGCATGTATAAAAAACAAAAAAAGTGGAAAAAGTTCAAAAAGATGGTTGACACCATGGGAACGATGTGCTATTATATAACCCGTCGCTGTGAAAAAGACAGTTTGGGATGAAAAAAATCTTGAAAAGTAGTTGACAAGTTTGGAAAAACATGGTAAGCTATTATGGCTGTCAAAGCGCAGGAGCAAAAGAGGTCGAAAAACCTCAAAAAAACTTTCAAAAAGTAGTTGACAAACCCGAGAGGGTATGATAGACTAAGAGAGTTGC
>NZ_SGXF01000010.1 GCF_004216775.1 Cuneatibacter caecimuris
GTAAATTCGTGGTAAAATGAGTGTTTTTCTATACTTCAAAATGCTTGAAAGTGTAGTATTTTTGCGGATAATCAAAAATTAGATATAAAATTTATTCAAAATATTATGCGTTATTTTACTTTATATTCCAGACGCAGCCGGTCTGCTATCAAGGCGATAAATTCTGAATTGGTGGGTTTCCCTTTTCCTGTATGTACCGTATATCCAAAAACTGCTTCAATTGTATCTGTTCTCCCACGGTTCCAGGCCACTTCAATGCCGTGCCGGATCGCCCTCTCCACTCTGCTGGCAGTAGTCTGATATTTTCTGGCGATCTCCGGATATAACGATTTTGTAATACAATTAATCATTTCCGGATTTTTTGCACAGATCAGGATCGCATCTCTCATATATTGATAGCCCTTAATATGAGCAGGAACTCCCAGTTCGTGAAGTTTGGATGTGATATTCTCTTCCAGGCTCCATTCCATATCCGTAAATTTCTCTGTGTTCTCGAAGGAAACCCCGCCGCTCTTGACATCTGCGCTGTAGACTCTTCCGCTCAGCCCTTTTTCTCTGGCACTCCCGATCTGTTTTACGCGGCTCAGGATCGTGGAATGGTCAAATGGTTTCAATATGTAATATGCGGCGCCCATCTCAAAAGCGTCTGTCGTGATCGCTTCGCTGCTCACTCCGGTCACAACAATGATAGAAGGTTTTTTCTTCAGGTCTTTTTCCTTTCTGATCCGGTCCATTACAGTCAAACCGTCAACTTTCGGCATGATTAGATCTAATAAGACCACGTCTGGCTTTTTCTCCAAAATCATTTCATATGCCTCCTCCCCATCGCTGGCCGTCCCCACAACATTGATCTCAGGATCTGATCTCAATATTTCCGTTAACAGTGCCAAAATTCGTTCATTATCATCAGCAAGCGCCACATTCAACTTTTCCATGATTTCCTCCGTATTTTCATTTTCGTTCTTTTTTTACAGCATTTGTATTATACGAAAGGGATTTTTCATTTTCAATAACGGAATTTCGCACTCTTCGACATTTTTCTTCTTTTGTCCAAAAATCCGGGGGAACTGCCGCAGCAGAACCCCCGGATACATCTATTGGCGTATAATTCACCAAATCTTTTGTATTTTCAACTTTTATCTTGCATTCGGAGCATGTCTTCTATGAAAATACCGTAACCTTTCGTCGAATCCTGTACAAACACATGCGTAACTGCTCCGACAAATTTCCCATCCTGCAGGATCGGGCTGCCGCTCATTCCCTGAACAATGCCCCCTGTCAGCTCCAACAGCCTGGGGTCGGTAACCTCTAACACCAGTCCCTTATTCTGATTATGATCTGACATATTCAAACTTGTTATTTGTACCTCATAATCTTCCTGTTTACCTGACAGCCAGCTGCGAATATAAGCGGTTCCTGTATGAACCTGCTGTTTCCCGGCTACCGGCACAGCTTCCTGCTGGTATTCCTTCTGATAATTTTCGCTGATTTTCCCGAAAATTCCCTGGGATGTATTTTTTACTATCTTTCCATATTCCAGGTCCTCTTCATACCGGATCGAACCAGACAGGCATCCGGGCTTGCCGAAAGTGCTTTTCGTTACGCCATGGATTTGAGCCGCATAAAGCGTCCCATCACAGGAATTCACAACTTCTCCTGTATCAATATCACTGATTCCATGGCCAAGGGCGCCAAAATTTCCCTTTTGATCCATATACGTCAGCGTCCCGATTCCCTGCAGATCGCTTCTTACCCACAATCCCAGCCGGTATTCTCCCGGCGCAGTATTGACAGGCGTTAGTTTTACCTGTGATACCGACTCATTTCTCCTGATTGTCAGGATATCGTCTTTTCCCCCGTTTTCAGCTATAAACTGTAGCAGTTCCTCTTTACCTGAAACATTCTTTCCATTCACAGCCAGAATATAATCTCCTGGCTCAATCTTTCCTTCTGCCGGATTCACCGTCAACCCATTTATATCAGAAACATCTGCGGTCCCTATGACCATCACGCCGTCAGATTTCAGATAGATCCCCACAGGCATCCCTCCGGGAACCAGATATTCCTGGTCCACCACTTCCAGCGTAATGTCATCCAGCTTCCAGAAACCGAAGAGGCGGACGCCTAACTGGTAGGTTCCCGTCTTACCGGCATAGATCTGAACACCGTTTTCTCCGCGCTGAAGAAGTACATTCTGGTCGCTGGCACTGACACTGCAGGCAGCAGGGAGCGTTAAAGCTTCTTCTTTGGAAGCACAGACTCTGACATATTCAGGAATACTTCCTGACAGCCGGTTCCATATTCCCCCGGTTATCAAAAACACTGCCGCCAAAATCCATATCACACACAGAAGTTTCTTTTTTCTGCTTTCCGGCACCTCATCACCACCTTTGCATTTTTGTCCTGCTTAGTATGTGATAGGGAGCGGAAAACTCTCTGGTATTATTTTGTTGCCTCTGCCAATTCCTTCATTTCACGGGCGCTCTGAATGGTAGTTTCAGTGATCGAAACCCCGCCGATCAGCCTGGCCAGCTCTGTCACACTTTCCTCTCTGTCCAGTTTCTGGATCATTGTTTTTGCAGAGTCTTTTTCCGCCTGTTTGCGGATCAGATAATGGCTGTCAGCCATAGCCACAATCTGCGGCAAATGGGATATGCAGATTACCTGATGGCTTCTTCCGATTTGCCTGAGTTTTTCTCCTACCTTTCCCGCCGTTCTGCCGCTGATGCCGGCATCAATTTCATCAAAAACCAGGGTGGGAATATCGTCCTTTTCCGCCAGCACAGTTTTCAGAGCCAGCATAATCCTGGACAGCTCGCCTCCGCTGGCGACCTGACCCAATGGCCTCAGCTTTTCACCTGGGTTCAGGGAAATCATGAACTCTGCTTCATCCGTGCCTCCGGCAGTTGCTTCTGCCAGCTGCGTTAAAGCAATTTCAAATTCTACATTTAAAAAATTCAAATCTTTCAAATGAACACAAATCTGCTCCGCCAGCGGTTTCGCCGCAGCCCCCCGCAGCCTGCGCAACTCCTGGCAAAGCAGGTTGAGATGTTTTTCGACAGAATCTGACTCCGCCAACAGCTGCGCTCTGCAGGCTTCATAATTCCGAAGCTCCTCCAGCCGTTCCCTCTGCTCCTTCAAATATTCCAGCGCCGCATCCACGCTTCCGCCATACTTGGATTTCATCGCATGAATCAAATCCAGCCTCTTCTGCAATTGATCCAGCGCTTCTTCTTCCACATCAATATTTTCCAGATAATCTCCGGCGTCCCGGCTCACATCTGCCAGCAGGCTTTCAATATCATAGAGCTGCTGCTGCAGCGGGGCCAGGCCTTCTTCATCATACTGGATCACATGCTGCATTGCATGAAGAGCCGACCCCAGGGATTCCGAAGCGCTGCCGCCCTCTCCGCTGACAGCTGCGCAGACTTGCGCCAAACCTTCCGCAAGCTCTCTGCTGTGAAGCAGTTTCCGGTACGAAGCCGTCAGTTCCTCCTCTTCTCCGGAAACAAGCGACGCTTCCTCCAATTCCTGAATTTCAAATTCTATAAAAGATAGTTCCCTGCGGCGCTGTTCTTCATCCATGGAAAAACGTGCGATTTCTTTTTTCAGGACTTCCAATTTTCTATATGATTCAGAAACCAGTTTCTTCTGCTCCCGGATCTGTGTGCCGCCGAACATATCCAGGATTTCCAGATGTCTGGACCGATAGAGCAGCGATTGATGCTCATGCTGGCCGTGAATATCCATCAGCCGGCTGGTCAGCCGCCGAAGCTTTGAAACAGGCACCGTCTCGCCGTTGATCCTGCTGACGCTCCTGCCCGGCAGGATTTTTCTGGAAATAATCAGCAGGCCGTCCTCCGGAAAGATTCCCTCCTCTTCTAAAAAAGGCAGCTTATCCTCTTCAATTTGGAATACCATTTCCACATAGGCATAGTCCGCATGGCTTCTGATCACGTCTCTGGGAACCTTTTCTCCCAGCGCCAGATTCATGGAGCCGATCAGGATCGATTTGCCTGCTCCGGTCTCACCTGACAGCACATGAAGGCCCTCTCCGAATTCCACATCCGCTTCATCGATCAGCGCCAGATTTTTTACATGCAGATTCAGCAGCATATTTCCCCTCCTTTGTATTTTCAGTCAGGATAAATTATTTTATTTAATTTGTCCATCAGCACGATTGTCTCATCCACAGAACGCACCGCGCACATGATCGTGTCGTCTCCCGCAATACAGCCCACAATTTCGGAAAAATGGACGGCATCCAGCGCCGCGGCGGCGGCCATTGCCATTCCCGATACCGTTTTGATTACAAGAATATTCTGCGCCATATCCATTGAAATAAAACAGTCCCGCAGTACTCTCACATATTTTTCACTCAATTCATTTTCGCGGTTTTGCAGAATCATATATTTCTGCCTGCCCTCAGGGCCCGCGGCTTTGGTTAGCTTCAACTCCCGAATGTCCCTGGATACAGTGGCCTGAGTCACCCGAAAGCCAGACTCATTGAGCAGCTCCGCCAGCTCTTCCTGAGTCTCAATGTCATATTTCCCGATTAACTCCACTATTTTGCTGTGTCTCTGAATTTTCATAAAATTACCTGTTTCACTCCCCTTAATCCTGATCTGCTGTCATACGGTATATCTCCGCGTAAGCCTCTCTTCTGCCTTCCTCCAGTATTTTCTGCAGCCTGGGCCTGAGAGGCCCCAGAAGCGCGGCAAAATGAGGCGCATATCTGGTTCCTGCCTCCCGGCAGATCTTTTCCACCGCGTCGTCCAGCGATACTGCTTTTCTGAGATGCAGAGCTTTGTCATCAGTCATCCCGTCCAGTTTATCCGCAATGGATACCAGATCAGTCAATATCGCTTCCGGCCCTTCCGGCCTAACATACAGATCCGGATAGCCGCCTGTCCCGTCATACCATTTATGATGTCCCTCCGCTACTGCGGCATAAAGCTTTGTGGACTGGCTCTGCGCAAGAATCTTTTTGCCCGCAGAAGTATGAAACTGGAATAACAGCCGTTCTTCCTCCATCCACTGTCTGCCGGTCAGGGTGACCAGGCTGAGAAAATTCAGAACGCCTACATCATGAAGGAATCCGCTGTTGTATGCCTGAGAACAGATATCTTCTTTCTTCAGGCGCACTTCTTCTATATTTCCTGTACCTGCTATTCCCACCAGCGTCTCCGGAATTTTCTCAACAGCCTCTTCCGCCATCAATTTTGCAAGTCTGGCAGTCATACCGGAATGAATATATGTCAGAGGCCCCCGGGCGGCGATCAGCTCCATGGCCAGATCTTTCAGCTGTATGCCGCCGGGATATTCCACAAAAGTCATCACTGTTGAAAGCAGATAGAAAAAAAGCCTCTCCTGATTCCTGTCGTTGGGCGCGGATTTCATATATTGTATCAAGCGGCTGTACATATAGGTCAGGACAGATTTCTTGCTTTGCAGGAAGTCCGGCTCCTTCGCCATATAGCTGGCATAAACGCCGGGCAGAAAAACATTGGCGAACATACCCTGCTGGGAAAAATCCTTTGGGGAAATACCAGTATAAATCCCTTCCAATGCATGCATCAAATCAGAAAGCGAAAAAATACCGCAGTGGTACTGGGCCGCTTCATAAGCATACTGCCATTGCGGCTGCATGGGCTCTCCACGCATCCTGGAAGCTTCCAGCTGGCTGGCATGAATATACTGAGCGGACTCCATTACTTCCCGGACAAACTGCAGGTTCCCACAGTTTTCCCTGAGGCCGCCCAATGCGGCAGTCCTTTCCTGATGGCTTTTATAAATATAAATATCCCATGGAAGAGAGGGTGTTTTCTCCTGATAAACCGGATCATTCAGTATCTCCAGAGAATTTCTGATGGCAGCCATCTTTTTGTGCAGACCGTCCTGATTCAGAACTGAATAAGTCAGCGCCAGATTTCCCATTGCCCTGTGAATATACCCCCGGGTCTCCGTATCCTCTATTTCATCATAAATCCTGATAAACGAAGCTGCTTCTCCGAACATCATGCGCATTTTCCAGCAATACCTGCTCAGATTCACCCGCCTCATCATGCTCTCCAGATAATACAGGGACATTCCTGTCTGATACAGTTCCCGGATCAGGAGATCCCGTTTCCCATATTTTCTGGCATATGTAACCACCGCGTAAGAAATATAATACTGAAGCACTGTGTCCTTATGGTCGCCCATCAGCGCACCGGAAAATTCCGTCAGCTCTCTGATATCTTCCTCTGAAGCGCTGAGTATATCGTCCAGCAGCGGCATCAGGTTATCTCTGAGCAATCCGGTATTCTCCCGGCTGTACTGGAGAAGCAGATCCTGACGTCTGCTCCTGTCGGTCAGAAAATCATCAAAATCCTTATACCTGTCATTTCCATATTCTGATATCCTCGCGGTTTTCCGGAGGTTCTCAAGATATTTTTTCTGATATATCTTCAACTCAATCACCTCCCGCCCATTGATCCAGGCAGTGCAGCACCTGGTCCGCGTCAAGAGGTTTTGATATATGCGCATCCATTCCCGCCTTCAAAGAGTCCTGTACATCTTCCACAAAGGCATTGGCAGTCATCGCCACAATCGGAACGCTCCCTGCATCTTTCCGTTCCAGAGCGCGAATCCGTCTGGCCGCCTCCAGCCCGTCCATCACAGGCATCTGTATATCCATGAGAATCAAATCATAATAATTTTCAGGCATGCCCTGGAATCGTTCCACTGCCTTAAGGCCGTTTTCAGCAGTATCGATTTGAATGCCTGATACGGAGAGGATTTCTGTTGCAATCTCGCAGTTCAGCGCATTGTCTTCCACCAGCAGCAGGCGGCGGTTCTGGTAGCTCCTCCGGACAGGACGGTTTTTTTCTTCAATTTCTATTTTTCCTTCCTCCGTAAAGGAATAAAGGAGGGCCAGCAGCCTGCTTGCAAAAACTGGCAGCGGAAAAAATTCAGAAACGCCTGACCGTTTCAGGATATATTCCATCTGTGACCAGTCATGTTCTGACATCATAACCATTGGAAAATCAATCCCCATCCTGCGCCGAATCTCAGGTAGCAGCTGCGTAATTTCAATATCAGGGATCTCCTCTGCGGTCAGCAGGGCAAAGTAATCTTTTCCGGAAAAAGCGGCCTCATTCAGCAAATCCACAGCGTCATTCCCGCACGCAGCATGATCCCACTTAATTCCATACTGATCCAGCGCGGAAACCAGCCCGGCCAGTCTGCCTGAATCTGGTTCCAGCACCAATACGGCAGCGCCCTGCAGAGCCCTGCTGAATTTCTCCACATCTTCTTCCAGAAGCTGAACCGGTATCCGTACGAGAAAGCTGGCCCCCTGGCCTGGTTCGCTCTCCGCTTCAACCGATCCGCCCATCAGTTCTGTCAGGCTTTTTACAATGGAAAGCCCCAAGCCGCTTCCCTGGATTTTGTTCACTGTCATACTGCGTTCCCGCTCATATGGCTGGAACAGCCTGTCCATGAATTCCCTGGACATGCCGGGACCGGTATCGCTGACCCGGAATGAAAACCTGCCTTTTTCCGCTCTGCCTTCCACCTGCATCCAGACAGTTACAGAACCGCCTTCCGGCGTAAACTTCACCGCATTTGACAATAAATTCATGCAAATCTGGCGGAGGCGCAGTTCATCTGCCTTCATCCGTTCTGAACACAGCTTTCCTATTTCCAGATGAACCTTCAGGCCCTTCTCATCTGCCTGAGGCCGGATCACCGCCATCAGGCCGTGAAGGAAGTCCGCCAAATCCATCTCTTCTTCCTCCAGGACGATCTTGCCGCTTTCAATGCGGGACATATCCAGCACTTCATTGATGAGCTGCATCATATGGCCTGAAGCGCTCTTGATTTTCTGCAGGCAGTCCTTCACTCTCACAGGATCATTTTCATGCCTCAGGGCAATCTCTGTCATACCTATGATGGCGTTCATAGGAGTACGGATATCATGAGACATCTGAGAAAGGAAACTGGACTTTGCCTGGCTCGCTGCGGTTGCCGCTTCCAAAGCCCGTTCCAGCGCTTTCTGCCGGGGATTCTCATTAATTTCCTGTCTCCGGCTGCAGTTTGAAAGATCCCGGAGGGCACAGCTCCACGCGCCGCCGGCAATTTCAGACACTCCCAGCAAAATTTTTCTGTTCTGGGTATTTACAGCGATCAGGCCGTTGCCCAAATCATCAAAGCAGCCCTTTAGCTTTTCCTCCTGTTCGGCAGGAAGATTTCCAAAAACAGAAAAAAGCTGTTTTCCCAACAGCTTATCCTCTTTTGTATCCAGAAAAGCACAGGCTGCAGGATTCGCATAGGTCACTGACGGCAGTTTTTGCTCCCACTTTTCCAGAACCAGATAAGCCACGCTGCTTTTTCCGAACAGCTGCTGAAACAAAACCTGCGCCATGCCGCCACCTCCTTATATATGCCCGTCCAGCCACTCCAGGCTTTCCCGCATGCAGACAAAAGCATCCTTTTCCCAGCGTTCCTGCTCTGCAAATATCCAGCGCAGTCCAGTCTCTCTGCAGGCGCTGACCGCGTCTTCCCAGTCTGTATCCCCCTGGCCCACAGGAACCAGGATTTTTCTTCCGTCCGGCAGAAACTTCTCATCTTTAAAATGCACAAAATCCATCCGCCCCCGGAATTTTCTGATCCAGTCAGCCATATTCAGACCGGCTTTGTTCACATGATAGAGGTCCAAACCCATCTGAACCGAAGCAGGCACATGCTCCATAAGCCATTCCGACGCGGTTTTTCCCTCTATCTGCGCCAGCTCCTGACTCCTGGGATGGAAAACCAGAATCATTCCCCGGTCCTCTGCCGCTTTTGACAGCTCTGTGATTTCAGAGGCAAACTGAATGCACCCCTCTCTGCTGCTCCGCAGTTTTTCAGGAATCCCGCTGAAGCAAAGATGCCTGCTGCCGCACAGTTCATTCAGCCGGAGAAAATAAGGAAAGCGCGTCCGGACCTCTTCATAAAAGTCCTGGGTGGAAACGCTGGTCAGGCCGCTGTCCTGCAGCCCTTCCGCGATTTCTTCCGGACTGATCCCGGGGCAGATCCACTGCAGCTGAACGATCCTGTATCCCATTTCAGACAGCTTCCGGAAGGAAGCCCGCATAGATCCCAGATCCTGCAGGTACGGCCTGAGGCTGGATACCTGTGCTCCGATTTCTCCCATATGTTTCCGGCTCCTTACCGATATTTTTCCACCTGTGCCTGGATTAAATCCGCATCGTCAAAATAATTTATTTTCATGGCCCGTTTTACGTCAGAAAGTGTCTGAGCGGCAACTTCCCTGGCCTCGCCGCTTCCTTTCTTCAGAATATCATATATAGCGGGAATATCCTTTTCGTATTCTTTCCTCCGGCTGCGCACAGGTTCCAGTTCTTCCTGAAGGACATTGTTCAGGAATTTCTTCACTTTTACGTCACCCAGCCCTCCCCGCTGATAATGAGCCTTCAGCTCATCCAAGCCTGCGTACTCCGGCAGGTAGCGTTCAAAATGCTCCTGGCGGCAAAACGCGTCCAGATAAATAAATACCGTATTACCTTCCAGATGCCCGGGATCACTGACCTGCAGGTGCAGCGGGTCCGTATACATGCCCATCACCTTTTTGCGCACTTCATCCGCTGAATCAGACAGATAGATGCAGTTACCGATGGATTTGCTCATCTTCGCTTTGCCGTCTGTTCCGGGCAGGCGCATGCATGCCTGGTTCTCCGGCAGAAGCGCATCCGGCTCCACCAGAACTTCGTCATACACAGTATTGAATTTGCGCACAATTTCCCTGGTCTGCTCGATCATGGGCAGCTGATCCTCTCCCACCGGCACGGTAGTGGCTTTAAATGCGGTGATATCCGCAGCCTGACTGATGGGATAAGTGAAAAAGCCCACCGGTATGCTGGTTTCGAAATTCCTCATCTGAATTTCAGCTTTCACGGTAGGGTTGCGCTGCAGCCTGGAAACTGTTACCAAATCCATATAATAAAATGTCAGCTCGCACAGCTCGGAAATCTGGGACTGGATGAACAGCGTGGATTTCTCAGGGTCCAGGCCGCAGGCCAGATAGTCCAGCGCCACTTCGATGATATTCTGGCGCACCTTTTCCGGATTGTCCGCATTATCCGTCAGCGCCTGGGCGTCCGCGATCATGATGTACGTTTTTTCATATTCTCCTGAATTCTGCAGTTCCACCCTGCGCTTCAGCGATCCGGCATAGTGCCCGATATGCAGCCTTCCTGTGGGGCGGTCTCCAGTCAATATAATCTTTCCCATAATGTATTCCTCTCCCTTTCTCTGCTTTCTAATCATTTTTATTCAAATTCATCTGATCTCATAAGGGTTAAAAGCGCCCCCGGCTCCCAGACAGAGGGAATCAATCCCGCAGCGCACCATGGACTCACAGGCTTCTGCTGTAAAAAATGCGTAGTGCTGGGTAAATACCACATTGGGAAACTGCTTCAGATAGAACAGCGAGCGCTCTTCCACCACATCAGTTCCGATATCATGATGCACGATACCCTTTTCCTCCTCCAGGGTGTCAATGCCCGCACCGCCCACTTTACCGCTTTCCAGGGCAGAAATGAGATCTTCCGTGTCGATCAGGGCGCCTCTGGCTGTATTGATCAGGATCACGCCATCCTTCATCTTTGATATCGCTTCCTTATCGATCATATGGTAGTTTTCATCCGTCAGGGGCGTATGAAGGGTTATGATATCGCATTCCTGATATATTTTCTCTAAGGAAACATATTCCGCATCTTCCGCCACGGCCTGGCTGGGATACTTGTCGCAAGCCAGCAGCCGGCAGCCGAATCCGGTCAGATTCCGCACCACATGGGACCCGATCTTGCCGGTGCCCACCACCCCTACAGTCATATTGCGCATCTCTCTTCCCTGCATTCCGCCCAGGGAAAAGTCATTGACCAGCGCCCGGCAGATGGATACCTTCGTCTTGCGCAGCAGCATGAGCATCAGCATTACTGTGAAATCCGCCACATTATACGGTTCATAGCTGGCATTGCTCACATGGATCCCCAGCTCTTTTGCCGCTTGTACATCAATATGATCAAAGCCGATGGTCCTGGTGGACAGATAGCTGATCCCTCTGTTTTTCAGTTCTTCCAGAAGGCCCCGGTCCATCACGCTGGGACCGAGGATCGTTACGCCGTCACAGCCCGCGGCAAAGTCCATGGATTCCTTATCCAGACGCTTCTCCGTCAGAATCAGTTCCGCTTTCCCCTCCTCTTTTATCCGGGCAAGGATAGGGTATTCAAAATCCATCACGTCATAAACTGCAATCTTCATTCCGTCAAACTCCTTATACCTGTCATTTCCTACAAGTATAATTGATTTGCTGTTTTTTTTCAACGCATATTTTTTTCAGGCAGACCCATACTACTCTCATGAAAAATAAATTTATTCAATGTGGTTTTATTGGCTGGACCATTGAGCTGTTCGCCACCAGCCTGGGAAATTATCATAAAAACGGCGATAAACGGCTTATGGGCAACACCTCTCTGCTGATGTTCCCCATCTACGGAATGGCTGCCGCTATGGCTCCGGTGGGAAAGCTGCTATGCAAACGCAATATGCTGGTCCGCGGCACAGTATATATGACGATGATTTTCGCCGCAGAATATTCCACAGGCTGGTTTCTGCGCAGGCTCGGCGTGTGTCCCTGGGATTACAGCGACGCGCCCCTGAACGTGGACGGCCTGATCCGCCTGGATTACGCCCCGGCATGGTTCGCGGCCGGGCTGATCTTTGAACAGAATACCTGTAAAGAAATCCGGAAGGAATATAAGGAGGCCTGCCGGTCAAAGAAAAAATTTTGAAAGGTATCCCTGTATAAAGATCCCCAGCACCACCAGCGGCAGAATATAGCTGACATAAAGCCTGGCCCAGCCAGGGAATTTCAGCCCGCTGCCGGTATTTGCTTCCTGCCTGAAGTTATCCCATCCCCATCCGTATCTTCTGGTGCAGAAAAGCAGAAACACCAGAGAGCCCAGCGGAAGGATATTGTTGCTCACCAGAAAATCTTCCAGGTCCATGATATTGCTTCCGGGCCCCAGCGGCGCGATGCCTTTCAGCACATTAAATCCTAATACGCAGGGCAGGGAAAGAAAGAACAGGGCGAAGAGATTCACAAACACTGCCTTTTTGCGGCTCCATCCTCGTGCGTCCATCCACCAGGAGATAATATTTTCAAATACTGCAATTACAGTGGAAAGCGCCGCGAACAGAAGGAAGATAAAAAACAGGCTCCCCCAGACCCTGCCCCCTGGGATGGAGGCGAACACATTGGGGAGAGTGACAAAAATCAGGTCCGGCCCGCTGTCCGGCCGTATGCCGAAGGTAAAGCAGGCGGGGAAAATAATCAGGCCGGCAGCCAGCGCCACTCCGGTATCCAAAACAGTCACCCGCACTGCTTCCCCGGTAAGACTGTGGCTTTTTCCGATGTAACTGCCAAAAATAGCGATGGACCCCATGCCGATGCTCAGTGTAAAAAAGGCCTGTCCCATTGCGTCAAAAACCGCCTCGAAACCACCTTCCTGTAAAAGCTTTGCAAAGTCCGGCTTCAGGTAGAAAGACAGCCCCTCTGCAGCTCCCGGCAGGGTGACCGCATAGACCACCAGCGCGGCCATAATGCCTAACAGGCAGATCATCATCACTTTAGTAACCTTCTCCACCCCTTTCTGAAGCCCCATGGAACAGACCAGCAGACAGCCTGCCACCACTGTTCCCATGGCTGCGATCATCAAAGGAGCGTCTGATTTCATCTGATCGAAAATGACCTTCACCTGGACCGCGTCTGTCCCGGAAAACTCTCCGGATATCATCTTGATACAGTATACGATCATCCACCCGGCTACAGTTGTATAAAACATCATGAGCAGATAGTTCCCGGCCAGCGAAAAGTATTTATTCAGATGCCATTTTGTACCTTTGGGTTCCAGCGTGTCAAAAGCTTTTGCCACGCTTTTCTGCGCCGCCCGCCCCACTGCAAATTCCATCACCAGAATCGGCAGGCCCAGCAGAACCAGAAACAACAGGTACAGACAGACAAACGCCGCCCCGCCATATTTTCCAGTAACATAAGGGAAGCGCCATACGTTTCCCAAACCGATGGCGCACCCTGCTGAAAGTAATAAAAAACCCAGGCGGGAAGAAAATTTCTCTCGCTTCATTCTAAGCTCCTTTTTCTGTAATAATATTTTGCAGCCAGACTCCCTTTTTCACCAAAACAAAACCTATCCCGCACTTGATCCAGTCACCGATCTGTACCAGCGTAAAAATCACCAGAACCGGAAGGCTGGTATACCGGCTCAGGAAATAGGCGATGGGCACGCTGACGCACCACACGAACACACTGTCAAAGAAAAATGTGACCAGAGTTTTGCCTCCTGACCGAAGCGTAAAATATGCGGCATGGAGAAATGCGTTCTGCGGCATAAATATGGCCTGTATCACAATAAATCCTGCCGCCACCTCCCGGGCGGCCTCAGTCGTGTTGTAGATCCGCGGGAACAGAGGCGCGATCACCAGCATGAGGAGCGCTACCCCAAGGCAGCAGAATACGGAAAAGGCAATCATCTTGTTATCCGTATCCCGGGCCTCTTTCATTTTCCCCGCGCCCAGCAGCTGGCCCACCACAATAGCTACGGAGTCCCCCAGTGCGATAAATACTACGTTAAAAAGGTTTGCGATGGTATTGGAGATATTGAGGCCCGCCACCACGTTCAGCCCCCTTACGGAGTAACATTGGGCCAGCATCGCCATGGCAGCCGACCACAGCGTCTCGTTTACCAGCAGAGGAGAACCCTTAATGATAATATTTCTGATCAGGTAGCCCGGAACCTTCAGGGTCTTGTACAGCCCGGTGAGATACCGGTTTTTTTCTTTATCCCGGTGGGAGGCAATCAAAACAATGGCAGCTTCCGCATATCTGGAGATCACTGTTGCCACTGCGGCGCCCACCACGCCAAGGGCCGGCGCGCCGAATTTTCCGTAAATCAGCACATAGTTCAAAACCAGGTTTATGATTACAGCGATAATGCCGGCTTTCATGGGAAGCACGGTTTCTCCGCATTCTCTCAGGGTACTGGCGTAAATCTGCACCATCATAAACGCCGGCAGACCAAGAAGCATGACCAGAAGATACTCTTTTCCGTAGCGCAGCGCCGCTTCCAGATCCCCTCCGTCGCTGCTGCCGCTGAGATACATCCGGATCAAAGGCTCTCCCAAAGTCAGAAAAATCACAATGGCAAGGCCAGTGAGCAGTACCGCCAGCCAGATTTTAAAGCGGAACGTATTCCTGACGCCCTCGTCGTCTCCCTGTCCGAAATACTGGGCGGTGAATATCCCCGCACCGGACAGGCCTCCGAAGATACATAGATTATAGACAAATATCAGCTGGTTCACAATGGCCACGCCGGACATCTGCTCCGTGCCGATCTGGCCCACCATGATGTTATCCAGCAGGCTGACAAAATTCGTAATGCCGTTTTGGATCATGATGGGAACAGCAATTGCCAGAACCATCAGGTAAAACCGCTTATCTCCAATAAATCTCTTTTTTAATGTTTTCCACATGGTAATTTGCTTCCCCCATTCTTTAGTTTAGACGCGTATTATCATTTTTATCATATTGGGACTATTTTTTCAAGCAAATTATCTGCGGGAAATAATCTGTTTCTCCAAAATCTCCTTCCTGCAGGGAAAACCATATGCTGATTCCGCATTTTTCACCGCGTTCAGGATCGCTTCTGACATCACTCTCGCCGCCAGGGCTCCCACCATGTCCTGATCTGCTTCGATTTCTCCTGCGGAAAGGGCATAGATGCTGTCTCCGTCTGCGGAAGTATGTACAGGGCGGATGGAACGGGCATAGCCGTCCTGGGCCATTCCTGCAATTTTGCACAGCTGGGACTTGTCAAATTTTGCGTTGGTGACCACTGCTCCGATGGTGGTGTTGCCCACAAATTTATTATGGATTGCTTCATAGCTCTTAAATGCCTCCTCTTCCGAGGACAGAAAATCCGTTTTATTCTCATCCAGCAGGCCCGCTGCCTTTTCCCCGGTTTTCCAGTCATAAATATCTCCCAGGGCGTTCACTGCCGCCAGAGCCCCCACCTGCAGTTTTCCGATCTGTACCGCAAAGCTGCCGATTCCTGACTTCATGCAGTATTCCATTCCCTTAAGCTTTCCCACAGTGGCGCCTGTCCCTGCCCCCACATTTCCGTCCCGGTAATTTCCGGATTCTGCATTCCTGCATGCTTCATAACCCATGGACTGGTCGGGCCTGGTCATCATATCCCCCACCGTGAGATCAAACAGGCAGGACTGGCACACCAGGGGGACTTTTGTTATCCCAACATCAAAGCCGATTCCCCGCTCTTCCAGATATCTCTGTACGCCTCCTGCCGCGTCCAGTCCAAAGGCGCTTCCGCCGGAAAGCAGCACTGCATGGATGCTCTGTGCAGCTGCCATGGGCTTTAACAATTCGCTTTCCCGGGAAGCCGGCCCACCTCCGCGCACGTCCAAGCCTGCCCGCGCTCCATTGCCGCAGAGGATCACCGTACAGCCTGTCCCTGCCTTTTCATTCTGGGCGTTGCCGATTTTTATATTGGGAATAGATTTGATGCTAATTTCTTTCATGTTTCCCTCCTGATTTTCCGGAATCTGGAATCTTAATCCCCTTCCATTTTACATCAGCTTTCTCCCTTATATATCCTCAAAGGTTACTCCCTGTTTTTCAATCATTCCATCCTTATATTGGACGAAAAATGCGTTTGCAGCAGGAGTGCTTCTGATAAAATACTGATTACCGCAGTGGCATACAAACGCTGTGTTGTTCTCCATTGCCAAACCAATCATATCCTTTTGCACCAGCATTGTGTCAAAGGTATCCCGTCCTTCTTCATTGTAGTGGGGGCAATATGCCATGTGAAAAATATCCAGCATATCATTTGCCCAACAATAATTCCAGTTTTCTCCGTTTTGAAAAGACTCACTATCGCTGTAACCGCAGTTAAACCAACAAACCGCACCTGCACTAATGCCGGTTAATACTGCCAAATCCTGCTCATATATTCTTTTCAGCTTCTCATCTAAAGCAAACTTTTTCCACGTCTGCATCATAAAAACAGTGTCTCCGCCGCCAACATAAACGATGTCTGCCCACGACAAAAGGGTATCTATTTCATGCCCGCTATAAGAATCAGTCATCAAACAAAGGCTTTTTACATTACAGCCAAGAAATGCATATTCTTTCGTGATTGATTCGATATATCCTTCTGCATCGTGACTGGCAGTACCTATAAAAAGGACATTAGGAGTCCTTTTGTTGCTCAATTTAATGGTGTAAGCGTTTAACTGCCGGGTGGACAGCAAATCGCCGCCGGCAATCGCTACAATTCTTCCCATAAATCCTCCTGTTTTTTAAACGAACGCCAATCCATTCATAGTTCTCGTCAATGGAATAGGGGCTTACCCAGCCAATATGTCTGTATCCGATTCCATAGGCCCCCACGGAGCATCTGTATTCACCCACTCAGTTTCAGAAGTAAACCAATGTACATAGTCCTCAAGGTCGGACTTTAACATATCCCGAAGGATGATATTATCGGGCAGACCATAAAAGTGCTGCACAGCATTTCGTCTCCGTTCAAAAGTCAATTTCCTGAATATAAAAATCCGCGTTAATTATACCACAAAAATGTGATAATCTCTACTAATTTTCCAAATCCGGAAAATACCGCAGGCCCGCTTCCTCTCCTGTCGCTGGCCTGCGGCATTTTTAAATGTTATTATACCTGTCTGATCTTTGGTTCCACTGCCTCAGATCTCACATTGTGAGACTGGTTCTGGTTTTCCGGTTTTACCTTCTGTGTAATGCTGTTGTACTTCTCGTTGCTCTTTTTTCTGTTTAATTTTTCCTGCTCTTTTTTGTCCATGAAATCACCTCGGGAATAGTATGGGCGGCGGGGATGGAATTATTCCACAGGTTCGCCGCGCATCAAACCTTTTCAGATTTGGTTTCAATCATGCCCCATCCAGGCATCGCTGCATATTCGGGTGAGTACTATGATCTTCGCAACGGGATACCTGATCTATCGTTGAAATTAGAAACAGAAGTGGTCAGCATACAAAAAGCAATTGAGATTTTTATACCCAGAAATTAATGTGGACTATTCTACGAAAACCCCAATCCAGACATTACATATGAAGTCTATAGAGTACTGGTATGCTCCATAATTGATGATGTAAATGCATATAAACTCTATGCAAGAAAGGTTTACCAGGGAATCCCTTTCGATTGTTTTTATGGCGGCATGATGATAGAATCCGGCAATTTGGACTGCTCTGTGGACTGTATGCGTGTCTGCCGGACAGAGCTGAGGGATCAGACGATCGCTAGCATACTCTCTCCCCGTACAGCGTTGAACCTCCTGTCCCAGGCACTCACGAAAGGAACCACATTTGAAATAGAAAGTATGGAATTGATTTACGCAAAAGAGCCCTCTCAGGGAGAAGACGCATTACTGCAGGATATTCTTTCGCATCGCCATGTCCCTGTGTGGAAGGTAGTCTTAAAAACGGAATCCGATCTCTCCAGATATGATTACTACATCCATGCCGCTACAGGTGAAATCCAGGCAATACAGGAACACAGATAAATTCTGTATAACGCCGCAAGATATAAAAAATCCGCACCAGCCATATCAGGCCGGTGCGGTAATTTTTGCTCTTTTTCTAAAATTTTTCTCAGAACTTTCCTTCCTTAGCAGCCTCTTCCACAGAAACAGGAAACCTTGATTTTTAGCCATTCTTTTATCAAAAGTATAGGAATATTCAAGAAGTAAACGACATTTCTACACCTTTTTATACACCGTTTCACCCTGTAGTACATTATTCGAATTATCAAGGATCTTTTCTCCATTTGAATCCTGAAGAGGGTCAAGAAACGAATATCGCTCCGGATAATCGGCAAATGCTGTTCCCACAATCTGCGTCCCGTCTGCTCTGTGAGCCGTATAACCTCTTAGCAGAGTTTCTTCTGTCACAGTATCCCCAGTCAAATCTATGAGGGTTCTGCCGCTGTAAACGACTTTATTTGTAGCCATTTAAGCCTCCCTCCTACCCGATAGTTACCGTAGTACCTCCAGCGGGATTCTCGCTTTCGTTATATGGGATTGCTTTGACTGTAACCTGCGATAAGTAGTTATATCCTTCCTCAGAATTCGGAAGCACTGTCTGCTCCTTTGTAGAAGGTGTAACTGTCTTTGCCTGTGGTTTGGCATCTTCCGTACCTGACATAGAACCTTCTACACCAAGCAGAGTAATACCCTCTCGAATATTATCCGGAATGATTTTCTCTTTTTCTGCTGCCGAAATCCCAACTTTACCAGAACCATCGTGATGTCCCTGCGGAATGGTGTACTCTTCATCCTTTGAAGAAATTGTACCTGTCACAGCTCCGTTATTCTTCATGGTTCCCGTCAGTTTCTGACCTCGTACATACGCGGTCTTTCCCTGAAGAATTTCAGCAACAGCGGCTGTTGCATCAGAAGAATCTACGTCATATTCACAAGTACCTGTGATCGGCTCCCCTCCTTTGTCATGGGCGGTAAAGCCGGAAAGAATCTTATCAGCGGTTACGGTATCGCCGGTCAGGTCGATCAGTGTCTCTCCACCATAGATTACTTTGTTAATAGCCATATTCTCTCATCCTCTCTTTTGGAAATAAAAAAAAGAACGGTTTCACGCTCTGTCCGCTTGCTACTCATCTTTATTTGCCTGCTTAATGATCTGATTTACATAGGTACTGAGACCGGCCATTAAAATTCCCTGAACAATTGCGATAAATATAGCCATTGCAATCTCCTGACCACTCCCTAATGGAGAAGTGGCCAAAACCCAGATTCCGCAAAGGACGATGCCGCCGACACCGAGGATCAACGGAATATACTTGTCCTTGATTGCCTGAGTCTGCTTCAGACCCATACCGCAGAAGTAAAGGACAATCGCCACAACGATTAACTCAGGCTGCACATAGTTCATAATCTGTTCCATCATTTTAATTCCTCCTACTGATTTTCTTGAATATAGGTTGATTTGTGAATAGGCAACTTATTGATCTCCTGCATGACTTTCTTAGCTGAGCCATTTCCGCCCATCTCTTCATAGGGCTTGTAGAGATAATCGTGCAGATTTTCATATTCGTCCTGCGTGATCCATCCCCGCTCGATGTAGGACATTCCCAGATAGATAATTCTATCGTGAGCAAGACCAATCAGCATCTGCGTCCTCACATCTTTTTTCTCACTTTTCTTCTGGATATACGCCCAAAAACCAGAAGAGGCGACGACTGCACACACAATCGTCACCACCATTTGAAACCATGGTTCCATTTTAGTATCCTCCATAACTATTTGATTTTATCGGTTATGATCATCCTTTTGCTGATGATTGTAATCGACTTTTCAAATAAATCTTCATAGAGACCTATCAAATTTTTTCTTTGTTCCTTCGACAAAAGTTTGTAAAAGCTTCCCATCCAGCCCCGAAACATATTCTCTACATTTTCATACGTTATCTCCTCGTTTTTCACTTTGACGGCGAGTTTCTTGAGCTTTCTGCGCATCGTAGTAACCCGCTTCGGATTGATTCGCTTAATTACCTTTCCGGAATCTGTTAAACTGTATTTTATTTGCAGAAATTTGTACGTGCTGGAAATCTTCACAATTCGAGTTTTCTTCTTATTGATATGGATTCCATATTCTTCTGCAATTTGATGAATATGATCTAGCAGATCAAAGAGTTCTTCTTTACTCGGATTCATGATATACCAGTCATCCATGTATCTTCCATAAAACTTCTGGCTTCTTACATATTTGACGTAATTATCAATCCGATACGGATAATAAATCCCGATGACTTGTGATAGCTGGTCTCCAATATTAACCGACTTCTCCATCCACTTTTCGCCTGTCAGCTTTGACTCTGGAATGTTCCTATAATCTAACTTGTTGAAAGTGTCAGACATACATGTGGCATATTCCTCGTCCGTCATGTAAGAAACATCGATTTTAAATCCGTCAAAAATCTGTGTTAGCAACCAGTCAATGAATTCGTCATCATCGAACAGCTTTAACAATTCCCGTTTGGCAATTTCATGAATGATATTATCGTAAAACTTGGAAAAGTCTCCGAACAATATCCATCCTTCATTTCCATACAACCGATAGTATTTACGGAGATGAACTTCGAACCTGTCCCGCTGATGAGAGATACCTCTTCCTTTAATCGAAGCACAATTGTCATAGATAATATGCTTCTTCACTTCGGGAAGCAAGACTTCATCGCACAAAACATGCCGAATAATGCGATCCCGAATTTGAATACTTGTAATAGGTCTTACTCGGCCTCTCTCAAACAGCGTGAATTCCTGTGTCGGTCCATTTTGAAGAGTCCGATTCATCAGGTCGTCTTGAATGGAAAAGATATACCGAAGAAAATTCATCATGAATTTCTGCGTTGTTTCCTTCCACTTGCTGGTTTTGACAGAAACCTTGTAAGCTCTATACAAATTGTTGGCGTCACAGATAATCTCCTCATAGTTCATAAATCATTCACCGTGATAGCAATACTTACCGTAGTAAATTGCGTCCGGCTTTGCTATTTATCCATTCGGAAAGGACAATGCCTCCTTCTCTGTTGGTTAAGCAGAGAATCCGGACGAACTCCATTAGAGTTCGAAGCGTTGTTGTAGTTCGTATTGCCATTGTTGTTCACATTAGCGAAATTAGCCGAAGAAACGACGCATAATTAGACATTACCCTTTTAACTGTGACTTGATTCGGTTATCTCGTTGACGCCACTTCTTTATCAATCCGATTTCTCGGTCGATAGCTTTAACATAGCGACTGTAGAGATTAACGTCCACTTCGAATATCTCAACTATTCGTTGCAACTCTTTCAAAAGCTGCTCGCAGTTTACTATGGCTGTATTCTGATAATCTCTTCTTTGCTCATATTCGTGCAGCGTAGTCGGATAGATAGAATTAGCCGCTCGGACATTGCTAGTCAGCATAGAAGCCAACTGGTCAATTCGATTTTTATAATTCAGCATTAAATATCTATACCTTGAAAAATCTTCTGTTGCATCCTTTCCGTGAGCATATCTTACCCGAACAAGCTGATCCAAATCTTTCACTCCGAAACTACGCTGCATAAGGTCAATCAACATATCATGCAATTCAATGGAATATGTAATCGCTTCAAATTTGGATTCAGTCCGGTCACTCACAAGGACACTCATGCATAATCCTTGTCTGTGATCTCTTTGAATTCTTCTTCCGTAATCCAGTTCTTTTTCACTGCATTCCGAACCCGTACTTCATTCCACATACCCAAATTGTAGTAGCGTTTTACCTTGCCGTAATTCTTGCTATGTTCCATAACTGTTTCCTCCTTTTATAGTTCGATTTCAGATATCATGGCAACATATTCGATATCCGACTGCATTTTAACAAAGGCCAGCTCGGTTTCTGGAACATCCCGCAAGACAAACCAATATTTGTCATTGACCTTGATAATCTGGACAAGTTCCATGTTCATGTGAACTTCATCCTTTTCACCATCGTTGATTGTTACGATCGAACAATTTCCGTCAAAAACGGACTCATCGATTTCCGATGAAGATATAAAGTTATTACCGTTCAACCTCAAATTATCAAGAACAGTTTCATCGGACAGAGTAATCTTATAAATCTTATCATCCATTTTGATTCACACCTTTCATTTAGATTCTTCTTATTTTATAGCACAGATTGTTGTCACCTGCGTACGGTTTTCGTGGGGGCACAGGGCCCCCCGGATTCAGACTAACCAATAGCGAAGACCGGACGAACTCCACGAGAGCCCGAAGCGCCGTAGGAGCCCGTATAGCCAACGCCGCCCACAATAGCGAAATAAGCCGAAGAAACGACGTCTCTGAGCCAGAACGTTGCGCGATTGGAAATCAGCTTCGGAACGACTGAAAACAGAGCAAGCTGGGTTTTACTAATGGTGTATCTATTCGGAATAATTGTTCCATTTCCAGACGGAGCAAAAACATGTGAACCGTACATCATAATCTCATTAGGAAGTTCCAAGGTCGAATCATACCACGAGCCGCCAGACGGATATCCATTCGTTACAGCATTTGTCAAATGTTCACGATGCGTAAGAATCAGATTGCCGAAGGCACTCGCTGCCAGAGTTTTCGCCTGACTCAGATTCTCCTTATACATTTTAGAACCAACATAGCCACCAGTTGTAATGTTTGTCTCGTTCATCTGTGCGTTGTAAAGAGGTTTATCCGGCATGATAACCAGATGGGGCTTGGTGAAAACCGTATCGCCGCAATTATACCAGTAATCGAAATCCACGATTCTCCATGTATAGCTGCCGATAGACCAGTAATCTCCAAGGAAAAATCCTTTGAAGGTTCCGTTCTTGATATTTGCCTTCTGGTCTTCTGTAATAACGCTCCCCAGATTTTTTCCTCTGTAAATCATCCGGCGCTGCTCCTTCGGAACAAAAGCGTCCAGAATTGCAAAGAGTGCATCGTCCGCACCAATCGCTTTGTTCCCTGCTGCGGTGCCAATCAATAATTTATCATCCGCAGACAACGTATTGATTTGCGTAAGTTCCGACAGATTGACGCCAGAAATAAAATCCTGAGAACTGGTAAGTCCGATCAAAGATTTAATAAAATCAGTCACCATAATTGTTTTGGTTCCATTGTTACCATCAATTAAGACGATGTTGCTTTCATCTAGCGTCTGGACCTTCTGATAATCCGTAATTTTCATCTCGATATGTCCTCCTTTTACCTAATACAAAAAATAACGCGGCCATCAATTGGCTGCCCGTTGCTATCCAGAATTAAGGAGCTGGAATATGCACGCGCCACAATCGGGTCCACGTTACTGTCAATGATAGTTCCTTCTGATGAATCGAGAAGATTATCGTAGTTCTCGTATCCATTGTCATAAAGATTGTTGTATACGGTGAATTCCGTCCGAATCCCCTCTACAATTTCTTCAAGAATTGATGTCCTTTTTTGTAACTCTAATATCTGGTTTGCCAGATTTGCTTCTACATCCTCCGAAAGAGTATCCTTCAACTGCTGGAACCACTCATCAAACAATGCCTGAGCATTTTCTCTCCATGCAGCCATTTCAGATGTATTATTGTTTGTGTACTCGTTAAACCAGGTCGCCCATAACTGTTTCCAGTAAGCACTTGTTTCCTGCATATCTGCCGTTTGAGCAGCATACCAATCGTTCCATTGTTTTTCCCATGCCAGATAAGATTTCTGGATTTCTTCCGACTGGGTGCTGAACCATTTTGACCACTGGTCTTTCCAGAAAGCATTTGTCGCTTCCATATCAGATGTCTCTTTTTCATAAAATGCATCCCACTGGTCTTTCCACTGAGCAACCAAGGCGTCAATGGACATTTTCTCCAGTGGAGCTGTTACGAACGGACACTCCGATGTACCAACAGCATTGGTGATATTCGCCTGACGGATGGATGTAACGCCAGAATTTACCCGAATATAGGCCAATGGATACTGCCAACGGTCGGTCGTGCTAATCATTGTTGGTTTTGCTGGATTAGTAGCTGGCGTACCTTTGATGATTTTAATCGCATTTGCACGAACAGATTCACGAGCATCTACTTCCAAAACAACTGCATCAATCCGATTTAGAATCACTTCCGATTGTGGTACGGTCAAAGGAAGCAAGGCGTCATTCAACGTCCATGTATGATTAAACCAAGCTCGGCCAATTCCGACATTCACCATCATGCCAGTAGACTCTTTCACCATCATAGCAGTCCCAACATGCTGCAAAATGCCGTCACGTATGATCCCGTCAAAAATGCTTGACATTTGAATGGCATCGTATCTCCGGTCTTTATTCTTTGAGTTATAGAACCCATAAGTGACACTCATTTTTCTTCACCCCTTTCCTGCTATTCTACGGTAACGAATGTCGGATACGAGTCGAGTCCTTCTTTGCTCTGAGAGCGAATGAATTCCGTTACCCGAGCTTTCCCCTCAATTCCGTATTCATTCACAATCTGTACCATATCGCCTAAGAAGAAATCCTCTCCATATCGGTACATCCTCGTTGATTCAACCTTTCCCTCAAAGGATTTGGTTGCGATGTTCTCAGCCAGATTCTCTAAACCTCTTTGAGAAAGCTGTGCATTATACTCAGTGTCCGTCAAGGTTTCATTATCCACGGTCGAAGAAACATCCCTAGCATCCGTATAAAGCTCCCTTCGATTCAAACCTGTTCCGGCACCAGATGCACAAGCCACGGTTGTAGTCCTCCGATCGGCTCCTTCCCCCTCTCCGGCAACCAAAGTAACTGTTTTCAAAGTCTTCTTTGATTCCAGATAATTGGTATTGATTACATTCTCAAATTTTGGAGAAAAGATGACATATGGATTCGTAAACTGGTCGTAAGAACGATCTGCGCCTGCATAGAGCTTAAAGACGAACTTGTTATCATCGGACAGCTTGATTCGGAAACCGACATTCTTGGAATCGCACAGCTTTTTAATGGCATCATACAGATTGTCTCCGGTAAACTGTGCATCTACCGTCAGTCCGGTAATCGCCGGGTCCGTGGATGCCTCGAATATCAGTCCTTCTACCTTTCGGGAAGCATCGGAAGGATTGATGATATTCTCATCCAGCAGCTTTTTGATTCCATTTTGAAAGTTTCCGCTCAGAATCGTTTGCTTCCAAATAATGCGGCGCTCCAGAATGGATTCCAATGACCTTCCAGTGACCGTAAAGTGGTTTCCGTTTTCGGCATCAGACTCAATCTTTCTGTCCTCGACAATCATGGTCTGGTCGGATTCTTTCAGCCAGAGATAGTAGTCGTCTTTCAGGATTTCAAGAACAGAATCGTTAATGCTTGTATATACCTCGAAATCTCCATAGGCAGAATACCGCTCCGTCCATATCAGAGACTCAAAGGTATCAAGCACAGAAAGCATTTTCAGAGAAGTGTCCAGAACAATCAATTCCATAACTATACCCCCTCAAACGCTGTTCTGTTTTCAATCTTAAACTGCACATTGGTCGTTCCTTCTTCCACCACATAAGCGAAAATATTATCGCCTTTGGATAGCTGAAACCAGTCAGAATCTTTATCAAGGCAGTTTAAAATATTGGTGTAGATACCGTTTCGAAGAAGCGTAATTGATTTATCCCCTTTAATGGTGGAGATAATGATTTCATCGCCGGCAACCATTCCAGAACCGGTTAGCTGCTCCAATTTATCTGTATCAATACGCATTACCTCTCTCGTCCCGGTATTGTAAATCGTGATATTTCTCACATTTCCGATGGCATGAATGGTAATCACAACCCCGATCTCGGCATCACCGGAGTAATATACCGTCTGCTCGGTTTCATTCTTAATCTCGCCAAATTCAATCAAGGACTCGGTTAAAGATTCATTCGAAAAAGCGAACTCAAACAGAGGTTCCACTCCATAGAAGATAGTGGTATTAGTTCCATCCGGACCAGCAGAATAAAAATAAGGATCAGGACACACGATGGAAATCTGCGTCGTCTCATCGCTGCTGAAAATATCTGGTTCATTTGATTCCACATAACCATAAGTCTCACAAATACGATTATCTGTCTCTATGAGAAGCGTTACTTTCTTCTTTATTGGAAAGTATTTGTAGGAGTCATGTCTTGTGTCTTCAATCTGAGGATTAAACATCAGTTTCAGAGACATAACAATATTTCTGGAATTTACTCTTGCCGAGTTATACAGCGATCCGTCATTCGTAGAGATTTCTGTCGTGTTAATATCTGCTTTGCTCGGTCCCAATCCGCTGATAGATTGAACGGCGAACCCGGATTCCTCCGGGAACGCTAATTCAAATCTTTTTGATTCGCCCAAATAATTAGTTACAGTTACTGCTCTAATCATGTGTTACCCACCAGCCCTTTCATCGCCGAAAATTGATTCTTTGTCTGCCGATAAATATCAATTCTCGACAGAGCCTTAGGCGAATAATTGTTTTGCGTGAATTGATAGGTATTTCCTGTAGGAGAACTTTCTCCATTTTGAACTTCTATCTCGGAAACTCGGTCATTCATCCCAGTGCTGACAGATAATGCCTGATTTCTGCTAAACAAAGCATTCAGCCTTCCAGTCCCTGCTTCCACAGCGGACAGGTCAAGAACCGGTCGAATGGTAGGCTGAACATCCATATCTGCGTCCACATAATCTGCAATTCTGGAAATGATGTCGTTCAGCCCGTCAATAGAAGATCTGGCAATTTCCCGTCCAGCCTTTCCAGCCTTGGAGACATTATCGATCAACGCATTTATGAAGCCGACTCCTGCAAAGTTACCAATTCCATAAAAGCGTTTGGAAGGAGAATGCTCGTCCAGTTCGTCTTCCGCTGCTTCAGCCGCTGCGGCTGCCATAGCTCTTGCTTTTGCTTCCGCTTTCCAAGTATTTTCGCTGATACCATCACAGAAACCATCGACCAAGTATGAACCGGCAGATTTGAACTGACTATAATAGTCTTTGATGGCGGTTACAGAGCCACTCAGTGTAGTTGTAAAAGCTGTTCGGAGTTCACCGTCTTTGCTTTTCATACCGGCGATAAATTTAACCATGCACTCTCTACCAGTCGAGGTAAACTCCGCATATTTATTTTTAATCACCGTAAGACAAGCGCTGATAATGTTTGTAAACGCCAGCCTCGCACTACTGTCCTGCGATCTGACACCGGCAATAAGCTTCACCATCGTCTGGGTTCCGGTTGACGTAAATTCCCCGTACTTATTTCGTATTACCGTCAAACAACCGCTAACGATATTGGTAAAAGTTGTTCTGGAAGAGCTGTCCTGAGACCGTACACCGGCGATAAATTTAACCATAAGTGTA
This sequence comes from Cuneatibacter caecimuris, assembly GCF_004216775.1. Lineage (GTDB taxonomy): Bacteria > Bacillota > Clostridia > Lachnospirales > Lachnospiraceae > Cuneatibacter > Cuneatibacter caecimuris. Next base: position 26,988 of record NZ_SGXF01000010.1, read on the forward strand.
GAGCCACTGGTTTGGAACTCTCCCTGTTTTCCATTGATTGCCGTCAGCACAGCCTGAACCAGCGTAGTGAATGTCGTTGTCAGTTCGGATTTCTTCGCATTTGCACCATTGATGAAGGACGACAACATACTTGAAGCCGCGGCTGTTACTTTCGATTCTGCATTATTGAACGCATTGATAAATCCAGTTACGCCAGTTTCACCGAGCGTTGTTAGTGCGGAACTGAAAGAAGTCATACCGCTCGTATCCAGACCAACCATCCCATTTGCCATGCTTACAAGCCGATTTGTCTGGGTAATTACTCCGGATAGCAATGTCGTATCAATACCACTGATGCTGTTGTAATAATTGCTGAAATGAGCTCCGAATGAAGCCATGTCGCTGCCGAAGCTGGCAAGCGTCATATCATCGGAGAACCATCCGCCTTCTTTGGGAAGACTTTTCTGAAGCTCAACGATGGATGTCGCCGCATTGGTTGTAGTAGTAACGATATTCGCATCCACATCCTTCATATAGTCGGAGTATTGTGCGAAACTCTTACCAAAGGAAACCAAGCTCGTACCAAAGACTGCAATATCGTTGTCTCCGGTAAACCAGCTTACCAATCCACCCGTATTCGGTAACGTATTCGCCAGCTCAACCACCGCTTTGCCAGCCGTTGCGGAATTTGTAACAGCTTCCACATCAATGCCTGCAATTGCGTCAGAGTAGGATTTCATCGCTCTACCAAACGGCACCAGCTTTTCCCCGAACGTATCCATGTCGTTTTCTCCGGTAAAGAAGCCAACGACACCGCCACTATTCGGAACGGTATTTGCCAATTCGATTAAAGCCTTTCCCGCAGTAGCAGATTCCACGATTACATTCGCATCCAAACCTCTTACCGCCTGAGAGAACAGCATCATCGCCTCGCCAAACGGTACAAGCTGTTCGCCAAACGCATCCATGTCATTTTCGCCAGCAAAGAAACCGACCACGCCTCCAGAATTCGGAATTGTGGTTGCCATTTCAGCCATAGCCTTTCCTGCGGTGGCAGCATTCGTTACAGTATCCGCATCCAGTCCTCTTACGGCATTTGCAAATCCCATCATTGCTTCGCCAAATGGAATAAGCTGGGCTCCGAAAGCACTCATATCGTTCTCACCCGTAAAGAAGCCGATGACTCCTCCGGAATTCGGAAGGGTTGCCGCCATCTCTGCAAGTGTTCTTCCCGCCGTAGCCGCATTTGCCACCAATTCCCCGTCCATACCAGCAATGGCAATAGAGAAATCTCGCATCGCTTCGCCGAATGGAACGAGTTGAGTAGCAAAGTCGCTCAGAGAAGATCCTCCTGTAATCCAGGAAGTCAATCCGTTCAAAATATCAGCAGCGGTCAGAATAAGAATTGTTTCTGCCAATGCTTTTACGCCGTCCAGCATAGAAGGATTAAGCTGTGTAGCTCCTTCGATAAATGGCTGCACATTCGTCATAAACGCAGAAAGATCTGAACCAATTTGAGGGAATTGACTTGAAACTCCAGACATGAAACCACCGACAATTCCACCAACAAATTGACCGATAGCCGTACCAATTCCCTGAAGAAGATTTCCGCCCTCACCGATAAGCCATTCCAATCCCGGAATCTGAGCCAAGGCACCGACAGCCGCCAGAACCAATGCCAACTCTGCAATGACTGCTCCCATCCCGAGAACGCCAAGCATGGCTCCTGGTACCAACGATGCCACTGCACTAAGAGCAAGCATGATTGCTGAAAGCAAACCAATTCCAGCGATTCCTTTGATGAGTACATTCACATCAAGACCACTCAAGGCGTCGATTACCCCGTCAAAGAAAGCCATCAGTAACTCTACGCCAGCTTTAATCAATTCCGGTAGTTTCGTTGTGATAGCCTGAATAATCCCAATCAGAATATCGAATAACTGCTCCACGATGGTCGGTGTGTGTTCGACCAGAGCCGAAAGGACACTGTCGATCAGGACAAATAGCCCGTCCACAACTGCTGGTACAGCCGTAACCAAAGCATCGACTGCGGCAAGAACCAATACTGTAAATGCCTCGGCAATAGCTGGCCCGCCATTTGCGATTACTCCAGCAAGAGAAAGGATTCCTTCCCCGATAGATTCGAACAGCAACGGAATCAAACTGAGAATACTGGATACTGCCACTACTAGAGATGCTGCTCCCGCCGCTCCAGATACTGCCAAAGCAGAAAGTCCAGTGGAAAATGCGAGAATGCCAGCACCTGCGGCCAGACATCCTACTCCCAACACAGCAATGGCGGCCGAAAGTCCTAAAATAGCTGGGGTCAATGGCCCTAATGCCACTCCTGCGACACCGAGAACCGTGATAGAACCTGCCAGTGCCACCAACCCTTTGGCGATGCTCTCCCAAGACATATTCCCCAATGACTTGAGAACCGGGGTAAATATCGCCAATGCAGCGGACACGGTAAGAACCGCTGCCGCACCCGGAAGTGCAGTTTTCATTGCGTTGAGTGCCACAACAAGAATGGTCATGGAACCTGCAAGGGTTACCAGTCCTCTGGCGATTTCATCCCAGGACATTCCGCCCATATTTCGGACTGCTTCGCCGATAATGAGTAATGCTGCACCGACCTCTACCATTCCAGTCGCTTTCGACACCATTCCTTTTGGAAGTAGATTCATCGCAACTGTCACGGCCGCCAGAGAACCGGCCGTCGTGGTAAGACCTCGTCCAATCTCTCCCCAAGTCAGGTTCCCCATCTTTTTCACTGCTTCTCCAAACACGAGCATGGCTGCTCCAAGAATCGTCATCGCTGTAGCGGTGGAAACTACATGCTTCGCGTTAGCCGTAACTTTGGTGAATACCGCCAGTTCGGTAAGAACCACGGCAACCGCAGATAGTCCTTGAATCAGGTTTGAAGTGTCCAGATCTCCAAATGCCTTAACCGCATCCGCCAGAATATTGATGGACGCTGCAAGAAGAACCAATCCGGTTCCTTTCAGAACACCCATTCCATCCAAATCTGTAGCCTTCAGGAACAACGCCAGTTCTGTGCAAAGAACGCCGACTCCGATTAGACCTTTAGCCAAAGAGCCCACATCCAAAGCTCCTAAATCTTCAACTGCTCCTACAAGAACTCGAATCGCTGCCGCAAATACTACCAAACCGGCTGAACCTTTTATCAGCCCCTTCGATGTTTTGGAAAGCGCTGTTGCAGACGCTACCAGAATAGCAGATAACCCAGCAACACCGACCAATCCTTTCAGAAGCTCGTCCCAATCCAAACCAGATAGTTTCTGAACTGCGCCTGCAAGAATAAGAACGGCAGTAGACATCCCAATCATCGCAATGGTCAACTGTCCCATTCCTTTGATTGCTGCTCCGTTCATTATCTTTTCAAAGATGGCCATTGAACCAAGCAGTTCAACAAACAGAACACTCAAAGCCCCCAAGGACGCATTTAGCTTCTCGGAATCAACCAGAGACAATGCCACAATCGCTGCGGTCAGGATTGCCATAGCGCCGGCAATTTTCAGAAGAGTCCCGGCCTTTAGACTCGACTGCCATGCTTCGAGGCTCCCCTTAACTCCATCCAAAATATCTTTGAACGAACCAAGAATTCCGCCGCCATTTTCTGTGATCTCCGATAAAGAGTCAATGAATTTTTTCACTCCAATCAGAATTGCAGAAAACAATCCCGTATTGATTAAGTCCAAAATCGGATCGAAACTCGCTGTATCAAATGCTGTAAGAATTGCTTCTCCAAGGTTTCCAAACGCATTTGCGACAATGGAACCCAGCTTCGATAAAACAGGCGCTACCTTCTCGACAATCCCAATAATTCCTTCAAATGCCTTCTTTACCAACTCTCCTAATTTTACAAACGGTTCAAACCGAGTCTGTACCTTATCCGCAAAATTATCGAGACCACTGGTATCAACATTCGCAAACTCGCTGAACGCATCGGCAACTGTTTTTACAAAAGTCTTTATTCCATCCGCAATTGGTTTCAGGAAATTCCCGATTCCTTCGATAGCTTTGTTAAAGGCATCAGACGATTTAATAGCTTCATCAATACCAACAATGAAATCTCCAATGCTGGCTGTAAACCCAAGAATTCCATCTCCGGCCGGAGCCACATAACCAATCAAATCTGCAAATCCACCAACAAGCGCTTTGACACCTTGAAGTCCAATATCAAATAAAGCGAATACCCCTTTGAATGTTCTCTTCAGGTTATTCGCTGTTTCTTCGCCCATTTTGAATTTTTCTGTTAGTTCCTGTAATCCTACAGTGAGATTGTAAAGCTGTTCTCCAGTCATCGGCGGAAAGACTTCTCTAAACGCTTCTTTAACTGGCTTTATAATGCTTAAAACACCCTCGAAAGCATTCCTTACTGCTTCAATCAACGCAGTTCGTCCGCCAAGATCTTTCCAATCCTGCAACATCTTATTTCTCGCTTCGGCAGAAGCATTTACCATGTTGCCAAGGGCGTTGCTAACCTCAGTTAAAAGTTCTTTTGCCTCTTCGAAATCACCAATGATGATTTCCCAACTCTGAGTCCAACCAGACTGAACAGATTCTTTCAAGGTGTCCCATAACTGCGTGAATGTCTTTACCTTGGTAGCTGCATCCAATGCTGTCTGAGCCAGTTTTGTAATCTCTTTAGCTTGTTCTTCCGTATATCCCTGAGCGATAAGATCTGCTTCCGAGTAAGCTCCAGACAACTGTGTCAGAGTTTCGGTCAACACCTCTGTTGTCAGCCATCCACCTTCGGTCAGAGAAGCTCTGAATGAACCATACTGTTCAATCATCGCGTCCATGTTGGTTCCGAAATGTTCTGCGGTTCGAGTTAAGGCATCTTGAAATAGCTGACCGCCCATTCCAGCATTTACAACGGAATTCCAGTCTTGCAAACTAACCTTGCCCGCTGCAATCGCCTGCGAAAGCTGATACATGGCGGTACTGGCCTGATAAGCATTAGAACCCGAAGCTGCTGCTAAGTTGGCAATACCTTTGATTGACGTTACTGATTTATCCAAGTCAACACCGGCAGCCGTGAAAGTACCAATGTTACGGGTCATTTCCGTAAAATTGTAAATCGTCTGATCAGCGTATTTGTTCAACTCATCAAGAGCAGCATTTACCTGGTCAATGGTTGTCCCCTTGCTCTGTGTATTGGCAAGAATGGTCTGAACTGCATTGATCTGTGTTTCATACTCCTGAAATCCAGTCTTAATCGGATCGATTGTCAGTGCAGAAACAATATTTTTACCAGCATTTAACGCTGAATTTGTGATGTTCGCCAGAGCCGTAACTGCCATGACTTCCAACGCCGAAAATCGCATCTTTACTGTTTCGACCGCATTGGAAAGCGGAGTCATATTGCAATTTTTTGCTGCGGCATTAACGTCATCCAATCCTTTGGAGGCACCTTTTAAGTTTAAGCTTTTTTCGAGCTTTTCAATTGAAGATATACTGGTCTGAACATTCTGCTCAAACTGTTTGTTATCGAATCGCATTTCAACGACTCTTTCATCAATCGTCTTACTCATAGCTTAGTAACCTCCTTCCATGCGTTATTTGCAATTTCGTCAAAAATAGGCTGGATAGCAGGATTGATGTAATCTCGCCCCTGTACCCAGCCGCCGTTTCGAGTTCCGTGTCCATACTGCAAAATAACAGCGATTGGAACTCCATTTTGAACATTTGAATTATGAAATGAAATTGTAACCGAACCTTTCCGATTCTCAATTTCGTAATACCAGGAATTCGCCGTCTCCCCAGAATCCACTGGTGTTGCAGACGCAAGGGCGGCTACTCCCTCTTTACCAAACTTGTCCAGGTCTCCGATGTGAACCGCTTCTTTTGCTCTCTCCAGAAAGCGTGTCAACTTGGAGAAGTCACCCTTTTGTCTGAAACTTATCATCGTGTATCCTCTTTAAATTCGAGTTGCGTAATCCAGTGAGATCCATCCTGCTCCAGATTTCAACTTACCCCATCCAGCATCAGAACCAGCGCCAGTTTTAACCTCGACGATGGTGTAGACTCCTTTCGGACAGAAACCATTGGTTCCGTAATTCGTTCCGGGACCTTTACGGATATACAGATCGGAAATGTCCACTTGAACCAGAAAATTTCCAGAAGGCTTCTCTACTGATCCACCAGAATCAGAAGAAGCTGCGCCTTTATAGGTACAGTAAGCTTCATGAACGCTGATCCATCCTGCGCCGGATTTCAACCTGCCCCAGTAACCATTCTGAATTTCGGTAATCGTGTAAGTACCTCGGTCAGTAATCATTCCATTGGTTCCGTAATTCGTTCCGGGACCTTTGCGAATATTCAAATCACCGACATTGACTTTGTAAAGTCCAGTTTTGTAGGTTTTCTGGACGCTGTCAGTCGCACTTCCGCCAAGCTGAGCAGTCACCCGATTCGCAAGATTCCCCAACCTGGAATACAGCCAATCCCCAGGACAAGATTTGTTGGCAAACCACCGATGAACCGTAAGAATCATCTCGTTTGATTTGGGACTGTAGTTCAGAGATTTGTCTTTGTCGCCAAACCAAAGGAGTTTTGTCTTACCATTTCTCCGGCAGATGTCAACACACAGAGCAACCAGCTTTTCATATACCGCATCAGTCATGGCATACGGATGAGTCATATCACTGGCACATTCAATCGTCACAGCACGCTGATCATTCGCATTGCTGGAAGAACACCAGCTTCTGTTTGCTTCATCCACGCAAAGAACCACACGTCCGTCACTACCAATTCCATAGTTGCAAGAAGCCTGTACGTTACTACTGTCAAAACAGCCTCCAATAGATTCTGCTGAAAGCTGACCGACCACACAATGCGGAGTGATCCGGTCGATTGAATGCGTTCTGGCTCCGCTATGGTTTGGACTTTTTACCGTACAATTCACCAAACTGCTGTTACTCATAGTAATCACCCTTTCGTGTTCCACTTCTTTTTACGAGCCGCATTTAGTGCCGCATTCCGTTTCATAATTTCTCTGCGGCTATGTTTCTTCGGCGGCCTGCTCTTCACATCGCATACTCTTATCAAAGTGAACAGTTTATTGAGATGCCATTTCTGACATTCAAATGGAATGTTTAAAGCTATCATCCAGTAATAAACGAGTTCTGCCGTAATCTGCTCCCTGCTTCCCTGCGTTTTTTTCTCCTCGAAAAACCGGGTGGCAGTCATAGGAAGAGCAATATACCGATTGACCTCGTTGATATTACTGTTTGTCAGATAGTTATAAACTTCCGGGTTCACGTTCTGTGTAAGAGTCATACATTTTACATAATCGATGGTTTCTTCCAAAGTTTTTTCCTGCTTCGTCAGAAACGGCTTATTCCATCTCGATTCCCATTTTGAAAGAGAAACAAGAGAATGCTCCAATTGCAAGGTCTGAGCCTTTGTGTAAACAAACTCTTGCTTCACTTCATCCCAGAATTCTGTGGATGGTATTGTGATTCGGAGCATCTCTCACCTCTCCTTTAATTCTGAGTGTTTGCAGCGATTGCAGAAGTCGTGGCAGAATTGCCGATGTTCATCACTGCATTCACAAAGTCTGCTGCCGCCTTGTCATTCGTAACTAGTTCCTCAAAGAGAACCTCATAAGCAGGAGATTCCATAAAGGATCTGGAAATCTCCTCCGACTTCATAAAGCGACGGCCATCTTCACTCTTAACACCGTAAGCTTTCTTAATGAGGTCTTCAAAGAATTCCATAATCTGGCCGCCATCAGCACCGGCACCAATACTTTTGAGCTGTACATCATAGCCGCCCTTTACGCTTGTCTGCATCTTGACAATTTCCGGCTTTGACAGATGGAAATAGAAATCCTCTTTTCTTTCGACACCGTTCAGATCGATATAGGGAATAGCTTTCTTCAACATATTTTTTTCTCCTTTCAAATAAAAAGAAGCCCCGCACATTGAATACGAGGCTTCCTATACGTTATTCTGTTTCTAAGGTAAGCCCAGAAAGACCATAAGTCTTTGTGATGCTTTCCTCGTTATATGTGGTAGTCACCTTAATGCTCTGAGTATCCTTATTCTTGATAAGGAGTACGATGTTCATATCGTCATCGAGCGTAACCGGTCCTTTGGTGCCGCCAACAAGCTCAACAACCGTTTCTGCTTCAGCCGGCTCAGCTTCAATCTTAAGAGCCAGGTAATTTCCCGACTGTTCAGAAGTATTACTGCTGAAATTAACATAACCATCGACATACTTCAGAGTGCCTGTCACTTCATCATCAGCAACAACCACATCACTCTGCAATTCATTCACTGCTTTTCCAAATAAAACAGCCTCTCCGTCTTCAGGCTTAACAGAAAGGCTCATTAAGGGTTTTCCTTTGTCATGATCGCAATCACTTCGTCCGGGAGAGGAAGTCTGGGCTCGACACCGTCTTCTCCTTCCGGCCCAGTCGGATCTTTGCCATAAAGAATTTCCTCAAGAGTGGCCAAATTCTTGGCATCTACTCTTGTAGAATCAAAAGTGAGAATTGCGGTAGGACGAATTCGCTTTCCCTCAATCAGTTTCGTAATCTCTACTGGAGTTGTGCTGAACTCCCAGGAAAGTGCAATCGGTTCCGGACTGTCATTTTTGGTCTGATAGCCTTTCTCAGAAGGCGATGCCAAACAGCCATACACCAGATGAAGCTTGTAACCATAGTCATCAGAATCCACATCATTTCCCAGGATAGTACGATAAGAAAGGCCAAATACCTTTCTGCTCTGCTGCCCCGCAAACACACCAGGCGCAATCTCTACAGAACCATCGCATTCTGCGAATTCATCCGGATAGGTATACGCCTCGATCGTACCGCCAAAATCCTCTGCGGACATCAGATTCAAATACTTGATATTATCCGCATAGATCGGGGAAGGCTCTGCTCCGGAAGGGCTCTCCGTTACAGCACTCAGACCGTTCCATGCAACACCCTTGTTGTACTTTCCGCCGGTCTGAATCGGATAAAGAACACCATGATCGCAACCGGTTTCATATAACCGTTCTCCAACTTTATCCCAAACAAGTTTCATTGAATTATTCCTCCAATCTTAGAAAAACACATTAAAAATGTAGTGATTCAGGTTATCTTTTTTGAAATGCCGGTCAAACCGGCTCATCGGTAAATTCGTTACTTTCTGCACCAAGTCTGTATCCGGATCTTTATCAATAACGGTAACGGCATATCTTCGATTAGATAAATATACCCCATCGTTTGCATATGTCTTGTCTACATCATCAAGGCTATATACAATGGCGGGGTAATTCATCTTAATAGATTCCGGAGGCTGAAAATAACATCGGCACTGTTCGCCTTCTATCGGGCAAGATAAAATCTTGCACAGTAGATTGTGGAATGCGAGTCGTCGATCAGTCATTATATACACCTCCTACCGTCAGAATCAGACGCGGATACTGTACTTCAACACTGGAAATCTTCCACTTAGCTCCCATGAACTCGACATACCGCATTGCGTGAAAATTCTGATAGGCAAAAGGATCGGCCACGATGCTGATCTCATTGGAAATGTTGATATCGTCATTGAGTTTATCGGAAGTCTGATACCGACTGGTATTCCGAATCAAATCGCCGAAATACTCTCGCTCAGTAATTTCCCCGTCCCAAACACCCGGACGAACATCCTTTGATACTGCATAGCCGATTTTCCCAAAAAACTTTGCCATTTTGAATTTTCTCCTTTACTCTGTCTCCAAAGTCAATCCAGTAAGCCCATAAGTCTTCGTAGTGGAATTTTCTCCATCGTATACCGTCACCTTAATGCTCTGAGTATCCTTATTCTTGATAAGGAGTACAATGTTCATGTCATCATCAAGCGTGACCGGCCCTTTAGTACCGCCTACGAGTTCAACGGTCGCAACCGCATCTTCGAAATCAGCATCAACTTTCAAAGCAAGATAGTTTCCTTCCTGCTCAGAAGTATTACTGCTAAATCCCGTGTATCCAGTAACATGCTTCAATGTACCGGTAATCTCAGACTCTCCGATAACAATATTCTCCTGTAACGAATTTACGGTTTTCCCGAACAGATTGGCTTCTCCATCTTCGGGACTAACGGAGAAGCTGATTAAGGGTTTACCGTTACGTCCTCTTCAATCGCAATGGCAGAGTACACTCTGGTCAGAGCGCCGGAGCATCTGGTTTCCAGAAGGGACTTCTCCTGGTTAAAGTCGATATCGAACTGCGTGAAGTGGGTAACTTCGCCGCCTTTCGCAGCACCCAGAGAGTAGTCATTCAGGTTCGTGATGATGGCAAGCAGCTTCTTGGTCTTGCTGTCGTCCGTCTTACGAGTCTTGCCTTCGAACTGCTCAGCCGTATGGATTTCCCCGACATTCAGAGCAGAAGCCAGCTCTGATTTAGAGCTATAAATGCGGCGGCCGTTCATATCACGAGCCAGGAGCATTACATTGAGCATGTGAGGAGTGATGTACATATCGGGAGTGCCAGTACCCTTATAATCCTCTCTTGCATACAAAACCGCATTGATCATTGATTCAGCGTAAATATAGTTCTCGCCAAAGTTCACACCGGTATTAGTACCCTGAAGTTCCTTTTTTGCGGCGGCAACATCCAAATCTACATGAATGGTATACAGGTCATCATCGGTCCAGATAGGTCTGATCTTATCCGGATCGATCTTACCCTCATCACCATCATCACGACCGTCCCCCAGCATCATTGCAATAGCTAGCTCTTCATTGAGCATCAGGCGGTCGATGTCATACAGATACTTTACATAATCGAAATCCGTGATATCGACAATGTCATCGCGATGCAGAGCATTCTTCACATAAACGGTCTGCGGATCGGTGGTTCTGCGTACCAGCTTGAAATTTCCGGCCTGCTTCTTCTCTTTTCCTTTCTTGTAGCCCCTGGCGCGAAGTGTATCAATACCGCGAATATCGGTCTGGCTGGTTCTGATTCTGGAAATCGGGCTCTTATGTACCTTCTTCATCACATTGGTAATCCAGCCCTGGTCATTGGTAATGAGTTCGGGAGCCCCCGGACGCACTTCCTGATATTCCGGGAACAGACTCGTCACGTTTCCATCGCCGGTCTGAACAAATCCTCCGCTGACAGCATCATGCTGAAGACCGTTCTGCTCCGCATAAAGCTGAAGCGCTGTCTGGAAAGTACCAACCTGGCTGGTCTTCGCCATCTTGATGATATCTTCCTGCGCGGAATGCGTCAGAAAGCCACCGGTTTCGTTTTTCTTATCGTTGTCAAACACATTATGCTTCATCTCGACATTTCCTCCTTTAGAATCGTCATCATTTTTATCTTCAGGCTTATCGGTTTCCCCAATAGCCTGTCCGATCATTGCATAAACCACATTTTTCTGCTTTTCATTGAGGGTATTAAATACCTGCTCAATTGTCTCGTCATCTTCCTCAGTTTTTTCTTCAGAAGTCTTATCTTCCTTAGATTCGGATTTCTCCTCCGTCTCCTTTTCCTCGGACTTGTCATCCTCCTCGGCGGAATGATAAATCATAATGTTCTCGTCATATCCAATAATGGTACGGTCTTCTGAAGTCTCACCGTGAGCCATGACAGAATCAATGAAAGCTCCCGGATTAGCTCCAGCCAGAACAAGACTCAGCTCATAGATAACCCCATGCACCACATTCGCTCCGGCCTGTTTAAGCTGACCAGCGCAAATAGAAAGTGAACGAACATCTCCATGCTTAACCAACTTTTTCGCTGCCTGTCCGGATTCACTGTCATTGAAACTACAGTAGGCATAGACGCCCTCATCACGATTTTCCAGTACCCCATGACCGAGTACACAATTGGGATCAGAATGATTATGTCCCCAAATTAGGGGAACAGTTTGTCCATTCTGGTTCTTAAACGCATCCCTTTTGATGGTACGACCATCGGTGCAAAGAAGTTCGTTTCTAGTGGCCCAACCACTAAAATCGTATTTCTCCATTTTGAAAATCACTCCTTCTATCAGTATTGTGCGAAAGCCATTGCTACTTCCTCCGTTTCCTCTTCTTTACCGCTTTATATTCGGAAGCTATCTTGTCAAACTCTTGCTGATAAAGATCTTCATAAGTGGCATCAAGATTTTCTTTTGCCGCTTTATAAGCTTCCCTTGCGGCGGTAACGGCAGCCTTTAACTCTGTACTAACTTTTTCTCTTTCCGATTTAGCATTCGCAGAATTATCAGCCCTTTCTTCTTTGGTGTCCTCGGTAATTCGCTTCTTCTTAAGACTTGCGGAAGTTCTCACCTCTTCCTTTTCAGCTTTCGCCTGCTCACTCACCTTAGATTTATCCTCGCTGGCATCATCACGAAGCTTTGCGATTTTCTCATTTCGCTCCGCTACTCGCTTTGCCCTTTCCTCTTTGGATAACCCGGATGGAATTTCTATTGCCATTAAGCGTTCGATCTCAGTATTCTTCTTTTCATCGATACGCTCTTTCTGGTCTTCTGCTTCTTCTCCAATATCCTCCAAATCAGATTTTTTACGGGAGTCAACCCCACTCCTTCTCGATGAAGATTCCTCGGTAAGCTGAGTATTCAGTTCCTTTAATTTAGCCGAGATCTGCTCTCGGGTCGCCTTGGCCTTTGCTCTCAGCTCAGCAATTTTTTGTTTCCGTTTTTCCTGTTCTTCTTTTACCTTTTCCTTCTTCTCACCAGAAATCTCATTTTTTGTATAAGCCCAGACTTTCTTTCCCTCATCGTTAAGCTTCGTTGTGGAACGACGCCCTTTGAGTTCTCTGGTTCTCATATAATATTCATGAGCTTTCACCGGGTCGTAATAAGGAGATGCATAGTGTTGAAGAGGCTCGTTAATATCCATTAGGTCTCCTCCTCATCATCCGAAACATAGCTTCCTATAATTTCATCAATCTCCTTTTCAAGACCGTCAAGCAGCTCGTTTACGATACTGTCATAATCGGCTCCGGCATCACTTTCATTGGATTCGACATCAGAACTACCGTTTGAAGGATCAGATTTGGCCTCACTGATATTGCTGTTCTTCAGCGCATCAGCTTTTGGATCATCAGACGGTTTCATACCAATAATCTGGCGAATTTCGTTTGATGTCATAATCTCATTTCTTGTGAATTTGTCAGCAATTTCTGACAGATCAGCTACTGGTACAAGTTTGAAGGGGTCACGGAAGAACAGAATCGATTGCTTTTGAGACCTGGCTGTTTTAGTAAGGAACTTACGTTTCATTTCGTCAACGATTGCTGAAATGATCGGCTCAATAGTACGGTTGTAGTAATTCAGCATGGTCTTCTCGTCTGCGGAACCATCCAATATGCTCTGAGTGATACCTAACTGGCTGTATAGCATACTCGTTAGATATTCAATCTGCTTCATCAGATTATTTTCCACAGAACGATTCAACTGTGTGATTCGCTCCGTACCATCGGTATACGCAATACCATATTTAGAACCGGCCAACTGACGCTCAATCTCGACACGCCTCTTCTCAGCCTGTTGACGCCTTGCTTCTGTTTTTATCACATAGGGAAGCTGGATAATTAAATCGAGTTTTCCTGAACTGCTCTGCTCATCAACAACGTCCAATAAATTCAGTTTTCTTATCAAACGCTGCATCGTTGAGTTTGGCTCATTCATCACCGCATAAAGCGGATTTTCAATAATGGCGACCGTATCTTTTGGAACTACAATGTCTTCCTTTAATCCAGTCCGCTCATTATAAACTCTTGCTTTGATATGATTCGGAAACCATTCCAGAATCTTCCCGGTTCGCATTGACTCGATTTTATATGAGCCTGTAGTGTCAGGGTCATCATCCGTATCCACCGGGATAATCGCCACACATCCCTCATCGAGCATTGACAAAACAACATCCTGAAGGAAAGCCCGCCCAGTCTGGTCAATGTTGGCTGATAAATTCAGACAATCATTTAGCCCCGAAGAAATTTTTTCAAGAAATCTTTCGGAGTCGTCCAGACGGACATGTTGAATGTTAATTGAAGCGCAATCCAATGCGATTCGATTATATACAGAGGTAACGATAGATCTTTCATTTCCTCTTGTGAGTCTTGGACGGTCGGGCCTGTACGAATATCCAACCCCTATGTCCCGATAGAAACCTGTTGGGTCTCTATTTAAAAAAGCGTTCCAGGCATGTTTAATCCTGGAACCGATTGAAACTTCCATTTTGAAATCGTCACCTCCTATTCAAAAGCATCTCTGTTCAGCTTGAAAGCAACAAACGCATCCATCATAGCTGCCACAGCATCAATCTTTGCGTCATATCGCTTTTTCAGCAATTTACGATTTCCATTCGTATCTTCCATAACGATACAGTTCCCCATTGCAAAGGTCATAAGTTCTTCATCAAACAAAAGCATCCGCTCCTCAGAAAGTTTCTTTAACTCTCCTAAAGGAACGGATTCCGTCTTAGCACCCTGTATTACCTTTTCGATTCCAAACGGACCATTTTCAGAAGACCATCTCTCAATGAACTCCTTTGCGTTGTATGGGTCATACCCCAAGCAACGAACGTCATAGCCAAATTCTGTGATATGGTTATCCAAATCTTCATAGACTTCCATCATATCCAAAACGGTTCCCTCTAGGACAATCAGGCTTCCTTCATCCATGAATTGGTCGTATTTGATTCTCATTGCTGCCGGAAGTTTCATCAGAGTCGATGAAGAAATGTAGTTCCTGGTTTTAACTCCAAAGGAACCATTCGATAACGGGAAAAGGAACGTAAAAGCACAGAAATCATCCCCCTGCGACAAATCAATTCCCAAAGAGCAGGGCATCTGCCAATAGCTTCTCTTCTTATGAGGAAGAGTTTCTTCATATGTGAAGTAATAGGTGTAGCCCTCCATCGGCAATCCAAATCTCTTAGCCAAGATATCGTTTCTGGCCGCCGGAGACTTCTCCGCTCTTTCCACATCGAGTTGATAGGTCTCATAGCTTACCGTTTTACCAATATTGGGATTTGCCTTCAGCCACATATCTGGATTGCCCACTTCATCGATAGAATCGAGTTTGTACCACCAGATGGAAACATGAGGATTGATATATTCTCCTTTGAGAATGTCCATCAACTCCATTTTGATTGTGTCGCCTGCTCCATTTCTCACTGTTCCCTCAGAACTCGTGGCGACAATGATGTAATCATCCAATTTAGACGCCCCCTGCTCCAAAGCGCCAACCACATCTTCTCTAGTATCACCGGACAGCCACTCATCCACTGTAGAAATCTTAGGTCGTAATCCCTGAAGCTTTGCGATGGACATTGGCCGCACTTCCAAAAGCGAACCTGTGAGAAAATTCTCAATACCCTTTTTGGTGGAGGCCAATTTCATTCTCTTTGCTTTAGAACCAGTCGTATTCTGCAAAGAGCCCTCTGTCAGAAACCGGAACAATGGACCTCTCGACCTTGTAATCGCAGTGCGAAAAGGTGACATCACCTCATCAGCCTGTTTCATGGTAGGGGCTGTCGTGACTTGATGAGTCGTGGATGTGTCGATATTCAATCCATAGGAATGAACACAGGTGTCATACAAAGATTTAGCAGCTCCTCGCCCAACGATAAGATATTGTTTCTTCGTCAGACGCTGCTTGATTCTTTTATTCACATATCGGCCACCATGTCCGTCAGAACTTGGCTCCCACACACTTCGTTCGACGAAGTAGTACCATCCATAAAGCTGCTCGCCCCACAATTTAAACGAGTCCAGCAAATTCAAATCAGAACCGTCCGTCAATGTTAGTTCTGATTCGCAATAGGCAATCCATCCTTCGACGGCCTGGTCATCATAGTAAATACCAGGATTGGCTATTAGGTCGTCAATTCGGTTCATCTCCATAGAGACTTCTTTACAAACCGGTATCTCTCCCCTGATTACGGCATCCCGAAACATGCCGTAGTATTTGGGAACGGCAGTGTTTGATAATGCCATAATTGAATCACCTACTTGCTTGTTGCTTTCTTGATGACCGCGTCAATTCCCTTCGTCATGTACTTCGATACATAATTGGTGGCGGTCTGCTTTGCGGCATTGGTCAGCACATCCTGTACAAACTTTCTACCGACAGAAATTTCTGAACTGGTAAGCTGTTTATACTGCTTTTCCATTTGAAGACGGTTGATCTTTGAGCGGAGTTCCGAATCAGACATCTTCTTCACCTCATCATCGGAACTCGTCTTCTTTCCACTTGCTCTTGCAAGTTGTTCGGGAGTTCTTCGGACGCCCCATTTCATCCCAAGAATCCCGTGATGCTGTAGTAATGCTTCATTACTCATTTTGAATCTCCCTCCTTTGCGATATATGATGTCACTCCGTTTGCTGCGTTCCCAGTCTCGTAATACGGAACTTCTGTTACCACAATATTTCGATCCAGAACTTTATTCTCAGTATCCAGCATTTGAGATTGGAATGCTTTCGGCGTTACCCTATACTCGCCATCGTAGGACTCGTATTCTTCAGACTTTTCCTCGTCAGTTTCGGCTGCAACATTCAGTCTCCACTCCGCCTCAGCAATCATCTTTTCCATGGATGCTATTACGGCAGAACTCAAAGGCGGATCGAACAGGAGCTTTACCTTCATCTGCATATACGACTTTACCAATTGCAACTTTGTCTCGTCAGAAATGAATTCTTTCCATGTAGCACTTTTATCCTGAACAGAGAATCCAGATGGTGGACCAACACCAAGTTGCGTCAAGATCATAAATATTGAATTGATATGTATGATAAGATCTGAATCAAAGTGCTCATACTCTTCTGTAATACCCAGCATCTTTTTAATTGATGTCAGTATGCTTTCCATAATCGCTATAACCTCCTCTCCATCAATGTTTCCAGGGACATGTATCGTTTCTGCTTCGAACAATAGGTTCTGTGACAAGAAGACTTTCATCTCCATAGTGAATGGCATTATGTGTTGTAAGAATTGTTGAGATGAGAAATTCTGGATTTAAAAGAAAATCGCTTCTCTTTAAAATATCCTCCACGGAAATCGGATTCATATGGTGAATCAATATCTTCCCACATATCTCACGACCTTCTATTCCGAGGTCACATCCGTTATCCCTCACAATCACAAAATCACGAACTGACTTCCACTCCATAGACCGATAGAAAATCTGATTCAGATATCGGTCAAACCCAAACGTGTCTGCCCCGACGACTCCGCCCAAACGAAGATACTCGTATCGTTCTTTAAAAGTCTTCAATTTTGATAATTCCGAATATGTCCTAATCATCATCGTTACCCTGTCCACTGTATATACGAAACGCATTGATGGCGTCCTTATAGAGATCTTTTATCTCATCTGTGGAGTCAATAGCTCTTACTTTTGCCCGCAACAGATTGTTCTCTTCCTCCAGTCTCTCCCTCTCAAGCTTCTCTCTGGAAGAGCCCAGTTTCAAATAGTGAGTAATGACCTGAGAAGAAGCAGTCCCTTCCAGCAATTGTCTTTCAGCTAGGTCAACAGCCAGAGAAATCATCTGAAGTTCCCTTGCTTCCGGAGTCAAAGCAGGACGAATCTTTTTGGAAGAACCTGTCGATTCAGAACTCTTTACTTTTCTAGCCATTTACTGCCTCCTTCCCGTCTGTTCTTCAATAGTTTCATAAAAGTTTTCCGGCAGTATTTAAAAGAACCCACAAGGCTGACTGTAACTTTTTTACCGAAAGGAGAAAAAAGAGTAAAAAGAACCACAGCTTATTACTTAGCCAACCTTATGAGCTCTGTTAAATACTGCCGGAAGGTAAAAACATTCTCCGAAAAATACCCCCGGGGAATTTTTAAAGACCGCCGCGATGACGGAGGGGGCGCGTTTTTTGCCCCCCCCCCTATACCATCTGATACCTAGACAGCCACCGCATCTCGCGTAACTTTTTTGTAAATATTTCGGAAATCGTATTTTACAATCTCGTCAATTGCTCGTTCAACTTCCAAGTCATTCTCTTCATCGGAGAGTTGATCCGAGGTTCTGGCAATTCTACCAAGATACGAACATGAATGATAACCTTTTTCCTCATCAAACAGTAACCATGAAGTGAACTGTTCAAATGGATCAAAAGGATTGTCAATGGTTGTAAGCATACACTTCTTCGCCATTTACTTTGTTCACTCCTTTCCATTCAGATACTTCGACACAGTAGAACTGGAAACGCCCAAAGCTGCTGCTATCTCAGCAGTGCTATAGCCAGAAGCATTCAGCGCCGCAATACGATTTACTTTGGCAGAGCTAAGGGTTGTTGTTGCACGAGGGGTAGCTCTCTGTCTGACTGTATCAATATTTGTATTGTTGAGGATCTGAGTAAGCTTGTTCTCGCTGATAGCGCCAGCTTGAATCGCTTCCCACTCACGATCTGTAATCTCGACAGGGGTTCTCTTGGCACCAACAGCAGTACGGGCCGCGGTAAGGGCCTGTTGATTAGCCTTCTTGATTTCAGCCTTTGTCATATCGGGGTTGTCTTTCTTCTTAGCGGCCACAATAGAGTTTGCCATGGTCTGTGCTTGACGCTCGCGAGGTGCGTTCTTTAAAGCCACATTAAGTTTACCCATAAGAGAATCAACCTCTGTCTGGTATGTCTGTTTTGCTGATGCAGAATAGGCTATCTTTCCACTATTAACCATCTCCCTACGGGCCTGATTCGCCAGGGACTTCATAGTATTTGCATAGTCTGCATACGCCTCTTCCTGTGGTGTCCCAGAAGAGAGAGTGCGAGCGTCTCTGGTTTCTGCCATCTTGGTGCTCTTTTGAGTCCGCACCTGGGTCTTTCCGTTCTTATCTATGTACTCCTCCCTGACGCTCTTCCAGCTTTGCTCTCCGGTTTCCTTGTCAATGATCGGGCTTCCTTTTCTTTTCAACACAGAAGTCTCAGACTTGGCACGAGAAATCAGCGTAGAAGCTCCCCCATAACCATCATCGTCATCGTGAGCCTGGTACTTCTTCTTCAAAGCCGTAATACCATTGTCCTGCTCACTCTTCTTGTAGTCTAGCTTATGCTTCTCTGCGTCGATGACGACCATACTGTGACGTACAGCTCTTGCAAGCTCATCTTGAGTAGCACCTTTCAAAGTCATATCAGTAATCAAGTTTGAAATCTTACCCATTTCTGTCTGGGTATTTTTCATAATCTTAATCTTCTGACCGCTGCTGTTACAATAATCGTCACCTTTCTTAACGGTCCCATAAGACATCTTAGGATCGAATCCTTCCAACCCCTTTAATTGTGGAGTGGAAGTAATCTTCACCCTACTATTAGAAGAATTACAAGGAATCACCATGACAGTATCACCATCGAAGTCAGCTCCGGAAAGACGGTCAGCAACCTTTTTGTTAATGCCAATAGCGTCTGCCGGTGTATTCCCAAGAACTCTTCTTCCTTCTGGCTGCTTATTATTAACAGTTAAGATTGGAATCTCAAAAGTTCCACCATGTGGATACCGCACAAGAGCTACTGTTTCTCCATTCTTGTAGTTCGGAGCATAGACCTCATTGTCTTTGATAGATGTCAATGGAAGAATAACTTGATACTTCTGTCTGGGAAGAGCGGCTGCCTGTAAATGAACAGCGGCTGCATCGCAGTCATCAGCAAAAGATTTCAAAAGAACCTTTTTCACTGTTGGATTCGTAAGAGAGCAAATCTCATCAAATTCAGACTGCTTGTCTGCGGCCGCTAAATTCAACTGCTTCTTTATCAAAGTTCTACTCTGTTTCGACAGAAACTGAGATGGAAGCTTGTCTGCCCATTCGCCCCAATCCCCTTCTTCTGCTCGCTTGTTGATAAGGGAAAGCTGTTTCTTCCCATTTTTATCATAGTAGTAACTCTGACCTCCTCTTTCAGTAGTGGGGTTATCCGGGTCATTAACTCCCTCTTTAATTAAAGAACCGAACGGGTTATCCGGGTCATCTTTGATTGGTTTCAGAACATCCATTTTAGGTGTCCCTTTTTTCTTATTGGTGTTGAACATAACATCCACACCATCAGGAAGGTCATCTGAATAAACCGCCATCCCTTTGATGTAGTGTGTCTTGTCAACTAAGATGCGAACCTGAGCATAATGGGATTCTCCAAGAGACAGGTCGTCAACACCTCTTCGAATTTCCACAACACCATCCTTCAATTCGCCGCCATCTTCCGAATACCGAATCTGCAACCGCTTTGAATCCATGCTTTTGGGATAAACAAATTTGGGATCAAAAGATTCCCCATCATCATGAGAGACATAATCTTTCAGAGAATTGATATTCTCAAAATCGTAAATCTCTTTATGCTCTGTTCCAGGAGGACAAATCACACGAAGCGTTGTTTTCTTCCCAGGATTTGTTACCTGATCCACTCGTCCGCCGTAAACAGGATAACCCTCCATCTCCAGCATATAGAGTGCTTCATTCAGTTTCTCCTTGGAAATTCCAAGTTCACGTTCCACACCGGCACCAACATCAATCATGCCTTTTTCGTCAATTTGCTTTTTGATAATTTCAGCAGTTGTCTTAGCTTGGTTCATACGAACCTCAGAATTTTCATTCAAAAGCGAACGAACAGAAGAGTCGTTTGCGAAGCCCATTTCTTTCGCAATTTCATTTAAGCTCAAACCATCTTCTCGAAGAGATTTTGCTCTCGCCACATCCAGCGCACGACGTTCATCTTTTGCTAACGATTTCTGCGTACGGAATTGGGTAGTGGTTAAACCCATAGCTTTTGCAATCTCCGTATCGCTCATACCCTGACTTTTTAATTCATCCACTCGACTCAGAAAATCTCCACTATGCTGATATGGATTTTCGCCAGAGCCCCAAGGATAGCGTCCAGAACGTCGGGGCATTCCATAATGCATCAAAATTTCTTCCGCAATCGGATTCATAATTTAGCCCTCCTGTTCTTTGATTTTGTTGATTACTTTATCGAATGTGATAATCTTATCCATGATGGGAACGATGGTTTCAGCCGTTGGATTCTCATAAAGAATCTGGTTGTTCTGATAAATCCGAAGTTCCATTTCAATGTCGGCCGGCTTGATTTTATATTCCAAACAAAAAAGAGCAGCGTATATTTCAAGCTGCTCCATGTGCGCCGGAATGACGCCGGTTTTTAAATCGTGGATACGAAGCATACGATTTCGAAATGCAATCGCATCTGTTGTTCCAAAGCAATTCTCCGAATAGAAAAGAGGCTGCTCAGGAACCATCTTGAATCCTATGGCATCATTCACATACATATTCAATGTTTTCTGGGACTTCGGAAGTTTCTGTCCAAGTGTGATACATTTTGCCGCAAAATCGTGAAGCTCTGTTCCTTTTTGAGTTGCAAGGAATTTTGAATATGATTCTGCAACTTTGGATTCGTCATAGTTAATCCAGTGATATTTGCTTGCGCCAAGAAAGGCGTGTTGCCCTTCAAGAGCCGAATGCTTGTTGAAGATCATGTAACACTTCCTCCTTATTTTCGGGACAAATAAATCTTGAGAATGACATCTCGTTCATTCGTCCAACATAATATTCTTGGTTCGGTTGTTTCTTGGCGCGAACGCTTTTTTTACATTCTAAAGTGGCCCACTTATCGTTATAAAGAATCAGCAAATCAGGAATTCCCTGGATATGACTGGAATCCAGTTTTGTTACGATACAGCCTTTGAACATTCTTTTCAGTTCTTGAATCAATTTGTTCTGAAATTCGCTTTCCAGCATAAGTGAGCCTCCTTTCTCCAAAACAAAAGAGAGAATGGCCATTTTAACCCTCTCTCTTCATAACAGTCGATGTATTTTTCGCGCGAAAAAACAAAACAAATGTAGACATAAAATTAGCCCATACCTAAATCAATAGGTACAGGCTAAAGAATTTTTATATTTATCGGGAAACGACTTTCACGGGATTAAGAAAGAACACTCCTTCGTTCTCACTAAATGATTGGATTTCGGCAGTCACATGTATATTTGATCCAATACTTATATAGTCTGGAAGATACAAATCTTCGATTCCCATTCCATAAGTATTTACATCTTCAAATTTGAAAATGGGTCCGGGATTTACTGTATTCTCGTCTACATAATCACCAGCAGACAATAATAAGTCATATCTTGTGTCATTATCTCCGTGATTTGCCAAATAGGTAATACACGCATCAAACTCGATAATTCGATTTTTATACTTCTCTGCAAATTCCGAGTAAATTGGATCAAGCTCATTCGTTGCTGATAAAACTGCTACTAAATCTTCATTATTCTCTGGCGTTAAATTTTCTTCTGGAACTTCATTAGTGGACTCTGTATTTTCAGAAGTTTCATTTTCAACTTCAGAGGATTCCTTATTACTTTCTGAATTCAAGTTTTCATCTTCGGTAGATGATTCTTCCTCACCAGGGAATGTGTGATATGAAACCACTATTTCAACATCTGGAAAATATTTAGAATCGGTGCTGAATACGGTATCGCCATCAACAGAGACTTCATCCACTTCTCCTTCATCGTTTAACCATCCTGTTACTAAATCACCAAGGGGCTCTTTTCGTACATTTGTAAAACCGGCTTCCTCCAATTGTGAGACTATCTCTTGGTAATTAGCGCCGTCATAATCGTTTCCACCAAATGGCATATGGATTCTACCATCATCCTCACTGCTGCATCCAACCAACAAAACTGTCAAAATTGCTACAATCACTAGAAACTTTCGTTTCATCTTTTTCTCCTCCACTCAGATTTTTTAGGACAATAAAAAAGGTGCGGCCCCAACAAGAGACGCACCTAAAAAAGTGTTCTCCCATTGTTGCCACACAATCTCGTTCCGTTTAAGGTATGAGTAAAGAGAGAATACACCTTTTACCAAAGTGAATTCCCTTAAACGGATTCGATATTAGATTGTGTGGCTCTTACAGTATATCACAAATTTTTCCAGAAGAAAAGAAATTTTTCATTATCTCTTGACATTTTCTTTAAGCTGTGATATATGCCTGTTTTCTGAGATCATCATAGACCATCTTCATTCCATTCTCAAAATACACTACTATACTCATATAACCGAACGGACGAAAATATACGGATGACCGCGACAACCTTGGATAAATCGACTTAAAATTTTCATACAAACTCTCCCAACTAATTTTGCTCATGTTTTCCTCCATTTTTTGCTCGTGGCCAAAAAACCACTTTTTTTTCGCTATTACTATATACTTTTAAACTTTCTATCATAATAGTTTAAGAAAAAAAGTGGGAAAGTGGGCTTTGAGCCCGCAAACCCGCATAAATACTGGGTTTTTACTGACCAAATCGGGGTTTTAAAAGTGGGCAGAAAGTGGGCAAATGGCCACAAATTTGACCAAAATCGTCCGAATCCTTCCCCAAAATTTCCTGCGTTTCTCAAAAAGCCCACATAAAAGTGGTCAAAGCCCATTTTTCAAAACCCAAAAGTGGGCAGAAATTTGATTATTGGATATCCGTTTTAATCCGAAAATTTTGCCAGATTATACTGCATTCTAAGACCTCTTATTAGAATTTCCGACATACTCACGCCAGATTCTTCTGCCAAATGCTCCAGCATAGTTCGCTCCTCATCATTCAATCTCAATCGATACTGGTCTGTTTTGGTATCGTTTTTTGGCGGACGTCCTCGTTTTTTATCCATCGAAAATTCACCTCCACACCTTTCCAGTCCGCTTGTCCTTAATCACGATACGCTCCTCAATGTGAAAATCAGACAATTCGCATAAGTTAAATATCGTATCCAGCAGCTTATAGAATCTCTCATCTTCCCGTTCGATGTTTCTTAAAGCTTCATAAGCAGTCGGATCGGAATATCCTTCCGCATTCTTTCACCAATCCTCTTTACCCATTTCTGCCTCCCCAACGGAACGAATCATCCATACAAGTTGCAGCAGCATGAACTGCTTTTACTGCCACAACACCTACAAGTCCGGCAATCAATAAAACTGCCGCTATAAATGTATATCCCATAGCTAACCATCTCCTTCTACTAATTTTACACCGCCATATTCCCAAAGATCTTCTTTCAGCTTGTCCATGTCCAACTCTCCGTTCTGCCATTTTTCATAATAATTAAGAACATAGTTTGTAAATTCCGGAATTCGTTTGGCATAGGATTTCTTCCAGTAGTGATCCATCAAGACTTCCAAAGGAAGCGTAAGGAGCAGTACCATCGCCGTGTTTACGGCATCCTCCGTAGCCTCCTTCTTTACTCTGCCCAGCTCCCCTCCAATCTTTTCCCGAACCATAGCGTCAAGCTGTGCCTTTGTCAGATTGTATGTAGCGGTTTTTGTTTTCTGCTCAGTTTTCTGAGCGCGTCTCCTTTCAGCCCGGCCCATAACGCCGCCTCCTCTACATAATCCAGTTCTCTTCAGAAAAGAACAAATATCCGCCTAACAGCAGAGTAAATAAAAAGAACGTTCCGTCCCATTCGATTGGGACTGAGAACGCTCCAAGAGCAATCAGAATGACTGCATAAATCTTATTCTTTATCAATTTACGACTCCACATAATTACTCTCCCTTACTCTGTTCTTTGGCAAGAATTTTTACCTCTTCCAATTTCGCATATCCTTTGGCCGAAGCACAATGTTCAATACATTTACAAATCCTGGCAATTAGCGCATACAGGCAGAGATATGCCAGTAAAATACAAATCAAGGTTTCCATAAAAATCATAAATACCACCCTTTCAAATGCTCGATAACCGTTGCAAGCAGTTCATCGGCTGATAAATTCGACGATTTCAATTCATCTTCTGGAATAACTTGCCTGGTATTGATTCCGTCTTTTTTAATGGTAATATAAATGCCATCCATGGGGAGGTCTGCTTTGGAAAAACTAATCACGTAGCCATCATCCACCATAGATTTAATAGTTTCGACTAAGTTCATAAGTTTACCTCCTGTCCATCGGCATATAATTTAACTTCCTCTCCAACAATAATCTCCGAATACGGCAGCATCTCAATCCACTTGCAGAATTTTACCCACTCATCCAGCTCATGATTTCTTAGCATGGGATAAACACTGGTTAGTGTTTCATAATTCGTCATCACAGTACGTTTCTGATTATGATAGGACGCGGGAAGAAGCTGAATCATCTGCCACCAATATTTCTTGTCTTTGGTTATTAAAAACATCTCTCGTGCCGAATTTAATGAATCGATGATGACGTCAAAATTACAAAACCAGCAGTTGTCACCTTCATCGACCAGATGCTCATATGAGAAATCGTCCAATGTAAACGCCTTCGCTGCCAGTTCAGACATCACAGAGCGGGTATCAACAACTGTACCAACCTCGTAGGTATAAAAATCTTTCCACCAATACAGCGGAGCCGTGATGTCCAGATTCACCGTAATCATTCGCCGATACCTCACATCCGCAAGCCGCATCATCAAATCGTGGTCTGCTTTACCGAGCTGCCAGGAATGATCATATGTATGCTCGCAGGAATCATAATTGGCACAGTTCTCACATCCGATACCATCATCCCCACCTTTGCAGATTCCACTATCCGATTTCTCCCAACTGTTCATCGTATTCCGTATCCCTCGGATAGCGTGTTCCCATCCCATAACTTCAACATTTTCAATTTTAATCATTGTCTTCTCCTTTCATGGGTTCTGCTGCAACTTTAATTTGATACTCCAATTCCTGAGCCATGTCTTTTAAAAATTGAACCATAACAAATTCAAACTGATTGCTTCTAATACGATGAAAGTCATCGAACATAACTTTACGAACCAACCTATGCCGTTGATGACAGTCTCTTTTATCCATCTGAATAACGATAGAATTCGTTGCGCTCTCATATCTCCAAAGGATTTCAAAATGGCGTTCTCCCAGTTCTTTTAACAAACTTTCAATCGTCGCTTTCTCCCCCTCTTCATTCGCAATTTTTCCTCTCAAAATAGTCCAATTCTTCTTTAAATAATCTGAAGAACTCGTAATAATCATCAATAGTTCTGTCTTTCTGAGAGCAAGTGTTTGTTCTTCCGAGATGTTTATACCAATTTACCATCATGCCACTTTCCAAATGGATGATGTAATACTCATCGGAGTTAGAAAACCAAGCAAATTCATCACAAACGACAGTTCCATGACAGAATGCGTCCATAAGTCTATCGTAGCCAACAGTTTCTTTTACAATCTCACACAGTTTATCTCTGTCGATATGATACTGTGGTAGAGGACTCAAATGGTTTTCATTCATAAACTTTCTCCTTTTTTAACTTCCTAATTTCAAGCCTAACCCTGAATATAACTGGAAATAAATCTGTTTTTCTATTTCGTCTTTATAAACCTTGGTTGGCGTACCGTTTACCATAATTGTCATAGTTTCTCCGTAATAAAGGCGCTGCTAAGTTTTCGGAACTTGGACCTGCCGCGTTTGCTAAAACTTGTGTTTCAGTCATATACGCCAGTGCTTCCATTCGCTTATTTTTACACCGACTGACAAACGGACAATTCTTGCATTCTTCTGAAAGCTTTGATAATCTCATTACTGACAATTTTCCCTTTCTCGTTCCAGCTTGACATCAATGGCTTTCTGTAAATCTTCTGGCTTGATGTCAAAAATGGACTCCAGGAAGTTCAGACAAATATACGCATCTGCCATCTCTTCCAAGAGTCCGATTCTGTCGCCATAACCACGAACTTGTTTGCTGATCTGCTGCTGTAATTCTGCAAGTTCCTCCATCGCCACAGTGCATTTCAATTTCCATGGGTACTTCTGAAGGCTTCTGCGAATGATCCGCTTCCGTTCTTTTTCTGAAAGCTGGATATCGCTTTTCAACCCTTGGATAAACCTACTCCGATTTATGCCGAAGTTCCTCCTCACAACGTTGACAATCATTGTTCGCTGCTCCGAAACAGCCATGGCAATGCTTCCTCATATCATACTCAGCCTTGGTTATTTCAATAAATTCGTCATTCTCTTCTTTAAAGAAGCGATTAAGCTCCACTTTACAGTCTTCTGGTGTAATTGCGTAGAAAATTCCGACCGTGTCGTAATCTCCATTTTCCGGATCAACTAAAAAATCTTCGCAATAGACCTTAAATGGTTTACTTGCCGGAAAATATGGCATGGTAATAGGGAACTTCTCTTCCATTACCTGATTGATCAAGCCACTGTGATAGGAAGCATATGGATTGTTCAGATTGATTCCGCAGAATCTATCTATATCGCGATACTTTACGGTTCCATCAGAGTATACATACTTGAATAAA
This sequence comes from Cuneatibacter caecimuris, assembly GCF_004216775.1. Taxonomy (GTDB): domain Bacteria; phylum Bacillota; class Clostridia; order Lachnospirales; family Lachnospiraceae; genus Cuneatibacter; species Cuneatibacter caecimuris. Next base: position 54,194 of record NZ_SGXF01000010.1, read on the forward strand.
GAACTCATCCGCTTACACTGATAGTTTACAATTTCACCGCGATGTCCCGAAAGGTCCGTAATATCACTCCAAACATCCTCCGTATCCTCGATAGGTGTAAGCGGCTTTCCATCGATTAGGCGATTCAGAATATGTTTAGTCATACCAATGCTGAATCCACTATGACCGTCCTCGGCCAGACTGTGATAGGCTTTCAGAGCACTTTCGTAGCAGGCGCAACCATAATCCCACTCATCTTCTTTTGTTCCGGAGGCTTTTCTTTCGTGCTCACAAGCAATTTCTACCTCTTTTTCAGCCCATGTCTGTATATTGGATTTTTCCCGGCAGGATGACAAAGGAATATTTCGATCATCTATGTACTCATTCGCAAAAATCTTTCTTGTATCAGAGCCAAATGACTTCACAATCTCCGGAAGATTCTCATTGACCGCATCAAACGCAAGACCACGTTCCATGCACCACCTCACTGAGTTCTCAAGCATCTCACCAACACGACAAGTCCAGAGAATAAGCTTGTCTCCGTTTTTCTTCCGGTTCTGAAGATATGCAATCATCTCTTCGTTCGCTTCTCCAATCTCCGGCCACTTGTTCTCACATAAAGTTCCATCGAAATCTACTGCAATAATTTTCACTGATTTAAGATTCATACGTTTTTCCTCCTCCTAATATATAAGTGTAGGGTTTCAGTACCCAACAGCCAGTTGGGACTTAATCCTCTCATTGTTTAAGCTGTATAATGATTAGGCATTGGTATGACGACACCTCCTAGGACCACTTTAGGTGTCCGCAAGAAAGCCAGTCAGCCAGCCTATCATTTGCAGCCGTTCGATTTATGCAGGTTGGACTGTCCTTGTACATGTCCGTTTGATACCCCAGGAGATTGAATAAGCAGTGAGGAATGCTGGATACCATGCAAATTCATTTTCAGGAGGTACATTAGGATGTACAACGCTGTCGGTATTGATGTCTCAAAGGGCAAGAGCACCATCGCAGTCCTGCAGCCCGGAGGCGTCATTGTCAGGAAACCCTTTGATGTTTTTCACACTTCCCAATCCTTAAAAGAACTATCAAATTATCTGGCTTCACTTGAAGGGGATACAAGGATTGTAATGGAGTGTACTGGCAGATACCATGAGTCCATGGCTAACTCCCTCTCTAATGCCGGGTTTTTTGTAACTGTCGTCAATCCGCATCTGATTAAAAACTTTGGTAACAATACGTTGCGCAAGGTCAAATCTGACCCTGCTGATGCTAAAAAGATAGCACGCTATACCCTTGACAACTGGGCTGAACTGCGGCAGTATTCATGTATGGACAATACACGTAACCAATTGAAAACCTTAAATTCACAATTCAGCTTCTTTATGAAGCAAAAGGTTGCCGCAAAGGCAAACCTGATTGCACTGTTGGATAATACATACCCCGGTGTAAATAAACTGTTCAACAGCCCTGCCCGTGAAGATGGCAGTGAAAAATGGGTCGATTACGCTTACTCATTCTGGCATGTGGACTGTGTCCGTAAAACCGGCTTGAAAGCTTTTACAGTGCGCTATGAAGCTTTCTGCAGGAAACACCATTATATTTATCAGCCTTCCAAACCAGAAGAACTGTTTAACGCCTCTAAAGAGCTTGTTGCCGTGTTCCCAAAGGAGACGTCCTATAAGCTTCTGATCCAGCAGAGTATCCAGCAGCTCAATCTTGCCTCTGCCCATATCGAACAGCTCCGCAGGGAGATGAATGCACTTGCTTCCACGCTCCCAGAATACGAGGTTGTCATGGGCATGTATGGCGTGGGCAAAACTTACGGTCCCCAGCTCATTGCTGAGATTGGCGATGTTTCAAGATTTACCCATCGGGAGGCAATCACTGCTTTTGCAGGTGTCGATCCCGGTGTGGAGCAGTTAGGGCAGCACAACTCAAAGAGCAACAAAGCTTCCAAATGTGGAACCGGCAGGCTCCGTAAGACCCTGTTCCAGGTCATGACCACCCTGCTCCAGAATGCCCCGGAGAATGAACCTGTCTACCAGTTTCTGAACCGGAAGCGTTCCGAAGGAAAACCTTACTATGTGTACATGACTGCTGGTGCGAATAAGTTCCTCCGCATCTACTACGGCAAGGTAAAAGCACATCTGCGCAGTCTGGAACAAAACGAATAATCATTCCGTCTATTACGGCTTTCTTTTTGACCGGCTGATGAGGCGGTCTTAGAGTTGTGCCATAAAATCACTTCACAAAAATTTTCAAAAAGTGCTTGACTTTTTATTAGCAGGCTTTCTTATAGCGGACTCATCCCTTATGCAACTACTATATCCGCCTTGTGGTCGCCCTCATTATTGCTCGACCCTCTCCCAAATTCTCCAATTACTCAAGCCATTTGTTGTCGATATAATAGAAACTGTAAACACTGACTCCAATTAAGGCCATCCAAATAATCCAGAATATCCACATTGCAAAATCGGTTTCTAAGTATTCTACGGTTTCATCAATCTTCATATTTTCATAAAATGGTGAGTTATCGGCTATTGTTTTATCAGCCAGTTCTGTAAATATGGTTCCGGTAAAGTTTAAACCAACTCCATAATACTTATAACGAATGTGCTCGGATTCTTTAACAGTGTCTATATATTCCTTTCCCGGCAGGTCGATTTTACTAACTGAAAAAACGTGTTTTAAAAATGATATTTCATCACATATCCGTTCCTCACTACCAGCATAATCCCATGTCCAATAGGTTTCCGTTGTATAGTAAGTATGGGTTTTTCCATTCGTAGTTGTTGTATGTGCAACCTGGCGAGTATGCATTGTATATCGTTCTTTCACTTTTTCAATATAAATGTATTCTCCACCAATTTCAGGATATGTAACTGTATCGACTGCTTTCAAATCGCCATATACAAAAGCGTTCCCGGCATTCGTCCTCATTCCATACTCAAACAGTTCCCGCGATTCTATTTTTATTGCCTTGTTGTATTTTTCATTTTTATCCAATTGATAATCCGAGATTTTTCCAGCAATAAGGACTCCAATCAGAAGCATAATAGCGACAATCGATACACTTACCAGTATTTCCCGTTTCGTAATCTCGAAATTTCCGAAATCAAAACTTCTACGCTTGCGTCCTCTCATAGCTTTTACTCTCCAAACAGATTCTGCGGAGCATCGGCAGAAGCACTATAATCAAGATAGGTATATTTCAGAACCTCATATCCGAGAATATTGAGAAAAAATCTTGTCGGGAATTTGCGTATATATCGGTTGTATTCTTTTACCTGCTTATTGTAGTTACTCCGATATTCTGCAATTAAATTTTCTGTAATTGAAAGTTCATTCATTAACTCTTTATAATTTTCATTAGATTTTAATTCTGGATACGCTTCTGACACCGCCGTGATAGCTGTAGTAACGTTTTCGATATCACCGGTAGATCCTCTATTTTCAACAATCGCCGTCAATGTTTCCGCTTCATGCTTATCGTACTGCTTAACACAATTAGCAAGGTTGTAAACCAAATCTACACGTCGTTTTTCCTGAACTTTGATGTCAGAATCAGCAGTATTAACTTGCTCTTCCAAGGTAAATGCTCTGTTCTGGGAACTCTGTATACAAAACATACCTAACAAAATAATAGTAATAATACCGACTGCTACAATTAAAGCTACTTTCCAGTTGTTTTTAATTGTTCTCATGATTTTTTCTCCTTTTTACTCTTCTGAATTTATCCACGCTCTTTATCGTTCCTGTATACTTGTTGATAATGCGGTAATAGAATTCCGTCTCCTCAACCAACATCCAATCTTCACAGTTTAAATAATGAGCAGATAAGCATTCTTTTTGCTCTCTGGTTAATTTTTTCGGCTGCTTCATGTGGTTTTCTCCTTGCTAAAACTGGTTTTCTTTGATTTGGGGAATACCAGCTTTTGATAAATTTCTTTGGCCTCTTCTCCCTGATAGGCGTTGATGATTTCGACTTTGCCTTTCTCCTGCTTTCCAACAATCAGAACACCAACATCTTTCCCATGAGAAAAATCCCAACTCACGATGACACTATCTGTTGATTTCATTCGCCATCACCTCCCCAAGCTTATTTTTGATATGCCCTAAGATATCCTCCACCAATCTTCTCGTATTCGGATGCAGTTTTATATAGCTTTTCCGCTCCTCATACCAAGAGAAGATCTCCAGCAGGTTCCCTTTAAACCAGCTAAAGGACCACCAATCACAAATCATCTCCAGAACATAACAGCAAGGCATTTCCAAAATAATTTCTCCTTCTTCGGGATCGTCATTGATAAGCACCCAATACTGCCAATGGTGAGGGTTTCGATGAATATGTAACAGCCAAGCTTTTCTGAAATCCTCAACTACTCCATAAGAGCGATTGCCTCCATAAAAATAAATATCATAGGGGCCATATTCATCAGGCTCTGTTTTGGATTGGTCATGTGCAAATACGATATTGTGTTCCGCACCACTGCCCTCTGTAATTTCAGGAAGATTTTTCTGCAACCAACGAAATCCGGCTTCAACGTTGGATTTATGTTGCGCCAAATATCGGTCATATTGATAGCTCATTTTTTCTTTTCCTCCCACTTCATAGGTTTCTGGGAATTGAGATTGTATCCATAATCCAAGCATTCATTACATGGGTCGAATTTTTCTCCCAATTCCTTGTGATTACAGGTTTTACAATACTTTTTAAAATCCACTTCCAAATACTCTTCGTTCATGGTTGATCTCCTTTCACCACTTCGCAAACCTCGATTCATTAAAATCTCTCTTATCTTTCAGTGCCTTACTAATTGCCAAATCAATCCCACTACGAGATTTCAAGTGATAGTAATACAAATCTTTAAATGGCGTATTCAACCTGTCTATTCGCCCCGCAGATTGCTGCATGATTTTGTAAGAATAGTTCTGTGAGTAGAATATAATGGTATCTGTCTTGATGCAGTTCCATCCTTCCGCTCCAGCATTGTACTGAACAAGATACACCCAGTTTTTCGACTCTGGGATTGGCTGGTGTTTGTGACCATTCCACTCTGCAATTTCAAAGACTCCATCGTCTTCATCATCTTCATAAATTCGAAACAACCCGTTCAAAAGCTCCAGCTCATAATCAAAGTTGTAAAATATAATGGCTCTGGGATGCTTCTCTACAATTTCCATCAAGGCGATCTGTCGTGACTCGTCCGTATTCACGATTTTCCGCCATACATAGCAAAGACCGGCGGCATTCGCAATCGGCTCATTCTTATACGGGTCCCATCGTGTTCGTCCAACATCTTTGTATCGCTCTATGCTGTATCGAACAAATATATCTTCGTGATGAGAAACCGTCTGACGCTTGAAATCCATATTCACCAAAATACAATTTCTGAGTCGAATCAATCTCCCAGTATTCAAATATCGGTCAATCTTTGGGTATTTACTGAATCGACTATAAACCACATGTTCTCGGATGAATTCTGTCCGGTTTTTGTAAAACCCATTTGCGATGAATACCGGAATATAATCCTGCCAGGTATCTCCCGGAGTTGCAGACAATAGAATCCACTGATTTGATTTGGTGATTTTCAAAAACGCCTTCACCCAAGCTCCGGAGCCTATCACTCTCTGCTCGTCAAATATAAAGAAAGCATCCTTTACATCCTCGTACTTCTTGATATTATTCCAGGAATCCACGACAATCTGATTTGAATATAGATTGACATCCTCGTGAACCGAAAGAAGGAAGGGCGAAAGATCACCCTCCCATTCCATCGTGTCCCGCTTTCTGGCTGTTGTGATGATGTATAAGTCCTTTGGGGGATCGTCCATCGCAACATAATCCTCAACCCCCATCAAGCAATCCGGATTTCCGCCATTCTGGAGATAGTAATAAGCTAATGCTGTTCTTGATTTTCCGCTTCCAACGCCGCCACACAGAATACAACCATTTCTCATTTTTTTTACTACTGCTATTTGATAGTCATACAATTCAACGGCCATTCCGTTGCTCCTCAAGAACCGCTGTTATGCTGTTTTTCAGGTTCGCCATATCCGAATACATCTCGTTTTCATTCTTCGTGCAGTCATCTTCTATGGGAGCCATATTTAACAGACTATCCAGCTCTTTTTCTAATGCTTTCAATCGTTCATTCACGCTTATCCCTCCTCATAAACTTTCATATACTGTGAAATAATCTTCTCATAGTCCACACATCTGAAAAATATATAGGTGTAAACCAGTAATTCTTCAAATCATCAGCCATAGTCATTGGTTTGATCAAAGAATTTCCAACTTTAAAATATCCAGCAATTCCTAGAAGAGAAAGTTGAATATAGCACATCAAAGCTGGAACTTCTTCAATGTCTTGTCCGGAAACTAATAAATGGTTTTGATAATTATAATTTTCTTTTTCTAGTTGCTTTCGTGCTTCTCTGATATTTTCTTTGGTTTTTCGACCTTGGAAATAGAAGCATTGATCTTCGATTTCGCTGTGGTTCGCTTCTTTTTCCGATTCCAAAATGCCATAGCTTTTCTCCTTTCGCAAAATAAAGGGCTGTTTCCTCTAGCCTTAGGACATTTACCTTGCTGGCAATATCAGGCACCCTATTTGTCGCTTGTTAGTGGAATGGAACTTCTTCCGGGCCTTCTTCCTCCGCATACTTTTCAGCAAACTCATCCTCTTCGATGGTGACATACATCGTCTTCAGATAAGCCTTAATTCCGGTCTTACCATTCACTTCCCAAGAATACGGTCGAATCGTCAAATCAACATTCCGAATCTCCGCATAGTCCAAAGTGGAAATGGATTCATCATCCAACGGTGTTTTTGTCTTTCTGGTAATCATATACACCTTAGGCGGGATATTCTCGAAGCTGACTGCCACCTGAATATATTGTCTCGGCTCTTCATCCTCGTCTCTCGGAGCCAGCACTCTTACATTCCATCCATCATTGGAGAGTTTCTCCGCGTGTTCCGGATCTTCGATGATGACACAGAAGTTCCGGTTTCCAGCCCGATTGTATTTAGACTCTTCGCCTCGGAAGTTTCGAAAAATAATTCTTGCGTTTTCAATAATGATATTGGGTACATTTTTGTAAGCCATAATATACTTCTCCTCTTCTTTAATTAAATGGTATTTCCTCATCAGCGTCTTCTGGAATGTTCATAAAGTCCTCGAGTTTAGGTTTTGGAATATAAGGATCGTCGGATATGAACCATTCGAAGTCACCGTATTTGGATATGGTTTCCACTGCGTCGTCTACAAGCTTGTCATAATAGGAACGATCAATAGAATCCTCTTTGGAGAGTTCTTTAACCATTTCGGACTCCAACCAACGATAGCCTTTTGATCCGGTAGCTGCATAATATTTCCCATCTTTTTCCCGCATGAGCAAACCGCCGCCGGCTCCAGGCTTAATTGGACAGAACTGACCAACTCGTCCAATGAAAATATAATTGTGAGTCGCCTCGTCTTTTTTACAAAGCTCGCTGTATCTTGCTCCTATTTCTTCGTATGTATATCCGTATTTAGATGCGACATCTTCAAGAGATTTCCCTCCAGCCTGACTATTCCAAGCCTTGTCGATGGCACTTAATTCCCTTTCTTCCTCGGTTGTAAGCTGCGGAAGTTTCTCGTTCATGTCTAAATATAAAGCGCTGCTTACCGACTTGGTTTCACACATATCTTTAAAGACAATTTCTTCGCCGCTGAAAAGTTTTTTGAAGACATAGGGAATCTGGAACTGAGTTCCTGTGGCTGTCCATTTTCCGTCTTTATACTTGGCAATATAGACAGCGTCATTTACCAGGCACATCCGGTCATATGTAGCCTCGTGCTCAAAGGTATAACCATATCGCTTTCCGTAATCCATAACAAACTGGATAATCTCCGGTGTCGCATCAGGAATCTTGATAGAATCCGTCTTAATGTGAGCAACAGTAAAGCCCCGTTCCTGTACCTCGTGTTTGAGGTTAATCATGAACAGAGCTCCTCGTTTGGCTACAATATTATCTTTGTTTCTCGGATCACGGAACGGATTCTCGAAGTTAGCAGAAGTCAGACCGTATACCGAGTTGATTGCCGTCTTCAAAGCATTCGCTAAATCCTTTGCTGTCATCTCTCCGTCAATGACCTTCTGGATATATGGTGTCAACTTCCCATCCAGCATATGATTGACTTCGTCCCAAGCTTCGTGTTTGATGCTGACTCGTCCTTCCACAATGTCACGGAAGGCTCTCGTAAATTTCACACCGAACAGAACTTCTGCAATTGCACTATGAGGATGCATAGAGGAAATATCCAGCAATGCCACATTTCCGTACATACCAGGTTCTGCATAGACATAACCGCCTTCTCCAACTTCTTCTCCTCGATATGTCGATTTTCCATTCTCATACTTGTATCCAGGAAAATATGGTAAGAGACTTCCTTCATCGCCATGCGTTTGCGCCATCATTTCAGGACACGCTTCGGCCAAGAAGGAATAGGTTTCTTCATCAAGGTGATGCACTGGCTCTGCCAGATTTCGGTAATTGAACTGATCCTGTGGTTTCCGCTCATTTCCAAATATAATTTTCTGGGTAAGCGTATTGGTCGTATCATTCACCGTCATTCCAGCCAAATCTGCCAGAATCTGTCGTGCTGTCCAGTCAGCTTTCAGATAATGGAATGCCGCTTCGGTTGCAATTACATCGTTATCACAATACTCGGCAACTTTCGTCCACATTTCTTCCGGAACCGGTTGATCCCACGGAAGTCCCAACTCCTGATGGTGGATACCCATCTCAATCTCCAATTTCTTCAGGCTCTTTTTATTTCCAGCAGATGCAAAGTCATACACATCTGTATAAGAAACATTGTAGGCTTCTCCAAAGAAACAATTGGGGCTGCCGCTGATGATTTTTTGCGAGAGGTTATAAAGTTGCTCGTTTGTATAACCCATGAGTCTTGCATACAGAATATGATTATCATATCGCCGACAGTTAAACCCGACCAACCGGAATCGCATCAATTCCTCAATCTCCGTTGGAGTCGGGTTAATCATACGCACCACAGGCTTTCCTTCGCCCTCGATTTTCCAGTTTACAAGGAACAGATTTGGAAATACCTCAATATCGTAAAATACCAACTTTGCTTCTTCGTTTCTCCCCGCTGTGGAAGGGTCTGCTGATTTAAACTGCATCTTATTAACCAGCTTGATACAGTATTCGGCCTGATGCGTACTATTCGCAGCAAATGCTAAAACCGCATTCCGCATGTCCGTCACGTCATAACTCAAATCGCTGGAATATGCGTCCTCCAGTATTTTGTAGATAAAGTCGATACTGGGCTTAGTACCCGGATGGATTTCTTTATTCAGATTTCTCTTGATTAGTGTTCTAAGCCCTTTCTCGCTTTTAATCGCTTCAAAATTTACCATTTTATCTTCTCCTTTCATCGGTAAACCAGAGCTAATCGTTGCGATGGGCAAATCATTACACTTTGTAAGTTTTCTTCGTAATGAGCTTTTACCCGTGAACACTTTCACTTCGATGTGGTCGTCATAAATACGACTCAGTTTTTTCACATCTCCCGTATAAATATAATGAAGATGAACCCCCTTTCCGCTTTTGCTTAGCTCTGCATAAGTCGCCGGCCACTTGCTTGCTTCTTCTACATTCCGTTCGAAGGATTTATTCCCTTCCTTATTTGGAATATCGAAATCAATTACGATGTGGTTTTCCGGGACTTTAACATAGTGGATTTTAGAAGTATCCAAATCCGATAGCTTCGTTTTTACCTTGTCCCATTTCATGGAAGGTGTTTCTTTGTCTGTTGCATACTGCGATGGACAATCGGAACATACCTGATCGAAAATGGATTTGGCAGTATTAAACTGCAATAATGAAGGCTTCTCTTCCGGCTTTTCAGCAACCATTTCCTCTTCAAATTTTTCAGTCCGGAATCCGATATAATAACTTCGTACTCTCGAACCGTCCTCCATGTTGAACCGTTCTTTATAGTCATGGAAATAGTTCTTCAGTTCTTCCTTAAAAATTCTCTGAGAAAATGGATAGCCTACTTTGGCTTCATCACAATAGGTCTTATACATCTCCCAGGCAGCTTTCAAAGTCGTGCCGTTTTCCCGTTTGAATACATGGTAGGAATCAATGATAAAGTTATAGAAATCATTGGATGCGCCCAGCATTGCAATGGGAATATAGTCATCATACAGACCGGGATTGTTTAGATAGATTTCCCGGCAGTGATATGCAATCGCTCCCAGTTCGAATTCAATCTGTTTCATAATTACTTTGTATTCCTTCGGGTTCAGCTTATTTCCTGAAGGAGACACATCAATCAGTCGTCGAATCAAACCAGATTTTGCATCTGTAATCTTTACCGGCTTATTGGTACCCATGAACAAAAAACATTTGAATCGGTTGGAGTAAGTCGATTTGAACTTTTCATTTACGGTCATCAGCTCATGGGACACCAAGCTGTTTAACCTGGTATTATCCTCAATTCTTGACAAATCGCCATCATGCTGGATCGCAACAAGCGGATTACTCTTGAATGCCTCCAATGCAAAAGAATTACTGGACGACCCCAGAGCTTTTGCGTCAAAGACCGAATAATACCCTTCAAAGAGCTGCTGAATAATATTGAGAACTGTGGATTTACCTGTTCCGGCAGCTCCATACAGAACCATAAATTTTTGCAGTTTTTTCGATTCTCCACATGCCACAGAACCGATAGCCCATTCAATTTTCTGTCGCTCAGCCTCAGAGTACAGAGTAGACATCAATTGGTCATAAGCAGACAAATCGCCAGCTTCAAGCGGATATTTCAGCTTTTTACTGGCGTAATCTTTTTTATCGGTTTTTGTGTTGGAGAATATCAATTTGTCATCCAGCATGTGGAAAGAATCCCGCATTTGTTTCTGACAATATTTGTGCCAGGAATCAATCATTCCAGACTCTGCATCCCACATGTGAAGAACTTTTATTTCAGAGTCAAAGCGCTGGCGGCTTTCTTCTGCGTACCTATCCAGTTCACGGTCGATAAGTTGTAAAGCGTCCTGTTCATCTGTAGACCATAAACCTCGTTCCTCAATCCAGATAGCGTAGAAGTCACCACCTCGAATCATCAGATCGGAGCTTTTCTTAATAATGAACTTCGGATAAATTTCAATTACACCACGCTTTGTACTACGTGTGGAAATCATCAAAAAGTCGATCATCTCATTTTTTACTCTCCTTTATCGCGCTTCATTTCCTCTATTGTCGATTCCAGTTTCTCAATCCTCTTTTTCTGCTCCATACGATCCAGCTCCAGGAGAACCAGATTAACCGTTACGATAAGAACAAGCGTACTTAATTTCCGATTATAACGTGCCTGTTTATTCATGGATTTCCGAATGGATCGGATCGCTGTTTCCGAGCTGCTAAGACTTCCAAAAATATAATTCATAACCTCACACATCTTACTTTTTTCCTCCCTTCATTCCATTCAGAAAGCTGGTAATCGTCTCAAATCTCCAATCTTTCTGACCGTGATAAGTGAATATAAATTCTTGGCCATTTTTCTGGCGGATACGGATACTGTTCCTTCCATTTGGAAACCACATATCAATCCGATCTCCAGAATAATCAGGAAAATAACTTTCAAACCACTTCATTACTTCGCTGTGGCTCATGGTAATCTCTCCTTCTAAGTATTTTCGTCTAAGTACCAGCACATCTGATACCAGATTTCAACAGATCTCAAATCGTATCGGCTGTGATTTACGGTAAACAGCCCACCGTCACCATTGCGGCTATACTTTCGTTCCAGAAACTTCTGAATAACGTCCTCGACATAGTTCCGGTCAAACTTTGAATCGTTCATAGAGCCTAGACCAAGGTTTACAATCATATTCCAAAACCACTGTCCAGTTCGGTTTCCAATGTCTGGATCATCCATAATATGTTCCTCACACCGAATCGCAAGCGCGATCATCATTTCCAGCACACTGCAAGTCCGATTATCCAAATAGGTGGAAACCATCGAGCTGCTGTATCCGTTTTCATAACCAAACCGATACCTTAAATCCACTCCATCTTCCGCCCGATTTCCATCCATCGGAATACTGTAAGTAAATTCGATTCGATGCAGCTCTCTTAAAAGCTTTTGATACGATAATCTCTTTGAATATCTTCCATCAAATACAAGCTGATACATCCAGTTAAAATATGCATCATTAAGCTCGTTCTTTGTCATTACTCCTCCATTCGATGTGGCATCGTTTTTACAACATCGGAATAGTTTCTCTGGTCAAGCAGGATTTCATAATCACACTTTAACCGGTCATTTCGGACAAACACGGAGTCGTCTTCATATTCCCCGAAATGATTCAGCGATTCCTTACCGACAATTTCCTCCACATCGTCTACCTCTTCATCGTTCTCGTCAGCCAGAATTTCGTCTGCATAGTAAGTGAGGCTGATTTTTTCATACTCTTCAAATTCGCCAAATTCCTCTGGTGAGATGACATAAGGTTTTTCCACAAATGCCTCTCCTTTCTTTTCCTCAACCGTTTTGGAATAATCCGTATAGCCCTCTTTCTGAATGATAGACGCGTACTTTTTGAAATCCATGTCGTCTACATCCTTCGGAGTTCTATCTTCCGCTACTTTAAGGCCATCACGAAACTCTTTCCCGCTTTCTCTTTCGGCATAAGCTGCTTTTACGGAGTCGATTTCTTCCTGAGCGATCAGCTCATATTTCCGTTTCAGCAGTTGCCATGTACATACAGAACCAATCCCTGCTCCAGCAATAAAAGCAAGGAAAGTCAATCCTTTACTGCTCATCCTCTTCCTCCTCGTTTTTAATTGTCATTACGGTTATTGCCAAACCGCCAAAAAGAAAGGAGACACTCAACAGAATGCCTCCCATAATATGTCTTTTTCTCTTAGTATCCAGAACATAGTCCAGTACCGATATCACATTCTCCAGACCGTCCATATCAATGCTCCCTTCCCGTTGATAGAATTGCGATTCCACCAACAAAGCAGATACCGGACATTGCCGCCAGTGTATAAGACACAAATGCTAAAAGATTACGCATGATGATTCTCCTTTCTTCACTCATACCTTGAAAAATAATGATTTTCAACTTGGAACATCGGAACGCCATACGCACTGTATTCTCCTGCCGTAAAGAACACAACGTTGTAATTGCTCCTTGACTCCAGTTCCTCATAGACAAGGTCACAAATATCCGCTCGGACTTCGCACATGTCCACTCGACCATTCCACATAGATGAAAATTGATTCGGTTGATAAACCACTTCATATACCGTATCGGGAAAATGTTCGGAATCTACCCGATTCAATATAGTATCGATAACAAGGCGTTTTCCTTCTTCACATTCACCTTCGGCTTCTGCCATAGTAACTAGGGCGATTAACTCTACATCTTCTCTCGACATTTTCGGTATAACTTCTTCTGATCCCTCCATTTTCTCAGTGGCAATTGGAATGGATTCCTCTTGCAAAACTGTAATAACCGGTTCTGTCTTTTCGACAATGCTGGCCCTAGGTATTGCTACAACGTCTTCCCCTTCTGAGTGAAATTCAGATACAAAGAACGAAGATGCTATCACGATACCACACAAGATCGGAACCGCTATTACTTTGATTAACTTGCGCATAAATTCCTCCCAAATAAAAACTATCCCCAAGAATCGTAATAACTCCTAGGGATAGTTATAAATTTATCTCTCACATCAAATCCCAGATGTTCCCATCCACATTAAAATCCAAAAGGATTGCCTGGTCGAATCCATTGACATAATCCGAATAACTCAGATTATCAGAATACAGACCGAAATCAATGTAATTATCTCCTTTAGAATTTTCCGGATTATAAACCCAACCAACAATCTGGCCGGCTTTTGTTCTCGGAAGTCCGAGCATCTCATAGACTTCATTCAGAAATACGCGCTTCTTTGCTTTCAACAAGTCGTTTGCATAACGCTCTTGGGCTTTGATGAACATCAAATTATATTCATTGTTGCTTTCCCAATGAGGATTAAGAATGGAATCTCCATCCTCATCCTGCGTGTACTTTTCAAAGAATCTGGCATAACCGCTGATATCCGCCGGACTTACCACAAAACCATTCTTCTTAACTTTCTTCTCTTTTCCAGTCTCTTCATCGATAACCGTTTCATCAAACTTTTTGGCTTTGAGATTATATTTCAGTTCACGGTCAACCTCTTCGCCAAATCGTTCGATCACACGGCTGCGATACTCTTTAAATCCTTTATCAATAGCTGCATAAGCCGCACTTAGAGCTACATTTCTCTTACGAAGAATGTTATTAGATGCCAAAATACTGGTGATTGACAATGCACCGAGTATGACGGAAGGCCCATACAGTTTGGCAAATTTCATACCGGTCTGAACATAAACAATCGCCAAATCTTTTTGGGCATCCTCGCTGGAATACCGCTCCTTCACGGATTCGTCTGCTTCACATTTATGAACTGTTTCGACATCTTCTTTTGTCTTGTCCAGAATTTCACCCACTTTTGTCGTTGCTTTACAAGCCATTACCGCGCTTGTAACCACGCCGATAACTCCAGCCACAACGAGAATCTCCGGACTATGCTTCTTTAACTGGAAACTGGTTTTACTAAGAAAACCATTCATGCTCTTTACAATCTCTGCTTTTTTCATGATTATTTATTCTCCTCTTCTACTTTTTCTGTTTTCTTTAAATGGTCGATCAAATGCTGGGCGTACCAAAGGATTTTTTCCAAATCCTGGATTCCGTTTTTCTGCTTCCAACGGTAGCCTCAATTCCTTTTAAATCAGAAGTAAAGGCTTCGATTACATCAATAACTTCCATACCCGTTTCGGAAATATAATGATCCGGATGAGATACCATCCTGTCTTTTGACTCATACATCTTGAATCCCTCCTTTACAACGGCATTGGTTTAGGCAATTTTAAAATATAACCATCCCTTACTCGAACCGCCCTGCATCCAGCAATATCAGTCCATCCGTATTTATTGGCAGCATAATTGTCATTGGACACGTTTGCCAAATCATAAAGATCTGCAACACTAACTACCTCATACTGTGCAATAATTTCGTTCATGGCGTCTAATACCGATTCCGCATCTCCACGAGTTTCGAATAAAAGCTCATCATATTCGTAGCTCGTCCGGCTCTTCGGTGCTGTATAATCTTTCTTTCCGCTGTCGTAATACTTCTGATAGGATACCTTGGACGCTGTAGAGTTCTTTTTTGACTTCCCAGTTTCTCCATAGAGGATCATATCAATACCATTGGTAACTATATCGGAAATTGCCTTTTTTATTGCCGGCACCAGAACATCCATCACAATATAAGATTTTACGTTATTGACATCTTCAGAAATGAATACATCTGCAAACTTCTGCATTTCTGATTTTTTCTTTGATTTTACCGTCCCGGAAATCACTTTCTCTACACGTTTTTCAGGAACAAGATTTTTCTGCTCCTCCTTTGATTTGTGGGAATTCGGCTTATATTCCTCCATTAAGTTGTCTCCTTTCCGCTCACCAAACTGATCTTTCCAGGCAATATAATCTTTGTACCCGGAAGTCGGTTGTTTTTCTTTTTAAACTGATAAGTAAGGTTTGACCTTGCTTTCTTTTCTGAAACTGCCCGTGTAGAAGCAATCCAGCGATTTGCAACACAATTGTCAAATTCCATAACTGGGCCATCATACGAATACATGTTCATAAATTTCACCTCCGGATAAAAGAAAAAAGGGAAAGCACCTTGTTACAGGTACTCTCCCTCGTGTTGAAACACATTTTTTCGTTTAGGCTTCTTCGGAATCCTCTTTTTCATTCTCAATGATTGGTTCTTCGGGTTCATCCCACTCAGCATCGATAATCTGCTGCTCCTTCTGAGCTTTGATTTTGGCAATCATCGGCTTACCCACATACCTGTAGATTACAACACCTGCAAGTACGGCTAAACCGATACCGGCCGCAACCTTAAACCCCTTACCAGAACTCGCTTTAACGATTTCCTCTGTGGCTGTCTCCATAACCTCTTCGTTGTTCATGATTTCATTGGTTTCCATGTTTATTCTCCTTTCAATTTTTGAAAATGTGTGGTTCTTCTTCCATTAAAGCCACTGTATTTTTCGCGCGTCACATCAGCTCACTGAAATTGTATCTCGGAGCAATACTGTAATCAATCACCAGGCAGGGAGTTCCATCGCTGGCCAATTGAGAACTAAATGATAGATCAATATACCCATTATCAATATTCCATCCCAACTCATCGCCGATTTTGATATTATCCAGACCGACTTCGTAGTAGAAATCATTTAAGGATACATACATCTCATCGCGCATCTGACGATTTAATTCACATTCCGCTTTCTTAATTTTGTCGATATCGCCTTTAAAATATCTGCCAGAAATCGCGTCATAGCAGAGCGTATTTCCCTTTTCTGTAATGATTACCTCTCTTGTTACCACTGGATTTTTCTCGATTTTATCCTTTGCAACGGCATCTTTCACAGTTTCGTGCTTCTTCTCTCCGAACATCTCAACGACTTTTCCCTGATAATCCTTGAGAGCGGATTCCGATAAGGTATATGCCGTTGCAAGTGCCGCATTCCGTTTAGCGTTTACTGAGCTGGCTCCAATTAAACATGCAATGGAGAGGGTTCCCGTAATCGCTGCCGGAATATAACAGAACCAAGTTGTTTTTACCACATCTGCGACTTCAAGCTCCTCGGCTCCAATTTCCTCTTTTCTTTCCTCAATGAGAATCTGTGCTTTCGGCGTTGCCCGGACCGCCATGACAGTCGTTGTGATCATACCGGCAATACCAATTCCTGTAAGAATCTCTGGACTATGCTTTTTAATCGCCGTTTTCAGTGACAAAAAGCTTTTGGTTATTTCTTTTTTCATTACTTCGTTCCCCCAATTCCCAAAGCCGTTTTGGATAATTCAAGAACCATGTGAAACGCCTCATCTTCGGTAAAGCCGGCTTCCACAAACCGATCCTTCAGATTCTTCATCTCAGAAGCAGCTTTTGCAAACATCTCTTTTTCTTCCAGATTTTTGATTTCCTTTCTGAGAAGCTTAATTTCATTTTCCTTTTCAGAAATCTCTTCCTGTAATGATTCCTTTGTTACCTCTTTTGTGTTCCTTCTTCCATAGTAACTCCTATAAGAGACATGAGAAACTCCGCCTTCACGGGGCACAGGGCCCCTGGATTCCTGCTTAACCAACCAGAATTCCGGACGAACCCCAAGAGAGCCCGAAGCGCCGTTGGAGTACGGAGCGCCACCGCTGCTGCCCACAAGAGCGAAAAGAGCCGAAGAAAACTCCTCTTTTGTAGCATTTCTTAGCCATCCCCATGTAAGCCGATCCTCAAAACAAGCAATTCGATTCTTGCACTCTTTCATCAAAGGAAGCTGTTCATCGCTATCTGGTTCCAGATTCTTGTTATCCCATTCGTCCTCATGACCAACAATCTGTCCAACGGTTGGAATAGTAAGTCCGTAAATCTTATCACGCAACTCTTCTGGGAATGCCATAAGCAGAACTGTATCCATCCACTTCTTCAGATCGGACTTTTCAAAACCGCCTTTGTTTGTAGACCGGTTATTCATCGGCCGGCAGGTAACATATTCGTCAAATATAAACATGACGCCCTCGTCCGTAACCTTGTGAGCAGTCGCGGTAAACTCCCCAAGTTCTGCCAGTGGAATGACTATCTGATCTCCTACCTGGATGTTTGCTGTTTCGATTTCCTGTTTTCTTAATACCTTCATAATGCTTCTCCTTTCGAAATATAAAATTTGTGGTTATAAAATAAGACCGAGAAGTGTCTCGGCCGTATTTTCTGCAACTTGAAATATGTGGTTATTTTCTGGATTTTCCGACAGATAAAGAAAAAGCTCCATTTTTAATATGAACCCTTCTATCACCAAATCGGCTTCCGTCATCGGGTGATCCATGAGGGCCAGTAGAATCTCATCAACCGCCCATCTTTCATACGAACGTTCCTTAATAGCTGATTTGGGCCAATTTACACCAGGCTCAAACAGATGCATATTCGTATAATTCATGATTTTTTGAATAGCCTCATCATTCATTGGCACTTGCTCCAAACCAGAAAGAAAGAGCCCATGTTAGGACTCCTCTTCGTTTTCATCATCTTTTTTGGCAAGTGCCTCGTTTACCTTTTCTTCAATTTTCTCATCCATTTTCTTTTCGTTTACCCAATCGGTAAGGATACTTACTCCGAATCCGATCACCGTAACTGCAATCCCAATGGCTTTGATAAAATTTTTGTTTTTCATAAAGCATTAGCCTCCTTTTCATAATACGGTCTGTAATTTTTGCGAATCATTCAAATTTGTTGACGGCCATGGTATCGATAATGATGCACTCCAATCCATCTTCCAAAGTTGATTTGTAATTATCAAAATCCAACCAATAGCAATCCATTTCTTCCACCATATAGGTAATATCCCATCCGAGTTCATCGCCTCCGTCTATGCCTTCGACACCTAAAAATGACAAGTATTCATTTAATGAACAATCGCCTTTAATGGAAAGATTCCGATTTACATGATATTGGGCGTTTAACACCGCTGCCATTGTGGTTCTAAAATACTTCTTTGAGGCAAGATCATAGAAAAGCAACCGTTCACTTTCAGAATCCATGTCCATGTTGTAAACCTGATAACCCCAGTCGTAGGAAGACACCATGGCATCTTTCGCCATTTCCGCATGGATTTTATCATCCGCATCCTCTCCGTAAACTGTCTTGGCTGACTTCCGATATTGCTTATAGGATTCATTGAGCATAACGTATGCACTCATCAAAGAAGCCTGTTTCTTTTGATTTAATGCATTCGCTCCAAAGATACAAGCAATAGTTGAAACTCCCAGCAGTACAGAAGGAATATAAGTCGGCCCCGCTACTCGGACGATTTCTAATTTAGTTAGATTTTCGCCCTTCTCCAGCTCTGCCTCTTTCAACAATTTTATTGCTTTAGGGGTTGCCTGAACAGCCGTAATGGTTGTTGCAATGACTCCAATAGAAGCTACTACCGTTAAAATTGTCGGAGATGAGCGATATAATTGACGCCCGACTCTTTTCAAGATTTTAACTTTTTGCATAATATTCTCCTTTCGTTTTATCCTATTCCATGGCATATAACAGATCTTGAATATTTTCTCCAACCATCTTAGCGGTGATAAATATAGAACTGTTCTGTTGATTCATAGAAGCAAAGTCATCCATTTTTTCTGTAAATGATCGAGCCATCGCTTCTAAATTTTTTATGGACGTTTTGGTCTGGGGAAAAATATGATCGGCTACATAATTTCGAAATTCTCCAATCGCCCACAATGTATTGCTCACCCTAGTGAACTCTTTCTTGTCGAATACCGGATTTGGCAACCATTCGTCCATTTCGTACATATCACATAGAATCAACGCCAATTCGTCCAAACTCAAATTTCTGACCACCTCCTTAAAATCCCCCTTTCTTGATTGATAAAAAATAAAAGAGAACCAGTATCGGACTCGAACCGATTACCTCCACGGAAGTGTGACGCTCTACCAATGAGCTAACTGTTTCTCCATAATAGGAATTGTAAATTTTGCGAAGTAAAAAGAAAGAGCCATTGCTGGCTCAATCCTCTTAATTTAAACCGATTTTCTTCAGAATTTTCATGAGTTCTTCTTTACTCATATCTGCATCAATACTCACATGTACGTGCGCTTTCTCATCTGAAATCGAAGCATTCAACTCGTTTAACTGGATATCTACGTTATATCCAAGCTTTTTATGTAATACCCCTTTTGCTAATTTCGAAAGCAACATCCGTGTAAATTTTGAGCTGATTTTCATTTCGTCCATCACCTTAAACTCCTTTCGCTTTTAATCAGTTTTCCATAAAAGGAGCTGTGATTTTTGCGGACTAAATATTTCTCCTGTCAAATACAGTCTCCCATCGTTCCCGCTTAATCGGCTTCATTTTTAAGGCCCACATAATCTGGCGAAGTGTCACAGTGGAATAAAGCCCGTCCGTAGCCATTCCGGAATGTGTATCAAAGTATTCTTTAAAACGAGGATGCAAATATAAATCATCCGTAATCCATGGGTCCACGTCTCCCCACCAGGTACTCTTTGTTTTCTCGTCAAATCTCTGCTGAATAACTGCCAGTCCCTTTTCTCCGATTTGGAACAGCGTGCAGCAATGATAGACCGGATGGTCACAAAAATATACTTTTCCGTACATCGACAAATAGATGTTCGGTTTTTCATAATGGTATCGCATCATTTATTCTCCAAAAAGAAAAAGCCTATGCCGAAGCATAGACCTTCTCTCAATAATATTTTTAGTCATCAAATAGCTTACATGACGTTTTGCAATACGGGTATGGTCCTCCGCAGGCTCTGCATCCGGCTGGCGGAATATCTCCTTGTTCCATATCGAGCATTTCTTCCGTCCATTCTACTTCTTCATCGGACTCATACTCGTAATCCTCTTCGTCCACCTTTAATCCACACGATGGACAGATATAAACTCCGCATCCAGTCTTCGGATCTTCTGTTTGCCTCATGACGGCTCCACACCGATTACAAATCGCATATCCGTTATTCAGGTACTCAATCAATTCAATACCTTCGGGTTTGATAATTTTGTGGCTCATAAATATTATCTCCTTTCGTTTTTCGAAAGAACCGCTATTATTGTACGGTTTCTTCCGGTGTACGGTCAAGAGACAAAGAGCTCTTTGTAGCATCTCCTTTCCATAATAGCGTCTGTAAAAATCACGCAAAAACGAAGAGGACATGTATAAATCACGCCCTCCTCAT
Organism: Cuneatibacter caecimuris; assembly: GCF_004216775.1. Taxonomy (GTDB): domain Bacteria; phylum Bacillota; class Clostridia; order Lachnospirales; family Lachnospiraceae; genus Cuneatibacter; species Cuneatibacter caecimuris. The sequence continues at coordinate 75,068 of NZ_SGXF01000010.1, forward strand.
TTCTGACCGGTTAATTACTTCTTTGTCGGTCTAAAACGATTGAACAATCCTCTGAATGTTGTTGAGGTATAGGTTCCCGTTTCTTCAAACTTAAATCCTTTCCGCATCCAGATGCCATAGAACATCAGTGGTATGAGAAGCTCTGCCGCTGCAATCCCCAGTTTGAAATATCGATCCTTCACTTGCTCGTCAAGCTGAGAACGCTTATACTGCTCATCCTGTACGTCAGCTTTGATCTGTTCGTCCAACTGTGATTTCTTAATCTCGTTCTCTCGGACATTCGCTTCACTATCCAACGTACGCCGGCTTCGCTTATCCTCTGCGTCCAGCTCACTTTTAGTTTCCTCAATTCTCAAACGATACAGCTTTGCCAGATCCTCTATAGCCTTTGATTTCTCTTCGCTACCCGAATTCAGAGAAGATATCGCCTGAATCTCCGCTGCTATCTCCTCATTCAGCAATTCTTTGATGTTTTCACTCATTTTAGTTCTCCTTTCGTGAATTCATTAACTGTTCCATAAAAGGACTTGTTATTCGTGCGAAATATAATCTTTGATGTTGACTTTCAAGACTACATATCTTTTCTTATATATCGCATCCGCTCCCTTATGGGACAGCTCCAAAAACAAATAAGGTCCGCTGTCCGGATCAGATTGATCGATTCGCAGCGAACCAACGACATCCCTTCGGAATACCTGTCGTCCGAAAACAATTCCGATAATGATACCAACAATCATGCAAAGAATGAGCTCCATATTCCATCCCGCCTTTCAAAAAGATTTTTCTAAATTTTCCACCCGGGATTTTTTCAAATATCAACATAGCATGTCTTTCAGATACCTTGGTACTGTGTTTTAACCTAGGATAAAAAGAAAGAGCCATTGCTGGCTCAATCTCTTAAAATTTAGTAACTCCTTCCCGTTCAAATGTTTCTAAAACCTTCGCTGTTAAAGATTCATACTCATCTGGGTAAAACTTTGCTATTGATTTTTGGCATGCCGTGATACCTTTTTGGTAGCTATAACTCGCTAACAATCCAATACCGCAACACACATATCCCAGCCGCAATCAGTCTACCAATTTGTTGTTTTCTAATTTTTGCGTTGATTTTCATAAGTTCTTCCATTATGTGTCACTCTCCTTTCACAATAGGAGATGTTATTTCTGCGTTCCTTCGCCCTCATACACAATCTTCTTACGAAGTTCAGACCATGTTATGTATCGTTCTTTTCTGCATACCGGACAATAGAACTTACACACCTTCCCGCCAATATCTTCCAGTTCTTTCGTATCCGCCTCCAACCGGCTCTGGCAGTTAGGGCAATTAAACCGATAGACTTTCTTGACTGCTATGTCTACAACCTTCATTTCAATCCCTCGCTTTATTCAGTAACCAGAAGAATCGTCTGTACAAGTTGTAATAAACATCCTTGCAGCATGGAATATTTAACCTAGCTTTCAATATATCGTAGGACCACCCTTCGGTTACGCCTTTTAAAATATAATTAGATAGTTCCGCATCTGTCGCAATCGCCGTTTGCTCGACCGTCTTCATACGCTCTAAATAGTGAGATCGAGCTTCTGCACATCGAGCAGTCGGATCGCCAACCACCCTGTTCTTTGAAAATACTTCCATATCAGAAGGCCGCCGGCTAAGCCCATCCAGGGCGGCGTATGCTTTCTTCCATATCGGATACTGTAAACAGAAATGCTTCAGTTCATAGTAGCGATGACGTTCAATCCAATATGGATTTTTCTCAGATAATTCCGGGCGAATCGTTGTTCCCATATTAACGCTTCTCTCCTTTCCATAAATATCCGGTTTCTTCCCAGAGCCGCTTCGGAGAAATATAAAAGTTAATGCGTCCATACTTCGAATTCATCTCTTCAATGTTGGTAATCAACTTTCCGTTTCTAGTAGCCTTTCCAATAGGAAGCCATCCGGATATGATACCGGCTCGAACCCAGGAAGCATCTTTCCCATACACCCTGGCAACGACCGCTACCGGAACAGACCCCGGCGCAAATATAATTTCTTCCATTGGCTGTTACCTCCTTTCAACGGCTATTCTAGGATAAGAACCGCAATTTGTTAAAACAACCTCGGTGGCTATTTACATTGACTGAATGAAAAACCACAGTTAGAATGTAAAGTATCGAAAGGAGAACTATTTTTAAAGGGATGGAGGTGATGGTCATTGGTCAAAAAGCAGTACGTCTCTTATTCTAAGTGCTTTAAGCCGAAAGAGGAATCCAAACTTTTACCCGAGTACCTGTTTTTCCTTCTGAAGAATAAAGACACCAAAAAGCCTATGAATTACAGGCAATGCTACACAAAGTAATTCATCACGAGAAGCCGCCACCAACGGCTTCTTTTGATTTTTAACCATTCTCCATCCCTTTAAAAATAGTTCTCCAAACGATAAAAAAGAAAGAGCCCTTGTTAGGACTCCATTCTCTTGAAATACAATTTTTGTAGTTTTGCTCTCATTCTTGTCAATTCAATTTGAATCGCTTCTGCCTGACCAAAATTCTTACATCGTAAAAGCATATCCTCGAATATACGAATCTTAGTTTGTAAGTGTTTTTCCTCTTTTGACATCCTGAATCTCCTTTCGATTTTGTCTTTCACAAAAGGAGTTGTAATTCTTGCGAATTCTTCCATCGAGCCATCGTCATCTCGCATGGATAATCTTCATATCCATATGTCTCGCAGGTAATGAATCCCTCTAGTACGCCACGAATCACTTCGGCTTCGTACTGCTTATAAGGGGAAATATAATCCGGCAATTCTCTGCGTATCTGTCCGCAGGAAGGACAACGAAACCGATTTACTTTTACCCATGAAGTTTTTCTTCCTTTAGTCCGAACAATTCTCAATACATTATCGTACCTCTTTAACCTTACTCCGCAATTCCGGCAGGTTAATTCCTCATTGCTAACCATATATCCATCCCTTTAAAAAGTTTAAGTGTAGGAGTTGACAATTCCTACACTATCATATATGATTACTAATGATAAATCAACCTTGCCGCACAAAAATCTCGATTTATAAAATATTTAAGGAGGTATTGAGAATGTTGATAAAATGCCCCGAGTGTGATCTACAGGTTAGCGATAAAGCTACTTTCTGCCCGCATTGTGGCTATCCGCTACAACCCGATATCAAACAACGAAAGCCTCGAAGCAAAAATAACAAGCGAAGGCGACTTCCTAACGGTTTCGGACAGATAAGCGAAATCAAAAATCGGAATCTCAGGAACCCCTTTCGAGCTATGGTCACAGTTGGAAAGACATCCACCGGACGTCCAATATGTAAACCATTAAAACCGGAGTCATATTTTCCAACGTACAATGATGCATATACGGCCCTGGTGGAATACAATAAAAACCCGTATGATCTGGAACCAGATATTACGATAAAGGAACTGTATGAAAAATGGCTCAGTGAATACTTAAAAGATGCATCTGATACTTATATACGTTCTGTAAATTCCGCATGGACATATTGTTCTTCCATATACGATATGCGCGCAAAAGATGTTAGGGCTCGACACATTAAAGGATGTATGGAAGAGGGATTTCGAATCGAAACGAGAGGAAAAAAGAAAGGAGAAAAAATCCATCCATCGCCAAGTACAAAATCCAGAATAAAATCTTTATTTAATACTATGTTTGACTACGCTCTTGAGTATGAAATCGTTCCTATGAATTATGCAAGAACATTTGAAATTTCTGGAGACATTATTGTTGAAATAGAGAAAAACAAGAAAAAACACTTTCCATTTACCGATGATGAAATGAAAGTTTTGTGGCAAAATGTTGATAATGTAAAATTTGCTGATTGGATTCTCATTCAATGTTATATGGGTTGGCGCCCGCAAGAACTCGCTACCTTACGGTTGGACGAGGTCAATTTAGAAAAAAGGTATATGCAAGCTGGAATGAAGACAGAAGCAGGGAAGCAACGGATAGTTCCTATTCATCCAAGAATCCTAAAATTCGTTGAACGTAATTATAAATTTGCAATTTCTATCAATAGTGAATATCTTTTTAATGATAAAGGACAGACACATTCCGGTTCCTGGTCTGTAACGTACGACAAATACGCTAATCGTTTTGAAAAAGTGATTAGTCAATTGAATCTAAACCCGAATCATAGACCTCATGATCCACGAACAACCTTTGTTACGATGGGGAAAAAATCCGGTATGGATGAGTATGCACTTAAAGAAATGGTTGGACATACCATACAAGACATAACAGAATCTACTTATACTGTCCGCGATTTGGAATGGCTGAGAGAAGATATAGAAAAAATAAAATAGCTTGTTTTTAGTGTAGGAATATGGGTGTAGAAGTAGTGTAGGGATAATGTATGAGTTACATACATTTCCCTACTTTTTTCTACTTTTAACAACATCTTAAATCCTTAATTTTACTGGATTTCTTAGAATTTCCCAGCCTTTGCCGCTTCTTCCACAGCTACAGCCACAGCCACAGTCATTCCAACCATAGGGTTGTTGCCTGCGCCGATCAGGCCCATCATTTCCACATGAGCCGGAACGGAAGAAGATCCTGCGAACTGAGCGTCAGAGTGCATACGTCCCAGGGTATCTGTCATGCCGTAGGATGCAGGGCCCGCCGCCATGTTGTCGGGATGCAAGGTACGTCCTGTGCCGCCGCCGGAAGCAACGGAGAAGTACTTCTTGCCCTTCTCGATACATTCTTTCTTATAAGTACCTGCTACGGGATGCTGGAATCTGGTGGGGTTGGTGGAGTTGCCGGTGATGGATACGTCCACGCCTTCCTTCCACATGATAGCAACGCCTTCACGCACGTCGTTGGCGCCGTAGCAGTTCACCTTAGCGCGCAGGCCGTCGGAATAAGACTTGCGGTACACTTCCTTCAGCTCTCCGGTGTAATAGTCATAGTCTGTCTCTACAAATGTAAAGCCGTTTATTCTGGAAATAATCTGCGCAGCATCCTTGCCCAGGCCGTTCAAAATGACGCGAAGGGGTTTCTTACGAACCTTGTTAGCTTTCTCGGCAATGCCGATGGCTCCCTCTGCAGCAGCGAAAGACTCATGGCCTGCCAGGAATGCGAAGCAGTCGGTCTCCTCTTCCAGCAGCATCTTGCCCAGATTACCATGGCCCAGGCCTACCTTGCGCTGGTCCGCTACAGAACCGGGGATGCAGAAAGCCTGCAGGCCTTCACCGATGGCTGCAGCTGCGTCTGCCGCTCTTCTGCAGTCCTTCTTGATGGCGATTGCCGCGCCTACAATATAAGCCCAGCAGGCGTTTTCAAAACAAATGGGCTGAATCTTCTTGATCTGGTCATACACTTCCAGCCCGGCGTCCTTAGTGATCTTTTCAGCCTCTTCGATGGATGCGATGCCATAGCTGTTCAGCACGGCATTGATCTTATCAATTCTTCTTTCATATGATTCAAATAAAGCCATTTCCTTGTCCTCCTTGATATTCCCGGATTATTCCTGTCTCGGGTCGATGATCTTCACTGCGTCTGCAACACGTCCGTACTGACCCTTTGCCTTCTCATAAGCAGTGTTGGGGTCATCACCTTTCTTGATGAAGTCTGTCATCTTGCCCAGATTTACAAACTGGTAACCGATGATCTGATCTTCAGCGTCCAGAGCAATTCCAGTCACATAACCTTCTGCCATTTCCAGGTAACGGGGACCCTTTTTCAGCGTTCCGTACATGGTGCCCACCTGAGAACGCAGGCCCTTGCCCAGATCTTCCAGGCCGGCGCCTACCGGCAGCCCGTCCTCGGAAAACGCGGACTGGGTACGTCCGTATACGATCTGCAGGAACAGCTCGCGCATGGCAGTGTTAATGGCATCGCATACCAGGTCGGTGTTCAGCGCTTCCAGCACGGTTCTTCCGGGCAGGATTTCAGCTGCCATCGCTGCGGAATGAGTCATTCCGGAACAGCCGATGGTCTCCACCAGAGCCTCCTGAATGATGCCTTCCTTAATATTTAAAGTCAGTTTGCAGGCGCCCTGCTGAGGAGCGCACCAGCCCACACCATGTGTCAGGCCGGAAATATCCTTGACCTCTTTTGACTTCACCCATTTTGCTTCTTCAGGGATCGGAGCGGCGCCATGATTCACGCCCTGTGCCACTGTGCACATTTCTTCTACTTCCTTTGAATAAATCATCGTAAAACTCCTTTCGCTTACAATAGAATATAAGGCATATGTACCTTCATGTATTTTCTCACAAAATCATCTATTCGTCCAGTCCTTTTTACATTTTTTCTTCTTTTTCGCCCTTGTTTCCCCAAAAAAGGAGCCCTCTTGCAGGCGGCTCCCCCTGCGCCGGGCCGCTGCCAGAAAGCAACTGAAGCCGCACCGCTCCGAAGGCTCCCCTGCAATCAGGCAGACCTCGGAGCAGCGCGGCTCCGCTCATTTTATATTTTGATTGTATTAAGATTATTCAGGACATCACATACTGCTGCAGCACGCGCTCAAATTCCGGGTCTTCTTTCTGGTAATTCACCACCAGAGGCTGATTCAGGTCCAGGCTGAAAACCCCTAGGATCGACTTCGCATCAACCACAACGCGGTTATATCCCAGATCCACATCAAAATCGCATCGATTGGCAGCCCGCACGAACTCGCGAACTTCTTCTTCAGCGCTCAATTTAATATTTTTCTGATACATTTGATCCACTCTCCTAATATTTGTGTATCCCCTCGCAGGGACTGCCAGAACGGGCTGGCTGGCTGATCTTTTCAGGTTTTGAAGAACTATACCATACCGTAAAAAATTTGTCAAACATTTTTACACTTCAACTTTGCAAAGTGTACCCGTCCCGTTTTTCGGCAATTTTCTACATTCTTATTCCTCTGTACCTCAGGTTATTCGTCAAACCAGATAGATAATTTTGCATTTAAGATTTCAGGAGAATTTTACAAACTCTTATCGTTCAAACTGGCTGCTGATCATTCCTGCAAATTTGATGTTTTCAACAAAATCCGATCATTTCAGCCGTTTTTCTATGGCGCTGACCACGGTTTCCAGCACTTTAATCCGGGCATAGTATTTATCATTGGCTTCCACTATGATCCAGGGCGCGTAAGTCGTGGAGGTATGGACCAGCATCTCATCCACAGCCACCTCATAGGCGTCCCATTTTGCCCGGTTCCTCCAGTCTTCCTCTGTGATTTTCCACTGTTTGTCCGGGTTTTCCTGGCGCTCTTTAAATCTTCTCTCCTGTTCCTCTTTATCAATCTGCATCCAGAATTTAAGCACTACAGCGCCGTCGTTGGCCCAGCTCTCTTCCATGGCATTGATTTCTTTGTACGCTCTTCTCCACTCTTCCTCTGTACAGAATCCCTCTATGCGCTCCACCATCACTCTTCCATACCAGGAACGGTCAAAAATCGCGATATGGCCGGCTTTGGGAAGAGCCGTCCAGAAACGCCACAGATAATGATGCGCTTTTTCGATATCATTTGGAGCGGAGACGGGATGTACTTCATATCCCCTGGGGTCCATGGCCTGGGTCAGGCGTTTGATGGCCCCGCCTTTTCCTCCCGCATCCCATCCCTCAAATGCAAGTATAACCGGGATTCTCCGCTTATATACTTCATTGTGCAGAACAGAAATCCGGGCCTGCAGATCCCTCAGCCTCGCTTTATACTCTTCTTTATCCAGCGCCTTGTTTAGATTCACACCGGCCAGGGCGGAAGTCCTGTAAGGGTCCTGGCGGATCTGGGCGCTTTCTTCCGGCGGCAGTTTGGGAAGGGCATCTCTCCGTTCTTTGGCACGAATCGCTTCCTGCAGGCAGTTCACCACAGTGGAGACAACCTTGGCTGCGGCATATTCCCGGTCCTGGGCTTCAATGACATGCCAGGGAGCGTTATCCCGGTCTGTTTTCTGGAGCATCTCTTCATTAATCCTGAGGAACTCATCAAAGTGTTTATTCCTCTTCTTGTCGTCCTCCGTGACTCTCCACGCCGTCTCTTTGGAATCCAGCAGCGCCTTAAAACGTTTTGCCTGCTCCTTCTGAGAGATGTGCAGGAAAAATTTGATGATCACTACCCCATCATCTGTCAGCAGTTTTTCAAAAGACACAATCTCGTCAAAAGCATATCCCAGCTGTTTTTCCGTGGTTTTCTTATCGAACCGGTCATTCAGCAGGATCCTGTACCAACTTCTGTCCAGAACAGATATGCGGCCTTTTTCCGGCATCATATTCCAAAAGCGCCACAGGAACGGGCGATAGTGTTCCTCCAGGGTTTCGCTCTGGGTGGTATAGACCTTAAAACCCCTGGGATCCAGAGGTTCGATCAGCCTGTTGATCATCGTGCCTTTTCCCGAAGCGCCAAAGCCTTCAAAAACAATGATAACAGGGATTCCCTTTTCCTTGCAGGCGCGCTGCAGCCGGCCCAGTTCCGGGTCCAGTACCTCCATCCGTTCTTTAAAGTCTTTTTTCCCCATTTTTTTGCTCAGATCAATTTTCTCCAGCACCGCAAACCCCTCCATTCTTTTTATTTCGTACTGCTGTCCGACTCCACTCCCAACAATTTCTTGACCGCAGGCTGCATCTGAGGCAGGTTCCGATATGCCAAAAGAACCTTTTTCTCCTCTTCGTTCAAGTCCTTGAGCAGCAGGCTTTCATCCTGACCGGCATAACCGAAAGCCGCCAGCACGTCCGTTATGTTATATATTTTACAAAGATTCATTAAAGTATCCGCAGCCGGACTGGTTCTTCCACTTTCCCATCCGTAAATTGTCTTGGGTGCGGCTACGATATTTCGCCCCTTCAATTCTTCTGAAACATCTTCCACACTCATATCGTTTAATTTTCTGTAATATTTCAGGATTTCAGCAATTTTTGTATTTCCCATACCATTCCCTTTCTGGATCATATCCACAATTCCGAACTTTTAATTATATTCTGAATATAAATCAATTTTCTCCTGTTGTCAATAACGGTCTCGGATACCGAGAAAAAAGTTATTGACATTCTTGTTTAACAAGAATAAAATAGATTTAAATACTAATTTATTCTCCATATCCGAGAATCAGGAGGACCGTATGAAAGATACCATGACGCGAAAACTGCAGGCCTATATTCAAATAAACAACTATTCTCCGGAAACTATCTCCGAAGAAACCGGCATTCCCTACATAAAACTGACGCCTGACGCGCAGCGGCCGTTAAACGGAGAGGAAATGCTCCGCCTGTGCGCCTATCTGCATATCCGGCCGGAGGATATCGATCAAATGCAGCAATGGGAGAATAAAAAATCCCAGTCCCAGGAACTGACCTCAGATTAAGAAAAAACAGCTGCAGAAATTGCAGCTGTTTTTTCTTAATTTGCAACTTCTACAACAGACAGCTTCATCCTGTCCCGACATGTATAATCTCTACTTTTTATGTGAACTCTTTAATACTCGTTTTATATCAAGCGCTCCTGTTCCATCTCATCTTTCAATAGTTCCAATCAATGTCAGAGTATTGTCCTCAATTGCGGTTAGTTGTGAGTGTATTCTATTCCAAATGCCTGCTCATAAGATTTCAATGTCAATTCCGGGATGAACCCCCTGCCAGACTGGTATAATTCTTTTTTTCTGGATAATTCAAGCAATACACTCCTTCCCTCTCATCATGACTTCTTTTTGATTACAGTATACCACAGTTTTACTGAACTGTAATCATCAATTTATCTTCATTCGAAAAAAGGCAGTATAAAAATTTACAGAAATCAACATCCAATTTACTATAACCCCGTATTTTAACGTTGATTTTACTTAGTTTTAATATTTTTCAAAAAAGAACAACTATGCTCGCCAAAACACAGCTGTCCATAAAAATATCTATTTCATCCATTAAACCTCTCTTGATTGGATGAAATAGATATTTTTTCTTACAAATAATGTTCAAATCCTCTACTGCATCTTCAATGGACAATGTATGCTCCACTTCATACTGTTCTTTTAAAAAATCAATTCCTTTATGTCCATACAAATACTGGAATGCAATTCGCGGATGAAGTGCCTTTGCTCTTGCAAATTCGCTCACACAAACCACCATATAATTAATCTGCTTTCTTACTGCCCCCGGCATATCAACCCTCCTTTCCTATCTTGATTGTAACAAAATAAAGTCTTTCGCACAACCCAATCTATCAATAATCGGAATTCTCTCTAAAATTATTATTTTGACCTCTCAAGAAAATTATTCTTCCCGTACTTTTCTTCTTCCAATAAATTTTAAAGGGAGACTACGACACCTTGATGCCGTCCGTCTCCCTTATTGACTGATTTTATCGTTGCCCGCCAACCTCAGGTACATTCGCCCTGCATTGCTTTCGGATTTTAGGTGTCAGCCACACCAGCGAGTTGACGCTCGCTTTCCTATATTTATTATACGCAATAATATCAGAAATAGCAATCTATCTTTTCAACGTCACCTGTTATATGAATGTGTCTGAAGTCTATTTTACTATACAGTATTATTTCCTTAAACTATTCCAATTGACACCATTCGACCTCTATATCTCATCAATTGCTTTTCCAATATCATTTCTTTTATATTTATTATCAAACTGGACCCACTCCGTGGCAGCATAAGCATTGGCTCTGGCCTGCCTCAGGTCTGTCCCCTTCGCAGTCACCCCCAGCACGCGCCCTCCGTTCGTCACAATCTGCCCGTCCTCTGCAAACCTGGTGCCTGCATGGAACACATAATATCCGTCCTGGGACTGAAAATTCTCCAGCCCGCTGATAGGCAGCCCTTTTTCATAATGCTCCGGATAGCCGTCGGAAGCCAGCACCACGCATACGGCTGCGTTATCTTCAAATTCCAGCTCGATCTGATCCAGCGTTCCGTCCACGCAGGCTTCGAACACATCCACAATATCGTTCTTCATCCGGGGCAGAACCACCTGAGTTTCAGGGTCTCCGAATCTGGCGTTGTATTCCAGAACTTTTGGCCCTTCTTCTGTGAGCATCAGGCCAAAGAAGATCACACCCTGGAACGGGCGCCCCTCAGCCTTCATAGCGTCCACCGTAGCCTGGTAAATATGTTCTCTGCAGAATAAATCCACTTCTGGAGTATAGAACGGGCTGGGTGAAAATGTCCCCATTCCTCCGGTATTCAATCCCTGGTCCCCGTCTTTCGCCCGCTTATGATCCTGGGCGGAAGTCATGATCCGAACCGTGTTTCCATCTACAAAAGATAACACAGAGACCTCCCTGCCGGTCATGAACTCCTCAATCACAATCGTGTTTCCCGCGGAACCAAACTGCTTGTCCAGCATCAGCGTCCGCACTCCTTCTCTGGCTTCTTCCAGATTGCCGCAGATCAGCACTCCCTTTCCAAGAGCCAGCCCGTCCGCCTTCAGCACGATGGGCATTTTGGCCGTTTCCAGGTATTCCAGCGCTTTTTCCGGGTCGTCAAATGTCTCGTAAGCAGCTGTGGGAATGCCGTACTTTTTCATTAGTTCTTTAGAAAAAGCCTTGGAGCCTTCCAACACAGCGGCGTTCTTCCTGGGACCGAATACCCGAAGCCCTTCGGCCTCAAATGCGTCCACCACGCCTCCTACCAGAGGGTCATCCATTCCAATCACCGTCAGGCCGATCTCATTTTCTTTTGCAAATGCAGTCAGCTTATCAAATTCCATCGCTCCGATGGGCACGCACTCTGCAAATTCTGCAATTCCCGCATTGCCGGGCGCGCAGTAGATTTTCTCCACCCTGGGGCTCTGCGCCACTTTCCAGGCAATCGCATGTTCTCTTCCGCCGCTTCCAACAATTAAAACCTTCATCTTCTCTGGTCTCCTTTATGCGTCAATCACTGCTTTTCCGTCTTCCACGTGAACTTTTCCTTCCGCAATCAGGCTGATTGCCTTGGGCAGCAGAATCCATTCCGCCTGCTCCATCACTCTGCGCTGGAGAATCTCGGGCGTATCGCCCTGTTCCACAGCCACAGCCTTTTGAAGGAGGATGGGGCCGGAATCTGTGCCTTCATCCACAAAATGCACCGTTGCGCCAGTTACCTTTACGCCCCGCTCTAATGCAGCCTGGTGCACTTTCAGCCCATAAAAGCCTGTCCCGCAGAAAGAAGGGATCAAGGACGGATGGATATTAATCATGCGGTTTCTGTATTTCCGGATCATCTCCGGAGGAATAATCACCAGAAATCCTGCCAGCACAATGAGATCCACCTGATAAGCGTCCACGATATCCAAAAAGGCTTCGTTAAACGCTTCCCTGGTCTCATAATCTCTGGGGCTCACGCATTCCGCCGGTATCCCCGCTGCCTGCGCGCGTTTCAGCGCATAAGCATTCTGATTGTTGCTGATTACAAAGCCGATCTCTGTATCTTTCATATGCCCAGCAGCGATCTGATCGATAATGGCCTGCAGGTTCGTTCCTCCGCCGCTCACCAGTACGCCTATTTTCAGCATACTGTCACACCCTTTTCTCCGGCTTCCACACTGCCGATCACAAAACCTTCCTCACCGGACTCGGAGATTGCGCGCAGCGTGGCCTCCACATCTTCAGGATCCACGGCCAGCACCATTCCCAGGCCCATATTATATGTATTGTACATCATCTGTTCTGAAATGTTGCCTTCCCGCTGCAGCATTGTAAAAATCGGAGGAATCGGATAGCTGTCCTTCTTCACCACAGCGCGCACGCCGTCATGCAGCATCCTCGGTATATTTTCATAAAAGCCGCCGCCGGTGATATGGCTGCATCCTTTCACCCGTACGCCCGCCTCTTTCACACCGCGCAGCATCTTCACATAGATTCTGGTGGGCGCCAGCAAGGCTTCTCCCAAAGTCCTGCCCAGCTCGTCATAATAAGTGTTCAGGGCTTCTTTGGTCATGGTGAATACCTTGCGGACCAGCGAAAATCCGTTGGAATGTACGCCGGAAGAAGCAACCCCGATCAGCACGTCTCCAGGCTTGATCTCAGCGCCTGTGATCATATCTTTGGCATCCACAATCCCCACCGCGAATCCGGCCAGATCATATTCTTCCTTGGGATAAAAGCCTGGCATCTCAGCTGTTTCACCGCCCACCAGAGCCGCGTTGGACTGCCTGCAGCCATCTGCTACTCCCTTTACAATGGTCGCGATCTTTTCCGGGTCGTTTTTGCCGCAGGCAATATAATCCAGGAAAAACAATGGTTCGCCGCCCGCGCAGGCAATATCGTTCACGCACATCGCCACACAGTCAATGCCGATGGTATCATGCTTGTCCATAATAAATGCCAGCTTCAGTTTTGTTCCTACGCCGTCTGTACCGGAAACCAGCGTGGGATTTTCCATGTTCTTAAATGACGCCATGGAAAATGCGCCGGAAAAACCGCCCAGGTTTGTCAGAACTTCCGGACGCATGGTTCCCTGCACATGCTTTTTCATCAATTCCACCGCTTTATATCCGGCCTCGATATCTACTCCTGCGTTCTTGTAATCCATGTTTTCCTCCTGTATGCTACTGCAAATATTTTCATCCTTATCTTACCTGATCTGAAGTTCTGTGTCAAACGGATTTACATCTGTTTCAGATATTCTCCATAACCGATATTCTCCAGCTTCTCAGCCTTCTCTTCTACCATTACTTTCAGGCTCTCCGCATATACCTGTACTCTGGAGGCCAGCGCCTCATCTGACGCTGCCAGTATCTTGGCCGCCAGAAGTCCCGCATTGAGCGCTCCATTGATCGCCACAGCCGCCACCGGAATTCCGGGCGGCATCTGTACAATCGAATAAAGGGAATCCAAGCCGCCCAGCGCTTTTGTCTGAACCGGCACGCCGATCACCGGAAGCACAGTCATTGCCGCGATCATTCCCGGCAGATGCGCGGAGCCTCCCGCCCCTGCGATGATCACCTTCAGCCCCCGCTCCTTTGCAGATTTTGCATAATCATACATTCTGTCCGGCGTCCGGTGGGCGCTGACCACAGTCAGTTCATAGGGAACCTGCAGCCTGTCCAGAATTTCCGCAGCTTTGGACATCACCGGCAGGTCGGAATCACTGCCCATCACAATTCCCACAACTGGTTTACTCATTGCTTCTCCTCCTCTTCTCCTATTGTAATTGCCTGGTGAGCGCAGCGAACCTGGCGCAGCGCTTCTTCAATGGTTTCCGCGGTAGCTGTAATATGGCCCATCTTTCTGCCCGGCTTCACCGCAGATTTCCCGTAAATATGGATTTTTACATCTGGATTTTGATAAGCTGTTTCCAACCCGGACACCTCAGCTCTTCCGGACCTGTCACCAATCAAATTTTTCATTGCTGTGGGACGGATTAATCCGGTATTTCCCAGAGGCAGCCCTAAAATCGCGCGGATATGCTGTTCATATTGCGAGGTATAACACCCCTCAATGGTATAATGCCCGGAATTATGCGGCCGGGGCGCCAGCTCATTTACCAGCACATGTCCTTCCGGAGTGACAAAAAGTTCCACGCACAGCATGCCGCAGGCATCAAAAGCGTCCAGGCATGCGGCTGCCACCTCCATGGCTTCCTTTGCAGTAGCCCCGCTGATATCCGCGGGCACTGTGGTCTCATCCAGAATACTGTTTTTATGCACATTTTCTGCCACAGGGAAAACCGCTTTCTCCCCGTTAGTGCTGCGGCAGGCCAGTACGGAAACTTCCTTTGTAAAAGGAACGCATTCCTCCACCATGAGGGGCAGCCGCCCCGCTCCCAGGGCCTGATAGGCAGGTTCAATTTCTGACGCATTCCGGATCACCGCATTCCCTTTGCCGTCATATCCTCCAGTGCAGGTTTTTAGAATGAGCGGATAGCCGAACTGCCGCTCCGCCTGTGATATATCAGACACAGATTCCACCCGGATGAACTGAGGAACCGGAAGGTGATGCTTCTCCAGCCATACCTTCTGTCTGTATTTATTCTGAATATGTTCCAGCGTGGCTGCGGAAGGGTATACCTTATGTCCCATGGTTTCCAGCTTCTGCAGAGCCGCCAGACTGATATGCTCAAATTCATAGGTCACTACGTCTACTTTCGCCGCCAGACGCAGAATCGCATCCACATCGTCAAAATCTGCCACAATATGTACATCCGCAATGCTGTGCGCAGGGCAATCCGGCGCAGGGTCCAGGATCATGAACTGATAATCCAGCCTCTTCGCGTCCAGAATCATCATTTTACCCAGCTGTCCGCCGCCGATAATTCCAATCTTTTTCATCTTTTTTATCCTTCCTCTGCTGTATTCTCAGCCCGCCTGCAGGCCCGCCGCAAACAACGCGGCCGCCCCTGCCAGAATCAGCGCGTTTAAAACCGTTCCCACGATAAAAGCCCGGCGCGTTTTCCCCTCCGTTTTTCTTCCCGAAACAGCTAAAATCAAACCCGCCGCGGCCAGCAGCAGGCCCAACAAACCCAACAGCCCTACCGTGCCGCCGCCCTTTCCCTCCGCAAGATAAGCCATGCGCAGGCCGGCGGACAGACAACCGGCCGCCGCCGGGACAAGAATGCAGGAAAGCCAGGCGCACCAAGCCGCTTTCCTGTTTGCTTTTTCCTGTTGCTCTTTTGCCATCAGTCTCCTCCACGCAGGAACAGGCGGTAAGCCCCATATCCCAGCATACCGCCGATAGTATTTAAAAGAATGTCATCCACATCAAAACTGCCCACCTGGAATGCCAGCTGAACCGTTTCTATACACAGGCTGGCGGCCAGCGAAATCAGGGCCACCAGCCAGAAGCTGCGCAGCCGCTTCCACAAAACCGGCGTCATGAAGCCCAACGGCATAAAAGCCAGCACATTTCCGGCCAGGTTCATAAACACTGCGGGAAACCCCAGTACATGGGCATAGCGGATAAAGCGCCGGATCTCCCGGAAAGGCTCCAGATTATAGGTATAACCCCGATGCGCTCCCGTCCTGCCGAGCATTTCCGCGAACATGGTCAGGTAGAGCAGAAGCACCAGATAAGCTGCGAATCCGGCAAACAACAGCCATCTGCTATTTTTCTTTTTTTTCAAGCCATCAATCCCCTAAAAGGTTATCTCGCCTCTGCGTTTCAGCAGCCTTGCGCCGCTGATAATTGCCAGGATGCCGCACCCGACACCAGTTGCAATCAAGATAATTCCGATAATCAGATTAGATACGCCGCTGCGGCTCATTGCTTTATAAATCTTTTCGTTCATCGCTGCCTCCTTGTGGTCACTGCTGTTTTGCGCCGTACTGTTCATAATATGCATCGATTGCATCCTTTATCTGATCGTCTATCACTATTTTTCCCTGGCACTCTCTGTTATATAAGTGCTCTGTCACGTCAGCCATGGTCACAATAGCCGCAGCTGGGAACCCATACATCTCCTGGATCTCATCCAGCGCAGACTTCTCCCCTTTGCCCCGCTCCATGCGGTTTAAGGATACCATCAGCCCTTTGATTTCCACATTTCCCTGGGCTTTCAGAATCGGGAAGGTCTCTTCGATGGATTTTCCGGATGTGGTCACATCCTCAATGATCACCACCCTGTCTCCGTCCTTTATCTTGCTCCCTAAAAGGATTCCCGTATCTCCGTGGTCTTTCACCTCTTTTCGGTTGGAACAGTAACGGATATCTTTTCCGTACAGCTCGCTGATCGCCATGGCGGTGGCCACAGACAGCGGAATCCCTTTGTATGCGGGCCCGAACAGCACGTCAAAATCCAGGCCGAAGTTGTCATGGATGGCCTTCGCATAATATTCGCCCAGGAGGCGCAGCTGGGAACCTGTCACATATCCGCCAGCGTTCATAAAGAACGGGGATTTCCGGCCGCTTTTCAGTGTAAAATCTCCGAACTTCAAAACATCGCTGGCAACCATAAATTCGATAAATTCCTGTTTATACTGTTCCATTCTCTTTCAGACCTCCATAACTATAAAAATTGGGGAAGAATCCCATAAAAATATTCATCCCCAATTTTAACATATTTAATATCTATTTTCAATCAGCAATCCGCAAGTATTTCATTGGAATTAAAACAAATAAATCAGTAGATCGGCGGAAAATCCAGAAAATATATCTGGAATGGATCTTCATGATTCGATTCGGCAAACCATAAGTTTGCCAAATTCAAAAGATACTCTGTGTCCGTTGAATATTCACTCCATTTTCCCTCAGAAAAATGAACTGCCAAATAAATCTGCCCCATGATATCCTCTAAATCATTATTTTCTCCGTCAGTCTTACATTTTTTTGCTGTCTTACGAATTTGGGTACTGCATTGTAATGCCTGCATGAAAAAATATCCCGCGTCTTCTGTTTTCTTAGACTGGTAACTCACCGCAGCCTGATTAAATAAGCCGCGAAATTCATCATAATCTCTATATACCTGCGCTCTCTGTTCCTTCTTTATATTGTTTACTCTCCACAGACTTAACCCTGCCATAAAAACCAGGACCACAAACAACAGACATAGTATTATAAACAATATCTTCTTTATTTTGTTCTTTTTTTCCGCCTGCATCATAGCTACTCCTCCGTTTCCTCTGAAAGATATGACTGAAAGTTATACATTTCCAATGAAAAAGGGGAACTTTGTTCTTCCTTCTGAAACCACGAATCTACTTTCCAAAGATATTCGCTGGTCTCAGCTGAATATGACGACCAGTTTTCCCTTGCCGCCCACCATCGAGACGATATATGATACAGAATCCTGTCCAAATCGCATTGTTCCTTCTCACCTAATAACGGCCTTATATTTTTTACCACTTGGGAAGCAAGATATTTCGCTTCTCCATAGCTTATCCAGGCATTTTCCAGATCCTTGTTTTCATAAGAAACTGCGGCGCTGTGAAATGAATTTTTAAAAAGGTCATAGGTTATTTGTATATCGTTTGCTTTATCTGATTTATCCTGTAAAATTTTGTTATAGTTCACTTGAAAAAGAATGGCTAAAGATATGCATCCGATGATCAGAACAACAGTTAAAATTTTAGTTTTCATAATTCTCCTCCCCTATTTTATAAGAGAGAGACTAAAGTCCCTCTCTACATCATTGATAATTTGTAGTTGCAGTCATCACAAAACTTTCTCTGGGCCCACTCGCTCCCTGATACCCCACATCAAAGGAATATTTTGCAGTAACGCTTCTAACTCCGCCTCCAGAAGAATTTCTATAAACATTATCCAAATTGATATAATAGGAATCATTTGCTGCTGTAAGAGGCTGTCGTAACGGTATCTGAACCCCATTTACAGAATTATTCTTACCAGCGAAATTAAAAGAGCCACTCAAATTTGTTACCGTTTCATACGGTGACCACGCGATGCTCATACCAAATGCACCTAAACTTATATTAAAAGATGCAGATGCAACAAATCCACCGCTTGTTTCTGTACTTTTACTTCCAAAACCACCAGTAAAAATATAATCTTTACTTCCATTCAAAGCCATCTCACCAATACAATTATAAATACTTAAATAATCCCCATTCCCTTGATATGTATTGTTATAATAATAGGTCTGACTAACAACTGTCAAGTTGGACGCCATTGACGTTCCAAACGAAATATTACTGCTTGGATAATTTTTCGCCTCAACGTTTAATTTAATTGTCATAGTATAACGGTATACTCCATGATATGAAGTAACCACCCTTGTTGCAGCCCCTACAGCTCGCGGTTCAATAATAGCTGCAGAAGAAGGAGAAAAATAATTTAACCACCAGTGTTCCTCGACAGGGTCTGAAAGCCCCGGAATAATATCTTCCTCAATTTCACCAAACAAATCAATTTGCAAATCTTCAAGTGGTAATTCAAAAAGGACTACCTTGCCAGTACTTAATTCTTTTAAATACAGTAGCAGGGTGGAAGTCATTCTAGTATTGTCTGGAATCAGTAACTCTTCAGGCAACAATTTTTTAATAATCTGGAAATTCATCACCTCAAAGTGATTAGAATCATCAATAGCCTTGATTGTATACGACCCCTTATACTGTTGAGATTTAAAGATTTTTCCTGACAAACTAATTGGAACTAAACTTTCACCTGTTCCCACCTCCGCGTCAAGACGAATACTATTATCTGTAATATAAAACAACGGATTTCTTAATATAGCCTCATTTAAATCAGTCGAAACCTCCTCCATTTTCTCTGGTATCCCATCTCTTATTTTCCCTTCATATACATTATTATCAGAAGAGGCTAAACAAACCACAGAAAATAAAAAGGTTGCAATAAGCGAAATAATAAATAAGCTATAGTTCTTCTTCATATCCCATTCTCCTTTTCAGTTGTATTAGACAATTAAGTCATTACTTTACTGCAAAAAGTCCCCCATTGGTATCACCCCAATTTTAAGATTTGATCACGTCCTGTTTTTGATTATAGTTTACTCTCTATTTCGAGAAAAGTCAATACTTTTTAGATATTATTTCTTGTTTTTTAATATTGTCAAACCGTATCCTGACATATTTCGACTTTTTTCAGCATTTTCTAGGCTGAGTATACGCCAAAAATTATATATTACTTAATAAAAGGTACTGTAATAAAAAAATAAGCCCCCATTATTTTCAATAGGCAGCTTATTCTTAACCTCAAATAATTTTTAAATTTTATCTCACAGCGCCCACCAGATCCGTCAGGCGCGGAATCTCATTCTTCTGCATATATTCTTCGATGCCTTCTATAATCTCCACTGTAGCGCAGGGATTATAAAAGTTCGCGGTCCCCACCGACACTGCCGAAGCGCCCGCCAGTATAAACTCCAGGGCGTCTTCCGCCGTTGCGATGCCGCCCATGCCGATAATGGGTATTTTCACCGCCCGGGCCGCCTGATATACCATCCTCACTGCAACCGGCTTCACCGCCGGGCCGGACAGGCCTCCTGTTTTATTCGCCAGGGCAAAGGTCCTGCGGTTAACGTCAATCTTCATCCCGGTCAGGGTATTGATCATGGAAAGCACGTCAGCGCCCCCTGCCTCCGCCGCTTTCGCCATCACGGTAATATCCGTCACATTGGGGCTGAGTTTCATGATCACAGGCTGCTTTGCCTTTGCTTTCACTGCTTTTGTGATGGCTTCCACTGCTTTCGGGTCCTGGCCGAAGGCAATGCCCCCTTCCTTTACATTGGGGCAGGAAATATTGATTTCCAGAAGGTCCACCGGCTGATCGCCCAGCCGCTCCACCACCTCCAGGTAGTCTTCCTCCGTCCTGCCGCAGACATTGACAATCTTCACTGTATCAAACTGCTGCAGGAACGGAATATCTCTCTGCACAAATACATCTATCCCGGGATTCTGCAGGCCAATGGCATTCAGCATCCCCCCGCAGGTCTCCGCCACTCTGGGCGTGGGATTTCCCGGCCAGGGGACGTTGGCCACCCCTTTGGTCACCACTGCGCCCAACCGGTTCAGATCCACGAACTCGCTGTATTCCTCTCCGGAGCCAAAAGTCCCGGAAGCCACCATCACTGGGTTTTTCAGCTTCACGCCCGCCAGATTCACTTCTGTATTGATCTTCCTCACAGTTCCACCTCCCCTGCCTCGAACACAGGGCCGTCCTTGCAAACCCTCTTGTTGTGCACATGAGAATGAGAATCCACTTCTTTCGATTTGCAGACGCAGGCCAGACAAGCCCCAACGCCGCAGGCCATCCTCTCTTCCAGGGAAAGCCAGCACTCTATGCCTTTTTCTGCCGCATAGGCTTTGACGGCGCGGAGCATGGGGGTGGGGCCGCAGGCATAGATCACCTCTGCCTGAATGTCCTTCTCCCGTATGGCGTCCAGCACATTTCCCCTGGTGCCCGCGCTGCCGTCTTCTGTCGCCACCGTCAGCCTGCCCTGGGCTTCCAGATCTTCCGTAAGAAAGAGTACATCCCGGTATCCTGCCACGATCTCCTTCTCCCCGTCCAGTTCCTTCGCCAATTCCAGCATCGGCGGAATCCCGATGCCGCCGCCGATCAGCATTGCCTTTTTGTTCTTCAGGGGAAAGCCGTTGCCCAGAGGGCCCATGGCCTCCACAAAATCTCCCGGACGGTATCCGGAAAACTCGCCGGTGCCATAGCCGGCAATACGGTAAACCAGACGCAGCGACCCCGTTTCCCTGTCTGTCTCACAGATGCTGATGGGTCTGGGCAGCAGATGGGCCCCGTCCTTTGTATACAGAGACACAAACTGTCCTGCCTTCGCCTCCTCCGCGATCTGCGGAGCTTTGATCCAGAGATCGAATATATCTTCTGTCAGCTGCGTTTGACGCAGCACCTCTGCCTGCATTTTACATTTGCTCATATTCCGCCCATCCTTAGAAAATACTGTTGATATCCGCAATCATGTCTTCTACTGCCGCTCTGGAAGCGTCACCGAAGTTCGCAGCTCCAATATGCGCGTATTTCTCCTGTTTATAAGCGGCGATAATACCACGGGAGGAATTCACGATGGCGCCAAGGCCGTCCTCATTGAAATAAGGCTTCAGATCCGCGGCTTTTCCCCCCTGCGCGCCATAGCCGGGCACCAGGATATAAGACTTCGGCATCACCCGGCGCAGCACTTTTCCCATTTCCGGATAAGTCGCGCCTACCACAGCGCCGATATAGCTGTAGCTTTCTCCCATGTGCGTTTCACCCCACTGGGCCACTTTTTCTCCGACCCACTCATACAGCGGGCGGCCGTCGATCAGCCTGTCCTGGAACTCGCCGGAAGAAGGGTTGGAAGTCTTTACAAGGATAAACAGGCCTTTGTTCTCTTCTTTGCAGACATCAATAAACGGTTTGATCCCGTCTGTGCCCAGATAGGGATTCACGGTAGCAAAATCTTCACCGAAAGCGGTCAAACGGCTGTTTCCCACCTGAACGTTTCCGAGATGTCCCGCCGCGTAAGCGGCTGAAGTGGATCCGATGTCGCCCCGCTTCACATCTCCGATCACCACCAGCCCCTTACTCTTACAGTATTCCACTGTTTTCCGGAAGGCTTCCACACCGGGCACGCCGAACTGCTCATACATGGCGATCTGCGGCTTCACTGCCGGGATCAGATCCCAGGTCTTGTCAACAATTTCTTTATTAAACTGCCAGATTGCCTCCCCAGCGCCTTCCAGGGTCTCTCCGTACTCAGCAAAAGCTTTTTTCTGAACCTGTTCCGGCACATAGGACAGCATGGGGTCCAGCCCCACCACTACGGGCGCCTGCAGTTTCTGTATCTTTTTCACTAATTCGTTAATCATCTGTCTGTTCCTCCGATATGGTATTTATGCCTGGTAGACCACATTGCCGTCCACAATGGTAGCCACCACTTTTCCCCGGACTTTCCAGCCTGCAAACGGGGTATTCTTCCCTTTGGAAGCAAATTGGGAAGGATCGATCACATACTCCGCCGCAGGGTCGATCACCGTCACATCCGCGCATTTACCTTCTTCCAGGCTGCCTTTGTCAATGCCCAGAATCCGCGCCGGAGCCAGACTCATCCGTTCCGCCATCTGCATGGGAGTCAAAATCCCCGGCTCCACCAGCTGGGTGATGGTCAGGGCTACGGCGGTTTCACTGCCCACAATTCCAAAGGGCGCTTCTGTAATGGGCTTTGCCTTCTCATCCGCATGGTGGGGCGCATGGTCTGTTGCGATCGCGTCTATGGTCCCGTCCTGCAGCCCGCCGATCAGCGCCTGGCGGTCCGCCTCCCCGCGCACCGGAGGATTCATTTTAAAATTGCTGTCCGCAGACGGAATATCATCCTCTGTCAGCGTAAAATGGTGGGGGCAGACCTCAGCCGTCACCTGCAGCCCTTCTCTTTTCGCCTCCCGGATCATCTTCACGCTGTCTGCAGTGGAAACATGGCAGAGATGGAGCCTGGCCCCGGTCTCTTTCGCCAGGAGAATATCCCTGGCAGTAATTACATCTTCCACAGAATTGCTGATGCCCGGCAGGCCCAGTTCCCTGGATTTTTCGCCGTCATTGATGCAGCCGCCTTCCACCAGGTCGATATCCTCACAGTGCGCCATCACAGGAATGCCGGCCTTTGCGGCCTCCCGCATCCCTTTCCGGTACAGCGCGGAATTCATCACTGACTTTCCGTCCTCGCTGATCCCCACAGCCCCTGCCTTTGCCATTCCGGCGATATCCGCCAGCTTCTCCCCCTTCTGGCCCGCCGTCACAGCCCCATAGGGAAGCACATGGACCGGCGCGTCCGTCTCAGCCTTTTCCCGCACATACCCGATCATCTCCGGGCTGTCGGTGGCAGGTTTTGTATTAGGCATGGGGCAGATTGTGGTAAAACCGCCTCGGGCCGCCGCCTCACCGCCTGTACGGATTGTTTCTTTATGTTCCAGACCAGGCTCCCTGAGGTGCACATGCAGGTCAATTAATCCGGGCAGCACATAGCAGCCGGACGCGTTGATCACCCGTTCAGCTGCTTCCTGCAGATCTGTACCCCGCTTGCTGATCCTTCCATTTTCCAGGAACAAATCCATCACTGCATCCGTTCCTGTAGCCGGGTCCAAAACCCGGCCGCCTCGAATCAATATTTTCATGGGTCCTCCAAAATCTATCAGATTTAAAAATTTTTATGGTAGTTATTTTAGCATATTTCCCCAGCCAATGCAAGGCTCAATCACCGTTCTGAAAACAGCCTCACGGCAGCAGCAGAATAAGAGCCCGGAAATTCTCGGCTGCAGCTTTCCGGGCTCTCGTTTTCCTACATTTTATTTTTCTGCAAACGTCGGAATAATTTCTTTCCGGTTCACATCAATCATGCCCAAGTCGGACATTTTCACATTGGGGATCACCGGCAGCGCCAGCGTTACAATGCGGAGCAAAGGGTTTTCCATGCCCGTCAGTCCTAGCTCATAGTTAGCCTGTTTCATCTTCCTGCTGTCCTCCGCCAGCTCCCCTGCCGGTTTCAGAGACATCAGGCCTGCCAGAGGGAGCTCAAGAACATGCAGCAGCTTTTGATCCTTCACCGCGCTCATGCCTCCGCCGCAGCTGACCAGTGCCTGAGCCGCCGCCAGCGCGTTTTCAGGCGTATCATAAACGACAGTCAGATTGTGGCAGTCATGGGAAACCGTGGACGCCAGGGCTCCGCAGTTTGTCCCGAACCCTTTTACAATCCCAAGTCCAATGGTATCATGTCCCTGGTGGCGGTTCACTACAGCCACATACTTCAGGTCGGGATCATCCAGGAGGACCGCGCCGTCCTTCACCGGAAGCTGGATGGTCTCCAGTAAAGTGGATGATAAAAGCAGATCTTTGTACACCATACAGTTGACCTGAACGGTTCCGTTTTCCACCGGAGCCTTAATTCTGAAATCATCTGCGGACAGTTCTCTGACAAACATGGTGTTTTCCTGCTCTAACGGATAAGATTTCTCTTCAATGGATTCCAAAAGTTCCCCGTCCTTTGCCACCAGCTTTCCTCCAAAGAACACATGGGACGGCTTCAATTCTCTGAGGTCCTCCACCAGCAGCATATCGGCCGCATAGCCCGGAGCGATGGCTCCCAGATTCTCAATATGAATTTCCTGAGCTGTATTATAAGTAGTGCTCTTGATCGCAGCCACCGGATCCATCCCATAAGAAATCGCCGCCCTGGTCACGTCATTCATATGGCCGTTATGCAGGATATCGTCCGCCTCTCTGTCGTCTGTGCAGAAACAGAGGCGGTCAAAAAAGCGTACATCTTTGACGCCTTCCCAGATAGCTTTCACGTTTTTGGTGATGGAAGAATCCCTTGCATCCACATACATCCCGTTTCTCAGCTTCTCCAGAGCCTCCGAAGAATCCCTGGTCTCATGGCAGGTGGACGGCCCGCCGCAGAGATAGGCGGAAAGCATGCGGCCGGACAGATAGGGAGCATGTCCCTGCAGATAACGGCCCTGCCGGTCCATCACATCCAGGATATCCATCATCCTGTCCTCGCCGTGAATGACCGCCAGGAAATCCATCACTTCCGCCAGCCCTATGGCTCTGTCCAAATGAGAAAGTTCCTCCACTTCTTTCGCTGTAAACACTGCTCCCGCATGTTCCAGACCCGGAACAGAGGGGACGCAGCTGGGTATGTCGATCAGCTGGCGCATGGGAAGCCCCTCAGAAGCCTCGTGCATATAGCGGACGCCTTCCATCCCGCATACATTGGCAATTTCATGGGGGTCAGTCACCACTGTGGTGGTTCCGTGCGGGATCACACAGCGGGCAAAATTCCTGGGCGTCATCATGGAGCTTTCGATATGCTCATGCGCATCGATAAAGCCTGGAATCAGGTATTTCCCCTGGGCGTCGATCACTTCTTTGGCCCTGTCAGTATCCAAAGACAGATCGCGGTATTCCACATGGGCGATCATTCCATCGTATACAAAAACATTTGCCGGATAAATTTCACCGGTAATCACGTTGACCAGCTGAACATTTTTGATCAGAAGATCAGATTCAATTTCTCCCAGAGCCGCTTTCAGCAGCGCCTTTTTATTTTTCGGTTTAATTTTCATAAATTCTCCTTATCAGAAAATGAAGTACAGAATCAGGGGAACACATAAAATATACAGGAACGGATGCAGGTCTTTGAACCTGCCTGTCAGCACTTTGATCAGCACATGAGCAATAATCCCTGCAGAGATACCGCCGGCGATGGAGCCGATGAAAATGGTAAACATAATCATGACAAACGGGCCGAACGCTTCTGTGAAATCAGAAAAGTCAATGTTGGTAACACCCTGGATCATCAGAAATCCCACGAAAATCAGGGCCGGGCCGGTGGCCGCGTTGGGAATAATCAGCACCAGCGGGGACAAAAAGATCATGATCAAAAACAGCACTGCTGTGACAATGCTGGAAAATCCGGTCCGGCCGCCTGCCTCTACGCCTGCGCTGGACTCAACATAGGTGGTGATCACAGTATTACCGGTGCAGGCGCCCACACAGGTACCGATGGCATCCACCAGAAACGGCTTCTGAATATCCGGGAAATTGCCGTCCTTGTCCAGCATTCCGGCCTTCGCGCCCACGCCCAGAATCGTTCCCAGGGTGGAGAAAAAGTCTCCGCAGAACGCGGTAAAGATCAGGGGAACCGCGCTGAAGGTCAGCACAGATTTCCAGTCGAACTGGAACATCACATTGCCCAAGCCCTTAAAATCAGGCACCTTGAATATCGTATCCGGCAGAGTTGTCACTCCAAAAGGAATCCCCAGCAGCGTTACAACCACAATGCCGATAAGAATCGCGCCTGTCACCTTTTTTGCATTCAGAACTGCGATCAGGATCAATCCGAAAACTGCCAGGTATACAGAAGGCTGGGTGAAATCTCCGGCGGAAATACCATTGGCAAAAGTTCCGATTCCACTGTTTTTAAAGCCCAGGTAGGCGATATAAAAGCCGATGGCCACTCCAATGGCCACCTTGATATTTTTGGGTATCGTTTTCACAATCAGATCCCGAATGCCAAAGATGGTCAATATCAGGAATATAAGTCCGGAAATCAGCGTCATAGACATAATGCCGCCAAATGAAATTTCTCCGGCGATCAGCATTCCGCCAAACAGCGCGTTGCTCCCCATGCCGGTAGCCAGCGCAAACGGCAGGTTCGCATACACCGCCATGAACATCGTAATGACGGCGCTGACAAGGGCACAGGTAACCATAATGGCTTCTTTTGAGATCACAACGCCGTTCACATCCGTGATCGTGCCGGCGTTGCCTACGATCAGGGCCGGCTGGACGACAAGAATATAGGCCATAGTCATAAAGGTGGTGATACCGGCAATGATTTCCGTCCTGAGATTGGTTTTTCGCTCTTTGATTTTGAAAAACTGGTTGATCTTTTCCATAATCTCTGCTCCTTTTGTTTTATTTACCTTCTATCATAAACGCTTTTTCCTTACTTGTAAACTATTTATAAAAAAAGTATAAAAATTACTGTTTTGCAGCCTCAGCCTCAGACCTCAGCATCTCTTTCAGCACGAAAACGCCCCTGCCGCAATCTTCCATAGAAGTAAATTCTTCCTTTCTGTGGGAATATCCATTCATAGATGGCACAAAAATCATACCGATTGGACATAATCCCCTGAAATTCATTGCGTCATGTCCTGCTCCGCTCATGAAATGCCTGTGAGAAATGTGGTTCTCTCTGCAGATTTCCTCCATTTTCATCTGTAAATTCCGGTCGCAGGGGGCCGCAGGCAGCTGCTGGTCCAACCGATACTGAACTTTCATGGAATGTTGCTTTTCAAAACAGTGCATCTCGTCCAGCACATATTGAATATACTTGTCATCCGTGCAGCGAAGATCCAGGGAAAATGTCACATGGCTGCAGATGATGTTGCACTGTCCCGGAAAAGTTTTGATACTGCCTACAGTTGCCACGCAATTTTCATGGGCTTCTGCCAGTTCTGTAATCCTGAGTATCCACCGGGACATCTGAACTGCCGGGTCCTTTCTCCCTTCCATGGGCGTTGCCCCGGAATGTCCGCTTTCTCCATAAATTGTAACCATATGACGGATCAGGCCTGCAATTCCAGTAACAATCCCCACAGAACAATTACTGTTTTCCAGAACACGGCCCTGTTCAATATGCAGTTCCAGCATGCAGCGTATATTGGGGATACGGCAGGATTCCAGCCGGTCAGGCTGCAGCCCTGCTTCTTTCATTGCTTCATAAAGGGAAAACCCCGCCTGATCTTTGCTCTGCAGACCATCTTTGCTGCTAAAACCACAGACGGACTTACTTCCCACCATGCCGTACCCGAAACGGTTTCCTTCTTCATCCTTAAACCCGATCACTAGTACAGGCCTTCTGGGGCGAAATCCTTCTTCCCGAAGCTGCCTGACCGCTTCAATCCCTCCCAAAACGCCCAGGCTTCCGTCAAATCTCCCGCCGTTTTGTACGGTATCATAATGGGAACCACAAATCACAGCATTTGCTTCTGGTTCAGCGCCTGCCCATCTTCCGATCAAATTTCCCGCCGCGTCGCGGGATACTTCCAAACCGGCGTCTTTCATGTAACCGGCAATCAGTTCTTCTGCCTGGCGGTCTTCCATTGTAAAGGGGAATCTGGTAATGCTTCCATCTTCCTGCCGGCCGATCTTCCCAAGCTCTTCCAGCTGATTCCACAATCTCTGTTCATTAATATTCATTTTATACAGCCTCTTTATTTTTCTGACTTCTGCACACGATCATTCTGTCCTGTGAATTTCTATGGTAAGTATATCATGTCGGAACAGTCCGCGCAAGGCGCTGCCCCCATACTTCAAATGCAACAATCGAGTAGGAGGGAGTGATTAACTCCCGTCCTCTCACACCACCGTGCATACCGTTCGGTACACGGCGGTTTCAATAGTTGACGTGCACAGAC
>NZ_SGXF01000011.1 GCF_004216775.1 Cuneatibacter caecimuris
TCTGTTCTGAATGTCTCAATTCAGCCGCGTGATTGTCTCACGCTGACTTCTTTAAGAATTTTCAGGGTTGTCTTATTGTTCAGTTATCAAGGTTCGCGGTCAACTGCTCTGAGCAGAAGACCTACGGAGAAGGAGGGATTTGAACCCTCGTGCCGCTACTAACGACCTACTCCCTTTCCAGGGGAGCCCCTTCAGCCACTTGGGTACTTCTCCAAATGTTAGCTGACCATTGCTTTCAATATAAAAATGTTTTATATCGAGCGGAGAAGGTGGGATTCGAACCCACGGCCCCTTACGGAGTCACCGGTTTTCAAGACCGGCTCCTTAAACCACTCGGACACCTCTCCATAACAGTGCCTAAACATTCTATAACATTTACTCAATCTTGTCAAGCAGTTTTTTTAATTTTTTTGAGTTTTTTTCAAACTCGCTGTCGTTCCTGTGAGCGACTTCATAATATTAACAAATCCGGACAAATCTGTCAATACCTTTTTTTTCATTTTTTTAACTTTTTTTTCGGCAGGTTTCTACGGTTCCTGACAGGTAACATTCCGCGACCGGCAGATCCTCCGGCGTAGTCACTTTGATGTTGCGGTAATCGCCTTCAAGCAGCTTCACCGAACACCCGGTAAAGGTTTCCACTACCATAGCGTCATCTGTGATCCCTGGCCTAAGCGGCTGTTCCTGTTTCATCTTATTATATGCTTCCCGGATCAGCTTTCCTTCAAACCCCTGAGGCGTCTGAATCATCCACAAACTGCTCCTGTCCGGCGTACAGGCCGCAAAGCCTTTTTTATCCGCTACTTTTATGGTATCTTTCACCGGCATTCCCACCACGCAGGCCCGGTATTTCTCCGCCCCAGCAATTGCCCTTTCAATCACTTCTTCTGTGACACAGGGCCTGGCTCCGTCGTGAATTAAAATAATTTCACACTCTCCCAATGCGCAAAGTCCGCAGTAAACTGAGTCATAGCGTTCAGCTCCTCCCGCCACCACACGGCTCACCTTCCGGAATCCATATCTTTCTATGATTTCCTCTTTACAATAGGAAACTTCATCCGTTCCTGTGACCAGCACGATTTCGTCTGCTGTGGATTCAAAAGCCCTCAGAGCATAATAAATCAAGGGCTTTCCCCCAACCGTCAGATATTGCTTGGGGATCTCCGCCCCCATTCTGCTGCCTTTCCCCGCCGCCAGCACTACCGCACCGATTTTCCGCCCCATCACCGCTCTCCTAATTTCAAATTCGGAACCGCGTTCAGATCCCATCCGCTCCTGGCTCCTCTGCGGAATTCATAATATGCGGCTGAACCAATCATTGCCGCATTATCCGTACAATAGACTGGTTCCGGATAATATAGCTTCAGCCCGGCCTTCCCGCAGGCCTCTTCCATACCTCTGCGGATCGCGCTGTTGGCTGAAACCCCGCCGGCAAGGGCCAGTTTCCCATATCCCTGCTCTTCTGCAGCTGCCACGGCCCTGCTCACCAGCATGTCTACCACCGCATTCTGGAATGAAGCGGCAAGATCAGCCGAATTCACTGTTTCTCCGGACATTTTAGCATGATTTAAATAATTTAAGACAGCTGATTTCAAACCGCTGAAGCTGAAATCATAAGGGCAGCCTTCGATCCTGGCTCTTGGGAACCGGATGGCATGAGGATCGCCGGATTTCGCCAGCGCGTCCACTTTCGGTCCCCCGGGATAGCCCAGCCCTATGGCCCTGGCTACTTTATCAAACGCCTCTCCTGCAGCGTCGTCCCTGGTTCTTCCCAAAATATCAAACTCTCCATAATCTTTCACTACCACCAGGTGGGTATGCCCACCGGAAACCACCAGACATACAAAAGGAGGTTCCAGCTCGGGATGCGTGATAAAATTAGCGCATATATGTCCTTCAATATGATGAACACCCACCAGCGGCTTGTCCGCGGCCCAGGCCAGAGACTTGGCCTGAGCGACTCCCACAAGAAGGGCTCCCACAAGACCGGGACCATAAGTAACTCCCACAGCGTCCATATCTTCCAGCCCCATCCCTGCTTCCAGAAGCGCGCAGGAAATGACCTGATTAATTTTCTCAATATGCTTTCTGGAAGCCAGCTCCGGCACTACCCCGCCATACTGCGTATGCAGCGCGATCTGGGAAGAAATCACATTGGACAGGACCTTTCTGCCGTTTTTCACCACCGATGCGGCAGTCTCGTCGCAGGAGCTTTCAATCGCCAATATATAAATATCTTTTTCCATGCTCTTCATTCATCCTCTTCAAATTCCAGCTCCAGGCTCATTCCGTCTTTTCCCGCTACAGCAGAAGGGAAAATTTTGCGGACTTCTCCCATGAATTCCTCCGGCCTGTTGAGGGAAGGGCTGAAATGAGTCAGCCACATTCTCTCCGGCTTTGCCTGCCTGGCCAGTTTGGCCGCTTCATACATGGTCATATGCTTATATTCTCTGGCTTTCCCTTCTTTTCCGGGCTCTCCGTACATCCCCTCGCAGATAAACAGGTCAGCCCCCTCCGCCTGCTCTGCAATTACCGGCACAGGCCTGGTATCAGTACAATATGTCACCTTCAGGCCTTTCCTGTCCGCCCCCAGCACCATATCCGGCGTCAGCACTCTGCCGTCTTCTTCAATGACTTCTCCCTTCTGCAGACGGTTCCAGAATTTCATTGGAATTTCCTGTTCTCTCGCCCGGTCCACAGAAAATCTCCCCACCCGGGGTACAGAAACCGTATAGCCATAGCAGATTACATTGTGGTTCACGCGAAAAGCCGTGATTTCATATCCGCAGAGCGAAATCTGCTGGATCTGTTCTGTCAGCTCCACAAATCGGATAGGAAAAGGCAGTTCAGGGGCGATCATCCTGAGCGCCCCCACAATCCGTTCTACCCCCTTCGGCCCGATAATGGTCAGAGGTTCTGTCCGCTCGGCATTCCCCATGGTCAGCAAAAGTCCCGGCAGCCCGCTGATATGATCCGCGTGGAAATGGGTAATACACAGCACATCCACAGGCTTAAAACTCCAGCCCTTTTCTTTCACTGCAATCTGAGTCCCTTCCCCGCAGTCGATCATCAGGCTGCTGCCATTGAGCCGGAGCATCAGGGAAGTCAGCCACCTGTAAGGCAGCGGCATCATGCCGCCAGTTCCGAGCAAACAAACATCTAACATCACAAACCTCCAAATTTACATCAGCTCGGCCAATTCCTCCACTTGAACCGGAATTTGAAACTGCCTGAGCATTTTTTCATAGCAGGACTGGCACAGGCAGAAACGGTGCAGTTCTCCGTCACGTCCTGAAAAATAGCCCCATTCCTTCGTCACATAAAGCGCATCTTCCCTGGGCATGCCATTGCGGTGAGCCAGGGGTTTCCCGCATCCATTGCATCTTACTACCATCTTGTCCTCCTGTTTTGTGTCTGTCAGATGCTGCAATTAAATTTTACATGAAGACATTATGTAAATGCAATGGTAATTCTTCTCAACTATTATAAATGGATTTTCAATGTCATTAAAACCCCGTCTTCTTTCGGACATGAATAAAAATTCTTCCGGAGCCCGGCTTCCCGAAACCCGCGGCTCCGATAGAGTCCTATGGCTCTGTGATTGCCCGCCCGTACCTCCAGGTGAATAAGCAGAACGCCGCGTTCTTTCAGTTTCTCCACCAGCGCATCCAGAAGTTTTGCTCCTGCGCCCTCCCCCCTGCGCGCCTGAAAAACAGCGATATTTGTGATATCTGCTTCTCCCAGCACTGCCTGGGCGCCGCAATAGCCGATCACCTTTTCTTGTTCAACCGCTGTCAAAAACACATATTCCGGCCTGACCAGGCTTTCCTTCAGTGCCTGGGCTGACCAGGGCCGGGAAAAAGCTTCTTTTTCCAGACACGCAACCTGAGGCACGTCCTCCAGACGCATTTTTCGAATTACCAATTCAGCCATCCCGCTCTGCCGCTTCCTTTTCCGCACGGACCCGCTCTGCCTGTGAGGGGCGCAGGTACTCCGGCGCAAATTCCTCCGCATTAACCGCGCGCCCTTCTTCCATCAGCAAAACGGCTCTGGCCGCCAGCGCGCCGGCCCGCTGTCTGGCCGCATGGGCGGGGGCGAACAAAACAGGAACCCGCAGAGTCTCCTTCAGATATTCCTGATGCAGCGGCGCCGCATCCCCCAGAAATAAAACCGGCATATCAATGGCCAAAAGCTTTTCAGCCAGTTCTTCAATCCCCAGAGCACAGGGTTCGATCACTGTTACCAGCTCCCCCGCTTCAAAATGATACAGGCCTGTATAGACCTGCTTTCTTCTGGCGTCCATCATGGGACAGACACAGGAAGCTGCATCAAAGCACTGAAACGCCATGCCTTCCAGCGTGGATACCGGAATCAGCGGGATATTCAGCGCCTGGCAGATTCCTTTTGCGGTGGCCGCTCCGATTCTCAGTCCCGTAAAAGAACCAGGGCCCGAGGATACTGCCACTGCAGCCAGATCCCGGCGGTCAGCCTGTACCATTTTCATCATCCCGTCGATCATGGGCAGAAGCGTCTGGGAATGTGTTTTCTGAAAATCCACCGTAAATTCCGCTTCGATAATGCCTTCGGACCACAGCGCCACCGACGCGGTGGAAGCAGCGCTTTCTATAGCCAAAATTTTCATGTCCGCATCTCCTCTTTTCCGCCAATGCGCACACGGCGGTAGTCAAACCCCTTTTCAGGAGCCTTCTCTATTAAAATATGGACCGCATCCTCCGGGATCAGCTCCGGAACCAGCTGCGCCCATTCCACCAGGCACACCCCGTCCCCGAAAAAGTATTCCTCGTAACCGATCTCTTCTAACTCCTCCGGGTCCGCAATGCGGTAAACGTCAAAATGGTTTAATTTCAGCCTGCCCCCATCGTACTCCTGCACAATGGTGAAAGTGGGGCTGCATACCGGTTCACTGATCCCAAGCCCCCTGGCAAATCCCTGGGTAAAAACTGTTTTTCCCACGCCCAGATCTCCGTCCAGGCAGTAAATCCCGCCGGATTCCGCCTGCTCCCCCAGCCGTCTGCCCAGAGCAAATGTCTCATCCGGCGAATAAGTTTCATATTCTTTCATGATTACTTCCTGCCTTTTCCGGTGCCGCGGACTCTCCTGTTCTTAACTTTCTCCTGAACTCTCGCCAGCACCGCGTCCCTGTCCTCTCCCAGCTGAGAGAGCGGCAGCAGATTAGCCCGGACCTTACCATTATAAATCAGCAGCATGTCCTTGGTCACAATTGCTTTTGTGATCTCGTCCCAGGGCAGCTCGCCGTGGCTGTCACCCTGCCGCACCTCGATGTCCCAATCCCTGAAGGTATAGGTGATGGGGCGGCTGAACGCTTCATTATTCTTCACCTGCTGGGCCGCCTTCAGATAAAGGCCGATGGGCTGGTAAATAATACACATAAAAAAAACCAGAGCCATCACCACAGTGTACAGAGCAGTCATGTTAAACATTGCGTAAAACATCATTCCCAGCGACATCATGCCGATTATAATATAGATGATTCCGGTCATAGAGGTATACTGGTGATACATCATAAAGCGGAACATATCCTTTGCGGTGATCTCCACAGATACTTTAATTTCCCTGGCCATTTCATTTTCCGTCCTTCCCAATGATTTCTGCTCTATCGTACCATATCCGTTCCGGAATTTCAAGAAGGACTGCATAAACTGCAGGATAGCCCGGTGTTTTTTATCAGCGGGACAGTCTTAACACAACGCTGATTTTTTTATAAATCAGCAGGGTCAGCACAGATACCGCCGTCCCTTTCAGCAGGTTCACCGGCGCCACGGCCAGCATTACAAAAGTAGTCAGGCTGTGAATGCCGGGATTGACAGCCGCTCCCATTTCAATAATCTGATCCAGAGGCCACTGGAACATGACCGCAAATGTAGGAAGCAGATAAACTGCATTGAACATGCTCCCGAAAACAGTCATCACCGCTGTACCTACCGTCAAAGAAACCACCGCTGTCTTTCTGGTCCGGCGGAACTGGTAGATCAGGGATGCCGGGATTACCATGGAACACCCAATCACCAGATTCGCCAAATCACCTACGAAAGCCGTGCTGGTCCCCTTGATCAGCAGCTTTAGAAGCACCTTCACCACCTCTACCGCCACGCCGGCCACCGGGCCCATGGCAAAAGCGGCGATCAGGGCCGGCAGCTCGCTGAAATCCAGCTGATAAAAACTTGGCGCCAAAAAAGGAATCGGAAATTCAAACACCATAAGAATTCCTGCGATCGCGCCCATCATCGCGCATATCACCATCCTCTTCACCGGGGAAACCTGCTTATGTCCCTGTCCGCTCCGTTTTTTCACCCACCATTCCCCCAGCACCGCCAGGCCGAACAGTACCGCAATCACCAATGCCGATACCAGTAAAAATTCTACGTTGTTCCCAATGTCTTCCCATAGTTTCTTCATTTTTTATCCTCCTGTTTCCAGGATCTGTTCCGGAGTCTGTCTCGGCCGCAGTGTATTCTTCCGCGGAGCCGTTTTATTCTATAAGAAACATTCTTATAAAATAAAATTCCCCGTGTCAGTTTGACACGGGGCCCATGGCAGATGCACAACGCTGCCTCTGCACACAGCGCAGAAGCCGACATCTTCTCTCATCCAGACTGCGCAGGCCATGCCTGCTCACTGTCGGTTCCGGAATCAGCATTTCAGCCTCACCGGATCAGCCGCGCAAAAGCGCGGGTCGCGGACTATACCGCCGGTGGGGAATTCCACCCCGCCCCGAAGATCCTTTTATTTTTTCATTTTTACTATAGCACAATTTTCCAGACTGTCAAGCTTATAATTTCATGGTAAGGCTGATTCTCTTGCGGGCGGCATCCACCGACAATACCTTCACGTCCACCACGTCTCCCACGCTCACCGCTTCCAGGGGATGCTTGATAAAACGTTCTGTCATCTGAGAAATATGAACCAGGCCGTCCTGATGCACTCCGATATCCACAAAAGCGCCGAAGTCAATGACATTGCGCACCGTCCCCTTTAAAATCATCCCTGGTTTCAAGTCCTCCATTTCCAGCACGTCGCTGCGGAGGATCGGCCTGGGCATCTCATCCCGGGGATCCCTGGCGGGTTTTTCCAGCTCCGCAATAATATCCTGCAGGGTTAATTCGCCCACCCCCAGATCTTCCGACAGTTTTTTCAAATTGTTCAGCCGCTTTTTCAGCCCTTTTACACCTCCGGCTGTCAATTCTTCAAGCCCGCATCCTGCCCACTCCAGCAGCCCGGCCGCCGCCTGGTAGCTCTCCGGATGCACGGCAGTCGTATCCAGAGGATTGTCCCCGCCGGAGATACGCAGGAACCCGGCGCACTGTTCAAAGGCTTTCGGGCCCAGTTTGGATACTTTCAGCAGCTGTTTCCTGTTGGTAAAACGACCGTTTTCCTCGCGGTATGACACAATATTTTTCGCAAGAACCTTTGAAATTCCGGAAATATATTCCAGCAGAGCAGCAGACGCTGTATTTAAATCCACTCCCACCCGGTTCACGCAGTCTTCCACCACATTTCCCAGGGCTTCTCCCAGTTTTTTCTGGTTCATATCATGCTGATACTGCCCCACGCCAATGGAGCGGGGATCAATTTTCACCAGCTCCGCCAGAGGGTCCTGAATCCTGCGGGCAATGGATACCGCGCTTCTCTGTCCCACGTCAAATTGAGGAAATTCTTCTGTGGCCAGCTTGCTGGCGGAATAGACAGAGGCCCCGGCCTCGCTGACGATTACGTATTGCACCGGGAGCTTCTCCTCATGGAGGAACTCGGCAATGATCTGTTCCGATTCCCTGGAAGCTGTTCCGTTTCCCACGGAAATCAGTGTAACATGATACTTTTGAATCAACTTTTTCAGGGTCGCTTTTGCCTCACGGACCTTATTCTGAGGCGCTGTGGGATAGATCACTACCGTATCCAGCACTTTTCCTGTGGAATCCACCACAGCCAGTTTGCAGCCAGTTCTGAACGCAGGGTCCCAGCCCAGTACCGCCTGCCCCGCCACCGGCGGCTGCATCAGCAGCTGTTCCAGATTCTTGCCGAATACCCTGATCGCTCCGTCCTCTGCCATCTCTGTCAGCTCATTGCGGATTTCCCTCTCCACAGCAGGCGCAATCAGCCTTTTATAGCTGTCCTGCAGCATCTCCGTCAAAATCGGCTCTGTATGGGGATTTTTGCCGGTAATGACCTTCTTTTTTAAATACTGCAGAATCCGTTCTTCCGGCGCTTCCACCCGGACCGTGAGCACTTTCTCCGCTTCTCCCCGGTTCAGGGCCAGAACCCGGTGCCCCGCCGCCTTTTTTACCGGCTCTTCGTAATGATAATACTGTTCATAGACGGTCTGGGCGGCATCGTCTTTTGCTTCCGAGCAGAGGCGGCCCTCTTCTCTGGTGGCCTTTCGGATATAGGCGCGGTATTCCGCATCGTCGGCGGTCTGTTCCGCCAGGATATCCATAGCGCCTGCCAGCGCGTCTTCCGCTGACGCCACTCCTTTCTCCGGGTCCACATATTTCCAGGCCTCCTCCAGCGGAGATACTGTCAGCCGCTGCAGCCGCAGCACATTTGCCAGGGGTTCCAGCCCCTTTTCCTTTGCGGCGGACGCTCTGGTCCTTCTCTTTGGCCGGTAAGGCCTGTACAAATCATCCACCGCCACAAGGGTCCTGGCCTTTTCGATCTGCTCCTTCAGTTCCGGCGTGAGTGAACCCATTTCCTCAATAGTAGCCAGAACCTGGGCCTTTTTTTCTTCCAGACCGCGAAGATAGCGCAGCCGCTCCTCCAGGCTGCGGAGCACTTCATCGTTCAGCCCTCCGTGAGCTTCTTTTCTGTAACGAGCGATAAAAGGAATGGTATTTCCTTCATCAATTAATTTTACAACTGCCTCCGCCTGTTCCCGGCGAATTTGCAGCTCTTCCGATAATTCCTGTATAATATTCATTTTTACCCCTTCTTTCAGATATTTTTTCAGTATAACAAATTTTTCCTTCTGATACAACTGCTCCTGTCATCTTTTCTGCTGAAGAAGAGGCTTATCAAGCAGAAAAACCGGTTTCCTGTATCAGTTATAAAACTCATCGATACAGGCTACCGGTTTTTCTCAATTTCTCAGCGCTATTTCTTTCAATTATTTTCTATCTGTCTTTCTTTTTCTTCCGGCGATCTGCATTCCTGCAGCCGAGCCAGCCAATGCGATCAACGCGATCACCATCACTGCTGCCGGCCGCTTATTGTTTGTGGCGTCCCCAGTGGGCGGTGTGATCTGGCTTTCCTCAGTACTGGCCGCAGACTCCCCAGGGTCTGTTTCGTCTGAGCTGCTCTCTGTCTCTGCAGGATCTGTCTCTTCCGTACTGCTCTCTGTCTCTGCAGGGTCTGTCTCTTCTGTACTGCTCTCTGTCTCTGCAGGGTCTGTCTCTTCTGTACTGCTCTCTGTCTCTGCAGGGTCTGTCTCTTCCGCGCTGCTCTCTGTTTCTGCAGGGTCTGTCTCTTCCGCGCTGCTCTCTGTTTCCGGAGGGTTTGTCTCCTCCGCGCTGCTCTCAGCTTCTGTAGGCCTGCTTTCAATAATCAGGACGCCGATTGCGCTGCCTTCATAATTATCATCCGCAACCGAAGCTTCCACCCTGTATTCGCCCGGATCCGCGGGAAGTTCAGGAGCCCCGTTATAAAGGATTGCTACCTTCAGCCCCTCTGGTTCTGTCACAGCTGTAACAGGAGTTACGCTTCCTTCTGTCTGTATCAAATTCCCCAGCGTAATGACAGCTTTTCCTTTCTCTACCGTCACCGTCACTGATGCCGTCATGTTATTTTCATTGCTGATCTCTGATCCTTCCGGCAGCACCAGATTACCCTTGAGTTCAATTTCTCCCGCTTTCCGGCCGTCAAATCCGCTCAGATCCCAGCTGACCTCCACGCGGACCTTCGCGTCTCCCGCCGTCACTACCACGCTGTCCTGAAGCGCTTTCCTCAGCTCATCCGCCGTCGTCTCCAGCGGAACTGTAACAGGCATAAGTTCCGTGACTGCTGTAATCACTTTGTTTGCCGCCTGAAGTTTCTCCTGTGCATCCTGAAGCTCTTTCGCTGCCGTATTGACTTCCTCCTGCCCGGCAATTCCGGCGTTCAGGAGTCCTTTTGCTTTTTCAAGGGTATCCGCAAACGCAGACCAGGTTTCTGCAGTATATTCCGCTTCTTCCAAAACAGAGTATTCTGCCACCAGTTTCGCCAGGTCTTTTGTGACGGCAACTTTAGTTTGATCCGGATATTCGTCAAAAGCGTCTACCCGGAAGATGGGATTGCTGTAGCTGCCATGCTTATTGCCCACTAATTTTAATTCATGGGCGCTGCTGCCTCCCCAGTCTATTTCAGGATAATCCTGGCTGTCAAATACAACCACGCCTCTGGGGTTCTCGCTGGAAGAGCTGGTATAACAATCCAGAGCAGTGATCAGCCTGCCGTCAATATATACATCCACTTTGGCGCCCTGCACTGCTTTTTCTGTGATAAACCTGACGCGGTTCCCCTCAAATCCAAATTTCACCCAGGATTGGTCTGTCTTTGAGAGCACCTGCGCCCCTGCTGAAACGTTATCGTACTTCTGCAGAGACCACTCTCCGTTTTTGCTGGCAGAACCGCTGGCTGCTTTTGGTCCGCTTTCAGGGTACCCGCCCACAACCTTCCGGCCGTTCAGTTCTTGATCGCCCCAATACTGGGGATCATTATAAACAGTGGAAGAAGAGAAATTCTCTACCGGATACACCCCGCTTTCCGCCTCTGTGCGGACCGCCTCACCCCAAATATACAGAGCGTCCATTGCATCCAGCAGTGCCTCAGCCCTGCGGTTCATTTCTTCCGAGTCGTTCCGGTCCACGTTTTTCGCAGCTTCCAGAGACGTCTGAAGCACGTCCCAGCTCGCTTCCGAATAATGCTCTTTCTGCAATTTTTCAGCCCGGGCAATGGCGTTGTCCAGCAAAATCTCTTCTGCTGTTTCCTGTCCCGCACGGCTCTGGAAAATCGCTGTAACCGTCATGTCCTTCTTCATATCAGAAATCGTGTACTCGCTGACCGGCCCTACAGATTTTCCGTCCACCAGCACATCCAGTATCTCGCTGTTTTCCCCGGGAGTCACCGTGAATTTCTGGCTGCCTTTTCCCAACACAGTCACTTCCCCGGAAGGGTCGATAGCGCCTTCTCCTTCTGCGGATGCCAGAATGGTGTATACACTTTCTATTGTTTTGATTACTTCTTTTAAAGCCGCGCCCGCTTCTCTCAGCTTATCTTCCGAAGCGCCGGGATCAGCAAACACATCAGCTGCCTTCTCAACTGCTTCCTGATACTCTTTCCACAGCTCGTCTTCCCGGCCGCCCTGTTCTACTGATTTCGCCTTCTTGATCAAATCGTACAGCGTAATTCTGTAATCAGAGTACCCTGCAATCTCATTTCCGGTTTTCAGCAAAGCCTCTGCTTTTGCCAGCATGGCCTCCGCATCAGAAGAACCCTGCTCCAATTCCTCAATTAAATCAGCTCTGTCATATTCAATCTTCTGGCGCCACCGGTTTTCTGCATCTTCATTCACTACAGCAGCTGCATTTTCCAGGAAACGCAGAATCACAGCCGTCTGATAAGCGCCGCCCTCCCGCATCTGCAGCGCTTCCGCCGCATTCAACAGGCGGTCTATACTTTTCTGCACATCAGACGCCACGTAATTCTTCTGCTCGGTCATTCTCTTCAGGGCCAGAAAAGCTTCGTCAAATTCTTTTCCTGTTTCTGTAGTATACTCACAGGAAACAATCCCCTGCGCCTGAACCTCAGATACAACTGCTTCCGCAGCCCTGAGGTCCTGTGCCTCTCCCGTGACAATCTGGTAAGTGTGCCCCGCCGTTGTGGCAAACGAAACAGCGCCATTGGAATCCTGGGAAATCTCTGTGATCCGGGCGCCGGATGTAAGGTCCGTCACCTCGCCGATCACTCCGCATTTCAGGGAAAGTGTGTTTCCGCTTCTGGACGTAATCTGAAGATTTGAAACTTTCTTATTATTCCAATCAATATCCACGACAAAATTGCCTTCCGCTACCAGCCCTTTTACAGAACCGGAAGATAATTCGTCCGGAAGGGCCGGAAGGATGGAAACATATCCTGCATGGCTCTGCATCAGCAGCTCCGCGATCCCTGCCGTTCCGCCATAATTGCCGTCGATCTGGAACGGCGGATGCAGGTCGAATAAATTCGTGGCTGTGCCGTTCTTCATCAGGTTTTTAAACAGATTATTATATGCGTGGTTGCCATCCTGAAGCCTTGCCCACATATTGAATTTCTGGCCCATAGACCAGCCGGTGGCCCCGTCTCCGCGAAGCTTCAGCGTTGTTTTTGCGGCTTCCATCAGTTCCGGCGTCTCAGTGGTTATCAGATTTCCCGGATGCAGCGCGATCAGCTGGGAATTATGGCGGTGCGCGTCATCCCCGATCTTCTGCCCCGGTTTATCCGCATACCGGTTATATTTTCCTTCCTGCTGCCATTCCTTGATCTGGCCGTCATCTCCAAGCACCATGGGATACAGCCTTTCCATGGCGTCCTTCAGCTGACTGGTAAAATCATCCTGAATTCCCAGTTCATCCGCTGCATCCAGTGTTTCTTCAAATAGAATGTAGATCAGCTGCTGATCAAAAGTGGCTCCCACGGTCCAGGGCCCATGTTCAGAAGAAAAAGAAGGAACCATAAACAGTTTGTCCGAATCAGCATCCGTTCGTCCGTTCTGCAGCGTCTGCAGGAAGAAATTGCTCGCGCCTTTCATCATCGGGTAAATCTGATTCTGCAGCGTGGATTTATCCTGGGTGTACTGATAGTAGTCATAGACATTCTGTAAAATAAATGCATTTGCAGTAGTGGCCAAAGAAGCGCTGGAATTAATATTTCCGGTAAAGCCCAGCGCGTTTGCGCTGCAGTTGACCATCCATGCGTTCTCCGTTCCAAATAACTTTCTGGCTGTCTCGGCTCCCGGTTCCTGAAGCGAATCCACATAATTCACCAGGGACATCCCTGTTTCCGCCAGATTTGTAGTGAATGCAGGCCAGTAATTCATCTGCAGGTTGATATTGGTGTGGTAGTCTGACTGCCAGTCTGCAAATGTACGGTCATTCCATATTCCCTGAAGGTTGCTGGGCAGAGAATCCTCCCTGGAAGCTGCGATCAGCAGGTAGCGTCCATACTGGAAATACAGTTCCTCCAGATAGTGGTTCTGCGCTCCTGATGACGAAGCAGATTTCCAGGCGGCCAGGAGCTGGTCTGTCTCTTCATTTTCCTGATAGGAGCCTCCCAAATCCAACTCCACTCTGGAGAAAAGTTTCTGATAGTCTTCAAGATGCTCTTTCTTTAAAACATCATATCCTTTTGCGGAAGCGTTTTCTAACCGCTCCGCCGCATTTGTCATGGCATAGTCCGGAGCTTCCTGCCTGTAATTGGGATATTCATTTTTGTAATTGGTAGCCAGCGTTACATAGATCAGCACGCTGTCCGCCCCCTGTACAGTCAGCTGACCCTTTGAATTGGGGTGAGCGCTGACCGCCGGATTCTGCGCGGTGACTGTTCCTCCTTCATTGACTACTTTAAATTTTCCGGCAAAGTTCATGCCATTATTTACCACTGTTCCCTGCATGGTAACAGTCTGAGAAGACTCGTCTGCTACGACAGTTCCTTCCCTTGTCACTTTTTTAGAATGAGATCCGCTGCTTTTGGTCCCCAGATCCGCGATTTCCGGCCGCAGCACCAGGTCAATGCTCCCTGCTTTGTCTGCGGTCACTTTATAGACCAGCACATTATCCGGGTAATTGATGAATGTTTCTCTCGTAAAATGAACGCCGTCAGAATCATAGGAGACTGTTGACAAGGCCGTCCTTAAAT
Source organism: Cuneatibacter caecimuris (assembly GCF_004216775.1). Lineage (GTDB taxonomy): Bacteria > Bacillota > Clostridia > Lachnospirales > Lachnospiraceae > Cuneatibacter > Cuneatibacter caecimuris. The sequence continues at coordinate 13,903 of NZ_SGXF01000011.1, forward strand.
CCAGTTCTCTTCTGTAATTGCCGGCATTCTGATGATCAAAATCCAGATACATCTCCGCAAAGTTCAGATAATCACCCAATGCGGAACGGTTATTGGGAAGGATCTTCAGCGCTCCGCTCTGGGCGGGATTATTCGCCGCAGACGATCCGCTGTAATAGTCTGAGAACAGCTTATCTATGTAGGCGTCCATCGCCCCGCTTCCGGCAGCGTCCACATTTCCGAAGGCGTCGCTTAGCGGATCGCGTTTTTCATATTCTCCGCCCGCTTCGTCATCTGCCCCTCCGGTGCCGCCGGACCAGAGCGTTTTTTCATTCAGCTGAACCCGCTCCGTATCGGTCCTGCCAAAGACCATGGCGCCCATATGCCCGTTCCCCAGAGGCAGCGCCCAACGCTCCCAGTTATTTCTTTCATCTGTCCCTTTATTGGCCGGAGACAGGTATTGCAGCTTCAGCGGTTTTTCCGCGCCTCCGCCCGCTCTGCCCACCGTTCCATTTCCTCCTGCCTTTACAGGCGTACCGGGTATTGACGTGACCGCTATTGATAAAGCGGCCAAAAAGTACAATACTCTTTTTTTCATCCCCTTCATATGCTTGCCCTCACTTTTAATTTTTGAGAATACACCGACGCTGCGCAGACTGACAGTCCTGCTCCACGGCCTATTCCCGGTAATACAAGTTCATTATATCTCTTTCTTCTTTTCTGATAAGTGGAATCATTTATTCCCCCAAAACCAAACCTTGTCATTTTTTTCACTGCATGATATACTGAGACATATTCGCAGTATCAGAAAGGAGTAAGTACATAATGGATAACCATAATTTTTATGAGCAGCAGGACCCGGAACAGGGCAGAAACGACGGCCCCGGCGGTCAGCAGGGCCCTTACGGACAGAATCCTTATGATCAGCCGGGGTACGGACAGGACCCTTACGGACAGCAAAATCCCTACGGACAAGGACCTTATGGCCAGAACCCTTACGGACAAAATCCCTACGGGCAGGGACCTCAGCAGCCAACCGGCCCCAACGGCATGGCCATCGCCTCTTTTGTTTTGGGGCTTCTTTCGCTCTGCACCTGCTGGTGCATTTATTCAGCCATCCCCATGGGCGCGGCCGGTCTTGTGCTGGCAATCCTTTCCCGCAGGAATCAGAAAATGCACGGCCTTGCCATCGCAGGACTGATTCTCTCCATCCTCAGCATGGTGCTGGCGGTAGGATATATCATTTTTGCCTTTCAGGTCTTTCAGACGGCAGAATTTCAGGAAATCTTCCGGGAAATCTATGGAACAGAGTTTTATCGCTAAGCGAAAAAGAACTCTTTGGAAAGTTTTGATGCTGAGGATCACAGTATTACACAATCGAGTAGGGGGAATTTAATCCCCCTCTCACACCACCGTACATGCCGTTCGGCATACGGCGGTTCAACATAACTTCAAAGTATGGCGTTCCA
>NZ_SGXF01000012.1 GCF_004216775.1 Cuneatibacter caecimuris
ATAAATTTTATATCTAATTTTTGATTATCCGCAAAAATACTACACTTTCAAGCATTTTGAAGTATAGAAAAACACTCATTTTACCACGAATTTACCACGATTGAATGAGCCTTGATATGACATTAAAAATTACACTAAAAGACACCTAAATTGGTGTTTTTTGTTAAAAAAGCAGTCAATCCTAAGACTAACTGCTTGGTGTGTATGGATATGAAGTTGTCAAACTGGGATTTATTGTTCTTAACTTTTCTGTCGTTATAAAGCTGACTTACGCACATTAACCTCTGCACAGACCAGCCCAGCTATATGCTCCGCTGTTTCATTTGTCAGTACAAAGAGCATTCCGTCATTACGGCATTTTTTATGTGTGTCGCCATTCAAGGCATAAACAAAACCTTTCACACAGGTATCACTACAGGCATTAGGGTCAATCAGTCTCTTGCAGTCACGAGAAGTAGTCATTTTCTTTTGCATATCAGCAGGAAGCGAAGCGATTATATCCTCATACTTTCCAGCGTTGTCTCCGTAAATCCGTGCAAAAACACCTGTCTTGCGAAACACCCAATTCATTACTGTTTTCTTCTCTAGTTGGTATGAAGCGGTGTAACCGCTTTTTGCTTCCTTTATTACAAGGTCACAGCCCTGCTCAATAAGTTTGGTATTAAGTTTCTCGACAAACGCTTGGTGTTCTGGCGCGATTGCCGATAGAAATTCTTTGAATGAACCTTTTTCTTTTGCCATTATCTTTTTCCTCCACAAATTTCAATTTATCCGTTTCTTCATACCCATATTATAACAGTTCCATATATCCGCCACAATAAAAATCATTATAGCCTTATCATTTTTCTAATCTTTAAAAATGCACACGTTTTCTTTCTTCCTCTTGATTACCCAACACAGAAAAGAAAAAGCCCTGTCAAGAGCCTTGCCACCATTGGTGGTGCTTGCACTCTTGATCGGGCTTTTTGTTTGCTGTATCTTCTCGCAAGAGGAAAAAGATTACTCGTCCTCATCATCAAAATGGTTATTTCTCAATACTTTCCGTAACAGTTCCATATCTTCTTTTGAATTGGGGTTTATCATTTTCACGACTTGATAAGGTGTCCTATATTTATGTCCCTCTATGCTTTCCCCGAACATATCCATACTGTATAAATCATCATAGCGGTTTAACAGTTTTTGAAACTTCAAATGCTGGATAAATTCTTTGATTGGATAAAGGTCGGACGCTACAATGCTTTTCCCGTTGATGTAATCGGTAATATATTTCCGTAACTTTTCTAGCTCATATTCCAGCCATTCTTCCTCGCTGTCAAAGAAGTTGTCATAATGCCCATGTTTTAGTTCTGCATTTAGTCGTTCTTCAATTCTTAAAAACTGGCAGACTTCCTTTTCGGCTTGATTAACATACTTCCATTCTCCCGATAATAATTCATTGGGCGTTACACCCAGCACGTCCATTATCTTTTCCAGCGTATCAAAGGTAGGATAATTCACACCTCGTTCAATTTTGGAAAGGCTCTGCATATTGATACCGATTTTGTCTGCAAGTTCCTGTTGTTTCATTCCTCTGTGTTTTCTTATGGTCTGTATGTTCTCTCCTAAGAAACTGATTTTCTTTATATAACCCTCCATAACTTAGTATAACCGCTCCTTTCGTTGCTTTTCTTGGTGTTTATAAGCATATCATACTTAATATACATCAAAAAGTCAATTAAAACTTCTTGACAAGTAATTCTAATGGCGTTATTATCGTATTAGATAGAGTGATTAAGCACACTAGGGTCAATCACACGCTTGAGTAGGCATAGAGAAGATATATTTTCACTTTGACAGCATGAATAAGCATGGACTATCAGACTGAAAATCGGGTTTCTGACTGGGGCTGTTCCGTTTAGCCACGAGCCTCCCAAAGGCTCGTGAGCGTTAAGAACGGATCAGACACAGGAAGAAAGGGAACGCCTTTAGGCGTTCGTAAAGGGCGTATATGTAACACCGCCCTGCGTATACATGTCATAGTACCTAGAAACTGTGATAAATAAAGGAAAAAATGCAATTTATACCCCGCAAAAAATCGGGGCATACGAAAGGAGTAATGAAGTATCGCAACACACGAAAATTTATCCGTTAAGATTGATTACATCAGCATTGTATTTGAAACCGCAACCGCAGAAGATGTAATCACACACATTTTAGAGTTACCGACTGACATTTTCAATGTCTATCCGGCAACCGTAAAATTCAAGACTTATCAGATACGCTGGGAGATTGGAGATATTTATGTATCGGGGGACGCAAGAAAGACAGAGGACAACCCACAAGGGTTAGGCTGTTATCTTGTTATGACTGGCAGAGGTTGTGATGATATTTTCCGTATTCTCAACAGCAGAAACTATACCTTTGGGGATATGTTCAAACATTGTGAAAGAAGATACGGACTGGATAATTTCCACTTCACAAGGCTTGATATTGCCATTGATGATAAGAACGATAAGCCATTCTTTACCATAGAGCAGATAAAGAAAAAATGCGAAAAAGAGGAATTTATCTCCAATAGTGAGGGCTACTACTTTGATGAAAGCAAGTTTGACGATTTCGACACCGCAAAAACTGTTTATATCGGTGCTGGGAAATCGGGATTGTCCTACCGCTTTTATGACAAGGATAAGGAAGTCTGTTCAAAATATAATAAGACGCTTGATGAAGTCGGCAGTTGGAAACGGACAGAAATGCAACTGCGTGATGATAAGGCTCATGCCTTTGCCATGACGTTCAAGGACAGACCGCTGGAACTTGGGGAACTGGCTTTCGGACTATTGGCAAACAACCTACGCTTTGTCGTAGCAAACAGAAACGAAAGTAATAAAAGCAGGTGGAAAACGTGTCGGTTTTGGGAACGCTTTTTAGGGGCTGTGGAAGTCTTGAAACTGCAAGTATCAAAACCATATAATTCCCTTGAAGAAACACAGCAATGGCTCACAGAGGGTGGCGTGATTTCCGCTGTCAAAAGTTTTTACTTCTTAGAAGAACATGACGCATTAGGTGGACTTGAAAAAGTGGGAACTATGCTTGACAAGGCAAGATACAGCACTTCCCTTTCCAGTAAACTAACTGCACATTTACAGAGGATAAACCGCACCGACCTTATCCCCTATATTCAGTATGACACGAAACAAGGGAAAGGGGGGATCTGATGAATAACAACGATATTCCCGTATGGGAAAAATACACCCTTACCATTGAAGAAGCGTCTAAGTATTTCCGTATCGGAGAAAACAAGCTAAGACGATTGGCAGAGGAAAACAAGGACGCTGGCTGGCTCATTATGAATGGCAACCGCATACAGATTAAACGCCGACAGTTTGAAAAGGTTATTGATAAATTAGACGCAATCTAATGCAAATGAGCCTTGTATGTGTTATGATGAACACAAGTCATATCAAGGCTCTTTCCAACAAGGAAAGGAGCAGACACCATGAAAGAAAAAAGACGGGATAGCAAAGGACGTATCCTGCATACTGGAGAGAGCCAACGAACAGACGGAAAATACTTATATAAATATGTGGACGCATTTGGAAAAACAAAATATGTGTATGCTTGGAGATTGACACCCACCGACCCGACACCAAAGGGAAAACGGGAAAAACCCTCACTTCGTGAACTGGAACAGCAGATAAGACGGGATATTGAGGACGGTATCGACAGCACAGGCAAGAAAATGACGCTTTGCCAACTCTACGCCAAACAGAACGCACAGAGGGCAAACGTGAAGAAAAGCACACACAAACAACGGGAACAACTCATGCGGTTATTGAAAGAGGACAAGTTAGGTGCTAGGAGCATTGATACGATAAAACCCTCTGACGCTAAGGAATGGGCGTTACGCATGAAAGACAAAGGCTTTTCCTATAACACCATTAACAACCATAAACGCTCGTTAAAAGCGTCATTCTATATCGCCATACAAGACGACTGTGTAAGGAAAAACCCTTTTGATTTCAAGTTGAGTGAAGTCTTAGAAAATGATACCAAAGAGAAAGTCGCATTGACAGAAGAACAGGAACAAGCACTACTGTCATTCATCAAGACGGACAACGTGTATCATAAGTATTACGATGATGTACTGATACTGTTAAAGACAGGACTTCGTATCTCGGAACTGTGCGGACTGACAGTAGCCGATATTGATTTCAAGAATGAGGTTGTGATTATCGACCACCAGTTACTAAAGAGCAAGGAACAGGGTTATTACATTGAAACGCCTAAGACAAAGAGCGGAACAAGGCAAGTGCCATTAAGCAAAGAAACGATACAGGCATTTCAACGGGTTATGAAGAAACGCCCAAAGGCAGAACCATTTGTGATAGACGGACGGGGCAACTTCTTATTTGTCAATCCCAAAGGCAAGCCAAAAGTTGCGATTGATTACAGTATGCTTTTTGTCCGTATGGTAAAGAAATACAACAAGCACCACGAGGACAATCCCTTGCCACATATCACACCGCACACGCTACGCCATACGTTCTGCACAAGATTGGCAAGCAAAAACATGAACCCGAAAGATTTACAGTATATCATGGGACATTCAAACATCAGTATCACAATGAACTGGTACGCTCATGCGTCCATAGATACCGCAAAATCAGAGGTTCAGCGTCTAATTGCATAGAAGTATTTACCACGATTTTAACCACGTTTGATAGAGAAAATATAAGAAGATAAGCCTAGATATGTGAGGTTTACCACAAAAGCAAAATGCCCGTAGAGCCGATAAAATAAGGCTTTGCGGACATTTAAGAAGATATAAAAAGATAGTCAAAAAGATATATATAATT
>NZ_SGXF01000013.1 GCF_004216775.1 Cuneatibacter caecimuris
CAATCGAGTAGGAGGGAGTGATTAACTCCCGTCCTCTCACACCACCGTGCATACCGTTCGGTACACGGCGGTTTCAATAGTTGACGTGCACAGACTGGTAGGCAGTGGCTAGATCATAGAATCCACTGTTTATCAGTCTTTCTCGTGTTAATGCTCTATTGACCGCTCCCATTCCCGATACATACCAATACTTTCTGCGGCTATTCGCCGCCTGATGTGCAAAATATTCAGGTATCCCGAGTTTCATTAGGTTTCTTTTCCTTGTTTTGGGTAACTTCCACTGTTTCCATATACACATGCGGATTCTGTGATACAGCCATGAATTGAGGGTTTCTATCCTGCTCTTCATATCCGCAATCCCATAGTAATTCAGCCATCCTCGCATGAATACTTCTATCTTTTCCAATGAAGGGCGTATGCTCTGACAAGACCTTCGGGAACTGTGCTCTTTCAGTTTTGTCTTCATCTTCTTCCATGACTTCCCATGAACCCGGACATATATGCCCTTCCCGTTCTTTCCCAATGTGAAGCCAAGAAACTTAAAATTTCGGTTTGCAAACACACTTACCACACGACTTTTCTTTTGATTCACTTTCAGTTTCAGTGTTTTCTCCAGATATTTCGTGCTGGATTCCAGTAATCTCTTTGCGGCTCTCTCACTTTTAGCTAACAGCACAATATCGTCTGCATAGCGTACAAATGTCACTCCCCGCTTCTCAAACTCCTGGTCGAACTCGTTCAGATAGATATTTGCCAGCAGTGGTGAGATGTTTCCGCCCTGCGGCGATCCTTCTTCGGTTTCCATGACTACACCGTTTTCCATGACACCACTCTTTAAGTATCTCTTAATCCACTGGATTACCCTTTCGTCCTTTACATTCCTTCGTAAGATATTCAGGAGCATTTCGTGGTTAAGTGTATCAAAGTATTTCGACAGGTCTAATGTCACTGCATGGGTATATCCCTGTTCTGCATACTCCTTCACTTTCAAGATGGCGTCTTTTGCGCTTCTTCCCGGTCGATAGCCATAGCTGTTCTCCGAGAATAACGGCTCATAGACTGGCATGAGCTGTTGTGTTATGGCTTGCTGGAATATACGGTCTTTGACTGTTGGAATACCAAGCTTTCGTATTCCACCGTCTGGTTTCGGGATTTCCACTCGTTTTACCGGAGCCGGGGTATATTTTCCCCTTTTGATTCTTCCGATAAGTTCTTTCTGGTTCTCCCGAAGGTATGCTCCGGCTTCCTTTACGGTCATTCCGTCGATTCCCGGCGCACCCTTGTTTGCCTTTACTCTCTTGAAGGCTCTGTTCAGGTTGTCCTTATCCAGTATCCTCTCCAAAAGTTCCGGCTGTGCACTGTCCCTTTCCTTCCATATCCGGCGGAAAGAACGGTGCGCTCTCACATACCTTTCACGTTCCGCGCTATCTCTTTGTGAGCAGCTTTCTCTGTTTTCTGAACCCAATGTTCTTTCCTCCTTTCCCGGTTGTACTAAAGACTCCTATTGATTTGGTCCTTCATCTCTCGACTACTATGACCTCTGCTGACTTCTGTGCGTTCAGCATTACCTCTCGATAATGGTTGTCCTTTTCGGGGCATACCGCACAGACCTCCCCGGGTACCACACGTTTCTTTCCCTCCATCTATCTGCCACATTTACCATACATGATTCCGTGTAGTTATTGGACTTCGACTTGCTGTGCAGCCTTATCCTCATGCATAGCCTCTTATGTGGTTTCTGTTCGTCAGACCAGAGGTTTGCCCATGGGTTAGTATGTTCCCCATATCCAGCTTCCTTCAGATTCCACCTCACGATGGACACCCTTGCCTTCGGCTATATCCTTCCCACTACCGGGCGGATTCCGGACTTGCACCGGTTAGAAACGTGCGCCGCCGGGCGCACACA
>NZ_SGXF01000015.1 GCF_004216775.1 Cuneatibacter caecimuris
AAGGCGCTTATGGTGGGTAAGCTGGCTCAATGCAGCGAAGCCCTAAAGGTAGCCGTAACCCATGAGCGTAAATCAGGAGGGTAGACGAGGAAAGAACACGGACTTATCCCGTGAGGTCTCACAGGCGGCACCATTAGCCGTAGTAACAACGAACTGTGAGAAGTCAGCAGAAGCCATAGTAGGCAGTCTTTGAAAGCCAGAGATAAGCCAAAGGGCTGAACAACGTAATCGTGCAGACGAATGTATGTACCTGTGAATATCCGACAAGTGGATGTAGGCGAAACGTATAGGAGCCGTAAACGCGCAACATAGGAGTTATCACAGGGAGCGGAAAGGAGCGAAGCACACAAAGTATGTCAGAATTGCTGGAAAAGATACTGGACAAGAGGAACATGAACGAAGCGTATAAGAAAGTTTGTGCCAACAAAGGCGCAGGAGGCGTGGACGGCATGGAGATTGATAAACTCGACGGATATATCCGTGAGAACTGGGAAAGTATCAAAGAACAAATCAGAAAAAGAAGTTATGCACCCCAACCGGTAAGACGGGTAGAGATACCAAAGTCTAACGGAAGTAAACGGAAACTCGGAATACCGACAGTCATGGACAGAGTAATCCAGCAGGGGATAGCGCAGGTCATAAGCCTGATGTGTGAACCGCTGTTTTCAGAGAACAGTTATGGATTCCGTCCGAATCGAAGTTGTGAAATGGCAATCAGGGAAATGCTTGTATTCTTAAATGAGGGGTATGAGTGGATAGTGGACATTGACTTAGAGAAATTCTTTGACAATGTACCGCAGGATAAACTGATGAGCCTCGTACACAACATCATAAATGACGGAGATACGGAATCGCTGATACGAAAATACCTGAAAGCAGGCGTCATGATTCAGGGCAGATATGAAAAGACGGACAGAGGAACGCCGCAAGGCGGAAATCTGTCACCGCTGCTGTCAAACATCATGCTGAATGAACTGGACAAAGAGTTGGAAAAGAGAGGACTACGATTCGTAAGATATGCGGATGACTGTGTGATAGCAGTCAGAAGCGAAGCAAGTGCCAAACGTGTCATGTATTCCATTACAGACTGGATAGAGAGGAAACTCGGACTAAAGGTAAATGCGGAAAAGACGCATATCACAAGACCGAGCAAGCTGAAATATCTGGGCTTTGGGTTTTACAAAGACCCAAAGGCGAAGGAATGGAAATGCAGACCGCACGGGGAAACCGTGGCAAAATTCAGACGAACGTTAAAGAAACTGACAAACAGAAGCCAGAGCATGGCATTTGCGGAAAGGGTACAGAAGCTGAACAGGGTAATCAGAGGGTGGATAAACTACTTTGCGTTAGGCTCAATGAAAACAGCGATGAATGATATAGACGCTCATTTGCGTACAAGGCTAAGAGTAATCATCTGGAAGGAATGGAAGGTACCGTCAAAACGGCAATGGGGATTGCAGAAGCTGGGAATAGGAAAAGACCTGGCAAGAGTGACGGCATACTGCGGCAACCGCTACCAATGGATAGTGACCAAAACATGTGTAGTCAGGGCAATCTCAAAAGAAAAACTGTCACAGGCGGGGCTTGTAAGTTGCTATGATTATTACATGGAACGCCATACTTTGAAGTTATGTTGAACCGCCGTATGCCGAACGGCATGTACGGTGGTGTGAGAGGGGGATTAAATTCCCCCTACTCGATTG
>NZ_SGXF01000016.1 GCF_004216775.1 Cuneatibacter caecimuris
TGTGGATTTCTAAGAAGAGAGAATGCCGGAATGAGTAGCGAGAGTATGGTGAGAATCCATACGGCCGAATATCCAAGGATTCCAGGGTAAAGCTGATCTGCCCTGGGGGAGTCGGGACCTAAGGCGAGGCCGGAAGGCGTAGTCGATGGAAAACTGGTTGAGATTCCAGTACTGCAATCAGACAGAACTGTGGGGACACAGAGAGAAAGCCGGAGCCAGGAAAGGAAAGCCTGGTGCAAGCGGGGTAGGAGTCAGATAGGAAAAACCGTCTGGCAATCCGAAGACGTGAAGCGGAGCGAAAAATAAGTAGCGAAGCCGGTGAGCTAGCTGTCAAGAAAAGCCGCTATTGTTCTGATTGTACCCGTACCGTAAACCGACACAGGTGGATGAGGAGAGAATCCTAAGGCCGGCGGGAGAAGCATTGTTAAGGAACTCGGCAAAATGACCCCGTAACTTCGGGAGAAGGGGTGCCATAGAGATATGGCCGCAGAGAAATGGCCCAAGCAACTGTTTAGCAAAAACACAGGTCTATGCGAAACCGAAAGGTGAGGTATATGGGCTGACGCCTGCCCGGTGCTGGAAGGTTAAGGGGAGATGTTAGGAAACGAAGCATTGAACTTAAGCCCCAGTAAACGGCGGCCGTAACTATAACGGTCCTAAGGTAGCGAAATTCCTTGTCGGGTAAGTTCCGACCCGCACGAAAGGCGTAATGATTTGGGCGCTGTCTCGACAATGCACCCGGTGAAATTGAAATACCAGTGAAGATGCTGGTTACCCGCGCCAGGACGGAAAGACCCCATGGAGCTTTACTCTAGCTTGATACTGGGACTCGGTATTGTATGTACAGGATAGGTGGGAGGCAGAGAAATGGTGACGCCAGTTGCCATGGAGCCGCTGTTGGGATACCACCCTTACAGTATTGGGTTTCTAACATGCAGCCGTTAGCCGGCTGGTGGACAATGTCAGGTGGGGAGTTTGACTGGGGCGGTCGCCTCCGAAAGGGTATCGGAGGCGCCCAAAGGTTCCCTCAGAATGGTTGGAAACCATTCGAAGAGTGCAAAGGCAGAAGGGAGCTTGACTGCGAGAGGGACGTCTCGAGCAGGTACGAAAGTAGGGCTTAGTGATCCGGTGGTATTAAGTGGGAATGCCATCGCTCAACGGATAAAAGCTACCCTGGGGATAACAGGCTTATCACTCCCAAGAGTTCACATCGACGGAGTGGTTTGGCACCTCGATGTCGGCTCATCGCATCCTGGGGCTGGAGAAGGTCCCAAGGGTTGGGCTGTTCGCCCATTAAAGCGGTACGCGAGCTGGGTTCAGAACGTCGTGAGACAGTTCGGTCCCTATCCGGCGCGGGCGTAGGATATTTGAGAGGAGCTGTCCTTAGTACGAGAGGACCGGGATGGACTGACCGCTGGTGTATCGGTTGTACTGCCAAGTGCATGGCCGAGTAGCCAAGTCGGGCCGGGATAAACGCTGAAGGCATCTAAGCGTGAAGCCCCCCTCAAGAAGAGATATCCCATTCTATAAAAGAAGTAAGACCCCTTGAAGACGACGAGGTAGATAGGGCAGAGGTGGAAGTGCCGTAAGGTATGTAGCTGACTGTTACTAATCGGTCGAGGGCTTGACCTGAAGAGGTTCAGGAG